>NC_009633.1:0-2464783 GCF_000016985.1 Alkaliphilus metalliredigens QYMF | reverse complement strand
CTCAACAAATTCCCCACTTTTTATTTCTTGCAATTCTTTTTTGATACGTGTAACTACCTTGTGTGAAGGGTTTGAGTTATGCTTGATCCAATTTAAGATCATAATCTCATTAGCGTCATCACAGTATAGAACTTTCCCATAGTCTATAAAACGATTAATGAGCTTTTCTACTGTTTCTCTGTTGTATCCCGTTTCAAACTCAATCACTTTTTTAGGAAGTTCATAAATGCCACATTGGCTTGTTTTAGAATTGGTCATTAAATATATATAAAAGTATTTTTCTTCTGGAGTTAAATCAAGAATGAAGTCATCTTGCCAGAAGCTAATCTGAATTTGTCTATAAACAGCCATATCTATCCCCCTCGAAATATTCCATGATATTAATAACAGTAATTTAAAACCCTATCTGATAGCCGATTCAGTCATCAATCGTTTCTTGTTCTTATGGCATTGATAGGAGAGGCGCATTAGATACGCCTCTTCTACTATTAGTCTCTTCCAGCTATGATTAGGTGTTCAGGTAATGCTGATTTCAACTTATCAATCTCACACTTCACTGCATCATCCATGTGCTTTTTGAGCTTTGGGCAAGTGATGACGATAGCTGGTTTTTCATCTTCTGCCTTTGGCTTGATTAACTCTAATTCCAGTTCTAATGTTGGTTTATGATCTCCCTCGTTTAAGATTGGTAGGGTAATGAATATGTATCTAGGAAGTGCCATCAAGCCCTCTCTACCATTGCTTTCTTTGTACATCACTGAAACATTGCCATCATCGTCATATCTATATTCACCTTTGATTTCTGTCATGACCTGCAGCTTACGGACATTCATGATTAGTTCTTCTCGATTTTGAACCTCATCATCGTCCAGGCGTTTTAAGAAATCTACTAATTCCTTTTGCTTTAATCTTTGTCCAAATACTTGCTTCCAATTATGTAGCTCATCAGAGATTTGGAATTTATATGTTGCATGATCTAATGGTCTATCCTGGATAGAATCATCTAAAATGACTCTGATTGAAGACGTACTATAGAAGATCATGCTATTTTCTAATGTTCCTTTTCGCTCTACTAAATCAATAACTGCTTGCAATGATTCCAAGTCATAATCCCTTTTATTCCATTCATGGATCTTTCTTGTTTGCATTGGTTCATGAATCAGTTTTAGTGTTTCAGTTCCTTCCTTTACTTCTACCTTCACATTAGTTGTATTCGTTGCCTTTTCCATTGTTAATAATTCCCCCTCATTTGATTTATTGGGTAATGCTTGTCCATTTTCATATATTGCTTTTATTCTTTAGCTTGCTTTAACATCGTGATATTATCTAGTGGTTCCTTGGGCCTATCTGTCATCAGTGATAATTGGCCATCAACATCTTTAATAACGGCCATACTAGATTTCCTTCTAGTTGGTTTTTGACTCTTGATGTCATACTCTATGCCTACCATGGTGTCCATGTCTTGAATACGATTGATGTGTACATTGATTGTTACCTTCCCCTTCTCTCCTTTCTTAAGTGACTTGAGTACATCTTGATAAAGTGATTTGAATTCATCGTTAAGCTCACCGTTAATAAGAGTTGCTAGATTAAGCTCAGCTGAAAAATCTCCTGCCATCTTCGATCCTCTCCTTTTTTATATTTTGTAAGTGTTTTTGTTGGAATAATATGCTATAATACTAGTAACAGTCTATTTAAAACCCAATGTAATAGCCGATTCAGTTCCCGCTGGTCGGTTATTTTGTTGCCATTTTTTAAGATAATCTCTTAGCTCTCTCACAGTCCCAGTAAAAATAAATGTTCTCATTTGCTTTCCCCCTATCTTGCGATTTTGTATTCCTTTGCTAAACTTGATTCGTAAGAATTACCAATCACTTTAAATGATTTAGTCAATCTCCATAGTGGAAGGCTGTCTCCATTATTTAAGTTAACACTAACCCATTGCCCCTGGCTCTTGTCCCACTTAACAATAATCAATGCCTTATCTATTGGACCCTGCATGATGTCCTCTTCGAATATCTTTGCCTCTGTAAAATCTGCTTGTCCTGTAAATTCCATCAAGCTTTCTAAGGTTTCAACTGGTAGTGATGGACATAAATCTTCTTGTCCGCATTCACTCAGCTGCATGTACTGCCTTAAATCAAAGTAAAACATCTTGCCTTCCTCTGGATTAAATGCTCTGTAAAGTAAATCTCTCATAACTTCCCCTCCCCTTAGTTTAGTATTGTACTTGCCTGGAATTGATAGTTCCCATATAGCTTTGAAAATAATGGACATGTCTTACATGCTATCTTCATTGGTTCCTTTGAATTTAGAAGTTCAGACCATTTTGCTAGTACTTCCATATCATTCAGCTCCCCTCTTCCGGTTTCGATTTTACTAATCTTGCCCACATCTAAATGAATCCCACTAGATATTTCTCGCATGACTAACCCCTTCTCGATTCTGATCTCTCTAAGGACTTGCCCTATCTCTCTATTCATTCAAAACCCCTCCTTTTGTCAATTTGTCAACTTGCCGATTTTACAAATTAAGTACGTGCTTTTAGTGATAAAATAAATATAGAAGCTATCAAGTTAATATCTCTTTCCTAAACACATTCTTATCATCTTATCTGAAACAGTCTTGCTTTTGTATTTTCTATTACTTATCATCCTTAGGAATAGCTTGACCAAAGTTGTTCCTCCCTTCTAATTTTCATCTTTTTAAAAAAGATTTATATAGTTAAAATGCTATCATCCTACGATTAGTTGATTTTTAAGAACCTCTTAATCTCTTCCATTGATTTGCCTTTTTCAATCATGCTGTTTACTTCTTCTGATACAATACGTCTAACATGTCCTGTGACAAAATCTTTAACCCTTTGTTGATGATCTTCCGTTAGCTCTTCCCATGGGACTCCACCAACTGTAATTCTTGTTTTCATACCACCACCCCCATAGTAAAATTTATGTAATTAATGGATTGTACTATTCATCACATAATTTGTTCATTTTATCTATTAAATGATTCATTTCTTTGGATGCTTCTTGATCTGTGCACTTACGCGATTGCATATACCATGATAAACAACTTTTTAGAATCCATAATTCCTGTGATGTCAATAATGTGTTGATATTTACTTCTAAATACCCCCCAGCCTCCATAAGTTCTTCATAAGACACTCTAGCTTGAGATGATTCAGCTATCCTTTTAATAACATTAGGAGAGGGAGGACTATGAAGTTTTGTGTTTAAAAATTTTGATAAATAAGTTCTATTAACACCGCTAAATTTTGAGAATTTAGTTATGTTTGCATCTCCAATGCTTTTTTGAATAAGTTCTTTAAAAACTTCTTTCTGAAACATTAATCCACTCCCTTTTAGCTTATTTAGAGAACTTCTATAAGCTTGTCTCATTTTAAGTGAAACTACGTTGCATTACTTTTGTAATCATTGCCTACGAAGAAAATTTCATCAAATGACGTTTCTAAGCCTTCACAAATGTTTTTAGCTACTTTAGCACTTGGATTTCTCACTCCTTTTATAATTTGATTCATATATCCTCCAGATATCTTTATTTTTCTACCGAAAGATCTCTGAGAATATCCTAGTTTAAGTAGTAATAATGACAATGAATTCTTGTTTTTAACATATATTTTCACTTTGTCACCTCCTAACAATTTGCATTTTAGCATACTAAATATGATATTAATAATTCACACGCAATTGTTTACAGACAATGGTGTGTAAAAAAAATATAATCGTTTGGATCTAAACCTAATTTATTGCACATATTCAATAATTTTTCTATAAACTTGTAGCCTGGTCTAGATTGTTCATTGAAAACCCTGTAAACATATGAATAATCTAATCCCATAACTTGAGATAACTTATAGATTGTCCATTGTTTTTCGTTAATCAATGTTTGTAAAGCTTGCATATTCACCTTCATCAAATCACCTCTTGTTTGTTTGTAAACAATATTGTTTATGTACAATATAGCATATTCGTTGTTTGCATGCAATACTTTTTTTGTACAAAATTTTCTTTTAGTAAAATGTTATTGCCTACAGGCAATAATTAAAATAAAATGATATATGAAGGAGGGAATCCAATGAACCTTTTTGACAAAGAACAACTTTCCAATTTACTTACAAAAGCCAAGGGAGAAAGATCATTAAATCAATACGCCCTATCATCTGGTGTAGATGCTGGGTATCTATCTAGATTAATCAATAAAACACGGAAAAACCCACCATCTCCCGAAATTTTAAAGAAGTTAGCTACTAAAGCGCACAACAATGTAAAGTATGAAGAACTAATGATCGCTGCTGGTCATCTAGATGTTTATACTATTACCGAAGAAAACTTAGACAAGCTTGATTCGTTTATACCTTTAATTCTTGAAAGTATAGAAGAGATAATAGACAAATCACAATATAAAAACCTTCCTTCTATCAAAAGTTTCTACGACTTATTAAATGAAAAAGAACGAGCTCAATTTCTACAAAACTTCATAAACAAAATAACCCATGACAAAAAAACAGATGAGCTTTATATTGACTTATCTGTTCTAGATAATGAATCAAGCAAGCCTAAAAAGCATACTGACTTTAGTACTTCCCATAGTGAGTTCACTCTTGAGGAGTTAGAAATATTAAAACAAATAAAACAAGATCCTGAAATAAGTGTATTATTTCACGATTTAAAGGGAGCTCCCAAGAAAAAAATAAAACAGCTTCTCAAAACCTGGGACTTTGTAAAAGAACAGTTTGATAATTGGGAGGATGAAGAATAGCTGCAAAGGGGATGTTCACAATAGTATTAGCACATATTTTACCTCAAACAAATATCAACTATTTAGAAGAAAAAGCTAATTTTATTCTAGATAAACACACAATAAAATATTCATTTGAAACCAACATATATTGCATACTTGATCAATACAGAAATATTAAGGTGTTTCATCTAAACCAAGGTAGTAAAACCATTATTAAGAAGAACAAAGCAATTATTTTACTTGATAGCCAACTGCCTCCAAGAGAGGAACGGCAAGAACTTGCAGAAGAATTCTGCCATGCCCTCTTGCACTTAGGAAATCAAATAGACAATACAACAATTATAGATAAACAAGAAAACCAAGCTAAAAGAATGGCTGCGTATCTACTCTGCCCTATACATATAATAAAAAATATATCTGTTCCTAGCGATACATATGCAATGATTGATGAGTTGGCTGATGTATTCTTTGTAACACCAGAGTTTATGAAATATAGACTTAGCCTCATTTGGGGCCAAGATATAGATATGGTTTCATATCATAATGGACAGGCTTATGGATTTATGACTGTTGGGTCGCTTTAAATGAATAAAACAATATAATTATAATTTGATGATTAAGATCGATATGTAGCTTCAGCAGTAGGACAAGAAAACACCATCGAGAGTTTATCCAATTTACTATTTTATATATAAATGAATACATTCTGTTTTCCTTAGAATACAATTCGCAGGAAATATTATAAGACAGTAACTACACAAGTAGCACGTACTTTAATCTACAAAGGGGGGATTTTATACTTATGTTTGTGGACTCCATATTGTCAATTGCAGAAAATGAAGTAACTATTGCGTTAGCATCCTTTAGTAGCATATTAGGATTATCGCTTTCAGTATGGTTAATCATAATTTCTCGAAAAATAGATAGCAAGGTTATTAAATTTCAAAACATGCAAAATTTCAATAAAAATAAAAATGATTTATTAAATAGCCTTGAAGAATGTCTTTTCAAATTAGAAGTTGCTGATGATATCAAAATAGAACTTAGAAATCAAATCAATACTAATTTAGAAATATTTTCAAATTGTAGTCAGATACTAAACAGTAAAGACAAAAAGACAATAAAAAAATGTAAAAAATTACTATCTTCTACATATAATAGTAGTACTATCAAGAAAAAATTATATTATCTTTTGCTGCAAAAAGAATATGACAAATACATAGTAGAAGCGCTTTCTAATGAATTAACTTATTTTGTAGCTAGATATAAAGGAGATGAACAATTTAATGGATAATAAAAAAATATATAATACTATAACAGAATTAATTATAAGGACTAAAAGCAGCGACATGAAATGGCATCGCTTTTCTGACGGACAATCAGTAACCGACATTTTACCTTCTGATTACGAAACATATTTTAAGCAACTCTTCAAAGAATTGACAAAGGATAAAGTTATATCTGGATCTATAGTGGATAAAATTGAATTTAATCAAGTGGTTTCTTATTTTGCTTCTATAAACAATGGCTACATGTATTTATATAACTTCACACTTGAATCAAACAGCTATTCTAAGAATGATTATCGTGTATTATGTGTTCAAATTAATTCAAACTCTAGGATAGTTAGATTAAATACATTATCAGAACTGCAAAAAGAGTTAACTCAAATGGCTTTTATAGTTGAGGATAAACTAAACTCAGTTGATGTTTTTTTAGACTCATTATTTAGCAATTAATTAAATGTTATATAATCTAAAAAGGAAATGTATTGTATATACATTTCCTTTTTAAAACCCTATTATCGTTCTGTATGTACTTTTACTTCATGTTTCAACTTAATATTTGAGTGGTAAAAGTTATGTCTATCTAGTAACTTTGTAACCTCAGTGTAAATATTTTTTTCTGGATTAGGGTGCTTGATTGTCACTAATAGGCAAAACTCCTGATTTAGCTCTACACCTTTACCTTCAATATAGTCTCTATATAAATTTTCAACTTTTAGAAACCATTTTCTGGGTGCACTTAAGTATTTTCTTTTATCTGTAATTTTAAAGTCTGCTAAATCTATCGCATATTTTTTTACAGGGTGATACTTGCCTCCATACTGAATTAATAATCTTTCACTGCCGCCAAATCCCCCCTTTTCGTTGTTAATTGCTTTTTGGGAATATAAACTTCGTGTCAAAATATTTTGGGTAGTATCGTCTCTTCCAATTGGATTTCTGATTGTTTTCTTATTTGTATCTCTATGAACTCTATTGTTATATGATCCTAACATAACGTTCACATTTGATTGACAATATTCACCTTCTTGCCACGACTCTAAAATAGGATTATATACTAGTGTTACAATTATTTGTCCAGTATAATACCCCTTCTCTATCATACAGTCAGGTATTGGAAAATCTAATATATCCATGTATTGACCTTTGGATATATTATCTCTCATTATTAACGTCATTTCATTTTGAGCATTATACAAAATGTCTGTAGTAGTTTTAGGTTTTCCGAAACCTAACTGATTTACCTTGTCATCCATTGACATTTTCAAGTCAATAGGATAATTAGCTGAATGTATTATCAATCCTTTTAACAAAAGCGGATCAAAGTCTTCATCTAATTCTTGGTATAAACCTGCAGCTATTGCTGTAACCTTAGGTGTTGAAAAGCTTGTCCCTATTAAAGATGATACTTTTCCAGTCGGCGAAAAAGTTTTCACCCCAGTTGTAGTCATATTATTATCTTTCACACCAGCATTCCCGCCAAAATGAACAACATCCGGTTTAATAATATGTGCTGGCCCTCTCCCAGTTCTTGTGAAGGGGGACGGGTGATTTATTTCTGCTAAATCGTACCTTTGTTTTTTATGAGCAATAGACCCTACAACTATTGATCTAACACTATCTGCTGAAACAGATATCCTACTTTTGGGTTTCCCATTTAAAAATGACTTGCAATTACCAACTGACTTGAAAATAATAATATTATACTTATCTTCCAATTCATCTAATGCTTTACCAAAATCTGAAAATCTGTCATTTTTACATTCTGTTCTAGTACCTATAGATAGATTCCATATTTTCACTTCTTTATGGTGTCTTTTTATTGCATCCTTGATATTAATAAGAAGTTCATCTTGGTCAAGTTTCTGTTCTTCATTTATTTTAGGAAAAACTGTAGCATCTAGAATTCTGCACCCGTACAACCCTGTTTGAGCTGATTTTTCTAATTCATCACTATATAAAAGGATTCCAGCAGTTGCTGTACCATGTTTATTATCAATTTCATCTTCTGGATAAGGACAAAATTTTTCATCTAACAGCCACGGTTTCAAATGTGGAATTCGACCAATTCCACTATCTAATATACCAACTATAGGATAGTCTATATTTGGCTCAGGTTTTTTTATAGGGATGTCATCATCATCAATATTTTCTTCTAGTGACAAATCATGTTCTGGCATTGGTTCGATTGAATAAAGACCTGAAAATTCTTTTATATCCTTCAATTTTTCTATATGATCTAATATAATCTTATATACAATTGTACTCTTTGTATATTGAGTTTTTTTAAACTCAATATTTAGTTTACGACTACACAAATGCTCAAAATCATGTTCAACAGCATTGTTGATATCCGAATCCATAAAATTAATCAGTTTAATTTTCAATGGATCCACATGATTTTCAGGTAACTCTATATATGGTTGAAAACTCATTATTTCCTGTAGTGCTGAAATAGCATGAGCATTCCTGTTACAATCTTTTATTTTACTTTGAATTTTCTTCATATCTTCTTTTTTATCAACTCTAACCAATAATTCATTATCATTTCTAAGTCCAATAATACTTTGTGTGTTATTATTTACATCAAATAAACTTTTTATCACTTTTCTATGTGTCTTTGCAAGAGCTTTATTCTGCAATTCTGCTGAAATTATCACTGGAATATTACTATTCTCTTTCTGTCTTTTTTCTAATACTTTTTCAACGCTATCTAAACCTTTCTGTAATTCCATTACTTTATTATTTAGTTCTTGACCATGTAAAATCCACTTTTGCTCACTCTTACTTCCCCCTGCTTCAACCAACCTATCGTCTATCGTTCTTTTAGCAAACAATTTAACTGGTAGGTTTCTTTTTCCCATCAAGCTCCCCCCTATTTTTTTAGTATATTTCTAATCTGTCTTAATGATAAATTTATCGCCTTGTGAATTTTCATTTGAGCTACTCCGTTATCATTCATGAATTTTACAACGGACTCGAGTTCGCTTATATTATGATATTTAAATAAATATATCTCATATATCAAATCTTGATATTCTATCTGTTGTTTATCATTTATAATTGTTTTTTTCATACAGTTAATGCAGATATTTTTTATATCAGCTGGTGAACATCCTTCTAGTAATGCCTGTATATTATTGAATAGTTTAGTATTATCTTGAAAATCATACATCATATTACCTAAAAATCTCTTTATAAGTTCATTAATTTCATTTTCTGCTGGTACAGGCACTTCTATTACAGTGGAGAATCTCCTCCAAATCGCTGAATCTAATAAATCAGGGTGATTTGTTGCTGCAATTAGAATATTGTTATTGTTAAATTCATCAATATTTTGTAGTAATGTATTAACAACTCTTTTCAATTCTCCCAATTCGTGTTTATCATCTCTTGCTTTAGCTATTGCGTCAAATTCATCTAAAAATAATATACACGGTTGTTTAGATGAAAATTCAAATATTCTCCTTATATTCTTAGCAGTACTCCCCAATAATGATGAAATTAGAGAATCTAACCTAGCTGTCACTAAAGGTAATTCCATTTTTTCAGATATATACTTTGCAATACTTGTTTTTCCACCACCAGGTACACCATAGAGTAATAAAGAATGTGGTGATTCTATTCCAAAGCTGTATAGCTTTTCTTTATTCTTTGCCATTGCAATGAACTGATCAATCTCTTTAGTTAAGTTGTATGAAAAAATTAAGCTTTGGAAGTTTCCCGATGGAACCTCTACGTCTAAAATATCCATTCTACTCTCTTTATCTACTGGCTTAGATAATAAATCATCTAAATACACCGGATGAATATCTTTATCCCCTATCATCTTTCTAATTTTTCTAGCTACTAACACTTCTCCTTCTTGTTCTAAATTATTAGCTAGAACCTTTGCATATGATATTACTTTCTGTTTGTCATTATTAAGACTACCTTCTATAATTTTAATAATTTCTGTATTCACTTAAAACACCTCCTACTGGTAGAATTATATCATAATTCGTTATCAATAGTAAGTATTTTGTTATCATATAGTCCTTTTTCGTTATCTAATAGGTATTATTCATCAGTTTTATATTAGAATATTTCATACTATTTTATCACCTTAGCATCCGATTTAATAAGAATAGTCATTAACTTATGTCTAGTTACCCCAAGTTTTTTTGATATTTAATTATTTTATATACTTGAATTCATCTACATTTATTTTCTATAAATATGCGTTTATAGACATAGCTATAATAACTCTCTTTCAATGTTCACCCGTTCCTCACCTAATTCAAGTCACTTACTTATTATTTCAGAACTATTTGTCGAATATTAAAGTTTATTTTCGACTCGATACTTCCATTCTAATTACCACAAGGTCAGTATTATACATGCTACGCTCCCGGTGAAGGGATGTGATGCTCTGACCTGTCCCCCATAACGTACACTTTTGCACCTACTTTAAACATAATGTGATGTTGCATCTCGTATAAGCTAAATTGATACCGCTTAAAGTAATAATTGGTTCCCACTAGTAATAATTACTTGTTGTGAGATTAATTTTAATAATTCAACATCAAAATCAAGATTTTCAGCTTCTTTAGAAAACGGAAGAATCAATTCAACTGTATCCTCCTGACTTAGTGCTTTAGTGTGGACAATCTTACATCTAATATCATAAATCCTTTCCTTTAAATTGTTTATTATTTCAGTATCATCTTGGTTAACAGTTAGTTTTGCATTAGAAAGTTTCTTAGCAATATTTCCTTGTTCATTCTTCAATGAAAAAAAATCTTCTTTCTTAGAACTACTTTTTAAAAAGTCACGAATTTCATCAGGATTAATACATTCCTTTAAAGTCGATAGCAGCTGAGTTCTTTCATTTGCAAATCCTTTCCCTCCCAACTTTGTTCTAATAGAAACAATTACTTTAGACAAATCTGCTTCATTGTGTTCATTAAAAGTGGGATTCATCAACATATTTTTTAGTGTTTTTTTAGCTTCTATGTCTGAGTACAATGGAAAATAATATTCTATAGATTGATAATATGCTAGATATTGTAATAATGGCATCCTACGAGCACTTCTTGCATACCAGTATAATGAAAGTGCTTCACTGTTATATTGAATTTTCGGGAATTTAAGCTCTTCAACGTTTACTTCTTTAAAATACCTCCCACCAGCCATGCCACTGTTTTGTTTAGAAAGAATAATAGGCAACTTATACCTTAATTCAATTTGAAAAAATAATGAATCAGTAACTTTTTTAAGTATATCCAATGCCTTATTATGTTGCTTAATATTTAAACCACTAAGTTTAATAGAAATAAAATTCCTTCTAATCTGCGAATGAAAAATAACACCTAATTCTTTAGATACCTTTCCAATTTCTAGAGCTAAATTACCAATATCAGTTTCCTGAACTATCCTAATCTTCTCATCAGTTGATTCATAATTATCAAAAAGTTTTCTTAGAAGAAGATGATATGGTAAATGAATTGGTTCAAATATTGCTTCAATGGTCCCCTTCTCATATGAGCATATTGCTAAATAATCTTGTAGTACAACATATTTACTAAAATCAATTTCTAATACATTTAAAGCATACTTCATATTATCTATTAATATTTTATACTTACTCCTACCAGAGCTCAACATGATTATAAAATTACTGTTTACATAAGAGTATTCAATACTTGATTCTTTACATTTTTCGATTAATTGATTTATTACCTCTTCACTTATGACAGAACTAGTAACTATTTCTTCATCTTGAAAAATATCAAGTGAGTTCATGACCTTTTCTCCTTTTAAATTCATATTCTATGCATAATGGCACTGTCACGGTAGAAGCGCCAGTTACCTGACGCACCCCGCCCAGATCCCGGCGTGAGGAACTACCACACCGGGATTTTCAGAAATATTCAGTTCCGTAATCCGACAATTCTTCTTTGCCTTCTGCCTTATTCCTCGCAGTGAGGTTTGCATTAGTTTACCCAGTCCTACATGTTCGGTTGGATGGGTCTACCAGTTTATCGTTGGAACCTATAGATCCTCCCAAGTACCTGACATTTTTCTTCATACATGCCATGTTATAGGACCCCGACAGACCCTCAAGAATCTCACCTTTAGCGATTCTTTTGTATTGACTTCCGTGACGTTAAACACGTCGTCATCTGCATTTTGTCTATTTCTAGACCCACGACTTACAAGGCTGAATATGCTTCAGGAATTATGGTCTCCCCTATGGCCTATATGATTCTCTGTGTACGATTCACCTTTGCTTGGTGCACTAACGTTCTGCCGTCCCCGTCGTTCATCAGCTGTTACGAAGCCTTTCTCTAAATACTGATGAATGTTTAGAACATGCTGTTAGTAGATGTTCTATACGAAAATAGCTAATCTTATCTTTTCACTTATAAGTTTAATATTTTATTCAGATATGATTCCACTCTACTTTGTTTCTCTATTATTGCTTCTCAGATGACTAGAGTAACCATTCTCTGAAATCGGTATAGCTGACTTGTCAAGTGGTACTTTCTTTACATTAATTTTAATATCTCTACCATTTAAATATTGAAAATCTTGCTTAATATGATCAATTGCTTTTTCATATTCGAAATGCGTTTTCATATGTCTAACTAATTCTGTTCTCAAATATTCCAACTGAATTTCATCTGATACATAAATATTAAAATCATCTCCAAATTCAAATTTTACATTTTCATATTCTTGAGACTGTTTAATTCTATAGTCAATCCATTCACATAATTTATCACTTGTAAAGTGAGCATTATAGTTTCTATGTTCTTTATATTTCTTAATCAATTCATCTCTTTCTAGGTTATGATGAAATTTTACTTGTCCAATTTTATCGTTTTTAATGATACTAAGATAATTGTTATAAGAAATTGAGCGTTTATCTTTACTATAATCACCAATTATATTAATAATTTCATTCTCTATTAATTTCATTGCAGATGTAAATAATTTAAATTTACTGAAAGCAATATTACTATGTAATATTTTTTTATCTTCAATCATAATAATTTCATCAATTCTAATTTCTCCACTAAATTTAATTCCTGCACGTTCTAATTCATGAGTATAATAAGTAATTGACTCTAGAATCAATTCCCAATATACTTCCTTCTTCTTAACTGCATACTCTAAGAGATGTCCCAGATACATGATACAATCATTCTTATCATTAATAACAAATTTAGCCCTACTTCCTATAACTTCTTTTCCCATATATAATCACCCCTAAAAAAATTATTGTTTAATATACTCAAATACTTTTGAGAGATCAATACCTAGTATATAATGTCGACGTCACGGTAGAAGCGCCAGTTACCTGACGCACCAGGCTCTTCAGAAATATCCAGTTCCGTAATCCAGCAAATTAATATTTAAACTCTAACTTTGCCTTCTGCCTTATTCCTCGCAGTGAGGTTTGCATTAGTTTATCCAGCCCAACATGCCCGGCTAATGTTTCCTTTACGAAGTACATATTCCTGTCAACTCCTTCCCCATGTAGTTGGCTTTCCCAACCTCAGAGTTCTATGGGTTGATCCGAACCCTGTAATGTCATCGACCGTCCTATTTTTCGGTTGGATGGGTCTACCAGCTTATCACTGGAACCTACAGAACCTACTGATCCTCCCAAGTTCCTGACATTTCTCTTCATACATGCCATGTTATAGGACCCCGACAGACCCTCAAAAATCTCACTATTAACGATTCCTTTGTATTGACTTCCGTGACGTAAAACACGTCGTCATCTGCATTTTCCTATTTCTAGGTACGCGATTTATGGGGCTGAATATGCTTCAGGGATTACGGTCTCCCCTATGGCCTATATGATTCTCGGTGTCGCTTCATCTTTATTGTCGCCAGTATCAACGCAACACTTGATACAGGTGGTTGGTTAGACCTTACCTGACTTGGCGCACTAACGTTCTGCATTTGCGACGCTAACGAACCAGACCCCCGAAGCTTTGCCCTTTACGCCAAATGCGTTGTTATGTGCAGTATCTTACGAAAGTTTTTGATATCTTTATGTATATCAGCTGCAAACATATGTACCGTCAGGATTCCGTTGAAAACTATCATATGCTCCTCCACAGACATATGTTCCATCTGGATTCTCTTGGAAGCTGTCGTATACCCCTCCACAGACGTATGTACCATCTGGATTCTGTAGGAAACTATCATATGCTCCTCCACAAACATATGTGCCGTCAGGATTCCGTTGGAAACTATCATATGCCCCTCCACAGACGTATGTACCATCTGGATTCTGTAGGAAACTATCATATGCTCCTCCTAAAACATATGTACCATCTGGATTCTGCTGAAAGCTGTCGTATGCCCCTCCACAGACATATGTTCCATCTGGATTCTGTTGGAAGCTGTCGTATGCCCCTCCACAGACATATGTTCCATCTGGATTCTCTTGGAAACTATCGTATGCCCCTCCACAGACATATGTTCCATCTGGATTCTCTTGGAAACTATCGTATGCCCCTCCACAGACATATGTTCCATCTGGATTCTCTTGGAAACTATCGTATGCTCCTCCACAGACATATGTTCCATCTGGATTCTCTTGGAAACTATCGTATGCTCCTCCACAGACATATGTTCCATCTAGGTTTTGTTGAAAACTATCATATCCTTTATATATCTTTACTTTTTTCATACCTGCCTCCTTATAAAATTGGTTGTTTTAGAAACATTAACTCATTCATTTTCCTTACTCACTCACTATGCTATTTGTATAGCCAAGAACGTTTCGCATTGCCGAAGCCTTTGAGCTGGACCCAAAAGGAATACCTCTTGGCGGAGCTTGTCTCCCAGCGAAAAGCTTTGGGTCGGAGCGCAGCGAAGCCGGCAATGCACTGTTAGTTGATGTCACAAACCTATCCCCTTTACTATCGTACATTAAAAAAACGATGATTTGCCATAGTATTTACATAATCATTCCACATAGGGTCATTATCACAGAGGTTTTATAATTCTACATTTAATATGCATATAGATTACTTTTGTTTTTTAAACTTCGCTGAACCGTGGTTGAAATGATCTGTCAAAGGTTCTTTACATTCATGTATTATTTCACCAGTATCTTTATCTTTAATTATTTCAACATATTGATTGTTTTCTCTATCAATTATCCTAGTTTTATCTACCCATGTATTATTTGATATTTTCTTCTCATCACCATATATAAATTCCTTAACTGGCTTTTTTGTTCCTTCTTTTTTAGCTTTCCCACGCAGTTGTTCATGAAAGCTTACCTTATCTGAAAAACCCATACATACAGTCCTTTTACTTGAACGACACTTTTGACAAGCATCACTTTCGTTACTTAACAATTCACCACAATCAGTGCACTTTATAGTTCTATCCACTTAATGACCCCCTAAATAATTTATACATGCTATCTTTATAATATTAAACTTATGCAGTTTAACAAAGATACTCTTACAGCAAATGTCCATCTAATTTTTAGCAGCACCAGCCAAATTAATTACCCAACGCTCTACCCCGATATTGTGATTTCAACTAACTAGTAATATATTGCACATAAGGTTTCATTACCGACATCAAGTTCGCTTTTTACGTCATTTTCAGTGGTATTCACGAACTAAAGTTCGGTATTATTTACTTATCTGCAAAACACTCAGTTATATGTTAAATGTCTTGTACTATACCTAATAAGTCTTATTAAAGTTTTATTACAATCCATCTAGTTGTTCATCTTCCCATCGTACAAATATACCATTAGTAATTTTCTGTCAATATTGGTCGATTTATGAGTTAATTAATAGGCTTGTTTCTATTGTAGCAATATTTACCAAGTCACACAAACATAAAGGCCTTCTTTTCAATATATTCGTCCGACACTATACGACAAATTACTTGTTTCATCCATTAATAAAAGCCCGTTAGGACTATGTATATTTAGGATAGTAGGCATGCATAATTATTTAATCTCTCAAAAACTTTTTCTTTTTTGCTATAATATAAACCATATAAAACTAATTAACTGGGGGCTCTCAAATGAAAATTGCAATCTATTCAAGAAAAAGTAAATTCACAGGTAAAGGTGACTCTGTAGAAAACCAGATCACTACTTGTAAGGAATATATAGAAAAGCATTTTGGTGAATCTAGCATAATGGTCTATGAGGATGAAGGCTTTTCAGGTGGGGATACTGATCGTCCGCAGTTTCAAAAGTTAATTAAAGATGCTGAGTCTAAAAAATTTGATGTCCTGATATGCTATCGTCTAGATCGTATCAGTAGAAATATCTCTGACTTTGCAGGAACCATAGAAATGTTAGAAGAGAATAACATTGCTTTTGTATCTGTTAAAGAGCAATTTGACACTTCTACGCCCATGGGCCGTGCTATGTTATATATCGCTTCTGTCTTCGCTCAGCTGGAGCGTGAAACAATTGCCGAACGGATTAAAGACAATATGTATCAGCTTGCTAGGACCGGTAGATGGTTAGGTGGTAACCTGCCCACTGGCTTTGGATCTGAACCTGTTGTTTTTATTGATGAAAACTATAAAGAAAGGAAGCTCTACTCCCTCTCCCCTATTGATGAAGAGCTGGAGATTGTGAAAGAAGTATTTGAAAAGTACATGGAGCTTGGCTCCATGTCAAAGGTGGAAGCTTATTCTTATCAGCAAGATTTCAAAACTAAGAACGGAAAATTCTTTGGAAAAAATGCAGTCAAATCCATTTTGACTAACCCTGTATATGCTAAGGCTGACAAGTACTCATATGAGTATTTTAGTTCCTTGGGTGCTCAAATTGCTAACCCTGCTAATGAATGGAATGGTACACACGGGATCATGGCTTATAATAAGCAACAAATTAAGAAAGGTAAATATCCTCGATTAAAAGATACATCTGAGTGGATTATTGCGATAGGTAGACATGAAGGTATCATACCAGGAAAGGAGTGGATCCAGGTGCAAAGTCAAATTGGAAAGAATCGAGATAAGGCTCCTAGACGTGGTACTTCTTATGCAGCTATGTTATCAGGTATACTTCGTTGCAATTTCTGCGACTCATATATGCAAATTAAATATGATCGCGTGGTAAAGTCTACTGGGAAGCGAAGATTCTATTATATGTGCAACACTAAAGAAGTATCCAAGGGGTCAAAGTGTCAATGCCCTAATCTACCAGGAGAAAAAACTGATCAAGATGTCATTGATACTTTGAAATATATGATTGATAATGGATTACTTGAGATGTTAGATAAGCAGCAAAAGAAGCTTGGAAATAAGAAGAATCAATCGAAGGATATATACAAGCAGATTGAGAAGAATCAGAAGGCTATTGAGAACCTCGTAAAGCAGCTCTCTGAGAATGAAAGTAGTACGGTGACTAAATACATCATTGCTGAGATGGAAAAGCTAGAGAAGGACAATACGGAGTTACAGCGCAAACTTGAAATTGATACAACTCCTTCAGAGATACTTAATATTGAAATCTTGAAAGCTGCACTGATTATTTTTAGAGACACAATAGATCATGTGCCTTATGAAAAGAAAAGAGACCTTGTGAAAAGCGTTGTAAACAAGGTGGTGTGGGATGGTAAGGAACTAATCATTGATGTTTTAAAGACTCAGTAGTTTCGTACATATAGCATCGTCTATTTGTAGTGGTGCTACTATCGTATTGTTGTTATCTGTCAATTTTCTCAGCTCCTTTACATTAATTGTTTTTAAAAAATTCTTTGCTATTTACACCTTCACTTACTGTACAATATGATCATTTGTTAAATTAGGTGCTAGTAAAGAGTCTTTTTTATCATAATTTTGCATATATTTCTAATAAAATTGATGTAGGAAGTGATAAAATGCCATTCTTAAGAGAGTACGAATTTATTGTTAAGAACAAAAGTGGGACGGTTTATAATTTTTATTTGAATGAAAACCATCATATTGAATACATTTATACAGATGCCAATGGTAAATGGCTTCAAAAGAATCAGGTTTTCCAGAAAAAAACCCTTCAATTTTCTGTTACATTGGATTCTTCTAATCAAATTCATATTATCAGCTATACTTCTACAGGAGATCTTTATTATCATACGTTAAAGGGTGGTAGATGGAACCATCGTCTGTTGATGAATTATCCTAAAGGTACTTATCAGATTTTTTATCCAGTGATTAAATCAATTAACGATGCCATCCACATATTTTATTATTTAGTCCATGGGAAAAATAAGGGAAATGTATTCTTGCTACACCTTGTTAATAATCAAGATGAATGGAATCGAAATGAAGTACTTCATTGCACCTATAACCAAGTAATCAATCCCTATAAAATCCTGAACAATCAATCTAAAATATATGCACTGACCACATCATTACAGAATAATTACGAAGAAGTTTCCTTAACCTCCTATGATTTAGCAGATAAAACTTGGGATAAAGATTCGATTCAATTAACATCTGATCCCATACAAAAACTTTACACCGATGGAATCCTGACATCACCAGACCACCTCCATATCACATGGAGCCAATATGACCAAGAACGACTTACGGTTCACCACCTGAATTATCACTTAACTGAGGATAGGCCCTTATCAAGTACCAAACAAATCTCAACTGGTTTAAATGCCTCTTATCCTACATTGATGGGATATGACGGCAAACTGTGGTGTCTATGGGTTGAAATCAATCAATTGTTTTCTTCTCATTCATCTACCGATGGTCTAGAGTGGTCCTCACCGATTGGAATAGATGAAAGTAGACATTTGGATTTTAGGCGATATCGTTTTATTACAAATGATATTGAAGAGACAAAAAAAGTAATGTGTGATTTTTTATTCGGTACCCTTTATCCTAAAATACAATTTATAGGTTTTGGAGGTGAAGTAAATGATGAAGTACAGCGGGATCAATAATAATTTCATCCCGAAAAGCTCCGAGAACATTGAGCTACAAGATTTAAGTGTCTTAGAAGATCTAGCGCCTTTAAAAGAAGAAAATCATCATCTTACGAATGAAAACAAAAGTTTAAATGATGAAATCGAGAAATTTACTGATAAGATCATTTCGATGGAAAAGGAACTTGCCCAAAAAGAAAATGAAGTCTTTAGTTCAAACAATATGATTATGGACCTACAGAATCGCCTAAAGGAATACGAAGAGTATACAGAACAGTTTCATGAAATAGAAAGCCTACACACTCAAATCACTGAATTAGGGGCGGAGAATAACGACCTCAAGAATGAAATTTCCACACAAAAAGAACATGTGCAAATGCTCTATTTAGTCATGTTGATCTTGGCTATTGCTTGATCCTTACATTTTCTATTTTAAACCTGCAAAAACCTTTAAAGTTATACTTTAAAGGTTTTTAGACTGCACATTCATCTTTTAAATTATATTTCATCAATTTTTACAGCTGTTTATAATGATTGCTCACCATTTTCCGATACCACTTAACGGATTCAAGTTTATAATCCCAATGGTATTTACTTATTGTCACTTCACATGCAGTGGGTAACGCAATCATAAATGCTTCTTCCTGCTCTTTTTCACCCAGAATATTTATGATTATGTTTATGACTTCATTTGTTAACTGATCATCATAGAAAACAATTGGCTCTGCTAAAAATGTGTAAAAATTCTTAGTCCCATTCTTTTTAGTTGCTCCAAGTCTTTTAATTATTAATAGTGTTAAGGGTGTCTGTCCTTGGTTTTTATTAATCACAAATTTTTCTATAGTACAATTTTCCTCTTTCCACTGATTTAACTGTACCTGTAGTGGCAGGCGCCTATCGCTTGGTATGAAATGAGTTCCTTCTATTTCACTTATGTTGATATTTTGGGAGGAAACCATTTCAAAATCTATGGGACTGTTCTGTTTATTTAATTTAAACAGACTGGTACTTGTAAATTCTACAAACCCTAAATGCTTTACTTTATCTAAGGCTAAAGGACAGCAATCATCAGTCATATCAACATAATTACATTGTGCTTTCCTAGCGACTGCGCTTATGAAATTTTCGATATATTTTAAATTAATCTGACTCTGATATTTCTTTTCTAGCTGCAATGCAAATATGTATACATACTTACCAAAGGGCATGGGTTCTTCATACAAATTAATCCCCAAATATCCAACAACTCTTTTTCTGTTTGTCATTACATAAAATTGATTCTGACTTCCCCAGCCTTGCTCTCCATGCTTCTTAATTGCTTCTCCTACTTCTTTAGGTAACTCACCATTAAATTTTTTTAATGAAATCAGAATCAAACGATTACTTCCTTCATCGACATCTGATATGATGCCATTAAAATTTTCAACCTTTTCTATTAAAGCTTTCAATTCACCCATAATCATTTTCTTGAATTTTATTATTTCCTCTTCTTCATCATTGATCGGCTTCTTAAATTGATCATGCATAGACACCCTCCTTTTTATTAACATCATATTACCGAGAGTGCCATCATATTACAACAAAGCCACACCCTAAGGGCGTGGCTTTGTGTCATTCATTTGTTTATATATATATTCGCTGGTCATGAGAGATAGCAGCGCACCATAGGTTAAATCAAATGTTAATGTGCTTCCTATTTGATGCTGCATATCACAGTCGGTGATATCCACGATTAGATGATCACTACTTCCTCCCAATATGATGACATTCACATTAACTGGTCTGATGGCGTGAGTTCCTATATCCTGCTTTCCAACAGCTAAGATAGCTCGTTTTCTCACTCCTTTATCTTCAAAACTCGGTTTGTTACCAAAGGCATCCATGCCTATTTTACCAATAGGAATAGAAGGCTTCTCTTTAATTTCAATGATTTCTGCTTCTAGCTGAAATATATCCTGATGGGTACCTGGAATGACATTGCCATAGGCACTTTCTGTTCCTAGGACAATGGCTTCTCCTAAGCGAAGAAGATTCACCTCTTCAAGCATTCGGCCTTCTTGTACCATATAGATACTACTTGAATTGCCGCCACTGATAATTTCAAGCTTTGTTCCTAATACGGCTTCGATTTCACTAGCATAGGCGATTAACCTGCCTAGATTTTCTTCATCTGGAATGACGCCACCATAGCAGGTGAGGTTTGTTCCAATCCCCACTACCTTAATTCCTTTGAGATTTTTGATTTCATCTAAAGCCAACTTCAGTGCTTGGCTATCAAAAATTCCTTCCCTTAAATCACCTAAGTCAACCATCAAAATAATTTTGTGGGTTTTATGCTGTTTTTCAGCAGCTTGGCTTAGGGCAATGATTGTTTCGACTTCTGAATTTAAACTAATATCGCAATACTTTACAACATCATCTACACGACTAATCATCGGTAGTCTCAGTAGTATTTTAGGCAAGGACAAATCCTTCATTTTTTTTAAATTCTCTACCCTTGAGTCGGCTAGGTATTGAATCCCACCATCAATCATTGCCTGGGCGATTTCTGGCCTGCCGCCAAATACCTTGGTGACACCTGCTATGGCTATACCATATTCATTACATTTTTCAGTCATGACCCTTGCATTGTGCCTTAGTTTAGCTAAGTCTATCGTTACTTTTGGGTTCATTTTATCACTCTCCATATAATCCTAAGCTTTGCTTCATTAAGCTTAAAGCAGCTTCTGGGTATCTTTTTGATAATACCCCTAATGAAGCCATAATATAGGCTTCATCGATTAAAATTTTTGCTTCCTTTGTAGGCATAAGTGAATTTTGATGACTTTTCGTCGTTGCTTGATTCAAGAGATGTACTCTGTTTGGAAGTCTTGTTAAGGCTCCTCCCGTTCCTATGATAAACTTCACATTTGAAAGGTCCTTTCCCTCAGCCACTGTGGTTTTACCACCAGGGCCATAGAGGTGTCTCAGCTTCCCCACATGTCTTTCCAATGCCACAAGAACAGCTTCTAGGGTCAGTCTTTCAACAAATTTGATTTCTTCAGATGTTTTAGGGATGGGTTGATGTGTTTCAACTAGTTTATCGATGTCTAGACCGAGCTCTTCCTTCAGGTTTTCTACCCCAATATTACTTACGATATTTTTCATATTGATATATACCCCTAGGTCTCCCTCAACGGTACGTTTAGCCATGGGTTCAGGACTTAGCAATATACGGTTGATCTCTTCACTACCCTCTGTGACAGAATGCAGATCTGTGGTGGCCCCCCCTACATCAAATGTAATGAGGTCTCCTATATGCTGCTGTAAAAGCTTTGAGGCCTCCATTACAGCCCCAGGGGTTGGAATAATAGGGCCATTAACCATTTCCCTCACTTTTTTCATCCCCGGTGCATGGATAATATGCTCTTCAAAAACATCCTGGATGACTGCTCTTGTAGGCTCAACATTGAGCTGATCAATCCTTGGATAAACATTATCAACAATATAGAGTTTATTTTTTGTATCCTTAAATATTTCTCTCATCTCTTCTTGATTTTCAATATTACCAGCATAAATCACCGGAATATCAAGATTCATCTGGGCAATCTTTTCTGCATTTTCTATGGCGGTATCCCGTTCACCATAATCTACACCACCGGCAATCAAAATAATATTTGGACTTTTTTCAGTGATTCTGTTGATATCAGTCCTTCTTAGTTTACCTCCAGTTACCTGGTGTATGATGGCCCCAGCACCTAAAGCTGCTTCTCTAGCTGCCCTTACGGTCATATCATAGACCAACCCATGGACAGTCATTTTAAGTCCCCCTGCTGCACTACTGGTTGCTAACATCTCGTCATACTGAATCTCATCTACTCCAAGATTTCGACTCAAATCATCAAGTGCCCCTTGTAGGCCTATGTTCACATCTCCCTGTAATACAGAGGTAGGAGCCTGCCCCTGGCCTATAAACTTAGGCCAAGGGGTATGGATCTCCTGAAATGCATTGACAACCGTTGTTGTACTACCGATCTCAGCGACAATAACATTAATCTTCATTTTTCATTTCTCTTCTTTTTTCAATCAGGAAAGTCGCCACATTGATCCCCTTACTTCCCCGTCCAAAACCAGCGTCAACTCCCTGTGCAACCGCCTTCTCAGGTGTTACTTGGGTTCCTCCACATAAAACCATCACACGATCACGAATTCCTTTTTCGATACATAGTTCGTGGATTCGTTTCATACTTTTATAGTGAATATCATCGTGACTGATAATGGTAGAAGCTAGAATTGCATCTGCATTTAATTCAATCGCTGCGTCAACAAGCTTCTCTAAGGAAACAGAGGTTCCTAGATAATGACAATCGATACCATATTTTTCAATACCACCGTGTTTGATATCAATTATTTCTCTTAATCCTACGGAATGCTCATCTTCTCCTACGGTTCCAGCTACCACTTTCATTGGAGTCTTTTCAATGTCTTCTCGAATCTCATCTTCTGACATAACGATTGGCTCTGGCGGAATGACCAGTGTAGAGGTATCGATTGAAAATCCAACCTTACCCTTCAATTCGATCCTGGTTCCTTCAGATGTCTGCATCACTTCTTTGTGTATGACTTCAACATCCTCTAATCCCATTTTTTTAGCAATTTCTAAAGCAGTAAACTCTGCAACTCTCTTGGAAGCAGGTAAGAACAGATTAAGCATAATTATGCCATCTCCCATCCACTGTACCTCTGGTTTCACATGAGTACTCTCTCTTAATTCCTTTGTTTCCTCTAATCTTACGTTTACATTATCAACCTCATCTAATTCATCAATATAAACGATTTTTTCTGGTTTCTCAAAGGTACAACCACCAATTAGCTTAGATGGGTTATCTACTGCTGAAGGATCGTATTGTGCTACATTGTTATGTCCAAAATGAGCAGTAACCGGGGCAAAATAATCTTCATCTCGTTCATAAATTGTTCCTGCACCGACTCCACCATCCATTTTTCTCGAGATTCCATCTCCATTTCTTTCAGGGTAACAACCAGAATCAACAAAGAATCCCTGCTCTACGGCATTGAAGTATCCGCCTACTTCCAATACTTCCTCCATAAATAAGACAGCTCTTTCCTTTAGTTCTCTTGATTTCTCTCGAAGGATACCGTCATCCTTTAATTGAATCATATCCATTAATCCATCCATCCCTACCAATGCTTGCTTGGCGGTGTCAAGACCTTCGATATTATATATATGCCAAGGTACATTTCTTCCTTCATCCGGCGTAATGGTAGATTGAATCTCTGCCCGTGTCAATTTAGAGATTAATAAATTCAATACATGTGTCACCGTGGCTTCACGAGTTGAGGATTCCATATATTTTGTATTCATTTGGGCTCTCATCTTGTACTCTTTAAATATTTCTCGTAGTGCAACTGCATAGGGAAGATCCAGGGTCATTGATGGTGCTGGTGGCGCTGTGGGTGGAACCGTTGACAGGCATATATTTTCCTTTTTCATACCCACCTTTACAGAATACATGGAGTTTAATGCATGCTGTACCATTAATTCTGGCATAACCTTCCAGGCTTCTCGAGCTGTGGCATTGGCATTATGTGCTCC
The DNA here is from genome assembly GCF_000016985.1 of Alkaliphilus metalliredigens QYMF. Taxonomy (NCBI): domain Bacteria; kingdom Bacillati; phylum Bacillota; class Clostridia; order Peptostreptococcales; family Natronincolaceae; genus Alkaliphilus; species Alkaliphilus metalliredigens. The sequence goes on along the minus strand of NC_009633.1, from coordinate 2,440,229 downwards.
ATCTATTTGAGCAATATCTGCCCAAACCATGGCACTTTTTGCCTCTGCTGCATCTACAAAGGAGCGTAGCATATTAATGTTTCGATAGAGCACATTGTATTGGGGATCTTGATGTGCGCCATTCACACCCTCTTCTGCAAACATAACAGAAATTTCCGGTCCAGCCACACCACTAATATAAGAATGATAATTGATTGGTCTACCTACTTCATCTTCAATCATATCCAGGGCTTTTCTTTGGGCTCTGACTTGCTTTCTAGTAATAGGGATACCACCGCTTCCCTGTGGTGTTCCTTCAACTAATCCATCAAAATGACTCTGTCCTGCAGTTCGAATCACCATGATATGGTCAGCACCATGCCAAGCGGCCATCCTCATACGGCGGATGTCATCCTCAAATCTCCCAGAAGCAACCTCTGTTGTAATCACACAGTCAGGTTGAGGGTCAATATCACCGAAATACTTAGCTGAAGGTAATGGAACACTATTTTTCAGTGGGGTTGATGCATCACGATATTGAAAAGGCCCCATAGATAAGTTTTCTTCTTTTGTTCTCCAAGTCCACCCTCTTCTTTTCGGTGTATATGACTCCAAGTCCTCTAATATGTTTTTGATATCTAGCTTTTCATTGGGTTTCAGTTCCATTATTTTTCACCTCCGTTGAATATGGTCATGACTTCGTCCCATAGTCTTCCTTCTAGTAATTCAAGGCCTGCTTGTCGAATGTCCATTTGCTTTTCTTTTGCCAATCTGTAAACCACATGTCCAGCTCCTTTACCCATCAACCCACGATCCATTACACCTTCAACAATACTTTTCGCTTCTATACTAGAGAATCCCATGCGTAATAAAACAGATCGCTCAATGGAAGGAGATGTGTATTTTCTTCCCATTTCAATCAAAGGATCAACTGCTTTCTCAGCTAAATCCCAAAACCTTTGTTCTACTTGCTCTTCTGTTAAATCCTGTAAATGTGCTCTTCTCTGTTGAAAATCGTCCGCTCTTTTCATTTATTGCACCTCCGCGTTATTATTCTATGATCTCTATATTCAATTCGCTTAGTTTTTCTCTTACAAAGGATTCAGTTCCCTTGCATTCTTCTATGATGAACTGAAGATCAGTGTTAGAAATTTTATCAACTTCATTAATTTTAATACAATTTTTAATATAAGAAGCTCTTAATTGATTAACATCGATATCTCTTGCTTTAATCAAAGAGGGATGCTCCGGAAAGATAATATTTATTCCTTGTTTTTCATCTTCTGGATTTCCAAACAAAATTTCAATGCCATTTTCCTTGGCAAAATGTAATTGAGGCTGAATATGCTTTCCTGCACCTGTATATTCTGTTTCTTGTACCACAATGATTTGATCCGCATCCATCTCTTGGGCTAAACTAAAGGCTGCAACTAAAGATGTGTTACCGGCAGGCCCTCTTTCTAATCCCTCTAATTGGGCTAATGCCTCTGTCATATAGAATACTTCTCCTTGGTTGACTAAAACGTATCGATCCATATAACGAAGTGGTCTTGCTGCGGATCGAGGTACATCTGAACGGTCTGGCCATGTGGCAAAGGGGATCCCAAATCCGGTATGCCCTGTTGTGAAGGATTTTTTATTAAAATGATTATCGCTTGCCATATGCAATCCCTTTAGATTCACACTGGCAGCAACAATCCTTACGCCATCTGCTCCTGCTTTCATTAACCCTCTAGCTGTTCCCGTGAGGTTTCCTCCCCCTGCGTTTGTACAGACAACAACATCTGGATCCCGTCCTTCTTTTTCCCTAAACTCCATGGCCAATTCATATCCTAATGTTTCTACCCCTGCAATTCCAAAGGGCGTATACAAGGAAGCATTAAAGTATCCGGTTTCTTCTAATAACTGCAAAAATATATAAAAAAGCTCAGGTCCCACAGTTAGTTGTAATACTTCTGCTCCGTAGGCCTCACATTTCCTTGCTTTTTCAATGATCTCTGGTTGTCCCTTACCGGTACTATCATAGCACTCTTGTACAATGATACACTTTAGCCCCTGCATTGCGGCTTGGCTGGCTACAGCTGCACCATAGTTTCCACTAGTTGCTGCAATCACACCCTTATATCCTAACTTTTTTGCGTGGTAAACTGCATTGGCGGCTCTTCTTGCTTTAAAGCTTCCTGAAGGGTTTGCTGCTTCATCTTTAATGAAGATTCGGGCACCCTTCCCTTCTGGTGCTAGCTTTCTAGCTAAACCAGTTAGATTCTTCAACTCCAATAAAGGTGTGTTGCCTACGCCAGATTCCCCTTGAATGCTTTGCATTTCCTGTAGAGAATAACCAGTCTCTCTCATCATTCTTTCATAGTCAAAGGAAATTCCCTCTAGTTCAAAATCACGATAGTCAATACCAACTGATTTAATCATGATTTCTGATTTTCTATTCATAACCCCTTGATAACTTTGGTCTTTATTTGACATCGGATTGCCCTCCCCATAAAATTTCTTTTAATTGAAGGCCTATTTTTAGTAATTCAGGAACGCATCTGCCAAAATCATGATCATAATAGGGGTTGATTTCCACTAACGTGCCCGTGACGATCCGTCCTGTAATCGTTTCCACTGAAACAACATCCCCTACTTTCACATCTTCTTCTCGTAAAAATCCCTTAATCCACATTTCCAAGGGAACTTCCTTGGTATCATCTGGTACCTGGGGTGCTCTTTCACTTGGCTCCATGACGATGTCATGAATTCGTACCCATGTTCCTTTTTCTATTTTCATATCTGGATCCCTACCTTTGTATTAAGTCTCTCATATCTCCCATAATAGCTCTTGGTACTGGTAAATCGAGCATGGTTTTCAGTCCTTCTCTTGCGTTAATTACATGTGGAATCATATTGATACACATTGCGATTGTTCCAATACCACCTGGAATTTCCGGTTTAATTTGCATATTAATGTTTGGTGTTCCTTTAATCCAAATGTAATCTCCTGTGTCAACGCCTTCTTTTTCAGGAAGAATTTGCTGAGGATGTTCCATTTCAATCTTTACTTCTCCATCTACTGTGGCATAACCACATTGACGGCATCCAGCAACATTACCAGCCTCTACCTGAGCATACTTTGTTTCTCTATATACGTTAGTCATAATTGGTTCTCTTGTCTGATCGATTTTTTCTACTTCCCAGCCAATGCCATCAGCTACCATTTGAATAGACTCAGGAAAACCTACGTGTCCTGCTACCTTACCTGATTTAACCCCTGCCTCGAAGTCTTCTAATGTGAGTCCCACACCCTGCTCTTCCATCACGGCCTTACCAAAGGGAGCTAAGTCGTTAATTCTTGCTGCTTTGATATGCTCTACCTCTTCGCATGTTCCTGTTAATGCAAGAATTAATAAATCCAATACAAATCCTGGGTTAATTCCTGTTCCCAGTACAGTTACACCATTTTTCTTTGCAATTTTATCCATTTCTGCAGCTAATTCTGGTTCTTGTGCTTGGGGATAAGCCATCTCTTCTGCAGTTGAAATGACATTAATTTTATTTTCTAACATAAGTTTAATTTTATCGAAGGCCCCACGGGTAAAAGAATCTGTGGCCAGTATCGCAACATCTGCTGCCCCTTCTTTAACAATGTCTTCAATTTTATTTGTAATGATAACAGGGGCATACTGTGTTGCGTCTAATTCTAGTAAATCATACATGTTTTTACCTACTCTTTTGGCATTTCTATCACAAATACCAACAATTTCGACTCCCTTTTTCTTAAGTAGCATTTCTGCCATACCACTACCCATTGCTCCAAATCCCCAAATAATTACTTTAATATTTTCCATCAAAATCCCTCCATATTTTCATCATTTTAAATAAATTTCTACAACTAGTCAGTTGCAAGATCCTTGCCAGATTTATACTGTTTTCTTCTTTGTTTTCAGAATATAGTTACATTTTTATCTTTACTATTAATCGGTTACCATGTTTTGTAAATGCCTACGATTCCTAGTATTCCAAACACCCTATCCTTTTTATTCACGTGATACAATTAATTACATCAATGGTAGAGGCTTATTGTAAAAGTCCACAAAATAAAACTGCAAATAGTTTTGCAGTTTTAATGCAAATTTATTTGCAGTTTTAATTATACTTCTTTCCTCTTATGTTTTTTTAGTTTATGTTGTAAGGTTTGTCTCTTTATTCCTAATTTCCTAGCGGTTTGGCTTATATTGCCCTTGGACTCACTCATTGCATAAATAATCATCTGCATCTCGATATCATTCAATATTTCGTCTAACGACTGTCTACTGTCCAGGGGCAAGCCTGCAAATTGCTTTGCACCTATATTGCCTTTATTTCGCTTCATTTCTGAAGTCAAATACATAGGGAAATGTTCTTGTTTTAGAATATGTTCATCCTGAACCATGTTCATAGCCCCTTCTACTACATTTTCAAGTTCCCTGACATTTCCAGGCCAAGAATAAAGTTCAAACCGCTCCTTCATAAATTCCGATACCATCCAAACATCCTTATCAAGACGCTCATTATATTTATTAATAAAGTTTTGCGTCAATAGTACAATATCCTCAGGTCGTTCTGCTAGGGTTGGGAGTTGGATGTTAACAACGTTCAAACGGAAATATAGGTCCTTCCTAAGCCTGTATTCTTTAATGGCCTTTAAGGGGTCTTCATTGGTTGTTGCAATAATTCTGACATCAATAGGAATATTTTTTGTTCCACCAATTCGTCTTACATATCCTTCTTGTAACACCCGTAGTAACTTACCCTGTAGCTGTAATCCCATTGAGTTTATCTCGTCTAATAGGATCGTTCCACCATTTGCTTGCTCAAAAATACCCGGACGATCAATTGCTCCTGTAAACCCTCCCTTTATTGTTCCAAATAGAATGCCTTCCAGGAGTGATTCTGGAAAAGCTGCACAGTTTTCTGCTAAAAATGGTTTCTTCTTTCTATTACTGTGATAATGGATACTTTGAGCAAATAGCTCTTTTCCAGTTCCTGTCTCACCATATATGAGGACGCTTGACGAGGTGTTGGCAGCTCTTCTGGCTAACTGGACTGCTTCTATAAAAATGTGGCTTTTGCCAATTAAGTTTTCAAAGGTATATCTTTTAATTTCACTTTTATATGGGGGACTTGGTTTAATCAACTGCTGTTGTAAGGTTAAAACTTGATCCGATAGGTTTTTGATTTTTGTGATGTCTTTTGCAATTTCAACAGCACCAATTTTTTCCCCTTCTTGATAGAGGGGGAATGTTGTATTAATTGTTGTGATTTTTTTACTATGATTATTAAAATAAGTCTGCACTTGGTCAACAATTGGTTTCTGTGTCTCCAGCACCTTTAATAATGTACTGGTTTCATCATTTAGGCTAGGAAATACATCTAAAAGACTTTCACCTATTACTTCCTCTAGCTTCATTCCCTCTAGTTCAGCCATGGCCTGATTATACAGTATTGTCTTCCCCTTATTATCCACTACATGTACACCTTCATCAATTGACTGAAGAATTTGATCTAAAATAAAATACAGCTTTTTTGAAGATATCATGGCTCATCTCTCCTATACATAACGCTTTCATTATTTAGTATATCAGCTTTTAATTTTATATTAAATGTTTTATAAAAACAAAATTGATTTCGTCACTATTTGCTTCCTTCAGAATATTTTAAACGATCATTTTCAATGCATAAAAAAAGCAGAGGAACCTAGATTCCTCCACTTCAATTTATATCTTATTCATACAGTTTAAATTGATTACATAATTCATCTACTACTTTTTGAGCCTCTGATACCTTTTCAGGATGGTCTATTATGATATTCATAACCCCTGCGATCTTTTTCATTTCTTCTTCCTTCATCCCTCTAGTTGTGACCGCTGGTGTACCAATCCTAATCCCACTTGTTACAAATGGACTCTGTGGGTCAAAGGGAATTGTATTCTTATTCACTGTGATGCCTACTTCATCAAACAATCTCTCGGCATCTTTACCAGTAATATTTTTATTTCGTAAATCGATTAATAATAAGTGAGTATCTGTTCCATCAGATACTAAATCAAATCCTTGTTTCTTTAATTCTTCTCCAAGGGCCTTTGCATTTTTTATCACTTGTTCCTGATATGCTTTAAAGCCTGGTTCTAATGCTTCCTTGAAAGCCACTGCTTTAGCAGCAATCACATGCATGAGAGGTCCCCCTTGTAATCCAGGAAAAATCGCTTTATCAATGATTTTTGCATACTTCTCTTTACAAAGGATTGCGCCTCCCCTTGGTCCTCTTAATGTTTTATGTGTAGTGGTTGTAACAAAATCAGCATACTCACAAGGATTTTGATGTAATCCCACTGCCACTAATCCTGCAATGTGAGCCATATCAACCATTAAATAGGCCCCAACTGCATCAGCAATTTCTCTAAATTTTTTGAAATCAATTGCTCTAGGGTAGGCACTTGCACCGGCAACAATCATCTTTGGCTTTGCTTCTTGGGCCACTCTCATTACTTCTTCATAATCAATTCGGTGGGTTACACTGTCTACACCATAAGCAACAAAGTTATAATAAGCACCAGAGATATTTACTGGACTTCCATGGGTTAAGTGTCCTCCATGGGATAAGTTCATACCTAGCACAGTATCGCCGGGCTCTAATGTTGCAAAGTATACACCAATATTTGCATTTGCGCCAGAGTGCGGTTGTACATTGGCATGCTCGGCATTAAATAATTTCTTCAACCGATTCCTAGCTAGATTTTCAGCCACATCTACCTCTTCGCATCCACCATAATATCGTTTATCTGGGTAACCCTCTGCATATTTGTTAGTCAATTGACTCCCCATAGCTTCCATCACTGCAGTGGTTACAAAATTTTCAGAAGCGATTAACTCAATGCTTCCTCTTTGTCTTTTTGTTTCTTTCTGAATGACTTCATAAATTTCTTCATCAAATTTTTTCAATGTGTCAAAGTTCATATGCGTGTTCCCTCCTATATTACTAAATATTCTACTTTCCCATTATATGTTCTTTAGATATTTTTGACAAGTTAATCATTTTTATCATATATTTACAATATTTTATTCAATTTTGTGTTAAACTAATTCTACAATTGTATTTTACCCTACTGGTTTTTATTTTAACACTATAGGGGATTTTGGAGGTGAATGTGTTAAATGGTCAGTCGAAAAAAAATCGTTGTTTTGGCTTTATTTGCAGGTGAAATCATGCTGAAAAGTGGGGCTGAAACATATCGCGTAGAAGATACGATTAACCGAATTTGCAAATCTAGAGGTTTTCACTATGTAGAGTGCTTCGTTACGCCAACTGGAATTTTTGTATCCGTTGATAGTAAGGGAGAAGACCAAGGTGAAATTATCTCATATATCAAAAGAATTAAGTCTAGAAGCATCAACCTAAATAAAATATCCGAAGTAAATGACTTTTCCAGACGGTTTGTAGGTAGTGAAATCCCTATAGAAGAAGGCATGAAGCAATTAAGACTCATTGATAAAATCAAGCCTTACCCACCATACCTTCGTTCCATTGCAGGAGGCATCGCTAGTTTATTTGTTGTCTTACTCTTTGGTGGTAACTTTTTAGAATCTTTAGCTGCTTTCTTTACCAGCATTTGTATCACTTATACATTATACTTTTTTATTGATTGTGGATTCACTCCTTTTTTAACACATATCTCTGGTGGTGTGGTTGCTTCCCTATTGGCAATTGTGTTTTCTTATACACATCCTTCCATTAACGTTGATAATGTTGTTATCGGAGCATTAATGATTATGGTACCTGGTGTTGCCATTACCAATGCAGTAAGAGATTCAATTGCTGGCGACCTACTTTCTGGATTAGCCAGAGCTGCAGAGGCGTTGATCATTGCAACCTCTATTGCTTTTGGGGTAGGGTTTACCCTTAAGCTTTGGATGATTATGATGGGGGGGACTCTGGTATGATCCACGGATTGAATCATTTTGTTTACGCATTTATATCTACTATCGGCTTCGCCTTATTATTTAATGCACCTAAAAACGCTTTGTTAAAATCTGGATTAGGTGGTGGATTAGGATGGCTTACTTATATCCTCGTTAACCAGATTAGTGGTTCCACCGTGGCATCGACATTCATTGCTGCTTTAGTCATTGCTACTACTGGTGAAATATTTGCTATTATTGGTAGAAAGCCCATTACCGTATTTATTATTCCTGGTATTATTCCCCTTGTTCCTGGCTATGGTTTGTATTATATGATGTTATCCATTATTGAAGGTGATTCAGCTAAGGCCCTCACTTATGGCAGTGATGCATTGCTAGTTGCAATTGCAATTGCCGGCGCTTTAACCATTGTGCTATCACTTAATTCCTATCGCAAGCAAAAACAAACAAGAAGAAGTCTAGTTTAATTAGACTTCTTCTTGTTTGTTTTTTCTCCAGTAAATCAGCTTTATTCAACAATTTCTGAAATGATTGGGGTAAAATCCTTATTTGTTTTAAACTTGTTCTCCCTAATTTTGATTACCATGAAAGAAGTTGCCATGAATATAAATCCAGCAAAGGCTGTGAGTAGGTCTCTATAATTTTCTACTCCCAAAGCACTTAGCATGGCATTTCCCGCAAATATACCCATCATTAAGGCGAACAAAGGAATCATATATACAATAAAAGCAGCAGCTAAAACATTTTGATGTTCCATATCAATTTCTACACGCTGCCCCACTTGTGCATTGGCATTATTCAGGGCTTTGACTTCAAGCTTCATCTCTTCTTGGCCCATTTTACAAGCTGTACAATCTCCACAGCTTGCCTGTCTTTGCATTAGCACCTTGGCCATCTTGCCTTCTAGGCTTACCACTGTTCCACATTGTTTCATCTTTTTCCCTCCTTCAACTATACCTTAGACATATTATTTCTACCCATTTATACATAGGGTTAATCATTCTAGCAGCTGATCAAATCTCTCACAATAACAGATGCAATAATCAGTCCCACTGCTGAGGGAACAAAAGCTACACTGCCTGGAATTTGATGACGAGTCGTACATGTTCTGTCTTGATTAGGACAAATACAGCCTGTATGACAATTACTATCAATCTCTAGTGGTATCATGGGTTCTTCTTGAGAATAAACTACCTTTAAATCCTGTATTCCTCTTTTTCTCAATTCTTTTCTCATGATTCTAGCCAATGGACAAATGGATGTCTCATAAATATCTGCTACTTCAAGCTTTGTTGGATCTAACTTGTTTCCAGCACCCATGCTACTGATTATTGGAATGTTCTTGTTTTTGCATCGCTCAATTAAATCAAGCTTAGCAGAAACCATATCGATGGCATCAACCACATAATCATATGAATAATCTAGTAACCGCTCGGCACTATCACGATTATATAGTTCCTTGTAGGTGATTACTTCAGCCTTAGGATTAATCTCTAGTACCCTTTGTTTCATTGTTTCAACCTTTGATTTACCTACTGTGACTCTTGTGGCATGCAATTGTCTATTAATATTGGTTAGACAAATATCGTCATCATCTACTAAGATGAATTTACTAACGCCTGTTCTTGCTAATGCTTCAACGGCAAAGGTACCTACCCCGCCAATACCAAACACACCAATTGTACAACCTTTAAGCTTATTTAAGCCTTCAGTTCCAATTAATAATTCTGATCTGGAAAATGGATGTAAGGCCATATCTCTCCTCCTTATATTATACACTAAAATAAATCTTAACCAAAAAAGCATAGGAAGTCAAGCTCCTATACTTTGGATTTACCTTTATTACATACTTTGTTAATATAAATCCCCACTGTGCCGTACCCGGCCGTTTTGAAACCCGCATGTGCAGGTGGGTGTCCTATTGCTACTCTCGCAAGTCCTCGATCAAATTATGAGGCATGTGCTCCAGCAACAAACCCAAACTCCCAATGTAGTAATGTTGCCTCAAAACGAAACCTTTATTACAAACACAGTAGGTTTTCTAAATATATAGTACCACATTTTTCTGACTATTGCAAGTCAATTGGCCATCTTAGGACAAAAATGGCATTCTTTGCAGTTGTTCAGTCTGTTCACTAGATCACTACAGGCTCTTCGTGAAAAGATACAGGGAATGTTTCCTTGCTTGGCTTTATCTTTTACGATTTCTGTAATATTATGTTCAATAAAATCATAAAATACAATCACCATATCAATTTCTCCAGGGATGTCCATTTTCCGCATTCCCTTCTTACGCCCAGTCCAATGTATGTATTCATTGATTCCAAAACTTTCCAATGTGTTAGGAATATTTCCCAACCGATCTGCTCCTACTAATAGTGCTTTCATTTTTTTCACCTCACTTGAGAACTATTTTCATTTACCTTATTATATTATACCCTCTTTCACTTGTCAACAAACTTATTCAATCATTACATAATACTTTTACATAAAAAAATTGGCGTATGATTAATCATACGCCAACATGGCTCCATAAGAGATTATTCTGGTAATTGCACTCTAATTGCAAGTTCTTTCAATTGCTTTTCATCTGCAATAGAAGGTGCATTTGTCATAGGACAAATTGCATTTTGTGTTTTGGGAAATGCAATCACTTGGCGAATATTTTCTTCTTGGGCCAAAATCATCACCAATCGATCTAAACCAAAAGCAATTCCACCATGGGGTGGTGTACCATATTTAAATGCTTCAAGTAAAAACCCAAATTTTTCCCAGGCCTCTTCTTCGCTAAATCCTAGTGTTTTAAACATTTTTTGCTGTAGCTCCGATGAGAAAATTCGCAAGCTCCCGCCACCTATTTCATATCCATTTAGAACAATATCATAGGCCTTGGCCCTTACTTTCTCAGGATGAGTATCAAGTAATGGAATATCCTCATCTACTGGTGATGTAAATGGATGATGCATTGCCATATAACGGTTTTCTTCTTCGTCATACTCAAAGAGTGGGAAATCTGTCACCCATAGCATTTTAAACTCTTCTTTATTAAGTAGTCCTAATCGTTTTGCCACTTCGATCCTAAGATGTCCTAATGAGTCATAAACAACTTTAGGTTGGTCAGCAACAAATAGCAGTAGATCTCCTGAGTTTGCATCGGTGGCCTCTAATAATGCCTTGGTTTCATCTTCATTGAAAAACTTTGCAATTGGTGAGGTCACCCCTTCTGCTGTTACCTTCATCCACGCCAGTCCCTTGGCTCCGTAGGTTTTAACAAACTCCTCCAGACTAGTAATGTCCTTTCTACTAAATTGCTCTGCATAGCCCTTAACATTAATGGCCTTCACAAATCCACCATTTTGAATTGCTGAGGAAAATACTTTAAATCCCGATTCCTTAACAATCTCACCTAGGTCTACTAACTCAAAATCAAAGCGGATATCAGGCTTATCAGAACCGTATCGTTCCATTGCTTCATCGTATGGCATTTGTGGAAATGGTAATTGAATATCGATGTCTAAAGCATCTTTAAACACTTTCTTTAAAAGATTTTCATTCATCTCAATAATGTCTTGCTGATCAACAAAGGACATTTCACAGTCAATTTGTGTAAACTCTGGTTGTCGATCTGCTCGTAAATCCTCATCTCTAAAGCATTTCACAATTTGAAAATACCGCTCCATTCCAGATACCATCAGGAGTTGCTTAAAAAGCTGTGGGGATTGAGGTAGGGCAAAGAACTTCCCTGGATTGACTCTGCTAGGCACAAGATAATCTCTTGCCCCTTCTGGCGTTGGTTTTGTCAGCATAGGCGTTTCCACTTCAATAAACCCTTCATCACTTAAAAAGTTTCTGACTATTTTTGACACCGTATGTCTAAGCATTAAGTTTTTCTGCATTGACGACTTTCTTAAATCTAAATAGCGGTACTTTAATCTTAAATTTTCTCCTACATCATCATCATCTTTAATGTAAATGGGTGTTGTCTCTGCGGTATTTAATACTTCTAGTGTGTCTACAAATATTTCTACTTCTCCTGTGGGCATATTAGGGTTAACTGAATGTCGTTTGAAAACTTTCCCCCTAGCAGAAATCACATATTCTGATCCTAGTGTTTCCGCTTGATTAAAAGCCTCCTGGGAGATATCTTTATCAAATACAACTTGGGACATACCAGAGCGATCTCTGATATCGACAAAAATCAAGCCACCTAAATCTCTTCTTTTTTGAACCCATCCTGTTAATGTAACTGTTTCACCGATATGTTCTGTTCTTAAACTTCCAGCCATATGACTTCGTTTCATATTCATTATACTCATCATTTCCTCTCTATAACTTATCTCTTAGTATATCTACAATTTTATCAATGCTTATTTCACTTTGTTCCCCTGTTTCCATGTTTTTCAGAGACACAGTGCCTCTTTCTAGCTCTTCATCACCAATGATGGCCGTATACTGTGCCATTAATTTATTTGCATACTTAAATTGAGCCTTGGTGCTTCGTGAGAGATGATCTTGATCAGCCCGCAAACCCATTTGACGCAATTCACTTAGTATTTTAAATCCTTGCAATTCAGCTTTTTCTCCCATGGTTACTAAGAAGATATCTAATCCTTCAGGTTTAGGGATTACGATTCCTTGGGTCTCCAAGGCCAGGATGGCTCTTTCCAATCCCATACCAAATCCAACTCCAGGGGTTGCAGGTCCACCACATTGCTCAACCAGTTGATCATATCTTCCGCCACCACAGAGTGTCCCCTTTTTCCCGGCTTCGTCAGTAATAATCTCAAAGGCTGTTTTACTGTAATAGTCTAACCCTCTTACGATCTTGGGATCAATGGTAAATGGCACACCAATGGCCTCTAAATGATTTTGAACTCCCTCAAAGTGATCTCGGCACTCATCACAGATATAGTCAATCATCAATGGCACATCTGTCAGCTGTTCCTGACAGGATTCTACCTTACAATCGATAATTCTCATGGGATTACGTTCATATCTACTTTGACAAGTCCCACATAAATTGTCAATACGATTACTTAAGTAGGTTTTTAACACCTCATTATAGTGCTCTTTGCACTGAGGGCATCCAATACTATTAATTCTTACTTCTAGTTTTTCAAGTCCTAGCTTCTGGTAAATGGTCATTGCCACATGTATCACTTCTGCATCAATTGACGCATTTGAAGCGCCAAAGACTTCGATGCCAAACTGGTGATGTTGACGATATCGACCTGCTTGGGGTCGTTCATACCTAAATACAGGTGTGATATAGTACAATTTAGTTGGCTGTGCATCAGCATACAGCTTGTTTTCAATAAAAGACCTGACCACAGGAGCGGTTCCTTCAGGCTTCAGGGTTACACTTCTTTTACCTCGATCTTCAAAGGTATACATCTCTTTTTCAACGACATCTGTTGTCTCTCCGATTCCTCTTTCAAACAGTTCTGTATGCTCAAAGACAGGGGTTCTTATTTCTTGAAACCCAAAGCATTCCGCAACATCCTTGGCAATTTTTTCAACATAATGCCATTTATAGCTCTCACTGGGTAATACATCTTTTGTTCCTCTCGGTACCTTAGTTAACATAAACACGCCTCCATTCTATCCTATTTATCATAAAATACAAAAAAACCCCTGATCCCTGTATCTGAGAAGGGACGAGAGGTTTATTCCCGCGGTGCCACCCTAGTTGGACAAAGTCCCACTTTACCATTAACGCTGGTCACGGATCCCCCTACATTATTTCAGAAGACCAATTTATAGGTGTCTTCAGCATAGCTATTGTATCGAGCTTACACTATCCTCGACTCGCTGAGACAAAACACTGTACTTACTACTCCTAATCAACATCGTTTTCAATATAATTTCTAATATTATAATTTCTTTTGCAAATATTGTCAACTCATAATTGAAATAAACTTTTGTTTTCGTTGGACCATTTCATCTACTCGTTGAATATAGTGCTCTAAATCTTTAACATTGGGAACCCGCTCAAGGCGATTTTCTTTAGGGTATGTAAATTTTGAGACACCACCAGCTCCCACAGCGATAATCGTTTGTTTTTCTTCCATTATCTGTATATTGTAGATACACTCATATCCGATAGCACTGTATCCAATGTTTTCGAAGTTGCCAAGCATATGCTTCTGTCTATACATGTAGTAGGGGTGTAACCCTAGCTTTTCAGCATAATTCCGTGTAATTTGTAACATTTTTTGTATTTCATCATGCTGTGACAACTCATAATGCTCCTGATCCTTGATCAAATTAGAACCTTTTTTGATGGCCAAGGTATGAACTGTTAAATTTGTTGGGGCAAGCTTTTGGATTTCCTTCATGGTATAGGCTACCATTTCACTATCTTCACCAGGTAAGCCAATAATTAAATCCATGTTGATATTTTCAAACCCAGCATCTCGAGCCATTTTGCAAGCCTCAAGAAAGTCTTGAACTGAATGTTTTCGCCCAATTGTTTGTAATGTGCAGTCATTCATGGTTTGGGGATTAATACTTACTCTTGTTGTTCCTTGACTTTTTAGAAACGCCAGTTTTTCTAAGTCAATGGTGTCAGGTCGTCCAGCTTCAACTGTAATCTCTTTAATCCTATCCTTATCAAAGGAAGCATAGACACTCTGAAAAATTTTATCAAAATGTGATATATGTAGGGTAGTAGGCGTTCCTCCACCTATGTAAAGCGTCTCTATTTTTTTATTTTTCTGTTTAAGTAGTTTCCCAATTTCAGTAATTTCCACACACAACTGTTCTACATATTCATCCATTAAATGGCCCCATTGAGTCACACTATTAGAAGGAAATGAGCAATACAGACATCTGGTTGGGCAGAAGGGCACACTGATATATAGACTTACCAAGCCCTCATCTATGGGATATATATATTGATACTCTTTTTTAGCAACATCTAAAAGTAGTTGGGCCTTTTCTTCCTGAACAAAGTATTCTTCTAGTAGGTGTTCGATAATATATTGATCTGATAGACCCGCATTCAGTAGTTCATGGACAATTTTAGTAGGTCTAATCCCCAATAAAATCCCCCAGGGAATATTGACATGTTTCATATTACGTAAAAACTGGAACAAACTTTTCTTTAATAACAACTTGCACTTCTTACTTGTTTCACGGGAAGAACTGTTTTCCTGTATGGTGACTTCTATGCTAACATGCTGCACTTCACTTGATTGATTTGAATATGCCTCTACAAGAATGTGACTGCCTTGAATCGTCAGCCGTGATATAATGATTTCATGCTCAGCTTGAGTCTCGTTAAAAAGATCCTCCGGCATTTCATCATAGGTGCTTATACTCATTTCCCCATGGGGGAAAAAAAGTTTTAATAGCTCTTTGATTTCATAATGGAAATCATGACCAATGCATACGATATCAATCATTAGTGTTTACTCCTATCAATAGTCTCTATAAATCTCATCCTTCAATTGCTTGATATATTTACGACTTACCCCTAGCTCATTTGCCATTTCTTCATCTGATAATCCATCCTCTGTCATTTCTATAAAATTATGAAAGTCTAGATCCACAAGAGAACTTACTGTTTTTTCCTGGATTAAGTGGCCAATTTTATTTTTCATAACATACCTCCCAAAGGTGTTTTAACATTATTATTGCCACCTTTATGGGGAGTATACCGATGCCTAGCCATCTTAAACAAAATAACCAGTCAATGTGAGGGTCTTTCTTGTGATGCCTTATTTAATATATGGATTGGTCATTCTCTCAATTCCAATTGTTGAGGCAGGTCCATGTCCAGGTAAAACAGTCAGTTCATCATCTAGGGTCATTAACTTGCTTTGAATAGAAGCAATTAATTGATCATAATTACCACCCTCTAGATCAGATCTACCTATGGAGTTGGCAAATAGGGTATCTCCTGTAAAAACCACACCCTCACCACGTATGCATACCCCACCAGGGGAATGACCTGGGGTGTGTAGCACATGTAGCTTTAAATTACCAATTGTTAAGACCTCTCCATCCTTTAAGAAAACATCTGTGTCAATGGTAACAACAGGTCCTCCCATCCTTGCGGAATAATTTATATTTGCATCCTTTAAAATATATAAATCATCTTCATGTACATATACAGGGGCCTTTGTTTTCTCATGTAACTCATTTACTGCGCCTATATGGTCCCCATGGCCATGTGTTAATAAAATATGTGTCAATTCAAATTGATTGTCTTTAATTAATTCAAGAATCTTATCAGCATCTCCACCTGGATCGACCACAGCCGCTTTTCCAGTCTCATCGTCACTAATAACATAGCAATTTACTCCAAATACACCTGCAGCGATTTTTTCAAGAAACATATTAGCCCTCCTAAAAAGTTTTTTTACTGTCAATTAACATTGTAACAGGTCCATCATTAATGGCATGAACCATCATATGAGCTTGGAAAACCCCTGTTCCCACCGTCATGCCCACATCATTGCAGCACCGTACAAACTCTTGGTACAAGTAGTCTGCCTCATCTGGTTTGGCAGCTTCAGAAAAGCTTGGTCTACGCCCTTTACGGCAGTCTCCAAATAACGTAAACTGAGAAATCACCAATAGACTTCCACCTACATCTTTGACAGAAAGATTTAATTTCTCTTCTTGATCTTCAAAAATGCGCAAATTTACAATTTTTTCTGCTAAATACTTTGCATCCTCAACTGTATCTTCTCTCCCGACACCTAAATAAACCAGGAGTCCAAAGTTACACTCTCCAGTAATTTCACCTTCAACAGTCACTTTGCCTTCTTTAATTCTTTGTACAACTGCTCTCATATTTATACACCTCGTTTACTCCTGATTAAGTGATCACCCTAAACACTTCATATACACCATTGAGATTACGTATCTTCTGCATTAGTTTATCTAAATGCTCAATATCTGTAATTTCCATAATGAGGTTGACCACAGCGATCCGTTCTTTGTTTGTTCGGGCATTCAGTCCATTGACAGTGATTTTTGATTCAGATAGAATCTGAGTGACTTCTGAAAGTAAACCTTTGCGATCCGAAGCATTTAGTTGTATTTCTACTTGGAATGCAATTGGTTTTCTAACATCCCATTCTACCTCAATAAAGCGATCAGGTGTTTCAGCAGTCTCCAATAAATTATGACAGTCTTTTCGATGTATGGAAACCCCTCGTCCTCTGGTGATATAGCCAGTTATTTCGTCGCCAGGCACAGGAGTACAGCACTTAGAAAACCGGACCATAATGTTATCAATTCCCTTTACTTTAACACCTTGATTTTGTTGATTTTGTTTGTTTCGTTTTTTTTCATCCTGTACTCTTGAATCCTTTATGAATGATTCTTCATTGATCACAGGAGGAGGCGTTTCTT
Source organism: Alkaliphilus metalliredigens QYMF (assembly GCF_000016985.1). Classification (NCBI taxonomy): domain Bacteria; kingdom Bacillati; phylum Bacillota; class Clostridia; order Peptostreptococcales; family Natronincolaceae; genus Alkaliphilus; species Alkaliphilus metalliredigens. Next base: position 2,422,934 of record NC_009633.1, on the reverse strand, counting down.
TTTTAACATTTTCCCTAATTTTTGTGGTGATTTGGGAGAGTGTTACCCCACCATAGCCAAGTACTGCATACAAATCTTCCTCACTGGCTAATCCTAGTCTCTTGGCGACGGCGGATAGGACTTTACTCTGCAATACCTCATTCATGGTGAATCCTTGACGTCTTACTTCCTTCTCTAAAAGATCTTTTCCCTTTTCAATATTCTCTTCTTTTCGTTCCTTTTTGAACCACTGTTTAATTTTCGTGCTTGCTTGAGAGCTTTTTACTATTTTTAACCAATCTCGACTTGGTCCTACACTTTGAGAAGAGGTTAATATCTCTACAATGTTTCCATTCTTCAGCTTATAATCTATTGGAACCATTCGACTATCTACTTTTGCACCTACGCATTTATTTCCAACATCAGAGTGAATTTTATAGGCGAAGTCAATAGGTGTAGAGCCAGAAGGCAGGTTAATCACCTCTCCCTTTGGCGTAAACACAAATACTTCATTTGTATATAAGTCTACCTTGAGGGATGCCATAAATTCCTTTGGATCCTTTGTGTCTTTTTCCCACTCCAGCATTTGCCTTAACCAAGTGAGTTTAGTATCCATGTCATCCTCATTGTTTATTGACTTTCCTTCTTTATAGCTCCAGTGGGCCGCAATACCAAATTCTGCAATTTGATGCATTTCTTTGGTACGAATTTGAATCTCAAATGGTTCTCCATTAGGACCTATCACCGTTGTATGCAAAGATTGATACATGTTTGGTTTTGGCATTGCAATATAGTCTTTAAATCTCCCGGGTATGGGCTTCCATAATGTATGAACAATTCCTAAAATACCATAACAGTCCTTTACATTATTTACAATGACACGAAAAGCAATAAAGTCAAATATTTCGTCAAATGATTTATTTTGATAGACCATTTTTCTATAAATACTATAAAAATGCTTTGGTCGTCCAGATATTTCATTTTCAATTCCGAATTCATCCATTTTACCATCTAAAATAGAAATGACTTTGTTAATAAATGTCTCCCGATCTCTTCTCTTTTTAGCCACTTTATCAACTAGATCATAATATCCTTCGGGATCTATATAAAGTAGACATAGGTCCTCTAACTCCCATTTGATTCTAGAAATACCTAACCTGTGGGCTATTGGCGCAAAAATTTCCAGGGTTTCCATTGCCTTTTCTTTTTTCTTTTCGTCTGATTGATACTTAAGTGTTCGCATATTATGAAGTCGATCAGCCAGCTTTATCAATACAACTCTAATATCCTTAGCCATAGCAATAAACATTTTGCGCAAGTTTTCTGCTTGTCTTTCTTCCTTGGATTCAAAAGAAAGACGGGTCAATTTTGTTACACCCTCAACTAGTTCAGCCACTTCTTCCCCAAACTCTTCTCTTACCTTCCCATATCCATATGGTGTATCTTCAATAACATCATGAAGTAGTCCAGCTGCAATGGTACTGCTATCCATTTTCAACTCGATTAAAATTTTCGCCACTTCCACTGGATGAATAAAATATTGCTCACCTGATTTCCTATATTGACCTTGGTGTGCATTTTCACCATAATGATAAGCTCGAATAATTAATTCCGCATCGCATTGAGGGTTATATTCTTCAATCTTTGCTATCAAGTTTTCCAACATTATACTCACCCTCTTTCGTTTTCTGAATAAATTTCATTTTTCCCATGTTTAACTTTACAGCTTAGTATTTAAGTAATGATTTCACTGAGTACCCTTTTAATACTTCCCCTCCATTTAAGAAACCCAACTCAATTAAAAAATTAATAGAAACCACTTCTCCACCTAATTCTTCAATTAATTTAGCTGTGGCAACCACTGTTCCTCCAGTGGCTAATAGATCGTCTAATATGGCCACTCTTTGACCCGGTTGAATGGCGTCTGTGTGAATTTCTAAGGAATCCGTGCCATATTCCAATTCATACTCATAGCTAATGGTTTCTCCGGGAAGTTTTCCAGGTTTTCTTATGGGTACAAATCCTGCTCCAATTTTATAGGCCACAGGAGCACCCACTAAAAATCCCCTTGCTTCAGGTCCAACCACAATATCTATGTCTAGATCTATTAGTTGATCCGACAATTGGTCTACCATACTTCGAAAAGCTTCTTTATCCTTTAATAATGTGGTAATATCCTTGAAGCTAATCCCCTTTTTCGGAAAATCTTCGATTACTCTTATTTTGCTATCTAAATTCATTCTAATTTCCTCCTTGTGCATAATTCTTCCATACCTGTCTCAACACTTCGAAATCCTTATATTGGGCAAGTAATTTTTGATAATAATCTAATGCTTCAATATCGATTTTCTGTGGGGTGGGGTTCAATTTCACTTGATACTGACCCTGACTTGATCGGTATTCCAATAAACTCCCCTCCTGAAAAATTCTCAGAGTATTCTCCCAAAATACCTTATTGATACTCATTTCAAATAAATGCTGTAACTCCCTGGCAATTGTTTCAAGTGAAAACCCATCATGATAAGTCTTCTGATTTTTCAGTAATTTGTAAATTTTTGCCAAATCCATTTTAGTTGGTATGATGCTCTTTAAAATAACTTCATTATATAGTTCATCATCCTTATTATGAAAGGCAATTATTTCTTCTAACTCGCTCATTTCTATTAAATTCACTAAATCACCTTCATTAAAAGGCATATCATAAAGAATAATATTATTATATCTTTTTAAGTCGATTTTATCAATATTTGGATTCACAACAACGTGAATTTCGTTGGTTTTTGGAGAAGATTCTGGCTCATAAAAGTAAAAATTAACCTTTTTAACTTCAGAGCGGTTTCTAATATCTAAAAAATTCATAAGCTTTAGTGTTTCATTGATTGTGTAAACTAAAATAAGAGGTTGCTTTTGTTCTTTAAGTTCCTGACTGATAAAGCTTTCCCTTGAGTTGAAAATTTTGAGTCTTGACAAATATGTTTCCTTAGGAAGATTTATCTCATGATTCTCTTTTAGTTCCAATGAGTCATAATAGTTTTTAATAAAATCATCTTCAATTGAGTAAACCGGTTTGACAGTTTTAATATCCTTAATTTGCAACTGAATATTCTTCTGCCCTCTAAATTCATTGAATTCCGGGGTGTAAACAAGATGAATTTTGTCTCCTTGTTCAATATGGTCACTATAGTCTCCAAAGTTAAATCCAATGGCATCGACTTGCTTGCTCTTTGATCCTAATTTTAGCTTTAGGTGCTTGCCATCAACTCCCACAGCCCTTATGTCTACGATTGTGAAATCATATCCGATAAATTTAGGACTGGGATTTCCCATACCATAGGGTTCCAAATTTCCAAGCTCATCAATTAAGCTATCCTCAACCACATCCAAGCTTAACAGACCATCACAGTGGATTTGTGCTATAAAGTCCTCGGGGCTTAGGGTTTGGTTCACTATATCATTAATCTTCATCCTAAATGCCTCAATGTTTTCACTTTTCAACGTCAAGCCCGCTGCTTGCTCATGTCCACCAATTTTAAGAAAAAGATCCTTACACTGGTTCATGGCTTCAAATAAATTTAATTTGGGAATACTTCTAGCAGATCCCTTTGCTTTATCACCCTCGATAGCTAGGATAATGACTGGCTTATGGTATCTTTCAACAATTCTAGAAGCAACTATTCCAATTACCCCATGATGCCATCCTTCTTTGGCCAGGACTAACACCTTATCTATGTTAAATTGTCCACTGCTTTCAATCATATTGATTGCTTCGTCTAAAATTTTCACTTCTATCTCTTGGCGATTTTGATTTTCTTCATTTAAAAAATGTGCCAATTGCTGTACCTCCGCAGGATCAGAAGAGGTTAATAACTTGACTCCTGAATCTGCAGAGCCAATTCTTCCTGCTGCATTGATTCTAGGTCCTAGACTAAATCCAATGTGCCCAGCATTCAATTTTCTGTCTTTCAATTTACAGACTTCTAATAACGCTTGCACACCAAGGTTTTTTGTATCTGGCATATATTGGAGACCGTTCTTTACAAATATTCTATTTTCATCCACCAAGGGTACGATATCCGCTACTGTGGCAATGGCAACAATATCAATATATAGATAAATCGTTGATTTAAATTCCTCTTTTGGTGTTAGGGCTTGAATGAGTTTTAGCGCCAGCCCACATCCACAAATTGAATCAAAGGGATAAGAACAATCATGCTGCTTAGGGTTTATAATTGCGTATGCTTCAGGAACTGCACCTTGGCACTCATGATGATCTGTAATAATCATATCAATGCTTAGACTGTTTGCTAAAGCAATCTCCTCAAAAGATGTGATGCCACAGTCCACAGTGATGATTAAATTGCCTCCCCTAGACTTAATCAATTGAATTGCCTCTTGATTAATACCATATCCCTCTTGGACTCGATCCGGTATATAGTAGTCTACAGAAAAATCGATGGTTTTAAAGTATTGTAGCATAATAGAGGTACTGGATACCCCATCAACATCGTAATCACCATATATCCAAATTTTTTCATTCTTTTGGATCGCTTCTTGAATGCGATCAACAGCCTTCTTCATATCCTTCAATAAAAAAGGATCATGAAGCTGTTCTAGACTGGAATCAATAAATCGTTTTGCCTCACGGGTATCTATTACTTTTCGATTTGTTAAAATCTGTGCAGTAAAAGGGAGCACACCCAGTTCTTCACTCATTTTCTTGATTTCAATCTCATTATAGTCCTTATATGTCCATATTTTTCGCTTCATTATTACATCCCTACCTAACTAGCTAATATTTTACTATGACTTTATTTTCAACGTATTGAGCAAGGTGAAACCAGGTCACTACTCTTGTTTCCAAATGTTATACAGAATTGTTGTAATAATACCAACCCCAAGAATACTAGAAAGCACATAACCGATTAAACCAAATACCGGTACCCCCCATAGCAACGGTCCCATATTACTTTGTATAATTAATGAGGATGCCACAATCAGTGCTGACGTAATTAAGCTTAATGAGATTTTATTTGTTAGTCTCATTAATTCTCGCTCTATAATTTTAAACCCTGTTTGGTCAAACTTAAAAACAATTTCATTTTTTTCAACCCGAGCCAATAATGATCTGATCTGTTTAGGCAAGTATTTAATGCCATATAAAATTTCATCGGTGTAATCCCTTGCTTCCTTAATCATATTTTCAGGTTTTAATCTATGTAAGTAAATTTCTTTAATCGAATCCTTAACAATCATTGATAAAGTAAAATTAGGGTATAATAATTTCCCACTGCCTTCCACTGTAATAATCGCCTTTAATAGCATAGCAAACTGAGAAGGGAGCTTTACTTGGTTTTCATATGCCACAGCCATGAATTGTTTGACAACATCACTTAAATGCATCTTCTTTAAAGGCATATTATAGTAAAAGTTGATCAGAAAGGACATTTCTTCCTTTAGACGCCTGATATTGGTTTCATTACTGATGGCATCCATATCCTTCAAGACATCTACAACCTTATCTACGTCCTTACTTGCCGCAGCAGTAAACATTCTTCTGATATGTTCCATGGTACTCTTATCTAGATACCCCACAATACCAAAGTCAATAAAAGCAATTTTACTTGAGGAGACTGCAAAAATATTACCTGGATGTGGATCTCCATGGAAAAAGCCATGAATAAAAACCTGTCTCATAAATGATTTGGCACCGATTCTTGCTAATCTCTCTAAGTCCCATTTTTGTTTGTTTAACTCATCAATATCCATTATTTTTATGCCATAAATTCGCTCCATGGTAATGACTTTGTTGGATGTGTATTTCCAAAATATACTTGGTATTTCAATGTGTGAATCTGATTTGAAGTTCTCTTTGAAATTTTCCGTATTTTTTGCTTCCATAGAATAGTCTAACTCTTTTAAAATTGCATAGCTAAATTCTTGAACAATTTCAACAAGTCTATATGGCTTTTTCTTATCTGAGTGATCGTCTAATAGTTGTGCAATATCAAATAAGATTTCTATATCCCGTTGGATATTATACTTAATATTAGGTCTCTGGATTTTAACAACCACCGCCTCTCCAGAATGAAGCCGGGCTTCGTATACTTGTCCAATGGATGCGGAGGCAATGGGATTTTCATTGAAATATGCAAAAGCATCTTCTATTTCAGTGTTCATTTCTAATCTGAAAACCTTTTTTACTTCTTCAACAGCCACTGGCACCACATTATCTTGAAGTTTTGATAACTCATTAATAATTTCTTCTGGGATAATATCCCGCCTGGTACTTATAATTTGTCCTAGTTTAATAAATGTAGGACCCAGTTCTTCACAGGCTCTCCTTAACCGTTCTCCTTGACTTGCTTGTTCCTTAAGTGGATCTATTCTCAATACAAACCTTGGAATATATCCTTTTTCTTGGAGTTTCTCAGCTACAAATGAAAAACCATACTTAACCAGTACTTCACTGATTTGTATATACCGCTTTAGGCTTTTATATTTTCTTCTTAACTTACCCATTACCTCACCTCCATTTTAAAAAAGGTAATAATACAACTTGTTGTATTATTACCTTTTTTTACTTATTTTTTCCCTAATTAGTATCAGGATTTACTCGGTGTGATCTTTTTCCTTTTTGTCTTTCCTTTAGCATAACCCATACTGGGCTGGCAATAAAGATAGATGAATAGGTTCCGCTGATGACACCTGCAATTAGTGGTAATGCAAATTCTCTAATTTGCGATACCCCTAGTACATATAAAGCGACAATTGTAACTAATGTTGTCACAGAGGTGTTAATTGATCTAACAACTGTTTGTGAGATACTATCATTGGCTACTTGTGCAAAGTTTGATTTTTTCATATGTTTTACATTTTCTCTTACACGGTCAAACACAACAATTGTATCATTGATTGAATACCCTAAAATGGTTAAAATAGCAGCCACAAAAGGACTATTTACAGGAATCCTTAAAATAGAGTAGACTGCTAAGACAATCAGTACATCATGAACCAGAGCAGTAATTGCTGCTAAACCAAATGTTAGCTCAAAGCGGTAAGTGATATAAGCCAGCATGCCTAGGGCTGATATCACAACAGCTAGCATTGCTCTATTCTGAATCTCTCTCCCAACAGAGGGACCAAATTGAGATGCATATGATGGCTCATTATCCGGCAAGTCGTATTCCGCTTTAAACTGATTGAAAATTTCCATTCTTTCTTGATTATTATAATCTTCTATGGTTCGAATTTGAATAGTTGTTCGTTCATTACCTAAATGATTAATACTAGCACCAGGATCATACTGATCTGTAATTTCTCTGATTTCATCTGTGGATACATATTCATATAGTTCTATTTCCATCAGGGTTCCTCCAGTGAAGTCAATCCCTACATTTATCCCTCGAGCCAATCCAAGTACGAGACCCAATATAATGACTGCTGCTGAAATAGAAAACCATATCTTTTTATTTTCAATAATTCGCATGATTTTTCCCCCCTTATGCTCCAAACAGCTTTTTATTTTTAGTAATGTTCATTGCCACAAGTAATTTTAGTAAAAACTTGGTGACGACCACGGCGGTAAACATACTTGCAACAATACCGATGATCAGCATGACAGCAAATCCTCTAATGGGGCCAGTACCAAATTGATAGAGCACAACACCTGCAATAAGGGTTGTAATATTAGAATCTATAATTGCTTTAAATGCTCTATTAAATCCTGAATCTATGGCAGAACGAAGTGTCTTTCCTGCTCTCAGCTCTTCCTTTAGTCTTTCAAATATAATAACATTTGCATCTACAGCCATCCCTACAGATAAAATAAGGGCTGCGATTCCTGGAAGTGTTAATGTTGCATTCAATGCGACAAAAATGCCTAATACAATTAAAATGTAAACTACTAATGCGATATCAGCCACTAGACCTGATAGTCTATAGAAAGCCAACATAAAGAGTAGCACGATTGTAATGCCAATTTGTGCAGCCCTTACACTACTTGCTAATGAATTTTCTCCTAAAGAGGCTGTAATCGTTGTGGTTTGTACTTCTGTTAAATCTACTGGTAAAGCACCTGCTCGAATTAATGTCGCTAAATTCGAAGCACTTTCCGGAGTGAAATTCCCACTAATTGTTGCTTGTCCATCGGGAATTCTGTCGTTAACAACCGGACTTGAGATGATTTCATCATCTAAAACAATATAAATGATTTTATCATCCACTTGACTATTTGGTATTTGTGCTAGTCTCCCTGTTACTTCAGCAAATATTCTAGCTCCTTCACTGTCAAGGTCTAAGGATACAATGGGATTTGCTTGTCCTGATGGAAATTTAACCTCTGAGCCTCTAATGTTATTCCCAGTTAAAATCACATTTCCCTCGGGATCTACAAATTGTAGCTGAGCTGTTTTACCAACCATCTCAATGGCCTCTTGTGCATTTTCAACACCTGGCAATGCAACTCGGATCCTTTTGTCTCCCTCTCTTACAATTTCAGGTTCTGTTAATCCCATGCTGTCTACACGTCTTCTAAATACTTCAATCACCTGACTCATCATTCGATCTAATTCATTGCCTGTTTCATCAGTTTGGGCCTCATAGACCACATACACACCGCCCTGTAAGTCTAATCCTTGCCTCACTGATTCACCTATTGGCCTGATGGCAACATTCCCTACTTCCAAACCATTAAAAGCAGTGAACGATGCTAATCCAACCATTACCACAATCATAATAAAGATGATTGTACTTTTAAAGTTCATTATATTTCCCCCTATCTCATGTCATACCCTCTATTATATACAAAAGCCAATTTAACGTCAATAAAGAGTATATATATGGATTTTACAGTATTTTGAGCAAACTGACTACTGATTATTTTTGTGTTCTTTACCATATTTAACATACTCTTCTGCCGACTTCTTTAGACCGTTCTTTTCGTCTTCTGTTAACTCCCTCACCACTTTAACAGGTGAGCCCATAGCCAATACCCCCGATGGAATTTTCTTACCAGGAGGCACTAAGCTTCCAGCACCAATAATCGTATTATCCCCAATTTCAGAACCATCTAGAATAATAGCTCCCATTCCAATAAGAGCGTTGTTTCCTACTTTACATGCATGGACGATGGCACTATGGCCCACAGTCACATTGTCTCCTATAATTGTGGGATACTTCTCACTATCAATATGAACCACAGTGTTATCCTGAATATTGGTGTTTTCTCCAATTTCAATATAGTTTCCATCGCCTCTGATAACCACCTTGTACCATACACTACTATTCTTACCAATCTTAACCTTGCCAATTACATCTGCACTTTCAGCAATAAAACAACTTTCATGAATTTCCGTTTTTTTGTTACCTAGATCCTTGATCATCTTGATCCTCCTCCATTAGTTTTGCTTGTATTGTTAATGCACATTCAATTCTTTTTTTCTCCATCTCACAGCCTATGTCATAGGGTTTATAAATGTCTTGATTAAAGTTATATGCATTGGCATGGCATCCTCCACTACAGTAAAACTTTGCCCAGCAGTCATTACATTTTTCCTTATTATAAATGTGTGCATCAGCAAATTCATGATACAGCACTTCCTTTAATGAATTATCAGTAACATCCCCTAATTTGAATTTTTCATTCCCTACAAATTGATGACAGGGATAAATTTCCCCCTGGGGTGTAATTGCTAAATATTCAGCACCGGCACCACATCCAGCAATTCTTTTGATGACACAGGGGCCCTGTTTCAAATCAATCATAAAGTGAAAAAAGTTAAATGGATTTCCAGATTTTTTTCGGTTCACATACTCTCGAGAGAGTATTTCATAATTCTCAAATACCTCTTTAAGATCTTCTCTCCCAATGGAATAATCATGCTCTGGACTTGCAACAACCGGTTCAACTGATACATTATCAAATCCTAAGTCTGCTAAATGAAGCACGTCCTGAGAAAAGTCCAAATTATGCTTGGTAAATGTCCCTCTAACATAACAATGCTTGTCCTTCCTCATTTCAACCATCTTCCTTAATTTTGGAACAATCACATCATAGGTGCCCTGTCCATTGATGGTGTATCTCATATGATCATTGACTGCCTTTCGGCCATCAATACTGAGAACGACATTGTGCATATTTTCATTGATATATTCCATATTCTCATCATTTAGCAGTACACCATTTGTGGTCATGGTAAACCGAATGTTTTTATCAAAATCCTTTTCACGACTTCTTCCATAATCCACAAGCCCTTTGACAACATCAAAGTTCATTAATGGTTCCCCACCAAAAAAATCAACCTCTAAATTTTTTCTATTTCCTGAGTTCTCCAAAAGAAAATCAATGGCTTTTTTCCCTACTTCGAGGCTCATGAAGCTACGGTCCCCTTGAAAGTCCCCTTGAGAAGCAAAACAATACTTGCAACGAATATTACAGTCATGGGCAATATGTAAACACAGGGCTTTAACCACAGTCTTTTTATTTTGAAAGCTCTCATGTTGCTGGTACCTATCTTGGGTAAACAAAAGTCCCTGTTCCTTTAGTAATTCTATCTCATCTATACCCTCTATGATTTCTGTTTCACGATAATTTCTCTTTAGTTTTTCGATTATCTCTGGACTGCTGGAGCCTGGATAGTAATCTAAAATTTCGTAGACCAATGGATCCACAACATGAACTGCCCCTCCATTAACATCTAAAACAATATGTACATTATCTTGTGTAAATTTATGAATCATTAATTATATTGCCCCTTTCATTATCTAAGCCATAGTGTCTATCTTAGAAATGTATTACATATCAAGAAAAAACAGCAGTGCTGTCACTGCTGCTCACTATATGTATGATTACTTATTCTCACACTCTTGGTTTGCTACTGTACAAGATGTCTTGCAGGCTGATTGACATGAAGTTTGACACTCTCCACATCCGCCTTTAGCAGCACTGTTGGCAAGAGTTGCTCCACTTAATGTTTTAATGTGCTTCATTTTCGAGCTCCTTCCTTACTTTCTATATTTTCATTAAAATTATATCACATATAGGAAGAAGAAATAAAGATAATTATTTGATGTTTATTCCAATCATGCCACCAATTCCCCCGGTTACAATACTGATAAGCACCCTATATCCCATAAAACGGTCTAAAGTAATGTCTGTCATAAATACCTTACTTAAAAGTACGATAAGCCCCATGTAGATGAGTCCAATCATAATGCCATGCAGCCAACCCCGTTTCTTTAGATGCACCGATACAAAGACAGCACCGTAGACAATGCTTAACATCATCACAATTGAAGTGAATAGAGGAATCATTCCTTCTCTTAAGCTTGTATACGTAAGTAAAACAGCACCTATTAGTAGTAGAATAAAAGAAAGAAAATATGCCCTCATCAATCCTTTACCATATATCCACAAATTGAATGGTCCTGGTCCACTGGCTTTTTTACCCTTCTTACTCATTTTCATCATTCCACCCCCATGTTTCCTTTAATCCATCATTATGCTTTAGTCCAAGTTAAATATGCTTTAAAATAAAAATTTTCTGGGGACTTCCATGCTTTATGGATTTTTATGAAACACCTAAACGACTACAGTTAAAAGATAAAACAATAAAAGGCACGAATTATTCATTCGCACCTTTCTGCTCATATCCCATTTTTATTCAGTTATTACGCTACCAATAGCCCATTTTCCCACTACTAGTTTCACTCTATCTGCTCCTACTTCAATTGTAATCATATCTTCTTTGATTTTCGTAACCTTACCGTAAATTCCGCCAATTGTTACGACATCGTCACCTACTTGAAGGCTATTTCTCATTTCCTTAACTTTCTTCTCCTTTTTTTGCTGAGGACGAATAATTAAAAAATAAAAAATACCCAAAAATCCCAAAGGTATAATCAAACCACCAAATTGCTCCATATCATTGCTCCCTCCTTATACTTACATTTGCATTTATTTATGATGCTCTTTATTTCAATTCAACATCGTTCTAAAATATCCTGCTATTTTTTATATTATTAATATCTTAATTAATCTTAATTTATTCTAATGCATAGCCATACTGTGTAAAAAATTCTTTGCGAAAATCCAATAGTCGGTCTTCTATAATGGCTCCTCTGACATCTTTCATCAATTTCAAGAGAAAAGCAAGGTTATGTGTTGTCATAAGCCTCATTCCTAATATTTCGTTGGCTTTAATTAAATGTCTTAAATAAGCCCTGGAATAGTTTTTACATGTATAGCATTGGCATTCTGGATCTAATGGCTCAAAGTCCTCTTTGTACTTTGCATTTTTTATGACTACTTTCCCCTTGGAGGTCATGGCGGTGCCATTTCTACCGATCCGAGTAGGCAAGACGCAATCAAACATATCGATGCCTCGAATCACACCCTCGATCAGATCATCTGGGCTTCCAACACCCATTAAGTATCTTGGTTTATCCTTAGGCATCAAAGGCGTGGTATATTCTAATACCTCATACATCAACGCTTTGGGTTCGCCAACACTGAGTCCTCCGACTGCATATCCGGGAAAATCCAAATCAATTATTTCTTCAGCACTTTGTCTTCTGAGATCTTCATACATGCCACCCTGAATAATGCCAAACAAAGCCTGTTTAGATGTATTTTCATGGGCCTCCTTACAACGTTTTGCCCATCGAGAGGTTCTCTCTAAAGATTTCTTAACATAGTCTCTCTCCGCAGGATAAGGTGCACATTCATCAAAAGCCATCATGATATCAGCTCCAAGGGCAGTTTGTATTTCCACAGCCTTTTCAGGACTGATAAAATGCTTTGATCCATCTATATGAGATCTAAAAGTAACACCTTCTTCTTTAATTGTTCTCATATCTCCTAAGCTAAATACTTGGAATCCACCACTATCCGTTAAGATGGGTCCATCCCAATTCATAAATTTATGGAGTCCACCTGCTCTTTCAACTGTTTCATGTCCAGGTCTTAGATATAGGTGATAGGTGTTACTTAAAATAATCTCGGCATTCATTTCTTTTAGTTCTTCAGGTGTCATGGTTTTTACAGTAGCCTGTGTTCCTACAGGCATAAATATAGGGGTGTCAATTACACCATGGGGTGTGTGTAATCTCCCTAGTCTAGCCCCACTTTGTTTACACTCTTTAATCAATTCATATCTTATTGCCATATACATTCCTACCTTTCTACACAATCAGCATTGCATCACCAAAGCTAAAGAAACGATACTGCTCATCCACAGCTACTTTGTATGCCTGTAATGTTTTTTCCTTACCCAGTAAAGCACTAACTAACATAATCAGTGTTGATTCTGGTAAATGGAAATTTGTGATTAATCCATCAAGTATTTTAAATTGGTATCCTGGAAAAATAAAAATATTTGTCCATCCTTTATTCGCTTCAATTTTACCCTTCTCAGTACTAGCTGATTCTAGCGTTCGGCAACTTGTTGTTCCAACAGCAAATACGCGATTACCAGCTTTTTTTGTATCATTAATGACTTGAGCGGCTTCTTCAGTAATTTCATAGTACTCTGCATGCATTTCATGGTTTTCAAGACTATCAACCTTCACAGGCCTAAATGTTCCCAATCCAACATGCAATGTAATACTCACAACATTGATGCCTTTTTTCTTTATTTCGCTCAATAGTTCTGGTGTAAAATGAAGTCCAGCTGTTGGGGCAGCAGATGAGCCCTCGTGTTTTGAATATACAGTTTGATATCTTTCACGATCCGCTAGCTCTTCAGTTATATAGGGCGGCAGGGGCATTTTTCCTAGCTGATCTAATAATTCTTCAAACACACCCTCGTATTCAAATCTAACGATCCGAGCACCCTCATCAGCCATTGACAGTACTTCTGCCTTTAAAATACCTTCACCAAATTCAAATCTAGAACCAATTTTGGCTTTTTTACCTGGTTTCACCAATACTTCCCACGTATTTAGATCGATTCTTTTTAAGAGTAAAAATTCCATTTTACCCCCGGTGTTTTCCTTTACACCGAATAGCCTTGCAGGTAATACCCTTGTATTGTTAATGACAAGACAATCCCCAGGGTTTAAATAATCCGTTATATCATAGAAGTGCTTATGTACGATCTCTTGTTTATTTTTATCTAACACCATTAACCTAGAATGATCTCGTTTTTCTAATGGTGTCTGTGCAATCAATCTATCTGGTAAATCAAAATCAAATTCGTTTGTTTTCATTTTCTTATTATTCCACCTTTATTCCCGTGTAGTAGTGATTCAAAATCTGTTGATAATTATAATTTAATTCTGCCATTCGCTTTGCACCGTATTGACTCATTCCAAGACCATGCCCAAATCCCTTTCCTTCAAATACAAAAGTACCTGTTCCAGCACTATTTGTACTATTCACCTTTTCTTGTTGTCTATAGTTTTGCCCATTATAGACTAAGATATTTGAAGATAAGTCAATTTCTCTAGGGCCTTGACTGGTGATGACATAGCTTTTTTGTACATCTTTTGCCTGTTTACTTCCATTTGATGAACCCAAGATATGAAGTTCGCCACTTTGTCTTTGTCCTTGTCTTTGTACTTGACTTTCTACTTGACTTTGGCCTTCTATTTTTACATCAAACCATGTACTTTTAAGTCCGAAAATCCTTCGACTCTGTTCTTTTTCCAAACTCTTTTCTCCCTGTGTTCCATAGACAATCAACTCAAGTACGCGCTCATTTTTTGACTGAGAGCGAATTTCTATACTTTGTACATCTCCTATGTGAATATTATTTTTTGCCAGTGCTGCTTTGATTTCTTGTGCAGTTAATGCCTCTACCCATGTAGAGTTAAGTGCATTTAATGAAAACTCATCCTGTACCCCTCGTATATAGGGCACTGATCCTGACCAAACATTCTCACTGTCTTCTGTAGATCCGCCACTATTTGAGTGATAGTATGTATTTGCCGGTTTACCATTATACATGACTAATACTCCTGCTGTTTCCTGTACTGCTCTGGTGCTATTATTATGCTCACTAGCATAACCACCATACACCTGAGAGCTTGTGGTGGTTGATAAGTCAAAACCTAAATGTTTGTACTTACTCATTTGTATTTCTGCAGCGGCATAGCTTCTAGCAACAACTGCTTGTGCTTTTAAAGCTTCAATTGGCCAACTGGCTGGCATCTCTCGAGGCACAACTCCATATAGGTATTCATCTAATAATAGCTTATTAATAACTGTCATATCACTACCACTTAATCGCGTAGCTGTCACAGCCCCTCGGTATTGTTGGTTATCTACTGAGATGAGGTTGACACTGCCCTTATCCTCCACTGCTTTAAAATAAAGACCTTCCCGGGAGTCAAAAACAAAAATAAGTTCACCTACTTTGTCTAATACCTGTACCCTGTGCTGTGAAGGAGCAATCACAGTGGCCCGTTCATTTAAGAGCAATTCTATTTCCTCTGCACTACGCTGTGCCTGTTCTTGGTTAAGGTGGGGGCCTTGAAATATCATCCAACCAGCTTCATAGGATAGATATCCCTGATAGCCCTTAGATTTCAAAGTGCTTAATTGTTCCTTCGCCTGATTCAAATCAGGCGAAATTGTTCCAATCTGTACATGATAGGGTCCTTGTAGATTCAAAGAACTATTTTCATTTGGTATTTCTCCGGTATATTCAACAAATCTTCCTCCGGTACCTAAGTAATAAGCATCTTTCCTCAGGATCACTTCTTTATGGTCAAACAAACTTAGAAGTGAGTTAAAATTGTTATGTTCAAACTTTTCTATTTGAAACCCCGTATTTGTTTGCAAATTAACGACAGCCTTTGATGATTGTTGAAAATTCAATCCGACCTCGACATACAGAGGTTTCGTATCATACCCATTAGAAAATAAATTTACGGAAGCAAAAACCATCAGAAATAAACAAACCATACCCATCATACTTTTTTTATTGCCACTCATCCTTCATGTCCCCCTAAAAAATAATTAATAATATTCTTATTCGACAAAAAAGATGAAATTCCTTGTTTTATTTCCATTTCCATCACCTACTCTGCACTTGGAATATTAAAGTGTTCATATGCTTTTTGCATGACAATACGTCCCCTAGGTGTTCTGTTAATAAAGCCCATTTGCAATAAATAAGGTTCATATACATCCTCTATTGTATTTCTTTCCTCTCCAGTTGTTGCGGCTAAGGTGTCTAGCCCTACTGGCCCCCCATTAAAGTTATAAATCATGGTTTCAATCATTTTCTTATCTGTATTGTCTAAACCTAAGGAGTCAACCTCTAGTAGAATCAAAGCTTCTTCTGCAACACGTTTAGTAATTCTACCATCGCTCTTAACTTGTGCATAATCTCTGACTCTTCTTAAAAGACGATTAGCAATCCGAGGGGTGCCTCTAGACCTTGAAGCGATTTCAGTGGCTCCTTCATCATCAATATATGCATCAAGAATTCTTGCTGAACGTTTTACGATAGCAGTTAATTGTTTATTGTTATACAGCTCCAACTTGCATATGACACCAAATCGATCTCTAAGAGGAGAGGATAATTGTCCTGCCCTGGTGGTTGCACCTATTAGTGTGAATTGTGATAAATCTAAACGAATCGAACGGGCACTTGGTCCTTTTCCAATAATGATATCTAAGGCAAAGTCCTCCATTGCTGGGTAAAGTACCTCTTCTACCGTACGGTTTAAACGATGAATTTCATCAATAAACAACACATCATTCGCTGCAAGATTTGTTAATATAGCAGCTAAATCACCTGGTCTCTCAATAGCCGGTCCGGAAGTTATTTTAATATTGACATTCATCTCATTGGCAATAATATTTGCCAATGTTGTTTTTCCTAAGCCAGGCGGTCCATAAAGCAATACATGATCTAGAGGCTCCTGACGTTGTTTTGCTGCTTCGATAAATATCTTGAGCCTTTCTTTAACGCTATTTTGACCAATATAATCAACTAGAAATTTAGGCCTCAAACCATTTTCCAGTATTAGGTCCTCTTCCTTAGGCTGATTTGTAATCATCCGTTCTTCTTCCTGATCCTGCATCCTACCCCTCCGTTCTACCTAGCTAACCAATTTAAAGCTTTTCTAATCATTTCTTCTGTGGACAGACTTGTATCTCTTACTGCCGAAGCAGCTTGCTCTCCTTCATGTTTGGTGTAGCCTAAAGCCATTAATGCATCAACGACTTCATTATTGTTTTTGTTCTCATGGTTAAAAAAGTTCTGGTCATATTCGACTTGACTATCATCAATTTTATCCTTTAATTCAAGTATCATTCTTTCCGCTGTTTTCTTACCAACCCCTGGTGATTTTGCAATGGCCTGGGCATCGTTGCTCACTATGTACGCCCCTAATCTCTGGGGAGTATATGTCGATAAAATTCCGGCGGCTACCTTTGGTCCGATCTTTGATACAGATATCAATTTCTTAAACATTGCTAATTCTTCTTTATCTACAAAGCCATATAAATGCGCTTCATCTTCTCTCAATACAAAGTGTGTAAAAAGCGTGGATACTTGTCCTATCTTAACCTGTGATGCACTATTTATCGAACTATTAATTCGATAACCAATGCCATTGACCTCCACAATAATTTTATCTATCTGGGCTTCTACAATCATACCTTTCATATACTCAAACAATCCGTGTTCCTCCCTTCAAATCACTACTTCACTTTAAATAAACTTTGAAAATGACCAGAGTGGGCATGGCATACAGCTACTGCCAAAGCATCGGCTACATCATCTGGCTTTGGTGCCTGTTCTAAGTTAAGCAATATTTTAATCATCTGTTGCACTTGTTTTTTTTCCGCTCTACCATATCCTACAACTGCTTGTTTTACCTGTAGTGGTGTATACTCGTATATTTCTTTTTCATGTATTGCAGCAGCTAAAACAGCAACCCCTCTAGCATGACTCACCACCATGGCTGTTGTTGTATTTGTATTAAAAAAAAGTTCTTCAATTGCCACAGCATCCGGTTGATATTCTGATATGAGTTCATCTAGTCTCAAATAGATCTCTTTTAATCTTTGTGGTGTGGCCATCTTACTTGAGGTTTTGATAGCCCCATAATCTATTACTTTAAATTTATTGCCCTCATACTTAACAATTCCATAGCCTAGGATTGCAATCCCTGGGTCAATTCCTAATATGATCATCAAGTTGTCCTCCTTTTACTGCCAGTCTTTGGCTATATGCACTTCTTTTCCTTATTTAGTTTAACATAATATTCCTCAAAATGCGATATATCTATGGGTATAGGCCGAAATCCATTATTATCATTAAAAGCTCCACAGTATTGTAGTGGCCTCAACCAAAATAGAAGACATTCTTCCTATAATGATTGGATGAATGCCTCCTATTATTTAACTACTATAATCTTCTAATATTTGTTCAACTTCCCGTTCTGTTTTCTTGAGAATGCCTCGTTTCAGTTTTTCTTGGTCTACAGGCGGTAATGTAGCTATGGAAATCCTTGTTTCTCGAATTAAACTTTTTAAACCTCTTTCATTAAAATGATAAACAACAATGTATCCATCTTTTTCTGCCACTAGAAAATAATTCAAATGCGCTGGACAAACTTCATTTTTTTCTTCCATCAATACAACTTCATTGGTGGTAAAGGATAAAATAGTTTGTTGATTCTGTTGGCTTTCTAGGTATGCTTTTAGTTGGCTCTCTTCAAATCCAACCCACGCCTCTAAGAGATCCATCCTCTCTTCCACCGTGCTTCCACACTGCGTATACACAGTTTTGAGTTTGATGTTGGTTTCATTTGATATGAGATTCTCATAATTGCTAGCAGGCCAATCTTCTTCTCTATCTGTATACTCATTATTAATATTGATATTGGTCTCTTCATTGTATTCATGTATTTGACCTTCATCAGCTGTATTTTCTGACTGTTGTTCATAACGATAAGGACTTTCCTCAATTTCACTTCCTCCATAACGGTAATATCCAAGGATAAAACCTCCGAAGCTGAATAATAATCCAATGGCGAAGAAAGTGACATAGAAAGGCACACCTTTCCTTCTTCTCATAAAACAACCTCCTTGTTCTTATAGGAAGTTATTTTAACCAATTGATACAAATTTATACCTTGGACTGAAACTGACCAATAAATTCAATGAAATCAGTCATTTCTCCTTCCGCATATTGATAGATAACAGATTCATTGATCTCATATTTTTTTGAAACTTGAGCATTTTCAGAGCTAATTTGACCTAACACAAAATCCTGGAGTTCATCTTCTTCAGCTGCATTATAATAGCACACAATAAGTTGACTTCTTTGGTTTACAAAATAAATTGCTCGTAAATCACCACTCAAATAATAAATGTCTTTTTCAACATGCTTATTATTTGGGTAATATTCAACAAACATCCTTCCTTGTATAAACTCATATTCTAATAAACTTCGTTTGTTTTCCAGTAATTTATTTATTAGTTTTTCTGAATTTTCAATTCCTGTAAAAATTTTAATGTATTCGATTTTTTGTATTTCAATTTTTACTTCCTCTGGGGAAAATGTTTTTTCTTTTATAATCGATGCCTCTAAGACCCGCCACTCCCGTTCAATTCTTTTAATCTTGATTCGAGAAACAATTTCTTTATACCCCTCACATGTATCGATAATTGAAGTCATAGAATAAATCAAAGACATCTCGTTCTTTTCAATGAATTGTATTGTATTTTTCAATAATTGTGATGCCTCTGAAGCGATTTCAAAGTCCACGGGAAGAAATATATTATGATCGGCAATAAGATGATTCATTCCCTCTATATCTTTACCTGTAGCCCTCATCATAAAGTAGTTTAGCAACGCCATAGAAGAGTATATTTTTTCAAAAATTTTGTCTTTTAATAATGAAGGTTGGTTTTGAATGAATATCTGGAAATACTCACCAATAAACTTATATTCTTCCAGTGGATCAGGTAGTGGTTTGTTGTACTTTTTATTTTCTTTCATAAAGCAAGAAACCAAATGAATTGCTTCACTTTTGGTTATGTTATTTCTTTTGCCACCTAGGTTAGCCATAAACTGCTCAGTATAATAATCATATTCACTTGGCTTATTTGTTTTCATGCTTTTATAGTCATAAATTCCATGTTCTTCTGAGTCCAATAAAAACCACTGAATTAACTGCGTTTTTTCATCAGTTATTTTCCAATGAATCTTGACTGCCATCACTCCCATCAGCCTGGTTTGTGTAACCATAGCAGAAACAAACTGATATTTTACGTATTCTTTACCACCTTTGATGATATTAAATTTTTTATATTTATTCATCGGCTCATCCACCTCACTACCTATTTCTTAAATGCTAATTTAGTTCTTACCAGATATTACCCCTTTTTCTCAATTGATATCAATAAACTTCTATTATTAAGGAGGTTTTATGCTTTGAAAAAATCATATACTATTATCATACCTCTGACTAGTCTTTTAAAAAACCTTTTTACTCTTGGACTTTTATTGATGTCCAGTCAATACTTGTTGGATTCTTTTCCGGTTAGTAATTATTATCAATATGAAGGTATGAATTTTTCAATCTATCAATTGATCCATTCACCTGGGGAGTTTATTGGTATGTTTTTATTTTTTATTTCCACATTAGCCTTTGCTTCTAATGTTACCTTCAAGGGTTTTGTCTTTTCATATTTGAATTGGACTATTTTAGGCTTTATTATTAAGTTTTCCCTTATATCATGGAATATTGCTATCCTTTTTACAACTTGTTATCTGTCTTTCTATTTTATGTCCATTGAAGGTATTATACTGTTTGCCCTTATTATCGCTATGAATTCCCTCATCTATTTTAATGGCCATTTTTCTTAGTTTAAATTTTTTTTATAAATGAGTATTTTTATAAATAAATGACACATACTATTATCGATATTACTCAGTTATATTGAAGGAGGAATCAGTGTGGATAGACTAGCTTTAATTTTAGTTATTATTGGTGCACTTAATTGGGGATTGATTGGTTTGTTTCAGTTTGATTTAGTAGCTACATTATTTGGTGGCCAAGCATCCTTGCTCAGTAGAATTGTTTACACATTAGTTGGTGTCGCAGGAGCTTACAGCATTAGTTTGCTTTTCAGAGAACGTACTGTTACGAAAGAATAATAGACATTACCCATTTTGGGTAATGTCTATTATTTTGATACTTTTTGTTTTTTATTCAATTTATCGCAGCTCATATTATTTCCACATTTCTTACAATATCCATAAATTTCCAGTTTATGGTCAACCGGTGTGAAATCTTGCAGTTGTTTATTACTAATTCTCATTTCATCAAAGGGGCAATAGTCAATTGTTTTCGCATCTCCACATGATAAACAAATCAAATGATGATGGTGATGATTTTCTATGTCTAATTCATAGTTATTGATGCCATTATCTAGATTAATCCTCTTGAGGATTCCTACCTCAGTTAGGGTTTCTAGGTTTCTATATACCGTTGAGAAGTTTAGCTTGTCGGTGTATTTCGAAACAATTTCTAGCACTTCAGCTGCAGTTAATAAATGTTTTTCAGGGTTCTGAAAGGCTTCTAATATGGCCTTTCTTTGATTTGTTATTTTCAACCCTTTTTCTTTCAAATGTTTTTCTATGCTTTCTTTCAATAAGATCCTCTCCTAACAAGACATTCATTTCTATTATTTTATCATACAAGACAATCAATTTGTTTGTCAAATAAGAAGACCTGTTAGTCATAATCCTTGTTAACTGTTCCCATTCATTATCCCATTCTTTATACCAACTAGTATTCCACACTTAATAAACAAAGTGCTCCTGCACTGGCTTTATGACCTACATCATTCATATTCTTAGATTCAAAAGCTTTCTCAATTGTATTCATAGGTAATTGACCAAGACCGATTTGGATTAATGTACCTACGATTACTCTTTCCATATTCAATAAAAATCCATTTGCTGTCATCGTAATAATAATCTCGTTTCTAGTTTCCATTACATCAAGAGAAACCATTGTTTTGATTGATTTTGTTGTTTTCCTATTCGTCGTAAAAGCTAAGAAATCATGTTCACCTACAAGGTACTTTCCAGCTTTTTTAATTTTAGTTACATCTACTGTTTGGTTCATTAAGTTAACATATTGTCTCTCAAACAAAGGACGATTAGGAGCATCTTTTTTCCATAGGCGATATTCATAAGTTGCACTTTTCATTAAATATCTACTATGAAATCTTTCATCAGCAGTTTCTACTGATAATATAATAATATCATCAGTTAAGTATTTTTCAAAATAGTCAAAGATTTCCTTTTCATCTAATCGACTATTGGGTGCGATAAAATTAACAATTTGTCCTTTAGAATGTACCCCCGCATCAGTGCTAACTGCACTAATCACCTCTACTTCTTCTTCATAAAGCTTTGATAATATTAATTCTAACTTACCTTGGATACTCTTTTCTAAGTTATCTTTTGATTTATTATACCCTGTATATTTTCTACCATCATACGCTATCATCATCTTATAATTTTGCATTTGAGCCCTCCTTTTTCTGGATACCGATCAATACATCTTATCATATATTAAGATAGGTTATTATACATAATGTAATATTAATTGTTAATTGTTAGTAAAAATATTTACTAATATTGACAGTACTTCATTTGGGGTATCTCTTTTTTAGTCCCCTAAAAAACTGTTAATACTATTATTTCCACATAAAACTGTTTAATCCTTTTAAGTTTCCTATATTAATACTCATGTTGGGGAATAGATGTGCCATAGGTATGTACACAAAGTAGGTAATCAGGACACTAAATTTCAAAAACAGATCGCAGAGCAGAAATCCATCATTGAACACACTGGTTCTAACTATTTCCAAAAACAAGAAAACGGCTACAACATAAATGTCATAACCGTTCAAATTTAAATGTTTGGCGGGAGTACGTGGGAATCGAACCCACCCAAGAGGCTACTAACCCCTCGCGCTGGTTTTGAAGACCAGAGGGCACACCAGAACCCATCTACCCCCATATGATATTGATTGTTGCCACTAGAGTATTATAGCATAGCTGATTATGATATTCAACATAAATCTTCTTGTTTTCGTCGGCATGCGACGTCGTTTTGACGTCGTAATAGGAACAGCTAGCAGAATCTAATTAAAACTATTTAAAACTCCGCCTTGAATCCGCTATAAAATACCCTATTATTACTCGACCATTATTAATATATATTGACTCGGCTCTTTACCGACAAAATGTTGTTTTGGGTAAAGATTGATTTAAAATGCTGTGCTTTATTTTGGTAATTATATAAATTTCTGTTACAATTCAAGAAAGAAGCAATATTGCTTATCTGTTCCATAAAGTGTACTTTTTGGAATAACTAATCAAATAATGCATTTTCAATTAAAAATGTTCATAGGGGAATTTTCAACTATTATACTAGGGTAATTTTAGATTATCATAAACATTTTTTCTTGACCATAGATTTTACCATAATTACTCTTATCATTGTCATATTCCGAATCACTTCGATTAACATTCCGCCTGTACCGCATGCAGGGTCAATAATCGTTCTGATATGGGGGTAGATGGGTTGCTGAGTTATTTATGATAAACCCTCAAAATGTGAAACTATATTTTTTATTAAAGTATCCATATCTGGTACAGGAAAGACATGACCCATACCATCTATCCACAAGCCCTTTGCATTTGGTATCAGTTCCACCAGTTTCTTTCCATGTTCAATTGGCATAAACCGATCGTCTGTTCCATGAATTACTAGAGTAGGAATTTCTATCGTTTTTAGTTTATCATATCGTGATGGTGAAATTTCCACAGCTCTGCGATGTTGAAATAATACCATCATGTTAAAACCCTTTCGCTTTCGAAGATCATATAAAGCCACCTCAGCAATTTCTTTGATGTCGACGTCATATCCTAACCCACTAATTGTTTTCGCAATCCGTCCCTTAATCAAATTTTTCTCACCACCTGCTATACGATACTTTAACAATGGAATTCCCTTCACCATAGAACTAAAAAAGTAACGCGAGGTTAGTCCTGGTAATTCAGGATCTATAGCATGACCCGTTGTCAACATCAGCGTAAGAGTGGTAACTCTATCAGGATGATTGATAGCAATTTCTTGTGCTATCATCCCTCCCATAGATAGCCCAACAATATGTGCTTCATTTATTTGAAGTGCATCTAGTACCGCAACAGCATCTCCTGCCATATCTACTAACGAATATGGATTTTTATTATCCCAATCAGCAACCCAATCAGACATCCCTGTTCCTCTTTGGTCGTAACGAATTACCTGATAGCCGGAGTCAACAAATTCCCGCACAAATTTTGGAGGCCAATCTAAAGCACTCGCTCCCATTCCAATGTTAAGCAAAACTGTCCCTTTCGACTGACCTTCAGGAGAAATATTCTCATACCAAATATCCAAACCGTCTGATGTAACAACACCTGTTTTACCAGTAAACAGTTCGGGCAACTCATTATTTAGTACCTCATCGATAATAGCATCCGTTTCTGCTGGGAGTTTTGGACCTGCTATAAAGATCCAAATTGTTAAGCTTGCTAAAATCGTTAAAAAAATAGTACCAACTATAATCATAGCTCTCCTTCTCCTTTTTAATGTATTTGCTTTTTTATGATGTATGGGTTTACAACTTCTTTTTATAAAATAATTTTCTCAATACCATCAAATAGACTTCCATGTCGGTGATGATACACTCATAATCTAATTCTTTTAGCGATAATTTTGCTTTTTCTATTTCTTTTGTAGCAAAGCCTTCTATAGTCCACATAATCATGTTAATGGCTATATCTGTATCTATATCTATATCTATATCTATATCTATATCTATATCATCTTTAAATTTAGATCTATCGGTATTTTCAAACAATTCAGGCTTTAATACCTAAAGTGGTAATTTCCGTTTATTAAAAATATATATTGATGCACCATACAAAATAACTCTAAGTATAAAAAAGCTTATTGCTGTTGATAATATATCTACGCTACCATTAATAATTTTCGCAGGGTTAAAATATCTAAAAATACTGATTTTATTCAGCCATATATCCAAACCAGTGCTTTCAAGGCATTCAATATCTTTTGACGATTTTACGATGACAGTATATACTTTTCCTTGTTGTGCTTCTAAGTTCATTGTTTGATCAGTAATCACAAGCCTACCATCTTTTATAATAGAGATACGATCACAGGTACGGTTCACTTCTTCAAACACATGATTATGTGGACTATTGAAGGCTTTGCTAGTCATATAACTCAAACGTACCTTCAACCAGTGACCTGACTACAACCTTCTCAATTAACCTACCAAACAACTCTCCATCAAATTTATCAGCCACTATTTTCCAATAAATTTCGATATTTTTCAACAACTACCAAAAAAATAACTCAAATCCCCTAATTATCCCTATTCTCAATCTGCTCTTGTCCAAAAAAAGACACCCACTTTTCAGCAGATGCCCTATTTTTCCCTCAATACATATATTCCTATACTGTTTTTTCATTTTATGACTTGTAATACTTTTCAATTGGCAACTAAGGCTTCCTCAACTGCTTTTAATATTACTTTGCTGCTAACAGTTGATCCTGATACTGTATCAACCTGCATTGTGCAGTAGAAGTGAATTTAGGGTTCCCCCTCCGACGTCATTTGGACGTCTAAGTATTTATAAATAACAAAAACAACGAAAACCACTTGAAACTGGTTTAGTCTCAAATGGTTATTATTCTATATTATAAGCATTTATTTAACATTCTCTG
This sequence comes from Alkaliphilus metalliredigens QYMF, assembly GCF_000016985.1. Classification (NCBI taxonomy): domain Bacteria; kingdom Bacillati; phylum Bacillota; class Clostridia; order Peptostreptococcales; family Natronincolaceae; genus Alkaliphilus; species Alkaliphilus metalliredigens. The sequence continues at coordinate 2,397,173 of NC_009633.1, read as the reverse complement.
AAACTATGTAAAAACTTCTTAGTTTTGTCAACGTATGTCGTCATTCTAATATCATGAAATCATATAAAGTCACCATACTCTTATTCAATATCATCTATTACAATTTTCCACTCTCCCAAGTGATTTCTAAAGTGAAAGGGTTCTCCAATATGTTCAATTATTTCACCATTAAAATTCTCCTCATCATAATCTACTTTTAGCACGATTTCATTTTCCATATATTGTGTGCTGTACTTAGTTATTTTATGTTTTTCAATATGTCCTTTATTTATCAACATATATCGATAGAAGTTTAAATAGTCAATGTTTTGACTAAGGGGAATGTATAATTCATCGTAAGCTCTTCTATAATCCTGTTCATCAATTACCTGAAAATAGCGTTTAAGTACTTCGTGGGGGTAAGGCAATTCCTCTCTCATCACCTTTTCATTTCGGTCAAATATTTGCTTTAAAGAGACATACTGTTGGTATTGATTTAGTGTTTCTCCATCTACTAAAATCTGTACGTCATCTATTTTATTGAGTTCCGTTAGTGTGTTTACAATCGAGTAAATTGTAATAGACTCATCATGTATTTTTTCATCAAATTCCCAGATGAATTCCTGAGAAAGATTAACATATGCTGTTGAACCAATGATTATGACACCCTGGACCTTTGTTTCCCTTGGAAGGGTTTCAAGTAAATGTTCTTCTGTAGGTCCATTAATGAGCTCTTTTACAATCATCTCTTCAGCGGATTCAAAAGTCCTCTCAATTACTCTTGTCTCCCTTTCTAATGATCTTGCTCCCTTAACTTTAAAATAAAGTGTTGTCAATTCAATCTTTCTTTCAGGAAAAGGGCTAATTTCAATCTCATCCATTTCTTGGATTGGCCCACATCCCCATAGCATTGTGCTTATTGTCAAAACTAATAAAAACAACAATCCATTTTTCACCATAAATCCCCCTACAATTCAGATTCAAATACTATAACCCTGTCTTTAAATCTATGGGCAATTTGACATAAACAGTTGTTCCTTTGTGTTCTTTACTCTCCACTTCAATGGTTCCTTGGTGAAGGTGTATAATTTGTTCAGATATTGATAATCCCAATCCAGATCCTCCTGTTTTTCTTGACCGAGCACTGTCTACTCGATAGAATCGTTCAAATATATAGGGCAGTTCTTCTTCAGAAATACCAATACCATTATCAGCGATTTTAATGATGGCACGATTACCTTCACGATAGAGTGTAATGACAACCTTCCCACCATCTTCAGTATATTTGACTGCATTGTAAATGATATTTGTCAGTGCTTGATGAATTTTGCCTTGATCTAAATATATTTGAATCTTATGCCACTGGTTAATAATGATTTTTATTTTTTTTTGTTCAGCTAAAGGTTTGATGGATTGCGTAACCTTTTCAACTAAATAGTTCACATAGGTGATTTCATACTCTATTGTTAATTTATCTTCATTTAGATCTACTAGCATTAATAGACTTTCTATAATTTTATTGAGTCTGTCTATCTCCGTATCTATATCACTTAAAAACTCTCTATAGATGGCAATATCTCCACCTTCTTGCATAAGTAAGGATTCTGAAAGTAGCTTCATTGAAGTTAATGGTGTCTTTAATTCATGGGATACATTGGCCACAAAGTCTCTTCTTTGCTTGTCTATTTGACTTAGTTTTGTACTCATTAAGTTATAGGCTACTCCTAATTGGCTTATTTCATCATTTCCCTTTATGGGAATGCGTCCACCAAACTTTCCCTGAGCAGTTTTTTGCATCGTTTCCGTCAATCGTTTAATCGGTTTTGTAATCAGATTTGCAAATAAAATACTAATCACAGTAATCATTCCCAAACCCAAAAAAGACATAACAATCAGGCGATTAGAAACATTAGCAATTCTATCGTAAACATGTTCTAGGGATACCGATAAAAAAACCACACCCACAACATGACTTTGTCTCGTAATCGGCACACTGGTATACATGGTCCGTCCATACTGTTCAGAATGATATTCTCGGACAACAGTTTCTCCTTTAATACTTCTAATAATATTTGGATGCTCTAATTTTTTATTATTAAACTCATGAAAAGAGTCGTATACGATAATCCTATTTTCATCAGCAATTAAAATCCTACCTTGTATTTGTGCATCAAAAGATTGCATCATTTCCTTCAACGCAAATTGATCGAATTGATGATTTGATTCATAAATGGCTTCAGTAGTCCGGGTAGCTATCATATTGGCCTGGGTGAGTAAATTCATTTCTTTATCTCTTAAGTAATCTTCTTTAATTGTGCGGTATACATATATATTAATAATCATTAGGGCAACTAAAAGTAATAGTAAATAAGTGGAAATGAGCTTCCACCTAATACTAAAAAAGCGATTATTTGGTTCTAAAATAATAGCCTACCCCCCATTTAGTTAAGATATACTTTGGTTGGCTAGAGTTTGATTCTACCTTTTCTCTTAATCTTCTCACATGTACATCTACTGTTCTCAGGTCTCCAAAATATTCATATCCCCATATGATTTCCAATAGCGCCTCCCTACTATAGACCTTACCATGATTTGATGCTAAGAGTAGTAATAGATCAAACTCCTTGGCGGTCAAATTGACTTCTTCCCCATGTATGCTTACTTTTCTGCCCATTGTATTGATTTTAAAGTCATCAATATGAATCACACGTTCTCCCACATTTCCTTCTTTGCTTTGTGCTCTCCTTAGAACTGCTTTTATTCTTGCTTTTAGTTCTAAAATATTAAAGGGTTTTGTCATGTAATCATCAGCGCCATACTCTAGCCCTAGTATTTTAGTCATGTCTTCACCCTTAGCCGTCAGCATAATAATCGGCGTTTGTGAGGTTTGTCTAATTGTTTGACACACCTCCAATCCGTCGATTTTAGGTAGCATTAAATCTAAAATGATTAAATCGAAGGACCCTTTATTAAATTTATCTAAGGCCTCTTCGCCATCAGAGGCAGATAATATTTCGTACCCATCTTGTTCAAGACTATATCTCAATCCTTTCACTAATAACGGTTCATCGTCAACAACTAGCAATTTGTATACCATTTTTTCACCTCTTTTAGGGTTCAATACCTATTTGTATGTTACATTAAGACTCGTGTATCCCCTAGTCGCTTTGTAATCTTGTGGTTGTCGAAATGCTCTAAAATTGCAACCGCAAACTTTCTACTTGTATCTAGAAGATCACGAAACTCCGACAATGTTATTTTTCCGTTTTTCTCAATGTGATCTGACAACTTATTTTTTGCTTCTTTATAGGCATCCATATGAAGTGTGATGTCTGAACTAATTTTAATCAACACCTCATCCATGATCGCCTCGATTACTTGGTTTATTATTTCATTGTCGAATGGTAATTGTTTCGTTACATCCTCTAACCTTGGGGGATTATAAAATTGCTCTCCGTAAGCCTTCTCTAATAAAGCTCTTATTTTTTGATGCTGTTCATTAAACTTGACTTGAAAGGTACTCATGGCCACATATTTTTGGTAGATTTTTATTTCCCCTGCTTCAAAGAGTTTCTGTAAAAAAGAATCAGCAACTTTATTAAACTTAGTGGTAAAAAGCCTGCTGATTAATTCTTCCTTTAACATACCTTTTCTTAAAGGATTCCCCTCATGGTAAGAGCTTAGTAACGTCAATGACTTCTCTTTTAAATCCCCAAAATATTTTTGGTGTAAAACATGTCCCGAACCCAGAAAAACCACCTTGTCTTCTTGTTCTAGTAATTGAATTTGCTCCTTAACTTCTGTTAATTGCAATCCCATTGTTTTGGAAATAAATGAAATATCTGGGTATTCATTGCTATATCGTTCCACTTGCTTCTCAATCACCTCTTTAAGGGTCCCTTTCTCACGTAAGGCCAAATCTTCAATTACTTTTTGATCGAATCTTTTGTGTTTTTGAGGATTGCCATCAATGACAATTGCTCCCCCCAGGGTCTCCATAGGTGAGTATAAACGTATGACAAGTGGATCATCCTTTTTAATAGCAGTCAATTCCTCAAGTCTAAATTGGACAAAGCTGCTTTCACCTGGGAGTAATTCATCTGTTCCCAATAAGCTCACCCTTGCCAATACTTCTGCTGATCCATGATAAATTCTAACCCTGTCTCTATTTTTAATAATTCTTTGTGCATCCTTTAACATATTAAACTTTGCATCTATCATCATTGTTGCTTCTAAGCTATCTATTTGTGCTAAAATAAACCCTCTTTCAATTTCTTCCTTTTTAACATTTGCTAAATTGATTGCGACTCTTTGCCCAGCATAGGCAGTCTTAACAGACTTTCCATGGACCTGAATATTTCTGATTCGAACTTTTTGCTTTGCTGGTAAAATCTCCATGGTATCTTCTACTGTGATTTTCCCCTGCCCCAATGTCCCAGTGACCACAGTTCCAAATCCTGTAATGGTGAATACTCTATCAATAGGCATCCTAGCAGGGCTATTGGTATCTCTAGGACCAGTTTCATTTGTCAGGTGATCTATTTTTTCAACCAATTCTTTAATGCCTATTTGATTAACGGAGTCGACTGCCATCATATCTGCGTCTCTTAAAAAGGTATCCTTCACCCTTTCCTTTATATCTGCCTTAACTAATTCTAGCCACTCCTCATCTACTAATCCCGCCTTGGTAATCACAATGATACCCTTTTTAATATTTAATACAGAAATAATATCTAAATGTTCCTTGGTTTGTGGCATAACCCCTTCGTCAGCTGCCACAACCAACAAAACAATATCCATACCACCAACACCAGCCAACATATTTCTAATAAATTTTTCATGTCCTGGTACATCAATAATACCTGCTCTTTTACCACTTGGCAGGTCAAAATATGTAAAACCCAACTCAATTGAAATCCCTCTTTTTTTCTCTTCCTTTAATCGATCTGTTTCCCTGCCTGTCAGTGCCTTGATCAGCGTTGTCTTTCCATGATCAATATGTCCCGCTGTTCCGATTACTATGTTTTCCACGTGGTCCCTCCTTACTTTGCAACTGTCTTTAATGCCTCTACAATAAATACAAAATCCTTCTCTCTTATGGTTCTTAAATCCATCATTACTTTTTCATCTCGAATCCTAGTGAAAATCGGTCTTTTAAAGTTTCTCAGTTTAGTCTCCATTTGAGCCGCAGATAGAATTGTATGCTCAAGGGTAATTACTTTTGTTGGTAATTTTTCAAGAGGCATAGAGCCGCCTCCCACTTGAGAAAAATCCTCTTCAATTCTCACTAGCAGGTGCTCATCTAAAGCTTGTAACTTTCTAAACAAGTCCGATGCGCGCTCAGAAATTGTGTCTAGGTTTTCCGTTAGCATTTTTAGTGTTGGAATATGTTTAATCGCTGTGTCTTCATCTAAATAGAGTTTTAATGTGGCTTCCAAAGCCGCCATGGTTAATTTGTCTACTCTAATAGCTCGGGTTAGAGGGTTCTTTTTCATTTTTTCAATCCACTTGCGCTTTCCAACAATGATGCCAGCTTGTGGTCCTCCTAATAGCTTGTCCCCACTAAAAGTAACAATGTCAACACCGGCTTTCACACTTTCCTGAACTGTTGGTTCATGTGCTAAACCATATTTTTGTAAATCAATTAAAACGCCACTACCAATATCTTCTATGGTTGGAATATGATATCGGTTGCCAAGCTCGACTATCTCTTCTAGGCCTACGGATTCAGTAAATCCCATAATCCGATAATTACTTGTATGTACTTTTAGTAAAGCGGCAGTTTCGTCTGAAATCGCCCCTTCATAATCCCACAAATGTGTTTTGTTTGTGGTTCCAACCTCTCTTAGCTTGCCTCCACTTTGTTCCATTACATCAGGCACACGAAAGGAGCCTCCGATTTCCACTAGCTCTCCCCTAGACACAATCACCTCTTTGCCCTTAGCAATTGTCCCTAACACAAGCATGACCGCTGCGGCATTATTATTGACAACCAACGCATCCTCTGCTCCAGTCAAGTGTTTTAAAACGTCAACTACGTGGTTGTATCGACTTCCCCTTTTCCCCGTGGTGACATCGATCTCTAATGTAGAGTACCCGGAAGCAACTTCCCATATCTGTCCTTTTATTTCTTCACTAAGCAATGACCTTCCTAAATTAGTATGTAAAATGACCCCTGTTCCATTAATCACTTCTCGTAAGTTCATAGAGCAAAAGGACTCACAGGCTTGCTTAATTTCATCATGCATCGAGGTGATATCAATTTGATAATCTCTCAGTGAGCCTTCATCCATTGTTAAGATGGCTTTTCTATAGGTATCAACTGTTATTCTCGTTTGTTCTACAACGACACTTCTTGGTATCATTTTTTCAAGCTTATCATGTTCAAGGTTCTTTATAAGTTCATCCACCGAGGGCAGTTGACTTAATATTCTTCCTTTATTCATCGATCAATCACTCCTTACGTGTTAAGTGTTATGTTGATTATAACATATTTTTTTCTAGAATATGCGGCTTGTCCATGAGAAAACATTTTATAAAGTACATAAGAAATGTTCTATATCTTCACTTATAAGCACAAGCTTCTTTTATAATATCTAGTGCAGTAAATCACCTATTTATATCTAGACTAACTGGTATCCTATGGAAAAAATTATTTCATTTCTGTTACATTTGTGTTAATATAGTAAATAGTAAGAAGGTTGTACAAATTTGGAATACTCTCTACTGATATGTGGAATACTCTCTACTGGTGTGCTTTTCGAAATTATTTACTTAAAATTCTTAGACTTCATTTCAAATTCATCATTGAAGTTATCTTCAGTAACTTGCGTTTAAATACATTTTTTATTCGCATCTACTTTCATCTGAGACTTTACGTTTCTTATTTGATTAGTCCTTGAAATGAAGCCATCAAATCTTAGCTAGGGGGGTGAACATTTTAGTTACATAGTTCGTAGAGCGATTTATCCTTCTTACTAGTCTGAGCACAACGCATTACATTTATTATTACTAAATTCTAAGGAGGTTTTAATGTGTACGGTTTTATAAGTGCTATTGAAAATATTAATGGTTTCATAAACAGCCTTGTTTGGGGACCTTATATGCTAATTCTGTTAGTTGGAACTGGTGTTTGGTTTTCTTTTAAGACAAACTTTTTACAGGTTAGAGAATTTGGATTTACTATGAAAGAAACCTTAATGAAAATTTTTGACAAACCAGAAGCTTCAGAAGAGGGAGATATTACACCTTTTCAAGCCCTCTCTACTGCTTTAGCCGCAACAATCGGTACTGGTAACATTGCCGGTGTTGCTACAGCAATTGCAATTGGAGGTCCAGGTGCAATTTTCTGGATGTGGATTTCTGCTTTCTTTGGTATGATGACCAAATTTGCAGAAGTTGTTTTGGCAATTGAATATCGTGAAAAGAATGCAGAAGGTAGCTGGGTTGGAGGTCCTATGTACTATATTGAAAAGGGACTGGGCTGGAGATGGCTTGCGATTATATTCTCGATATTTGGGGCAGTAGCTGCCTTTGGTATCGGAAACATGGTTCAGTCTAACTCTGTGGCAGCTGCATTAGATGCAACTTTCAACATTCCGCCGCTTCTAACTGGATTAGCTTTAGCTGGTGGTGCTGCTTTAGTTATCCTAGGAGGACTTAAGCGAATTGCCTCTGTTACAGAAAAAGTTGTTCCGATCATGGCAGTATTCTATATTATTGGTGCTTCAGTCATTATCATCCTAAATGCCGCTGCGATTCCTGCAGCATTTGGCGAAATCTTCAGTTATGCCTTCACACCTAGAGCTGGTGTAGGTGGGTTTGCTGGCGCAACTGTTATGATGGCTATGCGATTTGGTGTTGCCCGTGGGGTATTCTCCAATGAGGCTGGTTTAGGTAGTGCGCCAATCGCTCATGCTGCTGCAAAAACAGACCACCCTGTACGACAAGGACTATGGGGTATTTTCGAAGTATTTGCTGATACAATTGTTATTTGTACATTAACAGCTCTTACTATTATCACAACAGGTGCTTGGAAACTTGTAGATGTAGCTGGAGATCAGTTGACTGGTGCCGCATTAACCACTGCTGCCTTTAATCATGGTTTACCAGGTCCTGGTGGAATTATCGTAGCAATCGGTATCCTATTCTTCGCATTCTCTACAATATTAAGTTGGGCCTACTATGGTGAAAAATGTGCTGAGCATTTATTTGGTTCTGGAATCAATAAATTCTACCGTATTCTATGGCTTCCATTAATTGTTGTTGGTGCCATCGGTGGATTAGAATTAATCTGGGACGTTGCGGATACATTAAACGGATTAATGGCTATACCAAACTTAATTGGTCTATTAGGATTAAGTGGTATTGTTCTTAAGTTGACTAAGGAATTCTTTACAACTAAAAGACACGTTTAAGATTAATATGATTTAATATATTTTTACAAAGAAAGGGGACAGGCTATTGCCTGTCTCCTTTCTTTGTCCAACTTTATTTTATATAGATTGTAAATTCATCTTTTTCAACGACTTTCCCTATGACAGCAAACTCAGTTAAATTTAGCTCTGTGAGCTTCTCTATAGCCTCTTCTACTTGTTCTTCAGCTATTGATACCAATAGTCCTCCAGAAGTTTGTGGATCATATAATAAATCCATTATCACTTCCTCCACGTCACCGTTGACATTTACATCTTTTTCAATATGCTTTTTGTTGGCGTACATACCACCTGGAATAATCCCCATTCTAGCAAATTCTTTAACCCCGGCTATGAAAGGTACTTGATCACTGTATATTTCCAGCGAAACATGGCTTCCCTTTGCCATTTCATAGGCATGGCCTAATAAACCAAAACCAGTAATATCTGTACAAGCTGAAATGTTGAAATCTTTCAGTGCCTCCATCCCGTACTTATTGAGGGTCACCATCACTTTGACTGCGTCCTCATATTGACTTTCATCTACCATGTCTACTTTGATTGCTGTGTTCAGGACTCCTGTCCCAATTGGCTTAGTTAAAATTAAGTATTCCCCAACTTTAGCCCCAGCATTAGTCCAAATCTCATGGGGAGAAACCATGCCAGTAACAGACAGTCCATATTTTGGCTCGTTATCCTCTACTGTGTGTCCCCCTACTAACAAGCAATTAGCTTCCATTATTTTATCTGCCCCACCCTTAAGGATCTCTTTAAGAACATCTGGAGACAAACAACTAGGAAAACATACGATATTCATGGCAGTGAGTGGTTGTCCCCCCATGGCATAGACGTCACTTAGGGAATTTGCTGCTGCTATTTGTCCATATGTATAAGGGTCATCAACAACAGGAGTAAAGAAGTCTAATGTTTGTACCAGCGCCCGCTCTTCATCAATTTGATAAACAGCAGCGTCATCTGATGTTTCTAATCCAACAATGAGTTTTTCATCTTTTATTCTCGGTATATGACACAGCACCTGTGCCAGGACATCGGGTCCAATTTTGCCCGCTCAGCCTGCACTAGCCGTCATTTGAGTTAGTCTTTTGTCTTCATTCACTTTGTGCTCTCCTCCTATTCAATCCTATCTAGTGGTAATCTCATCTTTTATATCCTGAAACTTCTTTTCGCCAATACCACTCACATTTTGTATATCTTCAATTTGCTGATAATATCCATTGAGCTCTCTGTATTCAATAATCCTTTTGGCTAAGCTATCCCCTATACCATTTAGCTTTTTTAAGTCTTCTGTGTCGGCATAATTGATGTTGATAAGTGCATTTTGACTTTGATTGCCTGCCACTAATGCTTCCTGTCCCCAGTTAGCATCTACGGGCTCTGTTTCATCATGACTGACAACATAAATAAATTCCTCATCATTCAATCGTCTGGCAAGATTTAACCTCCTACGATCTGCATTAGGGGTCAATCCACCTGCTGCTTCTACTGCATCAAAAATTCTGCTACTTTCTCCTAATTCATATATTCCAGGTGCATAAACTTCTCCTTCTATATGTACAATGATTTTTTCTGGTTGGTTTAAAACAATCTCCAGATTATCCTCCTGAAGAAAATCAACATTTGCCTTCTGATTGTCTCCACTTAAAATGTATTTTTCCCGTCTATCCCTCAAGTGATTGAATGTACCTACCAATAACACAATTGATGCAACTACTGCAAAAACAATAAAGCGTTGTTGCTTTGAAAGGTTCACTTTATTATACCCCCTTTATATCATACGCGCCATAATAGTTCAACTTTTTATTATTTCTACAAGATAACATTTATTTCCTTTACATTTAACAAAATTTTTCCTTAATTTTCTTCTAAAAGTTTGATATACTGTATAAAGTAGAAACTTGGCTGACGAGGGGGGTGTATTACAGATGAAAAAAAGTGTTTCTTTATTTTTAACTTGTGTGATTACTTTAATTTTTATGTTCAATCCTGATATATCTCATGGGGAAGGCAAACCTTCTATCACTGCCCCTAATGGTGTATTGCTTGATTTTCAGACTGGAGAGGTGCTTTATGACAAAAATGCACATGAAATCACCTATCCTGCCAGTACTACCAAGGCCCTTACTGCGATACTTGTTTTAGAGAATCTTGAGTTAGACGAAGTCATTACAGTAGAAGAAGATATGTTCGTTGGTGGTTCAGGTATGTATCTCTTAAAGGGTGAGGCTTTCACAGTTAATGAGCTATTACATGTGCTGATGATCCGTTCAGCAAATGACGTTGCTGAACTGCTTGCAACACACATCTCAGGATCCGTTGAGGCCTTTGCTGACCTAATGAACCGAAGGGCTAAAGAGCTTGGTGCTTTAAATAGTCACTTTACCAACCCCCATGGCTTACCCGATGAGGAACACGTAACCACAGCCTACGATCTAGCCATGATCGGGAAACATGCCATCACCTTCGATGTACTTAGAGAAATTGCTGGCACAGTTCGTTATGACGTTGAGCCAACAGAATTTACGCCTGAAACTCGTTATTATCGAAATACCAATCGATTTCTATGGGGAACGGGATCAGGAAATCAAATTTTATACAGAGGACAGTACCAAAACATCAAGTATGACATCGTCGAAGGTCTCAAAACAGGGTTTACCAACGCAGCACAAAATTGTCTAATTGCCTCGGCTATACAAGGGGATCAGCGATTCATTTCAGTTGTTTTAGGCGCTCAGGGAGTTAATGTTTATGCTGATTCAAGGGCATTGATTGACTATGGATTTGAAAATTATCAGCTTGTTCAATTGGTTGAAGAACAACATTACGTTACCACTGAGCCATTATTAAAAGGCGTGGAGGATGAAGTTTCCTTATATTCAAAAGATTCCCTCACCAAGATATTACCTATAGATGTAGACCCATCTCTTATCGAAAAACAATTGATTATTAATGATGAACTAAGTGCTCCAATTCTATTGGAAGAGACCTATGGTAAAATCATTTACTCCTTAGGAGGCGAAATACTCGGTGAGGTAGAATTAGTCCCGATTCAATCCATCGAGCTAAAATCATTTTCTCGTACAATAATAGAAGGACTTAGACGTCCAATGGTATTTGTAGGTGGCTTCCTAGTGGTATTGGTATTCTGGCAATTATTCATTGCTCATCTGAGATTTAGAAAGCGAAGAAGCCGTGGAATGTCCTATGGAAGACGAAAGGGATACAGCTTTAGTAAAAATCTAATGAAGTAATCAAAACGCCCATTAAAAATCAATGGGCGTTTTTTCATTCTAAGTTATTCACCTAGTATTTCCTTCTTAATTCTTTTACCTGTAGGCGTATCCGCTAAGCCTCCTAAGGCACTTTCTCTAAGCTCAAAGGGTAAACACCTGCCCACTCGATACATAGCCTCTACAACCTCATCAAAGGGAATTAAACTACCTACACCAGATAATGCCATCTCAGCAGAAATCAATGCATTTGCTGCTCCAATCGCATTTCTTTTTTCACATGGCGCTTCTACCAATCCTGCGATTGGATCGCATACCAATCCAAGAATGTTTTTAATGCACACGGCAGAAGCATCCAAGGCCTGCTTTGGCGTTCCTCCCATTAACTCTACGATGGCTGCTGATGCCATAGCCGCTGCTGAACCGGTTTCAGCCTGACATCCTCCTTCAGCTCCTGCTACTGTGGCATTTCTTGAGATAATGAATCCAACAGCACTGGCTGTAATCAACCCATTGATCAAGTCCACTTCACTTAAGTTAAACTCTTCACCTATTGTTAACAGTGTTCCTGGAACGATACCACAGGAGCCTGCTGTGGGAGCCGCAACAATTTTGCCCATTGCAGCATTCACCTCTAGTATAGCCATGGCACTACTAATGGCTTTACTCATCAATGGCCCGCATACAGATCTTTCCTTTTCATTTCTTTCCTTTACCTTCTTGGCATCTCCTCCAATTAAACCACTGACAGATTTAATGTCCTCGGTCAATCCTTTTAGTGATGCTTCCTTCATAATCGTCAAACTTTCTGTCATCTTTTCCCTTATTTCAATTTCACTTAAACCGGTATCTTCTATTTCCTTCTCGATCATCACTTCATATATTTTTTTATTACTTTTCTCGCATATTTCTAATAGTTCGATCCCATTTGTAAAACTCATCTGCTATCTCTTCTCCCTTCAACTATTTAATACTGATCAGATAGGCGTTATCTATTTCAGCTACCTTTTTAATATCACCTACTACCTCAGGTACAATCTCATTATCTGTTTCTATAATCATAAATGCATTTTGTCCTTTATGATATCGGTAGACCCTCATAAATGCAATGTTAATGCCATACTCACATAAAATCGCTGTGGTTTTGGCAATTAATCCTGGTCTGTCTTTATGAGAAACAATTATAGTTGGATATTCTCCAGTAAACTCTAATTTCAGATCGTTGATCTCAGTAATGATAATGCTTCCTCCGCCAATTGAAGAACCTAATATGGATAATTCCTTGCCATCGGCCTTCTCAATCATAATCTTAGCCGTATTAGGATGAACTTCACCTAGGTCCTCCTCTACAAAGGAAAACAGGATCTCCTTCTCTTTTGCCATCTGAAAGGAGTATTTGATCTGTTCATCATCGGGGTCAAATCCTAATATTCCTGCCACCAGTGCTTTATCCGTTCCATGTCCTTTGTATGTCTTTCCAAAGGAACCATGCAATAGAAATGTGACTTTTTTGATGTCTCCCTCAGCAATTTTATAAGCAACCTTTCCCAATCGACAAGCCCCCGCAGTGTGAGAGCTCGAAGGTCCTATCATATTAGGTCCTATCACATCAAACATACTATAGTTTTTCATACACATCTCCTCCCATCCTTCTTGATCCCATTCAATTGGATCAGTCATATCTAATCTTCTTATTTTAACTTCTTATTGTATTTTTATCCATAGATATAATTCTTCTTTACATAACAGAAGTGGCCGATTTTCATGGCCACTTTTGTCTTCTTATTCTACTACAGCAATTGCATCAATTTCTACTTTAACATCCTTGGGTAATCTTGCCACTTCGACACAAGCTCTTGCAGGCTTATTTTCCTTAAAGTATTCTCCATAAATCTCATTGATTTTTCCAAATTCATTCATATCTTTAATGTAAACTGTTGTTTTCACAACATCCTTAAAGCCTAGCCCTGCTTCTTCTAAAATTGCTTTTAAATTTTCCAGTGCTTGTTTGGTTTGCTCTTGTACATCTTCAGAAATTAATTCCATTGTCTCAGGAACAAATGGAATTTGACCAGAAACAAATAACATATTACCAGCTTGCACCGCCTGTGAATAAGGGCCAATAGCTGCTGGTGCCTTTTTTGTATTGATTACCTTTGACATTTTATTTCCTCCTTTACTCGCTTATCCGTTAACTCTGATTTCATCGAGATAATTATAAATCGTATAACGGGAGACACATAGTATTTTTGCTACATAGTCAATTGCTCCTTTTATTAAGAAAGCACCTTGATCATCTAGCTTTTTTACAATATTTACCTTTTCTTCTTTGTTCATATATGCAACAGGTTTTCCTGATAACTCTAATGTCTCTGAGACAATAGCAGTCAACACATCATTCACATTATTGGTTGTGGTATCACCTAGATTTGGTTCCCCTTTTATATCTGTAAATGTTAACTCTTCAAGTACACGTTGTGCAATCATAAATTCTGAAATATCAATGTTGATACATAAACAACCAATAATGATGCCCTTTTCATTTTTACAAAACATCGTTGAGGACTTCAACGTTTTGCCATCTGAACTTTTATTTCGATAGTTTAATATATTATCAGCATCGTTCCCTTTCCTAATTGCCTGTATTCCCACATCTAGCATAGGACTTCCAACTGATCTACCTGTAACATGTCCATTCGTGATGGCTACGATGGATTTTTCATTATCCTTAATTTCATGAAGCACGACTTCGCAATTTTTCCCCAATGTTTTTGCAATTCCTTCAACTAAAGGAATCATTCCCTGTAGTATTGGATGTAACTTCTTTTCCATATTGCCCCCCCTATTTTATAACAATATTAACTAACTTCTTTGGTACAGCAATAATCTTAATGATTTGTTTCCCTTCTATAATCTGTATTATCTTTTCATTTTTCATGGCTAAACTTTCCAGCTCTTCCTTAGATACATTGGTAGGAACCATCATTCGATCCTTTACCTTACCATTGACTTGCATAACGATTTCAACTTCATCCTTTATGATGGCTTCATGGTCGTACTCAGGCCAATTTGTCATATGGACACTTTCAGCTTTCCCAAGTTTCTCCCATAATTCCTCGGTAAAATGAGGTGCAAATGGCGCTAGCAACAAGATACTTGTTTCAATTCCTTCTCGAAATAGATCGCCATTTAATTTCGAAGGATCTGTTTCTTTATATTTATATAATTCATTAATTAACTCCATAACCGCACTAATGGCTGTATTGAAGTTAAATCTATCTTCAACATCGCTGGTTACTTTTTTAATGGTGTAATGTATCGTATACTTCAAATCTTTGTCCCTTTTAGTTAGGGCCTCACCCAAAGAAGTTGACATAAATAGATTATTGTCTATGAATTCCTCAGCTAAGCGCCATACTCGGTTCAAGAAACGATAACTACCCTCAACCCCTTGGTCACTCCATTCTAAATCTCTTTCTGGTGGCGCTGCAAACAACACAAATAGTCTCGCTGTATCTGCACCATACTTTTGAATGATTTCTTCAGGACTGACTACATTGCCTTTTGATTTAGACATCTTTGCCCCATCTTTTAAAACCATCCCTTGTGTCAGTAACTTTTTAAATGGCTCAGGTTGATCCGTCAAACCTAGATCCTTCATGACCTTTGTAAAAAATCTAGAATAAAGTAGATGTAAAATGGCATGCTCTACGCCACCAATGTATTGATCTACTGGCACCCAATAATTAGCAGCTTCTTTAGAAAAAGGAAGTTGTTCATTGTTTGCGTCAGTATATCTCAGGAAGTACCAAGAAGAATCAACAAAGGTATCCATTGTGTCAGTCTCTCTTTTAGCCATTTTACCACAGCTTGGACAGTTTGTGTTTAAAAAACCTTCACTTGTTTCAAGTGGTGATGATCCTTTTCCTGAGAATGTCACATCAACAGGCAATTTGACTGGCAGTTCTTCTTCTCTTACGGGTACAATACCGCAATCATCACAGTATATGATAGGAATTGGTGTTCCCCAGTATCGTTGTCTTGAAAGCAACCAATCTCTTAACCGATAATTAATGGTCCTTTTTCCTGCATTTAGGGTTTCAATATGTTTTGCAATGTCCTCATAAGCTTTTTCACTATCTAATCCATTGAATTTTTCTGAGTTGATCATGATACCACTATCTGTATAAGCTTCCTTTTCGATGTCAAAACCATCTGATTCATCTATTGGTCGAATAACCGGAGTCACGGTTATATCATACTTTCTTGCAAAGTCTAGATCTCTTTGATCATGAGCAGGTACCGCCATAATGGCCCCTGTACCATAGTCGGCTAATACATAATTAGCAATATAAATCGGTATTTTTTCATTAGATACAGGATTGATACAATACTTACCAATAAAGATTCCTTCTTTTTCTATTTCAGTAGATGTCCTTTCAATATCAGACATATGCTGTAGTTTATTGCGAAAGGCCACAACCGCTTCTTCATATTCTGTTTCCTTCACTAGTTCCATCACATAGGGGTGTTCTGGTGCCAGAACCATATATGTAGCCCCGTAGATTGTATCTGGTCTAGTGGTAAAAACTTTCAATTCTTTTGAAGTGTTTTCGATGGGAAAATCAATTTCAGCTCCGTGGCTTTTACCAATCCAATTTTGTTGCATTGTTTTAACCTTCTCCGGCCACCCATCTAAAAGCTTGATATCCTCTAATAGTGCTTCAGCGTAATCCGTAATCTTAAAGTACCATTGGTTTAAGTTTTTCTTACCAACAGAACTATCACATCGGTCACAGCCCCCATTGACTACCTGCTCGTTAGCTAAAACCGTTTCACAGGATGGACACCAGTTAACTTGAGATTCTTTTTTGTAGGCAAGTCCTTTATGATAAAACTGTAAAAAGAGCCATTGTGTCCATTTATAATACTCTGGCGTACAAGTTGACACTTCTCGATCCCAATCATAACTTAATCCTAGGGCATCTAGCTGCTCCTTCATCTCTTTTACATTTTCTTTAGTCCAATGATCCGGATGAATTCCATGCTTTATTGCAGCATTTTCAGCAGGAAGTCCGAAAGAGTCCCATCCCATTGGGTGTAACACATTGTAGCCTTTCATTCTCTTAAATCGAGCCACAACATCTCCAATTGAATAATTACGTACATGTCCCATATGAATTTTTCCAGATGGATAAGGAAACATTTCAAGCACGTAATATTTAGGACGATCTCTCTCTATAATTGAAAAAGCCTTGTTCTCTTGCCATCTTTCCTGCCACTTCTTTTCAATATTGCCAAAGTCATATATTGCCATTTTAGCTACCTCCTTCAAAATACAAAAATTTACAACAAAAAAACTTTCAAGTCTTTAGGGACGGGAAATTCCCGCGGTACCACCCTAATTGACTGAAAGTCCACTTATAGTAGTCTGTAAAGGAAACCACCCTTATGGTACTTATTTAAGGCAAGTTCAGCATCTTGCTTTATCGATTTACACCAACCATCGACTCTCTAAAAAAGTAAGTTTACCTACTACTCCTTATAACCATATGTTCTTTCTATGATGTTATCATTTTATTCTGATATATACAGTTTTTCATTAATCACACTACACATAACCCATTCATCTACTTATTACCATTGATTAAATTATATTATATATCATTATCCATAAATTTGTCAATATTTTCAACCAATGCATCCTTCCAAATTCTCTCGATACTATAAAATTCTCTATCTTCCTCATGGAAAATGTGCACCACAATATCACCATAATCTAAGAGAATCCATCTCCCTAGTCTATGTCCTTCTTTATGACTTAGCAGACCTCCTGTTTCCTTTAATTGATTTTCGACCTCATCGGCAATCGCCTTCACCTGGCGATCTGACTTACCGGTTGCGATAACAAAATAATCACATATGGGGGATACCTGCCCTAAATTCAGTACAACAATGTCTTCTCCTAACTTGTCATCAATTGCTTTTACGATATTCTTTACTTGTTGAAATATTTCCTTCTCCATCGTACGCCTCCTATTATAGGACTACATAAATAATTTAGCCAATGCAATCAAATATATACCATAAATACTAAAAATCAAAAAACCAATTACACGATTAATCTTCCCGGTCAAGAGTCCCCCGAAAACCAATACACCCATCATCAGTAGGGTCACTGGGAGATCTAAATAAAGCGTCTGGGGAATATTGTATATGGTTGCTCCTAGCATTACATTTTGATAACTAATTACAATTCCTTGGCTTCCTATTTTAGAGGATAACCCAAGTACCATCACTATGTCAAGTATATTCGCTCCTAAAATGTTTCCTACAGAAATACCTTGATGTCCTTTTACAACAGAACTGATGGCTGTGGTTAGCTCAGGTAGCGATGTTCCTAAGGCGATCAAGGTCAAACTCACCACCTGTTCTGGTACACCTAATATATTTGCAATGATGACACCATTGTTAACCAGTAGTCTCGCCCCTAAGGCTATAAACACAGCTCCTACAATAAACATAATGATCTTCTTACTTGCACTACCTTGAGGAACATCCTGTTCTTGATTCAGGACATGAGGTACTCTTTTTTGATTTTTATTGAATTCTTGTAAGTTAATTAGAATATAAATAGTGAATAATACAATAAACCACGTTCCCTCCCTAGGGCTAATCATTCTATCCCGTAAAAAGAACAGCATTAGGGCCGTACTCCCTAACATAAAAAAACCTCTGATGGCAAACCCGGATCTATTTAATTTTATTGGAGAGAATAGCGTCGTTAACCCTAGAATCAGTCCAACATTACAAATCATAGATCCGATGACATTGCCAATGGCCACATCGTAGTAGTGTTGTTGTGTTGCGATCACTGATACCAGTAATTCTGGAAGTGTTGTTGCAATACTCACAATTGTAGCTCCTATTAACACATTGGGGACCCCGGTTACCTTGGCAACCCACACTGCGGATTCCACGAACCAGTCCCCCCCCTTGATAATCATAATTAATCCCATACAAAAAAGAAAAAAGACACTCCAGCTTCCCATATTGCCTCCCCCTGGTTTTTCATCTCGTTTCACATAGATGATTCATCCACTCTCATAATTGTGATTTTTAATTATAAATAGATCTTTTTATAATATATTTTTTTATTTTAAACTTATGTCCTTTTTTCTCAGCTTCATTTTAAATATACGCAAAGGAAACCCAGATTTGTATTCAAATTATTTCTAAGCTCACCTCTGCATTCAATTTTACTTTATACAAGTATAATAAAAGCCTTGTCTCCCATTATGATAAATGGTAAACAAGGCTCTTGAATTGCATTTTAATACCCATAATTCTTAATTGACTAAGTCGCTTCCAATAATAACACGTACATTGGCAGTGTTTGTTTCCCCATCAACTTCAATTAGTTGAGAAATTCCTAGTTTTTTAGCTAAAACATTCACCTCTTTTTTACTTTGAGAGCTATATTCTATAAATGAGTTTTCAACATTACCATTGTCATAGTTTCCAATACCCTCAACTGCATAGCCATGTCCCTGAATTACCTCGGCAAATTTCCCTGCAGTACCGGATACCCCACAACCATTCAATACTTCTATCACAATCTGTGATGATACAGATTCGGAATTGAGTAAATAATCTTTTTTAATTTCCTTTAGTTCATTTTCATCAACCACAATATAAGAGACCCTGTTAATCATCTTAGGTGTCCCAGGCAAAGTGATTTTTGTCATATTATCAGTATCTAAATTGATCGAGTTAACACCCATAGTAAGTATTTTTCCCATGGTCAAGTTCGTATCCACGTGTTGAAAGAATACACTTAGTAGTTTTGGTGTTTTAATTAGATTCCATGGTGCCAATCCTTCTTTAATTAAGGCTTGAACAAACTGTTGCTGCGCCTGTATGCGTCCTAAGTCTTGACTGGCATAACCACTTCTAAATCGCAAAAAATGCATTGCATTTATACCATCAAGTACTTGATTTCCCTTAGGGATATTAATAGACAAGGGTGGATCATCATAGGGATCCTCATATTTCATATCCACTGCAACATCAACCTCAATGCCCCCTAGGGTATCCACAACCTCTCTCACAGCTTCATAATTAAGTCGTAGATAATAATCAATTTCAATTTCTAACAATCCTTCAACAGTGCTCACAAGAAGCTCCCGTCCTCCATAGGCATGGGCATGATTAATCTTATCCATGGATTTTCTTCCTGGAATATTGACTCTTGTATCTCGAGGGATAGATAAAAGTAGCGGATTATTCATTTTAGGGTCTAGGCTTAATACCATGATTGTATCTGCTCTTGTACGCGCCCCACTATTACCATCAGGATCGTCTACACCAAAAACCAAAACATGTGTCCGGTCTCCTACTTGGTCTGCTCTGTATGTATTGATAAAATTCCCAATAAATAAAATAACAACGACAATTAAAGTTACCCTAAATAATGATAGCTTCTTTTTATTTCCTTTTTTTTCGATAGACATACTTCACCTCTTTATCGAAATTTTTGCTAACTCAAACCAATTCTCCTACCTTGTTAAACCAATCAGCAGTTGATTCCGGGCTAATAAGGTATTGGGATGCAATAATTTTTCGATACTCAATACATACTTCATTGTATTGTTTAGTGCCTGTAGCACAGCCTTATCCAAATCTTCTTCAGCAACGATCCTTAAATCATCAACACCAGCATATGTTCTCCCTATTTCTATAAAATCAGCTAAGTAAATTATTTTTTCTAATTTGCTCATGTTCAGTCGACCAGTGGTATGATTTTCAATGGCATTTAATATATTCTCGTTATCAATTTGAAACTCATTACGTGCGATATGAGCTGCTATCTTGCCATGTAACAATTGATGTGCCTCTAATAGTACCTCATCTATTTCAACTTTATGCTTTTGGATAAATCCAAGGGCTTCAATTTTGCTGAAGCCCTTAGCATAATCATGCATCAAAGCTGCTATTTCAGCCTCTTGAGAATCTTCATTATATTTTCGGGCTAAATACAACGCAGCATCTACGACTCCCTGTGTGTGAATATATCTTTCATAAGTCAATACCTTTTTCAGCTCTTCATCAATCCTTTTAACAATTTCACTCACAGGTATCCCCCCCTTGATCGCTTACCCTATATAATTTGTTTTTCTTAATATAGTTTTCAACTGATTCAGGAACCAAATATTTAATCGAGTGATTCTCCTTAACCCTTTTTCTAATTTCGGTTGAAGAAACCTCAATATCTGGGATCGTCATAGGTAATATGTTCGCATGATGGTTTTCTTTAAGAGAGGCAATGGTTGTGTCTATAAAATTCCCTACATGTCCCGCCCGAGTGGCAACAACCATGGTGATTGATTTCAGTAATTCTTCATACGCCTTCCAGCTTTCAATTTCAATCAGGGCATCAATCCCAATAATAAAATAACAGGAAACCTCTTTACCCCAATGACTTTGTAATGCTGCGATTGTATCTATGGTATAAGATACCTTCCCCTGGTATACTTCAATTGTTGAAACCCTAAATCGACTATTACTCTGGGTGGCAAGTTTTGTCATCTCTAAGCGATTTTTAGCATCACTCATCTTACTAGAATCCTTGTGAGGAGGGTTCCCCGTTGGAATAAATATAATTTTTTCTAGACCAAAGGCTTCTAATGCAGATTCTGCAACGATCAAATGTGCAATATGAATCGGATCAAAGCTTCCACCCATAATTCCTACTTTAGTGATACCCTCTTCTTTAATACTCCCTATAGCAGAATCCACAGTATCCCTTCCACCTTTCACCCTATTCTCCATAATATTGTGTCTATTGAAAAAAGCGTCTTCGACGCTTTCGCTAGGAAACCCTAGGTTTCCTTCGACGGCTGTTTTGCAGCCTGAGCACCTTCCTCAGTGCGGGCAGGGGATTTCATCCCCTACAACCCCTCTTTTTCAAATAATAGGAAAGCAGAACTTTCCTATTATTTGAAAAAAGCCGTGCAATTGCACTAGCTTTTTGGTAATTCAATTTGAGGATTTTCATAGGCCTTACGGTAAATGACAAATTTATTTCCAATGGCTTGTACAAATTCTGCTCTTAATTTTGTTGATACTTCATTTGCCGTTTCTTTTGTGTCTAATAAGCTTGTCTCTAAAATACTTACTTTAATTAATTCCCGTGACGCTAAGGTTAATTCTAGCTGTTCCAATAAACTGTCAGTAATACCTGCTTTACCAATTTGCGTAACTGGTCTAATTCCATTTGCTAGTTTTCTAAGATAACTCCGTTGTTTTCCCGTTAACATTTTAATACTCCTCTTCTCTACGCTTCTATCATTTTTTAATCTCATGAGGTGAATTCCCCATCTGATTTCCTGATGTTTCGGCTTGCTGAAACAAGCTTACTTTAGTGAAAATATTCAAATTCCACATCATAGATTTTTACAAATTCTCCATCTTCGATTCCCAGCTTCTTTAACTCATCAATAATACCTTTTCTTCGCAACACTTTTTGGAAGTAAGTCAGTGAATCCATATCCTCAAAGTTAGTAGACATAATTAATCTCTCTAGGAAATCACCTTCTACAATATAGGTATCATCCTCTTTTTTCACTGTGAATTGATTTGTATCTTTCTCTTTGAGTTCATATAATTTTTCCTCTTCGACCTCTTCTAGCTCTACTTCAGTATCCTCTAATTCCTTGAGCTTGATGGAGACATAATCTAATAGCTCATCTAGCCCTTGCTTTGTTGCTGCTGAGACAGGAAAAACTTCTATCCCTTTTTCTGCTAAAGCTTCCGTCAGCTTCTTAAGGTTTTCATTTTCACCCATGACATCAGTTTTATTGGCTGCAACCACTTGTGGTCGAGTTGATAGCTTTTCATTGTACAATTTCAACTCTTCATTTATTTTTTCGAAATCCTCTAGGGGATCTCGTCCTTCTATTCCCGCTACATCTAATACATGGATTAGGAGTTTTGTCCGTTCAACATGACGTAAAAACTCATGGCCTAAGCCCGTTCCTTCATGGGCGCCTTCAATCAGTCCTGGTATATCTGCCAAAACAAAGCTATCTCCACGTTTCGTTCTCACAACCCCGAGATTAGGTGTAAGGGTCGTAAAATGATAATCTGCAATTTTAGGTTTTGCACTGGTAACCACTGATAAAAGCGTAGATTTACCTACATTAGGAAACCCTACAAGTCCAACATCTGCAATAAGTTTCAGCTCTAGTGTTACGGTGAGCTCTTCACCCTTCACTCCAGCTATTGCAAATTGAGGCGCTTGTCTCGTAGCTGATTTAAAGTGTACATTTCCTTTACCACCTTTACCACCTTTTGCAATGATCCTTCTTTCTTTTGGTTGCGTTAAATCTGCCACAAGGTGACCGGTTTTTTCTTCACGAATAATTGTACCCGGAGGAACCCTTAGGATTAGATCCTCACCGTCCTTACCATACTGCATTCTGCCTTTGCCATTCTCACCATTCTCAGCTGAATAGTGCATTTTATACCTAAAATCCATTAATGTACGCATACCTTCATCAACAACAAAGATAATGTTTCCACCTTTGCCTCCATCTCCACCTGCGGGACCACCGGCTGGAACATATTTTTCCTTTCGGAATGCAACAGCTCCATCGCCTCCCTTACCAGACTTTAAATGTATTTTTGCCTTATCAATAAACATAATATCACCCTTAATGTGCTAGACTTAATATCAATTTTGTTTTACTGGTACAAATTACTACTAATGATTTGTAACTTAATTATACCAATTTGTGTTGCGCTGTCAATATATTTAGTATACCCGCCAAATGGCAAAAAACTTCTATTGTTTAGCTGTTTTTTTTAGTTTGAAATAGACAATCACCATGTCATCTCCATAAGTATGCTGTAATTGTAAATCCACTAGCATATGATCTAAAGTAGCTTTTTCAAGAAATTTATTATACTTAACAAAAAAAATCCAACACATTTCATGCTCTTCAATTTTCATATGAATTACTTCTTGGGATTTTGATTCATTGAATTGTTTTAAGATATTCTCCAGTAGCTTCTTTACCTGTTCAATTGCGGCCTCTACATTAATTTCTATATAATCTTCCATAGTCACAAAGCTTTGCACTTCAATAACGGTGCAATTTTCTCCTATGGTATTAAGCTTCATTGTTTCCGTAATCAACATCGCTAGAGGAACACATTGCAAATTGAAAACCCGACCCATTTGGTTTGCATAGTTTGTCACCTGTTTAATTTGCTCCACCGCTTTTTCTGGTTGCCCCAATTGAATATAGCCATATACTGTCTGTAGCGTATTCATAAAATCATGACGTTGATTTGTAAGTAATTGTTCAATTTCATTCCAGTAGTGAATTTCTATTTTTCTTTGTGTGTTAGCATCCATATTATTCACACCTTTACACCGACATCCAACCCTATGTATATTATTTCTATATATTTAAAGATTATCCTTCTCTATTCTTTTAATTCCATCGTAAATTGAAGGAAACCTTTTCTATCCAATTAAAAACCGCCAATTACTTGGCGGTTGCAGTATATTTTAGTTAGCAACTACATCTCTTGGATAAACGCTTACTTGCTTTTTGTCTTTACCTTTTCTTTCAAACTTCACAATTCCTTCTACCTTTGCAAATAGAGTGTCATCTCCACCTCTACCTACGTTGTTACCAGGATGAATTTTAGTTCCTCTTTGTCTTACGAGAATGCTTCCAGCTGGAACGTTTTGTCCGTCTGCTCTCTTGACACCAAGTCTTTTAGAAATACTGTCTCGACCGTTTTTAGAACTACCTACTCCCTTTTTACTGGCGAATAGTTGAAGGTCCATTATAAATAACATCACTTACACCTCCTTGTCATAAATCTCAATATAGCTTGGATAAGTTTCTTTAATATTTGCAATGCCCAAGAGCATTGTCTCTATCAATACGTCACTTTTTACTTTTTCATTATCAGATAATTGTTCAGGCATCTTGCAGAATAAATATCCATCTTGAATCTTATATTCAACATTAATTCCAACAATATCATGTAATCCTAACACAGTTGTTTGACTCAGAACCGATATAGCAGCACATACCACATCTTCACCATAGTGTGCACTGTTAGCGTGTCCCTTCACTTCAAATGTACTTATGTCGTTTTTCTTGTTTCGATTAACCCTAATGTGTATCATATACAATATCCTATGCGTTAATTTTTTCGATGATTAGTTTTGTATACGGTTGACGATGTCCTTGCTTTCTTCTATAGTCTTTTTTAGGCTTGTACTTGAAAACGATTATTTTCTTTCCTTTACCTTGTTCAACTACTTTAGCTTCAACCTTAGCGCCTTCTACAATAGGACTTCCAATCGTTAAACTTCCATCCTTAGATACTGCAAGTACATTATCAATAGTCACAACATCATCTTTCGATGCTTCTAACTTTTCTACAAATAATGTATCGCCTTCTTGTACTCGGTATTGTTTACCACCAGTTTCAATAATTGCGTACATAATTACACCTCCTCAAACCAAACTCGCCGAATGCTAGGTAACTAAGGTTTAAACCCAGTTTTAAACCCGATTCGTGCGGCTACTTACAGATATATATGTTATCACAAGGCCTAAAGAGTGTCAAGCGTTTAACTATACTTTTGATCCACTAGTTTTTGAATCATCTCAATACTTCCAATCGACCTTACTTTCAAATCGTCAAAGCTTAGTGCTGATGATTTATTGAAGTAAACTTTGATATTAGTTTGGAGTTCTATTTCCTCAATGACCGTCCTATATACCATCATCGCTTCATATGTATTGGGATTGACATCAACAATCGCTGCAGCGGCATTTGTATGCTTTTGCGTTCGAATCATCATTTTTTCTAGTTTAGTCAACATGGTTTGTTCACATAATATTCTACCTGTCCCCTCGCAAGTTGGACATTTTGTTTGCAAAGTCGATTCGATTCGATCCCTTACTTTTTTGCGGGTCATTTCAACAAGACCTAATTGTGTCATCCCCAGTACTTTAGTACGGGTTCTATCTTTACTTAGTTCCTTTTCTAATAGCTCCAGCACCTTCTGTTTCTGGTTTGGATTTGTCATATCAATGAAATCCATAATAATAATACCACCAATATTTCGAAGTCTAAGCTGCTTGGCAATTTCCTTGGTTGCTTCCATGTTAGTCTTAAAGACTGTATCCTCCAAATCAATGCTGCCAACATACTTTCCTGTATTCACATCGATAACCGTTAAGGCTTCCGTTAAATCAATAATAATATACCCGCCACTTTGCAACCATATTTTCTTTTCTAATGCTTTTTGAATCTGAGACTCGATCCCATAATATTCAAAAATATCAATGGGTTCTTCATATAATTTTAGCTTATCCTTCAAGTGTGGTGAAATAAGCTCCACTAGCTCTAGTGACTGCTGATAGGCTTCTGGTGAATCGATTACAAATCGCTCTATTGATTTGGTGAATGTATCTCGAATTGTTCTATTTAATATATCAAAATCTTTATAGATTGTTTTTGGAGGATAACCTAGTTTTTTATCTTTTTCAATTTTTAACCATAACTTCAGTAGAAACTTGATGTCATCCTTGAAATCTTCTTTTTCCTTGCCGGCTGCCACTGTTCGAACAATAATGCCCATATTGGCAGGCTTAATCTCCTCAATCTCACTTTTAAGACGATCTCTTTCTGCGGTATTTCCAATTTGTCTAGAAACCCCAACATAATCAGTATAGGGCATTAATACAAGATATCGACCTGGCAAGGTAATATTCCTAGTCACTCGAGCGCCCTTTGAACTAATAGGTTCTTTGATGACCTGAACAACAATCTCTTGCCCTGGCTTGACTAATTCCCTTATATTCAAATCTTTTAATTTCGTGACATCTTGATTAAACATCTCTTCTGAGAGTGCGTCTTTGACATACAGAAACGCATTTTTTTCTAATCCGATGTCGACAAAAGCCGCTTCCATGCCTGGCAATACGTTAATCACCCGTCCCTTATAGATATTTCCTACAATTCGACGGCTATTCTTTCTGTCAATATATAATTCCACAAGTTCTTGCCCTTCCAATAGTGCCACTTTGGTTTCAATTAAAGAAACACTTGCAATAATTTGATTCACATCACCAGCCCCTAACTTTCAATAATCTTCTCTAAGCCTTCTAAGGGCGTCATCTTTTCCCCATTTATTTCTTTAAATAAATCGACTCTATGAATCCTTACTGTTTGTAGATCAATAGATGCCTCCATCTCTTCATTTATGATTCCAAGCACCACCTCAGGCTTTAAATTACCTTCACTTCCTGCTACTAAAAGCATGCTCATAAGGGTCATTTCTTCATTGGAATCCATCAGCTCAAGGTTAATGATTTGATCTCTAATATTGACTTCCCGTCTCGTTACTTGTTTTCTTCTACCAACTTTTTTTGTTTTTTCTTTAGTAATCATGACTTCATCTCTGTTTAAAAGGTTTTCTATTGTCGTTTTTAAAGCTTTATTTTCATTGGAGCCTAAGGGTATCTTCACCAAGTATGAAGCATATTGGATAATAGACATCAGTGATTTCTCCCTGTTGCTTATCACTTTACTTTCCACTAGTTGCAAGCCAATAGGTAGTGCTTCATTTAGCTTTTCCATAAAAAATTGCGGTTCTAGATTTTCCTTAAACTGAATATCAATATATTCACCTTCACTTGATATGCCAAGTCCTAAAGCAGCGGCAAAAGCCATAATCGGATGGGGGTTAAACCCTTGTGTATATGCAATAGGAATATTAACTCTTCTGATGGCTCTTTCAAATACCCTGATGACATCTAGGTGTGAAATAAATACCATATCATCTTTTTTATAAAAACGTGACCTAATTTTCATCATTTGCATATTCCCCCTGTTTCCATCTGGGTAATCCCACAAGCAGCACAACTGGTTCGACAATTATCTGTTAATTCCTCATTTTTGGCTTTCTCACTTTCTTTTATTAAAAACTGTTTTGTCACACCGATGTCAATATGATCCCATGGTAATATCTCGTCATATTCACGTTTTCGAGATACATAGAAATTTGGATCCATATTGCATTTTTCAAAAATACTCATCCACTTATGATAACTAAAATGTTCCTGCCAGCTATCAAACTTACAGCCTTCCTGCAGTGCCATGGCTAACACTTTCGATAACTTTCGATCTCCCCGGGCAAATACAGCTTCTAAGAAACTTGTTTTTGCATCATGGTAGTTATAGGTAATGCTTTTATGCTTTAATTCCTTCATTAAATAGCTTTGTTTTTCATCAATATCCTTTTGTGTATCTTGAGGTTCCCATTGAAATGGTGTGAAAGCCTTAGGCACAAAGGTTGAAGTGCTGACAGTTACATTAAGTCCTTTTCCTCTCAAGGCCTTTGGTGCCTGATGATATGTCTCGATGACATCCATAGCTAAATCCTTAATTCCAAGTAGGTCATCAAATGTCTCCGTAGGTAATCCAATCATAAAATACAGCTTGACACTACTCCATCCCGATGCAAAGGCCTTAGTCGTAGCTTGTACCAAGTCATTTTTTGTTAATCCTTTATTGATTACATCTCGTAGCCTTTGACTTCCTGCCTCTGGGGCAAATGTTAACCCCGTTTTTCTAACCTTTTGAATTTCTTCAATTAATTCTAAAGAGAAACTATCCAGTCTCAAGGAAGGTAAAGAAATCCCTACTTTATCTTCTTCATATTTATCAATGAGGTGTCTGACCAATGGATCTAGCCCTGTATAGTCACTTGTGCTTAATGAAGCTAGAGAGACCTCTTCATACCCTGTGCTTTTTAATAGTTTTTCTGCAAAATAGCCTACCTTATCAGGGGTTTTTTCCCGCACAGGCCTGTAAATCATTCCAGCTTGGCAAAACCGACATCCTCTGATGCAACCTCTGAAAATTTCAAGCATCACCCGGTCATGAACAATATCTAAATAAGGAACGATAATCTCTTCAGGGTAGAAGCTTTCGTCTAGATTATGAATAAATCGTTTTTGAATTCGCTGTGGTACCCCTTCAATTTCAGACTTAAAAGTTTTAATTGTTCCATCCTCAAAATAGGCTACCTCATATAGAGAAGGGACATATACACCTTGAATTTTAGCAGCTTCAACTAAGAATTTCCCTCTATTATACTGGTCTTTTCTTAGGCTTTCATACAAGGCAACTAATTCTAGGGTAACCTCTTCTCCTTCACCTAATATCACAATATCTACAAAATCCGCAATCGGTTCCGGATTATAGGCACAAGGTCCTCCTACTAAAATAATGGGATGATTATTTTCTCTTTCTTTACTGAAAAGAGGAATTTGGGCAAGATCTAACATATTTAAAATGTTTGTATAGCTTAATTCATATTGTAATGTAAAGCCAACAAAATCAAAATGAGTGATTGCTTCCCTGCTTTCTAAGCCAAATAGGGGTATGTTTGTTTTTCTCATTTCTTCTTCCATGTCTACCGCTGGAGCAAAAACCCTTTCACAGTATATGTTTGACTCATTATTAAGCAAGTGATATAAAATCTGCATTCCCAAGTGACTCATACCAATCTCATAGATATCAGGAAAGCAGAAAGCAAATCTAATCAACCCTTCATCAGTAGGCTTATGTACACTATTTAGTTCGTTCCCTAAATATCTAGCTGGTTTTTCAACTCTATATAGTAGCTCCTCAATTTTGATTTTTTGCATTTGTATTCCTCCATTCAAATCTTCTCTTAGGTTTTAGTACCTTCTGAAAAATATGTCATCTAATAGTATATGACATCCTCAATCATTTGAAAACACTTTATTCAATTCTTTTCCTTTACTCAAAGAGACTAATAGGGTTTCCAAAGAGGTATTTACTGTTGCCTCCACCATACCTTGTAATACCTGACTTTCTGTTAATTGGCCTATCACTTCTCCCTTGGTATTGATCACTGTTACAATATAATATTTATCCACCTTAAACTCATGATATATTTCTTTTAAAGTTAAAAACTCCAATGCAACAATATACTTAGCCTCCATCTTGCCTAGTTGCAATAAATTCACCTTTTTACTTATCATCTCTTGCATGACAATATAATCTAGCATCTCATCTTGCTGTTCTACTCTCATCCATATGAAAATAGCTAGCAATATAATATATACATATCTAATATCTTTTATGGAAAACCATAGACCTAACAAGAATAATATCATACTACAGACCTTACTTAAATATATCATGACCGTAGTTGCTTTTTTAATACCAAAATAAGTGGTTAGATTTGAACGCAAAATCCTTCCACCATCTAGAGGCAAAATTGGAATTAGGTTGAATAACCCAATAGATAAGTTGGCATATAAAAAAAATTCATATATACCTATGGGTGATTCAATATATTTTCCAATTGCTTTAGCAAGGATGAAAAGAACTATATTTGATAAAGGCCCCGCCAATGCAATGATTGTTTCTTCTCTTGGTTTTTTTTCTAAGTAATATGTAGTTCTAGCCACACCTCCAAAGGGAAATAATTCGATCTCCGTTACTGGTATATCATAATACGAAGAGATCAAACTATGTGATAGCTCATGAATTGTAATAATAATCATGATTGTGGTTAATTCCAATAAATACCCCATTAATAGACTAATAAAAAGAAAAGGAAATAGTAAGAAGTTGATTTTAATTTTAATTCCTTTAATGATAAATAAATTCATAAGTAGGGTTCCTTTATTTTGATCTTTTTAATTTTTGACTCCTAGATAGTCCGATGGATCAACTAGTTCATTTCGATACCAAAGTTCAAATCGTAATTGCTCTGAACTCACCCCAATCACATCTCCTTTATTCACGATTTCATTCACTCCCATTTGACTTTCTTGTAAATGTTTATAAACAGACAAAAGCTCACCCTTATGCTTAATCACGACAAATTTACCCACCAATTGATTAGAACCGGTCTCTATGACAACCCCATCCTCCGCTGCTACTATCACTTCTCCTTCTATACCCGTAATGACAACTGCCCTATGTTCCTTTATTGATTGCATGATTTCACTCTCATGTAACTCAGCCTCTGTACCGGACAACGGAAATAAAAGGCCGTTGTTACTACTTCCATTGAAGTCTATGAAACCCAGTAAATCCTCTCCTTTTTGCATTGCCTTCTGGACAATATTTATTGTATGCTGATAATACTCGGTTACCGTAATTTGATTTTTTAACTGATAATCAATTTGCTCACTCATTTGTTTAAATCCATCTACTTGAATGCTTTTTATCCCTAATATAACAATCAATATCAAAACACTGATGGCGGTCCGAATCATTGTCTTTTTAAACCAGTCCATTAGATTAAATTCTTTTACCTGATCCCGCTTCTCTGCAATTCTATTTTTAAAAATCCCCACCATTTCATAATTCTTCTGTGGTACACCCATATTTTCACCCCTTTGCCTGGAAATCCCTACTATAGTATATTGATTATACTGCTGTTTTATTACACTATATAATGGGTCTTGGATCGGGTGAAATCATAGTGATGCAGTTAATAATCAACTCCTTTGATGCTTGCACATCCACTCACAGAACACATAAATAAAAGGGAGAGATTGCTAAGTTATCTAGCAATCTCTCCCTTTTATAGCCTTCATTTATCCTCTTTCTTTAACACGCTCTCGCCAATCTAAATCGCCTCGTTCTAAAGCTCTTATTAATATCTCAGCTGTGGCAATGTTAGTGGCCACTGGTATCATATGTACATCACACAGTCGAATCAGCGCTTGTATATCAGGTTCATGTGGTTGGGCTGTCAGAGAATCCCTCAAAAAAATCACCACATCCATCCGATTATTGGCTATTTCAGCACCAATTTGTTGATCGCCACCTAACGGTCCCGATTGAAACCTTGTGACCTTCAAGTTGGTTTCTTCCATGATTCTTTTTCCAGTTGTCCCCGTGGCATATAATTGATGGTTTAATAAAATGAGTTCATATGCTGTTGTAAAGTTAATCATCATTTTCTTTTTATTATCGTGGGCGATCAATGCAATATTCATCTAAACCTCCTGTTTAATTAACGACTTCTTTCTTTCATTTTTTTTATCGGAATATTCGCCACTAAGGCCGGTACAGATTGTTCATCAAAATCACGCTTTGTTGTGGTCAATTTTATCTCCAAGCCGACTTCGTCAATCTCCACATAGTCTGAAATCACCTTAATGATATCCTCTTTCAGCATTTCAAGAAAGCGAGGAGAGCAATTAGTTCTGTCATGAACTAAAACTAGCTTTAATCTCTCTTTTGCCACCTTTTTACTTGTTCCATTATCCTTACTAAAAAATTTAAATAAATCCATCATTTTTCTCCTCCTCCCATTCTTATTTTCGTAGTCCAAATGCTTTTCTTAACCTAGACATAAATCCTTCTTCTGCCTCCATGTTGACAAAGGGCACTTCTTCTCCTGAAATTCGCTTGGCAATATTACGATAAGCTTGTCCAGCTAATGACTGTAGATCTGTTACTGCTGGTTCTCCCTTGTTTGTGGATATGACAATTGATTCGTCATCGGGAACAACACCAATTAAGTCTATGGCTAGGATATCAATCATATCATCAATATTCATCATGTCTCCCCTACGGACCATATCATATCTTATCCGGTTAACAATAAGCTGTGGATCTTGTAATTCAGCAGCTTCTAATAGGCCTATAATTCGATCTGCATCTCTTACAGCAGAAATTTCTGGTGTTGTCACAACAATTGCACGATCTGCACCTATAATCGCATTTTTAAAACCTTGCTCAATACCAGCAGGACAATCAATTAAAACATAGTCAAATAATTCCCGCAGTTCATCAGTTAGCTTTTTCATTTCCTCTGGTTTGATTGCAGTTTTATCCTTTGTTTGCGCAGCAGGCAGTAGATATAACCCTTCATATCGTTTATCTCTAATCAACGCTTGCTTTAATCGACAAACCCCTTCTACAATATCAACAATATCGTATACAATACGATTTTCTAGCCCCATGACCACATCTAAGTTCCTAAGTCCAATATCTGCATCCACCACGACCACTTTATACTCTAATTGGGCCAACCCTGTACCTAGGTTAGCTGTTGTTGTTGTTTTACCCACACCACCTTTACCTGATGTGATTACAATCACTTCTCCCATTGTATTTCCCCCCTGCTTCTTCTATTTATTTTTTGGTTAGATAAGGTTCAATATATACCATATTATCTTTTATTCTTGCTAATTCAGGCCCATTGGGTTTTTCATACTCTCCGTCCGGAGCTCGTGTAATGATATCTCCGATTCTAAGCTGCATAGGGTCTAAATAAAAAGCAGCCACACAAGCGTTTATATTTCCATTTGCTCCTGCATGGGCAATTCCTCTTAGACTCCCCATTACAATAATATTACCATAGGCAGTGATTTGGGCTCCAGGATTGACATCACCTAAAATAACAATATTTCCTTCATAGGCAATTTTTCGTCCCGAGCGCAAAGTACCACTAATAAACTTAGTGACACCTTCATTAATTCCGTCAAAAACAGAGTCCTGAGGAACTTCTTCAATGTTCGCTACTTCTTTTTTATGAATAATCATTTGATATCGATTTGTCATTAGGTTTTCAAGTTCTTTCCGTTCTTCAAAGGATAAACTGTCGCATTCAATGTCTGCAATTTCGGCTCCCTTGAAAAAACTTTCAGTATGCTCTAGTTTTTGAATTAATTGTGTTTTGATTAGATTAAAATCAATCTCCGGCTTAATTCGAACTAAAATTCCCTTTTTGGTTCCTTTGAATTCGATCACATTATCTTGTGTCACCAGTCACTACCTCCACCGCTAAATTGTTACTCTATTTATATTTCTCCACATGTTTTTTAATTCCTTCTTTTCATGTTTAAAAAAGACAAGTACTTTAGTCTCTATTTTATATCTTTTTCTACAAAAATAGGCCAGCCTTATCTGGCTAACCTATTATCAATCATAAAGGGTTCTTGATGCTCTAATGCATTAAGCCCCATGTATTCAGCTACAATCTCTCTAAGAATCGGAGCTCCATATCCTCCAGATCCCCCTTGAAAAATCAATACTGTGATGGCGATTTCCGGATCATCGTAGGGTGCAAAGCCTGTAAACCATGCATAATGATCATAGTCTTCCTTAAATCGATCCAAATCAGCATCTTTGATACTTGGATTGAGGGCTTTGATTGCTTGCCTCATGGCATATCCTCTATCTTGAAATCTTGCATTATCACGATTCGCTTCCATTAACTCATCTGTTTTTAACGCGACTGCTTCTTCTGACACTTGGAAGCTTCTCATGTGCTGTTTCAGATAAACTTCTTCGTCAATTGGAGGTATTTTTCCTGACCTCTGAGCCGTACCGGTTTTAGCTGCCACTTTTATTGGAAATTGATTAAAATAATTCCTTGCTGATCCGATGTTGCTGATGCTACTTTCTGTTACCATTAACATCCCATAATTAACCTCATCTAAATTACCATAGTCATTTAGTTCAATTTTTTCAACTAGCTCGGGTGGATACAGCATCGTATTGCTCCCATCAAATGACTGCGTCTTTCTGACAGTACTCACATTATATCGATATCCTCCGTTTGCTAAAATAGCCATATAATTTGTCATTTGAATGGGTGTGTAGGTATGTTCCCCTTGTCCAATGGCAAAGTTCATTGTATCTGCCACACTCCATCTTGCTTGGTTGTAGTAACTATACTTCACAATATCTGTGTATAAACTAACCTTTTCTTCTCTTAACCCTAGTTCTAAGAGTCGATTGTAGAGTACTCCCCGAGATGGGTTTTCATCAGCCCAGTCGACAATTTGCTCTATAATCTCATCTAAAACGATTCTACTCACTTCTACCTTTGTCTCATCCAGATCTTCTACACTCATCTGACGATTCAGGTGATTTCTCAGCATCACTTTTACTGTTCTTAGCTTATTTTCAATGCTTGGAACGCCACCGGATCTTTCTCTTGGTACTTGAATTTCGATTCCTGTTCGTTCATCAAGACCAAGTTTTTTGGTGTAATCCACCAGTATGTCCATGTTCATTCGTATGGGCAATGGTCTACTGCTCCCATAGTCATATCCATTAGCTAATGAGTAGAAATAGTAATTATTTGATTGGGCTATGGCTTGGGCTAGGTTTTGTCGTCCCATGGTTCCTCTTCTTGTATTCCACAACCAGTTACCAAAGGAGTGTCCTCCTACCTGGATAAACCCTCGATCTAGAATTTCATATTTGGGACTTAACCCTTGGTCAATACCAGCCAGCCCTACAGCCATTTTAAATGTAGACCCTGGCTGAATGGCTGTGCTGAGAGCGATGTTTTGCAAAGGTCTTGGGGCCAAAGGATCTCGTTCATTCTCAGGCATTAATGCTTGCCAATCAGTCATACTAATCCCCGTGGCAAAATTGTTAGGGTCATAGGATGGATAATTTGCTAAGGCCAGCAGTTCTCCAGTTTTAACATCGGTTACAACCACAGAGCCAGATGTGGCATTTGACATGCGTCCACTAGTTCCTAAATAATTCGTATTCCCCCATCGACTTTCATAGATACCACCTGCTTGTAATGTTGTTAACACTTCTTCTAATGTTTCCTCTGCCACTCTTTGTAAGTTGGCATCAATCGTCAGATATAGGGTATCTCCAGGAATCGGCTCTTTTCTTTCTACTACATCAATTAATCTACCCCTGGCATCCACAATCATGCGTTGGGAGCCATCTTTCCCCTTTAGTGTTTCTTCGAAACTATGTTCTAGACCTGTTTTTCCAATGATATCACTAGCCAAATAGTTGAGTTCTCTGACAAAGCGATCAATCTCATGTTGCTGTGATATTTTCCCTAATGATCCTAATAAATGCGATGCTAACTTGTCATTAGGATAGTATCTTATGGGTTCTACAGCAATATTAACACCGGGAAGATCATATATATTTTCTTCGATTTGAGCCACTGCCGATGCAGAAATATCCTGTGCTAATTTGACAGGTTGATATTGTAAATACCCCTGGTTTCTCAAGTGTTCTCTAACAACCATAATTTTTCGCGCCTCTAGATCTGAATATGTTTCAGGAATTTTATAAATCTCTTCTCGTAACATTTTAAATGCATCGTACGCGCTAACCTCAAAATCAGTTATATGATACCCCTGAAGCCACTGGTCTTTCCGCATCTCATCAATAAACTTCCACGTAAGGATTGAAATTGGCACACTTAAATTAGGGATTTCTATAAATTGTTGCTGTATCTCAAGAGCGATTCTATTTTCTTCAGCTTCAACGATTTCTTCGATTGTGACGTCCCCTTGAATATCATACCGTCTTCTTAAAATCTCAAAGGCATCTACTGCAGATTTTACTTCTTCTAAACTATGCCTCATTTTCCAACTTTCAATTTCCATATCATAGGTAAAAGCGTAGTCACCTTCTTCAGTGAAAACAATTGGGAAGTCGTCATTGTATCGATTATCATCTTCTTCTAAAATCTCAATGAGCTTCAATGCAACTTCATTAATACTCTCGTCCACAACCTCATTCTTCATTATCTGCAGCGTAAAGCTAGGACGATTCCCAGCTAATAGGCGTCCATATCTATCACGTATTTCACCACGTGCTGCAGTAGCAGGGATACTCTTTACAATCCTGTTTTCCGCCTGTTCCCGATAATGATCACCTTGCACAAGCATTATCGATGCCAATTGAAATGCAATAGCAATAAAGATAGTTGCGACTATCAATATCATTACATTAAAACGGTCCTGTAGTTTTTTGAAAATCATCATTATCACCGTCTATCTAGTATCTTCTTCTTATGGATTTTGTTTTGAATATCTTTGATACATAAATATACACAAATATGGAAACAATAGCATTGTATGCAACTTCTATAATCAACACTCTAGAGAACAAATCTAATATCGTTACTTGATATCTTAATAAATAAAGAAAAAGCACACTAATAAACTCATAAAAAACAGTTGCTCCTACTGTTAACACAAAGGGCACTGCTAAGTGATCTCTCATGATTTTTTGATTCATGGAGCCTACAAAGTAGCCCACTATCATTAAAACCAATGCGTTCACACCAATGATTTGACTAAAGAGAATATCTTGTAGTATTCCTATAAAAAAACCAACCACAGCGCCTTTTTGTTTTCCCATATGAATGGCAAAGGCTATCACAAGAATTAATGCGGTGTTAGGGACAACATTATATATCTTAAAGAATTGAAAGATGGTAGATTGTAAAACAACATTGAGTATGATAATAATACTAATGACTAAAATTTTCACCTTAATTCCCCTCTTGCTCTAGACTTTTCATAACGATTACCTTGCTCATCCTTGTGAAGTTTACTTCAGGTTCAACCACAACGGTTTTTAAGAGTTGGTCACTGGATTTTGCCACTTCAACCACTTCTCCAATGACGATTCCCTGAGGATACACGCCTAAAACAGATGTAACTAACTTATCCCCCACAACAACCTCAGCTAATGGATCAAACAAGTACCCTGTCAGTTCACTTGTGATACTTCCGGACAATATCCCTTGTTGGGTATTATCTCTTAGTAGCTGAAAGCTAACAGAACTATTATGGTCAACTATTGAAACAACCTTCGCCCAATAGTCTCCCGCTTCATAAACTCTCCCGACCAAACCATTTGCCTCTAATACAATGTCATTTTTTGATACATTGTGCTTCCTTCCGACATTAATCGTAAAGGTATTAAACCAATTACCGGGATTTTTACCGATGATATTTGCAGCAATTGGTTGATAGTTTTCCTGTTCCTCTATATAGTTCAGCGCATGCTTCAATTCACGCAATTCTTCTAACTCATTGCGTTCTAATCTTAGGTCAATCATCTCTCTTTGTATGATAGCAATGTCTTCTTTTAGTTGTTCATTACTTGCTTTAATCGAGGAAAACTGAACAATAGCCCTGGCATTTTCAGCCACCACATTGGTTGAGGCACTTACTGTCCGTTGCAAAGGAGTCACGATGT
Organism: Alkaliphilus metalliredigens QYMF; assembly: GCF_000016985.1. NCBI lineage: Bacteria > Bacillati > Bacillota > Clostridia > Peptostreptococcales > Natronincolaceae > Alkaliphilus > Alkaliphilus metalliredigens. The sequence continues at coordinate 2,359,447 of NC_009633.1, read as the reverse complement.
TTCCAATCCATCTCTCAACTACCGTCATCTCTTCTCTTTGATTTGATGTCATACTCATCACAATAATGAGAATGATAGCGACAACCGCCACTATCATTGCTACTCTATCCTTTGAAGTTTTTTTAGCCATACCCTTTCACCATCTTTATCGTAGTTTCCTGGGAGTCATTAAAACTCTCTTTAATGTATCAATTTCTTCTATGGTTTTTCCTGTCCCTAGAGCAACACAGTCTAAGGGTTCTTCCGCTATCTGGACAGGCATACCTGTTTCTCTTCGAACTAGTTTATCCAATCCATCGAGCAGAGCACCTCCGCCAGTAAGCATGATGCCAATCTCCATAATGTCGGCAGCCAGCTCTGGTGGTGTTTTTTCTAAAGTATATTTAATGGCCTCCACAACTTGACTGACTGGCTCTCTTAATGCATCCATAATTTCAGTAGATGTGATTTCTAATGTTTTAGGCAGTCCAGAGACTAAATCTCGTCCTCTGACTAGCATTTTTTCTTCCTTTATTTTCTCAAATGCCGATCCTATGGTAATCTTTACTTCCTCTGCAGTTCTTTCTCCAATCATTAAGTTATACTCTCGTTTTATATATTGAGCGATTGCTTCATCTAGCTCATCGCCACCAACCCGTATGGATTTAGCAGTTACAATGCCACCCAGGGAAATAATGGCAACTTCAGTGGTTCCACCTCCCATATCAACGACCATACTTCCTGTTGGCTCTTCAACTGGCAGTCCTGCACCAATGGCTGCTGCCATAGGCTCTTCTATTAAATATGCTTCTCTGGCTCCAGCTTGAAGCGCCGCTTCTTCTACCGCTCGTTTTTCCACCTCTGTCACACCAGAGGGCACACAGACCACCACCCGAGGTTGAACTAAGGTTTTTCTAGGGTATGCCTTTTTAATGAAATATTTCAACATACTTTGGGTGACATCAAAATCTGCAATCACGCCATCTCTCATGGGCCTAATGGCCACAATATTCCCTGGGGTTCTACCAATCATCCTCTTTGCTTCTTCCCCCACTGCTAAAACCGTTTTCGTATCACTTTGGATTGCAACAACTGACGGCTCTCTCAAAACAATACCTTTTCCCCTTACATACACTAATGTATTTGCTGTTCCTAAGTCAATTCCCATATCTCTGGAGAAAAAATTAAACATACCCATTCAAATGCTCCTTCCTAATCTTGTCCATTTACATCATTGATTTTTCCTTTAAACTATAGTATACATTATCACCAATTATAATATGATCTAATACTTCGATTCCAAGTAACTTTCCTGCTTCGACTAATCGTTTCGTTATTCGGATATCTTCACCACTAGGACTAGGATCACCGCTGGGATGGTTGTGTACTAAAATAATTGCAGAGCTACTTCGTTTAATTGCAACCACAAAAACTTCTCTTGGGTGTACAATTGAGGCATTCAAACTACCGATGGAGATGTTTTCAATGGCAATGACCTCATGCTTGGTGTTTAGCAATGCAATATTAAAATATTCTTTTTTAAGATATCTCATTTCCTCCATTAATAAGTTGCTTACATCATCAGGACTTTTAATTCTATAATGATTCACTCTTGAGGTCAATGATATCCGTTTACCTAATTCAACTGCAGCAAGTATTTGACTTGCTTTTGCTATTCCAACACCTTTAATTTGCTGAAGTTCTTCGATTTCACAGTTTTTCAAATGCCGAAGCCCTTCTTCTGAATAGCTTAACACATGAGTTGCTAAATCGATTGCTGACATTTCTTTTGTTCCTGTAGACAAAATAATTGCCAAAAGCTCTGGGTTAGATAAACTTTCTGGTCCATAGTTCAGTAGTTTTTCCCTTGGCCTCTCATTAATAGGCATTTTCTTAATACCTGTTACATATTGTGATTTACCCATAGCCCTCTACACCCGCCTTATTTATTATAAGAGGTTGATGTGAAAATGCTTATGCAAAACTTCCCCTAGTTTACATATCGGTAGACCCACTACATTATAATAATCGCCTACAATTTTCTCGACAAAAACTGCAGCTCTTCCTTGAATACCATAAGCCCCAGCCTTATCCATTGGTTCACCCGTAGCAATATATCTTTCTATTTCCTCATCGGTAATTTTTTTCATATACACTTCTGTGACAACATGATCTATTACAGTATAACCTGATGATGTGTCCAGCACAACTATTCCTGTAATTACCTCATGGACATCACCAGACAAAGTACGCAGGATGTCCCTAGCATCTTGTTTGTTTTTGGGCTTGCCTATAATCCCATTTTTCACGACAATTGTGTCCGCTCCTATAATAATGGCATCCCTATCTATTCTATTCGCCACATCTTCTGCTTTTAGGTAGGCAAGTGTTTCTACAATTTTTGCTGGATGATCCTTTTCATTAAATACTTCATCTACATCGCTAACTATTATATCAAACTTTACATGTAAGTTCTGTAATATTTCTTTTCTTCTGGGAGAATTCGATGCCAATATTAACCTTTCCATTTTTCCACCTACATTTTTTTAAAAATAATGACTGCTAAGAATAGTCCTATCAGGCTTGCAACATTAACACGAATGAGGAAAGTTAGGTTTAAATATATCAATCCTAAATTCACCTCAAAATTCTGAATACCAAGTGGATCTGGTCCATATGATAAAAAAGGAAGCGTTGTTCCAAGGGATGTACCAATGAGTCCCCCTAACACAAACCCTGTAATGACTAATAAAATCAATAGCCATGGGTTTCTATATCTATTCATAGCTTCACCCCTTAACTCAGTCTATATCCCACTAAAATCTTTAAAGCTTATCTTTGCTTTATTTAAAGCAAGGTTAGCAGTTAATCCAATGAAAATTCCGGTAAAAATACTGGTTAACATCATCACAGGTAAATAAATAAACATCCTGGTATTACTAATCATAATACTTGCTACAGTCAATTGTGCAATATTGTGACCTAAAGCACCAAAAACACTGACTCCGATTAAGCTAAAGTACTTACTCAATAATTTGTAAATCACCCACATTATTATTGTACTGACTATTGCCCCTGCCAAGCTGTAAAACATAGAAGTAATCATGCCAGAAGCCAGGCCCCCTAGGATGCTTCTCAGTATGTTTACAGTTAATGCATACTTTAAACCAAACATCACAAGTGTGATTAACCCGATGATATTAGCCAATCCTAGTTTAGCGCCTGGTGCAATACCCATAAAAGGGTTAGGGATAAATGATTCTACAATATGCAAAGCTAAACCTAATGAGGTTAACATGGCCAAATAAGCCACTTTCTTTGTATTCATCTTTAATCACTCTTTCTATTCAATTTACTCTAACGCTTAACTCTTAATTTATTCAATTATCTTTTTCTTAACACATTAAAAGTTTACCACTAAAGAATTAGCGTGACAAGTAGTAAATACAGTTAAAAAGAGTTCCCTCATAGGAACTCTTTCTAACTGCTTGTGTTTTCTACAATTATTTAATCATTGTGATCGCATCTTTGGGGCACTTTTGTTCGCAGACACCACATCCGATACATTTATCTTCAATGATTTTATGATTTTCTTTTAATTCTCCTTCAATTGCATCTACTGGACAATTTTTTTTGCAAATTGTACAACCAATACATAGATCCTCATGAATAAGTGCTTTTTTTCGTTTCTCTAATTGTCCTTCAATTGCCTTAGTAGGACATTTTTCAACACATACGAAACAATTTGTACATTTTTCATAATCAATAAAGGCTAAATTATTTTCAAAGTCAATTGCTTCAAATGGACAACTTTTAACACATATCTTACATGAGATACAGGCAACTCCACATTTTGGTCTAACTACTTTACCTGTCTCTTTATTGTTACATGTGATGATAACGTCTTGCTCATAAGGAACCATATCAATCACGTCCTTAGGACAGACAGCGATACATTTTGTACATCCAGTACATTTTTCTGGATTAATCCTTGCAATACGATTATCTACGATGTCAATTGCATCAAATGGACATTCTCTTACACATGTTCCCAGTCCTAAACAGCCATACTTACATGATTTACTTCCACCGGCAACCATTGTGGCTGCAACGCAATCTTCAACCCCTTGGTAATCAAAGTCTTCTTTACATTTAGAGGTATCACCATTACATATTACTTTAGCAACTTTTTTAACCCCAGCGTTTGCTTCTACACCCATGATCTCCCCAAGAGATTCTGCACATGAAGCGCCGCCAACTGGACATCCTTCAATAGGTGCTTTCCCCTCAACGATGGCTTTAGCAAAAGCCTCACAGCCTGGGTATCCACAGGCACCACAATTGGCGCTGGGAAGTGCATTTCTAACTTCTTCTACCTTAGGGTCTACTTCTACAGCAAATTTCTGAGAGGCATACGCAAGACCTGCACCAAAAACAAGTCCTAGACCTCCTAAGCTCACAATAGGATAAATAACACTACTTAAGTTCATCACATCACCCCTCTATACAAGTCCTGAAAATCCAAGGAACGCCATTGACATTAAACCCGCTGTAACCAGTGCAATTGCAAAGCCTTTAAAAGCTTCAGGAACATTGGAAACTTCCAAACGTTCTCTGATTGCAGCAAATAATACGATGACTAATGTAAAACCTACCGCTGCACCGATTGCATGAAAAGTTGTCTCAATAATATTATACTCAAGTTGAATATTTAAAATCGTTAAACCCAATACTGCACAGTTAGTGGTAATCAGTGGTAGAAACACACCTAGAGATTGATACAGTGTGGGACTGACCTTTTGAATGATCATTTCTACTAATTGTACAATTGAGGCAATCACTAATATAAATGTGATTGTTTGCATGTATTGTAGTTCCAGTGGTACTAAAACTAGATGTTGAATTAGATAAGTCATGATAGAGGCTAGAGCCATAACGAATGTCACTGCCATTCCCATACCAAAAGAAGTCTCCACTTGTTTTGAAACCCCTAAGAAAGGACAAATCCCCAAGAATCTAGAGAGCACAAAGTTGTTAACAAGTATTGCACTGATCAAAATCACAAATATTGATGAAGCTGAGAAATCAACCATAAATTACGCCCCCCTTATTTCTGTTTTTTTGTCCTTTGAAGCTTGAACCATCTTACCAATCACTTTAAACATTGCAACCAGTAATCCTAGTGCCAAAAAGGCTCCGGGTGGTTGAATCATAATCCCAGCTGGTTTGTATGATTCTGCCATGATGGCCATATTGAATATTGTTCCAGCACCCAAAAGTTCTCTTACAGCTCCTAAAATCACCAGTGAAAGGGTAAACCCTAACCCCATACTCACACCATCTACCACTGATTTACCTGTGTTGTTTTTAGAAGCAAATGACTCAGCTCTTCCTAATATCAAGCAATTTACAACGATTAGTGGCATAAAAATGCCTAAGCTAGCAAATAATGCAGGCACATATGCATTCATTAACATTCCGATCATGGTCACAAAGGTTGCAATAATAACAATATAACTAGGAATCCGTATTTTACTTGGAATGAAATTCTTAACAGCAGAAATAACAGTATTTGAACCTAACAACACAGCTGTCGTTGCCAATCCCATTCCCAATGCATTTTCAGCAGTATTTGTTACAGCTAATACTGGACACATTCCTAAAAACTGAACAAATATAGGGTTCTCCGAAATAATCCCTCTTCTTACGATTTCTTTTACATTCAAATTGATTCACCTCCACAGTCCCACTAGTTTTTTAGTTCTTCTTCAAAGACAGTTGCCGCACTATTCACACCACGAACAACTGCATTTGAAGATGCTGTCGCTCCGGAAATCCCATCCACCTGGACTTCCCCTTCAGTTCCTTGCCCCTCAAACTGTTCCAAGAAGTTAGGTTCCTGAATCTTAGTTCCCAGTCCTGGTGTTTCCGTATGTGCCCCGATTACCACCCCTGTAACTTGACCCTCAGCAGCAATTCCTACTAGCACTTCTACTGAACCATCATAGCCTTGTGGCGTAGTTTGAATTGCATAACCCACGACATTCCCACCAGCTGTTGCTCTATAAACTAAGTTTATATTATCTCTAGTTAAAACAGATTCATCTTCTACCATTTCAACCTCTTCAGTTTCAGGCAGTAAGGCCTGAATAGATTCCATCATTTCTTCAATGGCTCTTTCTTGAATGATCACCTTGGTTACATCATTTGTAATTCCCAAAACAAAAGCTGCAATAGAAGTAATGAGAAGCAAAATAAGTGCTAATTTAATTATTTCACGCATCTTGTCTCTGCACCTCCCCATATACTTTAGGACTTGTAAAGCGATCAATAAATGGTGTCATTGAATTCATGATCAAAATCGAGAATCCAACTCCTTCTGGGTATCCACCGAACAGTCGAATCACAGTGGTTAAAACACCACATCCAAAGGCAAATATCATTCTTCCTTTAGGTGTCACACATCCTGAGGCATAGTCAGTTGCCATGTAGAATGCACCGATCATTAATGAGCCACCCAATAAATGATAAGTCATAAAGTAAAAATCAAATCCACTATATAACAGTGTGGCTACCGCCACAGTTCCAATATATATGGCAGGTATCTTAATTGAAATGACACCTCTATACACCAGATAAAGTCCACCTAATACTAATAAAATTGCTGAAGTTTCTCCCATACTACCTGCAATGTTACCAAAGAGCATATCCATCAATTCAGGTGCATTTCCTGGGACCGCTGTGGCATCTTTAACAAAACTCAAAGGTGTGGCAGCTGAAACAGAGTCTACCCCTGGTGCAACCCATCTAGTCATTTGTTCAGGCCATGAAATCGTCATCATAATTCTTGCTGCTAAAGCTGGATTCATAAAGTTTTGGCCTATCCCACCAAAAATCTGTTTTACAATAATAATTGCAAAAGCAGACCCCACAACAGGTATCCACCATGGTGCAGAGGCAGGTAGATTTAATGCTAGTAATAATCCTGTGACAACAGCACTCAAATCTTTTATTGTCACTGGTTGCTTTCTAATTTTTTGGACAACCGCTTCTGCTAACACAGCAGTAATGATTGCTAAGGCTACAATAAATGCAGCACTTGATCTAAAGTAAAACATAGCAGCGATGGTCGCTGGTAATAATGCAATAATTACATCAAGCATCATTTTTGATGTCGTATCTTCTCCTAAAATATGGGGAGAAGATGAGACTACTAATCTTTCTTCCATGCGTTTCCCCTCCCGTTCATTATTTCGCTTGTTTTCTCTTTTTATCCGCAATACTTCTCTTGGCCACTCTTATATTTTGTAATAGCGGTATTTTAGCAGGACATACATAAGAACAAGAGCCACACTCGATACAATCTAGCGCTCTATATTTCTCCGCATGATCCATCGCATCATTTTCTGAATATTTACTAATAAATAGCGGTTGTAGGTATACAGGGCAAACTGATACGCATTTTGCACATCGAATACAGTTGCTTCGCTCTGGAAATTTAGCTTGTTGTTCAGTAAACAATAAGACACCAGATGACCCCTTAGTTAACGGAACCTCGACACCTTGCTGAGCCATTCCCATCATTGGACCACCCATGATAATTTTTCCAGGTTTCTCTGAATATCCACCGCATTGCTCAATGATGTCTTTCATTGGCGTACCCACTTTAATGAGTAGATTCTTAGGTGTTTTAATAGCTTTACCTGATACCGTTGTAATTCTCTCAATTAATGGCATACCTGTTTTAATTGTTTTTGCTATCTGAGCTGCAGTTGCCACATTATTAACTAATACGCCCACATCCATTGGCAATCCACCTGAAGGCACAACTCTTTGGGTACAGGCTGTAATCAATTGTTTTTCTGCTCCTTGTGGATACTTGGTCTCTAGACTTACCACTTCAATGTCCTTTTCGTTAGCAACAGCTTTTTTCATGGCCTCAATGGCATCAGGTTTATTATTTTCGATACCAATATAAGCTTTTTCTGCTTGTACTGCTTTCATGATTACTTTTAATCCATACACAATTTCATCGGGACTTTCAAGCATTATTCTGTGATCCGCCGTTAAGTATGGTTCACATTCAGCACCATTTAGTATAATCGTGTCAAGCTTCTTGCCCGGTGGTGGTGAAAGCTTTACATGTGTTGGGAATGTAGCCCCACCCATACCAACAATGCCGCCTTCTTTGATAATTTCAATAATTTCTTTTGGATCTAATGAACCGATATCACCTTTAGGACTAATTGAGGGATCAATTTCATTTCGCCCATCTGATTCAATCACAACTGATAAGACTTCAGTACCGGAAGCGCTTAGCATCATCTGAACTGCCTTCACTTCTCCAGATACACTGGCATGTACCGGAACTGATACAAACCCTTTAGCTTCTCCCACCTTTTGTCCTACTTTTACGTAATCTCCTACCTTTACAATTGGCTCGCAAGGCGCTCCGATATGCTGTTGCATAGGAATTACTACGACACTTGGGTCAATCGCTTTTTCTACACTTAAGTTTGCTGTAGGCTCTTTATAGGTAGGCGGATGAGTTCCTCCTTTAAATGTTAAAAACTTCATTTCTATTTCACCCCTCACTAATTTTTTGACGATTAACTTCTCAAGTAATCCTTCTTCTACTAAAAAAGATCAAATCCTTTTTATTAATCAGAATAATTTATTAACCAAAATAACATTATAGAAAATTGATGTATACCACACACATCAATTTCCCTATAGTGATTTTAATTATTCATCAAAAGAAGCATTGTTTGAAAAGTTAACACCTTTTTCTTCCCATCTGTTATTATTTCGTTATTAACTATTAGGAAAGAATTATTCATATTAACATAGTAGTATAAAATTTAAATTTTAACAAGTTCCTTTAGCCCTTCTTCTATGTATTCTTTCAAAAATGTAACCACGTTAACATTTGTAATTGGTACATCTCCAAGTTGTTTTTTTACTTCTTTAGTGTCTAAAAAAAAAATTTTATTTTTGTAGTAGTGTGTATAAATATAATCTATTTGATCATCACTCCCTATTAATATGAGCATTGTGTCCACCATATTTCCCAGGGGGACTCGGTCAATATGATCATATTGAAAACACACCTCTACCGTTGTCCCTACCCCTTTTTGAGACTGAAGCTCTAAGTCTCCATTGCACTGGTTAGCTGCTAGCTTCAGTAACGGTAGTCCCATTCCTACTCTACGGGTGTTTCTAGATGTACAAAAGGGATCCACAGCTCTTTTTGCAAGTTTTGCATCCATTCCGTTTCCATCGTCACTTATTTTAATTCTAAGTTGATTATTTTCCAAATCTTCCCAAATATGAATTTCTATTTTTTTTGCTTTAGCCGCAATCGAGTTTTGAGCAATATCTAATATATGTAATGATAGTTCTTTCACGTTCCCCCTCCTTCTATGAAACCCAATACATATTCCTATAGACCTAATTATTAGGTTTCGCACCTTGTCCACTTTTAATACTATTTAAGACACCTGCTGTATTCAAGTCTAATACATCTAAAAAAAACACCCGTTCTAATATATCGCCTAATCGATGGGCATCGGAGCTCTGTATGTGACCATAGCCCTCTAGGTTTTTATGTACACTATTAAACATTTTGATATCACATGATTTGCTATATTCTATGGCATTTATCTCTAACTGAGGCGGAATAAAACCTAAGTTACTTAAAATACTGTTATTGGGCCGGTCCACATGGGCTGGGATACACACGCCACCAATTTCTTTTACTTTTTCAATGACTTGTTCTAGACTTAATTGAAGTGCCCCTAATAAAAAATATTCATACTCTTTTATCACTTGATCACCCTCATCATACAACAATTGTTCGCCAAATAAATGCTTGTTGTTTTTGACCTTAGGAAGCTTGTCATCAATGATTTTCTGGAACTGTTTTGCATCATTAATACCCTCGAATAACACGATTAAGTGTACTTCTTCTTTTGTGGTAATTTCGATTCCCGGAATACAGATAATGGGATAATGATCTGCTACTTTCATAAAGTTCTCTAAATTCCCTGTGGTATTGTGATCCGTGATGGCAATTGCATTGAGTTTCTTTAACAATGCCATATTAATAATATTGTGAGGGGTCATGCTATTATCTGCACAAGGAGATAGTCCGGTGTGAATGTGCAAATCCACTGCTATTTTCATTTTTTAATTCCGCACGCTTCCATTCTTACTGCTAGTTCGTAGGCACTGAGCTTGCTTCTCAAAAGGGGAATCCCTTCTTCTTCAGCCTTTACGATTGTATCCTGTTCAATTTCTGCACCTTCCGGAATAATAATACATGATGCCTCCCCTAACAAGGCAACAGCCACTACATTGACATGGGTTTGGATTGTGACCCATATATTTCCAGTCTCAATGCGTGACATTACCCAGCTTAAAAGATCTCCAATATAGACACCTGTAACAGCTTTGTCCATGGCCTCTTGGTCTCCCGCCATGACCTCCAGTTCTAATTCCTTGATTAAATCTCCCACTGTATTCATTTATTTCCCCTCCCTTTCCTTAGTTACTGTGCTGACTGTTTACTGATCTGATAAATAATGATTTTTACTTCTGTAAAGGATCCTACAATAGATTCTATGCTAAATTCATCGGAACATCTCTTTATATTTGGCAATCCCATTCCCGCTCCGAATCCAAGCTCCCGTACCCGATGAGGTGCTGTGGAATATCCTTCCCTCATCGCTAAATGAACGTCCTCAATTCCAGGCCCCTGATCCTTAGCAATAACTTGAATTCTTTCAGGGTCCACAACGACCTCTATATTCCCTCCTTCGGAATGAATCACAATATTCATCTCTGCTTCATAGGTGGCAATTGCTACCCGTCTTATCACACTAGGATCTACACCCAATCGTTTCAATACTTTTTTTATCTTACTTGATGCTTCTCCAGCCTTTATAAAATCATCCTTTATCACTTCATATTCCAATCTAATATCCTTCACCTCTTTTCCAAGTCATCATAAGATTACTTTTCCTATTTGTGCACAATATTCGCACTGGCCAAACCATTTTCATACAAGATGCCACTACTGGTATACATGATGTGTTTTGTTCTTAAGATGACGAGTTCGTTTTCTTTAGCTAAATCAACTGTTTTTTGATCAGGATTTTTATTTCTTACAAAAACGATGGCAGCAATATCGATCATTTCTGCGGTTCTAATGGTTTGAGGATTAGTAAGTCCTGTCAAAAGCAATGTTTTATCATCTACGCAGGACAACACATCACTCATTAGATCGCAAGCAAAGCAGGTTTTCACTTCTCTATCTAGATATTCCTCACCCGTTAAAACTTCTGCATCTAGCAATCTTTGGATCTCTCTTAAATTCATGCAATCCCTCCTATAATTTTATCCTTTGATTACTTCAATTAATCTAAATAAGCTGTCTAAATACATGCTGTGTAACAAATACTCATTATCCATGTCCTCCAGTGATTCTAAAGACCTATCTGTATTGCTTTTTTGATAGTGAATCATCTTTTCAAACACATCTTTATTCACGATCCTTTCTGAAAAATCATTTTCTATGGTCTGACTTAGTTTAGATAATAACAATCTTTGCTCTTGCAATAATTCTCCATAAAAAGTCAATTCACCTTCTTTTTGGAGAAAATTATACCATTCCTGAGACTGTTTTCTCAATATCTCCGTGAGCAGATTGACGTCTTGTATCACCGTTTCACTATTTTTATCCTCATGGGCTACTTTTCTATCAGGCAAACGTATCTCAGTAATGTATGCATCTGGATATTTTTCCCGTACAAAGGGCAATCTATTTTCAATCTGTGATCTTTCTGCGAATCCTAAAGTATACACTTTATAACTGTCATCCATTTGATAGATTAAATGAGATAGATTATGATTATTTAACTCTCCTACAAAATCTTCAATATTTGATGTATCCCCTATGCTTGCAACCTGAATCAAGTAAATGGATACACCTTTAATCTCTGTAGAATATGTTTGGATATCGTCCTTTGGCGTTTCATCTGTGCCCTCTATTTCATTATCCGCCCCGATACTTCCTTCCTCTACTTCATCTTCACCATTGTGATCCTCTTCAGTTTCCTGGCCCACCCCTTCTTCTACCGGTAGGCTCCCTTGAAATAGTTGCGGATTTAATGTGGGCATCACTAAATTTTCCGTAATGTGTAAACCAATTAAAATAGCCATTGCAGGTAATATTAAACAGAACAAAAATGCTAACAGATATTGTGCTTTACTTGTTTTATTATATTTCATGCCAAATTTTTTTCTTTTCATTACTCCACCCCCATAGGTTTTAACTAATAGATTGTCCTATTTACAAGTACTTCTATCCTTCGTTCCTCCTTGCCAATTATTTGCGTCCCCAACTCAAGGTAGCTTTATCATTGCCCTTATTATATATATAATATAAATTGTCTAAAATATTCCTAAGAAAAGTGTATCCTTATCCTAAGCTTTCACCCAGGATGCGATTATCAGTAATCAAGAACAAAAAAAACACCCTAGAAAATAGACCATCTCGTTGGTCTGCTCTCTAGGGCTGCTTTTAATCATTAAAAAAGAGTCAAATTAATGACTCTTTAACTTATCATACGTTTGTTTTTTTACATCTTATGAAAAAGTCACTACTTCTTTTGTTGACAAGTTCTACATAAACTTCATCGCCTATCTCATAATTCATACCATTTATTGCAGGTAAATTTTTTGTTTTGAATTCAACAAATTTATCTCCTTCTAATACTTTTATAAAAGGTCTAAACCCGACTTCGAATGTCCCATCATGATTATCTTTTTCAATATATCCAGTTATCTTTGAGTTAGATTTCATTTTAATCACTCCCCTTTCGTAAAGTATTTCCACAAAAAAGAATAAAATACCTTTTAATTTCAGTTCTTACACCTATATACTCCAATTGTGATGGACCTCTTGCACATCATCATTGTCCTCAAGCATATCAATCAATCTATTCATCTTTTTAATGTCTTCTTCAGGTAGTTCTGCTTCCACTTGGGGAAGATAGATGATGTCTGCACTGAAGAATTTGTGTAACGGTAACCTTCTTTTATGTACATGTTTATCATTATTCAGTTGTGATATTTTCCATAGCTCACACATATTATATCATCACTCACACTGGAAAATCAAGGTTTGAGTGATGGTGTACATTTTATTTTTTAAGCTTTGTTAAGGTTAGGAATTGTATTTAGAGGGAAAAACAAGACTATGTTTATGGATATTATAACTAACGTTACTTGTCTATCACGAATACTTTCTTTGTACTTATCTGTCATTTTTTCCTTCATCTCAACTCCTCCTGGGCTCTCTTGATATTGCTAAAAGAGTATAGCATAATGCAGAAATCCCTATATTGAAAGTAACTCCAACCTTCTTGACCATAGGGATTTAATATCCTCTTTGCTGTTTCTCCCATCCCTTAGATATTAATATATTTATCTATGCTGTCTAATACATCTGTTACGCCTTAAAAACAAGATCTGTCATACCTGGCACCAAAAGAAAGATTCTTCATTGGATAAGATCCTTCGATTCTCTCAGGATGACTAGGCCTCAGGGGTTGTCATCCTGAGCATAGCGAAGGATCTTAATTATTAAAAATTTCAGATAAATCATCCCACTCTGGGTTTATACTTTCTATCAAATCAATCTTTTTACCTCTTGTACAACCTTTAATCTGCTTTTCTCTTGTAATTGCAGCTTTTACATCATCTGTACTATCAAAATATACTAATTTACTAACATTATACTTCTCTGTAAATCCTCTAACTACGCAACTTTTGTACAATGACTCGCTTTTGATTTGGATAACTTACCCATGGTAGAAGATCCAAAAAATAACTAAAGGTAATACCTTATGCCTATCGAAGTAGTATTTTCTCTACAAAAATTCTACGAAAGGCGGTATTACCTTATGAATAAGATAACATTTCAGCAGAGTAATTGCAATGAAGAAACTGCTTCAGCATGGCTAGTTTTATTACTTAAATTGGTTAACGCCATAACAGAGCCTAAGCATATGCAGCTAAGTTTATTTGATAATCAAAAGTTCTGAAATAGTCAAAGGGTGTGGGTAAAGTAAATATATTCCATTAATGGTAATGAGTCTGCTACCTTTGGTTTGCATGTCTATTTTACGGATGATATATTATTTTTCTTAAAGTTCAAAAGAAAAAGGTTTAATATGGAATATTCACCTTCAATTCGACTGGAAATTTACTTCCAATTATGTTGAATCTATTTGTACAAATTCTACGTAGGTAGAATGCAAGTTTCTCCAACTACACAAAAAGATACCTTATTATTATTTAATATGTTATCTAATTTATGCCCTTCGGTAGCACAATGAAAATATATTGAATTATTTATAAAAACAAAACTTACTGGTACTCCATATGGATACCCATTTTGACTTACAGTTGATAGAATACCATAATCACTGTTTTCTATGATTTGAATAACTTCATTATTTTTAATTTCTCTGTCTTTTCTCCGTAATTCTCTAAACATAATAACCCCTCCATATCATTTTTAAATGTCGTATTGGCTAATTTATAATATTTTACAAATGTGATTAAAAAAGCTATTAACATCCTTTTACACAATCCGCGGTAGGACACCGCGGTCTCAGCGTATGGTTTCGGAGAACGGTCTAGCAATTCGCGAACTTTTAGCTGGCGTGGTTTTTGCCAATCATCTTGCCCAGCCCAAATGCAAAAGACATGACAGCTAAAAGTTAGGATGGAGCGAAGCGGAGCCGCGAATTGTCGTGTCAGCTGATGGAACTCCCCTGGTTAATATCAAATCTAAATATTTTCCACTATATTACTATAGTTTTGCACAAATAAAGCCTTTATAAAATTAACTTTGGTACTGTTATGAAGCAATAGTAAGTATTGCATCTTTCACTGATATATTTTTATCTGTTCCTTGATCTAATGCGGTTTCGGGTAAAACAAGTTTTCCCAAGGAAAATCTTCTCAGACAGATACGAAGCTTTTTAAAGCTAAGTTCTGATGTCCAAGGGGTGTCCCCTTGATAATCTTGTGCTTGAAGCCAACTACTATTTGGATGCTTTAGCAGTGCCATCTTCCCAACACTATAGGCCACAGCTGCCAGGTGAATAAACCTGAATGTAGGTAATAAAGATTGATGCTGGTAATCACCTAAACCTAAATGCTGCTTCATATCTCGGATTGCTGTTTCGATAGAAAAGCGAGCACCATAAATTTCAATAATCGCAGCTGGAGTTAATGATATATCTGTACTGATCAATGCTGTTACATTACTACCAACTTTTGTGACCACGATTCGCACTTTACGGTCAAGCCCTAATACCCATAAATCTTTTACCACAACTTCAACGGTTCTTGTTTCACCATATAGGCGTACAGATATCAATTGAATAGGTTCAGTTTTAAAAAGGGTCAATATTTTTACCTTCTGTCCTCTTTTTCTTGGTCTACCTTGTTTCTTTATTTGAGGTTTCTCGGGGTCTAAATATCCTATTGCATTACTTTTTAATTTTGTAATGACATGGATCGGGTTTTTTCCACTCAAAAGTGGTTGTATAAATGACTTATTACTAAAATATGCATCTGCCACTACCCTAACGGGGTGTTTACTGGCCCAATCTATAAATTGAAATAATGCAGCATGAGCATTGTCCCAGCAGTTCATAGAGGTTGCTATGCCCTCGGCATCAGACATCCATTGAGAGGGGTTTAACCTACCGGATATCAGGCGAAAAATCAGTGGGAAACATAAGAATCTATTGGAAAGAAAAGAACCAACAATACCCAAAGCACCCCAGTGGTGACCTACAATGTATTTGCCTTTGTCTGCATTGCCACTGTGGTTATTCCACTTTTGAATACCAGGTATTTTCTTAGAATTCTTTGCTATAAGTGTCGTATCATAAGCCACCAGAAGCGATCCATGAATCATAAAATTCTTTGGAAATAACTCTAAAAGCTTATGAAGTAGTTGTTCCATAATAGCCATGCAGTCCCACTGGTTCTTGCTTAAAAACCGTTCCCAACTTGCAATATGCTTCTTGTAAAAGAAACAATATCTATATATATTTCTGGTAGTCTTTCGACCTTCAGTTACTAAAAGACACCAAATAAAACCAACAAAATATTTATAATTTGGTATTGATAACAGTTCCTTAGGAAATAATAACAACTGTAACAATTCTTGAGGAATATAAATGTACACAAGCATCGCTCCTTGTCGGGGGTATTGTGTTCATATATTCCTCATTTATTTTGCAAATTATTACGTCAGTTTTTGGTAATTATTTAAAAAGTGCAAAACTATAGTATATTAGATAACCACTTTATCTTACCAACCTTTGGTGGGGGACTAGGATAATAGTATAGATTTTCGGAGGTGCTATATTTAAGACCAACTGTATTCTTCGATGTCAACCGCAATACAGCCTTATTGGCTAAAGGACGAAGAACTTTATCAGTCCCCCAAGCTAGTATGATAGGAGCGTCCTGTTTTAAACAAAAGTAACTTTCTCTCTCCTTTTCTCTTTCCACGTCAAAAATACTATGCATACTATATTTGCTTTTTAGTGAATTTATCATCCCTTTAAACTTTCCGCCATTGGGTTCCCGAATATCCGATAAATTTAAAACCCGCACATGTAACCAATCCTTTTTATTCATTAATCTCATAATTTGATATATAGCATTATCCGGCTTTGCTAATATTTTCTTGTTGCTCATTAAGTTCTCGCTGAGACTTTGCCAAATATAAGTAGGAATATATGAATCTGAATATTTAGGTTCACATTTTCCAGGATTCATCATAATTATTACCGCGTCAGCCTCTCCGTTATCAGTTAAAGGTTTACGGGAGCCCTTATGATGAATTTCAGCAACATTGCGACAATTAAAGATAGTACCATCGAATGCTTTAAGTGTATAAAAACTTGCGTAAACATCATAACTTTGTTTTAACTCATCTGCACCTATAAATTCCATACACTCACCTTCCCGTACAAATTTCAACGATAATCCTTATTTTGATGGCCCTAAAAATATACTCCGATAGAGTTCTTTCAGCTAACGCTTCGCATTGCCGAAGCCTTTGAGCTGGACCCCAAAGGAATACTTCTTGGCGGAGCTTGTCTCCCAGTGAGAAGGTGTGGTGCTCTGACCTTTCCCTATACACGTGCCTCCTGCACCCTCGTGGGAATGGCTTGTTATATGATGGAGAATGCGGTTTTTGCCTCATGCTTTTTAATGGTAACAAGACAATGTATCGCATTGCATATTTTTATGCAATCACATTCTTGCCATTCATTTTTTGACCTTCCATGTAACAACCAATGTCTATTAACACTATCAGGTTCATTCTTGTCAAACTCAGAATTCTTGTATATTTCATTAATAAATGTATAATTCGATAACCATATGAGATAATCAATTAATCTTCCCTTATTTTTACTCTCATCCATATGATATCTTGCTACACGAATCATTTTAATACTATTAGGGTTATCTCCAAATATTGATAATACCCCTTCAAGAATTGTAATCAGAGATATTATCGAAATTATATATTTTCCTCTATCAACAGACTCCAAGCAATCCTTAAAAAGACTCTTATGGCGTTCTCCAATATCACTATTATTAATATGCTTTGCAAGTTCGGTCATTTTTTTCTTTGTAAAGTAACTCATGAAAAATTCATCATAAGTGGCTATATCTTTATTCAAAGAAGATATTTTTTTTATATCTGTAATTTTCATTGAGAGTGGCAGAACCCAACCCATTTTACTTATCTTTTCAATTGTCTGTTCAAATTCTTCTTTTAGTATTTCTTGTCCTTTTGGTAGAGGTTTTCTAGGACTTCCTTCATTTTTATAAAATGGATTATCTCTGTTATTTTTCATTATATCCGTAACTCTATTTGTCATTACTTGTTTACGCTTTTTTATAGGAAGTCGATTAATCTTAGAAATTTCTATTTTAGCAGATAATGCTGAGTAGGCATCATAAATTTTTTTCAATTCATCATTTTTAAGGTTAAAATGCTTTGAAGCTTCTTCAAATGCTTCTTTATCGTGTTTCTCTCTATAATATCCTCCATCACGTTCTTCAAGTTCATCATACTTCAATTCAATAAATTGATATATTTTTCCTTTTTCAATAGTTGACATTTTTACCTCCTTAATCTAGCTTTCTCTGTCATATAACGTCTTGAGCAGTCCCGACGTCAATTTCTAAGCTCCTAATTGCACTAGATGTTGGGACTGCTATGTTAGGCGAAGTTATACCTCCTACTAATACTTTGGAGTAATAACTTTTTCTAAATGTTTTACTTCCCACCCACCACGTAAGTTTATATGTTGAATCTCACCTTTCTGATTAAATATAACATCAGCTTGCTTATTCCACTTGAGCTTGTACGCTTCTCTGTAAAAGCCATTTGGTAACTTAAAAATATTTTTATTTACTATTTGATCTTCTGCAACTATAAGTTTATATTCTGATAATTCGTAAGGAAACTTACTGTCCTTTACATTCCCATTAATATCAAGTTCATAATATGATTTTTGACCATGTAAGTCCAAAATCTCAACATATATTAAGTCATCTTTAAACATATATTTGTAATCCAATCCATTAGGAAATTTTTTGCGATATTGCTTACCCTCTATTATTTTGGATTCTTTTCCATACTCGTCCTTCATTATCCAATTGTTAAAATTCTTATTATTTTCTAAAGTTTTTCCTTGCTGAGTTAATGTTCCTAATAATTCCATAATATCTTTAAAGTTTTTTTCATTTTCTGAGATATGCTTTTTTTCAGTGATGATTTGATTAAGTCTAAAATCCTTCATCATTATTTCGTTCAATTTATCAACAAAAAAGTCCAAACTTTGTCTTGATGCATCTGCAGCACCATCAAATCCTTCGGGCCACAATTCATTACTTAGTTCAAAATTACTTCCATAAAAAATACTTTTAACTATAACTTCTATGTTTGATTGTCTTGCTAAAAAACTTGAACTAGGTTTACCAAATTGGCTTCCATAAACTTCGAAAAAAACTTTACTAGCCTCTTCTATTGAACTATGAATTCTTTCAATTAAGTCTTCATCTCTATCCACCAATGAGTCCTTTAAAGCTTTTTTAATCAGATTACACATCTCGGTGCCGAATATTCCTAAAAGAATTTCTCCAACCATATCTCTTTTCTCCTTTGAAATAATTTTGCCTAACGTCTCTGTCATTCCCGACACTCACCGTGTCTTAAAGCCCTACCCTAGGAGTGATTGTGGTCTGACGTGCCCTCCTGACCGTTCCCACCAGACCCTAGTGGAAATGGCTTGTTAGGCAATGGGGCAACCTATCAACAATTTAATCTCGTACCTCTACTATAATAATAGCTTTCAAATTCAATGCTTTTAGTTGATATCTTCAAGCAAATCACTATTTGAAGTAATTCTTTTATCAAGCAAACCTCTTCTCCCAGTGTTGTTTATTGTCAATGCTCTTCCTGAATATGTACTTGTATTCGAAGTATTTTCAACTGTTTTATTTAAAATAATTAGTAAGGCTTCTACATCTGCCAATAGTTTTTCTGAAAATTTTGTATCTGGGTGTAGCATAATCAATCCTAGTCTTATCTTTATCTGACCACGATATTGTTTTATCCAAACATCATGTTCCTTTAACCTTTTTTGAAATTCTCTTTTAGTTCTTCCAATGTAAAGTAATGTCTCTTTTTCACCCCAAATACGAGAAATCATATATATCCCTTTATCAAATGCTAGATCATACAACTGAATTCGCTCCAAGTCATAAGGACCAAACCATTTTAATATTATTTCTTGCACAAAACCTACCCCTTAAAGAAAAATTTGACTTTTAAATTTTTTCAATATATCTCCAAAAACAGCCCCGATATTGCCCTTTTGCCTAACGTTCCCGCAGTTTCCGACGTTCCTTCCTTTTAACGCCTTAGCGGAAAAAGTGGCGCAAAGCTTGCCTCGCAAGACTTGTGACATCGGAGGGAATGTAGGAAACTGGCGTGTTAGCCGATGTTAATTGATTTTTCTTGAGTCACGCTGTCGATGAAGTCAAAAAGAACTCTAAAATAGTTTTCAGCATGTTTGAAAGATTTCAAAGTTTCTTCAGTATGGCTAATTTCTAATTCATTCGTTATGTTTTTAATTACCTCACCTTTGTAATTACCAGAACCTCTGCCCCAAAGAAGTCGTGCTTCACTCCACATCGTCGACTTAGCTATTTTATTCTCCGATACATTGTAGTAGTCTCTACGTGCCAATTTTTCGTAATTTATATACTCCTGCTCAATTTTGTAGATTAAAGCATCCTGAACAGCAGACTCAACTGGATCATTAATGTCAAAAAACATGCTACTTCTTAAATTTCGCTTTATCGAATAGACTAGATTATGACAAGTATTAGTAAACTCATCACTTCCAATTTGGCTACATTCAGAATAAATATTACAATAATCATAATTACCATTTCTATTAACACTTGCTCGCACAACTCCTGCATGAAAATCCTTAACACGTTGTGGTAATTTCGATAAGCTGTCATTCTGCACAGCAATAACTTCGCTCATATAAGATTTCAAGTCAATTTTTACCTTTAACAACTTATCTTTAAGATCCTCTGTAATACGACCTTGCTTAAAAATTTCTAGTGACTCATTGATACCTTTCAACTCTTGATTTAATTGATGATACATATTTCTTATGTTATCTTCAACAGACCTGGAAATACTTAATCTCTGGTCAGTATAGTCATCAATTGCATTACTATCTAGTCCCCGAAATGCATTGTAAAATAGCATATTATTATCATCAAACGAAACATCTTTTACAAGTTGATTAAACTTATTTTTCAACTCATCTTGTTTCAAGTACATCCCTTCTACACGATCACCGTCAGCGTTATTAACTAACTCTAACTCATTCCCTTTTTCTAGGCCGAGAATAAAACAACGATGATTAATATCATTATTATGAACCAAAACAGATTTTAGCCAGTCATATTCTAAAATATTTCCATAATCATTAATCCCATTACATAAAAATACAATGTTGTCCTCTGAAGAAATCAAATCCTGGACATCAGTTCTAACTGCTTTTCCATCTAGACCTTTAGAATCAATAATTTCAATAACATTCTGGGGGACTTGAAAATCAACGTCCTTGCTATTTACAGAAATCACTATTTCTTTAGGATATGGACAATGTTTCTCTAAACCTGAATTGATTCTATTGAATTTTTCTTTCAGCCATTTTTTTGCAACTTCATCTTCAGGACAATACAAATATTCAACACTTCTATTGTCATAATCTATTGCTGACGTTACAGCTTCAAATAAGCTAACTGCATCTATTTCATCATATTGTCCATTTGTATATGTTTTTATATAATCCTTCTGCAAGTTATATAGCAATTCCTTACTCAGTTTATCGAATTGATCCTTCGAGTACTCTTCTCGTAGTCTACTTCTATCACTTTTTTTAAGTTTATCTGGGAAAGAGCTCATGTTAACAATAACATTGAATACTTCACGAGATAATGCTTCCTCATTTTCCTCTCCGATAATCTGAGCACAAAAAGCTTCGATGTCCTTTTCAAAATTAATTTTATCAAGCTTCTCAATTTTAATAAAAGTTGAGAAGTTGTTATTAAGCCTAATTGTCGTTTCACATAATGTTGTTCGACCACTTCCTGTTTTTAGTATACTTGTATCTTTTAACTTGCTAATATCATTTTTTATAATATCTAGATCTACTAAATTAGTAATATGACAAAGAGCTGTTGATTTTCCTAGTCCAACACTTCCAACGAAGTTTAGCTTAAAATTCTCAACACTGTTTAATTTCTCAATTTGTTCAATACGACTAACATACGGCTCTGTCATTCTTTTAATCAACTCATGAGAGTCACCATTTACAATACTACTAATCTTTTTCTTTGCACTTTCTAGATTCACCTGAACATCTTTTTTCGAATATTTAATTCTCATCATTACCTCCTTAATTTACATTAATCAATTCATTTCGGCTAACGTTTTGGGGTTAGCGACGTCGGACTTACCTATATAATTAGCCTACGATGTCTGCTAAACCTTTGTTATATGTTGTTATCACGCCTACATAGCATCACTCAAATATATGTTTCATAATATCAAGCAAATCATTGGTAGTCATATAAACATCAGCTCTTCCAAATAGTTTTTTAGAATAATTAAGTGCTATTGATTTTCCACTTTTTTCAAATATTTTTATATCAGATGCACTATCTCCTATTGAAACAACATCTTCTAATTTTATATCATGCTCATTACAAAATGACTCCAAGCTATCTAACTTCCCACTATCTCCTAAATGATTTAATATCTTCCCAGTAAATGTTCCATTTTCGACTTCATATATACTTCCATAGATTTTATCAAATTTAAACATCTTTCCTAAAATGTCTGCAACTTGTACCGGTCCAGCCGTCACCAAAATCACTAAAATACCATTGTTTTTTAATTCATTTATTACCTTTTCAATGTTGTTGATCAGTATAATATGTTTTTCAAACTCTTTTTCTATTCTCTTTACCTCTAATCCAGTAAATAATTTAGCTTTTATGTAATCTGCTTCTATCCAAGAAATCTCATCTTGTTTTTCCCTATTTTCAACAGCTCCGACTTCATCTGCTTTTCCACTTAAAAAACAAAGATACTCTACAGAATTTGTATTGGTAATCAAAGTTCCATCCATATCAAAACAAACTGTTTTAGTTTTATTCAAATCGTATCTCCCCCTTATAAGAGATTAACTTTTTTAACTTATACTATCCGAATCTTACAATTGACCCTAAAGGACTTCTCCGATAGTGATAATGACATATAACGTTTCTGCCATTCCCGACACCTTCGAACTGGACCCTAAAGGAATACCCCCTGGCGGTGCTTGTCACCTAGTGAGA
Organism: Alkaliphilus metalliredigens QYMF; assembly: GCF_000016985.1. Lineage (NCBI taxonomy): Bacteria > Bacillati > Bacillota > Clostridia > Peptostreptococcales > Natronincolaceae > Alkaliphilus > Alkaliphilus metalliredigens. Next base: position 2,336,425 of record NC_009633.1, on the reverse strand, counting down.
AGGGGTGGTGCTGACCTCGCTTCATGACGGTGCTTCTTGCACCCTTGTGGGAATGGTCATGTTATATGTAGTGCCCTTGCACTGCAACCAGTTTATCCCACAACACTTTTCAACTTATTCTTCTAAAATATCAAATGTTTTAATACACTTCACTGTCATATTATAATTTTTGTTTCAAATCCATGCTCAACCTTATCATATCTGAACACTGTATTCCATTCTCATAAATTGGCTCATCATAGTGTTTTATAAAAAAGTCCCTATCAATTCTTGTAATCCTAAAACCCACTTTTTGATATAGTGCTAATTGAAATATGCTTGAATTTGCAGTCCCGATTTCTAGCACTTTTGCACCATGCATTGATGCCCTGTTAACAGCATCTTTCAGCAACAGTTTTCCTAGTCCTTTTCCTTGATACTCTTCTTTTATAGCAATATTAACAATTTCAATAGTCTCTGGTCGAGTATTAATCAAAACGTACTCCCCAACAATATCACCAGAATAATTTGCAACAAATACTTTTCCTCTAGCAATATATTCATCCACAATTTTCTGTGCTGGATCTGCCAATAACAATAAATCATATATTGAATCATTAATATTACTTGTTTCTTCTATAACAATATTTAAGCTTATATCACTCAATATAGTCACTCCATTCTAAAATCTCCAAAGCATCTCCCAATATTTAAGGGCATTACATATAACGTTCCGGCGGTTCCCGACGTGTGCATCCTCCTTGTTCCTGCGCATGTTGGGAACCGCCTGTTATGTGCAGTAATCTACGGGAGTTTAGAACAACGCAAAATTGATATCACTGATCTATCGCATTTAGTATTTCTCGTATAGATTTCGCTTCGCTCTTTCTATCTTCTGTAGTCCAAGCCACAGTAATATTAAACCTTTTCAAACAGACTATCAGCTTATCTACTTCCCCTACGCTAGAATTCGTATAAGAATATAATTTACGCAAAGTTTTGTCTTTTGGGGTTCCAACAGACAGTCTTCTTTCACCAATTAGTACTTTCTTTTCACTTTCATCAATCGCTCCAAGCTCTTTCATAATGGAGTTATTCTTTCTCATTGTATGTATCTTTCTTTCTCTTTCAATTGATAATGGTATACTATCGTTCAGTTCATTCAAGAAGTTGACGAATGAAAAATGTCCATTACCATTGCCAAGCTGTAATTCATCTGTCATGTATTCGACCTGATTTTCTCTCAAATAGACTTTAAATGTACCTTTTAGATGATTACCATACATTTTGATGTTTAGAATTCTATTCGTATTTCTAAGATACAGAAAAAGTAAATCTCTTGATTCTTCATCCTCTTCGGATACGAACATCATAAAAAGATATCTTCCTTTTCCTACTTGACTTTCAAAAATCAGTATTTTCTCATAAGAGTTAGTTGCTTCAGTATAAACATCTTTCAAACGATCAAAATCAAACTCCAGTGCCATATAGATTCTCCTTTTCCAATAAATTAGTAGATTATTGCACATAACGTTCCGACCATTCCCGACGTGTACATTCTCCGCTTTCCTGTGCATGTTGGGAATGGTCTGTTAAGCGCAGTTATTCACGGTCGGTCTCGATTAGCTCTACTATCCTGTCATCAAATCGATTGTAAACTTCCTGAAAATATAGTAATGACTTGATTGCAAATCTGTATTCATTGTGTTCTGCCATATCTCTAAATAAATTAGGAATATTCTCAGCCCTCACAGATTGTGTTAGAACTAAAGAGAAGTAATATAATTCATCAAGCACACCATAATATATACTTGGTGCCTGTAAACTTACATGTCCTAAAGTACTTGATACGAAGTAGTCCTTATGGATGTATGACGGAACCGTGCTACCTCTTAATATACTGCCCGCATTCAAATGAATGGAGCCGGATATGTAATCCTTTCGTTGCCTATGAACATTGATATATGAGTTTTTCATATCCTCAGGAAAATCGATACTATCCAATATCTTCTTAAGAACAACATATATATTGCCTTTAGCAATATTCCTAGACCAAAACTTCTTCTGGTTTACAGGATCATCTTGGAGTTCAATGTATTCAGTAAAATTATCTTCAAATAGGGAAACCACTCCCAATTCACAAGCCTCCATAAACACTCTAAACAAGCAAAGTGCATTGTCATCTTGTCCCATTAGCAATAGCTCTCTAATTGAAATTGTCAGAGTTAGCATCTTATCACAAAGCGTAGGAAACCCATACGACACCTCGTCTTTTCTGGCAGTATAGCACTTTTGAGACAATGTACTAATCATATATAACGCTTCTTGGGCCACTTTATAAACCTCAAGTAAAACAGTAAAGTTTGAATGAGAAAAATCCTCACACAAGTGCTTTGCGTCATCTATTTTGCTTTCGAGATCAATCCTTTGGCTATCATTATCTAACTTGTTAAGCTCCTTCCAAATATCATCTAATTCATCTTGAATATTCAGTTCAAAAACTCCTCTCTACAACTAGTGAATAATTGCGCTTAACGTTTCGCATTTGCAACGTTTCTGAACTGGACCCCAAAGGAATACCCCTTGGTGGAGCTTCGCTCCCAGTGAAGGAATGTGGTGCTGTGACCATCCCCCCTGACACGTGCTTCCAGCAGCTTTATGCAAATGTTTTGTTCTCCGATGCCATACGCCCCGTGACTCAGAGTGCGATAGGACGTCGCACCCTTAAACAAATCTTTCAACCAGTACTACACCTTATTAAAAAAGTATGCCACATATTTAATACTACTCATTTCCAATTTGTTAATAATTAACAATTGCTTTACGCTTTTTTATGGAGTGCATTAAACTCCTCTGCAAATAAGCCATAATGAATTTCATCCCAATATCTCCCTTGATGGTATGTAGTCCCACGAATTACGCCTTCTTTTACGCAACCCAACTTTTCTAGCATCGTTTTTGAACCAACATTTCCTTCAATTACAAAGGTCTGGTATTTGTGTAAACGTCTTTCGTTAAAGGCATAATCAAGCAGTATTTTCATTGCGGCAGTACCATAACCTTTTCCTCTGTAATCACGGCTAATCTGCATACCTATGCCAAAGGTTCCGTTCCGTTCGTCGATTCCTGAAATACTCAATGAACCAACTTTCAATCCATCCAATGTTTCTATGGTGAAGTTGTGCCGACCTTTCCTTTTACTGTTTTCAATGAATTCCCGCCATACTTCCTTTGCACCTTCCTCATTCAAAGGCAACTCAATAAGGCTATCTAAAAGGAAACGGGCAGGATTGTCAAAAAAGTTTAGATAAAACTCGTCCCAATCATCAACTGTTGCAGGGCGCAATCTTACTAATTCATTTTGCCAATAATAAGTATCATAGTTGATTTTCATAGCTGCATACCTCCTATTAAGAAATAATCTTTGTTGCACATAAATCTACACATATGAATTAGCACAGTTTTTAAAGTGTTCTTCCCCCTCCACGGCAGGACGCCGTGTCCTTTGCGTATGGTTTCGGAGAACGTCTCGCATTTGCGACGCCTTCGAACTGGACCTAAAGGGATACCCTATAGCGGAGCTTCGCTCCCAGTGAGAAGGTGTGGTGCTGAACATTCCCATAAAACGTGCTACCCGCACCTTTATGCAAATGCATTGTTCTCCGATGCCATACGCCCCGTGACTCAGAGGGCGACAGGACGTCGCACCCTTAAATAATCTCTTCATACTATCAAATTCATATAAACATTACATTGTATATGGAGCAACAGACTATTCCCATAATTTTCAAGAAAGCAATGTAAAAAGTTATTGACATTTTAATTCTTCTATCATACAATAAATGTAAAGATGTTTTTACATCAAGGAGGATATTTTATGAAACTCAAAAAACCAGATGAAATGGAAATGTCAATAAATTTTAAATCCATGAGATTATCGTGGTCATTTGTAACTATATCCTTAGTTATATGGCTTGTAGTAGATTTAATAATAAACGGAAAACTCCATCTTATTCTTTCAATAATTATTTCCATTCAAAACATCATTTTATTTGGTAGTAAACTTTTTATGACTCACAAAATGTCTGGTGATAGTGATGAAAAATAAATTAAAAACCCTACGCAAGGAATTAGGATTACGTCAAGAAGATGTTGCAAATCAACTGGGTGTGACAAGACAAACCATTATAGCTATCGAGAATGATAAATACAATCCCACTCTTGAATTAGCAATGAAACTTGCAAGATTTCTGGACACCACTGTTGAAGAATTATTTCAACTAGAAAATTAGTACTGCTACCGAACTTTGTGTTTAACAAAATAGCACGTAAACTAACAAATGTGAATTGACAAAGCTCTATAAAATGTTCTTCGACAACCCGCGGCAGGACGCCGCGGTCTTTGCGTGTGGTTTTGGAGAACGTTTCGCATTTGCAACGCCTTCGAACTGGACCCCAAAGGAATACCCCATAGCGGAGCTTCGCTCCCAGTGAGAAGGTGTGGTGCTGAACCTGCCCGTAAAACGTGCTTCCAGCACCTTTATGCAAATGCATTGTTCTCCGATGCCATACGCCCCGTGATTCAGAGGGCGACAGGACGTCGTCCCCTCAAACTTATCACCTGAATTATACAGCGCATTATATAAAAGATACGTCGTCATATAGTTTTGGTAGGGGCAGATGACCATATCTACTCGATTTGTATTAGTGTATTATACCGGGTGGCCAAGGGCGTCACCCCCACAAATAATGTTGTTGTCTATACAATGTAAAGTCAACTATTGTTGCAACTATTTTATATAAATACTGATTATATTAGTCTGTAAATTAAGTCTATCTTTTAATTCGTCACTTATTTCTAGTTTAAAACTTGTGTTTGGAGAAAGATTTTCAAATTCATAGATAAATCCTGTTACCACAGTTCCATCACCGCGTTTAATATTCTTTGGTTTGGCATCTTTTATTTTTAAATGGTCAAAATATTCACCACTAATACTTCCCTGTTCGTAAATCTCCTGTGTTAAGCTTGAAAGTATAGATTGTCTTTCAGAATATATAATTTCAAAATATTTTTTATCAATTTCTATTTCCCCATCAGATGGAACTGACTGTCCATCTACTTCTATACTATAAATCCATTCTCCCCTTGCTAATTTTACCATTTCATCGTCATCTAGATACTTTATTGCTTTATCAATAAAACGCTTGTAAGAATCTCTTTCTTCTTCCAGGTTCTTAACTTTTATTTCATAACTATTATTCTTTTCTTCTAGTTCTTTAATTTTTTGATCATGTTTTTCTATCTGATTTTGTAATTCTTCGACTTTTAAATTTTTTTCATCTACAGTTGCTTGGTTTGTGCATCCTATTAAGAAAATAAAAAGACTAATTACAATGGTAAAAAGTAATATTTTTTTCTTCATATTATATCCCCCTACTGGCTTATGGTGTTCTACAGTTGCGTAATATAAAACAAATATGAATTAACATAGCTTTCGAAGTGCTATTCCCCAATCCGAGACAGGATGCCACGTCCTTTGTGTATGGTTTCGGAGAACGCTCCGCATTTGCGACGCCTTCGAACTGGACCCCAAAGGAATACCCCTTTGGCGGAGCTTCGCTCCCAGTGAGAAGGTGTGGTGCTGAACCTGCCCGAAAAACGTGCTTCCAGCACCTTTATGCAAATGTTTTGTTCTCCGATGCTATATGCCCCGTGACTCAGAGGGCGACAGGACATCGCCCCCTTAAACAAATTACTCAACCAGTGCTGCCCCTTATATAAATAATGCGAATCACTCTTTATAATCGATTACGCCAAGTGTTAATCTAATAAAGATTCATATTCATCTACGTCATCCCATTCACCAAAACTTACCCTATGATCATCCTTTGTAATATTCTTCATAATAATTGGTTTTCCATCATTCAATTTGTTTATAATTATCTCAAAAGAATTATCATCATTTAATCCTATCTCAAAGCTTTGCTTGTTGCTCTTAATTCTATATGAATTGGTATCAACTTTTTCGTAAGTTCCTCTATCAACCTCTCTATTATCAATCCATTCAACAAAACTATTATCCTCTTTCCGAATTAGCATTTGAATATGATATCCATTCACTTCACTCTGATAAAACCCTTTCAAATTAGGATTTTTGGATACAAATCCCCATATTACCACAACAATTACTATTAATAAAATAATGAATTTTGATTTTTTCAAAACAATACCCTCCAAATACCTTTTATCTACTGTATAGTTACTACAGTTGCGTCGTAATATTATACTTATGTTCAACTAACACTCTAAAATATCTTCGATATAACTTAAAGCTATATAATTTCCTTCATTAAATTGTTTAATTTTAAAGATTATATTTCATCACAGAATCCATTATTAATTTTCTTTAAGTTTCAATAAATAATGAGTATATCCCTTTAAAGCATCATCTGTTTCTCCAAAGGATATAGTTTCCATAGCAACAAAAATACTGTCTTTTGTTATATAAAACATAGGATTTGACAAAATCCCATCTTCTACATACATAGTATAATGCTTGATTTCGTTAACATCTAATTCTTTTTTAATATCATCATAGTCAAATATAAAACTCAGGCCCTCAAAATTCTCAAGATTTTCTCTGGCTAAGTCATCATAATATTTATCACCGTAATCCTTTATCGTGATAAATTCAAAACCTTCTGATGGATTTTCTCCAAATGTTCCTGAAGTTTCATAGAAATAACTCTCTCCTATTGAAAACTCTACATCTGTGAAAATTTCTGTTACTATTTTTAAGTCATTTTGATATTGTTCTTCACTTATTGCAGAAGATTTACGCATATATACTACTTCATCAAATGTGTATTCTCCATAAAAATCAGCTATATTTAGAGACGTATTGTCTATAGATTTATTAGAAGACACACACCCTATTAAAACTAAAATAATGATACTTTGCAAAATAATTATTATTGTATTCTTTTTATTCATTCTTATCTCCCTTCTTTTATACTTAGTATAGGCGTTTGCGAAACGCCATAACCCGCATTATTGCGGGACTTTTTTTAAGCATAAAAAATATAACTCCTCACCAGATTGTGGTAAAATTGAATTGTCAAGAAACAATTCCACACCATCTGAAAGGAGTTATATATGTCTATTTTAACACATAAACAGCTTTCTTTGGCTGAAATTCATTCCGATTGTGCCAATTATTTTGGAAATGATAAGCATCACTTTCTTTCTCTTTTAAAAGAAAACCTTAATCTTAATGAGATAATACCTCTTTCTTTTCATCGTAATTACTATGCATCCACTGGCAGACCTAGAAAACATCATCTTACATCAATGGTTTGGGCTTTGCTTCTGCAGCGGATTTTCTCCATTCCAAACGATACATTGTTGCTTACTTTTCTTCAGTTTTCTAAGGAACTTAGAGATTTTTGTGGTTTCACCAATGTTCCTGATGCTTCTAGATTTACTAGATTCAAACAAGATTTTTTGCTAGACTTACAATCATTCTTTGAGCATCTTGTGGATGTCACTGAACCTATTTGCCAGGCTATTGATCCTCATAAGGCCTCTATGACTGTCTTTGATACTTCTGGCATTGAAGCTTTTGTTACTGAGAACAATCCTAAATATGCTAATAAAATTATTAAACAACTTAAAGCTTTTAAAAAGAGCCATAACCTTGGTGATTCCTATGATCCATATAAAGTAGCCTATGGTTCCATGCCTTCTCATGCAGCTGCTAATCCAGAGATCAAGCAACTTTACATCAATGGTCATTTTTGTTATGTCTATAAATTTGGGATGATCACCAATGGTCTTGGTATTATTCGTGATATTACTTTTTATGACCAAGATTTTATGAATGCTCATCCTAACATCGTTGTTGACAAAAAGTCGGATTCTCCTGATGAGGATAAGTCCCTTGGTGATGCAAAAGCTCTTTTACCAGTGTTATCTGACTTTTTTAATAAACATCCACTCATTCAACCTAATATCTTTATCGGAGATGCTGCTTTTGATACCATTTCTATCTACAAAGGAATTTTTTCGGATTTAAAGTTCAATAAAGCTTATATTCCCTTAAATCCTCGTTCTTCCCTTAGCAGCTCTGAATACACTCTTACTGAAGATGGGATTCCCTGTTGTCCTCATGATCCAAAACTGCCTATGAAGCCTGAAGGCAATACTTCTCATCTTCGCTGTGGTATTCCTACTTTCAAGTTTGTCTGTCCGAAAATGTCTTGGACTAAATGTGAAGACGGCAAGTACCGACGCCGGCATAATTGCGATAATCCCTGTACTTCATCACCTTGTGGTAGAATGATTTATGTGTATCCTGAAAAAGACTTACGGGCATATCCAGGCGCCATTCGTGGTACCGATGATTGGGATAAAACCTATAAAGCCCGAGGTGTCGTTGAGCAAACCATTAACCATTTCAAAGATAGCTTTTGTATTGCTAATCGAAGAACACAGAATGCTAAAACATTGCATGCCGACCTGATTATTGCTGGTATAACGCAGCTTGTTACAGTTATCCTTGCTGACAAAATACATCAACACAAATATATCAGAAGTTTAAAACCACTTATTGCATAGTTAACCGGTACGCCTTGTCTCTTTAAAAAATTTAATCAGCACTCAATTTTCTGCCCTTCTAACTACTTTTCAAATTTAGTTTCGCAATTACCTAATACTTAGTATACTACTCTTTCGTTACACCATAATCTACAAGTATGAATTAACAAAGCGCTTAACATCCTCTTACACAATTCGCGGCAGAACGCCGCGACCTTTGCGTATGGTTTTGGAGAACGGTCCCGTGTTTGCGACGCCTTCGAACTGTACCCCAAAGGAATACCCCTTAGCGGTGCTTTGCACCCAGTGAGAAGGTGTGGTGCTCTGACCTTTCCTCAAAAACGTGCCCACCAGCACCTTTATGCAAAGACATTGTTAGGTGATGTGGTTTGTAGTTATTCTGATTCACTCCCCAAAACACTTAAGCATTTTTCCCATCAATATTGTTGAAGGTAAAAAATATTTAGCCATGCGAGAATCCGCATATTCTTTTATTTTATTTTCCTCAATCTCTATAACATAAAACCCATTCTTTTCATAAAAATCTATCGCCCATGTTGCCTTAGAATGTACCAATAAGACCACTCTTTTTATACCCTCTTTATAAGCTTCTTTTTCAATAGTGTTAATAATCTTTTTTCCATATCCTTGTCTTTGATAAACCTCTAACAAATATACTGCTGTTAGATAAAGGGTCTCATTATCTAATCTCACAAAACCTACAAATCCTAATTTTAAATCTTCTAATTTAACTATTCCAATATCATAAGTCTTGGGTAGACCTTCTTCTGAAAATTTTTTAGCCTGCTTTTCGAAAGCTCCTGGTAAAATACTATCATAGGTTTGAACTGTATCTATACATACTTCTGATAAAAAAAATCTATCACTATTTTCAGCTGCAGTAATTTTTATCATTCCAAGTTCCTACCTTTCCAATAAACTTTCTATAACAGCATATCCAAGGTAAACTATGTCACCTAACGTACCGGCATTTGCGACGTCTCTGAACCGGACCCCTTGTCCCACTTCCTGGCGGAGCTTTGCTCCCGGTGAAGGGATGTGGTGCTCTGACCTTTCCCGGAAAACGTACTTCCAGCACCTTTATGCAAATGCATTGTTATAGGGAGTAGTGACGTCTTTTATAAAAAATATATCTCACATCAAATTTTTTATCTTTTCTCATCCTGATGGATTTGTTCCAATATACGAGTCATCTTTCTATGGATTTCTTAATTTCATTTATATCTTCCGGGCTATAATAATGGCCTGGATAAATTGTTGTAGTTTTGAGTTTGAAACTTTGTAGTTTGTTTTTATTTGTATCAATTTTAATGTCTTTTACATCTTCCCATTTAGCCAATCGGATTAAGAGAGCTGCTTGTCCAATAGGGCGATAATAAATTCCTTTTTTGTGAATTCCTTCTCCTACCACTCCAGATATTATAAATACAGCTGCCACAAGTGCAAGCATATAGTAATTCCATAAATTACCACCTATGTAAGCTATAAAACAAAATATGAAGGGCGTGATTATTGATATTATAATCCTTGGTTTAGTTAATCTCACTGGATGAATACACTGTTTTCGTATTCTAAAGTGATATATACTTCCAGAAATAAAGGCTAATAATAGTAAACCATATACTGCTATTTGTTCGCTCATTTGCAATTCTCCTTTCTTTATCATTGTAAACTTTTAGAAAATTCAATTAAATGTTTTCATCTGCAAAATTAGATAAGCCTAAGTTTACCTCTATTTTACAAAAGCATTTTTTACCACTTTATACTACTATTATTTATCATCTTACTTTTTAAACACCAGTTTACAAGTTTGATTAAGCTACCCAATCCTTATTGAGGAAGCCCTGAACAGATTCTTTAATTGTAGAATAAATTTTAGCACTTTCGAAGCTCAATACGAAACTGTCAAATATTAATTCTTTTGTAATTTGAACGCCTACAGCTCTTTTGATCAATTGTGGACTTTTGAATTGATACTTTTCGTATCTTTTGTCCATGAAGGGTAAGAAACACGCAAAAGTATATGCTACAAACAATAGATTAACATATCTTTCGATTGCGGCCTTGTTTCTCACCATATAGTTACCGAAGGACCAAAAAAATTTGTGCTGGTAAAACATCACTTCGATGTTCCATCTCATTCGATAAGTAGTCAGTGTTTTACTGGTGCATTCATCTTCATTTTGATCATTCAATGCTCCTTTGGTATTTAGGGCGGTATTTATAGTTTTAATTTCATCAGGATTGATGCTGCTAATAAAAACTCTTATGGATGAGAATGGTTTAATATCTGTAGTGGTTACTGTAACGTAAATAGGTTTTTCAAATAAATTAGCCATTACTTTTTTCTCAGCAACATAGTATTCACCTATCTTTGAATAGGAAAATTCTCTAGCATTTAGTTTTCTACCTTTCTTTCTAGGTCTACCTTTTCCACCCGTAGAGGCTGGAGGAAGATCATACATTGCGGTATCATGTCGTACTGCTGCTACTATCTCTAAATTGTCAAATTCTTTAACAGTGTCTAATATAGCTCCTTTGCTATACCAGCTATCACACAGTAAAATTACTTGAAACATCTCAAGTTGAGGCATGATATATTTAATTATTTGTGATGCCATTTCAAGTTTGTTCTGCTCCTTTGAATACAGGCGATAGCCTATTGGTATACTTAAGTACTTCGCTTTATCTTGGTAATATAAAGGAATATTCAACACCACAGATACAAAGCAATGACCATTAAGATATTTGGTTCCATTCTTTTTTGTATGGTCAAAATGTTTAACATAACAATCAAATTTAGCACCGTATTTTGCTTGAAGAGTATCATCAATTGTTATAAATAAGGTGTTCTGTCTTAATTTTTCTGGTATCAAGGATAAAGCGATAGAAACTGTGATAGTGGTTAGGGCTTCTATTGGAAATTTTGAATAGGATAAAAAGTAATATATTGAATTCAGCACCTTATCGGTGTGTTTCTTGATGAAACTATCATAAACAAATTGTATAGATCTTACTTCTTCTGTACAGAGGATTCCCATAATGAGCCAGTAGAAAATATCAAAGCTCCGCTTCTTGAAAACTGATCTATACTGCATTAAATATTGGTGTAATGTTTGTTTCATCGAATTACTGGAAATACTAATCATATCAGGCGCCTCCTAGGGGTTTTGATTTATGCTAAGATTAGTATTCCTAGGATTAAGGTGTCTGATTTTGTTATTTTATGGAATTATTTTTGAATCACTACATTACTTGTAAAGTGGTGTTTTTAAATAGACCCCAGAGAAAATCTCCGATATCACTATTTCCTATAACGTTTCTGCCACTCCCGACACTCACCGTACTCCAAAGTCTTAGCCTCAAAGTGAGTGTAGTTTGACGTACACTCTTGACCGTTCCCTACAGACTCTAGCGGGAATGGGCATGTTAGTTGATGCCACAACCACCTCACTTTCTTATAACACATTTAAAAAGATAATACTCGTCATCTTCTCATTTAATCAAGGGAGTGCATATCCCAAAATGTATTTGTCATTTGAGCCTCGTTCTTTGAGCTGTATACTACAAATCCTGATATGCTTTTGATATTTGATATTAATAGTTCAATAGATTGGGGATTCTTGGAGAGTTTAAGTGTTTCCGCAATCTCCCGTTGATTTTCGAAGTATTGTAAATCATATTCTTTCTGCTTCATCTCCATATCGTTTCTATCGTAGTTTATTTGAATTTGCTCATACCTAATGATTTCTCTCCAGTTAGGATAAAAAGTAATTAACTCCAAAAATTCTTTTAAATTATCTGCTATTTTTCCACACATTCCCTCTTGATTTACATATCCAACTGGATAATCATCATCTGTAATATCTCCTATACCACCAATTGTACCAAAAGAATTCCCTTCATCATCAACAGCAAAAATCCAAAAACATGGAACAGGATAGAATTGAAAATCATCTAATTTTTCTGTGGTGCAAAAAATCACATTACAATTGTTTTCCAATAATTTATAGATATTTAGATTTCGTTCATTTTCGGAAACAGGAACAATATTTTTTCCTGATAATACAACTTCCACTTTCGATTTAGTATAATAACTCAATGTTCCATAACCCATTACTCCATTTTGTCCTTCAATATCTATTAGCAGTTTTTGAGATCCATCCACTACCTTTCAATCCTTCCTGTTATAAAATTATTCTTGTCTAGCAAAATCTTTCTGATATTCAGTAACATCAGGCAAAATAATTGACCCTAATACCCTGCCCCGATATTGTGGTGTAAACTAACGTTTGGCATTTGCGACGCCTTCGAACTGGACCTCAAAGGAATACCCTATAGCGGAGCTTTGCTCCCAGTGAGAAGGTGTGGTGCTGAACCCGCCCTTGAAACATGCTTCCAGCACCTTTATGCAAATGTTTTGTTATGTGCTGTCCCTTTACCGCAAACCCTTGATATCAACTAAATCGTTACCCATATTTTGTAATGATGTATCTTAAAGATGATATGAATTAATATTCTACATACCCTTTTTGTTTACTCGTTAATTTCATTGCAAAGTTTACTAAATGAACAATTAGTGGTGTTAATACAATATATGGAGTATCTAAATTATACATAGTTATTATAATTCCAATACTTACTACCATTAATGAATTTATAAATGAAAAATACAATTGGAGCTTCAAATATTCCTCTTCTTTTCCTTCGATTACTTTTATGTCTTTGAAGTATAGAGTAACTTTACTTCTAAATATAATAGAATAAATTAAATAACATAGACCAATGAAAATCAAGAATACCCCGAACCAATTCAAGCTAACCCTCCTCTTTTTACTTAATGCCGCCTAATTCATCTGTTGCGTCTAAGCAAGATAATCCGACAGTAATTTATATATTATGATTCAATAAATCTTATGGATTCCACTATGTGCTCGATAGTTTCTATTTTCTCAATATATTCTTCTTTATGGCTCTGAAAAAATATTTTAATCCTAATATTTTCTTTGTGCGCTATTATAGTATATTGACTTAATGTCTCATCACTCTCTTCTTCTAGAAAATGATTAATATTATCAATAAAAGCATTAGCAAGTATTGTAGAGTGTCTCTCCTCTTCACTTTCAACCTCAAGTTCCAACAAGATAGTTTTAAGTTCATCTAGTTTTTCAGGATTAGTTTTCATTTCATCAATGAAATTTTCAACTCCTGTATATCCTCCTAAGTATGCTTTCACCTCATTTAAATAAGAAATTTCTCCATCATAAAAGTTGATAAAGTAGCTCAATTTGGCTATCAACTAAGTTGACTTCTAAGTTTAGCTCTTTCGCCCATTCCCCCTCTATACTATTTTCTTGATAGGAAATAGTTTCAACTGATACCATTTCCTCTGCAAGTTCATATCCTTCAGATAACTCTTTTTCTATTTCTTCTTTTATTTTATATTCACTTTTCATTTCGTTCATTTCTTCTACATCTATTACAAATTGAAAGCCAGTCTCCTCTCCAAAGAAGATTTGCTTATTGTTGTGAGACTCATTAACCTTTAAATTCCAATCTGCTGGATAGTTGAAAGCAATATAACCATCACTATATTCAGTATACTCTTTTTCATCAGATGAACAAGATACTAGTATCACCAGAGCCATAAACATTAAAGTTAATACCATTTTCTTTCTTCTCATGAAAATATCTCCCCTTTATTTTATTAAATTCGCATATATGTCTGTGAAAAAACCTAGGCTTTAACTTTGGGTGTTATTCTGTCGTCTTTTTCATCTATTACATTTTATCGATTTTCTATATCTTTTTTCCTATCTACCAAATCTACAATATCTTAGGGATGGCATATAACGTTTTTGCCATTCCCAACGCCTTCGAACTGGACCCTAAATGAATACTCCCTTGGCGGTGCTTGCACCCAGTGAGAAGGTGTGGTGCTCTGACCTTTCCCTAAACACTTGCTCACCAGCACCCTTGTGGGAATGGCTTGTTAGGCGAAGCTCTGATAGCTAACCAAAATTAAAGGTAATCCTCTGATTTATCTCTTTCGCTTTCATTAAAATGCTTATATCTGATATATCAACAATATTTATTTTCTTAAACTCTGAATTGTCTTGAAATTCAAACTTAAATCTGTACTCATTTTGATGTTTAAATCTAATATCTTTCACAAATCCAACTTGATCATCTGATATTTTTCCATTATGGTTGCTTAAATCTTTATATTTAACCAAGTTGCCTTGCATATCAATGTTTGCTTTCTCAGCCATTTTTTTTACTCTATCAATAAACTTAGTAACATTAGTTATAATAACTGCATAATCGCCAAGTTTTTCTATTTCTTTTCTGATAGCCATATCACTGTAAAACTCTTCTAACTTCTTTTTTTCGATTCGTTTCCAGTCTTTACTATGAATAGCATACATACAAAAAATAAATGAAAAGTCATATTTGTTCTGGTAAACTTTTACTGGTTTAACGATATCTTCATACTTCAATTCAAATGCCTCCAAACCCTTCCCTATTATTATTTTTTCATTAATAAGGTTATATTGGGCTACTAAACCTTCATTTTCATCATTTCTGTTATCAGTTTCCTTGTCTTCAATTGCTCTATATACTCGTAATTGCCTACTAAATAATATTCCACTTTGGAACTCTTTAGCATGCTCCTCTTTATCAAAGACTTTAATTAACGCATATACCATAGATATTTCAATCCCCCCTAGTATAAAGTTTCGCCTAACGCTTCCGTGTTTGCGACGCCTTCCGAGCTGGACCCCAAAGATAAACCGTCTTGGCGGTGCTTGCCACCCAGCGAGAAGGTGTGGTGCGCTGAACTTGCCCCCCCAAACGTGCCCTCCAGCACCCTTGTGCGAACACATTGTTATCTGGAGTTCCCTTACTTCGTCGAATCCACTTCAGATTTCATTCAATATCCTTAATAAAACAAATAATTCTATTTGCTTCTTTAAACCCTATATTCATATGAAAGTGATAACTTGTGTCATTATCATATTCAATATCCGAACCAATTTGTTTGCAACCTTTTTCTTTAACCCATTCTTCTCCTTTAATCATAAGTTCTTTTGATATTCCTTGTCTTCTTAAATTAGGGTTTACAAATATTCCTTCCACATAACCCACAGGATTACTTTCAGAACCTTCAACATAATCACTTCTTATTGAAAGCTGGATAAAAGCTATAGGCAAGTCATCAACTATACAAAGAAAAACCTTGTGGTTTTCAGATTTTAGTAATGAAAAGTATTCATTCTTAAGATCTTCGTACTCATTATCTGGCCAAAGATCTATCGCTAATTTGGTTAAACTATCGATTGTCTTTTCACTTGCTTCAACTATTTTTTTCATGATTTCCCCCCTGGAATTTGAGTCTTTTAATGCACTTTGGGAATTTCAGATAACGTTTCGAGGCTTAGCGATGTCGGACTTTCCCTTAAAACCCTCTTTCCGATATCTGCTAAGGCTCTGTTATATGCTGTTCCGTTGACTCTAAGTTTTCTACTCCCACTAATTTATTACTTTTTTTGACTCATAGGAAAGAGAGTACATAATATTACTTAATACTTTTTTCTGTTTATTTAATAACTTAGAAAAAAATAGACTTATTCCACCGTAAACAATTATCCATATTGTTAGGTCAATTATAAGAAAAACCAGCTATTCCATAAATTATGATTTTAATAAAGTAAGTAATTGAAATTTTACAATTATACTGTTTTTCAATATATTCACTGACTATTGTATTTGAATCACATCATCCACCTGATATCCTTTAAAAAGATAATATAATACTAATTCTTCTCCCTATTAAGTACCTCTCTAGAAATAAAATAAGATTAAAGTTGCTTATCTATTAGCCAATTAGAATATTTCATTAAACCAATAATAATACCAGTCATAATAATAGTAATAATTACTCCCTTAGTCAAATTCACAAAAAATCTTTCTTTCTCGTATTTATACCATTCTATTAATGTCAGTATTGTTGCCATAGCTACAGGAAAAATGATTATTTTACGATATCCCATAATGGTCAATATAGCAAAAACTACCAATGATGCTGTTCTGTATTTATTGATTGTAGATTTTGATAATTTATACATTCTCTTACCTCCTTCTGGCTAATACCTATTTTTCTCTGATGTGACTATCTTTACTATCTTCCTTTTACCTATTGTTACTATTTTTCAACAGGGATTGCATATAACGTCCCCGTGTTCAAGACACCATAGATACTTAGCCAGACTTGGCTTAGTATCTATGGTTTGTGCAGCTCTACTCCAAATACTTGACCCCACTGCACGAACTTGAACACATTGTTATGTAAAGTTGTCCCCATTGACCCGTAAGAAATACCCCGATAATTTATCAGTTAATTTATTCTTAATTTTATTTAATACGCTACTCGCTTCTTTGATAATTAAGCATAATACCAATATACTTTTAAAACTACAACCTTTTTAGTAGCTGACTTTCTAATTTCATTATATTCTTTTCTAATAGACATATATCTTGTCTTTCTTCAATTCCTGTCCATACTTTATCTAAAATAATTCGATTTATAAAATTATACTCAACATTTATTCCTGCAATTTGACTATAACCTTCTAAAACATTATCTATAGCCTCTATTGGGATCATGTAAAAATCTATAGCTGGATCTGCCCAACCTGCATCACCCCAATCAATAATAGATAATAATTGATCATTATTTGTACATAAAAAATTAAACTCATTAGTATCTCCATGGACAAAACATTTCTTATAAGAAAAAGTTTGATCTTTATATTTACTTTCTACTAGCTCTAACAAATATAAAGATTTGTTATCATTATTAAGTAAACTCTTGATTATCATATCTTTTGTGTAGTCTCTATCAGGATTATCAAGCCATCCGTTTGGGTCATCACAGCTTTTAATATTAACATGCAATTTCCCAAGTTCAAAACCTATTTCCTTCCATGTATTACAATAATGCAAATAATCATCTATTTCACCAAGAGTGAATCCATGAATCCTTTCCCAAATAGAATATGTTTTGTTTAGTATCGTATAAGAGTTATCAAAGCAAATTAATTCTGGTGTTTTTATTCCATTTGACTTAGCCAATGGAGCTGCTACAGATTCAGTAAAAGCATCTGAATTTGCTTCTGGATGATCTGTAGGAATCCTTAAAATAAAATTCGGTGTTGCATATATCTCATTTGCAATACCATGGGTAGTTAATTTAATAAATGGTTCATTTATTTGATTCTTATTTAAAATTTTACGAATAACAGCATCCATATCTTTCATCTCCAATTCTAACTCTAAAAAGTAATTATGCTTATCTAAACAAATTGATTTCAAATTTTATAATTGCTAAATTCAAGCTTTATTAAAGAAAACCCCAGAGAATCTACCCTAGCAAACAATGGGGACAATTTTATATAACGTTCTTGCCATTCCCGACACCTTCGAATTGGACCCTAAAGGAATACCCCTTGGCGGTGCTTACACCCAGTGAGAAGGTGTGGTGCTGAATTTGCTTCATGACGGTGGATACAGAGACTTTCTTCTTGACGGTACTTCTTGCACCCCTAGCGGGAATGGACATGTTAGTTGATGCCACAATCTAGCTTACTTTCTTATAACACATTAATTAGATGATTCGACTTAAACCTTCTTGTAACAGCTTCCCAAGTTCATAACTATGCAAACTTGTCTATGTGTGGAGCATACTCATAATCTTAATCTAAAGTTATCCAATACCTTTGTGTAATTCGATTTCCTTCTGATATTTCATTTTCTAACTCTGCACCATTCTTTATTATAGTCTTTGCTGATGCAACATTGTCTTTGTCGCAAGTGATTAAAACTTTTTTAATATTTAATTTTACACATTCAATTAAAGCCAATTCTAACATTTCAGTTGCATATCCTTGTTGTCTTTCTGGTTTTCTAACACTATAACCTATATGTCCACCCAAATTTAACAAAGAATCATTTAAACGGTGTCTAATATCAATCATCCCAATTAAACGACCACCATCAATAGAAATAGCCATATATGTAGTTGCAGGAACTAATCCATCCCTTACAGTTTCCTCTTTTAAATTATCACAAAATGCACCGTACCATTCTTCAAAGGTTTCAGTATTTCTCAGTCCTGCAGTCCCATCCATGCTATCTCCATTTTCAATAAATTCGCTCTTATAATCCATTATTTTATTTTTATATTCTGGTGTCGGTAAAACTAATTTCAATCTGTTCATACTCTACCCCCTATTATATTAATATTTTTTTAGTTCATCATATTCTACATTTACAATATAGCAAATACTCTGCTGATTATCTGATGTTCAATAGCATCAGGAAAACAATTGACCCCAACCCCCTGCCCCGATATTGTGGTTTCAACTAACGTTTCGCATTGCAGAAGCCTTTGAGCTGGACCCCAAAGGAATACCCCTTGGAGGAGCTTGTCTCCCAGCGAAAAGGTTTGGGTCGGAGCACAGCGGAGCCGGCAATGCATTGTTAGTTGATGCCGCAACTTATCTCACTTTTTTATTCCACATTAAAAAGAAACTGTGTAACATTCATTAAATTGGCTCTTTCGTAATTTTTAAATGATACGACACAGCTATAATTAAATTTATGCTTATTTAAATTGGCGGTTGTTGATTACTTGTACTCGCTGGGAATAGGAATACCAAATCTTTCGCATAAAAGTTTTACATCATACACATCATTTTCATCATGCTCATAGCCCAAGTGAAATAACACTTGGTTTTCTGCATCAATACACCGTACCACTTTGTCACCTATTTCCCCAATGCCACTAAACACGTCTGGGGGGTATGCTTCTCCTTCAAAAACAATGTATCCCTGTTCATCAAATTTAAATATATGAAGATCAATTATCCTACCTTTAGTATCCTTCCAAACCGTGTGAGATGCTGTTGTGTATGATTCAGTAATTTCAGCAAAGCCTTTTTCCTTTAGTATATTGACAAATTTCTTGCCGTTGCTTTCCTCCACAAATAAATCAATATCGTTGTGTTCTCTAGTTTCTTCTTTCAATAGGGCATCTACCCCCCAACCGCCATCTATCCAGATACTAATTCCATTTTCTTCAGCCCACGTTATTATTTCAATGGCATCAGTTTTATTCACCATACAATCCCTCCGTTCAAATCCAATTTACAAAAAATTGTTACGCATAGATCATCTAATGTTCAGTAACATGAGGCTAACCATTGACCCCAACGTCCTGCCCCGATATTGTGGTTTCAACTAACGTTTCTGCCATTCCCGTCGCCTTCGAACTGGACCCTAAAGGAATACCCCTTGGCGGTGCTGGCTCCCAGTGAGAAGGTGTGGTGCCTGACCTTGCTTTGTGACGGTGCCTACAGAGACTCTCTACCTGACGGTTCTTCTTGCACCCTTGTGGGAATGGGCATGTTCTACGACGTGATTTGTAGTTAATTATCTTTTTTAACAAAATCTAACGACTATTTAGTTTGATTTTTTGAATTCCATGTTAGTAATACTAAAATAATCCAAGTTGAAAATGGAATTATAACTCTTAGAAAGATATTTGCATTTAACAATACCAATATCAATAATACAAATCCCGTGATTATATGAACCAATATTGCCCATTTTCCAATCCTTTTGTATAATGTGAAAAAAGGTTCTCTTAAACCCAGATATATAATTATTACAAATAAATAATTTACAAAGTTTATAATTATAAATTTGAAATTTAAGCTTTCATGGAATACAAACCTTATAAAAATCCCTATAATTAATGGATTAACTAGCAAGAATATTGTATCTATCTTTAGTTCTTCATTAGAATCTTCTTTAAGAGAATACAATGTAAATCCACTTAAAAGAGCAAAAAAACTTGCTATTGGATACCAAGGATTGCTAACAGTATATTCTTTTATGTCTACTAAAAAAGTTGTACTAATTATACTAACATTAAAGATTAACTCTAAGCATTTTTTTAACCATACTTTGTTCACTTTCAAACCCCCTTTTTATTCAAATGTTTTTTCAATGTCGTAGAACGTCTCGGATTAGCGATTTCCTTGAACCAGACCCCAAAGGAGTACTCCCTGACGGTGCTTCGCACCTGGTGAAAGGATTTCTGCTAATCTATTGTTAGGCGATGTTGAATTCGTACTACTTTGCTTGTTTGAAAAGTTTTTCTAACCAATTTTTAATTTCAACTGTGCTTTCTAGAACAAATTCTTGACCTTTGGCAGCTGATTGAAAATAGTTATCCTTCCAACTATTTTCACTATGATAACTTATAGAAGTATGTTTAAAGATATCAGGTAAATTCCATCTTGATTTACTAAAGCCATCTTTAGTTAATGTGACCGCATCACAATATTTCAATGTACCATATCCGTCTAGTGAACTATCCACTGAAAGTTTGTCCTTAGCAACATAAATAACGTCATTATCCGTAGCACCTTTCCCTCTTTTTACATGTGGGTGATAGTGCATCCACTCATCCGTATCCAGTTTATTAACCTGATGAATTTCTCCCACCTCCATATAACCATATATTACATGCTTACCTTTCTTATCTTTTTTATCATATATAATCCGTCCATTAACTAACTCTGTTTGTCTAAACCAACCAAAGAAAAGAAAAATGTCTCCTACTGATACATCTTGATTTTTTAAGTGCTTTTGAGCAATCCCTGCTTGCCCAAATAATCCTCTCCAATCTTTATTTCTTTCATATGCAGTTGATTGAATATCTGGGTCAAGATGACACCCAATATCATCAACAAGTACTTTCCCATATCCTTCATGTTTTAACGTATCTCCAAATAGAGATTTCATTAGCTCCATGTAATTGTATCTATCATCAAAATGTAAGTCTTTATAACTAATTGATTTATCTATATCTGGTATTGGAAATGACACCATCCTCCCATCAGGTAAAATTGGACTAGGATATCCTCCATATCCCGAATCAAATCCTTTTCTACTTATTATAATCTTCATAAATTCACCTCTCTTAGAATTCAATGTTGCCTAACTTTTCCATTCCCGAATTCAGGTTCGTTTTTACATACCAAAATAGAAGGGTTTGCGAACCTTAGTTCGTGAAAATATGCTTATGTTTGTAGTTCTATTTCATAAATTTATCTAAGGGACTTTTTATTTTACTGAAATTTGCTACAGAGACATGCGTATATATCTCTGTGGTTTTTGAGCTTGAGTGACCTAGTAATTCTTGAATATACCTAAGATCAGTCCCGCCTTCTAATAAATGTGTTGCAAATGAGTGTCTCAAGCTGTGCACTGAGGCATGTTTCTTTACCTTGGCTCTCTTACACGCAACTGAAAATGTTTTTTGGACTGAACGTTCTGTCAAAAAACAATTCTCTTTCCCTCCTGGAAATAACCAATCTTTAGGCTTTTCTATCATTGCATATTTTCTTAACGTACTTAGAGCAACTTCTGAAAGTATGGTATATCTGTCTTTTCTACCTTTTCCTTGTCTTACATGTATAAGCATTCTATCGCTATCGATATCTCCTACCTTTAGCCTTACTACTTCACCAACTCGAAGGCCCGCTGAGTAAGTTAAAAGTAATATTGATTTATGTTTAATGTTATTAACAGAATCTAATATTGATAATACCTCTCTTTGACTTAATATATTTGGTAACGTCTTTTCTTTCTTAGGTCTAGGCAAATCATATAACACTTTATCTTTCTTAAGTGAATGTTGGTAATAGAATTTAATCGCACTCAAAGCTTGATTTGCAAAGGCATGTGAGTTTTCCTGAACATTCAATAAATGATACATATATTTTTCAACATCCTGTTTGGTCAATACTTCAGGTTTATTATTAATGAACCCAAGAAATCTTTTAACATGTCCAATATATGATTTTTTAGTTTTAGGACTATATCCTTTTAATGTAAACTGCTTTTCTAATTGTTGTAATGCTAGATTAATATCATGAAAGTTACATTCACTATTTTCTGTTTTGGAAAAGCTTAATGATTCATCCCATCTTATATCTTCATCTATGAAAATATTTGTTAGGTCATCTATACATTTAGCATTATTCGGAACAACCCAGTACTTTTGATCTGCATCCCACCTTCTACCCTCAACTTTCCTAATTTTTTCTACCAGTTGATTATTATACTGAAAAGTAACCTTCAGTTCTTCATCATTCATTTTATAAATGTTCACCACATCTTATCGCCTCTTTTCCAAGAGTCTACTTCAAACACTAAAACCTACCTTTTATTTCTACATATCCCATGGATTCCCTTTATTATTGCTATACATTTCAAATTTCGTCTTATTTTCCAGCATAACTATTTCGTTTATACAGCCAATAAAATTTAAGTTTTATTAGAGGAATATCCTTTTTAAGAAAATTATTACTATCATCTGATACAGCTTGACACATCATAAAAAAACTCTTCTTCTAAACCATTTTGTAAATCAAACTGTATTCCTGTTGGTACTTTTGTACTACCCCTAATCTCTGTAAAAATCCTAATTCCTAATTTACCTAATGCATCAGTACTATGGTCATCTTCATCAGGACTGTCATATTGTAAATATACCTTTCCATCGTTCTTTCTAACTTCATCCAATAAAGTCACCAATTCATATGTGGTCACATTACTCCCTCCCCTTTAGACTGATATAAAATAAGCTCTATACTTATCATTTCTATTGTCCTTTTGAAAGTTATATTACGTCATTTATATTACATTGAAGTTTTGGGAGTGGTTCTATGGAATTGTTCTACTTTAGATTCATTAGTGGGATAATCATCCATCAACACAAAAACACCCTCCCATATGAATATTTAATAATAAACATTCACATAAGAAGGTGTTCAACTAGTACACCCATAATTCAAGTAAGTAATCAGTATTATATACCATTACCCAATTGAAATCTGGATGTACATCATTACTCAACAAGCTACCTTAACACTCCGAAACGTTCAAATTCCAGTTACGACACCTATACACTCCAATTATGATGGACTTCTTGCACATCATCATTGTCCTCAAGCATATCAATGAGTCTATTCATCTTTTTAATGTCTTCTTCAGGTAGTTCTGCTTCCACTTGGGGAAGATAGATGATGTCTGCACTGAAGAATTTGTGACCTTCTTGTCGTAAATTATCCTTTACTATGGTAAAATCTTCAGGTGTTGTGATGATTGCATAGGCCTCTTCATCCACTATAAAATCTTCTGCTCCTGCATCAAGGGCACCCATCATTAAGGTTTCTTCATCAATTGTGTCTTCTTTTTCGATTACGATTTGACCCTTTCGATCAAATGAAAAGGCTACACAACCAGAAGTCCCTAGGTTCCCTCCATTCTTATCAAAAGCATGTCTTACATCTCCAGCGGTTCTGTTTCTGTTATCCGTCAATACTTCAACAATCACTGCAACCCCACTTGGTCCATAGCCTTCATAGATGATTTGCTCGTATTGATTTCCACCAGCTTCACCAGTTCCTTTTTTTATCGCTCTATCGATATTGTCATTAGGCATATTTTGAGCTCTGGCTTTATCCATGGCATTTTTTAAAGCCGCATTGTATTCAGGGTCTCCGCCACTCTCCCGAGCTGCAACTGAGATTAACCTTGCCAACTTTGTATATATTTTAGCTTTTTTTGCATCTTGTTTGCCTTTTCTTTGAATAATATTACCGATTCGTCCCACAAAATCCTCTCCTGTCTTTAAGTAAATGACACTAATCAACACATAAATTTTAGCATATTACCTATTACGATGCAATTCATTTCGAGGACGCAATACAATGATCCTAGCGAACTAGCGAATTAATTCTCATCTTACAATTAAATGTTCGGTAGAGGAGGCATCACTCTTTTATGATGGGAAATGCCATGAAGCCTTTCAATAATTTCTTTATCCTTTTGAGGTACTTCTTTTCCCTCTAAGAAATCATCAATCATCTCATAGGTTGTTCCCATTTCTTTTTCATCAGTTTGCCCTTCCCAAAGCCCCGCTGATGGTTCACGGTTCAGCACAGACTGGGGTACCCCTAGGTATTCTCCCCACTGATATACTTCTCTTTTTGTCAAACCAGCAATGGGTAGTATATCAACGCCACCATCTCCATACTTAGTAAAATATCCTGTATGTAATTCCGCTGCATTGTCGGTACCAACGACAAGAGAGTTGACATTATTTGCTATGGTATACAATGTACTCATCCGTAAGCGGGCACGAAGGTTGGCATCAGATATCCTAAGTTTATTTTCATCATATAATTCTAGCTTTTGCAAAGCGTTGATTGCTTTACTGAGTACATTTTCATGCTCATTATCTAAGTTAACAGTTGTATGCTTAATACCACAGGCAATTGCTACTGCTAATCCATCATCAATGTCGTCCTGATGACTCCTAATGGGTAAAATAACACCTAATGATTGATTAGGAAATGCCCGATAAATTAAGTTCGCAACAACAGCTGAATCGATTCCTCCTGAAATGCCAACTACCAGTCCCGTTGTACCTGATTCTTCAACCTGTTCTCTTAACCATGCAACTACCCTTTCAACTTTCATTGCTATTTCCATGATAAAATCCACTCCTTTATTTTTCATTCATTATAGCACATTTCCACTTATTTACTGCAAATTTCCTTAAATAAAATGTTTAAAGAAAGTTATATTTCCTTATTCAACTGTTTCAACTCTAAAGAGAGCCTTAAATTGATTTAAGACTCTCTTTGATCCAAACTTTATTTAAGTTAATTTTAATGTCTAATTGGTATTATTCTTGGTCAAAGTCAAACAGAGCAGTCGTTAAGTATCTTTCACCTGATGAAGGAATCATCACAACGACACGCTTCCCTTTTCCTAGTTCTTTAGCTACTTGCAAAGCTGCCACAACCGCAGCTCCTGAAGAAATACCTACTAAAATCCCCTCAATTGCTGCTACTTTTCTAGCCATAACCAAAGAATCGTCGTCTTTCACTTGAATTACTTGGTCAATCACATTTACATTTAAGTTTTTTGGAATGAATCCCGCTCCAATTCCTTGGATTTTGTGAGGCCCCGGCTGCCCACCTGATATTACAGGCGATTTTTCAGGCTCTACAGCAATGATTTTGATGTTAGGATTTTTTTGCTTTAGAAACCCTCCCACCCCAGTGATGGTTCCACCTGTGCCTACGCCAGCCACAAATGCATCAATTTCACCATCAGTTTGTTCCCATACTTCCTTAGCCGTCGTGTCTTGATGAACTTGAGGATTGGCAGGATTTTCAAATTGTTGTGGCATGTAATAGGTAGGATTTTTTTCAAGTAGCTCTTTAGCTTTTTCAATTGTACCCTTCATTCCTAATGCTCCCGATGTCAATACCAGTTCAGCGCCAAATGCTTTCAACAGCTTTCGCCTTTCCATGCTCATTGTATCAGGCATAACAAGAATGACTGAATACCCTTTTGCCGCACCAATCATAGCTAGGCCAATCCCAGTGTTTCCACTTGTTGGCTCAACAATAGTGGCCCCTGGCTTCAATAGACCCTTTTCCTCTGCATCTTCAATCATACTTAAGGCAATACGATCCTTCACACTGCTGCCTGGATTAAAGAACTCAAGCTTTAGATAGACTTCCGCCATGTCTTCTTCTACCAATCGATTCAGTTTTACTAAGGGGGTATCTCCAATTAAATCATAAATATAGTTTACTTTTTTCACACTTCTCACTCCATTCCATAGTATTTCGGTATGCTTTTATGTATATAATGCAATTATACGTTCTCTTGCTTTACCTGTCAAGAAAGACAGCGAATAGATTTTACTAATATGGTTAAGTTAAGGGTAGTTCATCTTATTTATCGCCTATACTAGAATTTGTTATACAGAGGTGTACATATGAAAAAAAAACAGATTCATTGGTTTAAGATGATGCTGGTTGGATTGACAGCAGGCATTATCAATGGCCTATTCGGTGCTGGGGGTGGCACAATTATCGTCCCTGCCCTGACCTTTATTTTCTGTGTTAAACAACATCAGGCCCATGCAACAGCTATTTCTATTATTCTTCCATTTGCTATGGTCAGTAGTTTCATATATTATCGTCATGGCTTTGCTGAACCCACCATCACTTTTCAAATCACATCTGGAGCCGTAATTGGTAGTTATATTGGTTCTAAGTTGCTTACTCGGTTTTCTGCTAGCTATCTACGGAAAACATTTGGTGTTTTTATGATTCTAGCTTCTATAAGGATGATATTTTCATGATTCTATTTTTATTAGGTCTATTAACAGGAGCCGTAGGGGGCATGGGAATTGGAGGAGGCACGATTCTAATTCCAGGCCTGATTTTTTTGACGGAATTAAAGCAACAGAGTATTCAAGGTGTTAATTTATTAATGTTTATTCCTGTGGCTGTTATTGCCGTGTTCATACATTATAGAAATGGCAATGTTCTTTTAAATTTTACGATTCCTTTGGTATCCTTTGGCATATTCGGTACAATCATCGGTTCAAAAATAGCCCTAGTGCTTCCATCGGATACCTTAAGAAAACTATTTGGAATCTTTTTATTAATAATGGGAGTTTACGAATTTCTGTATAAAGGAAAGCAAAAATCAGGGGAAAGCTAAGTCCTGCTTTTTTCGAGTTTACCCTAGAGCCACTAACACACAATCATAATAAACAATGTTCAGTCCAGCTTCTTCAGCATGGGCAATGGTTTCCTCATCGAATGTGCCCGGCTGGAACCATACATATTGTATACCAAGAGCCTTCACCTCTTCTAAAACCCCCTTGGCCACCTTAGGATTAACCACGATGTTCACGCATTCTGGTTTTTCAGGGAGATCCTTCAAACTGTTGTAGATTATATCTCCCTCTACAGAATCATATTTCGGGTTAACTGCGTATACATGGTATCCATGATTTTTAAGTTTTTGATAAATCTTATAACCAAACTTCTCCTCATCTGGTGTGACTCCAACAACAGCCCATGTTTTTAGTTTTAACATTTCTTCTTTATTCTTTTCAACTTGATCCATAGGTATTGACCTCCTTTTTTACTTTCCTAATACTTATACCCTTTTTTTCACATTCTATTCTATTATAATTTCTCCATCTATCTCAGTTAAGTATCCTTTTTCAACTATATTCAATTCACATCGACTACTTGTCCACTCAACGATCTGTTTTTTAAAATCGCTGACATCTTCTAATTTGACATATACAATAAAGTGTACAGCTTCATCATATTTGGTTTCTTTAATCGTGTATCCATGTTGTAAAATTTCATTTTGCACTTTGCCTAACTGGGTATAATCAACGGTTACAGACATGGTTTCATACATTTTTTTTAAAATGATTTTTCCTGCATCTAGGGCCACCCTAACACCTTTTGTATAGGCTCTTACTAATCCACCGGTTCCTAGCTTGATTCCACCAAAGTACCTTGTCACAACAACGACCACATTTCGTAAGTCTTCCTTCTTTAGTACTTCTAATATAGGCACCCCTGCCGTTCCAGAGGGTTCTCCATCATCGCTATATCGCTGTACTTCATTTCTTTCCCCCACAATATATACGGGAACATTATGCGTTGCATTTCGATGCTTTTTCTTGATCTCTTCAATAAATGCCACTGCCTCTTCTTCATTACTAATTGGAGCTGCATAACCAATAAACCTTGATTTATCAATCACAATCTCCTGCACCCCAGACTTCAATAATGTACGATATTGGTTGATCATATATACCCTTCCTTCTTAAGTAAAATTCATTATAAATGGAAAAGAAGCAGCTCTCACTGCTTCCTTTGTCTTCTTATACCGCTAATGTTTCTTTCATAAATTCTTTGTACTTTTTGTAGGAAAGACTCACCAGGGATTTTTCTTGACTGTAAGTAATCATATCAAGGGCTTGATCTATGGGATAAAGGCCTCCCTCTTTAAAACCTAAATCATTGTTAACTTTAAACTGTTTTGATTTAGCTCGCATTATATACCATATAATCTGATTGCACACCGGTTGTTTCCTTGTAACAGAATAAAATTCGTAACTCGTTCCTCCTGCCGTGGAAAGAATTTCAGCCTCAACTCCAGCTTCCATCTTTACACGATCAATCGCCACATTTGTGGGGAGGTCCGCGTTACGAATTACACCTTTTGGTAATACCCATTCGTTTTTTTCATTTTTTAAGATAAACACCTGATTTGCATAAAACACCACGCCACCAGCACAGTTTCTAAACAGCATTGGACGAATCCTCCTTCCTTTTAACTTATCTTAATGATACAACATTTACTATTATTTTACAACATCTATTCTGAAGATTTCCACAAATCACATAACGCTTCTTTCATTCCCTTTTTATATCATTATTGCTAAATATGTATTTTTTATTCCTATTATTCATAAATAAATTGTCTTTCTTTTTGAAAAACTAAAAACGAAACTAGATTATTAACGTAAGTAGGTGAAAAATGTGTATGTTGTCTATCACTGTGTAGGTGGGGCACACTCTTCAGTCACTGCATCTGCAATCCATTTAAACAAACTGCCAATCAATCACAGACCCAGTCTTGAGGATCTTTTGAACATTCCTTATTACGATACATTAACGATAAAAGATCGTGGAAAAATCATTTACCGTGGCACTGATGAAGATGGTCATAGAATCCATACACTAGGCAGACAGTTTGTTCCTCATCTTGTGGTTCCTATTATACAAGAAACCTGGTCCTTACTTGAAGGGACTGATGCTAACCTAGTCATGGTCAGCACCATGCCCACGGTCAACTTTTTAATGCGTGTTGGTGGATTTAGTTCTCGTAGAATGAATTGGGTCAGCTTTGGCAGACCTATTGTGGCCCGTGGCACGCTACAAACTTACTTTAATCTCACGGAAATCGTTAAAGAAACAAAAAAGAGGCTTTCTTTTATTTAGCCTCTTTTTAATCTTTCCTGAATTTCTTTGATTGTATTATCATATGCACGTTGGACGTATTCAGTCTCATTTGGATTTTTAAGTAGTGCCTTTAGTCTTGTTACGGTCTTTTCATTTCCGATCCTTGCAAGGGATTTAGCAGCGTATTGTCTTACCTGTGGTTTACCATCCTGCAGCGCTCTATGTAAAACATCTAAACTACTTCGATCTTGAATTTTTCCAAGAGCTGAGCAAACCATGCGCCTGACGCCTCCATGCTTGTGATTGCTCTCTTGATGGATGGCGGGAAGCAGTCTTTTGTCTTTTAGTTGCCCCGCTAGCCACAGGGCTATCATGAGATCTTCTGCATTTTCAATGGTGGGGATCCTTATAACCATATACTTCATAAGCTCTTCTTTAACCAGCCCATCACTCTGAAGTAAAAAGTTTAATCGTTCTTCTTTTGTACTGGCTAAGAGCACCATGAACACTTGACTAAAGTCTTGTGTTTTTTTAGATTGTTTCATCTTTACTTTGGATTCAATAATCTGCTGGTCTACCTCTTCCTTTGATAAGTTTCGTATTTGACTAATTAAAGAAACACTCTTTCCTTCTAAGAATAGCAAATAAGAAATAAAATGATCATCATATTCCTTCACATTGCCCCAGTTGATCGTTATAGACAACCCATTCTCCATTTCGATATTCCCCCCACATTCACCCATTATACTTCGTAGGATTGATACTTCTGGTAATACATATCCTCTATTTTAATATGTATTAGGACACCCTCTTCTACATATTCCGTAGACAGAACCGTCCCCTCTTGATGGATCTGGGATACCACACTTCCATCTGCAAAGGGAATGAGAAGCTTACATTCAATTACCTTTACACCAATTTCTTGACGAATGCTTTCAATTAATTTATCAAGGTTGATTTTATTCAAGGCAGAAATATGAAGCGTGTTATCATCTTTAGGCAAAACACTGGCATCTGAAACTTTGTCTATCTTATTATAGACATCAATGATTTTTTTGCTTTGGACTCCCAAATCGTGCAAAACACCTAGGGTTGTCTTTCTTTGCATTTCAAAATTATCATTGGAGGCATCAATTACGTGTAAAAGCAAGTCTGCATACTGTACTTCCTCCAATGTTGCTTTGAAAGCATTCACTAAATCATGGGGAAGCTTACTGACAAACCCCACAGTGTCAGTTAATATAAATGTCAGCTTTTCATTAAATACTAATTTGCGCAAAGAAACATCCAATGTGGCAAAGAGCATGTCCTTAACAAAAACCTCTCTATCCTCCTGATACGTTTCACTCATCTGCAGCAGCCGATTCATCAAAGTTGATTTTCCTGCATTGGTATACCCTACCACTGCAACAATGGGAATCTCTGATTTTTTACGCTGGGCTCTTTGTACTTCTCTGTTCTGTTTTACTTCTTTTAGCTCTTGTTCAATATCATGAATTCGACTTAGAATATGTCGTCTATCTGTTTCTAATTTTTTCTCTCCAGGTCCTCTGGTCCCAATTCCTGCCCCTTGCTTTGACATCTGTTTGCCTAAGCCTTTCAATCTTGGCATTCTATATTTCAATTGGGCCAATTCCACTTGAAGTTTACCTTCTTTGGCTTGTGCTCGCTGGGCAAAAATATCGAGTATTAAGGTTGTTCGGTCAATCACGTCGATGTCCATAGCTGCTTCTATATTTCTGATTTGTGATCCTGATAATACATCATTGAAAATCACCATATCCGCTTCAACTGAATCACAAAACACCTTAATTTCTTCGACTTTTCCTTTTCCTATATAATAGGTAACATCTACAGCAGGTCTATTTTGAATCACAATGGCTTCTACATCTGCTCCAGCTGCTTTTGCAAGCTCCTTTAACTCATCCATAGATTCTTCAATATCAAAGTCGTTTTTTCTTTTACCAGTTGTATTTAATCCAACCAATACAGCTACTGGTCTTTTATTTGACTGTAAGTTTTCTGTTTCCATCTTATCCACACCTTTTATCTATTGTTTATAGTCAACCCATCTTACTTTAAAATACCTCTAGTATTATAATAAGGGAAAATTCAGGGAAAATACAATAGATTTCCTAAAAGAAATCATTTATCTTATCATTTTTATTCCCCAACTAGGGGTGCGATATTCAGAAATTGATCCCTGGGTACATTGATATAGTTCATTGGAACACGACCTACAATGACAGTTTCTGCCACGGGTACATAGGTTGTCACGTGAATTGTACTGCCACTAAAAGGAACAATTACCCGTACGCTGGTATTGACCACAAGGAAAATACGATGCCTTGTTTGGTTGATTCCTGAATGTTCAAACTCTGTTCCAAAATTGACATCTACCATCCCCAAGGGCGTTACCGATAGTTTGATTTTAGGACCATATTGTGCCAGTAGTTGACTTCCCAATGCATTTCCCAAGGGAATTCGGTCGGAAGTTGTCTTGATTTGCTTTAAATGCTCTTGTATTGTTAACGCCACATCAGAGGCAATGCGATTCATCAGCATGGTATTTGCTTGCATCAATGTGATATTTCCTTCCTCATCCTCCTTGATGGAAACAAGGTCCTCATATTCTATGTCTTGTCTAATCACCACACTGATGGACTCATTGATAGCTCTGGTAGTCAATTCCTGGGCCTTTAATTCCCCTAATGCCTGTACCGTAGGCATTATCTTACGGTCTATATAAGTGAAGCTATATATGGCTATAATGGTAACAAGAAGGGTGAAAGCTATGAGAACATACTTTTTATAATTTTTACGCCTTCTTCTAAATTTCAAAAAAATCCCCCCTTTGTTAATTATATGATTCTCCAGGGGTATTTGTGATGAATCTAGGTAAATTATATCTATCACTTTGTCGTATTAACACTTTGTTTTAAATATGTTATAATACTCATATTGGAAGTATATGCTTACTGTATTTTTCAACGTTCTTGTTCTATGGTTGCGTTGTGCCCCTATTATGTTATAATAAAATGTATTTTATTATTTCACTTTATTGTATTTCCTTTAAATATGGAGGGATTAAAAATGTCTGATAAGAAGCCAACAAACGAAACAAATAAGTCAAATCGATCCAATAATAAAAAACCAAACAGTAAACGTATTAGTATTATCCGCGTTGTTATTCTGTCAATTATACTGATCGTTTTTATTGGCGCCGGTGTCACAACGGGTATTGTGCTTAGTGTGATTAAAGACACTCCGCCAATTGATGCATCTAATATTTATGAGATGTTAGATGAAACCTCTTTTATACTCGATACCGATGGTCAAGTGCTAGAGAAGGTGCAAAGCGAAAATTATCGAACAATTGTAGAGTATAACCAAATGCCAGAAGACTTAATTAATGCCTTTGTTTCCATTGAAGATGAACGTTTTTGGACTCATAGTGGTGTTGATCCTAGAAGGATTTTTGGTGCTGCTTTGACCAATCTTCGTACTGGTTCCAGGCAAGGTGCAAGTACAATTAACCAACAGCTTGCGGTCAATTTATTTCTAAGCCGTAGCGATACAAGCTATGCTAGAAAAATCCGAGATGCCTACTATGGAATTCAACTTGATAGGCATTTATCAAAGGAACAAATTTTAGAAACTTATTTAAATACAATTTATTTAGGCAGTGGTGCCAACGGTGTTCAGGCCGCTTCTCAAGTCTATTTCTCTAAGGATGTTCACGAACTAACCATCGCTGAATCAGCTTTGATCGCAGGAATCACTCGAAATCCCTCTAGGTACCCACCAATTCGTACCTTAACTAAGGATCAAGTGGATGAGGAACGCCATATTATTTTAAATGATTCCAATGGCATCTATACAATCGTGTATAATGAAGACCCAAGTGTCATTCAAAGACAACGGTTAGTACTCAGTGCCATGAGAAGATTAGAATATATTTCAGAGGCAGAGTACCAAGAAGCACTTAATGAAGATTTAAAAGAATCATTAAATCCGGCACGTTTAAGTAATGATGAAGTGTCCTCTTATTTTGGTGATCTCGTGAAAAAGGATGTCATTACCGCTTTAGAGGCTACTGGCTTATCCCCAGATGAGGCACGTCAATTGTTGTATTCTGGTGGACTTAGAATCTACTCCACCATGGACCTAGGTATTCAAATGATTTTAGAGGAGGAATATCTCCGTCACGAGAATTTCCCTGGAACGATCTATGATGATAATCATAGTCTTCAACCACAATCCTCTATGGTAATCATTGACCACCAAACAGGCCAAATTAAAGCCCTTGTTGGAGGAAGAGAAGTTGCAGGCAAGAAGGTCTTCAATCGCGCTTTATCTCCACGTCAACCAGGCTCAGCGATTAAGCCTATCGCTGTTTATGCTCCAGCAATCAATAGTGGACAAGTGACTGCTGGTACCGTAGTTGATGACATTCCGATCTATTATAATAAAGGAACCCCAGGTGCCCCCTTCCCAAGAAACTATAATCAAGCTTATCAAGGCTTGATTACAGTAAGACAGGCCGTAAGAGACTCCAGTAATGTTGGGGCGGTTCTGGTTGCAGATATGCTGGGTCCAGACGATAGTTCTTCCTTTAGACAGATGTTTGATTCTATGGAATCCATGGGTATCACAAGCGTTATCACAAGCGATAATCCCGTCATGGTTAATGGCGGCCGTTATACAGATGAGACCTTTTCTACCGCCCTTGGTGGTATGACCCGTGGGGTCTCTCCATTGGAAATGACTGCTGCCTATGCCACATTAGCTAATCAAGGTGTTTATGTTGAACCTGTCACAATTACAGAAATTCGAGATTCACAAGGAAATATAATTGTAGAGAAATCCCAAAACAGAAATAGAGTCTTAACCGAACAAGCTGCTTATATCATGACTGATATGTTGAAAAACGTAGTATCAGCAGGTACCGGTACTGGTGCACGACTAAACCCGGGCAACTCAGGAATTCCTGTAGCAGGTAAAACAGGTACCACTAACAATAATTATGATGCATGGTTTGTTGGGTATACCCCCTACTATGTAGGCGCTACTTGGATTGGTAATGACCAAAACAGAGCTTTGGAGCAAGGTAGTGGCATGTCTGCAAGACTTTGGCAACGGGTTATGGCTCGAGTCCATGAAGAATTGAGTCCTAAGGATTTTGTAACTCCTGATGGTCTTGATAGACACAATATCTGCGCAGTTTCTGGTAAACTTATCACTGAATATTGTCAACAAGACCCTAGAGGTAGTATGGCAAGGTCCGAATTATTTATTCGAGGCACTGAGCCAAAGGAATATTGTGACGTACACGTACGAGCTGATATTCATGTTCCCACAGGCAAACTGGCTACTGATTTAACACCCCCCTGGGAGGTGGAATCAAGAATTTTTGTACAACGTAAAGTGCCTTACTATCCAGAAGAGCATGGTGGAATCCAACCACGAGATTATCAATACGAGCTTCCACGAGGATATTATGATCCCATTGAAGACGGTGGTAACGGCCCTTTTCCAGATGGCTCACCCGATGGATTAATAGGTGATGATGGTGAGCCAGTTGATCCAGATCAAGATCAAGATCAAGATCAAGATCAAGATCAAGATAATGGAAACGGTAATGGAAATGGTAATAGTAATGATAATGGCAATGATGACGAAGATGAAAATGGCCCTCCTAGTTGGATTGTTACAGACTAAGAGGATCATAAAGACAATTAAGTTTTAAGAGCTGCAGAGAGTACTCTCTGCAGCTCTTATTATATATATTATGTTTTATGAAATTATACAGATAAACAACTCAACATCCCTTATCTATCTCATTATCTACTAATGATCTTTACTTCTATTCATCACTTCTCTTAATGCCTTCGTGATAATCGGTGCTCCGATTACAGAACTGTCGTGTCCCTCCATTTTGCCTATATCCCCGATCCCAACAATAATAGGTACATGACATTGGTCTAAAATATCAACTGTATCACCATATAGCACCTTCTTTATGCTTTTGTGGCCATCCTTATCTACCGGTGATTCAATAATTTTACCATTTTGGTCTACGGAAAAGTCCACATGGGCACCTTGTACCCCCTTTGTATTAGAAGCAACAGCTATGATTCCCATGACCTCAATATCAGGATGGTTGACCATTTCGTATAATGCTTGCTCCCCTACCCCTGTCCCGCTATTCCCTTTATCATCAACCATAACAACAACAGGATCATGTTTCGCTTCCTTAATCCGTTTAATAATTTCTGGTGAGCTCAAGGGGGTTGGATTACCACCAGAGCTAGAAATACACCTGCCTCCTACATTTTTTACTGCT
The DNA here is from genome assembly GCF_000016985.1 of Alkaliphilus metalliredigens QYMF. Taxonomy (NCBI): domain Bacteria; kingdom Bacillati; phylum Bacillota; class Clostridia; order Peptostreptococcales; family Natronincolaceae; genus Alkaliphilus; species Alkaliphilus metalliredigens. The sequence continues at coordinate 2,300,541 of NC_009633.1, read as the reverse complement.
ACTTCCACTGTCCTTTGGGCACACCTATCTCCATCGGTTACAAATATTACCTTCCTTTTAACTTCTTCCTTCATTTTTTTCACATCCTATGGTTTTGTTTTCGGATTAAATAATATTGCCATAATATAACCAAATACAATAGCGGCTGAAATTCCCGCTGCTGTTCCTTCAATGCCACCTGTGAATGCCCCAAGAAAACCGTTTTGCTGTACACCTTTAAATGTCCCCTTTGCCAGGGAATACCCAAAACCAGGCAGGGGAATTGTGGCACCGGCTCCTCCAAATTCAACTATGGGTTCGTATAGACCTATAGCTGTAAGCATTACCCCCGCTGTAACAAAAATAACGAGCACATGTGCCGAAGTTAATTTCGTTCCATCCATTAATAATTGTCCAATGACGCATATCAATCCGCCAACAATAAATGCATTCACATAGGCCATATTTTCATTTCCCCCTGTCCTTAATTACTCAAATGACACTCTATGGCAACTGCATGAGCCACAGCTGGGATGGTCTCTCCTTGATGAAAACTAGTTTGAGATAGTAGGGCACCAGTAGAAACCAATAAAATTCTGTTTAGGTTTTTTAGCTTCAACTGCTCATAAAGATACCCCGCAAACACAACAGCTGAACAACCACACCCACTCCCTCCTGAATGTGTGTCTTGTTTCTTAGGATCAAATATTTCAACGCCACAATCTGTGAATTTATTTGATAGATTAACCCCTTCCTTTTTAATTAAATCCTTTGCAATCTCTTTGCCAATCTCCCCCAAATCTCCTGTAACGATTAAATCATAATAATCAGCGTCTATGGCTAAATCCTCTAAGTGAGTCTTGATGGTATGAACCGCAGCCGGTGCCATAGCTGCTCCCATATTATTGGGATCTGAGATACCATAATCAATCACCTTACCAGGAGTTATATAAGTAATATATGGACCCTCACTTTTTGTGCTGAGGATGACAGCACCGGATCCGGTCACAGTCCACTGCGATGTCAAGGGTCTTTGATTCCCTAATTCTAACGGAAATCTAAATTGTCTTTCTGCAGAGGAAAAGTGACTGGATGTCGTTGCAATCACATTGTCTGCATAACCTCCCTCTATCATAATCGCAGCCAATGCTAAGGATTCCGTCATAGTAGAACAAGCACCATAGAGCCCAAAAAAGGGGATTCCTAAATCTCTAGCTGCAAAGGATGTGGACATCAGTTGATTTAGTAGATCTCCTCCAAACATGTAATCAATATCATTTAGATGAAGTCCCGCCTTCTTTAATGCCAACTTGACTGTTTCCTTAATTAACTTACTTTCTGCCCTTTCCCAGCTTTTTTCCCCAAAGAGATCATCTTGAATGATTTGATCAAAATATTTTGCTAAGGGACCCTGTCCTTCCTTAGGTCCAACGATTGATGCTGTGGAAATGATAGAAGGTGGGTTCAATAGTTTAATTGTCTGATTTCCAATCTTCTTTACTGCCACCACAGCTCCTCCTATCTTTGTATAAAGTAGTAGATTAGCCCTACAACTACTGAACTTGTAATTCCATACACCAAAACAGGCCCTGCCAATACAAACATCTTTGCTGCTACCCCAAATACATAACCCTCCCGTTTAAATTCCATGGCTGGAGAAACAATTGAATTTGCAAATCCTGTTATTGGAACAATGGACCCAGCCCCTGCTTTTTTTCCGATCAAATCATATATTCCCAGCCCTGTTAGTAGTGCACCTATAAAAATCATCACTAGAATTGTGGCATTGGTCGCTTCTAAATGAGTCAAATTCATTTGGTTTTCTATTAGATTATGAATGAATTGACCAATTGTAGAGATGCCTCCCCCAACAAAGAAAGCCCAAATGCAGTTCTTAAACATATTAGGCTTAGGTACTTTCTCTTCCACATAGGCTTTATAATCTTCATTCTTTTTACTTTGATTTCTATTCATTCATGTCGCTCCCAATTATCATCTTATTTCATTCCTTGTATGACTCCCCTCTAAGTTTTCAGGATCTAATTCAAATGATTGTCGTTCAAAATCATGAATGATTTTTTTATCTTCAATTGCCTTTAACTCTCCTGGATCTACTTTTTTATGAGTAAAATAATTTTTTTCAATGTTCACGCCAACACACCTTCCCTTTTAGCTTTTTATATTTTATCTTTTAATACACCATCAGCCAGTGAATTAATGATCCAATTACTTTTCCAAATATTAAAGAATATACCACGTAAAGAATATATCCATCTAGACGAAACCTCCTGATTAGTACAGGAATGACATTCATCACCTCGGCCAGTGCCGATGCCAGTAATCCAATAAAAGTTCCAACTGTAAATCCAACAATGACAATGGTGATGGGCCCCATACTAAACCCTACCTTTGTTAATGAAGTAAAGGCACCAAACGTTGCACCTAGAATAATGATACTTTCATATAGGGATGTTGATTGATATGTTTTTGTTAATTGACCTAGCCTTGGAATAATGTCTAATAGCGTTAGCAATGCAACGATACCACTTCCTACGATAATGCCATTGGCAAAGCCTATAATTGGCAAAAATAAACTACCCATCTTTATCCCTTCTATTTCTCTCTTCATTGTTATTTATGATATATTCATCTAAACTTTGTTGATAGCTATAGATTTCCACCTCTAAGGGACTTGGTTCTTGGTTAATTTTCTTTCTAAAAATATGATTAAAAAAAACAGCCATTCCTACACCAATCCCTATGGAGTAAGGAATCTGAAGTAATAGAGGTCGTTCATTTTCTTCTCCAGTAATAATTTTGTATATTGTTCCATGAGCTTCCCTCATATTTACATCAGAGTGAAAATTAATAATGGCTGTAATTGATCCTATGAATAATAAGAAACAAATCACTCCCACTCTTAGTAATTTATAAGTGTCTTTTTTTTCAACATTCCCTATATTTTTAACAAGTATGTTAGATTCCCCTATAATGGTTGTATTGCAGCCAGGATAGACTCTTCCTATGCTTTCTATGATGTTCAGCATTGAAATGATATGATGATCCTGGTTCACATTGTCCTTTAATGGATAATTTATATTTTCAATTTGTTGCTTAATTTCAGGGACTGCCACAATATCAATTAGGTCTTTTAACATTAATTTTTTCGTATTCACAGTTGTCACCTTGTTCTTTGATTGGATGAAAATTTGATGATTAGTTTGCATGTGATCCAGCTTCTACAAAAAATTTTATCTGATCCTCATAAACTAAATCTGCCTTTTCTGGAATCGCATTTTCCTTTCGCTGCTCTACAATGTACCATGATGCCAGACCAACAATAAACACAATGAAACATATCAACATAATATTTTTAGTTTTACTTATATTCAGAATCATGATTTCACCCTCCTTACCTTTATTATTGACGATTTTTACGTTTTAATTCTTACTGAGATCGGAAGGTTCAAAATTTTAAAGCAAGGCCTATTCAATAGGCCTTGCTCATCATATCTTTCATAGTTTGTAATACTTTTTTTTCAATTCTTGAAACCTGAACTTGAGAAATACCTAATACCTTTGCAATTTCAGTCTGTGTCTTATCCTTAAAGTAACGTAGGATAATAATCTGTCTTTCCCTGGGCTCTAGTCGTCCAATCACTTCCTTAAGCATGATTTTATCTATGACTTCACTGTCATCTAATGAATCGGTTTCACTAATTTTATCAATCAAGTGAATGGGGGATCCATCATCCTGATGAATGACTTCATATAAATATTCTGGATACATATTGGAATCTAGCGCCATTACAATTTCTTCTTTGGTTATTTCCAGTACCTTAGCAATTTCATGTAACGTTGGCTCTCTGCCAAATTCTTTAAATAATTTCTCCTTTGTCACTTTTACTCTGGAGGCTGTTTGTTTAAGGGAACGAGATACTTTTATAATCCCATCGTCCCTTAAAAACCGCTTGATTTCACCAATAATCATTGGGACTGCATAAGTAGAAAACCTAACATTAAAACTAATGTCAAATTTTCTGATGGCTTTAATCAATCCAATGGAACCAAGCTGAAACAAATCTTCCCTATCATAACCTCGATTACTAAAGCGTTTGATAACACTTCGAATCAGACCTAGATTATGACTCACTAGTTTTTCCTGTGCCTGTAAATCACCTTTTTGTGCCATTTGAATCAATGTCATTGTCTCTTCATGTGGAAGCACTTCATTATTTTCCTCGGATACCGCAGGAATATTCATCATATCTACCCCTTATTCTACATTCAAGCTTTTGAACTTTTTTACCATTCTTATTTTTGTTCCCTTTTTTAGCTCAGAATATACTTCCACCTCGTCCATAAATGTCTCCATTACTGTAAATCCCATTCCTGAGCGCTCTAATTCTGGCTTTGAGGTATATAAGGGTTCCCTTGCTTGTTGAACATCATCAATTCCTCTTCCCTGGTCTTCTACAATAATTTCAAGCTCATTATCAACAATGGTACAAGTGAGTGTCACAACGCCCATGGAATTCTCATACCCATGAATAATAGAATTGGTGACGGCCTCAGAAACAGCTGTTTTAATATCCGCAATCTCTTCTATCGTTGGGTCTAATTGTGATGCAAAAGCCGCAACAACAACCCTGGCAAAAGCTTCATTTTGTGATCTACTTTCAACCTCTAATTTCATATGATTTCTATGTTCCACCGAATAACACTCCTTTACATGCAATTAATCGCTTCGTTTTTATCTGAATATTTGGTAATAATATGGTATAGGCCAGCAAGCTTAAATATTTTATTAATTTTTTCAGGTACATTGATCACAGCGACCTTGCCACCTAATTTGGTTATATTTTTATATCGGCCAATAATCACACCGATACCTGAGCTATCCATAAATGTCATTTCAGATAAATCAAGTATCAAATGCTTCATCCTCTTTTGAGCAATTGTCTCGTCTAGCTCCCCTCTGATTTCTTCGGCTACATGATGATCTAGTTCGCCAGTGAATTTTACAATGAGTACATGATCAATCATTTCATATTTTAATTGCAATGTCTTTCCCTCCTATTCCCTTGATACTTATTTATTTCTATAATAAACGGACAAGTCCTTCAGTGAAAAAACACTTGTTTTGTTGATTTTTGGGTTTTTATGATTCCGCGATAGTCCTCTGAAAAGATAATCTAAATAATAATAATTTTCAGTACTATTAATTTTTCTTAATGACTGTATTTTGTATACAATATGCTTTTTCTGTGTTAAAATATATTTATTAAGAATGATATTGTAATAAAAACCATTTTACTTAACCTTCTAAAATTAGCTAAAGGAGTGAATATGATGACAAAAGTATTTAGTTACAAAACAGGCAATTGGTCTAGAACAATTGATGTAAGGGATTTTATCCAGTTAAACTATGCTCCATATCATGGAGATGCTTCTTTTTTAGAAAAAGCCACAGAAAGTACTAAAGAATTATGGAAACAAGTATTGTCCTTATGTGAACAAGAACGAAAAAATAACGGTACCTTGGATATAGATGTGGATACAATTTCCACCATCGTTTCCCATAAGCCAGGTTATATCGATGAAAACTTAGAAAAAATCGTCGGACTACAAACAGATGCACCCTTAAAGAGAGCAATCATGCCCTTTGGTGGAATCAGAACAGTGGACAGTGCTTGTCAAGCCTATGGTTACGAATTGAGTAGCGAAATCAAAGATATCTTTTATAAATATAGAAAAACCCATAACGATGGTGTATTTGATGTCTATACCCCTGAAATGCTAGCCGCTAGAAAAGCTGGTATCATTACTGGTTTGCCTGACGCCTACGGTCGAGGTCGAATCATTGGAGACTACAGAAGAGTTGCCCTTTATGGAATAGATCGACTCATTGAAGACAAAAATATACAGCTTGCTTCCCTTGAACTAGACTACATGGATGAAAACACCATGAGGTTGAGAGAAGAAATGGCGGAGCAAATTAGAGCTTTAAAGGAGCTTAAGGAAATGGGAAAAAGCTACGGCTTTGATATCTCAAGACCAGCTTCCAATGCATTCGAAGCAATTCAATGGTTGTATTTAGGGTATCTAGCAGCGGTTAAGGAACAAAATGGTGCTGCCATGAGTTTAGGACGGGTTTCTACATTCCTTGATATTTATATTGAAAAGGATCTAGCAGATGGTAAATTGACAGAAGAACAAGCCCAGGAATTAGTGGACCATTTTGTCATGAAGCTTCGAATGGTTAGATTCCTGAGAACCCCAGATTACAACGAGCTTTTCAGTGGGGACCCCACTTGGGTAACAGAATGTATCGGTGGTATGTCCATGGACGGAAGAACATTGGTAACCAAGACTTCTTATCGAGTTCTTAATACACTATATAACCTAGGTGCTGCACCAGAGCCAAACTTAACTGTTTTATGGTCAACAGAGTTGCCTCAGAACTTTAAAAAATTCTGTTCAAAGGCGTCTATTGATACCAGTTCTATTCAATATGAAAATGACGATTTAATGCGCCCATACTGGGGAGATGATTACGGCATTGCTTGTTGCGTTTCAGCCATGCGAATTGGAAAACAAATGCAGTTCTTTGGGGCAAGATGTAATCTAGGAAAAGCACTGCTTTACGCAATTAATGGAGGTAGGGATGAAATGTCTGGCCTTCAAGTGGGTCCAAAGTTTGCACCAATCACATCTGAATATCTTGACTACCAGGAGGTTATGGAAAAGTTTAATACTTTCATTGACTGGTTAGCGAAGCTCTATGTGAATACCCTAAACGTGATTCACTACATGCATGATAAGTATGCTTATGAGAGAATCGAGATGGCTTTACACGATAAAGATATTCTAAGAACCATGGCATGCGGTATTGCAGGGTTATCACTTTGTGCAGATTCTTTAAGCGCTATGAAGTATGCAAAAGTAAAAGTAATCCGTAACGAAGAAGGTCTAGCTGTTGATTATGAAATCGAAGGTGACTTCCCTAAATACGGTAATAATGATGACAGGGTAGACGATTTAGCCATTGAGCTAGTGGAGCGTTTTATGAATTCAATCAGAAGAAACAAAACATACAGAGATTCAATTCCTACTCAGTCGGTATTAACCATTACATCTAATGTTGTCTATGGTAAAAAAACTGGTAGTACTCCTGACGGCAGAAAAACAGGGGAACCCTTTGCTCCTGGAGCAAATCCAATGCATGGCAGAGATACAAAAGGTGCTCTAGCCTCTCTGGCTTCCGTGGCTAAGCTACCTTATGAACATGCACAGGATGGTATTTCCTATACCTTCTCAATTGTTCCAAAGGCCTTAGGAAAAACCACTGAGGAAAGAATAACCATATTATCTTCCCTATTGGATGGATATTTCGTACAGGGTGGCCATCACATTAATGTCAATGTATTTGATCGAGAAACATTAATAGATGCTATGGAGCATCCAGAACTGTATCCCCAATTAACAATTCGTGTTTCTGGATATGCTGTGAACTTCATTAAGCTATCAAGAGAACAACAGCTAGACGTTATTAATCGAACTTTCCATGGAGCTATTTATTAATTATCTTTATCAAGATTATAATATTAGGTGGGGTAGAATCCTCACCTAATCCCCCTATATTTCAGTTCGCTGAAAGCAGTTCATTTCAAATCATTTGGAGGTAGGTGTCTTCTATGTCAATCACTGGTAAAATTCATTCTATTGAAACCTTTGGCACTGTTGATGGACCGGGTATTCGTTACATTATCTTCTTTCAAGGGTGCCCCCTCAGATGTAAATATTGTCATAATCGTGATACTTGGGATCTACAGGGAGGAAAAGAAATGACAGTGGATGAAGTCATTTCGGACATCAAAAAATACATCCCCTTTATGGTGTCCTCTGGTGGTGGTGTCACCATCAGTGGTGGAGAGCCCACCTTACAGATGGAATTTTTAACAGCTTTACTGCTAGAAATAAAGAAATTAAATTTGCACACTGCCATTGATACATCCGGCTTTGTTCATTTGGACTTAATGAAACAAATCCTTCCCTATGTGGACTTAGTTTTATTGGATTTAAAGCACATTGATCCTCAAAAGCACTTGAATCTGACTGGTGTTTCAAATGAAAAGATACTTTCCTTTGCTCAATATTTATCAGATAATGAAATATCCATTTGGATGCGTCATGTGGTAGTTCCTTCATTAACGGATCAAGAAGAGGATGTCCATCGTTTAGCTCAATTTGCAACATCACTAAAAACAGTGGAAAGAATTGATTTACTACCCTATCATTCCATGGGAAAACACAAGTGGGAATCTATGGGCTTGGAATATCCCTTACAAGATTTACGTGATGCAAATGACATTGATATCAAAAAAGTCAAAGCGATTTTTGATCTATATGAACTTAAAGTAATAGCAGATACAGCTGCTTAGCTGTATCTGCTATTTTTTTACCCCTAACACATTATTAATCACCATATTGACAACACTAATCAACAGCGAGCCAATAATAGCAGCAAAAAGTGATTTCACTTGGAATCCAGCCACTAGGTTTGCTGTGATAAACAATATAATCCCATTGATAACAAAAGTAAATAGTCCTAATGTTAATAGGGTAATGGGTAATGTTAAAATAAGCAGTATTGGTTTGATAAACATATTAACAATTCCAAGGATGGCTGCGGTGATCAAAGTGGCTTGAAAGCCTGTTACACTAATCCCATCATATATGCTGGCAATGATATAAACAGCTGCGGCACTACTAAACCAACGTACTAAGAATTTAGTCATTTTATTCCTCCTTTCTATGCTATACTATTATCATATATACCCTGATCTTTTAGGTGCAACCTAAATCATGAATAGATATGTTTATATTTATTTTATGGGTCTGTATCGATTATTATCAACTATTATAAAGGAGGATTTACAATGATTACAGTTGGAATTATTACGGCTAGCGATAAAGGATCTAAAGGAGAGCGTGTTGATACCAGTGGCCCCTTAATTGGTGAGTTACTAAAAGAAATTGGTGGGGTCGTCAAAGAATATCAAATTATCCCCGATGAACGCAAAGAAATTGCTGCTGCCATTCAATATATGTGTGATGAGTTACAATTAGACCTTGTATTTACCACAGGTGGAACAGGGTTTTCTCCTAGGGATGTGACGCCAGAGGCAACATTAGATGTAGTTGATCGCCTTGCACCGGGGATCTCTGAAACAATACGAATGAAAAGTCTTAGCATTACACCTAAGGCAATGCTCTCTAGAGCCGTATCAGGAATCCGTAAGCAAACACTCATTATTAATTTACCTGGAAGTCCCAAGGGTGTTCGTGAAAGTATCGAGGTGATACTGCCTGCTCTAGCCCATGGAATTGGCATTTTAAAGGGTATTGATGGGGAATGTGGCAACTCCCACCACGTACATAAATAGTAAAGGCTGAAGGGATGTTAGGTTCTCTACACTACACATCCCTTTAGCCTTTTAAATTTAAGTGCACCATGAGTCCATACCACAGCATGAGACGAATTATTAGTTTACTTCTTATTAATCTTCTCTAATAAAATCCCCAGATTTTCCACCTGACTTCTTGGCTAATCTAATATCAGTTATTCTCATTCCACGATCTACTGCTTTGCACATATCATAGATTGTTAAAGCCGCAATCGATACAGCATTTAATGCTTCAATTTCCACGCCAGTCTTCCCTGTGGTTCTTACGATTGCCTCAATATCAATTTTACTATTGGTTTCATCAATCTGAAAATTAATATCTGCTCCCGTTAACATAAGTGTATGACACATAGGAATCATTTCACTTGTTTTTTTCGCAGCCATAATTCCTGCTACTTGGGACACTGCTAACACATCACCCTTGCTTATGTTTTTATCAATAATCTTTGATAATGTCTCTGGCTGCATATAAATACTTCCCTTTGCAATGGCCTCTCTTTTAGTGTTCAGCTTATTTCCAACCTCTACCATTGTTGCGCGACCTTCTTCGTTAAAATGCGTAAACTTATCCATATCAACACTCCCCTTTCATGTTATTCATCGTCTAAAGAAATTCTTTCTACTTCCATATCCCCTATGGCACTTTCAATTAATCCCTCTACATCTAAAAGCGCCTCTGAACGCAGTATTTTTTCTAATCTAGGCTGTGTGACAGGACGCTTTGGTAGAAATACAGTACAACAATCTTCAAAGGGTAAAATAGAGGTTTCATATGTATCTATTTTTCGAGCTAAGTCCATGATGTCTACCTTGTCCATTGCAATAAGCGGTCTGAAAACCGGTAGTTCCACAGCTGCATTTGTCACATGTAGACCTTTGACAGTTTGACTTGCAACCTGTCCAATACTTTCACCTGTTACCAGTGCATCACAGCCTATTTTATTAGCCACTCTTTCGGCAATTTTCATCATAAACCGTCTAGATAGGATTGTCATTTCCTCTTCTGGGCATTTTTCATTGATTTCTTTTTGAATGGCTAGCAAGTTAACGGAATATAACTTTATCCTCCCACAATAAGTGGTTAGTATCTTTGCTAGATCCACTACTTTTTCTTTAGCTCGCTCACTGGTAAAGGGATAGCTATGGAAATGCATTCCATGAATCTCCACACCTCTTTTTGCCACTAACCAGCCTGCTACAGGACTGTCAATGCCACCTGAAAGTAGCAATAACGCTTTTCCATTGGTTCCTAGGGGTAATCCCCCAAAGCCATAAACCTTCTTTGTAAAAACAAAAGAACACTCACGAACCTCTACATAGACCCTTACCTCTGGATTATGTACATCTACCTCTAGACCTTCGGTATTTTCTAGGATATATCCTCCTATTTCTCGACTCATTTCAGGAGACTTTAGTGGAAATTTTTTATCGACTCGTTTACTCTCCACTTTAAAGGTTTTAACGCCTCTTTGAGCCATTTCTTCTTTGATTTGATTTAGGGCAGTCTCTTTAATGACATCGAAGTCAACAGGGAACCTTACAGCTGGGCTAATACATACAACACCAAAAACCTTCTTTACTCTTTCAATAATTTCATCTGCATTGAAGTCCTCTACATCTATATAAACCCTACTATGCATTTTATAGACCTTCACATCGCCTAAGTCCTTAACAGCTCCTCTGATATGTTTTGTCAGCTTCGCCTCAAAAAAGCTTTTATTATCACCCTTTAACATAATTTCGCCATATCGTATAATCAATACATTTTCCAAAAGTTAATCACCTCTTAATAATCTTTCTTAGATCTTTTGTATGCTTTGCCATATGCAAAATAGCATAATCTATTTCTTCAATTGTGTTGATGTGACTTAAGCTAATTCGAATTGCACTATCTATTAAAGCCTCTTTCATTCCCATAGCCACCAGCACATGACTGGCTCCTCTTTTTTTAGAGGAACAGGCTGATCCCGATGAAACATAAATACCATCTTGCTCTAAACTGTGTAACATAATCTCACTGCGAATGCCTTTAAATGAAACATTGATAATGTGGGGCGCAAAATCATCACCATTTTTACTTGTTATATAGACATCATCAATCTGTTGACTCAAGGAATGTATAAAGTAGTTTTTAAGTTCTATTAATCTTTTGATCTTATCTTCTTGGTTATCTAAAATAAGCTCTATGGCTTTTCCCAGCCCAAAGATCCCCGGGACATTTTCTGTTCCGGAACGGAGTCCCATCTCTTGACTTCCACCAGTGAATAATGGCGCGATTTTAACTCCTTTTCTAACATATAATGCCCCAATTCCTTTGGGACCATGAATTTTATGTCCACTCATAGATAAGCTATCAATTAAATCCACATTTAAGTTTATCTTCTCTTTACCAAAGGACTGCACTGCGTCTATATGAAAGAGGGTGTTCTTGTTTTTAGCTTTAATCAATTTCCCAATTTCTTTTACCGGGTGCATGCTTCCAACTTCATTATTGATATGAATTAAACTCACTAATATTGTATCCGGTGTTAATGCCTTTTCTAGTTCGTCTAATGAAATAAAACCTTGTTTATCTACATTTAAATAAGTAACCACATATCCGTCTTTTGCTAAATCCTTAAAAGTATTTAAAACAGATTTATGTTCAATGGTGGTTGTAATCAAGTGATTGCCCCTACGCCGATTTGCCTTTACCAACCCACGAATAGCGAGATTGTTTGCTTCGGTTCCACTGGCAGTAAAATACACCTCTTGGTCGGAACACTTCATCGCCTTTCCAATGCTTTTTCGAATACGCTTAATTTCCTTTTCTACTTGAACCCCTTTTTTATGTAAAGAGGAAGGATTTCCATAGTACTCAGTTAGTGCCGTCATCATTGATTCCACTACTTCACTATTGGGTTTGGTTGTTGCCGCATTATCTAAATAAACCTCCATATTTCTCATCCTCACTCATTGATTTCAGCTATCATCATATCGAAATTCTCCTGCTTTGTAAAGCTTAATCCTTATTAATACTAGTATGACCTAATTAAATTATATCATTTGCTACTTCATATAAAGAAAGCGTCTACGACGCTTTTTTTATATTTCTGCTATGTACATTCTTATCTTCGGTTTACTGCTAAGACTTCCTCTACATTCAGTATCATTTTATTAATATCCCAATGTCTCTTCTACTAAATACACTTTCAAATCAATCCCCATGGGTTTGTTATTAATAATAGTGGTCACATTACACATTCTATCTTCACTAAAGCAATCATTACAGTGATCTGTTTTAGCACAGGGCGTCTTTAATCCTAGTCTTTTTGCATTACTTGGACATGCCTCAGTTTTGATTCGATCAATACCTGAAATCAAATCATCACATATCTTATTAACACCACATACAACAATGGATTTTTTAGGGCCATATACCATAGCTGACACTCGATTTCCTAGACCATCAATGTTAATTAATTCCCCATCCTTAGTAATGGCGTTTGTACTACTTAAATAGACATCTGCTAGGGCCGCACTTTTTCTCTGGCTTTCACGGTCCTCTGGTGCCACTAACCAGTGCCAAAAAACTGAATTACCGCGTTCAATCAGTGCTTCATGCAGGTTTAGTTCTTTGATTGTCATTGACCCACCAATTCCAACTGTATCAGTTAGCTGAATTTCATTTAGAATGGCTGCGTGAGCTTCTTCCTTTGTAACAAAATACTGAGCATCGATATTCCTTTTCTTTAGATTACCTAAAATAACTTCTACTGTTTCCTTCATCCTTTATTCCCCCTTAATTATGGTAGCATTTTCTTCTCTTACACTATTATATAACAAATTCGTATTATATAACAAATTCAATAAATAATAAATGTAACTCCCTACTGATAAAAAAATTATAAAAAAACTTGTCAAACTATTGCCTTTCTTGTCGGAATTTGTTATAATTTCTATGTGGTTATCCCCCTGGTAACCTCGATAATCAAATCTCTATTCCCAATACCCTTTTGAACGGAAATCACATCTACGGATGTGAAGCCGGGTCTTTGACCCGGTTTATTTTTTTGTACAATAGGCTATTTTTTTGTATAATAGAAGAGAAATAATATGCATAATCAAGAAATAGACAGTAGGAGGTTTTTTTATGACTAAACCTAGAATTGCAATCATTTTTACAGGCGGAACAATATCAATGTCTGTTGATCCCAGAGTGGGTGCTGCAATCCCATCTCTATCTAGTGAACAAATCATGTCATTGGTAACTAATATTGATCGTTATGCCCATATCGAGTCCATCAACTTTTCAGAGTTGCCAGGGCCCCATATGGTACCCAAGTTGATGTTTCAACTCAGAAACCTGGTTCTTGAAACCCTATCAAGAGAGGAGATAGATGGTATCATTGTTACCCACGGTACGGATACCCTTGAAGAAACTGCTTATCTACTTGATTTAACAATTAATTCCCCAAAACCAATTGTTGTGGCTGGTGCCATGAGAAATAGCTCTGAACTAGGGTATGATGGCCCGAGTAACTTAGCTGCTGCTGTATGTACAGCTATTTCACCCCAATCAAGATGTAAGGGTGTGCTGGTTGTGATGAATAATGAAGTTAACGCCGCCAGTGAAGTAACTAAAACCAACACCCTCAGCTTAGATACTTTCAAATCATTGGAGTTTGGCCCCTTAGGTATCGTTGATAATGATCAAGTCATCTATCATCGTAATATGGTGAGTCGTCAATTCATAGAAACCGATGAGGTTAATGATCAGGTTGACCTGATTAAGTGTGTGGCTGGCATGGATGATCGCTTTCTTAAATTTTCAGTAGACTCTGGGGCCAAGGGCATCATTTTAGAAGCCATGGGTCGTGGAAACATTCCCCCGGCTATGATTCCAGGCGTTGAGTATGCTATCAAGAACAATGTGGCCGTGGTGATGATCTCACGTTGTCCTACGGGTCGAGTCCTCGATACCTATGGCTATGAAGGGGCTGGGCGACACTTAAGAAACATAGGCGTAATCCTTGGAGGCAGTCTACCAGGTCAAAAAGCTAGAATTAAGTTAATGCTTGCCCTTACCGTTAGTGCTGACCTTCTAGCTTTGAGAGAATTAATTGAAAGTGATCAATATAGATAGGACGGGTTTCACCGTCCTATTTTACGATCTTATGGTGGATACAAGTATCAATATCTAAGGGTTTCACCTGCTTTATTCTATAAAATCTCACCTTCATTATTTTTTCTGATATCTGTTCTATTAATCCTTTGCCAAATGTTTTGTGTTCAACTTCCTGCCCAATCACAAAGGATCCTTTTTTATTATCATTTTGACGGATTTCATTGATAAAACGCGATGGTTCAGTAGGTTTTTCATATCTAATTAAGGAAGAACTAATATAGAGCCTCTCCTTTGCCCTTGTCATAGCCACATAAAAAAGTCTTCGTTCTTCCTCTATATCCTCAAGAGTGTCCATACTTTTATGGTGGGGAATCACCCCTTCAATAGCACCAAGGATGATCACGACTTTATATTCAAGCCCTTTTGCACTATGCATTGTTAAAAGTTCTACTTGCTCTTCTTCTGTCCGATGAAAACTTTTCTGGGATAATGAACTCTTCATATCTTTTATATGTGTTAAAAATCCATCTATCTTTTCATGTCTACTTGAAGCTTCTTCTAATTCATTTAAGGTTTCAATCAAGCCTTCACACCTAATTCGCTTTTCTGCACAATAATTTTCAATATGCCTGTCGTATCCTATGTCTTTTCGTATATACTTAATTGCTTCCTTAGTTGTAAGATATTTAATATTGTTTAAGTGGTATGATAAGTCCGCTATATTTTTATTCTGGTAGGGCATTAATTCTCCCTTTACTTTCAAAGCCGTTATAAAATCTTTATGATATGTCTGGGCCTTCCTCATGGCATTTTTAGTGATATACCTTGTGGGGCGATTAATAATGCGCATTAAGGAGTCGTAATCATAGTAATTGAAAGCGCCCTTCAAGTATGCAATGATGTCTTTAGCTATCCAATGCTCAAAAACATTATAGATATGATCTCTAGAAACAAAGGGAATATTCCTATCTAATAAAGAGTCCACAAGTGAGCCAGCCAAAAGGTTTGTACGATAAATGATGGCAATATCCTTATAAGAGTATCCCTCACTCATAAGCAACTCAATGAATTGACAGATGGTGCGATTTTCCTCTTCCCTATTTTTCGGCTCGCTATATTGGATCTCTGAATTGGCTTTGACCGTTGGTATGATTTGTTTTTCTACCCGACACTTATTTTGCTTGATTAATTGATTTGCCGACTTAATGATGTTTTCCTGAGATCTATAATTCATATTTAGAGTAATTTTTTGTGCCTTTGGGTAAATATCATGAAAGTTTAAAATGATTTGAGGGTTAGCCCCCCTAAAACTATAAATAGATTGATCGTCATCTCCTACCACAAATAAGTTTTGCAACGGTTCTGCCATCAACTTAATTGTTTCAAATTGAACACCATTGATGTCCTGAAATTCATCAATTAAAATGTACTGATACTGATTCCGTACATGTTCTAGAACACCAGGCCTAGCCCGTAGTAAGTCGTAGCACTTCGTTAGCATATCATCAAAATCAATCTTCCCATGATCCACTTTAAAATTTTCGTAACTATCTAACACCCGTTTAAACTCTGATGATTCTAAAGTCTTAGGGATAAATTCGCCTCGATTGAATAAATTATTTTTCCACTTTCCAATATCTAAAATCAAATCCTTGATGAGCTCTTCCTCATCGTGGTTTCCTACATCCAATGTCCTCACAATATTTTTAATCACATTAAACTTTTCGCCTTCATTTAAAATATTTTCTAGATTATATCCACAGTAGGACTTTAACATCCTAAAAAAAATGGAATGGAATGTTCCAAAGGTGACCTGTCTTTTTTTACTGTCCTCCACACTTTCATCCTTAGCAAAACGATTTTTCATCTCTTCAGCTGCGGCCTTAGTAAAGGTAATCACTAGTATTTCCCTAGGATTAACATGTCCCACATTAATTAAGTAAGAGACCCTTTCCGTTATCACCCTGGTTTTTCCAGATCCTGGTCCCGCATACACCATACAAGGACCATTCAAGTGTTTGATTGCTTCTATTTGTTGATCATTTAGTAATGCATTTTCTTCAGTTTCCATTTAATACATCAAATCCCATCTTGTCTTTTGTGACATACCTTTATTATATCAAAATATGACAGATTACTCTAATGTTATGTCTAATGGTTTTAACACAAATTTATCATATCAAGTGTGACTTAGTGACGCCAAGGCATTAACAATACACTTTCTATAAATGCACAAAAAAAGCTGATAAAATAACTCAGCTTTTTTTTACTCGATTGATTCGATTGCTCTTGAAAAGTACTCATCAACCTTTTCTTGGTTAAAATAATAATTATTTTTATCTTGAATTTTATTTCGCAACTCTTCTAGTACCACCAAAGCGCTTTCGGGCCCTTCAACCTCATTAATAATATACCCATAATTAATTGCAATCATTGTCTCTACCACTATATCATTGTATTGTATCCCAACTAATGCTTCATAAATCCCTAGGGCCTCTTGATACTTTCCACTGGTATAGTAGATTTCAGCAAGCAGCATTTTCATCGTATGTTCAGCTTCACGATTCTCAACATTTCCCAAATATTTCTGTACAGGTTCAAGTAATTCATCAGTAGATACAAAACCATTGGCTATTTTAAAGAAGGATTCCATTCCTTTCACATCTAACCCCTCAAGATTAGAATAGTAATCCATTGCTTCCCTTACTAATTCAGTCTTTCTTTCTTTTTCTAAGTTTTCATCGTACATCAGTAGGTAAAAGTTATTACCTAGCACATTATGATAGTTTTCATTTTTCAATTCCCACAATGTATCTATGGGGGTTAAGTCATAGAGATGTCGTTCTTCATAAGGTATGTAATCAACGATCGATAGATACTCTAATGTTGCTACGACATTAATAAATTTTTCATCTTCTTCATTAGCACCAACAGTAAATAGTGGTGAAAGTTCAATGCTATCTCTCACTTCTATTTGTAATAGCTCAGTATTCTTTGTTGTGGTCACCCTATCAATTTCCACTACATTATCTTCCACCACAGGGGCTTCCACTTCGGGTTCAATCTCAGGTTTTATCTCAGGCTCAATCTCAGGTTCGACCTCAGGCTCCATCTTAATTTCTTCTCGGACTGGGTGATCTTCTTCAGCATTATTTAAATAGTCATGTGTTTTTTTTATGGTTGCTACAGATTCAGCCCTTGTCATATTGCGAAAAGGTCTAAATGTACCATCTTCATATCCTGATATAATTCCTGCGTAAGATAACTCCATAATTTCATTATAATATTTAAACCTGGTGGAGAGATCCCGATAAAAAGTACTATCACTCTCAAAGGAGCCATCCACAAGATTTCTAATTAACAGGGCCGCTTCATAACGTGTAATCGGCTCATTGAGTTTTAATTCAGCTTCTGTAAATATTGATCCTAATTTCAGCTTTGCTTTAGAATGATAGTTTATGTAATTGGAAAGAGAAGCAATGTGATCATATCCCCAAAAATCCTCTGTCAGATCTCCATACTTTAACTGATTTGATGTATGCTGCTCACCGTTCAATTGCTGTTCCTCAAGCAGTTTATTTAATAATGTCATGAATTCCGCCCTACTGATATTATTATCTGGTTGAAATGTACGATTTTCATAGCCTGTCAATAACTGAACATCTCTCGTACCCCATATGATATAGTCGCGACTCCAATGACTAATTGTATCCTTGAAACCACCGTATACAAAGGATATATTTAAAAGCATGACTCCTAACAACAATATTCCCATCTTTTTATGAATACTCATATGACGCCCCCTTTTCTTTTGTACTGTAAAAATTTCACAGTTATATCATAGCATATTTTTGATTCTTCTACTATTACAATTCGATAACATCACGGTATATGTATACCCTTTCCCTTTGACATTAAAATATTTTTTGATAGTATAGTAATAAAAGCACATAAGGAGGATTCAATGAAGGTTAAAACCTATTTTTTAAAAGAGCAGGTCATTTTACCCCAGTATTTAAAAATGATCTTGAACTCTCAAAAATATTGTATCGTAGATATTGAAACCACAGGTCTCAGTAAAATATATCATCATGTTATTTTAATTGGTATACTCTATCCAGTAGATGACCACCTTGTACTCAAGCAGTTTTTTGCTGAAGATCCAAAGGAAGAAGCACTTATCTTAGAAGCCTTTGAAGCTGAATTTAAAGATTTTGATACCTTGATTACCTACAATGGGGTTACATTTGACTATCCCTTCTTAATAGGACGTTTTAAAAAGCATAATGTTCCATTTTTTAACTTAGCAATTCAACATATTGATATCCTACAGCATCTCAGGAGGTACAAGCATCACTTGGACATCCCAAATTTAAAGCTTAAAACTGTTGAAACATATTTAGGAATTTTTCGAGAAGATGAAATTAGTGGTAAAGAGAGTGTTGACTTATATAATCAATATACACTTTCTAGGTCCATAGATTTAGAAAATAAAATTCTATTGCACAATTATGAGGACATATACTATTTGGGAAAAATCATCAGCGTTTTCAATCACTTTCCTAGATTGCAGAAGTATGAGATGGACCAGTCCCTACTCTTTGATACATTTGAAGGCTCTATACGTCTTAGTTATCATCCTTCAGCTGTTAAAATTAGTAAAAATATACTCACCCTGAAAGGAAAAACATCGGCGTTAGATAAAGCCCTTGAAAAGGTCTACTATTTGAGTCATTACCAATTTCAGTGGCAACCGGACCAAAGAAGTTTTGAACTCACCATCCCCTTATTCCAAGGATTAACAATGGCTGAGGACAAGTGTTATTTTGTAGATCTCTCTGCCTTTAATATCTCTCCTGATTTGTTTACAAAAGATACTTATGGTTATCTACCTGTCTCTGGTCAATATTTAGTCATTGCTATCCATAAGGATATATATCACGCAGCTTTAATTGACTTTATTAATATTCTGTTAGGTAATATTTTTATGTAGCAATTAAACATTTTCTCTTTTATGTAGATACGGATCTCCTGGATATAATAGGGTGTATGTTATTTATAAACCAAAAAAAGTTCACCAAATAGGCCAACTTTTTCGGTATTTATATCTATTCCCATTTATTCTAAATCCCTCTAACCTTCTCTACTCCCAAAATCGCCATGGCTTCTTTGTAATTCGGGAACACTTTGCCTACCAATCTCCAAAAGGAACGGTCATGGTTCATATGCATTAAATGACAAAGCTCATGGACTACAACATAGTCAATAACAGTAAGGGGAAATATCATCAGTTTCCAGTGGAAAGTCAATTGCCGTTTGGAACTACAACTTCCCCACTTACTGTCATTATTTTCTATGGTGAAGGATTTGTACTTCACCTTTATTTGTGGTTGATATCGCTTTAACCTTTCCCCGATTAATTTACGACTTTCTTTTATATAAAAGGATTTGAGTTCATCAATAAAATCAGTTTTATTGGCTTCCGGAGTCTTGCATATAAAAGCCTTACCATCCCATAGAATGGTGCTCTTTGTGATTAATGGATCCACTGCTATCAATAAGGGATAAAGCTCTCCTAGATAGTAACAGTGCCTTTGAGGTTGTTGTGTCATCATTGTACTCCTTACATTAAACGTTTATTTAAATCACAATTCTCAACTATTGATTAACATCGTACACCTCAAGGCTATCTGCTCTCACCTTCACATATTGACCTCTAGGTAGGTTATTTCCCTCAACCTCTAATTGAATGATACTCTTGCCAAATCGCAAATCCACAAGTCCATCCTTAAAAACCTTTTCTAAAACTCCAGTAATAAAGATACCCTCTTGGGTAATAGCGATACTAAACTTCTTTTCTTTACTTAAAACAACATCCTCACCCCAGGCTAAAGAATCGGTAATATCATATTGCACATCATATTCCTTATCTTGCTCAGCCATACGATTTCCGTTCCATGTAGCCGCTCCACTGCCAAATTCTGTTGTAAAATCAATAATGATATCTTCAGTATCCCTATTTACTTTATTAATTACTATTTTCAATTTGATTTCCTCCTAAAGAAATAGACCTAGTATTTGAAGTTTATCCAATCATACTTCGGACAACCATATATATTATGATTACCACTAACAGCGGTAACATAAGTTTCGATTTTCAAAGCATTTCCTCAACTCCTCAAATAAAAGTTATTTTAATTTGTCCATGTAAGCAGATATTTTTTTAAGTCCTGTTGTTAGATGATTCTTATCAAAGGCATAGCCGATCCTAAAATGTCCTTCAATATCAAAGCATTTACCAGGTACAACCAATACCCCAGTTTCTTCTACTGATGCCTTTTTCATATAAATCAACAATAGATGGAATCACTAAGTCATCTTCTTGATACAACCCTCTATATACTTCATCGGAATGCACATAAGCATCCACTTCTTTGGCAATTTCAACGATCTCCTTAAGTAATTCTTCTTTCATAAGAGAACCACTTGGATTATTTGGATTATTGATACAGATCATTTTTGTGTTTTTTGTTACCAATGACCTTAGCTCATCCATATCAGGTAAAAAATTATTTTCAGGTCTTAATCTCAATATCTTTACATTTGCCCCAAATGATTCAGGTATAGAATACATTTGTTGGTATGTAGGTAAAACAGATACAACTTCGTCTCCAGGCTCTACTAATGAGTACAAGGTTAAAAAGTTTGCACCAATGGCACCATTTGTCGTTACTATATTTTTTTCTGAAATGTTTTCATACATGGCAGCAATATTTTTCTTTAATTTTCATCAATACACCTCCAATTAAGTTTCTATTTCTCCAATAATGTATTCATATCGAATAATATCTTTGTTAGACCGTAGATTGTTATATCAATTTCTTCTGCTCTGCATTTTATTTAAATCCTATTGTTAATGAAACGTCACCTCAAGTTTTATGTTCATTATATACCGGCTAAGGGGAATTATAAAAAGGCCCGAATATACAACTTTACATTCTACTCTAGTTCAATTAATGGGTTATGACACATGAGTTGATTGTCTCTATCTTTGTACTTTACATTCTACTCTAGTTCAATTAAAGGATCCGGCCACAGCATTCCATGTCTGCATAAATTTAATTTACATTCTACTCTAGTTCAATTAAAGGTAAGTGTTTTGAGATAACACGATTATTGCCTGCTCAATTTACATTCTACTCTAGTTCAATTAAAGGATTTACAAACCCCGTAAGGCAGCTCTTCATTTATTTTATTTACATTCTACTCTAGTTCAATTAAAGGGGGGATATGTAGAAATCAAACAAGAGGTCCTTGATAAATTTACATTCTACTCTAGTTCAATTAAAGGAGAAATAAGTCAGGCTTATTCTGATTTGCCTGCTGGATTTACATTCTACTCTAGTTCAATTAAAGGCAAGGTTTCTTTGCATTGTTTCACTTAACTTAACGCAATTTACATTCTACTCTAGTTCAATTAAAGGTGTATCTGATGTTTCTCATTTTACCGCCTAATTCTACATTTACATTCTACTCTAGTTCAATTAAAGGCCTTTTACAGTACCTAATATAATTTGTGGCTCTGGTTCATTTACATTCTACTCTAGTTCAATTAAAGGGCACAGATGATGGATTGAATTGGATTCCTCAAACAAATTTACATTCTACTCTAGTTCAATTAAAGGCCATGCTTGGTATGTTTTAAAGGAACCTATAAGGAAATTTACATTCTACTCTAGTTCAATTAAAGGGCGCATTTCAAATATTATACGAAGGAGGGTTAATTAATTTACATTCTACTCTAGTTCAATTAAAGGGAATGCTGTGTTAAATAGTGGCAAAGCCCAGGAGGATATTTACATTCTACTCTAGTTCAATTAAAGGTTTGTTCCCATGCTTTTAAGCCACGTTACAGTTTGATATTTACATTCTACTCTAGTTCAATTAAAGGTTAAATAACAACAAGTACCAAAGGGGCGTAACAAAATTTACATTCTACTCTAGTTCAATTAAAGGAATTAAATATCTCTATCATAAAGCTAAGGACTACTATTTACATTCTACTCTAGTTCAATTAAAGGTTCATATTGCGCTTTAGTGCGTGTTCCTTCCCACATATTTACATTCTACTCTAGTTCAATTAAAGGGCTATAACCCCTGCAATCGCACCCACCACTAAAGCCAATTTACATTCTACTCTAGTTCAATTAAAGGTTAGTGATTTAAAAGTAATGCGACCTGTATTATAGTTATTTACATTCTACTCTAGTTCAATTAAAGGGTGGATTGAAAGTAGTTAAAAACAAGGTGTGCGATATTTGCATTCTACTCTAGTTCAATTAAAGGGGTTCTGTAAGGGTATTCGTAGCCTTTCGTTTCAAATTTACATTCTACTCTAGTTCAATTAAAGGTTGGGAACATCCCATTTGGCACAGGTACCTTTAGCGGATTTACATTCTACTCTAGTTCAATTAAAGGGAGGTGTAAACGGCATACTATCCTTTGTTATGTCAACATTTACATTCTACTCTAGTTCAATTAAAGGCCTTGAGATCATCAGGAATGGAGCAGGAGATGTTGATTTACATTCTACTCTAGTTCAATTAAAGGTCTCGGATGATTGCATTGTCTAAGGACACTCTAATATTTACATTCTACTCTAGTTCAATTAAAGGTTGCTTTTACGGTGGATAGTGGTAGTCTCTTCCCTCATTTACATTCTACTCTAGTTCAATTAAAGGCTTTGCTTCAACACTGGCACTGGGAATCGGGTATAGTATTTACATTCTACTCTAGTTCAATTAAAGGTGGTGTCTCCCAGTGCAAACTCTTCATCCTCAAATCCATTTACATTCTACTCTAGTTCAATTAAAGGACTGACTCGCGCATATAGCCCTTTTTAGGCATACCCTATTTACATTCTACTCTAGTTCAATTAAAGGCCTTGATCTACATTTGCCCTAGTGCCCCTTTGACCTATTTACATTCTACTCTAGTTCAATTAAAGGCTAATTTCAAGTAAGCTGCAATTAGTTTCGCAACCTTATTTACATTCTACTCTAGTTCAATTAAAGGGATCTTCACGATCTCATGATCCAGTTTTTTATTAGAAATTTACATTCTACTCTAGTTCAATTAAAGGGCAAACGGAGTCCTACCTAACTCCGTGGTTTTCTTTATTTACATTCTACTCTAGTTCAATTAAAGGAATAATAATATAATTTAAACCACTCCTTATTGTTTATTTACATTCTACTCTAGTTCAATTAAAGGTTTAAATGGCAAAAACAAACTGGCAAGATCCTCAAACATTTACATTCTACTCTAGTTCAATTAAAGGTTATCTAAAGTAACGTAAATTACATGAGTATTAAAATTTACATTCTACTCTAGTTCAATTAAAGGAGTACAAGTACGGGATAATTTTCGACCATGCTTAGGAATTTACATTCTACTCTAGTTCAATTAAAGGTTTGGTTGGATTCAGGGTTTGCATAATGCATTAGAATTTACATTCTACTCTAGTTCAATTAAAGGTAAATGCCATTATCATTATGAACCAAGTCCTTCCAAATTTACATTCTACTCTAGTTCAATTAAAGGGTAGGTAATTTAGTCTTATTTACTTTGCTAGTAATATTTACATTCTACTCTAGTTCAATTAAAGGATCTAACAACATTTCCATCATTCTGCCTATTTCGATTTACATTCTACTCTAGTTCAATTAAAGGTCTCAAGATATATATGAACGTGATCCTTTAGCTTTATTTACATTCTACTCTAGTTCAATTAAAGGAGTATGACCAAACTATCTGAAATGACAGGCATATCTATTTACATTCTACTCTAGTTCAATTAAAGGTAAATATCAATTCAATAGTTTGCAATTCACTATCTATATTTACATTCTACTCTAGTTCAATTAAAGGATTTTGTTCTACATCCTTAGTTAGTTGCTTAAAGCGATTTACATTCTACTCTAGTTCAATTAAAGGACTATTTGAATATAGATTTGAATTGGTGGTTGCTGATTTACATTCTACTCTAGTTCAATTAAAGGCCATTAACCCTTTGAATTTCAATGCACCTGTCCTCAATTTACATTCTACTCTAGTTCAATTAAAGGGGGAAAAAATTCCACCTTTGACTTGCAAGGGCAATTATTTACATTCTACTCTAGTTCAATTAAAGGTTCTTCACCGCCCAACATATTATTCCCACTAAATGGATTTACATTCTACTCTAGTTCAATTAAAGGAATCTAATGCGTTGAATAAGTCTATCTTATATTCTCTATTTACATTCTACTCTAGTTCAATTAAAGGTGTTTTATAAAAATGAAGATGGACCTATTAATCATATTTACATTCTACTCTAGTTCAATTAAAGGAATAATGCCAATCGTAGTGATTACTTTCCTAGTCATATTTACATTCTACTCTAGTTCAATTAAAGGTGTAAAATATGATGTTAGTATCAACACTGTTAAATCTATTTACATTCTACTCTAGTTCAATTAAAGGTTTTGAGAAGAACAAAACCAGTATAGCGGAATACTTTATTTACATTCTACTCTAGTTCAATTAAAGGGTTGGCGATACTGTTTTTACTACAATGTTCTAACACATTTACATTCTACTCTAGTTCAATTAAAGGAAGATGATTTGAGGGTTATAGCAATGTATGCAAAATAATTTACATTCTACTCTAGTTCAATTAAAGGACTGCATCACCACAAGACTTTTCTAATGGTTTTAAAAATTTACATTCTACTCTAGTTCAATTAAAGGGATAATACCGAAGCTTTAGAATTGCTTGCCAATGCAAATTTACATTCTACTCTAGTTCAATTAAAGGGGAGGGATTATATAGCAGATTGCAAATTACTCCAAAATTTACATTCTACTCTAGTTCAATTAAAGGCAGCAAAGGATAATTTAAGTCACATCACAATTATTATTTACATTCTACTCTAGTTCAATTAAAGGCAGTCTGGTGCAATATTTATTATGTCCAGTAACACCATTTACATTCTACTCTAGTTCAATTAAAGGGCGTTCACTTAAAAGCGTTCAAACAACTGGCTTATTGGCTAATATCCTGTCTAACCACAGCTTTTACAAAAAATTAAGTATTTCTAAAAATGAATTCTTCACAAAATACCTTTTATTCATGTTGCTATCAATCATTGTCTATCTCCCTTATTTTTTACACTACCATAGGTCGACAGATGAGTTTCTAAAAAAAATTAGATGTTTTATCATCTTCTTTTCCTAAAAATTCTTTTGTTAGCCACTTCTCATCTCTACTGTTAAATATGATAAATGAATCTTGCTCCTTTCGGATGTATTCACTTAATTCTTTCTTCAATTTCATCAAGTTTAACTCCGTCAAGTTTCCTTCAAATACAGAATTTTGTATATGGGTTAAATACCTTTTGCAAATTTTAAAAGTATTTCTCTGTACCTTGGCTCCAGTCTTGTCCATCATTATATCATACATTAAAATGATATACATATGCTCACCACCAAATTTTAAATCCATCATATTGTTTTTCATCAATAATATCTTTGATCAGCTTATAACATTCTAACCTAATCAAGTATCGGTAAGAAACTTCTCGCCCCAGCCCTTTATGGAATAATGTTCTTTTAAGTCGTTGATCGTACTCTATTAAGATTTTCTTCTTACCAGCTTCTTTCAAATACAAGTAATTAGATTCTTTTTCAAAATCCTGCTCAGTGATTTGATTTTTGTTAAGTAATGAAAATATCATTCTTTCACCAATTAAAGGTTTAAATATCTCTGCTATATCTAAGGATAAAGAAAACCTCTTGGTTCCTGGCTCATGTAAATAACTGATAGTAGGATTTAATTGTGTCTTATATATTTCAGACAGCACAGTGGTATAAATCAAGCTATTTACAAAAGAGAGCAATGAATTAATCAAATTATCTGGGGGTCTTTTCTTTCTTTTTTCAAATCTAATATCTTGTTTCACTATTGCATTCCAAGTAGAGTAGTATATTTTTCTGATGTTTCCCTCAGTTCCCATAAGTTCATGAATACTTGCACAGTAATCTAAACGCTTAATCAATCTCTGAATATCTTTCATAGCTGATTCAACATCAGTTCCTCTACCATTGTAATACCTTAAATTTCTGTATATGTTATGAGCAGCAGATTTCAACATCTCTTTTGCAATTCTTACTCGTTCTTCAGTATTATCATATTTTTTCACTTGATTTACAAGCAAATGTCCACTTACGTTACTTTCTCTAGGGTAAAAGCTCCCACTATAAAAACCATAATAATTAAAAATATGCATCGTAGTTTTTTGCTGGGATAAAAAATTAAGTAGTTTACTGTTTGTCTCTATTTCACCAAAAATATATATTTCATCTGTTACTTCAGATTTCAAATTTTTCTTCTGGCCCGATAATGTGCTCATCACTATATTATTATCTTTTCTTTTCAATTGACCATCCTGGAAAATATAAAAAGTCTCGCCCACATTACCCCTCCTATATGTAGCAAAGCTCATAATAAGCACATTTTTTACATATGCCTTTTGTACTGATCACAGGTGGAATTTTCAATGATCTGATCTCATCTATTTTATCTAATATCTCATTTAAATCTTTTCCATCCTTTTCACTCACAAACACATCTTCTCTTTTTCTAAGAAGGGGGTAATCTAATACCCCCTTCTCAATCTCAACACCTTTATTTCTCAATAGCCATATATAATATTTTAATTGCCATTTTGAAGCTTCATTCACTTTTCTTGACTTTTTAACTTCGTGTATCACTTTCCAATCCTTAAGAAAATCTATATTAATCTCTTCATCAATTAGAATATTTTTCTTTTCTCTTTTATATGAGGTTTCGTCTATCAATTTTCCCATACTTACCAACTCACTATTGTCTTCCATTGTATAGTGACGACTAAAAAACCATAGTTTTCTTTGACAGACAAAATAATAGTACACCATTACACCTGTTATCTTTTGCATATCTCTCACCCTAATCCCATTTTTTATATGAAATTATCAAATGGAGCCTTTTTCACTTTACTTTGTTCAATGTACTGAATCCCTAACTCTTTAGAGTAGTTGCAATTGAGTATAGGAATAGACTCATATCGATTGATATTGATATTTTTTATGATATTACCTTGCCCCCTATGATAGGGCACACTCATCGTAAACTCCATTAACCGACTTCTAATGACCGACTTTTTTGTTCTTAGTACCCTTCTTTCTTCTTCATCCATGAGCTTACTGTAGTTTTTGGATAAGATAAGAATATACTCACTAATTGCTTCTTGATTTTCTTCATATACTTCTCTTGGAATTACTGTAATAGAATGGATATTCCTAAATATTTTCTTTACTTCGTTTTTAGATTTTTCATGGTCTTCTATACTGGTTACATAGTCTATATTACTTTTGATTTGTTTATAATACTTTGTAGCCTTTAAATTTTCTGTAGTATATAAAGATTGAACCAAGTTCATCTTCTTTTCTTCTTTTAACTCCCCCCCAACATCTTGTAACGCTGTTTTGGATAATTGAAAAATATCCTCATCTATGACATATCCAATACCACTACACTCTTCTGCTCCTCCATCAAATACATAGCAGTTATATCCGTCTTTCTCCCACTCTCTCCCTCTGTAGCATCTGCCCATTCGTTGAAAGAGTCCATTCAAATCTGATAATTCAGTAATAAGTATATCAAAATCAATATCTAAAGAAGCTTCTACTACCTGAGTCGTTACCCATACCCCATATTGCTTAGACTCCCTATGCCCTATTTCTAGTATCTGTTTTTCTTTTTCCTTACGGTCCTTCTTGATAAAGTTACTATGAAATAAATTCAAATTCCTTATTTTCTTTGAATCCTTCAACAGCTTATACATCCTTTGAGCTTCCTTTACCGTATTACAAATTACTAATACTTTGTTTTCATTGTATAAATCCAGAACAGTATTGTGGTTTAGTTGTTCATTGAGGACTTTTACACTATGACGAATCCTTTGATTGTTGGTAAAGGTTTTAGGAGAAACAAAAGTTATCTCTTCCTCTTGTAACAAATCCAGCACCAAATCTGGTAAAGTGGCTGTCAGTATGGCAAACTTGCCTCCAATTTTTGTAATATAAGACAATCCAATGATTAGATATGCTAGTAAATCTGCTGAGTACATTTGAACCTCATCAATCACAACCTTAGCATATGCTAAAGTAGCTAACTTAGACTCAAATCCTCTGTATCGGTAAACAAAATCAAAAATTTGGTCTAATGTACATATTGTTAACGGCAGGGATAATTGTTTGGTCTTGTTATAATATTCATCAATGTCAATTGCCTCTCCATCTCGATTCAAGTATTCACTATAAGTATCAGAATGTAGTAATCCAATTTTATTTTCATAGCCTTCTTTTATCATGTCTAATGCGATACGATCATACATGGCATTGATAGCAGTTTTAAGTGGAAGCGTAAAAAATCCTTTGTTATCTCCAATCCATAAAAGACCCGCTTCTGTTTTCCCCATGCCCGTTTCTGCAATAGCGATGACATTATCATTTTTATGAAAGAGCATATGCCTTTGTAATTCATTCCATTCTGCATTGGAGTTTTTTTCTTGCCATTCTTTCATCAAATCTCTTAAACAATTGTTTAAGAAGTTGTTTTTCACTTCTATGTCTATATCTCCACTAGAAGCATAGTCAATTCGATTTAATAGGCCTTTTACCTTGATATATGATAAAAACATTTCTTCATCCTCTTGCTGATAAATTCTATCCTTGGAAAAATATTTTGCGCTTAAATTTTTGACACTTATTTTTTCTATCTTATCATAGCTAAAATGGATGCCTTCACCTTTTAACAACTCTATTTCTTCTTTAATGTCATTGTGATCATAGTTAAACTCTCTTTCATGATGATAGGCGATGGCATGGGCTAAAATTTTTATATCGCTTTTACTAAACCCTTTATCTTTCAACTCTTTTGAATTAATAAACGCTAGACTTAAAATTCCATGGGGAATTTCGTCTTCCGATTTTTTTATTCCTTTAATCTTATCTTGAAACTTCAAGTTCATTTTACCTAAATCATGATAAAGGCATGCAAGATATAATATATCCCAATTTACTTGTAAATTGGGATATATTAATTTTAACAGCTTATAGTTTTCAATCAAATGATCCGTATGCTCCTGGATGGTTTCTTCCGGATTAGATTTTGCTAGATATCGTTTCATTGTTTTCCTCCTATATCATTTTTAAGAAGCAAAAACAATATTGCCATCTTGGTCCATTAGGACAAATTCACCTTCTTCATCATCTCCAACAGCTTTAATATGGGAAGTGTATAGTACCTCTACCTTCTTCCACTTCCTGAAAATCTTAGGTGCCTTCTTCGTCCCTTGATTGACAAGTTCGTAGTTTTTAGTAAGCTTATATCTTGTACCTCTACTTCTAATTCCAGGCTCTGCACCATCTAACACAACTTCTTCATCTCGAATCATTTTCAAAGGAATATAGGCCGCATAGTTTTCATCTAGTACAACATCCTCTTCTAATTCCTTTTCAGAAATATCCACCACTGTTACTTCATTGATAACAGCTAAATCTTCTCTTCTTCCTAATGAAGGGTATTCTCTTGGATATAAAAAAGCCTGTTCTATTTCCTGGATCAAGTCCTGATCCGTGGGAATGATATGTATCAAAAGTTCTACCTCGACTAAAAGTTCCGTAGTAGCTACACCTTGACCTACTCCAAAATCCCCAACTTGAATTTGATGTCTTGTTGAATCAAATGTCATGCCGTTTTTAAATTCATATCTGGTAAACAAATCATTGGTCTTCGAAAAGTACTTTCCTTGAATACTAATATTCATCTCTTTATACTCCTTATAATCACAAAGACTATGCACCATTCCTATGACTGTTGAGTAAGGGGGTAACGGATAAGTTTCCTTTAATTGAAAGCTTGTAGGTTTTTTGTAATTTGCAGTTTCTTGGTAGAGCTTTATCCTCACTGCTTTCTTAGTTTGATCCATAATAATCATTCACCTTTATCTTTAAGGTACTAAAGAAGTTTGGCATAGACTGCGGGTTCAACCTTTTTTTAATATCTTGATCATTGTTAAATTTACCTTCAATTAAGCCAGCATAGGTATCCTTCTTAATCCTGTCAAAAAGTACCCCTTCTATTTGATCTACAATTAAATTATTATCTTTTACTTCTAGTACATTTTGAAAGATAGGATTTTTCACGTCATAGACTCCTCCTATAACAAATAGGGGTTTTAAATCCTCTCTTCTTCCTCTTATATCCCTATATAATAGAGCAATAGTATCAAGTAATTGATTAATTCTTCTAGCTTTTTCTTCATTAGGTAGTACACTATCATATACTTCATCTATTCCTATTTGATCCAAATCTATAGTCACCGTATATCTGTAAAATGATTTATGAATTTCTGCTTGGGCGATATTCATATTTTCTTGCACTCGATCTGCCAATCCTTTATTTGTTAAGAAATCCATATCTCCTTTAAATGATTCTAATGAGATTGCATTGGATAATCTAACTTTAGCGGAACGCTTCTTTCCGCCTGAACCTTTTTCTGTTTTTAAATATCCAAAGAAGTCTAGCTCTGGATAATCCATTATTGTTGCATCGGGATGAAATTGGATTACTTTTTTGTCTCCACTCCCCTCTGCTCTTACTTGGGCAAACTCTTCTCCAAGTTGTTCAATAATGTTATATCTAATAGCTTGCCTTGAAATATAGGTGTACTGCTCCCCTTTGCCTCTGGCTATCTTTTTTAAGGAAGCAACATTGCCTACTGACTCTCCGTAATTTGCACTTTCAGCCTCAAAAATCATAGACAAGGTTAATCCTTTTGGTTTCATTTGTATTTTCATTATTGATCCCCCTCTTTATTTTGATGGTCTTTACCTTCAATTAATCCAGCCACAAAAGCATATCCTATTGTCTTATATTTTTCCTCATCCTCTAAGGCATCCAAGAATATACTAGGTACTGTCTTTTGAGCATACAGATAACAGTTTAATAAAGTATCCATAAACATATCTTTTTTGTTAGTTTTCAGTGCATTTAATAGACGGTAAGAAACTCCATTTAACTTATCCTTTGCTCCTTTTACTTTATATTGCTCTCGCAGGTAATAGCCTGATACATTTGCCTTTTTAATCATATCTTGATCTGCATTTTGCATATAGCCCATCCCTTCCAAAAATCTAAAGTTTATTTCCAAAACACTAATAACTTGCGATGTTGTAAATCTACAATTCTTAGGGCTTGATAGTTTGTACGAAAGAAGCTTATGTATAAGTGTAAATAGGTTTTGATTATTCAATACTCGTTCAATTACTAGCTCGTAAATATTAAAATATGTGTTCACTTCTTTAAATCCACTATTGTGAATATATCCTAAACTATGTTTAGATTGTTGAATAATTTTTATCATTTGTCTTGTTAAGATATTAAACCTGTACTTCTCCTCTTCGTATCTAATTACTTGAATATCAGCCAATTCATATTTAATTTTCTCATGAATCTGCTCTTGAATAGATTTAACTAAGGCCCTATAGGTTAACAACCGGTTGTCCTCATGTTCTTTTAAAATCTCACTTTTTATTCTCTGGTTTACATTGACTGCCCTTTGAAAACTATTATTGTCATTAATATAAATACCTTTCGAGTAAACATATGTCATCCCCGCAGGCACACAAGAAAAGACAAGTTTACAGATCGGACAGATTGCAATATCGTTGACAAAGTCCCAAGTGTGAGACGCTTTTCTGCTAACATCGAAACCAACCTGATTCAAGAAGCTTAAGTCATTCTTCAAGTCTTTCATTTCTCTATCACATGTAAAACAATTATACTTTTTCGTGCTTTTATCATCACCCATGTAATCTTCAACTGGTTTCACGAAATAATTCTTATAATCCATATATATGTCTTTTTCTTTTGTCTGTGGATTTAGGATACTTACCCCATTCCATCCATTTTTGATAATCGTATAAATAACATTTTTACCTGCTAAATACTTCTTATAATCTTCCTCCATACAGTGGCCAATAATTTCATTTAATTTATTCACTGTCTCTTTAATTTCTATCAACTTTTCTCCAATTGTTTCTTTCTTCTTTAACTTGATCGTTTGCAATTTCTTTGCAAGTTCTAAGAGAGTCACTTGACTTCCGATGAGTTCATATGCAGCTTTGTAGCTATTGCTACTCAAGTAATGCTTAACGTCTTTTATATACTGATTTAATGAATCTAGTTCTTCTTCTCCAAAACTATTAAAGTTTTGTTTTTGATGATAAGTAAGTACATCTTTGTATGATATGATCTTATACCAGGACAAATATACTTCATATTTCTCAATAAAGTAAGTGAAGTACCTTTCTTCAAAGTTTTCTAGTTGAGATTGATCCATTTCGATTCCTTGTTCATTCATTTTTACCTTTTCTCCGGAATGAACTAAAATATTATATAATCCTACTAGCCCTGCATTATATAGCCAATCATTCATTTCCAATCGTATTCTTTGTGCCACTATCTCACCCCCTCTACACAATATCTACCATGCCAAATCCACTGCCTCTCTTGCTTCCTATCCCAGCTTTATATAGATAGTCTAAGATATAAGGTGCTCCCTGAATCCTAATCTTAGCTAAATTAGAAAGTATTTCGATCCCATAGTTTTTTACCTTCACTTCTTTGTTGTCTTGGGATACTTCTATACTAAGCTTTCTAGAATCCATTAAAATCCCTTCTCCAAACGCATCTTTCAATTGATATTGAAGATTTTCTAGGAAAACAGCTTGTCCTTCTTCCGTGTTGAGTGAGTGGTACCAAGTTTTTTTGTTATCTCCTTGATGTTCCCTAGCTACAATAGGACTCATTGTTTTAAAGATTACTTGATGCTCAGTGATTAATTTTTCCCTCTTCAAATTTATTTTACCAATTGTATATGTGTTATCTCTTATAGAAAAAGCTTTTCCTTTGTTCATTAACATAGAGTTGAAGAACATAATCCCATCCTCATTATGGTATGTAGAGAAATTCAAATAAATTTTCTTGCTAGGCACTAAAATCTCTTCTCTTAAAAATTTGCAATCACCTAGGTATAATGAGAAAGTAAAATCTTTTGTTTGATTGGGAGTATCTTTATATAAGGCTTTATAGTACTCCTTATTGCAACTACTAAAGCAATTTTTAATGATTGATAAAATAATCCTGTTTTTGTCCTTAGGTAACATTTCTTTTTCTAAAAAAATTTCTACACCAAATCTCACTTCTCCACCTCCTTTCATTTTAATTGTAGTATTAGGCGTTTGCAAAACGCCGCAACCCGCACTATTGCGGGACTTTTTTAAGCATAAAAAAATATAACTCCTCACCAGATTGTGGTAAAATTGAATTGACAGAAACAAATTCACCCAACCTGAAAGGAGTTATATATGGCTATTTTACCACATAAACAGCTTTCTTTGGCTGAAATTCATTCCGATTGTGCCAATTATTTTGAAAATGATAAACATCACTTTCTTTCTCTTTTAAAAGAAAACCTTAATCTTAATGAGATAATACCTCTTTCTTTTCATCGTAATTACTATGCATCTACTGGCAGACCTAGAAAACATCATCTTACATCAATGGTTTGGGCTTTGCTTCTGCAGCGGATTTTCTCCATTCCAAACGATACATTGTTGCTGACTTTTCTTCAGTTTTCTAAGGAACTTAGAGATTTTTGTGGTTTCACCAATGTACCTGA
Organism: Alkaliphilus metalliredigens QYMF; assembly: GCF_000016985.1. Classification (NCBI taxonomy): domain Bacteria; kingdom Bacillati; phylum Bacillota; class Clostridia; order Peptostreptococcales; family Natronincolaceae; genus Alkaliphilus; species Alkaliphilus metalliredigens. The sequence goes on along the minus strand of NC_009633.1, from coordinate 2,266,156 downwards.
TGCTTCTAGATTTACTAGGTTCAAACAAGATTTTTTGCCAGACTTACAGTCATTCTTTGAGCATCTTGTGGATGTCACTGAACCTGTTTGCCAGGCTATTGATCCTCATAAGGCTTCTATGACTATCTTTGATACTTCTGGCATTGAAGCTTTTGTTACTGAAAACAATCCTAAATACGCTAATAAAATTATTAAACAACTTAAAGCTTTTAAAAAGGCTCATAACCTTGATGATTCCTATGATCCGTATAAAGCAGCCTATGGTTCCATGCCTTCTCATGCAGCGGCTAATCCAGAAATTAAGCAGCTTTACATCAATGGTCATTTTTGTTATGTCTATAAATTTGGGATGCTCACCAATGGTCTTGGTATTGTGCGTGATATTACTTTTTACGATCAAGATTTTATGAATGCTCATCCTGACATTGTTGTTGACAAAAAATCTAACTCTCCTGATGAAGATAAGTCCCTTGGTGATGCAAAAGCTCTTTTACCAGTGTTATCTGACTTTTTTAATAAACATCCACTCATTCAACCAGATACCTTCATCGGGGATGCTGCTTTTGATACCATATCTATCTACAAAGGAATTTTTTCGGATTTAAAGTTCAATAAAGCTTATATCCCCCTAAATCCTAGGTCTTCCCTTAGCAGCTCTGAATACACTCTTACTGAAGATGGGATTCCCTGTTGTCCTCATGATCCTAAACTACCTATGAAGCCCGAAGGCAATACTTCTCATCTTCGGTGTGGTATTCCTACTTTCAAGTTTGTCTGTCCTAAAATGTCTTGGACTAAATGTGGAGACGGCAAGTATCGACGTCGACATAACTGCGATAATCCCTGTACTTCATCACCTTGTGGTCGAATGATTTATGTGTATCCTGAAAAAGACTTACGTGCTTATCCTGGTACCATTCGGGGCACAGATGATTGGGATGAAACCTATAAAAATAGAGGTGTAGTTGAACAAACCATTAACCATTTTAAAGATAGCTTTTGTATTGCTAATCGAAGAACACAGAATGCTAAAACATTACATGCTGATTTATTGCTTGCTGGTATCACCCAGCTCGTTACTGTTATACTTGCTGATAAAATACATCAACACAAATACATCAGAAGTTTAAAACCACTTATTGCATAGTTAACCGGTACGCCTTGTCTCTATAAAAAATTTAATCAGCAATCAATTTTCTGCCCTTCTAACTACTTTTCAAATTTAGTTTCGCAATTACCTATAATTGTAGTATATAAAGGGGAAATAGAATGTACCATTAAAAAGTAATTTAGCAAACAACTACATAAGTTCAAATTTTTACCTACTGATATATCTTTGTCATCTTATGGGCTTCCGCTATAATCTCTTCTTTCAACTTTGATGGTTGTATTACCTCAGCACTACTCCCAAGACTCATGACCCATGTTTTTATTTCTGCATAGCCCTTTATTTTTGCTTCAAAGCATATGGTTTTCTCATCTATTTCTGTTATCCTTTGATCCTTTGCGATCTGTTTTTCCTTTACAATTTCACTCATAGGATAAGAAATATTTAATTTAAGATCTATGAACTCATCATTGTATATTCCAAAGGATTTTTCTAATACTTTATCAAAATTAAAGTCAGTATTCCCAGTAAATTTTTCATCTAATACCCTATATTCAATAACTCGAGACAGTTTGAAAAATCGTATGTCCTTTGCGGTATCGCAATAACCATAAAAATATGTAGCCCCTTTATAATCAAAAATCCCATATGGATTGACTAATCGTTCTCTTATTTCTATTCCATGCTTTTTTAAAGATTTGTATTTTATGGACGCTCTTCTGTTTTGGTTAACTGCAATATTTATATCTACCCATGTATGCTTTTCTTTTTTTAGAATTTCATCTGATTCTCTCATTGACTTGTTATGATAATTAATTTCCTCTGTGTGTTGATTGCAATTTAATATTTTGTTTACTGTAGTTTCAAACCTTGATTGGTAGTGATATTTTCCGCTTTGTATTGTTTTGTTTGCCATTTTCAAGGTAATTAGCTCTTCTTCAGTAAGGCCAATGGCATCTAATCTTCTCTTATTTTCTAAGTAGTACCCTCCAGCTCTTCCTAGTTTAGAGCCTACATATATCCCTGCCATTTCTAAATCTTGCTTATACTTTTTTACCATCCTAGGAGTTACCTCTAGTGCTTCCGCAATTTCTTTAACCCTCATCGCTCCTCTGACTTGTAGTAAAAAGTACATATTTAGGGCATTTGATACCTTAGACATTAAAATCTCCTCCCTCAACACTAGATATAGATGTTTTAATATCTATAAGTGCTATACCAAATATACTACTGACACTATCACTCAATTGAAAAATGTAATTTCTATGTTCTAGCATATGTCTAGTTTCTATATTAATCCTATTAACCCTTTATTTTCCTTAATATTCAACATGTAAGCTAACATAGTACAATTCATGTTAAAGTTATTTTGGATCAAAGTGCCTTCAGAGCCTATGTACATAATACCTAGATTTGTGTATATTTCATATTTTGGTAAAGACTCTCACCTATAGGGGGGAGATCCATGTCTGATATCCATAAAACCTTAGGTAAAAACATTAGAAATTATAGGAAAGAAAAAAACTTAACTTCTGTGGAATTTGCAAAGCATATTAATATTTCAACTGGCCAATTGAGCAACGTTGAAAATGGAAATCATGAGGTCTTTAGACTTGGTCTTCTAGATAGAATTACAAATTCCCTTGGTGTTTCTTTAGGTGAGCTATTACAAACCAATTCTATCGATATAAGAAGTTTATATATTGAGGAAGCAGTTAAGAAGGTACTTATCAAAGAAATGCCCAATGACTCAAGTGATCAAATTCATATTATCAACGAACAGTTAAATACCCTCATTCACTCTTACTTAGCCACTATTTCAGAATATCAATGCGATGTCGATAAAATTCACTCTATAGCAGATCATGTAATTAGCCAACTTCAATTTATTAAAAACTTAAAGGTAAGCAATAGCAAAGCCTCTGCATCATAGGGGCTTTTTTTATGTCCACCATTCTCATATATTTGAAATTTATCGCAAAACAAACGAATTGTTCAAGAGGTGGATGAGAAGTTTATCGAGGATGCAGTGGCTCAAGTAAATGCCCTGTGTGAAATGATTTGTAATACTGAATCATTTGAGTATAGCCCTACCCCTTACTGTAAAAACAACTGTGAATTTTATGATTCCTGTGAAGGGGTTCAAGACACTAATCTTATGGCTTTAAACTCTCTTAAGGAAATGGCAGATGGTGGACTAGCGCATACATCCTTTTAAAATCTGTTGTAAGAATTTTACGAAGTCATAACTTTTAAAAAATCTCCCATTCAAATAGAGTCAGAATTTGTACTTTCGTAAAATTCTTATGACTTTTGTTGCCTAAAGTCAACGATTTTAAGAAATATATTTATTAAATACATTGCTCAGGAAATATTATCAAACAACCTATTTACAATTTTTAAAATCTTTATAATGATTCTCATTCATTGAGAATATATTTTAAGGAGATGTCGATGAAAAATACTAATACACACAATATTTCAATTACCTACAGAAATGATAAAAATGCTAAAGACGCATTGATTAATATCATTTTAGATTATATGCTGAACGAAAATTTCATAAGAAAGGAAGGCTCAAATGGAGGAAAAAATCATTGTTGATGATCCCAGCGCAAACTTTGCAACCGTTGAGGATGATATCTTATTTTTAACACCTTATGACTATGCAGCCATTTATGCTAGAAAATTAATCAAAACTGAGAGTCACTCGATCCCCTCTCAAATTTTCACAGGAAAACAAGTCATTAATTCGAAGGGGTTGCTTATATATAAATCCTATTGGGATAGCGAATCTGCATCTACGTATACTTATGACAAAAGAAATGGCTTTTGTGAATTATTATATGACTTGAAACAGGATAAATTTAAAACCCTTGTCGTCTTCAAGAGGGATCGACTCTCTAGAAACTTCAATGAACTCCTCAGTATTAAAAAGCTATGTAAAAAACATAATGTGAAGATCCTATACTCTGCGCCAGGTGAATTTCAAGCAGACTCCAATAACTACTACTCAGACTTTATTGAAAATATACTGATGGGGATCAGTGAACTAGAGTCTAAGGAAATCAACGAAAGAACTTCCTTAGGAAGAAAGGTTAAAAGAGAAAAAGGACTCTATTCTAGAGGAGCCCATATCCCTTTTGGTCTTACAGAGAACGTCGATGAATATTTAGAACAGTATGATGATGAATATGAGTTAGTTCCTCATCAAGTGGAAGCTCCTATTGTGAAAGCAATTTTTGAAGAATATTTATCTAGTAACGTTACAATTGACGGTTTATTAGGCTTTGCCAATGAGATGAAACCATCAAAAGACCCCTTACCTTTAAAGCAAAGTCAAGTTGTGTATATGTTAACCAATCCAATCTACATAGCATATCAGCGTCCATCTGGTAAAGATAAGATATTCCTCAAGGATAAAGAAACGAAAAAGTATACAATTAATCTTACTGGCAGTAAATGTTTTCATAATATTAAAGTCATATTAGATCCTAAGCTTTGGTGTGAGGCTGTATTTTTCCCAGTCCCTTCTTGAACAACTCCCATTAACATTTGGGTCATTCTATAGGCATTTTCTGGTTTCATCACGTCAACTGCTTTTTCAACAACTTCAAATAAAACTTTACCCGTACTAGAGGTAATTCTTGTAATGGCATGTGCTTGGTTCATTGAGCCTAAGTTAGGAAACATACTAAATGCTTGTGCCATTTCTAAAGGAGAAACCCTCTCTGTGAATCCACCAAGTGCGATGCTTAAATTTCGATCGTCTTGATGCATTGGAATACCGGACTTTTCTAGAAAACCAATACCAGTATCGATCCCTATTTCATGTAGCAATGCCACTGCAGGTACATTAATAGAATAGACTAATGCATCAGATAGACTAACGCTCCCCTGGTAGCTGTCATTGTAGTTCCTTGGTGCATAGCCATTAAAATCTGTTTTCTCATCAATTAGCATTGAGTCAGGTTTATAACCATTTTCCAAGGCTGGTGCATAAACAGCCAATGGCTTTATAGAAGAACCTGGTTGTCTTTTTAACTGTGTGGCCCGGTTATAGCCACGATGAAAGTGCTCCCCACGATAGCCTACAAGGCCACGTATGCCACCGTTAGATGGATCCATCACAACAGTTGCACTTTGAACAATTTCGTCGCCACTATTTTCTGGGAATAGTGCCTCGTTTTCATAAGTGGTTTCAATTGCAGTTTGTACAACCACGTCCATTTGCGTATAAATATGTAATCCACCTGTTAAAAGATATTCCTCATCAAACCCATGTTTATGAATGGCTTCTTCAATAACATGGTCAACATAACTAGGATATTTCCCTCTCAAAACATCTAATTCCCAATCTCTCAAAATGATTTCCTCATTCACTGCACTATCATATTCATTTTCATCAATCACATTTTGATCATGAAGTAAATAGAGAACAAGGTTCCGTCGTTCCTTGGCCTTTTCTTCATTTTTAAAGGGAGAATAATGAGTTGGCGCCTTAGGTAAGGCAGCTAAAAGTGCTGCTTCAGATAGGGTAATTTCTTCTATGTCTTTACCAAAATAAATTTGTGCGGCATTCTGAATACCCCAAGTCCCTTCACCAAAGTAGATTTGATTTAAATATAACTCTAATATGTCTTCTTTGCTATATTGGCCCTCGATTCGATAGGCGGTAATGACTTCTTTGAATTTACGAGTATATGTCCGTTCCGACGTAAGGAAAAGATTTTTCGCCAATTGTTGTGTCAGGGTACTGCCTCCTTCAACAATAGAGCCTGCTCGCATATTTCGCCAAGCCGAACGGACAATCCCCCGAAGGTCGACCCCTGAGTGATCATAGAATCGCTGATCTTCAACGGCAACAATGGCAGCCAGTAACTCCTCTGGTATTTGTGATAATGGAACTGGATTAAATTGGGCGGAAGACCGTTCCGATACGACCTCCTCTTCTTTATCAAAAATAATCAGTGCCTTGGGCAAGGGATCCTCTAACTGACTAAGGTCCTCCTGATATGCTCCCACAACTAATATGGTCAGTATCATGACCATTATGACCATAAATACAGCAGCAAAAATAAATATTCCCTTAAGTATACGACGCTTATTCAGTTGTAATTTCATCTGTTATTACCGCCTTCTCTTCTTTTTTAACATGATTCAGATTTATTTTCAAAAAATAAAAACCAATCATTCTCCATGCAATAGCCGTACAAATGATTGGTTAGAAAATCAAAATTTATTTTTTATTGTGATGCACATCTGCAATTACCCTGCAAATTCCAAAGTCTCATGAAAAGATGCTTATGTCAAGAGCCAAACGAACTACCACAATTAGAACAAAATCGATCAGCCTGGGAGTTTGCTTCTGTATTACATTTTTGACATATTTTGGTTTTCACTACACCCTTAGGGGTATTGGCTAATTCGTGAGAGATAATTCCAGTAGGCACAGCCAGAATTCCGTAACCGACAATCATCAACAGGCTGGAAAGTAGCTTTCCCACAGGAGTCTGTGGAGAAATATCCCCATAACCCACGGTGGAAACCGTAACCACGGCCCAGTACATGGACTCCGGAATATTGACAAAGCCATTTTCAGGTCCTTCAATGATGTACATCATGGATCCCACTAGCATGATAATGAATAGCATTGTGAAAAGAAAGACCGAGATTTTAGCTTTACTGGCTTTCAATGCCCGTAATAGTTGACTAGATTCATCAATGTAGCGCCCCATCTTTAAAATACTAAACAATCTAAGCAGTCTAAAGGTCCGGATCACAACCAGAAATCGCACTTGAGGCAAGAAAAAACTGAAGTATATTGGCAAAATCGCTAGCAAATCGATAATGCCAAAAAAGCTCAAGACGTAATCCTTTTGCCTTTCTACAATTAAGAGTCTTAGGATATACTCGATTGTGAAAATAATAAGAAAAAAACCAGTTAGTGCTGTTATCAACAATCCATAAGCATTCCTGATGGAATCCACACTTTCAGCAATAACCAGAAGACTATTGCCGATAATTGCAATAATCAGCATGACATCAAAAGCCTTTCCTGCCGGCGTATCAGTTCCAAATATAATGGTATGTAACTTCTCTTTCATCTTATTGTAGCTGAAAGTCAAATAGTTCACCTTGCTTTCTCAGTATGTTTAAACAGCATAAGACCACTGGGTTTTTAAAAACAAAATATCCTGCCCATGGATTATACCTTACACTTTTCTATCAATCTCATAAAACATTCTTTATGAAGTGTTTTTCAGTGGAGATACTAGCCCAAGCAAATATATTCATCTCATTTTACATTTAAACACATCATTTGACAAGTGCGGAATGTCTATAGCTGTTCAATAAACCAGCATGATTTTTGCTAAATTAAAATGCTCTGTAAGAAGTCATGTGGGAGATAAAATCTCTCATTGTTAATCGAGATTTCTTGTGGATCATCATTAGAATCAATTCGTTCTTTAATTTGGCTGATCTCTTTATGAATGTTTTCCATTTTCTTGTCTAATTCTGACACTGAAGTTGCTGCTTCCTTGAGCTCTGCCACCAACCTATCAGGAATCTCTTTATCATATTTATAGTAAATTTTGTGCTCCAAGCTTGCCCAAAAATCCATAGCAATGGTTCTAATTTGTACTTCCACATAAACTTCTTCTACCCTATCAGACATAAAAATAGGAATTTGTAATATTAAATGCAAACTTTTGTAGCCATTAGGTTTAGGATTTTTTATATAATCCTTACACTTAATGACTTTTATATCTTTCTGATTTCGTAACATCTCACTTAACTCATAAATATCAGAGATAAAAGAACAAGTAATTCGAAGTCCTGCGATATCTTGAACATTTTCTTTTATTGAAGGTAATGTAAGCTCATATCCTTTTTTGTAGGCTTTTTTTACAATACTTTCTGGTGTTTTAAGTCGAGATTCCACGTGTTCAATAGGGCTATATTCATGAATATAACGAAACTCTTGTTTTAGAATATCAATTTTCGTATTGAGTTCATCCATTGCAAACTTATAAGACATCATAAATCGAGTTAACTCTGTCTTTATTAATTTTATTTGATTTGGGTCTATGCTCTTTTGTTTCATTTCCATTTCCCTTCACTCCTTTTATCTACTGTGAATTTCTAATTTTTTTACAGCCTGCTCAAACTCATCATCATCCTACTTCAATCTATCTTTGCTATCTTACTAGGTTCCTTTGACTTAAGTCTCATTTTATGTATTCTTTATTAAATCCTTTAGTTTTTTCTTCTCACTATAATCCTATTCTAAAGCTTCAATGTGAACCGACTGTGAACATATGCTAATATCATATTATTTTCCCCTAAGTTTTAACTTCCAAATTTGAAAGCCGTGTGTGAATAGGACTCTACAAATTCCATAAGTAGGAACAACCAGTATCATGCCAATTAAACCTATTAAACGACCTGCCACTAATATTAAAAACATAATCGTAATGGGATGCATTTTTAGTTTTTTCCCAATCACTTGGGGTGCGATGAGATTGCTTTCAATCTGTTGAATAACAACAACAGTGACGACAATAAGCAGTGCCATCATTGGTGATTGAAACAGGGCAACAATTACAGCAGGAAAAGTCCCGATCCAAGGTCCAAAGTAAGGAATAATATTTGTCACACCTGCTATTACAGCCAATAGTAATGCATAGTCTAGTCCAACAATAAGGAATGTAATATAACATAAAATACCTACACAAAGACAAACAATTCCCTGCCCTTGTATATAGGAACTAAGGGTTGTATCGATCTCCTTCAAAATATCTTCAACCTCACCACGTTGTTTCTCGTTAAAAATATTTAAAATAGACTTCCCAAATCTCTCTCCATCCCTTAGCATATAAAAAAGAATAAATGGAACAATGATTAATACAAGTACTGCATTTGCTAGTACTCCTATAAAACTTGCCACGTTGGAAGCAATGTTTTTACCCAGTTCATTCAGCAAATCACCTAGTTGAAATATAAACTCTTCTACATTCAACATCTCACTTAATTGATTTCCTTGAAAAATTCCACTTTCTTGGATATTGATGACACTTCTCTGGATTTCAGAAATAATAACAGGCATATTGTCAGTTAAGCTCTGAAGCTGCCTCTGCAGTATCGGACCAATGATAATGAATAGACTTATCATAATGAAAATTAGAAAAACATATAATAGTAAAATGGATACTCCCTTTGATAATTTTTTGTTTATTACATCGCGAAGGGGTCTCAATAAGTAAAAAAGAAATCCAGAAAGGATCACTGGAATAAATAAAGTTTGAAATATAACTATCAGAGGATTAAAAATCCAATCGATTAGTGAACCAACATATATAATTAAAAATAGAAGAAGAATTCCTTTACCCAATTTAAATAGTTTTGTATCCATAATGATTGTCTCCTTTTCTCAGTGAGGTTCGGCTATAGGGTTATTATATAAATTTAACTGTGGACTAAATATGAAGAATTATGAACAAAGGTTTATCCTATTTATAAAAAAAATGCTACACTTGGTACTTTAACCAGTTCAGCATGTTTTTTATCCTCATTGATGTTAACTTGAACCTTCCCTTTGTTTTAAATAGGGTTTATTAATCACGATTTGCTGACCTGCTTGAAATAGATTGCTTATTACCCAATATAGAGTCAATCCGGCAGGAAAACTTCTTCCCCACCAAAAAATCATAATAGGAAAAAAATATTTCATGATAACTTGGGTTGGATCTTTTTTATTGCCTGTGGCTGCCATGGAAATACTAGATAAATAGGTAGTTAAACCTGCTAACAAAGGCAGTATCCATGGATCTGCTTCAGCTAGATTCGGTATCCATAAAAAACCTGCCTGTATTACTTCTAGGGTAAATCCATAATCCATAGGCTCTCTTAATACTGTAAATAAGCCAATAATTATAGGAAATTGAATTAATAAAGGTAAACATCCCCCAAAAGGACTCACATTATACTCTTTATAAAGCTCCATTACTTTAATATTCATTTGTTCTTTATCATCTTTATGCTGCTCTTGTAACTCCTTAATCATTGGTTGTATTTCCTGCATTTTTTTCATGGATTTTGTTTGTTTCATTGTTAAAGGAACCATTGCTAATTTCACAAGTACTGTAAATACAATAATTGCAATACCATAATTTCCAATCACGTCAAATATTATTTTCAAAAGTGCACCTAATGGTTGTGTTAAAAAATTCAAAACCAATTCCCCCTATAATCATTTATTTTACTAAAAATCGTAGCCCCCAGGATGAAAACCAATAAAAATAAGTTGCCAGGATTGCCTATAAATATAGGCTTAATCCTGGCATATATCATAAATCTAAGGGAGGGCATTGTATTTAAATTACAAATAGCGTGTAATCCCATAGAAATTTTTCTAAAGTAAAATCTCTATGTTACCTTCCGCCTTTAAGGTTTCAAGCAACTCCCAAAGGCTGGCTTGAAACTTTTGATACTTAATCTCTTCCTGTAATTGAGGCTGTATTTCTTCAAAGGATGGTAGATCCTCCATGGTTTCGCTGTATTCATCATACATCGCCATCATTTCCTCTTCAGATACAGTGGGGTCTCCGACTTCATCTTGGATATATTGTCTAAGCATGATTTCATTAGCTATGTCTTCTTCTAATAATGCTAGGGTTAATTGGTTTACCTCCAAAGCCATTGAAAATTCTTCTTCACTTTCAAACTGGGATTTAATTTGCTCTATTTCATAGTTTAATTCATCCTTAGAGACCTGGTAATCCCTTTCTAATGTACTCTGTAAAAGTAGTTCCTGTTCAATCAGGTTATTTAAGGCATCTTCCTCTATCAATGCGATTAATCCTTTGTCATCCTCACTTTGGAAATCTATTCCAAACTGTTGTTGGTAATATAACTTGGTGTTCTCTACTACGCTTTCAAAATCTACCCTCCGAATTTCCTGACTATTTACAATGGCTACTACTTCAACTTCCTCTTCTGTGGCAGCACATGCTGTAAATGAAATTAGAAGTATTCCTACTAATATAATTAGTAATCCCTTGTGCAACAAACGAACAACTCCCTTCTCAATCAATTTTTACACAGGCAAGATCCAAACTTAAAATCAATTATATTTAGACCATTAACCCATGGATTTGAATTAGCTATCGTTCATAATTGAGTATATCAGCTAATTATAAACTATAGATGAACAAAGCATTAACTATTTATTAAATCTATTTCCAAATAATGGTGTTACTTTATATGCCACCAGATAGTACATCCTAGAGGACCTATTCCTTTTTTAATGGCAACTCAACAGTAAAACTAGATCCTTCATTTATCTTACTTTCTGCATCAACATCATCACAAAAAAAGACCAACCAGAAGAAAAATTTCCAGTCGGTCTAAATTTTATGAAATAAGAATCTCCCACTTCATGACTTAGCCTATGTGGTGGCAGTGTTCAACTATTGTTTTAGCATTTCATATATTCCATCTTCACCATAAACTCGATAATAAGTACCTCCTGCTTTATTATAAATACCATAAATTTTAGAGGCTATCCAATGAAGATCAGATTGTTCAGCTCTCTCTGAATGATCTATGAATAATACCATGTTATTTCTCTCCCCCACATAAAGGGTTCTCCATGGATATCCATAATTCACTTCCAGTTCAGTGACTTCTTTTACTTCTTCAGCTGTTACCCCCTTCCACCGATAGGTACCCGTGCTATTTAGGATTTCATATAGTCTTTCTATGACCACCTTATCGGTATAACGAGTGTCGGTAGTCAATTCATGAATTTCAGCTGGCATCCTATCATTGGATATAACTTCAATCCGTTCTGGCTCCATTACAGCAGCACTTAGTAAAAATATGCACACCACCGTTGCCACAGATGCTCCTATGAATTGAAAAATAATACTTCGTTTTTTATATTTAAAATCATCATGTAGATACAAATATGCTTCAACAGATCTCATAATTTCACGTTTCGTTTGAGCACTGAACCACCTTTTAAAGTGGATTGTATGCACCTTTTCAGTACTACTTACATAAGAATCCCTCACCTTAATTTCAATTCTCTTTTTGGAGTCAGGAAATATAAATTTTGTAATATCCTTTTCCTGTTTCTTTTCTGCCTTTGAAAACTCTACCGCTGCTATTGCTTCCGTCACTGCTTCTAATAAATGCTGAGATTTTTCTACCTTCACTGAATAATCTGTTCCAAAAAAATATTGCATCATAAAATAAATAAGAATAAACATCACTAAAAACAGTGGCGTATATTCTTCGCCCCAAGTATTATCCATAATTTCAGTCAGCCCATAGGCAATTGCAAGCAATTGGGCTAAAGCAGAAAGTGCCTTTATATTATTAAAGGTCCGTCTTCCTTTCATTTTTGACACTGCATCTCCTAGCATTACTAACGAGGTAACCATAAGAATAAAAAAATTATTATATAATAACAAAAAACCCCCCCTTTTAAATAAAAAAATATCCATAATGCACTCTCTACTATACTAACATATTACACATTATATGGAAATTATTTTGCCCTTCGTCTTGACCGTTACATTTAAGATTTTTACCACTTCAATCTTACCCTAAGCTCTGGTGTCACTTAATTAAAATTGACATGAAAATTTTTTAGTGATAATATATGCCAAGACATTTATATAGATTCGGGATCAAGGTTATAATTTACAATGGGAGATGATTTTCATGATTAAGTTACTCAGATATTTAAAGCCCTATCGTCTGTCAGTGTTATCTGCTTTAGGTTTAGTGTTTCTACAAGTCATTGCGGAGTTATTTTTGCCTACATTAATGGCTGATATCGTTGATATAGGCGTGGTTACAGGGAATACCTCATACATATTTAAAGTAGGAGCCATCATGATGATCATTGCATTGGTAGGTACATTATGTGCCGTTTACGCCAGCTATTTATCATCAAAGACTGCCATGGCCTTTGGACGAGATCTTCGTAGTCAGATGTTTGAAAGAGCCGAGGATTTTTCCCTTAACGAATTTAATAAAATAGGGACATCCTCCCTGATTACCAGAACCACAAATGACATTACACAAATGCAACAAGTGGTCATGATGTCTCTGGGCATGATGGCCAGAGCACCGATGATGGGTATCGGTGGGATTATTATGGCAGTTTCCAAAAATGCAACCCTCTCATTAATTATTGTCTTTGTTGTCCCTGTCATTACATTGGGGATCGTTGTTGTGGCTAAAAAAGTGACCCCATTATTTAAATTAATGCAAACCAAGCTGGATAATCTAAACCAAGTCCTAAGGGAAACCCTTACAGGTGTTAGAGTCATTAGAGCATTCAATAGAGTAGAACATGAGAAAGATCGCTTCAAAGAAGCAAATCATGACCTGACAAGCACATCCATTAAGGTTACTAAAATAATGGCAGTGATGATGCCCGCTATGTCCCTTATCTTTAATTTTACCACCATAGCTGTCATTTGGTTTGGTGCCACCAGAATTGACAATGGAACCATGCAGGTAGGAGACCTAATGGCCTTTATTCAATATGTCATGCAAATTATGTTCGCTTTAATTATGCTTTCCATGATGTTTGTGATGTTCCCTCGTGCCTCTGCATCTGCAGTCAGGATTAATGAGGTATTTGATACGATTCCAGAAATAAAAGATCCCCTAAAGTCTAGGGCTACTCATACAAGAGATGGCCTTATTGAGTTTAAACATGTTACATTTAGCTATCCCGGTGCAGAGCATCCAGTGCTAAAGGATATTTCCTTTACTGCAAGACCCAATAAAATTACAGCAATTATTGGGGGTACAGGCTCAGGAAAATCAACACTAGTGAATTTGATCCCTCGATTTTATGATATTGATAGTGGTCATATTCTAGTAAATGGTATGGATATCAGAGAAATGACACAAAAATCCTTACGAGGAAAAATTGGATTTGTTCCCCAAAGAGCAGTTCTTTTTACAGGAACAATTGCAGATAATATAAAATACGGGAAAGAGAATGCAACAATGGAAGAAATTCAATATGCATCTGAAATAGCCCAAGCAACTGATTTTATATCCAATATGAAGGATGGCTTTGATTCCGTCATTGCACAGGGGGGCACTAATCTTTCTGGAGGCCAAAAACAACGGCTTTCTATTGCCAGGGCCTTAGTCAGAAGACCAGAAATCTATTTATTCGATGATAGTTTTTCTGCACTTGACTTTAAAACCGATTCAAAATTACGTGGTGCTCTCAAAAATGAAACGAAGAACGCCACCCAAATTATCGTTGCGCAAAGAGTCACTACGATTATAGATGCAGATCAAATTATTGTTTTAGATAAAGGTCAAATTGCAGGGATCGGAACCCATAAGGAACTTCTTAAAACCTGTGATGTTTATCGGGAGATTGTATCTTCCCAGCTTTCAGAGGAGGAGATGGCCCAATGAAGGATCCCAAACAACAAAAAACAATGATGAGACCCGGTGGTGGTCCTGGTAAAGGCCCAATGTTGGGTATGCCCGGGGAAAAACCCAAGGACTTTAAAAGAACATTGAAAAGATTATTAAGTTATTTGAAACCATTTAGATTTCGAATCATTGTCGTTATTATCACTGCCCTATTAAGTACAGGCTTTAACGTCCTAAGCCCAAGAATTATGGGGATGGCAACAACGAAACTCTTTGAGGGAACAACCCAGCGAATGCAAGGATTCCTTGGGGCTCCTATCGATTTTGACTATATCCTAAGGATACTATTTATTTTAGCTGGATTGTATATTGCCAGTGCAGTTTTCGCCTACGCACAGCAACGAATTATGGCTATCGTTGCACAAAAAACTGTCTATCATATGCGTAATGATGTCAACCATAAGCTGGCTAAATTACCCCTTACATTTTTTGACTCCCATACACATGGAGAAATATTAAGTAGAGTCACCAACGACATTGATAACATTAGTAATACATTGCAACAAAGCATTACCCAAATGATTACATCAGTCATCACATTAATCGGTATCATCATTATGATGCTTATCATCAGCCCTATTATGACACTTATTTTAGTGGTCACACTGCCTCTATATGCATTCATTACAAAAGCCATCGCTACACGCTCTCAGGAATATTTTTCAGCTCAACAAAGTACTTTGGGAGAGCTCAATGGACATATAGAAGAAATGTATACTGGACATAAAATTGTTAAGGCTTTTTCTAGAGAAGAACAATCCATTGCACATTTTAGTGAAATAAATGACCAACTTTATAACGTAGGATGGAAGGCTCAGTTTATTTCAAGTATCATTATGCCCCTGATGTCATTTATCAATAATATTGGTTTTGTATTTATTTCTGTTGTTGGTGGTATTTTAGCCATTAGAAATGCAATCCAAATTGGAGACGTTCAGGCATTCATACAATATTCAAGACAATTTACACAACCCATTATCCAAACAGCTAACATTGCTAATATTCTCCAATCTACGGTGGCATCTGCAGAGCGTGTTTTCGAACTATTGGATGAAACAGAAGAAATCCCAGATATTAAAGTGAGTAAGCATGTTAAAATGCCAAAGGGAGAAGTTGCATTCAGAAATGTCAAATTTGGATATAAAGAAGACGAGCCTTTAATGGAAAATATGAATATAGATGTAAAGCCAGGTCAAACAATTGCCATTGTGGGGCCAACTGGTGCAGGTAAGACAACCCTAGTCAATCTCCTAATGCGCTTTTACGAAATAAGTGAAGGTAAGATTACTGTAGATGGTGTTGATATTAGGGATTTTAAAAGAGGACATTTAAGAAGTATCTTTGGTATGGTTCTACAAGATACATGGCTATTTAATGGCACCATAAAAGAAAATATAGCCTATGGTCGCGCTGATAGCACCGAGGAGGAAATCATGAATGCGGCTAAGGCGGCCCATGCAGATCATTTTATCAGAACACTTCCAGATGGATACCATACAATACTTGGAGAAGAGGCTTCAAATATTTCACAAGGTCAAAAACAGCTTCTGACAATTGCCCGTGCATTACTGGCAGACCCTGCGATACTTATCTTGGATGAGGCCACAAGTAACGTAGATACCCGAACCGAAGTGTATATACAAAAAGCAATGAACACCCTTATGATGGGTAGAACAAGCTTTGTCATTGCTCACAGGCTCTCCACCATAAAGGATGCAGATCTCATATTGGTGATGGATGAAGGTAGTATTATCGAAAAAGGAAATCATAGAGAACTTTTAGCCCAGAAGGGTTTCTATGCAGACCTTTATCATAGTCAATTCACTGCTGGGAAAAACAATCTAGTGAAAACATAGATAGGAAAGGCCTTCTAATTATCCTATATATTTCCTAAAATGACTTTATCCAGGTATTTTCTAGCAATTTCTTCTGCTTTTCTCATAAAACCGATGTCTGTTGGAGCGTTCTCCAGCTTATATCTCGGAAAATACCTTGATAGATGTAAGGGAATGCCTGGGTCTACATGACTTAAAATTTTTGCAATTTCCTCTACTTCCTCTAATGTGTCATTTTCACCAGTGACTAATAATGTCGTGACTTCCACATGGCATGCTTTTGCAGCTGTTTCGATGGTTTTTAATACTGGTTCTAAACTTCCACCACAAAGAGCTTTATAATATTTACCATTAATGCTCTTCAAATCAATATTCATGGCATCTACATAGGGTAGTAGCTCTTTTAAGGGTTCCTGGCTAATATATCCATTTGTCACAATGGCTACCGCTGCCTTCGGGTCCGTTTCTTTTAAAAACCTTGCACAATCATATACATATTCATACCAGATACTTGGCTCATTATAGGTAAATGCCACCCCTATGTTATTTTTTGCTGTCAATATCGTCTTTATCAATTCTTCTTTAGATACAAATTCACTTTTTGCTTTAAATTGCGAGATATCATAGTTTTGACAAAAACCACAAACAAAATTACATCCAAAACTCCCTACGGAGAGAATCTGGCTACCAGGCCTAAAATAATGAAGTGGCTTTTTTTCGATAGGATCTAAAGAGACAGAAGTCACTTCTCCATAATTTATCGTATAAAGTTTCCCATCTTCATGGGTTCGTACATTGCACTTACCTGTATGTCCATTTTCAATAACACAATTATGTGGGCATAAGAAACAATGAACTTTTTCTTTACTCATTTCATAAAACATGGCTTCTTTTTTCATGGTGTTGACCTTCTTCCTAATTCTCTTTATGGCGAATGACTTTAAATCGCTGTATTTTATACATTTGACTGGACTTTATGCCGGCTTTTTCTAAGGCAATTGATAACTGTTCTTCCACTGTATCGACCCCTTCTAGATCAGGAAGTAGCAGTCCTGTTTTCCCTTTGCTACTTACAATGACACCATATTCCTTTGGACTTAAGGCTTCTTTAGAAACATATTCAGGCTCTGTTAGCACATCCACTGAAAAAACAATGTCCATAAGCTCTTTTTCTTCAACTTCATAAAACCTAGGATCATTAAGCCCTGCTTCAATTGCATTGCGTATAATCTCCTCAGCAATATTGTTGGTTGTAGGAAATACAGTTCCAATGCACCCCCTTAACTCTCCATGCATTTTTAGAGACACAAACACCCCTCTTTTTGTATTTGTCATTTCCTCTGTTACATAGTCAGGAAGCTCTTTAAGTACTTCTTCACAGTCTAGGTAAGTCGTTAAACTTTCTCTAGCCAGTCTCACATGGGGGTCACTTTCATATTTTCTTTTTTCATAAGTAGCGCTCCGTAGTTCTTCTAATTTCTCTAATGTAGGCGCATCCTCCGAAAGAACATCAAACCTCATGACACCATAGCCAACACCAAATGTGCCTTCATAGCTTAAAAGATCGCCACTAAACTCCTTCCCTTCTAATGCACCAAGTAAAATGGCTACGGAACGCCTTCCACATTCCCCAGCATGACAGATCATTTCTTCATCCATGCTTAATACACCCACCACATCTCCTCTTTGTAAATGGTCAAGAAAAGCTGCGTCGAATTTTTCACCAGAAGGATGATGTCCGTAAGGTCCTTCTTCCTTTAATTTATGAGATAAATCGCCGCTTGCTATCAAAATGGCATCTTCCTTTAGTTCTTGTACTGCATTATTGATTTCAATACCTAATTTATATAACTCAATGTCACTTAAAGCTGCATAGGTAATATGTACAAGTTGATACTTGTTATAATACTGATTGATAAAATACAGCGGAACCAAAGCACCATGATCCAAAAAAAGAGAAGTATGATATTGATCTAAAAGAGAATTTGTTGCCATGACAACAGATATGCCTTTATGATATGCAAGTTCAAATATTCTACTTGTGAGACCTTTATGGATCGGAGACCTCATAGAAACATTCGGAACCCCAAAGCTTTTCAAATCTCCATAAATCTCATCAGCATCGGCAAGTGCAATGGCATCTTGAAACATGGTACCATGGGGTGTGACAAGTATAATCACATTAGGAGATTTTTCAGCAATCTCCTTTCCTACGGTATGCAAACTATTACCGGTATCCCGAATCCTTTCTTCCTCTCCTTTTCCTACCTCTGGAACCACAATGGGGGGATGGGGAAGTAAATAAAAACCCTGTAAACTCACAAGAATCACCTCTCTGCATGATTTATCTTTAGTATTTCAATTTATGAGATTAATTAATCAGACTTTGCCTTTCAATGTAATGGTCCTTACCCTCTCACTTCTACACCTGCTCTTTTTTCATCGTACTTGATAATACTGGTGTGATCTTCTTTAGATTTCCTTCTTCCTTCAGTGTTTGCATAATCTGAAATATTTGGCTTCCTTGTTCCTTTAACTTACCATATTCTTTCCTGTATTTTTAGAACAATAAAGCTTTTCATCAGATTTTCGAAATAAATCCTTAACACTTTTAGCTTCACAGCAAGAGGCAACACCTAAACTGACAGTAATTTTCAATTCACTATGCTCAGAGGCAATGGCTGTGTTTTTTATAGCTACCCGCATCTTTTCTGCAATTCGTCTTGCATCCTCAATACTGGTATTTGGCAGTAGTATTGCAAATTCATCTCCACCGTATCTAAAACAACTATCGGTGGAACGGGTATTTCTTTTCATAATTTCCCCTATTTGTCTAATTACTACATCTCCCATTAAATGACCATGTTTATCATTGATTACCTTGAAATTATCAACATCAAATAAAATAACAGAAAAGCCATGGCTACTTCCTTCTTCTTTTTGTCTTGTGTAAAGCTCAAATGCTTTATTCAATTCTTCAAAGAAATGTCTATGATTATAAAGTCCAGAAAGACTGTCGATAGCTGATAAAATCCTGAGTTGCCTGTTTGCTTCCTCTAGCTTTTCATTCAAGCTAGTCAACTCTTCTTCTGCTTTTTTCAAAGGTGTGATATCCCTAGAGGTGCCCCAGGTACCAATAATCTTTCCCTGCCCATCATATAGCGGATATTTAGAAGCCGAAAGCCACATGATCTCACCATCTGCTTTAATTAATTTTTCAATTCTACTGATAATGGGCTCACCTGTCCTCATGATTTGCTCTTCATCATGATAAGCATTGTTAGCAAAATACTCAGGAAAATAATCATAATCATTTTTTCCAATAACCTCCATAGGATTATCAATACCAAATAGTGATGCATGTGCCTTGCTGCTTAAAAGAAATGTAGAATTTCTATCTTTAAAATAAATTGTATCGTGGGAATTGGTCATGATTGTATTTATAATTAGACTTTTATTAAGTTCTGATTCCTTGGCATGAAAAGTCTTATGATTACTCTCCACTTGGATGCACTGTTTTTTCATAATAACCTCCCCATCAATTGAATATTTACTTTTAAACAAAAAAAAGAATATCTTATCTAAAGATATTCTTCTTGTTTTAATGAAATCCTTTTTATGTTAAACTTTGTATTCGCCTCAATACATTATTTCCTATTTCAGATATCTTCATTTCTTCCTCTGTACCGCTTTTCATATCCTTCATTTTAATCCGTTGGCTCTTCACTTCATCTTCTCCCAGTATTAACACATAAGGAATTTTTTCTTTATTAGCATAATCAAGTCTTTTCTTGAGCTTTCGCTCTGTCATATCTATGTCTACTTTAATTCCTTGTCCTCTCAATTCACAAGCCATCTTCAAGGCTTCAGCCTCAGTACCTAGGGGAATAATATAAACATCTAAATTTGACTCTAATTCATTATCCCTCTTCATGCTCAATGCTGTGTATATAACATCAAGACCAAAGGAAATACCTACCGCTGGATATCCCACCTCATTTTGAATAAACTTTCCAATAATATCATCATATCTTCCACCTGCGCCCATACTCGATGTAATACTGCCATCCTTTAGGAATATCTCATATACAGTCCCCGTGTAAATTTCAAGTCCCCTTGCTAAAAAGGGATTATACTTTACTTTACTTCCAATACCCATGGCATCAAGATAATCATTAAGCTCTTCTAGTTCCTGAATTCCTTCTTGCATTAATGAATTTGACGCTATTCCTTTATAATAATCTATGGAAGCCGCCTCTTTATTGTTTAATAGCTCGATAATGTTCTCCACTACCTCTGGTTGTAGGTTCTTCTCCAAAAGTTCTTTTTTAACCCCTTCTATTCCTATTTTTTCAACTTTATCTAAAGAGAGTATCACGTCACTGGCAAGTTCTTTGTTTATTTTCAGCTTCATTAGCGTCCCAGATAACAATTTTCGATTGTTATAGGATAGATAAATATCAAGCCCTAATTTATCAAATACTTCAGTTGCCATAAACATCAACTCAGCCTCTGCCATCATTGACTTTACCCCTACGACATCTACATCACACTGTATAAATTCTCTCATTCGTCCTAATTTTACTGGTCCATCCCTAAAGACTTTTCCAATCTCATAGCGTTTGAAAGGCATTCTTAAGTTAGGGTTCATACCTATTACCTTTGAAAAAGGAATAGTCAAATCATATCGTAATCCTAATTCTCTTTCTCCTTGATCCTTTAGACTATAGGTTTCCTTCAGAATTTCTGCTCCCCCTGCGTATTTCGATGCTAAAACCTCTAAATAGTAAAGTGTAGGGGTTTCCAGTGGTTGATAACCATAAAGTTCAAAAACCTCTTGCAGTTTCTTAATAATTCCATTTCTAATAATTTGTTCATTTGGGAAAAAATCTTTTGTTCCTTTTACATTTTTTAATTCAAGATCCATTGTTTATTCCTCCTTTTATATTGTTTTATAAAACACAAAAGCTACATAGACATAATTGTCTACGTAGCTTCATTTAAGCCGACCATCGTAGACACAAACACCAATAGCGCTTGTGTCTACAGAAAATTCTATAGCTCCAAGCGCAGTTTGTGATGATGATGGAATTGAAGATTTATTTTGATAATCGGATTTAGTTTCATGTTTACCTCCAAATAGTTTTTATATTAAGAGTAAATATATCCATTTATTTACCCTTTATGATCAGGATTAAAAGTATAATTTCATTTGTTAAACGATTATTCTAATACTATCACAAATTGCCTCCTTTCATCTACTAATTGTTGTAATGTTGATTCATAAATAGATTCTCCTTAATCCCAATCAAATAAAACAGCATGATTTCTAAATTCATAGAAATCATGCTTTTTTATTCTTACGCCTTTAACTTCTTTTTAAACGACTAAAGATGTATGTTATTTAAGTTTGGAGTTGTGTTGATCTAGAATTATTTATTTAAAGAGTGTGATTAAATTTCCTTCATTGCGATTATTCTTGATTATTTTCTATAGGATTCTCTGTGTTGACTTCCTTTGTGTTCATAGGAATTTCCTTGGTTTCTTTTGTTTGTAAAAGATAGTTTGGTAAATCCAAACCAGCACTATTAAATATATCCTGTAGAGGTGGAAGTGATTGCATCATTCCTGATAAAAAGTTGGCTGTAGCTGGCTTTCCACCATCTTTTCCACCACCCATGTTATCCCATACAGTTACTTTATCAATGTTAATGCCTTTAATTGCTTCTACCTGTATTTTCACTAGCTCTGGAAGTCGATCAGCGATCATCATCATCACTGCTTTTTCTGGTATCCCACCGGCAGCTCCAATAAGCTTTTGGAAACCTTCTGCTTGTTTTTCAAGCATTTCCTTGGTACCCCTAGCCTGTGCATCCATCTTAGAGAATATGGCGTCTGCTTCACCTCTGGCTATTCTTCTGAATTCTTCAGCCTGGGCCTCTGATTCAATTTCTAACTTTTGCTTTTCAATTTGTGCATGAACAAGTACATCTGCTTCCATTGTAGCTTTTTCTCTTCTAGCCCTAGATTTTTCTGCCTCTTCTTCAGCTAAATAAGCTTCCTCTAGTGCCTTTGCTGATTGAACCTTTTCTGAAGCACTGGCTCTTCTCTCAGCCTCAGCAGTCCGCTCTCTTTTCTCTGCATCAGAGTTGGCTACAGTGATTTTAGATCTGTTTTCACCCTCTACTGCTGTGGCATCAGCTTCAGCAACCTTAACTCTTTGGTCTCGTCTGGCCTGTGCTTCACCAATGGATCCATCTCTATCCTTTTCAGCCACACTCTTTTTCGCATCATTGACTGCCTTAGCAGCCGCTTCTTTTCCTAGGGCCTGTATGTATCCCGACTCATCATTAATATCTGTTACGTTTACATTGATTAATCGTAGACCTATTTTTTTAAGCTCCGATTCTACGTTGCTAGAAACAGCTTCAAGAAATTTATCTCTATCAGTATTAATTTCCTCAATATCCATGGTTGCAATGACTAATCTTAGCTGACCAAAGATAATGTCCTTTGCCAACTCCTGTATTTCTGCAAGACCTAATCCCAATAATCTTTCGGCGGCATTTTGCATGATCCCTGGTTCAGTAGAAATTCCCACTGTAAACCTTGAAGGTACATCGACCCTGATATTTTGCTTACTCAGGGCATTTTGAAGATTTACTTCTATGGATAAAGGAGTCAAATCTAAAAACTCAGAATGCTGAATCACAGGCCATACAAATGCGGCCCCTCCATGAATACATTTAGAAGACCTATTTTCATCTCCTTCTTTCCCCACTTTACCATATACAACTAGAATCTTATCCGATGGACATCTTTTAAACCTTGCGAAAAGCGCCGCAATTGTTCCAAATATCACGACTACAATAACCGTTATTAAAATTACTCCATATGTTGAACCCACTAAGCATCCCCCTTGTTCATTTTTTCGACTAATAAAATACTATTACTGACTACATCTTTTACAACAATAATATGTCCTGTTGTAATCACATCATCTTCATCTGTCATGGCATCCAATTCCCTAAAAGAACCTTGAAGCTTGATACTTACTTTTCCCATGCCATTTCTTTTGGCAGGAATCCGCAGATACACTTCTCCAGTGACACCTTTAGCCCGTTGAATATCCATGGTCCCACTGTCGGCAAGCTTTGTAATAAAATAAAAAAGTGCCGATACAATGAGGAGTACAATAATACCAAGTATGGTGGATAATAAAACGGTAGTGAATTGTCCCAATCCTGCATTAGAAAATGTGATTCCAGCCCATCCAAATACTGCAAAAAAGGTAATGAAGTTTTTCACAGTAAATATTTGAAATCCCGGTTCAAAATCACCATCATCTCCTAGATCCATTCCATCTTCTCCGCCATCAAGGCCCCCTTCACCGCCAATCCCTACAAAAGTCGCCACTAGCTGTATTACCAACAATACGGTGAAGGGTATGGCTAAATACCAATAAATCCTATCAAATACTAACACTTCTGTAAGCCAATCTATCAAACCAACACCTCCTTTCTAGCCAAAAATTAAAATTCATCCTATATAATAGACTCCTAGGATGCTAAAAAGTTCCAATTTCTAGCTATATTTTTTTGCATTTCAATCATTTATTTCTCTTATCTTATGTAAATAAATTCCACATCTGTTATCTATTGTATCACAGAAATTGACTAAAACAATACCGCCTTAGTAGATGAGTTAAAATTTAATCTTATTGTAATATAAAAATATATAAATACAAAAAAGATGACTCCTGTACAAAACAGAAATCATCTTTCATTACCTTATGGTCTTCTTTATATCGTCCTTTACTTAAGGATATATTTTCATTACTGCAGCTTATTCGAAGAATCAACCAGTCCATCTCCAACCATATTTCCTTCACGATTGTAATGGCAGACTTTATAATTAAAATTATATTAGTTTTTTCTTAGCCTTGAAAGGTGCTTCAATGTAGTCCATCTCTACATACCTAATATGGGAGTCCGTTTCCCCTAAAACCAAATAGGCAATATATAATTTCCCTGTGTTGAACAGCCTTTCGATATGGTTCTGACTCACACTTGCTTCGATGATTTTGTAAAAAATATTTTCCTCTGTTAGTTTTGTAAAAGGTGATGTTCGTTTTGCAGTAATGATCTTTTCGTTGTTATAATCAAAAATTGCTTTGTTGGAGACCTTCATCAATAAAGTGATCACTCGATATAAAAGAATTCCTAAAAAAATAAGTGAAATGGTTATGCCAATGTATATCAGATATAGAATTGCCAAATCTGGTAGAGATGTTGTAGAATCCATTGGATTAGCAAAAGAACTTCTAAAACCAATGTCGTTCCTATTAAATATGCCATTCTTAACTCTGTTTATGAATGTGAAAAAACTGAAAGTAATGATAAACTTTAGAAGTAAAAACAATAAACTGCTTATAATTCCTTTGAAGCTTGCCTTTAATCGAATCACTTTTTCATCCATTTCCCGTCCCCACTTTTGTTAATTTATTTTGTTAAACTCTATAAGATATATATTCCCATTGATGTAGGATTACTAACAATTTTATTATAACAAAGAGATTCTCCAAAATCAATTGTCTTAATTGTGTCATTTCAATGACTGTCAGGATTGATTCTCATTTGACTGTTTTCAAAATTAATAAAATAATTGCCACCTACTTTGAAAAAGCGGTGGCAAATGAGAGGCAGGATGTCATAGAATTTAATGCTCCACTAGGTTATTTAAAGGTACCTCTTGTTTCTTATCAGGTTTATTAAGTAGATGAATATTAGCCGTTTGGGTATTCTCGTTTACATTTTCAATATATATTTCTTTTCCATTATAAGTTACACTAATCATATTTGGAGAAGAAATAATTTCTTGTGCCCGTGTTTTATCCACAATATTACCTCCTTTATTATTTATCAATCAATGTTAGTTTTTACATCATATGAATGAAATATTCTTTCATGTAAATCCATAACATTATTTCTATAACAAGAGGTTTATTATTTCTCTAAAAAACAGACTTTAGGATACTGATTCTAGTTAATACCGCTTAACTTTCCCATAAAGAGGATTGTGTCGGATTCATCATTTGCAATCACAAACATAAAGGGTCTATTGGCTACAAAACTTAATGGGTCTGCCATTGCACTCTCAGTCATTACAACCACCGTTGCAGCTGCAGCCTCGCTTCCCTCTTCATTAACCTCGATTACTGCCTTATGCAGCACCTCACTGATAAATATTCCCTCTCTAATCTTAGAAAAGTCTGCGGCAGGACCAAAGGCCTCCCCCATTCCTAAATTAGCTAAACTATTATTTAATTCCTTAATCCCATATTCTAGCTCAAATTTTGGTATTTGAAGCTCTACATCCTTTTGAGAGGAAATACCCTCACGAATTTCATTCCATTTTTTGTGATCCATTGACCCAATAAAATCATTGATCGAAGTGTTTTCCTCTGGAAGAATCACATACATTGATGTACTTTCATTTCCATAGGGAAGTTTAACTGCGGTAAAATCCACTCCATCACCATAGGCTACCTTACCATTTCTCCTCATCATTTTAATATCATTAACATCGCCATCCTCGGTGAAGAATTCTCCATCAAATGTTTGGGCCTCCTCAAAGGGTACTGTCCAACTACCCTTAAAGTAAATGGCATTGATTAGATACATCAATACATTTGATGAAATAGGACCCTGGATCATTTCCTCAATCTTTCCCTCTGTGGCATCCTCAATCCACCCATTAATTTTATCCGCTGAATCCGCTTTGGAAAAATCCAATTCAGTTACATAGGCATCAAAAACATCTTGATTGATGTCAAGAAAGGCTTCTTTAAATCCGCCACCTTCTCTAGCCCATATGGAGTTGGCAATATTAAGCTCGATCCCTTGATCCATATTATTCATATATTTTAATAACTCCCTGTAGCTCTCATTGAGAACCTCCATATCGATGCCTTGGTATCTTAGGCCTTCAGCCATTCCATCCTTGGTGGTTCCCTCTGCTCCCTGATATGTCATTGAAAGGGCCGTTGATATGCTTAGGGGAGAGATGAAAATACTTTCTCCAGAATCCTCTTGGTTTAACTCCTTAAAGATGTCCCATGCAAATTGGTTATTCCCCTCCATCACACTGGAAGCAACCTTATCTTCATTATATTCATGGACTGTCACTGTATTGAATAAGCTCCCACAGCCTGTGGTGGATATCAATAATAATGCTGTCAAAAGGACAATAGCAGTTCTCTTGATCATTTTATTCAACTCCTTATATGTGATTTGACTTTATTATTATTTAGACGTGTAAATGAATTGAAATGTTCCTTCTTTACCTATTAAGTTAAATAGAAAGCTAGTAGATGATTTTGGTTTTACCTTCAAGGATGAAAAAGGACCTTCTAATGAAGGTCCTTTTTCATAGGCTCATTGATCCACTTATTTATCTCTCCGTACCTGTTCATATTCTTCAAAGGTCAGGGATTGGTGCCCGTCACTTAGGGCACAGGGAGGATTTGGATGGACCTCGATCATTAATCCATTGGCACCGCAGGCTAAGGCAGCCTTAGACATAGGCTTCACCAACTCCCGAATTCCCGTTCCATGGCTTGGGTCAACAATAACAGGCAATCCTGTTTCCTTTTGCATGATAGGTACAGCAGCTAAATCTAAAGTATTTCTAGTATAATGATCATAGCTCCTAATCCCTCTTTCACACAGGATAACATTTTTATTCCCATGGGCTACAATATATTCTGCTGCAAGAACCCATTCTTCTATAGTAGCACACATCCCTCGCTTCAGTAGAATAGGCTTGTCCAGTCTTCCCATGGTTTTTAAGAAGGAATAGTTAAACATATTTCTAGAACCAATTTGGATGATATCAGCATGTTCAGCTACAACATCCATATATTTTTCATCCATTAGCTCTGTAATAATAGGTAAACCCGTAGCTTTACCAGCCTCTTTCAAGTATTCTAGCCCCTCAATTCCTAAGCCCTGAAAGGCATAGGGACTGGTTCTAGGCTTGAAGACCCCACCTCTTAAAACATCTACTCCGATTTCCTTTAATTGAAAAGCCGTCTCCATAATCTGTTCCTTTGACTCTACGGAACAAGGACCTGCAATATAAATGGGAGGGTGATTGCCCCCAATTTTTAAATTACCGACCTCTACTATAATTTGTTCTCCAGTTAAAATTCTTTTATCCATCATAGTAAACCTTCCTAATCCCTTGGTCTTCAAGGATTTTAATGATATTTTTTATTGCATTTCCACCTATTGTAATATTTGATGCAATCTCATGTAAGGGAATTATGACAAAGGCCCTTTCCGTCATTCGAGGATGGGGGACAGTTAGTTTTTTCTTCCTGGAGGTAAAGTTTTCATAAAGTAGTATATCTACGTCGATTGTTCTGGGGCCCCAACGAATCAATCTTTTTCTATTTAATGCTTCCTCGATCCCATTACAGTATCCGAGTAAATAATAGGGGGTCAGGGTGGTATCTCCTTCCACTACTACATTTAAGAAAACATCCTGATCCTCATAGCCTACTGGATCTGTTTCATAATAGGAGGATATCTTTGTGACAGTGAAGCATTCATGCTGCTTCAACATTTGAATAGCCTCATCTATGTAATTTTTTTTATCTCCCATATTACTTCCCAGCCCTAGATATACCTTCGCCATTACCTTTTTCTCCTTATTTCCACCCCGAAGTAATCATAAATCCCGTTTACTGGAGCCTCCGGTTTTCTAATGGTTACAAGAATCTCATTTACCCTAGAAAAATCCTTCAGCACCTTAGCTGCAATAGTTTCTGCCAAGGCTTCGATTAATTGAAATGTTTGGTTTTCTACAATATCCTTCGTAACATCATATACCTCAGCATAGTTGATCGTATCTTTTACATCATCTGAATTCCCTGCTGTCTTCAAATCTGCATATAGCTCTATATCTACAAAAAACTTTTGTCCCAGTCGATTTTCCTCCGGTAACACGCCATGGTAGCCATAGAACCCTAGGTTTTTCAAAATAATTTTATCCATTTTCCCTCCCCCTTACAATGGCATCTGTAACCATTGCTGTCCTTATATTTTCTTTAATATCGTGCACCCGTAGGAGATCTACCCCTTGAATAATTCCCATAACAGAAGTGGCTAAGGTTCCCTCCACCCTTTCTTCAGGAGGTAAATCTAAAATTTTTCCTATCATGGATTTTCTAGAGGTTCCTAATAGAATAGGATATCCCAAACCATTCAATTCCCCTAACCTGCCCATTACATGTATATTTTGCTCCGAGGTTTTTCCAAAGCCTATGCCCGGATCTAAAATAATATTTTCTTCTTTAATTCCTGCTTTTTTAGCAATATCTATGGATTCCCTTAAGAAATCAATCATAGACTGGATAATATCTTGATTATATTCTGTGCCTATTTGGTTGTGCATCATCACTACGGGCACATCATATTTAGCAATCACCTTGGCTATTTTTGGGTCCCTCTGTAACCCCCACACATCATTAATCATATGGGCCCCTGCCTCTAGTACCTTTTCCGCCACTTCCCCCTTATAGGTATCCACAGAAATAGGTACATCAATTTCCTTTATCAGTCTTTCCACAACTGGAAGAACCCTTCTCAATTCCTCTTCTCCTGTAACCTCTTGGGCTCCTGGCCTGGTTGATTCTCCCCCTACATCTATGATATGGGCTCCCTCTTCTACCATTTTTTTTGCGTGGGTTACAGCCTTTTCCACATCTACATAGCTCCCACCGTCAGAAAAGGAGTCAGGGGTAAGATTGAGAATTCCCATAATGTAGGTTTTAGCTCCAAAATGGAAAGTATGCTTTCCACATTTTACTTCTACTTCTCTATTTGGAACATATTGAATATTTTTCATAGACTCTGCCTCCAGTTTAGCTACCAAATTGAATCAATGACATAGCTTCTGCCCTTGCCTTTGCATCGGTTTTAAAGATTCCCCTCACAACGGAAGTAACGGTTTTGGAGCCTGACTTCTTTACACCCCTCATGGTCATACACATATGCTCTGCTTCAACGACTACAATAACCCCATGGGGATCTAGTTTGTCCATAATCGTCTCAGCAATCATAGATGTTAAACGTTCCTGTAGCTGAGGTCTTTTAGCTACTGTATCTACTACCCTTGCCAGCTTACTTAATCCCGTTAGCTTGCCACCCTTAGGAATATACCCTACATGGGCTTTCCCAAAGAAGGGTACTAAGTGATGCTCACACACTGAATAAAAGGGAATATCCTTTACTAATACCATTTCCTCATGCTTTTCATCTTCAAAATATATATCTAAATGATCCTTTGGATCCGCCACTAATCCTTCGAAGATTTCATCATACATTTTGGCAATGCGTTTTGGTGTATCAATTAAGCCCTCTCTGTCTGGGTCCTCTCCTATAGCCTCTAGTATATCTCGAACCGCTCGCTGTATTTTTTCCTTATCCATTTTTGACCCTCCTCCTTGATCTATTGTTGTGCACCTATATAATCCTCATATTGTTTTCTTAAAGTTTGCGTCACTATATTCTTGTGTAAATTGAACTGTTTTCCCTCTATCTCTACAACTGGCATAATTTCTAGTAGGGAATTAGTTATAAATACCTCCTCGGCCTTTAAAAGATCTTCCTCTGTGTACCCTCCTGCTTCAACCCTTAGGTCTAGGCCCCTTGCTATTTCTAATATTTTATTTCGCATGATTCCCTCTAATATTCCACATTCCACAGCCGGTGTATAAAGTATGCCTTCCCTTACAAAAAAGATATTGGATATAGCTCCTTCACAAATCTTCCCATGGACATTTGTAAATACCACCTCATGGTAGCCCTGAGCCAGTGCCTCTTTCCGCACCAACAGGTTTTCCAAATAATTATTGGACTTAATATAGGTTAGGATAGAATAGGGATTTCTTTTTACCTCAGTAAAGCATAATTTAAAGCCCTGTTCATAATCCTTGTTTGTGTAGACATTTTTTCTAATCGATAAAATCACATCCACATGATCCTGACTTTTTATACAAGTGATCTTCAATGTACCTGTGGGGAGCTGATTTGCCTGGATTAATTGATACGCCCACTCTTCTATCAGGGCTTCCTCAATCTTCAATTGAAGATCTAATTTCCTACAGCCCAGGGTCAATCTTTCCAAATGCTCTCTTAGAAAAAATATTTTTTTGTTATGATACTTTAGGGTCTCAAACAACCCATAGCCATAGAAAAGAGCCTCTCCACTAGGGGATAAATGTCCCTCACCTTCCCCTATGAGTTGACCATTCATTAAAATATACATGGAATCACCTTCATTTCTCATCTTAAAATTAGAGCTATATCCCTAACTTTTTAACGCCTGTATTAAAGCCCTCGCCTTATGGAGGGTTTCTTGGTATTCCATCTCTGGATCAGAATCCCATACGATTCCTCCCCCTACTTGAAAATAGGCTTTATTGTCTTTACATACAATGGTTCTAATTACAATATTTAAGTCTGTGTCTCCGTTTAGACCTATATACCCTATAGATCCCGTATAAATATTTCTTTGGGTCGGTTCAAGCTCATCAATGATTTCCATAGCTCTTATTTTAGGTGCCCCGGTTATAGAGCCCCCTGGAAAGGTTAATCGAATACAATCAATTACATCGTATTCCTTCCTTAGCTCTCCTTGAACAGTAGAAACCAAATGATATACTGTTGCATATTCTTCTAAATGGAAGAGTTCCGTTACCTTTACTGAACCATCTTTTGATACTCGTCCCAAGTCATTTCTTGCTAAATCAACGATCATCAAAAGCTCGGCCTTGTCCTTTTCACTGGTTAACAAATCCTCTCGATTTGCCAAATCCTCCTCAGGGGTTTGTCCCCTAGGCCTTGTTCCCTTAATGGGTCGGGTTTCTATCAGACCGTCTTTAATTTGGATGAATCGCTCAGGGGAACTACTGACAATATGGCCTTCTCCATAATCAATAAAGCTTGCAAAGGGAGCTGGATTAATTTGACGCAGTTTGCTATATAGCTCATAGGGAGATTCCTCTAGCTCACATTCAAACCTTTGGGTTAGATTAGCTTGATAAATATCCCCTGCTCGAATATATTCCTTAAGTTTACTAAGGGCAATAATATATTCCTCTTTTTTAAAATTAGATTTTAATTCTACAGATTTGTCCTTATCCCTTATATCTGTCTTAACACCTTTTCTTTCTTCTTCATATATCCGTTTTGATATTTTATTAACAATATCATTGGGATCTTCTTTTATTCCCAAGGCAGCCACATAGGTCTGATTTTTTATATGGTCAATAATAATCACCCCATCATAAAGACCCATAAAACAGTCAGGAATCTGTACATCATCAATAGCAGTTCTAGGTAGATGCTCCACATGGTGACACAGGTCATAGCCAAAATATCCTACAAATCCTCCCAGAAAGGGAAGCTCGCTTTTATAATCCCTTTTATACTTTTTATATAGTTCTCTTAACTTTTCAAAGGGATCTCCAGAGTAGGTATGGATTTTCCCACCATCAATGATATCGATTCTATTATTTTTACTCTTAAATACTAAGCTAGGCGCAAAACCTATAAAGGAATACTTTCCTAGTTTCCCATAATCCATGCCACTATCTAGGAAAAAGCTATAGGGCTCTTCTTTAAAAACTGTATATAATTCAAAACTATTTAATGAGGTGTTGATTTTTTCTATATACATTTTTTCACCTGCTCATATTGTACTCGTGCCGCTATTAGAAAGTTATTTAACAGCTCCATTCCCATTTCTGTTAGGATGGCTTCGGGATGAAACTGTACCCCTTCAATCATATATTCCCTATGCCTAATCCCCATGATTTCTCCCTCATTTGTTTCTGCAGTAATTTCAAAGCACTGTGGCAAGCTCTCCCGTTCAACTACTAGGGAGTGATATCGGGTAACATTCAGAGGGTTTTTTAGCCCACTGAAGACCCCCACACTTTTGTGGTGTATCGGATGGACCTTACCATGGACAGGCTCTATAGCTCGAATTACATTTCCACCAAAGACTTGTCCTATTGTCTGGTGTCCAAGGCATATTCCTAAGATCGGGATCTCCCCTTTAAATCTCTCAACCACATCTATACAAATTCCAGCTTTATTTGGTGTACATGGTCCAGGAGACAACACAATAACTTCTGGTTTTAAGGCTTCAATTTCTTCTAAAGTAATACAATCATTCCGATAGACTAGTACCTCTTCCTTTAGACAAGCTAGGTATTGAGTCAAATTGTAAGTAAAGGAATCATAGTTGTCAATCATTAATATCAGGTCCCTCACCCCTTTATTTTTTAGAATTACTTTAATTTTCCATAATTACATTATATATGCTGTCCAACTAAAAGGTCAAACCTAAATGCTAAAAGTAGTTAAATTTTTAACTACTGTATTTGGATAAATCAATACCCATACCTTCTCAATAGTGCAGCAAGGGCTTATTATTCCCCGTAAATCTTTTACATCCTTGAATCGCTCCGCAGTCTATACACAAACGGGATTTTTTATCCCCTTCAAATATAACCTGCTCTAAGGCCGTCTCCAAATCCGTACCCTTCCGATGCTTTATAATAGCCTGTACAATAAGTTCTATCTCAAATTCACTAAAATCACAATCCATGAGTATCCCCTTAGCAAGCTCTCCACCAGTCACAGCATGGTCAGTTCCATCGGCATATTGTCTCCACCTACCAATATCATGCAATAGGGCCGTTGCATAAATTAGTTCCTTCTCTACCTCTAGATTGTTCTCTAGGGCGACGATGTATCCTACCCTTGCTACATCTAAACAGTGTTGAAGATTATGCCTACATAAAACTCGGTCCGTTTCTGCCTCCATATTCCTTTGAAGATAAATCTGATATTGCAGATTTCCTAGTATTTTATCCACTCTTTTCATACCCTTCTCTCCTTCCCTCATTTACAACTATACCCATAGCTGAGCACTTCATGGAATTCTATATACTTCTCAGTTTACTAAAATCATATCCTGTGGGCCCTTGATAAATCCTAAGATCAAACTCAGGAAGCACAGCTAATATATGATCAAAAATATCCGCTTGTATTGCCTCATAATCTGCCCATGCGATTTCATTTGTGAAAGCATATATTTCTATGGGCAATCCATTTTCAGTGGGTTGAAGCTGTCTCACCATTTGGATCATATTTTGACTTACCTTAGGATGATTTTTTAAGTAGTTCTCTATATAACTCCTAAAGATCCCTATATTGGTTATGTGTCTTCCGTTAGCAGCATGTGCGGAATTCACTTTATAATCCTTGTTGTATTTATCTATTTCTTTTCTCTTATTCTGAAGGTCTTCTTTAATGTATTGGATTTCCTCAAATCCTGCTAGCATCTCTTCATCACAAAATTTGATGCTTGTGACATCTATATAGACAGCTCTCATAATTCTTCTACCACCGGACTCCTGCATCCCTCTCCAGTTCTTAAATGATTCTGATATAAGTAAATAGGTTGGAATCATAATAATCGTTTGATCCCAGTTTTGTACCTTTACTGTATGCAGAGAGATCTCTAACACATCTCCATCCGCTCCATACTTAGGCATTTCGATCCAGTCTCCGATTTGTAGCATGTTATTTGTGGTAATTTGAATACTGGCTACAAGTCCCAGTATGGAGTTTTGAAAAACAAGAATAAATACTGCTGTTGCAGCACCTACACCACTTAATAAAATCCACGGAGAACGATCTATCAAAACACTGATAATGATAATAATACCAATGGTATATAAAGTGATCTCTACCACCTGAATATATCCTTTAATAGGTCTTACCTTAGCTATTCCATAGCTTGAGTAGATATAATTTATGGCATCTAAGAATCGATTGAGTGCTAGTAAAACAATGAAAACAATACAGGCAAAAGCAATTCTCTGAATCCACATTTGATAAGCAGGAAATACTGGAGCAAATGCATGTATGATTCCTATTGGCACAATACGAGCCAGTCGATCAAAAACCTTTTTCTCTACAATGATATTGTCCCATTTAGCTTTTGTTTTCTCAGTATAAGACTTTAACGTTCTAAGAAGAACCTTTCGCACAATTGAATCAACGATCAGGCTGACCATGATAATCACGATAACCGCTATTGTATTAGAGAAATACTGGGCTACCCTCTCATTTGTACCATAATTTATCAATAAATCCTTAATAAGTTCAATCAATTTCCAACCCCTCCAGTACTACGTTTTTAACCTATCCATAGAAAAAGACTCACCGTGGTCGCCCTCCAGGACTAATCTCCCTTATCTATATATTTTTCTATACCTCAACTAAGCTCAACATCAATTTACCACACATTTCATTGGTTTCTAGATTGAAATGTACCATTTCTATTTCTTCCTCTGGTGAAAAGCCACTCCAGTACGCCGGCACTTGATGAATAAATCCACATACCGAACACTTATAGAATACCATTTCCATAGTCTCACCTCCAAATTTCTTATCATAAAGTTATATGAAATTTCACTTATCGCATCAATTATCTAATAGCAAGATAACCCCTTTTACTGCAACCATCATCCTATATCCAATGCTTCCTGTTCCAATATCATATTATTCTCAATCATATATCTGATCACTTCATGGAATTCTATATACTCCTCATTTTCCAACAGTTTTGTTAATTCACCACTGTATTGCTCACTTTTTATCTTCTTGGTATGATTTTTATACATTTCTAATGTCTCTCTATCCATCCGATAAGACTTCACATTAATACCAGTCTTATTCCTAAGGTGATTTAAAATTCTAAAGCCACCCAGGTCAATGTCTCCCCAATGGTAAAAGGCTAAATCAGGATTAAACCCATGGATCTTCTTTAGGAGTCTTCGTCTTGTGGCATTATGATAACCACCTAAATAGATCACCAGTTCATCCTTAGGTTCATAGCAATGAAAGGTTGTTAAATTTTCAATGGTTAAAACTCTCTTTGCATCGATTGTCTTGAAGCTTAGATTATCAATTAAACCAGCACCTAGACCAATCTCACCATCCACCTTTTCTAAATTGATTGTTTCTTCATTACAGAGCAGTACAGCTTTTCCCTTCAGAAAGACATAGCTAGGATTTTGGATAATATTTTCCTCCGCCAATATATCCATATCCACTTCATAGGGCCCGTAGTCCCTCATGATTCTCACCACTTTAGACTCTACCCTTTCAAAACGTTTGGAATCTGAAAATACCCTTATACTGAAAACCCGCTTGGGTATTTCATCGGTCTGGGCTCGTATTTGATCCAGAGCCATGAATACATCCTTGACCTCTACCCGATCCTCTATGTCCAAGTATTTTTTAATACTGCCCTTTTGAACTAGCTTCTCTTTCATATCCCTTGCAAAATCACCCAGCCAATCCGTTCTATCACAATAACCCATGACAATGGTGCCAACGTCATTCTCTAGCTGACTCTTTGGCTGTCTTTTTAATACTTCATAAACACGATCCAGTGATTCAATGTTCAATTTTAATTTGTCTAGGATGTTTCCCTCTTGAAACTTCTTCCACTGGATTTCAATGAGCGCTTCCTCCTGTAGACTTAAGGCCTGTTCATTGATCTCCTTTTTCAATGTATAATCCCATTCATTAAAATAATCCGATAGGTTTTTTTTATTGATGGTCATGCCAATGGTTACATTGACCTTATTATCCCCACGGTACAAAGAACTTTTTTCATATTTATCTACCAAATGATTGAGTATCATCTTTTTATAATTCTTCATCGATTCTAAATGCCTCCACCCAGCTAAAATTATCTTCCTTCGTTACAACTAAGGTTGTCCCCACATGGGGTCCGATTGTCTCAATCTTTTGTGGGGGTGATGCAATCAACAGCTGCAAGTCTAGTTTACTAAAAAAGGACATCATACTGTCGATACGATTTTCATCCATTTTATCAAAGGCTTCATCTAATAAAATAATGCCTAGCTTGTCCTGGTGAATACCACTATCATATAGCTGTACAAAGGATGCAGCAATGGCTACATAATAAGGGGTTTGGGTCTCACCACCACTTTTTTCACGACAGACCTTGGCAAAGCTAGAGGTACTCCCATCACTGTGATAGATCTTAATATCATAATCCATAAATGTTCGATAGTCCGTAAACTTCTCTAGGGCCTTTCTAGATTCATCATTATCCACTGTAATTCGTTCAAATAATTCTTCCATGGCTTCCTTATGCTTCTGACGATAGACCCCTGTAAACAGGGTGTTTCCTCCTAGGTTGTTTTCATCCATAATCATCCTATAGAACTTATCATATTGCTTATTGGCACTGAAATAAAATTTATACTCATCTTGCCCAAATTGGATTCCCTTCAATGCTTGATTCAATTTTTTAAATTCATTTTGAGCCGATACAATATTCTCTTGTAGCTTTGAGATGAAATGCTCCTTGAACTCCTCTTCAGCCTTTTGTCTTGCACCATTGATCTTTTCCTCATACTCAATGACCTTACTTTCCCTTAATACCTTGTTTTCTCGGTTAAAATCCTCCATGCCAGCCTTGCCCTCAGCCCCACCGAAGTGATAATCATTATTATATTGCCTTTGCTGGTACATTAATTCGTTCTCAGCATTATTGAGCTTTGTATCTAATCCCTGTCTACTTCGGGTAAAATTCTGGTGTATATCATAGGGCTTCCTTAGCTTGAGTCCAGCCTGATAGCGTTCATTGGCCTTATCCAGTATTTCTCCGTGTTGGGTTTCATAATTAATGATTTGTTTGGCTATGCCATGAACCCGATCTTCAAACTGATTGATCTCTTTTTCCAGTTGCTCCATTTCGAAATCTAGCCGAATGACACGACCGTTAATGGTCTTGAGTTCCTTCTCCTTTGCATCGATTGTCTTTTTAATGCTCTCCAGCTCTAGATCTAATTCCATGATGGTACTTCTATCGATTCGCTTTAACTCTTCCTGCTTGGTTCCTATCTCCTCATGCTTCTGATTCACCTTGATTTGTACATCACTGTGCTCTCTTAAGTACTCAAACCTAGGTTTTATCATTAGTTTCATAATTTCATTCAATTTTTCTATTTCTTCTCCCAATCCCAGGAGCACTTCTTTTAATTGTTTTTGCTCTTCTACCTTTAACACAAGCTGCTTTTTATAGGCTTCAGAACCAATATAGGGCTTCTTATAAATCTGAGGATTGATTTGACGGGCGGTATGATTTTGATACACCATGCAGGTTGGGGTGATGGATCGTTGGTACTTCTTTAAATTCTCAACAGCGTCACATCGTATCACCTTACCTAAAACCATATTAATATAATACTTTGCATACTTATTTTTAGAGGTGACCACCGCCGCTAGACTGTTTTCATCACACTCTTGATATTTTTCAAGTTGTTGGGTGTTAATGAGGCCCACCCCATGTATGCCATTGGATTTTTTATACCGCTCATAGGCATGTAATGAATCATCAAAATATTGGGGATCCACAAGTAAGTTAAACCGCTGGGTGTTTAAATAACCCTCCACCGCATCCTGCCATATCGGATCTGATACCTCTAGTAACTCACAAATAATTTTAGCCTCAATCCGCTTCCCCTCAAGCTTTTCCAATTCACTGCCGATCACCCTTTGAAGGGCAATGACTTCCTTATTATGAACAAGCTTTTTACTATCTAATATCTGAATTTCCTCATTGACTTTCCTAAGTTGCTTTTCCTTATCTTCTTTACTGGATTTCAGTTTAAATAAGTTTTCGTTGAATTGTCCACTGACTTCATTAAAGCTTTCCTCCAGGACAAAGGCGGATTCACAAAAGTCCCCTACAGATGGTGGATTGTCTAGGGTTTGACTGCGTTCTACAAAATCCTTTAACCCCTTGATCTCAATATTCAAGCCGTGGATTTTCTTCATTCTATCAAGCTCCGTCTGCAATGCTGTCATGAATCCTTGCTGTTCATTGTCTAATTCCCGTTTTGAGTTTTCAAGGAGCTTAATGTCATGCTCTAGGCTCCTCATTAACTGATAGGTATCATTGGTTAATAGACTCTTTCGAATGTCACTTTCTCGCTCTTTCAATAGGTCTAGCTGATTGATATGCTGAACTTCACTTTCCTTTTCCTTTGAGGACTGCTCCTGACGTTTACTCAAGAGCATGTTTTTTGACTTTAACTTTTCTTCCTCCGTATCCTTCTGGGATTTTAAAATAATATAATCGTGAATTCTGATATTTTCTTCAACCCGCAAGACCTCTTCATATTCTTTTTGAATCTCCTCTAAACGCTCTAGCTTTTGCTTAATTCCTTCAAGAACCCTTTCAAAATCCATATAGGTCCGGACATTCTCCTTTAAATAATCAATGTTGACTTCTTTCTCATCTAAGATATATGAGTAGACAAAATCTTTGACATTCTCTATGGCTTTAAAGGCTAAGGCTTTAGGTAATAATTCAAAAAACCGATGCCCAATGGAGCCTAATGAATGATTAAAATCCTCTCTGGCTGCAGTTTGGGTTGGCAATATTTTTGTTTGAAAAGATTTCGTCGATACCTTAAATTGACTGATATTTTTAGGGACAGCACCATTAAGAAATAGTTTGTCCTCTATCTTTTGGTTCACGATTCGATAAAAAATCACCTTTGGATTGCTTAGGTCGCTGGATGAGTCAATGACAGCCCCCAAAACAAAGGATCTCTTTTTACTTTCCTCATAAAACTCTAGGGCCACATGGGCTGTCACATCTCCCTTTCTTTCGTAGGCATTGGTATCTTTCCCTGTCTTACAGCGTACATAGCCCAACAAATCCCTTTTTGCCTTTTCATGGGCAGCACTATTAAACCTTGCCCGACCTCCCGTTAGTACATATTGGATGGCATCGAGAATGGTAGATTTTCCTGAACCATTGTCACCGGTTATGAGGCAGTTGTCATGAATATCAATGGTTACATTGGTCAGATAATGCCAATTAATCAACTTGATCTTCGTCAGCTTCTTCATCCTCTACCACCTCCCCACTTCTATAGGTATCTAGTTTTTCATATACCTTTCGAATATCCTCGACCCTGACAGCCAATAAAATGGTGGGGTAGATAATCATTCTAGCGTCTCCCAGACTAATATCTGAATCAATTAAATCAATCAAGTTGAATTTCCGAAAAAGTCGCAGGGCACTTCTGAGGGTGGTCTTGTCCAATGGCTTGTCCCTCAGCTTAAGGGCAAAAAATCTTTGGTGAAGATCATCCACTGTGATGACCATATTTTCAGCCAAGGACAGCTCCTGCATTTTTTCATAATATAACAGTCTCAATACCAGCAAAATGATACTTTCATAAAGCTTAAAATGGTGCCTATTTTGATCATGGTGATTCACAAGATGAATCACACCATATGTATCATCAATCTCCAGCTCCCAACCGGATATTTCAAAATAGTTGGCGAAGATCTCCTTATGATTTTCAATAAAATAATAATCTTTTTTATTATCTTCCTTCTTCTTGGTTAAAAAACCAATGGATAATAGCTTGTTTGCAATTCTAGCAAATTCATCCTTTTGCTTACTATTTAAGTGATTGTACTTCTCTGTCATACCCATTTCATTTCCTCCAAACTTCAAAGTCATTGAACTTAAATCCCTTTATTTCAATAGATTCCTCTAATTTATTCACTTTATAATGAACCAATCGACTTTTAGCATACACTAATACATAAATTAGCTTAATGAAATCCAGCTTATTTTCCAAGGGTAAATTAGATGCCTTCATCACCGCTCTATCCCCTAACATCTCTAATACATATGTGTCAATGTTACCTCTACTTAAGCTCTTTTTCTTCTTTTCCTTAATTTCGTTAATTCGTCTTTCTCTTTCCTCTTGTCTCATGACTTGATCTTCATCCAGCTTTTGTGACTGAAAATCCTTTTTCCCTTCTGTGGCTATGTACAGGGATTTATTGTCTATGAAGCTCTGGGGATAAAACCGAAAAAGGCTGTCGATTTCATCGATGCGATCATTTTTTAGGTCAATCTCACCACTTTCAATCCGCTCCACCACATATTTAAGGATTTCGTTTATCTGTCCCTCTATATCCTTGGAACTATTTAAAAGATACTTCACCCTGGTTAAGGAGGCCCTAATATATTGGGTGTTTTTCCTGTCAATCTCACCAATGGTTTCATCCATATTTTCAAAAACATAGATAATGCCATTCAATTGACCCATTATTTTTTCCTTGGCAGCCTCTAGACTCTCTGCCTTTTCGATGTCAACCTCTTGTTGACTGGCCCGCTCTAAATAGGCCTTGTCTCGCTTAATAATTTCAAGCTTTTCAAGAATTTTAGGCCTAAACTTACTCACATTATCCGAGGTCTTCAATCGATGGTACCCTTTATCAATAATATCCTGGGTATAGCCTTCAAAATGAAGCTTCATAATCTCCTCAGAGGTTTTTTGCTCTGTGATTCTACCAATGTATTTTTTGATGTTGGCGTTTAAGGTTTTAAGCCCATTCATCAGCTTCATGGTATTTTCATGAACCTGATCCAGGATCACATTATACTGATCATTGTCGTTGCCAAATAATATAGAATAAATGGTATAGACATAGCCCTGGTACTCAAGTTGTTCATTCTTAACAATCTTTTCTAATGTTTCAAGCATCATAACAGTATAATCCGTCAGGTTAATGATTTGCTTATAGCTGGTGGTGGTCTCAATATCTATCCACCCACACTCATCAAGCTTTCTAATGATGAAGTTAGCCTCTTCTCGAGCAGATTTCACAGTCACATCCTCATCCTGAAAGAGCTCTACTTCCCCCAGCTCCTCAAAATAATCTGTCAAAACATGCACCACAATTTCTCTATCTATACCAAAGGATGTGTTTCCTGTATATTGGTTAAATAGTATAAACAAACAATCACTATAGATTTCTTTATTTTTCGATGAAAGAATACTAAAAAATTTATCTGGTACAATCTCAAATAATTTCATTGGATGAACCTCCAACAGCTTTTTTTCTAATGATTTTTACTCTGTCCTGGTTAATATGCAAAAGGACTTCATTTATCTAAATATTCCTTGAAAGTATGCAAAATCCCTTCTCATTTTACATATTAATATGTTTCTAGGTGAAAGTACAGGCAAAATAAAAAGACAAAGCTGTTGGCTTTCTTTTTTTCATCACTGATGAGCCGTCCCCTTAGTTGTGGCTTCCTTCACTTGGTTCCTTTTATGCTATAATAAATTTATTCATATGAAATTTATAATTTTTGAGACCATAATCTGAGTTATGTGTCTAATAGGTTGAAGAGGGAGGGTGAGATAGATTGCATGATAAAGAATACCGGGAATTGGTTGAAGGCTATGGGGATAAGCTTTTTCGACTGGCCTTTATGATCATAGGAGATTCCCAAATGTCTGAGGACGTTGTTCAGGAAAGCTTTCTAGCCCTCTATAGGAATATGGATAAGTTCAGGGGTGATAGCGCTGTTACCACCTGGCTAACCAGGGTTGCCATAAACAATTCAAAAAATATCCTCAGACGAAGGAAAATAAAAAATATTTTTACTACATCGAAGATAATCCTTAAGGATTCCTCCCCACTTCCGGAGGAGGCCTTGGAAATAACAGAGAGACAAAGGGAAATTAGGGAACTACTACTCTCCCTTCCCATAAAATATCGTGAGGTTCTTTATCTTTACTATTATCAAGATTCTAAAGTCAAAGAAATCGCTGAAATATTGGATATCAGTGAGTCCGGTATAAAGTCTAGACTCCAGAGGGGTAGGGAGCATATGAAAAAACTACTTTTAGAAAGGGAGGCGGATTAGATGAAGGAAAATAAAAATTATACAGATAAACAGTTGGAGCATGAAATTACCACCCTTTTTAATGAGGGCTTAGATCCCCTGGAATTAAGTACTTCTTTCAAGGATCAGCTTTTAGCTCTCCCCAAGGGACAACAACCGCCATCTAGAATGGAGACCTTTTTAGAGCGGGAAATCCGTATTCCCCTTGCCACGATTCCGGTCCTTGCCCTTAGCTTTATCATTTTGCTTACGGTATCCTTGAACAGTTTTATTTTGCCCGGGGAAATCTCCCATCCAAAGTATGAAATCTTAGAACTGAAGAACACCAACGGAAGCATTTATACCAGCGATTCCTATCGCTAGTATAAAATCCTAAATTCATGGGAGTATATTAGCCCTATGGAATCAAGTCTAAATTACTGGGAGGTCATACTATGAAAAAAATCATTCGTATTAAAGTTAAACATGTATTGGCTGGAATCGGTATTTCCCTTGCCCTTTTACTCCTAACCTATACCTTCATTCCCTCTATCATCCTGTATATGGGGGAACGATATAACCAAAATGGAGAGCCTATGGCAGCCAAAATCTATTATGATCGTCTAGATCGTTTCTTTCCAAATCGTGCCGAAACTGCCACCGCATTGGAAAGGCTCGCTGAAATATCCGACACCAATAGCCTCCTAATGATTTCCTCCGCCGGCACAGGGAGCGTTCAGGGTATGACTGTTGAACTATCTAAGGAAAGCCAAGAATATTACGAAAAATTGGTGGAGAGATTCCCCCAAACCTGGCAGGGTCGAAGCGCACAAACCCAGCTCTCTAAACAAAATATTAGAAATTTACTGTCTAAGGGGAGAGTGGATGAGGCCTTTGAAATCATGGTAAGTCACTACGAAACCATAAATGCCATCCCCAGAACAAACTACTATGATTCCTCCGTAGCCCTAGGCGCTACTCAGATTTTGAAGAGCCAGGGACTCTATAATGAGGCCTTAAGGTTTTCAAATTATCTCCTGGAGGAAAGGGATTATTCATTCGATCAACGTCTATACCAATCCATGGCAGAGCTCCACGCTCTTTTAGGAAATCAAGAACAGGCTGAGGAATACTACCTTAAGCTATTGGATCTCATTGAGGAAGGCAGGCAAAGGGAAGCGGAGTTTGCACAGCAGGAAGGCAATGACGCAATTTCAGAAAGAAGCTATTATGATAACCAGCGGGAAGTCATCCTTAGAAGAATTGCCTCCCTAGGGGATAAGCCCTTACAGTATGGAAAAATCACAGGATCCTTAACCCTTATGGATTCTGCCCTAGCTTCCATACAGTTTTTCCTTCAGGAACAGAATGATCCCTCTAGGGGAGTGATATTTGGAGGCCATTATGAGGATTCTATTTGGTCTATAACCGACAGTAGTGGGAACTTTTCCTTTGGTAAGCTTCCTCCAGGAAGATATAGTCTGGGTTTTATTCTGGATTTAGATGAGGTGGGAGATGTGATTTTGGAGGGCGGCTTTTTTCCAGAGTCCACAATATATATCGATGAAAATCAAAACTATCACTGGGACTTTAATTTGGTTGACACCCTAAGGGCCACTTCTCCAGTAGATAACGAAAAAATAATCGGTGATCAAGTTCATTTTAAATGGGAGCCCTTTGAGGGGGCAGCCTATTATACCCTGGAGATGGGTAGCTATTCCTCCGATGGATCAGGCTGGATTTCAACAATCTATTCGGACAAGAAGTTCCACAATAATGAAGCGATCCTTTCCCTTGAGGAACTGACCTATACTCAAACAGGGATGTCCTAT
This sequence comes from Alkaliphilus metalliredigens QYMF, assembly GCF_000016985.1. Classification (NCBI taxonomy): domain Bacteria; kingdom Bacillati; phylum Bacillota; class Clostridia; order Peptostreptococcales; family Natronincolaceae; genus Alkaliphilus; species Alkaliphilus metalliredigens. The sequence continues at coordinate 2,222,060 of NC_009633.1, read as the reverse complement.
GATTCAGAGGGTCCTACCCCAAGCTCCTTGTTTGGGTTCGCCCAGCCCGGTGGAAAATATTTTTGGGGAGTAAGGGCCCATGATAAGAATGGTAGCATATTAACCTCCACCAGAGGCTATCTAAGGAGTCAAAACACGGATTTTCATTTTGAAGAAAGAGACCTTAGAAATGGAGATGAGCTTATACTAGCAAGGGATTACCAGGGAGCAATAGATGCCTACGAGGAAGATTTATCCTATGACCCAGAGGATGCTTATGCTCTGGCTATGCTGGGGAAATTATATGGGATATCATTTAACATCCAAGAGTTTTCCTATCCCCATGCAGATTTCAACAAAGCCTTGGACTACTATGAAAGGCTCTATGCCCTTACAGAAAATCCTTCCTCTTTAGATCGTATTGCAGATATTTCCTATAGCAATCTACAGGACTATGAAAAAACCCTTGAAGTTTTAGGATTTATTGAGACGAACTATGATTTAAATTCCTGGCAGCAAAGCTATCGAGTGAGAATTCAGGCCCACCACGGGAACTACAGGGAATCCCTTGATGAGTTGTTGACAATAGATCATCCCCATAGTGATCTAGAGGCAGCATTAAGGATCATCAATAATGATTTTACAGATCTCACTCCTAGGGATAAAAATAGCAATGACTTAATGAAGGAAGCATGGGTGGATGCCCTGAATTCCTATGGGGAAAATTATGCTTCCATGGATGCAAATCTCCGTAATAATCTCCTATTACGAAGTCCCCTAGAGGCTATTGAGTATATAGGCAATGGCAATCCCCCCCCCCATCAGGCCCTGTTAAAATTATGCCTAGAGATCATTGAACCCAGCATCACGGTTGATACATTCCAGGAGGTGAAGGATTTTGATGATCAGTATGGCTCCCTGGATCCCGAATTAAGTAAGATGCTGCAAAGATTACTGATGACACGGATTTATTAATAGCTTAGACTACTACCCCAGATCCAGGTCTTTAAAGACTTAGATCTGGGGTAGCCTATCACCAAATTAACCAAGGGGACGTTGTTTGCCATAAGTATTACTTAATTTTTCTAATATACTTCTCAGCATAATATGATACATTTCTGTTTGACTTTTCTTTCTTGCTTTTCAAACCATATAAGGATATTTATCAAAAACTTTTATCCTTCTATAACTTTATGACAAGTAAGATTTGTGGGCAATAAAACTTCCAAATAATTGTGCCATATTTGAAAGCTTTATTCAACGCAATTAAATAATTAATACTTAATTAAACACATAACCAAATAATTGTTTGAAATTGCTATAATGATATCAAACATTTAAATCTTTGAAAATCAGTTCAATATCTTCTTCAACTGAATTTAACTGTTCTAACTTGTTATTTTCAATCGCCTGTAACATAATTCTTTCTTTTTCATGTAATCGTTCATAAATTTTTTTATCTAAAGAGAATACTTCATTATCTCTGGTTAGAAACTCGTTCTGCAAATAATAATATTGTGTATACTGATTATCTGGCAATCCAAGTCGATGAATTCTATCTTTTGATTGCAATAAATGAACAAGATTATAACTATATTCATAGTATATAGCATTATGGCAAGCAGAGTGTAATGATACAGATTCTGCAAGTGTATGCGGATTCGTAATCAATACGTCAAGTTTTTTTTCCTTAAATAATTTTAAAATCAACTCTCTCTCTTTAGGTTCAATTGAACCATAAATACTCCCAACTCTAAGTCCTTTTGATTGAAGTTCTGATGATAACTTGAGTATTGAGTCAATAAAAATACACCAAATTATAACCGGTTCATTTTGAAAATTAAGTTTTAAAGTCTGTTCAATGCAAGCATTAAATTTCCGAGTTTTTTCTATTGAATTAATTAGTGTAACTATTTCAGAAGAATAATCTTTAAAATCAATATCATCAATATCGCCATACGTATCAAGAATATCTGAATAATCTTCTCCATTATCCTCTAATGATCTTAATAACATTTGGGGATTTGATTCTAATTGTAATAACCTGATAATTAATGTTAGTTTATTCTTCGCATATTTTAATAATAAAATGTGAAATATTCTATTCTCATATTCACTAGCTACAGTGGTGATTATGATATCATCATTGGCATTTGGCACAGCTAATTGTCCTTTTGTTGTTCGACAAAAAAAAGGTTGAATCCTATTATTAATTTCAACAATATCAACATCAGTTGGATTCTTTAATTGTTCCTCTGAAAAACCAAAATACTCATCGTACTCATCATGATACAATATTTCCAATAAGTTTTTTATGTCCGCATATGAATTAGGTATAGGAGTACCCGTCATTGCAATTGTATAATAAGACAATTTTGATATTTCTAATGCATGCTCTGCTCTTAATCCGTCAATTGCTTTTACTTTATGGACTTCATCAAATACTAGCAATGTTCTTTTATCAACAATTCGTTTAATTTCACCCATTATTGAGTTTAGACTTTCATAGTTAAAGAGAAGTAAATTTTTATCTTTTGTATCATATAATAGTGCATTTTTTTTTTGTTCTAATAACTTATATTCTTGGACATTAAAAAGTTTTAAATGTTTCCTAGATTCAAAACAAAGGCTGAATTCATCAACCCATGATCCAAAAGAATTTTTTGGACCAACCATAATAATTTTGTCTACCAATTTTTGCTGATTTAAATAAGCATAAACCCCCAAAACAGAAGATGTTTTTCCTGATCCAGGTACTGAAAAATTCGCAGCTTTTCTCATGATACACATATAAAACGAATCCCATACTTGTTTTTCTCTAAGTTTTCTTACCATTTCATTATCAACAATGTTCTTGTATTTGTTAAATCTTTCGCATATATCAGGTGCCTGTTGCTTTATTGCTAGTCCGACATTTGCCCGCTCTTTTATATTCAGTTCACGATCTTTAATATAAGTATGTAGTCTATTTGTTACATAAAAAGCATATCCTCTTTTTTGAGCATCAACTTGTAAAATATTGATAATTTTTTTGTAGATGGGATAAGTAAGCTGTTTCTTGAAAACAATTCTTCCGTGTTTGCTTAACTCTGAATCAATATATCTTTTTAATCTTAATTTATATATCTGATTATTCCATATAATCGAAGGATCAATCTTGATATTTAACTCCAAGTAATTATTTTTATGATCTAGTATCAAACAATTCTCCTTTAGCAATACAGGTTCGAAAATAATCTCTCCTTTACTAAATTCTAAAATTCTCTTATAAACCACTTCATCTACATCGCAGACATAAACATCGTTAGCTCGGTTTTCCCATAAATTGTTAAAAGATTCAATACTTTTCGTAATTTTAGAATAATCAAATGCGGAAGCTAACCAACTGCATGTGATATCGAACGCTTCATAATTTGCATGAAACGCGGCATCAGTTTCATTATTTGATCCTCTGAAACATATAATATTCCCAGCAAAATCTTTCATGATTCCGAACTTATCATGAAAAATTCCTTTTTTAGTAAAAGCCATTTTAATATCAATTGTACCTATTGATATTAAATACGCTAAATTTGAAATATTAGCTTCTTCTTCAGCTGACAACTGCTCATTCAACCTACCTAACATATCATTTTTTAGTTTTTCTCTTAATTGATATCCATGAATTATTTCATTATAATCATCTTCTCCAATTTCAGAAGATACAATAAGTCTAAATTTATGCCCGTTGCTTGCAAACAACTCAAGTCCTTTAGCATAATTTGCTAAGGCTTTTGCGGAAAAATAAGCAGATGCTCTATCATAGTGCGTACATTTGCTCAAGACTGGTACATAAAACTCAGCTCCAATATCATTTTCATAAGTTGAATAAGTTGAACGCAGATTTAATTCACTAAACATCTAATTCTCTCCTAATGTCTAGTACGATTTGATCAATCACATCTAGTTTTTCACGAATTTCATCTTTTTGTTCTTGATTTAATTTCTTAATAATTTTGATATCAATTAAATCGAGAGAATCGAAAGATTTTTCTGCTTGCTTTATTGGTTGATTTCGTATAGTGTCACCATCCACTTTATTTACATATTTTTCCGTAGAATGCAAGAAGTCGCTTTTTATCTTTTCATTCGATCTAATTATATTTATTTCTTTATTTGATACTGTAGGATATTTTTCAAGTTCGTCACAAACTTTTTCAACAATCTCCATCTGTTCTTCTAAAAATTCGCTTAAAAATTTGCTGCTTGAAGCAATTTTTTTAATCTTTCTAACATGTCTAGTTGTATCACCAAACGGTTGCGTCAAGAATTGAGCAAAGACCGCATTTTTTAAGTCTTCTTTTTTATCATCATCCTTAACCTTTTTCAACATTAAATACAATTCTTTCAATGGGTCTGCAAGATTAAAGTGGCGAGCTAAGTGAAATTGTTTAGGTGCGTTAATAAACTCTAAGAAATCGACCATAAGCTTAGCTTTATCTACTTCCAATTGAATGTCAGACTCACTTAGATTAACGCTATCAGCATATTCTTTTACTGAAAGTAATTTAGTTTCTATAATATCAGTATAAATTCCTACAAGTCTATCAATTGGGTTATATCCTACTTTTTCATCTACCCCATGTTGCAACATTAGCTCTAGCATTTTGATTTGTTTTGCATTATTTTCGATACTATGATCTATAATTACAGCTTCAAAATACTGGGTTTTTCCAGTTTCTTTTTGAATATTTCTTAAACAAGTAAATCTTCTATTTCCATCAATAATTCTACCGTCCGAAAGAACTACTCCCGGTTCCTGTTGTCCCACTATCTTTATATTTGCTTGAGTTTTCTTTATAGCGTCTCTATTACTCTCTGTAATAAATTCATGAATAATATTATTATAATTAGCTCTATCAGATGGATCTAACTTGTCAATATTATTCTCAATCTTATATTGTGCCATCCAAGTTGCAATACGATCATTCTGATCATTATAATGTAATTTTTCTAATTTAATTTTATAAACAGGATAATTCTTAGAAATGTTGTCAATAACAAGTCTCTTATCTGTTTCATTTGGTATTACAACCTTTTGTTCTAATCCTTCTCTTAATAAATTCATAATTATACCACCTCATAATAAGTATCGTAGTCTGCAAAAATCTTTTCTGAGATTGCATCATAGTACAGAGAGCTGTATCTAACGATATCAATCAATTTTCTTGTATTAACGTTTACATTGTATTGTTGCTTGAAGATATCAGATAAATCATGTATATCAATAGATAACGATTCCTGACTAAATACTATATATTCTAAAAACTCTTCAAATCGTATATTAAAATTTCCACTAAGCATTACTTTATTACCACCAATTCTTTGATACGAAATATTAGACTTATCTTCAATCAGAATTGAAGTATAGAACCAATCGTCAAAACCAAGATCATCTAATTCATGAGTAAAGCCTTCATTTCTTAATGAAAACAATGTGAAATACTTTCCATCTCCTACAAAGTTAAGAACATCATTACGATATTCGTTTAACATTTCTTTAGTAATGCCAAATTCTTTCAATTTTCTAAAATGAATAATCTTGTTTGGCATAAATTCAATTATTTCGTAATCTGACTTTAGCTTATACAGTTGTGATGTGTAAGATATTATCTCTTTAACACTAGATGCAATTCTTACTAAATCTGTAATATCAGTTTTCGTAAACAACATATTAAAGTATTCTGATGCTGAACTATAGATGTCGCTTACAGCATAATTTGAATACACTTTAAATCCAATGCTTTTTAATGAAAACGGATTCAAAAGTTTTTTGTCGGCTTGTGGAAATTCTTTTTGATATATTTCTCTTATCGTTGATAACATATAAAAATCTTCTATTAATATTTGCTTTAATCTTTGTGCAATTATATTAGGTAATGCAGGGAAATCAATTTTATAAACACCATTATAAAAATACTGATCAAAATTGCCCATATAATTAGCTAGTACCGTATTAGCTGCAACTCCATACTCATTTTCATATTCTTTGGCAAAATCACTATTTGATATAGGTGCTAATGTTATTAATAATTCCAATACTTGATTATCTCTATCTGCATTTCCAAATTCAATGTTTGGCATACGCTTAAAATTAACAGTTGGGTATTCATCAGAGCTGCAAATTTTCTTTAAAAGGTTGTGAAGTTCATATTCGTCTCGGATATCATAAACTTTCATAAGTTCAGGTAATAATCGGAAAAATTTAAGTGTAGAATATTCTACATTTTTATACTGATTAATATTTAATCTACTTAGTAAATCTGTAAAATCGTATGAATCAATATTGTAATACCTAAATTTTTTCCCATATTTCCAAAGTACTATATTGCTAGCAGCTAACTTATTTTCATATCCTCGCTCCATTACTTCTAATTTGGGATCATTAATTTTATCTATGTCTTTAAGTATTGAAAAATATATATCAGAATACTCGACAAAGTTTAGATCATTGGAACCGAAATTCTTGAGAACATACTTACTTATACTATTTCGCGAACATGGAATGTATTCGTTTCCTATCTTAACATAATTTTTATATATTGCTTTTTCACAAGCTCTCTTGAAAAACATTGGAATATCTTTATCGTGTAAAATATTTTCCAAAGGTTTTTTTAATAACCTGTCTTTTTCTGAAGTGGTATGGTATCTAATTACAAGGTATTGATAAGCTTCATCATCATTGAATGCAATCTTAAAATCCTCTTTAAGTATAATATATCTATTAAAAATATCTGAATAAACATCTTCTTTGAATTTTATAGATGCATTATTCAACTTTTTAATTGCCTTTTCCTCTATTTGACGTATCCTTTGTTTAGAAACATCTTTTGTCTTTCCTACATCCACTAAAGTTTTTCCTTGAATTCTTTGCCAAATAACATCATATTCTTTATCGTTTAGATAATCCTTAGCTCCAATAACAAAGCTATTATAAATCGCTACAAATCTATCATCATAAAGTAGATCTATGTCATTTCTAATAAGCAAATCATTTAAAGATTCATTCATTATTTCTCTAAACTTAAAGCAATACGGGATTCTATCAAACAAATAGTTTTCATCACAACCATAATTGTTCTCCCGAATTATGTTAAGCACATAGTCATTAATAACTGACTTCATATATTCATTTTCATATAAAGTTTTCATAAATATTTTGTCTTTTAGGATATCTTTGATATCAAGAGTAACGTCCTTTTCAATGATGTAATTTGAGTATACTTGTTTAAATATTTCAAAGAGCTTTTTAGGCTTAATATTTATTTTTTCACTTATAGATGCAAAAATTTTACACCCTATGTCCTCTATATCAGTTTGTGGCCCCTTATTGTCCTCGACGTATTTCGTAGGTTGAACTGTCTTTTTAATGTGCTCTAATTCTAAAAGAGTCTTTCTGCCCATGTTTGGAATAGCAATTAACTCTTCATCTAATACATCAATTAATTGAGAATAATAATCAACACTCGTTGATTTCAAACAATTAAATGCACGAACACTTAAATTTAAGTTCTCGATTGCAATATCGATGTATTTTAAACCATCATGGCCTACAAAGGTTTTATGATTACGTTTTTTATTCAACATGTTTTCAGAATACATCTCTAACTTATATTTGTTTAAACTATCAATCGCATTAACGATCTCTTCTAAACTCTTCACACCAACACTTCGAAAATTTATGATATCATCCTTTGAGCAATTTAGTAAATCATTAGTGGTATGTATACCTTCTCTCCTAAGAGTATTATATGATCTTGTTGATAAGTTTAGAGTACTGATTGAATCTGAATAATTATGAGAGTGCATATCCCCTTTTACCTCCTTTATGCCATCCTGTTATATCTGTACACTTGGATTGTCAACAATAAGTTCAAACGATTTAATCACCTATGCATTAGATCAGTGAATTTATATAATTTGTCCACCAATAAATTTTATCAAACTATTTTTAATCCTTAACTCTTGATATCCTTTACTTTATCATACACTTTTTTGAGTCCAATAAACATCACTTTGAATTATGGATTGTCAACACTTAGTTAAACAGTTTTTTAAGGTTATGGATTTTATATTCGATGGGACTTAAATATCCTAATGTTAAATGAATTCTAAAGTTGGATATTTAGTGTCTTTAAATCTTCAAGAAGTCGCTTGTCGAGAGCATAACAACTTTTCTTTTGTAAAGAGATATTTTGTAAAGAGATAAGTTCTTCGATCGATACTGCAGCCTTGTAGTCACCAAAACAAAAGATATTATCATTATTTTGAGTAATAATTTTAAAATCCAATTCAAACTCTTTAGATATTTTGTTAGCTACAAAATTCATAAGTTTATCTATCAGACAATTAGATGATATTAAACCCCTTATCGGTTATCCATATTCTTCAATTCCAAACCCCTTAGAAGATCAGCTGTTGCTACATTTTTGATTCGTGTTCAAGTATGTTCATAATTTTATCTCCATTTTTATATGTCTAATTCTTTTCAAGTATCTTTAAATTATTCTTTTTATCCAATGTGTCACTTATACATTTTCACCATTGTTCGCTCCTTCAGTTGCAAATATAACACCAAACTAATGTTTACTTGTTCTATCTTTTAAAATTCTACAATATTTCTTTTAATCCTCTAATTTTTACATGTTTTTACAATGATTATACCGATACTATAATGATAACAGAACAGAACATGCTCTTAGACTAACGATCAAATACCAACATTCGTCTTTACTTGTGACTATTTTCTTAGATTATAAAGTTTATTATTTTATACATAATTACGCAAATCTCCCTTCTTTTCGCGAGTCAGTATATATTCGCGTATTTATTTTCCCCAGAGGTCATTCTTCTGTTGCCTTCCTTAGTTTGAGGGAACATAAATCACCCAAGTAAAAAGGACTAGATTTCTCTAGCCCTCTGATTTCAATTTATTGTATCTATTTATCTCCTAGGTGCGCTGCAAGACTGTACCAGATATCTATTATCCAGCATGGTACCTGCTAGACCCCTTAAACACTTCTTTTACATGCCAGTTCACATATGAATCTTCTGGTTTATATTCAGGTCGGATAGGGGCAGTTATCTCTTTTCCATGATAACGCATTAACCATTCTTCAAATCCATTTGTTCCATGTGCCCTTTCAGCAACCAGAAGTTTACGTGAACTGGTTAATGTGAACACCCCTCGGTCAAAGAGTTTATGATGCATTACGCATAGTGCCATACCATTATTCTCATTGTCTGGTCCTCCAGCTTGGTGCCATTTGATATGTGCCGCTTCTACTGCAATTAGATTATTCCCCAGTCTAACGTTGAATCCACATACAGCACACTTATATTCATAAGCACGTAGTATCTTCTCTCTAAATTTAGGATCCCTATGTCTATTGGTGATTTCGTCAAAATCTAAACCAACTGTTGCCAGTATATCTTCGTGCATGGTTTGAGGGAAGTGATCATTCAATATTATTTCTGCCACTTCTCTGATAAGTGTTTTATTACTCATTAATAGTGAATAAACTTCGTCATTAAATCCTCCAACTACATTATGATCTAGCAACCATTTGCCTCTAATATTAGAGTTTTTAACCAGAACATTTAAATTCCATATACCGTCATTTGTAAGCCTAACAAATGGGTGTTCTGGATGGTATGATTGCCGTGTTGGACCAAATTCTATCAATAAATCCTTCAACGGTTCTCTAATTTCTTCATAAGGTAGATGCTGTGTCTTTTTTGCATAAAGCTGTCCAAGTGCTAGTAAAATGAGTAATGGTTTATGGGGAGCTCTCTCATCTCTTCTCCTCCATATACTCAAGTTTCTAACAGCTTCCTTTAATTGAAAATCATTCATCGAGAATCACCTACTTTAAATTAATATACTCTTTCGCCTGGGTCAGGAAACTTCTCACCTTTCCATAATAATTATGCTTATTATCTATATTCTCTAGTTTTTTTTCATACCCTTTGTCAGATTCAAAAATTTCAAATAAAAAGGCTTCTTATTTCTGAAAGTCATAATTTACCTACTCTGACATTAAACATTTCTCACCATCCATGCTCTTAAAGTTCCCGTTAATGGCTCATGTGTATAACAATTTCTAGCTGTTACTGATTGTTTTCATCTTTCATCTCTACTTTTTCAATCCATTCTTGTGTAATTTCGGTTATTCGTAAATAAGCTCCTAATATATTGCCAGTGATTGCTCCAGTGCTGTCACGATCTCTATTCTTATTGACTGCAGTTATTACTGCTTTCTTAAAATCATTGATCACATTTTGTCGAGGCTTCTCCTTGAGATATTTTTTCCACTTCATCAGTGGTTTTCATATTCAATCCCATCAAAGGTTTAATAAACTTCTCATAACGCTCTTTCTTAAATCGCTCCAATTCCTCTTCATTCATTCCCTTAATGGCCTCTTGTAGCGTGATTACCTTTACATCTTTCATTTTCATCATCCTCCTAAATTAGTTTTGAACAACAAAAAATCCCCCTTAACAATGGTTAAGAAGGATCATATCTTATCACAGACTATGGTCTTCACCTCCTTATCGTTGTTAGCTGAACCACCTTGCTTTGAAAGCAGGTTGGTATAGGGTCATTGAGCTAACTCTCTACCCTAACTCTTGATATTTCGGTTATATTAATTTAATTATCTATTTCATTATAACATACTTGGATATTTATGTAAATTATATCCCATCCTGTTTTACATTGGTTTACCATAAGATAAATATGTTGCTCCCAACAACTCCCCAACACGCTCAAAGTGATTGGTTGGATCATGATTGTAAAGAAATTTCACACCATCAACCCATCCTTCTTTAAAATCCTCCTGTAAAAAAGTTCTAAGTAGCTTATCTCTAGTTACATTCCCCCCTGAAGAACCTTGAAAATAATTACCCGCCCATGTTCTTCTATGTCCTGACTTGATTCTCTCCTCAGGATCTATCAAATTAATAACGGCAATTTTTCTTCCATCGTCTAAGCTTTCAATTGTTACTAAATCTATAGGTAAACCATCGAATGAGTAGCGTGATAGTTTATCCGAAAGGGTCTTCAGCTTTTGCTCAAGAGACCAATCCTTTTTAATCATTACATAGTACTGAATTCTTGGCTCATAGGTATTGATATCGAGGTGATAGATAGGAAGTGTTGTATCTTATTTACTTCACATTACATACATTAGATCCATATTCCCATCTACTTTTATTGAAAGTCTTCTACATAAATTTACCAATCCCTTCTATGAATTACTAATTAGTTTCGAACAAGAAAAAAGATTCCATCCCTTGTCACTGACCCAATTGATCACCTTGCTGAATTCACCAAACCCATGGGTTATAATGTAAAAAAAGCCAAGTATAGGAGGAGTACAGATGAATCAAATTCAAATTGATAAAAACTTTCAACTCCGAGAATTTCAGTGTCTTGGAGGTAGTCAACTGGTCAAGTTAGATCATCGGTTGATTGAAAAGCTTCAACAGCTTCGAGATCAGGTAGGTAGCCCCGTCATTGTCACTTCAGGCTTTCGAACTCCTGAGCATAACAAAAGAGTTGGAGGAAGTCTAAATAGTCAGCATCTGCTAGGTCGGGCTGCAGATATCCAAGTGCCTGGTTATTCACCAGAAGCCATTGCTCAAATAGCAGATGCCTTGGGATTCACTGGAGTCGGTATTTATGCCACCTTTACCCATGTGGATGTGAGAACCACTGGTCAGTCCCGCTGGCAGGGATAAAAACTTTTACAAGGAGGTGAATCAGTGCCGAATACATCACTGATCGCTAAAATTAAAAAAATCGATATCAGCAATAAAGTAGCTGCCGATACTTGGCGCCAATCAATTTCCATTGTATTAAGTGATATCGAATTAAATGATGAGAACTTGGTATCCCTTAGAAAGTTCAGACCTAACGAGGAGATATCGGTATCATTAGATCTAATGCAGCTTTCTATTTTAGGTGAAGCACCACCTAAGGAGGAAGCAATCCATGAGCTGGTTGAGCCTGATGACCAGGGAGAAGAACTCTTCACCATTGAATATGATGAAGACATACCTGAAACCGACAAAGTTATCAAAACCTTCAAATTTTAGCTATCTTTATTTTTTAATTTTATTCTCATTATGAGAGGAGGTGAACTAAATGACAATTGTAAAAATGGATGAAAGAAGAAGTGCTTCATGTCGATTTGTCACAGGTCTAACCCCTGAAGGGAATGAACAGCTGATGACAAGAACCATCGCCAACTTCAAGGTTGAAGCAGCATTAGATGATGTCTACGAAGTGGCAGGCATGGTGGCAACCCTTTACCCTTACAGTATCAAGAACATCAATATGGCTGAACGTTGTGAGTTGATCGAAGGGTAATGAAACTTGGGCCAAGCCCTGTTCATGTACTGACTCATTATAGAAGGAGAGGAGGTGTCGTACTTGAATAAATATTTACGCATGGTCTTTAAGACCGATGATGATCGCTCTGTCAGCCTAAGGGTTTCTGTTCCTAGGGATGATCTAGACGCAGCCCAAGTGAAGGCTGTCATGGATTTAATCGTTGCAAAGGATGTGATCTTCTCAACAGTAGGTAATCTAGTGGCTGTGGACAGCGCTTACATCGTTCAGACAGAAACAACTGAACTCGATGTGTCTGCCTAAGCCAAGGATTCTATTTCCATAGAATGAAGGAGGTGATTTCTCCTCGATTAGTCAATTTTAACATGATGAGGGGCATAGGATTTCCTATGTCCCTTCTTTACACTCAATCATCTTATCAAATACCTTAAGGAGGTGCCAATTCAATGAAAATGAAAGATAAAAGAGTAAAGATTTCACCTGCTAAGGCTTTATCTCTACTGATTTTCTTGATGGTAGTCACCACTACAGTCCTTTATTACTACCTCTATTGTAATCTGCTGCTGGCTAGGGGGTCTAGCCTAGAAGAAGCTTTCAACCTAGAGAAAGTGATGCTATTAATCCTGACTTTTCTGCTGGTCCATATACTACTATTTCCCCTGGCAACTATACAGAATAAATTTTCCAATGCTCGCATCCAATCCCAATCCATGGATCAATATAATCAAAAGTTTTTACAACCTAGACAACAAGACAGTGAACTTCATTGTTCCACTAAGCAAGAGGTATAACCATGGAAGTATTCTTCATTGAGTTGATTTTCTTCATCTTTATCTACCTATTCTGCTTTTTGGGGGCATTATCAAAGGATCTAGTGGATACCTTTTTGAACAAGATCCAGGAGATCCTCTTTATCAAAATTATGATTTCCTCCTTGGCTGTGACGATTTTATTATATGGTTTTTCTGATAAGTTACTTGCTAGCATATCCCTAAAGCTCTTTATTGCATTATGCTATACCATGGGATTAATTAGCTTTGAGGTTTTGGTGAAGTATAGCAGTATCAAAGAAATTGGTGCATTAGTGGAGGAAGTGTATCGGATTAAATGGAACAAAGACAAAGATAAAGGATGATCTTCTTCATGATACATAAGAGGATTTCCTTTATCTTAGATAATGCGGCTTCCCATATTGCTATACCTTCAATATTTTACCATTAGTTTGTAAAAATATAAGAGCTTTTTCCTATTCGTCTTAAAGCTCTTTTTGATATAATTGAAAATCTTTTAAATCTACTATGTAACCTCCATTAACTAGTATATCTAAACCCAACAGACCATTTATATCTTCATACTGAAATGATGTAAAGTCTAATTTACAATCCTTTATTTTATAAGTCCCTATGTTTATCTCTTCTACTTTTTTCGAAAATGCGTGTTCTTTTCCACCAATGCCATAAGAAACAACTAACTCGTCATCAGCACCCACCTTTATACCAATATCATCTACACATTCCTGAGAAAGTAAGGTCTGTGAGGCACCAGTATCAATAACAATATTATTAATCTTCTTTTTTTCTCCCTTATAAACAATTTCAATAGTTGTAAAAAGCAATTCATCTCTATATTCAACTTTCATATTAATATGCTCTCCTTAAACCTATTCTTGTCCTAATTTTAAGCTTAACTTCTTCTTTTGATGTATGATAAACAAGAATATTCTCTTTAGATTCCAAAAGTTCTCTAGTGGCATTTTCTTCGTCCACAGGGCCAATTAGAGCTATTTCATCAACATACTCAAAATCATCTTTAATATGATATTTCATGACTTGAAATTTAACGAACTGATTTGGATATAACACTCTTACTTCTTGCCATTTCATAATTATAACCATTCCTTTCGCTTCGCTCAAGGCACAAAACTTAATGAAATGTATTGGCTTTGAGCTCTTTTTTTATTATTCTAAAGTCATAGGGATATACAGTTAACTACAAATCACGGGGAGGTGAGTGGGCTGCTCCATTTTGGAGTAACCGCATAATTATATGTGTAGATTGCCTTTTCAAGCACAAATAAGTGTGCCAAAAGAGCACGCAGACTTATCTTTGTATAAACATTACTCGTTTATTGCTAGGCAATCAGTCAATGCTGTTTATCTCTATAATTCTTTGAAAGGAGTTTTCCCTATGGCTTTAAAAATTGTTTATCCTATCTGTTGTGGTATTGATGTCCACAAAACTTTTATTGTTGCTTGTGTTGCTTCAACCCAGAAAGGAGTTACTACCTACAAACGCCGCCGCTTTTCTACCTATACAAAAGGTTTGAAACAGCTGTTACAGTGGCTTTGTGAAAATAACTGTAAGGATGTCTGTATGGAATCTACAGGAAAATACTGGATTCCTGTCTTTAATGTACTTGAAGATTCCTGCAATATCACTTTAGCTCATCCTAAATATGTTAAAGCAATCCGTGGGAAAAAAACTGATAAAAAAGATGCTAAATGGATTGCCGATTTATTTAAGCATGATCTTGTAGCTGGAAGCTTTATGCCTCCTCTTGCTATTAGACAGCTTCGTGACCTTATGCGTTATCGCTTTAAGTTAACTAATTTTATGTCCAGTGAAAAAAATCGCCTTCAAAATTGTCTAACTGTATCTAATATTCAACTTGCCAATGTTGTTTCTGATACCTTTGGTAAAAGCTCTATGAGTATTATTGAGAAACTTCTAGAAAATCCTTTGGATACCAGTTTCGACTTGGAGCACCTTATCCACGGCTCTATGAAGAAAAAACTTCCTGAACAAGCTGCAAAACTTAAGGTGATTAAACAACACTATGAAGATCTTCAATCTCGTAAAGCTGATCTTGAAAAAATTATTCTTTCTCTTTCCGAGCCCTACGCTCAAGAAATTAATTTAATCTTAACTGTTCCGTCTTTTAAAAACATCTTTTCAGCCATTGCTGTGGTTTCAGAAATAGGTGTTAATATGGACGTGTTCCCGACAGCTAAGCATCTATGTTCTTGGGCAGGGCTTACACCTACGAATAACGAAAGTGCCGGAAAGAGAAAATCAGTAAGGATCTCAAGAGCTGGCTGTTACATTAAACCTCTTTTAGTTCAATGTGCAACTGCTGTTGTAAAAAGCGAAAAGCATCCTGAAATCCGTAACCGTTACTTAAGAATCAAAAAACGTCGTGGTCATAAAAGGGCTATTATTGCCATTGCAAGAATGCTTCTTACAGCTATTTACCACATTCTTAAAAAGAAAGAGCCCTACAACGCCGATTTGTATAGAAAATCTGATGTTCTTCCAGTTAACCGTGAAATCACGGTAGAACAAGCTATTTTTCTAGCTAAAAGTCAGGGATTCCGTATTATGGTCCCAGTCTAGTTTTTAATCTGCTTTTTTCAAAAAGTCATCAAACGATGGCTTGTTTGCTATGCTCATTTACTTTTCAGGTTACTCTAACTACTTATTTCAGACTTAACCCTCCATTCTTTGTAATGGCTAATCTATAACTTAATTATATCATAATACTTTAGTTGTTTGAAACCCACTGGGAAACTGGACCTAAGGTTTAATCCCATGGAAAAGTAATGTCATCGTCACGGTAGACATGCCTATTACCTGACAGGGACTCTCACCCTGCAAGAGATGCCGAGCTTTGCTTGACGCACTAACGGTCTAAGGCTTAGCGATTTCAGAATTTCCCTTAAAACATTCTTTCCTCTATCTGCTAAACCTCTGTTATTTGAGGTAGTCCTTGTAAGCCTTTGCTTAATTAGTAATTAATCCTTTAAGCTTTTTTTGTAAATTTTATCATATTCACCGGAATAAGTTATCCCTCTATCTATATATTCCCATCCTATTTTCTCATAATAATTCTCTAAATCTGTATATAAGTATATTTCTTCATATCCAATACGCTTTGTATAACTTAGCAAATAAGATTGTAATTGTTTTCCTATGCCTTTACTTCTATAAGCAGGTATAACATATAATGCTGATAACCAAGGAAATAAATCTTGTCTACTAACCATATCACATCTCCATAACCCAATGGTTCCTACTGGTTTTCCATCATCTAATGCTATAAAGGTTTGGGGTAAGTTTGTCTTAATTAAACTGTGATTCAATATACTCTTGAAAAATTCGATATTATCACTAGTTCCCCATTCTTTGCACAGCCACTTGGAAATCGTATCAATATGTTCTTTGTAATTTGATAAGTGCTCAATTTTAACCATTACAATATTCCTCCATCAATAAATTTAATATATTCTCTTAACTCAAATTGTAGACCATTAGATATTCATCTTCAAGCTCTGAGACTATTTTAAAACCGATATTCTGATACATTTTAACTGCATAATTTTCTTTTTGCACAGCCAACGAAGTCTGTTTATAACCTCGAGTCTTTAAATGATATATCATTTGTTTCATTATATCCGTTCCAATACCTTGATTTCTGTATTCCTTATACAAAGAAATAGCAAATTCGGGTGTCTCGCGGTCTATGTTTCCAAATCCTTTGATTTCTCCAGCTAATATTCTTGTCCACACTGCACCAACAATTTTACCATCTATCTCTACAACTAAGCATAAATCATCTGACTTTCCCCAATTGTTAATATATATACTTAATTCTGGCTGTTCAATAACATCTCGCGGCAAAAGATTCTTTTCGTCTGTTTGAAAAATGGCTTCATATAGCATATCTTTAAGAATACCCACTTCATCTGGTTTCATTTCTCTAATCAAGTAATTGCTCAATTTTCCATCCTCCATTTATTTATACTTAGGCTTTACATAAACGTCCACACATGCTTGTACCTCCTACATAAAGTAATAGAAATAATTTTACTAGACACTATTCTACAAATTTAAATGAATAATTATTCTGATAACTGTCTGACGTAGTGAATCAATGGTTTTATGACTATTTGATTTGAATTATCATATGAGTTACTAATTGCTTCCATTGTTCCTTGTTCAACTGAATTCTTATCCTTCTTTAATCTTAATACAAAATTAAAGCAGTTCATTATAATCTTATCAATAATCCTCATATCTTTATAATTCATGCCACTCTGAAAATAGAAAAAAGGTATACTATGTCCACACGGAATATTTGCTTGTTCGAATTTTTTGACCTCTTCAACAGCAGAAGCGGGAGTTGCTCCTGTGGCAAAAATAATTAAATGATTATTTCTAAATCGTTCAAGGTTGTTTTTTATGAATTTAATACCATTAATCTTGTTGGCGTGCATACCACCTCCAAATATTATTATGTCATATTTAGTGATCTCAGAAATATGTGCATCTTTTAATTCAATCGTAGTACAATTTAGTTCTTCTTGTATCCATTCTGCATATTTTTTTGTAAGTCCCGAGTTCGACTTATATACTAATAAAACTGTCTTCATTATTGCATCCCCCATAATTTGAAATTATAATAATACTTCTTTTAAGAGCTAGCCAGAGCCGCAAATCCTCGTGTTATGTAACGCTGACATATTATTACTTATTTTGAAGCAGTATTAATGATCTCTTTCACCATTGACCTTTATATAAAATTCTTTCTAGAACTGCTACAATTCCCGTTGTTATAATATTTAAAGTTATTATCAAAGTTATTAGATGATTTTTTGACATAGTATACTTTTTTAAATATCCATATATAATTGGTATTTCTATAACTAATGTCATGAATAAGTATCCAAACATCACAATATAAAATGGTCCTTTATCGAACGCATATTTCCATGCCTCTAGCCAATTTCTGGCAAATATTCTCATCTCATATGCTCTCATGACAGCAGGAAGAATAAACGAGGCCAAATTGGCAGCAATAACGATCCCTAGAACCTTAATTCTCTTCCATTCTATGTTTTTTAACTTCTGAAAACATAAAATACCTGTATACTCAATTGCCAAAGTGGAAATTATTGCAACCGGTAATAATTCCTTGGGACTTGAAGTCAGCCATCTCCACGACGAATTAGCAAATACAACATCTGTTTGATAAGCAAAACAGAAAAATAAAGATATTCCAAATAAATATATCAATTTTAGTCTCTTTTGAAATTTCATTCAATTATCTCCTTTTCAACAAAATCTACTATTTAATTAGTCTTTTAAAGAATATCCGATGTTATATAGCGTTCTGAGACTTAGCGACGTCGGACTTTCCATAAAACCTTCCCTCCAATGTCTGCTAAGTCTCTGTTGAACTGGACCCCAGAGCATCACTTCTTTGGCGGTGCTTGCACCCAGTGAGTCGATGTGGTGCTCTGCCCTTTCCCTAGACACGCACTCCCCAGCCCCCTTGTGGGAGTGTGTTTTTAATTCTAAATCTGTAGAGTTTAAATCATAACAAATACTATTTCTCAATGGATTCACTATTATGATTATCCTTATTAAAACTGGTTATAATTGTATGTCCTAATATCACCTGGAAGACAATAATAAAATTACTATTTCCCTTTGTCAATAAAATGCTTATAGGTTGAGACCATATATTATTTAAAAATAAATTATTGTAAAATATAAAAATAGAAAGTGAAAAATATAATGCTGGAACACCCATCAATACAATTTTGGGAATATTTATTACCCATTTTCCTTCTTTCTTTATTTCTTTAATTAAATGCTCTAACCCTAGTAATAAGCCTATGATTCCATAAAAAGACATTGCTATAATATTTTGCAAATAAATGTTATAATCAAAAGTTTCCATAGTATTTTTTCTGATACTTACAAAAACATGATGTCCCCAATATACCATAATAATTATTGATAGAATTATAAATAAGTACTTCAACCACGATTTTTCGTTCATAGTATTCACATCCTTATTTAAAATTCAACCTACTATTCCAACATCAATTCGAAGGCAATATTTTTTACTTAGAGATGTCACAGTCACGGTAGACACGCCGTTTACCTGACTCACTTGACATTCTTCCTGGTGGAGCTTGATTCCCAGTGAAGGGATACGATCCACTGACCTTTCCTTTGCCGCATGCCTATCAGCACCTTTATGCAAATGTATTGTTAGTCGATGTCAGATATTACTCAAATAGTATACATTCTATTGTTTTGAACTGAATTATGCTACTTAAGTAATTTTTCTCATTTATGCCTAATAATTCTATTAAATTCAAGTACGCTGATTTATAGAAACTTCTATTGGTTCTATCAGTAATTGATTACTTTCTAAGAAATGGAATAAGTTATCTATCCCTTTTTTAAACGAATCAAACTCTTCTTCAGTAATCAGCTCATTGCCAATAGGTGTAAGAATCATTTTATTTATTATAGAATCATAGATAGAAGAATTATATCCACTATTATTCATAGAGTTATTTGCAGCACTATTAGTTTTAAGTGCTTTAAATTTATTACTTAAGCTACTTGTTGTTTTTATTATATTTGTATCCGATGAATACTCCTTAATAAGTAATGTTTCTATATTGTTTTTTGTTACTTTCAACAATAAGAGATATCCTCTGGCTTTAACAATCTTATAAAGGCTATCTTCAAAATTGAACCACCTGTCAAATTTAGGTCTTAAGTTATTCTCTAATGTCTTTTGATTTTCCAACAAAATCTCACTCTCACGCCAGTCTATAGCAACCATCATCTCTTCTTTGTCATCTTTACCACAAACTTTACATATAAATCTATGAGGAAACACAAATGGAATCCAACAAATAAATATGCCGAAGGGAATAAATAATAGAAAAATACAAATAAACAAACGTGCGCCTATAGACGACGTTCTCTCAACATTATCACTATAACACTCTGGACAAACTTTCATAGTCATAACTCCTTTTCAACACTTAATCTATTTGAAATATACTTTTATTAATACTTAATATATGCTCATTCTAATAAATAGCTATAAGTATCTCTTAGCGATTGAAATCAAAAATTTATTGAAATTCCTGTTAACATACAAGAAAAACTTTTTTCTGAGTCGGGTAACGTCCCAGTATTACCAACGTTCACTCACCCATAGAACCTACCCTAATCAGAGTGAATGTGCGTAGCGAATGGTAATACATTGTTAGCCGATGTCCCACATAGTTGAAAATTTTTACCTCCACTGTCCTGTTTTCTTTATTTTACCATGTTCATACAGTAAATTCTACAAAATATGTAATTATATGTCATCATGATTAAACATATTCATTTATTATCAATAATATATTGTATAAATTTGGAAAAAAGTTTACTTATAATTGATTTAAGCGGATCGGGAGTGATATAATGTGAATAAGAACAATATAAACAATTTAGATTCACATACAAAAGATGAAACGATCAAGGGGGATGATAATATGGAAGCATTAAGAGAGGACTGTCTAAGTCTACAAGAGTGTTTAGACAAAATTTCGAGTAAAACAAAGATTCTTGGCGGAAAAAATGGAATAATTAGTTTGAGCAAAAAAAATCCCGAACATGTTCAATGGTATCAAAATGAGGATGATGACAATAAATAATGGATAATTTTGGAGATTTATATTTAGTACGAATTGCCTTTGATGATAACCCACATGTTGCTAAAAATAGACCAGTTTTCCTTGTTAATCATCTTTCTGAATCTAAATTGTACACCATCGCTGAAATTACTAAATCTTCACCCAAGCGACCCCCGACATACTTCGACCAGTATAAAGAACCTATCAACAAGTGGAAACAAGCGGCCTTGGACAAAAAGTCTTATGTCAAAACACACAAGTTACATAATGTTGGTTATGACAAGTTGTTTAGAAAAATTGGTGAGACTGCTCAAGAAGATGCGATTAGAATAGTAAACAGAATTGTTGAAGTTAATATATAATACTTACCACAAGACTCTTGATTAATTTCAAGGGTATTTTTGTATGCAAAAAAAGGAGGTGATTTTGTGAAAAAAGAAACTGCTCAAGTCAATGAACAGTTGGAAGAAAACAATCGCAAGAAATTGATTACGCTTTTAACAGGAAGAGTTCAACCTATTGTTGAATTATTAACCTCTGCTCAGCTCCTTGTTAAAATGATGGGAACTAATATTCACTTATGTCCTCACTGTAAAAAAGGTTATATGCTTTCACAGCATGATCTAGTTTTAGCCATGGTTGATACTTCTTATTTTTTTACTAACTGCATGTTTTTTTTTAATCCTCCTTTGGGGAGGGGGCATTATGATTTCTTTCTGGTTATATATTGAAAATATTCAAATGGTATCCATAAGTGCAAAGGTTAAAATCTATTGAACATGAAAATTGTAAAGAAAGTAATAGATTGAATCTCCATAGGTTCCCCCGCGGCTATCGTTCAACAAGGTGTATCAGAAATTGAGCACTGAATTCTCGTTTAAACGGGAATTTTTTTATGCTTAACATCTGATACACCACTAAATGTTATACGCCGTTACTAATTTGATTTATTATTTTATTAGACCGTTGATTTTATGAATTCTATTGCTCTATCTAGGTTAAGCAATTTGGCACTTTTCCCATTGATATAAATAGTATCTGCCTTCTTCAAAATAATCCTCATTGCTTCCTGTGGAGATAGGTCTTCATCCAAGGCCATTATCAAGGATACTGCACCCGAAACAATTGCTGTTGGGAAGCTAGAACTTACTTTATCGTTTGTATCAACAGCAAATATATCAATATCTTCTACGTCTATATTTGATCTATAGTTCAAGTTTCTATCTAGACCAGCTACTGAAATTACTCCTTCAAAAGCAGCAGGATAGAATAATTTATTTCCATTAGTTCCAGCTGAGGCTATTAACAATTTTCCTTCTTTCAGAGCATATTCTACACCTTCTCGATATCCCTCATACGATTTATTGTTGATAGGTTCTTTCCCAATACTCAAATTTATAATATCTACACCTTGGTTAACAGCCCATATAATGCCCTCTGACACAATCTCTGGTTTATCCAGCATACTCTTTCTAACCTTCACTGGTAATATATTAGCATAAGGATTTATCCCTATTTGGGGAGAGGCGATAAGATGAGCTAGTACTTTTCCATGTCCATGTGTATCTTTAGTATTAGTGCTACCGTCTATGGCATTATAACCCGCGATAATATTGGAATAAGGAAAATTTTCATTGGATACTCCAGTATCAACAACTGCTACGATAACACTTCTTTTAATATCTTCCCGGCTTACCTTCATTGAAAAATTATTATACTCATACCACCATGGAATATCATTTCTTGTAACATCGTATTTATCATTCATAACCCAAATGCCTTTTAATAGGAATAAAAATACTAATATTATTAATATAATAAGACTTATAAATAATTTGAGCTTTTTCATAACCTCTCCTTTTTATATTATTAATCACCATATATTTTGTAGTTACTCCTAATGACAATGGCGTATAACGGTCCGGCATTTGCAACGCCTTCGAACTGGACCCTCTTGACCTTCACTCCTGGCGGTGCTTGCACCCAGTGAGAAGAGTGTGGTGCCTGACCTCTCCCTAAAAACGTGCTGCTGGCACCCTTATGCAAATGTATTGTTATATGTTGTAGGGGGCTACCAATTTAAGGTTGACGAATGTCAACCATCCATTTTTATCAATAATTATTTACTTAAAATAATTAATATCTCATCTCCACGCTCTATAAAGTATCTACCTTATTGTTATTTGAGTTCTTTAAATAATATAAGGTTGCTCCACTATTTGCAATAATATGAAATATTATAGAATATATTATTGAGCCATTAATCTCTACAAGATTGCCAGTGAACAGCCCGAATACAAAAGCAAATAGTACTTTATTTATCGTTGCATTATTAAATTTAAATCCAAAATACTGAAAATGAGTTATACCAAAACATATAGCAGATAAAAACACCTGCAATGTAACCCCCTTTAGGATGGGGATTGGTATATAAATAGCTCTGCTCCCAACTAAGTAGGTAGCTAATGACAGAATAATTCCTCTGAATAATATTTCTTCTCCAATGGGAAAAACAATACAAAATTTGGTTATTCCCTTAAAATCTTTTTGTGGCTTGTAACCAGATTTAAGCATAAATGGAATCATTGCTAAAAGTATAAGAAGTATTTCAAAAATAGGTATTGTTTGTTTTGGGATCCTCATATAAAAAGAAATCGGATTCATAATGCTAATTACTAAAATAATCCCACACCATATATGTAAATTGTATTTTTTTAGTTTATTGCTAGATTGCTTGTTATATCTCGCAATAAACTCAAAAAACTTATAATTAAGTACGAGCATAAAAGTTAAATACATAATAGTTAATATTGCTAAAAAGTACAATTATATCTCCCCTTTGTCAAAGCTATAATTTTTTGCATCTAAACGGCGTTTTGCCCCCTATGTCATATAACGTTTCTGCCATTCCCGGCACCTTCGAACTGGACCCCAAAGGAATACCCCTTGGCGGTGCTTGCCACCCAGTGAGGAGGTGTGGTGCTCTGACCTTGCTCCATGACTGTACTTCTTGCACCCTTGTGGGAATAGCTTGTTATATGCTGTCCGCAAACACAAGATCCTTTGCTTTTTGCCAAGCCAATCCTATAATTCCTTTATAACGTATTCAAAAAAAGTTCTCAGCACGTTATTTCTTCTCTAGTAAAGTTCAAATGTTAACCAACCATTTTCCCTGACCCACTTCAACCTATCTTCTAAATTATTGTAATGTAATTCCAATTTGTGTCCATCTGGATCAAGAAAATAAAATGAATCTCCTTCTGATGAATTTTCCTTGAAAGACTTTACACCTGCACTTTCAAGCTTATCTTTCATTTTTTTAAAATCTGTAGATAAGACATTGAACGAAATATGTGTATAATCTGATTTGGTCTCTAAAGTTACTGCATCATCAACATTGAGGGCAACCCACTGGTTCCCGGCTAATAAGTACGCTCCTTTATCCCATTTTCCAACCAATCTAAGCTCTAATAGATCCACATAAAATTCCACCGATTTTTCTAAATCTGATACAGCAAATGTAATATGATTAATTCCATTAATCATCATTCATCCTCCTATAAATTTTGTTAAGAACAACAAGAAAACTAATTACCCTTTTCTACACTTGTTGATTTGAAAAATTTATTAAGTATATCGTGTATAATTCATCCAATAAACATTATTTCTTTTTACGCTTATTCCTTTTCTCAATATCAAAACAAAATTTAGCACAACATTATGCTAAGGATTGCAGATAACTCTTATATTCCTAACACGTTGGTAATACACTCGGATTTTAGGTGTTCCTGAACCGACTTCGCTAATACTCCTTATCTACTACCCTAGACTCAAACCCCAATAGCCTTCCTACTACGTTGAATAATTTAGTCTCCAGATCTCCTTACTAATTCATGTTATGACTTAGTAATCTATTAAGGCATTGAATCGTAAGGGACTTTACCATCACCTTCTTCTTCTACATAAATTTACCAAATCCTTCATCATTACCATAAAAATTGAAAAGAAGAAAGCTGGATGTTCTCTCCAGCTCACTTCTTCCATATTCACCTTTTGGCTTCTCCCATTTACTCCTGTAACAAGGACCTTAGTAGCATTGTCTTTCCCCTGCCTGCTTCGGCTCTTTTCGAAGTGTCCTGTACTTCTACTGGTATGCACATTTCCATTAGTCGATCGTATGTACGACTCACCCCATCTCTTCCCGTTAGTTTATTTTTCAGTTGCTGGAGGCTTAGGTTTGTGGTGACGATCATAGGTTTTTCTAGTCGATAGCGGCTATCGATCATTTCATAGAGCTTTTCCTGGCTCCATTCCGTATTATTTTCAGCCCCCAAATCATCTAGTACTAAGAGGGCAGCATTCTTCATAGAGTTGATGATTTCTACCTCTCCTTCTTGTCCATAGGAGCCATAGGTAGATTTAATGCGATTCAGTATCCCGATACTACTAATGGCGATAACAGGAATCAGCTCCTCTAAAAGGGTATTGGCGATGCATGAACTCAAATACGTTTTCCCTGTACCAGGAGGCCCCCAAAGTAACAGCCCTACATTCTCTGATTTGAGTCTAGACCATTCATCACAGTACTTCTTGCCTAATCGATAGAGCTTTTCATTCTCCTTCGTCCTGTTCCAGTTTTCAAAGGTACAGTGTCTAAATTTTTCATCCATGAGACTATAGCTTCTGAGTCTTTCTAGTCTGTGTTGCTGTTGTTTTTGTCTTTCATCTTTCCGCTCTTGCTCATAGATCTCACTCTTACATTGGCAACGTACATGCACCTTTCTTGACCTCCCCAGTATCTCTAAAACCATGATCTGCTTGGTACCACAGTTTGGGCATATTTCACAGCTTAAATCCGATTCCATCATAGGTATTTCTGTACTCTTCAATAGACTTGCTATTGATTCCATGATCCTTGCCTCCCCCCAAATAGTCTACAAAGGGCTTGTCCCTTCCTAAGAATGTGCTACAATGCTTGATGTAGCGTAGGTCTGTCTTTTCTTTTTTTATCTTCTGGCTGTATGCGGTGACAGCCCTCAGAAGCTGCAGTGGTGTGTATCCTTCTTTAATTCGCTGTTTGTAGCAACGATAGGCTCTAAGCTTTTCAATCTTTCGGGGATAGCACTCCCAAAAGGCTTCAAAGTCCTGACTATAGCCTTCTTTACTTGTTGTCTTTTTTTGTTTATCATTATTTACATTGTTTACATTGTTTTCATTATTTACATTATTGTTTGTGTTCTTTTCATGTGCCATTGATGTTTTATTGATGTCCTTTTGATGTGCATCTGATGTGCTATTGATGTGCTGTTGATGTGCATCTGATGTTCTTTTCTCGTCTTTATTTACGGATTCCAAATCCTCCACCCCCTGGTATTTCTCATAATTAAGGATATCAATTGATGTATATTTTGATGTGCTTTTAAATGCAATCATCTGTTCCTTATGTAAATAATCAAGAAATTTTTTTGTCTTTTTACGGGACCACCCCCATTGATTTCCAAGTCCCATAATAGAGGTAAAAAGTCCTCCTCTATTCACCTTGACCTTTTGATATCCCACTATAAATTCACGTTCACTATGATTGGCTCTTAGAAGTATGTCTACCCATGCCTCAAACTTTGAAAACTTTCGTGTTTCCTGATAGATGGCATGCTCCTTTATTTTCCGATGAAGACTGATCCATCCTTGACTCATTTGTTTTCTCTACCTCCTACCCAGAGAGAGATTGTCTTCTTGAGCTTGACAAAAAGACAGTACGCCTCTCCGTTCTTCATTTCATTGCAATATAGCTTTAAGCACCTCAATCTTTAGCACTAAGGGTTATCATGTTAACGAACATTTTAGTGTATACGCTTTCTTCTCATCCTGATGCAGAATGATCTCTTTTACATTATCTTCCTCCCATTTTTTTAATTTTCTGTAAACACCAGAATTACTAAAGTCAAATAACTTTGCAATCTCTCTATAGGTCATCTTTTCTTCCACATATAGACGCTTCATTTCTAAAATTATAATTTTATCCATTTCCTGTGGTGAAAATCTAAGTAATCCGTATTTCAGTAGGACTAAATCTGGTATGTCTTCCTGATCTTTTAAAATCACTTCAAACAGTGCACAATAATTATTGACCAATGGATCCACCTAAGCACCTCCTCGTATTTGTCTATCCTCCCGTTTGAACAACTCTCTGTTGTAAGTTTCCCTAAAAAAGATCAGAAAACAACTCCCTCATGTTGACACCAAAATACTCCTCAAACCTTCGCATGATCCTAATACTTGGGTTTCGCTTCCCCAGTTCTAGTGCACTCATATACTTTTGTGATATTCCAATTGATTTACCCACCTCACATTGGGTTCTCTTTCCCCTTAAAAAAATTAGCTTATTTCTCACCCTCTCACTCCCTCACTTTTTTTTAATATTATGTGGTGATACATTAGGTTATGTAGCGTAGTTTGTTTATATAATACATCATGGTTTGATGTTATTCAGCAGAATATTAAAAATATTTCTACAAATTATCCTGTATATTTACTACTCTATGTGGTACAGTATAAAAATTCATAATAAAGAGGGTTATCCAATGATCAGAATTAAGGAACTCAGACAAAAATAGATTTAAATCAAGCACAGCTAGCGAAGGAACACTGCCTACAAATATTGATACATAGACAGGGAGGGAGGCTTTCCCTAGATGAAACAACTAAGCGATCAACACAATTTAGCAAACTAAATTGTGTTGATCGCTTATAGGAAACCCCAGGTTCCCTTCTACCACAGCAAAGCTGTCTTAGTCCTTTATATTTACATATCTTGTGTCGCATAGAACATTTCACAAGTACAATAAATTTACCTATGATGCATTTAAAGTATTCGTACTAGCATTATTTTGAGAAATTTCTTTTATTAAATGTATACGCTAGACCACCAGTGCCTGCTATTGTTAAAATAGCCCTAAGTCCATATTTATGGTTTATACCTGTTCGTAAATTTGAAACCATTTCAGTTTCAGAAGTGTTCCCGAACCAAAGTTCAACCTGTTTAAGTTTCATAATCCAGAAATATGTTATTATAGCTAAAATAATAATGCCAATGTAACTGGTAAAATAAAAGGGAGAGATTTTGGCAAACAAAAACGGAGAATAATTTCCAATTTACTACAATAATAATATCCCTTCTGGTAGAATTAGTTAGCTAGTGACACCAGAGG
Organism: Alkaliphilus metalliredigens QYMF; assembly: GCF_000016985.1. Lineage (NCBI taxonomy): Bacteria > Bacillati > Bacillota > Clostridia > Peptostreptococcales > Natronincolaceae > Alkaliphilus > Alkaliphilus metalliredigens. Next base: position 2,193,986 of record NC_009633.1, on the reverse strand, counting down.
AGGAATGAAATTGAAGGAGTGGAATATGTTTGCTGAAATCCAAGGATACAAGTCCAAAGGACTGAATAAATCACAGGTAGCAAGGAGGCTGGAGATCGACTATAAAACAGTACATAAATATTGGGATATGACACCAGATGAATTTGCAAGCTTAAGACAAAGAACTGAATCTAGAGAAAGGAAGGTGGACAAATATAAGGACGAAGTCTTAGCATGGATTAGAGAACATAGGGATTTATCAAGTGCTCAAATATATGATTGGCTAGAGGAAAAATATCATGTGCTGGACTTTAAGGATAGAACTTTACGACTATATGTCAATCACTTAAGGGAAGAACATAAGCTCCCTAAAGTAGTTTCAGCAAGGCAATTTGAGGAGGTGGATGAGCTTCCTATGGGATATCAAGCACAGGTTGACCTGGGCCAAATATGGCTAGATAAACCTGACAAAACAAGAATCAAAGTATATTGCTTTGGTATGGTTTTATCCCATTCCAGACATAAATACATCTATTGGATAGACAAGCCCTTTACTACCCAGACATTCATTGAGGCCCATAATAAAGCCTTTGAATATTTTGGAGGAATGCCTAAGGAGGTTGTTTATGACCAGGACAGAGTCCTAGTGGTATCAGAAAATCATGGAGATATCATATACACAGAAGGATTTCAAAACTATATTAATTCCCTTAAGTTTAAAGTGTACCTTTGCAGGGGTTATGACCCACAGAGTAAAGGGAAAATTGAAGCCGTAGTGAAATATGCCAAGTATAATTTTGCAAAGAATAGAACATTTGTAGATATTGACTCATTTAATGATGATTCGCTGAAATGGTTAGAAAGAAGAGGTAATAAAAAAGTCCATGAAACAACAAAGAAGGTACCGGCAGAAGTGTTTGCCCTGGAAAAGGAACACTTAAAGCCAATACCCACTCTATTTGTAAACACAACTAATACAAATAGTTTAACCTATCTCGTTAGAAAAAACAATACAGTTTTTTACAAGCAAAATAGATACCAAGTCCCTACGGGAACCTATTCTCCAGGGAAAGAGGTTAAATTAATTATTAAGAAAGATACCATGGAAATTAAGAACCAAGATACAGAACAGTTAATTATTGAACATAAAATCAGTCAGGATAAAGGAAAATTAGTGAAAATAGAGCACTATGATAGGAATGAGAGTAAACACTGTACAAGTCATGAAATCTACAACAAAGTGTTAAAAAGCTTAGACCATACTGAAAAGGCTAATGAATTTGTTGATGTATTAAAAATAGAGAAGCCAAGACACTTTAAAGATCAATTTGCCCTAATAATGAATACAGTAAAAAACCAAGACAAATCAATTGTTCAAAGGGCATTAAGCTACTGTATTGAAAGGAAATTGTTTAGCGCAGGGCTCTTGAAGGATGCCATACAGTACTTAAAACTTGAAGAAAACAGACAACTAAATAAGAAGTACTTTAAAGCTGACATAACTACTCCTTCAAAATATCAGGATTTAAAGCCTCAAGTACGAGATATTAGAGAATACATGAGTGCCCTGAAGGAGGATAAAAGAAAATGGAAAAATTAGAATCAATAAAGGATCACGCTAAAAAACTCAAATTGAACTACTTAAATACCAATGCAGATTCCATCGTTGAAAATGCTGACATAAACAACATTTCATATCAGAATCTTTTACTGTCAATATTAGAAAACGAAGTCGATCTCAGAGAGAAAAAGGCCCAGGAACGCAGAGTTAAGGCTGCAGGCTTTCCGGTACTTAAGACAATAGAAGAGTTCGATCTAACCTTTCAAAGATCGATTACCCAAAGACAAATCAATAGTCTTATTGAGATGGACTGGATAGATAGAATGTATAATCTAATACTTTTAGGCCCTCCAGGGGTAGGTAAAAGCCACTTGTGTATTGCATTAGGGTACAAGGCTGTAGAGATGGGCTACAAGGTTAGCTTCACCACCATGGACAATCTGATGCACTGTTTAAAAACACAGGAGATATCAAGAAAAAGCAAAGGGAAAATCAACAATGTTTTATCTTCTAGTCTTCTGATCATCGATGAGCTAGGTTACCTCCCCATATCAAGAGAAGAAGCGAACTTGTTTTTCCAATTAATATCAGCCCTTCATGAACAAACATCGTTAATTATTACCTCCAACAAAGGGCTTGAAGATTGGACCGAGTTATTAGGGGACCCCGCTTTAACCACGGCAGTGTTAGATAGAATCACTTACAGATGTGAGCTATTTAATATGACAGGTAAGAGCTATAGATTAGAACATCGAGAATCATTGTTTTAATAGATGAAGGAGGCGATTGTGATTATGTTGTTAAGAGAGAAAGATTTAAAAAAGTATTTGTTTAGCAGAAGGATAACTATCTCTGATGGCTTAAAGCAGGAATTATTAAATGAGTATGGATCTCCTGTAGAAGATGATGAAGGTCATATTTTCGAGTATACGGAGCAAGATATTTATGAGCAAATCAGAAAAGTCATAAGAGATAAAAACTAATATTCGTTTAATAAAGTTCAGTGATTATAAGATAAATTACAAGCAGTAGTGTATGGAGAGATTTGGAAATTACTATGGAAAACTATTTGCCAAAATTTCTCCAAAAACACTTGCCAGTTACAGCCAATCACAATAACTGTTTTACCGTCCTTATTCATATCGAAAAACCTCCTTTTAAAACCGATTTATTTGTAGAATATACTCTTTTTTATTTACTAGGCTTTGTTAATGGCTAATGTTGATATTTGGAAGTAAAAAAAATAATGGCTATATTGCTAATGTTTCAAGCATTTTGTGGCACATAAAAAAGATAATACGAAACCAAAAACACTTCTTAATTTTTCACAATATAATAATATTGTGCTGTTATAAAGTAAAGTATTTCTTGCTTTTTAGCTCTAAAAGTATAGGCGTTATGTTTAGCACAATAGATATAATCGTCAAAACCCATAACGCCATTTCCATAGTAGGTACAATATCTAATAAAGCCGACCAATCCTCTACTTTTACCCACTTGGATACAAGGCTGTATTGTGAACAAAGTGTTAATGCTGTAAATGACAATCCTATTGCCATAGCAAGTTTATAATCTTTGCCTGTTTTATACATATAAAGATTGATAAAAGTTGCTACTATAGCAATTACTCCTAATATTAACCACATAATTATACCTCCATTATATTTTTGTTAGTGTCACGTTTCACATCTGATACGCCTTAAAAATTAGGCATTGTGTTGGGGACTGTAGGATAGATTATTAATTATGACTATCGTTATGGAGTTTTCCTTTTTTCTTTTTTGTAGGAAAATTCAATTGCAATAAAGAGGATAACTATAAGGTGTACAATAGCACCAAAAGGACTAATTATTTTTTCGCCATACCTAATACCGTAATAAATAAGAGTAAGTATAGTAAAAAATAAAATCCATCTTGAATAAAGAAATACTTTAAATTTGTTCATAAGAAACACCTCCAGGTTAAATTTTAAAATAAGTTTCTTGAAAGTAATGTGTAATTATTTCTACTATATTATCAATTAGCATAGCTATGTCATCTTTTACATCAAATACGCAATATCACTCAACCTCTATAGCTTGTTTCTTTTCGATTAACTCAGGAAGACTATATACTATCTAGTAGGCAATAAGAAACCTAAATAGATTTATAGAGAATAGCCCAAATTAAAGCCATCGGTAAACTCATTATAACTGGAAGCATCTATACCGAAATCATCCCCTATTCAACGAATGAATGAAAAATCAATATTTCAAGAGTTATATTTCTTATGAGAGAAATTTAAAAACACCTCATGATTTCTATTATTAACTCTGCATATTTTCATCACTTAACCCTGGTTTGCTATTATTAGTGCTTTTGTAAAAGCTAGTTACCAAAGTATACCCGAACAAAATTTGAAATATATTCATTGATGTAATCCTAACAGGAAGCACTATCTGTAGTGTCTCTAATATTGGTCTTGATCCAGGTATCCATAAATACATCCACGTTAACAATGATAAAAATAAAGCTGGTATACACAGAAAGTATAATTTATATTTATCAACTTTCCAACTTCCCTCTTTCCTTTTTTCATTGAAATAATTATGAGATGCAAGTAAAATTCCGATACCCATATTAAAAACCGTTGTAATAAACATAAGTTCAAGAATAAGGGGTTTATATAGCCGCGATCGAAGCTCTGTAATGTAGTTTTCTATAAATCCTCCAGCAGCGGCATAAATGATGAATACCCCTAAAGTCAATAAATAACGTAATGCTGTTTTTTTGACATACGCTCCCTCCTTGTAATGTTTTTTATTTCTATGAATAATGATTAAATCTTTCTTAAAGATTAATATTATTTGTTACATATTTTTCTACCAATGTGATATACCATCTAGAATATTTTCTACGCATTTTCTATCTAATCCAACGCTTTATATATTCTCTATTGGTCTACGTAATTCCTTTTATTTCCTAGAATTGCCTAAAACAAGGCTCAGCGTAAAATCTATGAAACCTAGTTATCAAAACCTTATACTGACTCCTGAAGGACTAGAAAGAATGCAAGACATTATGATCGAAGCTGGCGAATTAGAAAAAAGAGTCCAGAGGACGCTATTGTGAATACTGAGTTTGCAAAAAGGCTATGGAGAAGTAGTAAATAACCTCAATATAAAACCTCCTGCGGTAGAATATTGCCCAAATTTCAGGGCCACTTCTCCTCTAGGAGGTTTACTTTTTCTAAGTTATTTATGTTTCTTTCATAACATAGCTTTTATTTATACCTGTCTTCATATAATGTATTAAGAGGTTAAGTCTCTTTTACTCGACTTCTTCTCCCGTTCTTCAGACTTTATGTATTCTAATAGATCTTCGGGCTGGCATTGCAGTTCTCGACATATCGCCTCTAATATAGAAAATCTAATGGCCTTTGCTTTATTGGTTTTTAGAATAGATAGATTAGCATTTGTAATGTTAATTCTCTCTGCCAGCTCGGTTAGAGAGATCTTTCTTTTGGCCATCATAACCGAGAGCCAAGAAGCCACTCATATGTGCTCAATCCCGCTGATTGAACCAGATCCAAATCGCTCTTCATATAGCGTTCTGCAACCTCTTGCGCAAAAGTTGTCTCTGAAAGTGTCACCGCCACGATAAAATCTGAAATCATATAAAAATAGGCACTTTCCATCCATCTATCAAAGTCCCCTGGCTTCATGAGAGATACGTTTGCAATCATGCCAGCTTACTGATATTACTTTTGTTGTTGAACACCACCGACACCAAGACGATTAATAAAATAATACCCAGCATAAAAACACCCCTTATTCTAAAATCTTTTCTTAATCCTATTTATATATTGAATACTACGCAATAAGTTTCTCTAATGTGCACTCATAAATATAAATCTTAATCCACTGCACTTCTTTTTACCGTTATCCTTCTGCATTTAATACCACATCCCAAAAGGAAAGGTGGTAACAAATTTGTCAATAATGATAATAGTGGTGATCCATTTAAACCTGATAAAAAATAAATCATAGTAAAGGGTGAGTAGTATAGATTATATATTATCCAATATTCGCTTAATTCTTTAGGCGTTTCGACTAAATTCATACCTGTTTTTGAAAGAGTATATATCCATAATCCAATACCAATTACTGCTATGATAGTGCCTGCAAAAAAATCATATTTTTCATCTTTACTACTATCTAATACCATACCTGCACACAAATATAATGAGATATGCAATATTATGAAAAACAATCTACTCATTATGTGAGTTGTGTACACTCCAAGGGTAGGTCCAGTCACAACAAATACAATAAGTAAGATAATCGATATTATTGAGATAGTTAAATGTAACGCCAAGGCTATAATATTATTTACTACTATCGTAGTAAATGAATGTTCTAAGAATACTTTTACATTTTTTATCATTTGTTTATCCCCCGAAGGCTTTATAATATTAACAGCTTAATAATGATCAAGCTGAATATTAACCAATTAAGTCGTCAAATAGCTTACTAATCTCTTTCTTGTCTTCATTTTCAATCGTCCATATCTTATTTCTTTCTTTTTTAAGAGAAAAACGTCCACTGGGTCGATAGGTTATTTCCAGCTTATTACTTTCTTTCCAGTCATAGCACACTATTTCTTTCCAATAGATAAAGCCTGTATCTGTTGTGATTCCTCTTTCTCTGATCTCTTTATTATTATGATACTTATATATGTATTGAAGAGAGATCAGAACCCATACTGCCCGTGGCATGATCATACGTATTGGATGCATATAATCATATCTCTCTATATTCACTCCTCTTGCAATTAAAAAAAATAACCATATACAGCCTAACATACTCCAAAAAAATATAGTAGCCTTGCTATCAAAATCTTGAGATGCTTTGAAAATAAGTTTACCTACGTATTTTTTTCTGTTAAGGTCTTTGATAAACTGGTATATGACTGATATTGCAGCCAGTAGTAGAATGATGTCAAAGAATTTTATCTCTCCCATTGCTTTCACTCCCTTTATGTAAGTTCATCATAACATATAGTGGGATAATTTTACATTACACTCTGCTAACAAAATACACATAGCTTCCTATACACAATAAGATGAACTAGCCACCTTCTTCACTCCTATCGCAGGTACCACTATATTCCTTTTTTAACTTAAGAAATTTACCCCATATGTCTATACTCTGTATTTATAATTTTTTAATATAAATGAATCCTTTCACACTTTTTTAAGAGTCAAAAAGAACCGTCCCCATTGACCATGACCATATTAAATCTCTTTTAACCCTCGAAGTTTATGATATGCAAGTATAGTTACTATGGATATATATGGAGATATAAAAATAATAATTCCACGGGTAAACCACAGTAACGCTTCATCATTTATAGGAAACTGCCCCCCCACATATCCAGGAAGTCTATTTGCAAAAAACATCAAGAACGGTATAGTCGTTACTATAGACAGCTTAACAACAGGTATTTTATACCCTTCCACCAGGTTCTTGCTAAAATTAAGGGCTTGGGAACCGCTGGATTGATCTAATACTGAGTGAAAAACACCAAACTGGTAGTGTACCATTAAATATAAAGCCGATATATAAATTATAATATTACAAATAACCTTTATTGCTATATTTTCTGCAAATATTAAAATAAATACTGGAATCATAAAGATCATAAAATATATTAGACCCAGTAAAATAGAAGTCCCTACGAAAGCCCAAAATCGCTCGTTACCTTTATTAATGGCTTCCCTTACGGAGTGTTGTTTATCATTTAACCTACCTTCAATAGACGTGTATATGCCAACAGTCACTCTAATACTCATGTAGAGTGACAATAGTATTACGGGCACCATTAATATAGAATGTACACTTTCAAGTTCTAGATTATAAAATAAGGGCTTAGCTACACCCCAGAAGAAGTTTAGATTGTCTGTAATAAAGTATAAAGAAGACAACATAATAAGATGTTTAAAATGGACTTTATAAAAATTTAGCCCCTCCTTTAAAATTGCACTAATACTAATTATTCTACTATCATTTTTTCTAATCACCAAATCTCCCCCTTTAATCACTTATTTAATTTTATTTCTTCTTAAAAAAGTTTATAATTATTATTTATTGAGCTATATTTATCATTCATTTTGTACTCTCGTTTTACTCGATTTCTTCTTCAGACTCTCTGTATTCCAATAGATCTCCGGGCTGGCATTGTAGTTCTCGACATATCGCCTCTAATGTAGAAAATCTAATAGCCTTTGCTTTATTGGTTTTGAGAATAGATAGATTTGCATTCGTAATATTAATTCTCTCTGCCAGCTCGGTTAGAGAGATCTTTCTTTTTGCCATCATAACGTCTAAATTTACAATAATCATTTTCGCCCCCCCGTTATACAGTCAAGTCATTTTCTTCTTTGATTTTGATTGCAAATTTAAACACATCTGCCAATACTAAAATAATGCATCCTATAAAAAGTGAAAAGACAAATCCAAAGCTAAAGGGATTTCCTTCTGTCACCATACGTGCAATCCCGATCACGATAAACTCAAATGTGCCTAATGCAAAGAATATATATGCCGCCCTTCGAAACCTAATCACGTTCTCCTCAACCAAGGGGTTTCGTGCAAATATAATTGTTCCCACAACCCTTTTTAGTATCACCACAACAATTAACAACGCTAAAAGATATATTCCTCCATAAAATGTAAGTATAAGGTTACCTACACCTACAACACTTTCCATTGTCACCACGTGGGAAATAAATCCAATTAGCGATAATATTACTAATAACCCTAGGAAATTTAATAAAACATTTAGATATTTTGCTGATTCTGGTGTTTTCATTTTCTAAAACTCCCCTCATTTTTTGTGGTGTTATGACATCTTCATGGTATTATTTTACTTTTATGTTTATCGTTTGTCAATAAATTTTTATCAATTATAGATATATTGACCTAAACTCAATATTTTTATCCACTCTATGGTAATGACAATTAAGCCAATTCCATCAATTCAATTAACCACTCCTTTCCTCTGGCAATTCATCTTGTACACATGATCCTTATTCCTTATCTATCGGATAAAATGTCCACCCTGCTCCTTCAAAATAATGATAGGTCCATTCATCATTTTCATTTTTCCGATAATAGTTTCTTCTGCGATACCCTCCACCCACAGGCCCCATTTCTTGTATTACTAATTCCGCTTCTTCCATTCCCCTACTTTTTCTAATATATGCTTTAAAAATATATGAATCTTCATCATATATGGTTGGAAAGTGTGCTGATTGATTTACAGTTAACCCGTGCTTTGTATCTTCTACTATAAGATTTTCGAAAAATTGTTCCGCCAATCGCTCAGGCATAGCAGTAGAAAAAAACGCTATCAAGTCGCTTTTATCCTCTATGTATTCTGGTAGGAAAATTATGTTATTCATCTCATTTACTATTGAATCATTATTAAACTCTTGTAAAGGTCTCCATGTCTCTTGAAGAACTGTCATAGCTTCACTTTTATCAAAACTTATTTCTTCGTATACTGACATGTATCGATGATATCCAATGCTGGCAATCAGCAGTATGCATAGTATTATCCTATTGATTTTCTCCTCACTCAACTTCATCGTTTACCTCCTTCCTTATCATAAAACTCATATCTATTACACAGTCGAGGATGCTGTTGCTTGATAGAAATTGATGATAAAAAACATTAACCGCAGTAACATTACGTATTTTGCTTCTGTTACTCCCTAGAAAGCTTACATGACTACTACATATAACAAGACCATGATATCATACTATGGAATAATTTTACATTACACTTTGCTAACAAAATACACATATCTTCCTATACAAAAGAAGACGAACTAGTCACTTTCTTCACTCCTATGGCAGGTACTACTATATTCCTTTTTTAACTTATGAAATCTATCCCAATTGCATTAAAGAAATGTTGATTAATGGATTTCTATATAAGGTTCATGACACATACCATTCTATTGGAACTGCTCAATTTAGTATTAGTTAAACTATATTAAATTTGGAAGTATTTGTATGAATCTTTACAGAATGATATAATTATACATAAGATGGAAAATGTAAAGTAAATATTATTTATATATGAAGAGGAACTGTGCTAAGAACAGTAAATTTAATTATAAAACCATAAAAAATTATTGTGAATAGGGGGAAAGTGAATGTCCAAAATAGTTTTAAAAGTTCTTAAAGTGCATTTGCCCTTATATTTTGTACTCTATATATCAGGCATTAGTATTTTGTACTTATTTTTAGAAATACCTAAAAAATTCTCGGATTATCTGTATGAATCCTTATTCTCATTTAGACATGTTGGAATTATATTAGCAATATTAATAGTAGAGATATTCCATCAGCACCTAAATAAAAACGCTTAAGTAAATTCAAAGAGATGAAAGAGAAGGTTCGCCCTGCAATTCAAGAACTCATTGCTGAAACGGATGAAATTGCTAAAAGTAACAAGGGCATTGAATCTGAAGAAATTAATAAGATTTTCTCTAAAGATGACTAACGCCTAAATAATTAGGATGCATGAATGGTTAGATTGTTTATATCAAAACACATAAAAAAACAGCACACCGCTGTTTTTTTGTTATGAGTAATAGTCTAAAGAGTCAAAAAGAACCATCCCCATTGACACCCTCCCCATTGACACCCAATACGCTCTATTCACCTTTTTTAATGGGTTGAATATGGGATAATTCTATTTTTTCTCCTTGCTTAATTACTACAAACTCTTCATCCCAAGGACCAGTTAAAAGTTTTTTCATATATCTAAGGGTTCCAGGAATTACTTCATGGATAAGATTTAAATCCGCAGCAACCTTTTGGGTTCTCTCTAGAAATTCCTCTAAGTCATATGCTCCAGTTTGAATAACGCCCAATCGTTTATAATGTTTTAGCATCATTTTATAAATTCTATCAGCCTTTTCTTTACCAGAACGTTTTACTGTCTCTTGATACTCTGCCCATATGTTGGTTTCATAATCTAACCAGCCCTTCGTCAAAAAATAAGTACCCGCTTCATTTGAAACCGCCTTTCGTGTTTCTGCAGAACCTAGTATCAAAGTAATACAATCATCTACACGTGGAAAAATTATTGAGGCATTAGTAGCGGTAACACCCAACAGAGAGTTGCCACAAAAACCAAAAGCTAGTAGTACTTGATCTACATTCGATATATGGTCAAGCTCTTCTTGGATTCTTTTTCTTAATTGATCATGTCTCACGTGAAGTCCTGAATCAATCCATAGAATAGGATATTTACAACTGATTTCTTCTATAGCCATATTTAGCTCATCTGCAATGGTTCGACAGGCAATAATTAAAATTCTCAATATTCATTCCCCCCTTATAATATAATTTAGATTATACCTGTATATTGTACGTAATATCAGGAAACATTTGGTGTCAATTATAAAGTTACTTCACTTACTATTCTTACTATACTAAATGCTGGTGTTGTCTGACTATTTCATCATTGTAAAGTGCTAGTGTAAAAAATCCAACTTTACCTCTCCCGGCATTATAGGTCATTTTTTGATTCATAGACATACGAACTACATCAATGCCACTACCCTCCATGGAATACTGTGTTTTTACTGGAAAAGAACAGGGCTTATCCTCAAGGGCCATACAATTTTTGCATACACTACACGGACCGGATCCCATGATGCATACATCCTCATCTTCAAATGTTTTTCTAAGGTTATTATTTATGTTGAGAATAAGTTCCATGGAATCGGTCATTTCTTTTCTTGATTTAATGGACGCAATTTTAGATAGGATAAAAGCATTCTTGTATTTCAAAACCCTTGCCTTTCTTTCATCCTCACTTCCAGCCCTGGGTGGACAACCATGGTTTTTATTAAAATTTCCGCAGGTATTTTTGGCACATTGATTAAAGACATCTTGTGAAAAGATAATATCAGTAGCTTTAATTTCTCTATACTCATCAAAGCCTATTTCTTTAAAAGCTTCTATTAATTGTTCTTTAAACATGCTGTTTACACCAACCCTTTCTGAAATATATCATTGACTATTTAGCATGAAAAGTAGGTAGATCGAGCAAATATAGTAGAAAAATTAGGATCAGAAGCTAATTCAATAAATTCTACAAATGCTGCAATAGCATCCGCTTCCTTATACTCGGTTGCAGAAAGTAGCGCTATCTTAGCACCAGTACCAGCAGCATTTCCTACCATCTTTATTTTACCCTCTAGCTCCTTTGGTATCAGACCAATCCTACAAGCGCTACTGGGATTAAGATAATTTCCGAAGGCTCCTGCCAATAACACTTCTGTTATATCCTCTGTTTTGATACCGTATTTTTCTATCAGTATTTTTATACCTGCAGCAATTGCACCCTTCGCTACCTGAAGTTCACGAATATCTTTTTGCGTAATACAAATCAGATTTCCATGGGAGGTTGAAGGGTGATCTACAAGTAAGAATGCTTTTTCCCCATGATGTTCTATTATATTTCTTTTAAATACCGCTGCTTTAGGATTTGTTATTTTTTCAGGTGATAAAAATCTGCCTCTCTTATCAATCATACCTAGCTGTACAAGACCTGCTACACCATCTAACAGTCCTGAGCCGCAAAGACCCTGTGGTCTTCCTCCTCCAATAACAGAGTATTCCAACTTTTCTCCAAAAATGATATGATCTATTGCTCCCACCGCGCCTCTCATACCACTACTGATCTGTGCCCCTTCAAAGGCGGGACCTGCAGCAGCAGAGCAGGTAAATAATCTATCTTTCGATCCAAGGGCAATCTCTCCATTGGTTCCAATATCAATCATTAATTTAATATCTGCGTACTTCTTCATTTCTGTAGCTAAGAGTACACCTACGGTGTCTGCACCCACAAAGCCTGCAATATTAGGCAAAACTAATATTTTGCCTGACTTATTCATAGCAATAGAAAAATTCGCAGCATTTATCTCTATAGCTTGACTGATGGTGGGAATATAGGGTGCTTTAGAAATATACTGTGGCGTTAACCCTAAAAAAAGATGATGCATACAGGTATTTCCCACAACGGTTACTACGTAAATCGCCTCGCTACTTACAGCAGATTTTTCAGTAGCCTCTGCTATAAGCTGATTCATAGCTTTCATAAGCACATCATGCATCAGTTTGAAATCGTTCTCCTGGCCAGCAGCATAATTACTACGGGTAATGACATCTGCACCAAATTTCACTTGAGGGTTTATCGTAGAAACAACACATAGTTCTCTTCCTGTATAAAGGTCCACTAGATACCCTACAATGGTGGTAGTTCCAATATCAAACGCCATACCTAATAATAGCTTTGTGGTATCTGCTGCTTCAATGTCTAAAACCTCGCTCCCCTGTGTGACTGCTGTGAGCTGGTAGCTATTAGCCCGAAGCATTTGAGGTAGCTTTTGTAAGATCGGAATTTGTCTATCTGTAGCTGTATGGTCCGTAGCTGTACTTTCATAAACAGCATCGATGAAATGCTTCCATTCAGATTGATGTTCTCCCAAAGAAGGCTTTTTAACCGCTACATATTTTTTCGTGATATGTGGCTCAATTTCTACTGCTCTTTCTGCTACGGATAACAAGGTTTTATGATGTGTAGCATGTACAGAAAAAGTTTCTACAGCCATATCACTATGTACTTCTGTAAAACAAGCAAGCTGTATCTCTCCTAGAATTCTCACCCTGCATTTTCCACACTTTTTTTCTCCCCCACATGGAAAATCAAAATCAATCCCGATATCTCTCATTGCTTGCATAACGGTAGTTCCTTTAAAAACTTCTATACTTTCTCCTTGAGGTTGAAAAAAAACCTTATATTTTTCCAATCTATTCTCCCCCTATTGGCTCATCCCCTGTAGTTTAATATAATCACCTCTGAAATAGGTTATCCCTAGACCCATGGGCTTATCATTACTATCATATAGTTTTTGTTCTACAACCAACAAAGCAAGTTCTTTGTCTATATGAAGTAATTTTTTTGTTTTTTCTTGGGGAATTTCAGTATAAATCTTTATCTCTTTTTTCATTGAAAAAAGAGATATATTCTTAGCTATCATTTCTGGAAGTGTAGCATGTTTAATTTCTTGTTCTACAATAGGTACCCCTTTATGGTACAGTAAATATTTAACATCATATGCCATTGGCTCTCCATCTGTATAAAACAATCTACGGATTCTTATGACTTTTTTATTCTGATGAATCTGTAGACTATTAATTAGTTTTTCATCCGGCATAATAATATCTACTTCTAATAGCTTGGCACTATCTACATTGTTAATTGAATTATGCATCTCATCATAGTAAATAGTATATTTATTATATTCGGGCTTTGCTACAAAATACCCCTTACCTGGAACGGAATAAATATATCCTTCATTGGTTAAGATAGCCAAGCTTTTCCTCACCGTCATTCGGCTAGTCTCATATTCTTTACATAGATTAACCTCAGAAGGTAGGTCGTCACCGGGCTTCAAAGTCCCACTATTAACTTTATTTCTAATACTTTCAGCTATATTCATATATACTGGATTTTTCATTAGTTATTACTCCTTATCCACGCCTCTATATTGCATCCATTGGTGGCATATTTTCACTCCTACAGAAGCATCATTGGCGAAGCCATCTGCTCCGATATAGGTACATATCTCCGAAGTCATATGATTTGCACCTAAAATAATTTTAAATTGTTTTCTTATACCTGCCTCATGCAGTGCATCTACTACGTCCTTCATTGATTCTATGGTAGGTGTTAATGCCCCACTTAATCCTATAATATCAGGTTGGTTTTCTATAGCTTTCTCTACAAAGAGATCTTTAGAAACATCCACCCCAAGATCTATCACTTTAAACCCGTTCGTCTCAAGCATACCTTTGAATATGTCTTTTCCGATATCATGAATATCTCCTTGTACAGTGCCAAGCAGTACCTTTCCAGCTTTCTGATTGCGATCATGCTGAAAATGAGCTACCATTTTATCAAGCTTTAATACTTCCTTAAAAATAAGTCCAGCCATAATTAAATCTGCAATATAGTAGTCCTTCTGTTCATACAGCTTTCCTACGCTATTCATACCTTCATTAATTATTTCCAACAAGTCTAAGGGCTGCATGCCTTCCTTTAATGCCTTTTTCGCTAATTCAATTACTTTGTCCTCGTCCAAGTCTTCCACATACTTAATAATTTGTTCTTTTAGCCCAGTTAAATTATTCATTTTATCCCCCATTAATCCCCAATATATTTGAGCCTTGTATCAATCTATTTATATCATAGCAGTTTATGCTTCAGTTTTAAAGAGATAAGACAGCTCATAAATATTATATTTATTAAGAGTCCAATGATATTTCAAATTTAAGCAGTAGCTTCAGTCCCTTATATTTCATTAGACTGTAGCTACTGCCACCTTACAATAAAAGCTTTATTTCATTTTCTCTACATTAATAGCATCATAACAAAACCAAACATCATTTCCTCATAGCCTTGTATTTTAGGAGCCATGACGCCTACAAGTCTTTTATCAATCTCTGGATGCTCCGCCAAATACTCTTCCCATGTTTTATAATACTTTGTATCCATGTTAAAACCCTCCTTTAATAATAGGCGTTATCTCTTACATATTCTAAAACAGCCTTCAAATTGTCAAGATTAACGCTGTCAGTAGTTATAATTACTTTATCAAAGCCGAATATATATTTACCACCTGGTGCAAGAATATCTATAAGCTCTTCGGCCTTATCAATACATTGCTCCTTTGTTCCGGTCTTTAATAGTGTAGTTGGATAAAAACCACTAAGAATATGCTTCTTACCTAGCTTTTCTTTTATAACTTTAGGATCTCCATATTCAAACATCATCCTTGTATTTTCAGGAAGTTCATATAAATAGTCAATATAACGAGTCCAATCATGCTCAACAAATAGTAGGGATGGATAGCCCATAGCTGCTAGCTCATCAACTAATGTTTTAAAGGTTGGCCAATAGAATCTTTCAAAATCCTTTGGTCGTATATAGGGTGCCATATGTAGTGGAATAAAGGTATTCCCATATGGACTTGGAGGTTGTGGTGTCATTCCCTGTTTTATCATTAATGGCGTTACTGCTTCACATGCTGCCTCCACTTTATCAGGGTATCTTCTTAGATCTCCAGTAATACCTTTGAATCCTCTCAATTGATCCGCTACAAAGTCAAAGGGTGCTTCCGTAAGTACGTCTATTCCTCCTATGGCGGAGTAGCCTAACTTTTCTGAAACCTTTGCACCCACCCCTATATCACTGAAGAATTCATCATAATATGCCTTAAAAGCTTTTGCAAACACGATAGATCTTTGAGCAGGATTGGTATCTAGTTCGGTATAGATTCTAGGTAGTATCTTTTCCATGATACAATCATATGGTGATGCAATAAATTCGTCGTATTCTTCAGCTTCTAACCCATGAACCTCTGGATGCTGCATAAAACCATTGGAGCTCATAATAAAATTTCTAGCTCCTAAGATTTTATAATGCAAAGGGTTTCTTAAGGCAATGCCACAAGGGTTTGTGTCTGTAAAAAAATCTTCTCCTACCTTCTCAAATGGCTTTTCAAGTGAAGGCATATCCCATTGAGATTCCGCTAAATCTGTACCCGCATACTGTATAGCAAATTCTATGGAGAAGTTCGCTGCAATTGGCACCCTCTTTGGAATTTCCCCCTCATAAATATCTTTAAACAATTGAACTCTTTCTTCTGCCAATTCTTTTGTATTCAACACTGTCGTATTACTCATACTATTTCACCCACCCCTTTAATTATATATTTTACTACATGAATAGAATCGCTTAGCGTTTAACTTTATACTATAGTGTCCATTTTCCTATCTGTCAATATGACAATGACCTGATTGCTGAATATTTATCTAACTTCTGCACGTGAAAGTGTATTCTTTTTGGTGTATTCCGCCACGGTTTTTTCATCTAGTTTATAGAAGCATATCAATGTAAATGACAACAAAGCACATGCAGCAGGTATTAATGTAATTACATTCATCATACTACTTACAAAACTTGGTGTAATTGCTACTGTTGGATCATATCCAATTGCGGCAAGTCCGAAGCCAATGACTGCACCACTTAAAGCTACACCTATCTTAATGGGCATAGAGAACATCGCCATAATTAAGGCTGTGCTATCTTTACCCGTTTTGAAAAAACCATATTCTGCTGCATCCATGTACATAGCAGGTCCTAGCGACATGGACAAAATTATTCCGATATTTGCCATAGCTGTTAGCCCTATAAAAATAAGGTAGTTTTGACCAAGTAAGCGCATCAATACAAATGCAATAAAGGTGATAGTAGTAGATAAAATATAGGTTTGTTTTTTACCTATTCTCTTAGCCGCCGCAGGGGCAATTAGACTACCTGCAAATGTACCTAGCGTACCAACAAACATACCTACTGTAATAAGACTTAAATTTCCTGCTATATATGCAAAATAGTAGGAAAGTAAACCTATTAATCCAAACATAGCTGTTGTCCTAAAAGAATCTGCTAGCATAATGATTAACAGCTGGCTATTACCAAAAATCTGTTTGCTCATTTCTCCTGCTGTCAATCCAGTTCCAGCACCTAGCTTTTTATTAGGATCATAGCTTTCATAGTCTTTTGTAATGCTAAAGGTATACCAATAACCAAATACCTGTAGGATCGCAAACAATGCTACTGTATAAAGAAATCCTTTTGCTTCATTTCCACCTCCCAATATACCAACAAGGGGCATAAACAATAATGCAAAAGCAACACCAGAAAATGTTTGAAACTGTGCTTTTCTTCCAGAGAGCGTCACTCTATCTACCGGTGTCTTACCTATAACAGAAATTAATGCTATGTGTCCATTAAAGGCGAAGTTAAAACCGATATGCCCTAATGTATAGACGACACATAAGAATATTGCTTGTGTTGCAGGATTCATATTAAAATTTGTAAACATTAAAATAAAGAACAAAGCTGTAACTGGAGGAGCTACCAGCATCCACGATCGAAATTGTCCCCATTTAAGTTGGGTTTTTTGTATGATAGCACCACTAATAGGTACTGAAATTGCATCGATAATTCGAGCGACAAGCAATATGAGTCCCACAACAGCTGCGTTGATTCTAATAATATCTGTTAGAAAATAGGCATAATAGGTTACCGCTCCCATCATCATCAAATTACAAGTCAAATCTGGCACGCCATAACCATATACAACCTTATTGGGAAGCTTTGCTTCTTCCATTTTACGACCCCCCTATGCTATTTTAAAAGCTCTATACTATGGCATCACTCCTATTACTCCACCCACCCTTGACAGATTTTTACACCTTCTGCGGCATTAGTTGTAAATGCGTCTGCACCTATTTGCTCACAGGATTCTTTTGTAACAGGATTTCCGCCAATAATAATCTTCATATCATCTCTTAATCCTGTTTTTTTAAGTTCATCCACTGTAACCTTCATAGAATCAAGAGCTAAAGTAAGTACGCCACTCATTCCTAAAATTTGAGGCTTAATTTCCTTTACTTTTTCTATGATTGCAGTGGCAGATTGATCTATTCCCAAATCATGCACTTCAAAACCTGCTGCTTCTCCCATACTTTTGAATATATTTTTACCGATGTCATGTAAATCTCCCTCTACTGTAGCAAGAACCATTTTCCCGATCTTTTCTGTCGTACCTGAGCCTATAACAGGCTTTAGTGTTTCAATAGCACTAGTTAATACTTCCCCAGCAAAAATCAAGTCGCCAACAAAATACTCGCCCTTGTCAAACAAGTCCCCTACGATAGCCATTCCCTGTTGACATGCCGCGACTACCTTTTGTGCGTCTTCCTCACTTGGCTCTGTTGCTACAAATTCATTTAACATCTCCAATACTAAATCCTCTTCAAGATCTCCTACTGCCTGTGTTATTACATTTAAATCCATTACTGCACTCGTCATTTTCAAATCCCCCTTTAAATTATTTTGAGTTTATTAAAATATTTTTTGATAACGTTTGCACTAACTAAGCTTCATCGGTCCAATCTTATTCTTTCTATACGCTGTTGCATACTTTCTACAATGTTTATCTCTACCTAATAAGGCTTCTGTTGCTAGAAGTGTAGCCATCATCTCTCTATTGCAAGGATCCATAATAGCTGAGTCCATCCCAACATAGGTTGCTATCGTTAAAAAGTTTTGATTAACAACTTTTCTCAGTGGCATACCGAATGAAATATTACTTAACCCTGAAGTGATTTTGATAGTAGGGTACATTCCCTTTATCGCTTTTAACGTCTCAACAAAATTCATTAAGGATATATTTTCTGTAGAAAGTGCCATTACCAAAGGATCAATATGTATTCTGTCGGGTGTAATCTCATACTTTGCTGCTTTTTCTACCATAGTTTTTGCTATGTCTACTTTTGTCTGTACATCACATGGAATTCCATTGCTGTCACAGGTTAAACCAATTACCTGCCACGCTGTTCCTTGCATTAAGGGATAAATAATTTCGCACTTTCCGCCTTCTTCTGAAACAGAATTTATGATACCGGGTTGTTTGATATATTTTAATACTGCCTCTATTGTTCTAGCATTTGGACTGTCAATACATAGTGGCTTATCAACAGCATTTTGAACAATCTCTATTAACCATTTTAATGTTTCCACTTCAAATTCAGGTGCAGTACTGGCACATACGTCGATATAATCTGCTCCTGACTCCACTTGCTTTATAGCACGTTCATGAATAAATGCTTCATCTTTTTCTTGGATAGCTTTTTTTACACTTGGAATAGTGCCATTAATCTTCTCTCCAATAATAATCATGAAAATCCCCCTTCATTTTGCTTTCGCACACTTGTATATACAGGTATATACTTTATAGTTTAATTATATCAGCTGTTATGAATATGTCAATATATTTGAGGTTTTTTTTTTAAATATTGTGAATATTCTATCGATTAATTTTTGTACGCTCTTTAGTCTTGTGGATTAGGTAAAGAATATCTATTTTGGCAAGAAGATCGGCGGAATCAAAAAAGCAATCTATCGTCCTGCATTCACAGGGTTCAAGGTTGCTTTATATCTATTTAACTGCAAAAGCTTGTGCTTTTCCGAGGTCTCTAAGATCAAACTTGCCTAATTTATATGCTATCCCTTTAGTTTCTGCTTCAGTTTTAAAGAGAGACGACAACTCATAAATATTATATTTTATTTCTTTCTTTTTTAAGAGAAAAACGTCCACTGGGTCGATAGGTTATCTCCAGTACGTTATTTTCTTTCCAGTCATACCACACGATTTCTTTCCAATAGATAAAACCTGTATCTGTTGTGATTCCTCTTTCTCTGATCTCTTTATTATTATGATACTTATATATGTATTGAAGAGAGATCAGGACCCATACTGCCGGTGGCATGATCATACGTATTGGATGCATATAATCATATCTCTGTATATTCACTCCTCTCTCGATTAATAAGAAGAGCCATACACAACCTAACGCGATCCTAAAAAACATAGAAGACTTATTATTAAAGTCTTGGGATGCTTTAAAAAGTGATCCACTATTTTAAACAAGTGTGGTGCCTGGGAAGCCTCTGAAAAAGTAAAGCTATAGAGAAAACATGAAATATAATGATTTATATAATCTACCGAAAATTAAATAATCTTATAGCATGGATACTTTTAGCTAAAACTAAGGGGATATACCATCAATACGGTGCTCATTATGTAGGTTCGTTTGAACTAAAATTCATGATTTTATAAATTCACTCTTTTTTCGAAGGTTACGAAATTTGAAGTTAGAAGTAAAGCATTGCAATAGTGCCTGCAAATATTATTGTAAGTATCGTTCTTTGAATCCACAGAGCAATTAATTCAATAAATTTTATAGGTATTTGAGTAGATAATATACAAGGAATAAAACCTGCAAAAAAAATAATCATGGAAACTGGCATTACAGCGATTAAATACCTCGTTTCCAATGCCGCCCCCTGCTCTGCCGCGATTACAGCTGGTAGAAAAAGGTCTAAAATTGAAATTCCACTTGCTTCCATCGCTATTTTTATATCAGGAATATTAACAAGTTTTAAGAAGGGATAGTGAATGTATCCTAAATAAGTAAAAAAGGAGCTAGTTTGGTTTATATACAAACCTATTGATGCAAAAAACATCGCCCCACATAACAACCCTGATAGAATTTTATAGCTCTCTCTCAATATAAAGCATAACCTTTTCTGTATTGGCTCAGCTCTTTCAGCAACAGCTAACCCTGTAGCATATGCATTCTTTATTAAATTACTTTTAAATTCATGTTCTGGTTGTGGTACTACTTCAGCATGATACTTACTTTCTTTTTTATTAAGGGGCCATAATCTAATAGAAATAAACGTTACAAAAAAAGTAATTGTTAGACTACTCCAAAAATAAAATGTCCAATACTCCATGATGTTTAACGTATTGGCAAGCACCATCAAAAATCCTATCGAACAAGTACAAAACCCTGTCCCCATAATTACGGCTTCTTTTTCAGTTAATTTTCCTTCCTTATACATACTATCTACAGCAATGTGTCCTACAGAAAAATTCCCTAAAAAAGCCGTTACAGCAATAATTGCAGATTTTCCTGGACATTTAAAAAGAGGCCTCATTATTTTCTGTAATAAGATTCCTATAAAGTCAACGAATCCATAGTCCAGTAAAAATGGTAAAAACAATGCTGCTACAGGTATATTTATTGTAATAGGAATTAATAGCTTATATAATACAAATACGCCAATAGATTCATCCAATAAAAATTCTGGTCCCACCCCTACCATTGTAAACAATAGAAAAGCAAATCCCATTATTTTACATATTGAAAAAATAACTACAACAATGCTCCTATTATAATTAGATCTATTACGAATAATATCTATTACACAATAACTACTGATTATTAATATGATATAAGGCAGTATAGAAAACAGCCTTGTTGTTAAAAAATTCGATAGATGGTTTACAAATATAGTACTTTCTTCTCCTATTCTTATGTTGATAAAAAAAGAAAAGATGCCTATTAAACTCATTATGATCATTTTAAATGAAGCTTTTAAATTACTCTTTTCTATAGAATCAACATTCATAATACCAACTCCCAAATAATTGAGGTGCAAATCAAAACAATATTTATAATAAAATTGCCTCCATAAATTACCCTACTCTTAATTTGATATCCTTATCATCCTATAGGCATTTGTTATGGAGGCCACTGAACTATTAATTTTTTTTAAACATTATTAATTCACTGGATTTTCTGAGGCTTTTCTTTGTTGAATTTCTAGCTGCATTTGAATAATGTTTTCATTATTTAACTTATAGAAGAACATTCCAATGATACCGAGTGCAACAAAAAATGCTGGAAGTAAGGTTATTAGCATATTTATGCTACCTACTAATTGCGTTGTCGCTACCGAATCTGCCATATAGCCAATTGCTGCAAGACCATATCCAACTGCTGCTCCACCAATAGCAATACCTATTTTTATTGGTAACGAAAACATTGACATAATAAAACCTCTTGCATTTTTTCCAGTTTTCCATTCCCCATAATCAACAGCATCTGAGTACATGGCTGCATTTAAGTTGTTTCCAAATGCAAAACCAAAGTATCCAATTGTCATAAGGACAATAAACGTCATAGCATTATTAGCAATTAGCCAAGCTAATACTAAGCTTAAAAGCAAAATCCCTAAACCGCATAGATAAGTATTTCTTTTGCCAATTTTTTGGGCTAAAGGCGCAGCGACAGTAGTCCCCACTAGCATGGCTATATTAACACTGGTGAAAAAAACAGATATCATCAACATATTATCTACAACATATCTAAAATAATAAGCTGCCAATCCATACAATGTAAACATACTAGTCCATCTTGTTATTTCTGTAAACATCAGTATAAGAAGTGGTTTATTTATAAAGACTTGAGAAATCATTTCATTAGTAGATAGCTTTTCTTTTTTAGTATTTGTATCCCTACTGGTATCAAAATCTTTCGAAATATTAGCTACTATGTAAAACCCAATAAGCATGAGTGATGTGAAAATAATAGTTGTTATAAAGAAACCTCTACCTTCATTCCCACCTCCTAAAAAAATGATCATAGGCATTGCAATCACACTAAAAATAATTTTTCCAGCGGCATTTGCTTGACCTCTTCTAGAGGCAAGAAGCAACCTGTCTTTAGGCTCTGTTCCCAATATAGGTATAAGAGACAAATAGCTAGTATAGCCTAGGTTAACGCATACATGGGCTATTATATAAGATCCCCCTAAATAAATAGCTTTTGCTACAGGACTTATATTAAGATTTGTAAACATTAAGATAAAGAAAAGAAGTATGAAGGGAGGGCTCGCTAAAATCCAAGACCGATATTTTCCCCATTTCATATTACTTTTTTCAATGATTGCTCCAGCAATTGGTACAGATATAGCATCTACAATTCTGGCAACCAAAAGAATGGTACCCATAGCAGCTGCCCCTATATAAGCAACATCAGTAAGAAAGTAGGAGTAATAAGTTGTTGCTAATGTCATCATTATTATGAACCCTAATTCTCCGAACCCATAAGCGTTTATAATTCCTTTCCTAATTCTTTCAGACATTTTACATTCCTCCAATTTGAATTTCTATACTTTTTTGTCATAAGCGTTGACTAGTGTAACTATAAATTAAGTTAACGCTTATGACTTCCTTATAATACTAAAGATAAAATAAAGTTAAATAGCATATCTTCGTATTTTTGTAGCTTCGGTGCCATCATTGGTTCTAAGCTCTCTTTGATTTCAGGATTATCGGCTTTATACTCCTCCCAGGTCTTATAGTATTTTGATTCCATCTTCACCACCCCCTAATATTTTCCATTTTTATAGACATAATTTAATACAGCTTTTAAATTTTCAATATTAACGCTATCTGCAGTAATTGCAACTTTATCTAAATCAAAATAGTATCTTCCTCCAGGTGCTAATATATCTAAATGTTCTTTAACCTTATCTATACACTGTTCTTTTGTTCCATTTCTTAGTAGAGAAATCGGATAAAAACCACTAAGGATATGCTTGTTCCCTAGCTTTTCCTTGACTAGCTTAGGATCTCCATATTCAAATCTCATCCTTGTATTTTCAGGTAGTTCATATAAATAATCTAGATATCTCATCCAATCATGCTCCACAAACAGATAAACACCTTGCCCTTTAGCTGCAAGGGATTCAACCATTTTCTTAAAGGTAGGCCAATAGAATTTCTCAAAATCCTTTTGTCGCATATACGGAGCCATATGCAGTGGTATCATTGTTTCTCCATCTATCGATGGAACAGCTGGTGTCCCTTTCTTTATCATTAAAGGTGTTACAGCTTCACAGGCCTCTAAAACCTTCTGGGGATGTCTTCTTATATCATTAGAAATCCCCTTAAATCCTCTTATAATGTCAGCTACAAAGTCATAAGGTGCTTCACAGAAGCTCCCTGAGTTTGCTGGAAAAATGGCATATCCATGTTTCTCTATCATTTTTGATTTTATCGCTCCAAAGTTCCCAAATTCATCATAAAATGCCTTCATTCCTTTAGCTAAATTCATAGCCTTGGTGTTTGAATCTGTGTCCAACTTTGTATACAGTCTCGGCAATATTTTTTCCACAATGCAATCATATGGTGAAGCAATAAACTCATCATATTCTTCAGGCTCCAGACCATGAAGTTCTGGATGCTGTATGAACCCTCCTGAGCTCATGACAAAGGTTTTTGCACCTAACAGCTCATAAAAAGAAATAAATCGATTAGCAGCAATAGGGGGTATATCAGAAACAAAGTCCGTACATACTTTATCAAAAACTTCTTCAAGTTTTTCAGTCTTCCATTGGACTTCTACTAAGTCCATTCCAGCATATTGCGTGCAAAATTCTGGATAAAACTTAACGCCGATCGGTACTCTTTTAGGTATTTTTCCCCTGTATAAATCCTTGAATAATTGCGTTCTTTCTTGAGATAAAGCGATTTCATTTTCCATATTAACTCACCCACCCCTGACAGATTTTCACACCTTCTGCTGCATTGGTAGTAAAGGCATCTGCACCTATTTGTACACAGGATTCCTTAGTAACGGGATTTCCACCAATAATGATCTTCATATCATCTCTTAAGCCTGCGTTTTTAAATTCATCGACTATAACCTTCATAGCATCAAGGGCCAAAGTAAGCACCCCACTCATGCCTACCACCTGAGGCTTCACTTCTTTCACTTTTTCTATAAATGCTTTAGCCGATTGATCTATGCCTATGTCATATACTTCAAAGCCTGCCGCCTCTGCCATACTTTTGAAGATGTTTTTACCGATATCATGTAGGTCTCCTTCTACTGTACCTAAAACTATTTTTCCTATTTTTGCTGAGGTTCCTGAACCTAATACAGGTTTCAAAGTATCAATAGCACTGGTTAGTACTTCTCCAGCAAAGATTAAATCTCCAACAAAATACTCCCCTTGATCAAATAATTCCCCTACAGTAGCCATTCCTTTTTGACATGCTTCTACAACTGTTTGAGCTTCCTCTTCACTTGGTTCTGTTGCTACGAAATCATTTAACATCTCTAATACTAGATCTTCATCAAGATCTCCGACTGCTTGTGTTAATACGTTTAAGTCCATTGTTGCACTTGCCATTTTAAACTCCCCCTTTAAAATTTGTATAATTCTATTAAAATCTTACTATGTTATCGTTTGCATAGAAATCATCTATGCTTTTGCTGTCTCTTTTACTTTAATGGGTCCAATCTTATTCTTTCTATAAGCTGTTGCATACTTTCTACAGTGTTTATCTCTACCTAATAATGCTTCCGTTGCTAGAAGTGAAGCCATCAGATCTCTATTGCAAGGATCCATAATAGCTGAGTCCATTCCAACATAGGTTGCTATCGTTAAAAAATTTTGATTAACAACTTTTCTCAGTGGCATACCGAATGAAATATTACTTAACCCTGAAGTGATCTTGATAGTAGGGTAGATTCCCTTTATCGCTTTTAACGTCTCAACAAAATTCGTTAAGGATATATTTTCTGTAGAAAGTGCCATTACCAAAGGATCAATATGTATTCTGTCGGGTGTAATATCATACTTTGCTGCCTTTTCTACCATAGTTTTTGCTATGTCTACTTTTGTCTGTACATCACATGGAATTCCTTTGCTGTCACAGGTTAAACCAATTACTTGCCACGCAGTTCCTTGCATTAAGGGATAAATAATTTCGCACTTTCCGCCCTCTTCTGATACAGAGTTAATAATACCAGGTTTGTTGGCATACTTTAAAACTGCTTCTATTGTTCTTACATTTGGACTGTCAATACATAGTGGCTTATCAACAGCATCTTGAACAGTCTCTATTAACCATTTTAATGTTTCCACTTCAAATTCAGGTGCTGTGCTTGCACATACATCAATATAATTTGCTCCGTCCTCCACTTGTTTTATGGCACGCTGTCGAATAAATGCTTCGTCTTTTTCTTCTATGGCTTTTTTTACACTTGGAATAGTGCCATTGATCTTTTCTCCAATAATAATCATAGAAATCACCCCTTTTATTAATTAGTTACGCAAAACAGAATATTATAAAAATAGTAAATTTTCTATATTTACTATTATGTTAATCCCATCCTTCAAAAAAGTCAATAGAAAAATTAGTAAAAATAAAAAATTTACTAAAAATTCGTTTTTTTTTATTAATATGTTATAATCTATATATCTAAAAAAAGGGATTGATTTTTATGCAAAAAACAAAAGGTGAAATAACAAAAGAAAGAATTTATATTACTGCCAAAGAGATGTTCTACAATAAAGGGTATAAAAAAACTACAATGAAGGATATAGCCGATGAACTTGATATATCCTTAGGAAACTTGACCTATCATTTTAAAACCAAAGATACGATTGTCATAAATATTTTTGCTGATTATTTAGACAATATTTATGAATTTATTTGGGATAAAGTAGATAGTAGTGCAGACGCTTATTATAAACACTTTTTTGTAACTATAGTGTTTTATAAAGTTATTTTAACTAATCCAAATAACAAAAGATTTTTTGGTGAAATTATGAAGACAAAGTCTTTTTATAAATTATTATCCGATAGAATTAGTAATATTTATCAAGGTTTTATCCAAGACTACCATCTGAGAGTTTCTCCATCTCAATACAAGGGAATTCTATTAGCCGATTTTGGTGCAAGAAGAGAGGTTATGTTGAGTTACTTAGAAGGAACAATTAAAATGCCTATAGAGGATTTGGCTATACTTATATTTTCTAATACTAGTAAACTGTTAGGAATTCACGAAAAGATTATTTTCAAAACATCTCATAACGCCTATACTGCAAGCAAACAGTATGATTATTCACAAATAAAATTACTTATATAAATTGAGAAGTGGGTAGATAATTATTTTACCTACCCACTTCTAATACCACCGTACGTACGGTTTCATATACGAGACGGTTCTACTCAATGTTTCTTAGCCTAAATTTATGATAGGTTTTCCTCAATTCAAATGTATCTATGATTTGGTAATTGATTAGAATTGCAAATAATAGTATCAGTGCCACGATTACATTACCTAGATATGTAATGATCCTTTTATCTCTTAACAATGCTTTCCCCTCTAGGGTAGATTGCATCTTGTCCGTATACATTTTAGCACCACTTAAGGTGATATAATCTTCTGCTACAATGATGCGAATTTGGGTTTTGCATAACCAGCTATAGAACCTATCAAATCTAGTCATCTTTTAAAAATTTCATTGAAATTACCTCCCATTTACATTTAATTATGTTTCCCAAAACAAATCATTTAAGGTCTTATTCAAGGCCTTGGCTATTTCAATACATAGTTTTATTGAAGGATTATACTTTCCTCCTTCAATAAGACTAATGGTTTGCCTAGTAACACCCACAATATTAGCTAAATCTTCCTGGGTAAAATCTTTTTCCACTCGAGCTACTTTCATTCTACTTACAGCCATATCATCCCTCCATACATTACATATTTCAATATAATATATTCATAATGCACTATATATATTGCAAAAGTCAAATATATTATCAATATACTTCATCTAATTATCAATGCCTTTTACGCCCAGCCCTATTACGATTTTTATTATCTTTTTATGATAGCATTGAGGACCCCAAGGAAATTAAAGTGCAATTTGATTATGATTGGTTTGAGAAGCACATAAATCAGTAAATGGATCCTGGTTTGTAAAATCCTTTGTGTCTCTGAGCAATCGATTTTTTTGTTTCAGATAAAGAAAAAACCCCTTATGACTTTTCATCAGAAGGGGTTTTCTATCATTATAGAGGCATTTTGTTTAATTTTACAGTTTTTTATGCACTCTTATTAAAGAATTGGCGTGGGTATCTTATTGACGCCACCAGGTGTCAGTTTCTTTTCATAATCATGTAGATAAGGTACGGTTTCCCGGGCCCAATCCAGTGCCTCTTTATCAATAGCTCGAATGAGCAACTCTTCTTTTCTATCCGATGCCTCTGCTAAAACATCACCTAAAGGGCTCACTAGCTTGCTTTTACCACAGCTATTATTACCAACGGTATTGACACCGAAAACATAGACAGTATTATCCAAGGCCCTTGCAGGCAATTGAATATCCCAACGATGAGAAGCTGACAGACTCCATACCGAAGGACAAACAATCATTTCCACTCCCTGTAAAGCCAGCAAACGACTTGTCTCAGGGAATTCCATCTCGTAGCAAATCAAAATACCTACCTTCCCTATCTTCGTATCAAAAACTGGATATTCAATGTTTCCTTCTTCAAAAATTTGTTGTTCTCGCCCCCAAAGCAGACTTTTATGCACTGTTCCTCTTAGTTCTCCTCTGTGATCGATTACCGCAGCGGCTATATAGAGCTTTTTATCTTCTGTTATTTCAACAAATGGACAAATAATTGAAGCATTAGAACGAAGTGCCTGATCTTGCATCAACGTAACGGTTCTCCCATCCTTATGTTCAGCCAATTGTTTGAAAGACTCCTTAGACAGATAGTACCCCGTGGTCCATAGTTCTGGCAAAACAATTAAGTCTACCTCTTGGGCCGCTGCCTGTTGAATAAAATGCTGTCCACGCTTAAGATTAGCCTCTACGTCATTCATAATAGGTGTCATTTGAATTCCTGCTACCTGAAACACGTCATCATCTCCTCTCTCAGTGATCTAAGTCTGTGAACCCCATAGCATTCTATATATCTGCATTGGATCTCTTTCACATTTCAATATTGTTATCAATCCTTAAAAAAGTCATTGAAAATCAACATTAGATTTGCTTTAAGGTGAAAACAGTACAAAACAGGGCCAGGCTTGATAAATTGACATGATTTCTCTTTTGTCAACTGGTCAAGCCTGACCCCAAACTCCCGTTATGAAACATTCAGATTACGTACCACAAAATGTTCGGTAAGGACGATTTGATGGTGCAGGGGGCATGCAGTATTCTGCCTGTTCCGGTGAGTGAGCGTAGGGCTTCGAAAGCACATTGAGAAGCTGCTCCATCACACTGTAATCCCCTTGTTTCACCGCGGCATCTAGTGCAGCTTCTACTCGGTGGTTTCGGGGGATTACCCCAGGATTGCTATTTTGCATCAACTGCTGGGAAGCGTCTTTCGATTCCTGCTGTCTATTGAGTCTCGCCCGCCACAGCTCATGCCACTGGGCAAATTCTGTGGTGCCAAACAGGGCCGTGCCCTCCAGGGTTTCAAATGACAATGCTCTGAATGTATTGGTATAGTCTGCATGATTTTTCTCCATCATCTTGAGCAGTTCCTCAATCAGGGATTCATCTTGTACCTCTTCATTAAATATTCCTAATTTGGCTCTCATTCCTGTGAGCCAGTGACTATGATACAACTGGATGAATCTAGAAATTTCATCCTGTGCCAGTTTGACAGCCTCATCCTGATCCTCATGTAGCAGTGGCAAAAGGGTTTCAGCAAATCGCGCCAGGTTCCATCCCGCAATATGGGGCTGGTTGCCATAAGCATAGCGACCTTGGCGATCAATGGAACTGAATACTGTTTTAGGGTCATAGGAATCCATAAAGGCGCAAGGACCATAATCAATTGTTTCTCCACTAATGGTCATGTTGTCGGTGTTCATCACCCCATGAATAAAGCCAACAAGCTGCCATTTAGCTATCAACGCTGCTTGGCCCTTGATTACTTCCTGAACCAAAGATAAGTAGGGGTTCTCAACAGCGCCTACCTCTGGAAAATGACGTTGTAATGTATAGTCAGCCAGAGCCCTTAGTTCCTGAACGGTTCCCCATTTTGCAATATATTCAAATGTTCCCACCCGCAGATGACTAGCCGCTACACGGGTTAGAATTGCACCGGGTAGATCGGTTTCCCGGATGACTGCTTCACCGGTTGTCACCACTGCTAGGCTTCGGGTGGTGGCAATACCTAGGGCATGCATTGCTTCGCTTATGATATATTCCCGTAGCATCGGTCCAAGTGACGCCCGACCATCACCTCCCCGGGAATATGGTGTTGGGCCTGAACCCTTGAGCTGAAGATCAAACCGTTCACCTGAGGGGGTGATTTGCTCACCAAGGAGCAGTGCCCGACCGTCTCCTAACAAGGCAAAATGCCCAAATTGATGGCCAGCGTAGGCTTGAGCAAGAGGCAAAGCACCTTCAAGAGCTCTGTTGCCAGCAAGTACCTCTAAGCTATCCTTACTTTGCAGAGCTTCACTATCCAACCCCAATACTGTTGCCAATGGTTCATTAAGAATAACCAACTTCGGTGCGGATACTGGATTTGGGGTTATGATAGTAAAAAATTGTTTGGGTAAATGTGCATAAGTGCTGTCTAAATT
Organism: Alkaliphilus metalliredigens QYMF; assembly: GCF_000016985.1. Lineage (NCBI taxonomy): Bacteria > Bacillati > Bacillota > Clostridia > Peptostreptococcales > Natronincolaceae > Alkaliphilus > Alkaliphilus metalliredigens. The sequence continues at coordinate 2,163,482 of NC_009633.1, read as the reverse complement.
CCATCCTGTTTTTATTATTTCTTTTGTCTTTGTCATGGTATCTCCTTTTCTTTTTTGTCTTTTTATAATTAATCGAGGAAATTGCATATTACTTTTAATGAATGACCATTTCAGAAGATGTAAAACATAACTCAAACTTTAAATATGCAATTCCTCAGTTTTCTGAGTTTATATTATGTGTTCAATTACTTGTTTGTATAATAGTATTATATCCTGCCTAGGTACATGGTAACCATTTTCAGCTTCATATTGCTTAATTTATGTAACGACAAGCTTACGTTACTAGCCACACAATCGAATAATAATTTGCGGAAAACTTTATAAAAAAATTTCTCTATGGCAGTTTACAAAAGAAGAACAGATATAACAACAGATTTCAATAAAAAGGGGCTCTATAAAATGAGCTCCTTTTACCAAATTACAGATTGATTTGGATTTCCTTTTTTCCAAGATAGGCCTCTAGAATCGATTTATCTTGAATTAACTCCTTTGCATTCCCTGCCTTGGTTACCTTTCCTTGTTCTAGTACATAGCCAAAATCTGCAACGGATAGGGCTTTATATGCATTTTGCTCTACTAATAATATGGTTTTGTTCAATTTCTTTATATCTTCAATAATTTCAAAAATAGTCTTGACCAATAGGGGCGCCAACCCTAATGAGGGTTCATCTAGCAATATCAAGTCAGGATTACTCATGAGACCTCTACCCATGGCCAACATTTGTTCCTCACCACCACTTAGGGTCCCTGCCATTTGAGTTAATCTCTCTAACAATCTGGGGAAGAGCTCATAAACCTTTTCAAGGTCCTTTGCAATTTGTTCTTTATCTCTTCTCAAATAGGCACCCATCATCAAATTTTCTTTCACAGTTAAATTTGCAAAAATCAGACGACCCTCCGGCACCTGACAAATCCCTATTTTAACAATATGATAAGGAAGTTTAGGGATTTCTTTTCCCTTATAAAGGATGGATCCTCCTTTTCGTTTCACCATACCTGAAATCGTATTTAAGAGGGTTGATTTTCCTGCTCCATTTGATCCAATGATGGATACAATTTGCCCCTCTTCAACGGCTATTGAAACACCCTTCAAGGCATGGATACCTCCATAATACACACTGAGATTATCAACCTTTAACAAATGATTTCCTCCTCCCCAAGATATGCCTCAATGACTTTAGGATTACTCTGAATTTCTTGGGTGTTTCCCTCTGCCAGCTTTTTTCCAAAATTCAAAACAACAACTTGATCACAAATACCCATGATGAGATCCATATGATGCTCAATCACAAGGACTGTCAAATCGAATTGCTTCCTAACTTCTTTGATTAACTTCATCAACTTTATGGTTTCATCAGGGTTCATGCCAGCAGCGGGTTCATCTAAAAGCAAGAGTTTTGGATGAAGGGCTAGGGCCCTTGCAATTTCCAATCTTCTTTGCAAACCATAGGGTAGGTTCCCTGCAACTAAATCCTTTCTATCGGTCAGTTCCATAATATCCAGTAGGTCAGTCACCTGTTTATGGAGCTTTTTCTCTCCTTCCCGATATTTCTTATTTCGTAAGACAGAGTCCATAATTGTATAATTTGTATTGTAATGACATGCGGTCAAAATGTTATCATATGTTGATAATTCTTTAAAGAGGCGGATGTTCTGAAATGTTCTGGTAATCCCTGCATCTGCAACCTGAAAGGGCTCTAAGTGATTAATTGGTTTGTTTTCAAAAATAATATCCCCCTCAGTGACCCTGTAAATACCAGTTATTAAATTGAATATTGTTGTTTTTCCTGCACCATTGGGCCCGATCAAACCTAAAATGCTGTCCTTTTCAAGCTTTAAATCCATATTTCCTACGGCCGTTAATCCACCGAATTTTTTCGTTACATTCTTAAGCTCTAAAAGTGTCATTTATTATCTCCCCCCAGGGAATGTTTTTTATTACCTAATGATAAAATATGAGAGATAAGTTTTTTGATGTTTGTTGGGGTTATTTCATATCCCCCCATTAATCCCTGGGGTCGGGTAATCATAATAAAGATAACAGATGCACCATATACCACCAATCTCCACCTTGCAAATGTTCTTAATAATTCCGGCAATGCAGTTAATACAATGGCACCAATCACACTTCCGGAAATACTGCCCAGACCCCCAAAGATGACAATAATGGTCAATTCAGTGGACTTGATCAGTTGAAACATTTTAGGTTGAATGAAACCTGTGTAATGGGCAAGCATCCCTCCTGCAATGCCTGCATAGGCAGCACTAATGGCCAGAGAGGTTAGTTTGTACTTAAATACATTGATTCCAATGATTTGAGATGCCAGCTCTTCTTCTCTAATGGCCTTCATATTTCTGCCATGTCTGGATCTAATCAGATTCACTAATATAATAACCCCGATAATATTCATCACCAGTACATTTGTCAGATTTGTATAGAGTGGTATACCCGGCCACCCTCTGGCTCCTCCAAAGTATTGCACATTGTCTAGTATCAGACGAATGGCTTCTCCAAAACCAAGGGTAGCAATACAAAAGTAATCACCCTTTAAATTGAGGGTCCATCTGCCAATAAAAAGACTCACCAATGAAGCCACCATTGCGCCGATTAATAAGGCGGGAATAAAGGGCAGTCCAAATTTAACCGTCATGGAGGCAGTTACGTAAGCACCAATGGCCATGAAGCCTGCATGTCCAAATGAAAACAATCCTGTAAAACCCGTTAGCAAAGAAAGACCCAGTACTGCCATTAAATTGATCCCTGATAAGATTAAAATTCCTTTTAGATAAAACCAATCCATCACAACACCCCCTATGCCTTATCCTCAGTTGGTTTACCCATGAGACCAGAAGGACGAATTATTAATACAAGGATTAACAACACAAAAGCGATCAGGTCTCGATACTGAGATGAAATATAACCAGCAGTTATTGTTTCGATGGTACCAAGAAGTACGGAACCGATCACTGCACCGGGAAGACTTCCTAGACCTCCAAATACTGCAGCGATAAATGATTTCATGGTGATAAAACCAATTTGAGGATAGACCGTATATTTCATGCCAAAAAGCATACCCGCAATTCCTGCCAAGACGCCTCCTAACCCAAAAACAATGAATATAATTCGATCAGTATTAACCCCCATCAAAGCGCTGGCTCTTTCACTATATGAGGTTGCTCGAATCCCCATACCCGTTCTTGTCTTTCCGATAATGTACATCAAAATAGATAGGCTAATGGCAGATATGATAAACATCGTTATGTCTAGTCTTCCTATGGAAATCGCCCCAAAACTAATGGGTGCTGAGTCAAAAACCCTTGGATAGGTTCTAAATGTAGGTCCAACTGTTGCGATTACAATATTCTCTAAAAATATAGATGCACCCATGGCTGAGATAATAAAATACAAAAAGGGGGCATTTCTTTTTCTCAAGGGTCTATAGGCAATTCGTTCCAATAAAATCGCTAAAATACCCGAGCCTGCCGCTGCCAGTGCAAAGGCCGCAATAAAGGGTAAGTTTAGGGCTGTCATTGCATAAAAACCAAAATACGCCCCAATCATAATGACGCCACCATGGGCAAAGTTACTAAAATTCATAATACTATATACTAAAGAATACCCTACCGCCATTAGTGCATATACACTTCCAATAGACAATCCATTGATGAGTTGCTGTATAAAAGTATCCATTATTTCCCTCCCTTAGTACATCGTTATTCAATACATTAGATTCAGAGGCGATTTTGATTTTGATCCCCCTCTATCTGATGGGAACACAGTGATGTCATATTTCTATTGAAAATATTTATTGAACAGAGAAGTGATACTCTTCTCTGTTCAATAAAATGAAGTGGTCTACTCTTTGATTCTTTTATTTAGCTGAGTATTTTTGTTGGAAGACATACTGACCATTTTGGATCTTGATAATGGCAGCATCTTTGCCTTCTGGATTATGGGTCTCCTTACTGATGGTGATTTGACCAGTGATTCCTTTCACACTGACAGTTTCAAGGGCATCTCTGATGGCTTCTGAATCTGCTACCCCTGCCTTTTCAACAGCACTCTCTAATACCGTAAAAGCATCATAGGCTAAATAACCGTTCAATTCTACTGGAAGGTTATATTTAGCGGTGTAAGCCGCTTTAAAATCTTGTACATCTGGGTCATCGAAATCTAAGTGATTGACAAAATAACTTCCCTCGACAGCTTCAGCAGCCATTTCAAGTAACACATCTGAAGGCCATCCATCGCCACCTAATAATACTGCATCAATTCCCAATTCCCTTGCTTGGTTTGCACTTAGGGCTACTTCTTTGAAGAAATAAGGCATAAACACAACTTCTGGTTCAGCTTGTTTAATTTTACTAAGCTGTGGTCTGAAGTCAACGTCTCCAAATTTAAAGCCTTCTTTAGCAACAATGGTACCACCGTTTTCTACAAAATGCTTTTCAAAGAATTCTGTTAACCCTTGGGAGTAATCATCTGCCACATCATACAGAATGGCTGCCTTTGTCAATCCCAGTACATCCAGAGCATATCCAGCTGCAACTGCTCCTTGATATGGATCGATAAAGCAAACTCTAAAGTTGTAGGGCTTAACGTTTCCACTTTCATCTATGGTAACCTTTGGGTTTGTTGCCACAGTCGCAATGTCAGCTACCTTCATTTCTTCAAGAACCGAAGAGATGGCAATCGCCTGACCACTGGCATTTGGTCCAATAACAGCAACAACCTTATCTTGAGAGGTTAATCTTCTAACCGCATTCACTGCCTCCATAGCGTCACCACGGGTGTCATACCCAATGACTTCAATGGTTTGACCTAACCATCCACCTTTTCTGTTGGCTTCTTCTACCATCATTTTTACAGTATTGAATTCACATGTACCCCAGACTGCTTGATCTCCAGTAAGAGAACCCATCCAGCCTATTTTAATAACCTCACTTGTGTCAGTTTCAACTTCGCCAGTGACTTCAGGTTGCCCTATAGCAGTTTCAGGAGCCTTTTGTGCACATCCAGTTACTGAAAGACTTACTACCAATAATGAAATAAGCATTAAAAATAAAAGTTTTCTTTTCATTACGTTTCTTCCCCCTTATTTTTTCTCTCAAAAACCACTACTTAAATGCAACAGCCACCTCCTTGCTTCAATATTACCTGTGATCCTCAAACATCATTCTCTTCGTATTGAATCAATTTATGCTGGTTTTATGATTATTATTCAATAAGAAAAAAATAAAAAAAACGGCTCCGTAGTAAAGATAATATTTTAGATTTTTTATCATTTCATGGCACAATAAAAGACTGGAAGTTAATCCAGCCTTTCCTCATTTTGATTAGCAAATTGTCTTTCTGCCTCTTCAATTATTTCTCTAGGTATCAGATCCCCGGTGTGTACATACAAATATTCATCATCTATATAATCATCTTCTGGTGTTCCTATCTCCGAACCCATTTCCATTTTAAACTTTTCCATGGCTTTGACTGCATTCGCATCTAATATTCTTTTCCTCTTCAAAATGATTCACCTCTTTTGTATTTAATAACCTTATTTTCTGTAATAGGCTTATTTAAATACAAGGTAATTAAAGGTGGTATTTTAGAAAGTCTCATGTTTTATGTAATACTGATCATTTGTTATCTTGAAAGAACAAAATTGGCTGGAAATAAATCCAGCCAAATTAATCAGGTCATTTTACATCTATTTTTTAAAACATTTGAAATGTCTGTTCCATACTTTTTATTATGGATTATGTTATTTTGTTTAAGAGTTTAGTAAGACTATCCTTAAGTCTCACAGCTTCTTCTATATTTAGCTGGGTTTCACAAAAGACCTTTTCAGGTATTTCTACTGCTGCATCCTTTAATTCTCTACCTTTATCCGTAAGAGTAACGATCATTATTCTTTCATCTTTTGTAGATCTTTTTCTTGTTATTAGTTCTTTGGACTCTAACTTCTTTAGAAGTGGCGTTAATGTGCCAGAATCTAGATATAGTTTTTCTCCTAATTCCTTAGCTGTTATTTTGGGTTTTTCCCAAAGAACAAGCAAAGTTATATATTGGGTATAGGTTATATCCAGTTTTGTTAAAAAAGGTTTGTATAGCTTTATTATTTCTCTTGAGCATGCGTACACTGAAAAACAAAGCTGATTATCTAGTTTCAGACCATCGTAATCATTCATAATAAACCTCCTAATATAATTGAATTATCCACAAATCATTGTTGCCGATTAAATTGTACTCAATTTAGTTTAGTTTGTCAATACTATTTATTTTCAAGTCTTCATTCACGACCCTGTTTATATCCTCTAGGTCAATTTACTCCCTCCCAATCTTCCAGTCATATTTGGTAGTTGAAGTGATTGCTCTTTTAATTTCCTAATAAAAAAACACCTTGCTTTTTAAGGAGCATAGGTGTCGTGATACATACATATTCAGAATACATATTCATCACTTTTCGTCACAAATTGAGCTAATTGTTGCTTGAGATATTAGAAAATGTCCTGACTACTGTCGGTTATGTTGCTGAATTACCTGATATCATCTCAACAAAAATGTCTACGATATATGGATCCAGCTTATAACCGGCTTCTTTCTTAATCCGAGCAATCGCATCTTCTTTGCTCATGACATGTTCATTTGTCAGCTTTAATCCATTCACATCTCCTACAATGATTGAAATGGGAGTGATGCTTTTGCTGTCTAATTTCCTCTTCAAAGTACATCCGGTTATAAAGTCCTGTTAGGGAATCATGAGAGAGTAAATATCGCAAATCTTGTTCCTTATGATCTAGAATCGTTACACAGCTATCATTGCAAAAAGGACAGATTTCATATTGAAAGAGATTGGTCAGGCTTTGATTACTGCTTATACTCATTTCAACGATGTTTTGCTCATCTTTTCCCTTTACATAAGCCACAAGTAACCGATCTAAGTATTGACTCATTTCGATTACCTCATCATCGAACCCTTCACCATCATAGTGAGTAAGCATCTTCTCCAATTGCCGTCTCATATTTTCAATTTGATTTAAGAGGTCTTCTTCTCCTTTAAATTCTACGAATTTTTCTATGTTTTTTTCTTTACTCATGTTTTTCTCCTCATTTACCGGATATGACATAAGAACACTGGATTTAAACATCTCATATATTATTTATGAAAATGAAAAAAGCAATATATGTTGCGTTTTTCAACTACACCTCGCTTATCATTGTGTAGTTCCAAAACTGAGACCATAGCGCATCAAGTTTCGTATTATTCAACTTAACATTAGATATAATCATATCAATAACTTGATGGTACTCAAATCTTTTATACAATTCTAAATACTCATTTGAGAGTCTACTGTCATCTAATATTTTTCTATCTAGGCATTGATTTATGATTTCTAACATTGTCTTTTCCTCTTCATTCTTCCAAAAGTTATATTTATCTTTAATCACAGTAGATAGCTCTTCTGTTTGAAAAAGATGATATCTCAGTAGAAATTTTTGTTTTGCCATGTTTTGTGTGTAGAATTCCAGCATATTTTTGTATAAATGATATAATTTCATTTTTGGAGAAATATTCTGTTTCAACTCTTCTATATCCTCAATGTATTTAATCTTCTCATGCCAAATATCATCATAAATACTAAGAAATAATGCTTCTTTAGATTTATAATAGAAGTATAATGAAGCTGGTTTAATATTTACTTCCTTACAGATATCTCTTATGCTCGTTGCTTCATATCCTTTTTCTAAAAATAAGATAAATGAAACCCGTATAATTTCATTATTTGTTTGGCTTTTATCTTTGGTCACTTTCTTCACCGCCCATTCTAATGAACACCTAATCACATTGGAGATTAATATTAATCTATATCATCATGGCCTACCGTACAGCTGTTAGGTTAATTATATCACTGTTCTGCAATTCGACACAATGTTATTTAGCGAACAATCGTTAGACATAAATCGACTTAAAATGCAAATAGCACTCAATGTAGAGTGCTATCTTAGGCTATCCTTCTAAATAAGATTCAAGCATTTCATAAAGTTTTTCTAAATCAAGGGGTTTTGGCATATAATCATTTATCCCCGCTTGAATACACTTATTCTCAATTTTATGATCTACATATGCTGTCACTGCAATAATCGGCACATCTTTCATGGGCCCCTTTGCCATGCGAATACTTTTTGTAATCTCAAATCCATTTAAATCTGGGAGTTGTATATCCATTAGAATCAAATGAACTTTCTTATTTTCCAAAATATCCAGGGCTTCTTTTGCATTATACGCAGCTAAATATTGATACCCTTTTTTTGTAACGATGCTTTCCATAACCTCTTGATTCATAATATTGTCTTCAACGCATAAAATGACTTTGTTTGAGTTCTGATTGCTATATTCAACTTTTTCTTTAACAATATCATGGTTTTTAGTATTAACATCCTCTGTCCTTGATTTTTGCAATTCGCAGGTAAACGTGAATATACTTCCTTCCCCAAGCTTACTTTCAAAACTTATATCTCCTTGCATTAATAGGGCTAAATTTTTTGAAATTGCGAGACCTAGTCCTGTACCCTGGTATTTTTTCCTGGTCGATGAATCCTCTTGACTAAAATCCTCAAATATTTTTTCTTTGAAACCATCTTTAATCCCGATTCCTGAGTCTTTTACATTAAACTGAATCTTTTCAGTATGTTCATCAAAAGAAATTCTATTTACCCTAAAAGAAACAAATCCTTGCTCTGTATACTTAACGGCATTACTGATTAAGTTTGTTAGTATTTGTTTTAGCTTTAACTCGTCTCCAATAACCTGTGGATTAATATTTGGATCTAAGTAATAACCTACTTCCAATCCTTTGGCATTTCCATCTACCAAAAGACCATGATAAATGCTACTGATCATTTCCGTTAAATTAAAAGGCTCATTATTTAATTTGAAAGTCCCAGATTCTATTTTAGAAATATCTAATATATCATTAATAATTCCAGCCAGGGTGTGTGTAGATTCTTTCAGCATATTAATATACTTATTTTGCTCCGCGCCCACATCGGTTGATTCCAGAAGCTGCACTACGCCAAAAATCCCATTCATAGGTGTTCTGATTTCATGGCTCATGTTGGCCAAAAACTGTGATTTTGCCTTGTTGGCATTTTCCGCTTCTTCTTTTAGTAATTCTAATTGTTTGTACTTTTCTTTCAATTCTTCTTCTATTATTTTTCGATCTGTGATATCTTCAAGCGTACCCATCATCCTAAGTGGATTGCCATCCTCTCTCCATTCTATTATCTGTCCTTTCGCTCTTAAGTATTTGTACGTATTATCTTTGCATTTCATACGAAACTCATCGATATATTTTTCACCGCGAGAATGCTTATTCAGTTTATCCTTTACATAGGGAAAATCCTCTGGATGGACCTTACTCATCCAGTCTTCATAGGTATCGTTTAATTCACCTTCATTATATCCTAGGATCTCTTTCCAAAGATCAGCACTAAAGATTTTGTTATTTTCTATATCCCAATCCCAGATTCCAAAACGACCTCCCTCAAGTGCATATCTCCAGCGTTCTTCATTTCGCTTTAACTGTTTAGCCAATTCCTTCCTCTGGGATATATCTTTATACACTCCTAATACACCAATCAAAACGCCATCAGGATCATAAAAAGGAGAAACTGAAATAGATACATCAATCGCATTACCATTTTTATGCAATCTGATAGTTTCTAATCTTTCAACAACATTGCCTTTCCTCACCTCAAATATTTCATTTTCAAATTCCTTTATCTTTTCATTTGGGACCAATATTTTAATGTTTTGCCCAACTATTTCTTCTTTTGTATATCCAAGTTTTTCTTCCGCAGCTTTACTCCAAAGAGATACCTTTAAATCTTTTGTAAATGTTACAATGGCATCATCAAGAATATCTAATGACACAGAAAACATCTCTGCATCTTTTGCTATTTTATCTATATGGGAAATATCTCGAATGATACTCACAACGTTACCTTTCGATTGTTCACCACTATATCTGGATCTTACTTCCACTGGAAATTTAGTCCCATTTTTTTTATAATGATATGTCTTAAATTCAATGCCCCTTAGCAATGCTTGCTTTAACTGTTCTTGGACAGGTTCCTCTATATCCTGATTTCTAAGATCGAAAACACTTAAATTCACTAGTTCTTCATAAGTGTATCCATAGGTTTCAACTGCTCTTTTATTACCATATACAATTTTCCCATTCTTATCAACGATAAGAATAATATCCATTAAGTCCTCAAGAACATTTTTATAATTTGTATTTACTTCTTCCTTTTTCATATCATCCATAAATATCCCCCCATCACTTCTATATGCTCAAGTATTTCCGATGTATTGCTCATCTCATTATCATATTGAAATGTCACCTTTTTATTTGCACTGTTTCTATAACACCTTTATTCTTATTGTACTTCATTTTATTGCATTACTTTGTATTTTTTTGTGTTTTTTTATCGAAACAGTTTACTAATTTTGTAAAGAAGCAAAAAAACAGGGCAAATCACTTTATCCGTGTCTACCCTGTCTTCATATTCCTTTGTACTTTAAATCAATCACTCCTAGTCACCAGCTGACGCAGCATTTCTATTAACTCTCTTAAGGAGAGTTTCCAGCTTCTGGTGTATCAGTGCCGGGAGCATATGCCGGATCTCAACCCCAAAAAACTTTTTTATATAAGGTTTTGGGCTACAGTAACAATGCTCCGAAGTGCTTTATAAACATCTGCCATTTCCTCGGCAATATATTCAACACTGGTAGGGCCTACTTTTTTCACACCGGGAATACAGGCCACGGTTTCTGCCATAACCGCTTGATACAGTTCCAATTTCAGAACCGGTGAAGAAGACGGTTTTTTAATAGGATATTTTTTCACATCTTTTAATGCATTTTTAACGGCTTCACTATATAATTTTTCTAATTTTAAAAAAGAAATATTTTTCGCACAATACCTAGATAATGCTTTTTTGACAGCTACGGTTTCTATGTCTCCAATTTCCATTTTCACATCCTGTGTCACTTTTTCATCTCCTGACACCAATACAACAGGAACCCCAAAACCACCGGCAACTAAGGCATTGAGTCCCACTTCTCCCAATTCTTCTTCATCAATATAAAGATTCCTAATGACCCTACCAGCATAGGTATGATCAAAAATACCCTTCTCCGTTCCTGCCTTTGGGTGGTAGCCTATCAGCATAACGCAATCAAAGCTTTCATCGATCCCTTCCATCATGCTCAAATCCTTAGGGTACCCACTAATAAGGCTCACTTCTGGATTCAGTTCTTCGATGATAATGTTATCCATGGGACCGTGAGAATCATTGATGACAATTTCACTAGCTCCATTCTGTAATAAGTATTGACACAGCAAGTTCACTTCTTGGGTCATCAGTTTCCGAGCTCGTGTATAGTCCTCACTTTCCCCGCCAATTTGCCTAGGGGACACAACACCCCAAATGCCTTCTATATCTGCTGATACATATATTTTCATGTCAATTCTCCTCTCAATGTCATCATAGTTCTTAAACAATTGTAAATCGGAAGCCCTTGAAAAAACAAGAAATGTCAACCATCACCTCCATTGACTCCCGATCAATCTACCCTGATTTTTCTCAAGTAACGCTCCCTTTCGGAGAGCTACTTTTCCATTTACCAGCACATACTCGATTCCCTCCGGCGGGTTGGCTGGATGATTAAAATCAGCCCGATCTCTCAGGGTTTCTGGATTAAAAACAACCACATCGGCATCGAACCCAATACTAAGGGTTCCTTTCTGTATTCTTAATTTTTCTGCCGGGAGACAAGTGCATTTTGCTATTGCTTCCGACAAACTAATATTAATTTCCCCCTGAATGACTCCCCGAAGAAAACGTGGGAAAGTACCAGCTGCCCTGGGATGACCTTGGTGATTTTTGAGCATTCCATCACTAGCAATCATTACAGAAGGATGTTCTAATGCGATGTTAACCTCTTCCTCATTCATCACATGGGCAATGGTGATGGTTTCCGGTCGTTCTTTTCGCAACTGATGAAATCGTTTTTCTGTACAACGCTGACCTGCATGTTCCCCGTCAGCAATTTCTATCTGATCATAATCAATCTGATACCGCTCTAGAAAACCATCATCATAGGTTGTTTGACCAATGCCAGTGCTAAAAGCAGCATAGGGATAGCAATCTGATGAAACATTCATTCCCTGGCTTCTGGCGTCATCTATGAGAGAAAGAAAGGCTCTCATTTGTCCAAAAGCAGCCATACTACCAATATGAGAAAAGTGCACAGCCACTTCCAGCTCTTTTCCTATACTTAGGAGTTCTTGAGCAGCTTCAAATACCCCACTGGCATCATCCCGAATATGAGCAGCAACAAATGTTTCTGTTCTGGCGGCTTCTTTGGATATTGTCACCATCTCCTCCTTAGTGATTCCTGGTATATACCGAATACCGTAGGAAATCCCCAAGCATCCAATGTCTAGAAGCCATCCAGCAGAAGCGTTCATTTCAAATATTTGATCGTCTGCAGCCTTGCTGTATCGATCTGTCACTCCCACCGCCTGACGAAGTGAAGCATGGGGCACCAGCATACCAAAATTCACTGGCAGGCCTTGACGTTCCACTGCATCTAGATAACCAGGGATGTCTTCCGGTCCAGTACCGCAGTTACCACCTATGGCTGTGGTCACTCCCATACGGAGCATAGACTGGAATGTGTCGGTTTGGAATGTATCTTGCTCTTCATCATATGGGTCTTCATGCATATGTATATCTACAAATCCAGGGCATACATACAAACCCTTGGCATCGATTTCTTGTTCCACAGAAAAAGGACTTGATGAAATCTCTTGAATTTTGCCATCTTCTATTAATATGTTGAGTTGAGAGAAAATTCCGTTAGCCGGATCAATGACCCAGCCGTTATTGATTGCTATTGGACCCACTCTCCAGCCTCCTTTTGGCGAAAAATAGTACCGACACCCGTAATACTCTCTTTTAATGGACCGTCGTAATCCCCATGCTCTGGATTTAAACTGTTAATGATAACACCATTGGCAGAAGCCCTGGAATGAATATATTTATCTCCCCCAATATACATGGCGATATGACCGGGAAAATAGATCAGATCAGCCGGCTTAATCTCCTCTAGAGAAATGGGGTTTAGAAATGTCTCTTTAAGCACAGCGTCTCTGTAAATGAGCAGACCATTGAGTAAGTAGCTGATAGATGTCAGACCTGAACAGTCCAAACCAATGGGCGTCCGACCACCCCAACGGTATTGACTCCCCTGATAGCTTAGTGCAGTTTGCACCAGTTTTTTACGCAACAATTGTTCTTCCCCGTTGCTTGGATCATTGGTAGGGTACAAATAGGGTTGGGCAAAATCCTTACGGATCCATCCCTTATCTCCCCCTGGTCTTTCTACTTCCGTCCATTCTTCAGATTCCCTTCCCGTAAGTATTATCCTGGATCCACGAACCAATGTCTGCTTCACATGATACTGATATCTAGGACCTGCCAACACATCTGCTGAAGCCTTGATGATCACATCTTGAGCCCGTTCTTTCCAATAAGCCGCTCTTTCTTCATCCATTATCATGTGCCTTTGGTGGAGGTATCCTTCGTATCCATAGTCCGTTCGAATCAGATGCCAGCCACCGCCTGAATCCTTCAATCTAGACACTACCATGCCAGCAATGGCTTCGTCAGCCATTTCACTATCTGGGGCCGGTTTCAGCTGTATGGGTGCTGTGGTGCTTTTAACCAGTGCTAAGGCTGGTGATTGATTAGAAAAATAGTCATATGCCAGCTTGGATATCTTCCCAATGATTGTTTTTGCTTCTAGATTATCCGCTGCTCCGTTGACAAAAACCCCAATAAGGTATGACATATCAGATAAGAGCACCCATCCTACATCATGGTTCAGATTCGGCAGGTCACCGGTTTTATGAGCCACTTTTACTTTTTTGGGTATAAACCGACGCAACATTTCTCGATCCTGCTGATTGAATAAAATATCCATCATGCGGCGACACATCGGAGGTGAAGCAGCCTGCTCCGTAACGATAAGCTCCATCATCCTGATGGCATCCTCTCCATGGGTAAGGTTTTGTCTTCCCTCTTTAGCTGCTTTAAAATCCAACATTTTACGACTGAGGACTGTTTCCTTTAGACCTAACTTTTCAGCTCTTTGATTAATGTTTTCAAACCCAAGAAGATCAATCAATACATTGGTAGCAGTGTTATCACTGACAGTGATCATCAACTGTACTAAATCAACAAATTGAAAGGTATTTTCTTCGAGATCTGTGGTCATGCTATGGGGAATCTGATCTTGTTTAGGGATTGTTAGGGACTGATTCAACTGAAATTTCTTTTCTTCTACTTGACAAAATGCCTCGATCATAATCAAAAGCTTTATGATACTAGCTGAGGGCATTTTATGGGTGTCATTCAAACGTATCACCCACTGGTTACGACTCATATCTTTGATGGAAACAGACACCTGGGCTTCTGTTTCCATTAATACTTCTAGTATCTGCTCTTTGAGCATATAATGCCTCCTTTCCTCTACATTATTTCCGCCATTCTCTCCCGCTGCAACCGTTATATGCTCCTGTACTCAAGGCAATGAAAATTTGCCTCATGGGGTCTTATTCATATAGATGACAATATACAAAATGACCTGGGTTCGCTTCTGTCATAACTGGCACTTTTTCTGAGCAGATCTCCATGCATTCTGGACATCTGGTATGAAATACACAGCCTGAAGGGGGATTGCTAGGACTCGGTACATCTCCCTTCAACACTGCCTTGGATGGCGTGTGATCCACGTCGGCTACTGGAATCGCCTTTAGCAATGCCTTTGTATAGGGATGTAGTGGGTTTTCAAAAAGCTTATCGGTTTCGGTCAATTCTGCCATTTTCCCAAGATACATAACCCCAACTCGGTCGGAAATATGCTTGACCACTGAAAGGTCATGGGCAATAAATAAATAGGTCAAGTTTAATTCACCCTGAAGCTTTTTTAATAGGTTAAGAATCTGACTCTGGATAGAGACATCTAGGGCACTGACTGGCTCATCGCAGACTATCATCCTGGGTTCAAGGCATAATGCCCGGGCAATCCCCACCCGTTGACGTTGGCCTCCTGAGAATTCATGGGGGTAGCGCCCTATATGATATCTGTTTAACCCCACCATTTCCATGAGACTCTCTATCCTTTCCTCTACCTCTGGGCCACTGGCTAGATTATGATATCGAATAATTTCCCTAAGCATGTCACCAACAGTTTGTCGAGGATTCAGGGATCCATAAGGGTCTTGAAAAATAATCTGAACATCCTTACGATATTCTTTCATCTGTTTTGAGGTAAATTTAAAAATATTTTGCTCTCGGTAGGTCACAGCACCCTCAGTATGTTTTACCAAGCGAAGAATGGTTTTTCCTGTAGTGGTTTTCCCACAACCAGACTCACCTACTAGACCAAGGGTTTCCCCTTCTAAAACATGAAAACTAATATCATCAACAGCCTTGACCTGTCCCACAACACGGGAGAGAACACCGCCTTTGATGGGATAGTATTTTCTTAAATTTTCAACTTTTAGCAAGGTTTTTTTCTCACTATCCATATGACGACTCCCCCTTTACATTACGAGGATAAAAACAACGGGCTTCATGTCCTTCACTGATGGTGATCAGTTCGGGTTCTTCTTTTTCACAACGCTCAGTAGCAAATTCACAACGATTATTAAATTTACATCCAGGTGGTGCATCTAAAGGACTGGGAACACTTCCTTTTATTTCATAAAGCACGTCTTCCTTTTCTGTTAATTTAGGAATTGATCGTATCAAACCCTCTGTATAGGGATGGTGTGGTTTCTTGAAAATATCTCTTACAGTTCCTGTTTCAACGATCCGTCCTGCATACATCACAATAACTCGCTCACACATTTCCACAACCACTGCTAAATCATGGGTTATCATCATAATTGAGGTGGACATTTTCTCTTTTAAATCTTTCATCAGTTCCAGGATTTGAGCTTGAATGGTCACATCTAGGGCTGTGGTTGGTTCATCGGCAATGAGAAGCTTGGGGTTGCACGTAAGGGCCATGGCAATCATGGCTCGCTGTTGCATACCGCCACTTAACTGGTGGGGATACTCATGAACCCTTTTTTCCGGCGAAGAAATACCCACCAGTTTAAGGTACTCAATGGATTTTTCCCAAGCTTGTTTACGACTTAATCCTTGGTGAAGGCGTAGGGGCTCTGAAAGCTGATTTCCAATGGTATATACTGGGTTCAGTGACGTCATGGGCTCCTGAAAAATCATTGAAATGTCATTTCCTCGGATTTTTCGCATCTGTCGATCAGAGAGCTTGACTAGATCCTGGCCGTTAAATTCAATGGATCCGCGAACTTCACCGGGGTCCAAAACTAAACCCATAATCGATAAAGCAGTCACACTTTTTCCACATCCAGATTCACCAACAATCCCTACGGTTTCTTTATGTTTTACGTGGAAACTTATACCATCTACGGCCCGGACTTTCCCCGCCGGAGTGCTGAATTCTGTCACAAGGTTTTTTACTTCAAGAAGATTGGCACTCAAAGAATCAACTCCCTCTGTCTATTCTTTCATTCTAGGATCCAATACGTCCCGAAGGCCGTCGCCCAGAAGATTAAAACCTAGGATCACTACCATCAATGCTAAACCAGGAAAGGTAACAGACCACCAGGCCGTACGCATATACTGTCTTTCTAGAGACATCTGAAATCCCCAAGTGGCCTGATCCGCTGTGGCTCCTAGGCCTAAAAAGCTAAGTCCAGCTTCCGCTAAAATGGGTGTGGCAATGCCCATGGTGGTATAAACAATGATGGTGGCCAAGCAGTTAGGAAGTATGTGCTGAAACATGACTTTCCCATCGTTATATCCCAGTGCTCGAGCTGCCTGGACGTACTCCCTTTCTTTTAGAGACATACTTTCACCTCTCACCAGTCGCGCAAACATTGGCCATCCACTAATGGTAAGGGCAAATATAACATTTTCAATCCCTGGCCCTCGAACAGCCATAATCGCCATGGCCAAAATAATTCCAGGAAAGGCAATGAATGCATCAACAATACGCATCATAAAAGCTTCAATTCTTCCACCGTAATACCCTGCAACGAGACCGTATGGAATGCCAATAACAGCTCGAAGTGTTACCACCGCAACTCCTACTAACAAAGAAATACGAGCCCCAATAAAAATTCGACTCAGCACATCACGACCAAAAAAGTCAGTGCCTAACAAATATTGTCCTCCTGGTGATTGATGGGCATTGATAATGTTTTGCTTAAAAGGGTCGTGGGGTGTGATGAATTTTCCAAAAATAGCAATGAGAAGAAAAAATATGACAATCACAAGACCAAAAATGGCTGTGGGATTTTTCTTAAACCGGCGTATGGCGTCATCCCGAAAACTGGTACTGCGTTTCACAGGGACTTTCACTTCCGCCTCTAATTTTGAATCAACTGAACTCAAGTCTTCAACCTCCTTTTTTATGATTGGTCCTTTGATTCCTAGTCATATCGTATTCGAGGCTCAAGGAATCCATAAATAATGTCGGTTATGATATTAACAATGATAAAAATCATGGCAAAAATAAATAAGTTACCCATTATCATGGGAAAATCTCTGGCTAATAAACGGTTATAGGCAAATCGGCCAATACCTGGATAAGCAAAAACAGTTTCAACAATAACAGAACCACCTAAACGATAGCCTAACTGAAGACCAATGACTGTGACCACTGGTAACAGAGCATTTTTCAAGGCATGTTTATAAATAACAATTTGTGCCCGAAGCCCCTTAGACCGAGCAGTACGAATGTAATCCTGCTTCAGTACTTCTAACATGGCAGAGCGGGTCATACGGGTAATCAGTCCTGCAGAAGCCATGCCCAGTGCCAATGATGGCATAATAAGGTGAGCTAATGTGCCAGACCCACTTGCTGGCAACCACTGCAACTTATATGAAAAGAGCAGCATCATCATCAGAGCAAACCAAAAACTAGGTAGGGAAATCCCTAGAAGTGCAAATCCTCTGGCGAAGGAATCAATAAATGTGTTTTGCTTCACCGCAGACAATATACCGATGGGGACACCGATAGCAATTGATACCACAAAGGATGCCATTACCAAATATAAAGTTGCTGGTAAACGCTGAATTAAAGTAGAAAATACTGGACGACCATCTTGCAATGAGTAACCTAAATCACCTTGCAAAAGACCAGTTACCCATGACAGATATTGCTGGTGGATGGGTTCATTTAGACCCATGGCCTCTCGTATGGCCTCAACCTGTTCTATGCTGGCACCTTCCCCTGCTCTCATGATTGCCGGATCTCCCGGCATCAGATGAATCAGTGAAAAGGTAATGACCGTTACCAGGAATATCACAGGAATCGCTTGAAGCAAGCGTTTTGCAATATATATATGCATATAGTCACGCTCCTTGTTGTTTTTTACTCCCTATGGAGCCTATATTTAGTCTTGATTAAAATTCAAGAAAATGATTTCGATAAAAGCAGAACTTTTCTACTATATAAATGGAGCAGGCAGAATAAAACCACCTGCTCCTTTACACACTCTTACTGAGTTAGTAAATTATTTCCAATATGCATCCTTTAGGCTTCGACTTCGGATAACATAATTGTAATCATATACAAAGTCTTTGTTCCAAGCCATAAATACCTGGCTGTTACGTAGGGGCACATTATAGGCATCTTCTGTCATCACTTTTTGCGCTTGAGAATATAGGGCTTTTCTAGCATCTTGATCATCAATAATGGTAACAGCTTCTTCCACTAGAACATTGAACTCAGGGTTATTGTAAGCTGTTGTACCTGTACCATTAATGAATCGACCCATGAAATCATGAGGATCGTACATACCGGTAGAGCCCATGTGATACAGCTGATAATCTCCATTAAGAATTTTTTCAAGGGCAGAACTAAACTCCATGGTATCCGCCTGTAGTTCAATGCCTACCTCTGCATAATAACTTCGAAGCATTTCTCCTAGTTCAACGTTTTCGGAACTGTTGGACATGGTAATGCTCACGGTTAGTCCGTCACTATATCCAGCTTCTGCTAGAAGTTCCTTTGCTTTTTCTGGATTATAGGCATATTTGTAGGTAGCATCATCATCATATGCCCATGTTCCAGCCATAATAGGGTTATGCATGACACTAGCTGTTGGCCAGATATGTTTTACAATAGATTCTTTATCTATGGCATAGTTTAACGCTTGTCGGATCCGTACATCATTGAGAACATCACTTCCCTCATAGGCATGATTGATGGCAATAGGGAAATAATTAAGCGTTGGAGAAATCACCACTGTAAAATCAGGATTATCATTTAGAATATCAAGTTCTCGTTCAGGTGGCGGCGCTAAGTCGATGTTTCCAGCAAGCAGCTCAGCATAGCGAGTTTCATGCTCTGGAATTTCTCTTCTGACGATGGTTTCTAAAATAGCTGGTCCTTCAAAATAATCATCATTTCTCTCTAGGGTAATGATATTATTAGGGATCCATTGCGTTAACTTGTATGGCCCAGTACCCACAGGATTAAAACCAAAGCTTCCTTCTTCCCCATCATAAGGCTCAGAAGGTGCTAAATGTGCCGGCACAATAAATCTTCTAAGGCTGGTCCACGCTGCTGCATTTGGATTTTCTGTTGTGAATTTTACAGTGTACTCATCTAATGCTTCAACACTATTAACAGAAGTACGACTTCGATGTGGTGAGCCAAAGTTCTCATCTAGGATGGCTTCATAGGTAAAAACCACATCACGGGCGGTGAAAGGTTCACCATCATGCCACTTCACATCTTCTCGTAGGGTAAAAATATAAGTCGTATCATCAGGCGTTTCCATGCCTGTCGCTAAATCAAACTGCATTACTAAGTTTTCATCTGGATAAATCAATGAATTAAATATCAATTCTAACACTTCTCCCGAATAGGCAGAGGTTGTCAGACGTGGGTCTAAAGTATCAGGATCCTGTGTGGCACCCCATATCAGATCTGTTCTTGGCTCTTCCACAACAGATTCTTCTCCATTTCCATTTTCACCTGCGGTCTCTCCAGCACCCCCACACCCTACAAGAGCCAGTAAAAATGTTAGTAAAATAGCTACTGTTATCCATTTCACATTTTTTTTATACAATCTAATTCCCCCTTTTTATTTAACTGTTTTTCATCTTCCAATTACTTTGTCTTAAAATAAGAAAACTGCCTAGTACGTTGCCTCTCCGTGTCTAAATCTTACCCTCCTTTATCAGATGATTTTGGCAACGCTTCAAATTATGAGAATCTTCAACAAATTCTATATTATGTGATATTATGCAAATATTGTACCATTAATTCTCTCAATATTATCTATGTACTCTCTCTCCCTTTGTTTTCAATGTTTTTCATTATACATTATTTTTTATTTAGTTCTTCACTTTAAACCCAAGAGCCCTTATGAGTGAATAACATAAGAAAACAGTCCGCTAAAACGAACTGTTTTCTTATGTTTGATTATTTTTTTTTTAAAGTCTCTATTTAGTCCATTATAGCTAGTTGTTAATTTATTCCGTTTTTTGGGACTAATTCCGCAAAAACGGACTTGCTAGTCTCTTCTCCCATCTTCAATAATTTTATATTCTTTAATCTTTTCATAAAACCTCGTTTTTGCAATTCCCAATTGTTGCATTGCTTTTTTACGATTTCCTTTAAAATGCTTCAATGTTTCATTTATTAGCTCTTTTTCACATTTCCGAACCGCTTCTTTTATTGTGGGAAGTGGGGCTTCCTCATATTGATACTGAACAAAGCTGTCAGTAACCTTAACCATCATCTGTCCAGATAGTAGGATGCGACTATCCGATAGATGCATTGCCCTTTCTAATGTGTTTTCAAGCTCTCTGATATTTCCTGGCCAATGATATTTCCTTAATTTTAGCAATGCTTCTGCCGAAAGTAATTTTTCTTCAACACCAGCTTGCTGACAGGTCCTGTGGAGCAGCTTTTTAACTAGCAATTGAATATCATCTTTACGCTGTCTTAAAGGAGGAATCCATATGGGAAGTACGTTGATCCGATAGTAAAGATCTTCCCGGAACCGCCCTTGTCGCATTTCTTCTTCTAGGTTGCGATTGGTTGCTGCTATAATCCGGACGTTTACATTGATTTTTTCATTACCCCCTACTCGGTAAAAACTTCTATGTTGAATCACATGTAATAATTTAACTTGAAGAGCTGAAGGCAATTCACCTATTTCATCTAGGAAGAGCGTCCCCCCATCTGCAACTTCAAAAAGCCCTTTTTTACCTTCTTTGTTAGCACCTGTAAAGGCACCTTTTTCATAACCAAACATCTCACTTTCAAGTAAATTCTCCGGTATTGAGCCACAGTTAATCTGAACAAATGCCATACTTTCCTTTTCTCCTGCCCGATGAATTGCTTTTGCTAATATGGTTTTCCCAGTTCCACTTTCTCCAAGAAGTAATACATTGGAAGAAGTTTTGGCAGCTTTTGCCGCCATCATTCGTATATGCCGCATTTCTTCGCTATCTCCGATGATTTCTGGGAATGCCTCCTTGGCAGCATCTTCTCCCATCAGCCTGTTTTGTGCAAGCTCAAGATTATGTAGGGCTTCACTTCTTTCATGAATCACCTGTTTAATCTCCGTAACGTCTTCCACCTTTAACACGGCACCTCTTCCTTTCCGCCCCTTATTAACCGGGATGAGGGAACACAATGTTTGGCGGCCATTTATTTCTGCAAAGCGGTTTTGATATCCAATTCCACTACCCTTAGCTGCTTGTATGAATTCTCTAATCACCGGAGTCTCATCATGGATATCCAACAAATGCTTACCAAGAGCATTTAAATGTTCCTCCTGATTTCCCTTTGCACGGAATGTTTTACCTTTGAGTAATTGTCCTATGGATTCCTTACGGACAGAATAGCCCCGCTCCTGATAAAACTTCACCGCACCGCTTTGACCTTCAAGCACAACCATGTGACCCACTGCTTTCATATAAGGCATGTCAAACTGTTGATTTCCTACCTCTATGCGAATCAACTTTTCATTGAATTTAATCTCTACATTGATAGAGCGTTGTTGAAATTCCGTATTAAGAACCAAATTTTCGCTATAACCTGTGTTTTTTAGTATCTTAAATTCTCCTTTATTAATTTTACTTTCAAAGATGCCTACCGCCACCACCGCATCTCCAGACTGAACTGCTTTGGGGGGTATACCGATAGATGTCAAGGATGTGGTATCGAGATTTCCATCGTCTTCTCCCAAACAATTATCAGCAATGATCACCAGGTCACCTGGTTCAATACGTCCATTAGAATGCTCATGATCTTGTTTGTAAATGATTCCAAATATCTTTTTTGCTTTTTGGTTATACAAACGAATAACACCATGATGATCGATATAAATGAACCCTTCCATCATCATATCTGTAAATAGTCTGACGTCTGATTCTTGAAAAATCAAAATAGCACCCCCTCGTTATCTTTACACCATGATGACATGTAGCAAATTCTTCCGTTTAATTACTTGAACTTCATCAACTGCCTCTTAAAACTATTCTCTATATTACAATAAATTCCCTTTAACTTTGCTACTATTTTATAATTTCAATGATTAGATCCTAAATTGATTGGTTTTTCTTGTTTCCGTTTAAAGTCTGTGCCATAGATAAACAATAAAAAGTGATGAATTTGGAATAGTGTATTCCTGTGGATACGAACACCTTCTCTAAACATAAAGCATAGGATATTGTAAATCCAATGAAAGGAATGATCACTGTGAATAATACTTACCAACCATATCCTTATTATGCTGATACACCTATGTATGACCCATATACTCTGTATCATATTTATGGAACCTATCCATACCCTTACTGGGGTAACCCACCAATGTATCACCCAGGCCCTCCAAAGCACTGTATTAAATTAAAAGATTATGGACCAGAACCCTTTGTCCTTAATATCCAGGAGGCGACTAAGCAAAATAATACTTTCCGTACCGCTTTATGGACAGGAGAATATCTACAACTTACCTTAATGAGCATTAATCCTGGGGATGACATCGGTTTAGAAGTTCATCATGATCATGATCAATTCATACGTATTGAACAAGGTCAAGGGATTGTTAAGATGGGAGATAAAAAGGATATGCTAGATTTCCAAGAAAAAGTCTATGATGATTATGCAATATTTATACCCGCTGGTAAATGGCATAATCTGATTAATACAGGCTGTAAACCGCTTAAATTGTACTCTATTTATGCGCCGCCTGAGCATCCCCATGGCACGGTTCATGAAACAAAAGCAGATGCAGAAGCTGATGAAGATCATCACTGCCATTAGATTCCAAAATTTCTCAGTACTGTATCGGACTTTCATCGATGAGTAAGCGCCCATGCTGGGCACACATACAGTTAAAAACCTGACAAAATCCATGTCAGGTTTTTAACTGTATACTAAAATTCCCTTCAGTTTGTTTGGTTAATTGATTATCTAACTACTTCAACGAGTTTAAAAAGTAGTGATAAATGGTAGTTATATTTAACAGGATATTTGTGTTCCTATGTAGAATTATATATAAACTAGGATGTTTTGGGGGGATTTTTGACAATGAAAAAAATGATTTGGACTTCTATGTGTTTACTCTTATTATTAGCTGTATTTTCTTTTCAATTGGTATTTCCTACAGATACTACGCTTACAGACAATTATCCAGAGGCATATGCTTATTTGGAGCAAGCTAACACACCACTTGAAAAACTTGATCTACTTGAAATACTTAAAACAGATCATACAGCAAATGGTGAAGCCGCTCTACGTATTCTAGCAGAGGAAATGACTGCAATAGGATACATGGCTAACCTCATTTTAGCAGAATTGCATGAGAAAAAGGGAGAAAATCCCGCGGCTTTTTATCAAAAATCATTAAGTTTATATGAAGATAAAGACATACAATTAAAACTAGCAGAAACCCTATATCTAAGAGGTGACTCTCAAGGAGCTAAAGAAATATTTCAAAAGATGATTCCAGATTATAAAGCAATCGAATCTATGATTGAAATAGGTATAGAAAATTCCGTCATAGCAGATA
Organism: Alkaliphilus metalliredigens QYMF; assembly: GCF_000016985.1. Lineage (NCBI taxonomy): Bacteria > Bacillati > Bacillota > Clostridia > Peptostreptococcales > Natronincolaceae > Alkaliphilus > Alkaliphilus metalliredigens. The sequence goes on along the minus strand of NC_009633.1, from coordinate 2,139,278 downwards.
TGCTTTTAGAAGGAGATCATCTCAACGAAGCCCTTGATTTTTTAGAGGAAAATATTCCAGATACTGCTGAAGAGGATTTAAACAAACTACATGCCCTAGTATTAGCTGATTCGGGAGAATATAGCAGGGCCTTAGATCTCATGGAGGAAATGATTGATAATGATGATACAGACTTAAACCTCAGATGGTGGTATGGTCGTAGCCTTGAGGCTGTTGGTAAAAAAAATCAAGCAATGAAAACATATAAGGATTTAGGAAAAACAGGAGCATATCGTCTAGGTATTTTAATGCAGGAAAATGGTCAGCTTGAGGAAGCAGCTGCAGCCTTTATCGAAAGCGATTCTCCTATGTCCCGTTGGCGAGGAGCAAGAATTTTAGATGATTTAAATAAGCAAGAGGAAGCCTTACATGTCTATTATGAATTAGCTAAGGAAGAAAGCTCTTATCAGGAAGATGCCGCCTATCGTGCTTATATTCTTCAAAATCAATTGAGTCAACCAATTGCTAGTGAATTGTTGAAGGTATTAGAAAATTCGCCTGCATGGATGGTGACTTTAGGAAAAGAACCTATCTGGGATGTTTTGGTAGATGTGGACTATATGCTTCCAGAATTTCTAAGTAGGGTTGAGGATTATGAAGAAGCAGAAGAAGACCAAATGGCGGCAATAGAAAAGGCAATAGGTGAAAAGCATGCAACTAATGCAGAAAAGCTTGGCTTGGGAGTGTGGTATCAACAGCAAGGACAGTATTATATGTCTGTAAGGTGGGGGATCAGGGCTTTAAGAGAAAAAAATAGCCGTCAGGCATATGAATTAACCTACCAAAAACCCTTTGAAAATGAAGTTTTAGCTGCTGCAGAAGAGTTTGAGATAGATCCATACTTAATTTGGGCAGTTATGAGGGAGGAAAGTCATTACAGGCCAGATGTTTTTTCAATAGCAGGAGCCCAAGGACTAATGCAGATTATGCCAGCCACCGGTGAGGATATAGCCAATAGATTAAGGGTTAGCTATACGAATGAGGATATGTTAAATCCAGAAAAAAATATTCGCTTTGGAACCTTTTACCTGCGTTCTATGTTAAATATGTTTTCAGGAGATATAGATAAAGCTCTGGCAGCCTATAATGGTGGCCCAGGTAATGTTAGAAAGTGGAGTGGAACTTCCATAGGATCAACACCAGAAGGATTTCCGACTTCCATTGCCTTTATGGAAACAAGACGATATATTACTAAGGTGAGAAACACTTATTATACCTACCTATGGCTTTATGAAGATTAAAAATTCCTTCTCCTCTCCAATAAAGTAGGGTAACTATTTTCATAGCTACCCCCTTATCAAACTGCACGTGCCCTACTAAGGCATAGGGCTTACCAACGTGTTTTAAATGAATCAATGTTTTGTAAGAACTTTCATTGCGTCTATTTTGGATATAAGGTCAGGAGTATAGTATTCCTGTCCTTTTTCTTTTAGTTTTTCGATCTTCTTTTGCTGAGAAAGTTTCAATTGTTTCGCCATCTATCCCTCCACAGCCTTTGTTATCTTTAACTTGTTTCTATCTTGCATTAACTTTCTTTCAACTAAAAGTTGTCCATAAATGCTATGCACTTTGAGTTTCAATTCCTAATTCATTTATTATCCTTCACCTTTCTTGTGTTCTTCCGGTTCGTTTTTACTAACGTAGCTTTGCCGTTGTCATTACACATGATAAACTATTTTAATTCGGCTGATTCATTGAATTAAAATTATTGACTTCCCATTCTTTTCGCATAGTCGTCAATTTCCCCCGCCACCTGTGCTTCACACCTCTGTATTTCGGTCTGCTAGTCCGCCTATGGACCTCTCGGTTTTCCACGTCTCCTTCAGACAAAACCTCACGACATTGCCCTAGACTAGGCTTCCTAGGTTGTATCGGCACTCCTAGGGAAGGACTTTCACCTTCGAGACCTCTTAATCGCCCAAACTCTTGACTCGTTTTTACTGCATTTAGTATCATAGTCGCTGTTTTTAACACTTAGAATTCCATAAGCTATGGCTTATGAATGTGCGACTGCCTGTCGTACAAAAAAGCCAGAGATCACAATAACCACTAGCCTAAATTTGCCTATATTAAATTTTGACGTACAATTGGGTGCAAAAAACCTTCACAAGCAGCATAGGTTATACCATGTCACTTTTGCAGTGAACTCTTAGATTTGTTGTTCTTAAAGTGCACACTTATTCTTTGTGGCCAATTTGTTGATGAATATTGAAGCCATCTAATAACCTACCTAAGTTCTCGATTACCAATACCAATAGATGTTCCCGTGGTACCATCTAGCCACTTAAATGTCCCTTTTTCAAGGCGTTTATAATGAAGCAAAAAACCATTAAATAAATAAGGCTTTAATATGTCTTTTTTATAATCGGGGATTTCCACAGATAACCATTGCTTTTGATCAATCTTAGAAGCCTCTTTCTTAAGCTTTCGTACCCAATAGTTCAAGGCATGAAAATTAACTTGATTTGCTTCACTCCACTTTTTTGCTGATAAGCCCCTTGATCGATATGCTTCGATACACTCCGTCCACATCGATATAATTTCATTATTACTCATGATGAGCATCCTACTTTTCAGAAGAATTATCTCATGATTGGCAATCAGTTAAAATGTGGGTTGGGTTTGACGCTTACGTTTGAATAAAATATTAAGTATAACAATGATGTTATTGCCCAAGATACAGGATAGCAACTTAACACCATCATTAATGTTGGATGAAAAGGAACCACGAACAATATCCATAAAATTCGGGAAAAACATGAACCAAAGAGCGTTATGAACATTGGCTTGACAGACTCTCCAGTACCACGTATCGCACCAGGCAAAACTGCACCTAAAACATACAGAACATAGAGAGGGGCGAGAAAATGCATAATTTCAGAAGTAATTGCAATGACATCGCTATCCTCTATAAGCAAACGACCCAGCGGTACATTCCAAATATAAAGAATACAACTCACAAGGGAAACTAATAATAATGATATGATAGCGCCAACACGCACACCCTTAGTTGCACGATCATATTTTTGTGCACCATAGTTCTGTGCAACAAAAGTTGAAATAGTAGTACAAAAGGCATCCGATATATACCAAACCAAAAAATCTAGTTTACCACATACCGCCCAAGCGGCAATGCTGTTAATGCCAAATGAATTTATTCTGGTTTGTATAATCATGTTTGAAATTGGATATAGTGTAGACTGAATTCCAACAGGTAATCCTAGTTTAATAAACTCTTCTACATGCAGTTTATGTAAACGTATTTTACGGAGATATATCTTGCAAGGCAACTCCGTTCTTATCAGAGATATAACCACTAGAATAGCACATAAAAATTGAGATATTACCGTGGCTAAACCCGCACCTACGACACCAAGGTCGAATACGGCTATAAACAATAGATCTAAAGCTATGTTTATTATGTTGGCGATAATTAAAAAGTAAAATGGTGTTTTAGAATTTCCTACAGCTCTGAAAATTCCTGCACCAATATTGTAGGTCATCGATGCAGCCATACCGCTGAAAAAAATAATTACATATATAAGCGCATCGTCGTAAATACCTTTTGGTACCTTTAGTAGATTTATGAAAAATGGTGATATGAAGATAGCTATGATTGATAATACAAATCCCCCAATAAGTGCAAATATTATCGCTGTATGGCAAGCATTCGATAACTTTTCCATTTTTTTTGCACCAAAGTATTGAGATATGATAATTGTTGCACCAGAGGAAATTCCTACAAAAAAATTAACTGGCAATTTTGTAAGAGTATAAACAGATTCTATAGCAGCCAAAGCTTCTTTACCAGCAAATCGTCCTATAATAATTGCATCCACCGTTGTGTACAGAGATTGTAATAGGATGCCAAATAATATTGGCATGGCGAACATTAACACTCTCTGCCAGACGACACCTTCTGTTAAATCATATTTTCTTTCACTTAATTCCAAATTACCACCTTATCTCTTCTAAGATTGTGCTGTAACTTTATTCAAAAGTCAGCTTAATGTGCTCCATCGCTTCATATGCATAATTCATCGCATTATATCCTTCTGTATCTTTCGTAATGATCCACCCGATTCTCCCTGCATTATCAATAGGATCACCAACAGTTTTGCCAATACAATCCTCCACTTTAAAGGAATCAATATGTGAATCCGATGCTAAAGTGTCAACACCTACAATATTCACTATTTTTCCACCGCGATGTGGAGTTAAAAACCTAACGCAAGCACTAGAAATACCAGTTTCTTTCTTAGTAATACTTGGTTCTATTCCAATAGAAAGATCCACAAAAGCACGCAATATATCAACGTTGCATACTAATTTGATTATTTCTGCAATATAATCACCAGCAACTCTTGGATTAATTTCGACAATTCTAGGACCTGCATCTGTAAGCTTTACTTCAGTGTGACTCACTCCATAATCATATCCCGCAGCTTGTAATGCCTTTACCACATAACCTGAGATTTTCAACTTCATATCATGTGATATATTTGCTGGAAACATGTGGGCATCCTCTATAAAATAAGGCGCTCCCATTAAGGATTTCTGTGTAATTCCAATAATCGTTGTTTCTCCATTAAATGTTACGGCTTCTACGCTCACTTCGTTGCCTTCCATGTATTTTTCCAAAAGATACGTACAATCTCGTTCTTGATCTCTCCAATTTATTGGGAAAGCATTAAGCTGATGATAAGCATCTCGTAAATCCTCTTCGCTTCTAATTAGTCGAACGTAGGCACTAGAAGAAAGATCCACCGGCTTCAATACAACCGGATATCCGATATTTTTTGCCACCAATAATACCTCATCCCAATTATAGGCTAAACCATACTGTGGATTAGAAATACCGGCTGCATCCAATGTCTGTCGTAATTTTTGTTTGTACCTTACGTTCTTGACAGCCTTGGGAAATGGGCACGGAATACTCAATTCCTTGGCAACTTCCACCACTGTTTCAATATAATAATCGCATGTTGTAATGACACCATCAAATTTCTTACCTAAAATGGTATCCAACACCACTGAAGCGTCATTAGTATTGGCCTCAATTATTTCATCTGCATGTTGAATTACCACATGTTCATTAGAGTGAAAAGAACTCTTGAAAATCCCTTTGCTTCGAGTAATAAATGTGTAAGTATGCCCCAACTGTTTGAGTAACTTAGGAAGTAATACTGCATTACCACCTATAAAACTTTCAATCATCAATAAATGTGCCATATAAACTCTCCTTATTTTTTATATACTAACTCAATTTGTTTTATTGCTTGTTCACCATATTGACGAGCACTATAGCCCGCTGTATCTTGGGCGATAACATGTCCAAGATAGCATGTGTTGTCAATAGGCTGTTTAACATATCGATCTGAGCACTCCGGTATGTGGTAACGCAAAATATTCGGGTTATCTTTAAGGGATTCTACTCCTTTTATCTGAGAAATGGTTCCCTCTCGTGGTGGAATAAAAAATAACGATGCTGCACTGACTATACCCGTGTTAGTCATTGAAAGTTCAGGTTTTTCTCCTAGGGATAGTCCAACAAATATTCTTAAAAGATTCAGACCCGTAACATGCTCAATTAACTCAACAATGTAATTACCAGGTACTCTTGGATTAATTTCAATAATTCTTGGGCCTGACTTTGTTAACTTAACTTCAGTATGTGCCACTCCATTTTCAAAGCCTACAGCGTCTAAGACACTTTTAACATATTCTGTAATTTCTTCATATTTATTCTCATCCATATTTGCAGGAAACATATGTCCAGTTTCTATGAAATAAGGTTTGCCTATCAAAGACTTATCCGTTATGCCAATTATAGTTGTTTTGCCTTCAAAAGACACACTCTCCACACTTACTTCTTCACCAGGCAAAAATTCTTCTAATAGAACCACAGAATTTCTTGGCTGTTCTCTATAATTGACACTGAATTCTTCAAGGGCATCAAAAGCTTCCTTTAATTCTTCCTCATTTTTGATAAGGCGTACAAATGAACTCGAATCTAAATCAACTGGCTTTATAATAAGTGGATAGCCGATTTGCCTGGCTGCGGCTACTATTTCTTCCCAGGAATTTGCAAGCCGAAATATAACGTTTGCAATGTCTGACGATTCCAAAGTTTGTCGCATTAAATGTTTTTGGCGTATATGCTTCAAATTATTGGGTAGAGGACATGGAAGACCAAATTCATTAGCTACACTACGCACCGCTTCAAAATAATAGTCGCAAGCGGTTATGACACCGTCAAATTTTATATCCTTTACAGCTAGAATTAATTCTTTAATATTGTTTGTATCCACTTCAATTGTATTTTCAGCATTTTTAAAAAGTGGATGTTCTCCTTCGTAATCTGCAGACTTATAAAGTGACGGATTTCGTGTCACAAAAGTATACGTATGTCCCATTTTATTTAGTAACGGTAAAATAAGATTACCACTATCGCTTATCCAGCCTTCGATTATCAATAAATGAGCCATAGTTTGCACCTCCTCATAAAAATATATTTTTCTAACTGGCTGATTCTCTTGATTCAATATCAAGTCCACGGGCTATTAGGTATTCCGCAATGCGAGTAACACCTATGCCCACACCACTGTGGGTACAATTTGGATTGGTAGGATCAATAAACAGATTCCCACCGCCAGCAATGGCTTTCTCATAACCAGGAACTCTTGCATCATAAATAAACGTTGTGTATGCATCCCATGTTTTCGGCATATATGGCACAAGGACTATGGATTGTTGTCCACACACTTTACCAAGTGCATTATATATCTCTTCTAAGCTTTCTATTGCCTCCAGTGCTGTCTTACCATTCAGCGTATCCTTAAGAATATCAAAGGTCAGTCTGCCTTCACTTGATAGTTTCATGAGGTATCTTAATTTCTCAGCAAAGACTGGATTCCCGCCCTCTTTTATGTAGCGAGAATAAAAAGAATCCCCATCTTCATTGCACACATCCATTAAAGCTGAAACCTCTAACATATCATCGATAGAATACTGTTTACAAAGCGACTTAAATATCCGTTTATCTGTGATTCTAAAATATAAGTCATCTAAAGGAAGTTCCTGTAGACATTTATACAAGGTACTTATAGAATCAATTGATAGCAATGTATCATCTTGTCCAAATATTTCATAACCAATTTGCCAAAATGAAAAAGTTTTACCTTCTTCTATATCCAAGAGGGATTCGTTTCTCATCATCTCCTGTGAATAAAAAATTTTATTTTCTTTGTTCAGCAAATTATTGCGATTTAAATACTCATATACGCGAAAAGTATATTCTGGCGACAGTATATACTTTTTATCCTTAAATAAGAAATCTACAAATACTTTTGTGAAATATGAACCAAGCATTTGAATATGACTTTCATAAACAGAGCGTTTAGAAATAATGCCACCGTAGAAATATTCAAACTCAAGGGATAACAATTTTTTTTCTAACGCTGTTCGAATTAATAGAAAAGTATGAGCATTTTTTCCAATCCATTCTTTAGACCCATTGATAAACATAGTATTTCTCCTTTTCTCGTATTTTAAATTGCTGATAGATGACAAACCAATCGATCCAGGGACGACAGAAATTCTTTGTCATACAAAGCGAGATTGATTCTAAAAGCGAAACCAAAAGTCTCGTCAAGACCGTTTAAAAATGACGGGTAAAATGCTTTTCCCGTACTGAAAATAACATCTTCAATGAATGAATATGATTTGATTTGATCAAAGGTCAAATTGTTAAAATATAGTGTAAGAAGAGAGCCTGTAATAATATTATCACTCTCCACATTATCTTTTGAACGAATAATGCTTTGAACTTCATCGCCAGCAGTTGTCATAAATTTTCTATATACCTTTTGGCATTCATCATAATTTGAATCTAAGAAATGGGTTATTGCACTGAGAGATGATGCAGGCAAATTTCCAGTCAAAACGTCAACCCAATGTTCAATAAAGGTATCAAATCTTTCTGGATAAATTATGGATGCAAACTTAAAAGTATTTAAGCACAGAGATTTGTGAGGCGAGTATATTGCTATAAAATTATTCCTGTTTTTAACTCGTCGAATAAGTTCATTCCCCGGTACGCAAAAACATTCGTCAGAAATAATCAATGTCCCCCTATCCATGAGGTCATGAATCATGTTTTCTGTTTCTTGACTATGATAGACACTAGTAGAAAATATAGGTGACGTAATCCAGATGACATCATAATGGGCTTTAACAAGTTCTTCATAGGGAAGTACATATTGTCCATTTGTTCGTTTCAAATTAATTTCATCATATTCAATAGAGAAAGCTTTTAGGGCCTGTGCAATGGAAAAATAGGCAGGATTAATAATACATATTTTCTTGTATTTATACTGTTTAATCATATTAACAAGTGTAATAATTGCCTGCGTACCATTATCTACAAATGTAATCCCCATTTCATCACCAGTCGAGGGATCCAACTTTTTCTTTACACGATTGAGGATTTTTTTATCCATAGAGTAAGTATATACATATTCTAAGGTCTTTGTTTCAGGCATTTTCATTTTAGAAAGCATCGCATTGGAATATGCTGAAGAGGATAACCAGTTCGAAACATTATATGGCTGCTTACCATAGATGCCACAGTATCTATTCTGAATTCCTCTCATTTCAAGCATTTGAGTAATTCGATTTATAAACATATGTTTATTCCTCCGTATGCCTTATTTTTTTAACATTGCAACATCAAAGACATTGTTGTCAAAGTAAATATTTTCAACTTTATTCCATGTCCCTTTTAAAGTATCAGTCAATGGATAATTGAATAGAGATTTAAAGCCATTGCCATACCGCATAGAAACCACCACGTCTTCGTTGGTCAAAGTATAAAGATCTTGAAGGATATCTACTTTTTCTGGTATTGTGGATGCAATAATAATATGTGTTGCTTCTTTAGTGAATGTTAATTCAGCATAACCTTGGGAATTGACCTCAGTATCCAATCCCTTCCCTAAAATATTAATAACTTTCTTGGCGTATTCAACAGCTTCTTCGTCAATATCAATTCCAACAACTTTTGCACCTGTTTTTTTAGCTATAAGCAAGGGGGTCATTGGAAAAGCGCCAACACCTATTAAAAGTATTCGAGAGTCCTTATCCACCACAAATTTACCCAATTCTTCTTCAATACAACTTTCAATATTCTTAAAATAATCGGCATGCATATCATTTTCGCTGATCAATGTCATTGCTCTATATTTTTCCATCGTCCAAACACAATGGGCCGATTCTCTTCGTATATTGGCGATTCTATCTTTTATTTCTGACATCTCCAGATCAATAAATTCATCCCAAGTTTGCCTATGATTCACATCTAAAATAAATTCCGTATACTCCTCCAAAGCCATCTCTGCAGCATTAGCAGAGTGAAGACCACGATAATGATCTGAATTTATTTTTGTAAATCTATCTATAAAATCATCTAGTTTACCTAATAAACTATTTACATTTTCATTAACCATGATTGACTCTCTCCTTTCTATTTAAATAAAAGCGGTACCCATAGCAGATAAAAAAACATCTTCTTCAATGGTAACTCTTTGAATGAAGCCATTATCATACGTTGCCTGAGCACATACATAATCACCAGAGGGTTGTGCTATATTAAGTGTTATATCTTCCCTTTGCTTATAGGCCTGATAAGCCGCCAACGAAGCAGATGCTATGCCACAACTATTCTCCCAAATCTCTGTATTCGTTTCCTTTACAAAAATCAAAGGCGATATACTTTGGCTTTTATTTGAAAACAATGTCACGCCTTTTGTAGCATACCCTTCTGCCAGTCCATGATGAAGGATATAATGGGCTAAAGTTTTCGATTGCTCCCCTTGTTGTTCATCATGAACAATTCCTTGACAAACGCCGGAATATTCTACAATTCCAAACTTGATATTTTGACCTCCGTAAGTAATTGATTCTTCTCGAATCTCAGAAGGCAGGGGCATCGTAATTCTTGCACGATAGCCTTTACTCAGCCTTCGTGTTTCGCATTCAATTAGATTTTCACTCCCCGATACTTCGATTTTGCACTGTTTTTTTTCGCCTACTTTCACATTCTCTTCATAGGCTAGGTATGAACATAACGAAGCCACAGCATTTGCACAAAATTCCCCCCCCATCATATGCAATCTACAATAGGCTTGCGGATCAGTTGATGTCTCAACAAAACCTACTTGCTCTCCATAAACCGACTCCATACGCATTAGTTCTTTTGAAAGAAGTACATATTTTTCGCGGGGATAGTCATTTAATACAATAATCGTTGCATTTTTATTGGGATTCATTTTTACAAACTCAATCTTTTCCATAAACCCTCCAAGTTAATATTTAAATAATTTGATGTCTAAAAATCACTCTTTCGGTTTCTAAAGATGTAATTGGATCTATAGAGGCAGCCAGTAATTGCTTGGTATATGTGTGTTTTGGATTATCTATTATTTCATTTGTGCTGCCGGTTTCCACGCAATACCCTTGATGCATCACGATAACACGTTCACAAAAATTGCAAGTCAGCGACAAATCATGGCTTACAAAAACAATCGCAATGCCAAGATCCCTACTCAGTTCGCGAAGCAAATCCATTACTTGTGCTTGAACCAATACATCTAAAGCACTTGTTATCTCATCACATAATAGTATTTTAGGTTGTATTGAAAGTGCGCGGGCAATGGCAATTCTCTGACATTGACCGCCACTTAAATGTTGAGGATAACGGTCAGCCAAATTTGAAGGTATACCTACCTTTTCTAAAAGCCTGTCTATTTCATAGGTGCATTCTACTGAAGACAAAGACGGTCTCAATTGTCGCATATTTTCTATAATAGAACTGCGTAACTTACGGCGCGGATTAAATGATGCGACTGGATTCTGAAATATCATCTGCATGTTTTGATAAATATGTTTTGAGCCTTTTCCACGGAGGCGAGTAATGTCTTTTCCAAGTAGATTAACAGTGCCATTTGTTGTACGTTCTAATCCAGTCAACAACTTTAGCAATGTGCTTTTACCACTGCCGCTTTCCCCTATGATAGCAAGGATCTCTGCTTCTTGTAGTTTAAAACTTATTGGTTTTAGTGCCTCGACTGTATTGTTTTTTTGTTTGAATGTTTTAGTAATGCCACATACCTCTAGAAAAGGTACTGAGCTATTCATAATAACCCCTCCCTCCATGAATCTTGGGAATTGCTTTTAACAAACGCCGGGTATATGGGTGATTGGGATATAGTAATACATCTTTGATATCGCCATATTCTACAATCCGGCCACCATACATAATAGCAATTTTGTCACAAATTCTTGCTATTAAAGATAAATTGTGGGAAACAATAATCATAGAAATATCAGTAATGTCCCGCAGACGCCACAACTGCTCAACTACCTGGGATTGGCTTGTTACATCCAGAGCACCTGTAGGCTCATCCGCCAGCAATAATGATGGTTGCAAAATCATAGAGAGTGCAATGGATATGCGCTGATTCATTCCACCGCTCATTTCATATGGACAACTGGACAAAATTCGTTTTCCATCAGGTAGCCCCAACTTATTAAACAGGTCTAGAATCTCGCCAATTGATGCCTTTCCGTGCCACAACTTATGACTTTTCAATGTTTCAGCAAATTGCTTTCGATAAGGTCGTATAGGATTGAATGTTGTATATGGATTCTGAAGCACGATTCCAATTTCTGTACCTTTCATCTCCCGACGTTGAGCACAAGAAAATTCGGACATATCCTTGCCTTTATACTTGATGAAGCCATCCGACATTCTTATGCCATATTCTACAGGATCAATAATTGATTTTAGTAACGTGCTTTTTCCACAGCCACTTTCACCAGCAATCCCCAGTACATCTCCCTTGTTAAGAGACAAACTTATATTTGTACCAATACAAATTGAGCCATAATTCAACCTTAGATTTTGTATTTGTAATAAAGAATTCTGCAACATACTAACCTTTAACCTCCAATAAGTCTCGGGCTGTATCTCCAAGATAATTAAACAACAATGCGGTCAACACTATGGCTGAACCTGGTGCCAGTACTGTCCATGGTGCCAATTGGACATAGGCCCTTGATTCACTTATCATACTGCCCCATTCAGCTTGTGGCACCTGTACACCAAGTCCTAAAAAAGACAACCCTGCAAAGCCTATTAGCAGCGTTCCTATTTGTATAGTAGCGTTAACCAGTAAAGGTCCAGCGATATTTGGGAGTATATGTACCAACATAATTCTAGTACCACTATTCCCTCCCAAACGGGCTGCATGAACATAATCTTCCTGTTTGGCAGAGATTGTCTGACTTTTAGCAAGTCTTGCATATAGGGTCCAACTGGTAAAACCAAGGGCAATCATCGCATTAATCATGCCACCTCCCAAAGCACCAGCCACTGCAATAGCTAAAACCATTTGAGGAACCGAAAGCAAAATATCTATCAAGCGCATGAAAATACTATCGATAAGCCCACCATAATATCCGCACAGCAACCCTACAAAAGTTCCGAATATAAAGGTTATAAAAACTAATATCAACGTAGCGCAAATACTAGTTTTTGCACCCATCAATACACGACTGAATACGCAACGCCCCAAACTATCCGTACCAAAAATATACTGATGACTTGGCGCCGAACGAATTGCACTCGCATCATTTTTATAGGGACTATTGGGCACTATAAAAGGCGCCAACAAGCTTATAATCAGCAAAAATACAGCAATAATCAGTAATAGTACGAAGCGACGCCTTAAAGGTTCTCTTTTTATTTTCATTTTTCTTAGCCCTCTATTCTTGGGTCCAAGTACTTGTAACTAATATCAATTACTAAATTGGTTACAACATATATGACAGCAGTTAAAAGTACCGACCCTTGTATAACTGGATAATCACGATTTATAATTGCATCCATTACCAGTTTTCCTATGCCTGGCCAACGAAAAATATTCTCTATCACAACACTGCCACCAAGTAAAGCACCAATAGCCAAGCCAATTACCGTAATAATACCTGGTAAAGCATTTCTTAAGGCATTAAAAAAAAGAATATATCTTTCCTTCACACCACGAATTCTTGCAGCACATATATAACCTTTTTTTAATTGGTCCAACATTTCCGCACGTACTTGGCGTATCAGCCGACTACATATAGGAATAGCCAATGATAGTGTTGGTAAAAATAATCCTTGTATATTATTTTGAGCAATAATTGGGAACCATTTGTTACGGATACAAAAGAAATACATCAACAAAATGCATACTAGAAAATTAGGTACGCTATTGCCAACAAAACTGAAAAATCTTATAATGTAATCCATAATACTGTCTTGTCGAATAGCGGTATAAATGCCTATTGGAAACGCGATTATAATTGAAACGCCAATACTAACACTGGATAGAACCAGGGTATATTTAAAAGCGTCTCCAAGTTTTTTTGTAACCGCAATATCATCCTTATAACTAACTCCCATATCACCGCGGAGCAACTTCAGTAACCAATTGCGATATTGTTCCCATAACGGTCTATCTAGTCCCATTTCACTTCTTTGCTGATCTAATAATTCTTGGGAAACGACTACTCCATTAGAAGTTAGACGTTGCTGGACAGGATCTCCGGGGGCAATACTCAATAATGAAAAAGTAAGAATTGAAAGCCCTAACAATATGGGAATTAGCTGCAAAAGACGATTAATAATATACTTTGTCATATTAAAATCCCCCCCGAAAATTATATGGTATTTGATATAATAGTTATTTTTTATCGGTTTTAGAACTAAGTCCATAGAAGTCAAACGGACTTGATTCAGCGTATCCACTTACGCCGGAACGAAGAACTGTCACTTTATTAAAAATCACAACATAACCGTATGCATCATCGTCAATGGCTATTTGTATAATTTCATTAGCCAACTCAGCGCGTTTCACTGTGTTCATTTCACTACCTAACTCAGCTATTAATTTTTCACATTCAGCACTTTTAAATCCGCCTACATTGTAAAATGCACCATCTTTTAAAGTGTTCGTAATAAAGTATTCAGGATCTCCAGATAAATCTGCATTCATGCTATAGAGCGCTATATCAAAATCACTAGTCGCAATATAGGTGCTATCCGGATTTTCGTAACTTGTCAGTACCGCCTGAATTCCGATATTTTTTAGTTGTTCTTGCATCAATGTAGCAAGAACATCGAGGGAGCGGGCAGGATAATACGCGATGTTTACCTCAAGTATTTTTCCATCTTTCTCAAAGTATCCTTCGCCGTTTCGTACATAGCCATCTTTCTCTAGTAGTGATACAGCTGCATCAGTATCAACAGAAGGTTTATGTACTTTTCCATATGCGCTAGAAGAACTAAATGGACCAACTGTAGCACTTACCGTACCACCCAAAAATGAAACAATCTCATTTGCATCAATAGTTAAGTTGATTGCCTTACGAACATTTGCATTCAATCGATTTTGATTTAAGAAGTAGAGTTGGACTCTGGTGGCTGGTACAGTTACAAGCTTATAAGTTTCTGGATCCGCCTTAAATACTTCCATCGCCGCTGCGTTAACGCCGGTATAACCGTCGATTTCTCCATTTTGCATAGCCATCAAAAGTGTATCTTCATCAGACATGCGGTAGAATATAGCTTTGTCTAAAATAACGTCTCCATTCCAGTAATTTTCGTTTCTTGATAGCGTTGTAGTAGTCTGTGGAATGAATTTTTCAACAACAAAAGGTCCAGTTGCAATAATAGCATTATCTAAATCTGTAGTTTTGTCTAAATTTATAATGCCGGTTTCACAATTAGCCAAAGTGTTTAGCATAGTTGGGTATGGCTTTTTGCTCGTAATAGTAAATGTCTTATCATTCACTACTTCATATGCAAAATCAGACATATAGGAAAACCTCGGGTTTTCAACAGCAACACGTTCCAAATTTCTTACCACCATATCTGCTGTCAGCAAATCTCCGTTAGAAAAATTAACATTATCTTTTAGGACAATTGTCCAAACAAGCCCATCCGCTTTTCCTTTTTTAGCTAACAATGGTTCAAGAGAAAAATCGTCTCCCACTTTAAATAGTGTTTCGGTAATTCCATAAGTACTTGTGTGCCACCCACTATACCCCTTGTGTGTATCTAAGCTATCAGGTGCATATTGTGATGCTGTATAAAGTGCTTTTTCATCATGTGCAGATGTGTCCTGCGTCTGTTGGGAGTTTGAACAACCAACTAAAATAAATAGAACAGATAGGCAAATAACTAACATAAAACAATATTTTTTCATAAAGACCTCCATATAAACATATATTTTGTGTATTAAGTCTCAAATGTGTAACCTTCAAGTGTACTTCCACAATCAATTACTTTGTTCTTTTCTAAGACTTCTCACAGCACCATAAACTGTTATCCGTAGGCTATGCCTTCAAATGTACAATCATTTTTGCCTTATATATAACATAAAGCATAAAAATAACACTCCCTCTACAAAATAATTTTTGTCAAGAAGTGTTCACCCTCTGAACCAGTTCTTTCCCCGGAGTACTTATTTGTTTTTTTGCTGCCTACGGCAGGCGTTGCATTGAGATCCTCACCCCTTTCTCAAAATCTCATCCTATACATTTCCTACTTAGTCCTCTGCATTGCTCGTATAGAAAGTGTGAAAATATACCTTGATTTATAAAACGCTCAAAGTATCCTTAAATTTCATATGTAAATTACTTTGTTCGTTTTATATACTCTAAATTATGATTTAGAAAAATAATCCACTACATAACGATATTGCTTGCCACAATGGATAATGACTTCTTTTTGACCTTTTTTCATCAATTTGATTTCTATACGCATTTCTGCATAACCATCATGATGAAAAAGGGCGTCATACAAATCCTGCATTTTTTTGATAACCGCTTCGTTAGTAGTTGTCATTTCAACCCCCCCACCTCTTTGCTTACTATTTCCGTGAAATTTCCCCATCAATACCTTGAGCTCTGCAAGACCCTGTTGTATCTTTATTGAATTTTGCTCTATCAATATTTGTAAAACACTTAGCCCCATATGATGTACCTTCATTGCGTTGCTTGATATTAAAATCTCCAGTCGGATATTGCATAGTGTCTTACCTCCTTTGCTTTTATTCATAAAATGTTTATCACAACATCTTATATATCAACATTTATCTCTACTTTCGATACCGATAATCATTATCAGTGTCATCTCCTATACATTACCATTTATTTCTAAGTCTTGTCAATACTTTTTTTAAAATTTTAACAAAAAAATTCCTCCTTTCTTAAACTTAAAAAGCTTCTGTAAATACCTTCACGCTCTACAAGCTCTTGATGCGTTCCTCTTTGAACAATGCTGTCCCCATCTACCACAAGAATTTGATCTACATTGCGGATAGTAGCCAGGCGATGTGTAATAATGATGATGGTTTTTCCATGCACCAAAGCACTGATCGCCTTTTGTATCGCATGCTCATTTTCCGGGTCCACACTGGCGGTAGCTTCATCTAAGATAATAATAGGGGCATCCTTTAGCATTGCTCTGACGATGGATATTCGTTGTTTTTCACCTCCAGACAATGTACAACCTCCGTCTCCGATAACTATCTCATATCCTTTGGGGAGATCCATAATAAAGTCATGGAAGCAAGATTTTTTTCGGATTCCATGACTTTTTCCATATTAGCCTCAGGTTTTCCGAAACGGATATTGTTGAGCACAGTATCATGAAAAAGATAGACCTTTTGAAACACCATGCTGATGCTCTTTAGTAAGCTGTTGTGATGTTTTGAGGAATAAAGAAGGATACATTCTTTATGACACTTCTTTTATCGTAGGCGAAGGTAGATTACTAAACTCAATATCATAGGAAGAAAGCTGCACCTCCTTGCTGTACTTATCGATAGACTCAGGAATTTTTATATTAATATCTCGCTTGATTGATACGCTCTTCGGATTCCTTCTACCAATACTCTCCTTCCTGCTTGAAAGCTTTTACCACAGGCATCCTCCTTAGATATTCAATGGTAGCCGCAATCATACTTTGGGCAGTTATGAGGGAGGAAAGTCATTATAGACCAGATGTTTTCTCCATAGCAGGAGCCCAAGGACTAATGCAGATTATGCCAGCCACCGGTGAGGATATAGCCAATAGATTAAGGGTTAGCTATACGAATGCGGATATGTTAAATCCGGAGAAAAACATACGTTTTGGAACCTTTTACCTGGGTTCTATGTTAAATATGTTTTCAGGAGATTTAGATAAAGCGCTGGCAGCCTATAATGGTGGCCCAGGTAATGTTAGAAAGTGGAGTGGAACTTCCATAGGATCAACACCAGAAGGATTTCCGACTTCCATTGCCTTTATGGAAACAAGACGATATATTACTAAGGTGAGAAACACTTATTATACCTACCTATGGCTTTATGAAGATTAAAAAGGTGTAAGAACAAGTATTTCAAATTAAAACGGCAATTATCTATGGTGAGATTTTCCCTAAAGCAAGGGAAAATCAATAACCTGCTCCCCTTGCCTTACTACAATGCCAATTAGCGCAACAATACCCAAAAAAGTAGTACGAGATTTTTGTTGCAGCTTTTTTCTACACAAAACAATCTATGTTTTCACTTGCAAACTCACGGAATGTTCTAGGTTTCCGTCCTGTAAGCTGATAAAATTCATCAGTCACCATCTTTGCTGTACCCATTCTTGTCATGAAATATAGAGCTACTGTTACGTTTACATAATTTTTATCCAATCCCCTTTTCTTAATGTAGTCACTTCTATACTTTAAGAAGCTGGGTTTTCTATACATTATTTTCTTTCCAGTGATCTCACTTAAAATTTCAGCTATTTGGTAATAATCCAAAGACTCTGGTCCAGTTATGGTATGGGCTGTGTTTTTATATTTTTCTGGTTCGTGTAATAACGTTGCTACTGAAAGTCCAATGTCTGCTGTATCAATAAAACTTGTTTTACTCTTGCCAGCTGGAATCAATATTTCATTTTTTTCTTTAATTTCTACGGAGTGAATCCCTGATAAATTCTGCATAAAGAATCCGGGTCTAATATGGGCATATGGCACTTGTACTTTTTCAATATACTTCTCAATCTTATGATGAGGAGGTATGGTGTTTTTTTCAACACCCATTAAGGATAAAAAAGAAACCAATTTTATATTATGTGACTTCATAGAATCAATAAAGGGATACAGATCCTCAGGCTTTCCAAGTTGGGGCGGTCTCATTAGAAAGACACGATCTACATCTTTTAATGCCTTATGAAATGTTTCTTTATCTACAAAGTCAAATTTCACTACATCAACCTTATCTCCAAATATTTTCTTTAATTTTTCAACATTGGTTCCGGCTACAACTACCCCTTCTCCCTTATTCAGTAATTCTTTTACGACATATCTTCCTACATTCCCCGATGCTCCGGTTATCAGTATTTTCATTAACCTTTAGCCTCCTTAAGTATTTCATTTGCACTTTGTAGTAATCTGAGAAATACATCAAAATCTGCTACTCCCATTTTTTCCTTAAGAAGCTCCATGGCTTTAAAATATTCATCATGTGTTGATGCAACTAGTTTTTGACCTTTGTCAGTAATAGAAACAGTATAACTTCTCCCATCAGTCACAGATGGTGCTTTAACCAAATATTCTTTTTTAATCAGTTCATT
Source organism: Alkaliphilus metalliredigens QYMF (assembly GCF_000016985.1). Classification (NCBI taxonomy): domain Bacteria; kingdom Bacillati; phylum Bacillota; class Clostridia; order Peptostreptococcales; family Natronincolaceae; genus Alkaliphilus; species Alkaliphilus metalliredigens. The sequence goes on along the minus strand of NC_009633.1, from coordinate 2,120,524 downwards.
AATCATGGCAGTCACTGAAGGTTTTGTAATTTGAAAGAAATTACTTATCATTAATGGGGTAACAGCTTCGTCTTGCTTCTGAATATAAATAAGCACTCCCATCTCACTTGATCTTATAGGTAACCCCTTTTTTACGTACATTTGCAGTCTGCAAAACATAGCTATTTCTTCTGCTGCTAGAATGATATTTTCCTTCATTACGTCATCTCCTGTATTAAATATTTAGTTAGTTAAGGTAACTAACTAAATTATATGTATTGAATCTATCATTGTCAATATTTTTTTATTACATAGCCAAATGATTTTCTGTAGTTTTTTTTAAATTCCTTCCTCTATACAAAAAAACCCTATACTTCTTGTATAGGGGAACATAAATTACGATTCTGTTTTTAAATAAAGCCTTGTAAACCTATGACTTCAACCGATTCCATCTCTATTAATACCACACACTCTGCAGACGTTTTTTACCAATCAGAGCTTCGCTTCTCTTGGGAAAACTTTTCACAAGACGTAGATCTACTTACTTGGTAATGGCTCTTTAAGCGTTTTTTCCTTTTCTGGTTGTTTTAATTTTCTTGTTCTGCGCTTTAACACTCAAACGGTGTTATCATTTCTTGAAAGCAATTAAATAATAATTATCATCTAACTCTTTTTCAAGCTTTTTTACTTTTTCTAGATGATTACTATCTAGATTAGCCAAAGGTACTTCGCTTAGCTTATTTTTAATTTCCACTTATAACCCTCCCTTATATTACTAGTTCATAGGCTTAAATTAACCCAATCATTTCCATAAATCCTTTCAAAGTGTCACCCCACTACTGACGACCCAGACTCTTGAAATATTCTCAAGGGTGCTCCTTCTTGGTCATAGATCCATCAACTTCGTTTCACTCCACTCAGGATGACAAATTATGGATTAATTTAACGCTAATGATTATTAGTTTAATTGATACCAATACATTAAACTAATATTATTATGATTTCTGATTTTAGAATATTTATTACAGTAAAAAAAATGAAACATTATTAATATAATGATTGTATAAGCTGTGATCTCCAACCGTACTTTTTCGTTGATTATATAAGCTACACACCGCTTTACAAGTAATGTAGTGCTTAGAAAAACAATTCCATAAAATAACAAAATCAGACGCCTTAGCCCTAGGAATACCAATTTATTATTGCTTAATGGAATAATAATGCAATTTAGCGCGGTCTGACGTCCCCATGTCTTTTACTTTCTTTGTAGCAAATTAGCTTATCTTCGTTTGCGATAAATCAATCACCCTATTACATAATCGATTTATAAGGTGCTTTTCATGACTTACCACAACAATACCTATATTTTGCTTCCTTGCAACATCAAGCACTACATGCCATATTTGTGCCTGTGTAATAGCATCTAGCATGGTAGTCATTTCATCAGCAATAAGAAATCTTGTCTGTAAACCCAAAGCCCTTGCCACACAAAACCTTTGAAGCTCACCACCGGATAACTCATTGGGCCATCGCTTCAGCCAAGCCTTTTCGATACCAAGGGCTTCAAGAACCTCATCATTAGGTTCCCATCCCTCCTGAAGTGTATCTTTCATATGCCATCGTCCATTTACCGCCTTCTCAGGATGTTGAAACACTAGTTGAACAGGATTATATCCTTTTTTAGGCAGGTTTTTTTCATCTAATGTTACGCTACCTTCACAGGGTTTTTCATAGCCAGCCAAGATCCTACCAAGTGTCGTTTTACCGCAACCACTTGACCCCATAATTCCAACTACTTCCCCTGCCTCTATGGCAATATCTCTCTTCCTTAATACCCATGGGGCTCTTCCGTATCTAAAACCTATATTTTCCCCTTTAAGTAGCATGAATACACCTCACCATTCCATTACGTATTATACGGGCCTGGGGCTGTACCTTACTACAATGGGATGTAGCTAAGTTACATCGGGGTTCAAATAAGCAGCCAGATGGTAAAGCACTAGGTAATGGTTGAAATCCCTTAATGGGTATAAAATCGTTTTGGGGTAATGCCCTCCACAGCGCCTTGCTATAGGGATGTCTTAGTTCTTCACCTTTACCTTTAAAGTCTTTTACTGGTGCCACTTCAACAGTAGTGCCGGCATAGAATACAGCAATACGATCTGCAATTTTTAAGGCCGTTTCTATATCATGGGTAATTAACATGACTGCAGCCCCATCATCCGCCAGCTTTCTAAAGCATTTAATAGCTTCCTGAACAGATGCAGTATCCATTCCTGGTGTCGGCTCATCAGCAATGATTAACTCTGCTCCACTTACCACAGCAGTGGAGACCAATACTCTTCGTGCCATTCCACCTGACAATTGGAATGGAAATAGATTCTCAACCTCTGGCTTTAAATGATATCTAGCAAAAACTTCCCTTTGAGCTTTAATAGGATCTGCATCCTTTACTGAAGTTCTAACCTGCTTTCCTACCCGCATTAGGGGATCTAAATAATTTACTGATTGAGGCACCAAAGCTATTTCCTGCCCCCTTAACTGTTGCTGTTTCTTGGGTGTTAATGTCTCCCCCTTGTAGGAAATCTTTCCTTCTACCGTTGCATTGCTAGGTAGAATGCCAAGAATTGCATGGGCTAGCAGGCTTTTCCCGGAACCACTGGACCCCACCACCGCTAATACCTCTCCTGGATGGATATCTATATTAAGACTGCTGATCACCCTCAGGTTTTTTTGTTGTAATCCTTTTGTATATTGAACAAAAGATACAGACAGCTCTTCTACCTGAAGGACCGCTTCTGTTTTTTTCGATAACTTAATCGACTTCATGATTTTTTGAATTTCTACCTGTTTTGGCCCAACTAATTTTTCTTCTTCCTTTTTAAGTGATGATGCTACAGACAATGCCTCTCTCCCCTTCCCATAATCACGATTTACTTAACACCCTACTCATGACCTCTATGTGGGTTCATGAGCATATGTAGATTTTCTCCTAATATATCAAAGGCACGAACCATAACCAATAAGGATAGGCCTGGAAAAAATGCTAGCCACCACATTCCTGTAGATAAATACCTCATAGACTCAGATAAGATAATGCCAATAGCCGGCTGATGTGGCGATAATCCAAAGCCTAAAAAGGTGATCGCTGCTTCATGTAACACTGCATGAGGAAATAATAAAACTAAGCCTACAAAAAACTGAGGTATTAAGTGAGGTAGTATATGCCGTGTCGCTATCCACCAAGAAGATTTTCCAAATTGGCGAGAAACTTCTACAAACTCCGAGTTGCGAAGTTGCATCACTTCTGCACGAATTACCCTTGTTAGACTTGGCCAATGGGTTAGGGTTACACCTAAAACCACACCTCTCATACCACCACCTAAAGCAAAGGCAATTAGAATCAGGGCCACTAAATGAGGTACACTGAGAAACAAATCTACAAGCCATGATACAAACGCATCTACTTTTCTTCCCATGGTGGCCGCCATCATACCTAATACCAGAGCAACCATTAAACTAGAAGTTGCTGCCAGCATGCCTACACCGAGGCTTAAGGTAAGGCCCTTAATGGTACGGGTAAACATATCTCTTCCCAGCCAATCAGTTCCAAAGGGATGCTGCAGGGATGGAGATAAGTTTCTAATTTGTAAGTAGGTCTGAATTTTTTCATTGCTACTGAAGATTCCTCCCAAGATAATAGCTATTAGGATTGTTGCAGCTAAACCTGTCGTTATAATCGTTCGCTGCCTGCGATTGAGCTTCCAAATCATTTTTCTGTTTGTTGAGATATCTATAACCTTGTTCATAATGAGGAACCTCCCTGCCTAATTCTGGGATCTACAATTTGGTAGATCAGGTCTGCTATTAAGTTTCCTGTAAATACAAATAATGCGCTAAAAATTACAATTCCCAATAAAAGAGGTACATCTCCCCTTAATCCTGCCTGTACTGTGGTTTGTCCTAGTCCAGGATAGGAAAATACTTGTTCTGCCAAAACAGCTCCTCCAAACAACTCACTAAATGCTGAAAATTGTAAGGTAATAGCCGGTAATGCTACATTACGAAGGCCGTGTCTCCAAAATAATAACAATCCCTTCTCACCCCTAGCTCGGGCAAATAAAACATATTCACTTGAAAGAACTTCTATCAGTTTTTGTCGGGTGTGTAATGCTACATTGGCAACCCCCAATATACTTAATGTTAATGCAGGTAAAATCAAATGTTTCATACGATCACCCATCGTAACATGCTCTGCTAGAACCCCTGCTGGAACTCCCAGTCCTATAGGAAACCAACCTAATCCCATTGCAAATATAATAAGTAATAATAGTCCTAACCAAAAGGTAGGGGTGGAGGCTAATGTTAGACAATACCATTTTATCAATCTATCAATCCAGGTTCCTTCCTTCATTCCAGCAATAACTCCTAGAGCAAAGCCTAATACTCCCGAGACGAGCCAAGCAATCATCATCAATGCTAAGGATGCTAAAAAACGATCTCTAATAACCTCAATTACTGGACGACGGTAAATCATAGAGGTTCCTAAGTTCCCCCCTAGGGCAGCAGTTCCCCAATGGGTGAACTGCTGTAGAGGTGTCTTATCTAATCCCCAATATTCTGCAATTTTTTCCCGCTGTTCAGGCCCTACCCGCATCATATCAGCCCCTACATATGCCTGAACTGGGTCAATGGGAGAGTAACTTATGAGCATGAAGGATAGGAAGGATATTGCAATCAATAAGGTAGCCAGTCTAGCACTTTTTTTCATCGTAAATACTAAAAGCTTTCTTGTGTCCATATTGCCCTCCTCCTTTTCTGCTACTCCTTCCACTGCCATTCTATAATATTATCAGTTAATGGCCATCCATGCCCATGGGGTTGAATCTTCGGTGTACCTATGTCAAGATTTTCACTCACTAAGTATAAATGATCTAGGTTAACTAGCCATGCCCAAGGAGCATCGCCCTTAGCACTAAATCCAGTAGTTCCATCCCACTGCGCTTTTTTCCAGTATGTAATCGCTTCTTCTTCACTAGTGGCCCGAAGCGCTTGCTCCATATATGCATCGACAGTAGGGGTACCGTAGAAACCAGTGTTGTACCATCCTTGCCCAGCTGTTTCACTGCTATAAAGATTATACATTTCTAAAGGATCATAGCTGCCCCATCCAAAAAGTACTGCATTAGAATACATCATCTTTTGAATGTCATCCCAGCTTTTTCCCTCTAGTATCGCATGAATCCCTAAAGGTTTCATCATATCAGCAGTCACTATAGCTAGAGATTGTCGGATTTGATCACTAGCTGGGTATATCATTGTAAACTCTGCCTTCAGATCGCCTTTTTGAAGGATCCCATCACCATTTATGTCTTCCCAGCCTCCATCGGCTAATATTTCTTTCGCCTTTTCTATGTTTCCATCTTCAACTACTGTATCAGCATTCCACCAAGGCATACCATCGCTAACACTATATGCCGGGGTACCAAAACCTTCTAAAATTCCATCCACTAAAGCATTTCTATCTAGACCGATATTGATCGCTTGTCGAATAGCTCTATCAGCTGTAACATCATTCCCTACGGCAAACCCTTCCTCTGTTGTCCCCCCAGCTGGTACGTAAGGAAATAGTATTCCACGGTTATCAACACTTTCTATATTAACTAGTTTCATCCCTGACACTTCTTGTTTTGCAAAAGATGCTGGAATAGCAGCAAGGTCTACCTGCCCAGCTCTTGCAGCAGCAAAGGCGCCATCTTCTCCTAAGAATAAAAAGGTTAACTTCTTAAATCCTGGCTTTTCTCCATAATACATTGGATTGACTTCTACAATAAGCTGTTGTCCTTGATCCCATTGTACAAACTTGAAGGGACCAGAACCTATAGGATTCTCAGCATAGTTATCATCGTGTGCATGCTTAGGAACAATTCCTGTAGTAGCTAATGTGTGAATAAAGGTAGATTGTGGTTGCTTCAGTGTAAATACAACTGTATATTCACCAACTACTTCTACCTTCTCCATTATATTTAAATCAACAACAGAGCCACTTGCAGCAGTTGTATTAAATGTATATACAATATCCTCAGCAGTTAAATCCTCACCATCTGAAAACTTTACGTCATCTCGTAAATACACTGTCCAGACCAAACCATCATCACTTACCTCATATTCAGTAGCAAGGTCATATACTATATTGAAATTCCCATCACGGGTAAGCAAGGTACTATGGAAAAGTGGTGATCCGTAACGCCCCCAACCGTTGATAGGATCAAATCCATCATCGGGTTCACTACCAATGGCCAAAATTAACTCTTCCTTATTCGTGACTTCATTAGTTACTTCATTTGTTACTTCCCCTTCAGAACTTTTCACCTCTTGCTGTGATGAACAAGCAGTGAGCATCATCGTTGATACAATTAATACATAAACCATTATTAATACCATCTTTTTTCTTAACATTTTCATCTCTCCCATCCTATGTAATTTAAGCTTCATTTAAATCAAGTACTGACAAAAACAAAAACCACGAAAGTAGACTGTTCTTTTCATAAGAACGTCCAACCTTCATGGTTAAATTACAATTATGCTATTAATTTAGTCTATTTCTGAGGCCCTCTTGCTTTTGTTAATATTATAACAACATTTTCCTATATTTGCAAGATACATTTTTTAATTTTTAGAATGACACATGTGACAGCATGTACCCGAGACAAAGCAACTGTTCCTCTAATGTACAAATCGAAGATATATCATGTAGTATTTTATAATAACCCGTTTCTATAACTTGGTGATTTTCTCCAAAAATGGGGTTGTTCATTAGATTGGGATTAGCCAACCTAATGAACGGGAGTTAAAAACTATGAATTTAGTAAAATAAAAAGCCATCAAAGGTAGTTTCCAACCTTCATGGCTCAAAATTTTCTCAATTGTCTTCATGACAACTGTTTGATAAGTATATAACATTTTCTAAGAACAGTATACATTATCGAAATAGATTTGTCAATGTTTTTATTATTTTAAATATTATTATTAATATCGTTAATTTTACTGGGATTGTTAGAAACAAAACAACTTACAGACAAAGAGACAAGGACTTGTCTGTTTGCCAGAGAGCCTTAAAAACAAAAGAGACCTACAAAAGTGTAACTTAACACACTCTAATCGTGGATCGTTTTTTCTTGTCGAAGTGATATTGATGCTTTTTGAACAGGCTCTTTAAAGCGCCGATCACTTCCTATTCTATATTCTTTCTCATATTATTGATTTAACTTTTTTACATATTTAATTATTAATATGTCAATTTTTTAACAAGATTCATGTAATAAGCATTGACGCCTTTTCTAAAGTTGTGATATGATTTTGGTAGAAATACATATTTACTAAAAATTTGATCAAGTGGAGGTTTTCTATATGTGTGAATCAACTGCTTATTTAATCACTGACAAAGGTGAAGAAAAAATCATGGAAAATGTTGTCTATATGAAGCCCGAAAATGGAAAGGTATTTTTAGCCGATCTCTTAGGAGAACAAAAAATAGTACAGGGTATACTGAAGGAAATAAAATTAATTGACCACAAAATCATTATTACCGATAAATAAAAATTAAAATATACAACATCGGGGGACTAAAAGATGATTATTGCAGTGATCGATGGAATGGGAGGAGGAATAGGTGGTCAAATTGTTGCCCATCTACGACAAGAGCTTCCTTCCTACTTTGAAATTTATGGTCTAGGCACCAATTCCACTGCTACTTCTGTTATGTTTAAAAATCATGCTAACAAAGGGGCAACGGGAGAAAATGCTATCGTTGTATCTAGTAAAAAAGCAAATGTCATTATTGGACCCATGTCCATCATCATTCCTAATTCTATGATGGGGGAAGTGACAGAAAAAATGGCAGCTGCTGTTGCTGAGGCTGAAGCGCTAAAAATCCTACTTCCAATTATGCCAGACAACTTTGTATTAGTAGGTTTAGAAAATAAACCTATGATGCTATTAATAAAAGATGCTATTGCTATATTAAAGAAGGAATTTAATATTCAAAAATAAACTATCTGAAATAAGGAGGGAATGTATTATGTCTTGCTGTAATAATGAAAAACATAACCATAACCATGAACATAACCATAACCACGATCACAAGCACGAGCACGAGCATGATCATGAACATGAACATAACCACGACCATAACAACCCCCATAGCCATGACCATGTGCATCACACTGGGTCTTCTGATGATGCTAATTTAAGTCATGAAGAAAAAACCTTGAGAGTATTATTAGTCCACTGGATTAACCACAATAAATCCCATCAGGATAACTTTTTAGAATGGGTAGAAAAGTCCAAAAAAATGGACAAGCCTCAGGTTGCTGATCATATTGAAAAAGCAGTAGCGTTTATGGAAAAAGCTAATGAAATGTTAATAGAAGCCAAAAAACATATGTAGCGGAGACATCTCTCCGCTACTTTTTATCTTGTGGTTTTCTTTGATATAAGCCCTTCCAGTCTGGGAGGCTGCCGTGGTTTTTGAATATTCCCAAAGCTAATTCTCCTACCACTGCTAAGTCCTCTGCATCAAAATAATATGACGTATTCAAATCAAATAATATATTTGCAGCAGGGGAAAATTCTTCATCTCCCTTCCAAACAATAAAAGTTAAGTAAACATTGTTAAAAAACTGAAAGCGATACCCCGCATCTCCAGATTTAATTCTCTCTGCCTTTATTTCTTCTCCGGCCACGATAAATTCCTCGAGTTTGTTACCATAAGTCTTTGCCAATTTTAATATGGTTCTAGTATAAAAGTTAGGATAATAAACATGTCCTCCTGGTATTTCCTTGTAGGTGATATTCTTTCCCGTGAGGGGTATGCCATTTGCATTTGCAAGATATCTTAAAAAAATGATTTTAATGGCATAGGATTCTACTTCTATCTCTTGATCCTTTGTGAATACTTCGCCACTGGGATACTTTACAATATAATCTCTACTCATCAGTTTTACAGTAAAAATCTTCTTGGTATGATCATAGTGTGTTCCAGATAACTCAGACATCTCCCTTGGGTTACAGTCCTTAAATATGTTTCTGATATACTCATAAGGAACCTTCCCCTGACGGTCTTCTTTTACCGCTTGAATATCCATGTAATATTTCCCCTTTCCTTAAAAATAGTATATATTGACGATTTCCCCCAGCTTTGATATAGCCAGTCGCCATGCTTTACTTGGTTAATCATAACCGTATCCTACAAAAAAGACTTCCTTAAAGCACTTCTATCGCTTTAAAGAAATCTCTAATATTTTTAAGTCACTTTATTGGTTTTATAGTCATGCAGTATTTTTTCTACTGTGGGAAACCGTTGAATATCAGTATGGGGTAAAAAACAGGCCGATATAAACTCATCCATATATCCTGGATAAGCACTTAATTCTATATAGGTCATTTGATTAGAAAATTCCTCCATTTTTCGTCTAGCATCTTCACTCATAAGGGTAAGATAGCAACCCATAAGGGAGCTATTTCCTATATACACAAATTTTTCAATCTCTATATCTGGAAACAGTCCTATTTCAATGGATTTTTCAATCGATAGGCTATTACCTATTCCACCAGCAATATATACTTTGTCAATCATATTAAAATCCATTTCTAAGCTATGAATCAATGTAGAGCCTCCTGAGTAAACGGCACCCTTAGCCTTAATAAAATTGTCAATATCAATTTCTGTAATTGTAATGTCTTCGCCAAGACCCCACTCTTCTTTAAAGGCCAGTACATATTCTCCAATATTATATTCATCAAACCGAATTCTATCGGTATTTAAGTCTCTGTTAATTTTTCCTCTTCTATCGATAAGACCTGTTTTTAGCATTTCAGCAATCAAGTCAATTATACCTGAACCACATATTCCTTTGGGTTTTTCATTGTAAATAATTGAGAATTTTGGGATGTAAGTATTGTTATCTATTTCTACCCTTTCGATAGCTCCACCCGAGGCGCGCATACCACAGCTTATTTCTCCTCCTTCAAAGGCAGGTCCCGCAGAACAAGCACAGGTGATCAAAAAGTCTTTATTACCAAATACAATCTCTCCATTTGTACCTAAATCAATAAACAAAATATTTTCTTCAGAATTCCATATTCCTGAAGCCAAAACTCCTGCTGCAATATCTCCACCAACATAGCTTGCTATAGAAGGAAGGATATACAGGAATGTTTCTGGATTTGCCTCCAATTCTAGTTCTGAGGCTTTAATAAAAGGCGCCTTTGAGAATGTAGGTATATAGGGCTCTAACCTCAAGTTGTTAGGATAAATTCCTAGTAATAAATGGGACATAGTCGTATTACCCGCTACCACAAAAGCTGCTATTTCATCTTTATCCACACCTGCCTCTTGGTACATTTTTTTAAGTAGAGGATTAATGGTTTCATGAACGATAGCATGGTTTAGATTTTCTAAGCCATCATTTTTTGTTGCATAGATAATTCTATGGATAACATCAGCTCCATATTTCATTTGTGCATTTCCAGATGATGCTTTTGCTAGTAACTTACCTTCATAAAGGTCCACAAGACATGCAGCAACAGATGTTGTGCCAATATCTAATGCCACACCATAAAGTCTGTTGGTGGTGTCTCCCATTTCAATATTTACGATCGTTGTTCTACCATGTCCTCTAGGAATATGAGTAATTGTGATTTTAAAGTCACTTTCTCTTATGAGAGTTGGTATTTTCCTTAACATAGGCAGTCTGCAAAATACTTGAGTATACCCTAATTGGTTTCTCAAGTATCTTCTTATTCTATCCCAATCAGAAATGTTATCATCTAAAGTAGGTAGTTCTATTTCCAAATAATCTTTCTTCACATAGGAAGAAAATCTCATGTCATTATCCAAGACTTGACTTCTTGCCCGTCGAAAAATTTCTTGATCCCGTGGCCCTGACAGGTCTTCGATCTTCATGCCGAGCATATCAGAGGACTGACCTGAGGGTACTTCAATGATAATATCCTCAACTACCTTCGTATTACAGGCTAACACATATCCTGCCTTTAATTCTATATCTTTAATATGATGGCTACTACTGCTATCTACTTTTCCCTCTATAACCTTCACTTTGCACTTGCCACAGGTTAGACTGCCATTGCAAGGGGCATCTATATATACCTCGCTCCTTCTAGCGATGTCTAATAAATTTTCTCCTGTCTCTGCCTGTATATTTATGTCCATGGGTTGAAACCTTATATTAATCATTAATATTTATCCCTCCAATACTATCTGTCTAGATAAAGTGAGGAAGTACGATGCAAATAGTCACGTATTGTTATTCTGCAAGATAAAATTCTTTTATTTAATGTCGAGAATTTAGTCTAGTATATGCATTCTATCTTGCAGAGTAAAGTTATTCAACCATTATTTTTTTATCTTTTGAAATATTGCTAATCCACATTTTATCTTAGGGTCTCTACTATGCTAGTACACCTTGATAGTTCTCAGCACCTAGAAGATCTTCTAGCTCTTCTATCTTTGCTATTTTAATCTTAATAATCCAGGCTTCATAGGGTGCTTCATTGACATACTCTGGTTCGTCCTCTAGCTTTTCATTAATTTCTAACACTTCTCCAGATATAGGAGCAACTAAATCAGAAGCTACTTTTGAAGATTCAACCACACCAAACTCTTTTCCTGCTTGAATTTCGTCGCCTACCTCTGGCATTTCTACAAATAATACTTCACCTAATTGTTCTTGAGCATACTCACTAACTCCTATATAGGCTGTGTCTCCCTCTACCTTCACCCAAGTATGTTGGCTGTGATACTTAAGATTTTCTGGATACATTATTTGCTCCTCCTTTTATATTGATATAATACTCTCACTTTAAAAAGTGAGAGTATTATATTCAATTATATTTAATTGTATTCAATTGTATTTAATTACATCAATGCTTCCATTGTTAATGCAGGATGTCCTTTTTGTGTAAGGAAGTTTAATACTTCTTCTGAATCTGTTGCGATGGTTTCATCACAAATCATGTCTGTGAAATTATCAATTCCGTACATTTCCTTAGCTGTTTGGTCTAATCTATCTTTTACATGATCCTTTAGTTCTTTTGGCATCCATACGATTCTTCCTGGACCACCTTCAGCTGAGATAAACTTCTTAGAAGAAATAAAGTATCTTCCATGTCCCATAAATCCTGGTGTTTGAACACCACCACCAGTCATGGAAGCAAGTTCACCAAAGGTCATTCCAACAGGTGTTGTGGAAGGAAATTCTCTATTTACAATAACAACACCGTTAGCTTCCGGCATAATACCAGCTATACACTCAAAGCAACCACAGGATGTCATCGGGTCTTCTAACAAACTATAAAGAGTTACTCTTGATACAGCTCCTTGAGATTTTTCATCAACATGTTCGTTTACAGCACTCCAAATACCTTTTACTTCGTCTTCAACACCTTCTTTAGCAATAGGTTGACATGGACCCGCAGGATCTAATTCCTTTGTAGCCTTTGCATCTAACCAGCTTACAGCACCACATAACCCCAATCTTTCAGGTGTTACGATACAGACATGTGCTGGTGCAAATGACTGGCATAGTAAACAGGAATAGAAGGTATCTACACTTTCATCTGTTAAAGAAGCAAGTCTTTCATCTCGAGCCATATATATAGCTTCGGCATCAGTCTTCTTCATCTCTGCAATCTTTGCTGCATCAGTTATAATAGTCACCTGACATTTGTCAACAACAGAAGAAAACTCATCCATCATTTTTGCGTATAATACTTCTCCTATGTGTTCTAATCTAAATCCACTGGCATAGGTATCTTTACTGATTCTAATCCATGTAGTGTCTCTTTGGCCAACATGCATAACACCTTCAGTATAGTTCATAAAATAGTGAATACGTCTTTCCAATACAGGTTCAAAATCTAGTTGCATATTTTTTCCAGCTACTTCAACTATAATAGCAAGTGGAATTCTTTTAGGCTCTCCTTCAAAATCATCAATGTTTGGACCTATAACGTTTATCTTATGGTCTTCAATTTCTGATAATTCTTTACTTCTAACTAATTCCCAACACTCAGTTTTTGAACCGCCAAACTCAGCATATAAATTGTCTTTTCTAACTCTTTCTCCTTCAAAGGCCGCTGCAAATCCAACTGGAATGTCGATTTCTGTTACTTTGATTTTTATGTTTCTTGCTTCTAAAGAAGTAGCTGGAATTTTATCGAAATCCTTTTGTGTTAATAGTAATGTTGGTACTTCTGTTACTATTTGGTCTGTAATAACAGGGAAACCAAGTGCAATCGCTCCCGCTCCTGCTGAGACTACTAATTCACTTAATGGTCCAAATGCATTAACAAATGCTGGGACTCTTTTCTTTGTATAGGCCAGATGTTCTTCTAGATTGCCAGGTTCCACACCGCCGAAAATAAGACTGGCTCTAATGGCTACAGAGACAACGTGAATAACAGAAGTAACATCATAGCCTAAAGGAATAACTCTTAACTCTAAGCCCATTTTTACATTAGCTTCTATCGCTTGATCAATTACTTCTCCAACTAAGAAGGTAAGTAGTCCTTTAGATTGGTAGTCCTTGATTACCTTTCCAGCTGTTTCACTATCAGGACATTTACCTAAAACAACAGCTACCCCTGGTATATCACCAGTTACTAGAGGAACCCCTAAGGCACGGATGGTTGCATCAGATATGTGTCCTACACAGGGAGCCTCATAGGGTGCGTCATTTAAAGCATACTTGATAGCTTCTATAATCTCTGCTGAAACTGCTGTTGCAAGACCTGCATTTAAGGCTGGCTCTAAACGAGGCTCTTCAACAATGAGGCTTTTTACTACACCAATAGCCCCCTCAAGGTCAGCTAGTGTTGCCATTTTCAATCCTGTTGCTGCATAAATAATTGGTAATGAATACGCTGTATCTGGGAAAGCTACGTTATGGTCTTTACCTTTTTCTTTGATTGCTTGCTTCAATAAACCTTCTGCTGCATTTAATGCTACGTTAGATCCATTGTAAACTGTTTGAAATAAATTCATGTTTTAACCCCCTTTAAACTTTTTTATAAATCTAGATATGAATCAGCATATAAAATATTGTTTTTAACAACATCACAGGTTTTTATTGTATCCATTAATTCTTTGTCACATGGATTAATAATAGCTGAAGACAAGCCACACTGCATTGCCATAGCTGCAAAGGCTGCATCCATAATTGGTCTTACATGCTTTGGTGCACCATTAGAAATATTACTTAGCCCTCCAGTTGTTTTTAAACCCATTTCAGTAATTTGTCTTATGGCTTCTAATACATCTGATTGTTTCTCTTGCATTCCCTTAACCACAAGAAACAGAGGGTCAAATAGGATATCATCTGGATCTACCCCAGCTTCCATGGCTTTTTCCAACATTTCTGTACAATAAGCAATACGTTCTTCACAATCTCTTGGTATGCCTTCTTTAGCACATAATCCAATTATTTTAGCATCATATTGTCCTGCTAACTCAAATAAATCAATTCTTGGTCCAGCATCAGCTGAATTAATGATTGCTTTTCCGTTTTCCTTATTGTATACCTTCAAGCCAGCTTCTATGGCTTTTCTATTTACTGTGTCTAGTGCTAAGGGTACATTGTCAAATTCTTCCTGAATCGCTTTGACAGCCCATGTCATTATTTCTTCACCATCTTTTTCAGCTGGTCCAATGTTTACGTCAATATAGTCTGCCCCTGCTTCAATTTGTTCTTTTGCTCTTTTAAAAATTGGTGCTGTGTCTCGTTCAGCTAGTGCCTTTCTGATTGCTGGTGAAATGCAATGAATTCTTTCACCAATCACAAGAAACTTATCCATTTTTAAACCCCCCAATTTTTTATACTCTTTTTTTAATTTTTCAGCTTTTATATATTAAATAATCTTAAATGAAAGATCTATGACTAAGCATTTGCTTCCACTGTGTTATTTAATTGCTTTAAAAACTTTGGTATGTGCATTGCTTCTTCTGTTCCTATAATGATTTCCCATTCAGGTAATTCATCTTCTAGCTCTCCCTTAAGAACAGCTACAAGTCCTGGTAAAATTAATTTTCTAGACTTGGTTTTTTCTGCTATGCCACTCTCTTTGATAA
This sequence comes from Alkaliphilus metalliredigens QYMF, assembly GCF_000016985.1. Classification (NCBI taxonomy): domain Bacteria; kingdom Bacillati; phylum Bacillota; class Clostridia; order Peptostreptococcales; family Natronincolaceae; genus Alkaliphilus; species Alkaliphilus metalliredigens. Next base: position 2,105,397 of record NC_009633.1, on the reverse strand, counting down.
ATTTACTAATACTACCCGCACCAAATTTACCTGCTGCCCATGCAGTTAATACAGAATACCCTCCTGCATCAGGAATAGCTACCCATACTGGTACTTTAGATCTTTCAATTTCACCAGCTACAATAAAGTAGGTTAATGCAAAATCAACAGTAACCAATACTGGAGAATTTTCATCTGCTCCATTGATAGGATAGATATCTGGCTCGACTCTCATTGGTCTTTGAGGATCAGTAAATACATTTTGTCTTAAGGAAAACAAGGATAATGCTTTTGCATAATCAATATCCTCTAATACAATAATCGAACCATATTTCACTACAAACAAGGAAGCAATTGCAATTTCCATATTACTATCATTGTTTGCTAATTCATTTGCAAATACAACGGATGGATAACCAAATTTTCTATCTTGCTCTTTTAAAGCTGTTCTTCTAATTTGTACCGCATTTTTAAACGTTTCTTTAACAGAAGAAGCTTCTGTTCCTAATACTAGCTCTTTGTAGTCCAACCCTTGTACTTTTTCTACTAAATTATATAGTTCTTCTAAACCATCTGCCTTTAGACCTAATGGCAGTTTTTGATCCTTAACTAAGCTTACCATTGCTTCATAATTATCCTTTGTAGCGCCATAAACAATAGGTTTTTCATCCTTCACTAATTCTAAGGCTTCTTTAAGTACGTCAACATCTTCACAAATCAACATATATGCTATACTGATACCACTTTCTTTTACTTTCTTTATTAGGTTAAAATATTTTTCTTTATCAGAAACATATTTTATAGCCGCAATTTCAACCTTCATTGTTTCACCAATTCTTACATAATTCACTTTTTTGATATTGTCTAGCTTGCTTTGTATTGCTTCTTCCGATAATTGATCTGTAAACATAACTGCAAATCTATTTCTATTTACAAATGTTTTTTCATGTCTGAAAAGTACAGTTTCTCCTCCGATTGTATATTCATTGTCACCTTTACCAAATTTCAAGGCTTTCATTGGAGGTGCAGTAGCCTCTGATAATTTTTCTAATGCTTCTGGACTCATATGTGGACATTTTTCAATTTCGGATCCACCAGATGCCACCTTCATTGAAAAAGCTAAACATGTTGGAAATCCACAATCCTTACAGTTCTTTTTCGGTGTTAATTTAAATATATCTAATCCTGTTAAAGCCATTTTTCGTTCCTCCTTAGAAAATCAATTTAATAAACTATTATCATTACTTATGCTAGTTGACTCGTCAAATTCTTGAGTGTTTCCAATGATTTTGGGTGACGAACAATTACTGCGTCAGCTCCAACTGCTATGATACTTGTGGCAGTAGAAATCTCTATCGAAATCGCTCTTTCCTCTCTGCTTCCCCACTCTGGTGCATCTTCCTCTTCAGCTATAGATTCTTTCACAGTCCAAGTTTCAAAGGACACAGGTGTAATGATAGGCATTTGTAGCGTTTTATCATTTTGACCTAAGGCTGCTAATCTAATTCTATCTACAGTTGAAATAAGGTATTCAAATCCATATCCTACTGCAGAACATCCTATATGCATAGTTATATCTTCATTTTTTACGCCTAATTGATCTAGTAATACATTCAATTGCTTTGCAAGGTTAATATCAACGGAAGATTCAGCGCCAACTTTATGTTTATATGCCAATCCTGCTGATGCTCCTACGGTTTTGTAATTTTCTTCTGTAGCCGCTAAGAAAAGACAGTTATGACCATCTACTGCTGCTGTTATTTTTTCAAATATTTTTGCATCCTTGTCATGGTTTTGTGTTCCAGCTATAACAAGAGGAATTGAAATAGCTTCCACTACAGCTTTAGCCACCTCCGCACATTCTTCTGGAGACTTATCTAGACCATTAGGATCTGATCCTTCAAATCTTAAACAGATAAAATCTGGTTCTAATTTTTCTTCTACAAATTTTGCCCACGCTGCGGGATCATTTGCAACATCCTTGTATAACTCTTTCAAAGATGCTATCCATTCTTCTGGATAAATGTCTGTAATTTCAATCCCAATTTTAGGTGCGTTCCCAGCATCATTATCAAAATGATATAAAGCTGTTGCCTTTTGCCCACCAATTTTAATCGCTTTTTCTCCTTTGCCGATCTCTACTTCATTGATTTTCCCTTTGAAATCCTGTACTGACATTTTAAATGGCATCTCAACCGCCTCCTTTAAGTAATTACTTTTTAAACTGAATCTCAGATAATATACCCCTTAAGGCCTTTTTAGAAATAGAATCCTCTGGTAATTGTACTAATGGTATTCCTTCAGCATCATATTCATATACCTGATGGTCCATAGGAACTACCCCTATTAAGTTCATACCTTGTTTTCTAATTTCTTCTACTGTATCAGCTTTTAATACGCCTTCAGGGACTCTATTTACAATTAGATAGATATTACTTACATTTAGTTCTAACTCTTTCACTAGTTCATTGATTCTACCAGCTGCTTGAATACCACGTCTTGAAGCATCACTTACTAAAAAAAGCGTATCTATTTTTTTAGTGGTTTTTCTACTTAAATGCTCCATTCCAGCTTCATTATCAATCACTAAATATTTATAGCTATCTGACAAGGAATCTATTTGTTCCCTTAACATGCCATTTACATAGCAATAACATCCTTGTCCTTCAGATCGGCCCATTGCAATTAAGTCGTAGCCTTTACCCTCTGTAATAATAGCATTTAATCTATACTTTAAGTACTGTGCCTTAGTCATGCCCCCTGGAAAGCTATTTCCAGCATTTTCTCTTTTACTAACTTCTTCTCTTATTGCTCCTATTGTGCATTCGATTTCTTCTCCTAATACCTCATTTAAATTAGCATTGGCATCAGCATCTACTGCTAAAATAGGTTTTTCATTGCTTTTTACTAGTTGGTCTATTAAAAGCCCTGTCAATGTTGTTTTTCCTGTTCCACCTTTACCTGCAACAGCAATTGTATATCCCATAGTGTATCTCCCTCCTGTTAGTTGTAGACAAAAGCCTTGCTTTGAGGGGGCAGGACTTTTAATAGTTCCCTACCCTCTATACAGCATGAATACAAGCCTTATGTACGTCATGTAATGCTTCCATAATACCCTCCGATAAGGTGGGATGGGGATGAATGATATCCCCTACTCTTTCAGCAGTTAGTTGTAATTCTACGGCTAAACTCAGCTCAGCTAAAAGGTCCGTAGCATGGGGCCCTACAATAGCAGCTCCAATGATGACGTCTTGATCATCTACTAATACCTTTACAAAGCCTTGAAAGTGACCTATGGCTTGAGCTTTGCCTAATCCTCTGAATTCAAATTTCCCTACATGGTAGATCATACCTTTGGCTTCTGCTTCTTTTTCAGTCATACCAACAGCCGCTACTTCAGGTCCAGTATAAATACATCTAGGTACTGCTCTATAACTAATGGCCTTATCCTTACCTAAAGCATTTTCTGCTGCTATTAAACCTTCTTTAGATGCTACATGAGCTAGAAATGGTGTGTCTACAATATCCCCTATGGCATAAATACCTTTAATATTTGTTTCCATATTTTTATTGACAACAACCTTACCCTTTTCCATTTCGATACCTAGATCTTCTAACCCTAAGTTTTCTAGGTAGGGCTTTCTACCTACGGAAACCAACATGATGTCAGCTTCTAAAGTTTTGTCCCCCTCTAAATAAGCAATGACTTTATTGTCTTGTACTTCGCATTTGTTAATTTTTTGTCCTGTTAGCATCTTTATTTTATCTCTTTTGAAGGATCTTTCCAACTGTTTTGCTACATCTTTATCCTCAAATGGTAACAATTGTTCAGCCATCTCAACGATCGTAACCTTTGTACCCATTTTACTGAAGAATTGTCCAAACTCACAGCCAATAACACCTCCACCTACAATACTCATAGATTTTGGTATTTCCTCTAAGAAAAGAGCTTCATCACTGGTAATGATTTTTTTACCGTCATGAGGAAAGATTGGTGGGACAATTGGAACTGAGCCAGTAGCTAAGATAATTTTGTCAGCCTCTATTTCTTCCTTAGAACCATCTTCTTTTGTAACCTCTATTTTGTTTTTATCGACTAATTTTCCGAAACCGTTAATGAGCTTAACACCCTTTTTATCAAATAAAAATTCGATTCCCTTGACCAGTTGTTCTACGATTTTTTCTTTTCTTTTCATTATAGCTGGAAGATCTGGTTCAATCGTACCGTCAATATTTATACCATAGTTCTTTGCATCTCTTACAACCTCAAGTACATCCGAGGAAGCTAACAAAGATTTGGTAGGAATGCAGCCTACATTTAAACAAGTTCCACCCACTCTTTTTTTCTCAATTAAAGTAACTTCCGCTCCGAGCATTGCTGCCTTGATAGCAGCTACATATCCCCCTGGACCACCGCCTATTACAGCTACTTTCACTTATAAATACCCCCTTTTGTGAAAAATTTTACAGTCCTGCTGCGTCTAATATTCGAGGTACATTTTCTTCCGCACCTATGGCCATAATATGGACGCCGTCACATAAGCCCTCTTCTCTTAGCTGTCTTATTAATTCACCAGCCATTTTTATACCTTCTTCTACTCGTTCTTCCTTTGGAGTATTTTTCATTCTTTCTATTAACTCATCAGGAACAAATACCCCCGGTACATTGTTATTCATAAATTTAGCCATACCCGCAGATTTTAATGGTATAATACCTGCTAGGATTTTCGTATCTAAATGCTTTGTTTTTTCTATGAATTCCCTCATGGTATCTAAATCATAAATGGCTTGGGTTTGGAAGAACTTAGCTCCCGCTTTAATTTTCTTTTCCATTTTAAGTATTTGAGCTTCCATAGGATCAAATCTCGGAGTTACACAGGCACCTAAGTAGAATGTTGGCGTTCCTTGTAATTCAATACCTACCATGTCTTTGCCACTCATTAAAGTAGTTGCTGCTTGAAGAATGCCTACACTATCTAAATCGAAAACTGGTTTTGCCTGTGGATGATCTCCCACAACAGTATGATCTCCCGTAAGCCCTAATGCATTTTCTATACCAAAAACTGATGCTCCTAAAAGCTCTCCTTGGATAGCTATTCTATTTCTATCTCTTCCTGTTACTTGCAGAATAGGCTCTAGCCCTTCATCCTTAAGTAATTTACAGGTTACTAAAGATGTTACTCTTAGAACCGCTGATTGAAAATCCGTTACATTGACACCATGAACCCGACCCTTTATTGCTCTTGCACATTCTAATAAATGTGACAAATCCGTTCCTTTTGGAGGTGCCATTTCAGCTGTAACACCGAATTCCCCTCTTTCTAATACATCCTTTAACAAACTCATTCCAATCCCCCCTTTATAAATCTATGCATTTGCAGTTTCTTTTTCCTGATTTCTTAGGTTGATTCTTCTAGGAGCATTTCCTTTTTCGAAATTCTTTGGCTCTCTCATGCTCATCATGTTTTCTAGTTTGCCAAGATCCTTTAATTTATCATAAATCAAAAGCCATGCACAATCGTTATCATTACTCACTTCACACTTTTTATCTTTGGCTCCACCACATGGACCATTAACTAACCCTTTGGCACATTTTGTAATAGGACATATAGCAGCTGTCCATCCAAGTTCACACTCGCCACAGGCTTTACATGCTTCTTCAAATTGTCCGATTCTTTCTATTTCCCCAATAAACATGGTGTCTGAACCAGGATAAACTTCAGGTTTTGCAACCTTTGCTACTGTTTGCGTTCCGTCCCCACAGGCTAAAGAAAGTATCGCATCGGTTTCCTTCAGTTCTTCTTTAAATTGTTTCATATCTTTTCTAGAATTTAAAAGGTTACAGGCAGGACTTAATATAGTCGTTCCTAAGACTTTTTTACCTTCTTCTTCTAGCATTTCCTTCATTTCCTGTACTTCTGTTTCTCCCCCTACTTTACAAACAGTAGCACACTCACTACATCCTACAATAATAATTTTTTCGCTATTTTCTAGGAACGCTAAAACTTCTTCAAAAGGCTTATTTTGTGAAATAATCATTTTTTATTCCCCCTTTTTATACAATGTATCCTGAAGAGTTTACCAGTAAAAAATTTATTCTCTTTCTCTTTATTTTTACTGGTTTAATCAACTCAAAGGATTCTATAAATTATTTTGCTGTTTACAAGCCTTTACAACATGTTTAGCTAATATAGATGTGGTAACAGATCCTACACCACCTGGCACTGGTGTAATCATAGAAACTTTGTCCTTCACACCATCAAAGTCAACGTCTCCGCACATATTACCTTCTTTATCTACATTGATACCAACATCAATTACCACTGCACCATTTGCTATCCAATTTTCCTTTACCAGTCTAGGTACCCCTACCCCTACTACTACTACATCTGCTTGACTAGCTATCTTAGCTGAATCCTTTGTAAAGATATGACAAACTGAGATAGTCGCATTTTCGTTTAATAGCAATAAGGCTGCAGGTTTACCTACCACCATAGATGCACCTATGATCGCGCAGTCTTTGCCTTGTAGCTCTACCCCATAAAATTTTAATATTTCTACTACTGCTGTTGGTGTGCAAGGAGGAAATCCTGTCTTGTCTCCCTCTGTCATCTTTCCAACATTGATTGGACTTAAGCAGTCAATATCCTTTTCTGGTGCAATAACATACTTGATCACGCTCTCATCTAGTTGTTCAGGAAGTGGTCTAAAAATAAGTATGCCATTTACAGCCTTATCTTCATTGAGTTTCTTTAGTTCTTTTATAAAGTCATCTTGGGTAATATCTTCAGGTAATTCATGTACTTCTGTCTCGACACCTACTTTTTTACTTCTACCAAGAGCTCCTTTTTCGTAGGCTAAATCAGATGAATTCGCTCCTACCCTTACAATAGCTAATTTAGGTTGAATGCCTTTGCCTTTTAATCCTTCAATTTCCTGAATTAAATCCTCACTGATTTTATCAGCAACTGGTTTGCCTTTAATAATTTCTCCCATTTTTTACCCCTCCGTTTCATGATTTGTTATCTATGTAAAAATATTTTGATAATTACGAATAGCCTTATGTTTATTTATGTCAACAGGTATTGTACCTTTGTCTAGCATTATCACTACTTACGAAAGTATTGCTTCTACTTTTCTATAAACCTCATCAGCAGTTTTTGTCCCTTCTGCTACCAGATGGTCAGTTTCTTCCTTAACTCTTTTCACGTATTCTTCATCTTTAATCATGCTAATGTTGATGATCACATTTAGTTGCCCGCTTATTAAAGCGGCTCTTAAGCATTGTACACCAACCCCTACATCACTTACAGCTAATTTAGAACCTTTGTCTACTAATGCTTCATGTAGTTTGATAGCTTCATAGGATGTTCTTACAATCTTAATTGGTACTTCACAAGCAATCTTTAATGCTTCTTCTAGCACCCTTGCTTTTTCAAGCTTTTCTTCTTCTGTATTTTTAGGGAGTCCATATGCTTTTGAAAGAGGTAGAAAGTTTTCAGCATCTTCATCTACCATCTTTAATAAATTATCCTGTAGTTCTTCAGTTTTTCTTAAAATTTCTTTGAGCTCTTCTTCATATTGTGCATATTTTTTCTTTCCTATGGTTAAGTTGCAAACCATTCCTGCTAAAGCAGCCCCCAGCCCTCCGACTAAAGCTGCTGCACCTCCGCCTCCAGGTACAGCAGCTTTAGAGGAAAGGGCATGGGTAAACTCCGTACAACTTTTGTCGATTAATTTCATCGCCCTTCCTCCTTTTATTTCTAGAACAATCCTGTAATTACCCCTGTTTCATCTACATCAATTCTTTCAGCTGCGGGTACCTTTGGCAATCCTGGCATCGTCATAATCTCTCCTGTAATAGCTACGATAAAGCCTGCACCTGCTGATACCTTTATTTGTCTTACAGTGATGTTGAAGCCTTTTGGTCTTCCCAATAAGCTTGCATCATCACTTAAAGAGTATTGTGTTTTAGCCATACAAATTGGTAGGTTACCAAAACCTAGCTTTTCTAGTTTGTTCATTTCCTTTAATGCCCCAGGTGTAAAATCTACCCCATCAGCGCCATAGATCTTAGTTGCAATTGCTTTGATTTTTTCTGCGATTGCCATGTCTAATGAATATGCATATTCTAATTGACTTTCTTGCTCTGCCAATCTTAATACTTCTTTAGCTAGTTCTTCTCCACCTGCTCCACCGTCTGCCCATACCTCCGACAGAGCTACATTTACACCTAATTCTTTGCATTTATTTCTCACTAGATCTAATTCTGCCTCTGTATCTAATGGAAATCTATTGATGGCCACCACTGCTGGTAATTTGAAAACCTTAGTAATGTTTTCCACGTGTTTTAATAGGTTTGGTAAGCCATTTTCTAGGGCTTCTAAGTTTTCTTGGCTTAGCTGATCCTTTGCTACTCCGCCATTGTATTTTAATGCTCTTACTGTTGCTACAATAATTACGACATCTGGTTTTAAGTCTGATTTTCTACATTTGATATCCAGGAATTTTTCTGCTCCAAGATCTGCTCCAAAACCCGCTTCTGTTACTACGTAATCTGCAAAATGCATTGCCATTTTGGTTGCTATTACAGAGTTACATCCATGGGCGATATTTGCAAAGGGCCCACCATGAACAAATGCTGGTGTTCCTTCTAATGTTTGTACTAGATTTGGCTTTAATGCATCCTTTAGCAGGGCCGCCATTGCACCATGGGCATTGAGATCTTTAGCCGTAACAGGCTTTTCATCCCTCGTGTAGGCTACGATAATATCACCTAATTTTCCTTTTAAATCAACAATATCATTGGCTAAACAAAAGGCTGCCATAACTTCAGATGCGACAGTGATATCAAAGCCATCTTCTCTTACGACACCATTACCTTTACCACCCATACCATTCACTAAATTTCTAAGTTGTCTATCGTTCATGTCCATAGCTCTACGCCAGGTAATCTTTCTATTATCAATTTCCAATTTATTTCCGTGGTTAATATGGTTATCCAACATAGCTGCTAATAAATTGTTGGCTGCGCCTATGGCATGGAAATCTCCTGTAAAGTGAAGATTGATATCCTCCATCGGTACTACCTGGGCATATCCACCACCAGCTGCTCCACCTTTCACACCAAATACTGGGCCTAATGATGGCTCTCTTAATGCTACGATTGTTTTTTTGCCTAGTCTCGCTAATCCATCTGCAACACCAATTGTGGTAGTGGTTTTTCCTTCTCCTGCTGGAGTAGGATTAATAGCAGTTGTTAAAATTAACTTTGTTTTCTTCTGCCCATTACCTTTTTTCAAAAGATTGTAGTCTACCTTTGCCTTATACTTACCATAAAGCTCGATATCCTCTTCTGTTAGGTTAAGTTTCGCTGCTATTTCTCTTATATCTTGCAGCTTAGCCTCCTGGGCAATTTCAATGTCGCTTTTAAAACTCATTTAATAACCCCCTTTAATTTATTTGAAATACTACGTACTTCCTCTTTTATCTGTGCATTTGCATCATAGGGTGATAGATTGCTTCTATCAGAATCAACTACACTGGAATTATAGCTTATAAAACCTAAACAATGCGCTGTTTCAACTTCGCCTAATATGAAATTTTTGTCTTTTTCATCTCTTATCTTGTTTCCAACTACAAATATTTTTTCAATCCCTATATCACTAGCCAATTTTTTAACTTTTCTATAGGTTTGTAAACTTCTTTCTCCGGGTTCCACTACAACAATAAATGCATCAACATTTTTTGCTGTTCCTCTGCCCAAATGTTCAATACCTGCTTCCATATCCATTACCATGACATCTTTATTCCCTAAAATAAGATGAGAGGTTAAAGCTTTTAGTAGAACATGCTCTGGACATACACAACCAGAACCACCGGTATCCACTGTTCCCATAGTTAGAACCTTTACACCATTGTATTCTTTACAATATTTTTCAGGTATATCATTTACTTTTGGATTCATTTTAAACATGGTTCCAAAGCTACCAGGACTAGAACCCGTGCGTTCTGCTACAAGATTTTTCAATTCTGAAATTGGTGTTATTTCGTCAATTAGCTGCTTTGGAAAGCCTAATGCTAAAGCAAGGTTAGCATCAGGATCTGCATCTACACTTAATACACTATATCCTTCTTCTGCATATAACCTACTAATCATTGCTGCAAATGTTGTTTTTCCAACTCCACCCTTACCTGTTATCGCTATTTTCATTGTCATCACCTGTATTCCTAGTTTTTTGTCTTTTTATTTATTTTGTTTGTCAATTACGATCTCTGTCATTATCTAAATCCCTAGATTTTGAAGCTAACCCAACTGCTACTATGTTTCTAGCATCAACTGGGTTAGCTTAATCATCAAAATCTACCTTGAAGCATGATGGAAGGTTTTAAGCAAGTTCCTTAGTCTCTTCCACTTCCTCTTCTGGCTTAATGACTCCATAGTCTATTTCTTTTGCTAGACGTGCTTCTAGTTTTGTTCTTTTTTCTTCAATTCTCTCTAGTATCTTATCTGCTAGTGTTAATGGGTTTTCATCTATAAAGAATTTAGCTCCTGTCATATCTTCGATTTTATTGGTTAATAAATCAACAAACTCAGGAGAACCTGTCACTGGAGGTGTTATACCTAAGAACACATCAATTCCACTTGATACTACATAAGTTCCAATAGCTACAGCTTTTTCTGACATCCATTCAGGAGCCACACCTACTACTGGTAAATCACTGTTATCTACACCTAAATGTTCAGATACTGCACTAACCAGTCTAATAATACGAGTGTTATCCACACAAGAACCTAAATGGATTACTGGTGGAATATCTACTAGTTCACATACCGCCTGAAGTCCCTTACCGGCTAACTTAATAGCGTCCTTGCTTAATAATCCCGCCTTGGCAGCAGCTTGAGCAGCACAACCAGTAGTGACAACGATAACATCGTTTGCAATTAATTTTTTCATGATTTCTATATGACTATATTCATGCTTAGTTTTTATGTTGTTACAACCAACGATACCAGCAGCTCCTCTTAATACGCCTGCCTTAATAACATCCGCTAATGGTTTTACTGTTCCTTGAGGATCTATATTAGAGTTTACAACTCTATCTAATTGCTTAATAACAGCTTCGTTAGAATAACCTGTAATGGCCTGAGCTTTTGATTGTGGTATAAATACTTTATCTTGTTTTCTATTTTTATAGTTTTCAATAGCTTCTCTTACGATGACCTTAGCTGATTCTAAAGCCTTTTCTTCATTGAATTCTATATGTGTTGCCCCTGTAATTTTAGCTTTTGGAGATGTGGTGATGAACTTAGTATGGTAGCAATCTGTTATTGGTGCTAGAGATGGGAAGATACATTGAACGTCTACAATAACAGCCTCTATAGCTCCAGTTAACACTGCTAATTCTTGTTGATAAAATGTTCCAGCTATTTTCACACCATGTCTCATGGTTACCTCATTACCGGTACAGCACATTCCTGCTAAGTTAATCCCTTCAGCCCCTACTTCTTCAGTTAGCTTGATCATTTCTGGATCTTGGGCCGCAGCTACTATCATTTCTGATAAACATGGATCATGTCCATGAAGTAAAATGTTCACTTGTTTTTCTTCTAAAACCCCTAAGTTTGCTTCTGTCATTCTTGGAGTTGAAGTTCCAAAGACAATATCACTAAGCTCTGTACCTAACATGGATCCGCCCCATCCGTTAGCTAAAGATGTTCTCATAGACAGGCGAAGTAAGCTTTCAGCATCACTAGTACATCCCATATGAGTAGAGTGCATAATAGTTGCAATTTCTCTATCAATAGCTCTAGGCATAATGTTAAGTTCTTCCCAAATTTTCCTTCTTGGAGCTGGAGCTCTATCTGGGAATCTTAATGTACCAAAGGGCTTACCAAATTCATTTAATGCTATTTCTGCTACTTCATGGGCTACATCATAAATATCTCTACCTTCTGTCGGTACTTCCCACTCCTGAGCCAATGCGATTAATTTCTTCTCATCTTGAACCTGGTAATTTCCATCTCTACTAGCCATGTGTAATACATGAGCTATATCTCTGGCATGGTCAGAGTGTGATGCAGTTCCTGCAGCCACCATTCTTGCAAAGTTTCTAGCTACGATTGTATCGGCTGTAGCACCACAAATACCTTTTTGTGCACCTTTTCCCGCTACTGGACTTACTCTACAGGGACCCATACCACAAATTCTACAACATACTCCCTTTTCTCCAAATCCACAGGGTGCCTTCATAGCTTTCTTTCTGTCCCACATAGTTTCGATGCCTTCATCTGCTGCCTTTTTAATCAGTTGATCGTCAATGGTATTAAGAGAAACCATTTTTTCTTCACTCATTTTTAACTCCCCCTATTAAATAGATTTATTAGGCATTTTAAAAATGCCATACGCCTTGTAAATTTAAAGCTTTTCTTGCTAATTTATATAGGACTCCTTACCTGTTCCATGCAAAATTAATTTGAAAAGCACTACCACATAAACAGGAAACGAGATCTATTCTATGAAGTTCAAACAATTTTAAGCGTTAAACAATAACCTGTCAGACCCAGTACTAAAGCTAATACTGCTGCTGGAGTAGACCATTTTTTCAGTTTAACACGCCAAATTTTGTTTATATATCTAAAAGCAAACCAGTAGTTCCTTATGAATATTCATCATGTGCTTATATAAATATCATATTTCGTTATATAATTAACATAATATGATGTTTAAAATCGGAAAAAAATGTCTAAACAACAGAAAAGCGCATTATTTAGTGAGTTAATAGTAATTATTTGTTAATTATGTATATATTTTAATGAAATTAATTGGTATGAATGTTAATATAATAACACTCGTTGTCAAAAAAATAAATCAATTTACTACTAAATTTCCTTGTGTTTTATTCCTATAGTTAGTAATTAGTGTATATATTTCAAATTTTCTGTACCATGCTTGTAGTTTAACATATATAGTACATCCTTTCAACATATTTATTTATAGTTTAATACTATTTTACTATATTTTACCACAAATAAAACCTTTGTAAAGTTAACTTTGGTAGTGTTACGAGGCAATAGTATGTATTGCATCTTTCACTGATATATTTTTCTCTAATTTTTGATCTAATGCGGTTTCGGGTAAAACAAGTTTTCCCAAGGAAAATCTTCACAGACAAATACGAAGCTTTTTAAAGCTAACAAAATATTTATAATTTGGTATTGATAACAGTTCCTTAGTAAATAATAACAACTGTAACAATTCTTGAGGAGTACAGAGGGATATAAATGTACACAAGCATCGCTCCTTTGCTGGGGGTATTGTGTTCATATATTCCTCATTTATTTTGTAAATTATTACGTCAGTTTCTGATAATTATGTAAAAAGTGCAAAACCATAGTAATTTTAAGGAGGTAATATAAATGAGTAAATTAGAGTTTAAGTATCCCATGATGGCATTTGCAAAATGTAAGTGTACTACCCAAGTCCCTATTAAAGAAGTAGATATGAAAAATTTATCTTATGAAAAAGCAGTGATCAAGTATACAATAAGCTGCTCTGTTTGTGGTGATATGATTAAAGAAGCATTGATTTTTTCTTCTGCTACAGAATGTGATTTCACTGATCTAATGAACTTTTTCAAAGTCATCCCAGCCCTTAAAGATGAATTAGCTATTATCAAATTAGATACCGTTAAGGGTAAAATAAAGGATGGAGAAATTTCACTTTACGGAAATTATTCTCACTTAAGGTTTTGGGATAAAGTCATCCAACGTGATATAATCAAAATTCCTTATACATTAAAAGAATAAAGTGGCTAAGCCACTTTATTCTTTTTTTATAATTGATCACAAGAGCTGTAGGTATTCAAATTACAAAAGAATTTATATTTGACAGTTTGGGATTGAACTTGGAAAGTACTAAAATTTATTCTACAATTAAAAAATTTGTTCAGGGCTTCCTCAATAAGGATTGGGTAACTTGATAAAATGTGTTGATCTTTTTAAAGTGATATATTTTTTCATATTTTTTTGATATAATGAACATAATTATATTGCAATATAATTATATAATCATTTGTGATTCAGTGGAGGTTTTGTTATGGATTTCGAGCTAGTATTTAAAGCTTTAGGTGAAGCAACACGAATTAAAATCATCAAACTTCTCTTTCATAAACCCATGTATGTTTGTGAATTAGAGTCTATTTTACAAATGAGCCAGCCAAGGATATCTCAACACTTAAAAACACTAAAAACTGCAGGACTTTTAGATATGGAAAAAGAGGGCCAACGGGTAATCTATTTTTTAAATAGAAGTGTTATGAATTCAATATTTAGTGATTTTCTTGTTTTTTTGGACAAACCTTTAGATCAACTCTCCGATTATACACAAGTCCATGAAAGAATGAAATTAGCTGCAGAAGATGAAGATATCAATATCTGCAAATTTAATTATAAGTAGATAGCCTAAATCTATGATTTGGTGCTAGTTACTTATACAACGTGAAATCAAAAGCTTAGGTAGATGCTCCTAAGCTTTTTCTAAATTCCTGCTCCAATTAATTTCTAAAGTATTGGTACTTCAAATAAAGATAATTCCAACTTTTTTATATTTCATACCCTAGCATACGTATCATATTTTCTATTTGTTCTACTTTTTGGTTGTTTTTTTCTTCATACAGTGGTAAGCACTTTTTTATATTCACCTGTCCTTCCAAAAGTTTAGATGCAAAGGCCATACAGGTTGCTATACCGCATCTTTTGCAATTTAATTTTGGTAAATTTTTATAAACTTCAATAGTATTGGGGGGGGTTCTCGTTTCATATAAAGGCTTAATGTGATCCTTTTTTTCATAAGCATCATTTACCAAATCCTTTACGATATCCATAATCTCATAGGCCTCTGATTCGTTAATGATTTGAGACACCCCTAATTTTTCTGGAAAAATTGTAATAATTGCAATTCCTCTTTTGAATGTTAAACTTCCCCCCCGATCATTATAATTGCCACCTTTTAGTACTGCATTTATATAGGGAAATATTGCTGAAATGTTCCTTGAAAATTTAGCTCTGAATTGCATTTTTCCTGCGTCCGTTGTACAAGGTTTGATAAAGTTCATCCTTATTTCTTCTAAATACATAATATCGTCTCCCCCTTTACCCTTATACTTGTTGATTGATTTTTTTTAATGCATTTACAAGTAAATCAATATCTTCTTCTGTGTTAAAATATCCTATACCAATTCTTACAGTTCCTTCTTTTTCTTTGCCGATCATTTTATGAGGACCTGGAGCACAATGAAGGCCTACTCGGACCATAACACCATATTCTTGGTCTAATATATAAGCGACTTCCTCTCCTGATACCTCTTGTAAATTAAAAGAAATCACCCCAACAATTTTATTCGGATCTTTTGGTCCGTAAATAGAGATGCCTCTTACTTCTTCTAATCTATCAAGTGCATATCCTACCAAATGCTTCTCTTTTTCAAATATTTTTTCTATTCCTTCATTTTGTATGAATTTTAATGCTGCCCTTAACCCTACTATTCCACTTACATTTAATGTGCCTGTTTCTAATCTATTAGGGAAATAATCCGGTTGATATTCATAGGCTGAATCACCTCCTGTTCCCCCAGACTTCAAAGGATCAATTTCTCCATCCCAATTCACGATAAGTCCTCCTGTTCCCATAGGACCTAAAAGGCTTTTATGTCCTGTAAATGCCAATAAATCAATGTTATCTTCCTTTATATCTATGGGCAAAACACCTGCAGTTTGAGCTGCATCCACTAATAAGGGAATACTATTTTCTCTAGCAATAGCACCTATTTCTCCTATAGGCTGTATCGTACCAAAAACATTCGAGGCATGATTAAGCACAATTAATGTTGTATTCTTTCGAATCAAATCCTTTACATCTAGTGGATTAATATACCCTTCCTTTGCAGCCGGCACCACCGATAGACTTATTCCCCTATCTCTTTCTAATGTTTTAAGACATCGCCATACAGCATTATGTTCTAAGCTACTGGTTATTACATGGTCTCCTTTTTTTACGATACCTTTTATAGCTAAGTTCAGGGACTCCGTAATATTTGCTGTAAAAATAACCTTTTTAGGGTCATGAAAATTGAAAAGGTTAGCAATCATTTTCCTTGTGTCATATACCAAGCCATCAGCCATCATTGCGCGCTCATAGGCTCCTCTTCCAGAAGTAGCACCGTTATTTAACATAAAATCATATACAGCATCTAATACTTCCCGTGGCTTTGGATAAGATGTAGCTGCATTATCTAAATAAACCCCCATTATATCCCCCCTATTTTCATTAATATATAATCATATATTTATATATCAATGCATTAATAATTTCATGTTACACCAAAATTCACCATATATCAATGATTATTCCGTTGTATTTTTCATGGGTTTCATGCTAAATAAGTAAATGTTTTTAAGTAGTAAGTAATTTGTACAAAAAAGGAGGCTAACAAATTCTTTTTGTCTGTTAGCCTCCTCAATATTTCCTTTATTCCCATTATTATATTTATGATTTTATCAATCTTCTTAACTTTAGAGTTTATTCTTTATATAGTTAGCTGCTAGAGTGCTATTATTTTTCTGCACAAATCATAAATGCACTTGTTAAATAAATTTCGTTATTCTCCTGATCCATTGCCGCAAATTTACGACCTTGGCTTAAATCCACAGATACTGAATTAACTCCCATAGCAACAAGTGTGTTTACGTCCCACTGAGGTCTTCTGATACTACTCATAGGTAATTCGCGGGCTATTTCCCTCATGATACTAAAGTCCACATTGTCTATGTTGTTTTTAGTATGACCTTGACGATCAGGGACATATTCTATCTTTTCATAGCCTTCTTTATACACATCATCATGTAGATGTAGATAGTAATTACCATCAAAATTAATAATCTTCCCACCTTTTTTTAGTACTCTAATCCATTCTCTATATGCCTTCTCAGGGAATTCAAGGTTCCACATTAGGTTTCTTGTTACAATTAAATCAAAACTTTCATCTTCAAATTCAAGATTTTGTGCGTCCATTTGCCTTAAGTCCAGCTTAACATTAAACTTACGCGCTGTTTCTTCAGCATGCTTTAGCATATTTGGTGTATAATCAATTCCTGTAACATCATGGCCTTCCTGGGCTAAAAGAACAGCAAAAAAACCGCTACCCGTTCCAACATCTAGTACCTTAAGTTTTCTTTCTGTCATTCCGTATTTCTTAAAAAGCTGCAACCACTGATCTTTCTTATCGTCTTCTAATTCCTCCACTACCGAAAGCGAAAAACCCCTTGCTCTTTGATTCCAATAATCTTCAATTTCCCGAAGCTTTTTCATAGCTATCTCCCCCTACTACATTTTTTATCTGCAATTCCTCATAATTTTTGACGTGACATGCACAATAATGAAGTTCATCCACCTTTGTAAGTCTTGTTTTTTTTAGTCTACATATATTTTCTGCTCTCTCACATCTTGAATAAAAGCGACACCCATCTCCTATATTCAAATCCTCTGTCATAAATCCCTTTAAAATTTTAATATCATTTTTTCTTCTACTTTTGACTGGTAGAATAGATTCAAGTAATGACCTGGTATAAGGATGCTGACTATGGGAAATCAATTTTTTTGACTCAATTATTTCTACGATCTCCCCCATATACATAATCGCGATCCGATGGCTAACCTTTTTAACAAAGGCTAGATCATGTCCAATAAATATATAGGACATATGGTTTTCCTCTTTTAATTTCATTAAAAGTTCAGCAATCTGTTGTTGTATAGATACATCTAATGCACAAGTAGCTTCATCACATATCACGATCTTCGGCTTTACCGATATAGCCCTGGCTATTGCAATCCTTTGAAGTTCGCCTCCACTTAGTTCATGGGGATATTTTTTTGCATATATCTGTGGCAATCCTATGGATTCCAGTAGACCAACAGCCGCCTTCATTGCCTCTTTTTTCTTTATGATACCATAATTTATAAAAGGTTCAGCTATCGCCTCCTGCATTCTCATTCGAGGATGAAAGGTTGATTTAGGATTTTGGAAAATCATTTGTATATTAAGGTGATTTTTTCTCAATTGCTGTTTTTTCACATCTGTAATTTTCTCACCACGATAGTATATCTCACCACTACTGGGTGTATCAACATTTGTAATAATACGGGCAATTGTACTCTTTCCACTTCCTGTCTCTCCTACTATTCCCAGACACTCCGAGGGGTAGAGATCTAGGTTAATATCTCTTAGAGCCTGTACACCCCTCCCCTTTTGTACGTAAAAGTTTTTGTTTACATTTTTAATCTCAAGAATAGGTTCTTTGCTATACAATGCTATCATCCTCCAATTCTGGAACAGCTAAAAGTAGTTTTTGTGTATAGGGATGCTTTGGATTGTAGATTATTTGATCCTTACTACCGTGTTCTACAATAACACCGTTTTTCATTACAACTATTTCATCTGCCATGTAGGAGGCAACTCCCATGTTGTGAGTTACGATCACAATGGCTGCTGCTGTTTCTTCCCTTTGCTTCATCATGAGTTTAACCACCTGGGCCTGTATTGTAACATCTAAGGCGCTTGTGGGTTCATCTGCCAAAAGAATATCTGGTTTCATTACCATTGCCATGGCCATTGCAGTTCTTTGTTTCATACCTCCACTAAGCTGAAATGCGTATGAATCCATAACCCTTTCAGCACTAGGAAGATACATATCTTCTAAGGCCTGGCAGGCCATGGTATAAGCTTCTTCTCTCGAAACATTCCTATGACTTAAAATACTTTCTATAAATTGCTTACCTATTTTTCTTTTTGGATTAAAGTATGTGCTAGCATCTTGAAAAACAAGGGCTATTTTGTTTCCTCTTGTTTTTCTCCACTGAAAGTAATTGTTCTTCAGTAGATTTTTCCCATCATATAAAATCTCACCCTGTATCACTTCTCCATTATTAGGCAACAGTCCCATAATCCCATGAATTAAAGTAGATTTTCCACTTCCACTTTCTCCAACCACAGCTATAATTTTATTTTTCTGTATTGTGAGATTGAAATTATGTAAGGCTAATTGCTGATTATATTGGATAGACAGGTTTTTTATTTCCATCAAAGTCATAGGGTTCACTCCATTTTTATATCAGGTGTAATCATATAATAATCAATTGGTTGCTGTTTAAGGTTTTTGATACGGCTATTTCCTACTATATTAAGAGGTATATAGTTAATATAAAAGTTTGCTACATCGTCAATTGCAATCTGAGAAATTTTAGCAGCAATTTCATATCTTTCCTGTGGGTCAAATACACTGTTTAAGGATTCAATGTACTGATCCATCTCTGGGTTGCTATACTTACCGTAATTTCTTGTGGCATCTGCTTTATAAGTAATTTGCACAAAGCTCTGTGGGTCTGCTGTAATACCTGTATTGTCATTGGAGAAAGTAATATCGAATTTTCCTTCTTCATAAATTGCATTAAGATTTTCAACTGTTCTTATTTCAGCGCCAATACCAATTTCTTTAAACTGTGCCTGCATAGCGGCAGCAATAATGCCAGGAGCAGATGAACCATGGGCACCAGTCTGATATATTTCAAGAACAATGTTTTCTCCGTTCATTTCTCTTATGCCATCACCCTTTGTGTCTGTATAACCTGCATGGTCTAAGATTTCTTTAGCCTTTTCAGGATCAAACCCATCTGCTTTTAGTTTTTCATTGCCAAAGGGGAGTGCATTTGAAAACATACCAGTTCCAGGTGTTCCACCTATCAGTAAAGCATAGCTTTCTCTATCGATTGCATGGGAAAGCGCTTTTCGAATATTTAAATCCGATAAAACAGAACTTTGGTGATTAATATAAGCAAACAAAGTTCTAAGACTAGGTATTTCATCTACTATAAAATTATCATTATCCTTAAATACATTAATCTGACTTTGATCTATACTTCCTGTTATGTCAACTTCTCCAGATTGAATAGCCATTGTTCGTGTATTACTATCAGGTATATGTCTAAAGGTAATAGCGTCTAGGCCTACTTCCCCATTCCAATAGTTTACGCTTTTTACAACCTCTATTGATTCCTCTGGTTGAAAGCCTTCAACCACATAGGGCCCTGTAGCTATAGGAGCATTTTCAAAATCTGCATTCTCGGCATCTACATCGATAATTGCAAACAAAGGCTCTGCAAGATTACCAATAAGAGCAGCGTATGGCTCCTTCGTTATAATCGTAATAGTTTGTCCATCTGCTTCCATGGTGTCAATTTGCGAAATCATCCCTGCCCTCTCATTTAAATCTAGAGAGCGTTGAATTGATTTTTTAACAGCCTCTGCATCAACTTTTTTACCAGTGCTAAAGGTGACTTTGTCTCTTATCGTAAATTTCCAAGTCTTATCACCATCATTTTCCCAGCTTTCTGCAATAAGACCTTCATATTTCATTTCATCTGTAATACGGATTAAAGATTCTGCTACACCTATACGACTCAATACCCATCCTGTATAGCCAGAAGTATTGTCCAGTGTGGCTGTCACCCAAAACAAACCAACGTTTGCATGCTTTGTTTCTGTGCTTTCAGCAGCAGTGTCCTGCTGAACAGGTGTTTCTACTTCCTTGGTTGAACATCCTGTTAATAATAATACCCCCATTACGACAGCAATCAATAAAGCTAAAACGGTTTTTTTCATCATCCCTTTTCCTCCTCATTATCATGTCTTATGCCTTTTAAATGTTTTATTTATTCTTTAGGGTCTAGCACGTCTCTCATATTGTCACCTAAAAGATTAAAAACAAGAACCGTAAGAAATGTTGCTACCCCTGGCACGAGCATCAGCCATGGAGCAGTTTGAATATAGTCCTTCCCCTCATTCAACATAGATCCCCACTCAGGGGTTGGGGGTTGTGAAGCCAGCCCTAGAAATGATAACGCCGCAATGGAAAGCATGGTGTGACCTATTTCCATCGTAGCTAATACGACAATCGGTGAAATAATATTAGGCAATATGTATGTAAAAAGTATTTTAGGCGTCCTGGCACCACATAGCTTTGCTTGTACAATATAATCTTGACTCTTTGCAGTGAGAACCATACTTCTTGCCATCCTGGCATACTTTGTCCATTTTTGTAGTGCTAAGGCTATAACTGTATTGACTAAGCTAGGTCCCATCATACCCACTAGCACAATAGCAAAAATAGTCCCTGGAAATGCAAGGAGCATATCCGAAATCCGCATAAGTACAGTATCTATAACGCCTTCAAAATATCCAGATAGAATACCAATAATCGTTCCTAACACAGATACAATCATGGTCATAATAAATGTTAGCTTAAGAGAGTTTTTCGCACCACTCAGCACTCTTGAAAATACACAACGTCCAAGCTGATCCGTCCCGCCAAAATATTCTAGGCTTGGGGGTTTAAGTATTTGTGAAAAATTGGTGACCAGTGGATCATGGGGAACAATATAATTGCTCAAAAGTGTTACCGCTACTCCTGCCGATGCAAAAAATAATAGTATATAAAATTTTTCATGGACATACTTTCTTTTATAGCTCAGCATATTTTTTTCTACCCCCTGTACTTTTATGGGGATCCAGTAGGGTATTTAAAAGATCCACACCTAAATTAATAAAAACATAAATTATTGTCATCCAGATTACATAGGCTTGGATGACAGGATAGTCTCTGACAGTTATGGCATCAATAGCCATTCTCCCTACTCCAGGCCACGAAAATATGCTTTCAATGATCGCTGTACCTCCTAAAAGACCTCCAATTGATAGTCCTAAGAGGGTTATTACAGGCAAAACACAATTTGGCAGCACATTTTTTAGTATAATATCTAATTCTTTTACACCTCTAGCCCTTGCTCCTATTACATATTCACTAGACATTTCCTCCAATATGGCTACCCTTATTTGACGAGCATATCTACATATCATAGGTATGGCCAAAGTCGCCACTGGAAGTATTGATGATTTTAATGAACCATCAGACATGACAGGAAGCCATTGTTTCATAACACCAAATACCAGCATTAGAATAAGTCCTAGCCAAAAATTCGGCATTGCAATACCAATAAACGAAGTAAATCTAATGATATAATCAATGGGTTTGTTTTTATAGATAGCCGATAAGATCCCAAGAGGCAAGGCAAAAATAATCATCACACCAGTAGATAACAGAGTAAGCTTTATCGTTTGAGGAATTCTCCTTGACATTTGCGCAAAAACTGTATCTCCATGCTGAAAAGAAGTTCCGAAATCACCCTGTAAAACCCCTTTTAGCCAGTTTACATACTGAATGATAAAAGGATCATGGAGGCCCATTTTTTCTCGGGTAGCTTCAAGTAGCTCTGCAGTAGGTGCAACCCCCTGTCTTGAGAGTGTCATTTCAGCAGCATCACTTGGAGACATAGAGGTTAAGGCAAAGGTGAGAAATGTAACCCCTAAAAGGATAACAACCATATGTACGATTCTTTTAAATGTGTATTGTACTACCATAAAAAAACCCCTCTATGATATAAACTTTTAAAAATACGCAAAAAAAACCTAGGGCTCTACACATAGGTCTTCATGACACTTCTATTTAAGAATGTGTTGTGTGTTTTCTTCATGAAAACACTACTACTATACTTTAACACCAAACCCTAGACTTTGTCAATAATTTGTCAATAATTTATCAATATTCATTTTTGAATATCCTGTGGGTAACCCAAATAACCTACTCTTCCTAATTCTCTACTTGATGTCGTTTAAAACTAAAATATGCCCCAATGACCATGAGTATCGATAGTGCAACAGAAACAAAGGCTATTGCCCAAGGCAGCATAATCACTTTGTCAAAGATATAAAAGGCATCGAAGTTTTTAAAATGATCTACACCTATTAAAACCTTAGTAGGCATAAACATAAAAATTTTCGTTATGATCTCTCCAGTAAATATTACTGAAAGTGTTATGGGGAACAATACAACAACTCCTGCTGTGACTAGAGAGGTAACCGATCCTTTGGACCTGGATGAAATAAACAATATAGTGGATGTTAAAAATATTAGTCCTAAAAAACTCATAGCAGTTATCACAAAGTAACTTGTCATGTAGGTGAATGGGTAGGGATTTGGATTTTGCGCCCAGTTTTGAAGAAATGATCTGGCCCCTTCTGCCCCAAATAAGGTGAATATCATAACAATATTTATCAACTGCATCATCACCCATGATAAAATTGATAATAAAAATGCTGTGATGATCTTTGCTTTAATTACTTTATTTTTACCATACTTTCCACTTAAAATAAGAGAGTCTGTCTTTCTGGCATACTCCTGAGAAAACATTGGTGACAGAATCACAATCAGCAATACACCCACCGTAAATGGTAGTACTGTCTGCATAGCATGAAGCCTTGACCACCCCCAGCTGTAGTCGTAATAAGCCTTATACTCATCACTTAGATAACCATACATTTCTTCTGCCTTTGATGCCAAAGCTTCTCCTTTTTCCCCACCATAAACTTCACGGTAATGGTTGGCTTTTTCTTGCCCTATTTCATTTGCCGACCTGTAAAAGTTTGATGCTGCTTCAGGTCCTTCCAAAAGTTGAAGTTCTCGACTGTTCATTACCTCCTCTTTAAGGAAGAACACTATATTTGAGTCGATCATTTCCCTCGATAATCCCCGAGCAAGTAATTCTTCAGTTTTTTCCTTTCGCTCCACCTCACTTATGTGATTGGCTGGATTGTACAGTATTGCATCTTTTGTCTCTTTTATATTTTGTATCCACTTTTCATCAATGAAGCCTGCAAATTCTAATTGCTCCTGTCTCAATTGGTTTACCTTTTCTGTGCTATATGGCATGCCATAGGTTGGTTCATTATCAAATGTGCCATAGAATATCATTGATACGTTATAAAAAAGAATTATTACTAATATAACAAAAACCATAGGCCTGAAAACACTTTTTCTTATCTCAAATCCAATTAAATCTTTCAACGTGCCACCCCCTTAATTTTCTACTTGATGTCTTTTAAATGTTCTAAATGCAATTGTTACCATAAAAACAGCTGCAAAAACAGCTACTATGGTTACTGCCCACTGCATTAAAACAACGTTTCCCCCAATATAATACGCTCTAAAAAAAGTGAAATGATTGGTAGCAATTAATATCCTAACAGGCATAAAAAGCATTGACTCTCCCATAAGACTACCTACCACACCATCAACATTTGGTATAGATATCATCACGGGAAATAATAAAACCACGCTACTTATGAGTATTGAAACAAATGAACTTTTTGTTTTCGCTGATACTAAAACAATGACACTGGTAAAGCATATTAACCCAATAAAACTCACTACACTTACTACAATATAGTTTGTTAGTTGTGTGAAGGCAAATGGACTGCTGTTAACTACCCAATCCTGCACAAAGGTTTCTCCCCCCTGCAAACCAAACAGCCGTGCCGTCACCAGTAAATTCACAACCTGTACAGTTAACCAAAAGCCTACAGCCAATATAAAGGCGGCCAATAGCTTTGCATAAATCAATCTACTCTTACCGTACTTTGTAGACAATAAAAGGCTATCTGTCTTTTGACTATATTCCCTTGAGAATATAGTGGCTATTGTCACTATCAAAAACAGTCCCACGGTGAAAGGCATCATACTTTGCATAAAGTTGAGTTTATGCCACCCTAAATTGTAATTATAATGTGCTATATAGTCCTGGGCTAGGTATCCATACATTGCTTCAGCCTTAGACGCTAAGTCTTCACCTTTCTTTCCGTCAAACACGCTTCGATAATACGCCCCTTGGTTGTCAGAAAATTGCTGGGCATGATTATAAAATCCAGCGAAATATTGGGCATCCTGAAGTATGTTATAAGATAAGCTATTTAATAACTCTGGTTTCAAAAAATTATTATTGTCCATCTTATCGATATATTCCTGTGTATAACCCCTTTGTAAATACTCCTGTCGTACTTGTGCCTTCTCAGTTTCGGTCATCAAATTATCGGGATTCTCCCTGTTTCTTTTCAGCTTTTCCTGTATTACATTACTCCAGTTTTCATTGATTTCACCTGCATATTGGGATTGTTCTACCCTTTGCATTTCTATATCTTGTAGGTTTACAATATTACCCTCGCTATTTAATAATAGGACGATCCCATTTACGGCAAGTATCATCAAGATCAACACGAGGGCTATAGGCGGAATTAGCATTTTTTTGAGTTCTAACTGAATCATGGTTACCATTTACACTTCTCCCTTGAAATGATAGAGATACAAATCTTCAAGGTTTGGCGAAATATTTACTGCATTCTCTGAAGGTCGTTCCTCCGATACAATACGAAGCTCCACCATCTCGCCGCTATGCTTTAGATTGCTCACAATAAACTTACTATTGTAGCTATCCACATCCTTAGGTACAACCTGTAGGCTCCATACGAAGTCCTTTATAGAATCGCATATGCGATTTGTGGTGGCCTGCTGTGAAAGCTGCCCATCCTTCATAATTATAATTCTATCTGCAATGTATTCAACATCTGAAACGATATGGGTAGAGAGCAATATGATCTTTCCTGTAGAGTGATCACTGATGATATTACGGAATTTAGCCCGTTCTTTTGGGTCAAGTCCAACTGTAGGCTCATCTAAGATGAGTATTTTAGGATCATTAATTAGAGCTTGGGCAATCCCTAACCTCTGACGCATGCCACCGGAATAAGTCTTGATTTTCTTCTTTCTTACCTCATAAAGTCCCACTGTATCGAGTAACTCCTTGCATCTGTTATTAGCAGTCAACCGTGGTAACCCCTTTAAGGATGAAAAATATAGCATAAAGTCCCAAGCGGAAAAATCAGGATAATACCCGAAATTTTGTGGCAAATACCCTAATAATTCACGATAAGCTTCATCTAGCGTTGTTATATTAACGCCATCTAACAAGACTTCCCCTGATGTGGGACGTAATATATCGCACATTATCCGCATCAATGTTGTTTTACCTGAACCGTTTGCACCAAGCAGTCCATTAATCCCCTCGGTAAATGTGGCAGAAAACCGGTCCACCGCTAATTTGCTTCCATATTGTTTTGTTAACTTATTAATCTTTAGTTCCATTCGATAAGTACCTCCTTGTTTGTTATATCTTTTATAAAATGATAGAGTTCAGCTAGGAAAAACCCTGTTGATAGTACAAATAAGATAACCCACATGGTTTCGGTTATGGCAATAAAAAAACTAAGATCTGCTAACATCTTCATCAAAGCAACCAAACAGAGGGAAATGCTAATGGATGCTACAGTAGAACGAATCTTTACAAAATGGAACACCAGTAAATGAATTCCGTTTACAATGTTAAAGGGCACTAGACCATAGAGAACAACTTGAGTAAATGGTATCTGGTGTTGGATTGATAGAAAAGTGATCATTATCGTTAACGCCACAAGGTTGACACTTCCAATAATAAATAACCGCGCTACCAAAATCTTTGATACACTATTCTTGCAGGTATCCTCCAATTCAGACATGCCGTAAACCATACTTTTGATTACTTCTGGTACTGCAAAAAAAGCAAGTATAGGTGTTAGGACGAATAATATCCTTTGTATTTCAAGGTATGCATCAATTAAATTAATAGAAAACGTCATCGTCATGATGATAGCAATGAGTTGCGTCACCCAAAGATAAGGTGAAATATATCTTGCTTGCTCTCTGAGGAGCACACTAAAGGCTGTTTTAGAAGGTACCATTCGATCCATAACATTTTGTCCTAATCGTATCGTCTTAGCAATATCCTCTTCTTTGCCATGGGGAACGTGATGTTGTTGAAGTATTTCTTTAAAACCATCTCTATCTTTCAAAGTAATCCTCCTCACTAAACATTTTTTTCAGCTTATCCTTTCCTTGCTTCAATCGTGATTTTACTGTGGGTAAACTTACTCCCATAATTTTTGCAATATCCTTTGCCTTCATATCATGATAGTAATAAAGGATAATGGCATCTTTTTGAATATCAGGAAGCGCATCAACTTTTTGCTTGATAGCCTTTGCTTCCTCTTTTTGTATGACACTCTCTATAGGTTCAGGTTTACTATCACTTTTCCGCAGACTATCAATATCTTCATAGCTCTGCTGGGGCTTTTTATAATAATCGTTGCAAGTATTAACGGCTATTGTAAATAAAAAGTTAGTAAATTTTCCTGTAAAGTGATAGTTATATATGGCTTTTACCAGCTTTAGAAAAATATCCTGTGTTAAGTCAGCGGCCACTACTTGATTCCCTGTTCTTCTGATACAATAGCTATAAATATTTTGATAATGTTTTCTTACTAAAGTATCAAATGCCTGCTGATCGCCTTTTTTTATCCGCCATATTAGTTGATAGTCCTCAATGATGAACGCCTCCTTTCGTTTTGTAAAATCTCCTACACTTATATTAACGAGTATAACTGAAAAAAGGATTTAAAATTCCCAGGGAAATAAATATAATTTATATGGCTACAGGTCCATTGTCCGTGGTTACTGTGGTAGCAAATGAATGGAAGACAGTATGTTTTCTCAAAATTTGGCATAGAAAAGCACCTACCTGAGTAGATGCTTCTAAATAATATCTTCACCTTTCTTTCTACAGTATGATACGCCCATATTAATGACTTCTTTTTTGTCTCCATTACGATTGCTGTAATATTTTTTTGTCTTCTTCCTCTAAAAACTGGTTTGTATAAAGCCTATAATAAAGCTTGTTCTTCCCTTTTAACACTTTTTTAATTGCTTCTCGGATAATTTGCTCTGTTTGGGTGTCGATGGAAGAAGTTGCTTCTACTCTCCCATATCCAATATTTTCTAAAATGCTTCCACTAAATAGATATGCACACTCTATGTTAATTGTCTTTCAAAGCATTCAATTAACTTTCCTTCCCATCGCCTATTATCATAAAACTTAAAACCCAAGGATGTCCAATAGGCTTTAGCACTACTATTTTTTTGTAATATACCAATTCGAATTTTATCTGTCTTTTGCTGTTTTAGTATTTCCTCAAACAGAACATAGGCCTTTTTCCCATATCCTCTATAATGATCATCTCCATGAATCATCAGTAAACCTATCCACGGATGATTATCTTTAGGATTATTTTTTAAAAAATCAATGATTCCTACATACTTATTTTCTAAAATGATCAGGTAACTATCAGTGGTTTCGTTCAGAAATTCACTCCTTACCTCCTCTATGGTTCTAAGTGGATTTCCATTTTCTAAAATATTATAATCAGAATTCGAATTAACTATTTCTAGTACAAATTCTAGTAATTCTTCTGTAATAGGTTGAAAATTAGTCACATTAACGCCTCCTTTTATCATCCTTACTTATCTATTTAACCATAAAAAAAGGATTATTTACTTCCAATGTTCATTACCTCTCTTGTAAAAAAATAATAACATTCCATGGAGTCATTTTACATCCACTACTTTTTTTGTGGTCCTACTGAAGGGGTGTCCATCATATTGGAGTTGTATTTTAATTTGATTTTATGACTCTAAGCCATAATTCTCTATTTAATGCTTCATAAAAGGAAAGATCTGTAATCTCTTTTAGGTTCACTTCAACTGAATCGAATGATTTTTTGTAGGATATCTGCTTATTATCATAGTCCTTTAAAATCACAGCATTTTCATTTTCTTCATAGGATATACCTTTTTCTCTCAGGAGAGTCGTAAGTATAAGCCCTACCATTTTAGTATCTGTATTCTCTATCATATAAATAGGCTGTTCAAAGTCCGTTATTGGGTTATTCCTTATTCTGAGTCTTTTCAATGAACCTGTATTTTCAATGAGACTAATGGAGCTTATTAAATTATCTGAGATGTTGATTTCTTCTAGATTTCTCAAATTTTGAAAGGCAGATATATCTTCTATTTCATTACTACTTAAGCTTAATGATTTTAATCTGGTTAGGTTAATTAGTGGACTTACATCGGTAATTCTATTATCACTTAATACTAATACTTCCAAACGTGTTAGGGTAGATAGCGGACTTAAATCAGTAATTTCATTACCAAATCCATACAATACTTTTAGATTCTTTAGAGAGATCAGTGGCGATAAGTCCGATATATTGTTCCTAGATATATCTAAAGTATCTATTTTTTCAAGATATGAGATCTCATTAATATCGCCAATTTTATTGGTGGATAAATCCAGCCTTGTTACATTTTTAAAGTTTTTAATACCTGTTATATTCTCTATTCTAGTCGCTCTTAATGATACTTCTTGTAGGTTTGTTAATTCAAACAATGGTGCTACATTTTCTATTTGATTATTTGATAGGTCTATGTATTCAATATTTTGACAGTACTGTATTCCCTCAAGGTCTGTAATTCTTCTATTAGATAGATCTAAATGTCCCTCTAGCCTTTTCAGTTCACTTCTACTCAATTCTTTATCTGCTGTGTGTCCCAGCCTTTCTAAAAGAGCAGTCTTCACTCTAACATCGTTAAAATGTACTGGTTGTATGTACTCTATCCAATAAAAATATCCAATCATACATATAAAAACAAGCCCTACTATCTTCAGTAAATTCTTTTTCATAACACACATCCTCTTATTTAATCATGGTATTATCATGTATATATAAATAATCTTCAACAGATCTAATTATGTCTCGTTTGGATTACGCGCATAACCATCTTTAAAAGTAGATTGTATGTACCTTTGTCTTGCTACTTACATAAGAAGCCCCCTCCTTTAATAACACAATATTACTAGCATGCTATACTTACTCATTTATTGTAAATGAACATCTACCCTATTTTTATCATCAGAAAGTATGAAAAAATGACAATATTAATCCTTTCTTCAAAGCCTTGCTAAAACCCTTTTAAATCAGGGATTATTTTCCTATTACCTTTTCTTGAGATGAAAATTAAGTTGTTTGACATGAATATTCTATATATGAAATTACGATTCTTTCCCGTCACCAGACAGGGCCAATGTAATATTTAAATTTCCATTCCTGCAGCGCAATGCGTCAAGAAATTCTTTTTGATTTGTTTTATGGTCCATTGTTACCATGTAAACCACTTGGTACAGGCTACCTAAATCAATGGTTTTAACTTTTATAAGCTGGTAACTATCTGTAAAACTTTCAAATACCTCATCAAATGCCCCTTCGAAGTCTAAATCTTCAGGAACTGTTATCTTAATCATCTTCTGTGAGAAATTCTGCTCACCAAAGTTGATGAAATTAAGAACTAGCATGAGGAGACAAAGAACGGTTGTAAACAGAACACCATATCCATAGAATCCAACCCCGCAAGCAAGTCCTGCTGCCATTGTGAAAAGAACATAGGCAATATCCTTTGGATCCCCTGGTGCGCTTCTAAACCTAATGATGGAAAATGCCCCTGCCAAGCTAAAGGCCCGTGCCACGTTGCTTCCTATTAAAAGAATGATGATGGCTACCACCACTGATAGAAGTACCAGTGTGAGAGAAAAATTCTGAGAGTAGCTACTCTTCTCGCATGTCCTCCTATAGGTTAAGCTTACCATTCCTCCTAAAACAAAGGACACCATAATGGTTAACATGGCTGTTACTAAAGATATAGTGGTCTGAGCTGTGGTAGTATCGAATATTGTTTCAAACATATTTTTGTTTCTCCCTTCTGTGGTTGATTGCTTAATAGCATCTTTTTATATTCTGCACCATATTTTGAAAAGCTTATTTTGTATATTTTGTTTTCTGAGAGTAGCCGAGACAACCATATGGGAATACTTTTTTCTGCCTTAACCTCCATGAGCCATTGATTTTCTTCCAATAACGACTCCCCATAATCACCACTTTCAAGGGCTAAGTCATATCTTCGTGTTCTTATGTTTGTATCAAAGGTAATTCGTAAGTCTCTGTTTATTTTGCTAAAGAAGGCTTTTCTATCATAAGCCAAGTATAGTTTTGGTTCAAGATCATATACTTTAAACATATACTCCAGTTCATTCATCACCTGTTTATTCATATACTCCTTTCTCTCAGGTTTTATCCCTGTAGTTGCAAAATCATAGGCTTCCTCTAGCTTGATTGTTGTTCTTCTCTTATTTACCAAGCCATAAACCTTCTTTTTTATCTCCAAATACACTTCTTCATCTTCTTTAGGAACGCCATATGCTCTAATTCGAAGTTTTTCCTTGTACTTTGGCTTTGATAATGAAGTTCTTATTAGATGGTCATCCTTCGTATCATAGTATAGATTACATATGGTATACATTTCATTGGTCTTATTGTACTCGTCTATATCCATATAATATAGTAGCTTCTCTTGAAGCTTTTCATAGCTATCCCGATTCATTAAATACTTGTTTTCATGTCTATTGAAAACTTCTTTTGCCATTTCATTGCTCCTTTCTTTATTTGATTATTTTTCACCTTACTTTATTTCATTTTACAAATTTAACCTTAAATAAACCTTAAAAAACAGACAAAGTTAACATTTAACATAGAAAAACCGCCCTACTGACTAGATAATCCTTAGGGCGGTTTATTTACTCCTATATGAAAATTTATCTAATTGTACCTCCTGTAGTAGGTATCTCACCTGCCAATTGTTGCTTGATATTTTCAACCCGTCCTCTTACAAAGTTTATAATAGAAGTTGAATTCCCCATCATACCACCAGGTCCACCTCTCATGTTGTCGCCTGGGCCTCTTTGTGGTCTGTCCTCCATATTCTCACCCATTTCTCCTTGTGGTGGTTCAATTCTATCCCCATTTGCAAATCTTTCTGCCATATCCTGAGGCATCTGCATTTCTTGAGGCATCTGTCTTTCTCCTTGAGCTTCCCACTCTTGAGGTCTTTGCATTTGATTTTCTCGTTCCATCATTGGATTTTCCATAAAATCTATTATTTCTTCATCACTTGTCTCAGAATAGGTTGTGTTTGCTTCAAACTGCTCCATTGTATAGGATTTTGAAGGGTCTACTTCAACATAAGGTCTTATCATATCAGTCAGCTCTGTCACTCTTTCTTCAAAGTTTTCAAGATAAGCAAGACTCTCGTTTATATACTCATAATACCTTTCTTTGTACTCCTCTACTGCTAATAGATTGTTAATGAGTGGATAATTTTCTAAATTTTCTCCCTGTGCAACAGGTTCGTCAATTGGTATGGTTTTCAAATCTCCTCTACTAAAACCTGCAAAGGATAAATCAAAATCCCACGGTAATACTGTGAATTTACTCTCTTGGCCATATAAATAGTAGTTATGAGACCTATTACCATGGTAGCTATCATAATTTCCTAAAACAGTATTGACTGCAAAATATCTTAATGCACTGTCTACCTCCAAGACACTTTCAATTTCACCTTTTTCACCCTCTGGCATTTCATTTAGAACCTTTATAAAGTTTTTAAGATCTGTTTTTGATTCGTAATATCCTGATTTTAAATCTAAAGAATCATAGTTACTATCCTCTACATGCTGAAGTGAACTGCCTTGGCCTGCCTTATATAGACTACCATTGTTATCTTCAAAGTTTCTCTCAATAAAGCTATCATCAATTGCTTCCACCATAAGGTAGAATCCATATAATTCACCATTAATATAGATATTGGCAAAGTTTGTAAGTGGTACATCTGCGCCAAGTTCTCTGAGAAGTTCATAGCTTAGATACTCCCGTAAATTGGAAGGGTCCATCACATTGCTGTTTAAAACAAATTTATCAAGCCCTAAAAGGGTTTGTTCCTCTATATGCCTATCTACCTTTATTTTAAAGCTGTAACGTTCAGACTCACTATTTGCAGTAGTTCTTAAAGTTGAATTGCCCTTGGTTCGAAGTCCCACATCTTCTAAGTTTATACCATCTACTGTTATATTTGCACTTTTGTATTCCTTTGCCATAGGGTCCCCAAGTATGCTCTCCCAATCTTCTTCGGAAATTTCAACATGGATGTCTATTATATTGTCCTTTATAAATAATTCTTCATAATCGATAACTTTTTCCGATCCTGCAGCTAAATCTGTAACGCCTGGCAAGTCATTAGGGTGTCTATTGGTTATATTCTCCCAAATCCCTCGAATCGCTTCATATGCATCTGAGCTTGCATCCACATATAAAGGATTATCTCGCAAATCTAACTCTGCTTCGATTCCTAACTGGGGATTGTCTTGTAAAACCCCTTCCTCCATCAGTTTAGCCAGTACCGTAATATCCTTTATATTGGTGTTACGTACATTTAGTCTAGTAAGTGCTTTAAGATTTTCTAAAAAAGAAACATCGTCCCCTATAGGAACATTTCTCATAATCAAAGTCTCCAGTCTTTGTAAATTTCCAATTACCGCCACATTCGTTATAGGTGTGGAGTGGATATTTAAATACTCTAAATTTATCAAATCTTGTAAAGGAGATAAATCAGTTACCATCGTTTCCCTTATATTCAAAGAGGTTAGATTCTTCAAAGTCCTTAAGGGTTCTAAATCCACAATAAAATTCTCCCTCAAATCTAAGGAAGTCAGATTTATCAATTGTTCGATCCCTTCTAAGGAACTGATTTCTAACCCACCAGCAGATATTTCTTTAATTTCACTTAACTCACTGACCAGTAGATCTCCTTCGGGTTGTTCAAGTTCTTGTCGAATCACTTCTTCTAAAATCACATCGGCGAAATACGCTATGTTTGTCTCGGAACCTTCTGCATATGCTTTTAGATTCATATTGGGTGCAATTGCAAGTATAGCTGCAAGCACAATGGCTATTTTTTTATTCATTCTAAATTCCTCCATTTCTATTTTTAATATCCTTGGTACACATCCCCAACAAAGTACTTAAATATCTCTTTACATACTCTTTTTCTTCTACATGATTTAATCTTTTCTAAGCTTCTTCTTGCTTCTTACTCTTTTGGCTGTCTCATTCCTTCAGCTGGCATTTCCATACCTTCAGGACGCTTCATGTCCTCCGAGAAATTTCTCATACCTTCAGGACGCTGGCCTCCTGGGCCACCCATACCGCCACCAGTTGTCACACCAGATTCATTTACCCAAGTCACACTGTCGGCTGTTTCAAAACTAACGGTTATATCTCCATTGGTTACCACCGTATACTCCTCACCTTTTATCATGTCTGGTGTACTGAACACGATAGATTGAAAGACTTTATCAGGTGCATATGAAATGATGTTGTTTCCAGCTTCATCAAGCACAACCACCTCTGTTCCTGTACTTTGAATTTCAGAATAAGTCATTGCAATAGAGGCTTGTGTTGAAGTTGTAGAAGGTGCTTGAGCCATACTACTACTGCCAGCTCCAACAAGTAACCCACCACTCATTTCAAAACTGATGTCATAATCAATGGCAGCCTCGCGATTATTTGTAGGGCCATCTATATATACCTCTCCGCCAGACATATAGATATAACCATTGGCATCAATGCCATCTCCTTCTGCATTAACCTTGATGATGCCACCGGTAATCACAAGTTTATATTGAACATCTGTATCAGTAACTGCCATATTTGGCATCCTTCTAAATCCCCCTTGACCACCAGCACCTGCCGCATTTATACCGTCATCGCTGGCAACAATATCAATATTTCCACCATGAATATAGATCATAGCACTTTCTATACCTTCATAACTATCTAAAATCTTTATGTCACCACCGTTGATGATGATCATATCGTCTGCATGGATACCATCGTCCCCTGTAGTGATGGTTATGTTGCCGCCCATAATATCAATGGTTCCATTGCTGTGAATCCCATCATCTACGGCATCTATGGTTATCTCTCCACCTAAAATGACAATACTTGTTTCTGCATTCATGCCTTTACCTTGTGACTGGATGTTATAACGTCCGCTTTCAATTACGATGTACCCCTTTTCTTCTTCCTCTCTGGAAGATTTAATCCCATCATCACCGGCATTTATGGTCATGTCTACCTCCTTTAACATGACACTGTCACGCCCAACAATGGCATCATCCACTGCATGAATCACCATGGCTGCAATACTGATTGTCAAATCATCTCTGCTATTAATACCATTATTAATGGTAGCATTAACAGTTAGCATTCCGGCCCCATTGATGATAAGATCATCTTTACTGTAAATCGCCGCGTTGGATACCTCATTTTCCATGTCAATGTCACCAACAACATCACCATAACCGTCGGATATCCAATTTTCTGTCCCATCTAGGGCTGTAATAATGGTTTTATTCGCACTAATAATGTAGATGGCTGCACCTTTTTCATTTGTGATCTCTACATCATCGAGTATGAGCTGAACGTTTTCTGACTTATCCACTTCGACTCTGACTTGTCCATTAGACATTTTTCCACTCAATATATAACTACCACCTTCTGTAATAACCACATCTTCCCCTACTTTTACATCATTCAAGTTTATGATGATTTCATTGCCTTCATCGATACTGGTGGTTGTATCAGTCTTTTTATCAAAATTCAACATCTCATCGGTAATTTTTGATTCCTCGCTTCTATTGGCGCTCGTGATTGTCCCCATCATCGTATTTGTACCTTGGTTTTCTGATTTCTCTGTATCCACATGCCCCGAGGAATCACAAGCTGTCATCATAACCATAGCTGCTGCTAACACAGCAATTAATTTTCTATTCATTTCATCCAACTCCTTTACTTGTATTGTGTACGAAATGATTGTAACAACCCTACCTTAAAGGAACCTTAAGTATCGATAAACAAC
This sequence comes from Alkaliphilus metalliredigens QYMF, assembly GCF_000016985.1. Lineage (NCBI taxonomy): Bacteria > Bacillati > Bacillota > Clostridia > Peptostreptococcales > Natronincolaceae > Alkaliphilus > Alkaliphilus metalliredigens. Next base: position 2,069,684 of record NC_009633.1, on the reverse strand, counting down.
TTAAGGTTCCTTTAAGGGTTGGTATGCTATAATACTATAAAACAATGAAAACGGAGGGTATGCTATGCGTATATTAATCATAGAAGATGAGATTCCTTTGGCAGAAGCTTTATCACAAATGTTGAAAAAAAATAATTATACCGTGGATCTTCTCCATGATGGAGAATCTGGATTGGATTACGCTTTAAGTGACATTTATGATTTAATCCTCTTAGACATCATGCTTCCTAAAATGGATGGCTTAAGCATACTCAAAGAGATACGACAAGAAGGCATTGCAACACCAGTAATCCTGCTTACAGCTAAAGGAGAAATTACTGACAAAGTGATGGGGTTGGATAGTGGTGCCGATGATTATTTAGCTAAACCTTTTGCTACTGAAGAATTACTGGCAAGAATAAGAGCCATATCAAGGCGTAAGGGAGAAGTCATCCTAGATGGTACGTTAAAATATGGAGATGTTCAATTAAATCCCTCAACCCTAAAACTATCTAAAGAGAGTAAGGAAGTGAAATTGACATTAAAAGAAAGTGATCTTTTAGCGTTTCTTATTTTACGTAATAATTTAGCTTCCTCTAAAGAATTGATTATAGAAAAGATTTGGGGATTTGATTCTGACGTTGAACATAACCATGTTGAGGTTTATATTTCTTTTTTGAGAAAAAAGCTTTTGTTCTTAACTTCAAAGGTAGTGATCAATACCCTCCGTGGTGTAGGCTATATATTGGAGGTGAAAAGTTAAATGTTTAAACAGCTTAGAGATAAGTTTCTTATTCTTAATTTAATTATTATTTCTGTTATGATGCTTATTGCTTTTACCTCAATTTATTTAATAACATACAATAATGTTCATAGAAATATTCAAATGGAGCTTCATCGGATATCAGACTTTAGCCGTAGAGTAAATGAAAGACCAAACCAACCGCCACGTGATTCTGATACTGAAGTGATACCGTCTGAGATGGCTCCGGTACAACGCCCTCGTGAACCTTCTGTTTCTTTTACTCTAGTTACTGATAGTGAAGGTAATCTATTAGAGATCTCATCTATATTTACCATAGAAGACGCGTTTTATGAAAGGGCAAAAAACTCCGCCCTATCCCAAAATACCGATTCAGGAAGTCTAAAACTTGAGGATCAGTATTGGCGATTTGTAATCAAGCCTCATTTTGATGACTACAGAATCGTATTTTTAGACATTACCTCACAGCAAGGTTTTCTTACAAATCTTATTTATACCTTCTTCATGGTTGCATTCATCATGCTAATTGTTATTTTCTTTATAAGCAGATTTTTTGCAAATAAATCTATAAAGCCCATTGAAGAGGCCTTCGATAAACAAAAACAATTTATTGCCGATGCATCCCATGAACTGAAAACACCACTAACCATTATTCACACAAACATTGATGTGCTTTTGTCTAGTGGGGAGGATCAAGTCAACGGTCCATCCAAATGGCTTTATTACATTAAATCCGAAACAGAAAGGATGACAAAGCTAATCAATGATTTGTTGTATTTGACTCAAGTGGACTATTCAGACGTAAAAATGATTGTTACTAGCTTTAATCTAAGTGACGCAGTTGAAAACATTATTTTAACAATGGACGCGGTTATCTATGAGAACAACCTTTCTTTGGATTATATGGTTGAGCCAAATTTAATAAGCCTCGGTAGTCGCGAACAAATCCAACAAGTGGTGATGATACTTCTAGATAATGCGGTAAAATATACAGATAGTAAAGGAATTATTACTATTTCTTTAAAGAAATATCACAGTAGTCTTGTTTTATCTGTAACCAACACCAGTGAAGGCATAACTCAAGAGCACATAGATAGAATATTTCATAGGTTTTATCGTATTGATCAATCTAGGGCAAGAAAAAGCGGAGGCTATGGCCTCGGTTTAGCTATTGCAAAAACAATCATCCAACAACATGGAGGAAAAATCTATGTTAAAAGTATTTTAAATGAGAGTACAACCTTTACGGTTGAACTCCCTAGTATTGGCACCTAATTATACTAAATGCAACATGCACCGTAGCCTCCTGTATTTTGCATATTACAGAGGGCTATTTCTATCCCTAACTGCTGGACAATTCTCAACAATACCAGACGATCACTGTGAATATTAATGAAACCCCAATTCCATGTGTTGGATTTTCATAAGGGATTAAAAAAACAGGGTAAATCACTTTATCAGTGTCTTCCCTGTCTCTTTGCTTTTTTGTATATTCTAATCCTATTTTGAAATTTTATTTTTGATGAAATAATGGGTAACATGTGGATTGCTAGTTTTACGTGACTGGACTTCAAATTGCCTTAAGGACAATAAAAGAGGTGTGAGCTTTGGGTAACCATAGTTCCTTGTATCAAAATCCGGATAACGTTTATTGAGTCTTTTTCCAACTTCACCCAAATAGGCCCAGCCATCCTCATCTGAACTTTCCGTTATAATAATCTTGATCGATCCAATTAGCTCTTTGGTATTTGCCATACCTTCTTTTAAATCCACTTGCTTTTCTGTCTTTCCAGCATTTTTGTAAGAATTTGCAGGAATTGCTGCTAAAACTTCAAGGTATTTAAATTTTTCACAGGCAGCTATAAAAGGCGCAGGGGTTTTCTTTTCTCCCATGCCAATGACATACATACCAGCCTCTCTTAGGCGGGCAGCCAACCTTGTAAAGTCACTATCACTTGAAACGATGCAAAAACCATCTACGTTATTTGAGTAGAGAATGTCCATTGCATCAATAATTAATGCTGCATCCGTGGCATTCTTGCCCGTTGTATAGCTATATTGCTGGATTGGCGTTATAGAGTAATTCAGTAGCACAGATTTCCATGATGACAATTGAGGGTTTGTCCAATCTCCATAAATCCGCTTAAAGGTCGGCGTTCCATGGTTAGAAATTTCATCAAATATAAATTTTATGTATTTTCCTGACACATTATCAGCGTCAATTAAAACTGCAATTTTCTTATCATTTTCCATATGACATCCCCTTAATAACAATTATTGTTCTATCTTTCTTGGTACAATCAAATTTCATGGGAGAAAGCATACTGGCCTTCAGATTCCATGACTTTCTGACCTAGAATGAATTTGCTGTACTGCAAATCATTAGTATAATATAATTTTAATTATTTTACAATACAAGATTACTTCTTATTAATTTCTTTTTATCATATTCTATAGTATCACATCATGAAATAATATTAAATGGTACTATGATTACAAAATGACAGCACCTACCCCTACAGGTAGAGTAAAGCCTATTCCCTCTCGATTGATTCTACACATCTGAGTGCCGTCGCAACAATTGTATTGCCTTCCATCTGTCTTTGTTTTTCAATAAAAGAATTAGAATAATACATAGATCTGCACCTTTTTTCTGATTGTCTTATGGTTGAACAATCAATGTTATGTGATGAAATAAATATTCCTTATCAAAGTATTACACCAGAAGAAATAGAAGACTTTGTTGAAATCAATAAAAAGCCTTCCTTTAATAACCTTCTATTCAACTATATTGATAAAGCTGGAGCTAGTGACTCACATATATCCATGTTAATTTTCTTCATATAGTTTAATCGCATCTTTTGCAATATAATAGTCTAATAATTCCTCTAACATTTCTTCTCTAAAATAATCTCTATTTATTTTTTCTGTAGACTTTCTTGTTGTATTAGCAATAAAAATCACTTGTTTATATGGTTGTCCTACTTTATCTAAATAATAATATCCTGCATGTAATCGCATTTCTTCTATTTCGGGAAAAGTATCTACAATAGTATAAATCAAAAATAGTGTATTCTCCCAAATATATTCAGTTAGTGGCTGTTCTTTATCATCTTCTTTATTTATACTCTCAACGAGGAATTCAACATCTAATTTATTTTTATCTATTTTTACATCTTTCACAATGTCTAAGGATTTGAATTCATCTAACCCATCTAATTTATAACTGGATTTAATGTTTTTATTTTTTTGATTCTTTACTCTTTCCATATCTTGAGCCTCTTGAGGTAATGGAAATTCATTCAGCTTAGCATCTAATTTCATTAAATGTTCTACTGGCTCGTAGAAGTGAATTGGTCCATCAGCTCCACATGCTGTTAAGCTTAAACAGACTAGCAGTATTAGAGTAGTCCGAAGAAAGCTTGTCATTAACATAGCTTTATCCTCCTTATTAAGAAACTAACGCTGCCAGTGATTCTCCTTCTATTTTCCCCACAAATCGGACATCTCTCTCAGCAAAAAGTGTACTCAAATAATCATATTGATCCTTGTTGTATACTTTCACTAATATCATCACTTCTCCATCTACTGGATTGCTCCCTTTAATAGAATCTAGCTTCAATCTTGCCCTTATCCACCCTATTATGTAGCGATCTATTATGTAACCTAATATGCTTCCAATAAAAAAACCTGCTAAGCCAATGGCAATGGGTCCTCCAGGAATAAGAGACCCTCCCCACATCGTTCCAAATAACATCAAAACAGTAGCTCCACACATCGCACCATTAAAATTGCTAATTCCATCGGATTGACGAATACTATCTCCGGTTTTACCCTTATCATTATTTAAACGGTCTAAAAAAATAACCTCGTATTTATTAAATCCAGTGGTTTTCAAAGTGCCTATCAGGAGCTCTAAATTTATAGACTCTTTACAAGTTCCTAAAAGATACATAGGATAATTCCTCCCTTCTCCTATAACATGGAAATGTTTCTTTTTCCCAAAGGTATATCTTTGCTCTTCAACCAATAACTTATTGATTTCAACTGCCCCTACATAACTATCCCAAATGCAGAATCCAATGATACTAGGATAAAATAGTAGCCATTGCCAATCAACTTGATACACAAATATTTCACGTCCATTTATGAACTTAAAAAGCAGATGATTGAACTGAGAGTAGAAATTAATAACCATGACCCACCCAATTAAAATAAAGCCTTTAACATACTGTGCATTATAGATCTGTCCCATCCCACCTACTACGGCTGAACAAAATGCCGAGATCAAAGGAGTACGTTGATTTATGCTGGTTATGCCAAAGCTCGATATTCTAAATCTTTCAAAATATCGTTTTTCTTGCATTTCTTCAAGATCACATAATTGATTTAACTGTATAGATAACATGTACGAATCATAAATTGAGAAAACCCACACTGCCATATAAAACAGTCCCCAACGTATACTAAAAACATTGTTGGCTTTTTCAAAGTCACCTATAAAGGTATAAAAGATAGACAAGTTGATTCTTGCTCTTATGTTAATATATATCTCTGCTGATAAGAATAAAAATCCTTTTAAAAGTGACCCAAGATATAGATGACCGAAACCAGGTAAAGCAGCAGACCACCATGCAGCGGTCCAGGGATTACTTCTATGTAAGTAGTTAATCCCTAAAACATCCATATACATTCTTACTAGGCGAACGTCTTCTTTTTTTACCTTATTTAGCATATTCAACCTTCTTATGTATCGTATTATTTTCTTTATGTTTATTATTGCCAATTTGTGTAAAAAAATATTCAAAATATGAACATTTTTCCCATAGTCTCTTTCACTGTGAAAATACAATATAGTATGGAGCCAGGCTATTTCAGTTGTTTTAACCAGTCAGCTTATGATAAAGACTTACAGAGAGAAAAAAATGATCAATATAAGTTAACAGTAGATCTAGAGAACACAAGTATCGTGATAGCAGCCCTTCTTGATATATTGCAACTTTTATATTATTATGGTTTTGCACTTTTAGGATAATTACCAGAAACTGACGTAATCATTTTCTAAGTTCAGTGATCTGAGTTTACCTATAACTAACTACCTCAACACCTTCACTTTCAACGATTTCATATAACTTTCTTAGGTGTTCCTGTGATGGTGTTTTAAAGTGTCTTGATGGTTTTTCTAAACTAAGAGCCTCATATTTGCTATCTCCAAATGAATGAAATGGCAATAACTCTAATTTGGGCATATCTATATTAGATTTAACAAATTTAGCAGTTCTTCTAATATTCTCGACATCAGAATTCACTCCGTCAATGACTGGTATGCGAACTACCACAGCTACTTTCAATTCATTAAGCCTTAATATGTTATTTAATATCTTTGTGTTTCTTAGTCCTGTATAAAATCTATGTTTTTTGTCATCCATATGTTTTATGTCTATAAATATTAAATTTAGTTTTTCTAATATGTCTTTCATATCATCAAAATTAAAATACCCAGAAGTCTCAATGGCCAAGTCTATCGCTTTATCATAAAGTTTGCATACAAGATCTCTCAGTATATCCGCTTGCAGAGCTGCTTCACCTCCTGAAAATGTAACACCGCCACCTGAATACCTATAAAAAATTTCTTGTTTTTCTATCATTTTTAATATTTGTTCGGTGTTATAATAATAAATTAAATTTTTTCTACTATTCGTTGGACATAGCTTTACACAAATGCCGCAGGACTTGCATCTTATTCTTTCAAGTGGGCTGTTTAGATCCATGCCTACTTTATATGGACATACTTGAATACATCTTTCACATTTCATGCATATTTTTTTATAGTATGCTACTTTGTTAGAACTTGTATAACCTTCTGGATTAGAGCACCATTGACATTTGAGGGGACAGCCAGCAAAGAAAATAACTGTTCTGATTCCATTTCCGTCATTAACAGAAAAATTCTGTAGTTCCATGAAGTATCCACTTACGTTACTCATATCAATTCCTCCTGGCTCAAATTTGCCTATGAGAATAAAGACACAGCTTAATCAAGCTATGTCTTTATTCTCATTTTAATAATTTTCATGAGCTGTTCTTGCAATGATCGCTTCTTGCATTGATTTAGATAAATTTACAAATTGTGTACTGTATCCGGCAACTCTAACTAATAAATCTTTGTAGTCTTGAGGATTGTTTTGAGCTTTACGTAATGTATCAGTTGATATTGTATTAAACTGAACATGGAACGCACCTAGTGCAAAGAAAGATTGAATCATGAAACCTAAATTGCTCTGCCCTCTTTTTGTATTGACTAAATCTTCATTTAACCTTAGATTTAATAATGTACCACCTGAATGTACATCCTGATTAAGTTTTGCTGCTGAACGCATGGCTTCTAGGGGAGTAGAAGTGTCCGACCCAGCAAAGGGTGATACACCTTCTGATAAGGGTTCTTTGGCTTTTCTTCCACATGGTGTGGCACCAACAACTTTCCCGGTTGGTAAATAATTGGAAATCCCCATGAAAGCAGTGTTGAAATTGTTCCCGTTAATGTCTTTATATTTGTGTCCTTGTTTATAATAATAATTTGCTATTTTAATGGCAATGTCATCTACATAGTCAACATTATTTCCATACTTGGGAACGGAAACAGCTAATTGTCTTAGTTTTTCATAGCCTTCCCAATTAGCGTCAAGTGCCTTTATCAATGTTTCCATTGTTGTCATTTTATCTTCAAAAACAAGTTTTTTGATTACAGCCAGAGAGTTAGATGTCACAGCGAGGCCTATTCCAGTAAGCACCGGCCCAAGATTGTATTTTGCACCAGCATCAACTAAATCTTTTCCTTTGATCATGCATTCTTCGATACAAGAAGATAAGAATGGTCTTGGAACCATTTCCTTATGCAATTTTTGTGCTAATAAAGTAGCTATGATTGAGTGTTCTATTAAATTATCAAATTGTTTGTAAAAGGCTTTTTCAACTTCTTCATAGGATTGAAAAGTAGTTGGTTTGTCTTCGTCCATGCCTATTTTCTCACCAGTAATTCTACTTTCCCCTTGGTTTAATGCAAACTCTAAAGCTGCAGTAAAGTTGATGTTTACTGCTGAGGTCCATTCACCCGTCTTACGGAAATGTGGCACTACACAACCACAATTATTCCAATCTCTTGCATCTTCCGGTTCATACCCTGCATTTATAAGCATTTGATAACCTGCAGTATCATTATGGATTGCCGGGAATCCAGTACCTTTACTGACTAGATGCGTAACCGCATCTAAAAAGCTCCTTGGGCTATCTTGATGTACCCTAACACTTAGCCCTGGTTGGTGCGTTTTTACTCTTTCAGTAGCTTTCAAACACATATATGAGAGATCATTGGTAGCATCCTTTCCCTCTCTAGTTTTACCACCAACTGTCAGATTTTGAAATTGATTGTATCCAGCAAAAAACTCAGCAGTATTTGCAGAAATTGTCCAAACCCACTCAGATAATTTTATCCAAAGTGCTTCAATCAGTTCTTGAGCTTCATCCTTTGTAATGATTCCTTTGTCCACATCAGATTTGTAGTAGGGATACATAAATTGGTCAAACCTTCCAATATTAAGGGCCAGTGGGTTTTCAGATATGATTCCACCCACTTGTGTGAACCAAACAAATTGAATCGCTTCATAAAAAGTATCGGGAGGATTTTCAGGTATCCTACCACAAATATCAGCAATTTTTAACAGTTCACCTTTTCTTATGGGATTATTTTCTATGTCCGCCATTTCTGTAGCTTTTTGACCATACCTGTTTGCAAGTGTAATCATTCCTTCAGAGGTAATGATAATTGAATTATAGAAATCTTTCTTTTTCATATCTTCTGCTGAAGTCAGAGAAAGTTTGATAATATGTTCTTTTGCCTCTTTAATAATTCCCCCAAAACCTTTTTTGAATAAAACATCTTGATAATCAGGTGTCATTTCACCAACAGCTTGCCTCCACTTCGAATCATTATCAACTATCCCAGTATCAACAGCAACTTTTGCAGTCTTTTCAGGTAATTGCGCTAAAAATGCTTCTTCTAAAGATTTTCCTTTCCAGTATGGGAATATTTTTTTTCTAACAAATGTTCTTTGTTCATCTGTCATCACATATGGATCTTGAACCCTTTCATCGAAATTGTCCATTTCCCTGTCGACCCAGGTCCATGAAAACTCAGGAGTTAAGATGCCACATTTCCTAAATTCTCCGATGGAACCAACAATAAGTTCTTCTCCAAAAATAGTAACATTAATCTGTTCACAGGTATCTCTGAATGCCTTAGCTCTTCTGATAACAACTGATTCACCTTCTGTTTTCTTATGTGACTCTGTCCAAATTCTTGCTCTTTCGTAGGAAATGGCTGGCTTTGCATTGATATAATTCTGCCTTGAGGATTCAATTCTTTCTGTAATCATAGTTGTCTCCTCTCATTTTCACATTTTATGTGTAATCACATATAAAATGTGTTATTGCGTGTTTATTTTGTAAAATTAATCCAAATACCTTTTTACCAATACGCTGGATTAGCTCTAATATTTAACTATGTTTTGAAATATCATTTCGATATCATATGGATTGCTATAAGTATGATTCTTATTTGATTTAAATCTTAATGCTGATGGGGCCGTGAGTTCAAATCTTTGGTCTTCTACTGTTAATTCTAAAGTCCCCTCTGTGACTACTATGTGTTCTTCTGTTGGATTATGATGAGGGGTAGAAACATGCTTGGCACCAGGAATCAATTTAATATGAAAATATTCAAATCCTGACTTTGGATTGAATGGAAATACATCGTACAATATCTTTTTCCCATTTGATTCGTATATGGATTCTATTTTATCTATCGATACCACTTCATAGCTATTGATTTCACTCCCTAACAACAAAATAACAATTAGCAAGACTTTGATTATGGTTTTATTCATGATCACTTCTCCTTAGTTTAAGCAGCTACACCCGTTATCCTTTGGAAGTTAATTGCCCCTCGTAGAATTCTATAGGATTTGGGTTCTTATTCACCTCACTATATAGAGGCGATTTCCATCCTAAATGTTCCCAAATTTAGCGAAGTTTTTATTGTCCTTTAAATATCAGGATTACAAAGCCCTTTAACTTCCTACCTTTGAATTCAACAATAAGTACATTGCTTTAAGCCATGTGCTTATTCTATAAAAAAACATTTTCATTAATTCATCTTTACTAGTCATAACTAGTTCATTACTATTGGAGATATAAATAAGCTCTCCACTCAAAACTTCCTCATTAAATTTTAATTATGTTACTACCATATTGTACCATAATTCATAATATAGAATAATCTATAGTGGGAGGTGAGCCACTATGCCTTGGCAAATGACTATGCAGTATTTAATAAACCAACCCGTAGGCGTCTCTTTAACTGACGGAACAGGTGTTTCAGGTATACTTTGTAGTATAACTCATCAAGAAATATACTTGCTGGAGTATTTATATCATACTCAGTTTGCATTAAGACACTACCCCTTAAACCAAGTCCGAGATGTACTTCCATTCCCAGCATGTAATGGTCCGACTCCACCACTCTATTAGCTTAATTGAATATGTAATTAGGTAGAAGGTGTGTCTTAGAACACTCCTTCTTTATTGATTAATCCCTTTGAATACTTTAGTGCCAAGATGGGGTGAAAATCAAATAAAGACACAGAAAGTTGCCGGTGGGCAAGGATCTGTGTCTACAATATTCTAACTCATTTATCTTTTTTATGTGTTTGTAAAGATTCTTCGACCTATAAATTATATATTCACTGTACCTTCAAAGGATAAATCTTATCTTTTTGATTCTTGGCTTTCTTGGCTTCTTATTGACGAGTTGTTTTTAAGGCTTTACTCCATGATATTAATTGATCAAACAAATCTTGAGCAGAATTTTCGTGGCGTGCATCTGGAGTAAATTCACTCATATTTACAAAATCAGTGAAAAGAGAGAACATAATCTGTGCACGCACTGTAGCTACTTTTAATTCTGCAAATATTTGTCTTAAATGTTCAACTGCGCGAGATCCACCTGCAGAACCATAACTTACAAAACCTGCAGCTTTGTCACCCCATTCTACATTCAAGTAATCGATAGCATTCTTAAGTGCTCCAGAAGTACTATGATTATATTCTGGTGTTACTACTATATATCCATCAAATTCCTTTATTTTTTCAGACCATTTTTTTGTGTGATCCTTTGAGTATTGTTGCATCATTGCTGGATATGCTTCATCCAATAAAGGTAAATTATAATCTGCAATATCTACGATTTCAAATTCTGCATCAGTACGCTTTTTAGATTGTTCTAATACCCATTTTGCAACTGCCTCTCCATTTCTACCTGGTCTAGTGCTACCTAATATTATTCCTATTTTTGTCATTGTAAAACCTCCATTTTTATATAATATATTTTAATTTTATATTGATCTAATAATAAATTTATACCCTGATCATATATTTATAAACATAACCTGCCACAAAATACCACAGGAATGCCACAAATCACAGGGACGTTTTTACATTCTGGAAAGGCAATCTTGCTTTTTCTATGAATACCTTATAATATACCCTATGCAGAAAGCATCTTTTCACAAATTATATCGAAGAATCTCAGAGCATTATCCCTGCAACACATAGCACTCATAGGTGTAGAAGGCTACTAGTGAATATTTTAAGCCAGTCCCCTTTGGCTAATTCAATTCTTTAATCTATCTATATCTGTTTCTAAAATATTTATCTATTTATTTCCAAATATATCACTCTATTTCTAAATATTCTTTAACTCCATCACTTATAGATTCTGCAATTAAATTCTGTAACTCATCATTAAACATTAGCTGTTCTTCTTGAGGATTGGTTAGATATCCGATCTCCAATAAAACCGATGGCATATTTGGATCCCTCACTGCAAATAGCTCTTCCCTCTTAACCCCTCGATCCTTAAAACCCGTTGAACTAACTACATTTTTATGCATCACTTCTGCAAAGGATTTAAACTTTTCATGATAGTAATATGATTCTGTACCAGATATATCTGAAGAATCATATGTGTTTCCATGAATTGATATATATAAATCTGCATCCAATTCATTTGCAAATTTCGTCCTATAGTTATCTAAAGTGGAAATAAAAATATCATCTTCTCTGGTCATATAAACCCCTATACTTTCTTCTTTTTCCAAGATTGCATTTACTTTCTTTGACAAACTCAAATTGAAGTCCTTTTCATATAAACCACTTGCTCCTATTGCCCCCACATCTTTTCCACCATGTCCTGGATCGATTACTACTATAAATTTCTCTTTTGTTGTACCATAAGCATTATTACTATAAGCTTGTTTAATATTATTCCATATTAAAACTGTTAATATCAGTAAAATGATAATTCCAATAAATCTTAATCTTTTTTTCACTCTTTTGTTCATACTTTTACCTCCTTGTTATAGTTCATCCTAACATAATAAAACATTATCAGTTTCTATTTAACTAATCATAAATGTTATCTTAAGTGCACGCTGACTCCGGCTACAGCTATTACGGATTTATATATGCTCTATTTACAATAATTTCATAAAATTTTATTGAAGCCTTCATAAATCTCAACCCAAAAGTTTCGAAAAGGAAACTGATCTAAAAAATAGGATTCAACTCTAGTCACATAACTGCCATTTAATACATTTTCAATATTAAAATCAGGCCATTGCGCTAAATAGCGTCCTTCCTCTATGGAAAAGGTTTTATCTGGTAAGACCAGATGTAATATAAACATAGCAAGTATAAATAAAAACGGAAGCATGCACACCATATTCTGTATAAAAATACAGTTTTTTTTGTTGTTTATTCGCATATCAATCCTCCAAGTTAAAATCTAAAATATATAAATGGGTTGAAGGTTGAGCCAACCATATAGGCCGTTGACATCAATATTAATCCACAATAGTACAGGTTTACTGCTACTCTGTAAAAACTACTGTGGGTTTTTTCAAATAATAATACCAGTTTCTTCGGCCAAGGTGTAGTGGCAATGATACAAACAATATAAAGAAAAGCATAAGCCTTTAGCTTCACAATTCCTTGATTATCGATAAACTCATTGCCACCTATTCCAAACATGAGCCGTAGAAAATTCAACACATCATTCAAGTTGGTAAATTCAAAAAACACCCAGCCTATAACAACAAACAGCAATAAATATACATGACGGACAGCCTTTGGCCATCCTGTCATGCTTTTTTGTAAAAACAATTTTTCTATTAATAATAAAGTTCCAAAATAAAGCCCCCATAAAACAAAATTCCAGCTTGCACCATGCCAAAGCCCTGTAATGAACCATACGATGAATAAATTCCGTATCATTTTCTTCTTACCAACACGGCTCCCGTCAAGAGGAATATATACATATTCTCTAAACCATGATCCCAGAGAGATATGCCACCTCCGCCAAAATTCTGTGATACTTTGTGAAATATATGGATACTGAAAGTTTTCCTTGAAACGGAATCCAAACATTTTTCCCAATCCGATAGCCATATCTGAATACCCGCTAAAATCAAAATAAATCTGCAATGTAAAGGCAATGATCCCGGCCCATGCCATGAACACAGAAATTTCTATACTGGGCATGGCTTTTACTTCAGACCATAGGAGGCCTATATTATTAGCAAGAAGTACTTTTTTTGCTAAACCACACAGGAAACGCTGCATCCCAGAGTAAAATTTGTTAAATGTCATACGCCTGTCAGTTAACTGTGATTCAATGTCTACATAGTTCACAATAGGCCCTGCTACTAATTGCGGAAACATAGTTATATAAACAGCACAAAGAATCAGGCTTTTCTGTGGCTTTATTTTTTCCCTGTATACATCAATTACATAAGATAGTATCTGAAAGGTGTAGAAGGAAATTCCTATGGGAAGTGCTGGTGTTGATACATTTAAATTCCAACCACCAATAGATGATATTGTACTTATAATCATGCCAAAGTATTTAAAATAAGCAAGACAGCCCAAATTTAACACCAAGCTTATTATTAAATAAAGCTTCTTTTTTTGCCTACTGACATCACCTTCTCCTATGAGCCTGCCTATACAGTAATTCATCAATATTGAGCTGCACATCAATACAACATAAACAGGTTCTCCCCATGCATAGAAGAACAAACTTGCAGTAAGCAAGACAATATTCTTGAAATTCTTTCCTAAGGAATAATATAAAACTACTGTGACTGGTAAAAAAGCAAATGTAAACAATAGACTACTGAAAACCATATGACCTCCTCCGTTACATTAATTTAGAAAGCTTCTCTAGCCACAGCTGATAAAATTCTTTTTTAAAATGAATACCATCTTCAGCATATAAATCTGGGTTTTCGTGTACCAATTCCCTTATGTCTACATAGTTGACTGACAATTCGTCCACTACCACTTTTACAATCTCATTATATTCCTCTATTCTTTCATACCGGGGTTCTTTCTCTAATGCCTCCTGGGTTGCAGGTGTTATGGATTGAAGAAATATTTTACTATCAGGTAGCTCTTCTTTTATCTTGTTAATCAATATCGTTAAATCATTTCTGAATAGTTCTTTAGGATCATCCACCGGCATTAAAATATCAATTGATCCCAACATGATAAAAACATTATCTGGTTTCTTTTCCACCAATTCATCAATATCATCATAAATAAAACCAGCTGTAGTTCCTGCCCCAGCTATTACAGATTCTCTCGGTAGTATTTCATTGAAAACAAATCCTTCGGTAATGGAATCACCCATAAATACACTTTTTTCAAATACAACTTCAATATCCTTTTCTAAGGTCTTATTCCCGCAGGCAGTTACACTAACCAGTAGAATACCAATCACAAAACTAATCATTAATTTTTTCATATACAATACCTCTTTTCTTTATTTGATATACATATATTACAATAGCAAAATGTAGTTTCGCAAACTTTTTTGCAAAAATTCGCAAGATAACTTTCAAAAAAAACTGTGGATATATGGGTTATTTTATTAACCTATCCACAGTTCTATTTTATATGTTTTTATGTAATTTTTCTAGTCTATTGGATCATGTGCTTTCTGTATTCGTGCTCTACGTTTGTGTTCGATATCTGAGCATATATTTGAGTTATCGAAGCATCTTCGTGTCCGAGGATTGCCTGTACGGTTCCTAAGTCAGCCCCGCTATTAAGTAAATGAGTGGCCATAGTGTGCCTAATCAAATGAGGATAGATACTTTTCTTGATTCCCGATGTTTTTTCTATCTTGTCAAATTCCCGTTCTATGCTCCTTCGTCCTAGTTTTTTTACTGGATTTCTTTCAGTTACAAACAGAGCTTCTTCCTCATCTAATCTTGCCATGAGATACTTCTGGATATGTACTTTTGCCTTAGCATTGATATAAACCGTTCTTTCTTTGTTTCCCTTACCGATAACCTTTAACTGTAATCTTTGCCAGTCTATATCGTACTTTTTAACATTTTCTACTTCCTCCAGTCTGCACCCAGTACTATAAAAAAAATTCTAACAAAGCCTTTTGTCTATAAGTCTTGCAACCGTCTCTTAGTATTTCCATTTCTTCATTTGTGAGTGCCTTCCTGATTCTTTTTTCTGGCTTAAGGGATTTGATTTTTCTAAGTGGACTTTTATTTATGTATTCTTCATCTTCAAGCCATCTAAAAAATCCTCTTAAGATATCTGTTTCGGTCCCTATCGTGCCATTTTTTACACCTGTTTTAGCGTAGCTTGCTAAATACATCCTGATGTCCATTGTCGTGACATCCTCAACGTTTTTGCGCATATAATAGGCAAACCTATTCAGATTTCTACTATAACCTTCAAGCGTCCTCATTGCTAGTCCGTCAATTTTCTTAGAAGCTAGATATAGTAGAATTTTGTCGTTCATGTCATCTTGGACAACTAATGACCTCTGGGCAGGATTTACATCATAATCATAGAGCACTTCTTGGATGATCTGTCGAGCCTTTTGCTGATCTAGCATTCCATTAAATTCTAGGTCTAGTCTTCCTACGATCCTAACAACAGCTTCTTCTTTTCTCAATCTAATCTCCTCCTGTGTTTCTCACACAGGAGATATAAATCCTAAATACAATTCTTGTCAAAAATTACATATGGTGATATACTATAGGCAAGATCTCCTACGTGAGATTGGATTTGAAAAGAGCCTTTTACTTTGCGAGTGGGGGCTCTTTTCTCTTTTTTGTTCCTATCTATATTATACCAAACATATGTTCTGTTTACAATTATTTTCCAACTTTTTTTATTGATATTTGAACCTTTTATGACGTCTAAAGTTCCTATTGTGTTGTTAAATACTTAAATACATCTACAGCTTTACAATAAAATTCATGTTTAATTTTAAGCGTAATAACTTTTGATTCATCAATATTGCAATACTCTAAGAGGTGTTCTATGCCTTCTTTTTGATGTCTCCAAAATTTTAATTGTCTTTTAAAAATAATTCGCTTTATAATAACAACGACCTCCTAATTATGACTTAGCAGGATATAAAAATCCCGTTATTTCTTGATATTCTTCTTCTGAAATTGCCTTACCTACTACATTAAAAACTCTGTCAATACTCCATAGTCCTGTTTCGTAATACTCTTTTACTCTATTAAACATCAATATCAACCCCTGTCATTATGGCTATATAATCAATATCAGCTCTATTCTTTTCTTCAAGTGTCGGTTCTTTCGGTGCTATCGGTTCTAAATCCTTTCTTGCTTGATATTCTTCTTCTGTTAATATCTCAATTTCTTCTTCTGTAAGTCCTGCATTTAGTGCGTTTTGTAGCATTATTTCAGAGGAATTACTAGAACCATCTATTACCTTTGTAGTGTTTTTAATTACGCAATATTTCATTTTATCCCTCCCCATGATAAACAACCATAGCAGTTATTGTAATAGTACCCGTATTAGCCCCAGAAACTTGACTCCATAGTATATCAAACCCATCATTTTCCACGTTGCGAATGTTACCACTGAGCCTATTTGTAGTATCTCCCTGTGATATAAGTATAGCGGAGCCCGTGTAAGGTCGCCATATTCCACTACCCGAACCTGAATAAAAGGACTTTTGTGCTCCTATTTGCCCAAAAAAACCTATACTTATAGTCGCTTGGCCTGTAATGTTTGCATAAAGCGTAATTCCCTTTGGCTTTCTTGGTGTAGCAATATGCTGTGTTCCTAGGATACTCGCATCTCTTTGAAAATCTATAACTTCCGACACACTTTCTGCCACATGCGAACCTAAGTCCTCATCTAAATTCATTACTTTTTGCCTGATTTCTTTTATGCATTTATATATTTTGTTAAACAACCAGTTAAACCATCCAGCAGGAGGTTTTTCTGTTGGCAACCATCCATCACTTTTCTTTTGTGCTGGTGGTTCTGTGCCCTCGTTTAACCATTCAGGTAATTGTTCATTAAACATTGTATCCCTCCTAATCTAATGGTAAGTTTGTATCATCTACAGGATCATAATATTCTCCCAGCATACCTCCCGATGTTTGATCTGTATCTGCAAATCCTACATCAATATCAAACTCACTTTCGTTTTCAAGGCTAGAAAAGGCAAAAGTACCTGTAAATAATACATTTGCCCTTACTCCTGCCGCTACAATTCTATTAACCAATCGTCCAAACTGATTAACACTAAATCCAACCGAATTTAATAATGCAGCAGGAACACTAACAAATATAGCGGCAGGTTCATTATCTAAAGTGCGATACAACTCTTGTATATAGATATTTTTCTGCTCAGTGTTTAAGGTAATAGCTAAGACTCTTATTATAGTGTTGATATCACCTTTAGATAAGTTTCTTGCTATCTTTGATTTTAGAAGTATTCGATAAACTTCATCAGGAGCTACACCTCTAAACTGTTGCACGTTCACGCCAATTTTATCTAAAGTAGCACCTATGGCTTGATCTATATCTCGATATTTTTCAGTAGTTTCTAAACTATCCTTTACTTCTTCAAGTTCTCCGACTACTACATTTAAAAGTTTCCCTATATTGATACTAGAGTCTTTTCTATAGTTATCAGTTAATCTTTGCAACAAATTAAGCACTAGTAACCACCACCTTGGTGTAATCAATTTCAGCTACTTCTGCCTGTGCTATGACAATATTATTGACACTATAGTTTATACCATCTACCCCTATTTCCAGGTCTACATCATCAATGCCATCTATACGATAGATAACTTTAATTAGCCTAGTATAGACAACATCTTGACCCATACCCAAGCCTGTGTAAACATTAGAATCTTCATCAAGTCCGCCGATGAATTTTATCAATTCAGTTCTAACAAGATCGTCCCCATTGGTGGGATATTTATCATTTTTAGTAATGCTAATGTTACTGTAAATATCTACTACATCCGCATAAGTAAATTTAATATCATGTGGATTTCCTGAATCATCATTTACGGTTACTGTTTCTTCACCAAAGCTTTCTATACCAGCTGCTTTAGTATCTAATATAGATTTACCTACATCTTCACTATTACCACCCAAAACATAGCACTCTATACTCTTAGGAGGTCTATCATCAGCATCAGTAATCATTGTGTTGTTCTCTACCACTAGAGATGCTCTGACTCCATCTAATTCAAGTAAACTAGCTCTAATACTATCTAATGTACTGGCACCACCACGACTAACAGATATAGCATATCTTTCCTTAAACTCTTGATCTAATTCTGGGTTTCTACCATTTGTTGTAGGAGCAGTATTAGTTACTTCATCGATGCCTTCTGTAGGGTTTGTAATCTCTGTAATCGTATTAGCTGGTACATTGCTTTCTATACCTGCTACAATTGCTTGTATAGGCACTGTTACTTCACCAGCTCCATCGATTGTTGCTTCCTCTATAGTTTGAAACTGTATACCATCATTAGTTTCCACAACAAAGCCCTGGGGCACAATAGTACTTGCGTCACCGGTAATCGTAAGTTCACCTTCCGACAGTTGGGCCAATCTCCTCTCAATGCCAATATACTTTCCTACATAATCAAGTTGATTCCCTTCTGCTGTATCCACATAACCACTAAAGTAAACCTTCTCAGCAAGTTGCCATAATATAGCTACACTCCATGAAATTACTCGAAAAAATAGCCCCAATGGACTTCTGGGACTAACATTTACATCTTCACCGAACAGGTTTCTTGCTCTAGTGTTCATGCTTTCAATTATGTCATTGTATTTCTTTCTTTTAAATCCTTTAGCCCCTAATCCAAAACTAGGCAATATCTAACACCTCCTGACCTTCTAAGAGTTCCCCTGATTGCATTTTAACTTTAAAGTCAATCGTGACCTTTCTGCTTTTTCTTTCAACTATAATGTTTAACTCTTCTACCTCCTGGACTCTTGGGTCTTGATTAGCTGCTTCAATAACCGCTAACCTTATTTGTTCTTCATCCACTTGCTTTGTCTGCAAAACAGAATAGTCAAAGCCATGCTCTGGTTCTAAAAAAAATTCATTAAGCCTGGTTGTGAAAACCCTATTTATACTTTGAATTTCTTCATCTTTGCCTTCTACCATTACAATGTTGTTCTGTCCATCAAAAACAATATCGTCATCAACTATTTTAAAGGTTTTCATCATATCACCCCTAGTATCACTGCATCAGTTAAATCGTGTTTCCTACTTCCGACTCCGTCTAAAGCTCTTTCGCTAAAGGCCACAGCCACAACATCATCCTTCTCTAGTGGTATATTCTTCAACTTCAGGGGATTTATAATAATAGGGTAAGCTTCCGTTCTCCCATTTTTATATTTGCGCTTTGGAATAGGTCTTATCGTTAATTGCGGTGTAATAGATACCACTCGGCATAACATAAAAGTGTGTAGGTCTGCTAATCTTTCTTCTAAAATATCTTGTATCACTTTATCTATCATATCGGCAACACCTCCACCTCTGTAATAAAATCCCCAAGATGCTGGCCTTTCACTACTCTAAAGTTGCCTGTCACAATTCTAGATTCAATCTGGACCAAACTATCTGTATTCATTTTATTATTCAATAGCATATTCACTTTGTATCCTTTTTTATCATCGATAATGATAGGCTCAGGAGAACCAACCATACCAGTCTTGCTACTTAGCAAGAAGCCTGTGGCAGTCCCAGCATTGGGAGGCCTAACGAATGCAATGTTATTTTTAATGTAAAGCTTACTCCCAGCTTCAGTGGCAATATTTTTAATTGTGTTCTTTAGCATTCCACTTACTACCTTGCCTTTACTGTAAGTAATATCATTTGCAAGTCTCAGTTCACCAATTTCAAGACCAAAACTACTTAAAGCATCCCTTAATATTGTGGATGCTTTCATTCCCTCTTTGTAGGACTTGCTAAAAGTTTTACTCATCCACCTATCAATGCCTGGTGCAATCATCATTTTGAATTCTAAGTCAGTACCAATATTTCTCTGCTCATAATCAGCAACTGTTCCTACTAATATAGCCCCTATATCCTCTCCATACCCTGCATTCAGTATTACTTCAGTACTCTTTCCGATTCTATTAATGCTATCCATACTCAAATTGTATATTGACACATCACATATATTTGGTTCTGGATCACTGTCAAATGGCACACTGAAATCAATATCAATGTTATCGCTCAAATATGATTTATTTCCTATTATCAATTCAACTTTTCTATTGAATAGCATCAGGTTCATCTCCTATAATGTATAGAAATACTTTTACGTTAAGGTTCTCGTAAGTCACCCTAGTCTCTTCATCTGCTAAATCAAGAGGCACTATCAGTACAGGCGGTATGGGTAGATGCAGAAATGTTGTAAACAAAGGTTTTCCATATACTATCTTTTCTCCCAATAAAACAACTTCTTCTCCTTTATAAAGGTCGATAGTAAAATAATCATACTCTCCATTGTAATTAATTTCTGACGTGAAGGTAATCCCACCTAGCTGGATATCAAATTGATAAGGGATTAAGTTTTTTTCTATTGAAATGTAATCTATCATAATGACCTAAACCCCCTATCAAAGCTAGCTTGTATTTTTGCCGCTGCTTCGACACTTCTTTTTTCTGCTTCATATTTATCATACAGAGCTTGGTATCTTTGTGTGTCCGCGGATTGTCCTCTGACCGACTGTGTCCCTTTGTTAGTTACTTCTTTAGTCTGTGTTTTGACCGCTGCAACTGCTACAGCAGGAGGTTTAGGACTTACAGGATCAGCTAATGGTATCTGTATCGTTTGACTCTTTGCAACCTTTATCTCCTTTAATAGCATGGTAAAGCTAAACCCATTAGCGACCCTATTATTGTGATCCGTTCTAAATATTTCAATAGACATGTTGTCAAAAATATTTCTACCTACATACTTTAATAATTCTTTGGTCTTAAAATATCTTCTCAATACGCTTATTTTTTGTCCTGCATGTATTCCAGTAACATACCCATCTATGGCCAGAATTGTAGGCTTATTATTGATATGATCAGATACAGTGCCAATATCCTCTACAGGTCTATCTGTGATTTCATTACTGAATTCAGGACTTTCATTTCCTACCGTTGAAAATTCTACTTCGCCAAGCTTTACTCTAGCCATCTTTTCACCTCGCTATGCCTCTGTTAATGCAGGATTCCTCAGGCTTAATTTCTTAGCATATCTATCCATAAGAGAATTAAATTCTCTTTCTAATTCATTTGCTGCTTGCCTAGCATTTGTACCATTTCCCACTTCTATCTTGACATTAGGGCTAAATGTCATTTTAGAGTTGTTTGTTACTGCTCCACTCAATGCTCTGTCTGTCATGCGTTCCATAGACTTTGTTGTGTTTGGAATAGAGGAATCGATTCCTGTTTCTAATCCCCCTACTATATTCCCTCCATATTCGATCATGAGCTTTGAGTCTGAATTAATACCGAAGAAGCTCTTTACTGAATTGCCTATACCACTCGCTACATCCCTGGCTGCTTGTGCTGCATCCGAACCCATACTTGTTATACCATTGATTAAGCCCTGTACAATGTCAGATCCTACTTCACGAAGATCAATCCCATTCAAATATGCTAGGGTCTCATCCCATACCTCATTTACAGCTTGTAATGGTGGATAGCTCATTATAGAATCTATGATGTCGCTTGCCATATCATTTACATAGGCGCTCGCTCTACTTCCAAGTTCAGCAAATTTATCAATTGTACCATTCACTACATTATCCGATTTATCTAATAACCAATCCATGGCATCGCCAGACCTTTCAGTAACTGCATCCCAGTTCCTCCATAGTTGCCATACACCAACGCCCAAAACTGCTACTGCGCCGCCTACAGCTCCTACCGGAGTCGCTAAAACCGCAAATGCTGCACTAGCTATTTTTGCTGCTGGTCCCGCTGCTAGCAATAAGGGTACCAAACTACTTGATAGCTCAATCAATGGTCCGTATTGATAGGCCAATTGTTCTGCTGCACTGGTTAATTTTTGCATAGCTGTATCACCAGAGTTATTGGCGTCTGCTAAAGCTTGCGTCAATCCCTCAGCCTCTAACAGTCTTTCACTTTGATTCTCTAATACTTCTTGTGACACGCCTAGTTCTTTCCAAAACCTCTCTATATCGCCTTCGGCATCTTTTAAAGCATTTTGAAATCCAGATACCGCTCTAGGACCCCTGATGCCTTCTGCCTCTAATCCTGCCATAGCAATTGCTATTTCATCTACATTTAATCCCATGGCTCTTAACGTCGGAGCTTCCCTTCTCATTAATTGTCCCATCTCGCCCATCCCTACGGTAGTTTGAGTAATAAGCCAAGTCATTGTATCAAGATGTTCTTCTGCTTCAGTCAGTGGTATATCCAAAGCTGACAGCGTACGATCAAAGAAGTCTATACCAGAAACCATATCCTTTCCCGTCGCGTCTGCAAATGTATCAAACACAGGCAATAAACTTTCGAATTGGCTTTGCGTGTTATAACCAGACTGTTGAAGCCTGTCCATTCCAGCTAGAGCATCCTCAGTTGCAAAAGTATGATCAGTTAGTGAACCAACCATTGTTCTTATTTCCTTTTCTGTCATATCTGTTGTGACAGCTAATCCTCTAGTAGCAGTAGTCAATTCAGCTTGTTGTCTGGCCATTTTTTCAATAGCTAATCCTGTAGCTCCTGCTGCCAAAGTAATCTTCTTCCAATTCTCTTCTATTACCTTCCCTGCACCCATTGTAGTTCTTCCTAGTTCATCAGTTGCTGAATCCATGCCTTCGATGTTTTCGGTTGCTCCCATGGCAGTTTCTCTTAACTCATTGGTAGCATCATCCATCTGTACAACAGCGCTCGCATTCCCGTTGAATGCAACATCAAAAATTAAACTCCTGAGACTCATTTCTTCCCCCCTTCATTACGTTGCTCTATAATAAGGTCAATGTATATGTCGAGGGCTGCATTAGCTTCTTCTAAGTCATCCTCACTCATACTACAAGCTTCCGTATAGCTAATCTTGCCCTCCATCACCAGTCTCCATATTAGCCAATTCTTTCTGGCCATGTCGTGATAGTTTTTGTTCTTCTTTTCTTTGTCGCTTGCATTGAAAGTTTATGGCTGCTGTTATGACCTCTTCTAACGTTTCAATTTCTTCGAAATCATCTATTCCCACTTTAGGACTTATAATTACATGTTCAAATACTTCGGTGTAAAGGAGCTCTTGAGATGAATTTCCGTATTTATTTTTTGACCTTTCCCTAATTTTAAGCCATTCCCTTGGTGTAACTTTTTGAAATATATACTCAACGCCCTCGACTGTAATTTTATTTTTCATAATTTCCCTCCTATTTTTGGATATTAAAAAAGCACCTTCTCAGATGCTTTCTTATTACTTTTACAAATAAATCAGTAACATTACTAATGTAGTAAATGTGAACGAAACAATCAAAAGTATTCTTGCGAATTTAGGAAATCCAGTTAGTTTTACTTTTTCTGCACTTACTTCTTTTTTTTCTTTAGGCTTACCCTGAAATTTTTCAATTGGAATATATAGAACCGCTAGTATCAATCCTATAAAAGCCCCTGTTGTTTCTCCAAGTAAATATCCGATCCATGGAAAACTAATAAAAGCACTTACTATCCTAAACATAATACCCCCCCTAACCTTTTGCCTATATTATATACAAGTCAGGGGAATTTTACCACTATCTTGCAGAATAATCCGCTACGTAAATCCTATATTCTCGTTTTGACTCTGAATTAGAAAATTCTTTCTTGCTTGTCCTTGTCACTCTACATCGGTTCCCACCTGCATTCACTCCATTTGCAGTTAAGTCTACAATTTGAGCTGATACAATAGCATTTTCACCTTTTCTGTTTGCCAAGCCATCGAGATATGGCACTGATGGAGATGTTTGCTTTAAAATAATTCCAATCGCACCCGTAGGATCGTTTGTTTCAGAGAAGGTTACTTCTCCCTTCACCCCAACTTGGACAGAAAATTTATCTTCATTTGCCTCTGATGTTATTGCAGTACCATCTGCAAAACCCGTGATGAACCTACCGCCAACAATTACATTAACACCATTCATATCATAAGTTGTTACCATCTATATCCCTCCTAGTACTTTAATACACCGCTAATAGTTCCCTCATGGATAGCCCCTGCAAGGTCTGCACTCCAAGATACACCATTATAAACTCGATTTGCGATATCATTTGTAGGAGTGTCTTCACGTTTAACGTAATTGATTTGAAAAACTCCATTATCATCATCATCCCGTAAAATGATACCCTGTGTTACTCCAAGTTTTAATACCTTTTCAGCTACAGATACCAATGAAGCAATGCCAACATTATCATAAGCAATCTTTTCTGTGTTAACAGCAAGTAAAGCACTTTCTTCTTCCATTTTAAATTGCAAGAAGAATGCGCCCAGGACTACATCAATGTACTCACCTGATGTTGTTTTTCCTTCGGTAGTCTGTAGCACTCCCATTTTTCTAATGTAGGAGAATCCGTTGTCATCGTGCAATTGAGCTAATTCAGTGGCCGTTATTTCTGATGCCAATACGCCTGAAATACTTCTAAATTTTGCAGTAACTCCACCTATCATTCTAACAAGCATATAAGCTGCCAAACCTTCTGCAACATAAGCTTCAGGGCTGTGATGGAACATTACTGTTGTTTGCTCAGACTCGATTTGTGCTGGTAAACTAAGGTCCTGAGTCGTAGTAAAATACATTTTTTCTTGAGTGTCGATCCATCCACTCAATGCAATAACTTCGGCATTTGCATTCTCCGTACAGGTTAATGCAAACCAATCATTATTAACATTTACCAGCTCGTTTAATGCTGTGACTAAATCAGCTGGTTCACCTATTTCACTGTCATACTCTTTGCCAAATATAGCTACTTGCTGAGGCGCTGGGTTTTGTCCAAATATCCTACTTGCAATCTTGTAGGCATCATCTGTAACAGCATAGTCATCCGCCACACCTTGTATGTCATTATACAGGGTGTATGGATGATCCTTCGAGGTGTCTAGAACAAGAATTAATCCAAAGCCTCTTTGTTTGATTGCAGCTGTCAACTTGCTTATATTAACTACAAAGTCTTTCTTCATCTACTTACCTCCTATTCAATCCGACTGAATGAATATGTTTCAATTGTTTCGATCTTCTTTTTTAACTCTCTTGTGTATCTCAAAATTACATCAAATCCATATCGTCTTTCATAATCTATAATCATCAGTGCATCTCTATTTTCTATAGTAGATGTGCTTACTGTGACTATATTTTTTCGTTTGAGCCATTCACACCCATGGAACTTAAAAAAATCTTTAGTTTTCATTGCAACGCTTTTAGCTTCTTCCGCCGTCTTAGCAAATACATTTATAGAGAAGCTTGGCTCAGAAGTTTCTATTTTCTGAACTTCAATGTCAGAATCAAAGTTTGGATTTTCACTTTCTACTGTTTCATAGTTGTAAATTCCCACGCTAGGATCATCAGGCTCAGCGATGATTTTGAATGTAATGTATGGATACTGTGGTTTTTCTCCTTTTTGATCCGCAAATATTGCTTTAGTAACATTTGTGAATGCTTTTAACTCCTCCAAAATATCTCCTAATGTCTCCTCATTCATTTGACCACCTTCTTTTTAGTCATATACTTTTTATAATTCACGACCTCGGGTGCCTCTAATTCTCTGTCGATTTCATATTCACCGTCATAATCTATGATTATATCGCCTTTCTTAAGTAACAACTCGTTGCCTTGCATGTCTTTCAGCTTTTCTTTTACATAAAGCTTCTTATCCTGTGTAGTATAACTGCCACCCTCGCTATAACGTATTTCCCTATCAGACATAGGTAAAAATGTACCTCTAAAATGTCTTACTTCGCTTATGCCTTCAGTCCATTTGCCACGTATATATTGACCTGTCTTTTGTTGAACTGAAATTTGTTTTTCCCATCTTTGAATTATTCTAGTAAAATCCATCATAAGCTTACCACTTCATAAGTGACTGCATTTCGAAGCCTTCCAGTTTGGATTAATGGATTATCTGTCCCTTTGTTGGCAACTGTTAACGCACTATTAGCTGGGCTTTTAGTTTCTTTTATTTTTCTTTGAATTAACGTCTGTAGATATAATCCCAGTCTATTATAGAGCTGTTCCCCTGTGAGTTTCCCCTCTAGAACATTAATCAATAAATCTTGACCCATTTCATTAATTTTGTTCTTGTTTTCATCGAAGGTTGAGCGTATATAACTTCTTTCAGGAATCATAACGCTCTTGAGTAATACAAACATAGGGATAAAATCTTTTTCTCCCTGGCCTTTAGGTTTAGCTAATATTTTTGTTCCTCTGGGCACAAATAGATCATCGTGATCTGCTGGTCTTGTATCCCCAGCAGCAGGAAGAGGTATAGCTAGATACTTTGAATTTTTAGGCTTTATAGTTGCTCCAAATTCATGGGTTGCAGCAATCATTATCAGCTCAGAATCTTCTTCTCCCATAATTCCTGCTTTTAAAGCATGTGAATCTAAATAATCTAATTCTCTTAATAGCTCAGGTACTCGACTTTCATCTTTTACTATCAATGACATACCCTCCTATGAAGTAACGAGCATGCTTAAATTGCTTTTTTTCAGTAATCTTAGCACCTCTTGTCCATATTCAGTAGATTTCAAACCTTCTTTTCCAGAAGTTGAATCAGAGAAAGCAATTGCCCCAAGGCCATCCACCTTCTCTGATTTTATTTTTGGATTGTCTAATGTGGCATAATGCGCCGTTAGATATCTCATGATTTTTTCTTTGAAGGATGCCTTGAATTCCATGCTGTTCATTTCTAACTTTGCATCTTCGATGTAGATCTCAATAGTAGAATCAGGCAAGCCTCCCAAATGAGAGGCTATTGCCCGTACCCTTTCTACAGTTGTTTCCATTGTTACTCACCACTCTTGATGGCTTCTTTTAACTGTTTTTGAATAGCCTCTAAAACAGTCTTTCTTTCCTCTTGCTCAGACCATTTTTGCAATTTTTCTTGCGAAAATGTTGTTTGTACAATCTCAATCGCCTTGCCAGCTGGAGTGATCTCGGAAATGTCTTCGATAAGTCCTTCTTTCACTTCAACCACTTTATCTTTTAGCCAATCTTTCACGATAGGATGTTTACTCTCTTTATCCCAATCCTTTTTTTCTACTTCGTTGGCGCCAATATTTAATGTCACTTCTCCAACATGCTTGATGAATTTACTATTATTAATTACTGTAATTTCCATTAATGTTCCCCCTCCTTATATTCCGTCAGCTCTGCAAATCCCCATTGGGAATCTTACAATAGCTCCACCAGTACGCTCTTCAAGGTTAATCTGAGATGACATATTTGCTAACATTACTTCTGGGTGTCTTGTGATATCAAGAGGTAATGCCATTTCTACGACATCCTTGCTGCTATCGAAAACAGCAAGACAATCTGTGGAAGAATCGCCTGCACCTTCTAGGTCTGCAACTCTAATGATATTAGTAAACCACTTTTGTTCTTGTAACCATTTGCGAATTGTCATGTTGTAGTTTTCAGCGTTCACCGGTTTATCTAAGTCCTCATACTGATTAGGTGGCAATAATAAGGTGTCCACTGTTAGTCCTGGAAGCGCATTAACTTTCTTTCTAGCTAAACGAATATCTTCAATAATCTCTTCACTGGTTTTATCTTTCCATTTTGTAGATGTTTCCCCAGCGTTTAGGGCTACAGGCATCGTTTGGATGCCAGTGAAGTTCAATAGTCCTTCAGCTTGATGCGCTTCTGATCCAACATAGAAAAAGCGGTTTTCCTTCTCTGCAACAGCTCTTCTTGCCGCTATTGCCTTTGTAATGTCGATAGTCCTATTTGCCATTTGTGCAGCTCTTTTCTCTTGAATACCAATCGTGAAGCCTACAACTACTCCATATACTTTCTGTGTGTGTCGCTCAACGTCAGCATCCACTAATGGAATATCATCCGATGCACCATAGGCAAATATCTTTGCAGCCCCTCTTCTAGTCATTTTGTCATAACTGATTGTCTCAGCACCTTCATGGTCATCAGTTTTTAAACCAACCACGGTTCTGGCCGTTAATTCTTCTTCCTTTGCTTCATAAGCGACTTTATCGATACTTTCTAAATCTTGGTTAAGCAACATTCCATCTTGTCTTACATGCATTCCTCGCATCTTTTCTCCTCCATTCTTCTCTCTATAATTGGACTACTTTTGTAGTACTTGGTAGGTTGATAGCTAACATTACTAACTCACCAGCAGCTGCACTAGTAAGGTATTCACTACCTTCAAGTTCGACACCATATACACCATTTGTATCTACACTAAGGGGAGCAGCAGTAAAATCTCCATCTTCTAAAACAGCAGCCTTTTGTCCAGCTGTTACACCAGCAGAATCAGCAGATACTTTAACCCATACAGTACCTTTTTTTAGTACAGAAACAGGGTTACCTTGTAAATATTGATCGTTGTCCAAATCACCTGTAACGCTATTTAGAGCAATCCCTGCAAATATATCTGTAGACGCTGCACCATCCCAGGCTTTCACCTGAATCTCTTTATCTGTTCCTAATTTAACAGCTTTGCCATACTTAATTGGACTTCCTTCTGCTGCCATACTTCTTGCTGTTGCTGACATACTAGCTTCTGCGATTCTTCCTGCTCCTGTAGCAGCTGGTTGATATTTTTGTACAGTCATTATTTTTCCTCCTCACTATTTTTTCATTTGAAGTCTTTTGCTTTTCATGCTTGTTACTAGATCCCCTGCACCTGCATCATTCTTAATTTTTAAGTTGTTGGCGCCTGTGCTAGAGTGTTCTGTATTTTTGTAAAAATCAACAATTGTATCAAATCGCGCATCAATGTACTCTTCACTTTTCCCTTCTCCGGTGAAGCTTTCATCGCCTAGAACCTTGATGCAATCTACTTTAATTTCTCTAGGCTTCTTGCCCTTAAAGTCGTAATCTGGATCTAAAATAATGGCCGCATCTTGTACTACTTTCAATCTGGCTTCAATTGCTTGATCCAACTTTATTTCTGATAATTGATTTTTTTCTAGTTCATCTTTCTTCTCTTGAAGCTTCTTAATTTCGTCCTCTTTTCCATCTAGCTTGCCTTCGAGTTGTCCTACTTGCTTAGTCAACTCATCACTCTTTGTTTCCAATGCAGTTACTCTTGTTGCTACCACTTCCGGTACTTCGTACTCCACTCCGTCAAGTCTAATTTTCATTTCCTTCATCCCTTCCTTTTCTTTATAATTTTCAATTTCATCAGTTCTGATCTGAACTGCAAAGCTCTCTTTTTCATCAGTTCTAGCTGAACACTCAGGACCACAACGACCTTTCTTGACCATGGCCAAGTGATTGAATTTAAAATCTGTTTGTCTTCTGTCATACTTTTGACCTTCATACACGCCGCTTTCATCGATGACTCTACACTCAAATCCTAGCGAACATTCTTTTTTCAAACCTGTGACAATATCGGCGATTAGTTTAGCATCAAACACAGTTGCTTTATTTACCATAGTCACATCTTGCATCTCTGCCTTTTCATGTGTCCAACCAGCAACTAATTCTTTTGAATTATGTGCAGATATCAACTCATAAGGATGTCCATCTGTAATAGGTAGGTTGTTTAGTTGTTCAACTACTTTAATCAAATCGTCTGGATGTTTAAGTTCATAAATCACTTGACCAGATTCATAATCCATATAGGGGTATACTCCTGGCTTCACTGCTGCAAGACTATAGTTTAAAAATCCTCTCCCATCTTCTTGCATCATATTGACTTCAACTCTGTCATATCTTTGCTTTAACAATTTTTCACCCCCCTTATATATTAAGTAATTCATCGGGATCTACTTCAGCTGTGCATCTGCATCCATAATCTTCACCTGGAAGCAGGCCTTCTGTACCAGCTCCTTCTGACCACAAAAACCTTTTACCATTAAATATTTTGTGCTTATCTCTTACATTCCCATCACCTACATCACTCCAAATAAAGCCTTTCAGTCCACTTTGCTCATACTTTGCTTTATTAATATCTGCAACTAGACTACCTGTTTGATCTCGTGCGATGAACTTGGCTTTAGTCCTGCTTGTTTTATATGCCTCCTGGAGCCCATCGGCAATTTGTTTGTTCGACCTACCCCTACGGACACCTTGAAGTATGACTGTTTCAACGTTATTATGATAGTTTTCAGGTATAGATTTTATATAGGCAATATTTTCTTTGTTGGCTGCTGTGATAATATCTAAAAGTTTACTATCTCTACCAATTGGATCTACCCCTAAAACTGACCTAAATTGATTTGCAAATTGCTGAACAATGTTGTTTCCAACGGACTTCGTAAATGCATCTGCAATTTTTACTATTTTATTTTCATCAAAATAGTATTCTAGTGTTTCTGTTCTCAAGGTATCTAATAGCAGGTTGATTTTCAGAATAGCGTTATCATTACGTTCATTAAGACCATCATTTCTTATATTATGAGATATCTTCTTTTCGAAGGTCTCTATAACATTAGCATGACTACTAATTAATAACCCTCTGACTTCCTTGAAATAATCCCATGCAGCACCAGAAGGGAATCTAGACTTAGGTGTTTTAGCCATGGTCCATCGCCTCTTTTGCTTTTTTTACTTCTCTTGCAATTTTAAGTAGCTCTTCCTCACTCATATCTAGTTTTTCAATCATTGAGGTTTCGTTAAAGCGCTCTTTCCTGGTTTCGTCCGGTGATCTAACATTATGAGTAAGATAAATGTTATCTATCTCAGCATTCATCTTTCTAATCTTTGCATCAGTCTCAGCGTCTAACTTCCACAGGGGATTGAATTTCATTTTGTACTTCACGTTATCGGGTTCAATCGACTTTGTCCCAACTCCACTTTTACTCGCTAAAAGTGATAGGTCTATTAAGTATTCCAAAGGCTCTCTTACATGTGCTTCTTGCATTCCTGCTATTCTCATATAGTAATTCAGACTATCAAACTGCCCACCTGTCACAGTTCCTTGGGGTTGACCCATGATGTGTGATTTTGGCATTCGACTCACAGCAGATAACATTTCCCAGAGAAAATCGTACATATCTTTCAGGGGTAAGCTTACCGAGGGGGATATATAATCTAGGTCATCTTCTTTACCTATCACAGCAAGACTTAACGTATTGAATTCAAAGTCTAATTCATTTTGTATGTTCTGTCTCAGTTCCTTGTCTGACATATCTACGCCATCGGTTTTCAATCTTTTATGCACCATCGAGTACATCAATTGACCTGTTGACCATGTTGCATTGTCAAATATCAATAGCAAATCATAGAGAATTTCAATCAAAGGTATGCCACGTTTTTCATCTTCAATTTTTCTTGTTGCAAAATGAATAATTCTATCATTGTGAACTAGCTTTGTATCTCCAGCTCCTTGAATTTCAAAAAGTTCTGTACTTCCATATTCAGGTGAGAACACATCTTCATTTTCTATATAGTCTATTAACTTGACTCCACTAAAAGCGTGGATATAGTCAATATCAGTTAGCTTTGATATCTCTATTGGATCAGAAATCTTGAATAACCCTGTTTGCTTTGCACCTATAGATATAAGACCATCACCCCTAAGTCTTTCAAATTTTAGAGCCTCTTGGAAGTTGTATTGCGCACCTAGGTTGGAGAGTTTATTCATGATCTGTTGTGCCAGTGCATCTTCCACGCCAGCAATAGAAATCCATTCTCTAGTTGCATCCTCGGCTGGGATGTTCACTATATTTTGAAATATACCGTTTACAGCATAGATGTCGGATATCATCCACTGACTCATTCTGTGCCTTGTAATGCCCTTTTGTCTGCTCAGTGGGTCTTTGGCTGTTCCCTTACTACTGGTTGATGACTCGAAAAAGTCTTTTTTGTATCCGCTGCTTACGCTATTACTTTTCTTTTGTTTTGTCTCTTGTCTTTTTCCCAAGTAATCACCTCCCACTTTTAACGGTATCCATCAGCTATGCTATTTGCCTTTACCTTGACTTCGCCATTGATCACTTCTACAAATCCAGTTATCGCGTCTGGACCATCATCATGCTCGTTTTTGCCTTTTCTTTGATACTTGGCCATAGCTAAATAGTACTCATTGTACTTTTTAGCCCAATCTTCTGGCATGATAACTTGCTCTATAACATTAGAACTATTGACCAGTATTCGAGTTTTCTTGTTCTTGCTCTGAAAGAACCATTTGATGTTACATTTCTTGTTTTTATACTTTTTCCTGAGAATATCTTCAACTTTTCTGGCGAAGCCACGGCCACCATTATTGGACTCAAATATGGCGTTTTTAACGCCATAAATATGAAGTCTTCTTGCCACTTCTTCCTCCGTTACTTCCATTGCTTCATCGGTATAATAAATATCTTTCACATAACCAAGTCTTCCAATTACGCCACCGATAGGCATACAAAGATAGTCGCGCCCTTCATCGGCGGTATCAATATACGCAATAATGTCTTCAAATGCTTCGTCATCCACAACATCATAGGTTTTGAACTCTTTGTACAAGCTGCCTTTTTTATCAATAGGCCTTTGTAGATAATTTGCTTCAAAGATGTCTTCATCGATACCGCCTTTTTTGTCCATGATGGCATCATAGGATAGTATCTCATCACATAAAGGTTCATCTTTTTCATTTAGTACAGGCATCTCTAGTACATATGTCTTTTCAGGGAAGTTTGCTATCACCCTTCCTGCTAAGTCATCTGTAGCCCATCTAGTTTGGATGATGATTTGTATGGCACCTTCTACCATCCTGGATAAGAATGTGTTTTTATACCAATCCCAGTGCGCTTCTTTGACCCTTTCATTAACAGCTTCCGACTTATTTTTTATAGGATCATCAATGATTCCGATGTTTCCACGCATACCGGTAATTGATCCATCAAAGGATGTAGCCAGGTAACTCATATATGCTCCTTCTAAACTCCAAAGGTTCATAGCTCCATCACCGTCTTTGATTTTCACAGATGGAAAGAAACTATTAACTACATAATAGTTGTCATCACCTTCGATTTCTTGGTCCTGTATATGCTCTCTAACCATCTTGGCAAATCTAATTGAGAGGGTTTGATTATACGAAACCGATATAATCTGATTACTGACACTGTCTCCAAATGCCCAAGTAGAAAACATTCCAGCAGTGTAACTTTTCCCGTGTCCAGGAGGGAGGTTAATTACAAGTATGCTATAAGGTTTGTTGGTCTTAGGATTTATGAGCTTTTTTTCATAAATAGCTTGTATGGTTTTGCATACCTTATCCTGAAACGTCCTAGACTCTCTAAAAAATTCAGGATTCATTCGGTTGCAATACTCTCTAAAATCACGTCGCCCTACAGCTATAATTTTAGATCTTTCACTATTCTGTTTTCCTTGGACCAACTCGTGAATGATATTCATATTCTAGTCTCCCGTTATATATCGCGTTACTTCCCCGTTACTTCGCGTTATTTTAAAGTTACTCCCCTCACGAGGTACGATAGGTCTGTTTAATCTGCTAAGTTCCTTAGAATCGATTTTAAGGCATTTTTTGCTGAAATTTAAAAAGGACATGCTTCGCCATTTGATAACCAGCCTTTATAGATAAGCTTGTTACCAATTTTGAGCCGTCCTATGTTCTCGAAATGCTCAAGCACAGCCGCAACATGTACTCGTTTTATTCCGATACCTTTATGATCTCTATGCCTAAATCCACAGTCTTTGCATCACCTAGTACAGATAAGCAAACCTTAGCCCTGCCTTTTCTTTTATCAACCTTAATGATATGCCCTTCCATGCCCAGTAGAGGTCCTGACACAACCTGTACTTTATTCCCTTCTTTTACAATTACCTTGGATAACCCTATGAGCTCTCCTTGATTGCACAATCTCAATACTCTTTGCATTTCTTCTAAGGGGATGGCCTCAGGCTTTTCAAGGCCTAAAAACCTATGGATACTTGGTATCCTTTTCAATTTGTAATATGTATCTACATCTAGTTCTACGTTTAAAAAAAGATAGCCTGTAAACAATATCTTTTTAACATGCCTGGTCTCTCCTTGCCTTTTTTCAGGAATTATTCTTTGTGGAACGATCACTTTGATATCTTCGATTTCTTTCTCCACAAGCTTCTTTGCTTTCATTTCTTCATTGCTTTTTACATGCACTACATACCATTTTTTAATTGTTCTTCGCCTCCATCTTTTTGGATATGGAATCTACTTTCTCAGATAGTTTCATCAGTAGCTCTGGATCATTCTCCAATTCTATCCGTAGTTCCATCTTGATAGCGGTGATGGCATCTTTGATGCCTTTGCTGTACTGTAGCTTAAACTTCTCTTTATACACTGCACTTCGTTCTAATGCGACAACAATTCTTGCTGCTTTTTCAATTGGCATGTTTTCTATTTCTTCTTGAGCTGTAGCAATCTTTTGTGCTAGGCCAATAGTCAACATTGAAGTTGTTGCTCCAATGGCATCAAAATTGTTGTTCTTTTTAGCTGCATCTACAATAATCCTTGTTTGTTCAGCTACTTCCTTCATTCTTTGCACAACTGCATTTTGACGCAATGCATATCTTCCAACACTGGATTTTGATATTTCATATCCTAATTCAGTTATTTCATCCGCAATTTCATGATAAGTAAAGTTAACATCAGCTAGTCTATCGTCTAATAACTGTCTTATCTCTTCTGGTAATTCATCTACCCTTGACTTGATTCTGTTTCTTTGTCTTTCTTTAGTCATTACAGCTCAACTCCAGGATCATCGATGGTCTCTTCAATCAAATCAACTCCCTTGGCCGTCAACTCCACCTGATCATCATCTTTAATTTCAGAGAGCTTTATAGCCGTAACAGTGATGTACTCCTTATCCTCTAAATAGTGTAGAATCTTTGTCATGTCTGCTGAAAATGTAACACCTCTCGAAATGAGAGCGCTTCGTATGCCATTCACACTGACGGAATCGGGGTAGAAAAGAGCTAGTGTCCTAAGAACTTGACCTCTTAACATTTTATTTTTCATTACTTGTGCTTCCACGTCATACACTCCTTTTGACAACTAACACGTCGTGTATTTTGTCTAGTTTCTTGTCAACGTTAGACATAGCCCTGATGAAATCATCTTTATGTACATATTCCTTGGCAATTCTTACTTTGTGTTCATTGAATTCTTCTTTCAATTCCTTAATATCTTCTTGGTTTTTGTTCGTCTTCCAGTTAGTTTCACTTATGTTTTTATCAATGCTCTTTTTGAATTCTTTGAGGAAATATGCAATTGTACCTAGTCCTAGCATTATTATAGTTTGTATGACCCAGCTTAGATTAAGTTCCATACTATGTCCTCGTTCCCAGCCGTTCAGTATTACTCAAAGCTTTTTGTATTTTAGCTGTTATGTTCTCAATGTCATTTGCTTTAAGTTTCACCTCAGGAAAAATCGTATTAGTTTTAGTAGCTTTAACTTTCTTTACCTTTTCCTCAATTGTGTTCATGATATAGGTTTGTGCATCTCCTAAACTTGCTTCAATTGCTTGTTTGTACTCTGGTTCTAAAGTCGTCAGAATTTCACTGTAGGCTTGCATTGCTAAATCGCTAAGCTCAGTCTTATCTTTCTTTCCAGACTTTACTGCTGCTCTAAGTACTTTTGCAGTTTTTTCCTCAATTTTGGTTACGGTTTTCTCTGCCACATCTTCCAGACGCCATAGTGCCATCTGTAATACTTCTCTTTTACTTTCCTCTTGAATCTTTTCTGTTTCTAGCTGCATTTTCTTTGATGCTTTGTTAAGAAAATATGTTACATATGCCCCTGCTAACCCGATTAGTCCAATTGCCACGCTGACAAGAATTTCCCTTAGTGCTGTTTGAATTGCGCTCATTATTCGCCCTCCTT
The DNA here is from genome assembly GCF_000016985.1 of Alkaliphilus metalliredigens QYMF. Classification (NCBI taxonomy): domain Bacteria; kingdom Bacillati; phylum Bacillota; class Clostridia; order Peptostreptococcales; family Natronincolaceae; genus Alkaliphilus; species Alkaliphilus metalliredigens. The sequence goes on along the minus strand of NC_009633.1, from coordinate 2,033,503 downwards.
TTTTTGAATATAAAAAAATCGTAGTATGATTTTTTATCACACTACGATTTTACATTTATTTTCTAGTATTTACTTTTGAAGGCTTCAACAAAGAATTCAGAACAGTGACAGTTGACTGTGATGCGGTTTGTTTCTTTCTTTTTTAACCAACTCCGAACATATTTCCCTTACCCATCTCTCAGTAAAGCCGTACTTTGCAGCTAACTCACGATAATTATATCCATTAAATTCTTCTTTTATGAGCTCTTTTCTCTTGGGGTCACAGGACTTCACAATCGTAGGGAAATATATTTGACTTCCTTGAACCATCTTAGCTAACTCTAATGTAGCTTCGAATCCTATTTTGGTTGCTATCGTATAATAAGGTTCATCCAAATCATCTATCGTAATCTTTTCTAACCAATTTTCCATGACCTCACCACCTTTATCATAATTAAGTTGGCTTAAAATATCAACACATTTTTTTATTTGAGGAAGTTGGAATTAACAAATCCAATCAACTCTCCACGTCTCACTACCCACCAGGTACCATCAAAATCAAACAACTTGTCAACCTTATACCCTGCTTTAAATTTACCTATGATTGTTCCCATTACATCATTTCTAACATTCAGGGACTCAGTAATAACTTCATGCCTATCTTCAAGAGTTTGTTCTTCTTTTTTCTCCTGGTGTAAATCTTTGAAAGGTAGCCCAAAGAACTCACATGCCGTTTTGATTTGTGCCCGTGCTGCATTCTTTCGGAAGGCACTTGAAAGGAGTAATTCTTTGTCAAGTGGGTTTGTCATGAACCCATTTTCAGACAAGTTTGCTGGCATATTTGTCGCTCGTAAAACATAGAAATTTGTCCAGTGATTTAATTGACTACCTATTATGCCTCTCGATGGATTCTCTAGAAGCTCTTTTGCATTTTTTTTCCATATCTCAGCGAATTTTTTAGAGTTTGCAGATGTGCCCCAGTAAAAGGACCAATGTCCTCTAACTCCAGCGTTACCGCTTGCATCCGCGTGAGTGGATAGATATAAATCTACTTTTTCAGCGTTCGCCGTTTCGACTCGGTGTGAGAGGGGAACCTCTTTCCCGTTCAATGGTTGTACTAATACAACTTTAAAGCCGTTGTGTTCTGCTAATTCCTTCGCCATCCCTACTACTGCGCTATTGAAAGCAAACTCTGGCAGTCCAGGGACGCCCTTATTCGGTGGGTATGTGTCTACGCCATGCCCTGCATCTAATGCTATGTACTTGTTAGATGGAGGGCTATCTACTTTTTTCCCGTAATTTCATATGGCTCCTTTGTATAGATCAAGATGCCATCCGCTACAGCTCTGTTGTCATAGTACTTGTTTTGAATCTTGCCTTCTACATCCATGGCGGAGCTTCCACCGCCATCCGCATTAATAGCTGTATTACATCCGAGTTCTAACATTACCCTTGCGCTCTCTACAGCAGTCAATCCTTTTTCTTTAGTCATTCTACCTTCTGTTACAACGAATATATAATTTTCCTGATTGTCACCTATCAATGTCCGGGGATGTGATTGGTTTGTAAAGGGAAACTTGTCACCTTTCATAATGTTCATTTTCCCACCGACTACCAAGCTGTATGACAATGATATTGCCCAATTTGCTTTTTTATACTTAGTTTTCAGTTGATTGGCTGTAATATCATCAATGTGTAATTTACCGTTCTCGTGAACTAGCTCTAAAAATGCGTCCCCTGCCCAGCTTTCAGAAAGCAGGAATCCAGAGTCTACGTAGAACATTCCGTAAGGAAGCGTTCTATTTCCATCAAAGAATCCACCGTTAACTGCACCGATTCTCTTGTATCCGTTAGCTTCAAAATACGAATGTCTTATCTGTTGCACCGGTTGTCGCTTTGTTCTATCTCCCAAGCAAGGCATTATGACAACACCTTGTTTTGGTACTTCGAGTACATGAATAGTAGTATCGTACCTTCTCATTGTGTACTTCATTATTTGTAATTTCAATTTACTTATCCCCCTTAGTATACTAATCTAATATCTAAATCCTGTATTCCCCATGCAATTGCACCCTCATAAGTCTCCTTGAATATGTCTATCCTTACATTTTTCTTATCATTTCTTAAAGCTCCCCCAGTATCTTGAATCTCTACTTCTCCAAAGTTAGGTATGTATATCTTAGTGCCATAAGGGAGGCGCTTGGGATCTGCTGCTGCATATATTTTACCTGGTGTTTTTCCTGTTGATGTTATGCTGGGATTAGCATCTGCATTTATTCCATTTCGATCATCACTAGGGCTGTAGGCCGTTACTTTAGCTCTAATTACTTCTAATCTCTCTATTTGTTCCTGAAGTTCTTTGATGAGCTCTTTTTCGTTAATTATGTTTTTATTCAATAAATCTTTTTCCAAATTCAGCTTATCAATCTGCATCCATAGCTCTTCATTTTGTTTCTGGTGTTCTTTTACAGTAGTATTCGTACTAGCCATGATAACCATTAAAAGCAATATCCCCCTTTTCTTACAAATAGCATTTAGTAGTTAGTCTCTAGGATCAAGGACGCTTCCTAGATACCTTTTATAATCTTCTTTTGCTAATGCTTCTTTTTCAGCTAAAAATTGTATTCTTTTAGCACATATGCATACCTTATCGGGTTCTGAAATATCTCTTATAATGCTTTTGGTTAAGTCCACAATCTCTTCTAGAACTTTAAGTTTCATCACTTGGGACCCCTTTCGTTAATGTCCACTTTTGGATTTTCTATAAGCATTTTTGGTAGCCATTATATTTCTTATAGATTTTTGTATATTCTTTGCCTTTTTAAAGCTACCATATTTGTACTCATAATCCCTCCAGTGAGCTAAACTCATTAATAATCCGAGATTATCTGGATCTAACTGATTATCTTCTCTGTTTATAGGTATTGCTTTTAAGGGTCTTATCTTTTTCAAAAACATACTTTCGCCTCCTTCCAACTATTCTATGTGTTGATAGCAAGCCACTTCATCATATTGGGGTTCTTCTGTTCTAACAATTCTTGTGTTACAAATTCGTTTACTGCAAAACAAACATTCATCCTTTATTTTGGTCATGCTTTTCATCCTTTCTTGTTGATAACTTGCCTATTTATCTAAATAAAGTTAATTGATCAAGTTTATATCTAAAATCTTCAAAATCAACTTCTAGTAGTTCTTCCTCGTGCATTTCATATCTCACTCTATATATTTTCTTGTCAATACAACTCACAGCTAATTCATAAAATGGATTACTGCCAGTTATATGTAGCCTTTGAACATTTACTATTTTATTCACATTAAATATATTATTTTTAACGACTATGACTGACATGTATGCTTCTCCTTTTTATTGCAATGTGACTTAACTTACAGTTTCAAAATTTTCTTCAAGTGTTTCTTGCGACAATTCTAACCACCCTAATTCATCATTAGTTAGTCTAATTTCTCCACCAACAACTCTAAATGAATCTTTCTGGATATTCCAAATAGTACCTTCTTCTATAGCTGTATATTCATTTTCTATTGTAAACCCATTGTCATCGCTCATTTCCAATGAAAAACCTTTAATACATTTCATTTTAATAAATGGTTCTACGTCTGTGCTTCCACATTTTGAACAAACGCATAAAAATCTAGTTGTTTCAGATATTGTGTGTGTTTTCCATTCGTTATTACATTTGTTACATTTTAACTCATACATTTTTATCCATCCTTTCATGTCGCATAATCTAAAAAAATGCGACTTACCATCCTAATTCAATCTCTTTTATATCACCATTTAACGCTAATTCAAATATCGTTCTCTTTTTATATGGCTTTACTTGTATTTTGTAACATGGAATATTATAAATTTCGCAAGGAGATAACGCCCAAGAACCTCCTTGTTTTCTTTTGTAATAGCCATGATGCCTTATTTCGCCCATATAAGTTACTTTTTCATCACTTACACTACCTATCCAACTTTGTAATTGTATAGTGATTTTTTCGCCTACTTTCAGATTTTTAACTTTTACAAGTAGCTCCAATTTCATCACCTCTTTGCTTTTCCGTTTCAATTAGAAGTCTTCTCTTCTAAATTATAGGCAGTAACCACCTTCATGCGTGCAATCCCCATCTTCTGTAGCATATGGACAGTCTATGCATTTATCCATCTTCATTCTCCTTTCACTTAATGATTACTTTTCCAACCCGACTTCCTGTCTTATCTTTTCAAACTTCCTCGCTAGCCTTCTTAACTTGTTCCTGCAAGTTCTGTGTTCTCTCTCATCCCATACAACCCTTAGACATTTCATCCAAAATTTTAATTTTAATATCATGTGTATCCCCCTTATTTTTCAAATAAATTTGTTTAACTTGCTATTAACTCAATCACATTATTGTTCTTAATCAAGTGACTCTTTAATGACTTGAATGAAGTCCAATAGGGTTGATAAGTAGTATACTTGAATCTTTCTTCCATCTCTTTAAGAAGCTTCTTTGATAACTTCTTATAAGCTTCTTTTTTATCCTTTTGAGAGAACATTGACCTGGTCGTTGGTTTGAAGAACCTACGCCTTTCCTCGCAATCTTCAAGATACCACTTTCCTTTTATAGAACCATTTACATAGACGGCTATGACATTTTTAAATTGTCCCATCCTCTCTAACTTTAATGTGACTTCATATCCATCACAATCCAGTTTCACTGATGTATAAAAGCTTTCAAGCTTAACCTCCACCTTTTTCCATTCTTCCGATTTCATTAGCAGCACTCCTCTTCAAAACATTTTTCTTAACTTTTGATAAAGCTTATCCTGGTATCTCTTCTCGATCCTAGCAACATAACTTTGAGATATACCTAGTCTTTGTGATACATCTATTTGTGTTAATCCCTGATATCTTAGCCTTATAGCCATTTGCCTTTTAGTAGATTGTTCTTCAATGCTTTCTTCAATTAGATTATCCTTTATGATCGATCTAGCTATGAGCTTCTCTTCTCTTCCAATAAAACTTTCTTCTAGATTTTCGTCACTAGCTAATGTTTCAAAATTATAGATACTAGATCCATCATCAAAGCTTAAGTTTTTAGCATCTAACCTCACGAATGTCCATCTACTCCCTTTTTTAAGTCTTTTGATATACAGGAGTATTTCGTTTTGTATGCATCTATTAGCATAAGTATCAAATCGTGTTTGCTTGCTAGGATCATAGCTATCTATTGCTTTAATCAAGCCAATGCAACCTACACTAAATATGTCTTCACTATCTTGATTTTTATACTTATAAGCTTCATATGCTACCAACCTCAAGTTTCGTTCGATAAGGTGTTTTCGAATTTCTTCATTATTCAATTCCCTAAATTGATTTATCAAACGTTTACTTTCCTCTTCTGTCATGGGTTCTTTAAAATTCACCTTGTGTAACAATTTTTCCACCGCCTCAGCTAGAGCGACTTCCTCTTAATTTCCAGTTACATTTTCTAGAGGCCATTCTTACAGTTGCTCCTTTTACATACGCCATATAATCTCTTTGCTTCTGCTCCCTTTGTTTAGTTCTTAACTCAATAACCTTTTCCACAAATTCCTCTTTGGATGGAAGCACGTTTGTCCCCCCTTTTTTTGCAACTTATTTTGCAAATTAGCAGCTTTTATTGAGTTGTTCCTTCGTCACATCATTCATTTTCAAATGTGAATCCATACATCAGAAGTGTTTCTTTATCCATGGGTTGACCAGCTAAAAAACCTTTATTCATTAGAAACCTTCCGCTCCGAATCATCTTGACCATTCTGTCTGTATTAGCTTTGTTTGGTAGAATTCCCCGTTCCTTTAATGACTTTTTCATGTCTTCAATATCAAACTCAATGTCAATTTTGATACTAATCATTTGTTTAGCCATCCTTCTCAACCACCTTCTCCACTTCAATTCTTTTAATCATCTTCTTTAATATTTCGATTAGCCTGCTACATCCATAACCGTCCAGCCACTCAAGGCGCTCTACCTCAAACATTTTCTTTACAAATCCATTGATTCTGTCATTGTCATTGTTCCAACCTAATTCTTCTGTCATTCTGTAGATAGTCTGTCTTTGAGCCTTCGTCGAACTTCTACCACCATCATCTGTTCTTTTTTGCTTTTTCTTCTTCTTGGGCCTAACCATCGCATCAATTACTTTGTTGGCTTGCGCTTTTGTCAATTGCTTCATGCTTTCCTTCTTAGATTCTCTATAAATGATCGTGTATAGATCTTCCTTTTCTAATCCAATCTCTCTAGCAGTCGCCCATATCTTCTTTATTTGCAAACCTGTAATAACTTCCATACTGCCAGCTCCTATCTTTTTTATGAAAAAGGACTAGTAAAACTAGTCCCTATTCATCTTTTTCATATTCAACGCCGATCTTCAATGTCTCATCTACGATAACAGCATGTTTTAGTTTTTTAATTGCATCCTGAAACCCCGGTGTCCCTTCTTCGTACCCTGATACTTCCATGAAGTTCACGATTCTTTCCCAAGCTGCTGCCTCTGTAATAAAATAAGCCCAATGCTCTGCTTCTTCTTGGCTATGTCCTATAGTCTTCAGAAATTCTACATCCTTTTCAAAATTACCCTTCAGCTTCTTTTTAGCTACTTTTGCTTTACCCTCTGAAAGGTTCATTTCTTCGATGATATCTAGCACCTTTCTCTCAGTGTAATTCCCACTTACCAAAGGCCCGACGACATTCTTAAAAGGTGCTGTAAGCTTATACTGTATCTCTTCTTTAGCAAAATCCTTCAGAATGTTCTCTGGTATTACTCCTCTTAAATACTCAATGCTTACCAACTCAACCTTTTCAGCAGTGGTAACTATTGCACAGTTGCTGTCATCACCATAAAACTTTACTTGCTTTACCTTGCTATTTTCCAACGCGGATGCAGCTTCATTCTGTATGGAAAGTTTATGTTTGTTCATTTCTTTTCTGCCATCTGCCATCAGTGCATCCCACTTAGCAAGTTCATTAACCACTTTTTTGATGTTATCCATCTACCTTGTCCCCCATTTCTTTAATACATTTAGAGCATACATGGTTGTTTTGGTACCTTACCACACCATCAATAGTTCTACAGAACATACATCTTGGAGTATGCTTTGAGATTATCAACTTCCCTGCCTCTACCTCAATATCAACTGCTTGCCCTTTGTCCATGTCAATTTCTCTTCTGATGTCCGAAGGAATGGTGAACCCTCCACTTTTATTAATCTTTTTTGTTTTCATATTATTTTGCCTCCTCAATTATATTTTTTGTAAGCTCATGGAGCTCATTAACAAATTTCAATATCTCTTCCTTGGCCACAATAATGTAGTTATCATAATTTTCTTCGTTGCGAATCTTTATGGTGGCTTTATCTATTTCATATTCCATTATGTCTCCTTTATATATTGTCATTACCTTTCTTAAAGTCCCCTTCTCAGAATGTGGCGCCTCTCCTATAGCTTCTTGGGCTTTTGTTCTAACTTTTGACAATCCAGCTTCATTGATAACTTTGGTTAAGCGATCATTTGCTTTCCAATCAAGGTCAGTCTCTTTCTTGGAATCAATCTCGTCCTCTTCTTTTCTAATATTCTCGAACAGTTCATCAACTTCACTTTTATCTCTTTTTTCTGCTATCAGATCCGCGATGCCCCACTTACCATAGTAGGTTTTGATTGTTAACTTTGATAAGCCATACTTCTCACTAATTGTTTCAATAGCAGTATTGTTCCAACCATATGCTATGCATTCTTTGAGCAAGGTTTCTTTATCAATACTTTTTTTCCTAGGCACAGTCTCTGTTTCCCCCTTTTCTAATACTTCTATCGTGGTGTTCCCATTGATAACTTCCAACTTCGATGTGGTAACAATGTAACTTCCTTGATGGATGGTAATGAAGCCGTCATATTCACCTACAACGATACCTTCGAAGGATTTTGAACTCTTAGGCTTTTTAGAGTTGCAAGTGACTTTAATCCTATCTCCCTTTTGAAATTCCAACATTTCCTTTGGCTTCTACTCGATTGATAAAGAGCTTTAAAGCTCCTTTGCCGATGTATTCTTTTTCGATGTAGTTTTTTATCTCTTCAATCGTCCTTTCTTTTGTTTCTAAACCCTCCACCAGGCTATTGATATTTACCTTTAAATTTTCTTCAAGTCTCTTCCGTTGTGCAGCTCCTTCCATCTTGATCAAGACATCTTCCATTTTACGCCCTCCTTTTTATTAAGTTTTCTAACCGCTCTATTTCCTTCTGGCAGCTTCCCAGCATACGCTTCAACATCTGTAGGTCTTCTGTCATTTCATCCTCATAGTGGAGTCGGCTGGCTTTATCTTTCATCAATTGCGTTTTGTTTTCTGCACATGCTGGGTGGATGAATTGTTCATTGTAGAGAATCCAATCATCTTCCCAAACGAGATCATCACACACCCAACAGGTGTCTAAAATACAGCCACTTGCCATTACAGCATCATCATTTTACTAACCTTTTCGATTGTCTTCAGGTCAATTTCTCGTTCGTCTTCCACCAGGCGTAATACGTTTCTCAGTGTTCGATCCAATAAGCGGAAGCAGCCAGTGTTACTATTCGTGCCACGAATAATCAGTTCTTCCCTTGCTCTATCAGATATTTTGCAAAACTGTAAGTACTCAATTACTTCTTCCCTAGACAAGCCTTTAAGAGTAATGCAGAAATCTACTCTGTTAGCAAATCTGGCAATAAAGCCCTTTACCATGCTCTCTAATTTCGGTTCTCCGGCAATAACCAAACCTACTGTGTCCTGGTCAAATATTGTTCTAAGAATCTCCATCTTTTTTTGTGTGTACTTTGTAACTAGCTTGTCAGCTTCGTCCACGATTAAGAGGTACCCTCGATTCACTTCGAAAAATTCCTTAATTCCCTTGACTCTTTTCCAGATCGAACCGTAACCCTGAGGCAGCCCTATAGCTTCTTCAATAGCCTCCACTAAGTCTCTACTTCCCATGGAATCATCACATTCCACATAACACACTCGGTCTAGCTTTGCATATTCCTTCAATGTTTCGGTCTTTCCAAAGCCTGATTTACCTACGATAACACCAAGCCCTTGATCTTCTTGGCACCCCTGGCATACTCCCATGATGTCCTCCACATCTCGCGTAATGAAAAGTTCATCTCTTAGTTGTCGCACTACCTTCTCTTTTCCTGCCTGTTTTTCATCTAAAAACCTTCTGATTGCAAGTTCTAACTCGATTGATTCATAGTCACCTGATAAGTATCTAGATAATGCAGTTCTGCTGTACCCAATCTCCTTGCTTGCTTTTTCTTTACTCATGCCAGTTCTCTTTAAAAGCTCCTCCATCTCCTGTGCAAGCTCCGGTGCATTTCTATATAGTTGTACTGCCATTATTAATCATCCTTTCTATCCTAGTTTTTTTAGTGCAGCTAAGGCTTTCGCCGATTGACGTTCAAAATATTCATTCTCATCACTTTTTTGCTTTGTCTTTTTGTGTTTGAGTTCATCTTTATATTGTTCGTCCTGGGGAATCGCCACAACTTTGTCATTCTTATTCGCCATTTCAGGTGTGACAATCTTTTTATCAGCATTTTCAATAATATCTTTCTCATGCTGCTGTCTTTCCTCGTAAGTCATCTGGCGATATTTTACTTTATCAGTCTCATTTCTTAAATGACGTTTTTGATCTTTATTGTGCTCTTCAAAGGCCTTTTGTGACAGTTTTGGTGCGATTCGTAACAGTTCATAAGATACAGCTTCACAAACTTTTTTACCTTCTTTGTTATAAACATAGATTCTTGTAATATCTTCTGGATGGTACCTGATATCAACTCTTTGTCCAATGTATTTTGATAAATCTTGATTTTGATAGTAAATTGCCTTCCCATCCCGTGTAATCTTGATTCCCATGTTGGTTACACTTCGCTCTTCACTTTCTAATAAGAGACTTAAAGCATATTCCAATGGTGGCGCTGCTTTATAATATCTTTCAGCGTGGTGAAATACATCGACTGGAACAGGGCTTTCTTCCCCTTGATCCTTTAATCCGCCATGGACCCTCGTATGATACTTTTCTACCACCCATTTTTCAATTTCTGTGCAAATTCTTCCATTGTCATTAACTCGCCATTTTCTAGCATCTTTGCAATATCTTTCTTCACCTTGGCGTCGGTCTTTGATCCCGTTAACGTGCCGGTGTAACTAATCGTTCTCTTTGTGAACTTCTCACATACAGTTCCAAAAAATCTCTCCACTTGCGCCTTGCTCCACGGTTGGAATGGAAGAGATCTCATATCATCTTCAATACCTATGCTACGGTAAAAACCTTTCACGTCTGCATCCAGTTGTACCCTGATTTTTCTAGACCTTCCTGTTAGAGATTCCGCCGTATACTCTTTCCCATTGTCAATCAAGAGATATTTACAAACCCCGTAAGGTAGTAATGAATTTACTTTAGGATAAAAAGCATTTATCAAACTCTTCTTGATGATGAGTGCATCAGGATTCTCTGCAACAGCCCAACCCACTAAAGTTCTACTTCTCATATCCAACCAACCAACCAATGCAGGACGTATTGCTTGGAGCTTTCCATTGGATCTTCTCACAGACACCCAACAGTCAAATGAATGAACATCTCCTTGCAGCACTTCCAGTACTTGAAGACTTTCAACGTCTCTTTTCCGTTTCATCATAAAATCATTCTTCCACTGCCGTTTCCCTCTAGCCACTAATGCAGTTGCCCCTTCTCCGTCTTCCTTCTCTATATGTCCAATGTATCTCCATACGGTGTCATAGCTAGGGAGAGGTAATCCTTTTTCAATTGTCCAATCCTCCAGGTCTTCGTATAGGTTTGTCAGCGGTTGATTGTTCTCTTGGAATACTTTGGAATAAAAGATATTTTCAATTTTCGTCTTCACCGGCTCCGTCAGAGACGGGAATTGGTTTTTCTCCCGTGGCTTTCGGCATAAAGCAAGAACCATGAAATAGTCATAATTTTTCTTGCTAGCTTCTTCCATGGTATCTGCCCAGGCTTTAGCTTCTATATAATCTTTCACGCGACTTAGTAACGTTCGACTGCTAACCTCTAACTTTTTTGCAATTTCCGTTGCGAATTTCGTTTTGTTTTTCCCTTCATAATTGAGATAGATTTCAATTTGCTTAGAAATCTCCACCGCCTCATAAAAATATTTACTGTAGTTCTTTCTGTACCAAGATATGTCCACTTGGGTATACCAAGGAGCTTCCTCTTTATTATCAGGAACTTCATGCTTTGCTTTATAAGTTCGTCGAGCTTTTTTAGTTAATGAGTCCAGGGCTACCATCACCCTATCCTTCCCACCGCTCTCCGACGGCTCAATTGTTGTTTCAAAGTCTTCTTTGTTACGCTGAATTTTTCTATAAAGCGTATAGTAGGCAACTCCTTCTAGCTTAGCCGCTTCCTCTATGCTAATGTATGCTTCCAAGATATCCCCCCTTTACAGTTGGCATGGGGAGAGTGTATAATGAAGGGGATTAGAACTCGTACTGTCAGTTTCTAATTATCCTAGTTTTTCGAGGTGTCGCTCTGGTGAGATGCCTCTTTTCTTTTTTGCTAAGATATTCCCCTTCATTGGTTCTCCTTTCATGCCGTTTTACTTTTTACCGCTATCTTTTTTGCCTGTTCACCTTCGATTACAGATCGAATTTTGTCACGGTAATCATAGCCAGGGCGCAGTCCATACAAAATCATAGAGAGAAACCTTTCATCTATGCCTATGCTTTCACTTAATTCTCGCTGAGTCATATCCAGCTCTAGAAGGCTTTGCTTGATCCATAGACCAAATTCTGTCATCTTGTTCTTCCTCATATGTCTCACCACCTTCCTCTTACACTAGTTGTTCCTAATGACAAATATCGTTGCAGGTCCTTCCTCTTTAATGCGAGAACCATTTCCCTTCACTTGATAAAATTGCCCCGGACTTACTTTAATCATCTTAGCTCCATGTCGATTGGCTAGTTCTTTAGCTAGCTCCTTCTCCTTGTAGTCCTTTAGCTTCTTTCCTAGTCCAAAGAACACATCATCGTCCCCCTTAACTTCTTCTTTCTTAGCAATCCCAAATGTTTCTTCGAAAGAAACACCCTCTTGCCTTGCTTCACAAATCCTACTCTTCTCATCATCGAACACCCAAAGCACATTTACTTCTAACAAAGGTTCTATTTCAAACGTCCTGCCTACGTACTTCTTCAGCACATTAGATGTATAATTTTTGTTTTTATACCTTATAGATCCACCCTTGCCAACCTTTCTTTTCTCTATCACATAAACGCCCCCTTCTTTAGCTAGCAGTAGCCAGTATTTCATCTCTTTCACTTCGTAATGCTACAATCTGTCTTTTTAGCTCCTGCTTTCTTAGCTCCACACCAGGTGTATTAAAAATGTCTATGTGCTCCTTCGCTAACCTGGTGTGTAATAATGTAATTTCTTTCAGCCTGTCCCATTGCTGCTCGTTTAAATTCCTGATATGCTGCAATGTTAGCTTCATATCTAAGCCTCCTTTCCTTTGTTTATATTTAATTGATACCTTTTAAAGGTTTGTCCCTCTTCTTTGTAGAATTTTGTGATATAGGAAGGGGGTGAACCTTATGAAATACAAACAACATGATATTAATGGGAAAGGATTTTATGTCGATCCCGAGTTACTAGCTCACGACTTAGCTATCCTGAAAATATCTAAGTCCGAAAAGCTTAAAGAGTCAACAAATGAATTTCTGTATTACCAAGCCTACATTGAAGCGCTTCATGATTTTAGAACTATGGTAGATGGCAAAATTCGTTATGACAGTACTATCTCGGTTGATAATCGTGCTAAAACTGCTTTAAGTAACGACTAATCTCTTATACTCTTTCTTGCTGGGGTCATAAGGGCAGTTCCCTCTACTCTCCCTATTGCTTCTTTTAAAACTCCAATAGTGTATAGAGCGGTTAAATTGCCCTTCCCCTCTTCTTCCATTTCATCAACTATCAATTTGATTATTTTATTAATAACTACATCTTTTTCAACCATCATTTTCACCTCCTCTCAACGTTGAATTTTCAAAGAAATATACTTATCTACATTAAATCCTTCTTTCTCCGGCACCATGCAGGGTGTGCCTTGCAGCTCTATACAGGTCTTTAAGATAAAAACCCGTGAAAGGATGTACACAATACATATGTTTGGTTAATACTTCTTAAATATGGTAAAATGTTTGTAGGAAAGTTCTAACATAATTAAATTATACCACAAATGAGAACTAAGTCAATAATTAATTCTCATTATTTCAACATAGAAACACATTAATACAAATAAGGAGAACATTAAGGGGGAGTTTGTAATGATTGAGAACTTTTCTACAGTAGGGAAAAGAATAGAAAAATCACTTGAAGTGCTTGGAATTAAAGCTGTTGATGTATGCAGATCATCTGGAATATCTAAAAACGCTATGAGTAACTACATAAATGGCAATAGAGTGCCAAATGCCGAAATTCTCGTTAAGTTATCTGATGTTCTCAAAGTTTCAATTGATTGGTTGCTAACAGGCAAGGGCAAAGGTCCTGAAAAAGCAGCTAATTTTATTTTTCAAGAACCGGTAATAGAACAGGATCTAGTAGCAGAGTCAGAAGCTTCTTACTTCCATCAAGTGGAAGACATCGTTCGTTATAACATTGAAATAGGAAAAAATATTACTCACGTTAGAGAAGATGCCAAGATGGATGTTGAGCAGCTGGCAGCAGCTATAAATATTAAACCACAGGCTTTAAAGGATTATGAGTCAGGAAAAAAGGTTATCCCTTCCTATGTGATCCACCGGATATGCAAGGAACTTTCGGTGCTTCCACTTTTCTTGCTCGATCCAGAAGAAGTAATAGATAAGGAATACAAATCCGAAAACGCAGACTTCGGGCATTCCTTGACTCAATTTGAGCAAGATACACTTCACTTTTTCAGGGAATTATCCAGGAGTGACCAGGAAGAAATTGCACATATGATTACATTCAAGCATGAAAAAGGTAACAAAAAGGGACGCTCATCCAGATCCACGAATGGAGACAACAGAAACGATGAACAAGCAGCAGCCAGTGAAAAAAAGATGGCTTAATTTTTATGTCTTTTGTTAGAGTTTTCTAACGTTATTTTTTGTCCCATTTGTTGGAGTTTTCATACAAAATACACTGTTTTTTTGTTCAATTGCTTTTTGTCTTATTTTTATCGTATTGTAGCCTTCTACCTATTGCAAAAACTTCAATTGAACAGGTTTTATCAAAAGACTCGATTTTGTTCAATTGCTTTTTGGCAATTTGCAGTGTATTTTTTACATATTATGGTTAAAAACCAACTTTGTTTTTTTATGATGAAACTCTAGTAACGGTTGATTTTACTCAATTCTTGAATTTTATTTTGTTAATTGTAACGTTCACTAACGTTTCGACTAACGGTTTTTGAGTTTTTCAAAAATGTCCCATTGCTTATTAAAATTCAAAAAACGTAAAAAAGCACTTAAACCCTTATATTACAAAGGTTTAAGTGCTTTTACGTTTGATTTTAAATTTAATTTGCATTTTAATTTGCAATTATCCCGCAGGCCTATCCCACTCCACACCGACTTCCCCCTAGGCTTCCCATGATAACTGGGTTTGTCGTGACTTAACTCGACCTATCCCGGTTCTAATTTTACCCTGTGTCTTATGCAGGTTATCTTACAAATCTACACAAAATGCAGAACAGGTGCAGATGAGATAAAGTTGGGATAATATTTTTGTTCTAATTTTTCATAAAATAACAGCTATGAAGAATCCTTCATAGCTGTTTCGCGGCAAAATATTAAATTGTTTGGCTACGTTTATTGCTGCTCAGCAAATCTCCACCAAACAAACGTTCCAACTATTCCGGCTATTCCCGTAGAAGCAAGAATAATTATGCTACTTAGATTAAGGGACCCGGTGCTTAGATAAACCGAAGGGATTGTCCATGGAAAATAGGGGGCAAATCCCAAAGTGGCCATTACACTTGAGAAAATAACGATTACTAAGATGAGCCCTAATGGCGCTAAGTATCCTTTACTAACATTTGCTAGAAGGGCGCCTGGTGTAGTAGCAACAATAAATAATAGCGATGTTATAGTAAATCTAAAGAAACTATTCCAAATAAGGTAGGTTGACCAGCCCGTAAGCCCGAAAACACCACCTACAGCGAGGCCGATGGCAAACATATAGACGGAAAGTAATACGTTCCATGCTAAAATTACTAACAATTTGGACATTACAATTTGTGATCTGGGTATGGGCTTTGCAAGCAAATCTTTTATCGTTTTATCTGTAAACTCTCGACCAAATACCCATGCAGCAATAAACGTATATCCTATAACCCCCAGTGCAGCAAGATTATTATGCAATTCTGTTAAATACATTTGCCAATTGATACCCCCGGTGTTACTGGATAAAATAATTCCAACTCCCATCATGATTGGCCCAAATGCAAAAACAAGAAACACCAGCCAAAACACATTAGAGCGGATAATCTTACGAATTTCACAATGTAGCATAGAAATAATATTCATTAGATATTTCCCCTTCCAATACCAATTTTACGAAGAAAGTAGCCTTCCAGATCTTCCGAAATTACTCGAAGCAGCGTTGGTGGCTGATTAGATTTAACGAGAAGTTCAGCTAACCGTTCAGGACACTCAACTGCGTGCCCATCGGTTAATTTGATATAATCATCCATTGTTTCCTCAAATTCATATCCATGCTCTTTAAGTACACGCTTCATAGCACTTTTGTCACGTCCATCCAACACTAAGTTTTTCTGCAACGATTGTTCCAGCTTACCCATTTCGATTTCTTGAATTAGGTGGCCGTTGTGAATAATCCCAATGCGTGTGGCAACTTTAGAGAGTTCTTCTAGCAGATGGCTGGATATAAAAACAGTTACGCCGAAATTATTCGCTAAATCATATAACATATTTCGTATCTCAGCAACTCCTGCCGGATCAAGACCGTTTATCGGTTCATCTAGTATCATTATTTCCGGATTGTGTATCATAGCTTTCGCAATTCCCAAGCGCTGTTTGTTTCCTAAAGAAAGATTTTTCGCCTTTTTCGTTTTGTGCGGCTCAAGCCCCAACTTAGAGATAACCCGATTTACGGATTCTTTGTCAGATACCCCTTGCATACGGCGTGCTATGTCGAGATTTTCGATTACGGTTAAATCAGGATAAAAAGTAGCTTCTTCTAAATACCCAACCTTATCCCATAACTTGTAATTTCCGGCATCAACCTTTTCTCCCAACATATAGAGTTTGCCTGAAGTTGGCTTGAGCATCCCTAAGAGCATCTTGATGGTCGTTGTCTTTCCGGCGCCATTCAGCCCTAGAAATCCAAAAATCTCTCCTCGGTTCACCTCCAAAGACAAATTGTTCAAGACCTTATATTCGCCAAAACTTTTGTGCACTCCCTCAATTTGAATTGTTTTTGTACCACTGTTTTTTTTTGATAATATACTCATAATCTGCAACTCCTTTTTATTTTTATCCTTCTTTATTCTAACAAGCCAATATCAACTCAACCTCAACTTTTAGCCCCGGTAAATAAAATTTTTTTAACACATTTTCCGGAGCCTAAAGTCCAACGTAGTGCATGACTATGCCGGTTATAGATATTTCCTATTTTCAAAATATGGTTCATTGATTTCAGAACGTCTAAAAGCCACATGATTACACTATTTTTGAAAGTTCCCATGTATGCGGCAAGTAAAATATAAAAGTGCCTGCAAAGGCATGATTTACCCATTTGCAGACACTTTTATACTCCAAAAAATATGATAAAATAGATTTTAGCTGCGCATATTATCCATCGACATCCCCGAAGGTAAAAAAACAATAAAGGCGCTGCCTTTTCCTAGACTGCTTTCGACTTCTATATGACCGTTGCAGAGGATGACAATTTTTTTAACCAACGTCAGTCCAAGGCCATTTCCAATAATTGCGTGTGATGTATCGCCTTGATAAAACTTATCAAAGATGTGTTGTTTTGTTTCCTCGTCCATACCATGTCCATTATCCCTCAAGCAAAACCGTATCGATGAATTGATACGTCTTAAACTTACTTGCAATTTCCCACCGTTATCTGTGAATTTGATAGCGTTATCCAGTAGATTTACCCATATTTGTTGGAGCAGGGGTGCATTATTATTAATATTAATACTCTCCAAATCCACATCTACTGAAAGATTTTTAGTGCTCCATTTGGGTTCCAATATAAGAATAGCCTGGCGAATTTGCTCATCCAAGGCATAAATCTCTTTCTCCCTAATGACCTCTGTGCTTTGAACCTTTGATAAATTCAGTACATTTGTGGAAAGGTCAGCCAATCTTTGAGATTCCTGAATGATTATATCTAAATATTCCTGCGCTTCTTCACTGGTTAAACCATCTTCTTTCAAAAGTTTTGCAAAGCCCTTAATAGAAACAATAGGCGTTTTAAATTCATGTGAAAAATTATTGATAAAATCAGTACGTAACATTTCAATGCCTGCAAGCTCCCGCGCCATTTTATTAAAACTTGCAGCAAGGCTCTCAAGCTCTGGAATGTTGCTGCCTTTAACAGAAACTCCAAAATCACCTTTAGCTACATCCTCAATGGCTTCAATCAGATTACGGACAGGCTTCACCATCCACCTGCTAAGGAGAGCAGTGATAGAAGTTCCAATAAATGTGCTCGTTAATAGCAAAGCAAAAAATCCTAAAAGGCCATTTTCCAAAATTCTACCATCAAAAACAAAGCTCAGTAAATACGTACATAATCTACCAATTACAACTGACAAAACCATAACAAAAAACACAAATACAACCAGCGAAACAGCGAGACTCATTCTTTTTTTCATGTATGCTTCACCGCCTTATATCCGAGTCCACGCACAGTAACGATCTCAAAATCAGGGTTATTTTTTAATTTTTCCCGCAGCCTGCCCATATGAACGTTCAGGGTATGCCCATCCGTTTCTGTATCTGGGCCCCATATTTCATCCATCAATTGCATACGTGTAAAAATCTTATCTGGATAACTCATTAATTTAAAGAGTACATAAAATTCTTTTTGAGGAAGCGTAATTGTATCTTCACCATGAGTAACGGTAAGCGTGTTATAATCCAAAGTGGTGTCGCCGATTGTTAATTTGTGTTCATTTACAATTTGTGCCCGACGTAGTAGTGCCTTTATTCGAAATAGCATTTCCTGCTCGTCAAATGGCTTTGTCATGTAATCGTCTGTACCTACAAGAAAGCCTCTATGTTTATCCTTAATTTCTTGTTGCGCCGTAATCATCAATATAGGAGTATTTTCTCCTACATCGCGTAATTCTTTACAAAGCTGGTAACCGTCCATCCTCGGCATCATTAAATCTAAGATAATTAAATCAAAGTATTGCCTTTCCATCATACTTAAAGCGTCAAGACCATCTCTTGCCGTAAAACAGTTGTAATTGCCCCGCTTGAGAACAGCGCAGATCAATTTTGTTGTGTTAGCGTCATCTTCGACTATCAAAATATTAAACATAAATTCATCTCCTAGTTAGGCTCTTTAGAATAGCATTTGCTCGACCTACATGCCGCTTGAACGATAAAATCCTTCATAACCCTGAAAATATAACCAGTCGTTATGGCTGTATCGGTAGTGAAAAGAAAAAGCGAACGCCATCTTTCGTATTTTCCACACCATAAATTGCATGATGAAGCTCTAGTATTTCCTTGGATATGGAAAGTCCCAGACCCGTACCTGCTTTGGATGTCCGTGCCTCCACACGGTAGAATTGGTCCCATATCTTCTTCCTGTCTTCCTCTGATATCGGCTTCCCCTGATTTTCTATGCTGATTTCTGCTGTCTCTCCATTGGATTTTACAGCAATCATGATTTCATATCCCTTTTCCGTATGCCGGATTGCATTACTGACAACATTAGTGATCACTCGACTGATTAGCCCTTTATGTCCTACCACCATTTGAGGAGAAAGTTTTAATGTGAGAAAAAGATTCTTCTCCTGTATTTGCTCAGTCAGAGATCTACATACTTCCGTAATCACCTTATCTATTTCAAAATGAGCCATTTCAGGCTTATATGTACCAGATTCAAACTTAGCTAGATCCAGCATATTTACAACCAACAAGTCAGTACGCTGTATTTCCTCTTCCATGGCCTGAAAATAATGGTCCCTTTTTTCAGCTGCAATTCCATCTTTTAAAATAGATAGACAACTTTTCATAACAGCAAGAGGCGTTTTCAGTTCATGAGATACCCCTGCAATAAAGTCCTTCCGTATCCTTTCCAACTTTCTCTCTTTATCTAGATCCTGTTTAAGTTGATCAATATATGCTTCCATCTGATTCGACAGGTAATTGATATTTTGGGATATCTGACCAATTTCATCGTCGGAGCCCGCCGGTAGCTTTTCCGTAAAATCCATGTTTGCTATTTTCCCTGTGATCCTGTTGATGGATATCAGCGGTTTCGCCAACCACTTAGAAAAAACAAATGCCAAAAACATAATACACAGAAAGGTAAATCCCAAAAAATAGGGATAGAATTGCCGTATGACTGATATTGCTTCATCTACCGGCTGAAGGGAGGTCATAGCAAAAATATATCTCGTTACACCATTTTCAATAATCGGTTTAATAATCACTCGATATTCTGTAAAATTTTCTATTACACTAAGTTCTTCTATATGCTGAACGGGGTTCCCACCATCAGCTAGCAGATTGACTTGAAATTCTTTTATCTGTTCTAAAAAATAGCGTTCCTGATAGGGAAATGCAATATGCTCTCTTTGCTCTGGAAATACAGTTTTCGTTATAGTTCCCCTGTATAGACCAGTATTAAGATGACTGTAAGCCTTATCAGCATTAGGACCATGTAGCTTATTTGCAATGTTTAAATCTATGACTCCTCTTGAGTCAGTCTGTATGTTATAAGGTATACTTTCATCTATAGTATCTACTGTATCAATAATTACTTCATCACCCACATCTAATATAGAAAGTACATCAGAAGAAAATTGTCCTTCAAAGGAATACATTGGTATTCGCAAATTACCCCGGGATTCATTCTTGAATTTTACTTCGATATAGTAATTTTCTACATCGGAAATACGTCCATATTCATCCAATTTTGTAATCCAAATATGGTTATTCCTATATAGTTCGACCGATGCTGTTTCTGCTCCTTTTTTATCTGCTAAGCTTACGTAATCATCCATATGCATTTTGAGATTATCCGATTTCTCATTAATATAATATCTCTCGAAAAAGAAATTTTGCGTGATTCCAATGAATAAAAACATAGTAGAGAACAATAAAGCGGTCAGCGCAAACCATTTAAAAACGATACTTTTTCTCATAGCTGTTCCTCTTCAAATTTATATCCCGAACGGATAACCGTAACAATGCAGCTGCCTTTACTACCTAGCTTAGCACGTAAGTTTCTGATATGACTATTCACTGTCTTTTCATCACCATAAAAATCATAACCCCATATTTTAGCAATTAATTGTTCTCTGTTAATTACAATCCCTCTATTCTGCATTAAGTAAGCGAGCATTTCAAATTCTGTATGAGTCAAACTAATTGTATTGCCATCTACAGAAACAAGTCTTGCCCCCATATTGATAACAATACCGCTGGCTGATGTCAGCATTTCATCCATATTACCTGAGTATTTTTCAAGAAATCGTTTCACTTTCACCATTAAAACCCGGGGACTATATGGTTTGATCAGATAATCATCGGCTCCAAGTTCATATCCAAGAAGAGAGTCATCCTCATCTGAACGGGCGGTCAACATGATTATAGGGATATTGGAATTTTTCCGTATCCTACGGCATACTGACCAGCCGTCAATCTTTGGTAGAACAATATCCAATATAACTAAATCAACAGAATGTGATTGAAACAGTTCTAAAGCTTGTTCTCCATCTGCGGCCTCCAATACTTGATATCCTTCCTCGATTAGATAGTCCATTATCACTTCACGTAAAATATCTTCATCTTCAACAACCAATATTTTATTCATCCCATACCTCCAACTGTGATCTTTTTTACTCTATCCAAATTTGATATGTGATCATCAACCAATTACATTTAATCTCTCTGCTGTATCTCTTCATCATAGAAGTAACTTACATGCATGCATCTCTCGAAATCATAGCTACTAATGAAAACACTTTAGACATATACTCATTTAGTGTTTCCCTTTAGATATAGGCTTGTAACGGAACTAAACATTATTGCGTCACTTAATAGACAAAAGGTTACTGTTACTTGTCGTCTTTTATGTTCTTCTTAAGGATGACCTCACCTGAATTACCATTAACTGTGACTTCATCACCAGTACTTAACTTTTTATTTAGTTCTTCAATTCCCGACACTGCTGGAATACCATACTCCCTAGCCACAATGCCTCCGTGGGATATTGGTCCTCCTGTCTCCATAACGAGGGCACCAGCACTGATAAATAGTGGCGTCCATGTAGGATCAGTACTATGTGTTACTAGGATTTCACCTTTTTTAAGAACTGCATTTCTAGGGTCATGTACTACCCTTACAATTCCTGTATACTCTCCTGAAGATATGGGAACTCCTTGTAATCCATCACCATCACTTGCTTCAGTGCTTCCATATAGGCACTCTCCTGTATTTATAATAAATCGAGGAATTGTTTTAATTTGTTTCTGCTTTTCACACTCAGCTTTATAACGATTTACCGTTTCTACTAAAGAGCCTTTTTCTTTAAGGATATCTGAAAACTTTATAAAAAATACATCACTAGCTTTTTCTATACGTCCCTTAGTAACCAAATCCTCCCCAATTTCCAGAAGGATCTCTCTAAATAAAGCAAAGGACTTAATTAGGTCAAATTTAGGCTGCTCTCGTAAGCCAAGTAATTTTCGCATATATTGCAGATCCTTTTTTATCTTCCATGCCCTAAACTTTCCTTTTTCATCCTTTACCTTCTCAACAATTGCTAAGGTAGCTTTTTCAGCTTCTTCCTTGTGTTCTAATAATCTCATTTGAAGACCCTCAGGATCTTGTTCTATATAATTTTTCAATATATTAATGATATAGTCAGGTTCTTCCTTCCATCTAGGGATTCCCACATCAAGCTCCATATTAGAACGATGACCAAACTCCTCTAAAAATTTCTGAAACATTGGGTCCTTTGGATCTGGTGTTTGTTTTTTGCTTTTTAAATCGTATGCCATTTTCACAAGTTGTAATCCCATACGTGTAGTAGGGTTGTTGGGAAGAGCTCTGATGACAGGCGCTAACATTTCATTGCTACCAAACCATTTTTCCAGTTTATTAGATACCCTTTCTTCCGCCTGTGTGCCAGGTGTAAAGTATGCACACTGCAGTACAATAACTTCCATAGCAGATTTCATCTTATCTTCTATTAATCGAATTTTTTCTTGGTTAGAATGAGCCTTTTCCCTTGCTTTTTCAATTTCATGTATATGTTTTTTTGCTAAATCAACTGATCTTTTCTCTGCTTGATCTGGTTGTAGCATGGCTCCAATAGCTTTTTTAGCAAATTTAAATACAAAATAGAAAAATTTCGGAGGGAGTTTAATCTTAGATTTTACAGAGGTGATTTCTTCTTTGTTTTTTTCTAGGAACTCCATAAGCACTTTGCCAGCTATGGGGTCTTTTTTTGCTAAATTCCCACTTATCTTAGGCCAAACCTTTGGGTTTCGCAGTAGTGGAGTTAAGTCAAAATGAACCCTCCCAGCAGCTACTTTAAAAGCCCTGGGATATTTGCCCAAATTAATTCCCATCATAGCAAGAACTCCCCACATCTCTAATCGCATGATCTCTAGTCCCATGGCTGTAAATGGCTCACTAACTTGCTGTGCAATTCTATTAAAGGAGAGGTAGAGCTGTAGCCCTTTTTCATTAGGAGATTCATAGGATTCTGCCAATGGAAATAGGCCTGTGATTGGTCGAGCTTGCACTAAATATGCCTCCTCATTCCCAATAACCCACTCAATATCCATAGGTTCACCATAGTAATTTTCAACAGTTTCCGACATATTGTATAGTTTCTCAATTTCAATTTCATTTAAGCTTGATATCTTTTGTCGTTCCTGTGGAACTTTTTCTTTTTTTATGCCTTGTTTTTGCTGAATAATTTGTACTTCTTTACTTCCGATTTTACTCTCTATAACATCTTTGCTACTTTTATCAATGACAAATTGATCAGGTGTTACGATCCCAGATACGACAGATTCCCCCAGCCCCCAAGAAGCGTTAATCAAAATCTGATCTCTGCGATTGTTGAGGGGGTTTGCCCCAAACATCACCCCTGCTTTCTCACTTACAGCCATTTCTTGAACAACTACAGCGATGCCCAACTGATCATCTCCTTGGGGTACTCCCTGTCTTAATCGATAGGAAATCGCTCTAGGGTTCCACAATGATAACCAACAACTCTTTATTTTCTCTAGTATTTCCTTTTCTCCAATAATATTCAAATAGGTATCATGTTGTCCTGCAAATGACATTTCTGGCAAATCTTCAGCTGTAGCCGATGAACGCACAGCCACTGCTAAGGAATCTAATCTCCCATAGGCACTGTTCAAATGCTCATGGATATTTGAGGGAATCTTTGCTTCTTGAAATAAATTTTCAATTTTTTGGAATGCATCTTCCAAGCCCATCATATCATCTGCTGATAAATCTTTAATAAGGGTGTGTATTTTTTCTTCTAAATTATTCTCTTTGATAAAAGTGGTATAGGCTTCTGTTGTCACAACAAATCCCTTAGGAACTGGTAGTCCTGCTTGGATCATATGAATAAGATTTAGGCCTTTACCACCTACATCTTTAAGATTAACTTTTTTCTTATCTGAGAAAAAAATAATCATTTTTTTCACCTCTCTTCTTTTATGTTGCAACCTCCAAAGGCTACTCTATAGATAATCCTCCATCACCCATCATACTTTGGTGCCCTTCAAGAACATCTCAATTAAGTGCTTCTTTAAAATTTCATTGTCACCTGAATGCTGATCATAGACACTTGTAATAAAGTAGTTTAAAGACAAAAATTGAAAGGTTTTAGCAATTACAAAAGCAGGTATGTCATCTCTAATTTCTTTGTTTTCTTGTGCTTTGCTAATGATCCCTAGTAGTAACTGTTCCTTAACACTATGCTGTGGAGTATCCATAGGATTATTGTCAAAAAACGTATGCAACCTATGTTTGAAATAGATTATCAATAATTCTAAGTCATCCCCCAACATTTTCATATTAATATCTAATAGGATATCGAGCTTTGCTTCTATTGTTTTTTGGGCTTCTAAAGCTTCCATAATATCTAACCGTTTTTCTTGAATTAACAATTGAAAATAAGCACTTAGAATGCTTTCTTTATCCTGAAAATAATTATAGAGGGTACCCTTAGAAACATCAGCTATTTCAGCTATTTCTTCCATAGTTGTGTTTTTAAAATCTTTCTTTTTAAATAAATCCATCGCTTCTCTTATCAGCTTTGACTTAGTTTCTTCTTTTTTTCGCTCTCTTCTATTCATAGAATATAACCTCCTTATCCATCTATCGCTATTGGTAGACGAGAACTAGCGTCCCTAGCAATACTAGGAATTTCAGATGTATGTTTTGCATTTTACATATTATTATACTATGCATATTATTATACACCGTATAATTTAAGTGTCAACAAATTTAATCTATTATTTAAGTAATTAACACTAACCGCATAATATAAAACAACCTGAGCCTTTTCAATACAAGACTCAGGTTGAGCATTATGAATATTTATACCACCTATAATTCTGCTAGTCGGTATGATTATACACCTTTATCAATTCAGCAACATCAAATTTTTTCATCTTGAGAAAGGCTTCTGTCACTTGTTGCAGTTTTTTAGGATCCTTTGTTTGCATCATGTCATCCATAATGGAAGGTAGTATTTGCCATGAAAATCCAAATTTATCCTTTAGCCAGCCACATGCCTCTGCTTCTGGAACTGCAGAAAGCCTGTCCCAATAATAGTCTATTTCTTCTTGGGTTTCGCAATTCACAACAAATGATATCGCCTCATTAAAGGTAAAATCATGTTGGCGGGCACTATCCATTGCTGCAAAATCTTGGTTTTCAAGGGTAAATTGAGCGTGCAGGATGGTTCCAGGTTTGTCAGGCGCACTATCTTCGCCATATCTTGAAATATCGTCAATTTTCGAATCATTAAATACATCAGTATAGAAATTGATGGCTTCTTCAGTATTTCCACACTGATCTCCAACAAACATCAATGTTGGTGTAATTTTTTGCTTGATCTCGTAATCTTCCATGTACATCACCTGCCAAGAAAGACCGTATTGATCAATTAGCCAACCATATTTTTCACTAAATGGATAGGCATCTAAAGGCATGAGTGTTTCACCGTTTTCAATCAGCTTCTCCCATAGCATGTCAACTTCTTCCTTGGAGTTACAAGCAATTAGAAATGATACTGCCGGTGTAAGCTTAAATAAGGGACCTGCTGACAGCAACATAAATTCTTGCCCTTCCAGCTCAATTGTAAGCATATCCACTGCTCCCGATGGTGTATCATTTAGAGTGGTTTTGTACTTTAGTTTAGAATCTTTAAATACAGACAGATAAAATCTCGATGCTTCATCAGCTTCCTTATCAAACCATAAGTGTGGAATAATTTTTGACATATAAAACCCTCCTTCGTATCTTCTGCTAGCGTTTGATTGTTTCATAATTTAACATCTAGTGAAGTATTATATATTGGTAATTTAATTATATCAAAGATGTCCACTCTAGATTTCTCATGGATTGCTCTTTTGATGGATCTGACCAAGAAATCTTTTCATTAATAGGGGTAGGGAAACTAGAATTGGAGGGTCGTCCAATTGTGGCTGATGGAGTTTGACATTCAGGTGTGGAATAACTGTACCAGGGCTAATCATAAGTGGCTTATGGAATCGAGTTCGTAAGGTCTTTTGGGTAAGTAATATGCTCTCTGCCTGCATTTCCCAAGAAACGGAGGTAGCCATAAGATAATAGGTACCTGGTCTTACCCCCGATAGACAAAACCCACTAGGTAGAGAAACCAATGTGCCGTACAGGGGGACTCCTTCGGGAATTGGTTTGGGAAAGAGTCCAATCAGCACGACTCCTTGATAAGGAATCTCAGTTTCAATGTTTCCGAAAATGCTACACTGTCCACCAGAAGATGTGTTATCTAAGTGTCTGTCGTCAAGGAGTTTAAGGGTTTGAAGTGCTTTTCCTGCATCAGTAGCCGTTCGTCGAAAAACAGCAGGTGATACGCCCACTTTCTGTGTAAAACGTGTGGTAAAGGTTCCAAGACTTTGTTGCCCCACTTCTAATGCGATATCACGGATGGTCAAATCCGTGTGCAGTAATAAGTCCTTGGCTTTTTGCAAACGGAGAGAAGAGATATAGTAAAAAAGTGGTATACCCATATGAGCCTTAAAAATACGTGTAAAATGATACGGACTATAACCCACTTTATGTGCAATCTCATCCAATGATAAGGAGTCAAAAATATTATCCTGAATATATTGAAGAGATGCTTCAACCTCAGGAACTTTTTCAGTATACATGTAGCATTCTCCTTTCTCTTTTGAGAACTACTTAGGCGTTTGCAAAACGCCGCAACCCGCACTATTGCGGGACTTTTTTAAGCATAAAAAAATATAACTCCTCACCAGATTGTGGTAAAATTGAATTGACAGAAACAAATTCACCCAACCTGAAAGGAGTTATATATGGCTATTTTACCACATAAACAGCTTTCTTTGGCTGAAATTCATTCCGATTGTGCCAATTATTTTGAAAATGATAAACATCACTTTCTTTCTCTTTTAAAAGAAAACCTTAATCTTAATGAGATAATACCTCTTTCTTTTCATCGTAATTACTATGCATCTACTGGCAGACCTAGAAAACATCATCTTACATCAATGGTTTGGGCTTTGCTTCTGCAGCGGATTTTCTCCATTCCAAACGATACATTGTTGCTGACTTTTCTTCAGTTTTCTAAGGAACTTAGAGATTTTTGTGGTTTCACCAATGTACCTGATGCTTCTAGATTTACTAGGTTCAAACAAGATTTTTTGCCAGACTTACAGTCATTCTTTGAGCATCTTGTGGATGTCACTGAACCTGTTTGCCAGGCTATTGATCCTCATAAGGCTTCTATGACTATCTTTGATACTTCTGGCATTGAAGCTTTTGTTACTGAAAACAATCCTAAATACGCTAATAAAATTATTAAACAACTTAAAGCTTTTAAAAAGGCTCATAACCTTGATGATTCCTATGATCCGTATAAAGCAGCCTATGGTTCCATGCCTTCTCATGCAGCGGCTAATCCAGAAATTAAGCAGCTTTACATCAATGGTCATTTTTGTTATGTCTATAAATTTGGGATGCTCACCAATGGTCTTGGTATTGTGCGTGATATTACTTTTTACGATCAAGATTTTATGAATGCTCATCCTGACATTGTTGTTGACAAAAAATCTAACTCTCCTGATGAAGATAAGTCCCTTGGTGATGCAAAAGCTCTTTTACCAGTGTTATCTGACTTTTTTAATAAACATCCACTCATTCAACCAGATACCTTCATCGGGGATGCTGCTTTTGATACCATATCTATCTACAAAGGAATTTTTTCGGATTTAAAGTTCAATAAAGCTTATATCCCCCTAAATCCTAGGTCTTCCCTTAGCAGCTCTGAATACACTCTTACTGAAGATGGGATTCCCTGTTGTCCTCATGATCCTAAACTACCTATGAAGCCCGAAGGCAATACTTCTCATCTTCGGTGTGGTATTCCTACTTTCAAGTTTGTCTGTCCTAAAATGTCTTGGACTAAATGTGGAGACGGCAAGTATCGACGTCGACATAACTGCGATAATCCCTGTACTTCATCACCTTGTGGTCGAATGATTTATGTGTATCCTGAAAAAGACTTACGTGCTTATCCTGGTACCATTCGGGGCACAGATGATTGGGATGAAACCTATAAAAATAGAGGTGTAGTTGAACAAACCATTAACCATTTTAAAGATAGCTTTTGTATTGCTAATCGAAGAACACAGAATGCTAAAACATTACATGCTGATTTATTGCTTGCTGGTATCACCCAGCTCGTTACTGTTATACTTGCTGATAAAATACATCAACACAAATACATCAGAAGTTTAAAACCACTTATTGCATAGTTAACCGGTACACCTTGTCTCTATAAAAAATTTAATCAGCAATCAATTTTCTGCCCTTCTAACTACTTTTCAAATTTAGTTTCGCAATTACCTATTGAGAACTACTTTGTCTATCACTTTAATCTATATCATATTTCATATAAACAACACTACTTTTATGATCAACTTCACTATACTCCAAATAAACCAATTTTTCTCCAGAAGGACTCCAGTGAATAATTGAGCTTTCTACATCTGACACTATTTTAATCTCCTTATTTTCTAATAGATCATAAACATAAATCCCCTCTCCAAGTGTATCCTTTATACTGTAAGCAATCATTCTCTGATCCAGAGACCATGAAACGCCTCCTATTTCTTCACCTTCTGCGAGGATTTGAATATTTCCTCCATCACTATCACAAAGAATAAGGTTTTTTCTAGAATCTTTAATTTGTAGAACAAGTAGTTGTTCTCCTTCTGGTGATGGTAATACATCATAAACATTATCAATGTTCAAACTATTACTCTGTTTTGATATAAGATCCAACACCATTAAGGATGTATCAGAGTTTGTATTATAATAAACCCTATCATTTATTTTTCTCACAATAAATAACGATTCATTTTCAAAATCACCTAATGGAGATATTTCCCCAGATGTGCTTGCTGAATAAGCCCCTCCCCTGTAACTACCTCCGACAACAACACCATTATCCGCCCAATTGGCGCTATAAGCTCCTGCAATATTAAAAGCTTCTAAAGTATCCAGATTCATAACATAATAAATAGGATCTCCTAAAGAATTACCATAATAAAGCAGATGCTTATTGTCTCCAGATAATACTGCACCACCTAAGAAAATATTCTCTTGTTCTTTTACAAGCTTATATTCATTCGTATTGATGTTGTATGAGTAAAGACTTCTGGGATATAAATCTGAAAGTTCCTCTAATCTCATTTTTTCTAACGAGTCATTTTCTTTTGAAACAATTACAGTATTCTCATCTAACCAATCAGAAATCTCCATATTCTCATAGCTTTCAATTCTTTCCACTGATACAAGCGGTTCGTCGTCTTTATCTGTATTTTCTATCTCATTTTCATTTTCTACAGGTTCTTGAATCACTTCATTGCCATCTCTTTGTGCACCACAGGCAATAAGGGTTAAAAGTAGCAAAATAAGAAATATACTTTTTAATACTTTAATCTTTTTCAACTAAATTTCCTCCAATTCTTCATGTTTTTTAATACTCTCTCCGTTGTCCGTGCATTGTGCAGTCTTGACGCTGTTTTCGAGTTGTCCTTGTCTCAATAGGAATTAAACATGTTTTCATCTTCTTCTTTCGGTATTCTGTTTTTTTCTATTCATACCATTCACCCTTTGATATTAAACATCCTGCTTTTTACTTATTAACTCACCTATATAACTAATCAATTCCTTTGCAGCACTCTCAACCTCTAGCATGAAGAACAACAACCAGTCATGCATATTTCGACGTGGCAGAGGTTCTTCCGTATAATTGAGTATAAACTATGATAATGTGTTGCAAGATACTACAACGACAAGTACTTTTTTGTGATATCATTCTTCATTTATATAATCTACTAAACCACATTGACTTGTTCACGATAAAAATATATAATGACTTAATTACAATTTCAGTCATATGAAAGTAGGTGTTTCTTTGATAACGAATCCTTTTACTCAACTTGAATTGAATGTGTATCAAAAAAGAACCCTTGATATTCTTGAAATATCAGAGTCTATATTATTAAGATATGGTTATTCAAAAAGTACTATTGATGAAATAGCATCTGTTGCTAAATTAGGTAAAGGTACAATCTACTTGCATTGGAAAAGCAAGGATGAGCTGTTTCAAGCACTATTCCACAAAATTTCTGCTGAAATCATATATCAAGTGCTACTGGAAGTTCAAAAAGATAAAAGTATAGTTCATTTTGATAAATTCATCTCTACAATTTATAGGATTTGTTACGATCGAGAACTTATTGTCGCATTATTTACAAAGGATACTAAATTACTTGGTCGTTTCATAGATAAGAAAAATTCATCACAATCTCAAGAAATGAAATTCAAAAGTCTAACAAACAGTTTGCAAATGTATAGACAATACAACTTAGTTAAAGAGGATGTATCTATTAAAACGCAGACACACACTATACATATGCTCTTAATTGGGATATTTACTTACGACAATTACATAGCTGAAGACTTGAATATAAACAAAAAAGTGGAGATATTAGAAAATATCATCAGAAACACATTTGTTACTGACACTTGTATCAAAATTGAAGATTCATTATACAATTTCATACTGAAATCACTTAAAAATTTGTTATATTTTTACACGGACCAGGCTCTAAATAAAACCATTAAATAAGGGAGGGTTTTTCATGTCAGAATTAATAAGTAATAAAGCCAGATTATATTACAAAGTAAAAGGTAAAGGTTTCCCTATTATTTTTACACATGGTGCTTCTTGGAACCACATGCAGTGGAATAAACAAGTAGAATTTTTTAAAGATAAATTTATGCTTATTACTTGGGATGTTCGCGGACATGGTTACTCCACTTTACCCGATGGTCCAGTTAACTCTGAAGATTTCAGTTCTGATCTTATTGCATTGATGGACCATTTAAAGCTAAATCAAGCAATTCTATGCGGACTTTCTATGGGAGGACATATCTCTCTTCAAACAGCTATCAAATATCCCCAACGTGTTAAATCTCTTATTTTAATTGGTAGCATATGTAGTAATACCCTTAACCTATATGAAAAAATATTTGTTCCAATCAATCGATTCAGTAGTAATATGCTTTCTATGGAACTCAGTGGAAAGCTTCAAGCGAAGATGCTCTCAAAATTCAATCCTGAAAATTATGACTATATAATGAATGCATTTTCAATGATTACTAAAGACAACTGGGTTCGTATTTGGGATGCTGTAACTAGAATGGAAAGCAAAAATGATCTTCATAAAATAAACTGTCCTACTTTACTTCTAATTGGTGATCATGATACTATGACAAACAAACACCAACCCTACATGCATGAACATATTGAAAATTCAACTCTCAGAACAATAAAAAATGCACATCATTCCACAAACCTAGATAATCCAAGAGCCGTGAATGAAGAGATCATAAAGTTTATTAAACTATAATAACCCTATGAACCCACCCCAGCGACCGACATATCACTGGGGTAAGTTGTCTTATTTTCCCTTCTAGCCACAATATATCATTAGAATTATAGCTTCTTTTAAATCTGCCTTGCTAAGTAAGCAAATATATCCACCACATGAGTCATGCATCTAAACATATTTACTAATTTCGTCTGTTATTAATGTTTTTGAAATATACATCGCTTCTATTATGTTCTTCATGCGGGTATAATTAGAGTCACCCTCCACAAATTTCAGCTGTGCCTTTTCACATTTGCTGAGTACGCGTCAATTAGAACCCACATTTTAATCGCCTTAAAATCATGAGATAATACTTCAAAAGGAGGTCTCTCATGAATAGGGAAGAAAAAACAACTATGTGGCTTGAACGTATTGAATCATATAAATCCCGCCAGGGCTCCGCTACAGATATCTGATTCAATTTGCCAGAAAATATATCATGGGGACTGTACCCTTAGTCCTAGGGAGCAAATCATTCAAGTTTGTAACTCTTATCGCAAAAAACTATTGGATGTCAGAGACTCAGTTGAAATATTCAATTCAACAGTCCCTATGACACCGGCTAGAGTTGAATTAATTGCATCTATTTTGAATAAATTAGAATGATGCCAGTTGCCAATAGTGGGATGAAGGATTTTCTGGGTTATCCAATAGATTTTGATTTTGAAAAGCAATTTAATGATGGACTAGACATTGTTCTTAACGGCATTATGAACACCTATAATGTGACCTGATAAGTAATTTTGAAGGTGTGAAAATACTTGTAAATATATGAAATAAAAACCCTGAATTCTGGACTTTTACTTTCACTTCTCTTTATTTTATAAAGCTGACTAGTCGTTAAGTCTAGCTTAACGACTAGTCACATTAATTAACCTTCACTTGCAAGCATGTACGAAGCTGTCTCATGCATGTCTTTCATACCTGACGCTTGAGCGTATTCGGCAACAGTGATACCACTTGTTGTTAGAAGTTCAACAATATGCTCAGCCATTTTTGACCAAGTTTTCCCTCCGGCATTATCATAAGCGTCTATTAACTTTTTTAGTCCATCTTTACCAAAGAGTAGATGATGGGACATGAAATCTGCAGACACATCAGCTATCCCTACTTCCGTCCAATCAATTAAACCCGTAACATAATTGTTCTTATCAATAAGAATATGGCCTGGGTGTAGGTCTCCATGTTTTACCCCTACATGAGATGGCCAAAGAGAATCTTCAGCTAACCATGCTTGCCAGCGGTCCCATAAGTTTTGGTTGACATGGTATTTTTCTTTCACACGTTTCATTCGCTGTTTCATGGAGGCTCTTAACTCACTAGCACCAAGAATTTCAATACCGATATTTTTGAATTCTTGTTGAGGTAATGAGTGTAGATTTGCTAGCGCTTTTCCTAATGAGTAATCGTATTCGGATGGTACATTGGTTTCATCAAAACTCCATACATAGCCTTGTTTTTCAACGTCAATCGTAGCGGCAGGAACACCACTTAGCTGCTTATAGGCAATTAAGTCTTCTGAGCAGATAGACCAATCGGGAACTTGAAAGCTTGCATAATTATTAATGATATCTAGCGCTTTTTTCTCTTGTAGGGCATGTCTCATAGACTCTGGTCTACGTGGAATCCTTAGTATCCATTTATCGCCGTTTTGAACCTTGACGTGTGCTACTCGAAAATCAACACCAGACTCATTAATTTTAATCGTATCTTCTAAGATATCCAGTCCTTTATTATTTGCTAATTGTTTAATTTTAAGTGTATTCATTTTCATTTCCTCCAAATCATCATTTAATTGTTGTCATTTCAAGGCGGAATAACCGCCATCGCTATTTCTTTAAACTTAATATGGTTCTTGTATTTTATAATCCTTTATTAACAAAGATATGAATACAATACAAATCATCATCATCAATAAGGTAGCCACCAATACTGTCCAATGCATTTCAACCCATTCAAGAACAATTCCATATACTAATGCCCCAAGGGGCATGCCCCCTCTAGAAATCATGCTGACTAAAGAAAATACCCTAGACATATATTCGTTTGGCGTTTCTCTCTGTATATAAGTTTGTACAGGAACAGATATAAATATGTTGGCAAAACTAAAAAGGCCTAGCACTCCTGCCAATAAAGCCAAGTATCCTATTGTACCATTTCCCAACACAGCTAAACTTTTGGGGAAAAGCAAAATAGAAAATATTAACATTGTTCCTAAAAGCAAACCACAACCAATTGTAAAAGGCTTTGTTACTTGCTCCTCTTTTCCAAACAAAACTCCTATTACCACACTCCCTAGTAGCGCACCTAATATAATGACTGTTTGTAAATACCCATATTGAGTATCAGAATATTGTAAATTAGTCTTAAAAAATAATGGTAGAATAACACTAAAAATCGGTTGTGCGACAAAGTAGATGACTAAAAAGAAATAACACATATTACGAATAATCTTGTTTTTCATAATGAATTGAATGCCCTCCAGTAAATCCTTGATAATGCCCTTCATTCCCTCTGTTCTTTGTCGTTTTACATGGACATACCGAATCATCATCTCACTTGCTCCTGACAAGAGAAATGAAATCCCATTAATCAAAAAAACCATCGTAATCCCGAAATTAGCGTATAAAACAGTGCCAATCACTGGTCCTAGCATAATCGATATACTCCTCATAGATGCAACAGTAGAGTTACTTTGTGTCAGCTCTTCTTTATCAACAAGTTGGGGTAGCATTCCCCTTGTAGCTGGTTCAAACAAACCGTTCAATAAGGAAATCACTGCCTGAACTATTAATAATAAAGAAATATTCATGAATCCCCAATATGAGATAAATCCCAAAGCTAATATGACACCTGCACTAATCAAATCCGTTACTACCATAATCTTTTTTCTATTCATTCTATCTCCAATGACTCCTGCAAAGGGATAGATAATCAGGGCTGGTAGCAGTGACAAGAAGGCAAATAGTCCAATTGTAGCAGCTGAGCCTCCAATGTCTATAATATATAGTGGCATAATCATCATTTGTACACTATTGCCTAAATCTGATATCATTCTACCAAGTAGAAACAACACAAAATTAGTATTTAAGATTTTCTTTTTCTTTTTTATATTCATATCTTCACTCCTGTCTTAAAGACTAAAAGGTCCCCACTTGCTATTTTATTTGCACAATTTCTTGATCCTTAATTTCATAAACCACATTAGCAACATTATCAACTAGCCTTTTATCATGGCTGATAAATATAATTGTACCAGCATATTTTTTCATCAACATCTCTAAAGACTCTAGGCTCATTAGATCCAAATAGTTGCCTGGTTCGTCCATTAGTAAAATATTATACTTACCTAGTAACAGTTGAGCTAGCTTCAATTTAATCATTTCACCTCCGCTTAGAACAGCTATTTTTTTGCTGATATCATTCTGTTTAAAGCCCATTGACGCCAACACTGAGCGAATTTCAGATACGTTATAATCGCAGCTCTCCTGCATAAATTCCATTACATTTTGATTAAGATTATACTTATAAGCATTTTGAGCAAAGTATCCGATTTCAGCCTTAGGGGAAATATCAATGCCCTCTTCACGGTTTAAAATCATTTTAATTAAGGTTGTTTTTCCTGTTCCATTGCCACCAGTTAACGCTACTTTAGCCCCAAGTGGAATATTAAAAGAAGCATCTTCAAATAACACTTTATCACCAAATCGTTTCGTCATTTCAGTTACAATAATCGGATAGGGATTATGAAGTTCCAGTGCTGCACTCTGACGAAAATAAATCCTTTGACTATTTTCCGGCGCTTCCACATCTCCAAGGGCTTCAATCTTATGTTCAATTGATTTAGCGGCATTGTGCATCTTCTTTTGCTTACTTCCAATAGTTTTCTGATGTCCCAGACGTCCACCACTTTCAGAACTGTTTTTTCTAGCAGCACCTTTGGCTTTCCGAACTATTTTTTGTGCCTGCTTTCGCTTCTCCTCAGCAGACTTCTCTAATCGTTCACGTTCCGCAACAAATTTTTCGTGCTTTGTAGCCTGAACCTTACGTTCTTCCTCTTTTTGATGAAGATAATCGGAATAGTTCCCCCAATACTCCGTAATCTTTCCATCTTTCAGCTCCCATATCTTATCGACTACCTCATCTAAAAAATAACGGTCATGGCTAATCACTAGCAATGTACCTGGAAAATACTTTAACTGTCCAATTAAAAAATCAATTCCTTCACGGTCTAAATGACTGGTAGGTTCATCTGCAAAAATACCATGGACTTGTTCCGAAAGGGCCTGAGCTATTTTAAGTCTTGTTTCTTCACCTCCACTCATTTTCTCTACATCTAATTCATCAACACCCATTTTACCCATCAATGCAAAATCCTTGGGCTTCTGCAAAGTTGCTTCATCCAATTGGGAAATATAGGCAAATTTTCCTAAGCGTTTGATTTTACTTCCTGAGGGTGTTAATTCTCCTAAAAGCACTTTGAGTAATGTACTTTTTCCTGCTCCATTTGCTCCTACTAAACCAATTCTGTCATAACTATATAATTCTAATTCATCAATCTCTAAAATATCACGTCCTAAATATTCTACACAAATGTCTTTTGCTTTTATTAATAATGTCATTTTTATTCCTCCTGATCCCATGGCTTTCATTTATCTTTTCGCAGAGAAAGTCCTGTAATTTCAACAGTAAGGATTATATGAAAATATAATACATATGTGTTCCTCCTCTTTCATATTTTCTTTTTTTATCCAATTAAAAAAGCACAGGTTGGCTACCTATGCTTTGAGTAAAGGAATAATGCATAACAAAATAGAAACACCTTGTATTTCATTATAGAAACAAGTTGTTCTTACACATTAAATATATGGTCATTTCAAGAAAACTTTTCAATAGAATTTTTCAATAAGCAAAAAAACATGTACCATTATTCATTATACAGATACATACTTGCTAAAACTTAAAAATCTGCAGCTAAACAAACCTACAAAAATAGTCATAGTTTTAGCCCTACTGCTATTATAATGGTGATTTTTCTTATTGATCTTAATTCTATTTTTAGGCATACAAAAAGAGGGTAGATTTATCCCTCCTTTTTAACGTCTTATATGCATTTATTTCCCGTTAATAAGGTTTTCTTAAAAATAGGCAGACTAATCCCGATTACTCTACACAAAGGTAGATCCTTTAAGCACTATTCAATTAGTTACATAAAGTTATGAAATCGAGTTCTAAACATTCCACACATTTTTAAGCAATCCTCCATTCATTTTAAATCATTAATATAGTAACATATATATTTGACTTTTGCAAACATAACTTCCGTCCCCTTACTTTTTCTTGTATTTGTTTATTTCTGCCTAAAAGTACGCCCCAATAAAAAATTCCCTCAAACATATTAGTTTGAGGGAACATTTAAAGCATGCTAATTCTGTTCTATTGACACTACTTCCTCAGCATCCGTTTTCTTCCAATTGCAGCTTTGCTACCTTTGAATAACCTTGCATAAGAAGTACATCTAATTATTACCAATCTTATCCCATTAATTGATCCAGTCCATCTCCTGATACTAACATTTCAAGATTATCAAAAACTTTACCTTCATCCCAATTCCACCATTGTAGTTTTAACAAAAATGCTATCTTTTCATCACTAAAACGCTTCTTAATAAGTTTAGCTGGGTTCCCACCATAAATTGTATAAGGTTCAACATTTTTTACTACTGTTGAGTTTGCAGCAATGATAGCACCGTCTCCCACATGAACCCCCGGCATAATCGTAACATTTTGGCCGATCCATACATCATTGCCAATCACTGTATCACCTTTAAAGGGTAAGTCTTCTACTGTTGGCGTGACTTTTTCCCAACCACCAGCAAAAATATTAAAGGGATAGGTTGTTATGCCATCCATTCTGTGGTTCGCTCCATTCATAATGAACCTTATCCCCTCTGCAATAGCGCAGAATTTTCCTATTATCAGTTTATCTCCTAGAAATTCATAATGATGCTCTATATTATCGTAAAATCTCTCAGGAGATTTTTTATTATCACTATAATAAGTGTAATCTCCAATCTCAACATTCGATCTTTTAGGTAAGTTGTTGATAAAGCAAACTGTTTTCAAATTTTCATTTGGATATAACTTTTTCTTATCTGGTCCAGTCATAAAGTTTACTCCTTCCTATCATTTTATCCACTTTTAAATGCTGTTCATATTCTTATTTGAAAGGAAAATTATCTCTAGTAAATTAATTGACCTATCTTATTCGATTCCTCAGCAAACCAAATCCCACCGTCTTGCCCGAGTACAATCAAAATAAAAAACAACAAAACCTTCCGAGCTCAAAAGCTTTGGAAGGTTTATAAGTATCACAATGTTATTAGGCTTATCACAAAGAAAGCTGTTTTAAACAAAAACAACTAGTCATTTCTTAATGAATATAACTAAAACGACACTATCATAATCCTATCCAAAACTTTTGCAGCAGTTTATGGTATTCCATTAAACATCTCATGTATGAATCACTCAAGATGCTCTGACTTTACCAAGACTACTTTAATTGTTTTTATAATGGATAAGATTATTTGATCATTTTAGCTAATCACCTCCGAATAATTTTAACTAGATTATAGCATTGCAACTATTTCATGTCAATGAGCCACTTTAAAATTACATTATTTTACTGTAATCTCTAGCTCTGCTTAAAATAACCTTTCTTGTATTTATCAGTATCTTATTTTATTCAATTTGCATATAAAAATCGTCCATAGCGTAATTCTCATATACACCGGTTTTGTTAATTCTGAGCCCTGTTTTGGACATCAGAATAGATTATTTGAATACACTAATAAACCATGTTTAATACAATATACATAGAGCTTACCACCAGTGATTATAGGAAACCTACATGTTGGACTTTGTTCTGGGTACAAGCGATAAAAAAATACTTTATCGCTTTTAACATAAGCCACAAAAGAAATATAATGTTCTTTGGTCATTGGATGGTCAAAGGTGACAAAGTAATCAGTCTCTATTTCTTCAACTGTGATTTTTGGTGCATTATTTGTATCCGTAGGCAAAATACGTTCTAATTTTCTTCCGCAACAGAAGATAGAGGCACTTCCTGTACTAAACAAAATATTTCCGCAGGAGGGACAGACATAAAAACGTATCTTGTCAATGTTACCTCCATCTGGCTTATTGGGAGTAATTTCACCCTCCATCATCTGTTTTATATCAATGTCAAAAATAGCAGAGAGTTCCGGCCATAGCGACAGATCAGGACACCCTAAACCACATTCCCATTTAGAAACTGTCTTATTTTGAATACCCAAGGCATCTGCAATATTTTTCTGTGTAAGCTTTTTTTCCTTTCGCAGTTTGGCAATCAATTTACCTATTTTCACACAATCCATGTCTCCACCTCCATTTCCGCTTAGTATAACATACTCACAGAAACCTTGCGATTATTTGTACTAACCTTGCTGCGAGCTGCTTCAAATCAGTTATATCCAATGTATTTTCAGCTCCGTAAAGTTCACGAATCGCCTCTTTATCCTGTCCAATAGCTGCAGCAAGGAACTGGATGCCTTTACGTCGATATTCTTCTAAAGTATCTTTCATATCATGAGCTGCTTTTTCACCTGTGTAATCAGGCATCGCCTTAGGCTGTCCGTCACTGATGCTGATTATTAATTTGGTTTTTTGTGGTGCATTAAGCAATCTATCTGAAATAATACGTAATGCCATACCATCCCGGTTATTGCTGCGAGCCTGAATGTTCATCAGCGCATATTTTTCATTTACGTCTTTGCTTTCAAAGTCTACATATGCATAAATAGACATTTGTTCCAGCTTGGAGCGGTCTGCTGTATCCCCGTAAACCATTATCGGAATGCCGCATCCAGTGCAGAATTCATATAAAGCGACAGCTGCCTGCTTTGCTGCATCTAAGCGGCCGAAGGCTGACATAGACGCTGATTCATCAATCCTAAGAGCAACTGCAATAGAGGGTTCTTCCCCAGGTGGGCGTTTACGGGCAAATACGCGAAAATCCAAAGAAGTGGCTTGATCTGCACAGAATTTTGTGCCGTAAAGCTGAGATTTAGCGAATTCAAAGGAAACTTCATGCTCTAAAAGTGGGTTTGTTTTGCGGACTAGTTCCCGAATGACCGGTAACAAGGTAGCAGCCATGTTATGATATTCTTCCCTGTTTTGAGCGGTAGCTTCCGGGCGGTGGACAATTAGCTTGATTGCATCATGGAAGCTTCCTTGAACACTTTGCCGAGCTTCTGTGTTCAACTGTTTACGAAATTTTTTTTTTGTAATTCGATTGTATCAGATTTATCGGACTCATGGTAAAATGGAGTGCCATCTTCTCCATTATCGTTGCTTGAAACATCAGTATTTTTATCACAGCTGGTATCCGAATGTCCCTCACTGTCTGCTGATTTTCTCAAACGGATTGCATTTTTATCAGCTTTATCTGCTTCTGCAGTGTATTCTCCACTCTCGGAAATATGAAGTTCCATCACTTCTGGATTCTCTCCATCTGAATGAGAATGACAGACAGTATCCAATTCTGCAAGCTTATCTGTCAAGCCATGACTTGCTAGTGCCTGTTCTAAAATGGCAAGCTCCTGTGGGTCAGTGGTAATTTTGTAGAGTACCTTATGATATAGCGTATTTTTTACTGATGCACCACTTGCTACGGCATCAATCCAAAAGATATAGGATCTCATCCCAGCCACACCTTTGATTGCATTAGCTCGGGCTGTTTCATCCATCAAAATAATCGTTTCGCCTAAAAGAGAAAGAACATTTTCAGAATGATAACCAGTCTTAGCTTCGGCTCGTTCCATCATAACTGCTTTGGGTGGTAAGTCTAGTTTTTCGGCATGCTGTACTCGATCACGCAAAGCTTCATTTAAAGGACGGTAGCCATTGTAGCCACGGTTTGTTGTAATAACAACAATAAAATCCGGATGCCGGTGTACGATACGAGTAGGTAAGTTTAGGCTGCCATCTGGTTCTAATGCGGAATTCAGAGCCATTAAAACAGCTGCGTCCCGGATAACCGTCGGCTCCTGAATTTCCAAGAGCCATCCATTTTCATAGGCACGAACAATTTCTGACGGATAATACTGATATTCAATCTTGCCTGATATATCGTCTTTTTCAGGTAATACTGGAAGAATAGAACCAAGCACATCGGATTTATCCATATCAGCAAAACAGGTTACTTTCGTATAAGGCAGGTTAAAATCAGCAGATAGGGCTTTAGCAAGCTGGGTTTTTCCTGAACCTGCGTCCCCCTCCAGCAAAATTGTACTGATTTTCATTTCACCGCGGTTCCAATTTCTTACTACTTCTTGATATATACGTTCTTCTGCTTCACTTCCAATATGTGAGGGCGTTTTTTGCCAGACAAGGGATTGCTCCTCTTCAGTCAGTTGTCTAGCAGGTGACAGAATACAGGTCCCTTTCATATCACAGGTATCACAGGGACGGTTCTTTCGATTACGTTCCTTTTATTTCCACTATAACCTCTAAAATTTCTATATTATCTACTGCCTTTAAAACATGGATCTTCATCCCATTTCTTACTTTTCTATTTGACGTATGTTTATCACCTATATATATATTATAAAACCTCATTTTCATTTCATAAATAAGGAATTTCCTTGTCTTCCTCACTAATCAAAAATATTATCCCTTGAAACCACAAGTCTAAGCTGGTTTCCAGAAGGATCCTCAGTAGTGAATACACCTTCTTCCTCTTTTACCTGATAATTAAGATCTCTTAATTTCTTTGTGACTTTTTCTCTAGCTTCATCACTAGGAAACATAAGAGAAAATGAACTCATGCCCACACTATTTTCTGAAGGCGCAGGAGCGCCTATTCCGTTCCAGATATTTATACCTATATGATGATACCCCTCCCAAAACTTGCATTACCTTCATTAGTAAAATAACAACAGTCAACAGAACCATCCCTTTGATTTCGAATCAAAAACCTGACAAAATCTATGTCAGGTTTTTAATGTATACCAAAATTTCCTTCAGTTTGTTTGATTAATTATCTAGCTGCTTTATATCGTCTTGCAACTTCATCCCAGTTTATCACATACCAGAAATTACTTACGTAACTTCCACGCTTGTTTTGATACTTCAAATAATAGGCATGCTCCCAAACATCAATGCCTAGAATTGGAGTTTGCCCGCCCATATATGGCCTGTCTTGATTTGCTGAGCTAGTTACCTTTAGTTCACCCTTATCAATTACGAGCCATGCCCATCCACTTCCAAATCTTGTTGTTGCAGCTGCTTCAAATTGATTCTTAAATTCATCGAAACTTCCAAATGTTTCAGTAATCCTTTCAGACAATTCTCCAGATGGTCTTCTCTCTTCTCCAGTTGAATTAGGAGCCATTATCTCCCAAAATAATGCATGATTCGTATGTCCCCCTACATGATTTCGAACAGCATTTCTTGCTGAATCAGGTAAATCCGTTGATAAATCATTGAACCCTTTCAAAAGCTCAACAGAAGATTTGTTGTGAGGTTCAGGGAAATCCTGCAAACCTTTATTTGCACCATTTACATAGGCATCGTGATGACGGCTATGGTGAATATTCATGGTTTCCTTATCAATATAGGGCTCTAAATCCTCATATGAATAAGGAATATTGTTTAAAGCAAATGGATAAACCTGCTTTTCCACTGCCTTTATCTCATTTGATTCGTTCATTAACATAGATTTTTCATTTTTTTTTCATTTTACTATTTCTCCCTTCATTTTTAATTTAATTATTACTCTTACTGGATTAGCATCTAATTTGGAGTAGCTTATCTTCTCAAAGATAGTGAGTCGTATTTAGTTTTTCATATGCCATTGCACTTCACTATTTACTGTTAAACATGTCTTGTGCAATTTTTGTTCAAGAAATCAAATTGTTTATTGATAATCTCTTTATAAACTTACCCTTATTTGATATTGATAATCATTTGTATTTAATAAGAATTCATAAGCCATCTCTCTAATTAAAAAAAGGACTAGATTTTTCTAGCCCTCCCATCACAACATATTTCTTTTCTATTACTACCAAACACTTGGTGTCAGTATTAAAAAGTCTAATATTACTTAGGTGAATTTCACCTTGCTTCTTTTCAACCTGAGTCTTACAGTAATAGGTCCAATTGCTTTAAAATATCTTCGTCTATCGTGAGTTGATGGTTTCCTATCTATAGCTTGGCTAGTTCAATTTGCTATTGCAATTTACGGGTTTACAAAATATTGATAAATGGCAGTTATATTTAACAGGGGGATTTATGTTCTTATGTAGAGAACGTCCCCTTGGCTCAATATTTCCTTGAGGCATAAAGAAATCGACAGTAACCAATCTCAGAAGCATTTTTCATAAGTTCGAGGTTTAGCCACGCAGCAAGCTCATACAATGGTCTTTCTTCAAAGGGCCACTTCGTTTTTTCACAGGATAGAAATTCCTCGTCTGATACCATGGCTAATCTATTCTTCCAATCATCATACAATTGTTTTATTTTTTCTCTAACAACTATCATGTCGCCAGGCCAATGGATATCTTCACGAGTTAGCGTTCCATTTCCAAAAGAGTAATCAAAGACCATTGACCACCAAAATATGATATGCCAAGTTATCCAAGCTATACTCGAAGGTCCAATATCGTAATCCTCCGAATCTGGCCAATCTGCCTTCCAGATTCCTAATTCATTTACAACGTGAAGTCCTTTTGAACTAGGCCTCCAAAGACATTCTTCGTCGCCCAGACCCTTAAGGTGAATTTGTAACATTTGCCATGAAATATCCAATTGAAAATTAAATGCATTATGAAGACTATCTATTGAATTTTGAGAATTATCATCACTCATCGTAGCTCCCCTTACTTTTTATAGTATTCTGCAATACAGTGCTCACAATATTTTCTTCCAATAATTTATTCAAAATAAGAATACA
The DNA here is from genome assembly GCF_000016985.1 of Alkaliphilus metalliredigens QYMF. Classification (NCBI taxonomy): domain Bacteria; kingdom Bacillati; phylum Bacillota; class Clostridia; order Peptostreptococcales; family Natronincolaceae; genus Alkaliphilus; species Alkaliphilus metalliredigens. The sequence continues at coordinate 1,990,059 of NC_009633.1, read as the reverse complement.
CTTTATACTATTTTAACTTAATTCAAAACAGCTCAAATCCACCTTATCTTTTATAAAATTCCAAGCCCCTTTTAGATAGCTTTTCTTCCCAGATCATCTTTAATATAGTTAATTCCTCTTTATAGTCATCTTTTATTTCATCCTCAGGGCATTCAAGATTCTCAAGTATCTCCATAGTAAAACCTGATGGGCCCTTCTTATTCCAGTCTTCCTGGAGCTCCCTGTTGGGATAATTTCCGGAGTTCAATTTAAATCTTGCGCTGTTCATCGTACCTTTCAAGTCTTCCGTTCCTTCTATATGACACTTTTCCTTCGTGTTTGACCTGACGATATATATCCCCATATCAGGTTTGGTGTTTTTGTAAATCTCCTTCAGTTCCTTTTTTCTATCCATATTTAGTCTCTCTCCTCTCAACAGTTGATCGAATTTCTACTTCATCCAGTATGCCTTGCCGTCAATAGTCCTGTCCATAAACCCATATTCAATCAGGTAGCGTCTGATCAATGCGTAATCCTCATAGATCTCCGCAATGATTTGATTCAATTCCTTCTCTGTATATCTTTTCCCGTGTTCCAGTTGTTCAGCAATTTTTGTAAGGATTACTACTTTTCTCTTTTCCTTTCCCGGGAACCTTTTTAGCTTCAAAGGTGATAGACTTTCAAATTCTGTAGTCAGTATTTTTTCCTTTTCCTTTTCGGTTATGATATACCGTTCATCAACCATGGTTGCGGTACTATGAACAGGTACAATCATCTCATCAGTAGTGGATTTCATTTCCATAACTTGTTCATATATTGCAAGATACATCTTTGCCTGTTTTGCTTTTTCCCGGAACATAAACCTTTGATGTCTCACTGTGGAAGGAGAAATCCCCAGTGTTTTTGCTATATCCTTATCAGATACATTGGAATACATCAGAGACATCAACTCCTTGTGATTATCAGTAAGTGTATTATATTTGGACTCTCCATAAAGAAGCTGCTTCAAATTATCTCCATGGTCACTTTCAACATGTATTTTGACCCCACGAAATGCCTCAAATAATCGATCGCCAAAAGAATAGATCTCTCCTACTTCAAATGCCTTTCTACAAGTATTGCAAATGTAGGAATCAGTATCCTTGTTATATCTGTATCCATTTTTCAGTTCTTCCACTGTTAGCTTTTCAATCTCCACACAATTCACCCTTTTGTTTATTTATTTTATAGACACATTCTACATTAGTTTGCTTTTATAGTCAACGTTTTATATTTTTTAAAATCAATCGGACCTTGTGCGTACATAGTTTTTCTCAAAAGAAAAGCATCCAGTCATTGCTGAATGCTTTTACACTCTTATCATCTATTGTTGTTACGTCTGCTGGGCTTTATCAAATTTGATGTTAATTTTCTCTATATAAGATAAGTACAGAAAAGTAAAATACTGTCGCAGAAAATTTCAAGTCAATCACTTCCACAGACGAGTTTTCCAAAAAATCATTCACTTTACTTTCTACAGTTTTTTCATTAAATGCATAGAATATTTTTGTTTTCAAAGATATCGCCTCCAATTAGTATTTCTCAGAAGATCCGATCAGTGCCAAGAGGACGTTTTTGTTTCCTACATAAACACAAAGGGGTAGTTCTTCCTTACTCCATATCCCTTTCATTACTTTAAAAAGATGATCTGCAGTAACTAATTTATTATATCTTAATTAAATCATGAGTAGATTCGTTTCCAATAATTTATAAATTTTCCATAAAAATATATAAACTTTCATCAGGATATTTTTTTAATTTCATATGTACTTCGTCACCTTTATTTAAATCTTGAACACGATCAACTCCGTTATAATACTCCGATTGTGCCATATTCACTTCTACAATTTCACCATGACTATTTTCAATATAATAGACTAGTATATATAGATTTCTAACATTGCACACATGTCTATAATAAACGGTATAGGGCCTATTGATTACTTGCCATTCTAGAAATTTTCCCTGTAAGTTTAAATAGGTAGCATTTTTTTCTTTCCTTTGCTTTTTTATATGTCCATATGTTTCTACTACAGCAATAAATCCTCCTAGTATCAATATACCTCTCCACACTATGCCACCTCCAGTTTAATTATATTGAATATTTTGTTTCACAATATTCTAAAATAGAGGATTAGTATTCAATAGGGTTTTAAAATAATCCGGTGTAAAATATATATGTCGAATATCTTATTTAGACCCCATTTTTTACTTGCCTCACTATATAGAGGTCACTTTCATCTTAAATGTTCCCAAATTGTTGAAAATTTTATCGTTCTTTAAGCTTTAGATTTTAATATCTTTTTAGCCCTAAACATTCTTGACTTTACAGTTCCTTGACTAATATTTAGTGCAATAGCGATCTCTTCATAAGACAGCTCCACATAATAGTAAAGTACAATGACTTCTTTGTAATGACTGTTTAAATGATTGATTTGTTTCAATATGTTTTCCTTTAATTCTTTTTTTTCTAATATGTCCTCTAGGAGTTCAAATGTCTCTGCTACTTTTATTAATGAGATGATCTTTCCATAATTATCCATCAGAACTTCTTTCTTATTTTTTCTATATTTAGTTTTTGCTAAATTACTGGCTATTGTACAAATCCAGCTTTCAAATTTACTGGGATCTCTCAATGAATCCATCTTATTATAGCCCATAACAAAGGCCTCTTGAACAATATCCTTTGTATCATGTTCATTTCTCAAAATATAATAAGCTACTCGATAAACCTTAGCCATGGATGTTTCAAATAAGATTTTATATGTGCTCATTTCTTTATTCTTATCCCTTAGTGTATTCACTTTGATCAGCCCCCTAATGCACCCATACCAGTTTATACTATGATTCTCTGGATGACGTTCTCAAGTCCTATAAAACTAACTAAAAAAGAAAACAACCCCTTAAGTGTTTATAATCTTGTAATAAGAATCATAAGGGGTTGTCATATATTATTCATATAAAGTTCTTATAAAAGCTAGTATACAGTTATTTTCAATTCACTGCTGGAAATGTATTCCATAGACATATAAACCATCTATCCGTGCCATCATTGTAATGGTTCAGCCATACACCCCATGACCACTAGATAAGTTTAATATAGCACGCAAAATGATTTTCAATCAATAGGATTAGCATAACTGGTTGAAAATGTGGCCTAATTAGCAAAAATGACCTATACATATCAGGTTATCTTTCTATTATTGATATGGCTATTTGTATCTCAATCATACTACCCATATCATTTAACGTCATATATCCTTGATCGCGTTCAATTATTCTTTATATTCTTTTTAGTCTTTTTAGTCTTTTTAGTCCCAAACCATGTATGGTGTCCCAATTCTTTTACCTATTCCGTCCTCAGTACAGATTATTGTAGCTTTTCTCTTTTTCTCTACAAGCAACAAGTATCGTCGTGACAAGTATCATTGAAAAAGAGAATATACAAGTACTCACTGACTACTCGTTACCCCAAACTGTACTTAATTGCTTAACTGTTTCTTGCGAAATTTTCCCTATATATCTTTTATGCTCAAGCCGATCAGTAATGAACATTTCACCGTCACTTTTCAAGTAAACTGTTATCTTATCTATTCTATTAAAATGCTCTTCTTGCCTTGTAATTCGAAATGATAGGTAATAAGGGTAATCCGATATCCAATAATCATTAGTTTTACTAAAGCGATTTCTACTAATGTCCTCTAATAAAACTTCTGCAACGCCACTATTGGTTATTTCTATTTTGGAACCCTCTATAAAACCCTCTTCGTCTAACCTGAACAATTCAATCTTATCAGATGTAACCAGTTCCTGGGTATCAAATTGGTTAAAAGGTGAATAATTGGAGGAGTATAGAAAGTTAGCCACCAATAAGCCTAAGCTCAGTGCATATGTTATTTTTTTATGTCTCCTCTTCTGTTTACTATTCTCGGGATTCTGTTCTTCCTTTTTCAAACTAATTTACCTCCTACATTGTTATAACATCAATATTTACTCCAATTTTTAATACACTTTTCAGTTTTCATTTTTTTCTCCTAACATCGATTTAACAAACGAGTCTCCACAGATTTTCATCTTATTTGTACTAAAAAGAATACCTACACCATCTATTTATCATCATTTTCATTATTTTTCTCTAGTGTCTCAAGAATACTTTTTAACCGGTCATCAATCATCTCAAATCCTTCCTTTACGTTCCATGCTAGCATTCCTAATAAAACTACTAATATTAAGTACCCCATAAACGTCCTCCTTTCATTGGCACATCTTTATTAAATCTTCAATTCAGCAACAGTCCTTGATTATAACGTTCCACCCCCCCCTGTGATAATCGGTACATATGATATATCTGTTGTGTCATCAATAAACAATGTGCAAAACAGATCACTTTATCTACCAGTTTCAAAATTTGAATAGATTAATGCTGTACTTTAATCGTTTCTATATCATATTCCCCAATCATAGGCGTTAACCTAAGCAATATTTTGGAAATTAATTTCGAGAAAAAAGTATTCCTGTAGTATTTCAAACGTTGTTTTTCTCTGACGCTTATCATGCAAACTTTTTTTACTCATTTTCTTGAAAAGTCTTTCAAGAAAATGAATATTTGGTATTGTTAATTGAAGCTTTAGGGCTATCTCATTAGCATGAATTGCAAAAATACTTACAAATCGCAACATACTTAAACTTCTTGTGAAATGTTGATTTGCTGGTATATATAGAACATTGTATAAAGAAAACATGGCAACTACTGCTATTAAGCGCCCATATATCAAACACTCTAGCTGGTATTTACCACAAGAGCCTATTTTATCAATATTTAAATAGCTTTTTAATGATTTAAATACGAGTTCAATTTGCCATCTTGCTCTATATAAATCACAAGCAGCTTCAGGAGATAACTTATCTTTTGTAACATTTGTAACAATAATATTCCATGCCAGCAATTCAGTTTCTTTCGCACTAAGTTGTTTGCCTTGGGCTTTAGCCTGTTGGTTAGCCTTGCGTCTACGTTGATTCACCACTTTTTCTGGCAGGCGAATGGCTACAAAACGACATTTAAGTTGTTTTTTATGGGCTATTCCCAGAAAAACTTCTGTATCAACCACAGTACCCTTTAGTAAATCAGTCAAATCCACCTTAGTTAGTTGTCCTGACTTTTCTACGTAAACAATAGAGTTTTTCTTGATTCTAGTGAGATAGTAACTACCTTTTGTTGATAGTTTTTCAAAAAATGCTTTGCTAAAATATCCTAGGTCTGTTATTAGCAATTCACCTGGATTAACCATGGCAAGTAACTTATCGTTATAGGTAGTATCAGCGCCAGGAGCCTTTGTTATTTCAAGGCTTGAAAATCTAGCAGGAATCAAACTATAAATGCCTTGGACTTTTAAAGAAGATTTAGCATTGCGTCCACCTAATCCGGGGTACAGAGCCACCAGCTTATCCGGCAAAGTAATTTTGGTACTATCACATATCTTTACATCCTTAAACTGCTCAAGAATAGCGGCAGTTTTTACAGGGATTACACTATTCATAGATTTTTGCATCATATGTTTAAATGTTTCCTGTAAAAATAAAGAAGATTTTTTCAGTCTTTTATACACTGCTTCTTTGGAGATTGTTAAGCCTGGTTGAAATGCTTGGCATTTAGATGCAATTTGGTTTAATGAGGGGTTTGCTATATTTAGCAACCCGAATGTGAAAACCTTAAGAATTGTATCAGGCAACATGCCCTTTTGACGCTTCAATAAACCTGTGCCTATGGCAATTTCCATAATTTTATTGTTATCAAACAACCGAATAAATTGTATAATAAGTGATGAAGATATCTTCATGGGAATCTCTCCTTTGTGATGTGATGGTCACTTTGAGATTCCCATTTTTCATGCTTTTTTTCAAATGTAATTTTTACCTTGGAATAACATGGGTTAAGTTAACGCCTATGATTCCCCAATAAATTTTAGAATCCGATCAATTGCTTGATCTGGAGAAACCCAAAAGTCTGGCATAAACCCGATCCCCTCTCTATCTTCAAGTTTAGAGTTTAAAAATAAAGACTGACCAAATCCAATGGGTATATGAGAATGAGGCAATGTATAAGCACCTCCTGATGCTAAGTAAACTCCCGCTGTATTTGTACCAACAAAAATAACGTTTTCCATTTGCCTTAGCATTGAAATAAAGCTCTCACCAGAAGAAGCAATTCCTTCATCCATAATCACAAAGATGATATTTTCATTATTTAAGCGTTGCGGTTGCTTGATATATAACGGAGTCCAGCCTGGATAATAATCTTCTAGAACAATCCGTTCTATCAAATCTTCGGCTTCTTTTCGGAGTTCTAAATCAACCTCAAATTCCATACTGTACTTCATTGCTCCTATGGTAATCTCGGTATCTAGGTGGCTTTCAATCCTATCCATAATAAAGGTCTCCCTTGTTTGACCAGTATAATTCTTAATCCATTCAAAGGAATAGGAATCACCTCCGCCACCGTTCCCCCTTACATCAATAATAAAATAATCTTCATCTTTCAACTTCTTTGCATCCTCTGCAAAATTTTGAATTTGCTCCACGTCCTTTTGTGTTTTAGGAGACATGCTTCTAATCTCGATCATAGGCATATCACCTATTTCGCTATAATTGTAAACACTACTTCCCTTGAAATTTTCACGCGAGATCACCATTCGCATAGCTATCGTCTCATTAATCGTTTTGGTATCAGATTTAAGCTTAATATTTACCTTGCGATTTATGGTCCTTGAAGGATATACTTCACCTAAATAATATACGATTTCTCCATCTTCATTTAATGAAAGCTTTAGATAGTCTTCAATTTCCTCTTCAGCCACCTCTATCAAATAGTACTTTTCCTCGTCAATCATCATATAATATCCTTGGACATCCTTGAAAAAAGCATAGGTTTCACTCATATAGTAATTATGTCTTTGAAATAATTCACGACCACTTATAGTAAAGTGTCCATCTTGAATAAAGCTTAGATGATTATATAATATTTTACTCAGGTCATTGGTGGATATAACCTTATCTCTTTTACTTATTTCTTGTATCATGTTTTCCTTTGCACTTAAAAAGCTTTCATCTCCGCCAAAATATTGATAGCCTGCATAACCGTATTTTAACAATCTAAAGACATGGTCTACATCTATCAAAGCCTCTTCAACTATAATCTCGTCAACTATTTGTTCTGAAAAACCATAGATCACTTCTTCATTGGTCACTTCATCAAATCTGTCAAATTTATAGAGCAGTTTTCCGAAGCCCTCTTTGACTTTTTCTTCATCTATATCGTCAACAAATCTATTGGCAGAGAGGATTTCTTTCACCTCAACTGGTATAGGTACCTTCTTTTCTTCACCAGAAGATGCTTTTTCTATCTCGTCAGTACACCCCATGAACAAAGCAAGACACATCAATACAGATATCATTGCTACTATGTAAGCCTTAAATTTTCCGTTCCGCATTTCATTAGATCCTCCTAAGCTTCTCATTTGAACCGATGGCATTGCTTGATCCTCAGATACAACTTCAACTACTTCGTTAGTTTCTTCATCTGCTGTATTACTGCACACCTCCCCGAATAGTTTTCTCGTCGTAGAATTCTATAAGATTTAGGTTCTTATTCACCTCACTATATAGAGGAGCTTTACACTCTAAATGTTCCCAAATTTCCTGAAGTTTTTATTGTTCTTTAAGTATCAGGATTACAAAACGCTTTGAATTCCTATTTTTGAATTCAAAAATAAGCGCATGCTTTAAGCCATACGCTTATTCTATAGAAATAATAACAATCCTTATTTATTTATTTATTTATTTATTGAAAATACATTACAATTGATCGAAACATAGCTTCTGCCGCAAGTTGCCTATATTCTTGAGTAGCTAATTTTTCTTCTTCCTTAGGATTTGTTAAGAAGCCAATTTCACTTAGAATAGCCGGCATTTTTGTTTCTCTTAAAACATATAGATTCTCTCGTGGCACAACCCCTCTATCACGAGCCCCTGTCATTTGTATCATCTGATTTTGAAAAATCTGTGCCAATCTTCTGTTGCCACGATGATCTTGGGGATTTCCTTCACTTGGGTAATATAGATGCTCTACACCATGGGCATTTGGAGTCAAAGCTGCATTTGCATGAACACTTACAAATAAGTCTGCTCCCATTTGATTTGCTACTGTCACTCTATCTGCAAGAGATACTGTTACATCCCTCTCTCTTGTCATGTACGTTTTAAAACCAGCTTCCTTTAATAGCTTATTAAGCCTATGTGATACATCTAATGCAATTTCTTTTTCTAATAATCCTTTTATAGGTGATATGGCTCCTGGATCTACACCACCATGCCCTGGATCTATCACAACTAATATTTCTGGTTTTTTTGAATCTGTATTGCTTTGGTTGATAAAGCTAATAATCATCTCGCCACTATTTTGATTATAACTAACTTCATAGTCTTTAAACTCTTCAAGTTCTAGCACTAATCTAGTAACCAAAGGATTTGTTTTGAACTGAGAAGCCCTTAAATTGATTACACCTTCTTGTTTTATACTTTGATGCAACACATTTTCTTTTAAATCAAATTTTGTATTATGAAAGTCAAAAACAAGCCTATTAGGACCACTTAACTTTAATACTTCATGATCAACTGCTCTACCGGTATTGATGCGAATTTGAGGAAATCCTGCTTCTGTAGTAAACCTAATGTCCTTCACAGTTCCCTCATTACTATTTGCCTTTTTATGATCTATCACAACTGTTCTAGTATGATTCTCCCAATTTACTTCTAATCCCAGCACTTCAGCTACAAATCTTAATGGAACCATCGTTCTTCCCTTACCCTTATACGTTATGATTTTAGGTGCCACTCCATCTGGAAGTCTCTTTTCTTCTCCATTTATGATGGCTACTGGGCTATCAACCTTTAACAAAATTTCTTTATTTTCCGTTGTAATCGTAGCAGTATACTGCCCTTGATTCCACTCTACCTCAGCCCCCATGCTCTCAGCCACAAACCTTACTGGAACTAAAGTTCTATCGTTATATAGAACCGGTGGCACATCAGTTTCCATAGGTTTGCCAAACACCCTTAAGTTCACAACATTTAACGCCACATTTTTCCCATCCATTAGCATTGTTACCCTACTGCTACTATTGGCATTTGCGTAGGGAATGGAAGAGAATAAAGTAATCATCATCACTACTGTCAAAATTATTTTTTTCATCAACTTGTCTCCTGTCCTTTATCCTTTGATGTCATCGTATAGTTGTTTATACCATTGTTTTAAATATTATGTCAACTAATCTGCTGATTTGTAACTAAACTGTAAAGTAAATGATATACCTATATCATTCAGTGAAAATATCTTCTAAAGTCTCTTCAAACTGTTTGATACCATTTTGATCTGTCTTGTTTAGTTACTCTAATCATCTCTTCTATGGCCTGTTTCTTATTATTTTAGAAAATAAATACCACCAACCAAATGGCTACTTAATTTTGACAATTTTTTAATTTATTTGGCTTCCCAATGATCAATAAAAGTTGAGAGATTACAGCCAATATAGGTAATTCTATTAAAGGACCAATCACTAAAGCAAGAGCGATTAAGGGCTCATCAGGAAAAGAAGCCACTGCAATAGCCAGAGCAACGGGAGAATTTCTAGCCAGTGTCGTAAAGTTAAATGCCACTGTATCTTCATAAGAAAGCTTTAGTAATCGCCCTATTACCTGTCCAATGACAAAATTAACTATATAGAAGATCAGAGTAGGTAATAGTAACTTTAACAAGATAGCAGGATTATTCATTAGAATTTCTCCCTGGGATGCAAACATGGCTACAATCGCCAGGCTAAGAAAAATAATTTGAGTAAAGGACAAACTAGGAAGCAATCTATCTTGAAACCATGCCTCGCCTTTTCTCCTTATGACCCCTTGCCGAACAATCAGTGCTAATATAAATGGAATCATTAACACCAATGTAACTCCTGTCAACAATGCCCCTGCATTGATATCGACTAAAGACCCTCCTAAGACTAATAAGTAAAATGGTAATAGCAAAAGCTGTAATAAAAGCTTGAGAGGCAGAGCGGCTGCACCTAATGCCACATTCCCCTTGGCTATCCCAATAAATATTAAATACCAGTCAGTACACGGTGTTACCATTAGCATAATGAAACCCAGCCAAATAGCTGGTATCTCTCGTAAAAATATACTTCCTAAAGCCCATGCAAAAATAGGTGTCCAAACAAAGTTCATGATCACAGTACTACCAGTGAACTTAATATTTTTAAAGGACTCTCCTATATGCTTTAGGGGGATTTGTAAAAACACGCCAAAGAGCATCAATGTGAGAAAGGGAAGGATAAAGTGCTCCGCATTTGATCCAACTAGGGATACTTGTCCTAGTAATAATCCTAATAAAACAGCACCTAAAATAATGACCGATTGTAATTTATCAATAAAGCTCAAGTGTATCCTCTCCTATCATTATTGGATTATTTAACAATTAAATCAATAATCAAGCCCAAAAGATTTACCAAACTATTATAGCATATCAAGTTACTATTCACTAGTTTGCAAGTAATGTAGTGATTTGAAAAAAAGAATTCCATAAAACAAAAATCATTATCTCAGCTCCTTCTACAGACTGAGCTAATAGCCTCCTATATATTCGTTTTAGGCATGCTACCCCTTATATTCAATGATGATTCCCCCTATAGTCATTTATTGTCCTAAACTATTTTTCTATTGGTCAAGGTCCATGATGATTTTTTTTGCATTCATAGCGTGATATACTGAATCTGTTACGCCTTAAATAGAGATGTGTACATAGATTGTTTTATATTGTACCATCTCTCTTAAGTTCCTTTATTGCATGGTTTACCTTTAAAAACTTATTTCTCTGTCATCAACTACATCTTGATTTGTCATCCAATAAAAAATCTAATGATTAAAAGAGATTCTCTTTCAGTCATTAGATCCTTTAGTATTACAAATTATCCTTTTTATGCAAGTAGCAATTATAAGATATATATAAATTTACCGATCACCTTTTTGAAGATGATTCTTTCTATCTCTGTTTTATGTAACCAACCCAACTATTTGTGTTCATTTTCATACTCATCGAGATATTCCCTAAGCGACACTCGACAGTGTTGATTTCTTCCGACAGTGGTCTCAGCAGTGATCATCGAGTTTATCACACTTTCTTCCACGGCCTCAATCGTTCCTGAAAAGAATTCATTTAATTTCTCCTCTGCTAAGCATTCAATTTTCGTTACAATCTTAGCACTCTCATGGGCAATCAGATTTTTCGTGGAAAATGCAATGACAATATCTCCGCTTCCATGACCGATTTCTGAACCGGTTCTGGCAAGACCCACTGTGACTCGTTTACTGATTCGATTCAGCTGACGGTCGGACAAGGGGGCATCCGTTGCTAATACAATGATTACAGAGCCTTTATCTTCTGTTTCCTGCTGTTTCTGTGTCTCCCCTATTTTTTGCTTCTGATCAATCCATTTTCCGATTTTTCTTCCGTCTAGCAATAAGTTTTCGAGCTTTCCAAAATTCGATAATACCAATACTCCAACGGTGTATTCCCTATCACTTAATCTAATCCTTCGCGATGCAGAGCCTATCCCTCCCTTAAGACCGTAGGCGGTCATCCCTGTGCCTGCACCAACACTGCCCTCGTCAAAGTCCACGGTATCCTTTTCCAACGCCTCAAAGACGTGATGTTTTTGCACATGTCTTCCCCGAATATCATTCAGATACCCGTCGTTACATTCTCCGATAATAGGATTCACAGTTCCCGTAGTCACTCCGATCTCCTTGTTTTCTTCAAGCATATACTCAATGAGTCCATCACATACTATCCCGATATTTAGTGTGTTAGTCAGTAAGATCGGGGTTTCTATTGCCCCCAGTTCTTGAACTTGGAGTAGTCCCTGGGTTTTACCGAAACCGTTAATTACATGACTAGAGGCAACAACCTTCTCTTTGAACAGATTTCCTTTATGGGGATAAATTGCTGTTACTCCGGTTTGAACATCACCCTCTTTAATGGTGGCATGACCTACCGTCACCCCTAAAACATCGGTAATTTTATTGTGAGGGCCCGGCCTTCCCTTGCCAATTCTAATGCCATAATCACGAATTCTTTTCATAGCAAAAGCTCCTTCTTCATGATTTTATGTTTCTACAACATTTAATCCGTATTTCATAGGATCAATGAATTTTAATGAAGAATCGAAGGGATACTTTGAGTGAATATAAGACAGTTCGGTACATCCCAGTATAACCCTTCAGATCCGGCTTTTTCTGTTTTTTCAATCACATAACCAATTATCAATTACTTATTATTCCGTCGTTGATATAATAGTGTGTCTTCTATGTTTACAATATACGGATCAATGTTTTGCATTTTCACATAATCGCTACCTTCATCTGTTGTGATAATCCTTCCTTTCTTCCCAATCACCAGCCCTTCATGCATAATAATTTCACCCATTACCATGGACATCACAGGTTCTTCTTTAGCGGTGTCAATTACGGTTATATCAGCATCGAAACCGATACCCAAAGTTCCCTTGTTTTTTAACCCCAACATTTTTGCAGGATTAACCGAAGTTTTCAGTACAAATTCTTCATGTGTTAAGGCTCCATACTTAACCATCTGTATCCCTTTTTCAATGATTACATTTCTCGGGATCTCCCCTCCGTCTGATGATATCGCCGGTATTATAAAATCTCCAGCTTTATTTTTTGCCGTAGCCAATAATAAACCCGCTTCAATTTTATTAATGGGGAAACTCAGATTCACCCTACCTTTTTTATTTCTATAATACTGTAGCGCTTCTTCACTATTTTCAATGAATGCGTTTATTTCTCCCACATTTGCAACTACTAAGGCAATTCCTGCTACAATAGCATTTTCCACACCACTTTCGGTATTAGCAAAACCATTTTGAATAAGACATTTAGAAGTTACTTCACTAATAGGTATCATCTTTTCACATCGACCGGAAGTACCATTATATCTTGATAGATAAGACTCACTAACTAAATGAGGGTTCGAGGATAGTAACTCAATTGCACTTTGCACCTCTTGAATACTCTCTTGAATTTGGCCTCTGCAATAGGAATTTACATGGGCTACATGAAATGAATTTCCTTCCGCTAAAAAAATCGCTTCTTTAAATCCTTCAATATTACTTCCTTTATTCGTTGTGCCTACATGAAAGGCAATGTAAGCTTTTTCTTCATTAGCTATTTGTATAAACTTTTTCGTAAGCTCAGGACTCATGGGATAGTGCCCACCAATTAGTTTAATCCCCAGAGCTCCGCGCTTCATTTCTGAATGAATAAATTTTCTAATAGAGTGTTGATCATAATCACAGTGCGTGGCGTTATCTGTATTTTGAGGTTGGGCTGCTAAACAAGCAATATTGATGCCTGTACCATACTGATGAATATGCTCGTAGATTTTTTCCGGTGGACCGTACATATCTAATGCCGTAGTCACACCCGCTTTTGCAAGCATATAGTAACCTCTATTTGAACCGTCCAGAGTTAAATGAACATGTGTATCAATAATACCAGGAACACATAATTTCCCTTTTAAGTCGTAAACCTTGTCTGCATTTATTGTATTAATATTTTCGCAAACCTTTACTACCTTTCCGTCTATTATCTCAAGATCTTTCCACCCCTTAACTTCTTGGGTCGGATCTATTAAATACGCATTTTTAAGTATTGTGGTAGTCACTTTTATTCCTCCTAGTAGAGTATAGGATTATTGAATTTTTTTATGTTTATTTATCGTCAAACATCCTCTTCAAAACGCTTTGGTTTATATATTTAAGGAGTAAAAAGATTTAAGATTATCGTATGCTATGGAGGCGATATCGTTTTCACAGTAGCCTCTATTTCTCATCACTTTAATGGCATTTTGAGCATGACAGGCATTCAATAATCTTTCAGTGGGCTTTCTCTTAATACTGTTCTTTTTCTTAGGTGCAGGGAGTAAAAAGTCTGTAAAGTCAAAACCGAATGAAACATGGTCTACACCAATCCGATCAATCATGTGATCAATATGATCGATAACTCTCTCAACCGAAGGATCTTTTTCGTCAACAAAACCAGGCCAGGCATTGACCCCGATCATGCCTCCCATTGACTTTATTGCATCTATTTGGTCATCTTTTAAGTTTCGTTTGTGTTTACATAAAGTATAGGCATTACAGTGTGTTGCAATAACCGGTTTCGAAGAATAATTTATTACATCCCAGAAACTTTTTTCATTTAAATGCGATACATCAATTAAAATTCCCACAGACTCCATCATTTTAAGAGCAAACATCCCATCCTGAGTTAATCCCCTATTCACATCACCATCGAGACCCGTGGCAAGTTGGTTTTCTTCATTCCATGTTAAACTCGCAGTCCTAACCCCATATTGATGTAATCTATGGATCCAATCAAGATCTTTTTTAATAGGTGCCAAACCTTCAATCCCTAATATAATTGCCAATAAATTTTTATCCATCGCTTTATGAAAGTCCACTTCTTTTTCAATTTTAATAAAGTACTGATCCGAATCCTGGAGAACTTTATCCACAATATCTAAGCTGATTTGTAAGCGTTCAAGACTGTTATCTTTATATTTCGGTTCATCCCAAAATACGAAATTACCGGCGACGATCTCACCTTCTTTCAATTTTGGAAGATGTTCTTCAATTAATGTTCTTTTCTCTCCTTCAATGAATTGATCAACGACATCTGTGAAGATGTCGGTATGTCCATCAAAAATTTTCATGTTCCCACTCCTAGCTGATAAGTTGTGAATTTGTAGTTCTTAAAAGTTGAACAATCAGTAATAAATATTTCGCTGACTCGAAGCATATACCCCGAGCCAGCGATCATTTCTAGGTTAGTCAGAGAAACGTACATCGTATAATCGATGTCTTTGTCCAGGGTGAAGTTCAAAACCTTCTATTGAGCTTCTGATACCGACAGCCTGCTCACCAAAGTGAAGAAATACCCATGGTGCTTCTTGAGCAATAATAATTTGAGCATCAATATACATGTCTTCTCTTACGGATATATCGGTTTCTGCCATTGCTTCCGTTAAGATTGTTTCAACTTCATGGTTTTGATAGAATACACGATTTCCTGCTGCCCCTGCAAAAGGTGGATAAAAGGGTCTGCTTGCCATTTCAGGATCTCCAGTTGAAGTTGTCCAACTCATAATGACTGCATCATAGTCATTTTCATTTCCGGCTCGTTCAAGAAGAACTGCCCACTCTACGTTCTCTATGTTCGCTTTGATACCGATTTCACCTAAATAGTTTTGAACGATTTCCGCAGTATGAACACGGGTATCATTGCTATCAATCATAATGCTGAACTCAAAACCATCAGGGTATCCAGCTTCTTCAAGGAGTTCTCTAGCTTTGTCTGGATCGTAGCCATACTGATAGATTTCATCTGATCGATCACCGGGATCAAGTACTTGCGTGTTCATGGGAGCTGTTGCAGCAGATCCAAGACCTTCATATACGACACCGATTAAAGTGTCAACATCAATTGCATAGTTCATAGCCTGTCGAACTCTCACATCATTAAAGGGTTCTCTATTATTATTTAATCCAAAGTAGTTTGTTGTTACACTCATGCCTCGCATTAATGACATATTATTGTTTGATTCAACTGCACCTAGATCACTTGGTGCTATGGATTCTGCAATGTGAACATTGCCTGTTTCAAGTTCAATTAATCGATTCGAACTAGATGTAATGAATCTGAATTGAAGTTCTTCATAATCAGCAGGTCCTCCCCAGTACTCATCAAATCTTTCTAATAATACATGATTTCCCGGAGTCCATTCTACAAATTTAAAGGGACCGGTTCCTACAGGATTCTGACCATAATCTTCTCCATGTTCTTCCACTGCCTTTTGATTTAAAATAACCCCTGAACTATGGGCCATATTAAACAGAATGGGAGCATAGGGACGACTGGTTGAAAATCTAATTGTATAGTCATCTACAACTTCAATACTGTCTACGTCAATGTCTCTAGCAAATGCAAAATTCGGCGAACCAAAATCTGGATCCAGTCTTCTTTTTAATGTGAATTCTACGTCGTGGGCTGTAAAATCTTCGCCATTATGGAATTTCACACCTTCTCGTAAGTAGAATTCTAGTGTTAAATCATCAATCCATTCCCAATTTTCTGCCAAGTCTGGAACCAGATTCATATCATTGTCTAATCTTACAAGTCGATCTCCAGTTTGTTCGATGACCCAATACGATGTAACATCACTTACTGCTGCCACGTCTAAACTGGCAGGCTCTGCCATTTGAGCAACAGTTAACCTCTTCACTCCTTCTACACTTGATGGCTCTCCTATGGAATTACATGCGATTAAACTCAATACAAGTATTAACATAACAGCTGCTAACATTATCTTTTTCATTACGTGCACCCCTCTCTTAAATTGTAAATTTTTTTTAATAATTTCTAACACAGATTGCTCATTGTTTATACGGCTCTTATCCTTCAATTTGCTTCAGCGTGATGACATGCTACTAAAACGCCTTTTTTCAACTCTTCCAGCTCAGGCTCAACTTGCAAACATAAATCTGTCTTCTTCCAACATCTGCCGTAAAACCTACAACCTCCCTTCAAATTTATTGGACTTGGAACGTCGCCTTCTAGAATAATTCTTTTTCTTACCTCTAGATCTGGAACCGGTATTGCTGAAATCAATGCCTGTGAGTAAGGATGTAGTGGATTATTAAAAAGTGTTTTGTAATCAGTTTTCTCCACTATTTTACCTAGATACATAACTGCTATTTCATCACTTACGTGACGAACTACTGATAAATCATGGGAAATAAATAGGTAAGTCAGTTCCATTTCTTTTTGCAATTCACCTAGCAGATTTAATATTCTTGCCTGAACAGAAACGTCTAAGGCAGATACCGGTTCATCAAGTACAATTAGCTCTGGATTCAGCGCCAGCGCCTTGGCAATTCCAATTCTTTGTCTTCTGCCACCATCAAGCTCATGAGGATATGTGTTAATTAAACGATGACTCAGGCCAACCACATCCATAAGTTCTAACACACGTTTCTTCTTATCATTTTTATTTTTATAGATCCTGTGAATTGCTAAGGGGTCCTGTATTAGATCAAATACTCTTTTACGTGGATTCAAGGAAGAAAAGGGATCTTGAAAAACAATTTGTGCTTCTTTTCTAAACTCTTGTAATTGTCTTCTATCAAATTTACTGACATCTTTTCCATTAATTAGGACTTCACCGTCAGTAGGCTCTAATAGCCTCAATATGGTTCTCCCTGCTGTTGATTTACCACATCCGCTTTCCCCAACTACGCCAAGAGTCTTTTGTCGATCAATTGAGAAACTGATTCCATCCACAGCATGAACGATCCCTTTTTTTGTTTTGAAGTGCTTTTTTAGGTTTTTGACTTCAATTAGTGGTCTGCTCATGGGTTTTTCCTCCTGACTTTATGCACTGATCTTCATACTTGAAGCAAGAAACCCTTCGTTTATCGCTCAGTATATATTCTTTAGGAATTTCCTCTTCACATCTGTCCCAAGCATCCGAACATCGAGGATGGAAAATACATCCAGAGGGTAGATCTATTGGATCTGGTATTAAACCTTTAATAGGGTTGAGTGGTTTTTTATTCTCACTTTTTATACTCGGTAATGAGTCAAATAGACCCACTGTATATGGATGTTTTGGGTCGGTAAACAAGCTTTTTTTGTCTGATAATTCAACAATTCTACCTGCATACATAATGGCTACATTATCACATATTTCTGCAACGATCCCCAAGTCATGGGTGATCATTAGCATAGTCATTTGATATTCATCTTTTAATCGTTTCATTATTTCCAATACTTGAGCCTGTATCGTAACATCCAGTGCTGTTGTCGGCTCATCAGCAATTAACAGCTTCGGGTTACATGCAAGACAAATTGCTATAACAACACGTTGTTTCATCCCTCCGCTAAATTCATGTGGGTAATCATATAGCCGTTCCCCAGGCAATCCAACCATCTCCAGCATCTCTTTCGCCTTTGCGATGGACTTGCTCTTATCCAGTTTCTGATGTAATTGGATTACTTCAATCAACTGTTCTCCAATTGTAAGAACTGGATTTAAGGACGTCATAGGATCCTGAAAAATCATAGAAATCTCATTACCTCTTAACTTTCTCATATCTTTTTCTTTATACTTTAGAAGATTATCTCCCTTAAATAAAATCTCTCCTCCCACAATTTTCCCGGGAGGTTCCGCTACAAGCTGCATGATTCCTAAGGCCGTAGTTGTCTTTCCTGCACCCGTTTCGCCTACCAAACCAAGGGTTTCACCTTCATTAATCCCTAAGTTGACACCTTCAACTGCCAGCACCTCTCCGTCTTCCGTAAAATAGTGTATTTTTAAATCTTTAATTTCTAATACCTTAGAATCCATCCCCATCCTCCTATCTTATTGTTTAAGTCTTGGATCTAATGCATCTCTTAGTCCATCTCCCAGTAAATTTAAGGATAAAACCGTTATAAAGATTGCTAGACCAGGAAAAACTGACATCCACCATGCAGTTCTGATATAATTTTGACCCGATGAAAGCATTGAACCCCATTCTGGTGTTGGCGGTGGGGCACCTAGCCCTATATAACTTAATCCTGCTGCTGCAATTATTGCAGATGCTACATTAAGTGTCCCTTGGACAATAATCGGTGCTAGGGCGTTCGGAATTATTTCATTAAATATAATTCTCGCGTCCGATGCGCCTAAAGCTTTTGCAGACTCGATATATTCGTTTTCTCTAACGGACATTACTGAACCTCTAACCAATCTGGCCATTCTAGGAGTATTACCGATACCAATTGCGATCATAACATTTACCAGAGAACCCCCGAAAGCACTGACAATTGCAATCGCTAGTAAAATAGGAGGTATGGCCAATAGCACATCAATACAGCGCATTATCAGATTATCCAACCTGCCTCCATAATAACCGGCTATAGATCCAATGGCACCGCCTATTACAACAGCAAAAGCAATTGCAATAAACCCTACTTGTATAGATGTTCTCGCCCCATATATGATTCTGCTTAATATGTCTCTACCGTTATGATCCGTCCCTAATATGTAGCGTCTAGTAATTTCTTCCCCTGCCTCATTGGTTGTGGTATAGGTTGCACCGGGTGCTTCTCTTGTCATCGTTAAATTCTGTTCAGAATAAGAATATGGTGCGATATAATTAGCAAAAATTGCTGTCAGTAATAATATTATCAGCATCGTAAGTCCCAACATCGCTGCTTTGCTTTTTTTCAACCTCAACCAAACTTCCGCCCATTGGCTTCTGCTTGCACGAGATTTCACTGCAGGAACTATAGGTGCTTTCATTTCTTTAGTTGTTTTAGAAAGCTTCTTGGTTGTTTGCACTTTCTCATACCTCCTTTAGTTTAAGATTATTTATACTGTGCTTTTATCCGCGGATCTACTAAAGCGTAAATTAAATCCACACCTAAATTTACTAAACTAAAAACAAAGGCTAAGAAAATTACACTACCTTGTACCATTGGTAAGTCACGAGCTCTAATCGATTCTACAATAAGTCGCCCTATACCCGGAAAAGAGAATACTGTTTCTGTAAAAACAGCGCCTCCTAGCAATACACCAAACTGTAAACCTGTTACAGTGATAATCGGAATTAGCGCATTACTCAGTGCATGTCTTGTAATTATTTTTCTCTCTCCTAATCCTTTAGCCCTTGTAAACCGTATATAATCTTGGCTGAGGACTTCTAACATGGCAGAGCGTGTCATCCTTGTGATAATTGCCGCACTACTTGTTCCTAATGTCAGTGCAGGCAATACTAAAGATCTCAGCCCGGCATCGAAACCTGATGAAGGAAATAACGAAAATCCGAATTGATTATTCCAAAATACTGAAAATAACAAAATAGTCAGCATTCCAAACCAAAAGTTAGGTACCGATACTCCAAATAAAGCAAAAAACATCCCAATGTTATCACTTATCGAGTATTGCTTTACAGCTGATACGACGCCTAAAGATACCCCTATTAATATTGCAATACTCATCCCTGCCACCGATAGTACAAAGGTATTAGGAAACCTTGCGAGAATTTCAGAGATCACCGGACTGTTACTTCTCCATGAACGCCCAAAATCACCTTGTACAGCATTTATGATGTATCGTCCATATTGAATATGAAAAGGATCATTGAGTCCCATTTGATCCCTCATCGAATCGATCTGTTCTTGTGTTGCTTCTTGTCCTAAGCGCATTGCTGCTGCGTCACCCGGTGTAAAATACATGATGGAAAATACCACAAATGTAACACCGATTAAGACTGGTAACAGATAGGCTAACCTACGTAATGTATACTTAACCAACTTTCATCCTCCTTTATAAAAAGAATTATTTTTATCCAGATATTTTATTTACAAGCATTATGATTGATTCATTCATTCTTTCATTCATTCATTCTTTCAATTGAAAATTAATTTTGCAGGTAAATCTACCTATGCTGTCTTCTCATTCGTCTCATACTGATCCCTCCTTAAATATTTAATGTAGCATCAATTTCATTTAAAGTTAATTTATGTAGTGCTTTCTACATATAAAAGTACCATAATCTGTCTATAATGTCAATTGATAATATTCTGAATAGTTCAAAATTTCAAACCATCATCTCGGCAACATCCCTAGCAAACATAAAAAGAGCGTCTTCGACGCTTTCGCTGGATGAAACAACTAAGCGATCAACACAATTTAGTAAACTAAATTGGTTGCCTGCTTATAGGAAACCCTAGGTTTCCTTCGACGGCTGTTTTGCAGCCTGAGCACCTTCCTGAAAGCGGGCAGGGGATTTCATCCCCTACACCCCCTATTTTTTATATAATAGGAAAGAGAACTTTCCTATTATATAAAAAAACACCGACAATATCGGTGTTTTCTCACTAAACGTTAAGGGTAGGCCTTTAAAGATTAAAATTTATTTTTTAAGAAAACATCCACATCCTCATTATACTTTTCTAATAGACTAAAACATTTAGCTATTTCATCTTTACTCCGATTAACAATACCTTTCCGGATTATTTCCTGTAGGACAAGCATTAATACTGAGTGAGATAAATGGTTGAACCCTTCTTCTGTAGAGGAGTTTAAAACGATGCATTTATTATTCAGTGAATTATAAGGTGAATGAATGCTGTCAGTGATTGAGTACACCTTCATATTTTTTTCAATCAATCTCTCAGTAATATAGTACTGGAATTTTGTGTACCTTCGAACAGACAATGAAATTACGACGGTTTCTTCGTCAGCTTCATTATAGATTTTATATATACTCTCCGAATTATCTTTGATTATATCCGAACTGATTCCGTATCGTATCAAGTGATAATTCAAGTATTCGGCTAAAGAAGCCGTGCTTTCTGACCCTAAAATGATACACTTAGAAGAATCCAATAAATTTTCTACAAGGTCTTCAAAATACTCATTTGTAATGGCTTGAGCATAACATTCACGGATTTGATTAAAATCTACATGGGTTTGATATTCAGCGGGACTATGTAGTAATTCTATTCGACTGACACTAGAAATTGTTCCATCAAATTCCGACCGAAGTGCATTGATCATCTCAGAAAAACCTTTATAACCTAGGGCATGTGAAAAACGGATAACTGTTGCATCACTAGCATTTATCTTTCTTCCAAGCTCAGAACTGGATAGGAAAATCGCCTTTTTATAGTTATGCACAATATATTGGGCCAAGTTCATTTGCTTTTTTGTCAGGTTCTCTTTGCTTGCATGTATTCGTTGAAAAAAATTTCCTTTCATTGTCTCCTCCAATCACAGGTATATTCCCATACAGATTATCGCTGCGTATCAATCTTACACCACTTATTATCTACTGTAATGAAATTTGATACAAGTTATTTGTTTCTGTGGGACTTGTTTAATATAATAATATCGTATTTAAAGAATTAATGAAACCTTGCTTTGTAAAAGAAGCTTGTTTGTTAGCCTCCATGGTCAGAATATACGAGAAATATCAATTCAAAAGTCCACAATTGACCAAAAGAACTGTAGGCATTCAGATTACAAAAGAACTAATATTTTACAGTTTCGTATTTAGCTTCAAAAGCGCTAAGATTTATTCTGCAATTAAAGAATCTGTTCAGGGCTTCCTCAATAAGTATAGAGTAGCTTAATCAAACTTGTGTAGATAAGTTCTCCAATACGTTATTTCACTTTGCACAAAATTTATATAGCTATTTAAATACAAATTTTTGAATGACTAAGGAGACGCCCCAACCACAAATCCCCATAATAATTGATGCAGTTAATTTTACATTTGCCCTTAATGCCATCGCTACAATTAATAACAATATTCCCGTCGCTGGAAGACCCCTCAAAACTCCAAATACAAATTTACTGAGAAATTGGGTTTGTTCACCTTGTATATGGATCCAAATCAAACTTAATAAACTGACTATTGGCAATGCAGCAATGATTCCCCCGTAAGTTGGAAATCTCATTGATACTTCTGTCACTATACCAATAATTACAGCTGAAATCATTATCTTTACTACAGTAAACATTTCTTTGTCACCTCAGTAAAAATTGAAAATCCCTTTTGTATCATTTCTAATTCCGAACTACTAAGAGAATCAAAAACTATCCTTAATTTAGTCTCATCCAATTTTGTATGACGATACAATGTACATTTGCCTTCTTCAGTTATATTAACTATAATTTTTCTTTCATCTTCTTCACTTCTTTTCTTAGTAACAAGACCTTTCTTTATTAGTCTTTTAATATGTTCAGAAGCCGTATTTGAGGATGTATTAGTGTGTTTTGCTAAATCTCCAATAGTTGTCTCTTGATTTTTATCGATGTATTGTAACAATCGAATTGCTTGATGGGTTAAGTTATCTTTTTCAACATAGTGTAATAGATAGTAAATATCTGTCCACTGTTCATTAATCATTTTAATCTTAGTCTCGAATTCCATGATTATCACCTCATTTATATCTTATCATACGATATAGTCGTTTGTAAAGATGTAAATAATTTCATCTCCTCAAGAAATTTTCTCCCAACATTCGATATGGTACCCTTATGATATCCGGTAGGAATTTCTAATACAAAATCTTATTCCCCTACCAATTCGTTTTGTCTTATACTTATTATGGGTATCACCCCTAAGGTTCTTTGGATAATAATTGTTTTCGTTGGCAATTTGATATTTTTGTCCCTTGTAGTAAACGACATAGTAGTGCTGATGTAGCTGTTTTCTGTTTCTCTAGTGCTCAACTCAGTTAATTCTACACCTTCTCCTCCAACTGGAATCACTTTTATTAGTGTAGTGGGTACCTTCATTTTATTCCTATAATTGAAGCCATAATTAATTTTTGTTCCAATAGCCACTTCAATTTTTTCATCAGATTTATATTCTATATACTCGCCTCCGTATTCAATATAAACTGCGCCTACCATAAAATAAGCGATACATAAAGAAATAAGCAATGTACTATTCCCCAAAAAACTATTTTGCTTAATAAATTTAAAACTAACCTTCCTAATTGACAAAAAAATTAATAATAAGATAGTCCACAGTATATAGTCATCAGGATTTTCATAAGTTTGTCTAGTAATAGTAAAAAAAGAAGATAATAAGATAATAAGAAATATTATTGAAGGCTTATCTTTTTTTAGAGTTTCCAAACCAGAAATACTAACCAACTCCTTTATTAATATTCTAATTGTGCAATTTCCTCAGTCAAAAAAAGATTTGTTTATTTTTCTTCCCTCCCATTCACAATGTTATTATAATATTATGATACAAATAGGATAGGTACATTATCTTAATTCCCTATAATATAATGACCTTGAAGTTTCTGAAAGTATGAGTAAAAAATCTTTCATAAGTTCATTTGATACATTTAAAGCCTCTGCTCTATTTTCTGCAGGAGCAGCTATTACAATACCATCTGTTGGACTCCATGCACTAAATATAATAGCAAATTCATCAAAATTGTCATTTATAAATACCCAGCCACTTATATTACCTCTTTCAGCTTTTTTAGACAATTGACCCCGGCTCCAATTTGAACGAGTAAATTCATCATCAGATATTGAAAACCAATTGAAACAATAGCAATAATTGCTATTACGACTAGCGTTGTTGTTTTATTAATATTAATATTCCTCCCCAAACAATTCGGATTCACAATCAACTAGAATTTTTTTATATAGGTTATTTTAGTCATGAGTCTAGCTCCGATGCTGGATCCTCTGGATCTAAATTCATGGGCAAAAATGAACAACTTTGATTCTTTAGTAATTTCTCTAATTCAATGATGTGCTGGAAACTGCTTCTTTAAACAATCCAGTACTTTTTATATCTTATGGTATTTGACTTATAACTATCTTTTATGTCTCGAGTAAGTTGTGCATTAGAAAGAAAACGTGATGCAAAACAATGTTATCACAAATAACTTCTTTGTTGCTGATGATGATTCTGTTTAGTCTATTTGATAATTATTTCTTTTGATTCTTCCATCAATATTATTACTTTATGCTTATCTTCCTCTTTAAGATTTATTGTAAATTCTCTAAAGGCTTCAGGTCCTTTAGATTCAGAATTCTTAATATTAATCCATAGCCTTTCATAATTCTTAGTACTCCTTTTAAAAGTTCCCTTCCAAGCAACTTCTTCCAGATCATCCCATCTAATTATTCTTCCTCCAAAATATATTCCACTCTGAGAGATTATTACTCTCTGTAACCCTTGGTAAATAAAATAAATACCTATAAGCGGAATAAAAGTGCTTAGGATAAACCGTGTTAAGTCCTCTAAGTAAAATAATAAAATTCCTGCTTCTAATACTTCAATTTCCATAAGTAACTCGTATAAACTCCATATTTTCTCTATCCAAAAAAGTTCATACCATGAATTTAAATAGTCTGGAACGAATAAAGAATAGACATGTGTGTAGATAGGTGTAAAGAATCTAATGACAGCTACTATGTATACTATGATTAAATTCACCCCCAAAATTAACCTGAAGAGATTCCTTGAAGCTGTAATTATATGTCTCTCTCTGTAGATTGCTTTCTGTTGCTTTCTCATATTGCTAATATAGAATCCTATTATAATACTCACTAAAATCGGAACAACATAAAAAATCATACTCATAATTGCTTTGCCTCCTTATTACGGATTTTTCATCTGATGACCAGTAATATCAGACAAAACAATTGACCCCAACGTCCTGCCCCGATATTTTGGTTTCAACTAACGGTCTCACCATTAGCCACACTGGCTCTACCCTTAAATTCACCCTAATAGCTAGTGTAGTCTGCCCTCCCCATTGACGGCTCTCTATAGACCTGACAGTAACGGACATGTTAGTTGATGCCACAACCCGCCTATTTTTTTATGGCATATTAAAAAGAACATGTGTCACACTAGACAAGAAAAGATAGATTTTTCACTACATAAGATCCTTCGATTATTCACTGCATAAGATCCTTCGCTTCTCTCAGGATGACTAGACCTAAGGGTGGTTGTCATTCTGAGCATAGCGAAGAATCTTATCTAAAAAGTTCTTTAGATAAATCATTCCATTGAGGATTTATACTTTCAATCAACTCATTCTTCTTTTTTCTAGCCCATCCTTTAATCTCTTTTTCTCTTGCTATAGCTGAAATTACATCTGATGTATAGTCAAAATATACTAATTTACCCACATTATATTTTGCTGTAAAGCCTTTTACTAATTTATTTTTATGTTCATATATCCTACGCTCTAAATTATTAGTAACACCTGTATATAAAACCTTATTATTCCAATTAGTCAACATATACACATAATACAAATTACCACCCCTTTAAGATCCTTCGCTTTGCTCAGGATGACAAACCTCCCTTTATGTCGCACTTTACATCAAGTACGTATTAACAATATAATGACACATAGTTTATTTTACATTTTGCCATCTCTTTTTAGTTCCTTTATTGCATGTTTTACAGCTAACTTTATAATAAAATATAGAATAATAGCTGGTAAAATAAAAGTAAATGGAACTATCATCATTTCAGCCATACCAATTCTACCGAACATATAATATACACTCCTTTCCTATATACTTGCGATTAAAAATATTGTTATATATTTTACATCTAATGTTCAGTAGCATCAGACAAATCAAATGACCCCAACGTCTTGCCCCGATATTATGCTTTCAACTAACATCTTTCCTATTCCCGACACTCACTATGCTCCAGAAACTTGCCTTATAAGTGAGTGTGTTCTGCCTTGCTCCTTAACGGTGTCCGACAAACCCTAGTGGGAATGACTTGTTATGTGCCGCCCTTTAACTCTGCACCATCTATAACCACTAAACTCCTTCTTTTCTAATTTTTTGGCATGTTAAAGAACAATGTTGATATTGGGCATTTTTAAAGGAAACCTAATGTATTTTAGGTTCCTTTAATTCGCATAATACAAAACTCTACGATTAAGTAATATTAAACAAAAGATATGATTTAAGAAACATTTTTTTTATCATCATCAAGTTTTATTCCAATCTTTTTAATCTCTTCTATAATGGTCAATGTGCAAAATATTAGAGTAAATATCAGTGAAAGTAAAATAATCTGTGTATAATCATTATTTAAAGCAAAGTTATCAACTATTGGGTAAAATGCTATTGACAAAAAGAATATTAAACCTGTAATCATGCCAGCAATCATTATTTTTTTCATATTAATCTCCCTTTCAAAGTATTGGCTTTTAGTATCTATAAATCTACAGATACGATATAGTCTATAAAATATTTTCGTCGCACTTTTCATCTAATCTACCTATAAAAGTATCTCTTAGTTCCATTTTTTAAATTCGGTCTTCAATGATATGAAAATGGACATGTTAATTAATGTCATATCTTATCCCACTTTCTTATAGGATATTATACAGAGAGTATTCAATATCATTCAAAGTTAGTTTTAGGTTCATAATTCTTAGGAAATCCGAAAACCGAAAACTATTCCAAACGCGATAAAACTTCTCGTCAAATTTAATACAAAAAGTTGCAAATTAAAATCATCACGGAGAAAATTATAAGAAAAACCATCTATACCGGCAAATAATCCTATTGCACCAATTAAATTATACAACAGATAAAAAATAAGCCATTTAACTAAAATTTTTCTAATTGTATGTTTTTTCAATCCATCTCCTCTTCCTATGTTTGTCGTGCTTTACATCAAGTACGCATTAAAATAAATACTGTGTCGTCCTTGGAAGATTAATTCGTTGAACCTCTTATCCTAGTATTTTTTGTAAATATTGTAATCCAACTATTAATATTACTCCTATTACTATAAAAAAAGTCCTGTAGCGGGAAATACCGTTAAGTTGATATCTTTAATTCTACTTCTTCACTCCGTTCTTAGTTCTTCATAGAAGAGAAGTTTTCTGGCATCTTTTAAATTAACTTCTACTGAATTTAATGACTGGGTATAAGATATTCGTTTATTATCATAATCTTTTAAAATTACGGAACTCTTCTCTTCCTCATAAGACATACCTTTTGCTTCTAAAATATCAGTGAGTGCAGACGATACCATTTGTGTATTAACATTATATATTGTGTATCTTCCTCTAGTTACGATTATAACAAACACAATAAAAGGCAAAATACCAATAAATATAAGTCTTGTTTCGTACCCCATTTTATTTAGTAATATAATGGGACTTAATATAGTAATGAAAGCGTAAAATACACCATCATACTCCCGTCTTACCATAAATTTTCTTCTAGTTAATAATATGAGTCCTTGAAGTATAAACAAAGTCCCTAAAGTTGTAGCTAAGGTATAAAACATTATCATTTCTCCCTTCTAAGCTAGCAGATTATATTCTGAGTTACTTGTTTAGCATTATCTATCCATAAGGGTCTTATATCATATTTTCCATCTAATGCACATTAAAAAACGATATGAAACTACTTTTGAATTTTATTAACCCTCACTATATAGAGGGCAAATTTTCTTTAATTGTTCCCAAGTTTGTAGAAGTTTTTATATATTCTCTAAATACATCAAATCAAAACACTATTAAACCCAATAAAAATAAGGATATAGCTAATAAACCAGATCCTTATTCTATAGAAAATATCAATTTCTTCATAAGATAATTCAACGTAGTAATAAAGGACGATAACCTCTTTATAATGACTGTTTAGATGATTAATTTGTTTCAATATATTTGCCTTGAGTTCTTGTTTTTCTAGTATTTCTTCTTGTGACTCCATGGGCTCTATCACACTTACTATGGGCGTCACCTTATCATAATCATCGGTCAAAATCTCCTTGCAGTTCTTTTTACATTTGTCCTTGGCCAGGTTAGCCCCAATTGTACAAATCCAGCTTTCAAACTTGCTTAAAGTCTCTCAAGGTATCCATCTTTTTATAGGCAATGGTAAAGGCTTCTTGTACAATATCCTTCGAGGCTATAAAACAAGCAATGAATTTACTCCATTGCCTTAATAGCTCTATAACTTGTTCAAATCCGATTGGATAGTCAACATCCATCGTATGAATGATTCCAAATGAATAGCAAATTCAAGCCCTTGGGGCACTTGAAATAAATGTATTTCCTCTTCATCATTTATATAGTTTAAGTGCAGCATATCCCCTTCGATCATTGCTTCCTCCAAAAGGAATGGAAGTTCTTTAAAGTTATGCTTTGTTTATGGCTAATATTGATATTTTAGAAGTAAATAAAGGAATAGCTATATTGCTAATATTTCAAGTATTTTTCGATTCCTCTATTTCAAACATTTTGTGGCACATAAAAAAAATCGAACCTCAATATTCAGTGCTTTTTTGTTAAATAGATATATTATTCTTAGAATACGTATAACACTTAGCCCTTAGCCCTTATAAAAAGCCTATCTTGTAATACATTACTTAAAGTATTACTACCAAATTTCTGTATGTATTATTTCTTCAAGCTTCTTTCTTGGACGAGCTTTCGGCATTTCATCACTATACCCAACCGTGAGAATACTCACAACATATTTATCAGAGGGTATATTTAAAATCGGTCTAATTTCTTCTTGAGTAAACCATGCAACCCAACAAGTGCCTAAACCTTGACTTTCAGCTTCAAGTACCATATGCTCAATAGCAATTGTTGTATCTCTGATTATTTGCTTTAACTCCTGCTGAGGACTACTTTCATCAATTGATATATCGATCTCTTCTTTTATTCTAGAACGTATATCTGCAACACATACTATGAAAACTGGAGCAGAAAGCATCCATTTTTGATTATGTGATATTTTAGCTAGTTTTTCTCTATTTAATTCCGATTTTACTATAATGAAATGCCACGGCTGTGTATTACTGCCAGATGGGGCAAGTCTTCCACTTTCTAGTAACTTAAGTATCTTTTCCTCTTCTACTGGTTTGTCTATATATTTCCTTATGCTTCTCCGTGTTTTTATTTCTATAATCATACTCATATATCCCCTTATTAAAATATTTTTTCAAACTTATTAATACATAGTTTTTATCTATGTGATGTAGCATATACTTTTGCGTGTTTGTTACCCTTCATGGACAAAAGACACGAAAAATATCAATTCAAAAGTCCACAATTGATCAAAAAAGCTGTAGGTGTTTAAACTACAAAAGAATTAATATTTGACAGTTTCGTATTGAGCTTCGAAAGTTCTAAAATTAATTCTACAATTAAAGAATCTGTTCTGGGCTTCCTCGATATGGATTGGGTAGCTTAATCAAACTTGTAAACTGGTGAACCTTTTATATAGTCCCCAAATTAGGACGAAAGCAATAATTGTCTGTACTATCATTTCAAAATTTCCTAAAATGGCCATTAAAGTTCCTACTCTGAAAGACCCAATAAACTGCATATCATTCATAAACCACTCTAAATAATAACGGACAGCGAATCTATTTACCTGGAGAATGAATGAAAAAAGAAAGAAATAAAAACCTTCCTTAAAATAATATTTATTACAGATCACCGCCCCCACTATCAATAGGATGGGATAGACGACTTTCATAATAATTGCCAAATACAATAACAATTCCATTTCTTTATTCACCCTCCCTCCCTCCCTCTTATTGGCTCAAGGCGTAATAGATCTTCTATAAATTCCTTAATCCCACCCTTCAAGACAACCCCATGACCAGTGGCTAAATAATCTATTTGAAGCGTATTTATTTTCTTAAGTCCTAAAAAGTACTCCCTGAGATTATATTTTTCGAAGGCATGGTCCTCCTGTAGAATACCAGATACAATCTCTCTTGACTGATCTCGAAGTTCTACCCCTTCATACACAAAGCCATTTTCAATTGACTTGACTCCAAAGAAGCAATGAAAGTCACCCATAAAAAGTACTTTTTCAGCTGGTAAATATAATACTAATGAGCCTGGTGTATGGTGACCTAACCTAAAATAATTTAACCCATTCATCCAACCTTCATCTGCTTCAATCGGCGTGAATTGTTCTTGAAGTATTGAATCTAATTGAAAATAGTCTTTTTTATGTATCCTCTTCTCTCTACTTTTAAAGGCCATACTGCCACCAATGTGGTCTTTATGGACATGAGTCACAATAATCAAATCAATATCATGCTCATCAATTCCAATCTCCCCAAGTGCCCTTATGAAATAATCAACATGCTCTACCTTTCCAGTATCTATCAATATAGTTTTCCCAGCATTTTTTATCACGTAACAATTATTAAAAGAACCCCATGCTTCATCCCAAATAGCGATCACATAAACACTCTTAGTCATTCTTTCTGCAATATATTTCATTTTCCCCCTCCTCCACTAATTGGAACCCAAGGTATAATCACAGAACTTAAGCAAAATATAAATGACAAGTGAATTCTTGAAAAATGAAGAACTTTAGAATTTTTTAGTAGGTGCTCTAACCTTGCCCTTTAAGCGTGCCTTCAGTACCTTTATGCAAATGCATTGTCATACGCTGTAATTGAATTCATCAATCTCTATTAATCAAATTGATTTTCTATAAAGAAATCTGAGTCGAAATTGCCTAGTACATAGTTATCTTCGTCTATTAAGACTGCATTATATTGAAACATTAAATCACTTCCAAATAATTGAGAGAAAACTTTCTTCAATTGGATATTAGACCTGGTTTCATCGTACAGGATGAATGCTTCAAATAATTTTCTGTCTTCAATAAGAACCCCCTCTAATCCATACACAAAAATATGTTGTACATCTCCCTTTTCTTCATTAACTTCATATCTAAATTTGCTTTCTCCCTGTTTTAAATATAAATCGTCAAATATCAATACAGTGTTTTCATTTATTAGCCAAGTCCCCTCTAAGGCACTACTAAGAGACAAACCTTTTCTTCCTTCCCTTTTAATATCAATTTCATTCGTAATTTCACCACTTTCTACCAGACTTATTGCTCTATCATAAAGCTCATCTATGTTCTCTACTATATTTGTACCATTACTTTTAGAATCACTCTCGCTAGAACTCTTATCACTGGAACAACCGAAAAGAAATAACAAAAATATAATTACTATCAAAGCTATCAACCGTTTCATAAGTATTAAAATCCTTCCTTGTTTTTAAAATAACCTCTCATAACTTTATTACACTTAAGCCTTATGAATTCTTCTTAATATAGACTTTCAAAGCTTTAATAGCTATGTACATCACATATATTGCAACAAGTTTCATTAATAAATCAAAACCTAAAATAAAAAAACTGATATATGTAGCAGTGGTAACTGTTAAATTCACAAATATGCCCCCTTTCAATATAATTATTACCATTGTAAAAATACACCAATTCGTATAATTCATGAAATAGTCATTAAAAAGATGAGGTGACAATTATTTAATTTAGTTTTTTGCTTATGTCTTCTAACATATCTTCCATTCTTTCGATTTTTTCTTCAATACGCTTAATTCGTTTAGGAAATTTAACCACTAAACTAAAAATAAAATAAGCTATTCCTACCCATATCAAAATATTTGCAACTGTGAAGAGCAGAGACCATCCAGTATAATCCATAGTAACCCCTCCTTTTCTTGATGTGTCGTCTTTTCCATCTAATTCGTCTTAAAAAGAATGTGTACAATATTACTCATCAAATGTACATCCCCTCCTTGTTATCAAAACATTGCTTTAGTTTCCAGTGGTTAATCCATCAATAATCTCTAAAATATTACCAACTCTTTTCTCCAGCTGGTTTATCTCATTTTCACCTAAAAATAAGCGGTGCTGTATGATGCCTAGTCTAGCTCCGCTACTGGCTCCTCTGGATCTAAATTCATAGGCAAAAATGAGCAACTCTGATTTTAATTGGTCATACTGTTGAAACTGCTCTGTCTCTATTACTTCACCCTTTGCTAAAATGCTGTTGTGGTGATTCAAAAATACCCCTAGTTGTTGGGATAAATCACCGATTATCCCATAGAGCTGTCGTTGGCTACTACTAGAAACCAATCTAGTATGATTATAAGCCGCTTATTGAATAACTTTGATTCTTTAGTGATTTCTCTAATTCCAAGTAGAAGAATCACAAGAAATCCAATATTTATAAATATAGAATGAAACATAGTGATCCTCCTCAATTTTTACTATATCTATGAAATACGCATTAATTCGTATTTTATAAATGATATGCTGCGAACTACCTTTATAAATAATCCAGTTCTTTTTATATCTTATCGTATTTGACTATATTAGGAATTAACAATATTATTGCTATGACATAAGCAATGGTAATAGAAAGCACCAATAAGCGGTCTAGAGATATCAAAAACCAATGTAAAAACATTGGAAGTACAACTATAATCGATATAATTCTATGATAATCTCTTTTTAATTTATGTTCTGTACCACAATTTTCACATTTAAAACGCTTCTCTGTTTTCGAAAAGAATGCTCTTTGGATAGCTTTATAGCTAAATTTTGTTTCACAATTTTTACAGCCTTGCAGCTTCAAGTTAATCCCTCCTCACTAATATAGAGGGAAGTTTTTCTTTAAATGTTCCCAAGTTGAGTAAACTTTTTTATATATTCTCTAAATGCATCAAATAACAACACTGTTAAACCCAATAAAAATAAGGATATAGCTAATAAACCATATCCTTATTCTATAGAAAATATCAATTTCTTAATTTCTTCCTTACCGACCCCGATTACTGTATATTTAACTTCTGACATTTCTTCATAGGATAATTCAACGTAGTAATATAGGACGATAACCTCTTTATAGTGACTGTTTAGATGATTAATTTGTGGAAGAAGCTCCCTGTTCGCACCCTGCAATTACAAAAATTATCATCACTACAATTAGAACGCCTCCCCTTTAGGTGTATAATTCCTCTATGATGATTTGAAAAAAAATATTCTTTACCCCTTATACCTTAAAAAACCACCTCACCTGTCTTATCAATATAATACCACTCCCCATCTAGGTTGACAGGGGCAAAACCTTCATTAAATTGACGGGCATTATCATACTGAGGTTCTACTACTTCTTCTCCAGTGTCATTAATAAAACCCCATTTCTCTTCCAACTTAACTGCACTCATACCTTCAATAAATCCTCCAATAACTTCGTACTTAGGTGCTGCAATCAGCTCTCCTTTATCATTAACCAATCCATACCTTTCATCAAGCATCACTCTGGCAATGCCTTCTGCCATCAGAAAATCCACATCATCAAATTGTGGTTCTACTATGATTTCACCATTTTTATTAACATAGCCACACTTTCCATCCAGTACCACTCTTCCTGCATATTCGTTCATGAAGTCCATAGCATCATCAAATTGTGGTTCCACTATAATTTTGCCTTCTATATTGCCATAGCCCCATTTTTCGTCTAACCGTAGGGTAATTATTCCTTCTTTAAAGTTAAAGGTGCTATAACTCATATCAAACCTTGGTTCAATAATAGAATTGCCTTTATTATCTATGAATCCGTATCTTCCTTCTACTTCAACCTGTTTAAACTGATGAGACATATCAATCACATCATTAATTTCTAGATATTTTACTACCTCACCCCTCTTGTCTATTACCAACCACTTTTCTTCTTCCGTAACGATGCTGTAGCCTTCAATAAAATCTCCTGCTCTATCAAATTTAGGCTCTATTACAAATTCACCTGTTTTATCTATGTAACCATACTTTCTTTCCCCTTCAGTCATAACTGCTACTGCCGCAAATCCTTCGGAAAAGGAACTAATCATCTCAAACCTTGTATCAATGACAATCTTTCCACTTTTATTAATAAAACCCCAACCATCCTTTTTTACGCTAGCTAATCCTTCGACGAATCCCCCTATTTCTTCATATAAAGGCTCTATTAGGATTCTTTCCTCTATATTGAACAGCCCATATTGTTCTTCTTTTCTAAGGGATATAAAACCATCGAAAGAGGGAAATATTTGGTCATATTTAGCTGCTACAATAAACGTTCCAGACGAATCAATGACACCATAATATTTATCCACCTTAACCCTTGCCCAGCCTTCAACAAAGCTATGTCCTTCATCAAACTGTGGTTGAATAATCACATCACCCGTCTTATCAATATATCCCCATTTGACATCCATTTCTACAGCAGCTAACCCCTCTGAAAATTGAGCAGCAGTATTAAAGACAGGTTCAATAATGATTTTTCCAGTATTATCAATATATCCAAATTTATCATCTATTCTTACTATTGCAATTCCGTCTATAAACCAAAAAGCTTCCTGAAGCTTTACTTCACTTACATATACTGCCTCCGTCATAGCGTACCTCTCCGTGGTTACTATAATATCTTCTTGATTTTTACAGCCTTGTATAGCTGTCATAACCCAAACAATAATTATTAAAAATGCAACCTTTTTCAAATCAAACTCCTCCTTTTTCGTCTATTGGTTCCTGTTCCGCCTTTTAACATTGATATCTCCCCCCTATTTAGGGCAATGTATATTTTAGTCGTTTCCCAGTATTATCAATTACGACTAATACATCTTTTGCCTTACAATCTTGTGATGGATGAAATAAATCCTCCTCAGCCTAAAGAGGATACCTCCTTCACTTCAAAGAGGGAACAAGGTACAGCAGAATCAAATCCCAGTTTTAGCAATGATGAAACTGATGATACCTTAGAATCTCCTAGTGACAACTCGAAGTCAGGGCAAGAAGATAGGAATGGGTATATTAGAATACTTAAATCATATACACCATTCCTTGATTAATTCGCTTTATGTGGCCTTGAAAAGACAATAACTCCCATCTAACGGCTAATTAAAATAACCTCTCATAACTTTATTATACTTAGGCCTTATGAATTCTTCTTAATATAGACTTTCAAAGCTTTAATAGCTATGTACATCGCATATATTGCAACAAGTTTCATTAATAAATCAAAACCCAAAATAAAAAAACTGATATATGAAGCAGTAGTAGCAGTTAAATTCACAAATATGCCCCCTTTCAATATAATTATTACCATTGTAAAAATACACCAATTCCTATAATCCATCTAAGACGTCATAAATAGAATATGCGTAATGGTATATCTCTAATAATCTCATTTTGTATCCTTTCATTCGGTTGGAGGATGTTCAATTATTTCTTTGTCATCTGAGTTTAGATGAATTTTTTTATATCTATCCTCATTTCTATTCCAGACGAGAATTCCACCGATGACTTCAAAAATGAGGAATAGTAAGACACTGTACTCCAGAAAATGTTCCCACAATCAAATGAATCCAAGGGTTTTTAACTATAATAAAAGCAATGAATTTACTCCATTGCCTTTAATAGATCTATCACTTCTTCAAATTCGATTGGATAGTCAATATCCATGGTATGGCTGATTCCAAAGGAAGACCAAATTACCTTGGTTCTTGATTCAATAATTCTTACGATGGTATAGGATACACCGTCAATCGTTACTTCATTAATTTCACTACCTGCTCTAAAATGAATTGTTTGAGCAAATTCAAGTCCGTGAGGCATTTGAAATAACCGTATTTCCCCTTCATCATTGATATAGTTTAAGTGCAGCATATCCCCTTCGATCATTGCTTCCTCTAAGTGGAATGGAAGCTCTTTAAAGTTAAAGGATATCATATCTCTGACTTCTTCGATGTAATTCGTTACCATCCTTGGAATTTCTTCCTCTGGTATAATTTCTATCCCTTCACCTACAGAATAGGTTCGCTCAACGGTTACTTTATCTTCACTCCGAGTAAAAACACTTACAATATTAGGCATCCGCCATGCGGATATTTCAATATCCATTAAGTTCATCATTGTAAATCCTACTAACGCACCGATGATAATCACAACAGCCTTTTTATAGTTAATCTTTCTGTGCACTTTCTTATTGCTATTCATTTCTTGAAACTTCATCCATTGCTGTTTAATCTCTTCATCAGTAATATGAATGCCATTCATTTCCTCTTCTATCGTTTCAGCTATAAGCATATCAAATTGGTTCACATTGTCTTTTTTCATTTTTCTCATCCTCTGAGTTGAATATTTTAAAGAGTTTATCCTTGGACCTTTTCAACCTTGATTTGACAGTACCTTGTTTCAAGGATAATGCCTTTCCCATTTCTTCATAAGTTAGGTTGTGGTAGTACCTTAAAATAAGAATTTCCTTGGCATCGGGATCTAACTGTTGTAGTCCCCTTCTCAATTTTTCTCTTTTTTCTTCCAGATCTATTTTTTCAATCACCATATCCTCTGTATTGTGCTTATCTTCTAGTGTTTCCATCGGGTAAAAAGGAAGTACCTTACTCTGCTTTCGAATATGATTTTTAGCTAAATTAGCGGCGATGACACAAATCCATTGTTTAAATTTATTGATATCATCAAGGGATTGTATCTTATCATATGCCTTTAAAAAAGCATCATTTGTAAGATCTTGAGATAGTTCTTTCTCTTTTGTAATATAGTATACAGTTCGATAGACATCTCTATAGTATCGTTTATACATTAAGTACTAAATATCTTCTACTGGATCTTCTTCTTTTATATTCTCCTTGGAGCTTATGGAATTTTTCATTGAAATATCACCTCGTATCTCTAATACCTTTATTTAATCGTTTTGTTTGTAGGTTGTTTACTTATTCTATTTATACCTTTCTAATTCCTTCCAGTTTTTAATATTGTCTGTTTATGTCAAAGTTAAATTGTCTCACTTCAATAACATGCTTCTGGATTTTATCCCTCTATTTTGCCACTTGATCATTGATTCAAAGATAGAGCTATCTATTCTGTCCAAGAAGCCATTGTAGGAATTTATCAAAAGCTGCCTTCTTCCATTAACTGCAAAACAGTCTCCATGGCATCCATACCAGGGCGGTTAACGTGGTGGGGGGGTGAACTCATTTAAAGCCCGACCTTCATGATCCGTTAAATAGTCTATATCCCACCTTAATACAATCCCGGTGTTGGGCAAGGCAAAGAGGGCCGCCACAGAGTAGTTTTTCTCATTGGTTAAAATCCATATTTCTCCATTAAAGAAATAGGACATTTCTCGAAATCCAAACGCATTGATATGCTGAGCTTCAATATTGCCAATACCGGTACTAAATCTAACAGCATAAGCTAAATTTTCTAAATCCTCCTCATTAATATGAGGTAAATTATATAATTCTATCATTTCTCTTACTGTAAGGAGCTCATCAGTTTCAGGCATATAGCGTGAATGACTTGCTTCGATATTAATATTGTCTTCCCAAAAATATTTTCCAAGCTCGCTGTCTGGGTAAAAAGCGTATAATGGCATATCCGACATATTTTACCCTCTGGCCAAAGGGCTTTCATCATGTACATTCTCCAAAAATCTGTTTTGCCTCCTGGATTGTCCCTGATATCAATAATCAAGTGCTCATATTCTTGGATATCTGCGTAAAATCTTCTCAGTTCACCTGTCGTATTTAAGTTGAAATTCGAAAAATTTGACACCTTTAAATATGCAATCCTGTCCTCTTCAGTAATTTCTGTTTGAATCATAGGCCTAGGGCTGCTCTACCCTCCGGTCGGAGGTTCTTCACGAAAAATTAATTGGAAAAGCGCCACTTCATTTTCAGCAAGGCTATTAATAAGGGCTTCCTGTTCTTGGTAGAACCTCAGGGAGACAGGATTAGTGAATACCTCGTAATTATTGGCTGTGTAATGTGAAGCCTTTGAACTTGTATAAGAAGGTTTTAAAAAATTATATCGTCCATTAGTTGTCAGTTCTTCAGCTGTCAGTTGTTCATCAGCGTTTCCGCATGCGGTAAAAAGCAGCATTGCCATCAATATTATGGCAATCATGGTGATTCTATGATTCAATTTTTTCATTACCTTATTTAGTAAATAAAGTGCTAAAAGCCAAATCGATGAAGCTAAAAAAATTAATAGCAGATTCATGCAAAGTCTCCTTTTAAAATAGAATATTGTAGACCAAAGAACAAAATCTAGTTGCTTCTATTGCTTAGATGATCTTTTGCGCCCTTAGAAGATGATATGGTTATTACCATATTTCAAAACCATTATCTCATACAGTGGAATAATTTTACATTAGACTATAGGAACAAAATTTAAATGTCTTCCTTATGTCTTTTTTACATTAAGGCTTTGTTAATGGCTAATGTTGATATTTTATAAGTAAATAAAGGAATGGCTATATTGCTAATATTTCAAGCATATTTCCATTCCTTTATTTCAAACATTTTGTGGCACATAAAGAAGATAATATGCCGCAACAGAACAGAATTATTCAACTAGCATTTCCTTTAAAACCATAGCCCTAAAGCCACAAGGATGATAAACCCATAAGTACAAAAATAAATAGAAAAAAATGTTGTTTTACCAATAAAAAAAGTGGCTATTGCACTTTTTACTCTATGATTTTTATGCCTTCTTGATTCCCTTTTATTTCCAACCCTCTAGGGACATGTATAAGGATAATTTCCTCCATAGGCGTAAATACCCCATGTTCCCTTCCACTATTTAAAGGATCCTTTATAAACTGTGTGTAGATAAAATCCTTTTTAAAATTATAGATTTCAATGCGGTAGCTTTCTGGTGGCATAATTCTTAAATCACCCTTTTGAAATGTAACTTCAGGTTCTTTCCCCATATGGGTCACATCTGACCCACCTAAATAAAAGCTTCCCGTATAGCTCATTACTTCTATCTCATCCTCTAAATGATCCACTCTTTTTACGATTACATTTCCCGTGGACGCTCCTATGATCCTTAGGGTTTCACCAATATTTTCAAACTTCCAATATCCCTTTTTACCAATAAATTCTTTTTCATCTAATTTCTCTTTGGTTAAATCTTCATATGAACCATCAGATAATCTTTGGTAAATAGAATTTCTTCCGCTGGAATCTCTTCCTGTTTCTAAAAAACCCTCCTGGGGGATCAAGTATAAAGCAACTGCAGATGAGACTAAGATAATGAGATAACTATATAAAATCCACCTTACACTTCTATTATTCATCTTCTTACTCACACCCTTTGTTACTCCAAACACGATTAAGAGTGTTATGATCATAAGAATCGTTGATAAAATGGCAACATTATTCATTATTTTAAAACCTCCATTCTATTAGAGATAAGTATGGAAGCATAATAAAAAATACTGCTTGCAAAAACTATTTTAAAAGTGAAGACTACTAAAGAAGGTTCCTTAGTAAAAAATTCTATCCCCCGTTTTATAAAACCCATTGGTAAAACAGCACTTATAATTACTGGGGCAAATAATACGATCCCCAAAAGAACAGCCATAATGATTGGCCCAAAGGTCCTATTAATGTTCATCAAGTTTCCTACTAAATACGCAATAGAAGCGATGATCGTCATATACAAAAATCCTGTAAATATAAGCATTAAGATCTCTATTGGAGGAATGACAAAATTAAAACTTGAGATATTTGTACTGCCTTCTATTGAATATACCAAGACCCTTAGAAATAAACTTCCCAGAACACTTGTTACAGCCGCCACTAGAGTATATGTAGCTATATGGATTATATTTGAAACATTATTACTAAGCCGATTGGTCACAAATACAAATGCACGCTCCTGATTTCTTGCAATACTTATCCCTATATATATCACCCATATAATTGTAAATATAAAAATCATTTCCCCAGAAAGATTTTTCACACTGTATGAATAGGAATAATTTCCAGAAGAACTAGTTCCACTCATCATGCTTACTCCCCCAGAAAATGATAAAAATATTGCAATTAATTGAAGGATCACCATGCTAGAAAAAAAATCAATATTAGTTTTGATTTTATTACTGGTTTGCTTTTTTATTATATCCTGTAAATTGGTTTTTGCTAAGGATGTCATCAATATCACCTCTTTTCGTATTTGTAATATGGACACAGATGTCATTTGTGGAAAGTGGAATGATTTCTATTCCCTGTGACTTTATGGATTCTAATGTCTTTTTTTCAAAATCATTTTTTACTACAGCAAAGAGGTCTTGATCTCCAAAATCCTCTTTATGATAAACTTGTTGTGATTTTATAAATTCCAGCATTAATTTTTTTTCTCCCCGAAGACCCATTCCATAGTTCTTCAAGTCTGAAACAGGCATATGCAATAATTTTTTGCCCTCTTTTAAAAGAAGGATGTCTTCTAAAATATGTTCTACTTCCCCTAGTAGGTGGCTAGAAATCACAATATTTCTCGGATGATTGATGTAGTCCTTTAATACCAATCGATAAAAATCCTTTCTTACTGCGGCATCCATCCCCGTGGTGGGTTCATCTAAAATTGTCAATGGGGATCTTGACGCAATTCCTAATATCATATTAAAAGTGCTCTGCATCCCCTTTGAAAGATTTCTATGTAACTGCTCTCTAGATAAAGAAAAGTATTCCATTAAATCCAATGCAAATTTCATATCATATTTTTCATAAAAATGATTTGCTGACTCAAGGATTTCTAGAAGTGTTAGCTTAGGATTAAAGGACATGCTATCATCTACAAATATCATATTTGAGGATACCAATAGACTATTGAAGGGGTCTTCCTCGAAAACCCTTATCTGTCCAGAATTTGTCACTAAAAAACCGGACAGTAACTTGAGTAAAGTGGTTTTTCCTGCTCCATTTCTCCCTATAATACCGGTTATCTTATTTTCACCAAGGCTAAAGGAAAACTCCTCAATGGCCTTTTTCCTTCCATATATTTTTGTCACATCCTTAAATTCAACGATATTCATCTTTATTCCCCTCCCGATTAATCCTTTATATGCAATTGATTTTTAACGCTTTTAAATCATTGCTTCTATTCCCCTATTTTTTTCTTAATCATTGCTATTAAATTTTTTTCATCAACCTCTAATATCCTTGCCTCTCTTACAACATCCTCTATTAGCTTCTCTAATGTCGTCCGTTTTCTCTTTTGCAGTACGATTTCCCTGGCATTTGCTGATACAAACATTCCCAAGCCACGTCTTTTATATAAAATCTCATCATCTACTAGAATATTAAGTCCCTTAGCTGCAGTTGCAGGATTTATGTTAAACATTTCTGCAAGTTTATATTGGGAATACATCTTTTCATCGCCTTTGATTTTTTCGTTTAAAATTTCTGTCTCTAACCAATTTGCAATTTGAACATAAATCGGTTCTGTTCCTTCCGTATTAATCATCACATTAAGGTCCTCCTCCTTTTCTATGCTATAGATAATCTTTATCCTTGAGCTCGTATCTATGCAACTTTATATAAAGATTAGTCACATTATCGTTTTTAGTGGCTATGTGCATTACTGTTGTAACTTAGTATACTATGTTATGTGGAATTTATCAATAGAAATCTGTTTTATATAAAAAAAGATGAACTAGTCATCTTTTAGGCTTCAAAAAAATCTTTCAATTCAACAACTCCTATCATTCCAAGCATTTGCATCATCATTTGATACAACTGAAATTGACTAGCAAGTATAATGTACACAAGTAGTTGGACACAAAATATAAAAAATAAGATAAACTATATCCATGAATAAAAAAAGAAGAAAATGGACCCCAGAGGAAAATCAAGTTTCAGAAATGAAGAAAATAGCGTTGCTTGAGCGCAATGAATCCAAATTAACCATAAAAAGACAGTGTGAATTAATAAGTTTACCAAAATTCACCGTTTAAAGATGAAATTGAGATACTATAATAGAGAACCGAGGGGGAGAGGACATGGAGTTAGACTTCATCGACGTCATATTTAATATTCTGATAGGTATTTCCATACTATTGGCGGCTATTGGAACAGTCTTTCGATATACCTTTGATGCATTTTTATTTGGGTATTTTTTCACATTTTTCACAAATAAAGAAGATAAAAAAGGTTTTAACGGTATACTCAAGAATTCATGGAAAACAAGTGCATTGTTTATTGTTTTAAGTATAGTTCCATTGACATTAGCATTTATTATACATTTAATTTTTAGAAAATAGGTGGTTTTGTGAGTTTCTTAAAGATGACAAGTCGGTACCATGTTTGGACATTCATGATTAAATGAAAAGGCTCTGTACAGACAAAATGTTGTTTTGAGGTAAAAAGATTCACTCGAAATAATTTATATATTTTTGAAATTATGTAAATTTATGTTATGATTAAAATGTAAGTATTGACGCGTAAGCTGTAAAATTTGTAACAGATATTCTACAGAATATATTATATAGGTATAACTATGTTCATTAATATCTTTGTTATGGTGATTAGGGGGGATATATTGAAGAAAAGATTGATAATAATAGCAATTATAGTTTCGATAGTCCTGTTTCCAACAATTAGAGCTACCTTGGATAAAATAATGATTCCAGACAGAGTGTTACTTGTAGGGCATCAAATTGATGATAAGAAAAGTGGAAGCCCTATTGTGTTATGTCCAAAGCGTGATTGTCATATGATAATCAAGAGATAATCATATGAATGGTTTTGATTAGGTTTTTTTACTCCACCGAAGGGAGATTTTGTTCAACAAAATAACATAGTAACGATATCTAATTTATTTAGGAAGAGGTGGAGTGTTTTGGGAGTAGAAGATTTTAAATTTTTAGTATTTCCAGCATTGTTTTTAAATTTTATATTTATCAAAAGAATTGATAATGAAAAGTTCTTATCATATAAGAATATTCAAAAAAATGTTATGGTGCTTGGATTTATATACTTGCTGGGCATATCTATGATATCATTAAGTGAGAATAGCTATATAAACACGATACACATAATGCGATCATTAATGGTAGTTTTAATATTTCCAATAATTTCAATAAAATTATTGGAAATTAAAATTATTAATGTAAGCACAATTGTAAACACAATAAAATTAAGATTTATTTCAATATTTAACATCCTATATTGTATATTGATTGTATTTTTAACATTATTTTATTTTTTTAATAAAAGTCATTATATAAATAAATATTCTTTTTTTTGGTTATTTTATTTAGTCTTCATATACTTCTTGATTAACTTTAATAAAGGGATAATTCTTAAGAGCAAAAAAAATTAAATTGTATTCACCCAATGGTTAGAGTATCAAAAGTAAAATTTAAAATCTAAAATCTGAAATTCAATCTATCGCTAATCAGTGGTGTAAAATCAACCTAAACCATTGATATAACTAGAATAAGATACTCTAAAATGTTATAATTAAACTATACTTCACACTGGGCAAAGGGCTTCTCAGAGATTGTTTTTCCAGCGATTAATGAGCAGTGCTTTGCTGTTTTATACAGTGACAGTAGGTCAAGTCGACCCAATACACCAGTGAATTAAGTTCTTGGCTCCCTTATATTAAAAGAGAGTTTTTGTTTCAATGGTTTCAGCAAATAATTATGATCAAGTATATAAGCAAGAAAAAATTGACATAGGGGTAAAGCAAGAATATTTCCCCCTATGTCTTCAACAATACTAACACGCTATTTATCCAGAGATCTATTTTACTATTCTCTTACACACATCGTTCCTTCATCTTCTCTTCTTCTCAATTCTCTTAAATCCTGCAAAATAATAGGATTCTCTTTTACTTCTTTGTGTATATCCTCTATTATATTTTCTACTAAATCATCCTTTTTATTTAAATAATAAAAAACTAACTGTCCTTGTCTTTGACCCCTAACTATTTCTAAATCCTTTAATT
Source organism: Alkaliphilus metalliredigens QYMF (assembly GCF_000016985.1). Taxonomy (NCBI): domain Bacteria; kingdom Bacillati; phylum Bacillota; class Clostridia; order Peptostreptococcales; family Natronincolaceae; genus Alkaliphilus; species Alkaliphilus metalliredigens. The sequence continues at coordinate 1,945,733 of NC_009633.1, read as the reverse complement.
TAGAGAGATTTCTAGATACGTTAGGCTGACTTATCTTTAATATTTCAGCCATTTCACAAACACAACATTCTCTGTTATATAAAAGCATTATAATTCTAAATCTAGTTTCATCTGATAAAATTTTAAAAAAATTTAGTAGTTTTTCCATGCTTGTTATGTTCCTCCATTAAAATTTATATTTAGTAAAAATTATAAAGCTGCAGATGTACCCTCCTCTGCAGCTTTATTCAATGAAACTCCCTCAATTAAAGATGTTTTTTTATTTCTTCTGGTGAAGAGTTGTACTATAAGGATGACTAAAAGGATTGCTGTCATTATTGGACGTCTAACACCAGAAACTAAAATCGCAATTAAAGTTATAAAAAATAATATGTTTTGCCCCAAGGTTCTATCATTATCATCCTCAATATTGAACATAGTATCATTAGGATCCACAGTTTCACTTTCATTATATATCAGATACATCACAAAACCTATTATAATGGATAACAAAATCGCACTAATCAATCTAACAAAGCCTATATCTACACCTATGAGACTAAAGGTGAAGGTAATGGCCAGAATGTTAAGTGCTGGGCCAGAAAAAAGAAAAGTTACCGCAGGTCCTATTCCTGCACCTTTTTTTCGAATACTTGCAAACATAGAGAGTACGGAGCAAGAGCAAACCGCCAAAATAGCTCCTGACACAGATGCTACTAAGTAAGAAAGCCTCTTGTCAGATTTAGGACCAAAATATCTCATTACAGCACCCTGTGACATAAATTGAGAAATGGCTCCAGATAAAAAGAATGCTATTGTAAGGGAAATAACCCTTCTTATAATTAAGTAATCAACCAAAGCCTCCCAACCCGCTAATATTATATCCATCATCAGTCCCCCATTTCTTTAGGTTTGAAGTTTATACTCTATTTCTACACTTCATGTCCTAGCATAATCACCATATTTTCAACTTCCTGTAGTTTTTCTTTATTACTTTCTTCATACAGTGGCAAACACCTCTTTACACTTATCTGCCCCTCTGAAAGTTTTGAAGCAAAGGCCATACAGGCTGGTATGCCACATTTTCTACAATTTAACTTTGGTAACTTTTTATAAATTTCAATAGCATTGGGCTTTTTTCTCATTTCATATAAAGGTTCAACTTCATCCTTTTTTTCATCGGTATCATTTACTAACTCCTTAACTAAATCCATAATCTCATAGGCCTCTGATTCATTAATAATCTTAGCCACTGCTAATTTTTCTGGAAAAAGTGTAATAATGGCAATTCCTCTTCTAAATGTCAAACATTTAGCTCTATGATTATAGTTTGCACCTTGTAGCACTGCATTTATATAGGGAAATACTTCTGAAATGTCCCTTGTAAATTTAGCCTTGAATTGCATTTTCCCTGCATCCGTTGTACAAGGTTTGATAAAGTTCATTCTTATTTCTTCTAAATACACAATAATCTCTCCCCTTTACCCTTATATTTGTTAATTAATTTTCTTTAATGCATTTACAAGCAGGTCTATATCTTCTTTTTCATTAAAATATCCTATGCCTATTCTTACAGTCCCTTCTTTTACCTTATCTATAATTCTATGGGGACCTGGAGCACAATGAAGACCGACTCGAACCATAATGCCATATTCTTGATCCAATGTATAGGCTACTTCCTCTCCTGTTATCCCCTGCAGGTTAAAAGATATCACCCCTACTATTTTATTAGGATCCTTTGGTCCGTAAATAGAAATCCCCCTTATTTCTTCTAATCTATTAAGTGCATAGCCTACCAAGTCCTTCTCTTTTTCATATATCCTTTCGATTCCTTCTTTTTGTATAAATTTCAATGCTGATCTCAATCCCACGATGCCACTTACATTTAATGTGCCGGTCTCTAATTTGTTGGGGAAATAATCTGGTTGATATTCATAGGCGGAATCTCCTCCTGTTCCACCAACCTTTAATGGATCCATTTCTCCATCCCAATTTACTACAAGTCCACCGGTACCCATAGGACCTAAAAGACTTTTGTGTCCTGTAAATGCCAGTAAATCAACGTTATCTTTTTTTATATCTATGGGCAAAACTCCTGCAGTTTGTGCTGCATCCACCAAAAACGGGATGCTATGCTCTCTCGCTATAGCACCTATCTCGCCTATAGACTGTATCGTACCAAAAACATTAGAGGCGTGATTAATCACAATTAGTACTGTGTTTTTTTGAATTAAATCCTTTACATCCAATGGATTGGTATAACCTTCCTTAGAAGCCGGCACCACCGATAGACTTATACCCCTATCTCTTTCTAATGTTTTAAGACATCGCCATACAGCATTATGCTCAATGCTACTGGTTATAACATGGTCTCCTTCTTTTACGATACCCCTTATGGCCAAGTTTAGAGACTCTGTAATATTTGCTGTGAAAATAACTTTTTTAGGATCATGGAAATTGAAAAGGTTAGCAATCATTTTCCTTGTGTCATATACCAAGCCATCAGCCATCATTGCGCGCTCATAGGCTCCTCTTCCAGAAGTAGCACCGTTGTTTAACATAAAATCATAGACAGCATCTACTACTTCTTTAGGCTTTGGATAAGATGTAGCGGCATTATCTAAATAAACTCCCATTATAGTCCCCCCTAGTTTTTCATAAATATATGTGCATGTGCATATATTTATATGATGTCATGTTACACCATTATTTGCCAAATTGCAATGGTGTTATGAAAAATCGCCTGCTTATTATTGAATATTGATATCATTACAAATGTAAGAATTGTAGTAAAAGTTTTAGTAACTCTGTCAATGCTTCAACTATCCTATAATATAAAAATAAATTTATATAAATACTCATTTATACTTGCTAAAATATTTTTTATTAGTTACAATATAAATGAGTATTTATATAAACCATAGTTTATGAAAGGGAGTTGGATAAAATTGAAAAACTAGCTAATCTATTTAAGATTTTTTGTGACGCTAATAGGCTAAAAATAATTTTTTCTCTAAAAGATACACAGAAATCAGTTTCGCAAATAATCAATGATTCGGGTCTTTCTCAACCACTAGTATCTTTTCACCTTAAAGTACTTCGTGAGGCTAAAGTAGTTAAGACCAATAGAAACGGTACTTTCGTTTTTAATGAACTTGCTCACCCAGAATTAATTAATTTAATTGAGACTTTTAGTGAGTTCGCAGAAGATAAAATTATTACAGAAAAAATTTTTACAGGACCTAACTGTAAGCCCCCATGGTTAAAAGGGGATTAATATTTTAAATTAAGGAAGGATTTCTCATGATACCTAATTATATTCAAAGAAAAATGGCTAAAAATCGGGAAATGATGCAGAACATGAAGGTTAGATATAGTTAAAATTATACCCCTGATGAAACGTGTCAGCAAATGCAAGCAAACATGAGCCAAACAACTAAAACAACTGACCATCCAAACTCTGAAGTTCGGGTAATGTTTGAAGAGTAGGGTTTTGAAGTGGAGCAAGAAATTTTAAAGGAAATCAAAGAACAAAGTGATTCTCATATTTCAAGTATTTCTAACTTTCTTCTTGCTAAACTGGCGAAGGTTTGGAGGTCCTGTTCCTGCAGGTGTGTGGTGGCAAGCCACACCTGTGAAACTACGGGAAGAAAAAAATTATTATAATAGAAAAACCAATGATTTGCAGCTAGAGATTGAAAATTTAAAAAATTAATAAAATTAAAGGAGTGTGTTAAATGGCTAATGAAATTAAACAGATTCAAATCAATTATTGTGGTACTTGAGGATTTCACCCTAAAGCTTCCAGTTTGGCGGCTTACTTAAAAGAAAATCTACAACTTAATGATGAAAATTTCAATCTTGTCGATGTTGGTGGGGGCACTTTTCAAGTATTAGTTAATGATCTTGTGTTTTTCGATAGTAGAACTGGAAACGGTAAATTTCCCCAAAACGAAGCCATCCTAGAAGAAATCAATAATAGCTAAAAAGAATCGATTTAAAGGACATGTCCTTTAAATCGGTTCTTTTATTTTTGCAGTATTGAAAAAAATATTGTAAATATCACACCTACTTATCCAAGATCTCATAGTTTTCATTAGACATTTTGCACCTTCTTCTATAGGTATATTATTAAGTTAATTTTTTAGGTCTAAGCCTACAGCCACAAGGACCGTGAAGCTCATAGCCCAGTTCATGCAAAAATCGGGCTACCTCAGGGCTTTTAAGCCCTATTTAAAGTCCTATCCTTAATAAAAAATTAAAAAGATAACCGGTGAAGATCGCTAAACCTATGACCGTTATAATATAGGTGATCAATAACTTTCTACTAAATATTGAGGACAACATTGTGAGCTCCGGCAAGCTCGCTCCTGCTCCTCCAATAATTAGCGCCATAACAGCTCCCATATTCATCCCTTGTTCCACTAATATAGACCCTATCGGTAATATGGTAGCCCCCCGAATATACATGGGGATCCCTATTATAGAAGCCACTGGAATTGAAAATAACGTATCGGGTCCAGCTATTCTTACGATAAACGCCTCAGGAACATATCCAGCAATAAAGGCGCCTATCGCAGAACCCAATACTAAATAGGGAAACATCTGCCTAAATAAATTCATAGCATAGTTAGCCGATCTTCTAATCCTTGGTTTAGCTATATTCCAGAAACCTTCCTCTGCTTCTACTTCGCAGCAGGCGCTTTGTTGTTCATTTGCGATCCTCACTGCCTTTATAGAATCTGCATAACCAAACTTTTCTAAAACAATACCAATCATCACAGACACAGGGAATATGATCGCTACATAAACAATGGTAATATTTAAACCAAATAGCATCCACATAAGCCCGATTATAATTGGATTCAACAGAGGCGATGCGAAAAAAAAGGACATCGTAATCCCAAAAGGTACCCCCGCCTTAAGAAGACCTAGCATCACCGGGATAGTTGAACAAGTACAAAACGGGGTCAACGAACCTAAAAATGCTCCAACAATGTTCCCCACACCATTTTTTCCTTTTCCCAATATCTTCTTAATCGTTTCATCTTTAACATACTCTTGTAGTATGCCTACCAAAAATGTTATCCCAATAAACAGCAATAACAGTTCTCCAAAAAGCCCTATGAAACTTTGTATAAACTCTAAAAAACGTTCCATTTCCATCACCTCATATGTTATTTATGTTTTATCTTCTTTTCCCTTATAACAGCACTCAATAAATTTTTTAAATAGAGCTAAGTGCTCTGGATGTTTTTCTACTAATATTTCAGGGTGCCACTGTACTCCAACTACAAATCGCTCCCCCTTCATTTCAATTGCTTCTATGATATCATCCTCAGCTACAGTTGTTCCTTCAAAACTTTTCCCAATGTTTTTTATTCCTTGATGATGTATACTATTTACCATGATTTTTTCTTTTTTATAAACATCATATAACCTCGATTTTTTTGTAATATATACACTATGACCATGCTCATCCGAAGGAATTATTCCACTTAACCAATGGTTTGATAAAGTTATTTTTTCCACTAAAAGATCCTGATGTAAACTTCCACCATCTACCACATTTAAAATTTGCATCCCTCTACAAACCCCTAAAATGGGAATATCGGTATTGGATAGAACCCATTTCACTAAAAGGATTTCAAACTCATCTCTTTTAGAATCTACCCGTCCTAATCCCTCCTTTGGCATCTCGTTATACGTTAAAGGAGTAATATCCGTTCCTCCTGTGAAGATAATCCCATCTACTATTTGCATTATAGGTTTCAAGGTATTTAAATCTTCAACCCTATCTATAATAACAGGACATCCTCCAGCTCTTTCCACGGATTTTACATAATCCGCCTGTGTTCCGCCACAATTAGTTGCTAATATAGCAATCATAGGTCTCATTTTAGTCTCTCCCCCATTTTTAGTCTGCAATTAGATTGCTCTAAATCAAGCTTTTCATTGATATCACAAACACAAAGATATTCTGTTAGAATTTATATATTTATGCAACATTTGAACAAAAAAAGATAAGTCACCTCCATTATTCCTTTAGATGACTTATCTAAAATGTTAATCCTCTATATCCTTTTTAATATTTGGTACAGCTTTTCATTATCAACCTTACCTGCAAAAGCAGCTCTTCCCGCTACCAAAGTAAGGGGTAGTTGATAACCTTTATCTAGCATCTCTTTTACCTTTTCATAGCCGCTTAAATCATCTTCTATTACATCAATAAATGCCATTTCATACTTATCTTTCATATCGGTATTTCGAAGAAATTGATTTACTTCATCATACATTTCCATGGTTGTTGGATCCTCACTAGGACCGCAGCTTGTGCTAGGACCTCAGCCACATGGAGCCGCAACCACTTCATCCTTCATTCCAAGCATTTGAATTTTAATTTTTTCTGTCATAAAATTACCTCCCCTAAAATATTTGTTTTGCAATTTCCTTTAACAGATCCAACCCTTTTATCTCTTCACCAAACATAGGCACTTCTAAAAGCGTAGCATCCTTAAAAGTTTCCTTCATTTCCTCAATATACCCTAACTGCATTTTTCTTCTCTTTTGATAAAAAGGCGTCAGTGCTTGCTCCTCTGGGATGATTAAATTTGCTACCACTAGCTGTGTTTTAATATCTAGTGTTTCTAGCTCCTTTGATGCACGGTAGGCTTCGATTATTGGTGTCCTTTCAGGATACATCACAAAGGCAAATGTAGTTACTTTTTCATCCTTCATCATATTAATGACCTTATCGAACCGTTCTTTTTGCCGTTTATCCTCATCACTGACTTCAACAGATGCTCCTGCCTTTAATTGAATTTGCTTGCTCCAGTCCATAGGCAGTTCTAGTAGCCTTAGGGTATGACCTGTAGGAGCTGTATCAATTACAATCACCTGAAAATCGTCTCCACTGGCATATTCAACAAATTTTTGAAAGGATGCCATTTCCTCCGTACAAGGAGAGTCTAATTCTTCCTTCATGGCCATAATTGTGGTTGGATCAAATTTTGATTCTGCATCCTTTAAGATATTTTGCTTATACTCTTCTGTTGCTTTCTTTTGATCAATCTTTACGGCGTATAAATTATCGATACCTGCTACAGCAGCAATTTTGTCCCCAACGGGCTGATCTAATACATTCCCAATATGGGCAGCAGGGTCTGTGGTTAACAGTAAGGTTTTATAGCCTTTTTGAGCTGTTTCTACCGCAGTGATACAAGCCATTGAAGTTTTCCCTACACCTCCTTTTCCTGAAAAAAAGATGTTTTTTCTTTCTGCATCGATAGGATAGAGTTCATTGGAGAAATTATTCATTAGTATCACTCCCTTCGAAGAGTTTAGCAGCGCTTTTTCTAAACATCTCTACACCCTTTAGCTCAGTATCAAACAGCTCCATGGTTTGAATAGTTAAGTCTGTAAAGGTATCTTTGGATTTTTGAATCATATTCTGTTGACGATCATATTTTCCCTTGAAGAAAGGCACTACAGTTTCTTCCTCTGGAATTAATCCATTAATAATTACCTTTGTTGTATGGATACCTATTTCTGCAAGATCCTTTGAAGACCTTACGGTTTCTTCTAAAGAAGTTTCCTCTGGCTGCATTACAAAGACGAACTCTGTTTGACTTTGATCCCTTAATATAGCAATGGCATCATCATACTTTTTCTTGCTCTCCTGGATCAATGCCACAGGTCCCATGCAGGTTTGCCCACTACCCTTAGCACTTTCTTCTATATGTTTACTCCAATCCACTGGTAGCTCTAATAAACGAATGGTATGACCTGTAGGTGCTGTGTCAAAAATAACGACCTCATATTCATCTGTATCCATGAAATCAATAAATTTATCAAAGGCTGCCATTTCCTCTGTACACGGTCCACTTAACTGTTCTTCTGCTACTTTTACAAGATCTTCATCAAATAATTCTCGCATGGGCGCAAGAGATCTTTCTTTGTACTCCTCTGTTGCCTTGTCTGAATCAATTTCCATGGCATAAAGATTGTTAATTCCATTAATTGGGGTCACCTTATGCCCAATTTCCTGCTCAAATACATCGGATAAGTTAGCTGCAGGATCCGTTGTAACAATTAAGGTTTTCTTACCTTTTTCTGCATAATGTACTGCTGTTGTGGAAGCCATAGATGTTTTGCCGACTCCACCTTTACCTGAAAAAAGCATGAATTCTGTTTGCATTTTATTCATCTCCTATAAGTATGTTTGAATTTCGTCTAATGTTGGATATTCATTATATTTAATAATTTTCCCATCTATTGTTGTAATGGGTAATATCTCTCTTCCCTTTTCCTTTATCATTTTATATACTGCTTCATTTTCTCTGAATTTCAATGGCTGTTGAGTAATCATATATCTCTCTACAGATGCATCAGGATATTTGTTTTTTATAATCTCTATATTCTCGTTTAACTTGATTAATGTGTCATCAACACTTGGTCCACAGATTCCTGAGGAACAGCACATTGGTGGATCATAGATTTCAATTTTCATTTATACTCATCCTTTCGATTGTATGACTGTATGATTATATTTAATTTTCTCTTGCTACCTCTGGAAACCAATGTCTTGTTCTATTAGAGATTTTGACTAATGTTAACATAACTGGTACCTCTACTAAAACACCGACTACAGTTGCTAGTGTGGCTCCTGAGTTCAAGCCGAATAGTGTAATTGCTACGGCAACTGCCAATTCAAAAAAGTTACTTGCGCCAATCATTCCAGCTGGTGAAGCAACGTTATGAGGCAATTTCCATGCCTTTGACCATCCATAAGCTAAGAAAAAGATAAAGAACGTCTGAATGGTAAGTGGTACAGCTATCAACAACACGTGTAATGGATTACTTAAAATAACCTCTGCTTGGAATGTAAAAATAATAATTAATGTTAATAATAACCCTACGATTGTTACATTATCAAATTTCTTAAGAAATACATTTTCAAAATACTCTATCCCTTTACTCTGTACAATATATTTTCTAGATAAATATCCTCCAACTAAAGGAATAACAATAAATAACACAACAGATAAGAATAGGGTATCATAGGGAACAATGACATCGGTTATTCCTAGTAAAATTGCAACAATGGGTGTAAAGGCAAATAATAAGATAATATTATTAACCGCCACCTGTACCAATGTATAGGCTGGGTCACCCTTTGTTAAATGACTCCAAACAAATACCATTGCAGTACAGGGAGCTGCTCCCAATAACACTGCACCTGCCAAGTAATCATTGGCTAAACTCTCTGGAATCAAATTTTGGAATACAATCTTAAAAAAGAAAGCCGCAATTAAATACATTGTAAATGGTTTGATTAACCAATTGGTAACACAGGTGACAATGATACCCTTGGGCTTTTTAGTCGCTTCTACAATACTGGTAAAATCAATTTTAAGCATCATGGGATAAATCATTAACCAAATTAAAATTGCTACAGGAATAGACACTTGGGCATATTCCCATCGACTTAATGTTTCTGGAACAGCTGGTAACAATTGACCGATAGCAACCCCTACGATAATACATGCAGCTACCCACACAGTTAAATATCTTTCGAAAAAACCAATCCCTTTTCCTTCGTGGACAACATTTTCATTACCCATAAATATCTCCTCCTAAAAAAAATTATGTTTTACATTATTGCTAAAAATCATATGTTATCTAGGTTACCTAGGTTTACTAAGAAAAAATAATCTCACTCATTTCCTTCAGATTTTCACAAGTGAAGGCACTTTTCTTGTACTTTGTTAATTTTGTAAGATCCATTAAAAACTTATTATTTTCATCCATTTTTTCGTTAATGAAATGGTAAAGCAGTTTATTTTCTTCAATGAATTGTGGATCTATACGATAATGTATCCATTGTGCTTTCTTTTCATATGTGATAATACCTTCATTTCTTAGCTTGCCTAGGTGCCTAGATACATTAGACTGGGTTGTATCTAATATAACTTCAATTTCACATACACATAGCTCACCTTTTCTTAATAAATTCAATATTCTTAATCTATTATTATCTCCCAGTGCTTTAAATAAACTATCCATTTTTTCACCGCCTTATATGTTTATATTTGATTATACTCATATGTTATGCCTAAGTCTATTTTTTGTCAATAGATTTTCACAAAATTACTTTGTGTTTTTTCTAATATCCTTCAAAGGTTAGTTTTTTCCATTTAAATAATTTTCAAATGGAAATGATAATTTTTTCTCTTTCTTCCTCTAACTTTTTAGGGTAATACAATACTACTTGACCTAACTTATATTTTTTGTAATCCTCCAGATTACTTTGGGGCTTACTTAGATGTATCACGGGTACACCCACTTTACCAGAACGACATCACCCTTTTTCACTATATCGAATGAATGCAGAGCCTTCATTCTGTAAAATATATTCAATTACCTCTTCATTTACACAAATCTCCATGAATCTTCACCCATTCATCGACTTCATTGATCTAGAACACATTACAATTATTAAATATTTATTTGCAATGACAGCTTTACTTATTAGTCCCTTTACAAATACAGTCTTCCGGGCTATCCTCTCCGCTCCTTTCACAGACTGCAGCTAATGTTCTATCCTATATTGCTTTTAGGCATCAAAAAAACAGTGACTTGTTATCCCCATACGTCCATAAAAGCCACTGTTTTACTCATTGTATTCAAATAGTATTCCCCTAGATGCGCTGCAGACTGTTCCAGTCGCTGGGCCGTTCTTTGAAGCATAAAACTGGGGTCTGCAAACTTTTAAAGAAGCCCTAGGGTTGATTTAATCTAGTCTAATCCTTTAAAAGATTACCCTTTTGGGTCTTTACTGGCACAGACTACCTCTTTTACAGCATGAATGAAGGTACTGGTAGACTGTACCAGCTAGGAGATCTCTGGGGTCCCATCCCCCAACTAACGTTACATAGAGGTAGTTTTACCTAGGGTCTATCTTATTGGCAAACTTCCCCTATACCACTTTCCCTAAATGTACAGAATTTCAGAAATAGTTGCTCCTTTAAGGCTAACTCATTGAAGTCGGCAACTAACGCTCCACTTTCTTTAAATCGACACTTAGTGCAATAGTTGGGAGCTACCTATCTTACGGGTCTATTTAAGATTTGGCAAAGGTCTATCTCCGTGGTTCGAAAAGTGAATTTTTTATTACTCTTTATTAGATAAATTAGAGTCATGTAATTTATTAAACCTATCAAGTGCATATTTGAGCCTTCTTAATAATTACAATCCCTTTGAAAATCACAAAAAATAACATGGAAACTAAAAAGCCTCCAATCGGAGAAGTTATGAATATAATAGTTTTTCGTGGAATTTAAGCTAAACTTAATTAATCTTTGAAAATGTTGCTTAATTTCTTAACTATTTCCTTTGAAACTCTTCCTTTATATTCTTTCTTGGCAAAACTATCATAAATAAGCATTTCGCCCTCATCATTCAATAAAGCCGATACAGTATATGACTTATTAAAATTATTATCTTTCCTTGAACCACTAAAAAACAAAATATAGGTTGCATCAGATAATCTAGTACTACTTTCAATAAAACTATTTTCATTCATATTATTAAGCAAGGCTTCTACAAGTTGGTTATCTTCTATTTCTATTGAAAATCCTTCTCTACTTATTTTATCTATTGCGGTCCTATTAGAGCTAATTAGTTCAGAGGTATCAAACTCATCCCGAGGTGTAATATTGACTAAATATGATAGAACTCCTAGTAGTATGACGAATATTACTAGGTATCGTAATTTTTCTTTACTCAAATTTATATTAAGCTTATCATTATTTTTCAAATAAGCACCTCCTATTCTTACAACCTACAATCCAATTACTCGGATTGCAGTTTCGAGCAAGGATATGTTTAGTAACTAACATAGTTTCTGCAGAAACACTACTATCTAGCGACTTCTTATTCACCACATTTTATATCAAGTACGAATTAATAGATAATGCGTCACTTTATTAACCCCTTTAAAAGGTTAACCTTCAGTATTTTTGTATAGATAAAATATAGGGACTCCCTTCTTCTCCATTTCCAGATTCAAAAGTTAAGCCCTTCACTTGAAGATATAAAGCAGGTCGTATCCCACCATATCCACCAAAGGAAGAAAAGTAAGAGAAGACAGAACCGTCATTACTAACATTACGGACATAGCTAGAATCTATAATGTCAGGAATTGACGAGGTCTGAGGGGTGCGTAACCAATAAAACCAATTGTTGTTATAGCTCAAATTTTCATGTTCAACTGGTGAGTAAAAAACTGCTTCTTTAGTTGGTTTACCTATATAATAATCTTCACCTAATATACTTCTATTCTCCCATACATAATCATGTAATTCTTTTATTGATAAAAAAACACCTTATCTTCTACAACTTGATAGTAGGAATTATCGTAGTTCTCTACAATTTCTCGTATACGAGAATTTGGAAGGATATTCTCTGAGCCTCCATCCTTTTTATCTATTTCTAGATGATGTAATATGGACTTATGAGTTACAGGATTAATCAAGTTCCTTTCTGCCTCTGAAAAGTTTCCATCTGCTAAAAATCCCTTTTCGCTTTCATAGGGTGCATAACCCATAAACATATTTTCCTCTGTTGGGGGATTTTGTCTCCAACTTATTGTTCCCACTTCTTCGTCACTATTCAACCACTGGCGAATATTAGAGTCTTTCCAATAGTTGCTTCCTGTCTTTATTCTATCTTCGTCCCTATGATAATCACCAGCTGCATCAAATGCTTTTAAGGATATGATTTTATCTGAAAATAGCAATAAGTTATCATCTTTATCAATATTTACTACTCTCCAAATTATAGGAACATCATGATAAGAACCAAATTGAATGTAGTCACCAACTTCAATGCTTATTTCTCCTACAGTACCTTCACATCCCACTAAAAATAGGGAAAGAAGTATAAATAACACTATTACTAATCCCTTAATAAAGTTTTTCTTCATGAAACGCCCCCCTTATTTCCCTATATCAAACTTTACACCTGATTTTCAGAAGACCTAACCTCCTATATTGCGTATTACTATGGCACATAATACATCTGATAACGCTTTTAAATGATACTGTGTCGTCCTTGGAAGATTAATTCGTTGAACCTCTTATCCTAGTATTTTTTATAAATATTGTAATGCAACTATTAATATTGCTCCTATTACTATAAAAAAAAGTCCTGTAGCGGGAAATACTGTTAAGTTGATGTCTTTAATTCCACTTCTTAACTCCGTTCTTAGTTCTTCATAGAAGCGAAGTTTTCTGGCATCTCTTAAATTAATTTCCACTGAATTTAATGATTGGGTATAAGATATTCGTTTATTATCATAATCTTTAAAAATTATGAAACTCTTCTCTTCCTCATAAGACATACCTTTTGCTTCTAAAATATCTGTGAGTGCAGACGATACCATTTGTGTATTAACATTATATATTGTGTATCTCCCTCTAGTTACGATTATAACAAACACAATAAAAGGTAAAACACCAATAAATAGAAGTCTTGTTTCGTGCCCCATTTTATTTAGTAATAAAATGGGACCTAATATAATAAAGAAAGCGTGTAATACACGATCATACTCCCGTCTTACCATGAATTTTCTTCTAGTTAATAATATGAGTCCTTGAAGTATAAACAAAGCCCCTAAAGTTGTAGCTAAGGTATAAAATATTAAAAACATTATCATTTCTCCCTTCTACACTATCAGATTATATTCACTGATGATTGCTCCTTGTCATTTATTGTCCAAAACTATTTTTCTATTGGTCAAGGTCCATGATGATTTTTTGGCATTCATAGCATTTAAAAGCCCTCACTTTAGGTCTCAGAGAATTATCAACATGAGGTAGTACTTCTGAGCCAATTGCCACTCCTAAAAACAACTTTTTATCAGCAGGCAACCACTTTAAAGAATACCTATCACCATAGATATATCCCTCTATTAGTTCCTTTTGACAATATGGACAATTGATTTGATCACCTTCCTGCAGTATCCTTTAACTTAGATTAATTGCTTCACATTTTGAATAGATGATGTGTAATGACTAATTACAATTGTTAATATAATTTTTTCTACAAAAAATAATTTAAACATTATTAAAAGCAATAAACAAATACTTGCATTTAAAATGCTAAGGATGTATGTCTTTGACTCTTTTTCAAATTTCCATTCAATCACAATGCGGAAACAAAATATCGCAGTAATCCCTATGAAAAAATAATACTCATTAACAAACATCATTGATAATGTGAGAATAAAAAGTAATGCTTCTAACCATGTATGAATTTTGTTAACGTGTTGAAATAAGAATTTTTTCTTTTTAATATTCAACTTATTTATAACAATCTTCTCTATCACTATCCAAAATATAAATATAGATATAAATATAGAAATATACATCACCTAATCTTCCTTTCTCAATTATCTATTCATCTGTGGAGCCTAAAAAAAGATAATATGAAACACATAAATTCCCTAATCACCATTCTAAGCTGAGTCACTACAAATCTCTTTAACATGCTGATTTAGGAGTTCCCTCAGTTCACTTACTTTTTCCTTGTGTACTATCCATCTGACTTCTTTATATTTTTTAGTGAAAACAGACTTTTGATTGAGAACGATGATAAATACATTTTCATCTCTTATTCTAAAACAATTTATTTCTTTCCACTTTAAGACATTTGGTCCAACACTTATTCCATTTTCTCTTACTTCACCATTCTTGATACAAAAATACATACAATAAAGAAAGAGAAATAGAAAAAGTTCACCCCAAACAACTAACTCTAATATATATGGCACTCCTCTACGACGAATAACTGAATAAGTAATGTATGAATAACCTACCATCACAAAAGAAGGAAATATCAGACCATAAATTTGATATTCTGAACCAATCTTATGTTTAACATTGCCTAATACTCTTTGCCTTTGAATCATCTTAAATGCTATAAATAGCGAAAATACCCCGTATATGGATAGCTCATAGTATACACCGATTATTTCACTGAATCCCTTCACCTCGCTTCTCAAACAGAATAATATATTGTTAAACATAACTCATCTGTGACGACTAAAAAAGACAGTATGTCATACAATACGATGGTATAGATTTATCACTAACCCAGCTTTTAAGAAAAATACTCCTATTAAAGCAGCAATGAAAAAATATGAAAACAAATATTTTTTCTCTTTTCTCTGTTTAACAAAGAGTTTATATAGTAGAATATCCCAAAGAATAAAGAAAACTAACGATAGTAAGGTTGACCTGATAAGTCCATTAGCAAGAAATACAAAGCTCATTGCTATATTTAGCTTTTGTATTGTATAAGTAAATCCTGATAATCTACTTATAGCTTTCATCATTATCTCCCCCTAAAACACGCTTTTATAATAATGGATGTTTATTGCACACTTTACATCTGATACGTCTTAAAAGATTAGGCATTGTGTTGGGATCTGTAGGATAGATTATTAATTATGACTATCATTATGGAGTTTTCCTTTTTTCTTTTTTGTAGAAAAATTCAATTGCAATAAAGAGAATAATTATAAGGTGTACAATAGCACCAAAAAGACTAATTATTTTTTGGCCATACCTAATACCGTAATAAATAAGCGTAAGTATAGTAAAAAATAAAGTCCATCTTGTATAGAGAAATACTTTAAATTTGTTCATAAGAAACACCTCCAGATTAAATCTAAAAATAAGTTTCTTGAAAGTAATGTGTAATTATTCCTACTATATTATCAACTAGCATAGCTATGTCATCTTTCCCATCTGTTACGCCTTAAAAAAATTCTACCACTTAAACATTAATCTAATTCCTTGGCAATTCAAGAAAATTTGACTGTCACAAACTTAATTAGGAAATATAAACCAAATAACAACTAAAAAAACGACAGCAATTATTCTATTAATTGTTATATAAATTGCACTTGGTTCAACATCATCTTTAAATTGCCACCCTTTTGTTATCTTAAGAGTTTCTTTGGGATAAATTGTTCCCGTAATTTAAAATATACTAATCAAAATTTTATAAATTATAGGCATGTTGTTTCCTCCTCCATATCTTTCAAGCATATTTCCAGCTTTTATATGGTATCTTGCAAAAGATGGTGTTAAATAGATTACCAATGCCAACCAAAGTATATATCCTAAAAGAATATAGTATCCATAATAAAAAGGCCTGTATAACATAAATAATGGGCCTCCTATAGATAATCCAACAATCCATCTTGTTGAGACATTAAAATAATGTTTAGTATTACAATTTTCACATAGAATAGGTGAGTATCCCCTTAACCATACAGATTTAATAATATTTTTACGTTTAAATTGACTTGAACAATTGCTGCATTTTTGCATTAATAATGCCCCCTTCGTATTACATATAATGCATCAATTACGCCTTTAAAAGATAGTGTATAGTGACCTCTGCAATATTTAGAGCATTATTTTATTTTTTCGATAGTTTTTAGGGCTATCACAAATATAAATATAATACTCATTCTAGTTATAGTAAACCAAATGGAGTCAATAACTTGCTCAAGTGAAAAAGGAATAAGAATAAAAACTAAATGCGCAAAATATACCAATATTGATAACAATCTCTCCTTTAAAAATTCTAAAAACTAATTTAATAGTACTTTTGATATTCTCAAAGCTTTATAATTATCCATTACAGTAAATTTACAGGGATAGTAAGTATTTCTTTAAGAAATTAGTGATTATTTTGTATCTTTTATCAAATACAAATTATATTCATGCAGTTACACTTGAACTTATTTTGCTTGCTCTTCTTTGATCACTTCACTGAAAAAGATGTAACCTTTATAAAAAGCGACCCATTCTCACCTTTTAGAATGTATGCTTTTCCATTCTTATACACAGTTATTTCGTTAGAACTGATGGTAAAAGAATTTCCACATTTTAAATGGAATACGAATTCAAGATTGATTATATTTCCTCATATTCCTACCAGTATATTTTAACTCCCCACTATCTCCGTCAAAAATAGCTCCATAGCTAGTATCTCCATAAGTGAAATGGACCTCATACTCTATTTCACCTTCTAGATTTCTCACCTTGAAGATCTCTTTAATTACAGCCTCTGGATTAATTTGTTGTAGAATTTCTTCCTTTGAAATGGAGGGGGGTGTCATCTCTACATTATCGTGATCAACAATGTAAAACTCTCGTATTAATCCACTGGATTCTAGTATCAATTGAATTTTTCGTTGTTCATCGTATATACCGTCAATTTTTTCAATATAGGAATGGGTGATACTAGAAAGTCCTCCATCATCTAACATAAAATTTACCTTCCGTTTATATAAAAACCCAATATGATCTAATGGTGATAATATTTCTTCAGCTAAAGCATCTAGTTCTTCCTCTGTATATTCTTTGGGAGGCACAACAGCTCTCCTAAGGGTTAGGGTAACTTCTTTACTATCTTTGTGATATTCAACCTGGTATGTAGCATTATGAAAAGGGTCATTGTTTTCGTATATCAAAGTACTGTCTCTACCTACATGGGTTGAGAAGATAAATTTATCCATGTGCTCTTCATCTTTATTATCAAAATCTAAGGATTGATTGGAGATTATTTTCGAAAAATTTTCTTCAGAAAACGCCTTTGCTCTTGAAAAGTTAGCCTCTGGAAAATCCCCTCTGTAATCCTGTAAAAAACTATACTCCTCAGATTTTAGTAATATATCCGCTTGAGTAGAAAAGTCCTCATAAATAGCGACAATATTTTTTTGTAACCTTTTTAATTCTTCATGATGCCATTCATCATATAGATTCCCTAAAATACCCCTATACTCATGGATTAATGCTTCACTATAATTATATAAAGCTTTTAAATATCCTTCTTCGGAGGGGCTGATACTGCCATCCATTAAAATATTATCTATCACGGTATTCACCTGATTATATAGAACTTGATATTCATGATAGGATTGATACCTTCCTCTATCTGCGGCATATCCTTTGGACCTTTGAAAGTTTAGCAAAGCATTCCTGTTTATAAAGGACTTTTCCCTAGGAAAATCAAGATCCTCTAATACTAATATTCTTAATAGATCATCATTAAGTTCCTCTACTGCTCTACCAAAGTCTTGAAAGTCATAGTACATTCTACTATTAAATCTATCCTGTCTATCAAAATTATTTCTGGCATAAAAAATACCACCTAATATGAGAAGGTAAATCAGAAAGTAAGCTATTTTCTTTGTATTGATGTTTTTCATCTTGCGATCCTCCTTCGAATATAGTTACTATCTTTTCTCCTACTTCAAGGGTAATTATTTTAAGAAGCCCTAGATACGAATTCTTATTCCTATATTTTTCTTTCAAACTCATGATATCTTGTTCCTTGAAAGGTTAACTTACCAGTATCCCCCTCTGCTAAAAGTCCATATTCCTTAGCTGAAACATGAAATTCCATACGATCTCCGCTTTGTACTTCAAATGTAACATAATATTTAGTGGAAGTATGGTGGTGATGGTGTCCATTATGGTTACTTGTACGTCTTGAGGTATGGGTACGTTTTGAAACAGTTTTAGCTGCCACACTTAAAACTGCTTGTTTATTATTGTGACTCCATTCTTTAACTCCTCTAAAAATAGTAAATAATATAAATCCAAATATCAAAATAAAAAATAAAGGGAAAACTGAATTCATAAAATAAAAGGGATTCATCATATTACTCCTCTCTTGTATATGCAGTTCATTATTTTCAGTAACTGGTGAATCTTACCCTATTCGCTCTACACTCTCTCTCACTACATTCACCATATTATCTTCAGCTCCTAAACTAAAGTTAAATATAATTCCTGCTCCACCACCAGCACCAATTGCCGAAATAAAAATATCGGTACCACTTCCAATTATAGTCAAATTCAAACTTGCTCTGCTTTTGTTTCGCATAAAATATTTATCATATACTCGGACTGCAGTTTTAATGTCTCCACAACTATAATTGCTTTCATCCACCAAATTCATAGTCATTGCACTATTACGAATATCATTTTCTAAATGACTAAGGACTTCTTCAAACTTACCTGTCATTGCTTTTTCATATTTTGCCATGATAACCCTCCTCGATAAATCTAGCTTAAATCATTCAAATTTAATTCTACATACTTCGAAACATACTCAAATCTACTTTTCTATTTTTTAATCAACTCTTTGATTTAATAAACCATATACCACAAAAATGATAGCAACAAAAGTTATACCAATATAAATCAGGTTGGGTATTTTGATGACGAACCTATCTATGGTAGCAATCACTAGATAAATCAAAAACCCCACCATTCTATAAAATTCATTTTTTCGTTTCATAGGTTCCTCCATTTTATTCTAAGCAATATTAGACGCTTTCTGTACAATATTAACTACCTATGGGCTACAGATTATTTTTGGATCTTTTTATCCTTTCATATAAACCTATGAAAAAATCTCCAATCCCGAATAGATCTCCAATATAAGCTGCTATTATCATATAGATCCTTACGATGAATATAACCATGACGGTATACACTACGGTGTTAAAAACATACTGAATATAGTTCATAATGTCCTCCTTGTAAAATAAGTATAGGGTTAAGGTTAAAAAAACCACTCGAATGTTCTTTGATAATTTTAAATTTATTGTTCATATGAATCAGTGACACTGTGGTTCATTAATTCGTAAAACCTTTAGGACTGCTCATCATCCTTCAACCTGTTTATTCTTATTTCCCATAGTGTATTTGTTGCACTTTAAGAATAGTTGATTACCGCTAAGTACATTCAATGAAAATAAGTCTAACTTAAGCACCTTAAAATAGTCTTTTAATTTTTCGTTAAATTCTTTGTACCACATCTATGATATCATATAGTGGAATTTTTTTACATTATACTATAGTAACAAAATAAGTATTAACCTATATTTTCTCTATTGATCGACAATGCTCCTGAATGCTGTTGTTACAACCCTTGTTTTCTTCTGAATGTATGCTTCTTCTTGATATTGGTTATTGATTTTTAACTGACTAAACTTTATAGGTAACCCCTTTCCACGATAAAAATTAGGGTGATCTTGAAAGTGTAAATGTAAATGAGGTTCTGTAGAATGGCCCGAATTGCCACACTTACCAATCAACTGCCCTGCTTTCACTAAGTCTCCTTTTTTAACCATAACGCTTCCAGGTATAAAATGAGCCATGAAAGAATATTCTTTTTCTTCATGTTGTAGCATAACAAAGTTCCCTCTGAAATCTTTGGCTAAAAAGTCTACCATTAGAGTCCCTGGATGTGGGTGGTCTCGAACTCTATCTCTCACCTCTATTACCTTCCCATCTCCAGGAGACAGTATTGCTTTATCATAACAATGATAATCATTCAGATGCTTCCCCTCATTTTTGTGACGAATATTCTTTGAATCAGCTATCACAAAGTCATAGGCATAGCGTTGATTGATTATTTCCCAAGAATGGGAGTCCTTTTGTTTAATTCCTCCATTGACCACTGACCACTCCTCGGAAAAAGGTAAAATATATTTTCCTTTCTGCTGAAAATCTTTCAATTCAGCAGCTCCTATCATTCCAAGCATTTGCATCATCATTTGATACAACTGAAATGGATTAGCAAGGGCTAGCCCTCCTGAAATATAATATTTAGCATAACTTTTAATCTTCCCAGCTTTTTCACTAGGCCCTGGCAATGGAAAGTCCGGTTCTTCTTGATTGTCTTGATCTTTTACCTCTTCGTCTTTGGCCATTCCCCCTAAACTACTAATGATTACCATCAAAACCCCAGTCAGGATGGCAACCACCAGCAAATTTGTTAAACCAGGAACTAAAAAACCAATGATATATAAAATGATCCCTAGTAATCCCACAATCCTCAGCCACAATCTGGCCCCCTTAACCAAAGGTAGGGTTAGAGCAGTAAGAATAAATCCAGTTAAAATTATCATTCTTATTATATCCATGAAGATTTCAGGTGGAGAAAGTATCATCTCTACTCCTATCAATAATAGTAACAATATTCCCGTTACATTTAGTACTTTTGTCAGCACTGTATCCAAATTCCCTCGACTCATGTCTCTCCTCCCTTACATCATCACTTTTTCACTTGATTAATCTACCTTAAATTTTTCTGGACTTGATACCTTAATGCCTAAGATATAGCCACAGTTAGTACATATTTCAGCAATAATGGGTGATCCCATGGAAATAGTATCATCTCCCCTACAATTCAATGAAAAATACACTACCGACAATGATCATGATTAGCCCTAATAAAAAGCAGAAAAATACCCTTGGATAAGTTATTTTTACTATATTTTTATATGGCTCTTTGAGCTTAAAGATGCTATATCCAAAATACTGGCCATTCATTGAGCGTAATAACATAGCACTTCCCCCCATCAGCACTACTCCAACCATCGAAATCACAAACCAAAATTCGTCCATTTTTTCCCCCTTTATTTCATCTAATTCACCTTAAAAAGATTTTGATTTCAGTGCCGAATAAAAGCCTAAGCTAAATACTACAAGCATTAAAAAATAAGCGATTTGAATGACCAAGATTCCTTGGATGTGATTTGTAAATAACCGTTGAGCAGATGATGTGTAATAGATAAAATTTCATCTCTTTTTAAATACAAACCTAAATAATCCGACCATAAATATAATTAAAAGTAGTAAAAATACTAAAATAACTAGTTCAGGCATCCCTATTCCCAGTATCATTTGCACTTCCCTCCTTTACTTGATTCACCTTCATATACAAATATACAAAGGGTTGTTGGATTCTTATATATATCAATTCGTATCCACAATCAATTTAATTTTGTTTACATATGAACTTGGACCGACGATGGTTGCCTGATTTTCTGATAGATTAATGCTCAGTTCTTCTTTCACTATCCACCTATAGGTAATCAAATCGAACTTAGGCTTTAAAATAAAAGTATCCTTGTTTTCACTAACAATTTTCACTCCAGCACATTCTAGATACTCCCTGAGAAATCGCTTAAAAGCCTCTTTATCTTCAATTGGTATCCCTATGACCGCCCTTTTATATTGGGCGGCACCAAACACACTAAACATTACAGAAATTATCATAACAGTGCTCCAATAAATTTCACTATTAGAAAATATAAGTCCGATAATGATTTGAAACATGACTAACATGATAAACATTGTAAAAAACATCTTCAACCTCATTCCCATATAAAGCTTACTTTTATCCATCACCGCCCACCCCTTCAAATAATTTTGGCATCATACATTTTTTTCTAAGTAGCCTAAAAAAGATAATTTAGAACACAGGACTTTATTATCATTGATCTCTATCCTCGACCTTAATCTTAATCAAAAGTACAGTGATGTCTTCATTAATCATTTCATTGATGGAGTCTACATCTTGATAGTCATAGGCTGCCCTCATGGATCCTTCGTTCTGTCGATACACAGCTAATACCATTTCTTCACCTGACTCTAGTCCCACTGTCTCATTTCCGATCCCATAATCCCAGCCACTAATACCAGATTCAATAAATAATTTCTCGCCAATAGGCTTAGGGCCTGTGCGAGTACCCTTGGAGTATAAAAAGACTTGGGGATCCTTACCATTAGGATTTATAATTCCAAATCCCATTGGACCTTCAACTACTTGCTCAGGGCTTAAACCATAGGAAAGCTGTATAAGTGGAGATGCCTCCATTACTTTCCCATCACGATAACCTTCCACCCATATGCTAATCCAGGTTTGATCAGCACGAGGTAATTTTAAGTTGAAATCAAAAAGATTCCCAAGCCCTAATTCTGTAAATGTCTCTTCATATTTAGAGTCAGGATTGATAGAAATATAAGCTACTTTATTGTCATCATCGATTTCATTATTACATCCCACAGTGAATAACATCAACATTACCGATAATATAGATAAATAGGCCATTTTAGTCATAAGCTACTTCCCCCTTTTCTTTATCAAAAAAGTGCTTTTAGTTCTCACTAGTTAATTCCTCAATAATCTTTGAAATATTGCCGACTGTTTTCTCCATCCGGTTTATCTCATTCTCATCTAAAAATAAGCGGTGCTGTATGATGCCTAGTCTAACGCCGCTACTGGCTCCTCTGGATCTAAATTTATGGGAAAAAATAAACAGCTCTGATTTTAATTGGTCATACTGTTGAAACAGTTCTGTCTCTATTACTTCACCCTTTGCCAAAATGCTGTTGTGGTGATTCAAAAATACCTCTAGTTGTTCGGATAAATCACCGATTATCCCATAGAGCTGTCGTTGGCTACTACTAGAAACCAATCTAGTATGATTCATTTGTAACAGTAATGGATTGGTGTGCTGGTATATATCTTCTATTACCTTATTTAAAGAAGCAATGTCCTCCATATTTTCCGTTTCCTTATTTGCAATTTGAGTCACTTGATCCATGCTGCTGGAAGTTAATAGATACAAATTATAGGTGGCTGTATTGTGACTGCTTTGTACTTGTATGTACTGGTAAGTCACAAAAATATTAATGATAACTAGTGCTCCTCCTATGATTGCAAGCCGCTTATTGAACAACTTTGATTCTTTAGTGATTGCACTCATTCCCCATAAAAGAATCACAAGAAATCCAACATTTAAGAATATTGAATCAAACATAGTCACCCTCCTTTCTGATGCTACCTATTAGATTTCCCTAATCAGGATGTTCTGACAGATTATTTAGTTATGTTCATTAATGGAATCGACCTTTTCAATGCCTTTTATGCAATCTGTTATGCTCATCCCTAACCAAACTGCGGTTAAATACAAAACAATTTCATGAGCTTCTGCTAATGAAAGCATGGTAGGAATTCTATAATTAAATGCATAAAATGCTGGAGATGTTAGAAATGTTAATATTAATGCAATTAAGCCTTGATTTAGAAACTTAATCCAGTTAAATTTTTTGTTTGATTCCCATCTTTCAATTAATGCAGGAAGTCTAAGGAGTGTTCCAAATAGAAATGGAATTACCGTTGCCGCTAAGTACATTGGTCTTGGATCGTAAATTCTGCCTACTAGGAGTCTAATGTATTGTAGTAACACAACTGAAAGTACTAAATACACAACATTCAGTATGGACCATATCAACCCACTTTTGATGAAATACTTTTTAAACATTGTCCAGTTCCTCCCTTATTAAAAAGATTTTTCAGTATTATTATTCATCAAATTAATCTGCATCTCATTTCCCATCTGTTATGACTTTAAAAGATAATGGGATATATAATAGGTGGTAATACTATTCTTCTATATCATTTATTAACTTACTATATTTTTTTTCATACCTATTCCATCCATTAGTTGCACCAATTCGTGCAGCAATATAACTTACAACAAAAATTAAAATGAGATTTGAAAAATTAAAAAATCCCAATTCACCTCTGTATAATTTTGCAGCTGATTGACCTACCAATATTGAAACTGCAATTAATATGCTCCTTTTACCAACATACTTTTCTTTTCCCTCTTGTCTATATCTGATCCAATTTTTAATAAACTTTTCAGATTTCATCCTTTTCTCCTAACATAGATTTAATAGACGCTCTCTACAATACCCTACCTAAATGAATGACCCCTACTCCGCTTATTGAATACACATTGAAAATTAATATTTAATGGCAATGAATCGAAGCTAAGCTAATCATTAGATACATCCATATATTTATTTCTATGAGGATCCATGGCATCTAAAATAATTTCTCTTGTTAAGAAGAAGGCTACTCTACCTTCATATGCTTGAGTAATGTTATTATTTGAATAACCATCTTGTATGGTAGTAAAGCCCACATCATAATTATATTGAAATTGATCTAATAAGAAGCTCTCCTCATAAGTAATATTATCATCTAAGCTAGATGTATTGAGCAGTTTTTCTAATATAGCTTCTTCCTCTTGAGAAAGTTCAGTATTATTTTTATATGATTGTTCCATGGCAGATAATGAGCTCAATATCGAGTCTCCGATTTCATCACTGATATTAGCTTCGTCAAAAGCTACCGGCAGGGGAATTGCTTTCTTTAATTCTTCCACATATTTTAAAATGTCTTCATCAGTTTCCTCTTTAAGTAGCACATCTAAGGCAGGACGCAAAGTTTGATCATCAGATATCACTTCAACTACTTTACTAGTTCCTTCATCTGCTGTATTACTACATCTTATTCCGGCTAAACCTATACTGCCTATCAGTATTCCTACTATAATTTTTTTCATTTTAATCCTCCTGGCCCATTTATCATGCAGAACAAGTTTGTTTCATCATCACGCTTAAATAAACTGTACGCACCTTTGCATCATCTTCTTAATACAGTTTACTAAATTCCCCCCTTTTAATTTAAAATCTAGTTTTGAAGCTTTGGCTTCTATTTGCCCCTCACTATACAGAGGGAAGGTTTTCATTAAATGTTCCCATGTCTAGTAATGTTTTTGCTATATTCTCTAAATACATCAAATCAAAACACTGTTAAACCCAATAAAAATAAGGATATAGCTAATAAACCATATCCTTATTCTATAGAAAGTATCAATTTCTTAATTTCTTCCTTACCAACTCCGGTCACTGTATATTTGACTTCTGACATTTGCCATAAGACCATCACTTCACCATCACTGAACTCCATCATATGATAGTCGATCCCATTTTCTTTAAATTGACTTACCTTTGTTCGTTCTGAATCTACTTGGATTGTCTGAGCATATTCTCCTAATATTGGCTCTTGAACTAGCTTAATTAAACTCTGATCCTGCGACATATATAGAAGCCCTGCAGTTAATGTTTCACCAGCAAACTGTTTTAATATGATTTCATCTATGGAATATCCCGCTGGGGTGTAAGTAGGTATTTTTATCTGAAATGTTGCCCTTCCAATTGCCTCCTCAACAGAGAGGCTTTCTGTGATCAACTCCCAGCTTTCATCTATATCAGGGTTTAAATTAGTACTTTGCCTTGATTCTATATTGATAACTGTTTTGTTTTCAACTGTATTAGTAATAAAGCTTAAAACTCTCCTGTAATAGGCATAACCTTCATCGGTATTGCTGTATGTAAATACCAGTACTAGCATTGCAGCCACAATTCCTGCTACCTTGTTGTTAAAGGTAAATACTGTAAAATAGCTTCCTTTATTAATATTATTTTCTATATTGTTCCATACATCACTCATGTCTGGAATCTCGATCAAAGTCGTTTCTTCCTGAACAACTTGCTTTATTATCGAATCTAAATCCTTTTTCTTAGTCATTTTCGCCCCTCCTAACCTTATATCGTTATTGGTTGGCCACCTTCAGCAATCATTATTTTGGATTTAAGTATTTTTTTAGCTCTAAACATTCTTGATTTCACTGTTCCTGGGCTGATATTCAATGCAGTTCCAATTTCATCATAAGATAATTCAACGTAGTAATAAAGGATGATCACCTCTTTATAATGACTGTTTAGATGATTAATTTGTTCCAATATATTTGCCTTGAGTTCTTGTTTTTCTATTATTTCTTCTTGTAACTCAATGGGCTCTATCACACTTACCATGGGCATCACCTTATCATAATCATCGGTCAAAATCTCCTTGCAGTTCTTTTTACATTTATCCTTGGCCAAGTTAGCCGCAATTGTACAAATCCAGCTTTCAAACTTGCTTAAGTCCCTCAAGGTATCCATCTTTTTATAGGCAATGGTAAAGGCTTCTTGTACAATATCCTTCGAGTCTTGATCATTTTTTAAAATATAGTAGGCTACCCGATAAACTTTGCCTTTATATGTTTCAAATAAAATTCTATATGATCTGATTTCTTCAGTACTTTTCTTATTTGTCAGTCGGTTCATTTTGATCAGCTCCCTACCGTATATGTATCACCTACATACTATATGATCCTTTCTGGGTTTCTTGTCGAAATTTGATGTTTTTATAAAAATTTCATTATTCTGTTACAAGATATTTTTGATTTATGTAGAATAAGACTTTATTAGCAATCAATTTCAATATTTTAGAATAGAATAAAAGAATGGCTACACTTTTAGTATCAAATATGTAACCATTCCTTCTTTTACTTTCTGTCGCGTAAAAAGGATGATGTGAATTAACTTCTAGTATCTTAAGTCAAGATAAGCTCGCTGTCACTGCTGCAATGAATTTATTTCTTGCAAATTTTCTTCTAACATTGCGACAATTTCTCTATAAGCCTTTCTATAATTACTCTCTTCCCTGAGACGATGCCTTTCATGATTACCTATAATGTCATGTAATTCTTTAAGCTCCTTATTAATCTCTGTAAAGTTTTCTTTATCTTCATTCGCGTAGCCTCTTGTAATTGTCCAATATAAATATATCATCTGACTTTGCGTAGATTTAGCATAATCGTAATAATGGAATGGAGGGTTAGTATAAAAGGCGTGTTCCCCCCTAGATGCCATTGCCCCTCCGTCTTCAGTCTCATCAGTAGCATGAATTAATATGCCAATATGATTTAAGGCATTGTTGATATCTGAAAACATTAGTTCGTTATTAATACTATCGTATAAGGTGTAAATGTGATAAGAAAAACCAATCGAAGTAATCAGAGATAAACCTACTATGATTTTTAAAATTTTACCTGGCTTTTTTAGTGTTGTAGCCATGTTAACTCCTCCTTTACACAAATTTCCAACAAACTACATTGCACTATTTCTTGATTTCATCTCTTACTTCAACTAATATATCAATTGCAAATTAAAAAGATAATATGACTTATCCCTATCTAAAGAATGCCCTCACTGTTAAGAACGCAGCAACCGTAAGTGCTACTAAGAATATCAAAATCCATTTTATTATTTAGACCAATTCAATTTCTTCCCCCCTTGTATTTTTTAATACATTGGCTTTGTTAATGGCTAATGTTGATATTTTAGAAGTAAATAAAGGAATGGCTATATTTCTAATGTTTCAAGCATATTTCCATTCCTTTATTTCAAACATTTTGTGGACATAAAAAAGATACTATTCATTAGATAAATATAAGTCCATAATTTTCTCTACTTTTGGGCTAAGTACAGTGTGCATCTCTTTCGCTACAAACCCTTTATTATTTCTATACATTTCACCTCTCGTCTGATTTTCCAGCATAACTATTCCGTTTATATTTCTTGAAAATTCTTTAAGGTTATCTCTATTGTTCTTTATGTCAACTTGGTTGAGATTATTGGTTATATCTTGCATATGAATAGCAAAGTTCCAAATTAAGCTTGGTAATTCATCTTTTTTATCACTAAGCATTCCATAAGTTCTAGCATGTTCTACTAAATTAAAACTGTATCCATATAATGCTTGTAGTTCTCTTTCTCCAGCCCCAAGAAATTGCAAATCATTGTTTGCTAAATAATCTAAGCTATCACTGTAAATCATTAAAGTTGAAAAAAAAGCAGTATAATTATTATTAGCACTAAGTCTTGTTATCTTTTCATCAGAAATGAATTTTGCGAATAAAAAAATGTTTGCCAATAAAGATATAACCAAAATACCAATCAAAATTTTAATCCTATTTCCTGTTAAAAAGTTATTTGTCATTTTTCAAATCTCCTCTCCAGAAAGTTACCAAAGTTGTGTGGCAGTATACATCAAGTGCGCAGTATCACTCAACCTCTATCGCTTTTTTCTTTTTAATTAACCCAGGAAAACTATATACTATCCAAAAGGCAATAAGAAACCTAATTGTGTCTATAAGGAAAAATTGCAAATTGAAGTCATCACGAAGCACCCTATAACGGAAAGCATGTATACCCACAGCGATCCCTATCCAACCAATGAACTTATAAATTAGAAAACAAGTAAAAAACTTCTTTGTTTCTTTTATAATTTTGTGTTTTTTCAATATGAACCCTCCTTTTATCATTGTCATATTTTTTTCTACGCAATTTCCATTGTCACATTTTTAAAAATATTAATTTATTTGAATTCAAAAACAAGTGCATTGCTTTAAGCCATGCGCTTATTCTATAGAAAATACCATTTTCATTAATTCATCATTACTAGTCATATCAACCGTATACTTCACTTCATGCATATCCCATATAATTATGACCTTATCATTTTTCATTTTAATAACAGTGTAAATGATATTATTTTTCTCAATTTGTTCTACAGTAGCATTATTTAAATTGATGTTTATCACTTCAGCATGTTGTTCAAAAATAGGCTCTTGATCAATTCGAACTAGCTCATTATTATTGGAGATATAAATAAGCTCTACATTCAAAACTTCCCCATTAAATTCTGTTAGGAACGCTTCTTGTATGTTATATCCATCTGGTACATAAGATGGTATACCCATATGAAAACTTACATTCTGTTTGGCTTCTTCTAAGGATAACTTATGAGTAGTGGTTTCAAAATTCAATTGAGGATTATTATTGCTACCATAATCTAGTTGAATACTGATATGATCTCCTTCAGTACTGGAGAAAAAGTTTAAAATCCTTCGGTAATATGTATAGCCCTCATCAGTAGTACTAAGGGTAACCCCTAATACTAATAATGCAGCGATTATGCCTGCTATCCTTTTGTTGAAAGTGAACAATCTATGCTTATGTTTTTTATTAATATTCTTTTCTATATCATTCCACACATCATACATATCTGGAACTTCTATCAAGTTTACCTCCTGATGGATTACTTCTTTTATCACTCTATCTAGCTCATTTACTTTGCTCATTTTGATCCCTCCTAACCTTATATTGTTACTGGCTGACCTTTTTCAGCTTTTATCATCTCAGATTTTAACATCTTTTTAGCTCTAAACAGTCTAGATTTTACTGTCCCTTGACTGATGTTCAGTGTAGTTGCAATTTCCTCATAGGATAATTCAACATAGTAATAAAGGATAATCACCTCTCTATAATGACTGTTTAGGTGATTAATTTGTTCCAATACATTTTCCTTGAGTTCTTGTTTTTCTAATATTTCCTCTTGTAACTCAATGGGCTCTATCACACTTACCATGGGCATCACTTTATCATAGTCATCGGTCAATATCTCCTTGCCGTTCTTTTTACATTTATCCTTGGCCAGGTTGGCCCCGATTGTACAAATCCAGCTTTCAAACTTGCTTAAGTCTCTCAATGTATCCATTTTTTTATAGGCAATGGTAAAGGCTTCTTGTACAATATCCTTCGAGTCTTGCTCATTTTTTAAAATATAGTAGGCTACCCGATAAACTTTGCCTTTATATGTTTCAAATAAAATTCTATATGATCTGATTTCTTCAGTACTTTTCTTATTTGTCAGTCGGTTCATTTTGATCATCCCCCTCCGTATATCCATCACCTACATACTATATGATCCTCTCTATGTTTCTTGTCGAAATTTGATGTTTATATAAAAGTCCATTCTCCTGTTCCAAGATATTTTTGATTTATGTCGCGTGAATAAGATAGTGTAAAGTAACATTATTTCACCGTCGCATTTAATAAGTAACACTCATTGATAAGGTTAAGATTTAAGCATTAAATTCATCAAAATAGAACAATTCTTCAAACTTCTTATCTAATGCAATGTAAAGAATAAGTGCTAATTTCGCAGTGGGGCTAAACTGCCCTGTTTCAATAGAACTTATGGATGGTTGTGTACCCCAGAGGCTTTTAGTCTTTAGGGTGGGTGGTGGGAATAAAAACAAAGAACACAGAGGGTTGCCGATGGTTACGGCAACTTTCTGTGTCTACGATATGGTAACTTAGTTCTGTTAATTTAGTTATATTTCTTTGTCTCTTTTTATCACTTCTTCAAGCAATAAGATAGCTCTTCTCAATTAATCAGTCTTCTATTTTGTATTCTACTCCTCTTCTTCCATACTTTTCTTTAACTCAATCAATTCAAATCCAAGCTCCGTCAAGGCCACAGTTCCTTTTTGATATAAGTCTTCATTTATTGCTCCTAAATCCACTAACCACTTAATGGAAAATTCTATTCCCCCATCTAGCTTGATCATAATCCTAGATTTAACTTCTTCAATTTTTGGATCTCTCCAGATCTCATGTGACAGTTGGTATATCCCCTCTAAAAGTTGAAATTGTTTTCCCCCAACCCATATTCCCTTCCCATTTCCACTGTTGATATGCATCACTAAATCACTCATTATTTTACTGGTCATTATTTTACTCCCCTCTTATTAAGAACATGTGTTCCACCCTATTATATCTACTTTGCCTAACCCTACTTTGCCTACTTTGCCTATCTCTTCTCTTTTTTGAAAGTGTTTTTCTACTTTATTTCAACTTTATTTCAACTTTATTTTCCCTGATTGATTTCATCCTTCCACTCACTGAATTTCAAAATATCATAGGATATAATGTAAAAAACACAATAGAGGAGGAATCCAATGAATCAAATTCAAATCGCTAAGATTAAAAAAATTGATATTAGTAATAAAGTAGCTGCTGACACTTGGAGTCAATCCATATCAATTGTGTTAAGTGATATTTAATTAAATGATGAAAACCTTGTGGCCCTTAGAAAGTTTCGTCCCAATGAAGAGATATCCGTTTCATTGGACCCTTTACAGCTTTCCATGTTAGGAAATCAAGCCTCAGAGGATGAGGAAATGGTTGAAGTCCTTGAGGAGTCTGATGAGTCAGAAGAGTCAGAAGAAGACCACTTTACCATTGATTATGATGAGGAGCTGCTCGAGGGAGATCAGATAGTTAAAACCTTTACGTTTTAGGATTATTCCCTAGGAAATACCAATACGAAAGAAGGTGTAGTCCTTGGATAAGTATTTACGAATGGTCTTTAAGACCGGTGAAGATCGTTTAGTCAGCCTGAGAGTCTCCGTCCCTAGAGAGGATCTTGATGCAACACAGGTGAAGGCTGTCATGGATTTAATTGTTGCAAAAGATGTGGTCTTCTCAGCTGCCGGTAACTTAGTGGCGGTGGATAGTGCATACATCGTTGAGACTGCAACAACTGAGCTTTAAGTGGTAGCTTAGGTCATCAATTAAGTTTCATAGACTAAAGGAGGTGCCAAGATTCATGAATATCCAAATCCCAAAGAAAGGAAATCAACCATCCAAAATTTTTTCTCTACTCATTTTCATCCTGGTGCTTACCACTACACTGGTTTATTACTTACTCTATCGTCATATCATACCAGCTAGAGGATACGCCATGGAGGGAGCCTTCAATACAGAACAGGCAACCCTATTGTTTCTTATCTTCATTGTATTTCATCTGCTATTCCTGCCCCTTGCCAGCCTACAAAATAGACTTTGTAAAACCAATGGCAATTCCCAGGCAATCACATCCGACAGTAATGACTTTTTAAAGGCCAATGAAAAATGCCGTGAACTTAACTCACCTTGTAAACATGAGGTTTAGCCATGGATATTTTAATGACCGAATGTATTTTTTTCATCTTCATCTACTTATTTTGTTTTCTCGGTGCCCTGTCTAAGGATCTACTGGATACTTTCTTAGAAAGAATAGAAGGAATTTTGATCGTAAAAATCATTGTTTCTTCTCTGGCTGTCACTATTTTACTGTATGGTTTTTCCGATAGATTACTGGAGAAACTCTCTTTTAAGCCCTTTACTACTTTATGTTACACCATGGGATTGATTAGCTTTGAGGTGTTGGTTAAGTATAACAGTATGAAAAACATTGGGGGGTTTAGTAGAGGAAGTGTATCGAATCAAATGGGATAAAAATAAAGATAAAGGATGATTTCCCCTGTTTACGAGAAAGTTTCCTTTATCTCCTTTACTTATCTTTAACAGGTGTATTCTGTGCTTAAACCAAGAGAGTCCATAAATTTTCATCTATGAAACACTAAGTATTCAACTAGAAAATTACCCTCTACTTTATTCAGTATTAAAAAAGCAAGAGAAGAAAATCACTTCCCTTGCAGATCTATGCTCCTGTGATGCCATCCTCTGATGTCCATACATTGTAAACCTAACAACCCAAATGACAGCAGTGCCTATGTTCATTGTTGGAAAATCATCTTATAGGATATATGTCATCTAATTAGTTAATCTAATGTTGAGTGAAATTACCTTTTTCTACGCATTTTGGATAGATGATGTGAAACAAAAATTTATAAATTATATGTACAAATAGACATTTAGAGAGGTAATAAATTTCTCTAACCTATCCCGAGGTGTAATATTGACTAAATATGATAGAACTCCTAGTGCTTAGTCACATGACAATCTGTGGATACACATGCTGAAGTTTTATACGAGCATCTTTTGTAGTAAAATGCCAATTAACTCCTTTTGGGATTCATTACGGTTCTGCTCCCATAGATATGCTTTGGTTTGCAATGTTTCTATATCTGGAATTCTCTTGTTAAGACACTGCCTTGTGAATACACTTAACTCTAACTCCGCTATATTCAACCAGCTACCGTGTTTTGGGGTATAGTGTATTTCTAAACGTTTAGCAAGTTCTCTTGCTTTCTCAGATGGGAACACCTCATAAATGACTGATATTTTATGAGTATTCAAGTTATCACAGACCAGAATGACTTTTTCTACTTCAGGATATTGAAAAGATGATGTGTAACAACTAGATAAAAATTCTATTTAGCGAAAATGTTCTGGGTTAGTTATTAGGTAAAGGTAGGACCAGAATATTAAATGTTCAATTGTACTTCCAAAGAAATCAATATTAAAGCCTAATCTTAAAATTAGAAATGCAAGTATAAATATAATAAGTAGCATTATTTTATATTTTGCAATTCCAAAATGCCTAATTAATTTATCTTTGTAGTTAAATACCTTATTTAGTAAATAAAGTGCTAAAACCCAAATTGATGAAGCTAAAAAAATTAATGGCAGATTCATGCAAACCCTCCTCTAAAAACAAAATACTGGAAACCACATAACAAAACCTAGTTGCTTCTATTGCTTAGATAATCTTTTACGCCTTAAACGATGATATGCAGGAACTAATTTCCTATGTCTTATCTATATCCTATATGATTTTATCTAGAAGAATAATAAGAGTATTATCAAAAGCAATGAAGCTCCAGCAAAATTTAAAATATTCAAAATGTATGTTTTTGATTCTCTTTCAAATTTCCATTCCATAAAAGCACGGAAAGCAAATATAAAGATAAAAAATTTCATCCCTTCACTCACCAAATTCTCTCTCTGTCTTTAAGTTGTTATATAAATAACCAAGACATTTTCATCCAAGCTAATTAAAATAATTCAGATATCTGCCTTCATAAATTAAAAGCTTATTATCCATTAAAATGAGTTTACAACTATTTTTAATATCCTTGCACTTTGTTTAAAATAATGATAAACAGTATTGGGATACTAATTAGTAATAATAAAGCTATCCATACTCCCACTATAGTGCCTATATTCCTGTTAACTTTTTTTCGTTCTTCAGTATTTTTAGCATTCTTATATGCCTGATATGCACAACCAATAAGTATAATAACTGGTATTAACCTAACTAGTGCCATGAACCCCTCACCCTCTTCATTTAGCATTCTTATATGAAGCATATACATAAATAATAATTGTAACAACTTGTATCAAAATGCCTGTCCAAGTTATATAACTATCGCTATATACCTATTGATTTGTCACCATTCTATATATTAGCATCAGTATCCCAAGTATCCCCCCAAAAAATGTAACTATATAGTAAGTAATGTATGCGTCCAACCATTTATTTTTAGAACCTTTTTTATCCCCAGTATCTGACGAGCTATTGAAGCCCTTATGTATTAACCCGTTTGACCTTGGTCCTGTGAACTTCGTGAATCTTCTAAACAATTCAACCCCTCCATTATATTAATTTCACACATTTATCGTCACCATCTAGTTTCGCCTCAATGATTTATACAACTTTAACTATTCCTCCAACTATAAATAATAAAACACCAATCAGTGCTAACCTAAAAACTTTTGGAAGGAGCCTTCTAATTGAAGTCTCATGCTTTTCATCAACCTCATAAAATTGCTTCCCATAACGCAATATTAGAAATGGTCGAATGCTCCATACTCCTAATAAAATAAGGATTCCTCCTACTATCTGAAGGAATGCCCCTAGATAAAAATAGCGCATAGCACTTCCCCCCATCAGCACTACTCCAACCATCGAAATCACAAACCAAAATTTGTCCATTTTTACCCCCTTTATTTCATCTAATTCACCTTAAAAAGAAAGTGCATAATAGAACCTCTTTCACAAAAGTATATTCGGTACTCTACCTGAGCAAATATCATTGAGTTTTCTCTATATCAATTTTTTACCTTTAACTTATTTACTTCAAAGATTTCTGATATTAAATCAAAGTATTCTTCTTGAACTCCTATGTCTGCTTCTTTGATAAGAGCATTTAAATAGGTTTGCTTGACCGAAGCGATTTCTTCATTTTCCAAATCTCTTTCTCCAATAATCGTTTCCTGCTTATACAATTTGTCATGCTTTAGAGCGGGTTTCATACCATTTAAGAAATCTTCTGCGTCTATATGGGGATTATTTTCAATAAACTCTTCAAAACTAATATCATCTAGGGCTTTCTCATATGCTTCCTTAGCTTCTTCGTTACTTGCCGTAATTCCCAACTCTCTTATCTTTTGTTCTTCTATTTTTTCTCCTATCAATGTCTTCAAAATATTTACTTTAAGCTTATTTAAGTCCTCATATATACCTGTAGGTTCCATGATTTCATAAAGCAGTTCGAATTTTTCTTTATATACTTTTTCTCCATTTACTAGAGCGATTACATCTTCATCAACTTCTTGAATCTCATTTTGTGATGACAGCTCTGTTGCATCTTCTTTTCCTTGTAGGGTACAACCTGTAAAAGCCAATATAATCAAAGATAAAACAGTAATTATTAGCATTCTTTGGCTTAAACCCAGCACTCTCTTTTTCATTATTCTACTCTCCTTTGAGTCACATTTTTCATCTGGTTTGCACTACAAATAATGCTCAGTACACGACAATTATGAAGTAATACGGGATTAATTTTCTGCTTCCTACCCCCCTATAGCTGAGAGTGCTAGAACTGCTCCAAAAATAATAGCTGTTGAAGGGTACAAATATATGATTTCTCTTGTAGATAAATAGCTCAATAGATAACGTCCGCCCATATAAAGGTAATCAAAACCAGTAGTCCGATTAATGGTTGTATCCAGTCCCCACCACAACTATCTCCCCCTAAAGTAAAACTATTTATCTTATGCAATGATTTTCTCATAGTTATATCCAAGTAATATTCATTCCAATATACCCTCCGAAATCACTTTGGGTTTTCATGCTATCTCCAATAGTAAGACACTGTACTCCAGAAAATGTTCCTACAATTAAATGAATCCCAGGGTTTTTAACTACAATAAAAGCAATGAATTTACTCCATTGCCTTTAATAGATCTATAACTTGTTCAAATTCGATTGGTCAAGATCCATAATCATTTTTTGGCATTCATAGCATTTAAAGGCCCTCACTTTAGGTCTCAGAGAATTATCCACATGAGGTAGTACTTCTGAGCCAATTGCCACTCCTAAAAACAAATTTATCGGCAGGCAACCACTTTAAAGAATACCTATCACCGTAGATATATCCCCCTTAATTCCTTTTGACAATATGGACAATTCATTTGATCACCTTCCTGCAGTATCCTTTAACATAGATTAATTTCGCATAAAACTTTGTATTAAATTAGACAACCCATAGGGAACATATGCTATTCCAGCAAGAGAACCGAAGAATCAAACCGGAGCACAATCCTTAACACCTCACTATTCATAAGTTTTTTTGCCATATTTATAACTTTACTTAATTTGGAATAAACGATTAATTATTATTACAAGACCATCATATCATACTATGGAATAATTTTACATTGAACTATAGGAACAAAATTTAAATGTCTATCCTTATGTCTTTTTTTACATTAATGCTTTGTTAATGGCTAATGTTGATATTTTAGAAATAAATAAAGGAATGGCTATATTGCTAATATTTCAAGCATATTTCCATTCCTTTATTTCAAGCATTTTCTGACACATAAAATCGATAATCTGACCCTCTTGTGATTATATATAATGTTTATAGATCAAATAATTCAATCCATTCAGTACCGTCTAGATTCATTCGATAAAAGCTTGAGTCGGCATGCAAATAGATGTGATCATTAATGATGTGAATGTTCGTTACAACGCCTTCATAAATCATAATTTCTTCCTTTGTTTCCAAATTGATTTTATAAAACTCCCAATCTTGGGTATCGAATCCTTCCCCTTTGTGAGCAGATACATATAGCCAATTATCTTTAATATTCATGTATTGATTCCGTAGGGTGTCCTCTTCCTTAATTACTTCTTCCTGTGAGCCATCGTGTCTAATCCTTTTGATCGTTCCTTTCTGGAAAAAGTAGTAAATCCATTCATCATTCATCATCATAAAAGAAGTATTGTTAGTTAATTGTTCTCGTACGCTACCATCAGTTTTAACTCTGTATACATATCCGCCTTCACTTTCTAGATAGTACAGCCATTCATCCAATACGTAAAGATGCCTTGCTCTAAAATCATCTGTTAACTTGACCTCTTCACCTTCATCAATGTGCATTTTATAGATTCCTCCGACTACAGATTGAGGGTCTACATAATATAAATAATTATCTTCTTTAACCATTTCAATTCCTTTTGAAACTGATAGGGGCATCAATTGATCCATCTCTGTTCCGTCAGTTTTTATTTTGAAAAATCCACTATCTTCCCCTGAAAGCTTTATAGTATAAATCCACCCATTTTCAATGTGGAGTCTTGAAAAGATGCCTTCTGCCACTTTCGACACTTCCCGAGGATTTTCATGTAATCTAAAGATCCCCTCTTCGGCTACAATATTAAAATAGACATTTCCTCCATAGCCAAAGAAGAGGTTTCCATTTGATGAATTGGCATCGCTATTCCAACTGTTATTATTGCTTGTCGTCGGCATACTACAACCTGTCATGACTACAGAAAAAATAATAAGAAACAATAAAATTCTTTTCATAATTTTACCCCTTTCCAAGATAGATATTATCATTTCAAGTATACAAAGCTTATACTTGTAGCTTTGAGTGGCAATTTCCATCAAGTACGCAATATCACTCAACCTCTATAGCTTTTTTCTTTTCGATTAACTCAGGAAGACTATATACTATCTAGTAGGAATAAGAAACTTAAATAGATTTATAGAGAATAGTCCCAAATTAAAGCCATCGGTAAACTCATTATAACTGGAAGCATCTATACCGAAAGCACCCCCTATTCAACGAATGAATGAAAAATCAATATTTCAAAAGTTATATTTCTTATGAGAGAAATTTAAAAACACCCTCATGATTTCTATTATTAACTCTGCATATTTTCATCACTTAACTCTGGTTTGCTATTATTAGTGCTTTTGTAAAAGCTAGTTACCAAAGTATACCCGAACAAAATTTGAAATATATTCATTGATGTAATCCTAACAGGAAGCACTATCTGTAGTGTCTCTAATATTGGTCTTGATCCGGGTATCCATAAATACATCCACGTTAACAATGATAAAAATAAAGCTGGTATACACAGAAAGTATAATTTATATTTATCAACTTTCCAACTTCCCTCTTTCCTTTTCTCATTGAAATAATTATGAGATGCAAGTAAAATTCCGATACCCATATTAAAAACCGTTGTAATAAACATAAGTTCAAGAATAAGGGGTTTATATAGCCGCGATCGAAGCTCTGTAATGTAGTTTTCTATAAATCCTCCAGCAGCAGCATAAATGATGAATACCCCTAAAGTCAATAAATAACGTAATGCTGTTTTTTTTGACATACGCTCCCTCCTTGAATGTTTTTTTTCTATGAATAATGATTAAACCTTTTATTAAAGATTAACACTAGTGTTCAAAAATTAGATAATATTTCTATTGATTTTTAAAAATTTTTTCAGTTTTGTTGATGGAGTTCTACAATTAAGCCTTCAGGGAATATATCCCAGTAAAATTAAATACAACTATCCTTATAAAACAATATTTTGGATTTTTATGAAATTATATATTGGTTAACTTCCAAGCCATAGCGTCCAACTAAATGTCTCATTATTTACAAGCTTAGTTATCGAATGCTTAATCAATCGCTTTATTTTCAATAAGCCTAAGGATGTTTTAGAAGTCTTTTGAATCATCCTCATCATAACAAAAGTAATGATAGCTGTTATAATCTGGTTCATTACTGCATTTAAGCTATGTCCAATAATTTTTTTGATTTTCAAATGTTGCTTTATCCATTTGAAGAATAGCTCTGTCTCCCAGCGTTTCTTGTATAACCAAGCAACTTCTTCACTGGATAAGTCAAGTTCATTTGTTATAGAAATTAAACTTCTTCCTTCGGCATCAATGATTTTGAGCAATGTAATGGTCAGTATCTAGTAGATAAGTAGATTCTTTCAACTTTTTCCAATCAATGATGTCTAATAATTTTTCGAAAATAGTGATATAATTATCCTTAACCAATAGTCAGTACCCCCTTGCAAATATGGTTAGTGGTGTAATTATATTAAAGCAAAGGTTACTGACTATTTTCATGTCTAAATTTAAAGCAAATTATGAAAGTACTGGATACGAAGTATTGTAAATGGATTTTAAATCCATTAATTGAACACTAGTGATGTTTTCATCAAATATCGATAGAACACAGTAGTTCATCAGCAATATTCAAATTATCTAGTCTTATAATACTTCCGTCGGAATTGTTAGAACTTAAAAGATTTATGCCTCCATACCAAACGATCCGCTGATCCATTACAGCAAATTTCTGATGAATGTTAGATTTACGAACTATATTGCCACCTATTTTTTTAATATCATTAATTGTACAAGTAATATTAAACCTATCTTTTTCCTTGTAATCTGACTCCGGACGTGTAATAACGGTAAGTTTTACTCCTTTTCTCATTATTTCTTTTAAATTGGTCAATATTTGTTCTAATCCTTTCTTATTAACATAAGGACTAACAATAGTGATTCCTGATTTAGTAGCCAGCATATCATCTCTAAATGCAGTTAAAAAGCAATTATTACTGAAAATAGAGTTAAGATCATTAAAAGAATTGCTATCACTCTTAATTGAATACCCAATGGCTGCATATCCCTTTAGTCTTTTTTGATACATTTTTTCAAGTATATTTACATGTATATCTATGTAATCATATATCTGAACTTCACTTTTACTCTCATATAATCTATGAAGCCTTCCTGCATATTGAGATATTGTTCCTTTCCATGCTACAGGCATAGCTAAAAACAAAGTATCTAATTTTGGCATATCAAATCCTTCTCCTACCAATCTACCTGTAGCAACTATTACAGTACTATTTCGAGCATGCAGGTTCTCTAGCTTTTCTAATTCAACCTTCCTTTTTTTTGACGACATCCTCCCAGTTAACGTAACCACATTCACTGATTTTTCTTCTAAATGTTGCGCAAGTATTTCAACGTGTGCTGTTCTTTCTGTTAATATAATTGGATTTCTTTCTTGTCTTAAAGCCTCTAATACATCTTCAATAATAAATTGATTTCGAATAGCACTTGTACAAATATCTGAATATATTTCTCCAATTGACCAGTCCTGTTTATTCTCTACGCCTGACCTTCTAAATGAGGTAAATCGAGGAATAATATAATGCTCAAAAGGCCTTTTTATAGCTTGTTTTAAAGGATCAACTTTATATCTAATAGGTCCACATTGCATAAATATAATTGGATGATGCCCATCTTTTCTTATGGGGGTTGCAGTTAAGCCGTATACATATTTTGCATTAATGTTCTTCATTATTTGTTCAAAGCTAAATGCAGGAACATGGTGACATTCATCCACTATAACCATCCCATACTCTTTAATAAACGCCTTTACCTCATCACCTTTTACTAATGACTGCATAATTGCAATATCAATAATTCCATGAGAATTATTTTTCCCAGCTCCTATTTGTCCTATAGCACTAAGCTGCTTTTTACGCCCTCTTTTATTACCTTCTTCTGTAGGTACAACTTCATTAATCTCTAGAAACTCCCCCAAACGCTCTTTCCATTGTTCTAATAGCTGTCTAGTATGTACAAGTATAAGGGTGTTTAGCTTTCTTTCAGCAATCAATTTTGCTCCAATTACGGTTTTTCCAAAAGCGGTAGTTGCAGATAAAACACCATTATGAAATTGTAGCATTTCGTTAACTGGTTTTTCTTGTTCTTCCCTTAAGCTTCCGCTAAACTCAACATTAATTGTTTTTTCATAAAATCTTTCATCTTTCCATTCAATAGGAATTTTATATTCCTTTGATAAATTCACAAGATCTACCTCACATCCACGAGGTAGACATAAATATTCACTAGTTTCATCACATAATGAAATGATTCGTGGTTTACCATAGGTAGATATTCTCATTGCCTGAGCCTTATAAAAGTCAGAATTTTTAAAAGAGGCTAAGCGCTTCATTACATTTAAAGATTTACTTGAGAATCCTTCCTTTTCTATATAAAGTCCATTGGCTCTTATAACATGGATTATATTAGGAAAATCAGTTTTTGTTATTTTTTCTTTTACGCTAGCTGTTTCCCATGGTTTTGGTATCTGATCATTATCTGTTCTTAATACCCCTAATTCATTGCCTCTACCTAGTTCTGATATTATAAGGTTAATATCACATTCCTGTAATTTTCTAACACGATTAAGGTATTTCCATTGATCATCATAGGGACTAAGATTGGTGTCAATAAAGCAACTATTGCTACTTTTTCTAGCATATAATTGCAAAGGTAATGCAATCAAATTTCCAAGTCCACCTTTTGGCATGGTATCTTGATTGGGAAATAGACGATCGTAAGATTGGAATTTGATTTCATGTCTCTTCATCATAGCGTAGGTTAGTATCGCCGTTCCAAATTTTCTAGCTATAGTGGCACTAGTTTTTTCTTGAAAAAAGAACCATATATGAGCACCATTGCCAGATCTGGAACGTTCAACTGAAGCTGGAATGTTCTTTTCATCACAAATTTCCATAATAGCAGAAATATCATTTTCCCATCCAGTGTCATCAAAGTCCATTGCAAGAAAAAAACAAGATTCATCTTCAAGCATAGGATAAATTCCCAGTATATCCTTCCCCTTAAGATGTTTCTCAATTGCAATCTCATCTAATAATGCATATTTTTTATTATTACATACAGAACATTTTATTTGTGGTTTATTACAAACTCCTTTTTGCCACTCATTTAAACATACTGGGCTATATCCAGATTTCCCTTCTTTATTTTGCCATCGTTTAGCATATACCTCTGAACGTCCTTTAAATAGAGACATAAATAGCTTAACCTTTTCTTTAGGAGAACTGTAATTATTAGTGCCTTCAACCTTAATTCTATTTGTTTCTATATTTTTATTTCTATCTATAGACATGACTTCCTTATGTTTTCCATTATAGGTGGAATAACCTATATTAAGCTGTTCCTTAAGATTTTTGTTTTCATTTCTTAATACCTTATTTTCTTCCAGCAGATTTTCATATTTTTCTAGAAGAACATCATATTCCATAATAAGTTCTCTCCTTATGCTATACATGGTTCTCGTTATATTGGCATATCACTTTTTCAAGTATATCTATTATCTATAGATATAGCTCCACTAAGATTTGTGCTAACACATTTTTCAAAATAACAGCTTTTTATACTAGATTCATGAAAACTACAAGTTAGTATGAGGACGGGGTTGCTGCTTCCCTTCCGCTATATAACTTCCAGATAATATTTACTGGTGCCTCTTTTCTTCTCTTTCATCTGCTTCACCATATCATCAATACTCTCAATAAAGGTTTTTCCACCTGTTAACGAAGTAAATTGAAACGTTCTCTAATCTCTATAAGTCCTAATAATGCTCCCTGTTCATAACTTTTACTAGGGTAAAGAGATTTTAACTCAGCATGTTTTCTTAAGAGCAAGGGGACATCCGATTCATTTCCCATGAAGCCTATAATTATACAAGCTAAAGAAAGGGCATACGGTGAACGAATATCATCAATAATTCGAATCAAATCTCCACAATAGTTGTTATTAGCCTTTTTGATTAACTTTATAGTGTGTTCTATAAAAACATTATTTCCCGAAGTTTTTAGTTTTTCAATAATGATTGGCATCAATACATCCTCTTGCTCTAAAATCTTGCTGTGAAGTAAAATATGATTCGAATTGTCACATTTTCCCCTCATCATTTTTAGCAAAACTTCTGAAGATGACTCATTCTTAAGCATTTCTGCTTCTTCCTCACCCCTTTTGATATAATTTTTGCTTAACTGGTTTGCAACCTCATCCAATCCATCATAAAGTAAATAACTATATACAAATCTTTGTACGCTGCTCTCTTTCACAGGATTCTCATCAAAAAAAATTTTGTTTAGCATTTTCTATATCCTCTCCTGGTAATCATTCTCTTTACCCCAAACACCTACCATCGTTTAAATACCTACCAGGCATAATTTTACAGTTTCTATTATATCACTTATTCCTACACTTATCTTCAAGAATCTGATACTGTTCGTACTAAAAAAAAAATCCCTGTAATCACAATGATTACAGGGATTTTCTAGCCTTTATAGCTACACTACACCTTTCATATTAGCGTTTTATATCAACTATTTACTATAGAAAAACTTGATCTTAAATCACTATAGTGTTTATAGTTATTTTTTTTCATGAAGTTTTTTCATGAAGTAACCTTCCTACAACAATAAAGGGATGGATGCCTATTTCTTCTGCAAATAAAGTAATGTTCTCTCTATTAATTTTTTCAGCTTTACTAATAAAACGACTATACTCCGTAGGTGGAATAAGCCAGTCGCTTGCTTGCTTATCAGCTTCACCCTCATCGCAGTCATTATTATAGGGTTCTTATAAGTGAAACTCTTTACCATCGTGGAATACGATTTTGGGGGTAAAAAGATTCATTTAAAATAAGGTGATGTATTTTTACAATTATGTAAATTTATGTTATAACTAAGATATAAGTATTGACGCGTAAGAGGGATATTGTGAAATATGGATTATTTATACTTGATGAAGTTGGAGGCCCTGGGACACATTGTTAAGAGGTGCAGGTGGGATCTGTTATTATTACTTACAGAATAAATCTTTAGACTTTACATTTCAATACATATGCTGGCGGAAAGTTAAACAACACTTTACTTTTCTCAATATCTTTAAAAAACTGACTAAAGAGCTTCATCTTAAAAAGTGTGTACTGAAATGTTATAAACACTCCTTCATTTCCTAAAATTTCTTTTGTTGATGATAATATATCGCAACTTATATTGTCATCCAAACTTGCAAATGGAATTCCTGAGATTACATAATCTACTTTTTTAATATTGTGTCTGTCCAGGTGTTCTATTATATTTGCTGCCGAATCCTTAACAATAAAAAAGTTTTGGTGGTCTTCGAACTTATTCTTTAGAATGTTATAAAAAGCATCATTGTATTCAATAGTCAGGAGTACAGTATTATTTTTCTTTTTTTGCAATATCTTTTCAGTGAAAATCCCAGTGCCTGGCCCGTACTCTAAAATACATTCTGCATTTGAAAAGTTAATGTCTTCTATCATTTTATCTGCTAGATTCTTAGAACTCGGAACCAATGCTCCTACTGTCATAGGGTTATAATAATATTGTT
The DNA here is from genome assembly GCF_000016985.1 of Alkaliphilus metalliredigens QYMF. Classification (NCBI taxonomy): domain Bacteria; kingdom Bacillati; phylum Bacillota; class Clostridia; order Peptostreptococcales; family Natronincolaceae; genus Alkaliphilus; species Alkaliphilus metalliredigens. Next base: position 1,900,984 of record NC_009633.1, on the reverse strand, counting down.
TTATAAAACTACATACTTCCATTCTACACCCCCTCGGATATCAACCGTAGCATATTAATTTCATTGGATGTGCCTAGGCGCGCGCGTAACATGTAAGTACCAGCACCTTGGGAAACAAACACTTTGGTTTTGTCATGTTGGTGAAGCCCCTTGTTGAACGGAAACGTAATCTCGTTAAATAATGTAAATGGAAAGACTTGGCCCGCGTGTGTATGACCTGACACCATTAAGTCAATCCCTGCTGTTGCGGCGTACTGAACACCGACCGGACTATGATGCATTAGCACCGATGGCATATCCGACTTTAAAGGAATGCTTGGCAAAACTGATTTGATTGTACGGGTATCATCGGATGGGTGCATGTCAAAGGTATCCTCGTCCGCATTCATGTAGTCAAATCCGACTAATTGGAGTCCCTGGATCTCGACGACCTCGTTACGTAGAACCCGAATGCCGTGACTTTCAATCAGTTGAAGCGTTCGCTCGTTGTCGATGTACTTCTCGTGGTTGCCACCTACGAAGTAGGTAGGTGCCGCAAAGTCAGAAAGTGGATTAAGGACGCCGGGCAGGAGTGCCGCCTCAGAGTCGATCAAATCCCCGGTGATGAGAACTAAATCCGGCTTTCGACGATTAGTTTCCTCTACTATTTTTGCAAGATAGTCCTTGCTGCGATGGTGACCTAGATGTACGTCTGAGATGAGCATTACATCAACCTCACTTTTTAGCCCCGAAAGTTTTATTTCCTTCTCATTTACTACAAAGGAGTTACCCAACAGGGCACCTACCACAGTTACAATTAGGGACAAGGCCAAGGCTACCGTTCCGCTCCACGCCATAGGCAAGTTCCAAATAGTTTGAATCGCATGAAAAAAGATAAGTGCGAAAAACAGAAAAATATAGAAAGTGAAAATATAACCGCCTATAATATTTAGAATTCCAACCAACTGACTTGAAGACTTCACCGCTATTACTATGGTAGCCATAGCACCGATGACCCCAACGGCAACGCCAAACTGTACCAGATATAAAGAATTTAGCCCAAAAATCTTTTGTAGCCTAAAGCCCACATACAGTATGGACAGAACGAGCAAAGCGAAAATTACAATAGAAAATCCGATGGACAACAGCTTATTCATTTACTCACCTCTACTTTTTTTATTTCCAGACATATTATTTGGGTACATAATTTTAGTAATTTACTTTGGGATTATATCGCAATCGCTTTTTTTATATTGTTAAAATGCTAAGCACCACAACGATTATTCGCTCTAATTATTTCTTTCAAAGTAACATCAGGATTAAGCCACCGCTTACTGCTTATTTCATTTTTAAGATGTATAGCGTTTTGCGGTCAAAGGTGCAGACACCCATAGCAACTTGTACAGTGGTCACTAAACTGAACCTTATTTGCAACCTCGATGTTTTGGGTAGGACAGACCTTGACACAGGTACCGCACTGCTTACATTGCTCGTTTACGATGTATTTTAATGCACCCTTTCCATTATTAGGCAGCTTACTAACAATTGAGGTTAGCGCCCTTGCTCCTATCGATGCTGGACCTTGCCGATGCTTTCGAGCTTTGATGTCTGCTACAATTATCCCTGTCATTTCCTCAACATTTTTCTGCGAATTTCTTGACTTCTGACATTAAGGATAGATCCGCAATTAGCATCTCCAGATTTTTGTTATTAGTTTTTTTCAAAATCTCATCAAAAACAGACTGCGTTTTCGCAGCATCTCTACCGTGAATGATTACTGTATGACCTTTTCTGGCTAAAGAAAGCGCAGTTTCTTTTCCAATGCCGCTTGAAGCCCCCGTTATAAGTATTACTTTCTTCTTCATAAAGTTACCTTCTATATTTATAACTATTTAATCATCTTCATGATTATAAGCGAATGTTCGTTTATAACCATTTTTAGAAATAAGTACTCTTTTTTGAGTACTTATTTCTTTATAGCATCCCAGCACATTTCAAAAACTACTTTATAGTCAATTTCCCCGAACACATCTTTTTGATGACAACTATCTTTATATAGCTGTGTAATCGGGTAAAAACAGAACCCACTTAATAAGGCAGGTGAAACATTCTTTAAGATTCCTTCTTTAATTCCGCGCTCGAATGGCGAGCAAGCCTGTTGAATAAGTTTTAAGAGTTCTTGATTTTTAACTGTTAATACCAGTGGTGAATCTCCCGCTTGCCCAATAAAGAGAAAATAATCTTCATAATTCCTTGCAAAATTCAATACGTTCTCGCAAAACTTTAGAACAGATTGTTCGACTGGTTCCGTGTCTCTGATTCCTTTCATACTGGCATTAAGCATCTGCGTCTTTACATCAATATATATTTTCTTAAACATATCCTCCTTATTTTCATAATAGATGTAAATAGTAGATGCTGATACTCCTGCTGCCTTTGCAATCTTAGACATAGAAACATTAGCAAACCCAATTTCATTAATCATTTTTATGGTCGCTGATAAAATAGCATCTTTTTTATTTTCGTCTTTTACTCTCATATGCTTTATTATAAACGAACGTTCTGTTATTGTCAATTGTCATAACACTAAATTAGAAAAGCAGTGTAGGTAAATTCTTTCCTATACTGAATGCCTACCCCTCGAAACCCGTCAAACTGTAATATTCCGTGTATACGCTGCGTAAGCGTAAATTCCAATGCACATATTCTGTGTTAAATATCAATGATAGAATCATCTCAAATATAAAAATTGAGGTGATTTTTTATGCGAAAGCAAGCAAATCTTGAATGTTGGGAGGAAATTCTGTCCGAGCAAATCTCAAGCGGCCTCACTCAAATCAAGTGGTGTGAGCAAAACAGTATTAATATCCACAAATTTCGTTACTGGAAGAGACGTTTGTCTTTAAATCCAAGTGCTGAAGCTGATCCAAACGAAGGCAAATGGGCTTTGATTGCCCCTAAAGCTAAATCGATTCCTAACAATAGTCATGGTGAAAGTTGTATTCAAATCCAAATAGGACAAGCAACAGTGACCGTGACAGAGCAAGTGAATTTTGATACGCTATCTGATGTCATTTCACTCTTAATGAAATATGTTCAGTAACAGCAGAATCCATCAGGTTTATCTTGCATTAGGACCAACTGATCTACGCAAGTCGATCGACGGCCTTGCCCTCATTGTTCAGGAGCGTTTTAATCTAGACCCATTTTCTCGAAATTTATATGTCTTTTGTAATCGCAAGAGAGATAAAATCAAAATTCTCGAATGGGACACCAGTGGCTTTTGGCTTCACTATAAACGCCTTGAAAAAGATCGCTTCAGTTGGCCCGATGAAATCAGCGGCACTGTAAGCGTAAATCCTAACACACATTTTCTCTCACAAGAAGTTTTGATATAATTATCTCATAAATTGTGAAATGAGGTGATGACAATAAAGTCTAGTGAGAATAAAGAAAAATGGAAGTTACATATAAACTCGCAACTTTCTAGCGGACAGACACAAATTCAGTGGTGCGAAGAACAAAGTGTAAACATCCATAGCTTCAGATACTGGAAGAACCGCTTACAGATTAAGCCTGAGCAATCTAAAGAAAGTACTGGATTTGTAGCCATTAAACCAGTGACGCTACAGAAGGTATCAAAAATGCGTATTCGTATAGATTGGAATATGATTTTTACTCAGAAGTCGTGGGTTGTAGTCATTGCCATGTCTTGCTCTGTATTATGGGGTAGTGCTTTCCCTGTGATTAAAACTAGCTATGTTGAAATGGAAATAGCCTCAACGAACCTAGCAGCTATAATTGTTTTGCAGGAATGGGATTTTTTATAGCTTCAATTATTTTATTTTTACTTGTAAAGTTTGGATTTAAAAAAAGTATTAGAATAGAGAAAAAAAGAGTGCCAAGGTTGTTTTTATTAGGAATACTTCAGACTACTTTACAATATTTCTTCTTTTATAATGGATTAGCTAACACTTCTGGGATGAAGGCTTCGATACTCTCCTCCATCGGCACCCTTTTTATAGTAATCTTAGCGCATTATTTTTATAGTAATGATAAAATGAGCCTAAGAAAGGTTATAGGATTAGTAACAGGCTTTGTAGGAATTATGTTGGTAAATCGAGGAAATACAGGCTGGGATAGTAGCTTTTCGCTTCAAGGAGAAGGATTTATGATTATATATGGACTTGTTGAAGCCTTTGCAATAATACTTGCTAAAAAAATTGCAAAGGAGGGTGTACATCCATTTCTAATCACTGGCTGGCAAATGCTGATAGGGTCTAGTATATTTCTTTTAATAGGTGTACCCATACTTCAACCTAGAGCTATGATATTTACAACAAGAGCATGGGCCTTATTAATTTACTCATCATTTTTGTCTGCAGCGACCTTTAGTTTATGGTACTCCTTGTTGAAATTCAATAAGGCTGGGGAAATAGCTCTATATAAATTTGCAACTCCTATATGGGGAGCCTTACTATCAGCCCTAATAATACCGGGAGAAAGTCTAAATATTTCTATAATAGGTGCTTTGATATTAGCGTCTACAGGAGTAATAGTAGTAAATTATCAAAATAATTCATAGATTCATTTATAATAACTATTAGGGCTGATGGGTATAAGTCTGGTTAAGTATTGTTATTAAAAACCGCTGTTACTTATGGTACGGTTCACCATCCATTATCCTAAACGCTACTTAAATACTTAAATATTCTCACCTAATCATCAAACTTCCTACTATTATCACTAGTGGTTACTCACTTGAAATTTCATTTCTTTGATTCTATCATAATTCCTCTATGGAAATTACATTACCTTAGATAATCTTTCACTAGTGTTCAATTAATGGATTTTAAATCCATTAATTGAACACTAGTGATTTTATTCTCCTGCATCAACAAGATTTCTATAACAGCTATACTTCTCTATTGTCTATCCCGACCCATAAGCACGTATCCTTCCTTGGGGATAGTCAATAGTATAAGCGCTACCCCAACAGCTAAATTTCCTTCAAAGACGGACCTAGACACCTCCCAAAAAACTTATCAAGGGACAGCTATGGACGTTAGGTAATAGCCTGTCCCGAAGATATTATTTTCACATAAACCCTAAAGATTCTTCTTTACAACACCCTTAAACTTGCAATCTATATACTTAATAACGCATTATAGGATCCTAGAGCATTACCTTCCAAAGACCCCAAAGCCAGACCCTTATCCCCACACTATTTCTTAATCGACATTTAGTGAATAGTTGTGGGCTGGCTGTCTTGCAGGTCTATTTAATATCTTGCACAGGTCTATCTCCGTGGTTCAATTGGTTGGGCTACTCCCAGCCCTGGTTACATTGTGGGTATGATGGATAGCCCTTTTCAGTTGTTTTCTTGTGTGCCTGACCACATAGCCACAAAGTTAATGACGACTACTGCTACTACTGATGAAAGTGACATTTTGGGGTCAGGGCATGATGGACAACTTATTCTGATCCGTTTGATGGTATCGTTGCCCACATCCCTATGGCGGTCTAGCTTTAGGGTCTTGTCTTGCCCAGCATCTCTACTCTTTCCACAGACTTCCCTTGTTTATGGTCTATCTTCAGGGTGGGAAGACCGTTTTCAATGCCCTCAATTTTCTGCAGTATTAAAAAAGCAAGAGAAGAAAAAGCCTTCCCTTGCTGATCTAAGATCATAAAATGATATTTGCAACTTCCATAAATTTCAAATATTAGGAGCTTGCTAACAGTAGGGGCTTTAATAGAAAAATAATGCTGATATATACAAATAGTCTAGATAATATCCTTTTAGACCTATTTTTGTACTTAAGAAAGGTCGGATCCAAAGTGGCTTAAGCTTAGACTCAAAATGTACTATTTGTTAATCAATCCAGATTCAACTAATAGATTCCGAATAGCTGTTGCAGCTTCTGCATGGGTAAATGTTCCTTTAGGCGCTATCATGTCTTTTTCCCTTCCATTAAATACACCGGCACTTAGTGTTTTATTGACGGAAGCATATGCCCAAGGCGCTACCTCACTTACATCTTTGTATTGAAAAATCCGATCTTTATCTAATTCTGCAAGCTTTACTATGTCCATCGCTTTGGCATACATGGTCATGGCTTCTTCTCTAGTGATTATATTATCAGATCTAAAAGTGCCATCAGGGTAGCCATTGACGATTCCCCACTCATTGGCGATGGTGATTCCTTTCCATGCAGAATGACCATTATCAATATCTATAAATAGCTCCTGTTCTTCTGACAACTGAACTCCTTCTCTATATAAGCCAAGGGCCCTGACAATATAGGTTGCAAACTCGGCTCTATTGATTGCTTTATCCGGCATAAAATCTTCCACTTCTAAGATTATCAGTCTTGATGCCATATCATTGACCATCTTTTCTGACCAATGACCATTTACATTATCTATTATTGTTGGATTCCAAATAACTGAATAAGTGGAGTTAGTTAAAGAGTTTATCCCTGCATACCACTTATTATCTTTATCAAATACTTCTGTTGGTACATGGCTATATGTTCCATCTGAGTTGAATACTACACCTGTTGAGATTCTACTTGGATCTAGTTCTTCTGGTATTTCCATTATACGCTCTGCATAATTTTTAAACCTATTAATTTTCACTTCTTTAACCGTACCTTCGTTAGAGGTTGTTCTTGCTGTTATTTCAAACTGCAGAGGCTCAAATACAATTTCATGGCCTACTGCCTTTGCGTTAGCTGTTAATCTTTCAATTTCCTCAGAATCTATTTTACTAATGCTCATTTCAACTTCTATAGACTCTAAACTATCCAAAGCAACACCCATGGACTCAGCAAGTTTTTCTATCGTAAAGTCCTTTGCAGATAAACGATATGTTACATTCTCTTCCTTAACTGAAATTTTAAAATCATTGTTTTCAAGTTTCTTTACAATATCACCTGTTAAAGATACTTTAACTGTATCTCCAGTATTTAGTACAGGTATTACTACTTCATTGTTATCTCTCTCTACTTTTATAGCCTCTTCAATATGTTTACTCATTTGTTCTGCGTCTACTGTTAATTTAACTTCTATTTTTCCTTCTGTTTCTATTTTTGTTTCTGTTCCCGTTTTCTGCGTCTCTCCATTAATTATCACTTCAATTTCATTAAAATCCGCTATAGGCTCTGGTATTGGATCAGGCTCTAGTTTCGGTGTATCGTTCCCTGAATCCCCACTACTCCCACCCGATGGAATTCGACTCCATTTTGCATATAACATAGTATCTTCTTTTGTTACATCTGAGTAGAAATCCCAAACATCGTTCAACTCACTATTTTTATACCAACCACCAAAATTGTAGCCTGTTCTTGTTGGTTCTTGTGGTTGGGCTACGCTTTCACCATGTTTTATATTCTGTCCATTCACTGCACTTCCACCATTACGGTTAAAGATAATGGTGTATCTGTTTATTTTCCATTGGGCATACAGAATTGAACCTGTTGTACTCAGACTAAATGTATCATTAGGTTTATAGGAACTTCCACTTCCATCAGCTTTAGTATTCCATCCAATAAAGGTATATCCTGTCTTTTCTAAGCTACCTGTGTTTTCTTTGACTGTAACAGTTGCCCCTTCTGCATATCCGCTATCCTCGGTTGGTATATTACCTCCCGTACTTCCATTCCCATCATAGCTTATGCCCTTCAGTGTCACTGTTACTTCTGCTATTAATGGATTTATACTGGTTGTAAGCTTACTGCCATCTAATAAGATTGTACCTACCCCTTCGCTGTCTAAGTTACCATAAACTTCTGCTGTAACCGTTGTGCTTGTTTTGTTATCCACTGTTCTGATATTTAATCCATTGAATGCACCTCCAAGGCTCATATCTGATGCATACACTGAACCTGTCACTGTATCGTTATGGATGTGTAATGTGAACATTTGGCTGTAGTTTTTGCTACCTGCTACGTTATTTGGTGTGGCTGTCATCCTAATGCTCTCTGCGTCTATCCATTTTGCAAACAAGGTAGTATCTGTTAATACTTTGTCTGATGTAAAGTTCCAGATATCGGATAAATCTGCTCCATTATACCACCTTAAAAAGATACTTCCGTCCTTAGTTGGGGTTATAGGTGATGAAATTATTGCTCCATATCGTACTCCTGTAATATCAGAGACAGATGTTCCTCCATTACTTTCAAAATTTACTGTATGCATGTTTCTGTCATAGTAAAGTTTTAATACAAGACTTCCATCAGATAAAATTTTCCCACTTTCTACGCTTTCATCATGGCTTCTGTTTTGTGTAAACCCAGTATAGGTCTTATATAATGCTGTTACATCTGCACCTGTTATTCCTCTTAGATTATCTTCAGTCTCATGTAAGTTATATTCGGCACCGACTGTATCTTGTTGGTAATGTTCAACTTTGTATGCTGTGTCACTACCGAGGTTCCATTTGGCATATATTATTGTATTCTCTGTGACTCGCTCTAATCCAAAATCCCATTGGTTACTCAATTCAACTTCTTTATACCATCCTCCGAAGGAATAGCCTACCTTTACTGGTAGATCTGGCGCTACCAGTAAATCGTTGTAATCTACCTCTTGACTTGCTACTGTGCTTCCCCCTTGACTATCAAAGGTTATGGTATATTGATTAATATCATACTGAGCTATTACTTCTAAATCAGTTGTTACATTATTAAATGACTTATCCCATCCAGCAAAGGTATATCCCTCTCTGGTGGGGTTATTAGGCACTGTTGCAGACTCACCATTATATACTACTTCAGTCTTTAGTAGACTACCATCATGGTCTTTAAAGGTCACTGTATATTGATCCAGACTGATAAATGTATGTCCATTGGCCTGTGCATAGTTCTTAGTTGTAGAAGGATCAAAACCATGTATTTTAAGGTTAGCTTGATTCCATATGAAAACACTAGTACCAAAGTCTACATGCTTATTTAAAATAGTTACATTGGTTAATTCATTACTATCAAACCCGTGACTTCCAATGCTAGTTATACCTTCTGGTATGTGTACACTAGTCAGTTGGTTATAGTAAAATGCATAATCGCCAATACTAGTTACACCTTCTGGTATATTTACACTGGTTAGTTGTTTAAACAAAAATGCATAATATTCAATGCTAGTTACAAGGACCCCACCAATGGTGCTGGGTATGACCACATCCTTCGGTCCATCATCACGATATCCAGTGATTGTACCTGTTCCAGGATCGAAATAAAAATACTCTTCAGGTGTAGATATAACTGCATTCTCTCCAGTGGCGAACCTTTTAAAATTGGAGGTTCCTCCATTAGCAATAACCCTTAGCACATGTTCTCCATCGTTTATGTTATCAAGGAAACTATAATTTAACACACCATTGTCACCGGTATTAAAAGAACCATTGTGTTTTATATCATTTATATAAATATCTAAATTCTGATTATTCATAATGTTCCCCACTGCATCCCTAAGAGTAATGGTAGCAGTAACAGGATTTATTACATTGTCTAATTCGATGTCGATGGTTGATGCAGCTTGAGAATATGTACCCTGTGTTGTTTCAAGACCACTTTCAACATAACTATCCTTAAAGTACCATTTTAAGACATCATGATGCGAATAAGCACTTCCTGTGGAAGCTGAAAATCCAATAAATACATCCTTACCCTCAAGGAAATCGCCTACATTTCTGGTGATTGTTTCATTGGCGTCATCGCTTCTTACATCGCTTGTTCCGATTGTAGCAGTAATAATACCGTCATCATAATCTACCCAAGCGTGAATCAGGTCTGTTCTTATTTTAGGGTAAGATACTCTAGACCCTTCTGGTTGATCATGGTGAGATACAACCCCGTTTACTAGGATAGCTACATGTTCGTTATCGAGGTCGCCATGGCCACTATTTTTCCATGTATCAAACTCAACTGCAATTGAATTTGTTATGGTAGAATATCCAAGTCCGGAGCCATACTTTCCAATTTTAGGCTGATCCGCTTCATAAATAATGAAGGCAAGTCCGTCTGCCCCTGGGGGCTCAGAACGACCGTCATCAATCCCATGACTGTGAATATCTATTGCGAAATAGGTGCTAAATCCGTCTGTCAATCTTATGTGATTTCGCCTAACAACGGTACCAGCCTTATTTCTAGCTCTTGGAGCCACTCTTAATATACCGCTTCCAGAAGGGGTATCGGCGTCCCCTCGCTTCCACAGTAAGGCGCTCGATTCATCACCACCCACGTTATTGGCATCAAAGTTATTTAATTCCACCATAACTGCAATCGGTTCTAGATCTGCTGCATGTACTGTTCCTATTATAAAAATATCTTTACACATCAGTACCATCATTATCATAATTAGTAATTTTACTAATATACGCTTCATATACATCGCCCCCTCTGTCTTTATCCATCAGTCGCCTATAGGATTTTAATACCTTTACATTACTTAAAGTTCATTTTATACTAAGCTTTTTCATCTACAAGCAAACCTGTAAGCTCCCACATCTTGGCTACCATATCCAGTAGCTTTTCTGGTGGAATTTCTCTTAGTACTTCTTGATTTTCAGTATTAACAATCTTAATACTGATTCGTTTGGTATCCTCGTGCACAGAAAACTGTAGCTCAGTCGGGGGTTTTAAAAGGAATTTATTGGCCTGTTCTATCATTTCTATTAGCTTTTCTTCCCTTATGTTGAGATGCTCTCCTTCTTTTTTTCTTTTTAGAACATCTTGAATTTGAGGCTTCTGTGGGCTCGAATCCATAGCTTTTGTCTCAGATACCTTATTTTTAGACCGCAACTGGGTCTGTATCATCTGACTATGGTTATTGGGCTGTAGACTTGAAATCTCCATCTTTTTCTCCTCCTTTGTTCTTATTGACAAAATAAAATAAGCTTCCTCAAGTATTTTAGAATTCTAACAATCTTTCTTAATATACTTTGATACTGTCTTAAACTACATAGACAATATCATCATTAATTTGATAATGTTTTAAAACATGGAAATTTTGACATAATTCTGCTTTGATATAGAGGATTTACCGTCACATTTGTCGAAATATGCTAATGACATAATTTTATCATCAAATGCTATCTTAGCAGCTTAAGACAACTTTAAAAAAAACTAAAAATTTCTTTAGATAGAAAAACTGTTGGGGGTTACTTATGTCCAGAAAGTTTATTAAAATTTTCATTATATTCTTTATAGGTTCTTTATTATTATCAGCTTGTACATATAGTGATATTTCAACCACAGATACACCTAAAGCAGTGGATGGTATACTAGACCTAACAGACTGGGATTGGAAAGAGAATGGTGTAGTTAATTTAAACGGGCAGTGGGAGTTTTACTGGCAGGAGCTTTTTACCCCAGGAGACTTTAAAGAAACGACTCCAATAAAAGAAAGAGATCTAATCATCCTTCCAAGGGCTTGGAATAAGTTATTGATTGACGAAGAGGAGCTTACAGGGGAGGGCTATGGGACCTATAGACTGAGAATTTATCATCCAGACGATGAGATACTCGGTATTAAAATTCCACGAATTTTTACTTCCTATAACCTTTGGGTTAATGGGGAGCTTATTGCTTCAGCTGGTAAGGTTAGTAACGATAATCAGCAAACGATTCCTCAATATTTGCCTCAAGTAAAATATATTCACCCAGAAACAGATGTGATTGAACTAGTGGTTCAAGTAGCAAATTATCGGCATCGCAGTGGTGGTATATTAGAAAGTATCCAAATGGGCTCTGCATCTGAAATTACCGAAGTACGTACCAGAAACCTTGCACTTGAGCTTTTTCTATTTGGTAGTTTATTTATTATTGGATTTTATCACCTGGTGCTTTTTCTTTTTAGAACAAAGGACAGGACCACTCTTTATTTTGGCATATATTCAATCATAATTGGTCTAAGAACTCTATTAGTTGGGGAGATATACTTTATTCATCTTTTTCCTAATTTCAACTGGGAAATAGCTCATAAGATACAAACCCTAGCATACTACTTGAGTGTTCCTTTGGTCTTATTATTCTTAAGAGCGGCATTTCCCTATGATGTTTCTAGAAAAGTTAACACTTTTATTCAAATCATCGCTTCAAGCTTTGGACTTTTAGTTTTATTAATGCCCGTAAAGGTGTTCACCCCATTCAACCCTCTCTATCAGTTTTTTTCATTGATGGTATTTGCATATGTCCTTTATATTATTATGACAACCTGTTATAGAAAAAGGGAAGGGGCTTATTTGATTGGTATTGGTTTAACTACTCTTGTATTAACTGCAATTAATGATATCCTATTTCTTAGTACCTTATTATCAGATACTAATAACCATTTTTTAAGAAGCATTATCACCAGAGGCAATCTATCTTCTTGGGGATTATTAATCTTTGTATTTACTCAATCTTTAGTTGTGGCTAAGAAATTCTCAAAAAGTTTTTCTAGTGTAGAATTGTTATCAGAACAGTTAAAACATGCAAATTTAAACTTAGAGGAAAAGGTGAAAGAAAGAACACGTGCTTTAGAAACTTCAAAAAATGAGCTTAAAAAAGCATATGAAGCCGTTTCTAGATCTGAAAAGTCTCTTCAGTGTTTGATGCAGAATATATCTCATGACCTGAGAACGCCTTTGTCAGCCATTAAAGGGTATGTAAATGCTATCTTAGACGGAGTTGTAAACGAACCCCAGAGTCAAAATAAATATTTAAAAAGGGTGATTGGTAAGACCGATCATTTAAACCATATGGTACAGGAATTATTAGACTTATCACAATTACAATCTCAACAATTGAAGTTAGAATTTACTGAAATTCCAGTAAAAACGTTAATAGAAAATCTTTCGGAAAAATATGAATTAGATATGTTAAATGAAAAAGTGCAATTCAAAGTTTATTATCCAAATAAGTGGATCAATGATGCTAATAATATAGAAGCTTTATCTGTAAGGGTAGATATAGATAAACTTGAAAGAGTTTTTTCAAACTTATTGACAAATGCCTTAAAGTACACGTCAGATAAGGATAAAGTCCAGATAAGTTTTGATATGACTAGAGATCAAAAAAATCTTCTTGTTAACGTTTCTGATACAGGAGTTGGAATTTCCCAAGAAGATTTACCCCATATTTTTGATCGCTTTTATATGGTTTCAAAAGCGAGGCAAGCTAATAGTAGTGGTCTAGGCCTTGCTATTGTTAAGGAAATTGTAAAATATCATGGTGGAAAGGTATGGGCTGAAAGTGAGCTCGGAAAAGGTAGTGACTTTTTCTTCACACTACCTATTCATAGTTAAAACCAAATAAATTTAAACTTTAATAGGTGATCAAGCTTAAGGAGGTGTAGTCATTGGCAGGCGAAACGATACTGGTTGTAGATGATGATGAGGATATTAGAGAGATTATCACTTTATACTTAGAAAAAGAAGGATATCAGGTGATTTTAGCTATGGATGGTCATCAAGCATTAGAATGTGCATTCTCTTTCAATCCCGACTTAGTTATTCTAGATATGATGATTCCTGGTTTAGACGGCATTGAAGTGTGCCAGGCATTACGTAAAAATTTATCTACACCTATTATTTTTCTGAGTTGCAAATCTACTCCAAGTGATAAATCCATCGGATTAATAGCTGGTGGAGATGACTATATGAGTAAGCCCTTTGATACAATGGAACTTCTGGCAAGGATTAAGGCTCATTTGCGTCGAAATCGTATACTGGAAAATTCAAACTACAGCAATGCCCAAAATAAACGATTATGTTATGGGGATTTGACTATTAATTTAGACAATCATTCTGTGGTAGTATACGGACAAGAAATTATTTTATCTCCTAAGGAGTTCCAACTATTGACTCTATTAGCCAAAAATCCTAATAGGGTATTTAGTAATGAACAATTATTTGAAACCCTTTGGGCTACTGAGAGTTTTGGAGATCATAGAACAGTGATGGTTCATATAAGTAACATACGAAAAAAGATAGAGAGAGATGCTAAAAAGCCAGCATTGATTCAAACGGTTAAAGGCGTTGGATATAAGTTTTGCGCAACATAAAGACACACTTAAATACAATAATATACCTATTAACAAGGGGAATTAAAATGAGTACATAATAGAGGAATTTATGAAATATTTGCGAAGACAAATTAAGTCAAGATAAGCGCAATTATAGTGCTGGACGATTATTAACATGTAAGAAAGGTACGAAGAATAAACCTATGAACATTTTTTGACAAGAATGTTTTCATCCATTGATGTTCTTCTTAATCTTTACTGGCACAGGCTACCTCTTTTACAGCATGAATGAAGATACCGGTAGACTGTACCTGCCAGGACATCTCTGGGGTCTCATCTCTGCTTACATTGTGGATATGGTAGACAACTTATTCTGTTTTGTTTTATTGTATCGTTACCCACATCCCTATGGCGGTCTATCACTAGGGTTTTGTCCTGCCCGGCACCTCTACTCTTTCCACAGACTTCCCCTATTTACGGTCTATCTTCAGGGTGAGAAGACTGTTTTCAACGCGCTCAGTTTTATTCAGTATTAAAAAAGCAAGAGAAGAAAATCCCTTCCCTTGCAAACCCCTAAGACCCACAACCATCTTCAGTCACAAAAAATGTCCTTCACAGAATACCTACTGGGATTTTTGTTTTGGACATATTTGTCTCCTTTACACCTATAATATACTCGACATCATTGGGTACTCTTCCTCCGTCAGCACACCTCCCATTAAGGGCTCTATATTAGAATTTAAAAAACATGAGCGAATTAGTGTATTACAGCCATACTTCAGCCTAATTTCATCAATTGTTCTATCAAGATTTTTGTTTTCTTTTTCTTTTGTGGCAAATACAGACAGTTGATAAAAATCATTGGCGCATAGAGAGGATAAATGAATACCAAAGTGTCTAAGAGGCTCTCCTTGCCACATTTCATTAAATAGTACTTTTGCATTTTCATAAATTTCATTGGTGCCTTCTATGGGTACATCTAACTTTCTTTGATGGCTATGGGAAATTAGATGGTGATTCTTAATAGAAACAGATAAAACATAGGCACATTTCCCAGCATTTCTTATTCTCATCCCTACTGTTTCACTTAAGGCCAGTAGAATTTGATAGGCAGTTTCATGATCTGTTACGTCAAAGGCAACAGTATTGGAGTTGCCTAATCCCTTAATAGGCACGCCATCATTTTTCACCAGTGAATCATCTAAACCATTGGCATATTTCCAAATCAATAAGCCTTGGCTTTTTAGCCACTTCTGTAGGTAATCAGGATCTGTATTTGCCAGCCCTCCTATGGTCATGATGCCTCTACTTTTTAACTTCTTCCAGGTTGCTGGACCGACGAAAAACAATTCTTCTATTGGTAATGGCCACATTTTTTTTGTTATTTCATTTTTATAAAGGGTATGTACTTTGTCTGGTTTTTCAAACTCTGAAGCCATTTTAGCCAGAAGTTTATTGTTTCCAATACCGATGTTCACTGTAAATCCTAGCTGATTTTTAATTCTTTCTTTGATTGTATAAGCGGCTTGAATAGGATCTCCAAAGTATTCTTCCATATTAGTATAATCTAGAAATGCTTCATCGATGGAATATCTTTGTACAGTAGGTGAATATGCTTTAAGTATTTCCATCATGCCACGGCTACACTGCATATATAGGGTATACCTTGGTGGAATAATCACTAACTCTGGGCATTTGTTTCTTGCGGAGAATAAGGTTTCTCCTGTTTTTATATTATATTTTTTCGCTGGAATTGATTTAGCTAGCACAATACCATGCCTTTTTTCTTCATTTCCTCCAATAACTGAGGGACTTTCCTTAAATCAACTGTCTCTCCTTGTTGTAATCTATAAACTGCTTCCCAAGATAAATAGGCTGAATTTGCATCTATATGAAAAATAACCCTTTTGTGCATACAATTCCCCCTCCTTCCTGGCTATAAGCATATCCGAACTTATGTTCTGTGTAAAGAGTAAAAAAAATTGCTCGGTTGATTATATGTCTCCAACCACCTAATTCAATTTTTTATTTGATAGCTTAGTTACAGCAGCTTCCATAAAAAGCGTTTGCACATCTACATAAATCTCTTCTACTTCTTCTAATGATAAACCATATTTTTTGCCTGCAGTTTCCATGACTTCATCTCCAAAATAGTCTTCAATAGCAACACAATCCTCATTTTCTTTCTCATACCTTTTAAATAACTCATTGCAGTATTTATAAATTTCTATCCTATCTTTTATATTCACTGATGATTCCTCCTATAGTCATTTATTGTCCAAAACTATTTTTCTATTGGTCAAGGTCCATGATCATTTTTTTGCACTCATAGCATTTAAAGGCCCGCACTTTAGGTCTCAGAGAATTATCCACATGAGGTAGTACTTCTTGAGCCAATTGCCACTCCTAAAAACAAATTTATCAGCAGGCAACCACTTTAAAGAATACCTATCACCATAGATGTATCCCTCTATTAATTCCTTTTGACAATATGGATAATTCATTTGATCACTTTCCTGTGGTATCGTTTAACATAGATTAATTGCTTCACATTTAAAAGGTTTACAGAAAATAAATAGTTACATTAAAGATGCCAAACACTACCAACTCTAGTAATAGATAAAATCAAAAATAGAACTCCTAATACCTTAGAATATCCTGGATTTGACCGAGCATTAATTAAATAATTTGGCTTAAAAATCATTATTATTCCAACAATAAAAATTATTGTAAAAGCTATTGTCTCCCATATGTAACTGGCAAGTGTTTTTGGAGAAATTTTGGCAAATAGTTTTCCATAGTAATTTCCAAATCTCTCCATACACTACTGCTTGTAATTTATCTTATAATCACTGAACTTTATTAAACGAATATTAGTTTTTATCTCTTATGACTTTTCTGATTTGCTCATAAATATCTTGCTCCGTATACTCGAAAATATGACCTTCATCATCTTCTACAGGAGATCCATACTCATTTAATAATTCCTGCTTTAAGCCATCAGAGATAGTTATCCTTCTGCTAAACAAATACTTTTTTAAATCTTTCTCTCTTAACAACATAATCACAATCGCCTCCTTCATCTATTAAAACAATGATTCTCGATGTTCTAATCTATAGCTCTTACCTGTCATATTAAATAGCTCACATCTGTAAGTGATTCTATCTAACACTGCCGTGGTTAAAGCGGGGTCCCCTAATAACTCGGTCCAATCTTCAAGCCCTTTGTTGGAGGTAATAATTAACGATGTTTGTTCATGAAGGGCTGATATTAATTGGAAAAACAAGTTCGCTTCTTCTCTTGATATGGGGAGGTAACCTAGCTCATCGATGATCAGAAGACTAGAAGATAAAACATTGTTGATTTTCCCTTTGCTTTTTCTTGATATCTCCTGTGTTTTTAAACAGTGCATCAGATTGTCCATGGTGGTGAAGCTAACCTTGTAGCCCATCTCTACAGCCTTGTACCCTAATGCAATACACAAGTGGCTTTTACCTACCCCTGGAGGGCCTAAAAGTATTAGATTATACATTCTATCTATCCAGTCCATCTCAATAAGACTATTGATTTGTCTTTGGGTAATCGATCTTTGAAAGGTTAGATCGAACTCTTCTATTGTCTTAAGTACCGGAAAGCCTGCAGCCTTAACTCTGCGTTCCTGGGCCTTTTTCTCTCTGAGATCGACTTCGTTTTCTAATATTGACAGTAAAAGATTCTGATATGAAATGTTGTTTATGTCAGCATTTTCAACGATGGAATCTGCATTGGTATTTAAGTAGTTCAATTTGAGTTTTTTAGCGTGATCCTTTATTGATTCTAATTTTTCCATTTTCTTTTATCCTCCTTCAGGGCACTCATGTATTCTCTAATATCTCGTACTTGAGGCTTTAAATCCTGATATTTTGAAGGAGTAGTTATGTCAGCTTTAAAGTACTTCTTATTTAGTTGTCTGTTTTCTTCAAGTTTTAAGTACTGTATGGCATCCTTCAAGAGCCCTGCGCTAAACAATTTCCTTTCAATACAGTAGCTTAATGCCCTTTGAACAATTGATTTGTCTTGGTTTTTTACTGTATTCATTATTAGGGCAAATTGATCTTTAAAGTGTCTTGGCTTCTCTATTTTTAATACATCAACAAATTCATTAGCCTTTTCAGTATGGTCTAAGCTTTTTAACACTTTGTTGTAGATTTCATGACTTGTACAGTGTTTACTCTCATTCCTATCATAGTGCTCTATTTTCACTAATTTTCCTTTATCCTGACTGATTTTATGTTCAATAATTAACTGTTCTGTATCTTGGTTCTTAATTTCCATGGTATCTTTCTTAATAATTAATTTAACCTCTTTCCCTGGAGAATAGGTTCCCGTAGGGACTTGGTATCTATTTTGCTTGTAAAAAACTGTATTGTTTTTTCTAACGAGATAGGTTAAACTATTTGTATTAGTTGTGTTTACAAATAGAGTGGGTATTGGCTTTAAGTGTTCCTTTTCCAGGGCAAACACTTCTGCCGGTACCTTCTTTGTTGTTTCATGGACTTTTTTATTACCTCTTCTTTCTAACCATTTCAGCGAATCATCATTAAATGAGTCAATATCTACAAATGTTCTATTCTTTGCAAAATTATACTTGGCATATTTCACTACGGCTTCAATTTTCCCTTTACTCTGTGGGTCATAACCCCTGCAAAGGTACACTTTAAACTTAAGGGAATTAATATAGTTTTGAAATCCTTCTGTGTATATGATATCTCCATGATTTTCTGATACCACTAGGACTCTGTCCTGGTCATAAACAACCTCCTTAGGCATTCCTCCAAAATATTCAAAGGCTTTATTATGGGCCTCAATGAATGTCTGGGTAGTAAAGGGCTTGTCTATCCAATAGATGTATTTATGTCTGGAATGGGATAAAACCATACCAAAGCAATATACTTTGATTCTTGTTTTGTCAGGTTTATCTAGCCATATTTGGCCCAGGTCAACCTGTGCTTGATATCCCATAGGAAGCTCATCCACCTCCTCAAATTGCCTTGCTGAAACTACTTTAGGGAGCTTATGTTCTTCCCTTAAGTGATTGACATATAGTCGTAAAGTTCTATCCTTAAAGTCCAGCACATGATATTTTTCCTCTAGCCAATCATATATTTGAGCACTTGATAAATCCCTATGTTCTCTAATCCATGCTAAGACTTCGTCCTTATATTTGTCCACCTTCCTTTCTCTAGATTCAGTTCTTTGTCTTAAGCTTGCAAATTCATCTGGTGTCATATCCCAATATTTATGTACTGTTTTATAGTCGATCTCCAGCCTCCTTGCTACCTGTGATTTATTCAGTCCTTTGGACTTGTATCCTTGGATTTCAGCAAACATATTCCACTCCTTCAATTTCATTCCTCCTCTGGTGTCACTAGCTAACTAATTCTACCAGAAGGGATATTATTATTGTAGTAAATTGGAAATTATTCTCCGTTTTTGTTTGCCAAAATCTCTCCCTTTTATTTTACCAGTTACACCATACAGCTCTTTCTGTAGTATATAAATCATATTGCCTAGATATAAGACCCGTAACAGCAAATAATACAACAAGAGTAATATGAAATAATTTGTTTGACTTCATTTTCAACCCTCCCCGAACAATTAATTACACATTAAATATCTAATTCGTCTTTAAATGACAATGTTGCGCTATTACTTGCCACCTTGTTCAATCTGACTATAAAACCATTCATAATCAAATTGCGCATTAATCTCTACTGATTCTAACTCTCCATCGAAAACTTTATCGAAGAAAACCAGCGTGTTGTCTTCAAAAATCAGTAAAGAAAAAATATACCCATCTTCTAGGCTATTTGTTAGTATATCTATATCCTTATATGATAGTAGTACGGCATAGTAATTAGCGTTCCTTAAAAGGTCTTCACTTAAATATTTATCATAATTAGCTTTTGACTCTCTAATTTTATCGAATACATCTTTGATAGCCTCTGGGTTGGTGATTCTGATTATTTGATTTTGAAGTTCATTCACTTCAATTGTATACTGATCTATTTTTTCTTCTAGCTCTTTCATTTCTTCATTGGATAACTGATTACTTTTACTTATTAAGTCATTTATCTCTAATCCCGTTATTGATAACTCTAGATTTCTTTTGTTTAAATCAGGAATCCAAATTTCTAATTCATCTGGTGTTTTGAGATGATCTAATTTGACTAACTCATCATTACTTGCTATATAATTATCACAGCCTACCACAATTATTAGAATGATCATTAAAATTATAAGAAGGTACTTTTTCCCCATTAGACATGTGCCCCCTTGGAATTTTCAGTTATTTAAGTATTTTCCATTTGATGGGTATTGAAAAGATGATGTGTAACAACTAGATAAAATTTCTATTTAGCGAAAATGTTCTGGGTTAGTTATTAGGTAAAGGTAGGACCAGAATATTAAATCTCCAATTGTACTTCCAAAGAAGTCAATATTAAAGCCTAATCTTAAAATTAGAAATGCAAGTATAAATATAATAAGTAGCATTATTTTATATTTTGCAATTCCAAAATGCTTAATTAATTTATCTTTGTAGTTAAATACCTTATTTAGTAAATAAAGTGCTAAAACCCAAATTGATGAAGCTAAAAAAATTAATGGCAGATTCATGCAAACCCTCCTCTAAAAACAAAATACTGGAAACCACAGAACAAAACCTAGTTGCTTCTATTGCTTAGATAATCTTTTACGCCTTAAAAGATGATATGGTTATTACCATATTGCAAAACCATCATATCGTACTGATGAATAATTTTACATTACACTATAGGAACAAAATTTAAATGTCTATCTTTATGTCTTTTTTACATTGAGGCTTTGTTAATGCCTCATGTTCATATTTTATAAGTAAGTAAATGAATGGCTATATTGCTATTATTTCAAGCATATTTCCATTCCTTTATTTCAAACATTTTGTGGCACATAAAAAAGAAAATGTTCATCAATTTAGTTAAGATTTCCATCCATTTTAAATGATAATTTTAGTTTTAAGACAATACTTAGCAAAACAAGAGAAAATATTTGGGTTGAGATAATAGTCATAAATAATCTATAATGTTCAACATAGTATTTTATATAAATAGAAATTAAATAATTACTGATTAAACCCAGAATAATACTTATTGCTAAGTTCTTTACATCTATTCTGTTTTGATATTGTTCATCAGCAACTAAATAGAAGAATTGTATTGTGAATATTAGCCTGAAAGTCATTTTAACGGCTGAGGTAATTACCTCAAGCATGCTTATATGATCATTCCAGTAAAAATCTAAATACCAATCATAATATTCCCTCGTAAAACTCTTATGTGAATTGTTTAATGTTATTATATCACCATAAAAAATTAATATAGCTATAAAAAAGGCACTAAATAAAATGATAGAAATTAAAGATATTGTTATAGCATTATTTTTCCTCAAGTTACAACCTCCTAATATATAATGGCAATTACCATTAGCTAGTATTTTACATCAACTGTGCATTAAATAGACAATGCGTATTAAGACTATTTGCAATTACAATAGTCATCTATTAATAATCTGTTATATCAAACAAATATATATTATTTTATCTACCAAAAACTTCGATAAATAGTTAATAGTAGCATACAAGTTATTACAATAATGGCTATCATTGATACTCTTTTATGAAGCCAAATAACCTCTTCACTTAATTCAGGTTCTTCTTCATACATCCATCTTCTACCAAATAAGTGGCTTTCTTCAGGTTCTCTATATCCCCAAATTAACAGTCCATATACAGGTATTAAAAAAATAATCAATATGAATAATTCAGTTCCCCTCAAAACTGTCCCCTCCCTTAAAAATTCATTCCATAAAATAAAAATTTAATCTAGTCCTTACTTCACCTAATTCATCTGTGACGACTAAAATAGATAATACGAAGCAATATCATTCTTTGATTCTTCACAATATAAGAAATTTGCGTAGCAATTTCACTGTAGATTTAGACTATTTTATTCGTTGAAACATTGGATGACTTTCTTTAAATTGAACTAAATCCCACAGGTTTCCGTATAAATCTTT
This sequence comes from Alkaliphilus metalliredigens QYMF, assembly GCF_000016985.1. NCBI lineage: Bacteria > Bacillati > Bacillota > Clostridia > Peptostreptococcales > Natronincolaceae > Alkaliphilus > Alkaliphilus metalliredigens. The sequence goes on along the minus strand of NC_009633.1, from coordinate 1,878,906 downwards.
GAAAACTGCTACAGTACCGTATGATTGTTCTTTTGGTTCTCTAACGAATTCAATTCCTTTTGTTATCATATCATCATAGTCTCGCCAAAGGTCATCTGTCCCAAGAAATAAAAAAATTCTTCCTCCTGCTTGGTTTCCAATAAAAGACTCTTGTTCTGGCTTTGAAGCCCTTGCAAGTAATATTGTAGTTCCAGATGAGCCTGGCGGTGATACTACTACCCAACGCTTATCTTGTTCTGGTTGATAGGTATCTTCAATTAATGTAAAATGGAGTTTTTTTGTGTAAAACTCAATGGCTTCATCATAATCTTTAACAACCAAAGCAATATGCACAACAGATTGTATCATTTTTAACCCTTCTTTCTTTGTAAAATATAAAGTCTTACGTTACAATTTTCATCTATTACGTCTGATTAATTTCTCATTTAGCCAACCTCCGCATTAAAATACTCCAACATATATCCTTTCCGTATAATGCATTGTCAGCACACTCTCTCATTTCTCGAAACTCAACTATTTCAAAGTATGTCCCAAGGATTTTTTTTAACTTAATATCTGAATAACCTAACCCACCCGCCATAGAAGATTTCTTATATACATCATGATCTGATAGGTTAGCCCCTCCCTTAAGATTAAAACAAACTAACCCAAAATACCCTCCTGGTTTTAATAATCTATGAACTTTCTCCAAATACTGACTTCTTCTATGGGGTTTAATGTGATGCAAACATCCACTATCATATATCAAGTCATAGCTTGATAACTCACGGTTAATGTTGAAAAATGAATCGTTAACATATAGAGCAATGTCACCAGTTTTCTTACTTTCTTCTTTAGCCCATTCAATTGATTTTTTTGAGAAATCCAGCCCTTCAACATCATATCCTCTTGAAGCTATAAATCTTGAGTTTCTTCCATTTCCACACCCCACATCTAAAGCCCTACCAATATCATCAAAGTATTTATCAAAGTAAGTCACTAAGTTTTCATCTGGAGCATTAACGAAAAATGGAATCGGTTTTCCTTTATCCGAGTAGAACTCATTCCACCACTCTTCATCCCACTTCTCCAACAGACTATCTAACATGTTTAATAGGTCTTCTTGATTTAATATGACTTCTTGATCTAATTTATCATTCATTCGTTGTCCTCCTTATTAAAGAATTATATAGTTTTTAAACGCTTATACATTTTCCAGTGTCACTATCTCTTCTTATAAGATTCTAATATCACACTATGGAATAATTTTACATAAACCTATGATAGTAAAATGCAAATATCCTGAATTCCATACTTTTGAGCAACCGATTATACCTTATAGTATATTAACTCTTTGATTCATATTTATCATCTTATGCGTCAATACTTATATCTCAATTGTAAAATAAATTTACATAATTGTAAAAATATAGCACACTATTTTAAATAAACATTTTCTTGTACAGAGCCTAAAATTATTCTACCTTCCAAATATGCGTATGTTTTTAGCCCCCAATTATGCCAAACGAAACATCTCCATGGTCTGTTCTTGCTTGCTTATTGATTCCTCTTATAACAATATGATAAATTTGCGTTTCACTTTTCTTTCTGTTCTTGGCATTTTTATCACTCTAAGTCCTCTCATCATTTTAAAATCTTCATCAACCGCAAGAATCGTCCCCTTGGTTGAGCCGATTCGTGTCTGCTGTTGGTTATTATAACGGTTTAATCTCTAAATAATTTCCAGTTTCAGTTTCAGAATATTGCATAATAACCACTCCTTGTACCCAACTAAAATTTGGATTGCCCTCACACTTAAAAATAATTGTCTTATTGACATCATCTATTTCGACATCATTTTTTCCAGTTGCACGATAAAAATTTGCAATGTAGTCAAATGAATTATAAACTTTTTTCGTGTCAGAATCGGTTATTGTATCAAGTATATGAAGAGGAACCAAAAATACATAAAGATTAGGAACTCTTTCAGATACATCAATATCAATACTTGACATAGCGTTACTCAGCGTATAAACATCTGTATTGCCGAGATGATTTTTGTCGTAAATAACAAAGTAATAGGTAAACTCATTTTTTACAGCAGAAATTAATATTGTTTTTATATTTCCGTTTTCATGCAAGCTCGCATTATATCCTGCTTCATTAATTAATTCGTTCATTCGTTCCATAGAATAGTCTGTTTTGAAAAAAAGCATATTGGTTATATTGCTAACGCTATGATTAAACGGCAATTCAAAATGATATTCTCCGTAATAATCATTTATCCCACTACGTATTACCCTTCCGCAACTTGATACAATAAACAGAGAGGATATTAGTAAAATTAAAACTGCAAATTTTTTCATATTATCTGCAGCCTTTTACAAAAATATTTACAAATGTAACCGTGGAAGCGGTTCTTCTGGTTATAATCTTGGTGTATTTTATATGCTATGTAGCTACTGAATATAGAAACAAATATTAAAATCATAACTCTCCTCCTTGAATAGGTTACTATATTAATCATAATTTTGGAAAAATATTCTATGCATTACATGAGTTATTTGATTCGCATTCATCTTATGCGTCAATACTTATATCTCAATTGTAACATAATTTTACATAATTATAAAAATATAGCACACTATTTTAAATGAACATTTTGCCTAAAACAACATTACTTTTGTACAGAGCCTATATATTGTACCATATTTATGAATAATATGATGCCATAGCGCCATCCTTCCGATTTTTGAGCGCCACTATGTGCATGAAATAGAGCCACCCTGGTACTTAGAGATCCACTTGTCTTTCTCTCTCGGTATAATGAATTTATGCACTGTTTTACAGTGTAAATAGATTCAAGGGAGGTCATTTAAATGACCAAGTACCGTGAAATCCTTCGACTAAATAGTCAAGGCATTAGTCAGCGTGGCATTGCTGCAAGTTGCCAATGCTCTCGCAACACTATATCTGCTGTAATTAAGCGAGCAGATGAATGTGGTATATCATGGCCGTTTCAGAAAGATATGTCTGACGGCGAACTTCAGGAGTTAATGTTTCCTGAGAAAGCACTTTCTACCTCAAGGAAAGTACCAGACAGCGAGTACATTCATAAGGAAATGGCTAAGAGTGGTGTTACCTTAAGCCTTCTGTGGAATGAATATTGCGAGCAATGTAGACTGAGCAATGAGATTCCCCTTATGTACAGTCAATTCTGCAGGTATTACCGAAAGTATGCCAGTACCAAGAAGGCTACTATGCATATCCATCGTAAACCTGGAGAGCAAATGGAAGTCGATTGGGCGGGTCAAACTGCTGAGATTGTTGATCCAAATACAGGAGAAGTACTTCAAGCATCTGTGTTTGTAGCGGTCTTGTTCTGTAGTCAATATGCTTATGTGGAGGCATTTTTATCTCAGAAACAAGAATGCTGGATTGGAGCTCATGTAAATGCATATCAGTTTTTTGGAGGTGCAACAAGAATCCTAATCCCAGACAATCTAAAGACAGGAGTAGACAAAGTGTCTTGGTATACACCTACCATTAACAAGACCTATCATGAAATGGCCGAGCACTATTCAACTGCTGTGATCCCTGCTCGGGTTCGAAAACCTAAAGATAAACCAAATGTTGAAGGCGTAGTAGGTATCATATCCACATGGATTATTGCTGCATTAAGAAATCAACAATTCTTTTCTTTGAGAGAGCTCAATGAAGCCATACTAGAAAAGCTCTATGAATTCAATAGCAAACCCTTTCAGAAAAAAATGGGAAGCAGGTTAAGTGTATTTCTTGAAGAAGAGAAGTCTGCTCTTATTCCACTACCTGCCACCCCATACGAGTTAGCCCTTTGGAAAACAGCAACCGTACAGTTTAATTATCACATATCAGTAGAAAAAATGCACTACTCGGTTCCTTACGAATATATCAAGCATAAAGTTGATGTTCGTATGACTAGAAATGTAGTGGAAGTCTTTTTCAATAATCATCGCATTGCCTCCCATGTAAGATGCTATGGTAGAGTAGGTCAATACAGTACCGTAGTAGAACATATGCCTGAAGACCATAAAAGTTACACTACATGGAATTCTGAAAGGTTCATTTCTTGGGCAAAAGGGATCGGTCCTAATACATCTATTGCAATTAAAGCCATTCTATCCACGCATAAAATAGAACAGCAGGGCTATAAATCCTGTATGGGACTTTTAAAGCTAGCAGATAAATATTCTGTTACCCGTGTAGAAGCCGCCTGCAAGAAGGCTCTTTCCTATACACCACGACCTAGTTATAAAAATGTACAAACAATACTCAAGACAGGTCAAGATAGGGTGACTGAAGAAAAAGATCCTACCCCAATTACAAATGAAAATACCGTAAACTTTGGTTTCACCAGAGGTGCGGGCTACTATGGAGGTAATGAATAATGGTGAATGAAATGACTGTCTCTAAATTAAATGAAATGCGCTTAACTGCTATGGCTGAATCTTACAGAGGGCAACTCCAGGATAATAATTTCCAGGATCTAAGTTTTGAAGAACGATTTGGGATTATAGTGGATTTAGAATGGTCTAGACGAAAAAACAATAAACTAGCAAGATTAATCAAAAAGGCTGACTTTAGATTCAGTAATGCTTGTGTTGAAGATATTGAATATCACAGTGACAGAAAGTTGGACAAGGCCCAAATAACTCGACTCGCTTCCTGTAATTATGTTCAAGAAAAACATAATGTCATAATCATGGGGGCATCAGGTAATGGCAAATCATATATCGGTTGTGCATTAGGAGTAGCTGCTTGCCGCAACTACTATACCGTCAAATATGTTCGTCTTCCTGATTTGCTTGATGAACTGGCTATCGCCAGGGGCGAAGGTATCTATAAAAAGGTCATGAAACAGTATAAAAGCGTAAGCTTATTGATCCTTGATGAATGGCTCTTAGTACCACTTAAGGGAGCGGAAGCGCGTGACCTACTGGAGATAATTGAATCAAGACATCAAAATGGTTCCACCATCTTCTGTTCACAGTTCTCTCCAGGTGGATGGCATGAAAAGATAGGCGAAGATACACTGGCAGATGCCATTCTTGATCGGATTGTTCACGATTCCTATTCGGTCCATATTGATGGTAACGTCTCTATGCGAGAACGCCATGGATTGCAGGATAAATAAAATTTATTAACATCATAGGGGAGTCATCGTTGTAATATAGCGGTGGCTCTCATATGAACATAGTGGCTCTATTAGATGCACATGGTGGTACTGAAAAAGTACACGCATGGTTCTATCTCATCATATTATTCAATTTATAGAATTATATAAAATCAACAATAGAATTCAACATAGCCTTATTTGAAAAAGTATTATTTTTTCTTGGTAGCCATCGAGTATTATGTAAACTGATTTAAGAACAATAAAAAACCCTGTAATCGTTATGATTACAGGGTTTATCATGGTGCGCCCAGAGAGATTCGAACTCCCGACCTTCTGATTCGTAGTTGTGTATTTGACTATTTTCAACTATAGGTTGATTTGCTTAATGCTTTGAATTTCAATGTTTGTATAGACTTAGATTGTGTATATGTTTCTATATTTTTGGCACTTTTTTTTAAAAGTGGCACATAAGTGGCACACTGTTTTAACTCTCAAAATTCATCTTGCAAATCAAGCAAAGTATCTATTTAATTGTGCTTGTATCTAATTCCATCTTAACTATTACTCCTTATTTCATATGGTAAATTGTAATAGCAAATTGAACTAATCTTAACTGTAATATTTTGCATGTTTAGTTATAATAGAACTTCTCTTAATTGATCTTCAAAAGATTCGTCAGGAGTTAGGTAGCCTAAGATTTTTCTTAGTAAAGTACTACACTAATTTTGAACTCTGGCAATGGCATTAATAGAAAAGTCACTTATGCTTCTACCTATAGGAATTAAGCGTCTTATAAGGCTATTGTGGCGCTCGCTAGTACCTCTTCCACCTGATGAATATGGATGTGTAAAATACACCTTAGTATCAGAGTATTTTTCCATGGAAGCCATATATCCTTCATTCCCGGATTACCATAACGAGGAGCAATTAATAGTTATTAATCATGTATATATTGGTATTACTAGAGTTTAGCGTTATTATCGTTATGTGTTGCCGGGAATCCAGGATATATGGGAATTCATATCCGTTATCACAAGTAACACTTTTGGATACTTTGGAGAAACAATCTTCAACTTCATTAGATAAATTCGTTAGACCCTTTTGAACTGATTCTGCTGTTTTACTAGATATTTTACCAATGATTTCATTACGAGTCATTCGCTCCGTTATAGTAAGTAAAAGAGCTTCAGATTTGTTTTTTGCTTAATGACAGTATCAATTCTTAATGGCCAAATACACTACGATCATTAGTGCTTTCAAGACGTTCATCAATACTGGTACCAAGTTTCTTTTTATGACGTTTGATGCGTACAGTCTTTGAAGAGCGTGTAACCTTCAATAGCAGATCAATTTTGGAACTCTGGAGCAATTCAGCACTCATGTAAAGAGGTTTTGCATATATTGATCCTAAAAGTGTATATAAGAAATTAAAAGTTTACGCACTAGAACCATCAAATAAATTTATTAACTCCAATTGCTTTTGCCACATTTAGGACATCGAATACGAAACCCACTTACTATCCCTGCGGAAAGCTCTGATGCTACATTATTACCTGTTAAATTTTTAGTTGTAGGCAATCCTAATTGTCTGTATAAAACTTCTTTACTTACTTGACCAAGAGCTAGTCCACCCATTTTTACTTGGCTAACAGATCCATTACAATTATTACATGTAAAACTCATAAATATATCCCCTTTCAAAAACGTAATTTTTTTAAAATATATTATATCGAAATTATCCTTCATTATAAAATAAAATTGAACTAATAAATAGTGCAATTTGCTATTGCAATTTCGGAAAGAATATACTCAAAAATTAATCCATTATATGAAATTATCAATAACCATCCCTTTTGTTCTCACCATTATCTAAATAACAGTATATCTGATATGCACGTATCTCGCCATCTATCACCTCTATAAACTTCTAAAATTTCAAGTTTAACATAGGACGTAGTATGTGATGTTATAAAGTCAAGCCTTTGTCCATTCCCTATTAAAAGTTCATTGAAATTTTGATTAACTGGATCTGACAGGTTAAATTCTTCACTAGAACCATTACTAAATTCTATGCGTATCCGTTTTATTCTATTGTTTTGTCTTAGTCTTTCAGCTGTTCTCCAATAACCGTTCCTTATATACATTCCTGACAATGTAGTGGGACGTAAAAAATCAATACGAATCCATTCACCTATACCGTCTCCACTAGCACCCTCAACCCATGCCGTATTACTGCTCTGATCAATTGCATGATATGGAAGATAGTCAAATCGCAAATTGGTAAATATTTCCACTTGTGGTTCAAGAGTAGAAGAAGCTGTTACAGATGAAAACAAAAGTTCAATTGGCAAATTATAATCATGTGCTGGTATATATTCCTTACTAAGTTCTCCTGCATAACTTTCATCTATTACTCTTAGCATTGCATAATGCCAGTCTTTCAAAGAGTTAATGTTTTGTGATTCATATGTCAAAACATACTGTTCTTTTTGTTGGTCATATACGGTTTTATAAATTTGTTCTAATTCCACTGCTGTAGGAGAATAGAAATATTCTCCTCCTGTCTGTTCTGCTATTTCTTTCAATGACTCTTCGTCAATAAGACTTCCTACACCAATAATAAAAATTGGTATGGATGTTGCCCTAGACAATTCAGTTACTTCAGATACTGATCGTATACTTGCATTTTCTTCACCATCAGTAAATGCTAAAATACACTTTGGTCCAGATTGAGAATAAGCACGAACCAAACCTGTATACAATGCATCATATAGTGCAGTTTGTGAATTGGATTCCATTGTATCAATAGCAGTGTTCAAACTTTTAATATCTGACCCATAAGGAATACGAATATATACATCAGAGTTAAATTCTATTATCTCTACTTGATCTCCATTGCTAAAATCAACATAGTTTAAAAACTGTTTTGCAGCTGATTTTGCTTGTGTCATAGGATTACCACTCATGCTTCCGCTATTATCTAAAATCAACGATACAGAAAGCGGAACCTGTTGCAAATTGGCTAGAAATGTATCGGATTTAACTGGCTTAGTATCAGAGTTTATTATTCTTTCTTCATAAATTTCAAATGAATCTCTTGTTAAGTTTAATATTGGAATTCCTTGAGCGTTTAAAGCTGAGAAATACAAAGATATTTTAGGAAATTGAGATGTGTCCAGTTGATTAATTTTTAAATCTATTGCTTCCTTAGCTATGAATGATTCTGGCGTAACTGAAAGTACCTCTTCTGATGATTTGTCTCCTGTTAATTGAGATACAGGTATTTCTTCCAACACATTTTTGTCTTTAACCAAATTAGTCAGTCTTAAAATAGACACCAACGCCAAAATTGCAATTAAAGCTATTGCAACTGTTTTTACTGTATTATTTAACTGCTTGGGGTTAGAAAGTTGTTTGTTTCTTCCTTCTACTAGGTCAACCTCTTTTATCTTTGTACCACACTTAAAACAAAAATTACTAGTCTCATCTTTAATAGATTCACCACAATCTTTACAAAACATATTGTCACTCCCATTCTATTTCAAAATATACTCGTTCAGAGCCGTCGATACGCATAAATTGCTCCACCATCACAGGATAAAACCCATTAAATTTCCAACTTTAAAAATAAAATTATCACAAAAGGGATAAGTCTGTCCGATATTAGGGAGTGAAAATAAAAAAACACTGAGTAAGATGATTCACTGCCGCTACTACCTTTTGATTTCCAATTTTGGAGTGTCTGTTAGCTCTTTATGCTGTCGTCCTCAATCTGGAAGGAGCCTTTTTGAACAGGCTCTTTTAGTACAATAAAATTATTCTACCTTCCAAATATACGTATGCTTTTAGCCCAAAATCATGCCAAACAAAACGTCCCCATGGTTTACACAATTTCAGATTAGAAGAAGTCAACTTCAAATATTGAAAGAATAGTATTTGCTGTTTTTTGGGTATCTTTTATATATTCATCGCTACTATAATTAAAGAAAATTGTGTTGCATTCATTTTCGATCAAGTCATCTAAATTTATCTGGTCATTCACAATGCTATCAAGATCAAAATTATCGATACTTAGAAAATCAATGCTGTGTACAGTTAATTTATCAATTATAGAATCTGAAATTGTACGAAATATTTGAGGGCTAACTTCATCAATCACATAACCAATAAAATTATCTAAATTATCCAAATCATCCAAATCATCGATATTATATTCTATTGTATTATCAATTTCCTTTAACAACTCATCATATATTTGGTCTATTACTTCTTCCTCAATTCTATTTACTATAGCGATTTTTACACTTTCTAAATCGTAAAATCTATCTTCAGTACTTAAATAATATTTTTTCTGAATATTATTTAAGATTTCCCAAAAATATTTTTGCCTGGCAACTGAATTCAAAATTATTTGTAAATATGTTTCATTAACTACAATCTCCGTAAAATCATAATCAAATATTCCAGGTTTAGAAAATAATTTGCAAAATATATCGGAAAATTCATTTACAAAATATAATCTTGAGTTTGCCTCAATATTGGCTGTTTTTTTTGCAAATATATCTAATACAAAATCTTGTATATCAGTTTTTTGAATGCTAATTTTTTGTAAGTCAGATTCATCTAGAAGAAAAAGTAAATGTTTTAATCTATACATATAATCAGGTGGAGTAAATTCCATTGATATATTGTGAAATACTTGCCTCGATAAAATTTTTAGATTTATATACTTACGAGATTTTATTAGTTCTATAATCTGGTTTTTGGCACACTCTAAAACCTCGAAGCGTTCAAGCTGATCGAAATATAAAGTATGCTTAATAATCTCTTCAACCTCATTTTCATTGTTAAATAAGCTTTCATGAAGAAAGGCATTAATAGACGGATTCAATACACCAATTTTTTCTTTTTTTTCTTTATCTTCAGATACAGTAACTTGTATCATAGATTCAGATAGACGGTGAAGAGAACTGTCGAAGTGATTAATTGTCGTATCTTTTACCTTTATGTCTTTGTTAATCCTGTGATTAAAGCACTCTTTCAAGATATCTTTAGAGACGCATGTTTTAGTTAGTGAGAAAAGCGTATTAATAAAAATTCGGTCATACTTACTTAACTTTTCAACTTCTTCTTTCCAAATAGTTTCTGGAAATTCTAATGTTTTGTTAATAAATTTTACATATTCCTGTGGTAAAATTTCAACTACTTTTCTTCCAGTAGTAACATACTCAATAATTCGTGGATTAAATTTCTCATTTAATATAATTTTTGCATAGTTTTGATTCTCTATAACTGCTTGGCATTGCTCTTTCGAAAGGTTCCCATTTCTATACGCCCTTTTTAAATGATTATAAAGAATCAATGTCTTTTCTTCAAAACTTAATTCATCTGCACGGAGTTCGCTAATACTTTTCCAATTGTTATCAATTGCATTATTGAATTTTCTATGATTCAAAGCTTCTTTATAGATAGTATTTCTAGAATTTATGAGGAGCTTCATATCTTTTTTCGTTCTTATGTACGAAATTAATTGTCCAAATTCGCCAGTTTCGGACATATTCAGGTCCATATAAAATTGTCCTAAAAAATCATTTAAGACAACTAGTATTTTTTCTTTTTCACATATTTGAACAAACTTCCTTATATTCGCAATATTTCCCTCTTCAGAATAATAAATACAATAACCCTTTTCCTCATATTCAAGACATATTCGCTTTGATGTATGCGTCTTTCCAGCCCCTGGCATCCCAAGTAAAATAACAACAGGATACTTTTGTAAGTCATTAAGTGCATCTTTATAAAATTCTGTTTCTACAAAATATTCTTTAAAATCTTCTTCAATACTAATTCTATAAACATCATTAGAAATCTCATCGTTATTTGATTTTTCTTTACATGAATTAATAGATTCAGACAATTCATATTTACTAAAAACTTCTGATTTATATACGACCATATTCTTAAACGCTTCATAATTAGTAATAAATTCTTGTTTCATTTTGTCTTTAAATTCTTGTACTAGATCGGTTTCTATATTTATAACCTCTAAAATTGCTTCTAATAATTCATTCCAATACTCATCCTTTCTATAATTAATATTGTTTAGGCGTTTGCAAAACGCCGCAACCCGCACTATTGCGGGACTTTTTTAAGCATAAAAAAATATAACTCCTCACCAGATTGTGGTAAAATTGAATTGACAGAAACAAATTCACCCAACCTGAAAGGAGTTATATATGGCTATTTTACCACACAAACAGCTTTCTTTGGCTGAAATTTATTCCGATTGTGCCAATTATTTTGAAAATGATAAGCATCACTTTCTTTCTCTTTTAAAAGAAAACCTTAATCTTGATGAGTTAATCCCTCTTTCTTTTCATCGTAATTACTATGCATCTACTGGCAGACCTAGAAAACATCATCTTACATCAATGGTTTGGGCTTTGCTTCTGCAGCGGATTTTCTCCATTCCAAACGATACACTGTTGCTGACTTTTCTTCAGTTTTCTAAGGAACTTAGAAATTTTTGTGGTTTCACCAATGTTCCTGATGCTTCTAGATTTACTAGATTCAAACAAGATTTTCTGCCAGACTTACAATCATTTTTTGAATATCTTGTGGATGTCACTGAACCTATTTGCCAGGCTATTGATCCTCATAAGGCTTCTATGACTATCTTTGATACTTCTGGCATTGAAGCTTTTGTTACTGAAAACAATCCTAAATACGCTAATAAAATTATTAAACAACTTAAAGCTTTTAAAAAGACTCATAACCTTGATGATTCCTATGATCCATATAAAGCAGCCTATGGTTCCATGCCTTCTCATGCAGCTGCTAATCCAGAGATCAAGCAGCTTTACATCAATGGTCATTTTTGTTATGTCTATAAATTTGGGATGATCACCAATGGTCTTGGTATTGTTCGTGATATTACTTTTTACGATCAAGATTTTATGAATGCTCATCCTGACATTGTTGTTGACAAAAAATCTAACTCTCCTGATGAGGATAAGTCCCTTGGTGATGCAAAAGCTCTTTTACCAGTGTTATCTGACTTTTTTAATAAACATCCACTCATTCAACCAGATACCTTCATCGGGGATGCTGCTTTTGATACCATATCTATCTACAAAGGAATTTTTTCGGATTTAAAGTTCAATAAAGCTTATATTCCCCTAAATTCTCGCTCTTCCCTTAGCAGCTCTGAATACACTCTTACTGAAGATGGGGTTCCCTGTTGTCCTCATGATCCTAAACTGCCTATGAAGCCAGAAAGTAATACTTCTCATCTTCGGTGTGGTATTCCTACTTTTAAGTTTGTCTGTCCTAAAATGTCTTGGATTAAATGTGAAGACGGCAAGTATCGCCGCCGGCATAATTGCGATAATCCCTGTACTTCATCACCTTGTGGCCGAATGATTTATGTGTATCCTGAAAAAGACTTGCGGGCTTATCCAGGCACCATTCGTGGTACCGATGATTGGGATGAAATCTATAAAAACAGAGGTGTAGTTGAACAAACCATTAACCATTTCAAAGATAGCTTTTGTATTGCTAATCGAAGAACACAGAATGCTAAAACATTACATGCTGATTTATTGCTTGCTGGTATCACCCAGCTCGTTACTGTTATACTTGCTGACAAAATACATCAACACAAATACATCAGAAGTTTAAAACCACTTATTGCATAGTTAACCGGTACGCCTTGTCTCTATAAAAAATTTAATCAGCAATCAATTTTCTGCCCTTCTAACTACTTTTCAAATTTAGTTTCGCAATTACCTAATTAATATTGTTACTAAATGCTTTAATACTTTTTAACTCTCGCTCTTTATCAAGTTTTCTAACTTTATATTCTTTTTGCTCATTTATCATGTTTGATAGCTTCCATTGCGCAAACAGCCCGTTTTTTCCTTTTAAATTCTTTTCTATAGCATGTTTAACAGCTAGTCTAGCTAGTGCTATTTCGGTAAATCTGCATTTCTCATATATCTCAGTTGCCTCAGTTTCCTTATCTTTTTTATTAATCAAACCTATAATTTTCTTAATTTCAGGTAATATGCTCGTCCCTAGTATTGTAAATGAAGTTGATGCAGCTGACCCTACTAGCGTGTTTCCTAACATAGCTGCCGTGATAGTAACACTAGCAAGCATAGCTACTCTATCTAAATCTTTTTCTTTCCCATTTACATAGTCAATAAGTGCTTTTAAGTCATAGTTGTTTTCAATCATGTACAATCTCCATCCTTTATTTTGTTATTATAAACAAAAATCATTTTAGTAATAGTTCATTAAAGCATTTGTAATGGTAGAATTTAAGATTATACCAGTTACTCCTCAATAATTGGAGCTCTAAGCTATTTAATGTGTAACATTGTAAAATTAATCAATTCATCTCAACTTCCCATTATAGACATTAGCTACATCAGTTTAAATCAACATATTACGAAAAATAACTATAGCTTTTATACTAAAAATCCAATCATTCCTATTGGTTTACAATCAAAACCGACCTTCAATTTCCCCATCTATTTCCATAATATACTATTCATCATTATTTCTTTGTCGAATTATGACGCACAAATAAAAAAAAGACCGAATCATATCGATCTTCTTCTACGCTGGCTAATCCTTCCACGTATCTAGAAATCTATCTTGAATCTCTTTTTTCCTGCTTTTAGTTTCTTCATCATCCCTATAATAAATATCTCTCTTTAAAAACAAAGCATCTCCTTCTCTTACCTGTAAATCTATAAGTTCCTTTTTAACATCTACCATCTTCCCATCTATTTCAATAACCCATAGTCTCCTTCAAAAAGATCCAGTATCAGCATGTTTCTAGCCTCCTCCATTGTGGTGTGAATGAAGTTTCTGTAGTGGCTTCTACCTCATCCTTCTTTGCAGTAACTTCTACCTTTACCTCGTATCCAACACTAGCTCTACCAATACTGTAAGCTATTTCAGCTAGGCTCTGCTCATTTATTATTCCTTCATAGGGTGTACTAGTAGATTTAAAATGATTTAATAGTTTTACCTCTGCCCCAGGTACCCGCTGGCCTTTGGAAGTTACCTTCACTTTCATGGTTATACTAGTATTTTGACTTGGTATAGCATCATCTATAGAAGCTACCACCTATAAGGTACCTATAGTACCTTCCACATTATCTTGTATAGTTTCTTCTTTATTTTCTTCACTATATACCTTCTCTTTTTCTTCAAGTATCTCCCCAATTGCAGTACCATCCACCAAATAAATATTCACTTCTTCACCATCTGAAATAACTACAATCGTTCCATCTCCTCCGGTATTATAGAAAGCTATATTATTTTCACTAGTCGCTGCAATACTTCCTTATGGGGATGACCGTAGTTATTATCCCTTCCTGAAGAGATGATGACATAGCTATGGGTAGTTTTATCTAAAAATTCCTGTGTACTGGAGGAATTAGATCCATGATGGGGAATTAATAATAGATTAACATCTAAGTCTTGTTGGCTGGCCACCATCTCCATTTCCCAAGTTCTTTCTACATCTCTCGTCAGTAAAAAAGATGTATTTCCCAACTTTATTTTAACAGCTGCACTGTAGTCATTTAGGTTTTTATACTCTTCAGATATAGGTGCTGTTAAGACTACCTCAGTCTTTCCAAAAGGTATGTCTACGCCAGCCTTAGCTGTCTTAAATTTTAATCCTACCGCATTAACTGCTTCCATAAAGTTTTCAAATATTTTTGTTGTATGAATTACTTTGGGGTAGTATACAGCCTTACTTTTAGCTCTCTAAATGCGGTTGGTGCCCCATTAACATGATCTGCATGAGGATGAGTAAAAATAGCTACATCAATTTTTCATAACCTAAATTTTTAATGTAATTTACTATGATCCTTCCAGGGTCACATCCTCCCCAGCATCATAAATCATTGTTTTTTCATCTGGACAATGATAAAAGTTGCATTTTCTTTATCTATATTTATACCAATAAAATGAATTTGAAGTTCTCCTTCGTATTGACTGAATGTTGAGGAATTCTCATGATCTTCTACATATTGTATACTCTCTTTCTTTGCACCCTCTACTTCCTAAATTTCATCCATCACAACTTGTGATTCACTTAAAGCGCTTGTTTTGGTGGACTCTCTTGCACAACATTATTTTCCATCCCTGTTGTACATCCAATCAACATCATTAAAGTTAACAAAATCATTAATATGAAATTAATTTTATTGTTTCTAAACATTTTCAGCCCCCATTCAATAAACCTTTAAGTTATCCTGTCCTGATTAGAGCCTCCCTTTTACTCATTATATGACTATTCAGTATTGGTGTATTATATTTTTACATGTCTAATAATTTCATAAGCCTTGATCACCTCTTCTCCCTGGTCCGTCAATATCATTGCCCGGGAAAGAGTGGACTGTCTTGCTACTAGACCAAGACTCTCTAATTCCCTTAAATGATGAAATATAGTACTAGTGGATTTAATTTTCATCTGTTTTGCTATTTCTCTAATAGTAGGACTAAAGCCATTGACTTCAATGTGAGCTTTAATCACCTTTAAGATTTCTGCCTCTTTATTCACTGGATTTTCCTCCCTAAATTTTATATAGGACCCACTTACAGTCACTTAACGTATACCTTAGCTCATACAGTCTTTCGATATTTTCAAAACAACTTTGACAACGAAAAACTAAGGACTCTATTCCTGCCTTTTTCTGTTTTTCATATAATAGTATCCGGTCTATCTTTATTACAATCGATACTTGTTCACTATTCTTCATTCTAAATTTAAGTGGTCTTGGAGTACCTTCTTCATTAAAAGATGCAATCATATCAATTGGTTTCGAAATTATCTTCATTTGAATCTCCTCCAAACTAGAGTTTTGTTTAGTTATAATACAATTTTACCTTGGTCTAAGAGCCATCATTATCCTCACATAATTTCCATAATTTTGTTGATTTCTTAAGATTTCTTAAATTAATTATACAAGAACATATGTTCTGTGTAAAGATAAAAAAAATAACGAAATTATCCTACTTGCCAGTTTTATTATAATATAAACTACCTTGAATCGGTGTAGACCATACATATACTACTAGACAGTTGGTTTTCCACCGATATAGGACACAATATTTTCAGTGTCCGTAGCGGAGCTAATTGCGACATGATTCAAAAAACTTTAGTGTTTTATCTGAAATGTTTAAGCAGGTGAAGTGATTTTCTTCTCCTTTAGCAGCAAAATTTCAATAGCGTCTCACCCCACTCTATTGTCTATCCCGACTCATAAGCTGATCTCCTTTGGGGGGTAGTTAATGGTAAAGGTATTATCTCAACACTAAATAGTACTACCCACAGAGACAGACTTAAAAGTAAAAACCTCAAATCCTTACTAAGAGACATCTATGAACATTAAGGAATAACAGTTTCTAAGAGAGTACTCTTAAAGTCAATTCCTTGAATTTCTCTTTAATACCGCAAAGCTAGATCCAACATCGATTTGTAAACTGTTGGTAATAACAAACTATGGAGGAATGACCTCTAGTTCTCTATAAATCTTCGCCTTCCAATCGTAAATTCCAACAATATATAAGCGTTTACTAGTTCTTATGTAAAATGTACCAAGTAAAGCCTTTTATATTTTATGATATAATTAGTTGAGTATAAAAAATTAAATAAAGGAGGATCATCATATTGTTGTATATTAAGCTAGAATGGTGTCTTATAAATTTTTTGATTACTTTACAATCTATACCTGTAGAATACATAGTAATCATATTTTATAAAATAATAGGATCGTAAGATCCTATCAGGGGGAATAATCCCCCTGCCATAAAGGCTTAAACACACAATAAAATATTACAATATAATGATGAGTCCTCCTTTTTGAAAAAGGTAGTTGAATTAATGACTACCTTTTTTATATTTCATGACTTATACATATTAATACACTTGCAATGGCATGATTTTAGCAAGCATACTATATGAATATTAATAATATTTATAAGTCTGACTCTTCTTGAATTTGCTCTTTTAAATTCTTTCTTCTTTTTACACCACTTTACAAGTAATGTAGTGATTCAAAAATAATTCCATAAAATAACAAAATCAGACACCTTAATCCTAGGAATACTAATCTTAGCATAAATCAAAACCCCTAGGAGGCGCCTGATATGATTAGTATTTCCAGTAATTCAATGAAACAAACATTACACCAATATTTAATGCAGTATAGATCAGTTTTCAAGAAGCGGAGCTTTGATATTTTCTACTGGCTCATTATGGGAATCCTCTGCACAGAAGAAGTAAGATCTATACAATTTGTTTATGATAGTTTCATCAAGAAACACACCGATAAGGTGCTGAATTCAATATATTACTTTTTATCCTATTCAAAATTTCCAATAGAAGCCCTAACCACTATCACAGTTTCTATCGCTTTATCCTTGATACCAGAAAAATTAAGACGGAACACCTTATTTATAACAATTGATGATACTCTTCAAGCAAAATACGGTGCTAAATTTGATTGTTATGTTAAACATTTTGACCATACAAAAAAGAATGGAACCAAATATCTTAATGGTCATTGCTTTGTATCTGTGGTGTTGAATATTCCTTTATATTACCAAGATAAAGCGAAGTACTTAAGTATACCAATAGGCTATCGCCTGTATTCAAAGGAGCAGAACAAACTTGAAATGGCATCACAAATAATTAAATGTATCATGCCTCAACTTGAGATGTTTCAAGTAATTTTATTGTGTGATAGCTGGTATAGTAAAGGATCTATCCTAGATACTGTAAAAGAATTTGAAAATCTAGAAATCATAGGGGCAGTACGTCATGATACTGCCATATATGATCTTCCTCCAGCCCCTACGGGGAAAAGAGGGAGACCTAGGAAAAAAGGTAGAAAACTAAATACTAGAGAATTTTCCTATACTAAGATAGGTGAATACTATGTTGCTGAGAAAAAAGTAATGGCTAATTTATTTGAAAAACCTATTTACGTTACAGTAACCACTACAGATATTAAACCGTTCTCATCCATAAGAGTTTTTATTAGCAGCATCAATCCTGATGAAATTAAAACTATAAATACCGCCCTAAATACCAAAGGAGCATTGAATGATCAAAATGAAGATGAAGATGAATGCACCAGTAAAACACTGACTACTTATCGAATGAGATGAAACATCGAGGTGATGTTTTACCAGCATAAATTTTTTTGGTCCTTCGGTAACTATATGGTGAGAAACAAGGCCGCAATCGAAAGATATGTTAACCTATTGTTTGTAGCATATACTTTTGCGTGTTTGTTACCCTTCATGGACAAAAGATACGAAAAGTATCAATTCAAAAGTCCACAATTGATCAAAAGAGCTGTAGGCGTTCAAATTACAAAAGAATTAATATTTGACAGTTTCGTATTGAGCTTCGAAAGTGCTAAAATTTATTCTACAATTAAAGAATCTGTTCAGGGCTTCCTCAATAAGGATTGGGTAGCTTAATCAAACTTGTAAACTGGTGTTCTTTTTATTATAAGCTTAGCAAAAGTTTGAATCTCTTATTTAAAGCCGTATTTTATAATCTTTAAAGTAAAACATATAATAAAATATAATTAAAAACATTTCAGCTATATTTTGATTTCTTACGCCTTCAACTTCTCATTTTCGGTTGAGATGTGAATTATACTATCTAGTTTATCGCATTACTATTAATATCATTGAATCCCTAATTTATATCATGTTCAAGTAAATATTAAGTTTGCCCATGTAGATGCCGCCAATCACTATGATAATAAAACCTAACCTTTCATCGGTGTAGACCCCAAAAAACACCCTTTAGATATGGTTCTCACCGATAGTGGATACACGTTTCTCAGTGTCCGTAGCGGAGCTAATTGCGGCATAATTAAAAAGACTTTAGTGTTTTATCTTAAAATCATTAAGCAGGTGAAGTGGTTTTCTTCTCCTGCATCAACTACATTTCTCTATTGTCTATCCCGACCCATAAGCACGTATCCTTCCTTGGGGATAGTCAATAGTATAAGCGCTACCCCAGCAGCTAAATTACCTACAAAGACGGACCTAGACACCTTCCCCAAAACTTACCAAGGGCCAGCTATGGACGTTAGGTAATAGACTGTCCCGAAGATATGACTTTCATATAAACCCTAAAGATTTTTCTTTACAACAACCTCAAACTTGCAATCTATGTACTTAAGAAATTGAATTTTGGGACCCTAAAGCATTACCTTCCAAAGACCCCAAAGCCAGACCCTTATCCCCACACTATTTCTTAAATGTTCGTTTAAAGAAAGTGGAACGTCAGTTGCGGTCTTTGCAACTGTTTTTTAAACAAGACATTTAAGGAAAGTGTAATAGTGGTAGGATCCCCTATTGAAACCCACCTCAAATGGCTCCTACCTCTATGGAACGTTAGTTGGGGGATCAAGGACCCGGAAGAATGACCCGCAATCGGAACAGTCTGTCTTTCTTCCTGAACCGACTCCATAATGAGACAGTCTGTGGAGATAAGCCCTAGGAACCTCCTCAGCGACTGGAACAATCTGTTTCCCCTAAAGGATTTCCTTAGTCAAAACAGTTTGTGAAGGGAGCGGTGACTCAGACCCGTGAGATACAATCTTTTACTGTAGGGAATGAAGGAAGGAGACCTTATTTTGTGAAACAAAAACTGGTCTCCTGGATAAATGACTAGAAGTAAAAGGTTGTGGACCCTAAAGAAAAGGGGTAGTGTCTGACTCCCCTTTGACGAGAAATACACTACCTCTGTTTTCTCTAAAGACACGCCCTGACAAAAATCCTGCTCAAACTCACCCTAACTTAGTCGTCGTAGTCGTCGTAAGCTCTGTGGAAATGTGCTCAAAGGTTTTTTTGTCCATAATATCCATAGAGGACTATCGAAGCCCAACCCTAATCTCCATCGTTTTGACCCAGCGATGATCCCAATCTGTTTCCCTACCGTAAAAGACCCTATAATAAAACAGTTTGGTAGAGGAGCGGCAGCAAAGACCCTTGAGACGCACCCAACGACTGGAGCAGTCTACAGCCCCATTGATTCACTCTATCTTATTGAAAGAAGCATGGCTTTTATGGACGTATGGTAATAACAAGCCATGGACTTTTCTACCTGTTCATCCCTTTTGTAGAACGACAGCTGTAGTCTGTGGAAGGAGGGAAATTGCTACAAAGGCGAGCTCAATATCCTATGAGATAGGCCCCAGAAAGAGGACCTGGAAGATTGACCCAGTGAAAGGAAGAGTCTGCAGTACTTTTTAGCATGGCATTCATAGCTGCAGTCTCTGAAGAGAACGGAGACCCCTTACCCCATCAATCGACCCAGCGACCGGAAGAGTTTGCACATCCCCATATTAAAACCTTTCACTGGGCAATCTCTGGAGGGAGTGGCAGTCTTCACTCTATAGGTGCACTTAGGGACTGGACAATCTGTTATACCAAACAAATCCCTGCAGAGAACAGTTTGTAGAAGGAGTGGTGAATTATTATTTAGGATCTGTTAAAGATAAATGTCGATATTTACAGAATAAAAAAAGAATGGCTGTGTTTCTAATACAGTGTATTGCCATTCTTTTTGATATATTTATGTCGAATAGAATAGATAAGGCATCATACGACTTATCTTTTTTAGATTTCTAAAGCTTTATTTATTGCTTCTTGAATTATTGGGTTACAACATTTGCCTGTTGGATGATTAACTTCACATTTTCCATTCTTCATAGCTCCAGTTAACCTAATAATGTCCTTCGTATTTCTAGCCCCTTCATTTTTTACAGCATTTACAATATTCTCCTCCGTTACTTGGTTGCAGTAACAAATATATTTGGGATTAGCATCTTCTTTAAACCAAATGGGCACTTTGACTTGCTCCTTTTTTATCTGCAAGTCTGATTCAGAACTATAGTAAGCAATGTCGCATTTTCCATTAGTACATAAATAATAGTCAGCATCTGTTACTGTTGGAAGCAAGCTACCGATAACCATATGCTTTACTATAATAGTTTTTACTTTCGTTCCTTCTTTATTACAAATAGGGCATAAGTTTTTTTCTTCTACTAGACCAGTAGAATCTATTTGAGATCCTCAGCAATTTTTATTTATTTTATTTTCCTTCATAAATCCATCATCTCTTTTTCTTTAAGATCTGTGTCGCCCTTTTTCATCTAATATGTAATGATAGCACTCTACACCAATCCATTGAAAACCTTTGAATTTAATATAATTCAACATAGAGATTACTTTCAATAATAGGGGTGATGTTTATATGACATATCCATTATATTCATTTAGTAGTTTATCTAATTCTTGACTGATTTCAATAGCTTCAGGAGAGGTAAGATCCACCGCGTCTGATATAAGTGCGTTTAATTTCTTTTTCATTTTATATTTGGAGTATTTATTTTTATATTAAATCTATCTTACCTGACTGTTCGGTATAGGCTAAAAAACAGCGATAGTCTTCATGAAGGATTTCAAGTTTTGTCAGAAGGATCTTTAAAAGACTTTCCTGATCAGAAATATCAAAATTCAAATGCATGATTTCATCACTATTGGTAGCCTCTAGTCCTAGATCCTTTAAGGCCTTGATCTTCTCCCTAAGGGCGGCTACATTTTTCACAAGGATTTTTAACTCTTCCTGAAAATAGTCATCTGTGCCTTCAATCCCCAAATCCTCAATTAAATCACGAATCACTTTCTTAGGTTTGTTTTTTGTTTGATTCATTCTATCCCTCCTACCTTTTATCTGTTAAAGCATGATTAAGATAAAAAAATACTAATCGCTTATTGATTAGTATTTTCATAACCTGACCCCTAAGTGCCTATCCCATTCCTATTCTATTCTTCTCCATCTATTCCCGTTCAATTTTAAGATTAAGCCGTCAAGAAGGTTTGGTCCTTAGCTTAATTATCTCTACAGATTGATGAAAACTTTATCCCTTACTTTATTACTCCGATAACGATATACTAAGACATAGTGGTCCTTACCCATCCCATCGATTTGTATATCCATTATGCCCTTGGCTTCTAATCTATTGATTAGCTTTCTTCTCTGCTGTATCAGTTCTGTCTTTCCTTCTTTGCCCCCATTAAATAACTTATAAGAAATTGTTGTCCAAGCCTCCAATAATTCTTCTATTACCATTTGTTCAATATTCATTAATATTTCCTCCTAATCACCATAGTTTTTAGTACTGCGTGGTCATGTCTCCCCCGAATTAGACCTTTATTATAGACCCTTTGAACTATAATGAATGAAGTGATCTTTCCGATACACCTTCTGATTCATTGGATAAACTTCATTTTCTACATACCATTATGCCGCCCTTTACTTGTGAGAATCCTTTAACATTATATCTAATAAGTATGACTTAAACAAGTTTTATTATAAATTAGTTTGTTTAGATTGATTTAATTTGGTATAATACCATTACATTGTAAATGGTTATAATTAAAATGGATTATAACATACCAAATTGATTGAAAAGGAGAGATGAATTTGCTACCAATGAAATAGAAAATTATTTATAACTGTTATGACTCAAAGGAGGCTTTATTGACTTGAATTATTTACTCATATTTGAAATTATCATAGGTCTTTTTACGGCCTATAAGGCCAAAGAGAAAAACTACTCCTTCATTCTTTGGTTTATCCTAGGTTTTATCTTTTCCCTCATTGCATTAACGATAGTCTGTTTTTTACCTAACCGTAGAAAGAAATTTAACGTTATACAGCATCCTTCCAAATGACATCATTCTTTTAATCACTTGAATTTTCCAGTACCAATATGACAAATGTTTTGATACTGCCATATAATAAACTGATGTCATTCCAAAAATGATTCAATCAATTAAATCCCTTCGCCTCTTTTTTACTTTTCAATGAACTCAGTGAAGTCACTTCTTTTGACTGG
Source organism: Alkaliphilus metalliredigens QYMF (assembly GCF_000016985.1). Taxonomy (NCBI): domain Bacteria; kingdom Bacillati; phylum Bacillota; class Clostridia; order Peptostreptococcales; family Natronincolaceae; genus Alkaliphilus; species Alkaliphilus metalliredigens. The sequence continues at coordinate 1,855,815 of NC_009633.1, read as the reverse complement.
CCAATGTCTCCCTATTTTAAACCCCTGAACTTTTCTATAGAGCACCTTTATAATTAGCCATACTTCAATTGATTGAGCTATCACTACATTTGTTTTATTTATTTTACTTTGTTATAATGTCTCAAGATTATAAATCATTATAATTGAAATAATATAAAGAGTAACGAGACTCAATCTTAAATAGACAAACACCAACGTAATCATTTTTACATTCTCTGTCTACTAAGTGGATAAGAGTATTGCATATAGAACTTAAAAAATAAAAAAGACGGAGTGATTTTACATGGTAAAAACGTTTGAAATGAAACTTGGAGGCAGGCCTTTTGTAGTTGAAATTGGTAAAGTAGCCGAACTTGCCCAGGGATCCTGTATGATTAAATATGGAGATACGACTGTTTTAGTTACCGCCTGTGCATCTAAGGAGCCTAAGGAAGGACTGGATTTTTTCCCATTAAGTTGTGATTACGAAGAAAAGCTCTATGCCGTTGGGAAAATCCCCGGTGGCTTTATCAAAAGAGAAAGCAGACCCAGTGAAAAGGCAACATTAACTGCTAGATTGATTGATAGACCCATTAGACCTCTATTTCCAAAGGGATATCATAATGATGTCCAAGTCATTGCCACTGTTTTGTCTATGGATCAGGATTGCCCCCCTGATATTTCAGCGATGATCGGCTCCTCCATCGCCCTATCGGTCTCTAACATTCCATTTATGGGGCCAACGGCTTCGGTTTCAGTTGGTATGATTGACGGTGAATATATTGTGAATCCCACTAGTAAACAGAAAGAGGATAGCACCCTAGAGCTTATCGTTTCCGGAACTAAAAATGCAATCATGATGATTGAAGCAGGGGCCAATGAATTAACAGAGGCTCAAATTTTAGACGCCATCATGTTTGCCCATGAGGAAATCAAAAAAATCGTTGCTTTTATCGAAAACATTGTATCCGAAGTAGGAAAACCTAAATCAGAAGTCATTGCCAAGCAAATGGATTCCAATCTCTTGACCGAGGTTGTCATCTTCCTAGATACAAAATTGGCAAATGCCATTAAAACCTTTGACAAAACAGAGCGAAATGAAAATATCCAAGCTGTTTCCGCTGAAGCCCTGGACTACTTTGAGGAAAAGTATGAAGGGCGTTCAAAGGAAGTTCATGACATTTTATCAATGCTGATTAAAGTAGAAACCCGTAAAATGATTACCTCCGAAGGTATTCGTCCGGACAATCGTAAACTAGATGAAATTAGACCTATATCAACTCAAGTCGGTATTTTACCTAGAGCCCATGGTACAGGTTTGTTTAATCGGGGTGAAACACAGGTGTTAACCATTACGACCCTGGGGGACTTACGAGACGCCCAGCGGATAGATGGTATTGGTGAAGAAGATGAAAAAAGATATATGCATCATTACAATTTTCCACCCTACAGTGTTGGCGAGACCCGGTTTATGAGGGGTCCAAGCAGAAGAGAAATTGGTCACGGTGCCCTAGTTGAAAGAGCCCTTCTACCAATGATTCCAAGCAAAGAAGATTTTCCATATGCCATTCGACTGGTATCTGAAGTTCTAACTTGTAATGGTTCTTCTTCTCAGGCAAGTGTTTGCGGTAGCACCCTTTCCTTAATGGATGCCGGTGTTCCAATTAAAAGGATGGTAGCTGGAATTGCCATGGGACTCATTAAAGAAGACGACCAAGTTGTCATTCTATCTGACATCCAAGGGATGGAAGACGCCCTAGGTGACATGGATTTAAAAGTAGCAGGTACTGAAGAGGGTATTACTGCCATGCAAATGGACATTAAAATAGCAGGAATAGACAGAGGCATTATGGAAACAGCCCTGGAGCAGGCTAGAATCGGAAGACTCCATATCTTAAACAAGATGAAGGAATCCATCACCAGCCCTAGAATCGAATTATCTTCCTATGCCCCTAAGGTTACCCAGATAAAGGTTCATCCAGACAAAGTGAGAGAAGTCATCGGAGCCGGTGGTAAGGTCATTAATAAAATTATAGATGAGACCGGTTGTAAAATCACCATTGAAAATGATGGCACAATCTATGTTGCTGCGCCAGATCAAGAGTCTTCTCGAAGGGCAGTGGAAATGATTGAACTCATTGTAAAGGACCCTGTTGTGGGTGAGGTTTACACAGGAAAAGTAATTAAAATCATGGATTTTGGTGCTTTCGTAGAAATTCTACCAGGCAAGGAAGGATTAGTTCACATTTCTAATTTGGCCCATGAAAGAGTGACTAAAGTAACAGATGTCCTTGCTGAGGGTGATCTAATTGAAGTTAAATTAATGGAAATTAACCCCCAAGGGAAAATAGGTCTATCCAGAAAAGCCCTACTACCAAAGCCAGAAACGAAAAGTGAAACACAAAGCGAATAAATAGGCTCATCTTCTTATCCTATTTAAATGATCAAAACCCATTGTATTAATTCAATAAAATGTTGAACATCATTAATAAAAGCCACAGAAGGTTGAACCCTCTGTGGCTTTATATCTTATTGTGCAAAGTTTCGCTTTGCTTCTTCCATCTCTCGTGTGGCATTTTCTTGAGCTGTTTCTAATGCTTCATCTATGGTTTTTACTCCAGCTAAAATTTCTTCTAAAGCTGTTTGCATATTGCTATGAATTGCATATCCATTAAGACCATTTGGATCTTGGTATGCTGCACTCAACTGACCTATTGCTGGAATTTTACTTGGATCTTTTTCTAAATAAGATTTGAATTCAGGGTGTTCAGCACCTGCATATGTCAAAGGAATATAACCTGACTCCATCCCCCATTTTGTAGTTATATCTGTTTGGTACCAAAATTTAATAAACTCCCATGCTGCATCCTTTTGTTCTTGGGTAGATGTATTAAACATCGTTATATCTGTACCCGAGAAAAGAGCTGCTTCTCGTTTCCCACTTGGTAGTTCTGCAACTGCCCAGTTTACACCGGTTTCTCTACTTGCTTCTTCCATTCTAGGTAAGTTCGAAGAGGAAGCAAAACCTATAAATGATTCTCCTCTAGACATTGGACCAGTAATGTAATTGTCTTCTCCTGCAAGCTGAGCAATTCCTTCCTCGACCATACCTGTAATAAATTCATAGGCAACTTTAACTCCTTCAGAGTCAATTGAAGGAACTTCTAATTCTTCATCATATATATGCCCACCAGCTTGCTCTACCCAGAAACTAAAATCAATTCCTGCACTTTGGTTTAATACTAATCCAGTTTTTCCATCTTTACTAAGAACTCTAGCAGCATTTTCTAACTGATCCCAAGTTGTTGGAACTTTTAACCCTTCAGCTTCCAATGCATCTACGTTATAAAACATCAGATAGGAACCTTTATTAAAAGGAAGTGAATAATGCTTTCCATCCCACATACCGTCATTTCTTAGACCAAGAGGAATATCTTCCCATACTGCAGAATCCATGCCTTTTTCACTATCGTAAATATATGGACCTAGATCTTCTGCAAAATCATTCATTACATAAGCAGTTAAACGATTGTTATAAATCATTGTTATCGTTGGCAACGTATTTGCTTGAGCAGCACCATTTAATTTTTCAAACAAATCTCTATAATGCCCTTGAAAATAAGCATTAACATGAATAAACTCATTTTCATTATTGAACTGATCTATAAGGTTTTGTAGTACATCGCCATTTTCATCAGATAGAGCATGCCAGAATTCTAATTCAACAACCTCTTGAATTTCCTCTCCGTTTTCATCTTGATTTCCACCACTTGCAACTTCATTCGTATCATTATTGCTACAACCAATCAGTACTACCATCATCAATGCACATAATACCATAGAAACGATTTTTTTCATTTTAACCCCTCCATTTTTTATATATCAACCCTTGATTCCAGAACGTGTGATACCCTGAATAATATACTTTTGCAACAATAGGTAAATAAAAATTACTGGTACAATTATGATAGATGCATAGGCTAATAACAGGTGATAGTTGGGACCGGCTTCTGTCATAAAGTAAGCAAGTCCAACTGGTAAAGTTCTTTTATCAGGGGTACTGACCATAATCATAGGCCATAAAAATTCATTCCAGCTATATACTATTTTTAAGAGCGCTATTGTTATCAGTGCAGGCTTTGTTAGTGGAACCATCACTTTAATAAGATATTTAAAGTCGCTACAGCCATCAACCTTAGCTGCATAATAAAGCTCTTCCGGTATTCCTAGAAAATACTGTCTAAGTAGAAAAATAGCGAACATACTACTAATCCATGGCAAATAAAGAGCCGTTAGTGTATTAATCAAGTTTAATTTAGATAGTATAACAAAATTTGGTGTAATTAAAAGCTCACTAGGAACCATCATCGTACTCAAAAGTATTGTGAAAATAATGTCCCTACCTTTAAATTTAACCCTAGAGAAAGCAAAGGCTGCTAGTATTGATGTGACAAGAGTTCCCACCGTTACTATAGTTGTCACTAATACACTATTGAACAAGTATGTACTCATCGGTGTTTTTTCTATAACCACTCTATAATTGTCAAAATTAAAATTGTTCGGTAAAAGTCCAGGTGGCATCTGGTATACTTCTCCCAGGGTTTTAAAAGAAGTACTTAGCATCCAAAAAAAAGGAATGAGTGTTACTAGAGCACCTATAACTAATATTAAATATTTAATTATCCTTAGTACTTTATTCTTCATCTAAAACCCCCATAAACGTTTTATTTATAATGAACAAATCTTTTACCAATTAAAAATTGTATCATAGTAATTGTAAGTATGATGATAAATAGAACAACTGATGCCGCTGCGGCTACCCCATATGAAAATTGATTGGTCATTTTATCATATATATAATACACCATAGTTAAGGCAGAATTTAATGGACCTGGCCTTTTTTCAAAAAGAGCATACACTTCACTAAACACCTTAAATGATCCAATTAAGGATGTTATTGAGACGAAAAAAAGTGTCGGGGATAGTAATGGAATCGTAACTCTAGTGAATCTCTTCCAAGAATTAGCACCATCTATTTTAGATGCCATATAGTATTGCTCATCTATATTCTGTAGTCCTGTTAAAAGGATTAGAATATTGTAACCGAGGGTTTTCCAAACACTCAGTATAATTAGTGAAACCATAGACCAGTCTGGATCTATGAGCCATGGGATGAGGTCAATCCCCAAAAAACCTAATCCATAATTTAGAATCCCATGTTTCGAGTGGAAAATCCACCTCCAAACCATTGATATTGCAACAGTACTGGTTACAAAGGGCAGAAAATATATATTTCTAAAAAACTTTTTTAACCTTACCTTACTATTGAGCAATGCAGCAAAAAATAATGCTAGAATCATAGAAGTAGGAACTACCCCAAAAACAAAAATACTTGTATTCTTAAGTGCTAAAATAAATTTTGGATCGGTAGCCAATTGAATATAATTCCCTACTCCATACTCAAAAACAATATGTTGAAAATAATTGTATTGTGTGTAGAAACTCATAAGAAAAACTTTTATAATAGGATAGATTTGAAAGACGCCTAATATAACCATAGCAGGGAGAAGATAAAGAATTCCAATTGCTGCATTTTTCATGGAATTTCCTTTATTCATATACAACACCTTGACATACTTTCGTAAGTATTCGGATGAAATAGCATGATTTTTTCTTTATCAAATTTCAAAAAAATGGTATCTCCTGATTTTATATCATCAGATGGAGACGCAAAAAAACGGTATTTCTCTTCTCCTATATAAAATACAACTAAGTTATCTTTTCCTATCATATCTACATGTTTTACTTTAGCACTAATTGACGATTCTTCTTTTTTACATACAATTAAGTTTTCAGGACGCACACCCAATGTAACTTTATTAATCTCTAAGTCTGAAAATTTTTCTCCATAGGATACTATTTTATTGTCTTTTAGTAAAATCCCGTCATTTGTATAGGTTCCATCAAAAATATTAATTGGTGTTGAACCCATAAATTTAGCTGTAAATAGATTGGATGGCTCTTCATAAATTTCTCTTGGATTGCCATATTGTTGAAGCTTTCCATTATCTAATACAAGTATTCTATCTGATATACTGGCTGCTTCATCTTGATCATGGGTAACAAAAATTGTCGTGATAGAAAGATGTTGTTGCAGCTTTCTAATCTCTTCTCGGGTTTCAATCCTTAGCTTAGCATCTAAGTTAGATAATGGTTCATCCATTAATAAAACCTTTGGTTTTTTAACTAATGCTCTCGCTATTGCAACTCTTTGTTGTTGCCCACCTGACAACTGACTCGGTTTCCTTTTCCCAAGCTCCTGTATTTGCAGGAGCTCAAGAACTTCTTCAGCTCTCTTTAGAGCTTCTTTTTTATTGATTTTCATCATTTCAAGGGGAAATAGTATGTTTTTTAACACTGTTAAGTGTGGATATAGCGCATAATTTTGAAAAACCATACCTATATTTCTATCTTCAGTCTTCAGGTTATCAATTCTCTGATTTTCAAAGAATATACTTCCTTCATCTTGATTAATTAATCCAGCAATCATAAAAAGCGTTGTACTTTTTCCACATCCACTTGGGCCTAAAAAAGTAACCAATTCTCCATCTTCAATATCTATATTCAAATTGTCCACGGCCACAACATCTTTAAATTTTTTTGCTAATGATCTAATTTTAATTTGCATTTTCAAACCCCATTTTCAAAATATTAACTGGCATATACAAGTGTGAACAGCTTATGCCTAAATCAAATTATTATCTATAGCCATATCAATGTTCATGATAGCATCCATAAAAACATAAGTCTAATTGTTATATTTTATACAAATTATCACTTCCATTAGATTTTCCTATCATAAAATGTGTCATATATGTAAAATTTAATTAACTATCATTTTTTAGACATAAAAAAAGCTCTATTAATAGAGCTTTTAAAACAATTACACAATGTACTTATTTTTATTGATGTATTCTAAAACTGCATCTCTGATAAGAATATTTGAATCTATAATTGATACCGCATTAATAAATTCATCTTTAAAGTCGATGCTTTCAAGCATAAAATCAGTTACAGCAACAGAGTAATATTCATTTAGCTTTATAAGCTTACCTTTATGATCTCTTAGATTAGAAATATGGATCCCGTTTTTATCAAAGGTTTTATCTGATGAAATACCGTATGTCTGCATAATTCCATAGCCTTTTTCATAGGATTGTTTTAAAATATCAACTATTTTTTCTCCTAAAAGCTCCATTGATATAATCTTGTTTTCAAAAGGAAGATTCATTTTTATATGGATATCCAAGATATCCCCTTTAATGATAGTGGTTCTAATGGCTCCCACATTTATCATACCAATTGATGCAGAGACGCTATATGCCATCACCTTAGCTATGTATTCTCCCCAAAAAGATTCTGATTCCGATTCTACCTTGAGACATATTTGAGAAAATCCGATTTTTTTTGCAGTTCTCTTATATTTATTCCTATGTTCAATCAGTATTCCCTTTATTTTTTCATGAATTTTCATAGAATCCTTTTCAATATCTATATATTCAGCTTTTAAATCAACGACTTTATCATTTTTTATGCTTACTTCAATTTTCCCCAATCCATTCCCATAAGAACCTGCTTGGACTACTGGGATTCCATTTACTGTTCCCGCGGTTAGTTCATGACCATGTGCTGCTATGGCTCCTTGAAGCATCGTTGAGTCAAAATGTTTTAGAATATCAACGAGCTCACCTTTTAATGATGTATCTTCTTTAGATCTAGATGCATCACAATGTGCTAACAATATGATTATATTGATCCCCTGTTTTTTTAATGACTGAATTTCTTTTTCTAATGAAACAATAGCATTAGTAACATCATAGTTTTTAAATTCATTTTCAAGACAAATTGATTTGCAACTTCTAGTGGTTAGACCAATGATACCGATGTGGGTATCTTTCACTTTAACAATTATAGACTTTTCTATAGATTTGGGATTTATTCCCGTTCTCTTATCAATTAAATTAGCTGATAAAAATTTACAATCTAAACGTTTTTTAAGATTAATAAAAAAGTCCTCATCATGGGGTATCCAATCAAACTCATGATTTCCAATTGCCATGGCTTTACATTTCACTAAATTTAATAACTCTACGGTTAAAAGTCCAGGCACCTCCATTCCAAATGAAGGACTTTCAAACATATCTCCTGCAGACAACACTAATGTATTTTCTGATTTGTTAATACAGTTTATAAGCTCTGAATACATAAGAACTCCCTGGTTCTTATGTGCTTCTTCAGAAGATGTTTCCCATATGACATCTTCAATAACGCCATGAAAATCATTAATAGAGTAAATATCCAAAACCCACTCAGCATCATTTTTCAAGTCAATCCTTCTTTCTGTATTAAAAATCACTTCAAAATCTTTCTTATTATTTCATATGACTCTTCAACATTGGAAAAATTGATGCCATAAATGGGAACTTTGATTTTCATGTCATCTAATGTTTTTTTTATTTCTTCAATGAATATACCCATCTCATCTATATATTCAACTGTATCCAGTCTGCTTTGCCATTCATCGGTACTGGTCCATTCTCCGCCCCAATCCCCCTGGCAAGTTCTTTCAACGCCACATGTTGGACTTCCGTTGATTCCCATTACACCTAATACTTCATATCCATTTGATATATAATCTGTTATTTGATCTGCATATGGCTCAAACATCATTTTGCAATTTTTTCTGAAATGAGGAGTATCAAATTGTGATTTTACATGTCCCCACCTTTTGAGTCCATAACACATAAATTCAGGACATGGTAATTGAATCATACCAATTTCATTTTCGATCAACAGATTAACAATGCCTTTTCCAATCCCATTATTTTTTGCTAATCCTTCGACCTTTGTATTAGAATTTAAAATACAATGGCATAATAAAACAACTTTTTTACTTCTTTCCATAACTTCATCCTCCTCGTATATTCTTTTGTAACTTATTAACTTTATCTTGTACTATAATGACATTTTAGCATACCATATATTGTATTTTTTTGCATGTGAATTTTCAAATCAAGACGTTGGATTTTTCTCACATCTTCTTAAAACAAAATAGGATAGATCTTTTAAATACACAGACCTACCCTCTAAAAATTCTATTGTAACAAGGCTTAATTAATCAATAAGGAAATTGCATATTATGACCTTCATATATCAATATATATATTGATAAAAAACCGTCCTTGTTTATTTTCAAGAATGAATAATACGAAGCCCATCAATCTCTTGTGACATGTCAGTGGTATGATTATTCTTTAATAATTTGTACTTCCTTCTCTATTTTACTAGATCGATGAGAGTATTGAAGGGTGTAGGTTTCTTCAGTCATATTATGAATTGCCACACTGGTAATTCCCTTCTTATCTAACATGTCATTAATTTGTCTTCTTTCGACGACTTCCTTATCAGCCCTTTCATCGCAATTAAATAATCTATATGTGTATTTTACCCATAGCTCTAGTAATTCATCTATTGTTATTTCTATATTCATATCCATTATTTTTCCTCCTTCTTTTAATGAAAAGTATTTTATCTCATATTGTGGTGATCACTCATAGTCTAGCCAAATCTATTTTTAAGTTAAACTAAAAAGTTAATCACGCTCATCTCTCTTTTGTCTTTCAATAAACTCAGCTAAGTCACTTCTTTTGACTCGCCAATGTCTCCCTATTTTAAAACCCTGGATTTTTCCCTCTTGCACAAACTTATATGTTGTCACCTCACTAATTTTCAAATATTTAGCAACCTCACTGATGGTCATAATCTCTTCTTCCCTTTTATACTCCCGATCCATGATACCCTTCCTTTCTTCAAATGGGATTCTTTAAGTTAGCCTTTAATCTATATAGCAGATATTCCGTATTATAAATAAGTTCTTTAATCATCTCCTGCTGCTGTTCTTCATCAAGTTCCTTCTCTTCCAGAAGGTTTTGAAATCGTGTTGCATATTCATTGTTAACCTCCCATCACTTTCATTCTATTATATAGTATATATAGTTATTTATAAATTAACAAGTTTAGTTGTGTTTAAAGTTGTATTATATGGTTTCATTTGCTATAATATATTTGAGTTATAAATGGTTATAATCAAATCGAGACAATTGCATAATCAGTTTCGAAATACTAATTTGCTAATTTGATAAAATATATCATGTAACTTCTGAAATTAAATCATAATTGTTAAATTAGATACAGAAAGGATACACCTATGGAATATACTGGAGAAAGAGTTATGCCTGAAATGATGCATCCTAAAAATGGGATGTTAATTGAACATATTGCTCGATATCAATTTGCAAGGAAATTATGTAAGGGGCGAGTGTTAGATATCGCCTGTGGAGTAGGCTATGGAAGCCCCATTCTTATAAGACACAACCCTCAAATTGATGAATTAGTGGGGATAGATATTTCCCCAGAGGCTATTGATTACGCAAAACAACATTATCGCTTTTTGGAGACTTCCTATTATGTTGATGATGCCTTAAACAAAAACCTCTATAAAACCTATGGCACCTTTGATACCATTGTTAGTTTTGAAACCATTGAACACCTTGAAGAGGATGAAGTCTTTGTTAAAAATCTGTATAACCTTCTGAAACCAGGTGGCACCCTCATCATCTCCACCCCCTTTGGTCGAGGTAAAGACCAACCCTGTGCTTCCCCCTTCCATGTGTATCAATATAAGGAAGAAGAGTTCATAGATGTACTCAAACCCTTTAGTGAATTAACGATGTATCATCAAATAGATTCAATAATTGAGATTCCTAATCCAGAACAGAAATATTACTTGATGGTTGCAGTATGTAAAAAATAGTCATCTTTTATCAATATCTTAAACGGAGGGGTTAATATGAATAGAGATGAAAATAGCAGTTTAGACTTTGCTCTATTAAGTTGGACGAGAGCCCAACGAGATTTGCAACAAAATCCAAAACACCAAGCACAATACCAACAAAATCTTGAGAAAATCGAATCGCATCTAGCCAAACACAATATATCTCATATAGCAATTGCTCATCAATCAGAGGACTATTATACATTAAGGTACATTAAAGATGGACGTCCTGGTATAAAGCAATTTACAACTGATGCAGTTGAAAAGTTTATTTAATCCGTTCATTCCTATCAGGTTGTTCTCCCTAAAATGCTTTAAAACATAGGCTTTGTTAGTAGTGAATGTTGATATTTTAGAAAATAAAAGAAGAATGGCTATATTACTATTTTGAGTATATAGCCATTCTTCTTTTATTTTATGTTGCATAGAAAAGATGTTGTGCCTAATTATTTAGAGAGTTTTATCTTCTTTTAATTCCTTTATGGCATTTTTTACAGCTAATTTTATTACAAAATATAGTATCAATGCTGGAATAGCAAAGTACAAAGGAATTAGAACAATTGTCAGAATATTAATGTTCATCGCAACTTCAACCCCTCTCGATCAATTTAGTTACACATTTTCCATCTTATGCGTCAATACTTATATCTCAATTGTAACATAATTTTACATAATTATAAAAATATAGCACACTATTTTAAATGAACATTTTGCCTAAAACAACATTATTCTTGTACAGAGCCTATATATTGTACCATATTTATAGAATTGTAAAAAATCAACAATAGAATTCAACATAGCCTTATTTGAAAAAGTACTATTTTTTCTTGGTAGCCAATTGGTAGCCATCGAGTATTATGTAAACTAATTTAAGGACAACAAAAAACCCTGTAATCGTTATGATTACAGGGTTTATCATGGTGCGCCCAGAGAGATTCGAACTCCCGACCTTCTGATTCGTAGTCAGACACTCTATCCAGCTGAGCTATGGGCGCTTATTGGAGGCGGCACCCAGATTTGAACTGGGGAATAGAGGTTTTGCAGACCTCTGCCTTACCACTTGGCTATGCCGCCATCTAATTATTTTGGGGCGGGTGATGGGGTTCGAACCCACGCATGCAGGAACCACAATCCTGTGTCTTAACCACTTGACTACACCCGCCATAAATGTCTATGGAGCGGAAGACGAGATTTGAACTCGCGACCCTCGCCTTGGCAAGGCGATGCTCTACCACTGAGCCACTTCCGCATATCTGTTATTGATTCTCTTTTCACTATTTACTCTTGTAGCTATAGATAACGTACACCTAAGCGATTTACGCCAAATCTTAGATTTGGGTGCTCTGCTTATACCACTGAGCCACTTCCGCATATCTGTTATTGATTTATCTTTCACCATTTACTCTTGTGACTATAGGAAACGTACACCTAAGCGATTTACGCCAAATCTTAGATTTGGGTGCTCTGCTTATACCACTGAGCCACTTCCGCATATCTGTTTGTGCATATTTGTTATTATTATAGTTTTCACTCTTTGTTTTTGTGACAATGTTGTTAATAAATTTTAAAATGGTGCGGGTGGAGGGACTTGAACCCCCACGGTCGCCCGCTAGATCCTAAGTCTAGTGCGTCTGCCAATTCCGCCACACCCGCGTTAGTGTGATGCTGATCTATGCTTCATCAGCTAAATTATGGTGGAGGGAGAAGGATTCGAACCTTCGAAGTCGCTGACAACAGATTTACAGTCTGCCCCCTTTGGCCGCTCGGGAACCCCTCCATATCTATAATGACAAGATATAATTGCACATCATATGCATCTCGTCAATTTGATCTTTTTAATTTTAAATGGCGACCTGGAAGGGACTCGAACCCTCGACCTCCAGCGTGACAGGCTGGCATTCTAACCAACTGAACTACCAGGCCGCGTTGTTTTCGCAGCCTCGCATCACAAATTTGTTCACTCCCTTTTGGTCGTGCAAATTTGGTGCGAATGTTGCGTTTAACCTACTACCGATTTGCTACAAACGTAAATCGAGTTAGGTTATAAATGGTGGGCGCAACAGGGCTCGAACCTGTGACCCCCTGCTTGTAAGGCAGGTGCTCTCCCAGCTGAGCTATGCGCCCTGGGAATATGGTGACCCCTAGGGGAATCGAACCCCTGTTACCGCCGTGAAAGGGCGGTGTCTTGACCGCTTGACCAAGGGGCCCAACATATATGGTAGCGGCAACAGGAGTCGAACCTGTGACCTTTCGGGTATGAACCGAACGCTCTAGCCAGCTGAGCTATGCCGCCATGTATGGTTGCGGAGACAGGATTCGAACCTGCGACCTTCGGATTATGAGCCCGACGAGCTACCAGTTGCTCCACCCCGCGTTGTAAATAAAAAAATGGTGCCGAAGACCGGAATCGAACCGGTACGATCTTGAAGGACCGCAGGATTTTAAGTCCTGTGCGTCTGCCAGTTCCGCCACTTCGGCATATATGGCTCCTGGGAGAGGACTCGAACCTCCAACCTGTCGGTTAACAGCCGAATGCTCCACCATTGAGCTACCCAGGAACAATAAAATATCGCGACGACCTACTCTCCCAGGCAGCTGCCCGCCAAGTACCATCAGCGCTGAAGGGCTTAACTTCTGTGTTCGGGATGGGAACAGGTGTGACCCCTTCGCTATAGTCACGATATTAACTTACCTTCGGTAAGTATTTTTAGAGGAAGTTATAAACTTTCGACTTTCTTTTACTTTGAAGTTAATTCAAGGTTAGAAAATCGTAAGTTTCTAACTAAGCGACTGCCATGAAATCATAGATTTCAGGCATCTGCTTAAGTTCTCTCAAAACTACACAATGTTATGGATATTTCTTTTGGTCAAGTCCTCGACCTATTAGTATTGGTCAGCTGAGTACATTACTGCACTTACACCTCCAACCTATCAACCAGGTAGTCTTCCTGGGGTCTTACTCTCTTTCGAGATGGGAAATCTTATCTTGAGGGGGGCTTCGTGCTTAGATGCCTTCAGCACTTATCCCTTCCATACGTAGCTACCCAGCGATGCTCTTGGCAGAACAACTGGTACACCAGAGGTATGTCCATCCCGGTCCTCTCGTACTAAGGACAGCTCCTCTCAAATTTCCTGCGCCCGCGACGGATAGGGACCGAACTGTCTCACGACGTTCTGAACCCAGCTCGCGTACCACTTTAATGGGCGAACAGCCCAACCCTTGGGACCTACTACAGCCCCAGGATGTGATGAGCCGACATCGAGGTGCCAAACCTCCCCGTCGATGTGGACTCTTGGGGGAGATAAGCCTGTTATCCCCGGGGTAGCTTTTATCCGTTGAGCGATGGCCCTTCCACTCGGAACCACCGGATCACTAAGCCCGACTTTCGTCCTTGCTCGACCTGTATGTCTCGCAATCAAGCTCCCTTTTGCCTTTGCACTCTACGCACGATTTCCGACCGTGCTGAGGGAACCTTTGGGCGCCTCCGTTACTTTTTGGGAGGCGACCGCCCCAGTCAAACTGCCCACCTGACAGTGTCCCAAGACCGGTTTCACGGTCTATGGTTAGAATTTCAGTACTACAAGAGTGGTATCCCAAGGTCGACTCCACCAAGACTGGCGTCCTAGTTTCAAAGTCTCCCACCTATCCTGTACATATAGTACCAAAATCCAATGTCAGGCTACAGTAAAGCTCCACGGGGTCTTTCCGTCCTGTCGCGGGTAACCAGCATCTTCACTGGTATTACAATTTCACCGGGTCTATTGTTGAGACAGTGCCCAAATCGTTACGCCTTTCGTGCGGGTCGGAACTTACCCGACAAGGAATTTCGCTACCTTAGGACCGTTATAGTTACGGCCGCCGTTTACTGGGGCTTAAGTTCAGTGCTTCGCTTGCGCTAACACGTCCCCTTAACCTTCCAGCACCGGGCAGGCGTCAGCCCCTATACTTCGTCTTTCGACTTAGCAGAGACCTATGTTTTTGGTAAACAGTCGCTTGGGCCTATTCTCTGCGGCCGGATAAGGCTTATGGAGTAAATCCTTCACCAAATCCGGCACCCCTTCTCCCGAAGTTACGGGGTCATTTTGCCGAGTTCCTTAACAATAGTTCTCCCGATCGTCTTAGGATTCTCTCCTCACCCACCTGTGTCGGTTTGCGGTACGGGCACTTTATAGTCTCGATAGAGGCTTTTCTCGACAGTGTGGAATCAACCAGTTCGCTACTTATATTTCGCTCCCCATCACATCTCAGAATATGTTAGAACGGATTTGCCTATCCTAACTCCCTACTTGCTTAGACGCACACAACCAACGGTGCGCATGGTTTATCCTACTGTGTCCCCCCATTTCTCAAACGACTAAAAGTGGTACAGGAATCTCAACCTGTTGTCCATCGCCTACGCCTTTCGGCCTCGGCTTAGGTCCCGACTAACCCTGAGCGGACGAACCTTCCTCAGGAAACCTTGGGTTTTCGACGGGCAAGATTCTCACTTGCCTCTCGTTACTCATGCCAACATTCTCTCTTCTGTAAAGTCCACTGCTCCTTACGGTACAGCTTCTACCCTTACAGAACGCTCGCCTACCATCCTTTCGGATCCATAGCTTCGGTGATACGTTTGAGCCCCGGACATTTTCGGCGCAGAATCACTCGACCAGTGAGCTATTACGCACTCTTTAAATGAGTGGCTGCTTCTAAGCCAACATCCTGGTTGTCTGTGCAACTCCACATCCTTTTCCACTTAACGTATACTTTGGGACCTTAGCTGATGGTCTGGGCTCTTTCCCTCTTGACTACGGATCTTATCACTCGCAGTCTGACTCCCAAGTATAAGACGACGGCATTCGGAGTTTGATAGGTTTCGGTAACCGGTGAAGGCCCCTTGACCATTCAGTGCTCTACCTCCGTGTCTCTAATCTTGAGGCTAGCCCTAAAGCTATTTCGGCGAGAACCAGCTATCTCCGAGCTCGATTGGAATTTCACCGCTACCCACAGATCATCCGGTGACTTTTCAACGTCAATCGGTTCGGACCTCCACGAAATTTTACTTCCGCTTCATCCTGTCCATGGGTAGGTCGCTCGGTTTCG
The DNA here is from genome assembly GCF_000016985.1 of Alkaliphilus metalliredigens QYMF. Taxonomy (NCBI): domain Bacteria; kingdom Bacillati; phylum Bacillota; class Clostridia; order Peptostreptococcales; family Natronincolaceae; genus Alkaliphilus; species Alkaliphilus metalliredigens. Next base: position 1,839,859 of record NC_009633.1, on the reverse strand, counting down.
GGTCTATGGCATGAAACTAAGTCGCCCGATTAAGACTCGGTTTCCCTACGGCTTCGCACCTTAAGTGCTTAACCTTGCTCCATACCATAACTCGTTGGCCCGTTCTACAAAAAGTACGCGGTCACACATATAAAGTGCTCCCACAGCTTGTAAGCAAAGGGTTTCAGGTTCTATTTCACTCCCCTTCCGGGGTTCTTTTCACCTTTCCCTCACGGTACTATGCGCTATCGGTCACTAGGTAGTATTTAGCCTTGGGGGGTGGTCCCCCCTGCTTCCCACAGGGTTTCACGTGTCCCGTGGTACTCTGGATCACAGTCAAAGATCTTCTTGTTTGATATACAGGACTATTACCTTCTCCGGTGGGGCTTTCCAACCCTCTTCTACTACAATACCTTCTTCTTAACGACCGTGTCCACAACCCCGATGAAGTAAACCCCATCGGTTTGGGCTCTTCCCCTTTCGCTCGCCGCTACTGAGGGAATCGAATTTTCTTTCTCTTCCTCGGGGTACTTAGATGTTTCAGTTCCCCCGGTCTGTCTTCTATTACCTATGAATTGAGTAATAGATACTTGGATATGAACCCAAGTGGGTTTCCCCATTCGGAAATCCCCGGATCAATGCCTGCTTGCGGCTTCCCGAGGCTTATCGCAGCTTACCACGTCCTTCATCGACTCCTAGTGCCAAGGCATCCGCCCTTTGCTCTTAATAACTTGACCTTTACGCTCATGACCCAAATCATAGATTTAGAGTCAATCGCTCAGCTAACAATCGCACCTTATATTCCCCTGAACAAATCAAAGAAAAGGTTTAATTGATAGTTTATTGGTTTCGCATTTATTGCTTCATCATAACATTGTGTAGTTTTCAAAGAACAATTTAGCATGTTTTTATTGATGATGTTAAAAATTTTTCCATTCATTTCTTATCATTTAAAAAGCAATGATATGAATTACATAATTTTTAACTAAGTGACTGCCACGAAATCATAGATTTCGGTCATCTACTTATGGTGGAGACGAGGAGAGTCGAACTCCTGACCCCCTGCTTGCAAGGCAGGTGCTCTCCCAACTGAGCTACGCCCCCTTGGTGCTTTTAGAGAGATTAGTAGGTCTCTCAAAACTAGACAGTATAGATGCGCCTTTGCTCCTTAGAAAGGAGGTGATCCAGCCGCACCTTCCGATACGGCTACCTTGTTACGACTTCACCCCAGTCATCGACTTCACCTTCGGCAGCTTCCTCCTTACGGTTAGATAGCTGACTTCGGGTGCTTCCGACTCCCGTGGTGTGACGGGCGGTGTGTACAAGACCCGGGAACGCATTCACCGCGACATTCTGATTCGCGATTACTAGCAACTCCAGCTTCATGTGGGCGAGTTTCAGCCCACAATCCGAACTGGGACCGACTTTATAGGATTTGCTCCGGATTACTCCTTCGCTGCCCGTTGTATCGGCCATTGTAGCACGTGTGTAGCCCTGAACATAAGGGGCATGATGATTTGACGTCATCCCCACCTTCCTCCGAGTTATCCCCGGCAGTCTCTCTAGAGTGCCCAGCCGAACTGCTGGCAACTAAAGACAAGGGTTGCGCTCGTTGCGGGACTTAACCCAACATCTCACGACACGAGCTGACGACAACCATGCACCACCTGTCACCTCAGTCCCCGAAGGGAAGACTCCGGTTAAGGAGTGGTCCGAGGGATGTCAAGTCCAGGTAAGGTTCTTCGCGTTGCTTCGAATTAAACCACATGCTCCGCTGCTTGTGCGGGTCCCCGTCAATTCCTTTGAGTTTCACTCTTGCGAGCGTACTCCCCAGGCGGAGTGCTTAATGCGTTAGCTGCGGCACTGAGGTTCGACCCCCAACACCTAGCACTCATCGTTTACGGCGTGGACTACCAGGGTATCTAATCCTGTTTGCTCCCCACGCTTTCGTGCCTCAGCGTCAGTAATGGTCCAGAAAGTCGCCTTCGCCACTGGTGTTCCTCCTAATATCTACGCATTTCACCGCTACACTAGGAATTCCACTTTCCTCTCCCATACTCAAGTCTTGCAGTTTCAAAGGCTTACTACGGTTGAGCCGTAGCCTTTCACCTCTGACTTGCAAGACCGCCTACGCACCCTTTACGCCCAGTGATTCCGGATAACGCTTGCCCCCTACGTATTACCGCGGCTGCTGGCACGTAGTTAGCCGGGGCTTCCTCCTAGGGTACCGTCAATATTCTTCCCCTAGGACAGAGCTTTACGACCCGAAGGCCTTCATCGCTCACGCGGCGTTGCTGCATCAGGCTTTCGCCCATTGTGCAATATTCCCCACTGCTGCCTCCCGTAGGAGTCTGGACCGTGTCTCAGTTCCAGTGTGGCCGATCACCCTCTCAGGTCGGCTACTGATCGTCGCCTTGGTGAGCCATTACCTCACCAACTAGCTAATCAGACGCGGGCCCATCTTGTACCGAAATTCTTTGACCCTTAAGGGATGCCCCTCTAGGGTTTTATGGGGTATTAGCAACGGTTTCCCGTTGTTGTCCCCCTGTACAAGGTAGGTTGCCCACGCGTTACTCACCCGTCCGCCGCTAGTTTCACTTTCTTCCACCCGAAGGCTTCCGTCAGATTAACCCGCTCGACTTGCATGTGTTAGGCACGCCGCCAGCGTTCATCCTGAGCCAGGATCAAACTCTTATATATAAATTTCTGGGTCCATCTTAGTAAAACTAAAATGGCTTCTCGACTTTGTCGAGTTTGTATCTTGCGCAAAATCTAAGACTTTGGCAATCTACTTGTAATATGCTGGCTTACATCTATACTGTTTAGTTTTCAAAGACCTGATTTCTAACTTGCTCCGTATAACCCGTCGCGTTTTGGCGACTTAACTACTATATCATTTTTGAAATCGAATGTCAATACATCTTCATTATTCTTTTCACTTTTATTTTCTTGCACTCCTGTCATCAGCTTTTTTCGAAATGCATCTGTCAGAAGCGACTAAATTAATATAACACAAATGCGAACCAATGTCAATGTATTTTCTGTATTTTTCATTTGCTTTCTTTTACATATATTATAATGTATTTATCTAGGCTTTTTTATTCATTATTATTTAATTTAAAATTAGTTATATTATAGGAATTAATAAGGGACCTCCTTTAATAAGGCTCGGTCCCTCATAGTAGATTATCTATTCATTTTTCCAAGTCTATTGATTCGCTGCAATCACACTACCTAATGCAATAGAATAAAGTTTTGTTTCAGCACTATCAGCTCTAGACACAAGAACAACAGGTGCCTTTGCTCCCATAATCACACCAGCTGATTTAGCATTTCCCATATAGGTTAAGGCTTTGCCAATTCCATTTCCGACCTCAATTGTTGGTACTAACATAATATCCGTTTCTCCAATAACAGGACTCTTGTAGCCCTTTATTTCCGCTGCTTCTTTCGATACCGCTAAGTCAAAAGCAATTGGACCTTCTACAACCACACCTTGTCCAAAGTACCCCTCCTGTGCTAGCTTTTTAAGGGCAGCACCATCAACTGTGGCTTGCATTTTTTCACTAACCTTTTCTTTTGCCGCTAAACAAGATGCTTTCACCTCTAAAATCCCCAATGCTTTAGCTGCTATGATTGAATTTGCTAATATTGCTTTTTTCTCCTCTAATGAAGGCTGGATGTTCATACCGCCATCGGTTAAAAAGAGTAGTTTATGATATGAATTTGTTTCATATACCATCACATGACTCAATAGGCTTTCGGTTCTTAATCCTACTTCTTTATTTAATACGGCTTTTAAAAGTATTGCTGTATCTAAAATACCCTTCATAACGAAATCAGCTTTACCCGAGGAAACCAATTCCACTGCTTCTAGAGCTGATTCCATTAAATCTGGCTTATGAATGATGGTAAATTTGGTTAAATCAATATTCATAGACTGAGCGATTTCTTTAATTTTATCTTCATCTCCAACTAGGATTGCTTCTATTATTCCTAAGTCTTGGGCCTGGGCTACTGACTTCAATACATCTTCATCCTGGGCAGCTGCAACAGCAAGTTTCATTGTGGCTTGCTTTTGTGCTACTTTTACTAACTCATCTAAACGTGTAATCATGTTATCACTCCTCATATTTGTTAATTTTGTTTATGTTTTAAAACTTTTTAATAAAGCTATATTAATATGTATTCTCTGTACTTCTTTGATTTCCTTCTCATCCTGCTTTTAATTTTCAGTATTTATTATTTTATAGCCTTCTCTTATGGTTGACATCTATTCCAATAAAACATTCTTTATTTATCTCCTACTGTAATTCAATGATTCTAGCTTGACATGCCTGTGTCACTGGGTCCTCCGGATCCAATAACAACGATCGCTCTACATGGTGTTTTGCTTCCTCTATATTTCCAATCTCTAAATACACCATGGCTAAATTGCATAAAACCTCGCTGTTTTCTTCTCCTAGCACCAGTGCTTTTTGAAAGTACTCAATAGATTCATGGGACTTTCCTAAACTAGCAAAGCATAGACCTAACTCTATCACTGTATCTAATTGTTCTTCATTTTCGTCTAGAACCTTTTCAAAATAAGCAACAGCATCATTAAATTGCCCTAACTGTCGATATCCTAGCCCAATGAAAAAATGTAAATTCCACCACGCACCATAACTCTCTTCTAATTCGATTAGTTTCGGCAATCCCTCCTGGGGTCTCCCTGCCAGTATGGCCTCATATCCTTCTTCATAGGTAACCTGGGTCCCTATCTGTTGGAATTCTTCTCTAAGTTGATTGGCTAATGCCTCATCCAGTTGATGTAGCAGTGCCTTTTCCCAGTAGATTTTGGCTTTAACAAATGCTTTTTCATCTCTATATAAAAATCCCAAGTGGTAATAGGCCAGGGCTAATTCATCATCTATATCTAATATGTGTTCAAGCTTCTCTTTTGCTTCTTTCCTGAAGATTTTATACACTTGCTTTTTCTCCTGCAATGATTCTTCTGCATACTTAATCAATGTAATGGCATAGTTCAGCATGGCCTTAATATTTTTTTCATTTAAAAGGATGACTGTTTTGAAGGAAATAATACTTTCAATCCATTTATTTTGTCCTGCGTAAGCTATCCCCTCGTAAATAATTTTCTCTTCAATATTAGGGTCAATACCGTATAGCATCTCTGCATAGACTTCCTTGTGTTTAAATTGCGGGTCTACCCCTAACAAATAGGCGATACCCCTAATAATGGTGGCGACCGTAATGACTTCATCCTCTTTTTTCGTTTTAATTTGATTTGCTAATTCAGCTGTTAAAACAGGGACATACAATCCTACTTCAGGTACTTCATATCCTGATGCATTCAATTGAGTTCCTTCCTTTAATTGAATAAATGTCAAATCTTCAGTTCTTTTGCGTAAAAAATTATCAATCAGAAAATTCATCGTTATCCTCCAGTGGTTATTATAAAATTTTATGAAAAATCAAATCATCAACATATTCTCCGGCTTTTTCATCATAGTGGTGCTGGTATACACATCCCGATAATGTGAACCGAGTGGATAAAAGTGTGTTGATTGATGCCTTATTATCGCTATATACATAAGCTCTTGCTACTTTAATACCTAATTCTCTCAGTTTTTCTAAGCTGAATAATGTTAGTCTTTTGGCTAATTTACACCCTCTATATTCAGGGTTTACGGCTACTGTTAAGAAAGCGCTATGTTCCTTATTCTTGCCACCTCTTTTAGCCCTAAATACCCCTACCACTTGCTTTTCATCCAGTGCAACAAATATAGATACATTAGGATCTTCAATCCACTTTTCAATGGTCTGAGGACTGATGTCATCAACGAAGGATACCGTAGCCCCTTCTTCTTGTAGTCCTTGAAACAACTTGCAAATACTTGCTATATCATCTCTTTCAATTGCTCTACATATAACATTCATTAAAAGTCCCTCATAAACAAACGCTTTCTCCGAGTACTGCTACTTAAAAGTCCAAAGAGAAACCCTCGGTAAATCATCATATAAGAAAACCAAACTTGACCGACTACGTAGCCCAGCAAACCATAGGGCGAAGTGAATATTGTTACCAGGGAGATTTGGTAGTTAAATACACCCGTCAAAAATTGACCTGTTAGTAGATAAAACACACCTAATAAAACAACATTGGGAACAAACCACTCAATCCAATTATCCTTAATAAACTCAACCCCATAGGTGATGGTCTCCCACGGGTTATAGTGTTTTTGATAGGCTGATTCCGGCACTGCATTAAATAATAGAACCGTTAAAAATGTAATAATCATACTGACTGCATTGGGGTGTATGATTCCCGATCTATAGAAGGCTGGCATAAACAGACTAAGAACCATATTGGCAATGTATCCCACAAATAAAATTCCCCATATTTTTCGCAAGTAAACTGAAAACCCTTCCTTAAAATCATGCTTTGTGAACTTGCCTTTTCTCATAATGCAATCCAGTAGATATAAGTAATTAGAGATCAATGCACTGGTGGCAACAATCATCACAATTCCTGCTAATAAACCAAAGAATCTAATCACACTCATTAAAAGCACAGTTGCAATGGAGTAGAAAAAACCTGTGAAAATAATTGACCAGTTTTTCTTCAAGGATAATAATGCCTTTTTGATAATCGGACGGTTCGTATGAATAATGTCCTGAAACAATTCCATTTTATCACCTTCAATTCTTATTATTGGTAACCTAGGCTTCTATGTTGACAATAAATACCTTACTATCATCTAGTGCTTTATTTTCTAAATCATAGTCAAATAGCACAGTGGTTTTTTCTACTTCCAGTTCACGTAAAGCCTTAGGGTTCCCCTCTAATTGTACCACATTATAGGAAAATTGTTCAAAGTGAACCTTCTTAATAATTTGTTTTGCCGGTATATTGATATACCTAGGTAGAAACTTTTCTAGATTTTCAATGCTTTGCAAAAATGTATGACTTTGATTTTTAAATCCAGATGGCAATTCTCTATAAAACAATTTAGGTAGAGAAGATGTTTTCGTGTTTCTAAGATAGTCGAACTTCAATACTTCTAACATCTTTTCTTCATATTCAAATCCCTTAAATTCATAAAATCCCATTAAGGTTTCATAAAGCTGATTTTTACCTTGGGCATTATGATGATAGCCTTGCCCCTCCCAATATTTCCAAAGATCCTCAAATAATTGAAAGGCACTACTATAAAAATTGTCTATGACCACCTGTACTGAAGTTCGAAAAATCCCTGAATTCCAATAGATTTCAACCATCTCTTCCACACCTTTCAAGCGATTCATTTCACCGTAGGATAAGGAATCATTCTCTAATACCTCATAGGGTGGATAATCCGTATAAATATATCCGTACTTGTGGGCGTCATGAGCCAAGCCTGATCCCTTGAGTAATTTCAAGAAACCTAGTTGTAGTTTTTCAGGCTTCAGGGCAAAAACATCATTAAATGATTTTCTAAATGTAAAATAATTCTCCTTAGGCAGTCCTGCGATCAAATCTAAATGCTGATGTATATTTCTGTATCTAGCAATGCGCTTCACAACATAGGAAAGCTTTTGAAAATCCATTTTTCTTTGAATTGCCTGTAGGGTTTCCTCATTTGTTGATTGAACCCCAATTTCGAACTGAAACAATCCCACGGGAACCGTTTCTAAGAAGTCCAATATTTCATCACTAATTAAATCTGCTGTGACTTCAAAGTGAAAGTTTGTTTTACCTGTATGATATTCTTTGAGAAATTTCATGATCTCTAGAGCGTATTCTATGTTGGCATTAAAGGTACGATCCACAAACTTCACCTGTTTCACTTCTTGGTCTATAAAGTATTTTAGTTCTTTTTTAACCCGTTCTATTGGTAAAAATCGCACGCCTTGAAATGAGGAAGATAAGCAGTACTGACAATTAAATGGACATCCTCTAGAGGCCTCATAATACACGATTTTGTTTTCATCTAGCACTTCACCTTCATAGGGAAAGGGGATGTCCTTCATATCATAGGCTTCACAGCCTAGCTCATTGACAAGTATCTGTCCCTTTACACGGTAGGCAATTCCTGATAGTTGGCTATAGTCCCCATATTCATTTAATAACACCAACAAATTTGTGAATGTTTCTTCTCCTTCTCCCATCACCGTGATATCAATTGCATCGTTTTGCTCCATTAGATTCTTGGATTCAAAAGAGACCTCTGGGCCCCCTAAAATAATGGTCACCTGGGGCATTATTTTTTTAAGCAATTGACTTAACTGCTCAATCATTTCCATGTTCCAAATATAACAAGAAAAACAAATCACCTCAGGTTGTGTTTTATATATTTCACTTAAAATGTATTCAACAGAATGATTGATGGTAAACTCCCTCATGTCAATCTCATCTACAGCCTTTCGTCCTGTTTGCAGTAGGTAACGCACTGCGATATTGGTATGTATGTATTTTGCATTAATAGCAACTAGCAATACTTTCATTTTAACCCTCTTTTCTCTCCATGCCAAACCAAGTAATCGGTCCCCAATGGATGAACCCAGCCTTTATTGCCAGGTTCTTTGACTTTTCGTTATCTGTCACAATGTGTACATATGGAGTATTTCCATAATTCAATACTTTTTTCATTAAATCTAAAGTTACTTTTTCAGCGATTCCTTTTCCTCTGTGAGCATCTACTGTATACATGACACCCATTGAATGATCTTCCCTAACCAACGCCCATGAAATAGGGTTATTCTGTTCATCAAGTATCACAGAGGAAGGATTCTTTTGAATGCAACTCATTAGGTATTCATAAGAGTCTTCATCTTTATATGTATAGTGGTGATTCACCGTTTCTACATGCTCTGGCTTCAATGAAGGTAAGGATTCTAATCCCGATTCAATGGGTAACGTCTTATTGGGGTAATAGAACAACTCACAGGGTTCATCCCAGCTTAATTCATATCCTAGTAATTTTTCCCGAAGCAATTGTGCTGTATGAGATGGAATACCACAAAAGCCTATTTCTTTATTCCAAGAAAAACTGTTTATCATGTGTAAGAGGATATCCATATGGCGACTATAAGGAATATGCCAATACCCCTCCCTTAAAACAAATCCCTTAGGATCCTCAAGATTGTCCACATAAATTTCAATTTCCGGATTGCTATTCATTCTACCCACTGTATTGAGATGAGCAATATGATCTTCACCTAACAATGGTTTGATTTTTTCCAATGATTCTATTCGAAACATTCATGTTCCCTCCCATATATCATGTTCTTCTATTAGGATCGCTACTTAATAGCATCAATATAATACCCTAAAACAATATGTATATTATACCATATTCCCCTTCCTCTTACCTCTTTTTCCCCACTGTCTCTTGTGATATGATAGGAGAAATATCAGGTCATTTCCTAAGGAGGGACACAAGTGAAAAAAGTCTTCATCATGGTGTTCATAATCATTGTCATTTTTATAGGCATCATTACTGCCTTTACCTATCCTATTCCATCAGAAAAAATGGCAACCACAATACAGTATGATGAGTTTTATTTAATTAACAAAATTACCAGTAATAATATTCAATTTCTTGAACAAAATAGTATCGTCATCACCGAGGAAGAGTTGAATGGTTTTATGACGCAACAGGTTCAATCACAATTGACAGATTATCTACCCAACTACTTCAAATTAGAATATATGGAAACAAACCTTTTACAAGGACAAATACTAATTAGTGTTTATGGTCGTGTACAGGTTTTCCCCGTGAGGCTACAGTTTCTCTTGAACCCAGCCTATTCAGATGGTACTCTATATGCCGCCATTGAAGAAGTCTATTTTTCTAAGTTTCCAGTTCCTTCGATGTTGTATCCTCACTTCTTACACCTTGTCTCTGCCAAAGGATTGGACGGGGAGAAAGACACTGATTTTATTGAAATCCCCCTGCCCACAGTTGAAATGATTAACATAACTCATTTGGAATTCGAAGAAAATCGTGTTGTGATTTATTATCAATTTAACCTTGAACAGATTATCAGCCGCTTTTTAAACCGCTTCGACTTCTCTTTTTAGTCACAATTTGGGTCATTATCCATAAACTAGTTAGGTAATTAGTCATAGATCAGTGTTAATGTTTTGTGATTTTTCCATGTTTTATGTAAAGTCCCTTGTATCAATCGACATAAAATTATATAATACAGTTATATTATAAACCCGAAGAAAGGTGGTCCTTTTTTGATTGCACAAAGTCATAAATTGATTTCAGAGCATATTCATATGCAGGTAAAAGAAACATTGGGGGTAGAGCTCAATAAAAATAGTTTGATTTATGGTAGTATTAAGCCCGATATAGCGCCACGTCTGGCTAAGATGCAACATTTCAAGCCCCAATCTTTTAATTATATCTGCGAACAAATACAAGACCTATCGCAATATTCCTTAATCGAAAACGAGGAATTAATCAAATTAATTTCCAGACAGCTAGGGGTCATCACACACTTCGTTGCCGACTTCTTCTGTTTACCTCACAATGACCGGATTACGTACCGCAAAAGTCACTTTTTGAATCATTTTTATTATGAGTCTAAGCTTCATGGATTCATTAAGGACTATAATAAAAAGATCGATATTACCACATCACAATTTAATTATGATAATCATTCAAACCACTCTATCCAGAACTTTCTTGATGGCTTGCATCAACAATACCTGGGGCGCAGTGAAGGTTATATGAATGATGTCACCAGCGCGATGAATGCAACTACCCTGGTTAGTTTGTTTGTCATTTACCATACACTCAGTAACCAAAGACAACTTACATCACAATTGATTATAGCAGCCTAGTCATAAAAGGTCCTCTTTCTTTAAAGGGGACCTTTTTTGATCTGTACTAAAATACTTTTTGCTTCCATCGCCCTCGTTTATAGTAATGGATCACGATCATCCCTTCCACAATCACTGACAAACTGATGGCGATCCAAATCCCCATTGTCTCTAAATGCCAAATGCGTGTCAATCCATAGGCCAAGGGGATTTTAACACCCCAATTTCCAACAAGAGAGGCAAACATTGGGGGAAAGGTATCCCCTGCTCCCGAAAAAGCACCTCCTAATATATGGGGGAAAATCACAAAGACCACACCCATATAGCAAATTCGAAGATATTGCATGCCAATCCGAATGACTTCTTGGTTTTCTGAGAACTGTTGGATTAATAAATGAGGCAATATAAAATAGGGAATCGCAAATAAGATCATATTATACGCCGATAGCTTTAGGCCTTGTTTGACAATCCCCTCGACTTCATCAAAATCTTTTTTACCTAGACCCTGGCCTACTAGAACTGAAGTTGCTGTGCCCAGACCCATCAACACGATAAAAACAAAGTTAAACAACCTGCCTCCTATTCCAAAGGCCGCCCCTGCTTCCACTCCCTGGGATAAAACAATTCCATAGATAATTAAGCCAGTCACAGGTCTTGTCATCATTTGTACTGCTGAAAAACTTCCGATTTTTAAAATTCTAATACAGGTCTCACCATGTATCCTGAAGCTCCCTATGGAAGCCCGCCCTCGTCCTTTGAACATTCGCTTATAAATAAGTGCTACCATCAATATAAATCCAACACTTTCCGAAATGGTTGTTGCCCAGGCTGCCCCGGCGATGCCCCAGCTTAACTTGATGATAAATGTATAATCTAATGCGATATTTAAAAGGTTCATGATGACAAAAATAATCAGAGGGGTTCTTGTATCCCCAGTTGCCTGTAGCAGTGCTTTTGTGGCTGCATTAAAAAAGAACAAAGGAATGCCAACGAGCACTATGGTGATGTAGAGCTTAGCCTGGGTCATCACCACTAAATCTGCATTACCAAATATCTTCAGTATGCTATCTAAATTTAAAAATGCCATCATTTGAACCATGATTCCAATGGTCATGGCCAGAAACATGGACTGTTTTGCGACCGAGGCAATACTTTCATGATTTTCTTGGCCCGATAGCCTGGCTACGATGGCTATGGTTCCAGTGGCAATCAGGAATGGGATGACATGAATCACCCCGATAAATGAAGTGCTTGTTCCAGCCGCAGCTGCCTCTACATCTCCTAGGTTGGCCACAAACCACATATCCACGATTGACATAAGTGTATGCAGAAGTTGCGCCATCATCACTGGCCAAGCCAGATCCCAAATTTTTCTTATTTGCTTTCTTTCTACCCTTAGTGCTTCGCTCAATGTCACGGCCCCCCAATTGTCGACTAAAAAAAATGTAGAAATATAAAGGTTTTTTAAATTTATTGTAGAATTAGAATGTATATTAGTGCTATTACCATACATCTTATTATAACTTATTATGATGTCAAAGAAAGGGGTTTATATATGGAGGAGTTTTCTAAAATATCAGTCCAAGAATTAGCTAAAAGAGATATGCTCATGATCATCAAAGCATTAGAGTATACTGGTGAAAACACAAAAATTCCTTCCTTTGTGGAGTTAAAGAATGATATCGTCAAAGAATTAAGTCGTTTAGCCAATGCCACCGAGGAAGAATTCATTGAGTATCTTCAAAAGTAAGCTTTAAAGACAGTATCCCTACTGTCTTTATTTTTTTTTCAAGAAATGATAAACCCCAGATTTAGTCTCCATGATCAAAAACACATAGGCATCACTCTCTTTTCGCTCTAAGACCTTCACTGCATTCAACAAAGGATGCTTTGCTTTTTCACCCTTTTGCAACTGAAATAGGTCTACTTCTTCTTTTACGCCTCTATAATAGTCCTTACTGACTTGGTATCTTCTGAGCTTATTCAAATAGTCCCCCATGTTTTCTAACACATGTTCATCCTTTAGCTCTGGCCTGTTTTTTTGTCCATCCATTGCTCCCCATAGACTATAGGTTATGGCAAGTGATTCCTTTAGCTCTTTTTTAGGAATTCCCTCAAGAGAAATCGCCTCGTCATCCATCAGACTCCACAGACTTTGCACACTTCTAATAAAAACATCTCGACTTCCCCACTCATGATGTTCTTCACATTTTCTATACTTTACCCTATCTAATGCCATTATATATTGAACCTTTTCTTTTTCAAATTGTATCCCATATTTTTCTGGCAGTTCTCCTTGTATGGACCCTTCAAGTGTGGTCAATTTAAGATATATTAAATATTCCTTAAGCTGTTGGATCAATTCTAATCTATCGGTTACTGGCTTTTCAATCATCAAAAATAAAGCCCTGGCCAACAACAATCCAGTTAATGTGACCTGGGGATGTCTGTTTATATAAATAATGTTCTTGTACACTTCTTCCTCAATTCCTTGGAAATTGTTATTGGTCAATACAATGGGTATAATTCTACTAAACCCATCTCCTCTTGTATTTTTCCAATAATATTCACTGTTGTAGTAGCTTTTTTTTGCCCTCAGCTTTTTGTCGAAATTTTCTGGTGATCCATGGCGATAATATTGCCACAGCTCTAACTCGTGGATTAATCTCGAGTAATCTACCTTAACAGCATATTTTTCCTTTACATCCACTAAGCTTTTAAGCACAATCATGTTCAATTCAGTAATATAACTCCATTGCCCTGGGCATGCATTGACCCTTACCTTTGAGTCAAATTCAAAGACAAAGGGCTCCAGGACATTTGTTTCCCCTACTGTATTTTCATTTAAAAATCCCAGTGCATCTCCGTAGACCATTGATACAAAGCTATTCTTTATTTTTTCACTGGTGTTCATCCTTCTTCGCCTCCTTAAAACAAATGCAAACAAACCCAGTGTGATTGGGTTTGCTTTTTTTATTTGAGCACTTGATATTCTAATGGGATTAAAAATATCAAGCGTCCTGTGGGTTAACGTGTTAGGGTTAGATCAACTTTATTGATCTAACCAGATATGATTAAACCGATAAAATCCAATGGGGTGGATTTTAGCACCCTTTACATAGGGTTGATAGATATAATTATTTGTCATATGGTATAAGAAAATCCATGGAGCATCTTCCACGATCATCCTTTGTATTTCACAATATTTTTCTTGGCGTTTACTTGGATTTTTAATAGCCATTGCTTCCTCTAATCCCGCATCAACCTGGGGATTATGATATCTTGTAAAGTCTGTTGGATTGTTGATATTAAACATTGGTTGTAAGAAGTTATCGGGATCCCCTGTATCTCCGATCCATCGGTAGACAAATATGTCACAGGTTTCATATCCCCGTGGTGTCAAATACTCTTGATTATTTTGAGGCATGAGCTTGACATCAATTCCAATCTCCTGTAATTGTCTTTGAATGGATTTGGCAATGAGCTCATATGTATTGTCTCCAGCACTTTGAATATAATGTAAATTCAACTGACCCTTCTGCTGTCCTTTAAATTCAGTTTCAGCAAATAAGCTTTTTCCTTTATTGATATCATAGGGATATCCCTTTAAAGTTCTGTCGTCTATGATTGTGGGGGGAATGGGTCCCTGTGCTTCTGTTGCCAAGCCTCCTGTTACCTCATCAATCAAGTGACCCTTATGTACAGAATAATTAATTGCCTGTCTGACTTTCTTGCTCTGGACCAATGGATTGTTGCTTTTTAAATTGAATCCAACATAATAGGTACCGTATCCTTCATCAATACAAACCCGATCCTTGTGCTCTGGTAATTTTCTAATATATTGATATGCCCCATGATTGACTCCCATCAAATCAATTTCCTTTTCTTCGAAGGCTTGAGAATTATTAGCCTCCTCATAAATCACCTTCACTTCATCAACAAAGGCCTTTCCTTCATAATAACCCTCAAATGCCTTTAATGTACAGCTGTGTTCTTCTCTTTTTTGAATATAATAGGGTCCTGCTCCCACAACTTGTTCTCCATCAACATCCACGATGCTAGAAGCTGTTTGTCCAAGGTTCAAGATAAAAGAGTGGTAGGGCTTTTCTAGTGTAATTGATAAACGATAGTCATCCATTATTTTAATTCCTATGGCTTCGTTACGTTCCCCTCCCATGAGTTCCTTAGCCCCAACAATCATCTCAAACAGCCATGCGTTAGGGGAATAGGTTTTGGGATTGAGTATTCTTTCTATGGAGCTCTTAAAGTGTCTGGCCTTTAACTCTTTCCCATTATGAAAGCGCACCCCTTGTTTTAATAAAAAGCTCCAAGTCACCCCATCGTTTTCTAAATGCCAAGACTTTGCGGCTGAGGGCACGATATCCGTATCTTCGCCAAACTTGACCAGCCCAATATGCATATTGGCCAGTACATTGATGGAGGCTAGATCAATGGCCATAGCCGGATCAAAATCCTTTGGTTTTCCTATGTTTAAGAAGTTTAGCTTTGTGGCTTCAGCCTCTATCCCCTTGGTGAAATTAGCAATGGTCTCAATCCCTCTTTGGGAAATCTCATTCAACTGTTGCGTTAAACTTTTTAGATATCTTACTGATGACTTCTGATATTGTGTATCCATTGTGGCGGTTTCAGTTAAGTTCAAAACCCGATGAGCCGCCTTTTCCATATCATCTATTGTTTGGATTAAAAATTCAATGTTATCTGCCTGCTTATGTGATGCCTCATTAATTTCCGATGTCACTGTATGGGAAACATCCACAGCAGAAACAATTTCTTCAATGGTTTTTTCTGTTTCCTTAGCAATGTCGACCCCTTGGACAACAACATGTGAACTGGCCTTCATGGCATTGATAGATTCCATGGTTTTTCCTTGTATTTCCAGTATAATCGTACTGATTTCTTCTGATGAGCTGGCACTTTTTTCTGCTAGCTTTTTTACTTCCCCTGCCACAACAGCAAAACCTCTTCCATGCTCTCCAGCTCTAGCTGCTTCGATGGCTGCATTCAATGCTAATAGGTTGGTTTGTTTTGCTATTTCCTTTATTGTACCCACAATATTTTCAATTTTCTTGGATCGACTCTCCAGCTCTATGACGACGTTTTGCACATTGTCCACGGAGTCTTTTATGGTATGCATACATTCTATGGTGCTATCTACAGCTTTTTTCCCCTTCTGGGCAGTGGCTAATGCATTGGTGGATATTTCTCCCGCTTGGCTGGTACTCACTGCCACCTGTTGAGAAAAAGCTGCTGATTCATTTACAATTTCAATTGATTTCTCTAAGTAAAAAGACTGCTTTTCTGCTTCCTCAGCAATTTCTTTAATAATGTCAAGCATCTGGACCATTGTGTTTTCTACTTGTTCTACACCAGTACTCACGCGATCATTTGCCTGCTGTTGTCGTTCACTTTGACCCTTTATCTTTTTCATTGTCTCTTTTTTCTGAAGCTCTTCACGTTTTTCTTGCTTGTTTTCCCTTGGTTCCATTGTCTCTTGTGTTTGATTTTTGTTTTTAAAGAATATCATATACACCCTCCACTTAACATAGATTCTTAAAAATACCCTTGCGCTTCAGTTTCCTGAAGTTTCCCAAGTATCATAATTCTTCTTATCTGTATGAAAACCTTTAAATATTGACAAATGTTAACAAATAAAAAGGAAAACACAGCCTATTTCCTGTATTTTCCCTATATTTACTGTGATATTCTTCAAAGCCTACATCTTTTCTGGTGCTTTGATTCCGATCAGTGATAAACCAACACTTAAAACCTGTTTTACAGCTTGAACTACGGCTAATCTTGCCATTTTCAATTCTTCATCCTCTACTAGTATCGGATGATCGTGATAAAAGCGATTAAATGCTTGGGCGATATTCACAATATGTCGTGTGATGATTGATGGTTCATTTTTACGTTGTGCATCTACAATAACTTGTGGGAATTGTTCAATGGTTTTAATGACATTCATAGTCACATCATCTGTTAAATGTGCTGCGTTAATGTGATCTGTAATGGCAACCTCTGCTTTTCTTAATACGCTAGATGCACGGGCATGGGTATATTGTACATAGGGTCCCGTCTCTCCCTCAAAGCTAAAGGCAGTATCCCAGGAGAAGGAAATATCCTTGATTCGATTATTACTTAAATCATTAAAGACAATGGCTCCAATTCCAACATCCTTGGCCACTTGCTCTTTGTTTTCTACATTAGGATTCTTTTCTTCAATGATTTCGCTGATTCTTTCAACGGCACCATTAAGCACTTCTTCTAATAGTACAACGGATCCTTTTCTTGATTGAATTCTTCTTCCTTCATGGGTCACACGGCCAAAGGA
The DNA here is from genome assembly GCF_000016985.1 of Alkaliphilus metalliredigens QYMF. NCBI lineage: Bacteria > Bacillati > Bacillota > Clostridia > Peptostreptococcales > Natronincolaceae > Alkaliphilus > Alkaliphilus metalliredigens. Next base: position 1,822,712 of record NC_009633.1, on the reverse strand, counting down.
AATGTGTTCGATGTCCTTGGCCCAGTCATATCCCATTAACTCAATGACTTTAAACCATTGGGCAAAATGAAGGTTTTGAGAATAATCCGTTACATAAAGACACTTTTCAAAGTTAAAGGTGTTTTTACGATAAATAGCCGCCGCAATATCACGTGTTGCATAGAGTGTGCTGCCATCCTTTTTCTGCACTAAGCATGGTGGCATGTTGTATTCTTCTAGGTCTACTATGTTTGCCCCTTGGCTTTCTTTTAGGAGGTTTTGTTTGTTTAATTCATCGATTACAACATCCATCTTATCATTATAGAAGCTTTCCCCACTATAATGATCAAAGTGAACATCAAGCAAGGCATAGATTTTCTTCAGCTCTTTGATGGTTTCAGAGCTAAACCATTTCCAAAGACTCAGTGCTTCTTCATCACCTTTTTCCATTTTTGTAAACCAGCCCCTGGCTTCATCTTCTAGGTCTGGATTCTTTTCTGCTTCATCGTGAAACTTCACATACAGAGCTAATAGGGTATTGATTGGTTCTTTTTCAATTTCAGCTTTGTCTCCCCAATTTTTATAGGCAACAATTACCTTTCCAAACTGAGTTCCCCAGTCTCCTAAATGATTGATCCCAATACAGTTGTATCCTAAGAAGTCATAAATACGATAAAGAGAATTTCCAATAACCGTGGAACGCAAGTGCCCCACATGAAAAGGCTTTGCTACATTTGGAGCAGAATAATCGATACAAATGTTTTTGCCTTCTCCTAAATTACGAGATCCATATTGATCTCCTTTGCTCAGCACCTCTTGGATAACAGCCTTTGCATATGTATTTCGGTTCACAAAAAAGTTCAAATACCCCCCGGTATTGTCCACTTTTTCAAAGTCATCGGTTAATTGAATCTTAGCCACTAACTCCTCTGCAATGACCTGTGGCGCTTTTCTAAACGTCTTTGCTAGCCTAAAACAGGGAAAAGCGAAGTCACCCATCTCTGAATTTGGTGGTACCTCTATCATTTCCAAAAGTTCACGTTGTCCTATACCCTCTATTTGCGTTCCCAGTAATTCACTTACTTTTTGTTTAAAATCACTCATATGAACCCTCCTTGTTATACTCTTATTTTTTTAATCTTTAATATCTACTTACCCCAACTTACTGATTGAATAAATCCATTCAAAAAACTCTCATCCCTATACTAATAGAGACGAGAGTCTATTCCCGTGTTACCACTCTGATTGACATAAATGCCCACTCTGACTCCCATTAACGGAGGAAACCGTCATACCCTACTCACATTTCAGGTAGAATCTCAGAGGTGCGCTTCAAAGTAAATTTGCGTCAGACTCCCACCATCTCTGACTCGCTGTACCAATGCTTTACTTCTACTTTCCTCATCTTCGATACCATGATACTATTGTTAAAAAATAATATACCATATATTTTGACATTAATCAATTATTTTATACATTTTTTGTAGAATCTGTCACATAAACATAGGTTAGGTCAGCACCTTAATCCCATGTTGCTTTAAAAGAGCCGTTGTGACCCCATCTCCCTTTATTAACTTACCTGTAAAGGAACCATCGTATACTTCACCAGCGCCACAGGAAGGACTATTGGATTTTAGCACCGCATGGGTTACACCCATAAACTTTGCCATCTTTAAGGATTCCTGTGCCCCTCTCACAAAAGCTTCTGTTACATCCTTACCGTCAATTGTCATAACCTTTGCATTGCCCTTTAGTACATCCTTGCCGTCTCCTCCGACAATTTCAGCAGGTGATCGAGGAGTGGAAAGTCCCCCCAGCTGTTCTGGACAAATGGGCAGGAGATCCTTCGGATCTAGTTCCTCTAACATTGATTTAACCAAACTATGTTTACCATCATAACGACAGTTAACACCAATTAGACAAGCACTCACCAAAATCATGCTCTTCACCTCATTTTATGAAGATTTTATTATTAGACATGTCCATTTGCTGAAACCAGTTCACTTCCTACTTTAGTTCAACAATGGTGACTCCCATGCCACCTTCACCATAGACGCCTTCTCGATGGGTTCTTACATGCTTATTCTTCTTTAACATCTGTTTAATTCCAGCCTTTAATACACCTGTTCCAACTCCATGAATAATGGTTACCTGGGTTAAGCCTACAATGTAGCTATCATCTAAATATTTATCAATTTCCAACATGGCTTCCTCTAGGTTTTTACCCCTCACATCGACTTCAGACTTGGTATCTCCTGTTTTAGATTTCATGATTTTCCCAGTTCCACTCTGTTGGATATCCTTTTCTGGACTGACTCTTTCAAGATTAGAAATATGCATATTCACCTTCATAATTCCAGCTTGTACCTGCACTTCACCTTTTGGGTCTACTTCATTTAATACATGTCCCACCTGGTTTAAGGATAAAATTCTGACAGCATCACCTGGTTTTAAATTCTTAGGTGGTTTTTTATTCTTTTTATTTAAGATCTGTTGGTGATGATCACTTAAGTCGTTCATTTTACCCGTAAGTTGATTTTTAGCATCTTCCATTTTCTTGTTCATTTCTTTTGCTTCTAGTTCAAACTTCATTTCTCTTAAGCCTTTTATAATATGTTCTGAATCCATTTTTGCTTCTTTTACAAGGCGGTAGGCTTCTTTTTTTGCATCCCTAAGAATTTGATCCCGTTGGGCTTCTAGTCTTTGCTTTCTATCTTCATATCCTTCTGCAAACTTCTCTGCTTCTAACCGTATTCTTTTTGCCTCTTGTCTTTCTATTTCACTTTCTCTTCTGTTTTTCTCAATGTTTTGAAGTAGGTCCTCAAAGTGAATCGTATCTTGTGATAAGAAGCGCTTTGCCCGCTGAACCAACCCATCTGGAAGCCCTAGCTTTTTAGATATTTCAAAGGCATTGGATTTGCCCGGTACACCAATTAACAAGCGATAGGTTGGACTCAAAGTAGCGACATCAAATTCCACCGAAGCATTTTCCACCCCTTCATTTGTCAAGGCATATTGCTTGAGTTCACTATAATGGGTTGTGGCCACTGTTGTCACATTCATTTCCCTTAAGTGATTTAAAATTGCCATTCCCAAGGCGGCACCCTCTGTTGGGTCTGTCCCTGCTCCTAGTTCATCAAAGAGGACCAATGAATTGGATGTCACTTCTTCTACAATGTTAACAATATTGGTCATATGGGATGAAAAGGTACTTAAACTCTGTTCGATGCTTTGCTCATCTCCAATATCAGCAAAAATTTGATCAAAGATGGCCAAACGAGTTCCATAATCCGCAGGAACATGTAATCCACTTTGGGCCATCATGCTCAATAACCCTAGTGTTTTGAGGGTGACGGTTTTCCCCCCTGTGTTAGGTCCCGTGATGACAAGGGTTTGAAATGTTTCTCCAATCCACAGATTAGTGGGCACCACTTCATCAGCATTTAATAGTGGATGTCTGCCATTTTTGATATGTACATTGCCTTCCACATTGAGTAGCGGTTCAACGCCCTTCATCTCCAATGACAATTTCCCCTTGGCAAAAACAAAATCAATGGCAGTCAATATGATTTGATTGTTTCTCATTTCTGTAGCATACTGTGCAATCATTTCAGCAATTTCCATTAAAATTCGTTCTATTTCTATGTGTTCTTTTATTTTAAGCTCTCTTAATTCATTGTTCAATTGGACCACTGCCATTGGTTCTACAAACAAGGTGGCGCCACTGGAGGATTGATCATGGATTAGACCTGGCACATTTCCTCGATGCTCTTGTTTCACTGGTACAACATATCGGTCCTGTCTCATGGTAATAATGGCGTCTTGTAGGTATTTTTGTGTGGTAGATGAATTGATAATACCATTGAGCTTATTTCGAACAGCATCATTTTTAGAGCTGATTTGTCTACGAATATTTTTTAATGTAGAACTTGCATGGTCTGAAATCTCTGTATCACTCACAATACATATCTCAATCCGATCTTCAATCGCTCTAAAGCTTTGCAGGCCCTGAATCAACCCTGAAACAATGGGATGTTTTGTTTGATCATCACCCTCTTTAAAGAACGACTTCAAGTTTCTGGCAGTCCGCAAAGTATCTTTAACTAACAGAAGTTCCTTAGGGTCTAAGTAGGACCCAATTTCTGTTTTTCTTAAGTATTGTTTAATGTCGTGGATGCCACCTAGGGGAATATTTCCTCTTTGAATCAAGATGCTTTGGGCCTCACTTGTTTCACTTTGCAACTGAGTAATCTCTCCAAAGCTTTGTATTGGTCTCAATTCTCGGGCTTTCTCCTTTGCCATAGCAGAGAGACACCGCTCCTCAAGTCTATCAATCATTTTTCCGTACTCTAAAACGCGTATGCTTTTCTCATTCATTTTTTTCACCTCGTATATTTCTAAGCTATTTCAGTCGCTTTCATTTTCATCTTTACTATTTTATCGTATAATTGGTTTATTCGCTAGCTTCAATTGAACCATTTTGTCTAGTTCTTCCTCTGTGATATCTCTGAAGCTCCTAAATGTATAGCCATCCTTCTTTAAAGTTTCAATTAATTTTGGCAGCATTTCAAGCATTTTTTCATTACGTGTCACATCGTGAAATAATACCACAACGAAGTCCTTTCCAGCTGCACCCTCCAGTACGTTTTTCAGCATCTGATCAGGATTATCATAGTCAGGTCCTGCATCTCCCGATGAAGCATTCCAATCTACATAGTAATATCCTTTTTCTTTAATGTCTTCTGTTAGTTTAGGCATAAATTGCTTGCCACCATAGTCAAAGGAACTATGGTTAGAGGAACCTCCTGGGAATCTAAAAATTGGTGGTGGCTCATACCCTAATGTTTCTTTTACCTTTTGTTCCGCCTTGTAAAAATCGTCATAGAATGTCTCAAAAGTACTATAAATTGAATAATCATGTGAATAGGAGTGTGGCAGTATACCATGTCCTTCTTCATAGGCTCTTATGGTATATTGTGGATACTTCTCTAATAATCGGCCAATGATAAAAAATGTAGCAGGAACATTCTCTTCTTTCAGTATGTCTAGCACCCTAGGGGTCAAAGGAGTCGGCCCATCATCAAATGTTAGAAAAACCTTTTTATGGCCATTATTAGGATAGACCGTCTTGACTTCATCGCTTTTTTGAGAGGTTTCCAACTCAATCTCCTCTACTGTTGAATCCATTTGTTCCTCATTTTCTGATTCAACATCAGATCCTGTGTCTTCTAAATCCAAACCCTCACTGTCAATAACTTCGTTTTGATTTTCTCCATCAACTGCCACGTCTTCCATCCCATCATTAACAGGAACATTTGGAAGAAATCCTTGTCCTAAGGTCACAAGAGATGGTAAAAACATAGACATCATAAAAATCATGATACCGAGCATTACAATTCCACCTATTTTTTTCATTTGTGTCGTTCTCCTCTCTAGTCATGGTTCATATAGGCATCGCAACAAAAATAATCGGTCAAAATATACCCTTATATTAACTGATTATTTTCTTGGAGATGTCTTGGGTTCTTACTCTCTATTATAAAGCATATTTCTAAAGAAGAATTAAAGATCTGTAAAAATATTTTAAAGAAACGATAAAAAAGTGACCAGAGATAAGCAACTCTATGATTTAATATTGCTTATCTCTACGTTTTTATTCCAAAACAAAGAGCATAATCAGTTGACTATGCTCCTCTATCTATTATATTGAGTTAAATAAAATCTAATGAAAGTTTCATTCTATCGATTATGAAATTATTTTTTTCTCTCAGATCTTTCTCTTATTGTCTTATTTAAGATTTTCTTTCTTAATCGAATACTCTTTGGTGTCATTTCGACTAATTCATCATCATTGATGAATTCCAAGGACTGTTCTAAAGAAAGTATTGTAGCAGGTGTAAGCTTCGTTGCATCATCAGTTCCTGATGATCTTACATTGGTTTGTTGCTTTTTCTTACAAACATTGACGACAACGTCTTCGAATCTTGCGCTTTCACCCACAACCATTCCTTCATAGACATCTGTTCCAGCTCCAATAAACAGTTTTCCCCGCTCTTGAGAACTATGAAGACCGTATGCTACTGCGGTTCCTGATTCAGAAGCAATTAGGGATCCTCTTGTTCTACTACGAATTTCCCCTTTATGCTTGTCATATCCATCAAACAAGTGATGGAATAAACCATAACCTTTTGTATCTGTCAAGAATTCAGAGCGATAACCAATCAAACCTCTAGCTGGTATACGGAATTCTAGCTTCATGACACCTGTACCTGTGGGTACCATATTGACCATTTCTGCTTTTCTTTGTCCAAGCTTTTCAATTACTGAACTCATGCTTTCTTCCGGTACCTCTACATAAAGACGTTCTATTGGTTCAAATAGACCCTCTTCAGTTCTTTTCGTAATCACCTCTGGACGAGAAACAGCAAATTCATATCCTTCTCTTCTCATGGTTTCAATCAGAATCGAGATGTGTAGCTCTCCTCTTCCTAAAATCTTGTGGGAATCAGCAGAAATCTCCTCTAGCTTCATGGCTACGTTAGACAGCATCTCTCTTTCTAGTCGTTCCTTTAGGTGTCTACTGGTGACGAAATCACCTTCACGCCCTGACAGCGGGCTGTCATTGACCATAAAGTTCATGGAAATGGTAGGTGCATCTACTTTAATTGTTTCTAAAGCCTCTACCTTTTCAGTTCCACACACAGTGTCTCCGATGTTGATCTTTTCAATTCCTGATATGGCCACGATTTCTCCAATGTGTGCCTGATCAGTTTCAACTCGATTTAATCCTTGATAGTGATATAGATTCGTTATCTTAACATTGATTTCCTTGCTGTCTGCGTCGACCAATACAGCCATTTGACCCTTTTTGATTGATCCTCTTTGAATTTTTCCAATTCCAACTCTTCCAATATATTTGTTATAATCTATATTAGATATCAGTAACTGAAGGCTATCATTTTCATCTCCTTCAGGACATGGAATATGTTCTAAAATGCCATCAAATAATGGTTTCATATTTGTGCTTTCATCTTCAACATATTTTTTTGCGATTCCATCCTTCGCTGAAGCGTAAAGCACTGGAAAGTTAATTTGATGCTCATCTGCACCTAATTCAATAAATAAGTCTAAGACCTCATCCACCACTTCATCCGGTCGGGCTTCTGGACGGTCAATTTTGTTAATGACAACCAAGGGCTTGACACCTTGCTTTAATGCTTTTTGTAAAACAAATCTTGTTTGTGGCATTGGTCCTTCAGAGGCATCTACCACTAATAATACACCGTCTACCATCTTCATAATCCGCTCAACTTCTCCACCAAAGTCTGCATGGCCCGGTGTATCAATAATATTGATTTTCACATTTTCGTAAGCAATGGCAGTGTTTTTTGATAGAATCGTAATCCCTCTCTCACGCTCTAGGTCATTAGAGTCCATCACTCTTTCTTCTACTACTTCATTGCTACGAAATGTACCACTTTGTCTTAGCATTTGATCTACTAATGTTGTTTTACCATGATCTACATGGGCAATAATTGCTATATTTCTAATGTCTGATCTTTTCATTTTTCTCAACTTCCTTTACTATATTCATTTTTTTCCCAGCCAATAGGTGGACAATAGTAAGATTTTAGCATAAAACATCAAATTACGCAATCTTTTTTTGATTAATTAATTGACTTATTTGTTTTTAGGAGTTATCATTTTATGTTATTCTATCTTATTTTGTCATAAAACCCACGATATTATTGATTAGAATTGCTTGCATTATTGGACAAAACTGTTTTTTTTTGTTATGCTTGCAATGAATACTTTATAAAGGAGCGTATTAATCATGGAGAATAAGAATGTTTTAGCAGTTGTTGGAGAAAAAAATATTACGAAACAAGATGTGGAAGCGCTAATGAAAACATTAGATCCTCAAATGGCCATGCAGTTGCAATCTGAGGACGGACAAAAAAGATTAGTCAATGAACTAGTCAACCAAGAGCTTTTTTACTTATTAGCTAAAGAAGAGAACTTAGAAAAAGAAGATGCATACCAAGCTGACCTTGAAAAAATGAAGGAAAACTTACTAAAGCAGTATGCTATCAACAAGTTATTACGTGACATTACAATCACTGACAGTGAAATTACTAACTACTACACTGAAAACAAGGCACAATTCGAGCAGCCTGCACAAGTACAAGCAAGCCATATTTTAGTAGACAGTGAAGAAAAAGCCCAAGGGGTTTTAGCTGAATTAAAAGAAGGTTTATCCTTCGAAGAAGCAGCTACAAAGCATTCTAGTTGTCCTTCTAATGCTAAAGGTGGAGACTTAGGTCTATTTGCACAAGGTCAAATGGTACCAGAGTTTGAAGAAGCTGCATTTAATATGGAAGTTGATACCGTGAGTGAGCCTGTTAAAACTCAATTTGGTTACCATATCATTAAAGTTGTTGATCAAAAACCAGCACAAGAGAAATCTCTTGCTGAGGTAAAGGATCAATTAAACCAACAATTATTATCTCAAAAGCAACAAAAAGCATACTTTGATAAAATTGAAGCGTTAAAGGGTCAATTCACAGTAACCCTTAACGTTTAGTCACATTGCAAAACAAGCCTTAGTTCTTTTAAAAAGAACTAAGGCTTGTTTTATTGGGAAAGTCCCCTGGCGGTAACAATAATTTCTTCTACAACTTCATTATTTCGTACACCATAGATTTTCTCCACTAGATTGGCAACGCTGCAAGCATGATTAGGTATGATTTCTAATCGTTCTCCTACTTTGAGATTGACCTCATCAGGATGATAGCTTAGCTTTCCTAGTTCCTCAGATAAACCTTGCACCACAATCCATGGCTTTTCTTTGACAATGCCATAGCCTCTAATATTTGTATTGCCATGTGCTCCTGCATCTAAGCCTAGCATCTTACTGCCTCCATCAATGATGGCTCTTCCTGCTTCTGGAACACTCAGTACTGTGGTCAATAACCGCAATGCACAATTTTCAAGGGGGACAACCCCCAATGCCACTTGAATGGCATCATAAAAAACATAATTCCCAGGACGAATCTGCTTAATTCCTTTATAAGACTCCATTACCATAACTGTAGGTGTGCTCCCTAATGCAATGATATGGCAGGTCACACCTAGCCCTTCAAGTATTTCACTGGCTTTAAGAACCGACTGTTTTTCTTCCTCCCCAGCTTTCATCACAGATTCTGTATTCATGGCGCCATAAACATGTCCCCCATGGGTTCCCACCCCAACAATTTTAATGCCCTGTAGTCTTGCAAGGCTATTATAAAACTTTTTCACCTCATGGGGGGCGATTCCTAGACGCTTCAGCCCACTGTCAATCAAAATGATACATTGAAATACAATGCCTTCAGTGATTGCCTTCTCATTTAGAATTTCCGCTACTTCAAGAGAATCTATACTGCAAAACACTTCGGCTTTTTCAGTGAGGGCAACTAATCTCTTAAGTTTGCCTTCACCAATAATCGGGTAGGCCATCATGACTTTTTTGGCCCCTGCCTCCACCATCTTTTCTGCTTCTCCTAGCTTTGCAGCCAACACCCCCTCTGCTCCGTTTTCCAACTGTTTCTTCACAATATACTCACTCTTATGGGTTTTAACCATAGGCCATAGGGCCACCCCATGATCTTTAGCTAAGACACCCATCTCTTCAATATTTTTTTCCAGTTGATCCAAATCTACAACCAGACAGGGTGTATCTAAGTCCTTTATATTCATTTGCCCCTCCCCTTTCTATTTTTAGTGATGTATGTTTCATATGTAGTCCTTCTTCTGTTATTTTAACATATGATTTTGAAAATGACACAAATTGTCTTTTGAATAAGTAAAAAGGGAACCCATTATATTAGGATTCCCTTTTATCAATTATCTTCGTGAATAATATTCAACAACCAAATGGTCATTAACTTCAATGGGTATTTCTTCTCTGCTAGGAATTGCCACTAGCTTTGTGGTTAGCATTTCAATGTTTTTATCTATATAGCTTAAGGTCTGACCCTCGAAATGAGTAAAGTTACTGATATATTTTTCAACTTGTTGTGATTTTTCTCTTAATGAAACTTCATCACCTAACTTTAATCCATAGGAAGGGATATCCACCTTTTGTCCATTAACCAATAGATGTCCATGATTCACCATCTGTCTCGCTTCTCGAATAGAGCTTGCAAATCCCATTCGGTATACCATATTGTCTAGTCTGCATTCTAGTGACTGTATCAGAACTTCTCCAGTAACACCTGTAGACTGCATTGCCTTATCAACATATAATTTGAATTGTTTTTCCATGACACCGTAATAAGCTCTTAGCTTTTGTTTTTCCAAAAGCTGAATTCCGTAATTAGACAGTTTTTTACTGCCTCTATAGGATCCATTTCCAGCTCGATTCATTGCCTTTGGATGTCCATATACATTTACACCTAACCGACGACTTAATTTAAAGCGTGGTTCCATCATTTTTGCCAAACTATTTCCTCCTCAAATTCATGTAGTTCAGCAGCCCGCGAATAATACTCTTAAAGTATAGCATGAATCACTCTAGCTGTAAATGATAATTATTATTAATCAGACAAATTAATCATTATCTTTATCAAGCAACCATTCCAGAAGATGTAAGATGTAGAATGTAATACAGATTTTTAAAAAACAATTTCCTCGACTAAATATTTAGCTTCTTTTTTAATTCAGTCAACATGTCTTCTGTCATAGAAGCTAAGTCATATTTTGGATTCCAATTCCACTGTTTTCTTGCCTGACTGTCATCTAAAGAATCTGGCCAAGAATTGGCTATCTTTTGAATATCTTGATTAACATTATAAGTTAATTCAAACTCTGGAATATGTTTTCTAATTTCCGCTGCAATTCCTTCGGGATCGAAACTCATAGCAGTGACATTAAAAGCATTTCGATGAATTAACTTTGCTGGATCCGCTTCCATTAATTGAATTACTGCATTGAGGGCATCTGGCATATACATCATATCCATACGTGTACCCTTATCTAGGAAACATTCATATTTTTTGTGCTTTAGTGCTTCATAATAAATATGTACTGCATAATCAGTTGTTCCCCCACCTGGTAGTGCTTTATTAGATATCAATCCTGGATATCGCATCCCTCTTGTATCTACATTAAATTTCATATGATAATAGTCACAAAGTAGCTCACCTGCAACCTTTGTGACCCCATACATTGTGGTAGGTCTCATCACAGTGTCTTGTGGAGTTTGCTCCTTTGGTGTAGAGGGTCCAAATACAGCAATGGAACTCGGTGTGCAGACTGCACAATTATTTTCCCTGGCAACCTCTAGTATATTATATAGTCCTCCCATATTGATATCCCAGGTTCCTGAGGGATTCGCTTCTCCTGAAGCTGACAGAATCGCAGCTAAGTTCACCACGGTATCCACATTATGCTTTTTCACAGCATCTGCAATTTGTTGTGCATTGACCACATCAACTAACTCAAAGGGTCCTGATTCAGTTACCTCTGTTTCTTTTCTTTTACTTCTACTACTGGCGATTACATTGTTGGCACCATACATATCTCGCATCTTCATGACAAGTTCTGTTCCAATTTGTCCTAAAGCACCTGTTACTAGAATTTTTTTCATTTTTATCCTCCTTTTGTATTCATAAAATTGCATATTTCAGCATTGTTTAACATTCTACAAAATTATCTATTCTCCTTCTACACCAGTGATTCACAGAATATTTTTATAAATGACTACCATCTAATATTGTATCCATTTTATTCTTCCTTACTCTATTTTTGTCGTGGTTCAAAGTAAAAATAGCCCTTTCAAGTACTGATTCTAGACCTCTATTTTTCTCTCAATTCAAAAGCCCTCCTAATGGAGAGCTTTGTTTTAATTTTTATTCTTTAAATAAGTTTGAACTGAATTATCAGGTGCCTCATACTGGATTTTTTCAATCACAACATTACATTCTTTCAATAAGTCTACTATTATGATTTCAATATGTGTGGCGTTTTGCTTGATAATTTGAACCTTAGGTCTTAGTGGGTAATTGGGATACACTTCTTGCACAACACCATACTCCCCATTACTCAATTTCACCAATGTTCCTTCGGGATAAGGATTGACTTTCCGCACAAAAATTTTCGCCATTTCAAAATCAAAAAACCGTCCTGCCCCACCCATAATTAGCTCTATTGCTTCATTTGGAGGAAATGCTCTACGATAGGGCCTGTCTGAAGTTAATGCATCATATACATTAGCGATCCCTACAATTTTGGACAGTTTATGGATTTGTTCATCTTTTAACCCCTGTGGATATCCCGTGCCATCCACTCTTTCATGATGTTGCAGGGCAATCATCCTAGCGGGAACTGATAGATCATAATTTTCTTTTAAATACTCATACCCCTTGACTGCATGTTCCTTCACAATGGCATACTCTGCGTCCGTTAACTTTCCTTCTTTTGCTAATATATTGCTAGGTGTCATCACACGACCAATATCATGAAGCATTGCACCGATACATAGGTCGTATAACTCTTTACGATTCAAACCTAGTTCTATCCCAAGCACCAAGGAAAGTACTGCCACATTAACAGAGTGCTGATAGGTATAGCTATCTAGACATTTTATATCCACCATATTGATTAGTAGATTTTTATTGAATAATATTTCGTCCACCATGCTTTTCGATATATTATTTAATTGATTGACAGCTTCTTTTTCCTGTAGTGCTGTCCGTTTGATTTGAGCAGGGTTTTTTTTCATGGATTCATCATTTTTATGTTTTTCAAATGCCCCAAATGTATCCCTAATAGACTTTGTGGCAGCAATTCTTAATTGAGGTTTAATAATATCTTCAATTTCATTTTGACTATACTCATCATTGACATAAATCATATAAATAGCATTGTCTTTTACTTTTTGCAATAAGCTATCGTTAAGGATAACGCCCTCCTGTAGCAGGACTCTTCCTTCTTTATCATAAATTGTTTGAGCCAGATAACTTCCTTCTTTTATACAATTAATCGGGACTAATCTCATGCTAATATTCCTCTCTCACTTCATTTTGTCATGTCATTTGCTGTCGAATATCCTCTTATTTCATTATACCATACTTTAACAGATCTATACCTTCATCAATTGTCTTCTTAGAAAATCTAGAGCGTAGGTTGTTGTTAGCTTTCTAACTCGCTGTCGGTCTCCTGATACGATCAGTTTTTTAGCTTGCATTTGACCGTTTAAGTACAGACCAATATAGACTAGTCCAACTGGTTTGTCCACTGTACCGCCTCCCGGTCCAGCGATTCCCGTGACTGATAAACCGATATCTGCATTGGCTGTACGTGCCATTCCTATGGCCATCTCTTTAGCAGTTTCTTCACTGACAGCCCCATAGTTTTCTATGGTTTGTGGACTCACATCTAACCGCTTAATTTTCGCTTCATTGCTATAGGTAATCATTGCTTCCATAAAGACAGAAGAGATTCCTGGATAATTGGTTAATCTTCCTGATAACATGCCTCCTGTACAGGATTCTGCAATGGCGATTGTTTGTTTCTTCTCTATTAACTTCTTCGCCACTACTTCCTCTAAAGTAATATCTCCTTCTCCGTAAACATCTTCCCCTAATCGTTCCTGTATGGCTTCTTGGACTGGTTTAATTAATCCTTCTGCAATACTTTGATTTTGTCCACTGGCAGTAATCCTTAGGGTAAGACCCTTTGCCTTGGCATAGGGTGCCACAGTGGGGTTATTTTGACCATCAATAATATCTTCTATTTTTTCAACCATATGTCCTTCCCCAATTCCAACAATATGAAGTACCTTAGAAACCAGCACGTTCTTTTGATAAGGTTTTAGGTGTGGAACAACATGGTTTTCATACATGGGAATCATCTCCCGAGGAGGCCCTGGTAGCAAAATAAATGTTTTTCCTCCCTCTTCAACCATACACCCTGGAGCTGTTCCATTGGGATTAGGAAGAATTTTAGCCCCAATTGGAAAGTATGCTTGCTTGATATTCCCCTCATTTAGAGGTAGATTTCTAGCATCAAAAAATGTCTTCATTATTTCTAATGATTCCGGGTGCAAAACCAACTCTCTTTTAAAAAACTTTGCAGCAACTTCCTTTGTCATATCATCCTTGGTTGGACCGAGACCCCCAGTAACAATCAACAAATCCGAACGAGAAAAGGCTAATTCATATGCTTGCATTATTCGCTCTTCATTATCTCCCACCACACTTTGGTGATACACATATATTCCTAAATCCACAAGTTTTTCCGCTAAAAACTGTGCATTGGTATTTACGATTTCACCCATCAACAATTCTGTACCTATAGCCAATATTTCTGCCTTCATTTTACGTTTCCCCCTCGTAAGTTATCAAACTTGATTGAAAATCAAAACCTCCCTAGTTTTAAAGAAATTTTATTCTTCATAGACTCTAATCAATTTAATTCTTTTGGTAAATCCACCTCTTTCAAATAATTTACCCTTACGTATAATTTCTAACTCCTCAAGACTAATTTCCTTTGTCTCTGCAATGGCATAAATAACCTCTAATAAATCCGCTAACTCTTCAACATTTCCAGATTCCAAATATTCATTTACTTCTTCCATCAATTTTTGATCTAGCAGTTTACAATACTCCTCCTGATCTACTTGTTGTATTTGAAATTTTTTATTATTTGATTCAATGATTTCAGGGATTTTATCTCTTACTAGCTTATTATATATAATTTCCATTGTGTGCCTCCTACTTACAGGTTTTAGCTTTAGTATTTCACAAAAGTTAGTGACTCTATTCGCAAAGGTCTTGCTCAAATTACACCATCAAATCTTTAATGCCTCTCATAACCATTCTATATTCTGATTAAAATTCCTTTAATGAAAGACAACCTTCTTTAACGCCATCAGTTTTTCGAAATTTCTCCTTTAATTTTATCAATCTTCTGGTATAATACTGAGATGACAGACATGTATATTTTTAAAAAATAATTGAACTCATCCAAGGAGGTATCATATGTCAACTTTCATTTTTGGACATAAAAACCCAGACACAGACTCAGTGGCTTCAGCAATTGCCCTATCTGATTTAAAGAACAAGCTCGGTTATGATACGATCCCTTATGTGCTAGGAAAAATTAATAAGGAGTCTCAGTACGTCCTTGATTACTTTCAGATCACAACACCTGCTTCCCTAGATAATATCAAAATTCAAATTAGAGACTTAGACTATTATTTTTCCAAGGGTATCACGGCGTCTTTTTCAATTCTGCGTACCTACAAGCTCATGGATCAAAATAAATTGGAAACTGTGGCAGTGGTAGATGAGCTGAATCAGTTACTAGGTATTATTAGCATGAAGGATATTGCCATGGGCTTAATTAAAGGTGACCTTGGTCACCTCGATACTTCTTTAGAAAACCTAATAGAGGATTTAGAGGCAAGGGTGCTATCATCTCATGCCACTTATTTTAATGGCCACGTTTCTGTTGTGGATGATTATTATAAAACCGTAAAAGGATCCTTAGGTCCAAAGGATGTTGTTATCGTAGGAGACCGTTATGACATTATTGAATATGCAATTGAATCTAATGTATTGCTAATTATCATTACTGGTAGCAAAGACATTCCCCCCAAATATATTAACATGGCAAAGGCACAGGGTGTGACTATGCTATCGGTTCCACATGATACCTACTACCTAACCAAGGTAATTAATCAATGTAATTATGTGACAACAATCATGCGGGTTCAAAATATCATTAAGTTCAATGAGCAAGAATATTTGGATGAAGTGAAGGAAGAAATGGCCCATACTCATTTTCGTAATTATCCCGTCATCGACAGTCACAATACTTTCTTGGGATTTATTAATCGAAAGCACATTATGAATCCAGCTAGAAAAAAAGCCATTCTTGTTGACCACAATGAATACGGTCAAAGTGCTATGGGCATAGAGGAAGCTGAAATACTTGAAATTATCGATCACCATAAGTTAGGTGATATTTCCACCTCAATGCCAATCAGTTTTCGAAATATGCCTGTGGGAAGTACTTGTACCATCATTTACTGGATGTTCCAAGAGTATCAAATCCCCTTAAGCTTTGAAGTAGCCGGTGTATTAATCTCTGGTATTCTATCAGATACACTTCTTTTCAAATCCCCCACAACCACAGGCCTAGATCGGCAGGCTGCAGAGGCTTTGAACCTGATTTTAGAGCTAGATGTCCATCAATTTGCCATGGATATGTTTAGAACAGGAACCTCCTTAGAGGGTCAAACCATTGAAGAAATTTTCTATAAAGACTTTAAGGAATTTCACTTGGAGGTATTTAAGGTAGGGATCAGTCAAGTTTTCACCCTAGACATTGAAGATGTCTTTAATCGTAAGGATTCATTTTTAACTTTTATTGAAGAGGTCCACCAAAACAATAATTATGATATCTCACTGCTTTTAATTACTGATATTTTAAAAGAGGGCTCATACCTTCTCTTTAAGTCAAATAATCAAGCCATTGTTACCTCAGCCTTTAACATCCCATTAATACAAGGAGCCTTTTCTGCGGGAATTGTCTCCAGGAAAAAACAGGTGATTCCAAAGCTTCTTGAAGCAATTCAAAGATCAAAATAAGGTTCCACAAAGGGAGGGCTGAATCAGCCCTCCTTTTGCCTATTCAAATACATTAATAAGCTCATCAAACTGATCAGCATTTTTCTTGAGTTTTTCTTCATTTCCTAGTATGCAATAATTATCTTGTTTCATTGTCTCTTCAACTAAATTTCTTAGAATATTAATGTCTTCAAGTGTTGTACTTAATACCTCATTTCTTTCTTTCTGCAAATCGTCCTTGGTAATACCACTTATATAATAATGTGTAGCTTTATCTGCCTTCATGGCTTCAGACAGTGGTGCATCCATATTGCTGATGGTTCCAATAATATATTTTGTCATTTCCCGTTGATCCGTTTGATAATCCTTCAAAAATTCACTGATTTCATCATAAACCTTCAAAGTGTCCCTTAAGTTTGGATCTCGATAAGAGACAAAGTACATATTTCCATTCCTCATGAATCCTGCCATGGCTCCATATGCCCCGCCGGCAATTCTGACTCGATTCCATAGATAGTCTAGACTAATGATGGTTTTTAACACTTGTAAATGTCCTGAATATTCATAACCAAGATCTTTAAAATTATATGATTTAGCCACATATTGCACTTTACTGGAGGTTAACAATGCCTCTTTTTTGACTTCAAGATCAAAATGATATTCATGTTTTTGTAGTTCTTCATTTTTCAGTACCTTAACAAAGGATTTAAATTCTGTACTAAATAATGGATAATCTTTTTCCTCTGTTGTGACACTGACCAATAGGTTTTGTTTGACGAATATCTTTCCAGCAATATTTTTAAGCTTTTGTTGGATTTCAGGTAGTTTTTCATCAAAGTTTGTCTCTAAATCTGAAACAAATTGATAGAAGGAAACCCCTCGGGTCAATTCAATATATTTTCCGACGGTTGAAATTTGCGAAACACTTCTTTTTGCTGCTATCATATGTCCTTCTTGCATCAAACTCATTTCCATTCTAGATTTCGTTTCACGTATGACTTCCTTCAATCTTCTGTTATCATCGAATTGACTAGCGGATATCATTTCTGTTAATAGTTCAAAAAGTTTAGGCAACTTCTCTACTAGTGACATGGCGCGAACAATTAGTTTCGGATAATACTCATTTCTGTTTTTATCACTAGAGTATGTTTCTAGTTTTGTAGAAATGCCACCGGTTGCAATATTGGTCTCCTTTGACAGTTCCTCGTAGCTATATTTTTCTGTACTTACTTTTCCAATCATATAACTCAACAATGCGATATAAGGAATTTCCTCCTGGGCAACAGCTGTTGTATCAAATAACAGGTTGGTATAGGCGATGCCATTGGTGAAACTGGGATGGAACAATACATGAGTGTCTTCCTCACTTTTTTCTTCTAATGAAATTTCCTCTATCTCTTTTTCAATGTCTTCTAAGGATAATAGTGGAATACTATTGATGTCTTCCTCACTATTTGGTGTTTCTTGGTAGTCTCTCAAATGCTGGGTTTGGGCTACAAGATCTGCTATTTCTTCATCACTTAAACTGACTTTGTAATCAGCTAGCTCTTGTTTGGTTTTGGTATCCCACTCATTGGCTAATCCAATTTCAGGCTTAACAATGAGTAATGATCTATGGGTATTCTGTAGTATATGCTTTTCAATTAATGCTTCAAAATAATGGCTATCTAGTGCTTTTTTCACCTTTTCTAGGTTCACCTCATAGGCTAGATGCAAGGATGGGTCTTCACCGTATAACCAACTATCCATGCACTTGATACAGTAGATCAATCCCTTGGGATATCTGCCATAGTCTGCTTCCCTTAGTTTCAATTCATGTAGATTAATCACGCCTTCAATTAATCTTTTATCAATGCCTTCCTTTACTAACTTTTTCAAAGTATCAAACACAAGCACTTGAAAACGTTCTTGTTCTTCTACGTTTGTGTTTTTTACCACAACACTCCAAACCGGCTGAAGTATACTACTATCGAATGAGCCAAAAACATCCTTGCCTAGGTCACTCTCTAAGAGTGCCTTTTTCAACGGGGCTGCTGGAGTCCCTAAAAGTAAATGGTTTAACATATCAAAGGCTAAATAGAGCTCTGGGTCTGTGGATTTTCCTATTGTAAAGTTTAAGCTCAGAAAAGTCTTGTTTTCTTCTTTTTCATTGGCAGAAATAGGATACGCTACCTCACTCACCTTAGGCGATTTAAATGTTTGTTGAATTTCTATTTCAGAGCATACTTTAATCTGATTAAAGTCCTTTAAATAGCCTTCATTTATAAATTTCAAATGAGCCAATAGATCACCATCTCCATATAAATAGATATAGCTATTACTTGGATGATAGTATTTTTTATGAAATCCTAAAAATTGTTCTTGAGTCAAGTCAGGAATCACTTCTGGATCCCCACCAGATTCATAGCCATAGGTGGTATCGGGAAACAATGATTCTTGGATTTTTCTAAAGAGCATTTGCTCTGGTGAAGAAAACGCCCCCTTCATTTCATTATAAACGACACCCTTATATTCAATCTCAGCCTCTGTGTTCTCTAGTTCATAGTGCCAGCCCTCTTGCATCAAAATTTCAGGTTGTTGATAGATATTAGGATGAAAAACTGCATCTAAATACACATCCATTAAATTCACAAAATCCTTTTCATTTTTACTGGCAATGGGATACATTGTCTTATCTGAAAAAGTCATGGCATTTAAGAATGTATTCATGGAGCCTTTCGCTAACTCGATAAAAGGATCCTTCAGGGGAAACTTCCTTGATCCACAAAGAACAGAATGCTCAAGAATATGAGGTAGTCCTGTGCTATCCTTTGGTGGTGTTCTAAACGTAATGGAAAATACCTTGTTATTATCCTGGTTTTGTATATAAAATAATCTTGCACCACTTTTTTCATGTTGAAACAGCCTACCCATTCCTTTGACTTCCTTAATCTCTTTTTCCTCTAGTAATTTAAATCCATGATATTGTTTTCCAATTTCCAATGACATTAAATGAACTCCCTTCGAATGTGATGTACGCATATCAAATATTCTGCTCTCATTTTACTCTTATTTTATCATATATGTGGTTTTCTTTCTAATGTTCTCCAATTTATCCAGTGATTACTGTATCTCCATCGAACTTTTCTCTATGTAGAAGGGTAGCCTTAGTATAAGACTACCCTTCTTATCTATTTTCTACTAATTATTTGTCTTTATATCTTTACAATCAATCTTCCCTTTGTTTTCCCTTTTAAAATTCCAGGCAATATGTTCGGCAATTCATCTAATGTCACTTCTTGCCCAATACTACTTAGTAGTTGATCTGGCTTCATTTCTCCAGCCATCTTTTGCCACAGGGGCTTACGAATTTTCATAGGGCAATCCACAGAATCGATTCCCAACAATTTGATCCCTCTCAGTATGAAGGGAAATACGGTTGTTGGGACCTTTACCCCACCTGTTAATCCGCATACGGCTACGGCACCACCATAGTTTACTGTACTTAATATATAAGCTAAGGTGTCTCCACCTACAGGGTCAACGGCACCTGCCCACATTTGTGTACCCAATCCTCTAATTTTTTCAGGCTGCAATTCACTCCTAGAGATGATCTTTTTAGCTCCTAGCAGTTTGAGGTATTCATGTTCAGAGGCTTTACCTGTACTTGCCACTACCTCATATCCCTTCTTAGCAAGTATGGCTATTGCCACACTTCCAACCCCACCAGTAGCTCCCGTCACAAGCACAGGCCCCTGATCTGGAGTCAGCCCTGCCTCTTCAAGTTTATACACTGATAGTGCTGCGGTGAATCCCGCTGTCCCAAAGGCCATGGCCTCCTTCATGGTCAATCCCTTAGGCAAAGGAACCACCCAATGAGCTGGTACCCGGGCATACTCACTGTATCCACCATAGTGAGAAACCCCTAAGCCATAGCTTGTTACAATCACTTCATCACCTTTTTGGTATTGGCTATTTGTCGAAGTAACCACTGTACCCACCAAATCAATTCCTGGTATAAATGGATAAGATTTTACAATCTGCCCCTCTGGAATACTGGCCAATCCATCTTTATAATTCACACTAGAGTAGGCCACACGAATCGTGACCTCTCCCTCAGGCAAGTCTTCCATGATTAAATCATTGATGCTCACTGTAAAGTCTTCATTTATTTTGTTTACAACTAATGCTCTAAATTTTTCAGACATTTCCATGCTCCTTTTTCTTTTTATTCTGTTTCATTTATTCAAAACCTGGGACTTTCTTTTATTCAATTAATGGCAGTTTATCTACCAAGCACACCACTTTACAAGTAATGTAGTGATTGGCATCTATTACACAGGCAATTATTAGATATATTCCCATTCCAAGCAATTTTAAACCCACGATGTACTGATTACATATACATTCTTTAGTTTCATCATTAAAACAATAAATTTAATTAGTTTTATCATGTTTTCATTTATGATATCAATACGTTATAATAGATAAGTATCATGTGAATCACTTTATATCCCTAACCTATTAATTGATGGTAATATAGAAGATCGTATATATCGTTTTATAGAAGGTTTTCAAAATATTTTATAGGTAATCAATGACTTGAAGGAGAAAACTGTGGTAAAATAGAGCGTGGTGCCTATTGGAATAAATTTGTGAGAAAGAAGGTTACTCTATGGAAGAAAATATCACACGCATACATTTAAACGATAAAGAGTTTATTATTATTGGTACTGCTCACGTCTCAAAACAAAGTGCTGAGCAGGTTAAGGAAGTCATTGAATTAGAACGTCCCGACTCAGTCTGTGTTGAACTAGATGAGCAAAGATATCAATCAATTATGGACGGAAATCGTTGGAGAAATACTGATATTTTTAGAATCATTAAAGAAAAAAAATCAACTTTATTATTAGTTAATTTGCTTATGTCCTCCTTTCAAAAACGGATTGCTAAGCAATTTGGTATTCAACCTGGACAGGAAATGATTCAAGGAATTGAATCTGCTAAAGAAGTAGAGGCAGCCCTTGTGTTGGCCGATCGTAATATTCAAGTTACATTTTCAAGAATTTGGAAAAATATCGGACTATGGGGAAAAACCCAGCTTTTAATGCAAATATTAATGAGTGTTCTGGTAGAGGAAGAGATTACAGAAGAGCAATTAGAAGAATTGAAATCAAAGGATATGCTTTCCTCTATGTTAGATGACTTCACCGCTGCATTTCCCAGGTTAAAAATTCCTCTAATTGATGAAAGAGATCAATATTTAGCCCAGAAAATGAGAACCGCTCCCGGCAATAAAATTATAGCCGTATTAGGAGCCGCCCATGTTCCTGGTGTCACTAAGGCCTTAGAAATAGAACACGATCTAAATGCATTGTCTCAGGTTCCTCCTAAGTCAAACAAAGGAAAGATAGTATCTTGGTTAATTCCTGCATTTATTATTGCCCTTATTGCCTCAACATTTTATTTAAACCGTTCAGCTGCTCTAGATCAAACCATGAGCTGGGTATTATGGAATGCTGCTTTATCAGGAATCGGCGCAGCCCTTGCCTTTGGTCATCCTTTTTCCATTATAACAGCCGTTGTAGTAGCACCCTTGAGCTCCTTGAACCCGCTTTTAGCAGCTGGTTGGTTTGCTGGAATCGTTGAAGCCTATATGCGTAAGCCCAATGTGGGAGACTTTGAAGACTTGTCTGATGATGTTTTCACTTTAAAGGGGTTTTGGAAAAATAAAGTGACCCGTATCTTATTAGTAGTTGTTTTGACCAATCTTGGTAGTACCTTAGGAACGGCTATTGGTGGCGCAGAAGTCTTCCGTGTCTTCTTAAGAACAATACGCGGTGCTTAATGATTTTATCAATTAAAAACCACCCTAAAATCAATTTAGGGTGGTTTTTCTGTTATAGACCATCAATCAATAGTTTTTCCATTATGGTAACATCCACAAATTTTCCATCTAATATCCCCTGATTCTTATATGTCCCCACTTCTCTAAATCCAAAGGATTCATATAGTCTTTGTCCAGCCTCATTGGATTTGAAGGTACTCAGTACAAGTTTATGGATATCCTGCTCTCTTGCTACTTCAATTAGAGCTTTTAATAGTAATTTCCCTAATCCCATTCCCCGCATTTGCCGTTTAATGTAAATCGAAAAATCAGCAACGCCATCATAGCAGCATCTTGAGTTAAAGGGGTTCAACGACGCCCACCCTAGGACTTCATCTCGCTCATTTTCAATTGTGATTACCTTGTGTTTTTCACTTCTCTGTTGTAACCATGGTATCATTTCAGCTTCTGATTTGATTTTGGTTTCCAATGTCGCTATTCTATCTTCGATACCTTCATTGTATATTTCAGTGATACTTTTTAGGTCCTGTAACTCCGCTATCCTTACTGTATATGCCATAGGCTCCCCCCTTTTTATATGACTTCGTATTTTTATTGTTTTAATAACTTCACTCTATAAGCGCAAACTTTTTAACTAGACCACTAATAGCAATTGAAAAATAAGGGTTCCCATTTAATCAAGGGAGCCCTTATTCTATTCATTAGTTATGCCATGCTATCATGATTGGTTATTCAATCATCTTTCCAATTTCTTTTCCATACTCAAAGCAGGTCTTTAAATCCGCTTCTGTTGGTACGTATTTGATTTCTAATCCCTCTTTTACCAGTTCAATTCCTGTTTCCTTCATCTTCTTTTCAATATTCTTTACTGCACCCTTTCCCCAGCCATAGGATCCAAAGGCTGCACCAATTTTTTTCTTTGGCTTCAATCCCATCATCTCTTCTAGCAAATAGGCTAGGTGGGGGAGCATGGTGTTATTGATTGTAGAGGAGGCAATTAGAACTGCCTTTGCGTCTAATACTTCCGTCATGATGTCATTGACATCACTTTTTGATGCCCTATATAATTTCGTTTCAATTCCTTCACTGATCAAACCATCGACAATAGCCTTAGCCATAAGTTGTGTACTATTCCACATTGTGTCATAGACAACAACCGCCTTACGCTTTGTTTCATTTTGTGACCATGAAAGATATTTTTCAACTATTTTTCCAGGGTCAGTTCTCCATATAATTCCATGACTTGGGGCAATCATGTCAAATTCCAATCCCATTTTCTGAATTTCTTGAATTTTTTTCAATACCAAGGGATTAAAAGGCATGAGAATATTAGCATAATATTTTTTAGCTTCTTCCATGACTTCACATAGGTCATTTTCATCATCAAAACGATGAGATGAAGCTAAATGCTGTCCGAAGGCATCATTTGGCATCAGTAGTGCTACTTCTTTAATATAGGTAAACATACTATCAGGCCAGTGAAGCATTGGTGCTTCAATAAATTCAAGTGTCTTTTCTCCAATGTTAAGTTTGTCCCCTGTTTTCACAGTTTCATAGTTGTAATCTCCAAAGTAATAATGTAGCATACCCTCTTTACCATTCTTTGTGCAAAACACTTTTGCTTCTGGAATGTACTCCATTAGCTTTGGAAAAGCCCCAGAATGATCTGGTTCTACATGGTTGACCACAACATAATCAATTAGACTTGGATCAATAATTTCTTTAATATTGTTGATCATATCATCAACAAAATGTAAATCTACTAAATCAATTAATGTCACTTTTTCATCGATAACTAAATATGCATTATAAGTTGTTCCCTTTTGCGTATGATAAGAGGGTCCATGAAAGTTTCGAATATCCCAATCTACAGCTCCTACCCAATACACACCTTTTTTAATTTCAATCGCTGACACACACATCCACTCCTTTAGTCTTTAATTAGTTTTTATCACGAGCTCCAAGCCTCACTAGATCTTAATCAATACGAGTCATTATTTTAAGTGAATAACCAATTTTATCCATTTCCTCTCGACACAAAACCGAGCCTTCCGGAGGACGTTCCGTTAATTTTAATGCAATGGCTTTTTGTCCTACTTGATGTTGAAATTGTATTCTATTCATTTCGATTTCAACTCCAAATAAATAAGACATCACTTCTGCCACAGCTTCATGTCCAATAGCAGATAGAAATCCATATTTTTCAATTAATTGCTTTGCTTCTTCTACGGTAATATCTTCAACATGATAGGTCCCATTGCTGGTAGCTACCGTACCGTTAAATAATGCAATTGGTAATTTTCCCCCTTCACTCACTTTGCTTCCTCCTCGTACTTAGGTATCCCCAAGAAATCTGAGTCCATATGATGGTCTTTTTTTGGGGGACACCTTACATTATTCAAATTTCACCTTGATATGTAGAATTTCTGAGCGACTCCCCACTCTTATTGGTGGTCCCCATGTACCCACTCCCGAGGATACAATCAGATGTAAATCTTCTATTCTTTTATACCCCCAATCAACCATAAAAATCTTTTTGGTAAACATTCTAAAGGGAAACAACTGTCCACGGTGGGTATGTCCCGAAAGCTGGATATCCACACCGTTTGCTATGGCTTCATCAATACCCACTGGCTGGTGATCTAGCATAATAATAGGTAATTCTTTATCAACATCCATCAGCAGTTCTTTTAATTCCTGACGGGGACTCCCTTTGAATCGTTCAAAGGACTTATCTTCTCGTCCAACAATATAAAACTGATCCTTTATTTTCACATATTCGTCTCTTAATATCCTGATTCCTGCCTGTTGGAAGTATTTTTCAACTCTTTCCACTTGACCACCAATATTCTCATGATTTCCCATAGACCCATAGACTCCAAGTGGCGGATTGAGTCTCTGAAATACTTCCATCATATTTTGTTCTACAAAGGGATCCACTCGATCGTCTATAATGTCTCCTGGCATCAAAACTAAATCAGGATTCAAATGATTGATTTCCTTGATCATTTTTTCTAACTGTCTTCGGCCAACCAATCTCCCTAAATGTAAATCCGATAGCATCACCACATTCAGTTCTTCAAGTTCGTTTACTTCTTTATCTAATTGAACTTCATATTCTATGATTTGAGGATTGCGCGCATTCCACCCGCCATAAACTGTAATGGCTAGTATCAGAATCAAAATAGCAGAACCAATGGCTACTGTGAATGTGGGCTGATTTGTCACCCCATCCGGTATCAACTGAAGTCTATTATTTAATAAAAGAACCATGTCCACTATGAACAAGATCATTGTTAAATAAGTCATGACCCCTAGCCAGTAAGCACCCACAATCTCCAATGGATGACTTAACCAGCTTGGAATCCATTTATCCGCCCCTCTGGCGAAAAAAAATGAGAAGGCAATCACCCATAAAACCAACCAGTAGCCCTTAGTAGAAAAATCCAACCCACTTGCAACAACAAACTGCCATCCTCTAATTCCAATATAGTAGGTTAAACCTCCATAGACTAGAAGTATCAGGCTAAATATAATAATTAATAATGGTCTCATAAAGTTTTCCCTCTTAACCTCAGCCTTTTGTGCTGATTTAGCATAAGGCTTCTATTTTATCTTAATTAATTCATAGGTTCGACTACCCATGCCCATTTCTTCTGCATATTCTAAAACCCGCCTACCATTGGTGTCCTTGTGTAATCCACCAAACTTATCTTTTCCTGGTTCATGGTTACATTTTAACTGGCTCTGGGGATTACCCAGTTGGGCATCAATTAAATCTAAACTAGCTTGATCTAGGGCAACAGGGTCAAAGGATGCAAGAATCCCAATGTCATTTACAATGGGGATACCACTCCAAGGGACACAATCACAAAGCGGTGTAACATTCATGACAAAGTTAAAATATGCTACTTTGCCTTTCTTATTTTGCGTAGCACCATAGGCATATTCTGCCATTTTTTCCACAAATATATTCGCATCAGTTTTCCACTGCACTTCAATTGCGCGTTTAGGACACACAGTGATGCATTCTCCACATCCAATACATACCTCTGGGTCAATCACCGCTTTTTTGTCCTCCATATGAATTGCGTCTACGGGGCAGTTTTCAACACACATCTGACAGCCGATACAAAGATTTTCCATTACCTTGGGTTTTGCGTCAGAATGCTGCATTTGCTTGCCAGCCGCACTTGCGCAGCCCATTGCAAGGTTTTTCATCGTACCACCGAAGCCTGCTAGTCCATGTCCCTTCACATGACTGAGGACAACCATGGAATTTGCTCGATAAACATCTCCCGCGATTTTCACACGTTTAAAATGTTTTTGATCTATATCCACATCCATGATATTTTTACTATATATCCCATCGGATATAATAATGGGTGCGTTCACCACAGCGTAGGCAAACCCATTTTCAATAGCTGTTTGAATGTGATCAACACTATTTGTTCGACTTCCTGTGTATAATGTGTTTGTATCTGTCAAAAATGGTTTTGCATTGCTCTCTTTTACCTTGTCAACAATTTGACGAACAAAAACTGGATGAATGTATGTATTGCTTCCTTTTTCGCCAAAGTGAACCTTGATAGCGGTTAATTCATCCTCCCCTAAAACTTCTGCAATACCAGCTTTATCAAATAATCGTTTGATTTTGTTTGGTATATTGTTCTTTTTACTATCTGCCTGAAAATCAATAAAAAACACCTTATTGCTCAAAAAAACACATCCTTTTCTTAAATCGTTATTAAATTGATTTTGTTTATTCCGTCATTTAATTTTAAATAAACCCTTTCTCAATGAAATTCTACTTTCATTGTACCACAAAAGAAGAATATTCTAAATTTGAGTTTTTTATGGTAATTCATCTGATATATTCTTCTTTTTACAATAAAAGTATGTGATTATCCATGAGACAGTATGAATATATACTATATTCACACTTTTCTTTATATCTTATTAAAGTGGTTAGCCCCCAAAAACAGGGGCTAACCTTATTTTGTATTACTCTTTATTTTTGTTGGCATCCATTACGATACCTACTACTATTCCTAAAAGCATACCTATTCCAGCTCCAATCGGTATCCCGAAAATCATACCCCTTTCAATTCCATTGGTTATACTGGTAAATATTACGCCCACTGCACTACCTAGTAGTAATCCAAATCCAACTCCATAAGCTAAATAATGATTATCCTTAGGATTATTATTATCAGACATGCTATATCAACTCCTATTTATATATTCTTGAATCTAAACATAAAGCCCCGAATACGCACTGGAGGCTAGTCCTTTTTTCTTAACCATAATCCTACTCCAACCTCGTTACAATGACGTCGGGAATGCAGGTTATCAGTAATCCCATACTTTAAAGAAATCACAGTATCTTTACCAGCAAATGCATATGTGAACATTTCAATTTTAATCCTTAACTGCGATTGACTTAGGGTTTTTAATTTTCTCCCAATTATAGGATAACTTCTATTTCAGTCCCTTCTCCCAGTTGACTTTTTATTTTGATAGAGCCATTATGAGCTGTAACGATATCTCTTGCTATAGCCATTCCTAGCCCGGAACCTTTATGCTTTGCCCCTGTATTTGTCCCTCTATAATATCTATCAAATATACGTTTGATCTCTGCATCATCTATTCCCTTCCCGTTATCAATGATGAATATATGGATGTTTTCTTTTTTTTCTACTTTAACTTCTATAGACACATCCTCATTATTATGCACTATGGAGTTATACAGAATATTATTGATTACTCTTTTTATTAGTACCTTATCAACCTTCTTTTCAATAATCTCTCTTTCTACAATAAACTCAATGTTCACATTGTTAGTATTTGGATTGTTTAAAATATCTATAACGACTCCTCTTACCAAGCTCACAATATTAATATTCTTAAAATCAAGGTTCAAAGACTTATTTTTCAATCTGGTACTAAGATTTAAATCATCTATAAGTTCTTTGATATAATTAGATTTATTATCTATTATTTTCCCATATTCTCTTATTTCATCATCTGTAAAATTATATTCTTCATTAGATAGAATCTCAGCATATCCCTTAATGGACACTAAGGGGGTCTTTATATCATGGGAAATATTTAATATCCATTCCTCCCTCATTCTGTCAAGATTCCTTCTTTCTTTCTCATTGCTTCTGAGTTTTGCAGATAAATTATTAATTGTTCTATAAACTTGCTTATAAACTCCTTTTTCTTCCCTTTGTAAATTATATTCTCCCTCTGATAGGACTTCAACATCGTTTATAATACCTATTAAAGGTTTTGTAAGTCTTCTGCTAAATAGATAGCCAAATATCAAAACAATAGGAATATCTATAAGTAAAATTATATAGATCCCTTTCCTTATACTTTCTACTACTTTATAAATATCATAAGAAATAACACTTCTTTTTATTTTCTCAAAAGGGAATCCTAAAATATAACTATAATTTATGTCATCAAAAACTTTTTCCCCTATAAATATAGTAGACATACTCTCTGACAACGCATATTTATATGCATGAACCATTTCCATAGGAGTATAACTTTCTTTAACATCAACAGGTTTATTATAATTATAAAGCTCATTTCCATCCTCATTTAAAACCTGCAACCAAATATCTTCATCCTCTAGGATTTTTTTTCCATCCTCATGAATATATACTACACCTTGATTTGTCATCAAATACTTATTAAATTCTCTCGTAAAATTTTCCGGTGAAGAATCAGTAATTTCACCATTGGAATTTATTACCCTATTAACTATAAAACCAATTCCCACACTTAAATTAATAATAATTACAATAATAGTTATAAATACTACTGTTAAGATAAATCTTCCAGTGATTTTAAAGTTCATACTTATTCATCCTTTATGACAAATTTATAGCCTAGACCTTTTTTATTAATAATATGCTTAGGATTCGAGGGGTCATCTTCAATCTTTTCCCTTAACCTTCTAATGTGTACCATTATAGTGTTGTCAAAACCTATATAGTCCTCTCCCCAAACCTTGGAACTTATTTGTTCCTTACTCAGAATCTGGTTAGGATTTTTTGTCATATATAAAAAAATTTTGTATTCTTTAGGCAACAATTCTACCAATTGCCCATTTTTTATAACTTCTATCTTTTTCTCATCTATCTTAAATGGTCCAAGTTCATATATAGTATCTTGGTATTTTTCATTCCTTTGATTAGTTCTCCTTAAGCTTGCTTTTACTCTATATGCTACCTCTTTAGGGCTGAAAGGTTTTGTTATATAGTCATCTCCTCCCAATGCAAAACCTAATACCCTATCAATTTCTTCAGTCTTTGCTGATATAAATAATATAGGCACGTTGGATATCGCCCTAATCCTTTTACATATTTCATACCCATCACCATCTGGTAGCATAATATCTAAAAGGATAATGTCAGGATCTTCCTTTTCAAATAAGGCATATCCACTGTTTGCATCCCCAGCTGTATATATATCATCAAGTCCTTCTCTTTTTAATACCGTAGATAAAAGCTTTAGTATATCTTCTTCATCATCGATTATCAATATTTTTTCATTATTTGATCTGTTATTCATATTAAACACCTCTATAATATTTATATATTAATTCTATTATACAGGAAAAGAACCAAATGATGGTATCATTTGGTTCTTTTCCTGTTTTATTTATTTAGTGCTATGATAATTCTCTAATTCTACTTGTGCTTTACTTGGAATTTCATTCCATTCTACTTCTTCATAGGATGTAACTTCGTTTCCATTTTTGACATAGAGCATTAAATAGCCCTCCTGCCGTAATATTTTACCTGCAGAGAATTCTACCTCTACTGATTTTCCTTCCTCATCAAACGCTTTTTGATTGTAGATATATCTAGTCATGATTTCTCCACTATCCAACTTAGTTTCTTGTGTATCTACATAGTCTATCACTTCTACATAAACATTATCTTTTCCAATTCTATTAATGTTACAAGAAGTAAATAATAATACTACACCCAACATTAACAACACGATAACAATCAATAATTTTTTCAAATTAACTCCCCTCCCCTATAATAGTTTGATAAAATCCTTTAACAGTAATAAAATAATACACAATATAAACAACTGTATAAGCTAGCATCCATAATAATACTGGCTTTAATAAATTTATGTCCAGTAATTTAGAAAAAGCTATTAACGCTACAGCTCCATGCATTAATCCTAACGATAATGGTGCAATAAAAACTAATCCCATTTGATGACGAATCGTTCTTTTCATAGCTCCTTTCGATACGCCAACCTTATAAAGGATACTATATTTACTTTTATCTTCTTCTGCTTCTGTAAGCATTTTAAAGAAAATAATGCTTCCTGTTGCTAATAAGAATACCAATCCTAAAAAACTACCTACAAACAATATAGCTCCCGAATTTTTTAGTGACTCTTGATAATCCATATATACACTTGAGAAATTCTCAGCACCTATTTCAGTGGCTAACTCTTCAGTTAAATTAACATGTTTTTTATAATCATCAAGTTGAATGACATTATATTTGATGGATTCTTGATTTAGATCTTCAAATCGTTCATCATTTAAGACTAGTACACTCCCACGTAATATCTCTACATTAAATATAGGTTGTGTATATGTTTTATTAATTTGATACCAGTTATCATCAACTTCTATTTCTTCCCTTTCTTCTGACCATCGTTCATTATAGAAAGGTTCGATTAACAAAACTTCACTTTCCTTATTATCAATTTGTTCAATATCTTCCCATTTCAATGTTTGAGCAAGTAGTTCAAATGTTGATTGGTTAATGATATTATATTCTACATCTACTTTTTCACCGTTAATGCGTACAGTTTTCACTTCGAAGTTAATGGATGATTCTACAAAATCCTGTGGAATTTCATGTTGTGCTCCTTGCCACATAAAGGAAAATGGTGCATATTGTTCAACAGTTTTATCTGTAGTGTAATACATCCCAAATACTGCGCCACCAGCAGTAATCGTAGTCGCACTTAAGATAGCGATGATTGTTAATGTCCTTGCATTGCCACGGATGCGGTATAATAGTTGTGATACTGTCATTAGATTGAGTCCTTTCCATGCCCATCTCTCTCTTTTCTTCATCTTATTTAATAGGTAAACAAGTACATTATTAAATAAAAAATAAGAACCAATAATCGTTAGTGCAATAATCAGAAGTGGTGTACTTATACCAAATCTTCTCCATACTTCTGAGGTTATTAAATCCTGCAATGCAATCCAATAAGCGACTACTAATGACAACATCCCAATTAATACTTTGATTAAATGTGCATTAGGTTGTTCTTCACCTTTATTGACTGCTTGAAATAAATCAACTAATTTAAATTTGTAAATAGTACGATATCCACTTAATGATGTGATAAAAAATATTACAAAAAATATAATTATCGTTTCAATGGTTGCTTGTACAGAAAAAGCAAACTCCAACCCGTCTTGGATCCCCATTAGTCTTAATAAAATATTCAAGAATAACTGTGATAAAAAGAAACCTAGCCCTATGCCCATAACTAATGACATAATTCCAATCATCATATTTTCAAAGAAAAGCATAAATCCGATTTTACCTTTTTTTAATCCTAATAAAGAATACAGCCCCACTTCTTTTTTCCGCTTCTTTATAAAAAATGTATTAGAATAAAGAATAAATGTCATTGCAAAAACCATCAATATAAAGGTAGAAGCACTCATTAGACTTTTTATTTGCCGCGATGTCCCCATTAAAATACTGATATCCTCACTATATTTTAATATGGCAAAGGTAAAATATATAATGATAGAAAATACTGTTGTACCAATATATAGTGCATAGTCTTTAATATTTCGTCTGATATTTTTTCTTACTAGGTCAATTAATGTCATTATCAGCACCACCTAAATACGATAGCTCATCCAATATGAGTTGAAAAAAATCTTTACGAGTAGAATTTCCACGGGTTATTTCATTTGATAATTGACCGTCTTTAATGAAAATTATTCGTCGACAAAAACTAGCAGCATAGGCATCATGTGTAACCATCATAATCGTTGCTTGTTGCTCTATATTTAAAGTGCTTAGCTTTTCCAACAACTCTGTAGCTGACTTTGAATCCAGTGCTCCCGTTGGCTCATCTGCAAATAACAGTTTGGGATTAGTTATCAATGCACGAGATGAAGCTGTTCGTTGCTTTTCTCCTCCAGAAATTTGATAAGGATATTTATCTAAAAGATCTTCAATATCAAATATTTTGGCTATAGAGATTACCTTTTCATTAATTTCCTTTGCTGGTCTTTTTTTAATTGCAAGTGGTAATAGAATATTTTCTCTTACCGTTAAGGAGTCAAGTAAATTATAGTCTTGAAAAATAAACCCTAAGTTCTCTCGCCGAAATTCGGCTAACTGATCCTCTGTCATCTTGACAATGTTATCTTGTTTAATAAAAATATCTCCACTGGTTGGATAATCGATAGTTGCCAGTAAATTTAATAATGTAGATTTCCCAGCTCCTGATGGTCCCATTATTCCCACAAACTCCCCTTCTTCAATTGCAAAGGTTATATTTTTAAGTGCATTGAAAGTATTAGCTCCTCTTCCATATGTTTTTTCTACTTTGTTTACTTTTAATACGTATTCCATTTGTTATCAACCTCTCTCTTTAACAACAGTATACAATCATAATCTTACATGAGATTTACACACAACTTAAATAATCCTTAAATATGTACCATAACTATAAGCATTAGACCAAAACTTCTTCCAGTATCCTATTTTGTGTGAATTACTTCTATATCATCCACTTCTATTGCTTGTTCCTTTAGTATCTTTCTCAATCCTTTCTTACTATTTTTAAGTATGAAAATAAATGCATCAAGATTTTTATATCTTAATACATTTATAGTTTTGATTTCATTTGATCTTTATATACAATTTTATTCTATAGATTTAAATCAGTACTTATGATTTCTAATACTTTTAGATCCATGGAATTATTAATCGTTCAGTCAGAGGGACAGGGACTCGTCTGTTAAGTATCAGTCAGAGGGACAGGGACTCGTCTGTTAAGTATCAGTCAGAGGGACAGGGACTTGTCTGTTATGCCTTTTCACCCATATACTTGCTTGCCCCCGTTACTCTTGCAATCTGTCTTATTGCAACACCGTTAGTTGCCTTAAAATTTTTTAGTATTATGTCTTTTTCTTGCCTTTCTAAATTATGAAGAAAACCCCTTTTTACTCCATATTGCTTTTCGATTAATTCTATTATCTCTTCATCAGAAATCCTATGTCTTTCTTCATAATCTAAACAATCATCGTTTATTAATCTGATTCATATGCTTTTTTAGTTCTTTCTTTGCTATTTCTTTTTCTGTCGCAAATAATTCTAATAATGATTCTTTACCCTCACGTAACAACAAATGTATATGATTTCCCATTATGTAGTACCCATAGAGCTCAAATTCACTTTTTTCTTTATTTTTCTGTATCGTTTTAATGAATTTGATATAATCTTCATCGTCTTCAAATATATTTTGACGATCAATTTTCCTTACCATTATATTACAAATTCTTGTGTTATAAATCATTTAAATATACTTCTTGGCCAACAAAATAAATTTCATCGATAATTTTCTGTAGCCTAGGAGAAAAGCCATCTCCATATTCCCAGGGGTATTGATAGGACATGACAAAATACCGTTCTTCATATTTGCCCCGAGCTACATAACCCGTTATGTGGTCATCTCCAATTTGTGCTTCTTCAATAGACCAATTAAATCGATTTTCTTCAGTTTGAGATTCAGCTAGGTTCCACTCATATTCTTCTGCTAAGGTTTCAATATTTAGAGCTTCATTGTCTACTGGATAAAAGGTAAATCGAATGAAAGCATCCTCATTTTTATTGCCATTGAAGTTGGTATAAAACCATACAGAATCAGATTCACCAAAAGAAACAGTCTCTCCCATCATGTCTTCAGGTACATAAGTAATCAACGAAATACCTTCATGGACAAAACGTTTTAATATGATTTCTTCCTCCATTCCTTCAATCATAATGGTTTCCATCTTTTCCTTCGGCCATTGGGACTCATCCATCCATGGTTGTTCCTCTTGCTCTTCTCCATTTTCCTCTATATCCGGTTCATCAATCGGTCCTTGTTCTACTGGGGTACTACATCCTGATAGGACAAGGGCGACTCCTATTAATAATATCAAAGTAAAAAGAAAAATACTCTTTTTCATTTTTGTTCCTCCTTTTTATTTCGTAAATTCTTATGAGACATACTTTATGACTTGTACCCATGACACCAATGAGCTTTACTCTATTAGACGCAGTGAACCTGAAAAAGTTCCTTTCAACGCCCCTTTGTTAAAAATCACAAGTCTTAAAATTCGTCTCATGCTACCGCACCGACTCATAGCGCACTCTATTTTTAACGCCCCTTTGTTAAAAATCGCAAGTGCTTAAATAAAAATTCGTCTCATGCTACCGCACCGACTCATAGCGCACTCTATTTTTAACGCCCCTTTGTTAAAAATCACAAGTGCTTAAAATAATACAGGACCTATCAGTGTTATGATACCACTTGATAGGTCCTGTAATCAATTCATTAAATCATATTTTCTACGCCTGTTGCTCATTTCTATTTAGTACTACATTTAACAAAACACCCACAAGTCCCGCAAAACTCAGTCCTGTAATTGCAATTCCTTGTGCAAATGGGATTGGAATCCCTACTGTCATATTTAATGCACCGCCAATATAATCTGAACCTAATCCTAAAATCAAGATTGTGGCAATAATGATGATGTTTTTTCCATTTAGTGCCGTTTCACTATTTTTAATGGTCTTAACTCCTACGATGGCAATCATGCTAAAGAGCATTAAACTAATACCACCCATTACTGCTACTGGAATACTGCTTAAGAATCCACCAACCTTTGCCACAAATCCTAGAATAATAGCAAATACTGCGGCTAATCTAAGGATTGAAGGGTCATAGTTCTTTGTAATGGCAAGGACACCTGTGTTTTCACCGTAAGTTGTGTTAGCTGGTCCACCAATGAACCCTGCAAATAATGTGGCTAGTCCATCTCCTAATAATGTTCTGTTTAGTCCTGGTTCTTCGATAAAGTTTTGTCCGACAACCTCACCGTTTGTTGTAATATCGCCAATATGCTCCATGAATACTGCTAGTACGATGGGTGCAATGACCATAATGGCACCTATTTCAAACTTAGGAGTTGAAAAGTTTGGCATGGCCACTAAGGAAGCTTCCCTCATGACTGCTGTATCCACAAGTCCCAGTTGTAAGGAAACAACATATCCGACTACCACTGCGATTAAAATAGAAAGCTGTCTAATAAATCCTTTAGCTGTAAAGTTAATCACTAAGGCTGTTCCTAATGTAAGTAGTGCGATTGCAAAGTGATTTGATGACATATCAATGGCAACAGGTACAAGACTCAGTCCAATGACCATAATCATCGGTCCCACAACCTGGGCTGGTAAAAATTTCGTAATGTTTTTTACGCCTACCTTTTTAATCAAGAGGGACATCAAAATATAGATGATTCCTGCCACAATAATTCCACCTTGAGCATATGATAAGTCTCCGTTATATGTTTCTCTTACTGTAATAACAACTGGTATGAATGCAAATGATGAACCTAAGAATACGGGTACTTTACCTTTTGTTACTGCATGAAATAGTAATGTTCCTGCCCCTGCTGCTATCAATGCCACCGCTGGGTCAAATCCTGTTAGCATAGGTACAAGTACAGTGGCCCCAAACATTGCAATCAAGTGCTGTAATGCTAAAATTACCTTTTTAGATAGTTGAAACAAATTGCTGCTTTCTTTAACTTGAACAGTCGTTTTCTTAATTGTACTTTCTGACATAAAAAAACCTCCTCCATATTGTGAAAGGAGAAAAAATTCTCTCTCCTTTTTCAGCCTCGCTGGACTGATTTAAAAGGTATCTCTTGTTAATATTTCAAGTGCTCAATAAAAAAGCTTCTTGCATACCAGCAAGAAGCTACGTTTTAACCTTCAAAATACAAAGCATTTTGAAGCGTTAAAATACTGTGTTACACCGTAACCTTGCCAGCCTCTCTGGACTGATTTAAAGATTCATTTTTTACCTTAAATCATTGTATCACGCACTTTGCTAATTTACAACCATTATTTCTAAGAATTTATTGTATTCTGAGACATCGTAATTGTCACAAAAAATCCAACAAATTATATAAATATAACCATAATACCATAATCAAGTTGAAATATTATCCCTAAAATAGTTCATACTAATAGTGTAAGCTCGTGGTTGAATTGATTCAACCTAAAATTTCCACTTAACTAGGCAGGGAGTGATCATATGCATCGAAGAAATAACCCAAACAAAAAAAATATTATGGCTCCTATTGAAAACCACACCACTGCAGCATGGGCTAATATTGAAGATATGAAGCCATTTTCCAATGTCCCTATTCCCAATGAAACAGAAGTCAGAAATGCAAAAGAGTGGGTTGACACAAACCAAAAGTGATGTCTATTTTAAAACCTATGTCTTCATCAGGGCATAGGTTTTTTTTGATTGAATAAAATATTACCCAATAGTCTCTAAAATTAAGATGTCTTTGGATTCCATTGTTTCCCCTCTCAAATATATGAACATGCTGGGTTCGCTTCCATTCTAGGAATGGATGTGCCTCAGAGACATGACATTATCAAAATATTTTAGTCACTGAGGCACCAATATAATTTCAATTTTTATTAGTAAATTCCTTTATTTACCTCAAGTTTATCATTGTATATTCTTTAGCTCAAGCTACTCTTCTAATGAAATCATTTGGAACTCTTTTAACATATTGTCAAACCTCACACCAAAGCCTTCACTTGCTTCAAAGAAAAATTGCTGTTTGATAACAAATACGCCCCCTTGGGTATTGTCCACTAAATAATATTTCACAACTTCATCATCCCAATTGTTACCTGTATTTGCATATAGATAGATGCTTTCGATCGGACTATCCACCGAGCCTTCATTTCTAACCGTCTCATATTCTCCCGCTAACATTTTTTGGATTTCTGTAGCCAGGGTTTCTATATCCTTGTCTTCTACTTGTTCTATTTCCATAAATACTTCTGGGACATAATCAGCCTGTTCTATTGGCGCAATCTTATCCTTCCCATCTAAACTGTCTAATGAATACCTTTGTTCATCAAAATAAATCACATATCCTAATCTGCTTTTTTGTAAATTGACGTCTGTTTCTTCTTCCATTCCTTCCAATTCTTCTACAATGGTTTTCTCTGGTACAAATAATTCCCTTACCCTGTCAATGGCAGCATGCCCTGGGGCAGTACCGGCTAAAAATACGATAAGCAATGCAGCTGCAACTGCTCCTAAACCAAAAATTCTTGGCGTTTTTCTTTTTTGTTTTATCATCCTTCTTGATCCCCCTATTGGATTATGATCTATCTTTTGTTTTATTTGATTTGCATCAATTTCTTGTTCTATTTTATTCCATATTTCATCTTTGAGTTTAGTAGATTCTTCAGTTCCCTTCATTAATGATTCCTTTATTTGATCATCAAATTTCTTATTCATACAAATGCCTCCTCTCGTTAAGTGCTGCCATCTTTTTTTTGAGTTTTTCTCTCCCCTTGAATAGACGAGATTTTACTGTATTTACATTGAGATTTAACGTATCTGCGATTTGTAACTCTGTAAATCCTTCTAGGTATTTTAATATAATTGGAATCCGATTCATGTCGTCTAACTCGTTAACAGCAGTGTATAACTCCTCATATTCCTCAAATTTGTAGACATCCTCTTCTACTATACCTGCATGTTCTTCTAGGTAATTACTAATGGGTATGGTCTTGGACTGATTTTTCAAAATTCGATTACACTCATTAATTAGGATTCTATAAAGCCATGGTTCAAAGGGTTTATCCTCATCAAAGCTATTAATATTGTTATATACACGGATAAAGGTTTCTTGCACTGCATCTGCGGCAACCATTTTATTTCGAGTAATCCCTGTTGCCACCCTGATTGTATAATTGGCATATTGATCATAGAGGGCTTTAAAGGCCTCCCTGTCTCCTGCCTTTATTTGTTTGATTAGTTCATTCATACTGTCACCACCTTTCTTTGCAGCTTATATATAATATACCCGCTAAGCTTGAGAAAAGTTTTCATAAAAAGAAAGTTTTCAAAAAATAAAAGATCTTCTACCTAGAAAACGGAGTCAGCACATCGTTCACTACAATGCCTCTCATCGATTATCTTGGTGAAGATCCTTCAAGTATTTTCTATAGTTCCCTTTAATTCCTTTGATTTCATTAAGTCTTATTTTGTATATTATGATCTACTCTTCTAAATTTAGCATCACTTTATTTATAAACAATCTCAAACTCCTCACAAACAACAAGCATATCCTCTGTAGGCTCCTCATTCATCATCTTCTTTTCCTCAGAAAAAAACTTCCAGTGACCTCTTCGCCAATAGTCTAATGATTGGTCCCCTTCTCCCTCTGTTTTAGCAAATTCTGCTGTAACATCCTTAAAGGCCACCACATCGATCTTTATTGTCTTGATAATGCATTGGCCCACACCCTCCCAGTTTGTGATGATACTATGGTTTCCCACCTCTGGTATCGACTGATCTTCAAATGCATAACCATCATATAAGGATGCCGTTGCCCTTTTTATCCCCTTTAGTACCAATTCAGCTAATTCATTTGCATCCTTTTCATTATTGCAAAAGTGCCATGAAGCACATTCCTTCTCATTAGGCTCTTCATTGTCTTTTTCTTTCTTTGCCTTCAGATAATTTTCCCACATTATTTTTACTGAATGATGTTGCGCTGTCATCTTACGATACCCCCTTATTAATATTGCTTATCTATCGTAGTGTTTATACTTTCATAAATAAATACTTATAATATCCAGCAAACTCCCTGGCAATAGAATAAATATCTCTAAAATCAAAGTATTCTGCATGGGCAGAATACACCTGCTCAAAACCAACTTTTCTAAATGCTAGTTTTGTTCTAGTGATATGGTAAAATTGTGAAATCACTGTAACTGATTCTAAATCCATATGATCCATTATGATTTTTGTATTTTTTGCTGTCATCATTGAGTTATAGCCCTCTTGATCTAATATCACTTTATCGTCTGGAATTTCATTCTTAACTAAATAGTCTTTCATTACCAGAGCCTCGTCAAATCCCTCTTTTCCCGTGCCACCACTTACGATCACATAGTTGAAATATCCTTTTTCATAAAGTTCTACTGCCTTATCTAACCGCCCCTGTAATCGTGGAGAAGGGGTGCCGTCTAATTCTACTTTATTTCCTAGTACAACAGCCGCATCAGCGATTTCAGTTTTATCATTAAGTCCATCAAATGTAGTGATCAAAACATGGACTGCCACCCATATAAATAGTACTCCTAAGATATACCTGATTGTTTTGTTCAAATAGATCAACCTTCCTGCTATCAAGTTTAAACCTTCTTACTATAAATCATATAATTTCCCCATAAAGATGTACTTTTATCTTTTATCATATACTCATCTTCTATTTCTTCAAAAGTATCTTAATTCCTTTAAAATATTTTACAAAAAAGATGAAATGGGCACAATTCCAATGATTGCACCCATTCCATCAATATTTATTCTATGAGGGAAACTATATATGCCATATCTGCTTTGCATATTCTGTAATGGTTCTATCACTGCTGAATTTCCCTGCATTGGCTATATTCATCCAACACTTTCTTGCCCAAGCAATTTCATCCGCATAGGCTATTTCTGCTTTTCTCTGGGCTTCTCGATAATCATCAAAATCCTTCAATAAATAGTAATTGTCAGGCTTATGCCAACTGGCACCTTCTAATAAGGAGTCATATAACTCCTGAAACATACCTGTATCTCCATCATCAAATGTCCCATCTATCAGTGTATCTACAACTCTTTTTAAACCTGGAACACTTTCATAATACGCCCTAGGCTCATAGGTATCTTCCATTGCCTGCAACTCCTCTATCTTCATTCCAAAGATAAAGTTGTTTTCTTCTCCAGCCTCTTGAACAATTTCGATATTTGCCCCATCATTGGTGCCAATGGTTGGACTCCCGTTTAGCATAAACTTCATATTTCCTGTTCCTGAAGCTTCCTTACCCACTGTGGATATTTGCTCAGAGAGGTCTGCCGCAGGAAAGAGCTTTTCTCCATAGGAAACATTGTAGTTTTCTACAAAGGCAACTTTCATTTGATCCTTCATTTGTGGATCATTGTTTACCAGTTTCGCCACTTCATTGATGTATTTAATAATTCCCTTTGCCCTAACATATCCCGGAGCTGCCTTTGCTCCAAAGATAAATGTTCTTAGAGTCCTTTGAATATCTGGGTTTTCCTTTAGTTCATAATACAAATCTAAGATATGAAAGGCATTTAATAATTGTCTTTTATACTCATGCAACCGTTTAATCTGTATATTATAAATGGAGTTTGGATCAATCTGTATTCCTTCTTTTTTAAAGATATATGCTGCCAATTGTTTCTTTTTAGTCCTTTTAATTGCCATGAATCTTTTCAATACCTCATCATCATACTGATGCTTTTCCAGTTTCTTTAATTGAGATAAATCAGTAATCCAGTCTTCAGTATTTAAAAGCGCTGTGATTAGGGCGGATAATTCTTGATTGCAAAGTGCTAACCACCTTCGTGGTGTAATGCCATTGGTCTTATTTTGAAATTTCTGGGGATACAATTCATACCAATCCTTTAATTCTTTGTGTTTTAATATATTTGTATGAATTTCTGCCACTCCATTGATTGTATGGGAACCGTAAATGGCCAGCCAGGCTTTATTGATTCTTCCATTAGAGATGATTTTCATTTGATCTATCTTTTTCTTTTCATAGGATTTTTCATTTAAAAATTCTATGAATTGTTCATCAATTCCTTTAACAATCTCATAAACTCTCGGAAGCATTTTCTGATACAATTTAACATCCCATTTTTCAAGGGCTTCAGTTAAGATGGTATGATTCGTATAAGAAAAGGTTTTAGTTGTAATCCCCCAAGCCTTTTCCCAGCAGAGTCCCTCTTCATCAGTGAGTATTCTCATTAACTCTGGTATGGCTACCACAGGATGTGTGTCATTTAATTGTATGGCATGATACTGATGAAATTTTTCGAATTCGTTTCCATTTGTCTCTTTGTATTTTTTCACTAAATCCTGCAAGGATGCAGAGACAAAGAAGTATTGTTGCTTTAATCTTAATATCTTACCTTCCTCTTTAGAGTCATTGGGATACAATACCCGTGAGATATCCTCTGCTCTATTTTTTTCCTTAACGGATTCATCGTAGCGTTGCTCATTAAAAAGATTAAAATCAAAGTTGATTAGGGGTTCTCCTTGCCAGAGTCTCAGTGTATTAATGGTTTGATTACCATAACCAATAATAGGGGTGTCATAGGGTACTGCCTTAACACTTTCATCACCAAAAACAACGGTTACTGCATCTTCACTTCGTCTGAAGGACCAGGGTTCCCCATGAGCTAACCAAGGGTCCCCTTCTTCCACCTGAAAGCCATCTACAAACCTTTGTTTGAAAATACCATCGTGATATCTGATACCATACCCGGTTACTGGCAAATTCATGGTTGCACAGGACTCTAAAAAACAAGCCGCTAATCTTCCAAGTCCACCGTTACCTAAACCTGCATCGGCTTCCGCCTTCTCTACTTCGTCAATATCGATCTCAAGTTCATTTAATACTTCCTTTACTTCCTCATAAATTCCTAAATTCAATAAATTGTTTCCAAAGGCCCTTCCCATTAAAAACTCAGCGGAAAAATAACAAGCTTTCTTTTTATTATGATGTCTTTCATTGGTCTCTTGCCAATGTGTAACAACTTCCTCCATCAAGGTTTTGACAACAGCATGGTACCGCTCCTGGCCCGACGCTGTTTTGATTGTCTTTAGAAAATTCACTCTGATATTGCGTTCAACACTTTCTTTGAATTTTCTTTTATTTAGCATCTAGGCTCCTACCTCCCATACAACTTTGTGAGTCCACCTATTTTTTCAGCTAACTCCCTGGTTAATGCTTCTTTTTTTACTCGCCAATGCCAATTGCCCTCTAGGGTTGAAGGCGTGTTCATCCTAGCCTCACTCCCTAACCCTAAGAAATCCTGTAACTGGGCAATAGCTAAATCCCCTACAGAGCTCCAGGCGCCCCTTATGAATCCCCAATGAACACCTTCCTCTTCATTAAGATGTAAATACCTTTTGGCAAATGCCACATCGTCTCTAGGTCCATTTTGTAACCATCCCATTACGGTATCATTGTCATGGGTTCCTGTATAAACTACACAGTCTTTATCATAGTTATGGGGCAGATAGTCACTCTCTTCCCATATATTAAAGGCAAATTGCAATACCTTCATGCCAGGGTATTTTGTCTGTTCTCTCAAGGCAATGACATCTGGTGTCAGAAAACCCAAATCCTCTGCGATAATTTCAACATGCCCTAATTGCGCTTCAATGGCATGAAAAAGCTTAATTCCAGGCCCCTTTAACCAGTTACCACCTTCAGCAGTTTGTTCTCCATAGGGCACCGCCCAATAGGATTCTAACCCTCTAAAATGGTCTACTCTAATGACATCATATAATCTCATACTTCCTGAGATTCTTTCCACCCACCAATCAAAGCCCCTCTCCTCCAAAACATCCCAGCGATAGAGAGGATTTCCCCATAATTGGCCAGTTTCAGAAAACCCATCCGGTGGACACCCAGCAACGTGAATCG
This sequence comes from Alkaliphilus metalliredigens QYMF, assembly GCF_000016985.1. Taxonomy (NCBI): domain Bacteria; kingdom Bacillati; phylum Bacillota; class Clostridia; order Peptostreptococcales; family Natronincolaceae; genus Alkaliphilus; species Alkaliphilus metalliredigens. Next base: position 1,779,435 of record NC_009633.1, on the reverse strand, counting down.
GTCTATTGTATTCGTCAAATAAAAATATTTCACTGTTGACCCATGCATCAACACTATCCTCTGCCACATAGATGGGAATATCCCCAATAATTTTAATTCCCTTATCATTGGCATAATTTTTTAACCGATTCCATTGTATAAAAAAAAGAAACTGTAGGAAAATCCAATAGTCAATTTCGTCCTTTAATCGTTCTTTATAATAATGAATTGCTTCTTGTTCCCTAAGCTTAATGTCCTGTTCCCATTCCTGCCATGATTTAGAGTTAAAGTGAAACTTCAAGGCCATATAAAGACCATAATCCTCTACCCACAATACATTTTCTTTTTTAAAGGCCTCAACCTCGTCACCATATCTTATTTTCCCATTTTCAAATGCTTTTCTTAAAACCGGTAATTTGTTTTCAAATATCTTGCTGTAGTCTACTTTCGTGGGATTATCTCCAAAATCTATATTATCAAAATCCCTAGCTTCCAGCAGATCCTCCTCCTTCAATAACTGTAAATCGATAAAAAAAGGATTACCGGCAAAGGTAGAAAAGGACTGATAGGGGGAATCTCCGTAACCCGTAGATCCAATAGGGAGTATCTGCCAATATTTTTGTCCTGCTATAGATAAAAAGTCTATAAATTCATAGGCTTCCTTTCCAAAACTTCCTATTCCATAGGGACTAGGTAGGGATGAAATATGCATCAAAATCCCACTGCTTCTTTCCATATTTTTTCTCCCTCTCCTGGTAAAATATCTTCACTTAAATAATGTAACAAATTACTTTTGTCTCTCACTCTTTGTATTGACCATCTCAATATATATTTTATTCTATTATCTTATTCCTCTTGTCATGTATATGGACTTAAAAATTTCCCACTCACTCTATTTCTATGAGGGTTTCACAATATCAATCCTGCCTTTACTATCTATATTTTTCATCTGTCTTTAGGCCTATGTATATTCTCAGGATCATCTTATTGCTTTCTCGTTTCATTATATAGGAAATATCAAAGTATTTAAATATTATTTTATTTAATTTTATCTCCTTATTCCTTTTTTATCCAAAACCTAAAAAAACGAACTCCTTTTAGATATCTAAAAGGAGTTCGTTTTTTTTATCTTTTAATTATTGTTCAAAATTCATATCAGCTAATCGCTTGTATGTCATATATCTGTCCCTTGCACTGTTCTCTGCAGCTGTGAAGAGTTCATCTGCTTCCTCAGGGAATACATTTAGAATTTGAGAGTAACGGATTTCTCCCTCAATAAACTCCCTAAATGACTCCTTAGGCTCCTTGGAATCCAGTACAAATGGATTTTTGCCTTGATCCTTCAGTCTTGGGTCAAATCGATATAGATGCCAGTATCCCGCTTCAACAGCCTTTTTCTCTTGTCTCACACTGGTTCCCATGCCACTCTTAATCCCATGACTAATACAAGGTGCGTAGCAAATAACAAGAGAGGGTCCTGGATAGGCTTCAGCTTCTTGTACCACCTTAGCTAGGTGATTCATATTGGCTCCCATGGCTACCTGGGCCACATAAACATAGCCGTAGCTCATGGCCATTAGTCCTAAGTCTTTCTTTCGTATCCGTTTTCCAGCAGCCGCAAACTTAGCCACCGCCGCCAGAGGTGTGGCCTTAGAGGACTGTCCTCCTGTATTTGAATAGATTTCCGTATCCATGACCAATAGATTCACATCTTCACCTGTGGCTAATACATGGTCAACGCCACCATATCCTATATCATAGCCCCATCCATCCCCACCGATGATCCAAACTGATTTCTTCGTTAAGTAATCCTTCTTTTCTAAAATTTCTTTAATAATTGGGTCATGATGATGGTGCTTCTCTAATAAGGATACAATTTTTCTTGAAGCTTCCTTAGACGCTTCTCCATCCTGTTTGTTGTCTAACCACTGCCTAAATGCTTGCTTACAATCTTCATCTAAATCACTTTTTAATGCTTCTTTCATCAAGTCTGCTAATTTCGATCGCATTTGCTGAGAAGCCAAGTGCATTCCAAAACCAAATTCAGCATTGTCTTCAAATAATGAGTTAGCCCAGCTTGGTCCTCGTCCACATGAGTTTGTTGTATAGGCAACAGAGGGTGCACTGGCCCCCCAAATAGAGGAACAACCCGTTGCATTGGCAATCATCATTCGATCTCCAAATAATTGAGTTAACAGCTTAACATAGGCAGTCTCACCGCATCCTGCACAGGCTCCCGAAAACTCTAATAATGGTTGGGCAAACTGACTACCTTTAACCGATGATTTAGTCATTAAATGATCCTTGTATGTCAGATGCTCCGCGGAGAACTCCCAGTTTTCCTCCTGCTTACTCATTTCCTGCTCAGCATCCACCATTACCAATGCCTTTTTCGGTGCTGGACAAATATCTGCGCAGTTACCACATCCTGTACAATCGTAGGGACTAATTTGAATACGGTACTGATAACCCTCTAGCCCTTTACCGATGGCATCCTTTGTTTCAAATGTTTCAGGTTTTTTACTGATTTCCTCTTCATCTAACAAGAATGGACGAATTACTGAATGAGGACAAATATAGGCACATTGGTTACACTGAATACACTTGTCCGTCTGCCACTGGGGAACGATAATTGCGATTCCTCTTTTTTCATACGCAGTGGTTCCCATGGGAAATGTACCATCTTCCATTCCTTTAAAAGCACTAACTGGTAATTCATCTCCTTCATGTCTTTCCATCACTCGTTGGATGTTCTTGACAAAATCAGATTCCTTTCTTTCAGGAACTGCTTGATCCTTGGCGTCTGACCAATGGGATGGCACTTCCACTTGAGTCAATGCATTAACCCCTTGATCCACTGCCTTATTATTCATCTCTACAATTTTTTCACCTTTTTTACCATAGGCATCTTCTATACCTTCTTTTAAATATTTTACTGCCTCTTCCACAGGGATCACCTGTGCTAGCTTAAAGAATGCAGCCTGCATGATCATATTGATCCGTGCACCGAGACCGATTTCCCCTGCTACTTTAACTGCATCAATGATATAAAACTTAGCCTTTGTCTTTGCAATTTGTCTTTTAAGAGATGCCGGTAGCTTTTCTTCTAATTCTTCCGAAGTCCAAGGGCAATTTAATACAAAGATGCCGCCTTCCTTTAACCCCTTTAATAAATTATATAAATAAACATAGGACTTATTATGACAAGCAATATAATCTGCATGATAAATCAAATAAGGTGACTTAATTGGCTTCTTTCCAAAACGCAGATGAGAAATCGTGGTACCACCTGATTTTTTACTGTCATAGGAAAAATAAGCCTGGGCAAATAGATCTGTTCGGTCTCCAATAATTTTAATGGCTGTTTTATTGGCTCCAACGGTTCCATCTGACCCTAATCCCCAGAATTTACAGTTAATTGTTCCTTCAGGTGAAACTTCGATGATTTCTTCCTCTGGCAGAGAAGTGTTGCTTACATCATCCTTGATTCCAACGGTAAATTGGTCCTTCGGCTGACTTTGCTTTAAGTTATTAAATACAGCCACGACTTGTGACGGTGTTGTATCCTTAGAGCCTAACCCATAGCGCCCACCAACGATCAGTGGCTCCTTTTGTCGTCCATAGAAAAGACTTCTAATATCTTCATACAATGGTTCTCCCAATGAACCAGGTTCCTTAGTTCTATCCAGCACAGCGATTCGCTCCACTGATTTTGGAAGGACATCGAAAAAATACTTTGGTGAAAAAGGTCTATAAAGATGGACTTTGATGGCTCCTACTTTTTCTCCTTGAGCCATTAAGTAATCTATTGTTTCTTCAATAACTTCACACATGGACCCCATTGCAATAATGATGCGATCTGCATTTGGATCTCCATAGTAATTGAATGGCTGATATTCTCTCCCGGTTATTCTAGTAATTTCCTTCATGTAATCAGCTACAATATCTGGTACTGCATCAAAATAAGGGTTAGACACTTCCCTCCCTTGGAAATAGATATCTGGGTTTTGCGCTGTCCCCCTTGTAACAGGTCGTTCAGGGTTTAATGAACGGTCTCTGAATTCCTTTACAGCTTGATGATCCAGCAATCTATTGAGTTCATCATACTCTAGTACTTCAATATTTTGATATTCATGGGAGGTTCTAAAGCCATCAAAAAAGTGTAAAAAAGGTACCCGTGACTTGATGGCTGCTAAATGAGCTATCCCACCTAGATCCATTGCTTCTTGGACACTATTTGAGGCAATCATTGCAAAACCCGTTTGTCTAGTCGCCATGACATCTTGGTGATCACCAAATATTGATAGGGCATGGGCAGCAAGAGCCCGGGCACTCACATGAAATACTGCTGGTAACAACTCCCCAGCCATCTTATACATATTCGGGACCATCAACAACAGTCCCTGGGATGCTGTGTAGGTGGTTGTTAATGCACCTCCTTGTAATGACCCGTGTACCGCCCCTGCTGCTCCAGCTTCTGACTGCATTTCCACGACTCTAACAGTCTGTCCAAAAATGTTTTTCTTTCCGTGGGCAGCCCATTCATCCACTCCTTCTGCCATGGAAGAAGAGGGAGTGATGGGATAAATGGCTGCCACATCTGTAAAAGCATAGGAAACATAAGCTGCGGCTTCATTTCCATCCATTGTTTTTCTGTTTCGCGCCATATGATTCTCTCCTTTTTATCTAATTTCAAACTAATTGCATTACTCGAATCCTTGATCGGCTTGCTAAATTAAATATCTCTTTATTCTTCTGGTATTATTTACTTTTTCAACATTCTCATACATCCAAAACCCAAAAACTAAAAAACCACCTATTTGAAATCAGGTGGCTGCTTATTGAAAATCTTATTCGGTTACATACAACCATAGACATATGGCTTTATCCTTTTAGTATGATCTGAGTATCTTTCCTAAAAAGTCTTGTGTCCTAGGATTTTGTGGGCTCTTAAACAGGACCTCCGGAGCTTCCTCTTCAACAATTCTTCCTTCATCCATAAAAATAACCCGGTCTCCTACTTCTCTTGCAAATCCCATTTCATGGGTCACCACAACCATTGTCATCCCTTGAGCCGCAAGTTTTTTGATCACATCTAACACTTCCCCTACCATTTCCGGGTCTAGGGCTGAGGTTGGTTCGTCAAAGAGCATCACTTCCGGCTGCATAGCCAAGGCTCTTGCAATGGCGATCCGTTGCTTTTGCCCTCCAGAGAGCTTATTGGGATATGTTTCTGCCTTTTCTGAAAGCCCTACAGTATTTAACAAATCCATTGCAATTTTCATGGCATCATTACGGTTCATGTTTTTTATCTGCATGGGGGCTAGCATAATATTCTCTAACACCGTCATATGAGGAAATAGATTGAATTGCTGAAATACCATGCCCATTTTTTCTCTGTATTTATTAATATCATTTTTCTTATCCACGATATTCACGCCGTTATATAGGATTTTTCCATCATTAGGCTCCTCTAAAAGATTTAAACATCTTAGAAAAGTACTTTTTCCAGAACCACTGGGTCCAATCACCACAACGACTTCACCTTTTTTTATTTCTCTGTTTATGCCCTTTAGAACATGTAAATCCGAAAAGCTTTTATGCAAATTTTCTACTTTAATCACTTGCACGCAGCCTCCTTTCCATCATACGCATCAGATTAGATAATGTAAATGTAATCATAAAATACATGACCGCCGCTACAATCAAAGGCTCAAAGGGCCTGTAGGTATTACCTCTTACAATTGTAGCAGTACGCATGATATCAGAAATCCCAATGATAGAAACGATTGCTGATTCCTTTATCACCACGATAAATTCGTTGCCTAGGGCTGGTAATATATTTTTAAATGCTTGGGGAATAATAATGTGCTTCATGGCCATACTATGGGGCATCCCTAAGGATCTCGCCGCCTCCATTTGCCCCTTGTCTACAGACATAATACCTGCTCTTATAATCTCTGCAATATAGGCTGCGCTATTAAATGTCAGGGCCACAATACCCGCAAACAGATCAGGAAAACGCATCCCTGTTAAATGAGGTAATCCGTAATAAATAATTAATAATTGCACTAATAATGGTGTTCCTCTAATAAATTCAATATACGATGCAGCAAATCCCTTTAATATAGGGTTTTTAGATAATCTCATCAGGGCTAAGGCCACGCCAAAAAATACGCCAAGTAATACAGTAAAAAATGCCAATAATAAGGTATTTCTTGCACCAGTTAAATACATTCCATAATATTTCGTTAAAAAACCAAAATCCATCCCATTCACCCCTTATATATTTAAACAATCACAAAAGATGGTTGCTCAACCATCTTTTGTGACTATATATTTATTCATTTATTTTACTTAGGCTGCCTATTCGCTTTGCTCACTAGCTAATTCTGTTGCCTCCACGATAAATTGACTAATCATATCTTCTGCTAATAATCTCTCTAATGTTGTGTTAATGGAGTTTAAGAAGTCATCTGTATCTTTTGCCACTGCAACTGCAACGCCATCTTCCTGTCCAAAGTGTAATTGAGAAACCACAACATCATCATTGTTTTCTGCATAGGCCTTGGCAACTGGCTCAACTAAAACCACACCATCTATTCTATTTGTCTTTAGATCCATTACTAAATCAGTGATGACACTTAATGTTCTCAACTCTGCGTTAGCAATTTGTTCCTTTGCAATTTCTTCTTGAATTGTTGCTGTTTGGGCCCCTACTGTCAACCCTGTGAAGTCTTCTACTGTGGAAAATTTATCAAAATCTGCTGCTCTGACAACCATTGTTTGCTCTGCTGAGTAATATGGCACTGAGAAATCAACGCTTTTCTTTCTTTCGTCACTTGGTACCATACCAGCAATAATCATATCAATGTTTCCTGTCACCAATGCTGATAACAATCCATCAAAGTCCATGTCTCTGATTTCTAATTCAACTCCCATATCCTTTGCAATTTCCTTTGCAATCTCAATGTCAAATCCAACTACTTGTAACGCACCATCTACTTCTGCATAAAACTCATATGGTGGATAGTCTGCAGAAGTTCCTAATACCAGTTTACCTGAACTTTGAACCGCCTCTAGCTTCGATTGTTCACTACTGGCACCTGGAGCTTGAGAGCATCCCGTAACCAATATGATTAAACTAAGTGCAACGATTCCTATTTTAATAAATTTTCCAAATCCTTTTTTCATTAATATTTCCCCCTACACGAACTTTTTATTTTTTCTTATTGTAATATTATACATCTGTATAAATAAATATGCAATGCCTTTTATAAAATTCCTTTGTTTTTTTGTCGAATTAGATAAATCCTGTAATACCAAGATTAACAAGAGCCTTATCATTGAAAATAGGTAGTCAATTTTCTAAGTCATATTTTTACTTACCAATCTACAACAATAGACTGTATGAATTTATCATGCCATCCTTGATGATCAGAATCGATCAGAATCCATATATATCCTAATGAGAAAATGAGTCCCGAGAGAAACTTACCAATGGTTTCTCTAATAATCATTAAACCCAATCCAACTGGCTCTTGGGTATACTTATTGACTACTTTCATCCCCATTACATTTTTCCCAAGGGATGTACCCTTTGACCAGAAATATAACTGTATGCCCCAAGCAGCAAAAAAAGAAATCGCAACCAGTGCTTCACTATTTATTGCTGCAGCCATCATAAAAAAGAACATAACGATAATACCAAACAAAGCGTTATCCAATAGGTTTCCAATGAATCTTTTAAGTGGTGATGAGATATGCATTGCGCCCCTCCCTTTTTAATTTTTCCTATTTTTCAAATTTTAAGTACTTAAAATTCGTCTATGCTCCGCACCGACTCATAGCGCACTCAATTTTTAATCATTCGTTTATTAAAAATTTCAAGTGCTTAAAGAAAAATCTCCTATTAAAAAATCAATAGGAGACTTGAGAATGTACCGATAATCATGGCTGTTGCAACTGTAATCGCAATCGCTTTTCTTGTTTTAGGTTTCATTTCGTTTCCTCCCTTATTCAATAAAGCTTGTTTTTATTCTCTAGCACCACAAGCAGTGGCACTTTCTATCTATTATACCCTTCAATCCATATTATTTCAAGTCAATTTCATATATTCGTAACCTTTTATCATCATCTCAAAATCACTCAATACTGAAATGTTATTTTTTATCACATTAAATATGGATTTGTTTTTTAAATACCCTATACTTCGGGTATAATGAGAATTAACGATAATCTACAGAGGGGGAACCTAAATGCAACTGGACCTTAAAAAACAACTTTATGACGACATCACTACGAAGCTTTTAGAGCAAGACTTCCTTACACAGTATCATTTGACTGAGGAGCTCATTTCATCCGAAATAGAAAACCCTCACTTTATGCAACAGCTTAATACAATCATTGAAGATGGTGACTATAGCTGCCAACGTGTATACGATCTATGTAAACACATATTCAGTTCTCTCTGGAAGGGGACACCACCCGAACTCCCCTTGCATTATATCTACCAATTTACTTTAAGTAAATCATTTCCTCATTCTGTGGAAATCACACTGGATCCCCAAAATGACAATGCCTGTCTTCTCTATTTAGCAGTCCTGAGAATTGTTTCAGACTATCAAAGAAGGACTGAGGATGGGACATGGCAAAGTAAATACCCTTTAGACTTTTTAACCAGTGAAGAAGTGAAGCAGCTTCCTACTCCTAGGGGGGAGTATAAGTCTTTTGTTAAGGCTTTTAAAGAAGAATTTATTTATGAAATGATGAAATTAAATTTTGAAGTTATGGGCCATAATACTTTGGACCACATTTGTGCTGTCCACTATTTGTCCCTACATGTGGGCCGTCAATTATTAGATCGTGGTGTTTCTGTTGATCTAGGTAGAGTGTCTGGTGCTGCTGCTGGTCATGACATCGGTAAGTTTGGTTGTCGTTCCTTTGAATCTAAGCGTGTGGCCTATCTCCATTACTATTATACAGATCAATGGTTCAATGAACATAACTTTACTTTTATTGGTCATATTGCGTTAAATCACTCAGTTTGGGACTTAGAGTTAGAAAACTTATCTATAGAGTCTCTGATTTTGATCTATTCAGATTTTCGTGTTAAGAATGTTCTTGACGACTCAGGGAAATATGTTATGAAAATGATTAGCCTTGAAGAGGCCTTTCAAACCATATTAGAGAAATTGGACAATGTAGATGATGAAAAAGAAAAACGCTACAGACGTGTTTATCAAAAACTAAGGGATTTTGAAAGTTATTTATTGGATTTCAGAGTACTTGTGGATCCTGATGGACACCCAAGTGAGCTACTAGATGAAAAAGAAAGGCGTTATTATTCTCTCATGCATGGCAACCTCATTACTGAGAACATAAAATATTTAGCGATTCACCATAACATCCACTTAATGTACAAACTAAGAGATGAAACTTCTTTGAATGAATTAATTGAAGTGATTAGAGGAGAAAAGGATCCCAAAACCCTACGAGAATATTTAGATTTATTTGACGAGTATTCCACTTATTTAACCCAAAAACAAAAAGTGATTATGCTGAAGTTTTTATATGAAAAACTGATTCACCCCGAGGAAGACATTCGTAGTCAATGCGCTGAGTTAATAGGCAGCTTAATTGCTACCTTTGATGAAAATTACCGTAAAGAAATACCAGAAGGTGTGACCTTAGACCCACCTACAATCACCAGCTGTGGTTTATTAACTGAATATCTTGAGCGTTTTTTATGGCCTGATCATAAAATCATTTCTCTACATCATCGTTGGATTCGTTATAGTGTGCGCCCTTTTATTGCTTCGCTATTCAAACTATGTCCAGAGTATCAATTAAAGAACTACAAAAATATCATTTTACCTTACTACAATCACAATACAGCAGATCATGCAGCCATCACAATGGATTTGTTTGAAACATTAAATTTCATTCCAATTTCCTCTTCGGATCTTTACTTTGATCAGTTAGGCACTTATATTCTAGAAGGTATTAAAAGTGAACGTATTGACCTTCAAGTAGCGGCCTTAGAGACAATGGTTTATTTTATTGACTTTGTGCCCGCTGGTCACAATATTTACGCCGAATTAAAAGCCATTTTACATCAACAAGAATTAACACAATCAATTCCTGCAATTCATTATTTACACTATCAGCTTGCTCTACTCATCTTTATAGATAAAGCAGATATCATACGATTTCAGCAGCATTATGAAATAGGTCGTAATAAAGTGCCAGACATCTATTTGAGTAACTTAAAAACTGCTACAAATTGGATTACAAAAAAAACACATGTTGAACTTTTGCTCAGGTACAGCATCGAATCCTCAAGTGTGAGTAAGTTTTATACCGCCATGCACTTTTGCAATTTATTAAAGGTAAGTGCTGTTGAAAGCGTGCGTAATCGTGCAGGTGAATCCCTGGTAAATATTTTCTCACACTTACCCATAGAACAACGAAATGACATTGCCATAGACTTACTCCGGGCTTTAGAAATTGAAGGGGTACAATTTACTAAGTTCATTCCTAATTATCTTGGTCAAATAATTGGTTACTTAAAACCCATTGAACTAGATGAGATTATCGAGGACTTTTATGAAAAAATCAAACAATCCAACAGTCAAACCAGTTCGCTTTTATTAAAAACAATTGGTATCTTTCTATCTCACTACGCTAAATACCAAAACTTGTTCGATGAGGATACAGGAAAATATGAATTGCGTCGACAAAAGCTCCTTAGTATTTTATTGAATGGTTTGGTTCATGATGATGTTCAAATTAATCAAATTGCCTTCAGTGTCATTGGAAAAGATCTATTTAGATCTCATCGAATCACCTTAGAAGAGAAGCATGAAATTTTCCAACAAATTGCTAAAAAGCTGTTGATCCTTTTAAGTGATACAGAAGAAAAAGAGCTTACCTTCTTAACAAATTCAGCAGGATTAAACCATATTTATCGCTTTATTTCAGACTATCATTTTTTTGTTGATGTCATTGAGATCAAAGTACCTGATAAAATTGCCTTTTTCCCAGGCTCATTTGATCCCTTTACCTTGAGTCACAAAGAAATTACGAGGGCCATTCGCGACACAGGATTTGAGGTTTACTTAACAGTAGATGAGTTCTCTTGGTCTAAGCGAACCCAGCCTAATTTGATTCGTAAAAATATTATTAATATGTCTGTGGCCGATGAACTGGATGTTTATCTTTACCCCGAGGACTTTCCCGTCAATATCGCTAGTCCAGAAGATTTAAAGAAACTCGTTCATAATTTCCCACAATCTCAGGTTTATATTGTGGTGGGTAGCGATGTCATTTTAAACGCTTCAGCCTATGATAGTCCTACTACAGAGTTTTGTATTAGTCAGTTGCCTCACGTTATTTTCGAACGAAGAGTAGGTAACTTTGCCATAGAGCAAGATACTTTATTACATGATATGATCACACAGATGAAAGGCCCTGTTCTTCGCCTTAATCTGCCACCCCAGTACGAGGATATTAGTTCTTCCCAAATTCGAGACTATATAGATGATAATAGAGATATCTCTAATTTAATTGATCCACTGGCGCAACGATATATTTATGAGCATAGCCTATACCGAAGGGAACCTCAATATAAATCATTCACCCAGCCGGTCTCTATGGATTTTGATTTCATCAATGGACCTGATGATGATCTCATTAAAGAATTAGTTTCCATCTTTCATAAAAATGAATCCAAATCATATAAGAGTATTCAGCAAGCATTAACCATGCCTCAATGTACCCTATTGCTGGCTCGAAATGCCAATGATCCGGAGCATATATTGGGCTATAGTCTATTTCATTGGCTCCCTTCAGATATGTTCTACCAAACCTTTACGGATCGATACCTGTCTGAGCAGGTTCGAAATCAATATGTGGGGAGAATTGTTTGCATTAGCGGGTTATTTGTCCAGGATCATGCAACCTTTGATGATCTCCATCAGGTGGTTTTGTCTGAAACCTTAGCCTATGCCCTAAAGCACGATTATAGCTTCGGTGTTTTCTTTAATACCATTGAACCAGAGGTATCACCTAATATGATCTCTTTACTTAATTTGCATGGCTTTGAGGATATTTCTTATGAAAAGTCTTGTCCGCTATTTATCGTTAATATGACAAATCCCTGTACCTTGACCCTTGATATTAACACCATCATTAAAGAACCCTTTAACAGCAACTATTTGATCAAAAAAACAGTTCTTAAAACTCGTAAAAAGTTGCAAGAAGCCTTCACAAAGCTTTATCCTGGACATTTGGTCCTCTCATTTGATCGGAAGATCATTGACGAAGTGATTATGAAAAAAATATGTATGGAAAACAGTGTCCCCCCAATTGCCATGGTTCCTCGGCAACTAGGAGAATTTATGTGTGTTCCCTTTGGTAACATCCTAAATCGTGCCATTGTTCCGAATACCGTTACGAAGTCCTTACATATCGAACGACTATTTGCACCAGATATGCAGAGCTTTACAATTGGTGCTTATCCCTTTTATTTAGATATAAAAAATCAAGTTCGTATGATTGGATCCTTTGATCGTCCGGTTATTTTAGTTGATGACCTGTTAAATAAAGGCTATCGTCTTAAAGGACTTGACCCACTACTAAAGTCTGAAAACATTAATGTGAAAAAAGTGATCGTAGGCCTTTTATCTGGACGAGGTAAAGAGTTAATGGAGATTCAAAATCGTCAAGTTGATAGTGCTTATTTTCTACCCAAGCTACGTCTCTGGTTTAATGAGGCTTTATTGTATCCCTTTATTGGTGGCGACACACTGTGGAGAGGCGTCTATCCTGAGAAGAATATTTTATCTTCAGTTAATTTTATTCTTCCCTACACCTCACCTTCCTTTATTAAGGATGTGCCAAAGGAAACCTTGTATGATCTATCAGAAACCTGTCTTCAAAATGCCATCGATATATTAAAGGCTGTAGAAATTGAATACCAAAGAATTAATGAGAAGAAGTTGACACTTTCTATGCTAGGTGAAGTCTTCCTGTACCCTCGTTATCCTGACCAAGGAGAAAATGTCAGCTATAATTATAACGTTCACCCATCCCAACATTTAGAAAGAGATTTAGAACAATTAAAACGATTAAAATATAGCTTTACGATATAATCAGAGGAGGACTACTACATGTTTTATTATCGTTTTCAAGATAACATTTTGTTTTCACGTAACCATTACCCTGGTTTTGAACAAATTGATGAAGTAGAAGTTCAAAAACATGAGGGATCACTGTACTATCTAAAATCTATGGATCCTAATAAGAGTCGAAGGACCTTTTCCCTCTCACATCCTGCTCTTATTTTTACTGACAAAGAGAATTTAAATTTGATCCACCAGGAGGAATTCACATCTACGGATCCCCTCCCACTGTGGATACAGCATAAAATTGAAGCAGGTTCAGTTACAGGTGTCAATACTGATTACCCTGATTGGGAGACTGTTTTGACACAATCCCATCCCAAAAAATGGCGCGTCCATATTGCTGGTTTAGGTGATGTTGGAGGCACATTATTAATGGGCCTCCGATTATTAGGAGATCAATGGGTGGATCGTATTGGCATTTATGATCGGACCCCCAACAAGCTGAAACGCTGGGAGCAAGAAATCAATCAAATCTACAATATTAATGACAGCCTCTATCCTGATGTACACATCCTGGAGAATGATCAACTGTTTAATTGTGATATGTTTGTCTTCTGTATTGCTGCTCGCGTTCCCGCCATTGGAGATGAAGCACAGGATGTTCGAATGGTACAGCTAGAGGCTAATTCAGAAATCATTGAGGTCTATGCCAAGCAGGCTCGAGATGCTGGCTTTAAGGGCATATTTGCTGTGGTTTCCGATCCTGTTGATCTTCTTTGTAAAGTTGTTTTAAATAGTAGCAACACTGATAACGCTGGGAATTACGACTTTAAGGGATTGGCCCCAGAGCAAATTCGGGGTTATGGTCTTGGTGTAATGAATGCCAGAGCCCGTTACTATTCAAAGGAAAATCCAAAGGCCCTGCATTTCGAACAGGAGGGTCGCTCTTTTGGACCCCATGGAGCAGATTTAGTCATCGCAGATAGTATCTACAATTATAATGAAAGTTTATCAGCCTATTTAACTGAAAAAGCCAAAAAAGCTAATTTAGAGGTGCGGCAGTTAGGCTTTAAGCCTTATATTGCCCCAGCCCTTTCTTCTGGTGCCCTCTCCATTTTATCTACAATCAAAGGTGAGTGGCACTATAGTGCCACCTATATGGGAGGCGTCTATATGGGAGCGAAAAATCGATTGATTTCTTCTGGTACAGAAGTGGAAACCCTCACACTTCATCCCTTACTATTGAATCGACTTCAGGAAACCTATGATAAACTGGAGGCGATTTTATGATTCATGTCATCATCCCTGGAGAAGTATCCACTCACTTACATGACATGATGGAATCCGCTGTAGAAGGTGGTGCTTATCAAGTACATAAAACATCCAAGGATTTGCCTGATTTACAGAACTGTAGCCTATTATTTGTGGTTCAGTTAGATGAAATAGGCACAAATATCCCCTTACTAGAAATGTTGACCACTTTAAAGAGAAGAGGAGATGATTCCTTATTAGGAGCCCAGGCTGCATTAATCATCTCTAGCGATACGGAATACTATACACGAAGTATGACGAAGACGATTCTTTTTTTAGCCAACCAGATGGGATGTCGCTTTATGGGGCATCCATTGGTGGAAGTCATCGGAGGATTTCAAAATTTTATGACATGGCAGAAAGCCTTAGATTTATCCCTGGAAGAAATTGCATTAGAGCGCGCTAAATCCTTAGGTAAAAGATTGCTAAATTACCAACCTCAGATCATTAAAAGGCCAAAAATTGTTGCTTTACACTCTAGTAATCGCAGGACGTCCAATACCCTGATTCTATGGGATTTAGTAAAAAATCATCTAGATGTCTGTGATATACAAGAATTTCATGTTGAAAATGGCACCGTCTTAGACTGTATTGGATGCCCATATCAAACTTGCAAGCATTATGGCATGCAAACCAGTTGCTTTTATGGGGGGATGATGGTCACGGAGATTTATCCTGCCATTGAGGCAGCCGATGCCATCGTCTGGATTTGTCCTAACTACAATAATTCTGTTTCTGCTAATTTAATTGCTGTCATCAACCGATTAACAGCTCTCTATCGAAAAATCAAATTCTATGATAAGAGCATCTTTGCCCTAGTTGTTTCTGCTAACTCCGGTGGTGATTCAGTTTCAAAGCAACTTTTTGATTCATTAAATATTAATAAAGGATTTCAATTACCTCCTTACTTTGCATTAACAGCCATTGCTAATGATCCAGGCTCTATATTTTGGAATCCTCAGATCGAAGAAAAGGCCGAAGTCTTTGCACATAATATGTTGAAAGAAATTAAAGCATAAAGGAAACCCTTTGGTAAGATAAGCTCATCAAAGGGTTTCCTTTATGCCTAAGTTTTGTTGAGGTTCATCGTTTGTGAGAACATTTGGGAATGAGAAGTCTAAATGATTTGAATACATTACTTTTCCTGGTATTTCAATCCACGCCCCCCATATAGGGAGCGACCCCATTGTTACTTCGATTGTTGTTGCCGAATCCATTTCAATCCACGCCCCCATATAGGGAGCGACAATTCAGAAATAAATGGTAGGAGATTGAGGGGAGATTTCAATCCACGCCCCCATATAGGGAGCGACTCTCTATCAGATTATAACATGTTAATAAAAGATAAATTTCAATCCACGCCCCCATATAGGGAGCGACAACTAAAAAACAATGGAACGGACTAAGTGAACAAATTTCAATCCACGCCCCCATATAGGGAGCGACACAATGAATATGAGTGTTTTGTACACACTATCAAGATTTCAATCCACGCCCCCATATAGGGAGCGACTAAATTTAAAGAGTTAACACCAGCCACCAGGGCAATTTCAATCCACGCCCCCATATAGGGAGCGACCCACGCAATACAGACTAAATGAATTTGGTGTATTGATTTCAATCCACGCCCCCATATAGGGAGCGACGACAGGGACACAATGGGTTGAGGACATGACACAAATTTCAATCCACGCCCCCATATAGGGAGCGACCTGGATGAATACGATAAAGGTCAATCCACATGGAAATTTCAATCCACGCCCCCATATAGGGAGCGACTTATAAGAGAAATGAAAGCTAAAAACTGGAGCATTATTTCAATCCACGCCCCCATATAGGGAGCGACCATGTACAACACCGGAGAAACACCTGAAGCTATAAATTTCAATCCACGCCCCCATATAGGGAGCGACTACAGCGATATTAAAAGGTAAGGAAATACCAGAAATTTCAATCCACGCCCCCATATAGGGAGCGACGGGTCTATATACTTCATTCAATCATCTCCCTTTTAATTTCAATCCACGCCCCCATATAGGGAGCGACTGTAAATCTTATTCAAAGCTAAGAGCTATGAGCATTTCAATCCACGCCCCCATATAGGGAGCGACTAAAAAAGCGGATTTTTTCAATGTAGTTGTATGGGATTTCAATCCACGCCCCCATATAGGGAGCGACTGGAAAAATAACAGGGTTGAAATATCAATGCAAAATATTTCAATCCACGCCCCCATATAGGGAGCGACTACCAATGCAATTCGCAGGACTAAAAGATAATAACGATTTCAATCCACGCCCCCATATAGGGAGCGACAGCAAAAAAGAGCTAAAATCTACCTAATTTCCTGACTTTTTAGCCATCTTTTGCATTCTTACTATTAAAACAATGATTTTCATTGCATATTTTAACTATTATGCACCAAAAATCCTTCTATTTTAGGTGCGAGTGCTCTAGGCGTTTCATGTTAACTAAAGGTTCGCACTAAATTATAAGTGTGTCCTCAACATCAAATGACTCCTTTGCGCCTATATGTACAACCTTACCTTTATAATTGTTTCCTAAATAATAAAATCGCAAGCTATCTTTGTCCTTATCGATAATTTTTTCAAGTGTGTGCTGAACCTCACGGCATTTAGCTGCATCTAACACACACTCAAACACTGAATTTTGAACACGTTGACCATAGTTAACACATTGTTTTGCAACCTGGCGTAGTCGTTTCCTACCAAGTGGTGTTTGTGTATTTATATCATAAGTTATCAACACTAACATTTCATCCCCTACTTCCACATAAACGTCGGATATCCGTCCAAGTCCCCCCGGATAAATCTGGCCAATAGCATTGCCTGGGCATAAGGGACAAGGCCCCATTCTACCTTTTCTTGTAAAAATGGATGTGTGATTGTTTCCTGCTTCTTACTCTGCCACGCTTTCAAGATGGTTTTTCTTGTATCATCATCCATAGTAACTGCACCATTTTCCTTTTGGGTAAAACCATCTGAATTCACTTCTTTTTTGTTGATTAACGAAATAACAAACCGATCAGCATAAACAGAACGTAACTCCTCCATCATATCAAGTGCCAGCGAAATCCTGCCTGGTCTATCTCGATGTAAAAATCCTACATAAGGATCAAGCCCAACTGTTTCCAATGCTGCTGCGAAATCATGTGCCAGTAGCGTATATACAAATGACAGCATCGCATTAACATTGTCAAGAGGGGGGCGCTTATTACGGTAACGAAAATAAAAGAATTCTTTTTGTTGAAGAATTAAATCGTCAAATACACTAAAATATTGTGATGCTGCCTCCCCCTCATAACCTCTGAGCTGCTCTAAATTTTCACTTTGTTCAACTAATTTCAGGGAATTTGCAAGAACTTTAGAAACCTTTTTTAATTTATCAACGTCAAGTCGCATTGCATAGTCTCGAGTTGCCCGCTCAATCACCCAACGTGTATTATAAATTTTCCCTAGAATGAAATTCCTAGAAATTATATTGCTTTCCTCTGTGTTGTCTGAAAGCCTATATTGTGCTTTTCTTAAAGTGACATTACCTCTAACCTCACCAACTACTCTAGCGAGAAATTTACCACTTGGTTTCATAAAGCTTAACGCAATATTTCGTTTTGCACATGCACCCATTAATGCTGGACTTGCACCAGTATACCCAAACGCAACAATGCCTTCAAGGTTATGTAATGGAATTCTAGAGATCTCTACTTGATCTTTTAAAATCACAATATTCTCTCCATCAAGAGATAAATAAGTATTGGGAGAAGTGACATAGAGTGTGTTTAATAGTTTTCTCATTCCTCCACCTCCAAAAGATTTTTCTTTATGTAATTAACAGCGGAGGGATTTTTACATAACTTCGGCATACAAATTTCAGCAAGTGAACATGCCTTGCACCTTTTAGATGGTTTAACTTTAGGTGTATATCTCTTGTCATATAATTCATGTATTTCTTTAACAATTGTTTGTACCCGTTGCCGCAATTCATCTTCAAGTGTAACTTTAAGCCGTCGTTTGGTTTCCCCATAGAACAAAAAAGCTTCTGGGATTTCACATAATAGCATTTCTTCAAGACACATAGCCTGTGCACATAGTTGGAGTATATCAGACTCATCTTCTTTAGGTTTACCCCTTTTATACTCAATAGGGACTGGCTTATAATTTCCATCCCTACCAAATATACTGACTCCATCCGATGCCTTATGGAGTTCAACAACATCACAAGCCCCGGTTATCCCTAACGAACGAGAAAAGATTGCCATCCCCCGTGAAACAATCAAGTCTCCACGCTTTTCTCTTACGGTGTTATCATGTGTTCTTTCATGAAGAATTTGGCCTTCAATCGTACGAAGGTTTTCTTGCCACTGCTGTTCAATATGTATTAAAGCCCATTGGCGTCTACAAAATGAAAAGTGCTGTATCCCAGATAGTAATATAAAATCTTCCTCTTTATATTCCATCATATATTTCTGGAGCTAGTCCGTCTAATGTTTCATGGGTGATATTGTAATCATTAATATCTTTTGGCATTTCTATTGTTGGGGCAATTCGCAAGGTCCTATGAACCTTTGCAGATGAATATTGACCAATCTTGCTATTGTGTTTCCACCAATACAACTTACATACCTCCATGCTGCCATCAGGACGGGCAGAGGAACAATCATTTTCGAAAAGTGTAATAAGAGCTTTTTTAACGAGTTCACTATCCTCTTGATTAAAGCCTGTCTTTGTTGCCAACTGCGTATTGATACTTCCATAAATCACATAAGCACCAAATTCAACCCTATGTTTCATACCCATTGTGTCAGGGCTTTTCTTATCAGGATCTTTCCCTGTTTCACCATTAACACTTTTAGTAATTTGCATACTTGAAATTTCAATTGGAGAAATACTTACCGCTGAATGAATTGAAACTGGACCTCGTATACCTATCGACACAGAATTATCATCTCCACCTTTTTTAAATGCAAAAACTTGCCCGAAGCTTCTCACATCAATCCACTTTTCACAGGCTATTTTTGCGTATTGTTCCTTGTCTTTACTTGATTTTTTAAGTTCTTCACAGCCATCGGCTCTATCCTTCAGGCTCCTAAAACCATCTGTTCTTCTTTCATCTGACTGAACAAATATTGCTTGATCCATATCTTGAAAGCGATTGCGGATTTTTCTCTTGATGCAAACATCAGAAATTTCACCAAAGCCATCATAATTTTCCCTAGGTCGATTCCCATTTAGCGGATCTCCATTGGGATTTGCATTTTTTACAGAAATAACTACTGCAAAATCAATCTTGTTTTCAAAATTACTCATATTGGTTCTCCCCCTTTAATTTGCTTGTCCTAATTTCTTTATTGCGTTTGCTTGGATTCTTATATTTTTTTCATCAATAAAAACTTGTCTTTGGCAATAATATCCTAATATATAGCTATCATCTAATTTCTTTGGGCTAGTAAATTCTTCATAGGGTATCATCGAATTAACCTGGGTCATTAGCTCCGTTAAACCGGTACCCTTTGAACCTAATCTTGCGATATATGGTCCAAGCTTATCTGTAATAATCCCCCATGTTTTATAAGGGTGAAGTTTAAATTGATGCATTAATCTTTCTGCATTTGTAGGCCTTTTTTCACCTGTCGTATACAATGCATATTCTTCGATTTGTTGTGCAATTGCTAAAAGTCTACCAAAAATATAACTCCGATCCTTCTGATTTTCATCAAGCGCCATCTCCCATACCTCCTTAAGTTTATCATATTTATATTTTTTAACTAAAGCGCACGTTATGGTTAATGCTTTCTCCCATTCCCATTTTTCCATGGAAACGGGGTTTGAAACACGATTTACAACTGAATTGACAAGATCATAGGGTAACTTAGCCCCATCAATAATACAAGGTAATAATCTTTCTACCGTTGCCTTTAGCAAAGAATCCTTTAATTCAAGATGTTTCTTTTGTGTTTTGCTGTTTTCTCTAGGACTTCCAAGTGCAATAGTAGCGATATCTTTTGGAGAAGGAGCACCAATAAAAGAAATCGTCTTGAATTTTGCTTTTCCCTTTTCATCAAATCCATCAGCAATTATTTTGTATGAATGTTGCCAAATACATGTACTGTGCCAATGTTTAATCCTATTTAGAAAATCAGTACCATAAAGCTCTCGATAATAGGCAATGGATAACCGCCCTGTTGTTGCAGCATCTAGCCCCATAATAACGATTTCAGCCTTTGTATCTAAGTCACATCCATAACCTGCAATAGCCTTATTTAGCCTCTGGGCAAATTCCTTTTCAGTTGAAACAATTGCCGTTTCTTCTTTTCCAAAAATGCCTCCTTGTGTATCCTCTAAAATTTGGGGAATAGTTTGGTTTTTAGTACCCCATGCAACTATAATTTTTTGTCCATCTTTTGGGTTTCCGAACTTCTGTCCTTGAATATCTACAAGCCATTTTAACGCATTATGTGCCTTTTGTGAAGTTTCATAAGCAATACTTACTACCTGATTGCTATCAGAAAAACGTCCTAAGTATGTAAATCCATTTTCATCGTTTGCTGAAATAAGCTTTGCTGAGTCACCATTGCCTCTAATTTTTGATTGATGTTTTAAAGTAGTGAGCATATTGTTTCCTTGTATATAGCATAATCCATATTTTGTTTTAGTATTTAAATAATGATTATGATATTTTCGGAGAATATCAGTATTCTCCCATAGTCTACAATTAACATCACCTGGAATTTCCACAATAAATCTAACAAAAATATCACTTGTTTTCATCGGCTTATTATCTTTGTCTCCAAACCATTTGTTTGTTACATGACTATTTTCATCAACCTCTAGCAATTTTTCTGAAATCAAATCAGCAACTAATCTTTCTTTTTTTAAATAATTTAAAACTGCTATTACCTTTTCATCTTTATATTCAGAATTACTCCACGCTTCTAATAACTTTATGTATTCAATAAAGAACTTCTTGTCTCTTTTGTCATTAAAGAAAGAAGTATAATCTCCAGCTACATATTGTAGTTTGTCAAACAAAGTATGTGGATTATTACCATTACCTCTGCTTGCTGAATCTTCAGTGCAAGGAGCAATTGTCATGGCCTCGCTTTTAGATACATTTCTTGCCCTTCTAAAATTTCCATGTATATCCACCACTATTTCAATATTAGAATTTACAATGGTATGTGACAGAGGTAATAAAGGTGTTTTAGAATCTGTCCTTGCAACGCCTACTTCACTCTTACAATTCTCATAAGTATCATAAAGCTTATGAATCCAATTCAATTATATCCCCCTCCTCTTCAAACTCTTCAAGTCCACTAAAATTATTTTCATCAAATACCTTAGGTTTCATGGACGAGAGTTCACGTTTAATCGTACACTCATCAGGTCTTAGAAATTTGATATACCCATTGTTCATTACTGGTGACCAAAGCCTAGCTGTTAGCTTGTCTTCTCCTGTTTCATCAGGATAGTCAAAACCATGAAACATAAGTCCAAATGAAAGTGACCCATAATGATCATAGGCACCTTCGCCCTCCCCAAATTTGCATGGTTCAACATATGCTTGGCACTCCCTGGTTCCTAAGAAAACATCTCGCCTACCACCACGGTTAATCATCCTTTTAGCGACTATATAATGCTTATTCTCATTTCTATCCTTCTCTAAATTTGGACGATTATAATTCCATTCAAAATGAGCCTTTACTTGATATTCAACATTTGTTAGATAAGTATAAATGGACAAAGTATTTAGTGGTGTTCCTGTACCTTTACTAGTTCCACTGAAATTGACGGGACGTATATTTTGGGATTGGGTTTTAATTAAATTCATGACCCTGACTTCATCAATAATCCATATTAATGTGGGTTTCCAATAAACACTTTCTAATATTCCTTTAAGTGCTTGATATGTTGGCACTTGATAGGAAAATTTTTCTCCTCCAATTCGATTGATAGGATCGCTAAAAAGGGCATATCGTCCACTCACTTTAAATTCAACACTATTTTCCTTTTTCAATTTTCTCCCCCTCCTTAATAATTATAAAATTCCATTGGTGCATTTTCAAAAGTCACCCCCACATCATCTTCATAAAATCCATCTCGAATCGCAAATATAGCACCATCTTTCAATCCAACGATTCCTCCTATTTCCTCTAGTTTTCTTTTATCTGTTTCAAATAGATTTACTGAAAACTGCTGAGCTTCCTTTAAATACTCTTTTAACTCACTTAAATTACATGCACCATTTATAAGGGTGATAAGTGTTTTTCCTCTTCCATATGGAACAATGACACCAGTTGTGTTCTGGTCAATTACCTGAAAGTTACTTCCTGCGGTTTTAAAGGCTTGTCTTAACATTAATTCTGATTTGTAGCCATTTCTACTATTAAATGCATTGAATGCTTCTTTATTGCCAGATAACAAGTCATACATCGATTTATCATCATTTGGCTTTGCTAATGTGTAGTTCATCTCTGCACTTCTATTATGGAAATAGTACTGATAATACTGATTCATTGCTTTTGGGGAAAGCAAGTCATGATCAAAGCTTTTCGGGTTTTCTTTAAATTCATCAAGAACTCTCCTAGTACACTCTTGTCCCTCTTTTATATCTACTAATCTATTAACACTTTCTCCTTCAATATTAACAATATAAACATCACTACAAGTTGTTTCTCCATGGCGATTGCATCTTCCTGCTGCTTGAGCTATACTATCAAGTCCGGCAAGGGAGCGTATAGCACTACCGAAGGAAATATTAACGCCAGCTTCAATCAATTGTGTGCTAATACAAATAACCCTTTCATGTCCTAGCTTTGTTCTCATCTCTTTTAAAATTTTCATTCTATGAGAAGGACACATACCCGTACTTAGATGAAAAACTGCATACTGCTTTTCTGGAGGTAAATCAGCATTTGCTTTTTTTAACTCATTAAACACTTCCTTTGCAGTGTTTTTAGTATTTACAATGATCAATACGCTTTCTACCCGTTCCATGGTGTCTAGTACAAAATCTTTTAGTGAAGCTGCACTATACCCTTCAGTAGTTCTTTTATCAATCAAATTCACACGTTTAAATTGTTCAAATTTCTCATGCATGTCGGGAATAATATTAGGATTTTCACTTAGCTTTAAGGGCATTTCTGTAGTCGATAAGAGTGGTTGCGTTGCTGTACAAAGTATAATCGTTGCATTGCAAATGTTTGAAAGGAAATTAATTGCACTGTTAAACATATTAATACACTTAATGGGAATTGCCTGAATCTCGTCGAATATGATAATCGAATTTGTCAGGTTATGCATTCGCCTAACACCTTGTGTTCCACCACTAAATAAAGTATCAAGAAACTGTACCATTGTTGTCAAAACAATTGGACTATCCCAGCGCTCCGTTAGAAGCTTGTACTCTTCTTGATCGTTATCAACAACAAGGTTTGAATGATGCTCTAAAATGATATCCTCACGACCTAAAATATCTTTTATATCCTTAGCGTTTTGGTCGATAATCGTGGTAAAAGGAATAATATAAAAAACTCGTTCTTTATTAAATTTTTTTGCGTGTTGCAAAGCATATCTCAAACTAGACAGGGTTTTACCTCCACCTGTGGGTACTGCTAATTGATATATTCCTGTTTTGTTTTCTCCAAAGTTTTTACATGCTATGGAAACTTCTTCTCTCAACAAATCTATTTTGCCCGATTTAGGATAGCTTTTCAATTTGACCTCTAATACATCTGCAAGTTCATTCCACAAATCTGATTTATCAATGTTTTGTTTTGATTCTTTACCTTCCATAAATAAATATGTATCGTATCTATCTGCATCAATCACACAACTAAAAAGATACTTTTCCAGCATCCCAGCTGCAAACTGTCCAAATTTAGCAGAACCATCTATCTTGTTAACTTTAGTAAGAATTGCTTTTATCTCTTCCTTTGACTTATTAAATAAATCATTTAGATGCTTCATTTCTGAGAATTCCAACCTATAATTAGATAGTGCTTCTTCGTATAAAAAGTCTTTATCCTTGTTCATCCTATCAGTAAATCTATCCATGCCATTCAGGTCTAAGCAATCTATCAATC
This sequence comes from Alkaliphilus metalliredigens QYMF, assembly GCF_000016985.1. Lineage (NCBI taxonomy): Bacteria > Bacillati > Bacillota > Clostridia > Peptostreptococcales > Natronincolaceae > Alkaliphilus > Alkaliphilus metalliredigens. The sequence goes on along the minus strand of NC_009633.1, from coordinate 1,754,918 downwards.
CACCATGATGTGAACAGATTGCTAATGAAATAAGCTGTGCTGTAAACTTTTGATATGGATCCTTTGTATGATAGAAGTTATCATATATAAACTTTGCTCCTGCTGTGGAGTGATCAATTGATCCCCTAAGGGATTTGTCACTGGGATTTGTTGCACTGTAGTGTATATAAGAGTTAAATTTGTCTGTTTGCTTTCCCATATCATGAAGCATGCCTATTAATTCGGCTGTTGCACCAAGTGAAATTTTAGCACCGTATTCCATGGACATTTTAGAAACACTATGTAAATGCTCCTTAACACTTTGTTCTTTTCGCGTTGTTGGATTAATATGAGCGCAAAACATTTAACCACTCCTTGTTTTGTATAATTTAGACCTTCCCAATCTTTATCTATTAGGATTCAATCAATTTAAGGTGGAGTAAATCCTAAAAACAATTCTCTCTTGTTCCTAAGTATATCTAATTTGCTATTAATTTGTTGTCGAATTATGTTAGTTAAAATAAAAATACAGATTTTATTAAGACAAGGAGCTTTCTTACAGCTATTTTTATTTTTCTAGCATTAGTATAGAAAAAAATTAATTCCAATACCTGTTGCAGTGCGTAGCTTTATTAATATTGTAAATCAAAACATGCCCTGACTCACAAGTCTGTCCCTCTAATGTCACATGTATTTTAGGTACATTAAAATATCCTCCAATGTAGTGCTAATACTATTTATAATCAACTTTAATGGACCAATCTTCTGAATCATAAATAATTTCATTGTTCTTTACATTTTCTCCAATAACAGGCTCAATGTCTTCACCGTGAGACACCTTCAGCCTTGCTTTAAATAATTCTTCTATCTCATCATTAGTATTGAAAGTATGATTTATCTACGAAAGTAATGGGTAGGTATAGTTAGTGTATGCTATCATCTATACGCATTTATATTCATCCTATTAAAATCAGATAAAGGAGTGTGAGAAAATGAGTTCACAATCTAAAGGTGTATTAACAGGAAATGAGGCCCTGGTCAGAGGTTTTTATGAAGCTGGTGGTCTTGTGGCTGCCAGTTATCCTGGGTCGCCGACTGTTGAAGTTCTTGAAACCATAAAAAGTTATGAAGGTGTTTATGCTGAGTTTTCAACAAATGAAAAGGTAGCATTGGAGGTTGCCATTGGAGGGTCCTTTACAGGGGCTAGATCCATGGCTGTCATGAAGCACGTAGGCATGAATATTGCCTCGGATCCATTGATGACCTTTACAGAAACCCCCATAAGAGGTGGCTTTGTGTTGGTTTCAGGGGACGATCCTGGAATGGCCAGTTCTCAAAACGAACAAGATAATCGTTTGTTTGCTAAATTCGCCAATATGGCCATTTTATCTCCAGGAAATAGTCAAGAAGCCAAGGATTATACGAAGCTTGCATTTTCCTTGAGTGAGGATTTTCAATTACCCACCTTACTTAATATTACCAGTCGTGTCTGTCATAGTCGAAGTGTGGTGACAATGGGAGAAAGAGAAGAACATGCACCCACTGGGTTTGATTTAGATCCTGTTAAGTATGCAATGATCCCAAAAAACACCTACCAGGCCCAGTATTTTATGAAGGATCGTTTAGAAAAGCTACAAGAATATGCCTATGACTGTCCTGTGAATCAATTGGAAGAAAAAGACGGTGCTACCATATTGGTCATTGCATCGGGCCTAATGTATTACAATCTTAAAGAAATCGATCCCCCGGTCAGTATTTATAAACTGGGTTTGACTTATCCCCTCTCCATAAAAAGAATAAAGGAATTATCTGAGCAGTATGATGAAATCATTGTCTTGGAAGAAATGATGCCCTTTATCGAAAATGAATTGAAAATTCATGGGATTCCATGCTCTGGAAAATCTTATTTTTCCTTCACAGGAGAACTCAATAGTGAAGAGATTGCCGAGGGACTCTATAAAGCGGGAGTACTTAAGAAAAAAATAGATAGAGCGGAAAAGACAGCTGCCGTTGCGAGACCGCCTCTTTTCTGCTCAGGATGCCCACACCGTCCCATTTTTGATATTTTGAAAAAATCCAAAGTCAAAATCATGGGAGACATTGGATGTTATTCCTTGGCGGCCCAGGCTCCCTTTAATGGCTCTAGCTCCATCATTAGTATGGGAGCTTCCATTGGCATTACCAAGGGTGTACAGAAAGCATTGGCATTAAAAGAAGATCCCAAGCCTCTAGTTGCTGTTATTGGTGACGGTACATTTTTCCATTCTGGTATCCCAGGATTCATCAACTTACTCCACCAAGCTGATGACAAGGATAACCTGACCATTATTATTTTGGATAACCGTACCACAGCCATGACTGGTGGTCAATCCAATGCTAGCTCTGGTCATTATAATCTGGCTGATGATATGAACATTGACATTGAATCACTTATAAAAACCATTGGTTTTAAACAGGTAGTCATGGTGGATCAATTTAAATATGATGAAGCTAAAAAGGTGATTAATAATGAAATCAAACGACCAGGCATTTCTATCGTCATTGCCACACGACCCTGTGCGTTAAAATATAAAATCAAGGAACCACATTTCTATGTAGATCCAAGTATTTGTATTGGTTGTCGCTCTTGTGTCAACACAAACTGTCCACCCATTCGCATGAAGGAGTACAAAGACTATGATAAATTGAAATCTTCCATTGATGCCAATATGTGTGTGGGATGTAGTATTTGTGCCCAGGTGTGCCCTGTAAATGCCATAAAACGTTCGGAATCTGACTAAAGGGGGATTGATTATGGAAACGAAAAATATTATGCTGGCCGGTGTTGGTGGCCAAGGTCTTGTCCTCACAACTAGAATCATATGTGATGCAGCACTTGAGGAAGGTTTAGATGTAAAGAGTAATGATGTCGTAGGTCTTTCTCAGCGTGGAGGCATGGTTTGGGGTTCTGTACGTATTGGCAAATCCATTGCTTCTCCTAATATTCCCGAAGGAGAGGGAGATATTCTCATGGGAATGGAACCATTAGAAGCCTATCGGTGGAGATATTTAATGAAAAGCACTGCCATTATTGTACTCAATCAAAATCGAGTTTATCCTACACCGGTTTTACTGGAAAAAGAAGCTTACCCACAGGCAGAAGTGGCGGGTCTCTCCAAGGACTTTACTTATTCTGAGATTGATGCCCTAGAGGAGGCTAAAAAACTAGGCAATGATAAAGTAGCCAATACCATTTTACTGGGTATGATGGCAAAGCATTTGCCCCTAAGTCAGGATTCATGGAAGAGGTCTCTTACAAAAAACGTGCCTTCCAAGGCCATTGATGTCAATCTAAAAGCCTTTGATTTAGGCTTTGAATTTAGCTAATGTGATCGGCATCTACGAAAAAAGCCCTTGTAAACTTCTGACAAGGGCTTTTTTGATTCACTGATTTTTGATTTATTTCTTTCCTAGGGTAGCTATATAGGTTACAAATTGTTGTTCTCCATCGACGCCAATCAACCGATTGATTTCATCATCATCAAAGGCTGCAATTGCACAGACGCCACTATCAATCCCTTCTGCTGCTAAATACAGGTTTTGGCAAACATGCCCTGCATCTAGATGAATATATCGATAGCCTCTTTCTCCATATCGCCACTTCATGCGATAAATATCAGCTACCCATATGAAGGTCACGGCACTCTGGTTAACAAATTCTTGATTATGACAGGCTTGTGTCACTTTATCTGCTAATGTATCTGCTAAATTGATTGGAACCAGTTGATGGGCCAAGGCGAGGTAGCGATAGATCCCTGGCTTAATTCCCTCCACTTGATTGATTAACAGATAGGTTTCCAAGGCATGTCTTGCCCCAGCTGAAGGAACCGTTCTTAGAGTAGCTGGTCTTGAAACCACAGATTTCACACCTTGGGTATACCACAGTAGGAATCCTAGTTCTTCAATTTCCAAGGATTTTTGGGAATATTTTCTAAGACTTTTTCTAACTTCCATGGCTTTCTTTAGGTCTATTTCTCCAACCTTTATTTTGTCTGGAGAGGGTAGGTTGATTTTGTCTTCACTGCCTTCATAGGCATTCTCTAAGGGTGGCTGTGGCAGTTCTTTTTCCTGATCCGATGGCACTAAATATTCATACTTTGTATATTTCATGAACTCTTTTCCAATATTTTTAGTCATTTATATTCCTCCTCTACTCTGATCATTTCTTTAACTTACCATTCCCTGTATCCATATTCTATACAAAAAATCATAATCCTGCTCCTTACTCAAAATGTCTCATTAAATTCCACCTTTTCCCTTGGGTAGAAAAGTATTATAATAGAGGTATAATATATAAAGTTCCACTAACCTGAGGTGTGATAAATATGATTACTTTCGTAGATCGATTAGCAACGAAACCTATTTTGACAAGGGAAAACATCTTTTCCTTAAAAAAATATATTGAATTTAAATATCCCCATCATGGCGAAAAGCACAAGGCACAAATTTTAGCCAAGTCTATTCGTCAAGTAATCGATCATGAATTAAAGGGCTTTGAGGTTCATCATCAGGAGGAGCTCCGAACACGCCTTTTACAGAAAACTTTATTCGAACAACAAAGATCCATTCTTTGCTCTGATATCGTAGAGTGCTGTATCACAATGGATAGCTTTACTGATGATACTTTAGACACACTTAGCAATTGGATTAACCACAAAATCCAAGATAGCATTGATATTGAAACCATTATGAATTATCGAGAAGCAGTTTTATCTAAGGATCAGAAAAATCTTGCTGAATCCTTCATAGAAGAAGTCCCTTTAGTTTACGCCCCTTTTGTGGGGGAAGTTGATCAAGTCATTGATGAAGTCACTACTAATAGAGAATCCAGCCGAATTTTCACAAGATTATCTAACCACCATTTATCTATATTCATATTATTAACTTTTGTACTTCTTTTTATTGGCTACTCTATTAATATAGATCCATCTACCACATCGGAGCCAGCTGTACGTTTTAATATCGATGAGCCCATGAGTCAACTAACATCAGGCTCTTTTACGACTCTGATGGATGAAATTATTACTTTTTATCATATCCCTCAGACCCTTCGCTATCGAAATATTAATGAAAATCACTTGCGATTTTATTTAATTGACAGAGGCTCTCTCCTAGGAAGAGATCCACATTTTTTAACCATTATAGAGACAAGCAAAAAGTTTCATCTTGACCCACTTATCCTTTTTTCTATTGCAGGACATGAGCAAGGTTTTATTCCTGAAAGTCACCCTAATGCAGGAGAAATCATCAACAATCCCTACAATGTTTTTGAAAGTTGGATCAAGTATAATACGAATCTTGAAGATTCTTCAGCCATTGCCGCACGAACAGTTTCGAACTTACTTAAGGGATTGCCCAAGGGAATGGATCCCTTCAAGTGGATTAATCGCAGGTATGCAGAGGACCCTGATTGGTGGCGAGGTGTGAGATCAATATATGAACATTTAAACAAGATTGTCGAATCAAATTAAAAGATGAGTGCCCTTTTGTTTAAGGGCACTCATCTTTTTAGAATGTTCATTGTATTTCATTTGAAATCGTTTACCTACACTCCGTCTTAATGTGTAGCTGTTCTATATTTTTATATTACATCGCATCTTTGAATATATTGATAACGTCTTCTAACGATGCTTTTCTTGGATTTGTTGCACTACAGGCATCCTTCAACGCATTTTCTGCCATTAGTTTGAAATCTTTTTCCTTAACATTTAATGCTGCTAAGCCCGATGGAATTCCTACATCTTGTGACAAACGCTTGATTGCATTAATTGCAACTTCTGCGGCATCAATTGTTGATAGACCTTCTACATTTTCACCAAATGCCTTTGCAATGTCAACAAAACGGTTCGGATTACTAAGCATATTGAACTTTTCTACATGTGGTAATAAAATTGCATTACAGACACCATGGGGTAGGTCATAAAATCCACCCAATTGATGTGCCATACCATGAACAATTCCTAAACTTGCATTATTAAAGGCCATTCCCCCTAAAAACTGAGCATATGCCATTTGCTTTCTAGCTTCAAAGTTATCTCCGTTAGCTACTGCGCCTCTAAGATTTTCAGAAATTAATTTGATTGCGTGTAAAGCCGCTGAATCCGTAACAGGTGTTGCAGCCACTGATACATAGGCTTCAATTGCATGGGTTAGAGCATCCATACCGGTAGCAGCAGTTAAGCCAGCTGGCATATTAACCATTAAGACGGGGTCATTAATAGATGCACTTGGTGTACATCGCCAGTCTACAATTGCCATTTTTACTTTTCTGCTTGTGTCTGTGATAATACAAAATCTTGTCATTTCACTGGCTGTTCCTGCAGTTGTATTGATTGCAATCAACGGTACCATTGGTTTTGTACTTTGATCAACGCCTTCATAATCTTGTATCTTGCCACCATTACCTGCTACAATTCCCACACCTTTAGCACAGTCATGAGCAGATCCGCCACCAAGAGAAACGATTGTATCACATCCATTATCTTTAAATGCCTTTAATCCTGCTTCCACATTTAAGTCTGTGGGATTTGGTTGTGCACCGTCAAAAATAACTACCTCTAATCCATCAGCTTCTAAAATAGCTTTAATGTCCCCTGCCATTCCAAATTTGTTCAGGAATGCATCTGTAACGATTAGCACCTTTTTTCCACCTTGATTTTTAACCTGTACCCCTACTTGCTTGACTGCTCCCGCACCCATTAAATTTACTGTTGGCATAAAATAACTAAAAACTTGATCTGCATAAGCCATTATATTTTCCCCCTTAAAAAATTTTAGTTTCACTATACTTATACGCAAGTACCATGCCACAATTTATTATTTATTAAAGTCTGTATTAAGTAGGAGTATATCAGTCAAAATAAATTGTGAATTTTTAGTCAATTCGGAATATTTCACCAATAGTTCCACTTCGGCACATTTTTTTGTTCCCTTTTAGACCAACTGTTCTAAAATAACACAGCATTCGTTATTTATTAAACAATAAAGAGGATTCCATAACTTACTCTTGCCTGGAGTACGTTTCATTTACTCATTTGCTGTACCAATTGTACTTTGGCTGATTTATTCATTTTCTGGATGGCTCTTTCTCTTTTTTGTGCCTGACTACGATCTTCTTTTAGCTCCCAATAAATCAATTTAACGGGTCTTTTATTCCTTGTATACTTAGCCCCTTTGCCCTCATTATGCATCTTTACTCTTGCTTCAAGATCTACGGTCCATCCAGTATAATATGTCCCATCTTTGCATTCAACAATATACGTATATGGCATTTTCGCGCCCTCCTGCTGTCTTTTATTCTTAAAATAAACCTACCACACAATCAGTGTTTAGTAGATTTTAAAGTGCTTCCTTTTATTGTGGTTCACAATATCAAAACTTGAATTCCAAATCTCACTTCTTCTATCCTTATTGTATCATTCTGGTTTTTATTTATGGAGTAAAAAATAAAAATATGTCTAGAAAGTTATCATCTTATACACAAAAGTGTAAGATTTGTTGTTAAGTAGCCTGATTTTCCTTTTGATCCATATATTAATTATAAAAATAGAGCTAGGCTTAGGCCCAACTCTATTTTGCATCTTATATCTAATGTAATTCACTACTAAGTTTAATATATACCTCTATTTAACCCATCCTGAATTGCAGAAAGCACTTTATTTCCTCTCATTGTAGCTCCTGTAAAGGTATCAATATCTTCTATAAAGTCTCCTGTATTATGCAGATCAAAAATAGCTGCTAATGGTTTCCCCTCTAGATGGTCTAGGATTTGCTGATGCTGTACCACTACTGGATACAGTGCATGACCTTCCTCAATCTGGCGATAGTCATTACCAGAATGGTATAAATGTCTATAGCTTAAGTTTGTCAGTAGATTGTCTTCTAAATGAAACTGAATGCTTACTTGTTGATCTCCTCTGTCTCCGTATATTCCTCTATATCTTCCATCTTCATAAACTTTAACGGCTGTACTAACGTCCCCAGATGGCGTATATATACCTCTATTTAATCCATCTCTAATTGCAGAAAGTACTTTGTTTCCTCTAATTGTAGCCCCAGTAAAAGTATCAATATCTTCTATCAAGTCTCCTGGATTATGTAGAGCAAACATAGCTTCTAATGGTTTCCCCTCTAGGTGATCTAAGATTTGCTGATGCTGTACCACTATTGAGTATAATGGGTGACTTTGCTCAATTTGACGATAGTCAGTATCACGATGGTATAGGTGTCTGTAGCTTAAATCCTTCATTACATTGTCTTCTAAGTGAAATTGAATACTCACTTGTTGTGCTCCACCATCTGAAAATACACCTCTGTACCTTCCATCCTCATAGACGCTAACTTCTCTGCTAAAATCACCAGCTGGCACATAGACTCCTCTATTTAAACCATCTTGTATAGCAGAGAAGATTTTTGAACCTCGAATAGTGGCTCCTGTGAAGCTATCAATATCCGCTACTATATTTCCTGGATTGTAAAGGTCATAGATGGCATCAAGTGATTTTCCATCTAAGTAGTCTAGTACTTGCTGATGCTGTTGCACGACTGGGTATAGTGGTTGTCCCTCTTCAATCTTACGATAGTCGTTACCCGAGTGATATAGGTATCGATAGCTGAGGTCTTTAATGATATTATCTTCTAAGTGGAACTCGATGCTTACTTGCTGGTCCCCTCTATCTCCATAAGTTCCTCTATATCTTCCATTATCATAAGTTACTCCGGTCTTTTCATCGATATGGATCGTTCGAGTTGCACCATCCCACAACACTTCTTTCCCTAATATTTCTGATACAAATCTTACTGGTACATAGGTTCTTCCTTCATGAATAAAACCTTGTTGTTGAGTCGCTTCTCCATTGATTAAAAACCTAAAAGATTCTAAGGCTCCCTGTACGCTTGAATTAGACGCATAAGAAATGCCACCCATTAAAGTTACGCCAACCATTAATCCTGCCACAAACTTCTTCATTATAATCCCCCTCATATCCATATTTACATTTTAGTGCACCCTGAAAATCATCTACTATATTATTTGCTAAATTTCTGTATTAGATCTTCCAACTTTCCAGTAGAAAATAATATATTTCACTGCAAATGAAAATCCATATCATTATATAACGTATAATACATGATAATGATTCTCGAGACTCTCTTTTTATAATACAATTTTGTTATTATATTGTCAACAAATAATTGTAATGTTGGTCAATTTTCCAATATTGATTATCATGGATGTTTATGATAAAAAAAACGACTCTAAGGAGTCGTTTGAGTTCCAATACTAAATCCAATTTTTATAAGCTTAATTCATAAGCTCAGATAAAGATCTTTCTTCAAATTTCTTCCTACAAATGTGTACTAAAGCATAATAAGCTATCACTAAAAGTGCTGGAAATACTAACTCCATAATGTTTTCTGTAATACTCACTGACTTTGCAATAAAGTAAGTGTAAATGAAAGTCCCTGGAATCATTCCTAAAAAACTAGCCAACATATATTTTCTAAATGAAACATTGGTCACTCCTAGATAGTAATTAGTCAATGAAAAGGGTATAAAGTAAATATTTCTTAGTAAAAATATATATGTAAAGCTTAAATTTTGACTTTTTTCAAAGTATTCTTTTTGCTTTTCACTTAATCTGTGCTCAAACACTCTTTTATAGAAACCCATTATTGCCTTTCTTCCTAAAAGTCTACCAATCAAAAAAGAAATAGCACAACTGATATTTGCACATAATAGTGCATAAACAAACCCCTTTTCAGCACCAAATGAAATACTTGCAATTGCCTTAAACCATGAAATCGGTACCAATAAAACACTAGCTACTACAGTCGTTCCCACAAAAATAAACTCTAAATTTTTTGTATCGTTGAACTGTTGAAAGTAGTTTACTAGTTGTTCTTTATTGAAATTTGGGGTATGTTTATTGATAAATATTAAAAGCATAAACAGGACAACCGTTAAAGCAATCTTTAAAACCTTACTACCCTTACTCAATTAAAACACCTTCATTCCTATACTTTCTTCTTTCTATATATTATTGAACATGATAATCTATGTCAAGAGCCTTATCCAAATTCATTTTATATTGAGATTATTGTTAGGGTCAGTAATTATGAAGATACACCTTCCCCCACCCTCCCAGCATTTTGTAATATCAATAATAATTGTTCTTCTGCACTCTCTAAGCTAATTGGCGATATAACATCATATCCTTTTTCTCGTAGTCTTGAAAATAACGCTACTAAAATAGGTGGTTCTAAGTTTGCTTTTCTTAAGATTTCATCCTGCATAAATATTTCTTCAGGGGTCCCCTTGGCCACGACATTCCCTTGATTTAAAATATAAATCGTATCTGCTAATCCTAGTACTAAATTAATATCATGAGTAGTAATAACCAATGTTATGCCATACTCTTTGTTTAAACAGTTGATCATATCTAGCATTTCTACCTTAGACTTTGGATCTAAAGAATCAAATGGTTCATCCATAATTAATATTTTGGGCATCATAACAATAGCCCCTGCTAAGGCCACTTTTTTTTTCTGGCCTCCGCTCAGATAATGGGGGATTTTATTGAGTAAGTCTTCTATGTTAAGGGTTTTAGCAACTTTCATTACTTTTTCATGAACCGCTTCCTTAGATAACCCCTCATTACGAGGCGTAAAAGCAATATCATCATAGACCCTGGGTCCAATGATTTGCTCATCTACATTTTGAAAGACAACACCTATATTTTTACGTATCTCATTAAAATTCTTATAAGGCGGTAGCCCCATCACCTCTACTACTCCTTCAACAGGAGCAAGTAATCCTAATATATGAGCCAGTAGTGTTGTTTTTCCAGCACCATTAGGACCTAATATTACCGTTCTTTCTCCCTTTGACACAATAAAATCCAACCCACAAACACTCACTTCTGTTTTATCAGGATAAACATGCTTTAAGCACTGTACCTTTATTAAAGGCTCCATGTCATCACCGTCCCAGTTAAAATCATTAACCCTAAAGTAATAAATATGAAATCTTTTCCTTTTAGGGGCCATAGCTCTACTCTTAGGGGGATCGTGCCTTGATAGCCCCTTAATGAATAAATTTTATACATTCTCTCACTCATTTCAAAGGAATGAATAATTAGCATTCCTAATATAGCTGCAATATTTTTAAGATTTTTAAATATATTAAAGGACCTGTACCCTCCCCTTAATCGCATATTCTTAAATAGATTTTCAATTTTACTTATCAATATGAAAAACGATCGATAAGTAAAAAGGAAAATATCCACCAATAATGATGGCATAAATAAAGAAAAGAAAGAAAAAATATCTACATAGGAAGTCGTGGTGATTAATAATATCATGGTAAAAGCTGTTCCTACAGCCTTTACTATTACGATTATTCCCAACAACCATCCTTGCTGTGCCCTTAAAAGAGCAAAAATGATACTAAAAAAAGCTGGATATAGACCTAAGTGAATCACTTTATTTAACGGCACTTTTCCAATAATAAAAAGAATCAGTAAAACACCTATAAGAAAACCTAGCTTCATTAAATCATTGGTAATAATGAAACTTGCCAATATACACATTACTAGTATTACTTTTGCTATTGTTCCTGTTCTATGTAAAAGACTATTGCCATTGTTGGATATTTCATCAATTTCAGCTAAATGCATATTCTTTTCACCTTTACAAATATATTTTCTACACCTTTTCAGCAGGTGATAGAATAAGGTCTGGCCTCACCTTTAAGAAGTATCTTACTATCAGGGCTGTTCCTGTTGCCTCTAAAGCAATCCCTCCTAAGAGTATTAACAATACAGCTATCCACCCACTAAACATAAAGTAGCGCATGGACGCAATTTCCTGCTGAAGTCCTTCTCCATACTGAGTTGAAGAGTCATCTTCATAGGTCACTTCTTGTGTAACACCCTCTGCATGGTGATGGGGTAGCGCTTCTGTTACGTCGGCAGTAATCGCTACAAAACTAACCATTAGTGTCATGGATACTACTAATGCTACCACTGTGGCAATGACAGTACTTGTGACCTTATGATAATTATTACTCAAATACCTGAACAAATAGAATCCTATAGCTACTTCTGAACCAATTACCAAGGTGTTCAAACCAACAATTGTTATACCCCCATGGCCAAATAAAGCTAAAATTAAGTTAACTACAAATACTGCTAAAAACCCTAACTTAGGCCCTATTAAAATTCCCGTTAATACCGCAAGGCTTAGATGTAATGGTACAATTACTAATGGTACCGACATTCCTATCAACATAATAGCAGCTGCTATTCCGGTGAAGGGAATTTTTTGTCTTACCTCTTCTTTGTCAAGGCTCTTCATAATAAAATAGATAACAATACAGGTGCCAACATATCCAGACACCCACCATATAGCAGGTATAATGCCATCTGGGACATGAATATGACTCATTTCTATCTCCCCCTTAATGTGTATTTTAAATCTTCACTTTTAATATATGCTCCTCAGGTAATGCATATGAGTTGCATTATCACTTGTCTATATTCTATATGTATAGGAATTAATTGTCAATAATATAAAAAAATAAGCTTTACCACCTATACAATATAGATGATAAAGCTTATTTTTAATTATATGAACATACAGAGCTTTATTCATTCTGCCTCCTCGGTCAATTATTTTTTAGTGGTAATAGGCTAGAAATTATTCTCAGTTGTATTATATTGCTTCAACTATTTCTTTGATAATAGAAATGAACCGGTCTATCTCTTCCACAGTATTGTATATCTGTAAACTTACTCTAATAGAATCCTCAGCTAAACTTTCATCCCCCATGCAATGACTTCCTGCCCTAATAAATACACCATAGTCATTTAAAACATAACCAATATCTTGTGACTTTTCCCCTTGTATTTTAAAGGAAACAATACCATTTCCAATAATACAGCTACACAGGGCTGGTCCAGGTAAAAATTGAACTTCTTTAATGGTTTTTAATTCTTCTATCAAGTATTGCGTTAAATGTAATAGATATGCTTCTATTTGCTCTATGCCTATTTCTTTAATAAAATCAATGGCTGCCCCAAGGGTTAATATAGAAGGAATGTCCATGGTTCCTGATTCTAGTAAATTCTGTATTTTATCCTCATGATAAAAACCTTCTCCACTAACTTCAATCTTATTATTCCCACCCACCATAAATGGTCTTATTTGACTGTGAAGCCTTTTATTAACCCATAATACTCCTGTACCGTTTGCAGCAAACATTTTATGCCCTGAAAAGTAGAGAAAGTCTGCCTCTAAGTCCTGGACATCTACCCTAACATGCCCAATGCTTTGGCTGGCATCAACTATAAATACAATCTCTTTGTTGCTCCTGAGATTACTAATCATTTCTTTTATCCCCATCTCAATACCAAAAACATTGTGTATATGAGTGAGATTAATGACTTTAGTTTTACGATTGACCTTTTCATACAAATCTATTTCATTATAATCTCCTTGACTATTGATCAGAATGGGGATCACTTTTATTTTAATGCTAAAACCCTGTAAAATATTTTTAATATGTATCCATGGCATAATGGCAGACTTGTGGTCTGAGTAACATACCAATACTTCATCGCCCTCTTTAAGATGGTGAAGTGCCCAGGAGTAAATGATTGTATTGGAACTGTGGGTAGTGCCAGAAGTAAAAACAATCTCGTTTGGGCTTGGTGCATTGATAAATGATGCAACTTTTTTTCTTGCTTCATTTACCTCTATATCAAGCTTGTTTGCCCATTCATAACTACCTCTTCCTATATTCGCACAACAGTTTGTATAAAAGTTATTTAATGTATGAATGACAGCGTACGGTTTTTGGGTAGTAGATGCACTATCAAAATATATTTTGTCAGGATTATTGATTAGTATAGGAAATTCATTTCTTATATTTTCTATATCCATCTCTAACCCTTCTTTTTCTGTCTTGAACGTTCCATAGGATACCCTGCATCCCTCCATGCCACCATTCCTCCCTCTAAACTATAGGCTTCAAACCCTCTCTTTTTCATTAGTGCTACAAATTTTTTGGATTTTTCTCCCACTGGACATACCAGTAGAACAGTCATGTTATTGGCAAAGGGCATGCCAGAATCCAGTAACGCTTCAAAATAATCATCTACTATGTTGATTGAATTTGGTATATGGCTTGTTTTAAATGCCAAACCTCCCCTTAAATCAATAATTAGAGAATTATTCTTTTCTACCCACTCCAATGCTTCTTGGATTTTTATCGTTGTGGCGTTGGATAATTCTTCTTGAGATAGATTTCTAATGGTCTCCTTTTTAATCGTCGCATCAAAAAGATCCGGTCGCCTTTTTTGAATGTAGGATACATACCATTCCACTCTATCACAAACAACGAATACTGCTTTTTTCTTTTCCGATAAACCTTCGTCAATTTCTTGTAGATATTTTAATGTTCCCCAGAAGGCTCCACCACTTGTAGGCCCTCCTAATACCCCACACTGTTTAATTAACTTCAACATTCCATCAATTGCTTCTATCGAATCCACAGTAATAATATGATCATATAGCTTCTTCTCATATATCCCTACTTCATACATTTCATCTATGTTTCTAATCCCTGGGATTGTATCACCTTTATCCGCTACAATACCGACCTTTTTCATGTTTTCATTTTTTTCGTAAAGATACTCTATAATGCCTCTACTAGAACCTGTGGTACCTAATGTGCCAAAGAAATAATCTACGCTTCCAACATCTTTATAAATTTCTTTCCCCGTTGTATCATAATGGGTATCTCGATTCTTCATATTAACATACTGAGCAGTGTGAAAATATTGATTAGCCTCCTGAGACATAATCTTTTCAATATATATAACAGGATCATTAGGGTCTGTAGGATCAGGACATTCAGAAAGACCTGGTAGCTCTTCTATTTCCGCCCCAAGCATTTGCAAAATGCTTTTCACCTCTGGAATCTTAATTCTGTTCGTAACTGTTTTAAATTCTATTCCGTTAATGGCAGCTAAAACCTGTAGGGCTTTAGCGGTATTTCCACTGGAGGATTCAATTATTGTTTGATTGTTTTCCTTAATATTTTTTATATCATCCTTAATCATCCCATAAGCTACCCGATCCTTAACAGACCCAAAGGGATTGTAAAACTCTAGTTTAGCATAAATGTCAATATTTTTTAATTTATGAACTTCTGGAGCAATCCTTAGAATAGGTGTATTTCCAATAAGCTCAATTATATTATTATATAGCATAAATCATCACCCTTTTATCTTAATGAGTATTTACTGGATTGTATAGTTCATCGATAAACCATTTAAATTCACTTTTCTGCTTTACTACAGCCACTTTTTTAGCAATTGGCTGCATAATGGAATCAGTGGCATTAAAATCCATAAAATAACCAGCTGTATTAGGAAATATCACTATATCTCCATTAGCAGGTAGTTGGTTTATGAAAATTTTATGTTTGAATATTAAATCTGATTCTAGACATAGATTCCCGATGAAATAGACCCCTTTATCTTCCTGTAAATCTGTGACTTTACTTCTATGGATTATAATTGGATCTATGAATAATTCTTGGTCCCCCATCACAACATCTGTCCTTTTAAGGTCTAACCCTATTAGAATTTCATCATCAGAAGATTGTTTGATAAAGTTAACCTTTGCGGCACTCAAGCCCAATTGATTCACCAGTGCCTTACCAGGTTCGATAAATAGATCAATCATATTTTCACTTAGGATTGTTCCTATTGTTCTATTTTCAAATTTCGGTAACCTTGTGGATAATAAGGCGTCTAAATACTTGGGGCCTGTTAGATTATCATGGTAATTATAAATATTTAACGTGCCTTTAAGTACCCCTTTTTCTTGCTGTATGCCGAAGGTTTGATTATTCCAGGTTACACCTTCCTGATAGCCTAATATTGATTCCTTTAAATAACTAATACTGTCATTCCATTCCTTGGCATCCTCTATATAGCTAACTTTAAAACCGCCTCCTATATCTAGCACCCTTGGCTCAAAATCATGGTCTCTAGCAATATCAAAGAAGTCAATGCAATTTTCAATTGCTATCACTTTTTCTTTGAGATCAATGGTATCTACATGGAAAGAAAATCCCCAAAAATGAATATCCTCTCTATATTGACTTAGTTTTTCTAAAGCTTGATAAATCCCACTTGCCGGTATGCCAAACTTACTGTTTTTAGATAGCACTTTAATACTTTCAGATTTAAATCCGCTAAATCTCAAAAGAATTTTCACCTTCTTTGTATTTTGAAAATCTATTGCTTTTTTAAGTTCCATTACTTGATCAAGCTCTTGTAAATTATCAATATTAAAAATGATGTTATGTTGCAGCCCTAGGGTGATGAAATTTCTATTTTTAGGGCCTGTTGCCTCAATTCTATCTCCTGTAAATCCATTCTTTAAAGCGCTCTTTAGTTCATTTTCAGATGCCACATCAATATTAACAGCTTCAAAGGAGGCTTGTCTAACTATTGAATTTGACTTATTGGTTTTATGAGCATAAAATACCTTCCCACTGACAAAATGCTTATTGAACACTTCCTTAAATTCTTCTATGTTTTGATTAATTTCCTCTGGAAATATAATATTTAATGGTGATCCCAAACCATCAATTAAATTTAAAAGACTATGCTTTTCATCTATAAATTCCTTAATGGTTTCTCTAAGAAAAGCTGTGAATTTTATCATAAAGCTAACACCACTTTAGTATAGTTAAATTCTGGATCAATATATTTTTCAAGTTCTTCTGAATAGTAGTTATTGTACCATTCTTGACATCCAGCTTTATAGACATTTAATACTCTTTCATAATAGCTATCCCAGTTTTTTTCTGTATCCATAATCAGGCGGTGGATGGTTTCAAATACTGCTTGGTTTTTATTTATAAATTCGTCAAAAGAGCTATTGTCTCCCTGTTCAAATCTTCTTAAATCACTGGAATGTTTTATACATCCAATAAGCTTGTCCTCGCCAATATGTTCTTTAAGGAAATTGATATCATCTTCATCTGTAACCTTATTGCCTAACACATAGACATTTAGCGAATAGTTTTTTGTGATTTTTAGAAAATCCAGATAAACATTAAGGCTCCTTAATGTTGGCTCTACAACAAAAATAATAATGTCATAAACAAAAAACATACTTGTGCCAACACTATCTACCCCTGCGGTTGAATCAGCCACGACAATATCATGTTTATCATCCAACAGGCGATTGTACATAAGCTCCAATGCTCCTAACTTCCCGTGATAACATGAATGCCCCACCTCAGTATTTCTATAGGTGCCTACAGTAATTAGAGAAATATTATCTCTTTGGGTTGCATATGTCTTGATAAAAGGATCCTCACTTTTAGGTCTTATAAACCTTGAATTTAGAGCGGGAGGTGTTGTCCCGATAATAACAGGCTTCTTATTTTCCACTACTGGATGTCTTCTATGGCCTTCTAAGTATTCTTCAAATTCATCGAAGGCATCTCCTATTGATTTATGCTCCATCTGTAGTGTTTTTCCTAGGTGAACATTCATATCTGCATCAACAGCAAGAACATGGTCCCCCATATCTTTTAAATAGCTGATAAACCCTGCTGTAGCTGTTGTTTTTCCGCTTCCACCCTTACCAAAAAATCCTACTCTCATCTTTTCAAGCTCCTTATCCAGTTTTTTATAGTTGTAAATGCAAGTAATTTGCATCTTTAATTATTGCCATCTTTATTGGAACCTATTCCCATTTTTTGTACTTGTCCTTAGCATTTACAATAAACCTGCACAAACTACAATAGACAGATTCTATATAAAAAGGTTAAGTCTATGTTATACTCATAGACTTAACCTTTTTTTCATCAGCAAATCAATTTTAACGTCCCCTCAAACCTTCTACAAGTACTTCTACATTATGCCTCATCATTTTAATATAAGTATCTCCCGGGCTCCCCTTAACGCCGATTGCATCTGTGTACAAACTCCCTGCAATGGGTACCCTGGATTCACTAGAAACCATTTGCATATATCGATCACTGACTGTGGTTTCTACGAAAATTGATGGTATATTTCGCTCTCTTACTAAATCAATTACCCGGGAAATTTGTTGTGGTGTTCCCTCTTCGTGGGAATTCAACTCCCATATGCCCTCCGTTTCAAATCCATAGGCTTCTCCAAAATATTTTAGTGCGTTTTCACTAATGACAATGAGTCGGTTTTCTTCTGGAATTTCTTTAACGCTTTCTTCAATCCATAGCTCTAATTCCCTTAACTCTTTAATGTATTGTTCCGTATTTTCTCGATAAGTTCCTTCCCCTTGGGGATCCAAAGAGATGACGGTATTTAAAATATTATCTAAGTAATAATCAATAACATAGCTTACATTGAGCCATAAATGTGGATCGTCAATGTCCTGATCGATTAACGTTATGGTGGGAGCTCCTTCAGTCACATAAACTAAATCTGTACCGCTGACATTTGTCATGACTCTTTCAATCCAGCCCTCTAGGTTTAATCCATTAGCAAAGACAACATCGGTATCACTGATTTTTTGAAAA
Source organism: Alkaliphilus metalliredigens QYMF (assembly GCF_000016985.1). Taxonomy (NCBI): domain Bacteria; kingdom Bacillati; phylum Bacillota; class Clostridia; order Peptostreptococcales; family Natronincolaceae; genus Alkaliphilus; species Alkaliphilus metalliredigens. The sequence continues at coordinate 1,736,311 of NC_009633.1, read as the reverse complement.
TCACTTGGAATAGGCTCATACTCTTCTGGTTCCTCTCCTATTGGTACTAAATATTCCACTTGCCCACGGTCTCCTATTACATTTTCTACTAAGTCCCCTATAATTGAGATTGTCGTTAAGATTTGTAGTCCTTCTTCAGGATCTTCTATGTCCTCATGCTGTGCTAATGATTCATCAATGTTATCTTCAATTGCTGGTTCTATCGTGTTACTACAAGCTGATAGTATTAATGTCAATGTCAATAAAATACCTAATACAAAGTACAATTTTTTCTTTTTCAATATCATTTTTTAACACTCCTTTTATTTTTATTAGGTTCTCACCTTAAATGATTGATTGACAAGCACAATTAATTTTTTATTGTACTGCACCATATCTTATCTTTTCTCTCCACCATACCCTTACAATTCCTTGTCTAGGTGCAAATAGAAATGCCATGGCAAATAGTATCGATGCCACTAAAACAATTGAACCACCTGTGGCAACATCATAAATAAAAGAGCAATAAACACCAATCACAGAGGATACCACACCAAATAAAGCTGAAAGTGCCAACATGATAGGCAAGCGATTTGTTAATAGATAAGCTGTAGATCCTGGTGTAATTAACATGGCTACCACCAAGACAATCCCTACTGTATTTAATGCAGCCACAGTTACTAAGGATAGCATGAGCATCAACAGATAATGGATTTTCTTTGTTGGCAATCCAATTGCCTGGGCCATTGTGGGGTCAAATGTACTTAGCAAGAACTGTCTATAGAACAATAGCAGGCCTCCAATTACCACCACACCAATGGTAAATATCACCCATAGATCCACCCTAGATACAGCAAGTACATTGCCAAAGAGGATATGCCACAGATGCACATCAGTTCCCTTTTGAGCTGTAATCATCACAATCCCCAGGGCAAATGCTGCGGTAAACATAATACCAATGGCTGAATCATCCTTAATTTTACTATGCTGTGTAATGTATCCTATTCCTATGGCAGTCATGGCACCTGTTATGACCGCCCCAATAAAAAAACTAAAACCTAGCAAATATGCAATGACGACTCCAGGAAGTACTGCATGGGATATAGCATCACCCATTAGTGCCATTCCCCTTAGAATGATAAAGCACCCCATCATCCCACATATGACTCCCACCAAGACTCCTGCAATCATTGCATTTTGTAGATATTGATAGGATTGCAAAGCTTCCATAAAGAAACGAATGTTTTCCATCATTGACTCACCACCATTAATTGATCTTCATTCCTGCCCATAGCAATACTCCCATTGTAAGCCTTATGAAGTAGCCCCATTTTGAATACATCCTTACTGTCCCCATATTTTACAAGATTTTTATTTAATAAAATTAGTTGATCAAAATAGGCTTCTGCTTTGCTTAAATCATGATGTACCACAAAGATAGTTTTCCCTTGCTTTTTTAAATTTCTTAATTGTTTAATGATAATATTTTCTGAAATGACATCAATTCCTGAAAAAGGTTCATCTAAAAAGAATAGTTCTGCATCTTGGACCAATGCTCTAGCTAAAAACACCCGCTGTCTTTGTCCTCCTGACAGTTCTCCAATTTGTCTTTTTTTCAAATCTTCTACCCCCAGCTCTGCTAGGGCTTTTTCTACACTCTGTTTATCAGACTTACTGGGCCACTGCCACCAGGAGAGATGAGGATATCTTCCCATCATCACAACCTCTTCTACCAAAACAGGAAAATCCAAGTCAATGTCATTGTGCTGGGGAACATATGCAATTCGTTTATTTACCTTTTGGATTATCTGATTAAACACTTTCACATTTCCTTTCTCTATATGCATGAGCCCTAAAATGGCTTTAATCAGTGTTGATTTTCCTGCACCATTGGGTCCTATAATCCCAACTAGCTGACTAGGTTCAACTGCAAATGATATATTTTGGAGCGCTGTATTTCCATAATAGGACACGGTTAGGTTATCAACTTGAACTACATAATCCTTTTCCATTTAATTACCTCCTTTATATTTAATTGAATCATCACCAAGTAAATGCTTCACATGATAGTCATTTAACACATGTATAGCAATCTATAATAAAGTTGCCTGCGGCTAACCTGGCATCTAATAGTACTATATTGAAATACATCTTTTTTGTGCCTGTACCAAAAAAAAGAGAGCCTCCTAAGAAGCTCTCTATGTATCAAATTCTATTAATTCATCCACTATTTTTCAAAATATTTGTTTTGTGTATGCAACTCTTTTTTAACTTCCTCTGCTAGCCACCGATTTCTGTATTGAGCAAAGTTTTCAATAAAATCCTGATTCTCTTTTAGATACTGAAGAAAGGCTGCTAAAATTTGATAATTACTCCAGCTTAGAAAATGCTCTATTCCTTCCACATCCTTTTGTAAATTATCATTAGCCCCTAATATTGCCAAAAACTCTTTTACAATATTATGTCTTTCTAGAAAGTACTTCCCTAGCCGTATACCCTCAGATGTTAAGTGGATCATTCCATACTTTTGATAGTCCAGCAATCCCTTTTCATGAAGTTTTTGCATCATTTTTGTGACAGAGGGAGGCTGTACATTAAGCTTTTCTGCTAAGTCATTGACTCGGGTGTAGCCACTTTTCACACTCAGCCGATAAATCATCTCGATGTAATCCTCCATACTAGCTGTCAACCTATGTTGCTTTCTACTCATTTCATATCCCCTGGCTGTGTAAAACTCATCTGTTTTGTCCATGGTCATCACCTGCCCTCTACCCTTTATATGAGTTTATGCTTGTAATGTACTTTCCATAACATATAATTCCTCTGATGCTTCCGTTTAAATACAAAACCTCCGATCAAGGGATCAGAGGTTTTGGTTATCTTACTATTTATTCAACCCCACGGTAATAATGTCCCCGTGTAAAGGTGCCTTGCTTTTTCTTTAAAGGCTCCTCTTTTCCCATTAAGCCCTTTTCGTATTGGGTAATGGTAGAAGTCACATCTTCCTTTGTTTCATCAGTAAATTCTAACCTTAGCCACTTCACCTTCAAATCCTTAAAGTCAGAGAGCTTGTCGGCTAAATAAAGTGTTTGTCCATTGAATAAAATGGTTCTTCCCCAGTAATCCTTAGTAAAGGGAAAAATAATGTCCTTATGGTCCTTCAGTCCCCATCGATAGTCATACTGATAATATTTACATGGGGCACATTGTTGATCGCACTTTTCCACCTGAACCAAGGGACAATATTCCATTGTCATGATGGGAAGCTTCCCATAGGATACAGCCTCAGTATCTAATCCTTTTATACTCTTGAGTCCTTTCATTTCCCTCAGTGTCAGTTCCAATGATGGTGTCATTCCCTTTGCGCCCATATCTGCCATCAATTGTGCTGTATAGCTATTGAAGATATTTAGGGAATAATCTGCAATGGTAGGTATTTTAAGATTTTGAATACTCACATTGAGCATGCCTAGGTCTCCTGCCAACACGCCATCAATTTTCAGCTTCGATAAACCTTCAACAAGATGAGTCATTTCTTGATCTTTAATAATGGAAGGGCTCTTAAAGTATATTTCTATTTTTTTCCCATGACAAAGATCTATGGCAACCTGTAGTGTTTTAAAATCCCCGTAGTAAACCCGATGTACATCCTTTGTGACTACCTCTCTAAGGTGCATAATAGAGTCACATTTTACAACAAGACCCTTTCTTCTACTGGCGTGACTATACTTATCCTCTATGATGTCATTGAGCATGGGTAAATGGGGAATGACATCCGGTCTTCCTTTGTAGCCTACATTCCTTTGGGCATTTATGATTTCAATTGCTTTTCTTCTTATGTCATTAATCACAGACAGTGGTACCGATACATTGGGGTCTAAGGTAACCTGGACATTTTCCAAATGATAGGGGGTATCGCCAAGCTTGCTTACATTTTTGACGATCTTCTCTTTATCTACAGCGACCTTTTGAGCAGCCTCTACAATAAAGTCACTTTTTACAAAGGCTGTATTTCCCCTGTCATCCCACAATGATAATTCACATGGATTCCCTAGTTCAACTTTAATTTCTGCTCTAATATTAATTTTCCTGTTTTCAACTTGTCGATGATAGGTTTTTTCAAGCTCTTTATTTAAGCTGATGTCTAGGGTTTTGTAAACTTCATCTCCTGGCTGGATATTACCTCTCATCTCAATTTCCACAACTTGTCCCTTACTTCCCTGAATTTTAACAGAACCGCCGATTTCTTCTTTCTTTTGTCCCCATACTTCGATTCCATCTCCAGGTTCTATATCTCTTAATAATTTTATTTTCATTTTTTTTGTCTTTGTATGATAATCCATTACTTCTCCCAATGAAACGCCTCTATTATTAGGCTTCTGGATATTTATCACTTCAGTCTTTTGGCTGTTAAATAGGTAGCCTTTGGTAAACTTCCGATTAAACATTTGTTCCATTTCCCATTGCAATTCTTCATCCTTAAAAGCTTGATTGTGCTCTAAATAATGATCTATGGCTTGTCGATAGGATCCTACAATTGAAGCCACATATTGAGGCTTTTTCATTCTTCCTTCTATTTTAAAGGAGGTGACACCACTATCAATCAATTGATGAATATGATCAAATGTATTTAGATCCCGCATGCTCATATGAAATGCTTGGGAGTCTATGGGTTGGACAGGTTCTCCCTTTTCCAAATCATATAATTCATACATTCTGCGGCATGGCTGAGCACAACGTCCACGATTACCACTACGACCTCCGATCAAGCTACTCATTAAACATTGCCCTGAATAGCTGACACATAGAGCCCCATGTACAAACACCTCTAGCTCCATTTCTGTTGTTTGATAAATTGTCTTAATTTCTTCTAAGGAGAGCTCCCTAGCTAAGACAACACGACTCATACCCATGTTCTTAAGCAATTTCACGCCTTCACTATTATGTAGAGTCATTTGTGTACTACAATGGACTTCAAATTCTGGCAGTGTTTCTCTGAGAATTTTAACCAGGCCAAGATCTTGTACAATAATTGCATCAACATCGATCTGATATAAGAAGGTAATATACCCTAGTAGGCCTTCCATTTCTCTATCTTTGATTAAGGTGTTCACCGTCACATAAATTTTAACACCTCTCATATGAGCATAATCAACAGCTTCCTCTAATTGCTCTCGGTCAAAGTTTGAGGCATAGGCCCTTGCACTGAACTCTGCACCACCTAAATAGATGGCATTGGCGCCATTTTGAACTGCTGCTCGTAATGCTTCAAAACTACCTGCCGGAGCCAGTAGTTCAATTTCTCTTCTCACTTCTCAACAACTCCTAATCAAAATTTAATGATTTTACTCAATAGAAAGAGTAGTCATATTATTATATCACTACTCTTCTTTTCTTACTTATGATATTTTCAAAGGTACATGTTTGCTGATTTAATATTCAGCTTTCCCTCTTGTTATCTTTTGTTTTTTGGTAGTCACCTTTTTGGATCACTTCATCCAACTCTTTGCGGGCTTGTACCAATTTAATCTGGTTTTCAAATAATTTATTTTGGAGACCATTGATAATCTCCTGGGTTTTAGCCAAATCCGTCTCTTTTTGGGTGAGTTTTTCTTTCATAGATTTATTCTCTTCATCATATGATTTATGACTTTGGGTCAAGGAGTCTACTTTTTCTTCTAATACATTGCAGTAGGCTTTGCGCTCCTCTACTTGCTCTAGCGCTGATGTCAGTTGACCTTTTATATTGTCTAAATCCTTTAATGGACCTACATATTCTTTTTCTACCGTATCCACTTCCATCTTGAGCTTTAAGAACTGATCTGCAATATTAATGGATGTTAGGACAGCAGCCATAGAAGTACTTAACTTTGAGTTAGCCTTTGCAATTTCTTCCATTCTCTCGTCTACAAAATTACCCACCCGCAATAGGTATTCCTTTGGCTCTTCTCCAAGAATTGGATATTCCTGTCCCTTTATCTTAACAACTACCTTATTCTTTTTTTCCATAAATATAATCAGCCCCTTTAAATGGCGTATTCCGCTTACTACTATATAGTTCTGTATAAAAAGTAATTTTCCTTCTTTTTTAAATATGTGTATAAATGGATATTTTTTAGTCTCTTAAGATTCCTTCTAGTTTTTCACGGATCTGGGTTAGGATTTGATCGTGTAGGATATTCACATCATCATCGGTCAAGGTCCGTTCTTTATCTCGGTAGGTAATGGAATAGGCAACACTTTTATGTCCTTCGGGAATTTGACTTCCTTGATAAATATCAAATAACGTAAAGCTTTCTAGAATATTGCCACCATTATCTTTAATAATACCCTCTATTTGTTTCACTGTGATGTCATTTTTAAGCACCACAGCAAAATCCCTGGTAATGGCAGGATATTTCGGTAATGGCTCATATAAACGTTCCATACGACTTAATTCTAATAGCACGCTAAAGTCTATCTCTGCACAATAGCATCGTTCATCTATGTCATAGTTTTCTAATACCTTAGGATGAATCTCACCGAAGGTACCAATTGTATGCTGACCCACTAGGATGCTGGCACATCTTCCTGGGTGGAAGGTTGGATGATAATTTTCCACTTCTACTTGAATGTCCTCTATACCAAGTTGCTCAAGTAATGCTTCAATGGCTCCCTTTAAAGTAAAGAAGTCTTCTTCTCCATACATCCCCATCACTAAGTTAGGTATCTCCGAAGGCAAGATTTCTAAGGCTTCATCCTTTGGTAAAAAGATGTTCCCCATTTCAAAGGCCCGGACAAACTTTACATTACGATTGATATTTCTAGATAAGACCTCTAACATGTTGGGAAGCAATGTGGTTCTCATGACACTGGTTTCATCTCCTAATGGATTGAGCAGTTTCACAAAACGTCGCTTAAGACTATCTTCCCTGAGTTCGATTTTATCCACACTCTTTGGACTCACAAATGAGAAAGTCAGAATCTCATTAAAGCCCATGGCATTTAATATGTCTTTTGTAAAATCCTCAATTTTTTGTCCATTGGTTTTGCCCCCAGCCACAATGTTTCCCTTTGCCATGGTAGATATAATTTTATCATATCCATACATTCGAGCGATTTCTTCAGCGATGTCTGCCTCTTCAACTAAATCATCTCTAAATGTTGGAATTGTCAATTCAAGACGTCCATTCATATTTTCAGCCTTTATTTCCAAAGGCTTTAATAGCGCTATCATCTCTTCAGGGCTCACCTGGGTTCCTAATAGTCCATTAATTTTCTCTACGGAAACATTCAGCTGACGGTTGCCCTTGGGCGTGATATAAACATCTACAGCACCCATTAATATTTCTCCTGCACCAAGCTCTGCAATCAATTGACAAGCCCGCTCTGCTGCTATTTGAACTAGATTAGGATCCAGTCCTTTTTCATATTTAGAGGATGCTTCAGTTCTTAATCCTAAAGTCTTAGAAGTCTTTCGGATCCCATCGGCCTCGAAATTTGCAGACTCCAGTAATACCGTTGTGGTTTTAGGGGTGATCTCTGATTCTTCTCCACCCATGACACCGGCAATGGCTAAGAGCTTTTCTTTATCAGTGATCATCAGCATGGATTCATTTAGTTTTCTTTGAACACCGTCTAATGTTTTCATTTCCTCCCCTGAAGTGGCATTTCGAATGATGATTTCATCTCCAGCTACGGCATCTATGTCAAATGCATGTAGTGGTTGCCCATATTCAAGCATCACATAATTGGTGACATCCACAATATTATTAATGGGTCTGACCCCAGACTTCATTAACTTTAATTGTAACCAAATTGGTGAAGGCCCTATCTTAACATTTTTGATCACCCTTGCCAAATATCGTGGACATTTTTCGTTATTTTCAATCTTCACTTGAACATAATCCCCGCTTTTTTCTTTTGTTTCTGTCAAGTTGATATTTGGATAGTTTAATTCTTTTCTAAATGTGGCAGCGGCTTCCCTTGCCATTCCCATCATGCTCAAGCAGTCTGGACGATTGGAAGTGATTTCAAATTCTGCAACCTGATCTGTTAAGCTTAGTACTTCCAATGCATCTGATCCTAGTGGATAGGCCTGGTCTAAAATCCAAATGCCGTCCTTCACCTCTTCAGGGATAACAGACTTCCCAAAGCCAAGCTCATCAAGAGAACATAGCATCCCCTCGGAAACCTCTCCACGAAGCTTTCCTTTTTTAATCTTCAGATCTCCTGCCAACTGGGCTCCATGCACGGCCACAGGAACATAGTCTCCTTCGTTAATATTGGTGGCACCTGTGACAATTTGCAGCATTTCGTCTCCAATATTGACCTTTACAATCACAAGTTTGTCGGCATTTGGATGGGGTAGGATCTTTTCAATATGTCCCACAACAATCCCCTTCATATCCTTTGCAACCTCTTCCACCATCTCTACCTTTGATCCTGACATCGTCATTTGATCAGCAAAGACTTTAATTGATTCATCTATTTTCACATACTCTTTTAGCCAATTAATTGAAACATTCATTTTTATACCCTCCTGACATCTGATTAAAATTGATTGATAAAACGCATATCATTCTCAAATAATAGACGAATATCATCAATTTCATATTTTGCCATCGTCAATCGATCAATTCCCATTCCAAAGGCAAATCCACTGTATATCTCTGGATCAATCCCACAATTTCTTAATACATTTGGATGGACCATTCCTGCACCTAATAATTCGATCCACCCCTCGCCTTTACACATGCTACATCCATGACCAGCACATTTGAAGCATGTCACATCAACTTCGGCGCTAGGCTCTGTGAATGGGAAATGATGTGGTCTAAACTTCACTTTCGTATCGTTTCCAAAAAACTGTTTGATAAAGACTTCTAGGGTTCCCTTTAGGTCTCCTAATGTAATTCCTTTGTCTACTACTAATCCCTCTAACTGATGAAACATCGGTGTATGGGTTGCATCAGGTGTATCATTTCGAAAGCACCGACCTGGAGAAATGATTCGAATGGGTGGCTTCTGCAGTTCCATGGTTCTAACTTGAACAGGAGAAGTCTGTGTTCTTAAAATTATATGGTCATTAATGTAGAATGTATCACTCATATCCCTTGATGGATGATTTGGTGCTGCATTTAGGGCATCAAAGTTATAATGTACCGTTTCCACTTCCGGTCCCTCAGCTACTTTAAATCCCATACCAATGAAAATGCTCTTCAGTTCATCCATAGCCTGGATCAATGGATGTCTTTTTCCAATTTCTCTTGTTTTTCCTGGCATGGTGACATCTAAAGATTCCATTTTTAGCTTAGACTCTAATTCTTTATCTTTTACGGCTCCCTTTGCCAGCTCTAGTGCTTCTTCAATCTGCTCTCTAACAAGATTGGCAATCTTCCCAACTAAAGGACGTTCCTCTTTGCTCAAGCTACCCATTCCTCTTAAAACCTCTGTCAGTTCTCCTTTTTTACCTAAGTATTTTACCCTTACTTTTTCTAGAGAATCTGTAGATGTTGATGCTTGGATATCTTGTTTTGCCTTTTCTTCTAATTGCTTTAGTTTTGCTTCCATGTCTAAACTCCTCTCGTCAAATTAAGTAGATAACTGAAATTTCAAGTGCTTAAAATTCGTCTGATGCTATCGCATCGACTCATGGCGCACTCAATTTTCAACTCCTCTTTGTTGAAAATTTCAAGTGCTTAAAAATACAAAAAAACCCTCATCCCAAAAGGGACGAAGGCTTGCTCCGCGGTACCACCCTCATAATAGGCACCTAAAGTAAGCCTATCACTTAAAGGCGCTAACGAGCCCACTCGGTAAGACTTACTGCTTTTTTTCAGCCTACAGCTCCAGAGGGAACTTCTGCTACACTTATCTACAAGTACTCTCAGCCTTAGGCACTTGCTCTCTTTAAAACAGTCTATAGCATACTTTTCTCTTTCTTCGCTTTTTCATCTAATTCATCACTAACTCTTTATACATCAGATAGGCCGTCACCGAGCCCGTCATTTCGAAAATTTTCCAAAAAAGTTCTGCGGTCTTCATGGGACCACACTCCTTTCTTTAACCCATTATAGCCCTATTATAGCATAGGTTTTCTTGTAAAACAATGGGATTTCTGAAGGAGTTATTAAATTTTTTAAAAATTCTAATCTTTTAGAAATCTTCCCTGTATTCCTTGGTATATCAGTATTCCAGCTGCTACCGAGGCATTTAATGACTCGATTTTTCCTAATATAGGTATCTTTACCCGTTCATCTACTTGGGCAAGAATATCTGGGTGAATGCCTCTCGCCTCATTACCAATAATCATCGCAATTGGATTATTATAATCCAGCTGAAAATGATTCTTATCTGTTTCTAATGTACTGGCAACAAGCTTCACAGCATTTGCTTTCAAATAATAAATCCACTCTTCATTATTATTACTTTGTATAATAGGCAAATGAAATATGGCTCCCATGGTAGCTCGAATACTCTTACTATTATATGGATCCACACATCCCTTAGTTAGGATAATAGCATCTGTTTTTGCGCCTTCTGCTGTTCGAATGATTGTTCCTAGGTTACCTGGATCTTGAATCTCATCTAAAACCACAATAAATGGATTCTCTTTTTTCTCTAGATCTAAGCTCTCTAATTGATGGTTTTTCATTTCAACCACTGCAATGATTCCTTGAGGGGTTTCTGTATCTGCTATTTTTAAAAAAAGTGAGTCCATTGTTTGATGGCATGGATATTTTTCTTTAAGTTTTTCTAGTAGATGTGGACCTCCTTGAACCTGATGAATATGGTCACAATATAGAATATGGTCAATGGGTCCCCCATGCAAAAAACATTCTTCAACAATTCGTAATCCTTCAATGGTGAACTGTTGATGTTTTATTCGATTCTTCCTGAGACTGAGTCCTTTTATATGCTTCAACACTGCATTTTTATCACTGGTAATGATTTGCTGCTCCATCATAATATTCACCTACCTTACTCTTGAATCTTCTTTAGATCATTATTATGACCGATTACCACAAGTACATCTCCTCGGCTAATGCGATCCTTTGCATTAGGCGACACATTGATAAGATCTCCTTGTTTAATGGCCATGATGTTGACTCCATATTTTGCTCTCACATTAATCTCTAAAAGTGTTTTACCACTCCAAGCTTCCAGTGCGCTAATCTCCATAATACTATAGTCCGGCGCCAATTCAATATAATCCAGTATATTAGTAGAAACAAGATTGTGGGCTACACGAGTTCCCATATCACGTTCAGGGAACACAACACGGTCAGCTCCTATTTTGTACAATACCTTGGCATGCATGTCGTTTTGTGCCTTAGCTACAACATATTTGACCCCTAGGTCTTTGACAATTAATGTCGCCATGATGGAGGCTTGTATGTTAGAGCCGATGGTGATGACAGCCACATCAAAGTTTCTAATTCCCAAAGTACGTAAAGCATGTTCATCTGTGGCATCTGCCTGAACAGCATGGGTAACCTCATCTGAAATATGTTGTACGATTTCTTCATTTCCATCTATGGCAAGTACATCATGTCCCATTTTATACAGGGTCTTAGCAACGCTACTACCAAACCGTCCACATCCAATTACAATATATTGTTTCATTTCTTCACCCCTTCTAGCCCACTATTATTTTTTCCTCAGGATATCTGATCATACCTTTGTTCTTGCGCTGTTGTGTTGCCAATGCATAGGCAATTGTTAATGGTCCTACACGTCCTGCAAACATCATAAAAATAATCACAATTCTACCAATTACACTTAATTCTGGTGTCACTCCTAGAGAAAGACCGACTGTTCCAAAGGCTGAAGTCGTTTCAAATAAAATGTCCATAAAGGAGAATCCTGTTTCTGTAATGGATAGGATCATTGTCACAAACACAATTAGAACCAGTCCAATACTTGCCACGGTCAAGGCTCTGTTGACAATGGTCCTAGGGATTCTTCTCCCATAGAGCTCTGTCTCTTCTCGACCTTTAACAACTGAAATCACAGTAAACACAAGGACTCCCAATGTAGCCGTTTTAATCCCCCCTGCTGTAGATGCAGGTGAGCCTCCAATATACATCCATAGGATGGATAAAAACTTAGATGCATTTGTCATTTGGTCCGAGGCAATGGTATTAAAGCCCGCCGTTCTTGTGGTCATTGATTGGAAGAAGGCCGCCATCAATTTCCCACCAAAATTGAGACTTCCCAGTGTTTCAGGGTTATTCCACTCTAAAATTAGAAATCCAACAAATCCAAGTCCTAATAAGGCTCCCGTAATTATTAATACCATTTTTGTATGTAGTGTAAATTTCTTGAATTTTCGTTGATTCACAACATCTACCATGACTGAAAATCCAATACCACCCAAAATAACCATGGCCCATAGGGTGACATTGACAATGGGGTCATTGACATAGGGTGTTAACCCCACACCGTTACCAATAATATCAAATCCAGCATTGCAAAAGGCAGATATTGAGTGAAATATGGAATAAGCAATCCCCTTAGCCCAGCCTAGTTCTGGTACAAACCGAAAGGCCAAGAAAAATGCACCAATCGCTTCAATGGCGAATGTACCCAGTATAATGTATTTTGTAAAGCGCACTAGCCCCGTTAATGTATTTTGATTAAGAGACTCTTGTATAATGAGTCTTTCCTTAAGGGAAATTTTCTTTCCTAAAAGTATGGCAAACATTGTTGCCATGGTCATAAACCCAAGTCCACCAATCTGAATCAGTATTAAAATAATTGTTTTACCAAAAATAGTCCAGTATGTTCCCGTATCCACAACAACCAATCCAGTTACACAGACCGCTGATGTGGAAGTGAATAGGGCATTTAAAAAACCTATGCTTCGACCATCCTGCGCTGCAATGGGTAGGTTTAAAAGCAATGCACCAATCATTATAACAGAGGCAAATCCCATTACCAACACTTGGGTAGGATCTATCTTTGGGTGCCCAATCTTGTCTTTCATTTTTACACCACCTACTGGTTATCTTTCATTAACATCCACTTATTGTATGTTCCTGATATCATGATAATAATTCTATGTATGTTGATTTTCACCCATTTTATGCAGACTCAAGGTCTATGGTCCAACCTATTTAGAGATTATTGACCAGGCGACTTCTTTTGTATACCTTGAGAATTTAACTTCCCCTTTCAACCCCTTTTTTCATATCATAGGAAAGTAGTACTTTCCTATGATATGAAAAAAGTCCTTATAAATAAGGACCCTGGATTATGCGTTTAGTTTTTGTTTAGCAGTCTCAACTAATTGAGCAAAGCCTTCTTTATCATGAATTGCCATTTCTGATAACACTTTTCTGTTCATTTCGATACCAGATAATTTTAATCCACTAATGAATTTAGAATAAGATAATCCATTTATTCTAGTTGCTGCATTAATTCTTGTAATCCATAACCTTCTAAAATCTCTTTTTCTTAACTTTCGTCCTACATAAGCATGTCTTAATGCTTTCATAACGAATTGGTTTGCTGGTCTAAAGAGTTTACTTCTTGCTCCTCTAAATCCTTTAGCCAATTTTAATACTTTTTTATGTCTTTTACGGGCTGTAACACCCTTTTTAACTCTAGCCATTATGACAACCTCCGTTTCTATCGTTTATCGATCTATGGTAATAATTGTTTAATTCTCTTGAAATCTCCTTTAGAAACTACTGTTGCTTTTCTAAGGTTTCTCTTTCTCTTTGAAGACTTTTTAGTTAAGATATGACTCTTATAGGCTTTCATTCTCTTTAACAGACCTGTTTTTGTCTTCTTAAATCTTTTTGCTGCGCCTCTATGTGTTTTCATTTTTGGCATGTTAATTTCCTCCCTTCAAGCTACGCGTTTTTTGGAGCTAAAACCATTATCATTTGTCGACCTTCCATTTTTGGATACTTCTCAACTGTACTAACCTCAGTGAGCATATCTTTAAATTGGTTAATCACTTTTCTTCCCGCTTCGATATTACCTAGTTCTCTACCTCTGAATCGTAGAGTCACTTTGACTTTATCTCCGCTTTCTAGAAATTTCAGAGCTCGCTTACATTTTACCTCAACATCATGTGCTTCAATATTTGGACTTAATCGAACCTCTTTAACTGTCACCACTTTTTGCTTCTTCTTGGCTTCTTTGTCTTTCTTGGCTAATTCATACTTGAACTTACCATAATCCATGATTTTACATACCGGTGGTTTAGCCTGAGGTGAAATTTTCACTAGATCTAGATTTTTTTCACTTGCGATCTGTAGTGCTTCTCTACCAGGCACAACACCTAGTTGATCGCCGTTAGCATCAATCAGTCTTACTTCCTTGTCCCTAATTTCTTCATTAATTTGGGCTTCTTGGTTATCTCTAATAACATGACACCTCCTGTAATTTTTTACACTAAAAAAAGCGTATAGCCTAAACTATCCGCTTCAATTCTATCACTATATAAAATAAACCTATAGTAACTCATTGATCTATTAACCCTACGAACGTTGTTGTAAGGTGAGAAGCGGAAGTCTTCTGCTTTCTTTTACCTATACATAGTATCAAGTAGTTCATTATTTGTCAAGTTTTTTTCTTTACTTTTTTGATTCTTTCTTTACTCTTTTGATTCTTCTTCAAATTTTTTCCTCTTTTTAATTTGCAATGACATCTTATGTTTGCGTTCTCTTTTGGGTATGCTAAAGGCAAAAGAAATCAAAGGTGGTGATTAGGTGAAAAAAAGGATTATTATTATTCTGCTTTTTATATTTATTATCCTTACAGTCATTTCAAGTTATACTGTATGGAGTAATAATAGTGTAGGTCCCCAGTTTACAGGAGGCGATCGCTTATTAATTATCGGGATCACTTCTATTCTCTTTATATATTATATGAAATTAGATAGACCCGCACAGTTAGCTCATGCAACCATTAAAACCGAGAAAAAGGAAAAAGATACAAACACTAAAGAAACCTTTACAAAACCTAAAACAACATTCGAGGATGTAGCAGGATTAGACGAGGTAAAGGAAGAACTAGCAGAGGTCATTGACTTCATTAATCAATCAGAAAAATATAAGAAAATGGGAGCCAAGATACCCAAGGGAATTCTTTTCCATGGCCCCCCTGGAACCGGCAAGACATTACTTGCTTCTGCAGTGGCTGGGGAAACAAAATCAACCTTTTTTTCAGCAAGTGGTTCAGAGTTTGTGGAAAAGTATGTAGGTGTAGGCGCTAAACGTATCCGTACACTATTTGAAAAGGCGAAAAAAGAAGCGCCTAGCGTGATTTTCATTGATGAGGTTGATGCCATTGGTGCCAAAAGACATTTAGATAGTAATAATGAAAAGGACCAAACCCTCAATCAACTTCTTGTAGAGTTAGATGGCTTCAATACCGACCAAACAGTGGTGGTCATCGCAGCCACCAACCGAATGGATCTATTAGATGAAGCGCTTCTACGTCCCGGTCGCTTTGACCGTCACATGTATATTAGCAATCCAAATGTACGGGCCAGAGAAGAAATCCTAAAGGTTCATACGAAAAACAAGCCCCTCTGTCCCAAAATTGAAATCAAAAATTTAGCTCGAAAAACCCATGGCATGAGTGGTGCCCACTTAGCAAATATCTCTAACGAAGCTGCCATTATCGCCGTTCGGGAAGATGCTGAAGTCATCAGTTTAGACCATTTTGATCAAGCCATCGAGCGAGTGATCGCAGGACTTCAAGTCAGAAATCCCACCGTGCTTCAAAAAGAAAAGGAAATCGTTGCCTTCCATGAGGCTGGACACGCCTTAGTGGGTAAAATTTTAGGAACAGACATGGTACAAAAAGTATCTATTATTCCACGGGGACAGGCCCTGGGCTATGTACTCCAAATGCCTGAAGATGATCGCTATATCTATACACAGCAAGAGCTTTATCATAAAATCATGGTGATGCTTGGTGGCAGGGCTGCAGAACAATTGATTTTCAATCATTTGTCTACAGGTGCTAAGGATGACTTAAAAAAAGCCACTGAGTTAGGGATGCAAATGGTATGTGACTATGGTATGAGTGATTTAGGCTATGTTTATAATGAAGCCAATATGATTCATGCCATGAGTAATGACTTAAATAAAGAGATGAACCATATTGTTAAAGGTTGCTTTGAGAAAACCATTCATCAACTGAAAACCTATGAAAAACAATTAAATGACATCGCCAAAGCATTGCTAGATCGAGAAACATTAAATGGCGATGAGCTGGAGGAACTCTTAGGAGACTTCAAGCAAGCCCCAGTTAAAACCAAGGAAGAATTAGAAGCAGTATAATAAAAAGCACTGGCTACTGCCAGTGCTTTTTATTTTTTTGCAACAACTTTATTTTATTTACGCCTTATCAGCAATTTCTTTTACAAGATCTCCAATAAATTTTGAAGCATCAACGGCACCTAATTCGCCCTCTTCTCTTGCCCTGACAGCGACTGTTTCTGATTCTACTTCTTTATCTCCAATAACAAGCATATAAGGTACTCTTTCCAAACGGGCTTCTCTAATTTTGAAACCAATTTTTTCACTGCGCTCATCTATCACTACACGAATATCCTTTTCAAGCATTTGCTGCTGTAGTTTTCTGGCATATTCTAAATGATTATCTGTAATCGGTAAAATCTTTGCTTGAACCGGGGCCAGCCATGCGGGGAATTTACCTGCATAATGCTCAATTAAAATACCAATAAATCTTTCGATACTTCCGAAAATAACACGGTGAATCATAATCGGTCTATGTTTCTCTCCATCTGCTCCCACATAATTGATGTCAAAACGCTGAGGCATCTGGAAGTCCAATTGTATTGTTCCACACTGCCATGTTCGTCCAATGGCATCCTCTAAATGAAAGTCAATTTTGGGACCATAGAAGGCGCCGTCTCCTTCATTGAGTTTATACTTTACATTATTCTCCTCTAGCGCTTCTCTTAGAGAATTAATTGCTAAATCCCACTCTTCGTCGGTTCCCATTGAGTCCTTTGGTCTTGTTGATAATTCAATATGGTACTTAAACCCGAAGACCTTATAGAAATAATCTACGAAATTCATAACGCCAAGGATTTCATCTTTGATCTGCTCAGGTAGCATAAAGATATGGGCATCGTCTTGGGTAAAGCATCTCACACGCATTAATCCGTGCAATGCACCAGATAGCTCATGTCGATGGACTAGACCAAGCTCTCCCATTCTAATTGGTAGATCTCGATAACTATGCATTTTTCGTTTATACATTAAAATTGATCCTGGGCAATTCATGGGCTTCACTGCATAATTTGCATCATCAATATTTGTAAAATACATGTTTTCTTGATAATGATCCCAATGTCCAGATTGTTTCCAGAGCTGCTCATTCAAAATAATCGGTGTTTTGATTTCTTCATACCCACGCTTGGTATGCTCTCTTCTCCAGAAGTTTTCCAACTCATTTCGGACGATCATTCCATTTGGATGGAAAAATGGGAATCCAGGTCCTTCTTCATTTAAACTAAATAGGTCTAATTCTTTACCGATTTTTCGATGGTCACGTTTTTTAGCTTCTTCTAATCTTTCTAAATGCGCCTCTAGATCCGCCTTCTTCGTAAAGGATGTCCCGTAGATTCTTTGGAGCATTTTGTTTTTTTCATCTCCACGCCAATAGGCTCCAGCAATGGAGAGTAGTTTAAATGCTTTGATTTTACCTGTGGACAAGACATGGGGTCCAGCACAAAGGTCTGTAAATTCCCCTTGCTTGTAAAATGAAATCACCGCATCTTCAGGCAAATCTTGGATTAATTCTAACTTGTAGTCTTCTCCTTGCTCCTTTACAAGCTCGATTGCCTTATCTCTTGATAATTCAAAGCGCTCTACATGTAAATCTTCTTTAACAATTTTTTGCATTTCTGCTTCGATTTTCTCTAAGTCCTCTGGTATAAATCTATGCTCTGTATCAAAATCATAATAAAATCCATTATCAATGGCTGGACCAATTGCTAATTTTGTATTTGGGAAAAGTCTCAATACTGCTTGAGCAAGAAGATGGGCACTGGTGTGTCTTAAAAACTCTTCTCCACCTTCATCTTCAAATCTAAGGATACTCAGCTGACAATCCCCCTCTATTGGGGCGAATAAGTCAATTTTTTTCCCATCCAGCTCTGCTCCTATTGCAACTCTAGCTAATCCCTGGCTAATTTCCTTTGCAACATCTAAAATACTTGTCCCTTTTTCTACTTCTCGTACCGAACCATCTTTTAATGCAACTTTTACCATTTCCATATTTTTTCCTCCTTCATATATTCAGTATCGACAACATTCATCCTTAAAAATTGATACAAAAAAAACCCATCATCCTATAAAAGTATATAGGACGAGAGGTTGAGTTCCCGCGGTTCCACCTAATTTGATATGTAATCCATCTCAAATGACGATAACGAGTCACCGTTTTTCCTTTCACCTAAGGTTACTAAGAAACAGCTCCAAGGTAGTTTTCAGTTATCCATATATGGATATGCTTTCAGCCACGGCATGCCCTCTCTAAATACTGGGTTTAACTTACTTTTCCTCTTCAACGCCTTTTCGTTTAAATCAGTTATTATGTTTTTAAAATTCAATGAGCCTCTACAAAAAGCCTCAATATAATTTCATTGTATGAAATTGTATATTTACATAATTATATTGATTTTGCATTCTTTTGTCAAGTAATTCTACATTATTTTTTACAATAATAAAATAATTATTCCTTGAAATAAGCCAATCATAAATCCCAGTACGCCACCTAATATCTCAATATGTTTTAATTCTTTTTGTGCAATGGTTAATACCATAGATTCTAGTCCTTCTAATTCAAAGTCATTCACCTTTTCTTCAACCATTTGACCAATATTAATGTTTTCCGTTGCCTTTTTTACCACACTTGCCATCACTTCCGCTAACATCGTTTCCCCTTCTCGCTCAATTACATCTTCGATATATTTCCCAATCATACCTCTAAAAGCAGAAGGAATTAGGGAAGGAAGTCGTTCCTCCACAATTGCCTGTATTTTTATCTTCAATATCTGTAATATCTCTTTTTTATCTTGGGTTTCCATCAATCGATAGAGTATTTCATCAACTGATAAAAGTTCCTCTTCGACGGTTTTTCCTATACTTCTGGCAATTTCACTCCTCCGTTTAGGAATCAGCCCTTGAATACTGACATTAATGATAGGAATCCTCACAGGTTCGAAGGGTCTAAATAAGAGTTTAACGGCCAATAGATTTGTTACCCATCCAATCAGTGCTCCTATACCAGCTAAAATAGCCAAAGTCAAAAAAACCATTTCTCCACCTCATCTTTTGTTGCTTGTTAGACATCTTTGAAAATTATATCACTGTTTTTGTCAAAACACCAGTTTTCCAGTATTCCTATCATTTGCTTTCTAAGATCGACATAGAATAGTCCCCGATACTATAAAAGCCTGGATTTTCAATCCAGGGCTTTGTTTTTTAAGCACTTGAAATTTAAAATAACGCCCGTTTTAAATTTAAGTGCGCTATGAGTCGATGCGACAGCATCAGACGAATTCTTAAGCACTTGAAATTTAAAACAACGCTCGTTTTAAATTT
Organism: Alkaliphilus metalliredigens QYMF; assembly: GCF_000016985.1. Taxonomy (NCBI): domain Bacteria; kingdom Bacillati; phylum Bacillota; class Clostridia; order Peptostreptococcales; family Natronincolaceae; genus Alkaliphilus; species Alkaliphilus metalliredigens. Next base: position 1,716,749 of record NC_009633.1, on the reverse strand, counting down.
AAGTGCGCCATGAGTCGTCGCGATAGCGTAAGACGAATTTTTATTCCTTTTTCACCTCTAGCTTTAAGGTGCACCACTCACATCCCTCACACGTTTTCACCTTGTCAATAAATATCCCACCTATGGTTTTAATCATCTCATGATTTTTTGTATTGGACACCTGATGGATGAAAATTTCACTTGGGGCAATTGTGATCAATGAACTAATGAGAATATCCTCATAATTAATGTTTCGATCCTTAATTTCTGTGGCCACATCCTTTAAGTATTCATTTTCAATCACATTATTATTTTTATCATATAACTCATAGCTATTTTCTCGATTCAGCACCACATGGACTAAATCCACCTTAGGCTCCTGAATATCTACAAAATATTTCAAGAGCTTAATAAATTCACTATATTCTTTATTAACCAATAAGTCTTCAGCAGCTCTTTCAACCACTTCATTTAGCTCCATCAAGTAATCCTTCAATCTGAATGTGACAAAACCCATTAAGTCAATTTGCGTATTGTTATTAAAGTAATCTACAATTTTTTCCAAGATAAATGTTTTCCGATTACGAAACTCACCTTCTGATAATAATAAGGTATTACTTTCATCATCTAGTAAGTCAAAGGCTTTTTTCTGTAGCTCTAGCTTCTCTTTGATTTCAAAGTAAGCATAATCTTCAGAGATAATTCGACCAATAAACCGCGGTTCTTCATAACCTAAAATATACTCGCTGATTGCGTTAGCTGTGCAATATTTAAATATATTAATAAAATCACTAATCGGATAGTTTTTAATGCTCTGAATATTAACATTGTATTGGATTATATGGTGATGACCTTCTTCGGTCACTTTTTCATTAATTAAAATTCCTTCTCCCTTGAAGGATTCAATTTGCTTCGACAGGTTTGATTGTAATTTTTCGACGCTTCCTCTCATTGAAATTGCCAGCAAATTCATATAGATATCACTCCTTTCTGCTGTACTAGTAGTATATGTTTTATCTATAATCATATTCTATGAGCCCAGTAGCATTAAATTGAAATAAACCCAATTCTCTATTGCTATTCATTATATACCCTAAAAAAATTTTCTCAATTAGATCCAATCTACGTCTAATAGATATGTTTTGGCAATTAAAAAAGATGAATCTATTAGATTCATCTGGATTGTAGCTCATATGTTATTCTCAGCTAATTAATTAATGGAGGCGGCACCCAGATTTGAACTGGGGAATAGAGGTTTTGCAGACCTCTGCCTTACCACTTGGCTATGCCGCCTTAATGTTTTAATGTAAATGGTGCCCAGAGGCGGAATCGAACCACCGACACGGGGATTTTCAGTCCCCTGCTCTACCGACTGAGCTATCTGGGCTGGTGGGCGCAACAGGGCTCGAACCTGTGACCCCCTGCTTGTAAGGCAGGTGCTCTCCCAGCTGAGCTATGTGCCCACAACAATCACAAGTTTGATTATACCTACTTTTATCACTTTTGTCAAGTCATTTCAGTATGATGACTCTCCTGCCATCGTTAACTTTTTTAGTTTCTATCCTTACATTTCATCTAAGAGTCCCTGTAGTTGTTCTTTATTAAAATGATATTTTTTATTACAGAAATGACAAACCAATTCTGTATTTTCGTCTTCCTCAATCATTTCCCTAATCTCTTGTCTTCCAATACTAATCAAGCCTTTTTCGAATCTCGCTACATTACAATCACATTCAAAATCCACTTCATATGTTTCAACAATTTTAGGATCCATTCCCTCTAATACATGATTTAAAATATCCACTTCATTCATTCCCTGCTCCATCATTACTGTAATCGATTCCAGTTGACCAATACGAGACTCCAGCTTTGCCAACACCGCTTCTTGTACATTAGGTAATACTTGTATGATAAAGCCTCCCGAAGCTTTGATACGATAATCTATATCTATCAATACACCTAATGATACAGCTGATGGTTGTTGCTCTGAATTTAAAAAATAGGTAGCAAAATCCTCTCCGATTTCTCCTGACACCAGTGGCGCTGTGCCAACATAAGGTTTTTTCATTCCCAGGTCCTTGATAACGGTAATCTCACCATCACTCCCTACAGCTGCGCCTACATCCAGTTTTCCCGGACGAATATTTGTGCTTTCAACCTGTGGATTCCCCACATACCCCTTTACATTTCCCTCAGAATCTCCAACAACTAAAATAACGCCCAATGGCCCACCGCCATTAATTTTTGTTGTAATTTTTTGTTTTTCTCCCTTCAACATGACTCCCATCATTGAAGTGGCTGTCAATGTTCGTCCAAGGGCTGCGCTGGCAACAGGGCTTGTCTGATGAAATCCTCTTGCTTTCTCAACTAAGTTTGTTGTGTTGGCCACAAAGGCTCTAATACTACTGTTTGCTGCAGTGGCTCTAATGATTCTACTGCTCATTTTTTTGCTCCTCTCCTTTACATACCATGGCGTATCTATCACTCACATAAAATACATTTGTGATTTCCACTTCGTACTTTCTATGATTCAATCTCACAAAATCAATACTTGTCCACCTATTACTCTATTATAACAAATTTTTTACTTTTCATTTGTAAACAATCAAAAAAGAAACAAGTTGGTTTCCCAACTTGCTTCCTTCGGCTCAATCGTTCTAAACTACATATATTATTTCTATCCAAATGGATTATATTCAGAATCGATGATTTCCTAAGATTAAGCTCGTTTTAAAACTAAGCTCTTTCTACGTTTGTAGCTTGAGGTCCTTTGTCGCCTTGAATAATTTCAAATTGAACTGCTTGACCTTCTTCTAAAGTTTTGAACCCATCCATTGTGATCGCTGAGAAATGTACGAATACATCGTCCCCGTTTTCTCTTGTGATAAATCCATACCCTTTTTCAGAGTTAAACCATTTAACTGTACCTTTTTCCATTAAAAAATTCCTCCTATAGAACAAATATTTGACTCAGATACTATGTACCTAAATTCACCTTAAGTGTATCATAGGCATAATACACTGTCAAGATTTTCTTATTAATAAACCATAGGCTACATGGTAATCTTACTATATTGTTTCCCTGTTTGGTTATTTTATACAATAAAATCATCTAAATTGTATCAATATTTACCCAATATTTTATTTTACTTTTTACATATAAAAAAGATCCTTTCAGTTTGTTCCTTCACCGACTCAAATGTAAATGCTTCTTGGGTGGAAATTTGGCTAAATCCAACAGCTTTTAACATTTGTACAAGATGAGTTGCCTGATAGGCCTTTTGAAAATGTGTTTCTTCAAATTTTTCATAGCATTGACCCTTGTCTTTCCCTTGGGTGAAAAATGTTAAATTCATCTCGATGATTTCATCTTCTTCATCAAATGAATTCTCCCACAAATACACCAGGTCATCTAAATTTTCGCCAAAGGTATGCTCCCCTAGAACATACTTCAATTTATAATACGAGCTAATGTCGAAGATAAAAAGCCCACCCTCTTGAAGATGCTCATAAATTCCCTGATAAGTATCCATTAAATCTTCAGGTTCAATGACATAGTTAATGCCATCACATAAACACAGTATACATGGAAACTGCCTATGAAATTCTATCTCCGCCATATTTTGATTCACAAACACCACATCAACGTGATTCTCCAAGGATTTTTCATGTGCCACAGTTAACATATCCTGAGACAGATCTGATGCTGTTATGCGATATCCCCTTTTAGCTAGGGGCATCGTGATATTTCCTGTTCCACAGGCAAGCTCAAGTACTTCTTTTTCTGTCAAGTTCTCTCGTTTAAAAATTTCTTCAATATAATCAATCCATTGGGGATAGTTGACATCCTCCATTAATCGGTCATACAGGTAAGCAAATTCACCATACTGTTCAGACATAAAATAACTCCTATTCATCATATATTTCTTTCATTATCCTTCATTTTAACCAAAAAAACAAGAATAGATGGATCCATCTATTCTCCCTTGTTTTGATCTCTATTTTGATTTTTCTTTTTTCTTACTGTTATTAAGCCACCGATTCGTCCCGTTTCCTTGGCGGTTAATCCTCCCCAACCAAAAGATTTAACTTTTTCAAGCAGACCTAGTTCCTCTGCGATTTCATACTTCATCATCAACTCAGGAGTAAATTCTTTCTCCCTTAATTCCTTTGACATAAGCACCCCTCCCTCTTCTTATTATTGAGTAAGAAGAGAAATGTTATACTTCATTAAGCAAATTCAATAACTTATTTAAATAAACGTAACAATTGATGTAACTTGTTGATTTATGTCTAAAAGAGTGGTAAATTGTTGTTGTAATAACAATACTATTTTCTCATTCCCCCTTTAATATATGAATATATATTGAAGAAGAAAAAGGACTGTCCCCTCAGTCCTTTTTTCATCTGTTCTTTTACTTGATATTCGCATAAAAGCATTCGTTTAAAATGTAGATAATCCAGTCCATTCTTGAATTCGGTACAATACTTTTTTCATCACAGAATCATCTTGATAGATAACATAGTCAGTTGTATATACGCCCTCTACGTTATTCCATATTGTTTCAAAATAATTATAAACTTCGCTGCTAATTTCTTTATCATTATCTGCAACGATCATTACATTTGTTTCTAAATTTAAATCACCAATATTACGCTTGGTTAAATTGGCAGAACCACCAATAATGATAGATTCTTTCTCTTTTTTTATGAGTGTTATTTTTGAATGATATTGTTCCCCTTGGGTATCATACCAACGTACCTCAACCGGACTATTGTTTGTCAGTTCACTTGCCACCTGCCTATTTGGAATTCCACTTTTCTCCATACCAAAGGCATCTTTATTCGGGTCTAATACAAGCTTGATGTCAACGCCACTATTGGCAGCATTTTTAAGAGCAGTAACAATGTCCCTATCCGATAGATAAAACATACCCATTCTAATTTCATCGCCATTTTCCGTACTATTAATAGAATCTAATAATTCCTTCTTAATTTGTCCTTCAGTTATTACTTTTACATTTATATCTGCATTTGTCTTCATATCACTTTCAATATATTCAAATTCAATGTTACTCCCTGAAATACTAGCCACTGTTTTTTCAGTAGTCAAAAAATCACCTACAATATCCCCTTTTAATACAAACGCTATATTTGAGTGAAAAGCACTTGCATCGTGTGGGTTTCCAGAACTAATAATCGCTTCTTTTTCTGTCAAGACTACTTTACGGTGATTCGCTTTGAAATTTAAAAGTTCGAGATAAGAACGTACATTTACAGAAGGTGACTCCGTTCCAAATGGATTGGGCAACCAATCGAATCCATCCGTACCAAACCACTGTATATAAGCACGCCAAAAGCCAGAATATAACGGATTAGAATCTCTGAGTTTTCTCATATCAGTTTCAATAACTTCTATTCCTTGGGCTTTCATTTTTTCCAGTTGTTCAATCGTATAAGTACCATATACAGAATTAATCCTATCCGTAATAAAAACAATTTCCACATCTGGTTGTTCTTTTCTTTTTTGAACCAAAGCATTAGATAATTCCATGCTCAATTCTGGATACGAATACGCTCTATCATAATCATCATTAAATAAAAACATATCTATGACAATGTAATCTTCTGCTGCATCAATTGATTCATGTATTCGTTTAAAAATCGCCTGTTCTTGTATTCCATTTCCATCTTCCATTACATAGGTTATGTCACTAAGAAATTCTACGTCGGTGACGGCGTGGAATGCTCCATTAAAAGAGATATCTTCAGGCAGCGGTTTTACTAAATGAAATATGCTTGTTAAAAAAGCTACTGAAAAAATAACATATAAAAAATAACGCTTTCTCAATCGCTTCAAAACAACACAACCTTTCTCTACTTTAATTGCTTATTTGAAAATATACATCTACACGATGTGTGACTTCTCAATATAAAAAGGATGATTCAATCATCCTTTTATACAGTATTGTTAAGTTGATATTTTGTTTATCCCAATAAAATAATTTCCCTCAACTGATGAAATGCCACAAACAGGAAGAGCGGAATAAATAAAGCTAGCGGTGCAAACTCCCACCATTCTGTCACTTCTGTCTTTAAAGTCAATTGTTCATCTACCATTAATTCCTCAGTTTTGATGAGTCCTTCTTTCTTATGTACTACCAGGGTTTCTGATATTCCTTCTTTTCCAAGATTCAAATCTTTTTTGATAATCCGGACCAATCGAAGAGCTACATAACCTGTTGCAATGGCAATGATACCAAAAAACATCACATTAAATAATAATGCTGTGGTAGTAGAGATTATCTCTGGTTCAGAATCTACCACATTTGGCGTCCTCTCAATCAACCTATTGATTGCAAATCCCAACGTCACGGCAAAACCATTGTTTACAGTATGTCCAATGATACCCGCATAAATAGAATCCGTCAAAATCACTAAATACCCAAAGACTAATCCCAGTACAATGGGTCCTGCTAAATTATATAGATTCAAATGAAAAAGCCCAAACAACACAGCAGAAATAATAATGGCTTTACGCTGGCCTAACCTTTCATATCCAGAAAGAATAAATCCTCTAAAGAACACTTCTTCACAAATCCCAGCAGATACTGAAATAATCACCATTAACACAATATATTCTCCCCCGCTAGTTGCAGTTGGCAAAGCTGGGATATTTAAGTTCCCTACGAAGCTCATTAATGTCATCATTAAGGCATTTGCAAAAATGGCAGTAGGATACATTAACAGCGTAATCAGGGTAACCAGCATGCCGTGTTTAAAGGAAATCCGATTAAATCTCATGGTTTTTTTAATGGAAAACGCTTTTCCTTTTAAGTAAATCAATGGTGGTAAGAGGATCAGTATGTATTGGGTGATGATTAGCCCTGAAAGCAAACTTCTTCCTTGAAAATAGGATCCTAAGGTAATAAAAAGAAAGGCCCCAATTATATACAAAATATTGGCATCTAAAACTTTTAATTTATTGTCCATAACCTTTTCACTCCTTTCAGTTACGTAGTTACGCCTCGTTGCTTTAGTATATTCACAAAGCATTGTACTCCGTAACCTAAAATTTGTTCATCAAAATTAAAGCACCCATGGTGGAGTGGATGGATGAACCCTTTATCAAAATTTCCACTTCCTAGGAAAAAGAACACCCCAGGGATCTCCCTTTGGTAATAAGCAAAATCCTCAGCCAACATGATGGGAGGAATCAACTCAACTGTTCCTTTTTCTTGGGCTGAAATCAGGGCTTCAGTTAAGGCTTCATCATTATACACCGCTGGATACATGTCTCGAAATATCACTTCAATTTCACATCTGTGGGCCTTTGATAGCCCTTCCTTTATTTCAAGAATTCTTTCCTTAATCGTATCATAGTTTTCTTGACTAAAGGCCCTAATTGTTCCTTCTAGGGTTACCTCCTTTGCAATGATATTTCTTCGTTCACCACCTTCTATTCTACCCATGGTCACAACAGCCGGGTCAATTGGATTGATGGTTCGACTCACAATAGATTGCATGGCTAGAACCATTTCACTGGCAATCACCACACTATCTATAGCCGTATGAGGCATGGCTCCATGTCCACTTCTCCCTTTGACCGCCACATCAAATTCCCCTGTTTGAGACATCATAGGTCCAGATTTCAGACCAATCTTCCCCTCTTCAATGCCAGGGAAAATATGCAAGCCATAAATTTCATCTACATTATATTTTTCCAATATTCCTGATTCAATGACAGGCAATGCGCCTCCAGGTCCTTCTTCAGCAGGCTGAAACAATAGAAGAACATTCTCTTTTATCTTCTCTTTGTTTAATGATAAATATTTTGCTACCCCTAATAATATCGTCATATGTCCATCGTGACCGCAGGCATGCATCCTTCCTTCACTCATAGATCTAAAATCGATTTCATTTTCCTCAACCACACTTAATGCGTCCATATCCGCACGAAAACAATAGGTTTTTTTCCCTAGACTACCAGGGATATAGGCCACAACACCTGTCCCCGCAATACCTTTTTCATAGAATATCCCTAAATCATCTAAATACCTCATAATATATTGAGCAGTTTCAACTTCCTCAAAGGCTAACTCTGGGATACGATGCAATTCTCTTCGTATATGATTCAATTCCACTTGCAAGTTCTCTATTTGACTTTCTAACTTCATAAATAATCCCTCCGGACACATTATTACTTTTTATTTATCATTTCATGCTTCTCTTTTAATATACCCATTAATGACTCCTTATTGAAGAAGACTTAATTTTAAGGGGGTCCTTTTTTCCACTGAAGATAAAAATTGCCTCAGCCAAGGCTGAGACAACTATTAACGATCTTGATCTGTTACAACAAAAACATAGGGTATATTTCGATAGTAGTCTCCAAAATTTAATCCATAACCCACAACAAACTTGTCTGGAATGGTAAACCCAACATAGTCTGGCTCTAGATCCACTTTTCTTCTATCTGGCTTATCCAATAATACACAACTTTTGACGCTTGATGGGTTTTTAGATTTCAAGTGATCCATGACTTCCTTCATGGTTAATCCTGAATCTGTAATGTCATCAGCAACCAAAACATCATACCCAGTTAAATCCTCTTGTACATCTGTTACAATCTTCACATGCCCACTGCTTTTCTCATCATGTCCATAGCTTGATGTTGTCATAAAATTTATTTTGACTGGTATGGTAAGTTGTCGCACTAAGTCTGCGGTGAAAACAAAACTTCCTTTTAATAGCGAAATAACATAAAGCTTTTTACCTTTATATTCAATTGAAAGCTGTTCACCAAGTTCTTTCAGCCTATTTTCAATGTCTTCTTCAGAACACAGTACTTCCCAAACTTTTTTTTCTATATCCACTAAAATCCCTCCATTATCAATCAATGTATTATTAATATAATAATTGATATTTCAGACCTTGTCAAACCCTGTATCTTTGTGTCATTTATCTTTAATTTCAAACAATTTAATCGATTGTCTGTTTTATCTCACTATGTTAAAATATATCTAAATAATAAAACCAAGGAGACGATATGAAATGGATCAGCAAACTAAAAAAGAACTTTTTTTACGTCTAGAAAAAAAAGCATTTGCATTAATCTCAAAAGAAGAGCAGCTGGACAATGTTTATCAAGGAATTGTAGAATTATTAGACAATAACATTCCTTACTATAATTGGACTGGATTTTATATGATCGAAAATGGAGAATTGGTATTAGGTCACTACCTAGGGGCCCATACCGATCATACACATATTCAAATCGGTCAAGGTATCTGTGGGCAGGCTGCTGATAGAAAAGAAACATTTATTGTTGATGATGTAACCAAAGAAACCAATTACTTAGCCTGTAGCTTTGAAACAGCTTCTGAAATTGTGGTTCCTATTTTAAAGGGAGATGACGTGCTAGGTGAGATTGACATTGACAGCCATGAACCCTCTGCTTTTGATAGCTTAGATCAGCATCTCTTAGAATCCATTTGTGCCAAACTAGCAGAAAGACTCTAAGGGTACTTATAAGTAGAAGTCTAATGATACTTTTTATAGGAGCTACTGCATATGTCTCTCTACTAGCTCAATTTCTTCAGGAGTCAATCCATAAATATGGTAGATGTACTCATTAATTACTTGAATTTCTTCCATATTTCACCATGGAGTCCTCGTCCCCTATTTGCTTTAGCTTCATGGCTTCTTCTACTGACATTTCAATTTTTTCTTGTTGTTAACATTTCCTTTAATTGTTTCACCTCTCCTTTAACTTTCATAATCGACCCACCTATCCGTTAATCACGATTCGAACGATGTAAAATTTCTTTAATCTCCTTTAATACCATTAAGATCTTATTAATAGAGTACTGAATCGAAATCAAGACGATAAAAAAAATAGCGATCATTGGTAAAATAAAATGTTCTAAACTAAGCACAACACATTCCTCCTTTATAAAAAAATAATTCCGTGGATCCTTTGCATCCACGGAATAACTTCTACTCTTGACCCTCATTTTCCTGCATCGCTTCTTCATCAGCCTTTTCCATTTTTGAAACTGACACCTCATATGCCACTTTATTGAGTATCGTCCCATCATATAACTTTTTTTGATACTCCCGACTCTGAATCCTACCCCAAAGTCGAATGTGATCTCCCACGTTTAACTTTGCTGAAAACCTAGCATTTCTCCCCCATGCAATAGAGGGTATGTAGTCCGATTTGTTATAAGGACGATTAACAGCTACAAGTAAATCCGAAATTTCTCTGCCGAAGGGAGTCTCTCTGTATATGGGTGGCTTACATACAAACCCTTCTAAATAAATTTGATTTGGATTTTTAATTTCTTCTTCTTTATCCAAAAGTACAATATCTCTTGCAAACACCGTTAAAACCAAACGATTGCTACCATCAATAAATTTGTTATAAGACCTTAGTTGTCCTTCTACTCTCACCATATCTTCCGGATTTAATTCCATATCAACTAAAAGACGTTCCGATACAGTCAGACTCAACCTATCACAGGCATCACTAAGTCTTGGGATCTCTATATTATAGGTATAGAAACCCTCCCCATAAATTTCATGGCTAAATCTCTTTTCGTCAACAACTTTCCCCACTATGGTAACAATATTTGTATCAATTACGCGATCTGTCATTCAACCCCACTCTCCCTTCTATTCTTATGTTTATTTAAGGGCCAATCTATAAACATGTTTATTCGAGAAGGGATGGAATTATGTTTTAAAATAATAATAAAATTTAATTATTCTATTGTGTACGCTTCAATTTATTTGTATACAATCATTTGACTTATACTCATTACCAAGCTTCATGTATTCTTCACCTATATCCTTTAAAAAAATTTCTTTCCCTTTATCCATCCCTTGGGCTCCTAATAACAGCAGTAAATCACCTTCTTCAATTCGGGGAATTATGGTTTCTATGGCATCGGATAAATGATCTACATATTCAAAATTAACACTGCCCTCACTTAATACCTTAAAAAACGCTCCTATTTCTTCTACTTGTACTTCATCTAGCTTACCTGTTTTATCTTTACTTGATGTAATCATCAATGTTTTCATTCCCAATAGTTCATACCAAATTTTCAGCACATCTGCATTCTCTTGATTGATATCAGCTCCTCGGCTCCCTCTAATTGCATTAATCACATGTAGATTTTTATACTCTAAATTCTGCATGCTTTCAAATACAGCTCCATAACTAGCTGGATTATGACTGAAATCATCGATAACCGTGTAGCCTTTTTTATATATGACCTCTAACCTCCTTGTTACACCTGTAAAACTTTTAATATTTTTAGCTATTTCTTCACAGGATAGATCCAGAAGTAAACAGCAAGTAATCGCTGCCAATGAGTTGTAAATATTATGTTTTCCCAATAAATTAATGGAGAAAGGATATTCAAACGGTTCCACTTCCAAACCTGCTAAAGTTGTCATACCCCTTTGCAAACAGAAATGAAATGTAGTATTAAGTTCTGTATCTATACTAGAAGCCGTCACAGTGGCCCTTACATTTAACCCATAGGTGACAACAATTAATCCATTATTGCCAGTTAAAAGCTCTAAACTATGATTATCATCTAGGTTAAGTAATGCCACTTTTCCTGGAGATAAACAATCAAATAATTTTTTCTTAGAACGAATATAGTCCCCCATATTTTTATGATAGTTTAAGTGATCCCTTTCTATATTAGTATGTATGGCAATATCAAATTTAATTCCGTGTACACGTTCAGACTTCAATCCATGGGAAGATACTTCCATGACAACTACCTGAACTTTTTGTTGTACCATTTTATTTAAGTAATAATAGATATCTTCAGCACTTGGTGTTGTGAGTTCAGTAAAATGGGTTTGATTGTTGATTTTAATATCTAATGTTCCAATTAATCCCACCGAAACGCCTGACTCCTTTAAGGCATGATAAATAATATGGCTGGTAGTGGTTTTCCCATTAGTCCCTGTTATGCCAATTACTCTTATTTTTTCTGAGGGATGATCATAAAAAGCATTGCATAAATCTGCCAAAGTTTTTCGGGCATTGGAGCATATTTTAATCATCACTCCTAGGGCTGTAATCCTATGTTCTGTATAGATGATGACTGCACCTCTTTGAATGGCTTCTCCTATATAGTTGTTCCCATCAGATTCTGCTCCTTTTATGGCTACAAAAACATATCCCGTCTTTACTTTTCGCGAATCTGAAGTCACGCCTTGAACTTCTACTCCATCAATGTTCATCTTCTCATCTCCTTGTGCTTTAGCAGTCTCAATTGCTATTGTTATGTTATTTTGCATTTGAAGAGATGATTATATACACTGATTTCTTTATGAGCTATGCTTCAAAAAACAAAAATCTCAAACGCAAAAATGCCCCTGGTTAACCAGAGACATTTGGAGCGATTACGTAACCACTATTTTTTTTGTTGTCTTCCGGTATGATCAATTGTAAATTCACCCTTATGGATGAGTTCTGAGACTGGAACGATTTCATAGCCTGCTGCTTGAACTTCTTCTAGGACCAAAGGTAAAAACGCACTCACATGCTTTGCATTGTTATGAAACAGTACAATGGATCCATTTTTAATGTTTTTTGTGATGCGATCTACCACTGGTTGCACTCCTAGTTCCTTCCAATCTAGAGAATCTACATCCCATTGTATTGTATAGTATCCAACTTCTTCAGCTGTCTCAATGAGTACATTATTATAGTCTCCAAAGGGAGGCCTAAAAACCGTGGGCTGAATTCCAGTAATTGCTTGGATTTTATCTCCTGTTGTCTTCAATTCTTTAGCAATTTGTTCACTAGACAGCTTAGACATGTGTGGATGGGTAGAAGAATGGTTGCCAACCTCGTGTCCTCTTTCATGAATTTTTTGCACCATATCCGGATGCTTATCAACCCAAAATCCTACTAGAAAGAAAGTTGTTTTGACGTTAAATTTATCTAAAGTATCTAAAATATCATCGGTAAACTCATCACCCCAAGCAGCATCAAAGCTGATTGCGATCTTTTTTTCCTGGGTTTCAACACTGTATATGGGTAGCCTTCTTTGGGGAGAAAACACTGCTATCACATCTCCACGAAAGTTTATTTGATACAGTAATAATCCTGTGGCCCCCACAATACAAATTGCGATTAATGCGACAACTTTTTTGGACCAAATCAATACCTTCATCTCATTCCTCCTGTACAAAGTATTCTATTCTAGTTTATTCTCCTCCACACTTCTTTATGACAGAACCTATATTCTTGAATCCCTTACATGTCACCAAATTAGAAATCACACAATATTATAATGTATATTCTATTGCAATAAGGAGGATGAGTATGTACTTTTTAGAGGATAAGATCGCTCAACGGCTAGGAGGAAAAAGCTTTGGTAAGGTTTCTAAGGAATATAAGTTTCGGAAAATAAAAAAAACAAAGGAGGAAGCAATCAAAAAATATCCCTTTATTTCTTTGATTGATTTAGGCGTTGGGGAACCGGATTTAGCGGCGGATGAGCGGGTCGTTTCAATTCTTTCCAAGGAGGCTGGCAAACCTGAAAATCGTTGGTACGCTGACAACGGCATCCTTGAATTTCAAGAAGCAGCAGTTCAGTATCTCAATAAAGTATATGGTCTGAAGGGCCTTGACCCTAATGAAAACATTCTACATGGCATTGGTACAAAGTCCATGTTAGCCATGCTTCCAGCATGTTTTATTAATCCCGGCGACGTGGTTCTAACAACAATACCAGGGTACCCTATTCTAAGCAGCAATACCCAATATTTTGGTGGCGAAATTTATCCATTGCCCTTACATGAGGAAAATAGCTTTTATCCTGATTTCACTGCTATCCCCAAAAGTATTTTGAATAAAGCAAAGCTACTCTATCTAAATTATCCAAACAATCCCACTGGACAAGTGGCAACCTATGATTTTTATCAAGAAGCAGTTTCCATTGCTTTGCAATATGGGATTGTCATTGTTTCCGATGCCGCCTATGGACCTATTACCTTTGATGATCATCGTCCCATTAGTTTGTTTTCTGTTCCCGATGCCTCCCATGTGGGAATTGAACTTCATTCCCTTTCAAAGGCCTTCAATATGACAGGATGGCGTCTTGCCTTTGCCCTTGGCTCACCTGAAATGATTAAAGCCTACAGTGCCATCAAGGACACTACAGACTCAGGGCAATTCAGGGCAATTCAAAAGGCTGGTGCATTTGCTCTACAGCATATAGATATTATAGAAGCCAATTGCCAGCGATATTCGAGACGAATGGATTTTTTAATAGAAATCTTACAGGAGGTTGGCTTTAAAGCCACTAAGCCCCAAGGAACCTTCTACTGCTATGTTCCCATTCCAAAGGGAACAAAATCTGGTATCCGTTTTACAAATGCTGAAGAGGTCGCTACCCATATTCTTGAGCATGCACTGATTTCTACAGTCCCTTGGGATGATGTTGGCTCTTATTTACGTCTTTCAGTTACCTTTGAGGCCAAGGATCTGGAGTCAGAAAAAGAACTACTTGAGGAGCTTAAAAGAAGATTACTCTCCCTGGAACTTGTCTTTTAGCCTGCATTCTTAGGCATCTTCAAGAAAATAATGGGTCTATATGAGAGGCTACATTGGCTTGTTATTTTCTTTCCGATATCTTAGCTAACTTTTCTGCATCTTATTGTTTTAGTTTCACCTTCCTATGCGTATATTCTACAGGGAGGTGTTTTCTTTGCATACAATGATATTGGGTTCATTAACCGGCCTGGGCCTTTTTTTGCTTGGCATGCAGTTTCTAACAAAGGGACTCAATCATCTGACCTCAACAAGGGTCAAGAGTCTGATACAAAACATTAAAATCCATCCCGTAGTGGGTGTATTAATCGGCGCCCTGATCACCGGTCTTTTACAATCCAGTAGCGGTGCCACCATTATTTTTGTGGGTCTAGTGGAGGCACGCTTACTAACACTGCATCAAGTGGCACCCATGATTATGGGGTCCAATGTGGGAAGCACCCTCACTGCACAATTGATTGCCTTCAACCTTGGACAATATGCTCCTATCATTTTTATTATTGGCATCATTTTAACCCTATTTAAAAACAGAAGGGCTATTGTGGTGGGCCAGTCCGCCGTGGGATTTGCCTTAATCTTTATTGGTATTACCTTTCTTAGTGACACCCTTCAACCCCTCAAGGATTATTTAAGATTTCAACAAATCTTAGCTACCCTAGGAGAAAAACCAGTTTTAGGGGTTTTAATGGGCTTTTCTACTACTGCAATTATTCAAAGTAGCAGTACGGGTATTGCCATTTTACAGTCCTTGGCAGTTAACCATGTGATTACAATAAAATCTGCTATCACTATTTTATTGGGTCAAAATGTCGGTACATGTGTCACCACCATTTTAGCCAGTCTCCCCCTGAGCGTTTCTGCCAGACGGGCTGCCTTTATTCACTTTTTCTATAATCTGTTAGGGGTGATTATCTTTTTCCCACTGATTGATTGGCTGGCCTATTTTTCAATGGAACTGTCCCCCATTCATCCTGCTAGACAAATCGCTAACGCCCACAGTCTCTTTAATATCCTTTGTACTTTATTGTTTTTACCCTTTAGTTCTTTTTTTGTTAGCCTCTCCAATATTGTGATCAAAAAGTAAAGCGTCCCTGGTTGGGACGCTTATCTTTTACTCATTTAATTCATATATTCTTATCTCTTTTCCTTCTAATTCATGGGATATGCGATCTTCATATGCCTTAGGCACTGTCACAACATTAGGGTCTCCATCACTAATATAACGAAGTCTTCCCCCTTGGTCCAGGGCTTTCATCCAATCATACATTCCAACACCATCAACCTTTGTTTCACTGGCTCTTATCCGATGAATTGTCGCTCCATTAAAGCTTTCATGGTAGGGTGAATGGTATGGGTCCCATCCCACCTCTAAAACTGCCACATGCTTATATGGGTTCCCTTGGTACGTTCCCTCTACTAAATACTTTCTCAGCGCTTCATCCTTTGGTTTTGAACCAAATGGCAATGCTAAGGTATTCACCTCATAATCAGGTATAATGTTGTTAACCATTTCATTAATTCGTCCGAGCTCCTCTTGGATTTTTTCAGCATTGGCATTGGTAAAGTTGATGTGGGTATTTGTATGATTCCCAATATCCATGCCTTTTTCTACAATATAATTTAATTTGTATTCAACAAACTCACTTTGTCCAAAGGGGCTCCCACCATTAATAAAGAAGGTGGCTTCTAATGGAAAGTCTGGATACTGCTCATGAAAATCTACTAAGATAGCCACTGCACTATTAGGATCTATCACCCACTGGCCATCTCCATCTTCAATCATATTAAAATTATTATCATTTCCATCGTCAAAGGTAAGGACAACAGGTGTATAGCCTGCCTCGGTTGTAATATTTCCTGTGGCATAGTCCTCAAGACTGATAGGTCGATATCCTTCTTCATAGAGCACCAGTAAATCCTTTCTAAAGTTATCGGGAGTTCTAGACCATTCTCCCTCAGGCTCTCGAATATGATGATACATTAACACCATAATTTGCCCTGCTTCATTTGGTTGTACCACTTGTAAATCAATTTCTTTAATTTCTTCTATTTCTTCTTGATCTTCTAGGGCCTCATCTTCGTTGTCCTCTTGAATCTGATCCTCTTGTCCACTGACGTTTTCTGTTGGATCTTCATTTGAATCTACTGTCATGCAGCCGATTAAAAAAACACTTAAAAAAAGAATGATTGTAAACTTGATTGATTTTTTCATTTTTGTCCTCCTTTGTTGTTAAAGTATCTTAATAGAATGATTGCTTACTATCATGATTTATTTTAACTCGCTATTTTCTTTCCGAAGCTTTTAAAATACCATATGTATTTTCCATTTTGTAACTGGCATTCTTTTTTAACGAATGGTGAAACTATTAGGGAATGATTTTTCATTCCAACTTCGAAAAGAGGTGTTTACAAATGTCAATTCGTAAAAGCCAATGGACTTTAGTGAATGGTCATCGTGTAGAAGAGGCCTCTAAAACCTATAAATTTGAAGAACGCCATTTTCACCGAGAATCTAAGTCGCAAAAGGCACAACTTGAAAGTGCACATAGCCATGGCGGGAGAAAGGACGTAAAGTCTCCTCTAGATCGAAGATTAACATAGGGTAGTTTTCTCTACCCTATGTTTTTAATACAGCATTTCCTTTAGGACAGGATTTGATACAAATTCCACAAACAGCGCCTCTACCTATATGTTTATATTCACTCTTCATATGCTTGCTACATTTATTGGCGTCAAACATTTCTTCCCTTGATAAGCCCGGCTTCCATAGAGTGCCCTTTAATGCCAAGGCAGGACAGTTTCTCACACAGAGATCACAATCACCACATTGAGAGTCTTTTATCGGTTCATCATACTGAAATTCCATATTTGTTAAGACCGTGCCTAGTCTTACCCTGGGGCCAAATTCTTCCGTTACCAGACAACTGTTCTTTCCAATCCAGCCCATTCCAGATCTGGTGGCAGCAGTTCGATGAGGAAATAAACTCTTAAAATGCCATCCTTCTATATTAATGGATTGTGAAGCCGGAATTGCCATAGCCAAATGTTCCCACTGCTGAAGAATTGTCATTATTTTAAAGGTGACTTGGTCGATAAATGCATTTGCAGTACGATAATGATGAAAATAAGTGTGGGTTGGTCCTGTTTCTATGTTTATATCGCTAATAATTTGATCAGATAGCCTAATGGCAATGGTAACACCACTTTTCAAGTGCTTGAATTCATCTGGGAGTACGTCTTCTAAGTGACTATAGCCTACCTTTGCCACACCTAACTCTAGCAATGTTTTTGTTAAGCTTTCTTGTTGATTCATCCCTTATCTTTATCCAAATAATGTATAACAAGTATACACCCCTGATAAAGTGTCCCCTCCTTACTTGTTCTATATTTTATTATGTTTAGTAAGTATAAAACTTATATTTTTTAATATTATAACATACATTTTTTATCAGCTGTGAATTACTAGGATTGATTATTATATTCTCATCACCTTTGTAGAAGTATTAAACACTTCTTCCTTAGTAATATTTTTAGCTTTGTTAAGAATAAATGTTAATATTTTAGAGAATAAAAAAAGAATGATTCTATTACTATTTCAAGTATATAGTCATTCTCTTCCATATGTTTTATATTTCATAGAAAAAATAATTTCAATTAACGTCGAATCTTTTTAATAAAAAGTAATTCTTACTATCATTGTTGCAGTAGATTTATTTCTTTAAGCCTTCCTTCTAACATCCCAATAATTTCCTTATAAGCCATTCTATGATTACCTTCTCCAAAAAGGCGGTGACTTTCTTGGTTAGCTAATATTTAATCTTCTATATAATTTTTTTGTATTTTGAGTTGCAGAGTTGCAGAAAATTCATCAGAATGAATAATATGATCGAATAGAACCACCCTACTTATTTTTGAGAACCACGATGTGCTAAAAAAGTACACAGATGGTTTTAATCCACACAATATTCAATTCAGCAGTCAACCTATCTAATGAGCTGATTGAAGCCATAGAATACAAACGTATTCTAAAGTTTGAAAAACAACTTGCCAAGACAGTACATAATATGCGCATCCGTAGGTTCTTCCGCCACACCGAAATATGCAGAAAGATTTATTGATCATAGTGAAATATCTCATCTAACATTTAACCGGCATCAATCAGAACTATCATTCAAAGTAGTAGCTGACCGTGCTGAGAAAATGAGTGTTATTGTATCTACTAACTTAAAGTTCTCGGAGTGGACCACCCTATTTGAAAGAGGGTGTAAATAAATCTGTGTCTAAAGAAAAGAGTAGTATCCTTTCTGACAAGAGATAACTGTTAAGAATAGATTATATTGTTACTTATATTATTGCCAAGATTATAGATTTTATACATAAAATCGCATAGTTTTGGCAATAATTTTTATAATGGGGGAATTTCGACCTTAATCCGAATCGATAATCGTAACTCCCCTTGGATTTCTAGTGCAAATTTTATTTTAAGACTATTTTTCTTATTTGCTCACAAATATCTTGTTCTGTATATTCGCGTAAACGTCCTTGATCGTCCACTACACTAGAACCATAGTCATTTAGTAAATCTTCTTTTAAGCTATCTGACATAGATATTCTGTGATTTTTTAAATATGTTTTTAAATATTTCTCCGTAAGGACCATCGGTAAACCTCCATTCTTAGCTATTAGAAACTACTATACTACAATTACTTTGCTTGGGCTGTTAATCTATCTTCAAAGAAAATCATTAGCTGATTAAGAACGATGTCCCAATTTCTGTGGCTTAAGGTCCATTTTTTCATGATGTTTTGACTGGCTAAGAAAAGCATTTTTTCTAAAGCTTGATCAGACGGGAAAATGGACTTTGTCTTTGTTACTTTTCTGAATTGGCGATGAAGCCCTTCGATCATATTTGTGGTGTACATAATCTTTCTTACTTCCGATGGAAACTTGAAGAAGGGCGATAATACATCCCAGTTAGCGTCCCAGCTTTTAATGGCATATGGATATTTCTTTCCCCATTTATTTTCTAGTTCCATGAGCTTTTCATGCCCTGCTTTTTCATTAACTGCGGTATATACTTCTTTAAAGTCCTTAGCAAATTCCTTTCTATCCTTGTAATTTACATATTTGAATGAGTATCTAAGTTGATGGATTACGCACCTTTGAATCTCTGACTTAGGAAAGGATGCCTGGATTGCCTCCTTCATTCCTGCTAAGCCATCTACACTAAAGATTAATACATCGTTAACCCCTCGATTCTTAAGGTCGTTTAATATCCCTAGCCAGAACTTTGAAGACTCACTTTCACCTATCCAGATGCCTAGAATATCCTTCATACCGTCCATGGCGATCCCTAGAACAACATAGGCTGCTTTACTCTTAATTTGGCCATCTTCACGAACCTTGTAGTGTATTGCATCCATAAATACGAATGGATATATGGCTTCTAGGGCTCTATTTTGCCACTCTTTGACCTGGGGTATAACCTTATCTGTTATCTTGCTAACCATTTCAGCTGAGATCTCTATTCCGTAGATATCCTGTATTTGATCATGTATATCTCTTGTAGACATCCCCCTTGCATAAAGGGATATGACCTTTTCTTCAATGCCCGAGATGTCTCTTTTGTTCTTTGGGACAACTACAGGCTCAAATTCTCCATTTCGATCCCTTGGAACTTCTATTTCCATTTCTCCAAACTTACTTTTAACTGTCTTTTCGCTATACCCATTCCTACGATTCTGTGTATTCTTGTTCTTTCTATCACCTTTCTCGTAACCTAAGTCAGATTCTATCTCTGCTTCTAACATTTCCTGTAGGGTATCTTTGAATAGCTCTTTCAAATATGACTGTAGATCTCCTGCAGTTTTTAAATCACCTCCGGTAATCATTTCTCTCAATACTTTCTTCGATACTGTACTCATAAAAAATACTCCGTCCTGGTTTGGTTTTATTTGTTAATTATTACCAGAAAGGAGTATTTATTTTCACTTAAGCACAGATTATTTTACACTACCATTTGAAAACGAAACAATGGTAGCAGCTTTGGTTGATCGTCTGACGTTTCGATCTCATGTGCTTAATATGAATGGCCCTTCCTATCAAAGTGAACTTTCAAAAGGATATTGTCAGTAAAAAAACTTCCCGCTAGGGATAGGGTACAGTAGATCATCTGCTTCTATTCACTTCTATACGTACTGCTACATATTCATGAACCAATATCACTTGAGATTAATCTATATTAGGGAGATGCCTACTAAGGTATTTCCCATTATTAAACCACTTAGTAGTAAACTATTTCAGTATCACGTGGCCCAAAAGTTCATTGACCTTCACAATAATCAGCAAACCTTGCTGGTAAATCATCCTTCTTTAACAATAACAGCTTCTAAATTCCAAGCTTATCAAATAGTATTCTATTTCGTTTTTTCGAATCTTTAATAATTTTGTTGAACGACAGAATTTCCACGTAAGCATTATAAGTATCATTGAACAGATAATATCCCATATTATCTGTTGTATGTTTAAAATTATTAAAGCGTATCGTTTTTTCCAAGCTTGGAGTAATGTCACATATAGCATATAAATAAAACTTTGTTCCAATTCCTACTTTGATAATCCTTCCATATTTATCCTTTGCCTTTCCTGCTTTTATTTTCTCAACATAATCATATAGTTGAGTAATAGGGTTTTCAGAAGATGAATAATCATCTCTCATTGGTCTTTTTAATTCAAATAGCACTATAGTATCAAATTCATTTCCATCATTTTCATCATCTGAAACAGCTACCGGATTATCTAAAATCATAATGTCAGTGCGCTCTTCTTTATTATCATTGTTAAAAGGGACATCAGAAGAAATGAAGCTACAATAAGCTAATTTTTCATCAATTAGCCACAGGTTATGGTTTTCATAGTCGATATCATCAGACGTTGTTCTCATGGGATATATTAAGTTATGAACATAGCTTTCTTTGTTAAACTTTTCGCTATCATTTTTTCTGATTCCGTTTTCAAGCAAACTTATAATAATCTTTCTATGAGATACATAATTAGCAAGTTCGGCTCTATTAGCCTCACTAATCTTACTTATTTGCTTTTCAAACAATTGTTTATACTCGTAATCACTATCAAATCCCTTTTCAATCTTTTCCAGAAGTTTTTTATTGTCAGTTTTTACGCTTTTATCAAATTTCCTTTTAATCTGATGCAATTCATCATCCAATTTATCATCACTTAAACTTGGCTTTATTTTGTTAATTTCGTCTGGCATATATTTAAGAAGATGTCTAAACTGTGGGGCCTCTTCTGAAACATATCTTCGGATTCGTAGTTGTTTCGCTTCCTTTATTGGATCTAAGTAATCTTTTAGATATTCTTCTATTTTGATGCAGCTTATTTCCATAATCTGCTCTAGAGAAACATCACTAAATAAATCATTTCCTTTATCAGGGATATTGAAGGAAAGTCTATTCATGTCGACATTGTTGTCTAAGTATTCAGATGTTAGTATTCCCACATAGTAAAACTGGTGTTTTTTAAAAATTTGCTTATCTAAGTCAATAATTGACTTAGATAATTCTTTTTCATCAACAACACGATTATTAGCACAAAGAAAGAGCTTACTTCCATTTAGAGATGCTTCCTCCATCTTCACATTTAACAAAGTAAATACTTTTCCGTTGATACTAAAATTTTGTTGGTTTTCATCCGTTTTTATTGTTTCGTTAAATATTTTATTTAGGAAAAATCTTTCTCCATCGTCATCAAAATATATTTTAGGGCAATCTTTATATAAAAAATAAACCAAACAGTGTTGAATAATTTTAATTGCAATAGTTTCTCCATTTTTATTTAAATTTTGCCTATATTCAGTTTTGTAATTTCCTAAAGAAACTGTAGTCAAATTCCCATTTGCATCTTGATAATCTTCTAAAGAGTCGTCAATTTCAGGATTGTATTCCGAAAACTCAAAACTTCGTTTTACATATTTTCCATCCTCCAAATATACACTGCATATTGAAGCCTTTTCAAAAGCCTTCAACCAAGAAAACCTACCTACACCTTTACCACCTTTGTCAGCCTTATATGTTGAATCTGATTCCATAAATGAATTAAGATTTCTCTCATTAAATCCCATTCCATTATCTTCAATAACAAATCCCACGATCTCTTGTAAGCTATCTTCCACTACAGGTAACACAACTTGATTATCCCTAACAGATTTGATAGTAATTATCCCTTCTTTGAAACAATGGTCAGATTGTTTTCGCTCTTCAATAGAATGAATAGAATTTACAATGGCTTCAAACAAAGGTAATAAGGGCTTATTCTTAGGTAAATTAAAATTTTTAATTCTTCCTACCATGTTAATCGAAAAGTGCTTCATTATTCTCCTCCTCAATCCTGTATCTTAGTTGTCCCGATGATGCCTTTTCCATAGGAGCAATACACATATCATCCATTTTAATATAATTAGAAATAAGGTGCCAAGAAGCAATTGCGAATGATATTGAAAATTTGTACCACTTGCTGCTGAATTTTTGTGCCACTTACGCTAACTAATTTTCGTACCACTTAATGGTCATTCATCGAAACATAGCGAAGACCCTTTATATTGAGTGGGAGCTATATTAGCCTTATAGGGCAAGGGATAGAAAGATTTAGAACATCCACTTATCACTCCAAAACATGGCTTCAGAGGCTCAATGTAAAGGGTGACCATGTTCCTTAAGTGGCACAAATTTTCAGTAGCGTTCATGCCTTATTTGCTACAATAATTCAGTAGCGTTTACAGCAATCTATCACTGCGAGATATTCGGTTACATTCATAGCTTTTGAATAAGTCACGAACCAAGAATATTTCTTCGGGTAAAAATTTAAAAAATTCAGCTTTCGAGATATCCGCCAATTCTTTAGTGCGGACATTTTCTTACCTCCAAATATGACTAATAATATCAACCGTATAATTATTCCTATTGTACTCTTATGAGAGATTTTATACAATACAAAATAACCATATGTTCGATCATTTGCGCTTCATTAGCAAACTAAATTTATGTTTATATAATCCATGGGGGTCTCACAGTAGTGCTCTTCTTGTATTTGAATTTAATTAGGGAATAGTAATGTTTCTAAACATTTTCTTTTCTTATTTTAGTAATAACATTTTCAAAACTTGAATCTAAAATTGCTTTTGGATTTTGGTCAAACCCAAGTTCTTGTTTTGTATAGTCCGCTACACTACTTGATAGATATTCCATTAATGATATGTCAGTAATATATTTATTGTCGTATATAACTGCGGGCTCATCACCATTTATTGCTTTAACTAAATGATGAGTCCATATTCCATTATTCAAAACGTCACTTGAATACGAGCTCTGTCCAGGCTGGCAAGATAAAAATGTAGCATAATACGGGAAATCATTAGTCAACATTAATATTTCTTCATCATCAATATCCTTAATATGTCTTCGTACATTCTCTTCCTTGAAGCTTTGAGCACAAGCATCAATAAAAATTAGTACATTTTTACATTTTGATTTAAGTAAAGGATCAATCAAAATTTTACGTAACGATACCGAAGTTTCTGCTATATGAAGTGGATGCATATCAAACGTAGATAAAAAATTAGTAGTGCCATTATGAAAACCATGACCCACATAATAAAACACGAGACGATCATCTTCAGCTAAAGAATGGAATAAACCCATGAAATTATACTCCAAACTACTTTTTAATGCATCATCATCCACATACATATGAATATCATTTTCATCGACACACATTGAGTTTATTAGCATTTCTTTGAATTTTAACGCATCATTACTCGCATATTTTACCTTTTGCACTTGATTTTCTTCTCTAGTTGCATAGTTTTCTATTGCAATAATAATCGCAATAGTCTTTCTGTAACTCGTAATGTTTAATTTAGTGTTAACTTCAGATATATTTTTGTCCAATACACTATTAGTTTCGCCCCTAATATACTTTTGGTTCTCTAGCAATATGTCCTTATCCGATTTTTCAGTTTTGATAATGTAAATAGACTTTTCTCCACCGTTTACCCAGCCATGAGTCACAGTTGGTATCGGTACAAGCATGGAAATTGCCTTCTTTGTAGTATTATCAATATGAAAATCCGAACTAAGTCCAACTATCTTATTAGAAGCCGGTGAGATTTCTTTCAACCCGAAAATCAATGTACCACCACTCGTATTAGCAAAAGACGAGATAATTTTAGCAATTTTTTGAGCGCCATATGGAATAGCATTAAAATCCAGCGCTTCAGATTTAGGTTTGATCAACAAACTTTGTAGTTCTGTGTCTTTGACATCAATATTTTTTATAGGAATTCTATTAATGCCAGTTATTTTCAGCAGTTGCCCCAATGTAATTTGTTTAGGAGGTGTGATTCCATCTTCACACCAAAGTTCAGCGTCTACATATTCAAGAACATCGAATTCAGAGGCATAATAAATCAACACTTTATCATCATCTGACGGTCTTGCTACAACAGTTATTTCATTCCCATTTTTAGTTATACCGCTAATAACACTCTTTGCAATTCCATCAATATTTGAACAATCGTATTCAGGTAATTGCTTGAGGTGTTGTATTACATTAGTTACGGCTCTTGGAATACGTTCTTGTATATACTCTCGCCGACCATAATCATGCTTTGACATATGATAAAATTCTGCTGATATCTTTTTATTATTAATTGCTGTTTCAATATCAGCAAATGAATTTACATTTGTTTTATCAACATCAGTATCAAGTTTAAATCGTATTTCAAGAATTTCTTCTGGAATGTAAATTTCCTCCTGCAGGAAGTACTTTTGAATCTCCACATCAGTAGACCTCAGTAAAAAATCTAATTTTTTTTCATGTCCAGCAAGCTGAAAATACCTACATAAAACATCAGATAACTTTAATAAGACGCTGTTGGAATTCCAAGGATCCGTTACATAAAGGCTCGTCTCATTAAAGTGAATATTTACATTCTTAATGAAGTCAATACCACTATAAGAAATTTTAAGTTCTTCAGCTTGAAGTACCATTAATACTTCGATTTTACTCTCTAGGTTTTCTAAGTTGTCTCTTATACTATCTTCACCATTTTCACTCGTAATCCATATTTTAAAATATGGAGCAACACTCTTCAATTTATTCATCAATGGTGAACACAATTCTTCTTGAGTGTGGATTAGCTCAAATTCACTCTGTCTTAACAACTGTACTTTAAAGCAGGTTAAGAATCTTTCGAGATTTGGATTATTTTTATACTCTGCACTAAGCTTTATAAAACAATACTGTTCTTGAAAAATAGCTTCGTTTCCATCTAAAAAATATTTGAGAGAGTTACATTTCGTAAATTGATTTTTGGTATTTAATAAATGTCCAGTAGTAGCCCATACTTCGACTTTTTCAATCTCTTCACTACTCCAATTAACACATTGAACTAATAGTGCCGAGTAAATAGATTGAATTCTTTTGGAATTATCATTCTTGATGTTTCCCTTTTTGTCAACATCCACAGAAATTTTACTAAGTAAGTCTAAGTAATCTTGCAAATCTAAACTTGTTCTAAAATTAAAGAAAGCTTTCCAATCAGCTACTAATTCGGGGCCATTGAAAACAGGCAAATATTTCCCAGCAATATCTTTTATCTCTGGAGTATTTAGAAGTACAGAAGATGTAATTTCACATTTTTCTGATACGGTTGGAATACATTTTATATTCATGATAAACCACGGAACATAGTTTTCGACGGTATACCCATTTGTCTGCCCATCCATTCCTGAATATCCCCAATAAGCCTTAGCTGATGCGCTTATTTCATCTGGAGTGATTGTCTCTAAACAATCACTCCAAAATTTAAAAGCGAATTCAATATTATTCTCTATATATTGAATATACTTCAATGTAATTATCCTACCTAACGCATTTATACTAAAACCTTGATAAGGGAGTCTTGTTTTTTCTACAATATAATCAAAATATTCACCCTTAATCCCCTTGCAACCCAACTCATGTTTGGAATTTTTTTCACTATATGTCAAAGTTTTAATCCCTTCACAAACCCCAAGCATTCTAAAAAAGCGTTTCCATTCATCCTTCTCAAGGGCATCAACACAGTATTTTTCGCTTACGAAAAAATCATTTTCTACAAGCTTCTCAATTTCTAGTCTTGGTTTATAATAATCCGAAAGAAAACAGTCCTTTGCAGAACATAAAGAACCTTTTTGAGTTATAAGTTTAATTCTCGACAGTTGTCCAATTAAATCTTCTATCAAGTCCCCTTTTTTATATAGACTAAATAAATCACGAATAGTTTGTAATGCATTCTCCGACGTTATAAAACTTTCTATTTTCGGTAAAATAATTTGAGTAACGTAAGTAATATCAGTCTTTTCCTTCACCCCTAGGGTCTCTAACCAATGTCTGATCTCAGAATCATTGTGCAGCCAAATCTGCAAATCCTTATGCAAAAAAGATAACTCACTGTTAGGATTATCCCAGTTTTGATCATCTGCTGTTGGAAAACATACTTTATTAGGATAATTAATGTGATTTTTGTGATCCCATATAAATGGTACCTTCATTAATGCTTCATGTGAAATTTCTTTAACCTCACCTGTTTCACAAATTTTTTTAAAATACTTTATGAGTTCAACATTGTTAGCTATTGTATGCGTACTGGTAAAACACTTTGACGTGAGCAAGTCTTTTAATTGTTTCCATTCAAAAAATGAGAAACCTAGATTTTTGAATTCACGAAAAAATAAGGCATTAGAAACAAATTGTTTAGAACGACCGGTCTGTTTTTCGATAAACTTCTCAATAGGCTCTTCACCTACGAATGTTTTTTCAGATAGGTGTGTGAAATCAACTATTGTATCTTCGATTTTAGCCAAATTTCCTTCTCTCGTAATTATAAAGGGGATATCTCGTAAAGCTTCTTTAATCCCCTCATTAAATTTATTCCCCAGATCATCCTTGCGGATATCTTTAGGTATTAATCGATATGCTTGAAAACTATACTCAGTAGTTACTAGTGTAGAAATCCAGTGAAATATTTCAATAGCAATAGTTTTAAAAAGCCATTGATTCCATTTTGAGTCTGAGTGTAGTGACTCACGATTAGAAGTGGTTAGAAAGCTTGTGTTAATAAGTATTGGTAACGAGTAGTTTCGTTCATCTGTTGGTAAATATGAATATAACATCGTCTCTTGTTCAGAAAGTCTTGTTATGCCATCACTACCAACTTTAGCAGCAAGAGTTAATTCAATAATATCAGTTCCTAATAATTTTTCTGGAATATTTCGTTCACTTTGAAGTTCTTTCTTCAAGGCTGTTGGTACAGTTAGACTAATTGTATTAATCAACCAAACAAATTTTAAATCTCTACCATTCTTTAATGTGATTTTATCTTTTTCAGTTCTATTTATCTTAATAGTAACCGAGTCCATTACATCAAAGTTAATCTCTGATATCTTTTTAAGAAACAAAAACATATTTAGATTCTGAGATAGCTCTTGAACAGCTTTCCTTGTCTCATTTACATTTTTCATTTGAATTATTGTTGCAACATTAACCTGATTATCTTCTAGGAATTTATTTATAGACTCATCAATCTCATTAACATCTGTATGTATTGGTATTATTTGCCATGGAAATTGAAATTCCCTGTCGTTTGCATTTTCCCAATTTACCTTTGAATCATCCCATATCCATTTAAATGGATATGATGAATCAAATCTAAAATATTCTTTTTTTGAAAATATAGTGACTTTATCAGATTGGCCAAAGACTGATTTGAACCCTATACCTTTGTAACCTGTTTTAGTTATATCGGACTTTTTTGTACCATTTGCAATGTTACAAATGCCTCGAAGATCACGCGAATTAAATGGTTTTCCTGAATGAGCAACAACAAGTTTCTCACCAAAGATTTTTATCCATACCTTAACGTCATGATCGTCCAGATAAGAATCATCTGCATTTTGCAAAAGTTCATATATAAAACGCTTTGAATCTGTATACAAATCACTTGAAAGTGCATTAATTGAACTTGCTTGATTTACTGCATGACCGGGAATACTGTAGTTTGCATTTTCTTTGAAAATTTTTTCTACTTCTAATTTCAGGCTCATTTCGTCCTCCTTTGAAATATCAAACGATACAATATCGAATCATCTATTTTTTCTATGGTTTAAATTATGTTCATTCTCATGAATTTCTCCTTTACTTAGGATCTTTGAATATAAGATTTTAACAACAGTGTTTTGAAATTTTGATATTTTGCCTATTTAAAATTACTGTTATACTCATCTAAAGATCAATCACTAAAATTCGCGCACTATAAACCCTTTATTGGCAATAGCATTCGAAATTCCACTAACTGCATTAGATTTGCCATTTCCAGTTGCCCATCAAAATGCGAATGCCTAGAAATAAGCTTATTAATACCTAGATTCTACGTGTAAAGAATCTAGGTGCTTCTTACAAACAATATGATTGCTGTAAAATAACCTCTCATACTTCTCACAAAACTTAGTTCTGTATTATTATTTATTCATACTTAAGCTTAAGCTCCATGATTCTCTCCGGCAATACCGTAGTCATAGTCATGATATGCTCCAGCTTATTACCAGCTGATTTGTCACTTGCCTTTTCATAATCTACACTCTTAGTTATTTCGTCAATATAAGGAATTGTTGTTGGCTTAGATGTTATAAAAGAATTAACTGATTTTAATAGCCATTCTCTACATAACCCCCATTTTTCAGAAATATGTTCTACTTCATCTTTAAGTTTATTAAGTTTCCAATTATCAAAAGCATCATCAAAATGGATACCGTATTCTAGTTTTCCCTGAACTAATTCAGTATCAACAAATTCTCTTAACATATTTGCTTTAGTATCTTCACCCATATCACTCAATTCTTGTATTTGCTCATGAATAATTCTTAAAGTCTCATCGTCAACTGTTTGAACACCATTAACATTGCTGACTTTCGCACCAATTAATCCAAGAATATGATTAGCATCAATTACTTGTGTACCAGCTAGTTTTGTTCTACCAACTAAGGATCTGATTACAACTGGATCAGATCCGGGACCGTCAGTTTTAGTTAGATTTTTATAAGCACCAACATATTTAAGCCAAGTATGTTCATCCATGCCAAATGACTCATCATCCCATTTATACTCATAGTACTGTTGAACAAAATTTAGTTGTTCCGCTGCGTCTCTAAATGTAAGAAGGAATTTTTCCAATGCTTCTGCATCAGTCTTTAAAGATTGCCAATCTGATGGATCTGGTAAAGTTGGAATCATTTCATCAATATTCAAACCGAACTTTTTTACAGAGTTTTCATACGTGTCAACAATTGCCTTACTACTGCTTCCACCACTACCATATAATTTTAGTGCAATATCTACTATTTCTCTCGTAATCTCTGGGTATTGGAAATTGATAATTGAACCAAATTCTTTTTCTCTACCATAAACTCGATTGGTTCTAGAATAAGCCTGAATTAAATCTTGAAGTTTTAAAGATCTATCTACATACAAGGTATTTAATCTTTTTGAATCGTAGCCTGTTAACAGTTGTTTAGCTACGATAACAAGGTCAATGTTTTTCTTATTCCTTCCACTACCTCCTCGTGTTGTTCTTTCTACAATATCTTCAAAATAAGCCATTTCACCATGTTTTCTATCGCCAGCAATAAACTCAATCCCTGTAAACTCAGCATAATCTTTAAACATCCTTTTCACTAAATCTACTGGAATTTTCTCTGGATCATTCTCATTGCCAAAACTAAATGTCATTGCTATGTTTAACTTCATGTCACGCTCTTTTAATTGTTTTTTAAACTCATCATAATAAGTTATGACACGCTTTTTATACTCAGCTGTTAAAATAGCATTAAACTCTCTTCCGTTAGATTGATTTCCCCAATTATCGAGTATTGAAGTAACGACTCTTGGTATATGGGTTTCATCTTGATAAACTAATATATCATGTTTTTTTGCTTGTCGTTCTAATTCAGCTAAAGAATATGATTGCACTTTTCTTTCGATTTCTCTATCCGAAAGTGCAGGATTATCTTCTTTTATCTTGTCACATAATTGATCTCTTAAATCATCATGGCTTTTAAATTCACCTGTATTAATATAGTCTACATAAAAGCCTAGTACATTGCCATCTGCTATAGCCTGATCAATTGTATATTCATGAAGTTTAGGTCCAAATAGTTTTTCTGTTGTATCAATCACTTCACTTTTTTCATTTATCTTTCCTTTAACATTGTTTTCATCGAATAACGGAGTTCCTGTAAAACCATAGAATAAACCTTTTTTTCTAAAGTATTTTTTTATTTCCACCATCATATCTCCCATGGTGGTACGATGGGCTTCATCTACAATAAATACAATTTTCTTTTCTGCTAAAGAGACATCTTTTGCCTCAACTAATTCTTTTACAAGCATGTTGAGTTTAAAAGTTGTTGTTACAATGATACCAGGCTTAACTAACTTTAACTTTTTTCTCAACTGGTATGTATGTTTAGTATCATCTACTGTTACTGGTTCATAAGCTGCATAGGCTTTGAAATTTTCACTTGTTCTACTATCTAATTCACGTCGATCAACTAAGAATACAACTTTGTCAAACCCTGCACGTGTTGCCAAAAAGAGCGCAGTTTTAAAGCTTGTAATCGTTTTTCCACTTCCAGTGGTATGCCAAACAAATCCCCCATGAGGAATACGCTCTTTATTATCAAAACCAAATGCAGCACCTTCTACAGCTTGTAACGCATAAACCTGATAAGGTCTCATTAACATATGTTTACGATTTTCTTCATCTTTAGCTTCATCAATAACTAAATAATCACCAACCATTTGATGTGCCATTGGAATCATTAAAAAACTTCCAATTACTTTCTTCCAATCATTTATTGGTTTATTTTCTTTATCCGCCCAGTTAAATACAAACACAGTGTTAAAGTCATCCACGGACTTAGGAGTCGCAAAGTAACGTGTTTCAATCTCAGTAGTTATTACCATCATTTGAGAAAAAGACATGAAATTGTTACAATACTCACCATCTCTATAATATCTAATGAACTGTCCAAAGGCCTCATCTAAGGATTTATCTGTACGTTTTTGTTCAATATTAATGAGAGGCAAGCCATTAATTAACAACACAATATCAAAGCGATTTCCATTATCTGTTTCAACTTCTCTAGCTACTCGATAACTTGAGTCACCACCACTTACCTCTGCTTTCTTCAATATTGTTAGGGTAATTTGTTTACGTGTAATTTCAGGATGGTCATCTCTAAAAATCCCATCAATTTTCCCTTTATTTCCTTCCATTGAAAGAACTTTAGTCGCTTCAAAACTGTTGTTTATTTGATTTACCTTAGACATTACTTGTTTAAATTCATTATTAGTTAATTCAACGCCTTCAAGTTGGTCTGCATTTATTCGATTTAACTCAGTTCTCCAATGATTTATCAAATCCCTTACTGTAACCTTTTTGATATTACCATTTAAACATTCTGGAGATTCCCACTTATATTTTTTTAATTCGTTTACAAAATTTTCTTGAAAAGCTCTCTCAGAAGCATTTTTAGGTGCATTGCTCATATAATTTCTTCCCCTTTCCTAAATAAACATTTCATTCAGATAGGCTTTTTTTAGATTCTTCAATTTTTCTAACTTATGCTGGTGAAGGGTGATAAGGTTGTCTAATCCAGTAAATAATTTTCCAATCCGATCTTGCTCCTCAGGATTCGGTATCATAAACTTCATTTGATGAAACATTCCATTTGTAATTTGGTTAATTGTTGCACCTAGATTTTTATCAATTTCACTTTTAAACAAAGGTGTATCTAATAATGCATTTACGAAATCCGAATGATTTGATCGTAACCCAGTCATAAATGCACCAATAACAGTTTTATCCTTGTCACCCTTGATTTGAGCATGTTTTCCTATCAATGAACGTGATCCATTACGAACAACAACAATAATATCACCATTTTTTACATTACATGAATTGACAACTTCTGAATTCACATATACATTATCTGCATCAACCACTTCACCATTTTTCACATTAGATGAACGAAGCACAAAAGTTCCATTATCTTTAACAATATCATTCGGTGAATATGTCAACCCACTGAATAATTCAACTTCATCTGTTAACTTACGCTGTTCCCAAGCGTCTGTAAAACCCTTAAACCTACGTTTTGGCCTACTTTCACCTTCTACAGGAAACATTTCATAAAGATATGCTTTCTTCATAGATTTTATTTTGTCTAACTTACGCTGGTGAAGGGTGATAAGGTTGTCTAACTGTTTAAAGTGCTTCCCAATTTTAACTTGTTCTTCTTTGTCTGGTATAAATGAAGTAAAACTTTCAACACTTCCTTTTGATATATTTAACTGCGACATACCTGCTCCCTGCGCCTTAAAATACCGTTGATGAGCATTGATATAAGAAAATAAAAATTGTGGATCAGCAGCTCTATTCGGTCTTAGTAAAGCCACTCGTTGATTTAATACAAAGCGGTCGTTTTCTGGTATTAAAGCCACTCGACCAAGTAAATCACCATGGCCGACATCGCTTAACACCATAACTAAATCATTTTTGAAAAGTGTATCTGTTGTATCATCAACAAATTTTCCTGAGTGCTTTAAACCACCGTCAATCGAAATAGAATTAAGGTTTACTAACTCATACTTTCCACTTGTAGATTGCTTATCCTCATGACCTTTTCCATTTTTGTATTCTGTCAGATCTGAAAGCTTACACGGTTCCCAAGCTTCAGCATTTTGAAATTCTTTAAACCTTCTCTTTGGTATTAGTTTTTTTGTTTCAGCCATTATCCCACCACCAAATCATCTTTTAGTGTTTCGAAATCAAGCAACAAACTTTCAATTTGCTCATCAATTTCATCCAGTGTATCAGAGTATCGATCTTCTAACTTTTGCAAAATATTTAACTCGCTTTTCACTGATACATGTATTAAATCAACAATATCATTTACCGTTTTTCCAAACCACTTATGATATACCAACTTATCTATTTCATCATCAGTCAGTTTTAGTATTCTCTCTTGTACTGCATCCCCAAGCTCTTTTTCTTCATTTTTTAATTCTTTTGATAGTGATCCACTGTCAGCAATCAAACGGTCTACCTTTTTCAACAACTTATATTTATCTGACTCTTTTTTTGTAATTTTTAATTCTGATTTCAGAGCACTCTTATCAAACGAATCGCTTAATTCGTCATCTTTATTCTTTTTAATAACTTCTACTAGTGCATCATTTTCTTCACTGTCTTCCACTTTTGCAGCTTCTACTAAATCCGTAAGTTCCATTTCTAATTCCTGAATTTTGTTACGTTTATTGTCTAATTCTTCCTGCTCTTCTCTATAAAGAAGCTGGGCAATTAATGCATTCGGTATTATACTGCCATTCCAACCATCTTGTTCCTCACGCTTGCTTTTACCCGTTCCTTTCGTAACAATGCTTGGTATTCTCATCCGTCCAACATTATAAAATCCTTCAATTGCTATTAGCTCTGTATCATGAATCAATGAATTTTTCCATATTTCAGCAATAATTTGATATCCAGTATACACATCAATATGATCAAATCTAGATAAAATTTGCTTTATCTCATTAAGCATTCTATCTTCTAATTTTACTAAGTTAGATTCTATTGTTACACCTTTTAACTCATTCCAAAATTTAGAGATATACTCAGTGATTTCAACTTTTAATTCTTTAGATAATGATAATATACTTTCATGTTTTAATACTGTATCTGTCATTTCCTTTATTGAGTTTTTCAGCCTTACATATCCAGGACGAATTTCTTCAATACTTTGCTCTAATACTTCTGGTACTAATTCATGCAGTATCTTTAGTTCATTAATATTTTCTGCTGGAATACCACCAAATAAATGTGCATCAACATCATGGGCTATGTCTTCTTCAAGGGATTGTACATATCTTGGTATATTCATATTATACTCATTTTGAATAATTTCTTTGAGACAAGCAAGATGACTAAAGCCAGCAATCTCATCTTTACTAATATATACATCTACTATTTGAGCGATGTCTCTTTCCTGTAATACATTTTGCTTACCAACTTTTATAAAGTTATTCGAAGCATCAATCATTAACACAGGGTCTGATATATTTCGGTTTTTCTTTAAAATAATAATTGCAACTGGTATTCCAGTATTTGTAAATAGATTGCTAGGGAGCCCAATAACAGCATCTATTTGATTCTTATCAATTAATTTCTTTCTGATTTCTCCTTCAGATGAACCTCTGAACAGTACACCATGTGGTAATACAATCCCCATTGTACCTTTTGTACCTAAATGATATAAACCATGTAATAAGAACGCATAATCCCCTTTTGAATCCGGTGGTAAAGTACCTCCGATTTCAAATCGCGGGTCACTGACCTTGAGTCCTGCCTTATTCCAATTTTGGGCTGAATATGGTGGATTCATAACAACGGCATCAAATTGCACACCTTCATTAGGATTCTCAGGATCTTCTGGCCAATCATTCCCTAGTGTATCTCCATTTTTTATTGTCATCTTTTCAGGTCTCACACCATGTAACAATAAATTCATTCGTGTTAAGTTATACGTTGCTGTATTTTTTTCTTGTCCATAATAAGACAAATCTTTTTGTCGGTCTTTACTCAAATGTTTCTTTACAGTTAATAACAATGAACCAGATCCTACTGTCGGGTCATAAATTGATTTTATCTCAGTTGTTTTGGCAACAATTTGTGCCATGACTTCACTCACTCGATGTGGCGTGTAGAACTCACCTGCTTTTTTTCCTGATTCCATAGCAAACTGACCAATTAAATATTCGTAAGCATCTCCCAAAATATCACCTTTTTGGAGTGCAACCATATTTAAATCTGAAAACAACAATATCAATGCTTTTATATTATTACTTCGCTCGTGAAGATTGCTTCCAAGGGCAGTGTCAGTTAAATCCAAGGTCGAACTTGAAAAAAGACCTTTAAAATCATTAACTTCCCCAGAACTTACTATTGACCTTTCAAAGTTATTTAAACTATCTGCAACCTTTTGAACTTCAAAATTTCCATCATTGATATCTTTTAACCAAATCTGATACAAGTATTCTGGTGATACATAGTAACCAAGAACATCTTGAATCATCTTCTCAAGGGCTTCACCATATTCCTTTTTAGCTTTGATGTATTCTTCAACCAATTCTTTTTCAGTTACCTTTTCAACTCCTGCTGTTATTCTAAAGGTTTCTAATGTTTTATCACTCAAAAACTTATAAAACATTAGCCCCAACATATAATCTTTATAGCGACTGGCATCCATAGAGCCTCTTAACTCATTAGCACCTTCCCACAGCCTTCTTTTTATTTCTTCTGATGTAATCATGATATTCCTCCCTGTCGGTCTGATTTAGCAGTTTATCTTAACTTAGTTAATACTTGATTTTTTTTATTTCAAAACTTTATCTAGTAATTCTATTCGTCTCTTACCTAAGCGTTGTCTTATAACGCTTGTATAATCTTCTTCACGGTAAACCTTTTCATTATTTTTTGATACAATTTCGTTAATTCGTTCCAAAAACAATTGTTCATTAATTTCAGAGCACCAATATGAATCTATTAGGTTAATAAGTGCATTTGCAAGATCTTTTTGACTCTTAAAATATGTAATCATAAAGCACCTCCATTCGCTCTATTCCTATTGTACTTTGTTTTTACTCATGCTACAACTAAATCAAATCATTTTCGTACTCCATTTGTACTAATTTAAATTCTTCAAATGATATTATAGTTTTTTAAACTGAATATCAAAAAAATCCCCAAACACTAAAATGTACACATAGAGTTGGACACAAAATCTAATAAATAAGATAAACTATAAGTATGAGTAGAAAAAGAAGAACTTGAACCCCGGAGGAAAAAGCAATTATTGTGCTGGAAATCCTCAGAGAAGAAAATACATTGGCTGAGATATCAAAAAAACATGATGTATCTCAGCAACTATTAAGCCGTTGGAAGGCAGAGTTTATCGCCAATATGCCTGCAGTCTTCAACAAGAAGAATGAAGATGTAGACAAGCTAAAACAAGAGCACGAGGAAGAAAAGGAGCACCTCGTAAAGAAAATAGGTGAGCTAACTCTGGATGTTGATTGGCTTTTAAAAAAACAAAGTCAGATCTCACAAATGAAGAAAAAAGATCGTTGATTGAGTGGGAAAACTCACCTGTGACAGTAAAAAAACAGTGTGAGTTAATAGATCTTCCTAGGTCAACAGCATACCATAAGCCTGTTGATGTGCCTCCTTCCCAAGATGAGATCAATATTAAGAATGCCATAGACCGTATTCACTTTGAAGAGCCATCTTATGGTGTCAGAAGGATCAAAAATGAACTACACAATAATAGCTTTACCCATGTTGGAAGGAGGCTTGTAAAGCGTTATATGGAGGAAATGGGGATTGTTTGCTTCTACCCTGGACCAAACCTAAGTAAGAGAGCAAAGCAGTCTAAAACGTATCCCTATCTTCTAAGGCACTTAAATATTAATCGCCCAAATCAAGTGTGGTCTATTGATATAACTTACATTGGAACGCCAACTGGATTTGTGTACTTAACAGCCCTAATTGACTGGTATTCACGCTATATTGTAGGCTATGGCATCAGTGACACTCTGCAAACAGACATGGTAACTCGTGTCATAAAGGATGCCGTAAAAAGTTATGGAGTCCCTGAAATTATAAATAGTGATCAAGGAAGCCAGGTGCGACAAGAAGTCGCATAATATATTGTCGTAAGACTACCCTATCCATTCGGGGTAACCCTATCGTGACTAGCGTGGATGGTAACGTCCGGGTTAGAAAGCTCACGAGACAATGTGGAAGTTCGAGTAGCTTAGAACTGGAACAACTGCTAGGGTAAGAATGCTATGGAGAACGTAAAGTGAATCACTGTAGAAATCGTTACGCGGAAAAAGCGAAATAAGCTGATACGCTTTAACCAAAAGGTACGGAGTCAAGCAAAGGCGATCTGGTAAACCAATGCGAATGGATAAAGTACTCCCGGTTTAAAGGTGGCTCCTAAGGCATTCATAATTATATATTATGTGGAACTTGGTAAACCCTATATGCTCCTCTCGACAGAGGTATCTAACCGTAAGGGGATGAGATAGCATAGAGGGCAGACGAAATCGATAGAAAGCGAATGCCGATTTTGTAATGAAGTCGGATAAGGGTTCAAACTTTGCCCTAACCCGAAAGGGTGCAGACTTATCCAATGGTATTTCTTGACAAGAAAGGATTGCAAACCTATGAATTTTAGCAACTCAACGACGGATAAAACCGAGAGTCTAAAAGACACAAATTCGCTTGCCAGTCAATGGGAATCCATTGACTGGTCTAAAGTCGAACACGAAGTTAATAGGCTACAAACCCGAATCGCCAAGGCAACTGCAAGCGGAAACAGAAACAAAGCAAAACGGCTACAATACCTACTTACCCACTCTTTTTCAGCCAAAGCTTATGCAGTAAGAAAGGTAACAACTAATAAAGGTAAAAACACCTCAGGTGTAGACAAGAAACTATGGTCAACGTCTGCGTCTAAAATGAAAGCAGTACTTGCCGTAACAGATAAGCATTACAGAGCAAAGCCACTTAGGCGTGTCTATATCGCTAAAAAGGGCAAAAACAAGAAACGTCCATTAGGAATACCCACGGTGAATTCATACTGCACACCTCCCAAGACTGTTTTTGGTTTTTAAAAAGTTCTTCAGAGACCCTGTGTCATTTTTGACAAGTGTCCCGACTTTTGAACCCATTCTCTCAATTCTATTTCTTTTTGTTTATCTAATTGAATATTCCAAGGCCAACCTGGAGCGAATTTTTTTGCCTCTAAAATACCATGTTTAATCCAGTAATAGACGACACCAGGTGCGACATTGAATTGTTCGGCTACATCTTTTACAGATAACCCTTGCTGTTGCATAGAAAGCCTTTTTATCTTGTGTGAATATCGAATCCACTTGATGGAATCGACTGTAAACAATTTTCCTTCTGGTGTATGGTGGCCGGATTCGTTGAAGTAATCTGCAATTTGACTGTCAGTCATTGTATCAGATAATTTTCGGACCTGTTCTACCGTTTCTGACGTGTGTTTGCGAGCCATTGATTTCGGCAGAGGTTTTGTAGCATTAATTTCTTCATGAGATTGATTTCTCCATCGTAGACCCAGCCGAATATCTGATTGTCTTGCTTCTGCAAATATAGTGATATCTTCAAGGAGCATCCGCAATATACGTTTTCGATCTTTAGCTGTAGTAGTAGCTGCATACCAAATACGAGGCAATTCTTTTGCCAAAGAAAGAATTTGAGCTTTATCTTCTTCAGTAGGTTGCCAACTTTGACGAGATTTGTATTGTGCATATTGCTCTTGAATTTGCGCTAACTCTGTAAGTTTTTCGTTCCATCGAGCTTCGAGGCTGCGTGCAACTAAACGATTTTCAGGCTCTACCTGCTGGTACTGGCGTTCCGCACGGTTAGCTTCATACTTTGCACGTTCCAAAGACAAAGACCATCCTTTATCGGCATCATCTTCTCCTTTTAACAGTTTATCGGTGACTTTAAGGGCAAGGTCCAATTCTGCTGGTTGAATGATTTGCATAAGCCTGGTTGTGACAACTTGATCGATTATTGTAGCTGGAACTGTGGTGCATGTAGCTCGAAGACCATGCTCCCACCTTCCTTTACATTCATATACAGGATAAATACCACCATTGCCCGTATAGCGAACAGTCATGCGCCGGCCACATTTCCCACACAGCACCACACCCTGAAGTAGAGCAGTACCTTCTCGAGCTGGACCACTTTTCTCAAGATTGGTACGATTATTCTGCAGCTGCTGGAGATTTTTTTCGTAGTTTTCCCATGTAATATAGGCTGGATGATGGTTAGGGATAAGGACTTCCCATTGTTCCATAGGTAGACGAATGGTATGGTGGATAAATAGCCCCTGAGGATCTACACTCTTTTGATCATGATAGCGCCCATATACATAGGCTCCAGCATAGCTTGGATTATACAAAATTCCGAGAACTCGGCTGTGAGTAAGAGTTCCCCAAACAAGTTTCCCAGCCCATGCGCCTCCATAAGCTCGTTTAGGAAAACGAAGCGTGTTTTTAGCAAAATACTTGACGACACCATAAGCACTGCCACTGGCTTGAAAAGCGTGGAAGACATTGCGCACAGCAATTTGGACCTCTTCGTCAGGATCTAGAGCTGTTTGACCATCAATATCGTAGACATAACCAACAGGTAGCGGAAAACGCAGTGTACCCTTTTTAGCTTTATTCTTCTTCCCACCGAGCATGCGGGAACGAAGAAAATGCAGTTCAGCTTCGCTCATTGTCCCTTTGAATCCAAGAATGAGACGGTCGTTAAAATCGCTAAGATCATAGATGCCGTCTTCATCCACTACAATTGTGTTGGATAGCGCACAGAGTTCCAAAAGCCTCAGGAGATCTGCACAGGAGCGTGCTAGTCGGGAAATCTCGAGACCAAAAATGGCTCCAACTTGACCCAAAGAGACTTGTGCGACGAGTTGCTGAAATCCCTGTCGAAGGGAACGCCCCGACCCTGAAATTCCAAGGTCTTCGTCGATGATCTGAATTTGTTCCTGGGTCCACCCAAGGCTTAGAGCTTTCTCCTGAAGCGCATATTGGCGTTGGGTGCTCTCTTGATTGTAACGAACTTGGGTCAAAGTTGATTGTCTGATATAAACAATCGCCATTCGATTCAAGTGTTCTGCTCTCACTTTCGATGTTGATATCATTATGTTCTTGTTCCTCCTTATGCATTGCAGCCAGACAAGAACGAACTAAATTTGCAACAATAGTAACAAGTTCGTCTGCCCTACAAACATCATTCCCTACTAAAGCTATTAATGTTGAACTAGACATCATAAGCATCCTTTCTACAAATCACAGTATTTATTGAGGACAAGGAGTGTAGTATTTGTGACGTACCCTCTTTGAACTCTAAGGTGGAAGTATTTTCAATTCATTAATAGCATTAGTAGGCATAGTAAGATTTATTCCTCTTGCTTAGATTTGTCAAAAAGATTTACGGATACTTCTAAGCTTTGAAGAAGTTGAGCTAATTCTTTTAGGGTGAATGCATCAAAGTGAGTCATGTGAAAATCCAGCTTGTGTATTTGCCGATCCGTCCAAGACTCAGGGACACATATGACACCAGAATCCGTACGCAAAGAATATCTTTGCAAACCGTTGAATTTTTTTACTTCAAGGATGTCATAATTTTGTCCACATAAAGGATGAAATGGATGAGTAATTGTAAGACTTCCTAAAAGGGGATTGAGTTTTTGTGTAATTCGTGCTGACCCTGCCAACCATGTACGATAGAGCTATGCAAACCCTATACGCACTCGCACTAGAACCCATTGCAGAAACCAACGCGGATACTATCTCCTTTGGTTTTCGTAGAGGACGCAGTGCAAAAGACGCATGTGAGCAAGTATTTTGCGTACTTGCTAGAGATTGCTCCCCGAAATGGATTCTTGAAGGAGACATTAAAGGTTGCTTCGACAACATCAATCATGACTGGTTACAATCCAACATTCCTATGGATAAAAGGATTATGAAACAGTTCCTAAAATCAGGCTTCATCTACAGAGGAGAACTATTTCCAACAGAAACTGGATCACCGCAAGGTGGAGCTATCTCAAGTCTCTATGCAAACATGACTTTAGATGGCCTTCAAAAAGTCATTCAAGATAAATACCATCGAAACTCTAGAGGAAGGATAACTAACCACTACCGAGCTAAAACGAAAGTCAACCTAGTACGATATGCTGATGATTTTATTATCACAGCGAATTCAAAAGAAACTGCTGAAGAACTCAAAAAGGTTGTCAGCTCATTCCTCGAAACAAGAGGATTGATGTTATCAGAAGAAAAAACCATGATAACACATATAGACGATGGATTCGACTTCCTTGGATGGTCATTTAGAAAATTTAAGGGAAAACTCATTGTAAAACCCTCAAAGGATTCAATCAAAAGCTTGATTAGGAAATGCTCAATCATAATTTTAAAAGAAGGAAAAGCAAGTACACAATCAGAATTAATACGAAGACTAAACCTAGTACTTAAAGGATGGACGAACTATCACAAACACGCTGTAGCGAGTCATGCCTTTTCGTACATCAACAATATACTATACCTATTACTGCAGCGATGGGTTAAACATCGCCATCCAAACAAAAACCAATGGTGGCGACTTCATCGATATTGGCACGTGAAAGATGGAAAACCGTGGGTATTTATGACTGATGATTACACTCTTATCAACCTTAGGAAGATAAAGATAATTAGACATCCGAAGCTTCAAATTTCAAAAACACCCCTCTTGGATAGACATTACTACTTGAAGAGAAGAATTAAACTCCGCATGCTTAATGCCGCCTGAATAAGGTAAAGAAATGCTTGAGCCGTATGAGCGGGAAACTCTCACGTACGGTTCTTAGACGAGGAAGAGGGAGTAATCCCTTTTCTTTAGTCGAGTTCACATCATTAAGCTACATTGACTTAATAAAAAGCTATAAAACAAGTAAAATCAGTATGGACGGCAAAGGTCGTGCCACAGATAATATTGCAATTGAAAGGATTTTCCGATCATATAAATGGGAACGCTTGTATTTGTTGTACCCTGAAACTGTGGCAGAAGTAAAGGCAATGACAAAGGAATATATAACAAAGTACCCCTACAAACGAGGGCATCAAAGCTATGACTATAAAACTCCATCAGAAGTTTATTACAGTCATCAGATGCTTGAAGCTTAAGTCAAAATACACGAAGGGAGGATTTATCTTAAAAAATTCGATTTTGTGTCTTGACAAGCGTGCACATTATAGGGGCCTTTCCGAGCAATAAAAATTGTTTGAAAAATATTTTTAATTCTGCTATATTTCGTTACTATCTTTAAACACCAAAAATGAACTAAACCCCACTAAATTCCGCTGTTTTGGGGCGTTGTGGGGTATCAGTACGTATATTTTCAAAACTTATTTCTATACCTATATTCTTTAGCTCTCTTACTACTTCCACCATTGCGTGAGTAATATTCTCTGGTTCAGCATATTATGCAATTATATAGTTAGGGGTTTAATTTAAAGACTACGTTCTAAATATTTTCCCTATTTTATACTGTCAGCGGTGTACCTCTTATCTCACTTCACAAGTTGTCCTAATATCTCCACAATTATATGTCTATTTCCAGTTTTTCAAACTATCAACAATTGAGCTTAACTCTATTACAGGGATCATTTTCTTCGTTCCATATTTTAAAAGCCACTCTCCATCCTCATAAACAAGATTCATGATATTACCATCTTTCATCTTTTTCTTCTCATTTACATCTAGATCAACCCTCCAACATACTACACAATCAAATGTTTCATAAGGATGATCATGTTTAAATAAGTTGCTAAGTTTATATTCTACTTCCACTAAGATTTTTTCATTATTCTGATTTACACACACCATATCTGTTGCTGATTGGTAAGAATAATGACCAATCTTGTTTATATGCTTTATTTTTTTTCGACTTATTTTATTAGCCATCAATGCAGAAAAAATCAATGCTACCTGCGCTTCATTATCAGGACTTTTTAATATAGGTATTTCATCCATGCCTAATTCAGCAATTTTGTCAAACTTCGCTAATCGTGTATATAAGCTCCTTCTCTTATCTTGTAAAGAATGTTCTATCTCTTCTTGCTTCCTTAACATAAAATATCCTTCTTCAGCTAATGATACAATGTCTTCATTAATGATCTTTTTAGCCTCTTCTAGTACCCACTTAACTTTTGGATCATCAAAGTTTGTAATATTATTTCTATCTGCTGTTAATTCAAAGGACTGAGAGTTTAATAGTAAGTGAAAATGATGTTGATTTGGTTCCAAAATTAATCCTGTTGCTTTTGTAATTGGTATAAAGTCCTTTGCCAAATAGATACCAAATCTTGATTTTAACGATTTTCCTTGCCTCAGTTTGCTAATTTTTTTTCTGCAATTAGTTCCCGAAACTGTACCATATAGTTGAAAAGAAACATATTCTCCATTAATATTAGTAGCCCTATGGTAAGGTCCAAAGTGTCGGCAATAGTTTACTGACTTTTTATATATTACCTCGTAAGGATCTTCTTTAGGCTTTTCCTGAGGAGGATGGAATTGATGTGTTCCTGCGATTTCCTCGTTTATGCAATTAATCTTATCATCTATAAATACTCTTGGTGCTACTTGTAGATTATATACATATTTATGCAACTCTGGATAGTTTGCAAAAAATGTTTTAAAACTCCCTGCTGCTGTAAACCAAAG
The DNA here is from genome assembly GCF_000016985.1 of Alkaliphilus metalliredigens QYMF. NCBI lineage: Bacteria > Bacillati > Bacillota > Clostridia > Peptostreptococcales > Natronincolaceae > Alkaliphilus > Alkaliphilus metalliredigens. Next base: position 1,672,692 of record NC_009633.1, on the reverse strand, counting down.
AATATAATCGAGTACAGTATCAAAGTTAAAATACTTTTCAGGATTATCTATAATATAGCCCTCTATACATATAGTAGTACCAATTTTCCCAGGGCTAGGTTTTATTTTTTCAACTATGTATTCTGGCATCATATTGCTCATAAGCGCTTCCCATGGCTTATCCATAGTTGCTTTATAAGCTTCACCTTCTCTGACTTGTGTATAAAGTATAATTTTTTCACTCTTAAAATATATTTTAGTCCCTAACCCCTTTTCTCCAATACCAACATTATCTTTATTAGAATCTCCTAAGTTAAAGAAACTTTGTATATTGTTAAAGTTCATTCCTTTTCCGTCATCCTGCATTTCTAGTACAAACTTACCACTCTTGTTTCTATAAATTACAATAGATATATGCTTTGCATCTGCATCGTGCGAATTACTAATCCCTTCTCTTATAACTTCTAAAGGATTCACAATGTTTTTCGCTACTTCTCTGAATAATGATATTTCTTTTACTTCTGGTTTACATATCCTCAAGTCCTTCACCAACCTTTTAAATTAATAATTAATGGAAAGAAAATACCGCCATGTGTGATTATCACACATAATAGTATTTTCTTTCCATTAAAATTAATACATAAAATTTTATTTATTAGGATGATCTTAATGGGGAATAGGAATATTATTGGCAAAAACATAAAACGGTTAAGAGAATTAAAGTTCATCACTCAAGAACAGCTAGCTGCGAGATTAAATATCCAGGGGATAGAAGTAGACAGACCTATGATTTCTAGAATAGAAAGTCAGACTAGAAGTTTATTAGATTATGAGATATTGGGTATCGCTAAAGCACTTGGTGTAAGTATTAATGATTTATTTGAAGGTACGAATAGTCACCATTAATATAACGTTACCACTACTTTCAAGCCTATGTATGCTACGTTTGAGTAAGATAAAATATTACTTTTTTTCTTATGAAAAGTTTTCTCTTTTGAAAGAAAGTATATCTTATCATACTTACATGTTAATCAACTTTTAGAAATATTATTATTTAAGAGATGAAACACTTTTTTCAATATACTCCAATTCCTTAATTCTTTCTCCTAGCCATTTATTCTCAGCCTTTATTTCTTTCATCTCTACTAGTTGAAAAATTAATTTTTCCTGTTTCTGCTTAAGCTCTCTGATTTCCTCACACAGTGCTTTTATTTTTTTATCTTGCTCTAATACCCTGTTGCTTGGTTTAATTATTATATCTTCTATCGAACAGCCTTTTTTAGTAGCTCTCTCCATAGTCCTTAAACTAATTATACGTTCTTTTAATATATCGTTATTATACAAAGTCCCCCTAGAAACATTTGCTTGCTCTGCAACAGTAGCAAAGTTTATGGATCTTCTCTGACATTTCATATTATCAATAACCAAATTAACATCTTTAATAGTTTGCTCATTTTCTGCTTTTTTCATTTTTACAATGCTTTTTGTATTTCTGATATGTTTACTTCCTTTCATGATATTGTTCCTCCAACTCATCAACAAGAGGCTTTAAACACTCCCATTTAATATAAACTCTCTGCCAATCCCTTTCACGTCCTAAGCTTTTAAGTTTATCCATCTCCTTCTCTATAAGTTCTAGTTCCATCTTCAAAACAGGATAAAATCTCACTTCAGTTATATAGTTCGGGCAATTGTATATAAAACACCCATCCCCATCAGTACAATTACCTCTTCTAAAATCATACAAGCACACACCAGTAGGCAGCGGATTAAAATTCATAGAGTTAGATAATTTTTCAATAATTTCATTTACTTCTTTGACTGTCTTACCCTTGAATTCTTTTTGTAAAGAGGTTTTTAACTCATTTGCTTTAATTCCACCTAATTTACTCTGTGGCCGAAGAATCATGTCTGCATACATTTCTTTAATTTCTTTTTGACTTAATGTTAGATAGTGAGCTGTCATTTCAATACTTACATGATTAAAATGTTTCATTATATACGCTAATGGAATTTGTTTTTTTATAAGTTCTCTAACAAGAGTCGCCCTAAACTGATGTGATCTAAGTCCGTATAATTTACCTTCATCATCTATAATATTCCACCTTTTAATGAATCTTGATAGATGATCATTTGTGAATTTTTCTGGATTTACAACAACTATTCCATATCTTTTAAATATAAATAGTTCTCTCAATCCACTATTTCGTCTTAATTCTTTTGTAGATTCCTCAAGTTCTCTTACAGCATTTACCACTAATTCATTTACGAAAACTTTATGATTTTCAGGCTCACCTTTCACCGTCTTACTGATTTGAACTTCTAAATAGTAAGAATTATTATCAGTTGATTGAATACAATTTTCTTTGATAGACAATACTTCAGAAATTCTTAAACCAGTTTGACTCTGGATAATGATTGCTGCTTTAGTTATAATATTCTTTTCTTTATTTATTGCACAATCTAATATTCTATTAAATACATTTTCAGGGATAGGTTTGTATTTTCTATCTCTTTTTCCTTCGTCAGGTTTCCATTGTTCCCATGAATTCATTTGAGTAAAATTAAAATGACATACGTTCCAACCTTTTATTTGACCAACTTTAATTATTTCTTCTATACACTGTGATTTTTTATAGCCTGTTGATCTAGATAATTGCATGCCATTATTTTTTCCAGTTTGAATTCGATAGGAGTTTTGTAGCCAATCGACATACTCATAAAATACTACCTTATCTACCTGAGCAAAACTATTAAATTTTTTTAACTTAGCAAATTTAATAAAGGTTGATAAGCATGTACGAATTTTTTCTAGCACTGTTCTGGGAGATATTTGTCCTAGTTTATAGTAAGTATATTGTTTAGCTGTAAATTTCATATCCTCACTTTCAATATTTAAAAATTTTATCTTTTTTCTACAAGGGTGAATATTTGTACTTTCCATAAGAGGTGTTAAATCCCATATATCATCGCAAAATCTTGAATTACCAATAATTATTTCATTATAGTTTATACTCTTAGCATACAATTGACCAGTTTCTTGTTCTTCTAATTTATTCATAGACACACTATAGTCGCTCCAATCTATTGATAATCTCTTTCAAAATTTCTATTGTAGGTGCTATATGTTCTGCAAAATGATCACCATAAATATTGTCCTCTAGTTGATTTTCTAAATCTCTTAAATGCATTCTATGTGCTTCTAAATACTCAGGAGTAGTAATATATCTTACGCAAGTGTAACATTTTTTTCTTTTTTTTAATCTATCACATATCTCTCCATTAACAATTGGTTTGGTGCAATATCCATCGCACATTCTAGCACTTTCACCTTTATTTTCTTCAAACCATAGTAATTCTTCTTCATTTGGTATGATACTTTTATCTATATCATTAATATTGCCTATGATGCCAATTTCTTGCCATACTTTCGACCTCTCTTTATCCTTAACGTCTGCATAATGTCTCTTGGTAACCTGAGGATTAGAATGACCTAACATTTCTTTTATAACTACTAGATCAACCCCTTTTGAAAACATATCTGTTGCCAAAGTCCTTCTAAAAAGACGTGAATTAATATTGTAAAACGATCCACTTTCATCTGTTATATTATGTCGTTGAATAAATCCTTTTCGTATCATTTTATTATTCTTGAATTCTCCATTTAGCCATGCAGAGAGTGCTTGGCTATTAATTTGCCTTACCTCTCCTTTTGCCTTACCTGCTGAAATCTTATGTATGAATATATATTCGTTGATATTTTCAGGAGCATCTCTTCTTAGTTCAACTGTATGTATAATAAGTTCATTTATTGCTACTGCACACTCACTATTTATAGGAATATCCTGCATCCACCTTCGGCTTTTGTGGTTAAACCAAGTCATTGTATGTCCTGATATAAGATGAGGCTTCATGCATCCAACCTTTAGATTTAGTAGATCACCACTTCTCATTCCTGTAGCTTTTAAAATAACTATGCTACACCGTATATAAAGATTATCTTCTAAAAGAAGTGCTTTATTTATTCTTTTTATAACTTGATCTGGAATAAAGTCTGTTTTAATTTTTTTATTAACTCCTGTATACTCTCTTCCTGTAAAAATTTCTTCCCTAGGAAAGTCCTGAGGCATATATATCTGTCCCCAACGAATAATGGCTTTAACCACGTCTAAGCACAACTTTCTAAAAGAATAAGCTAATGGCTTATTCGTCTTCTCTGACACCAAAGTATTTAAATATACCATAAACATATCAATATCATTATTTGTCAGATCTTTCAAATTAAATATTCTTCTAGAAATGACAAATGTATTGAAATACTTAAATCTCTTAACATCGTAGTATAGCTTAGATAAAGTTTTGTTTTCTTCAATATAATTTCTCCAAACATAAAGCTTTACGATTTTCTTTATATCATTACTATGAATAGAAGAAAAATCAAAATTGAAAGACTTTTCATAGTATTGAGAATCATTATCCTTATCCATCAATTTCCAATTATCGTTGTTCGGTAAGTTTTTTATCAATTTTTTCTCCCTTCAACACATTGAACTATCATTCCAATACTTTGATATTACTTTATTTATATGCTTCTTGGATAAATGTGTATAGTTTTCTGTTGTGGTAACATGTTTGTGTCCAGCAATTTTTTGAACTACAGATATATCTAATCCAGATTCAACAAAATTAGTCACACATGTATGTCTTAAATCATGGAAGTTAAAGTATATCCCTGTTTTTTTCTTAACTCTATTAAACACTTCATATATTCCTCTATAAGTAAGTTTCTTGCCTAAATATTGAGTCTGATATGATACAAAAATAAAGCTATTCACTGTATCAACCTGATTTCTCTCTTCCATGATAAAATTATCTATTTCCTCAAGTAAATACATTGGCATATATAAATCTCTATTCTTGCCCTTGCTTTTAATATTTTCTAATACCGCAACCATAGAAGTAGGATCAGGAGTTGGTATTTGTTCTATCTTTAGATCTAACACTTCTTGTATCCTAGCCCCTGATATGTACATTATTTTAAAAATGAGCCTATCCCTCCATCTAACCAAATTTTCAACAAAGGTATCTGCTTCATCATTTGTTATTAGTCTCACAGCTCTATTTACTTCTTTAACTTTAAATATCGACCTATGAGTTTTATTATTACTTCTAGTATGATGAAGTAAATCTTTAAACATATTTGGAGGCCTTTTAATTTCTTCCATCAAAATTGGGTTTCTAATTTCCATTGTATTAACAATATATATATATAAATTATGTATTGTAGTCAGTATTCGATTAATAGTCTTACCTGCTCTAACGCTACTCACTTTTATGTGAATAATATTTTTCCCGTGCTCATCATTTCTTAAAAACTCAATAAAATGACCTATTATGTAAGGTGTTATTTGATCAAATGTATATCTATTTGTTTCTAGAAACTCCCAATACAATTTTAAATCTCTTGCTTGGGCTAATAATGTATTATCTGATCTCCCTTTTGATTTTTGATATTTTAAGTAATTATATACTGGATCTACTATTCTCATCTCACTGTCTAAAAGTACAACTCTGTCTAATTTTTCTATATTGTTTTCCATATCTCTTTTATAGTTAATGAATAATTGCAATCGTACCACTCTTCTCCTATTTCATATTTTTTGTAGCAACTTAAGTCCATCTACTCTAGTTATCTTTTATTCAATAGCTAATGCTTTATCTACTTCTTATTAAACTATAAATACACTATTTTTTCATCATATTTTTATCAAATTTAAGTAATAAAAAAAGTCAGAAGTATATGTACTTATTGTACACTTCTAACTAAACATAACATGACTATTCCCCCTTACCTTCATTATAACAAATTTTTCGAGCTTATTCATCAATAGATATTTCCCATAAATATTCAATTCAATAAAAATTTTCTAGGATATCTTACTTTCTATTTGGTTAAATTAATATTACAACATCATATGATGTTGTAATATTAATTTAACCGAGGAGGAGAATTATATGGCTTCTAGAGGAAATCGTGTTGTTGTACCAGAAGCTCGACAAGCTCTTAATCAAATGAAGACTGAAATTGCTAATGAATTAGGTCTTTCAAACTATGACTCAATTGATAAAGGAAATTTAACTGCTAGACAAAATGGATATGTTGGTGGATATATGGTAAAAAGATTAATCGAGCAAGCTGAAAGAAGTATGGCTGGTAAATAATTTAATTAATTTAAGTAAAAAAAGGAGATGCGAATTAAATTCGCATCTCCTTTTTTGTTACTTTCTCTTTCAAATTTTCCTTAAATACATTAATATGATATTATATCTATTTATAAGGAAGGTGGATACATGTTTTTTAATACATCAGAACAATTAGCCGAAAACAAGCTTGTGCTGTTATACATATTTGATCGAGTACAATTTCCATTAGCCAATATACAACTCACACAGTTTATAATGGAAAATGATATTATGAATTATTTTATGCTTCAGCAGTTCATAGGTGAGCTAAAAGAATCATCCTTCATTATGGAACAAGAAAAGGACACTGGACAGCTTTTTATGATAACCGATCAAGGTAAAAAAACCCTAACGTATTTTATTAGTCGCATTCCAGAGGAAAAACGTTTGAAAATTGATCATTTGCTTAATATCAAAAAAGAAGAATTCGTGCGTAATACAGAAATAAAAGGTGAATATGAAAAACTAACAGATAATGAGTATTTAGTTAAATTATCAGTTATTGAACAAGGAACACCAATCTTCAATTTAAAGTTAAGTGTTGGTAATGTCAAACAAGCCAAGGACATGTGTGAAAAGTGGCGCTCCGATGCACAGGAGTTGTATGGTCAAATTATCAATTTATTAATTGAGTAAACAGTACACTTGTTGGCTCTATTCCAGTAGGAATGGAGCCAATACATTTTCTGAGTCTAATATCAATGATATCCACCACATTATCTGAAATGCTGGTTGCAAACAAATACATTTCATCTTGATCGATTTCCAGTCCATGGGGCATATGACTGACATTAATCTTTTGACAATATTGATTCTTTTTTAAATTAAACACATGAATACAATCTAAATCAGAATCTGCCACATATAAATAATTGTTTTTCTTATCACAGATTACCTCTACTGGCATTTTCCCAATGTGAATCACTTGCATTAGCTTCATATCCGACAGCTGGTAAACACAAATTTTTCCTTGTTTTTCAAAGTCAAAGCTGTGATCCACAACAAAAATAAACCTTCCATCATAGCTTAATCGCAAATGCCAAGGGTGACATTCTACTTCGTATACTTCACTTTGTTCATTTGTTCTTGTCTGAATTTCAGTAATGGACTTTGTTCCTTTGTTAGCCACCAAAACCCGTTCTTGATCCTTGGTTAAAACCATTCCATGGGGCATTTCACCAGTGGGAATCTGAATCATGGACTCTAATGTGTTTACATTCAAAACAAATATGCTATTTGAGTCGCTATTTGCAACATATAAACACCCATATTTTTTGCACAAAACAATCTGGGTGGGACAGCCCCCTACATAGACGGTATCAATCATTTTACCTAATAACAAATCCAAGATCGTTACTGAGTTTTGATGGGAATTAGGCACATATAAATATTTTTGATTCCAATCCAATGCGATGTGGTGGGGTCCCAATGGACGTGGAGGAAATAATCCTTTGCCCTCTTGCAAATAGATTCTTTGTACTTCTTTTTGTTGTGCTACATCAATCAGAGAAATCGAATCTTCTGCAAAGTTAGAAACAATCAAAGTTGCAGATGCTAGTCTGCCCATTCCTTCACCCCTTTATCAATCATCAAAACATTAGATTCTAATCCGCTCAATCACTTATATATCTATCTTATGTTTTACTGGAATATATGTGAGTGCCAAGGGAGCTGATCATGCTGAAATGATAAAAAAATTCAAGAGATAAAGAGGTGTTTATCAGATAAAAGTCAATAGATAAACGAAGTGATTTCTATATAAAAGCAACGTATTTTTTAATTTTTTCTATTTGAATTCTTTACATCGTAAATCCTGCAATTAGAACCACTAGTACGATCAATGGTGCTGGGATTTTCTTCGTCAATAACAGTCCCACTGTCAAAAGTGTCACAACAATATTATCAATCATAAATCCACTATTTTGCATCAGAATTACCGCAGCTACAGCAATTAACCCACCAGCAACTGCATTAATACCCTTTAGAGAAACCTTTATGCCCTTAATTTTCTTTAAATTCTCCCATATTGGATAGATAAAATAAATTAAAAGGAGTCCTGGCAAAAAGATTCCGATTCCACCTACAATAGAGCCTAAGACTTGTGTAAATGCACTGCCCCCACGGGCTGCCAATCCGCCCGCATAAGCACTAAAACTAAACATGGGTCCCGGTAGTCCTTGTACAAGTCCATAGCCAGTCAAAAACTCTTGATTTGTCATAAATCGATTCACTTCCACTAATTCACTATGCATGACAGGTACCACCACCTGTCCCCCACCAAAAACCAAGTATCCATAGCGATAAAAACTTTCAAATAAATGAATGATTCGATTGTCTAATACAAAGGCGAGAAGGATAGCTCCAACCGTAATAACTCCAAAAGCTATTAAGTATGGCCAAGGAGGGTTTAATTTTACACGATTCCATAAATCCTTCTCTTTTGAGGTCATAATACTGACAATTCCACCTAGGATTAAAACCAATGGAAAAATCCAAGGTGCTCGAATAAAGTAAGTGGTAACCCCTCCTAATAGCAATAACAATAGGGTCATATTGTCTGTTACGACTTTACGTCCAATCCGATAGGCAGCCACAATAATAAAACCAACGGCCATTGGGCCAATATAACGAAGTCCATCCTGAGCTACATTAATACTATCTAAAAATTGATATACGAAGGAAAGCAAGGTCATCACCGTAAGTACTGGCAAAGCCCATACTAACATGGTTAGAAATGCTAATAGCGGTCCTCCTGTTTTATGACCAATGGCTACAATGGTTTGTGTACTGCTTGGACCCGGTAGAATACTACACAAAGCAATCAGTTCAACCAGTTCTTCTTCATTTAAATACTTTTTCTTGACTACCATTTGCTCTGTAAAAACACCGTAATGAGCTTCAGGTCCTCCATAAGCTCCTAAAGAACAAATGAATACATCCTTCAAGAATGTTCCCCTTGTTAGCTTTCTTTCACTTTCCAAGTTTATTTCTTTATTCATAAAAAATCCCCCTTTCCACTTTACTCTCTATATTTTTAATACCATAAATTTTCAATAGAACATGGTTGAGAATACCATCATTCCATGATATAATTATACCACATTCCGATATCGTACTGCAATATCGCATTTCAATATCAATCTTGTATAACTAAATTATATATTGAGGTGAGTACAAATGCAAAACCAGATTTTAAGAAAATTATTCCTGGGTTTTATACAAATCCATATACTTCATCATGCAAAGAAGGAGCCATTCTATGGTGTCTGGATGATGGAAGAACTTAAAGAGCACGGATATGATATGAGTCCCGGAACCCTATACCCCTTACTTCACAGTATGGAGTCTAAGGGACTTCTGAGAAAAGAAGAAAGAACAATATCCGGTAAAATCAGAAAGTATTATAGTATAACCGAACTAGGGGACGAAGTATTACAAGAAGCCCGAGGAAAGGCCTATGAATTGTTTAAAGAAATAAAAGAGTAACCAGGAGGGATTTCTATGTTTTTATTCAAGGAAGTAAAATACAAAGACATTCTTAATATTAAAGCCCTTACTATCAAAAATCATCAGGTGACTTGTATTGTTGGGGAAAGTGGGAGTGGAAAAACCACATTATTAAGACTATTAAATAAGCTAATTAGTTGTGATAGTGGTGAAATCCTTTATCAGGAACAATCTCTATCGGCTATCAATTCTGTGGAGCTAAGAAGAAATGTTGTTATGCTTCCCCAATCTCCTGCTATTTTTAGTGGAAGTATAAAAGATAATCTACTAATCGGACTGAAGTTTTCTGAAAAACAACTGGTCTCGGATGATAAACTATCTGAAGTATTAAAAGTGGTGAAATTAAATAAAAAATTAGATGAATATGCTGAAAGACTATCCGGTGGGGAAAAACAAAGAGTAGCCCTTGCCAGGGTCATTCTCATGGATCCAGAGGTTCTTTTGTTAGATGAGCCATCATCTGCACTAGATGAAGAGACAGAACATACGATTATTGAGGCCCTAGTGAATTATACAAAAGATAACAACAAGACACTTATTATGGTCACCCATTCTAAGAAAATTGCAAATCATTTTGCTGATGAAGTCATTGAGATTAAAAAAGGTATGTTATTCAAGGAGGGGATGTAAAGGATGGATGACGTTATCACACTTCAATTATGGCAAATTGCTGCATCCTATGTTTTTATTATTATTTTATTATTTATTGTAAGGGCTAGGGGCATTTCAAGAGAAAAAGAAATTCTCATCTCAACAGTCAGGATGACAATACAACTCATATTAACGGGTTATATACTCGTTTATCTGTTTGACAATATCAATCCGTTATACACAATTATCGTCATCGTTCTTATGGAGATATTTGCTATTTATAATATATTCAAAAGGACAAAAACAAAACTTTCGAAATCACTTAAGAAGATTATTGCGATCTCCATGCTATTTGGTACTTTATCAAGTCTGATATATTTCATATTTGTGGTTATTAATGTCTCCCCTTGGTATGATCCTAGATATTTTATACCCATTGCAGGAATGCTGATTGGTAATTCTATGACAGGTATCTCCCTTGGTGTTGCACGACTTGTAGATGGTATGCATTCTCAAAGACATCTTGTTGAATCTTCATTAATGCTTGGAGCAACACCTAAAATGGCCGCAAAAGAAATCGTAGACAATGCATTTGATTCTGCAATTCTTCCAACAATAAATTCCATGGTAGGAATGGGTATCGTATTTTTACCAGGAATGATGACAGGGCAAATTTTATCTGGCACCTCTCCTGTTACCGCTATCCACTATCAAATCGCAATTATGCTTGGTATTCTTGGGAGTGTTGCATTATCCGTCATACTATTTGTTCAATTAGGATATAAAACCTTCTTTAATGAAGAAAGCCAATTAATCATTGATCAGTAGAAAGTCATTTGTTATAAGTACTATGTACTCACCCCCATCTATGTATTCAACTTATTCGTGTTTTTATAATAAGTTTAAAAAGAACCCCTATGACTTCATAGGGGTTCTCATCTTCGTTATCAAAACATTACCATGTGTTTATCTTAAACGCTTTTTAGAATCGACCAATAATCACGTCTTCTTCGCTTAATATCCCAGCGTTCACTAATGCACGTTGATAAGATGTTGCTTCTCTTGTAATCCTAACTGTTGCACCTGAAATCGTATTAATAGAATCTTGTACTGTTCTTGTTGCTCCTGATTCAGTATCAAGGCCGAATTGATTTTGCTCATTGATATTAGCCGCATAACGCTCATTTGACCAATCAACTAAGGAAGTCATTTCCGTTGCATTTTGACCAATTAATGATTGTGCGATGGCGTTATGGTTACCTTCCCATCCACCTTTACCAAAGTATCCGTATTCAACCGCTCTAGACTGAGGCTGTCCACCGTCAAATTCTACTCCTAGTGCTTCAAGAAACACTTGTACTGTAGATGATTCATCAATGTCTGCTAACACACCAACATCGTTCACCACATGAGACCATCCACTTACATTAAAAATGTTGTTATCAGCTAGTTCATCCCACTCAGCTGCACGATTACCGCTGGTTCTAACTGTTGGCACTGTCAATCCACTTCCGATTGTCATTTCTCCAACAGGTGTATCAAAATCAAAGTCTTGAGGAATCTTCATCTCAAACTGATATCTCGTAATTGGATCTACCATCACAACCGCTGTATCACCTGAGTTATCCACAGCAAAAGCATAAAATGCCATCATGTCTGCTGTATGTACAGTAAACATAGAATTTCCTGCTACATAGTCTGCTCCACCTTCAGCAGGTGTCGGATCTACGGAGAAATCTACATCAACATAGGCATTTCCACTTTGACGCATTGTCCAGTATCCATCTCTTTGTACAAAGAAACTCAATTTTGCATCTTGGATGATTCCGTCTTGGTCTAACTCAAGAATTGTTTCAATATATTGGTTGGTATCTTCAAGAGAAGTTCCATTTGCTTCTCCATTCCATGAGTACCCAACATATCGACCTTCAAGTGAAGCAACACTTTCTTCAATTGGTTGAGATACCTCTACTGGCGCTTCCTCTGAGCACCCAACAAGTGTTACCGATAATAATAGTGCTGCTGATAAAGCTAAAAACTTTTTCATGAATTTCGTCCCCCTTAATTTAAGTAATTATTGTTTGATAATTTTTATTTCGCAATTATCATTTATTATATTCTACACAATCATTATATGATAAAAAATATACAATTTCAATGCAAATGCTTGTATTTCAACATTTAAGGACATTTGTCCCTAAGTGATAATGAATATCTTTTAGTAAAGAATCGTTTTCATTGTCGTGAATATAACAAAAAATGCGACCTAGAAGTTCTACAGGTCCCACCTTTTATTCATTAAGGAATATGGCTAAATTACTTTAGTATTTTTCGTTTTGACCAATAAATCGCCGCTTCTGTACGATTCCCGGCATTGATTTTCTTAAAAATTCTACTGGCGTTATTTCTTACTGTTTTTTCAGAAACATAAATCTCTTTAGCTATATCTTTATTTGATTTCCCTTGACTGATGAGTTCAAGAATACTTTTATCCTGGGATGTCAAGTCATCCTCTCCTGAGCAATTCTGTTTTACTTCATTCAATACTTTACTGATTGCTTCGTTAGCTAATGAAGTTTTACCTCCAACAACATTTCTAATGGCAGTAATAATATTTTTACTATCAATATCCTTCAATAAGTACCCTTCAGCACCAGCTTTTACAGCTTCCAATATGATAGAGTCCTCTGCATAAGCTGTTAAAATAATCACCTTTACATCGGGAACTCTTTTTTTGATTTCTCTACAGCCTGCTGCGCCATCGCCATCAGGAAGTTTGATATCTAATAGTACAATATCAGGTTTAAGATCAGATACCTTGTGATAAGCCTCCTGTAAAGTCCCTGCTTCTCCACAGACCTTCAGTCCATCATTTCTCTCTATTAATGATCTGATGCCATAGCGAACAATAGCATGATCATCTACTAACAAAATAGTAACACTCTTCTTCTCCATTTTTTCATTCCTCCCATGGAATAGTACTTATATATGGACTTTAAATGACAAAGTTGATTTCCTATATCCATAGATACATTATTGTATATTATTATAACATATCGTACAATTCAAAATGTTTTGTGCATTTAATCATATTACTTCGCCACAGAGCATATGCTTCATTTCTATCACTTTTTATTTTTTTCTTACACGAAGCTCCTTTAATTCAACAATGTTATTTTATATGTGTTATGTTATGATAGTCCTATAAAACCAATATGAGTTTACTTTGCATATAAAAGGGAGAGTCAAAATGATAGATATTTTAAAACACAGTGAACATGAAGATGTGATTTTTACAAAGGTACTGGCAAGCAGTGAAAGCTTCACTAACAAAACATTTATTAATTGTCAATTTAAAGGCTGTGATTTTTCACAATCTGACTTCTCCTTTGCATTCTTTGAGGATTGTATCTTTAATGAGTGTAATTTAAGCTTAGTACAATTTAATGATTCAAAATTAAGAAATGTTAAATTTGAAACCTGCAAACTAATGGGAATCAACTTTAGCAAAATTGATTCCTTTATTATTGAATTGAGTTTCAATGAGTGTTTAGTTCAAAATTGCAACTTTTCCAATCTCAATTTAAGAAAAACCATGTTTCAGCAGTGTAGAATACTGGAGAGTGACTTTATCAGTACGATATTAATCGGAAGTGATTTTACATATTCAATACTGACTGGAACGAAGTTTTATGATTCAGATTTATCGAAGGCGGATTTTTCCTTTGCTACGGATTATGACATCCATCTCTTGAATAATAAAACAAAGAAGACCATTGTCACCTTACCTGATGCGATATCCCTATTAAAGCATTTCGATCTTGTCATTAAATAGTATTACTATAGTTTTGCACTTTTTAAATAATTACCAAAAACTGACGTAATAATTTGCAAAATAAATGAGGAATATATGAACACAATACCCCCGACAAGGAGCGATGCTTGTGTACATTTATATTCCTCAAGAATTGTTACAGTTGTTATTATTTCCTAAGGAACTGTTATCAATACCAAATTATAAATATTTTGTTGGTTTTATTTGGTGTCTTTTAGTAACTGAAGGTCGAAAGACTACCAGAAATATATATAGATATTGTTTCTTTTACAAGAAGCATATTGCAAGTTGGGAACGGTTTTTAAGCAAGAACCAGTGGGACTGCATGGCTATTATGGAACAACTACTTCATAAGCGTTTAGAGTTATTTCCAAAGAATTTTATGATTCATGGATCGCTTCTGGTGGCTTATGATACGACACTTATAGCAAAGAATTCTAAGAAAATACCTGGTATTCAAAAGTGGAATAACCACAGTGGCAATGCAGACAAAGGCAAATACATTGTAGGTCACCACTGGGGTGCTTTGGGTATTGTTGGTTCTTTTCTTTCCAATAGATTCTTATGTTTCCCACTGATTTTTCGCCTGATATCCGGTAGGTTAAACCCCTCTCAATGGATGTCTGATGCCGAGGGCATAGCAACCTCTATGAACTGCTGGGACAATGCTCATGCTGCATTATTTCAATTTACAGATTGGGCCAGTAAACACCCCGTTAGGGTAGTGGCAGATGCATATTTTAGTAATAAGTCATTTATACAACCACTTTTGAGTGGAAAAAACCCGATCCATGTCATTACAAAATTAAAAAGTAATGCAATAGGATATTTAGACCCCGAGAAACCTCAAATAAAGAAACAAGGTAGACCAAGAAAAAGAGGACAGAAGGTAAAAATATTGACCCTTTTTAAAACTGAACCTATTCAATTGATATCTGTACGCCTATATGGTGAAACAAGAACCGTTGAAGTTGTGGTAAAAGATTTATGGGTATTAGGGCTTGACCGTAAAGTGCGAATCGTGGTCACAAAAGTTGGTAGTAATGTAACAGCATTGATCAGTACAGATATATCATTAACTCCAGCTGCGATTATTGAAATTTATGGTGCTCGCTTTTCTATCGAAACAGCAATCCGAGATATGAAGCAGCATTTAGGTTTAGGTGATTACCAGCATCAATCTTTATTACCTACATTCAGGTTTATTCACCTGGCAGCTGTGTCCTATAGTGTTGGGAAGATGGCACTGCTAAAGCATCCAAATAGTAGTTGGCTTCAAGCACAAGATTATCAAGGGGACACCCCTTGGACATCAGAACTTAGCTTTAAAAAGCTTCGTATCTGTCTGAGAAGATTTTCCTTGGGAAAACTTGTTTTACCCGAAACCGCATTAGATCAAGGAACAGATAAAAATATATCAGTGAAAGATGCAATACTTACTATTGCTTCATAACAGTACCAAAGTTAATTTTATAAAGGCTTTATTTGTGCAAAACTATAGTAGTATTAGTGAAATCAACAAATTAAAGGGAATGAATGTGTCTACAAAAGTAGTAGCACCTTCATTCCCTTTTTAATCCCATAATTTTAATTTTTTATCACTTATCTTATAGATGAGAAAGACCTTAAGCAATCTGTATGTTTGAGCACAGCGAGTCTTAATCAGCGAAAGTTTCCTTAATGTTTTTCTAAAGTACAAACTCCACCTTAACACATTTCCCAATGATTTTAATCTGTTTCACATCGGTCTGAATTGGAATCTCTCCTTTGTTTCCCGTAGACAGAGTCACTTTATTATTAGCTTCTTTCCTAAGCTGTCTGAGCATCTTTCTGTTGTCTATTTCAAATAAGTAAATATTATTATTCTGTATTTCATTGGTTAAACTAATCATCACAATATCATCCTTTTTAATACGTAGGGCCTGCATTTCGTTATTGCTTGATTGTACAAAGAGAATTTTATCCCATGTATAACCTTCTACTTTCTTATTTAGAATGGGTAGCTCTTTGTATTGTGTGATTTTATTTGTATCCAGTTGATATACAGGGAATTTTTTGATAATATTGGCCAATGCATCAGACCATTGTTCAGTGGGCTGTACATTAAAAAATGTTTCTTCCTGCTTATTTACCCTTGTTTCTTTAGAATTCTGACTTTTTTGTACCGGCTCTTCTTGCTCAGTTACAAACGCTACCTTTGCTCCTAGTTTTTCCAAAATCTTTTCAGCTGCGTTTTCATTGATTACTTTTTTACCTGATTCCACTTGTACAATATAGCTTTCTGCCAAGCCACATTTCTTCGCCAATACTTTTTCACTCATCTTTGCTTTCAGTCTTGCTTCCTTTATTTTGACTGCCATACGATTCATGTATTCATCCCCATTTCAGTTTAGATTCTATCGTTTTATGTCAAATTTTTCAACTGCGAAACCTTGATGTTAATCTAATCCAATCACTTCGGTCGTTTGAGTTCGAATATTTCACCCAGCTTTTCATAATTATTGCCAGCCAATCTACTGACAGGCAATAACTTTTTGGGATCTATTCTGCCCTCTTGAAATAATTCATCATGGATGTGATATTGTACAATACGACCTATCAGTAGCTCACAGGCTGGATTTTCTTCAGTCGCACCTAGGGGAATATATTTCTCCATGACACATTCCATTCGAATACTTGCTTCTTTGACACCTGGAACAGCAACAACCGTGCTAGGCACAGAGGTCAATCCAGTATATTCTATTTCACTCTCATTGTAAGGTAGTTCTTTAGCCGTCTCATTGATCTTATGTATATAGGATTCATCAGATATATGAACGACAAATTCCTTCATGTCTATTGCATTTCTCGCGGTATCCTTCATATTACCATCTGAACGTTGCACTGAAATAGAGACCATAGGTGGATCCGAGGCCACTATACTAAAATAACTAAATGGTGCCCCATTAATGACACCCTCCTTAGAAAGGGTTGTCACAAATGCCACAGGTCTTGGAATAATACTTCCAGTTAAAATGTAGTAGTTCTCTTTTGCAGACAGCTCCATGGGGTTAATTGATTGCATTGTCATTCCTCCTCGCTACATATATGCTTCATACCTAATCACTTACTTTATCACCAAACAAATGATTTTATTTTAATTCCCTGACTTCTATTGGCTCCAACAACTTCTCAAGCTTCTCTCTTTGGGACTCATATCTTTCAGGTAGCATAAGATTTTTTCCCATGGTTTGATGTGATTCATCATGGGCAAACCCTGGAGGATCCGTTGCAATTTCGAAGAGAACTCCCCCTTTTTCTTTAAAATAAATAGCCTTAAAATAATTTCTATCCTGTTCCGAAGTGACATGGTACCCATAGCTTTCCACATGACTTTTCCAAGCAAATTGATCTTCATCATCGATTGCTCTTAATGCAACGTGATGAACCGTACCGACTCCTGTTGTCCCTCCAGCCATTGGGGTACGCTTTAAGTCAATTATATTCCCAATATCACCAATGGACTTGAATCGAACAAGGCCCTCTTCTTCTCCTACCCTTTCAAAACCCATAATATCTTCTAATAATATTGCAGTGCTTTCCGGTTTGTTAGAAAATAAAGTCACCCCTGCAATTCCTTTAATGGCTACATTAGGTGTTATCCCACCAAAAGACCACTGGTTATTTTCCCCAGCCTCTCGTTCCACAATTTCTAATTGCAAACCATGTGGATCATCAAATGCAATATACTGTTCACTAAATCGTTCCTTAAGAACATAGGTCACGTTAAATTCTTTTAGTCTTTCCTTCCAAAACACCAAGGACCCCCTAGGAACTGCAAAGGAACTGATCCCTACTTGTCCACTGCCTATTTTACCTGGTTGTGCACCTGACCGCGGGAAAAATGTGATTACCGTACCCGGATTCCCTCCATTATCGCTAAAGTACAGATGATAGGTCCCAGGATCATCAAAGTTCACTGTTTTCTTAACTAATCGTAATCCTAATACCCCAGCATAAAAATCTACATTTTCCTGAGGGTTGCCAACAATCGCCGTAATATGATGAATTCCCATTGTTTTTTTTGTCACTTTTATATTCACCTTCCATCTCTTATTAAGTGTTCTTAGGTTCAGAATACCCTTTCTTGAGTTGTTCTAATCGGTTTTCTGCATATTCAAATTAAGGCAGTACTTTTGTTTGTCAGACAGTAGAGTCACCTATAGATTTCTTAATTTTTTTATATAAATAACTAAAAGGGGACAGTTCTGTTGTCTATTTCAGACATGAACTGTCCTCCTGTATCATTGTGTTTCCGGTGAATTCCTATTATTAAATCCCAGACATAATTGATAATACACCCATACACATAATTAAACTCAATGTAAGCTTTTTAAATAGATTTTCATCCACTTTATTGCCTAGACTGATTCCTAGTAATGTGCCCACAATCAATCCTGGAGATAAATAGGCGGTATATTGAATAACTTCACCTGTAATCAATCCACCGAAGAAATAGGTGGGAATTGTGGTGATGTTAAGTATCCAAAAGTATAAAGTTAAATTTGCTCTAAATATTTGTTTTTCTACAGCTTGATTGGTTAGAAAAAGAACCACTGGCGGTCCTCCTAAAGAAACACTTCCATTTAACAACCCACTAGCCAAGCCTACCGGTATATAGGATCGTTTCTCATTTTTTACTTTAATTTTATATCCAGAAAAATTTACAATTGCTGCAATGGTGATAATGATCCCAATTAGTAATTTTAGTGTACTCTCATCTGAAATCTTTAATAGGTAAACACCAAAGGGTGTACCAATGATCCCGGCCATGACTAAAATAGAGATTCTTTTTATTTCAATAAATTCTTTTATATGATATAGGATGATGCTATTTAAGAGTAGACTATAGATCACTAATACCGGAACCACAATTTTCAAAGGTAAAAATAAGCCTAAAAGCGGTAGTGAAATTAATGAAAATCCAAAACTCGTGATTCCCTGTGTCATTGCTGCAAAAAAAATAACCAGTGCACCAAAAACAATCTGCACCATTATGTCTTCCATATTTGCATCCTCCAATTCAAATAGTATGAATTTCAACCGAGACTCAATTTATAGAATTGAGTCTTGGTAAACTTTATCTATTGAAAATATCTCTTTGTTCTAGTTCCTTAAATATTATACCATAAGATATGAAAAGACCACAGAATGAGTCCTCACACCCTGTGGCTTCATTTCAGTATTGCTATTTTATCAAGACTATTTTTACTCATATTTTTCTGTAAATGAAATTTCCTCAGCCTCATTATATATGACAAAATTAAATTGCCTTGTTGAACGGCCCCAACCTCCTGATCTTTCCCTCACTTCACCAGCTGTTGTTCCTATGAAATACGGTCTTAAAACAACCTCGGTTTTTCCATCGATGCTGAACTTTTCCGATTCCCCAGTTCTCTGGTCTATTGCCATTAATTCTGATTCCTCCATTACCTCTGTGAAATGTGCAGGAACCTGTAATTTGATGTAAAAGTCTTGAGACTCATCCCCAAGGTTCTCGAGTCTAATGGTTCCATTCACCGTTATCACTTCTTCCCCACCATTAAGTCCCAACCGATTAGCATCCCCACGATGATAGTATATCGCATTCAAATCATTGGCGTAGCTCCTATATACTTTTTCGCTCCGCCCCAACATTGATGAATATCCTACAATACATAAAATAGTGAGTATGAATGCCCTCATCCTCAGGTTGCGGTCCTCAAGGTTAAGTGCAATTATAATATTCTTAAAGCTAAAATAAATCACCACAACTGGAATCAGCATGGCATAATAAAACGTACTATTTCCCATTTCTATAGGAACTAAAATACGCTCTAACAGTGGTATTGTATTGTGATTACTGTAGCCCATCATTATAAAAGCACTTATTAGACCTATAATTGATAATATCACTCTTTTTCTTATACTCATCTTACATCCCCCTTATCAGTATTATCTTATATATATCTTTTTTGCGTGACTTGCGATTCTCTAACTCAACTTACATATTATACCACATAGTCAATTATGGGTACCAATTCATTGAAATAAAAATTTTTTTTCATAAATATAGGTATATTTCATGATCTATGAGTTTAAATCTGAAGGGTAGGGATAAAAATATAAAAGAATGAAGTAATGTCCAAATAAAAGCAGGAGGGTAAGCCTATGAAGCTTAGCGAACTCATCAACGACTATGGAAAAAGACATGCTCCTTATATGAAGGGACTCATCAACCATCTGCCCATGGGCCAGTTGGCTCTTTATCAAATGACTAATGATCTTCAAGTGGTTAAATCCTATTCAGAGTACTTCCAAAACAGTTTTAATGTAAACGCGGTGAAGGCTAAATACCCAAGAATAGATTCAATCGAAGCCTGTCTTGGCAAGAGAGAGTTATATGAATCTTGCCTAGCCTTAATTGATGGGGAAGTTGAAGCCCGAGGTATGAATGAGGTGACTCATGAAATCTTAAATACTTATCCTCTTGGTATGTCCTCAGGCCTCTTTCATGTGATTATCCGTCTTGCCTATGCCATTGAAGGTGTCCAGCTTGAAGACGCTTTGCTGGAAGAAGCGAAACGAGCTTTAGCCTATTATGTGACTGCCTATCGAGGAGGTTCTCAGTTTAATCGAAAAGTTCAAAGCTCACATGTCATCGAAGAAATGAACCGCTTAATGAGTGACTCACGTTTCAATCCTGTGATCTCTTCAAGTTATTCCATGGGACAGATTATGAAGACCCTTTACAGAGATCCAGAATATCTTGAAAGTGGGTTTTTAATAGAAGGAAATGAAGAAGACAAAGTTCGGGCATTGCTTGGTTTATTTATATCTGCCTTTAATAATACCAGCAGTATCGTTGTGCTTCACTGTATCACAGGTCTACATAGTCTTTTGGTTCTAAAGGACTACTTTAATGATTTCGAGGAAGCCCTGAATATTTTCACAACCTGCTCTATTACCCATCAATTAACCCTTGGTGCAATTGACCTATCCAATCAAAATGTTCAACCTGTAGCCCTCTCATGGAATGACATCATCAAAAAAGGGACTGAGTCTTTAGATGTGCATACCATTAAATTCACTTATTCTTGCCATGAGCTCTATAAGCGCTACGCCATTGAAGGATTAAAGGGAGCTGCACTTAGTCAGATTAGAAAGTAGAGCAAATCATTAAATTTAAAAACTCATAATAAAAGACAAGAGCACTCCAACCCCAGGAATGTTCTTGTCTGATAATAGATATCAACTCATACAATCATCTGGCTTTTCTGGACATGAGTAAAGCCATCAATGATTTTAGATTTTGAACTTTAATATAATTGAATGTAGGTCCTGGGCAAGTTTAGAAAGTCCTTCACTGGCACTGGATATTTCCTCAATAGCAGCCGTTTGCTCTTCCATAGAAGATGCAACCTGTTGGGTAGAGGCTGAGTTTTCCTCTGCAATGGCTGATAAATTCTGTAGTGTATCTAAAATATCACTCTTCATTATTTCCATTTCATCTCCTGAAACATTGAGTTTTCCAACTGCTTCTTCTGCTTCCTTCATGGCTTCAGCAATTTGTACATATTTGTCTTTGCTATTACTCACACTCATCCCCTGTTCCTGAGATATGATTGATACCCGCTCTATTGTTTTCACAGCATTTCTTGAATTATCTTGCAGCTCATTAACCACTTCATCAATTGAATGAGTGGAGGTAGTGGACTGCTCTGCTAACTTTCTGATCTCATCCGCTACCACAGCAAAACCTTTGCCTGCATCGCCAGCCCTTGCAGCTTCAATGGCAGCATTTAATGCCAATAGATTTGTTTGGTCAGCTATAGATGCAATGACACTGCTGGCCTGTCCAATTTTATCAGAACTTTCATTTGTCTTTAATATGACTCCGTATATTTCTTGAATAGATGAACTGCTTTCATTAGTAATTTTTGATAGATTATCTACTTCTGTTAACCCTTCTTTTACCACACTTACCACTCGTTGCGATGCCATGTTTAAATTCTTCATATAGCCTTGATCCTTCTCTATGATCACGCCTAAATCAGAGGCCTTCAGTGCTCCTGCTTCTGTGTTTTGTGCTTGCTCAGAGGCCCCTCTAGCGACTTCTTCAATTGTTCTTGAAACTTCATCCACTGCAATTGATGATTGTTGAGAACTAGCTGTTAGTTCCTCTGATGATGCAGCCACTTGATTAGAGGATTCATTGATTTCTTTTACAATTCCCCGCAGGTTTGTAATGACCATTTGGATGGAATTGGCTAGAACCCCAATTTCATCCTTCATTTGAAGAAGTCCGTGATCAACATCCTGGGTGATATCTAGATTCGCTAACTTTTCTGCATTTTCCTTAACTTTAATAATCGGCTTTGCAATCGAACTCCCGATAACATATGTAATCACAACACTTAACAATAAAACAACACTTGTGACTAAGAAAATCATGTTTCGCATTGCTGGTATTGCCCCTAATACTTCATCTTCATTTGCGGTAATCACTAAAGTCCAATTAGAGTCTTGTACAGGTGCATATCCAGCATATAAACTCTGTCCTTGAAAAGAATAATTACTTACACCTCTCTGCTCTTCAATTATGGTATTAAATACAGACGCTACTGATTGTAAGCTTATATCACTCTTTGCATCCTCTATTGGATTAAATTGATTTTTCACTCTTTCTCGATCATTATGGGCAACAACGATACCTTCTTTATTAATCATATAAGCATACCCCGTTTCACCAAACCCAGCATCATCGGTAATGCTACTTAATGCATATCCATCCCGTCGCCCAATCAACACCCCTACAATTTGACCATTTCTTTCTATTGGTGTGGCATACACGATTTCTGGTTCATTGGTTAATCTACTGATAAGTACATCCGAAACATTTGTAGTACCATTTAAAGCCATTTGGAAATATTCTCTATCTGCCACTTGTGCCACTGCACCATCATTAAATATAGCACTCCCATTGAGGTCAACCACTGCTATGGATAGAAAGTTTGTTCTCTCTACTTGGCTTTGTAATACAGGTTGTTGTGCTTCCCAGTCCATACTTTCTACATCCGTCCTACCGGCAATCATTTGCAATGTTCTTTCCTGTGTGTCAATTCTACTCTCTACCAGCTTCGCTCCTTCAAACGTTAATGCCTCAAGTGCTTTTTCAGCTTCTTCTGTGAGTGACATTTCTGCCCTATATATAGAAATAAATCCGATTGCCATAGATGATATTAAAATAATGATAGAAAAAACGATTACCAATTTACTTTTGATGCTTTTCATTTTAATCCCCCTTTTAGTCTCTCTTATTAATGCCTCACAATTGTCTTAATTTTACTAAATACTTTATCTCCCTCTCATTTTTTTCCAAATAAAAAACCTCTGTATTTTCAAAAAATCGAAAACAAAAGGCTTTGAAATCCTAGTTCTGCAACCGGCTACCATCTTCTGTTTAGAATGTAGGCCCATGGCTTTGCGTCCTTACCTTTCGATAAGTTTGCCCTCTGTATTCTATTTTTTTGAACATATATACTTCCTCAGCTTCAATGTATTACCAAGACCATTACTACCGATGAAATAATTACTCTAAATTAAATGCTATTTTATCTACATATAGGATTTATACTCTCGTATATAATTGAGTGTAGATATGTTTTACTACCTATATCGATAGGTACACTTTTTACTTGAACTGATACAATTTTCCCATGGTTTAGTCTGTGTTTGAAATCAAAGTGATTTGTTAGTTCAAGTCTTGCTTTTTTCATTTTTTCAAATATCTCTTCTTTTGATAATGTATTAATATCGCTTATGGTCATCTTTTTTAACAGTTCCAGAGGATAGTTGTAAAACTCAACAGCTGGGGCATTTGCATTGGCAATTTTAGCAGTATCAGGATCAATTAGTAGAATCTTCTCACTACTTGCATAAAAAAAATGCCAATACATCTTTTCTTTTTCTATAATCAATTTTTCAAAACCCTCTAATAGAAAATCTGTTATGTCATTTTCTTTTATAGACCTTACTAGCCTTAACACTTTAGGTTGCTTCATGATTATTTCCTTTAATTCTTTAGGTATTTTATTAGCCTGGACAAACAGTTCATCAACGTCAACTTCCAAAGCCTGAGCAAGCTTGATTAGTACATCATCACTTGGAGGTGGTTCAACATTATTCTCGATTTTACTGATGTATGGATATCCTACGCCTATCCTTTTAGCCAGCTCTCTTTGGGTCATGCGTCCTTTTCTAATTTCCTTCAAATATTTTCCAAAATCATTCATTTAATCACCTTATTTGTTATTCTTTTATCTTATTAACCATCATATCCCATGTTGTGTATTGATGCAACACGATTTGCCAATTTTCGATCTTTTTTTACATTTCAACTCTCAAGATGTCGTATTTTGTCTATATCATTCTCCTATACTGCTTTTCATACTATGTAATGGATTTTTTATTTTTACTACTCGTTGCTTTTATAATCATCTCTCTACACTAAGTAGTCTCTTCTCAAAAAAACAGAGACTTTTCACAGAATGAAAAAGACCTTAAAAATTTAAAGATGCATACATCTTTGATAAAATAAAATGGTTTTAGAATCAGATAGAAGCTCCTGAATTAAATTCAGGAGCTTCTCATTTTTATATTTTGAAATCTAGTGACTTCAATCATATATCTTCAAAAGGAAATCTATTCCCATGATTCATTTATCCTATGCCATATGAGTTGGCGTAATTCGTTCCCCTACTCCACCAGCCTCACATATAACAGCGTTCTTACCACAATTCTTAGCATCATAAAGAAGTTTATCCGCTCTTTGTAGCAAGGATTCTGCGTTTTCACTTTTTCTTAGTGCTACCAGTCCAAAACTACAAGTAATATTTTCTACTTTATCATGTTTAGTATTTTGGATGCATACCCTCATCCGTTCCATCATTTCCATGGCCTGATCAGTATCTGTATTAGGAAGAAGTATTACAAATTCTTCCCCACCCCACCTAGCAAAAATATCAGTATTCCGGATTCCCTTCTTTATTGTTAACACTATATTTTGTATCACACGGTCACCAATAAGATGGCCATAACCATCATTGACCCTTTTAAAATCGTCTATATCAAGCATAACGAAAGAAAGGGCGTTCTCATACCTGTTACAATAATCAATCCATCGATTCAGTTCCTCATTAAATTTTCCCCTATTGTATATACCTGTCAAAGGGTCAGTTATAGACACTCTTAAAAGCTCTCTACTGTCTACAAACTGTTTTCTTTTATAAAAGCCGGTCATATAAGCACCTATATTACAATAGATAATTATAATAAGATTATATAAAACAAGTTTCAAAAACACAGAAGTTTCCATTCCCTCTATATGTTTAGCATGAAATATGAAAAAAGACAGGCTAAGGAAAGTAGATATCAATTGTACACAAGTAAGTTTATTAGGCGTAATATAAACTGCTAAAGTTATAACCATTACACTGAAAAATGATAATAAAGTAAGGGATTTATACTGGTCCATAATCAGTAAGAAGCCGACGATAGCCAAAATCTCATATGCTGTTATCATATAAACTAGGTAGGTGTAGTTATTGATCTTCTTTACAGATAAGCATACAACCACCGACACAACTAGAAACAATGCTCTAACGATTAATATAATCATAAACGAAAAGGGGTCTGCTATGACAAAGTAATCTGCTATGACAAACATCATATATATTACTCCAAATATAAGTACAACAGGCCCTATGACTTTGGCATAACGCCTCATGTCATAATCACGAAATTCTCTTTCAAGAGCCTGGTCCTCAAATTCACCAAAAAAGGATATGTCATACTTTCTGGTCTTTTCCATTAATAAATAACCCCCAGTTTACTAATAAACCTCTTTATTAAAGTACAGATGCAATTTTATCATTCTTACATATACCATTCAGCCTCCCATTGCTCGTTACTAAAGTTAATTATACTATAGGAATTTGGAAAATTAAAGAAAATTATAACTATACATTATTACTGTACTCAAAACTTCTTATTCGAAATGTCTCTTTTTCTTCAATTCGATAATTCATTATTATGTATTTTCCCAAATTGTATCATATGATATTAAGTCTAACATACCGATCCTTTAGCTAAAAATCTAGTTGTTTCATGTTTCCAATGGCACTTAACATCAGTTCAGGTGAAACCCCTTCAAGCATGACATCCATAGACTGATGGGATTGTTTTATCATTTGATGTAAATAGCCATAATCAAGTTCACCTTGACCTGAGGTGAGCACCTGCTTCTCCTGGCCAAAATATGTAAAATCCTTCACATGAACCATATTGATCCGGGTTTCAAAAGTCTCAAAAAAGGTTTCAAAAAACCGCCTTTGATCCATTGCCAGCTCTTGTGTCATCAAATTCACTGGATCAAAAATAACTTTCACACGTTTGGACTCAAGGTCATCAATCAATTTGGCTATGGTTTTAATGTCATAGATAATGTGATGCACAGCTGGCTCTATAGCAAAATCCACTTGACATTCCTCAGCATATGCAATTTACCACCTACCCCATTCTCCCTTTCAAAAACAGTAGCATTACCATAGCCTTTTTTTTAACCTGCTGCTATAACAAGTCCAGCCCCAATCACCACAACCCTATGTTCCAGCTTATTCATTGGTATCAACTCCTTTAAGTTGATTTAGCAAGGCTAAAATCCAAAGGAGCAAAGTGTCAAAATCCATACCATTTTTAGCTGCTCTTTCAAGGATAACTTCTGCTGGTATTTTTCCCGCATTACAACCATTTGAAATGGTCCTAGAAAAATTGTAATTCCTTAGAAACTTGTGAAATGCCCTTTCAATCTTAGGAAAAGAGTCAATAGTTTTATTCATCCCAATTTTGTTATAAAACTCTTTGACCAAAAATTCATTAAAATCATCCATCACATTCTAAGACCTTGGGATTTCAGTTCATAATAAATCCTCTTTGGCCCATCGGCTGGGTATTTCTTTATGGTTTGTTCATTTCCTCTAATTATAATATTAAAATATTTCGGAATTCTTTAATCTCTTAATGGGAAACATCCTTAAAAACAAGAACGACCTATCACATTTGTGATAGATCGTTCCTATTTTTAAAAATTCCCATTTTTCAATCACAAAATATCATACTGTTTGATCTGTTCCCTTTAAGGGTCTTTGTTAAGCAAGGTCGAAACGGTCTGCGTTCATCACCTTATTCCATGCCGTTACAAAATCCTCAACGAACTTTTGTTTTGCATCGTCACTTGCATACACCTCTGCGATTGCCCTAAGCTCAGAATTTGAACCGAATACCAGGTCAACGCCAGTACCAGTCCATTTGAGTTCACCAGTCTTACGATCTATCCCCTCAAACATATCACCGCCTTCAGCGGTCACTTTCCATGCGGTGTCCATATCCAATAGATTTACAAAAAAGTCATTTGTAAGATTTTCGGGTCTCTTTGTCAATACTCCCTGCTGAGACTTGTTGTAATTAGCGTTTAATACCCGCATGCCACCAACTAGAACCGTCATCTCTGGGGCAGTCAACCCTAACAATTGTGTACGATCGACAAGTAGTTTTTCAGCAGAAATGGTATATTTGCCTTTACTATAGTTGCGGAACCCATCTGCCATCGGTTCAAGTACCGAAAATGACTCTACCTCGGTTTGTTCTTGTGACGCATCTGTGCGACCTGGGGTAAAAGGAACACACACATCAAAACCAGCATTCTTAGCTGCCTGCTCAACACCTGCGCATCCAGCTAAAACAATCAAATCAGCAAGGGAAATCCTCTTTTTGCCTGACTGTGCACTGTTGAAGGTGTCTTGGATTTTTTCAAGAGCCTGTAGTACAGTTTGCAATTGTTCTGGTTGGTTAACTTCCCAATCTTTCTGCGGTGCCAGTCGAATACGAGCCCCATTTGCCCCACCCCGTTTATCGGAGCCTCTGAAGCTCGAAGCTGATGCCCATGCTGTGGAGACCAGTTCAGAAAGGGACAAACCTGAGTCAATAATTTTACCCTTAAGACCTGTGATATCATCTTCATCAATCAGTTCAAAATCCACTGCAGGTACTGGATCTTGCCAGATCAGCTCTTCAGTCGGAACCTCTGGACCAAGAAAGCGGGTGCGGGGACCCATATCTCGGTGAGTCAGCTTGAACCATGCCCGACCAAAAGCATCTGCAAAGGCCTCTGGGTTCTCCCGAAACCCTTTGGCTATGGGCCCATAAATGGGATCCATCCTCAAGGCAAGGTCGGCGGTGGTCATCATTGGTGCGTGCCTTTTTGAAGGGTCGTGGGCATCTGGTACAGAGTCTGCAGCAGTAGGATCAGTTGGAACCCATTGCCAAGCACCAGCAGGACTCTTAACGAGATCCCAATCGTAATTAAACAGGGTGTCTAAATAGCTGTTGTCCCATTTTATCGGTGTGGGGGTCCAAGCTCCTTCGATGCCACTTGAGATGGTATGGATACCTTTTCCACTACCCATGCTGTTTTTCCAGCCAAGTCCCTGTTCTTCAATGTTTGCAGCCTCGGGCTCTGGGCCGACATGGGTGGCAGAACCTGCGCCGTGGCATTTACCGAAGGTATGCCCCCCTGCAACCAGTGCAACAGTCTCCTCGTCGTTCATGGCCATCCGGGCAAAAGTGTCACGAATGTCTTTACCAGAAGCCAGTGCACTGGGTTGACCATTGGGCCCTTCTGGATTTACATAAATCAGACCCATTTGCACCGCTGCAAGAGGATTCTCCAATTCCCTATCACCAGAATAACGCTTATCACCAAGCCACTCATTCTCTTGACCCCAGTAAATATCCTCTTCAGGCTCCCAGATATCCTCTCGACCACCGGCAAAACCGAAGGTTTTGAATCCCATTGACTCCAAAGCGCAATTACCTGCAAGAATCATAAGATCCGCCCAGGAAATCTTTTTACCGTATTTCTGCTTAATAGGCCAAAGCAAACGGCGTGCCTTATCAAGATTCACATTATCTGGCCAACTATTTAGAGGCGCAAAGCGTTGATTACCCGTCCCCGCCCCGCCACGACCATCTCCCATACGATATGTGCCAGCACTATGCCAAGCCATACGGATGAAAAGTGGTCCATAATGCCCGTAATCTGCAGGCCACCATTCCTGTGAATCTGTCATTAATGCGTATAAGTCATTTTTCAATGCCTCAAAATCGAGTTTCTTGAATTCTTCAGCATAATTGAATCTTTCACCCATGGGATTTCTCATAGTAGGGTTCTGGTGAAGCATCTTAAGATTCAACTGATTTGGCCACCAGTCCTGATTTGTCGTGCCACCACTAGTCTTGTGCTTAGTCATACCTGTTACTGGACATTTTCCTTTTTCCTGCATAAATAATCCCCCTTTAATCAAATTATTGAATTATCAAACTATTATACTATTACCCCCCATATAGCCAATGTAACTATTAGATTTTGATTTTGAAAAGCAATTTAATGATGGACTAGACATTGTTCTAAACGGTATTATGAACACCTATAAAGCGACCTGATAAGTGATTTGGAGGTATACGAATACTTGTAAATATATAAAATAAGAGTCTCCTTTTGCCCCCCGGTAGAACCGGTGGTTTTCTTTATATCCCCTAACAGATGCACCACTACATTTCCTTTTTGGACTATAATTTCATCCCTAGCCTCTGTCAATGCAAGATTATCTACATCCCATAAAGTCTTCATCTCATTATCTGTAATAATCATTTTTGTGAATAGATACATATCTCTCCACTTTATTCCCCTTCTTAATTCCTCCGTTACTCCATTAAATATTACTTCAGCAAAGTATGGATGTATGGTCCGATAGTAATTAACCCGTATGCCCTCTGTTTTACCATTTACATCCCTAGTTTCCCAGTAATTATAATGCTTAGGGGTAACGGGACTCATACCAGGATTAAACTCCCTACTGGCTAGACTCCCCTGTTGTGATCCCTCTAATAGCTCCACCACGGTAACTATGGGATAGCCCTCTGGTATAGAATCTTCCCTGTAGGTATTATTTACAGGTCTATTTTGGAGCAGTGAATTCGCAATGGCTAATGAAAAGACTACAAACATGATGCTAAGCGTGACATATAACACGTCGTCCTTTTTGTCAGTTGTCTTTTTCTTTATAATGTATCTAAGCACTAACCCAATGATGATCCCAAGAGCTGGCCCCAGTAGGGACAGGGTAACACTGCGAGGCATAAAAAATGCGCCAATGATAAATGCCAGTATGAAAATAAATCCAATAGTCAACACAGGGCGCCTTATCTCAATATTTCTTCAAACTTAAGACGAGAGTAGCAGGTAATATCATTCAAAAGTTTATAAACTATCATATAAAAGTGGCTACTGTGATTCCTCAGGAGCTCACCCTAAAAGGCAGATTTAGAGAGATGTCCATGGAAATAAACAAAGGTAATCATTTCAGAATGTATGAGAATAAAGAAGAAGCCGAGAAATGGCTGCTGGAATAGAAAGGATGATGGATAATGAAAGAAATATATAAAACAGAAGCAGGCAAAGAAGAGGTTTTGGGAAAATACCGCGAAATACTTGTCAGCTAGCCTGTGCCAAGTAAGCAATACACGGTTGAGACAAGTTTTGGACATACGTTTGTAATAGAGTCTGGATCAAGGGACAATCCTCCACTGCTCCTACTTCATGGGAGTGTATCAAATTCTTTCACATGGTACGGTGACGTGGCTTCACTTAGTAAAACACACCGAGTCTACGCTATAGACATCATTGGTGAAGCTGGCTTATCAGCGCCAAGCCGCCCAAGCTACGAAAGTGGTGCCTATCCTCTATGGTTAAATGAAACAATAGACGCACTTGGACTAAATACTTGTTCAATTATGGCCATGTCATTAGGTGGCTGGATGGCATTAAATTTCGCTACCACATATCCTGACAAGGTTAATAATTTGGTTTTGCTTTGTCCTGGAGGACTTGCACCTGAAAAAGCTATTTTTTTTATGGAAGGCAATCTTTTTTTCACTTTTAGGAAAATGGGGTCAAACACAAACACTTTAAACCAAGAACGTCAAAAATGCTCTCAAAATTCAATCCTGAAAATTATGACTATATAGTGAATGCATTTTCAATGATTACTAAAGACAACTGGGTTCGTGTTTGGGATGCTGTTACTAGAATGGAAAGCAAAATGATCTTCATAAAGTAAACTGTCCTACTTTACTTCTAATTGGTGATCATGATACTATGACGAACAAACATCAACCCCATATGCATGAATGCATTAAAAATTCCACTCTAAGAACAATTAAAAATGCACATCATGCCACAAACCTAGATAATCCAAAAGCCGTCAATGAAGAGATTATGAATTTTATTAAAAGATAATAAGCCTATGAACCCGCCCTAGCCACAATATATCATTAGAATTATAGCTTCTTTTAAATCTGCCTTGCTAAGTAATCGACTCGTCATGAAATGTCTATCCTACAGCCCTTTAGTTTGTGTTAAAAAAGAGAGACTGACTTAATTGTCAAACTCTCTCTTTCATATTCTCAAGCTATGCTCTGGAATGATTATGCTTTATCATTACTAAATCCTTTCTTCGGTAGATACCTAACAAAAACCCCACCAGTGCCATATTAGTAATAAAATTCGTTCCTCCATAGGAGATGAAGGGTAGAGTGTATCCCATCAATGGAAATTTTCCTGTATTCATTAAGAGATTTGCTAATGATTGCAACGTAAATACAGCCACGATAGAGCTTGCTAGTAGTCTTCCGTATTGATGATTAATTTTTCTTGTTGCTGATAGCATACGGAATATCGTCAAGACTATAACCATAATTGTAATAATCCCAACAGCCCATCCAAAAGCTGCAACGATATATGCAAAAATGAAATCTGTATTTGCCTCAGGCAGTGCTATTCTACTAACGCCTTGTTGGATAAAGTAAAGAGAATCACTACTACCCCAAATTTTTGCATCTGACATAAGTCTCGATAGTAGCGTGTTAACATAGCCATATCCCTCTGGGTCTAGCTTGGGGTTCAAAAACACCCTTAGCCTGTTCAATCTATAACTATAAGGAGATACATATTTTATTAGTAATAATGTTAAGGCTAATGTTCCCCCACCATAAATTGAGCATATAAATGCTTTTTTATTTCCTTTAAAGTTTTTTCCTATAATAGCGATCGTGATGAGTACTAGAAATCCACCTGTCAATAGAAGCGCACTTGCAAGGGACGGTTGAACTATAAGCGTTAAAACTGCAGCTGAAGAAGCTAAACCTAATAATTTTGCCATATCCTTTATACTACCAGTTGCCCATCTATTAACCAGACCAGCAAAAGCGATTATTAGTAGGGGCAGGGCTATGGATACAGGGGCAAAAGCAAAGCTAGAACCACCAATTCTTACATAGGGTGCTCCATCTACATAGATACTGCTTCTGGCACTGAAAAATAAGAAAACCATTGTTCCAATAAATACGTGTTGTGAATACTTTTCAAGTTTTGTATAATCCGTGTAATAGCAAGCAGCAAATACACTAACACCAATTAATGTGTACATTATGTAG
Organism: Alkaliphilus metalliredigens QYMF; assembly: GCF_000016985.1. NCBI lineage: Bacteria > Bacillati > Bacillota > Clostridia > Peptostreptococcales > Natronincolaceae > Alkaliphilus > Alkaliphilus metalliredigens. The sequence goes on along the minus strand of NC_009633.1, from coordinate 1,639,907 downwards.
GACTTGAAAAATAACTCATAGCTTAAACTTGATGCTTTGTCAGTAGTTATAGAGAATAGTGCTATCCCACCAATTAGGACCATTGTGGCAATTAATGAAATGATTAACCATTCAGTTTTTGGCTTATGGGTATTGTTAAGCTCCTTACCGATTTCAATAGGATCTCCCATTTGCTCTATGGCCTTATCAATTGCTTTTTCTTCCTCTATACCACTCTCCATATATCCATCTGCTAATTCATCAATGTGGCATCTTAACTCTTCATTAATATTATTATGAACACCTTTAAATTTTATTTGTTTGCAAACCATATTTAGAAATTCATTAATATTTTTATTCAAAGCAGACACCACCTATCACCTTATTAACTGTACTGCTGTAAAGCTCCCATTCTTTTTTCTTCTCTAGTAATAGTTTTTTTCCTTTACCGGTAATCTGATAATATTTTCGCTTACGTGCCGTGGTTCCTTCATCCCAATAGGATTCAACCATTCCCTCGCTTTCTAAAGTGTGTAGGATTGGGTACATTGTACCTTCCTTTAGGGTGAAGGTATTGTCTGAACGCTTTTCAAGTTCCTTAACCATCTGATAACCATACATATTTTCGGTGCTCAGTAAATTAAGTATCAGCATTGATGTACTCCCCTTCATAAGATCTTTGTTTATTTTCATAAATATACCTCCTTTATAAATGCATCGAACATCTATGTATATAGTACGTCAATATCTAGCTTTTGTAAATGGTTTTTTTTATGTAAAATCTTCCAAATCACTCTTCTCAACCTATTTTCTCTCTATCAATGCAATACACTCAGCAGTCGTTTTCTAGCAATCGTAGCTTTGCTTCTCTTGGGAAAACTTTGTTGAAACTGTAACACGACTTACTTCATAGGTAGTATTACGGCTTCAACGTGTGTGGTGATAGTAATTGGTGTTTATTCATCTTTTTTTAATGCATACATTTCTGCTACTGTATAAAAGTAATAACTAAGTCCTGTTTGTTGACTTTCTAACATATCTCTGCGAAAGTCATCCTCAATAAAAAACCAAGTGGTCTCAACGAGTTCTTTAGAATCAGTGGGCAGCATATTATAGGTATTTAAAAAGTCCATATGCCTTTCTAGATCATTTTTAAATCTCTCATCATTTGGTTTCCATCCATCTTTTAGTGCATTTCGTGCGATAGCCGTGTTTCCATAATTTTATTGTTATCAAACAACCGAATAAATTGTATAATAAGTGATGAAGATATCTTCATGGGAATCTCTCCTTTGTGATGTGATGGTCACTTTGAGATTCCTATTTTTCATGTTTTTTTTGAAATGTAATTTTTACCTTGGAATAACATGGGTTAAGTTAATGCCTATGATACCTTAATATAAATTTAACTGCTGAAAAACTTTTTATTCACAGAAATACTATGGGTTATAGAATTCAAGAAATTGAAGATATCTTAGGAATGGATTTAAAAGATGGAGAAAATACCTTTCAGTTAAATTATTCAATAAGGATTCTGTATATGTTGAATTAAATATTTTGATATCTCTATTAATGAAACACCACCGGCGAAGGTGATAAACGCTACCATTGCCGTCATTGTAAGAGGTATTTCACCATGTTCCTAATTTATATTTTATGGGTTTCTTCCAATTTTCGATTTCCACCTTCATTTTTCATAATTCTATTGAACAGCTTTGCAATGAATATCGGTGGAATTAATGAAATAGGAAATGCATGTGAATTATAATTCCAGTAAAGATACAAATTAAATGAAATTTATAGAAAGTGCGTCTTCGACGCTTTCGTTGGATATAATAACTAAGCGATCAACACAATTTAGTAAACTAAATTGTGTTGATCGCTTATAGGAAACCCTAGATTTCCTTCGACGGCTGTTTTGCAGCCTGAGCACCTTGCTAAATCGAGCGGGGGATTTCATCCCCTACACCCCCTCGTTTTTATATAATAGGAAAGCAGTGCTTTCCTATTACATAAAAATAAGCTCCTTCCAGTGCAACGCACTAAAACGAACTTATCCAAAACAAAATATAAAGAACGTTATTCATTAAAACGATATTACACCTAAAGTAGCTAAAATATTTGTTATCACTATTAATATCGGTATAGACATCATAGTTCTAAAAAGAAATACTTTAGTTACATCCCAAAAGCTCAAACCAATTTTACTTTTAACTAAAATCATTCCAGTTTCAGACATAAATACTAACTGGGTAAATGCTAATACACCAATAAAAAATCTTGAAGCTTCAGAAGCCGATCCACTTATAAACAAGGCCGGTAAATACATATCAGCAAACCCAGCAACCGATGCTGGTGCCATGGCTCCTGCTACTTCTTTGCTGTATCCTATTGAAGTATATAAAGGTACCAGTGGTGCACTAATGATATTAAAAAACTGGGTATATTCTGCTACTACCAAGGATAATGTTCCAACCGCCATAATGATAGGTAAGAAGCCAACGTATATGTTAACAACATTTTTTAACGCCTGAATCATTACTTCTCCAATTTTCGCATCTCCTGCCTGCTTTATTGCAGATTCATATGAATGCTGTAAAACAGTTTTATTTTTTGGAATCTCAATTCTATTAGGAGTTACCCCTTCATAGTAAGTTGGTGGAAATTTCTTAAGTGACATTCTAGATGTAATAAAAGCCAATATAACAGTTACTAATGCGATAGATCCATAAAATATTGGGAAAATATGCCCAAACCCTAGTTCTTCAGCTACTGCAGAAGCAAATGCGATACCTACAATAGAAAAACTGGTTGCAATTATATAAGCTTCTCTTCTATTATAGTATCCTCTTTGATATTGGTTGTCCGTTACCACAATACCAATTGTACCATCACCAACAAAGGATGCAATGGCATCGATAGTTGAATAGCCTGGTACTTTAAACAACTTTTTAACTATGGGACCTAGTAAAATCCCTATAAATTCAACAATACCAAAATGTGTTAATAAAGGAAGGGCAATAATACCTACAAAGAATGTTATATAAAGTGTGGTTAAAAGACCACCATCTCCTGCCATCAGCCCGCCAGTATCGCCATCTAAAATCATACCTGCAAACGCATGGTTTTGAAACCAATTATTAATCACCATAAGGTATAAAAATGAGCCAACTACCCTTAATACAACATTTAAAGGTGATGCTTTGAATACAGAATTAACAAACTCATTTTTTGAAGAGTAAAAAATAAAAACCATAGTTGCAATTAATACAATCCATGCGCAAATAATAGTGAAACCCATAAATGAATCAAGCATATTACCTGTAACAAAATTTACTATGTGAGATATAGCAATTTTACTTTCTCCATTAATACTAAAAGGCATTAGAAAAAAAATAAATCCAAAAATAGATAACAATACAAACTTCAACTTATTTATCATAATTACAAACCCCCATTTTGTCTTAACTACGGTGCACATTTTCTAGAGTAACATATGCCCAAAAGTGTTTCAATAGATTTTTGCATATTTTGTCTATATTTTGTATATATATTCAATTTAATATATATTAACCTCAATCAATAGATATGCATAAATATTACTTAGTAATAAGCTTTTTCCCAATAATTTCTTAGGAACTTAGTTCTATATTTCGAAAAAAATTTTAATCACCTATACTCCCAATTAATTGATTCATCAATCTATATTGTATCGAAGGATCCGTGGCTTGATTTGTCGTACCAACGATATAAACTTCTTTTTCTGGAGAATAAAAAGCAAACCCTCCTGTTGATCCTGAATGACCTATGAGTTCATAGCTTCCAAATAAAGACCATACTCCTGTCAATTCAAAACGCATCAACCCATTCCTGTACTGATGGTAATCAAATTGAATTTCATTCCAATCTCCTCTATCAATATGAGAACTAGAAAATAATTCCCCCTCCATAAATCCTCTTAAGAATATCATCAGATCATTAACATTTGAGATAAGACCTCCACTAGCCCCCATGCTTGATTTGGCTAAAGCGACTTCGAAGATTTCTTCATTTAGGTATATTGGTGCGAACTGACTATTTACTGTTGCCAAGCTTGTATTTTCTAACCTCAAAGGATCAAAAATTCTTTCGTGATATAACGCTTCTAAACCCTTCTTTGTCAAACGCTCCGCTATAAGGCCTAAGATATCAAAGTTTATATCAGCATAATAAGCTTTTCCTTCTGTACCATTCACAAAGTGAGGTTCCAGCATTTTGACTCTTTGCAGAAAATCTTCAAATTCATAGGTTCTATCTTCTTCTACTATTTCTTCAAAAATTGATTTGTTATCTACTTCTTCCAAATAGTGATCTGGCAACCCAGTTGTTTGAGAAATTAATTGTTCAATTGTAATGGATTGAGCATAATTATGACCATTATAGTAGTGCAGTCCTTCTAATTCATCCTGTGTAAGATACATATCAAGAGTATCTGTTAATTGCATCAAACCTTCATCAACTAATTGGAAAATAATTGTGGCTGTAAACATTTTTGTTGTACTTGCTATGCAAAATATATCATCGGTAGATAAATTACCCTCTGCAGCTTCATATTGTAATGTTTTATCCTTTGATTCTATCTTCACTACGGAACCCAAAACTTTTTTATCATCAACCGATCCTCCCACACTTATTGCAAACCGTTGAAATGTATCCATATTGCGCCAAGTCATATAACCCCTAACCTGAGTCATTGCTACAATTGTAATCAATATTAGTAAAATCACTGTAATTATTTTTCTTTTTCTAAATTTGCCCATTAATTTCTCTCCCTTCATTCAAAACATATTTAAATTACGCTCTTAAAAAACACGCCATGACCCAGAGCCTTACCTTAAAAGCAAGTGTGGTTTTGTTAAGGCACCAAAGGGAATACACCGTTTGATGCCTGTATTTTTACTTAACCTAGCTGCTTGCATATGTGAGCTTTCTCCATACCCATTCAAAGGGTCCAAAATGATAATACTTAAACCAAATATTACTGGTGACAATTTGCAGATTAAACAAAGCCAGAGTAAAAACGACACCTTCAAATATCCCGATTCTACCTATAAGGCCTAGGCCATGACCATAAAAAATTAAGGAGCATAAAATACATTGGACAAGATAGTTCGTAAGTGCCATCCTACCAACGCTTTGAAGAGGGCTCAATATTTTAGAATAAACTTCCCTTTTCATTAATAGTAGCAGGGATGTAATATAGAACAAGGATAAAAATACAGTCCCTACTTCATAAAATAATCCAAATACTAAAGATGAAACCATCAGGCTAGGTAAATAAAAATAGCCAAATATAATACATATTATTGTAGTGGAAAGGCCTACAGCTCCTGTTATTTTCCACCCCTTCTTTATGAATGTATCACTTTCATCTAGTTTATTGAAAATATTTAACTTTCCACAGATCATACCCAATAGGAACATAGCAAGTGTTTTAGGTATCACAAATAAAAGATATATTAAAACATAGGGAATTTCATTTACTGCTCTGTATTTAATTATTTCAAAGTAAGTGCCACTTCCATATATATTAAATGAATTGGTCACACCTTCGTTATAGGAAAAATAGCTTTCATAATGAAAGTGTGTGTCAATTGCTATAGGAGATGCAGTCATTAAGGTAGCGATTACTGTTGAGATAATTAATAATATAATGATCCAGCGTTTAATATGTTTTATTGACTTGTTTCTAAATCCTAATAGGATAAAACCACCCAGGGCATATGCGTGTAGAATATCACCATACCAAACAAGAAACAGATTCAAAAGACCAAATATTAAAAGTATAAAAAGCCTTCTTTTAAATAGATGTTTTGCGGAAAGCCCCTTTTCCTCTGCCCGTTGAATAAAGATATAAAACCCTAGGCCAAATAAAAAAGAAAATATCGTATAGAATTTACCCTCTCCAAAGAGTTGTATGATGATAGCAAAAATTCTATCTAGAGAAGATGTTAGCATTAGCGGATTTGACAGGGGCGTTACGCCACCAGTTAAGCTTTCAAGGGTTATGCTGCTAAAATAAACGACATTCACTAATAAAACCCCAAATAGAGCGAAGCCCCTTACAATGTCAATCTCCTTGATTCTACTTGCCGCTTTAACAGGCTGATGGTTAATTGATTTATCAGTTTTCACACTAGTATTCATAAAAATTTCCTCCTTGACAATTTATAGACTCAAATAAAAAACTCCTTTATTCGTTATTATTATACGAAATAAAGGAGTCATATGATTAGTATCTATAGTCATATTGATCGGTGACAGGAGTCATATTTTTTAGAAACCATGGCTTCTAAAAAATAACACTGCATTGGTTCTATCCCTTACACCTATTTTGCTGTATATACTACTAATATAATTTTTTGCTGTACCTTGGGTGATAAAGAGCTCTGAAGCAATTTCTTTATTATTCAATCCCTCTAGCATAAGCTTTGCTATTTCAATTTCTCTTTCCGATAGTTTTTCATAATAGTGGTTATTTACAGCTACGCTCACATTATTTGAAGATCTATTAGCCTGGTTTAGTTTAGCCACTAATTTAGCTGCAATGGTTCCTGGCATAAGTAAAGTCCCATCATAGGCATCCCGAATCGAATTAATTAGCTTATCCCCGTCAATGTCCTTTAATAAATATCCACTGGCCCCATGGGATAGGGCATCAATGATATATTCATCATCATCAAAGGTAGTCAGTATAATAATTTTCATATGGGGAGCATGCTTCTTTATAATCTTTGTTGCCTCAACCCCATTTACTTCGGGCATTCTAATATCCATAAGAATTACATCAGGATTAAGTATTTTAGATTTTTCTATGGCCACCCTACCATTTTCACAGGTTCCCAATACTTCCATATCAGGCTCTAAGTCAATGATGGTTTTTAAACCATCCCGCATCAGGCTTTGGTCATCAACAATTAACACCTTAATTTTCTGCATATACACCACCCCTTATTGGTAATTCTATTTCGATGATAAAACCATTATCCCTTGATGAGGTTACTTTAAATTCACCTTGAAACTCATCGACTCTTTCCTTCATTGCTTGAAGAGCAAAGCCTAGGTTTATCTTGTCTGTTCCACATCCATGATCCTTGAGTATAAAGGTTAAGCCTTCTTGGTTTTGAGTTAAAAGGAAGTTAAAATCAGTACTGTTACCATGCTTAATGCCATTGGTTAAGCCTTCCTGCAAAGCCCTTAATAGTATCTTTTTGTATACAGGAGAAATCTCATCCCCTAAGAAAATTTCATGTTCTATATTCACCCCTGTATGTTTTTGGGTTTCGATTATGATATTCCTAATTGCCCCTGGAAAATCTATTATATCCTCATGATTTTTAATTGATCTGACAGATGTTCTAATATCATTTAATCCTTTTCTTACTTGACTCTGGGCCATGGATAATTTTTCCTTTTACAACTCACGGTCTACGTCTATTAGCCTTTTACAAGCCTCCATTTCTATCAGTACAGTGGTCAATGTATGTCCTACTGTATCATGAATTTCGTGGGCAATTCTATTTCTTTCTTTGATAAGAGCTACTTCTTCCAGGGCCTTGGATGTTTCTTTGAGTTTATTATTTTTATACTCTAATTCCTTCATTGTTTCAGCAAGTAGTTGTTTTTGCTGAATTTGCAGTTTTAAAAAGTAAATAACAGAAAAAAGAAATGTGAATCCCAATCCATTGATAAAGACGGTTAATAAAAAATCACTGGTATTCTCAAAGATAAAATGATAATGATAAAAATTTCGCCATGCAAAAAATAGATAGCCAATTAAGGTAAAAATGATACTAAATCTAAGGGAATAGTAGAAGACTGCATCTACAATTAGTATAATTAAGTAAATTTGAGATACATTTGTCGTATCATGGCTCAATATAAGTAGTACGATGAGTAGCTCCATAAGAATTGAGGGTACCTTAAATTTATCATAGCTCTTTTTTTCATATACGATAAACGTTCGAAATAAAAAGGAGGCCACAAGAACAATTGATAATGTTAAAATATTTATCTGCTTTTCATGATTACCTAGAACGCTAATTAAGCAGACCACTGTTATGGTGATCAGAGTTAAAATATCGAAAATGAATTTTGTTCTTTTATCCATAGAAACACCTCTTAATAATTTTCGTCTCTTATTTAATTCAAATATAAATTGTAAAATCCTTCAAAATATTTTTCCAAAATATAAAAATTGTCAGAAAAGCATTGGAAATATCATGAAAGACATCACCTCTCAACGGGGGACCCTTTAAGTAATTTAATGATGATTTTTTAATTTACTTAGTAAATTAATATCTAAGAATACTGGTTGATTTTTAAGGAATTATTAAGGATGTCGTTGTTGTTTTTTAATAATTATAATGTATAATATAAATGAAATTAATGAACTGATTATTTATAAGGGGGATCAACATGAAATTTTCAAGGAAAAAAAAGATTATTATAGGAGTTGTAGCTTTTGCTCTTATTTTAGGGGCGGTTAGTGTAAATGCTAAGCTTAAATCTACTGCTAACAGTGGGGTAGCTATAAATGTTTCCGATGTTGTTAAAAAAGACATAAAGTCTACTTTAAGTCTTAGGGCACCGCTTGAAGGAACCGAGAGTGTTGAAGTGGTGTCAAGGCTTCACTATGAAATACTTTCCATTGATGTTAAGGAAGGAGACAAAGTGGAAAAAGATCAGGTACTTGCTGTGCTTGATGCAGGCCATCTTGAAGAGGAAATTGAGAAACTTAAGGACAATGTTGAGCTTTTGCAGATTCAGAATACGGAAGGAAAAAGCAGCAAGGACACTTCGACGACCTTGGCAGAGCAAAGGCTTAAGGAGGAGCTGGAAGGCAGCCAAAGGAGCTACGAGTCTGCATTGGAAATGTATAGCATCGCTAAAAGTAGATACGAAAGTACAGCGGTATTATACGATTCAGGAATGGGAAGTAAGTGGGAGCTTACGGACAAGGAAAATGCTCTTAATGAGGCCAAAAGAAAGGTCGACGCCTTTAATGTGGTGGACGGGAAGGTCCAGGCCACTGATGCACAGTTATCAGAGATAAGGAATGCAAAAAAGTCTTCGAACAATGCTTCAGAGGTAAAAAGCATAGAAATAGCCAAGAAGGAACTTAAAAGAAAACAAAAAGAGCTTGATGACTGTAAGGTTAAAAGTTCTATACAAGGAACCATAACCAGGGTCAATGCAAAGGTGGGTCGTTTTGCTGACGAGATAGACGACAAAAATCCTATGTTTGTAATTGAAAATATCGACACCCTTAAAATGGTAGCAAATGTAAGTGAATATGATATAGGGAAGATGGAAATAGGACAAAAGGTTAAAATAAGCGCAGATATTTTAAATGGTGATGAAGTTGACGGCATTGTTTCACGGATAAGTCCTACAGGAGAGCAAAAACAGGGGTCAAACGAGAGAATAATTCCTGTTCAAATTGATGTGACTGGCGACACCAAGGGGCTTATTGCGGGAATTAACGCTTTGGCCAAGGTTGAAACCGCTATTGCTCAAAATGCACTGGTTATTCCCTTTGAGGCACTTATAGATAATGGGGACGATACATACAGCATTTTTGTTCTTAGAGAAGACAGAACCATTGAAAAATTAAATGTGTTGCTGGGAGTGGAGGATGTGTTGGAGGTTCAGGTCATATGCGACGAACTTAAAGAGGGAGATAAGGTTGTGCTGAACCCTCATGTCTCTATGACAGATGGAATGAGCGTGATTGTGAATGAGTAGTATAATAAGAATTGAAGATCTCAGCAAAGTATATGATACAGGCGCTGTTCAGGTTCATGCATTACGAGATGTGAGCCTTTCCATAGAAGAAGGAGATTTTGTTGCCATAATGGGTCAATCAGGCTCTGGAAAATCAACACTTATGAATATTCTTGGCTGTCTTGATAAGCCCACAAAGGGAGTTTATGAGCTGGATGGAATTAATATTTCTAAAAGGGAAAGCAGTGAGCTTTCTTCTATAAGAAACAAAAAAATAGGTTTTGTTTTCCAATCCTTTAACCTAATTCCCCGAACATCTTCCCTTAAAAACGTTGAACTGCCTATGATATATGCAAAGATAGGAAAGAAGGAAAGGCTGGAAAGATCCATAGAACTGCTGGAAAAGGTAGGCTTAGGAGAAAGACTTCATCATATGCCCAATGAAATTTCAGGAGGACAGAAGCAAAGGATAGCCATTGCAAGGGCTCTTGCCAATAAGCCAGCAATTATTTTAGCTGACGAGCCCACGGGAAATTTGGACACTTCTTCTTCTGAGGAAATTATGAATATTTTTACGGAGCTTAACAATGATGGAGCAACTGTAATCGTTGTTACCCACGAGGATAGCATCGCCGAATACACCAAAAGAATTATACGGTTTCGTGACGGGCAAATTATTGAGGACAGAAGGAGGGAGACTGAATAATGCTTATTTTTGAAAATATAAGTCTAGCCTTTTCTTCTATCAGAGTAAATAAAATGCGCTCCTTTCTTACAATGCTTGGAATGATTATAGGAATAAGCTCTGTTATTTCAATCGTTTCTCTAGGGGATACGATGAGAAGCGTCATTGCTGATGAATTTGAAAATATAGGTACAACTCTGGCCTATAGCTATATTATGTCTGAAAGCGACTATTATACTTCCAACGAGACCTACACTTATGAGGATATAGAGAATATAAAAGAGGCTTTTGGAGATCAGGTGGAATATATAAGCGCTGGATCGCAAGCTTCTGGAAAAATTCAAAACGGGAGAGTTATTAAGGATGCAACCCTTGGAGGATTGGCAGAAAACCCCGAGGTGTACAAGCAGTTGGATGTTATACACGGAAAGATGTTTTCCAATAATGATATTAAAAATTCAAGACCCTATATCATTATCGAAGATAAAACAGCCGAGGAAATCTTCGGAACAACAAACGCTGTAGGTAAAATTTTGAGAATTCAGGTTAACGAGAATCTTTTGGAGTTTACAGTTACGGGAATTTATAAAAACAATGATTCGGCCCTTATGAAACTTTTGGGTGGCAGTGAAACAAAAGCTGTAACCTATGTTCCTGAAACAGTTATAACAGAAAAAGATGACTTATTTTGGAGCATTGAGATAAGTTCTTCAAAAGAGATAAGCGTTGAGGAATTTAAAGCAAAGTTTATAAACTATGTGAGCAGGTCAAAGGGAATAAAGCCTGAAAATATAAGATACTATACCGCCGAGGAAGAAATGAAATCCATTGATGGTATGATGAGCACACTTTCCCTTGTTGTAGGAGCCATTGCAGCGATCTCCCTTGTGGTTGGAGGCATAGGGATTATGAATATTATGCTTGTTTCCGTTACCGAAAGAACGAGGGAAATCGGCATTAGAAAAGCACTTGGAGCAAGAATGGAGGATATTCTTCTTCAGTTTCTTGTGGAATCTGCCATAATTTCAGCAGCAGGGGGAATTATAGGTACGATACTTGGAACAAGTATTGTCGCAATAGGCAGCATGGCCTTTGGGATCAGTGCCATTGTTAAGCCCCAGGTGGTTATAACAGCTGTTGTTTTTTCTGCAATGGTAGGCATTTTTTTCGGACTTTACCCCGCAAGGAGGGCAGCAAAGGCTGACCCTATCGATGCACTTAGATACGAGTAAGATAGGTGCAAAATGAAGATTAAATAACAGACGGGGGGGGGACAGGGACTTGTCTGTTCCTCCTTTCTTTTCAACCATATTCTTGAAATATATTTTGACGATTAATTCCTCTTCCATTGTATGATAAATTCCTGCGTTACTCTTCTTCCGTGCCTACTTCGGCATATTTTACCACCTCAGCAAAATCATATCGTGTTCTTTCTATTGTTGTTTTACCGATGTCACGAAAAGCTTTATTATAAAATGATTGAAATTAGTTGTAAAAAGTGTTATGCTACCAACGGTAAACTAAACGAATGTCTTTACTACATAATAATAAATTGAATGGGAATATTATATAATAAAGAGTATATTCTTAAAGGCTCTTTTTTAATGATATAGAGAGGTAATAATATGATAAAAGTTGATAACTTATCCTACTCATTTCCGCAGAAGGATCTATATAATCAGATTTCATTTACATTAGACGATGGTCAACATTGTGCTTTTATCGGATCAAGTGGCAGTGGAAAAAGTACACTGGTAGATATCATTATGGATTCAGAAAGATATATGTTCGATGGAATATTAGAGATTGATCCAAATTGTAGAATTGGATATGTAAGTCAGTTCTCACAACTCGACAAAACAAACAAAACTACAGTTTTCGAATATATAGCAGAAGAATTTATTAAGTTACAACATGAGATCGCATCTATTTGTACTGAAATGGAAACATCTTCGAATATTGATACTTTACTAGAAAAGTACCAACAAGCTTTAGATGTATTTGATGCCATTGGTGGAGCTGATTTCGAAAGCAATATTAATAAGAAGCTACATCTAGCAAACCTAAACAAGCAGGAAAACCAAATGGTATCTGAACTTAGTGGTGGGGAATTTAAACTTATTCAGGTCATTAAGGAAATGCTTAAAAGTCCAGATTTAATTATTATGGATGAACCCGATGTGTTTTTAGACTTTGAAAACCTTAATGCTCTTAAAAATCTAATTAACTCATACAAAGGCACATTGTTAATTATTACACACAACAGATATCTATTGAATCATTGTTTTAATAAAATTATACACCTTGAAAACAAGGAGCTCCAGGAGTTTGATGGAAGATATATTGACTACAACCTCTCATTACTTCAAAGTAAAATTGAGACACAAGAGCTGGCTATTGCTGATACTGATGAAATTATGAGAAATAATATCTTAATCGATAAACTAAGATTTATAGCCACTAATAATTCTGAAGCTTCTAGAGGGAAAACACTAAAAGCTAGAGTTAAAGTTCAAGAAAGATTAGAAACGCGTAGAATTAAAGCGCCATTTGTAGATATTAAACAACCAGTTATCCATTTAGTTTCTGATCATGAAATCGAAGAAACCGTTGCTTTGAAAGTTACTGATTACAGTGTTGCCTTTGATGATATACTTCTAGAAAATATTAACTTTGAGATTAAATCTACTGATAAAGTAGTCCTTATTGGTTCAAATGGTACCGGTAAAACGACTTTACTCCGAGAAATCTTTAAAAACGATCACCCTTCTATTGAAATAAATAAAGACATTGATGTAGCTTATTTATCTCAACTTCAAAATGAGCTACTAAATGAGTCTCATACTATACTTGAAGAGTTCTTCGATGCAGGGTTCAAAACTTATGAAGAGATTAAATCATATATCTCAAACTATGGTTTTGGCAAAGAAGTCATTAATCAAAAAATAGGATCTTTATCTGGCGGAGAAAAAAACACACTTCAATTGGCGAAGTTTTCTGTTGGTAAAGCAAACATGTTACTTCTTGATGAGCCGACAAGTCATTTAGACACCTATTCACAAATAGCACTGGAAAAAGCTATAAAAAATTATAAAGGTGCGATTCTAATGGTTTCTCATGATTTCTATTTTATCGTAAACTGTATGGATTTTGTTTTACTCATTGAAGATAAGGCGATTAGAAAAATCAGTATGCCGAAATTTAGAAAGATGATTTATGCAAATCATTTTGATAGAGACTATTTAGAAATTGAACAAAAGAAAAAATCACTTGAAACGAATATTGAATTGGCTTTACAAGATACTAATTTTGAACTTGCAAAAGTTTTGTCTGAAGAGTTAGAAAAACTGATTAAGTCACTTTAAATTGTGTATTTTTAACAGCAATAAGTTATAGTCCCCTTTAAGTTTACAGATTTAGGCATAAAAATCTGAATGCATGAGGGGATATTTTATGTTCATAAAGAATAATGATATTTTGAATACCATAAAGAAACATCATCGCCTTTGATGTTTCTCTTAGTATATCTTCAATTCTCTTTTTAATTCTTTCATCTCATACCCCCTTCTTGCTTTTCCTGCTTAGGTTTGACTTAGTTTATCGCATTTTATATAATCGATGTTATGAAATAGATGGTTAGGGAAAGAAGAAATCACTTATGTCATAAGTAAGGGTCTTTAAAATAGAGTCTTACTCTTATAACTACAATCAGAAGGCTGGTGAAAATATGATATTCCGCATTGGTGGCGTAAAAAAAATTCTTGGTGTTTGTGCAGAAACCTTGCGCTTTTTTGATAAAAAAGGAGTTGTGGTTCCTAAGCGAGATGTGGAAAACAATTACCGTTACTACGATGGTCGAGATGTAAACCGTATTGTAGCGTACATATTTTTTCGGTCCCTTGACTTTTCTATGGAAGACTCCATCAACCTCATCCAACGCTTATCTAACAAAGAGGCTAAACTCAAAATGGAACAACAGGAGGAACAAGTGGCAGAAAAAATCATAAAGTATCAATTGATTTTAGAACGCTTAGCATTCCAAAAAAATTTATATCACCGGGCTGATATCATGGTGGACCAATATTTAGTAGAGGAACTTCCCGGCTATATGTTTTATTCCAATCAAAATAACAGAATTTTTGATTCAGATGAAGTGGAAAAAGAGCATACACAAACCTGGGTTAATGCCATGCCCCAATCTATGGTAGCTTTCCACATTCCTCAGCAGCAGATACAAACAGCAGGTCTTATTCACTGGGGATATGCCCTGCAAACAGATGACCATCAAAGGGATCTACATTCTAACTTGATTACCAATCTACCCTATACAGTTAAACACCCTAAACAAACAACGGTGTTTACTGTTTTAAAATCGGTCAATGAAGATCTAAAGGTCAAAGCTCGCTTTGACCCTCTTTTGCAATATATTGAGAATCGTCATATGACAGTGGCGGGAGATGTCTTTGGCACCATCATCAACCAAAGTAGCCAGGACAGTACTGTCACATATTTTGCCGTCTGGGTACCAGTAAAACCAAAGACGGATAAGAATGACTAGCATTCCCATTCATGAATTGATAACCTCATACTCTTGACCTTGTATATACTATAGGGTTTATAATAAGTTACATTGGTTTGTTATTTAACAAACTAATGTAACTTATTATTCAAAAGGAGGAATTTCATGAAAAAATCTGTATCTAAATCAATTCTTTGCCTTACTCTCTGCCTGCTAATGGTGCTCATCACCGCCTGCAGCAGTGGTCCCACAACTACTTCCGGTGAAGTACTTTACCAGGCTGGTACCTATACGGCCTCCGCCATGGGGAATTACGGTGACGTAACAGTATCCGTTACCTTTAGTGACACAGCCATTACCCAGGTGGAAATTGATGAGCATATAGAAACACCCACTATTGCTGAACCAGTATTCACAAGCCTTTCCCAGAAGATTGTTAATGACCAAACACTAGCCATTGACACGATTTCTGGAGCCACCAACACCAGTAATGCAGTACTGGCAGCTGTGGAAGACTGTGTCACACAGGCTGGAGGAGATGTGGAAGCCCTAAAGATTAAGAAAGTTAAGCAAAGTAGTTCAGAAACCATTGAAAAAACCACAGATGTTGTAGTGGTTGGGGGTGGTGGTGCTGGTTTGGCAGCAGCAGCATCTGCAGCAGAAAATGGTGCCTCTGTTATTCTTATCGAAAAAGCAACCGCTTTGGGGGGGAACACCCTTCGTTCTGGAGGTGTATACAACTCAGCTGATCCAAATCGCCAGGCTGCTGTAGAAATGACTCCAATACTTTTAGAACAATTAAAAGATATTCTTGATGAAGATGAAGCTGATTATGGAGAATTTGCTCCCATCCTAGTTATTTTAAAAGAACAAATTAATGAGTATCTAGCATCAGGAGATACAACTAAACTTTTTGATTCACCTGAACTCCATGCTATACATACCTATACAGGTGGTAAACGCCAAGCTCTAGACGGCACAGAGATCACTGGTAAAGTAGCTTTAGTTGAAGTCTTTGCAGCTAATGCTTTATCTGCAATTGAGTGGTTGGAAGGTTTAGGACTGGAATGGACCGATAATATTTCCACCGTACTAGGCGCTTTATGGCCAAGAACCCATAGTAATACGCAACCCATTGGAAGCGGATATATTAATACCCTAGCAGAAGCTGCAAAGGATCTGGGGGTTGAGATTATGACCGACACCAAAGGTATAGAACTGATTGTCGAAAATGACCGTGTAATTGGTATTCATGCTGAAAAATCAGATGGTACCACTGTCATTTTAAAGGCCAACAATGGAGTGGTCATGGCTACTGGCGGTTACGGAGCCAATCCAGAAATGAGAGCAAGCTATAACACCTATTGGCCAGAAATGCCTTTATCTATGCCCACTACCAATACCAATGACGCTACTGGTGACGGGATCATCATGGGTGAAGGAGTAGATGCTGGCCTAGAAGGAATGGGTTTTGTTCAACTGATGCCTAGCTCTCATCCCGAAACAGGAGCCCTTTCTGGCGGTGTATGGGGTAGTGCCGAGGCTCAGGTTTTTGTGAATAAGGAAGGTAAACGATTCGTTAACGAATACTCAGGTCGTGACGTTCTTGCATCTGCTGCATTAGTACAAGAGGACGCTCTCTTTTACATCATTGGTGACCAAATCACCTCAGGAGACCCACAGTTGGGTGGTACCAATATATGGGGAGATAGTATCGACACCCTCATTGAAACAAAAAGTATCTACAAAGCTGATACATTAGAGGACTTAGCACTACAATTAGAAATGGATCCAGCAGTACTAGTTGCAGAGATAGAAAAATACAACGACTATATTGAAAAACAAGATGACCCAGAATTTGGTAAGAAGAGTTTTGGACCTAAAGTAGGAGTAGCTCCATTTTACGCCACCCCTAGGTCTCCTTCCGTCCATCATACTATGGGAGGGTTGTCCATTGATGAGCACACCCGAGTACTGGACAAATCTGGGAATATCATCCCAGGATTTTATGCAGCAGGAGAGGTTACTGGCGGTCTCCATGCTGGCAACCGACTAGGGGGTAATGCCATAACTGATATCATCGTTTTTGGCCGTATCGCTGGTGCCAGTGCCGCAGCAAAAAACTAAATTAATAGGTTTATTATTTCCTTTAAAGCCCCCAGTACGATATGCGTACTGGGGGCTTTATTTGTGCAAAACTATAGGAAGTTATAGGACTAACATATTTATTTTGTGATAATATCCTTATTCTTAGCTAGCTTTGTTAAAGAAACCTTTATGCGATTAAAACACCTCAATAGCAGCTTCATCCTCCTTAAAAGAGCCCTACACAATGCGGATATAACCCTCTCCATAGCAACCATAATGACTACCTTCATTAACAGCAACATCAGCCTCTCTCAAAAGATATGATACTATCTCATGAGAAGAACCCAACTTTGATAGAGTCACTAGAACATTCCTGTCTTGATGAAGCTGTAGACCTGTTCTTTCCTTTATCCTTTCAGTTATAGCTAAACGTAGATCATCCATACCAATTGATCTGGTATAGTGAGTTACAGATCCATCCTCAAGGCTAGCAATCATAGCACTCTTTACTGATTGAGAAATTGATCCATCTGGACAAAATGGATCGGCTGAGGCTGACCCATAGTTTCTTTTAGATATTCATAAGCTCCTTCAGCACGAGGATAACGTGAGGTAATTCAGCATAGCACGATCCTAGTAACATAGCTAAAGTAGCAGCTAAGAAAAAACAAACTATAACTGCTGGTCCTGCTTTGCTTGCTGCTACTCCACTAAGAACAAATATACCCGCCCCTACCATGGCTCCTATTCCAAGAAATGTAGCCTCCTTCCAACCTGAAACCATATCTATTTCATAGTATCCTTTCCGTCAATAATATCTTACAAAAAGCAAATAGTTAAAAAACACATTCCTTATCAACGTAATAAAGGAAGGTTACCGGTCAATTTATTAATTTTCTTTTTATCCCCATAAACAGCAATCCCTAAATATTTAAGTTCATTTGTTGTATACTGTGCTATTTTATGAGTGTAGTCGTCATAGTTTTTAGTCGTTTGAGCAGCATTAGAAAAATCAACAAGATATAAATCAGGATATTCAGAACCAATTATATTTCTTAATTCCTTTATATTTACTTCCTTACTTTTTAGAATTGGAAATGGAATGGTGGTAATACCTTCATGGATGTTACCATCTCCGTCAATTACATTAGGACCGATAATATCTTTAATTCTATTTCCTAATGTTAAAGCAAGTACAGCCGCTGTATTCGCTATTAGACCTGTAGGTAATTCAGAATCAATTACAATAACACATTTCTTTTCCATAATTTTAATCCTCCTCAAATTTACTTTCTCATCATGATGAAATCTTATAATTTAACAGCCGTTGTTTTACTTATTTAGGTTATCATGGTAAAATGGTTTTCAAAAGAACCAATTTCGCCTTATTTTTTAAGTACCAATTTTCAGGAGGAGAGGCTATGCTTTGGATTTCAATCGATAGAACTTTAAATATATCCCTTAAAAAACAAGTATATGAACAGATCCGCAAACTAATTTTACATGGAGAACTCGAAGCAGGTAAAAGACTTCCAGCCACTCGTCAATTGGCTTCACAATTGGGAATTTCACGAAATGTCGTCATCGAGGCATATGAACAGCTATTTGCTGAAGGGTTTATCGAAGGCCAACAAGGCTCAGGTACTTTTGTAGCCCAAGGTGCCTTTTTAGCCCAGGGAGTCAAAGAAGAGAACCTATTATTGTTTGATTTACAAGAAGAAAATGAAGGAGAAAAAGATGTTATTGATTTTCGTTCTGGAATTCCTGCCTTAGACTTATTTCCAAGAAAAGACTGGGGGAGATTGACAAAAGAGGTGTGTATGGAAGCTCCTAAATCGGCCTTCGGATATGATCATCCAGAAGGACGTTTTGAATTGAGGCATGTTCTTGCAGGCTATCTAAGACGAACAAGAGGGGTGGTTTTTCATCCCAACCAGCTTGTGATTACATCTGGAGCAACCCAAGCTCTTTCGCTTATCACACAGCTTTTATTATCACCCCAGGATAGAGTCATTATTGAGGATCCTATAACCCATGAAATTCAAACAATATTCACATCAACAGGAGCAGTGCTGAATCCTATACCAGTTGATGAACACGGTTTAAGGACAGATCTTATTCCTTCTAATAAAAAGCCAAGCTTTGTTTTTGTAACGCCATCACATCAATTCCCTCTAGGAGGTATATTACCTATTCAACGTCGCATTCAACTGATTGAATTTGCTAGATCAGCTAATTGTTATATTGTTGAAGATGATTATGATAGTGAGTTTCGTTATGATGGTGAACCTATTAGTTCTTTGCAAGGACTAGATCCAGATAAGGTTATTTATATTGGCACCTTTAGCAAAATTCTATCCCCTGCTTTACGACTGGGATATGTGATACTCCCTCCTTCTTTAACCGAACAATGTAAAAATATTAAGTGGTTTCATGATCTCCATACGCCGTCACTAAATCAAATGGTACTTGGTCGTTTTATTGAGACAGGATATCTAGAACACCATATCAGTAAAATGAGGAAAATATATAAAAAGCGACGTGAGGTATTAAGAAACTGTTTAATTAATCAATTTGGCCAATCGGTTAAAATAACGGGAGATTCTACAGGTTTACATCTTATTGCAGAATTTGCTAATATAGAATTTACTCCTAGGATAATAGAAC
The DNA here is from genome assembly GCF_000016985.1 of Alkaliphilus metalliredigens QYMF. Classification (NCBI taxonomy): domain Bacteria; kingdom Bacillati; phylum Bacillota; class Clostridia; order Peptostreptococcales; family Natronincolaceae; genus Alkaliphilus; species Alkaliphilus metalliredigens. Next base: position 1,620,204 of record NC_009633.1, on the reverse strand, counting down.
AAATTAATAAACAAAAAGTAAAGGTTTATCCTGTGGGGCTCCATACTATTCAAAAAAAGAGGCATCTTAATAAAATTATCCTAGGTTATGGAAACCTAAAAGAAGAAGAAATTACAGAAGGGATCTGCAGATTAAAATGTGTTTTAAACTAAAGCTTAATTATATTTTGGAGGATGCATATGAAAATAATCAAAGTTGATTGGTGCTGAGGTACAAACGATGATTTTGGCTGCACAAGGCTTGGGATTAGGCACTCTTTGGATTTGTGATGTTTTTTATTCAAATAACGAAATATATTCATGGTTAAATCCAAAGGATAAACAACCTATGTCTTCTCAATCAAGACGCCATACTCCACATGATGATATTATTGCAACATATCGACACCTAGAACCCTATTACTAAAAGCATCATTAAATTCGATAGCTGAGTACACTGACGAAATCATATAACTCCGCGATTTAATATATCTTTTCATTTCCAATAAAGTATATACTTTTAATCAATTGACAATTTCTAATTTATGATAATTTCCAGTTTGCACTTTGTGACTGTAGGGTAATCATATTAGCATATTCACCTGGATGGCTTATAAGCTCCTTGTGAGTTCCAATCTGATGAACTTTGCCTTCTTTTAGCAAAACTATCTTATCAGCATTAGCAATCGTTCTCATTCGATGAGCTACAACAATTACGGTTTTATTCTTCGTTAATCGGCTGATAGCCTGCTGTACAACTGTTTCATTCTGAATGTCTAAAGATGAAGTCGCTTCATCCAGTAGAACAATCGGTGCATTTTTTAATAAAGCTCTTACTATAGATAATCGCTGTCTCTCTCCACCAGAAAGATAAGATCCATTCTCACCAATTAAAGTATTATAACCATTTGACATTTCCATAATAAAGTCATGGCATTTTGCGGCTTTAGCTGCAAAAAAAACTTCTTCGTCTGTAGCATCTTTTTTCCCTATGCGAATATTCTCTAAAACTGTATTATTAAAAAGGGTCACGTCTTGGAAAACAATAGATACCTCTTTTAACAACGTCTCAGGATCAATTTTGGAGATATCCTCTCCTCCTATGGTGATTTTTCCGCTGTCAATGTCCCCAAAACGGGCCGCTACCTTAAGAGCCGTGGATTTTCCACCGCCTGATGGGCCTACTAAGGCAGTTACTTCACCCTGCTTGGCAACGAAGGATACACCATTTAGTACTGATTCATTGTGATTGTAAGAAAAATTCACATCTTGGAACACTATGTCAAATCCCTGATTTAACATATTTTCCTTGCCTTGTTGAATTTTTGTGTTTTCCAACTCTTTCATACGCTCTACACTCAAAAGAGAAATAAAAACTGCTGATTTGTGTAAATACTTTTCCCTATCTTCTTCATCTTCAAATATTATTTGCTTTATCTTCTAAGCCTTTTTCGGTCATAGCGTAAAACATCTTTACTTTCAAAATATTGATCCTCCTTATAAGTATCCGAAATAATTCTCATAAACTCTGATAAAAATTCTTCCAAATTTATAATGCCTAAAAATCTTTTATCGGGTCTAGAGCTGTTCTAATTACACACAGTAGTTGACAGCTAATTGCTAATAGATCTAATCGTTTATTGATCTGTAGAACCATAACGTTGAGCAATCTCATAAAAAGCTTGTTTCCGTTGCCAGTGCCCCTCATCAGCCGATTTACCAGATTCCAATGGATAAGGCTTAACGATTCCGAAACTTGCCATATCTAAATCATAAAGAGGCTCTTCAGAATATGGTGCATCTCCTTCTATAAACATACAGACAAATGCACCATATAGTCCTTCTTCTTCGTATAGATTGATGAGACTGCCAATATAATCTGCCTGTACCTGTTCATTCCTCGTATATATGGCATCAAGTTTTCTATGATTAATATCCTTCCAATCTTGAATATCGGCCCCAGAGCCTCCTTTGAACGCTGCCCCTTCATATGCACAACAGCCAAATTCAGTGATAACAATAGGCTTGTCATATTTATTAAATCTCCGTAAACCAGTGATATAATTGGCGTGATTTGTGGAATCAAGATAATAATTTAATCCGATCATGTCGAATTGACTCCAATCTACATCTTCCCATGTACCAGCTCCATAGGAGATAGGTCCATTAAAATGGGGGCGAGCAACAGCCACAGCTTTTCTCAATAGTTTATTTAGTCTCCAATTAAATAAGGGAAGAAGGGGTGCTAGGAAACCGAGAATTTTTGCTCGTTGCGAGAAGTCTCGTCCTGGAATACTTCCGGCAGTGAAAAAGCTAAACTCACATCCGACGTTTAAGCCTATGTTTTGATATTTCTGTCTCAACTTTTCTGCTGCTTTGGACACCTCATTTAAATTGGATATCATTTCTGTTTGTTGCGAATTCATCAAACGAGGCTGCAACCATACATACAGGCCACTCTTCAAGGCTTCCTCTGCACATTCCACTAAACGCTTAAGATCGTTGCCAAAGATTATAATTGAGTTGCAATTTAATTCATCTCGGATCACTTGGATCTCGCGGCGCATAACTTCTGGGTACCAAGTTGGGCGAGAACTCTGCCCAGGAACATAGCTTGTCCCTACGTCATAGGAAATTCCCTTCTGTGTTAAGCCTTTATCATTGTTTATCTTCTTTGTCCCATGGTGGGAACTGACTTGTTTTAGCAACTCTCCATTTAATAGTTGATTACTTTTCTGTCTGGATAACCGAGAAATGACAAAATAGGTTGCAAAAAGCGGTAGAATTTCAATGCCAGTATTCAAAAATCCGGCCATGCTACCAATCATCTCATATCCCATGTACCCTAAAAGACTGAAAGCAGTACTAATTGCTAATCTCAATCCTATGCCTGCCCATACATTTCCAGTCATGTTTCTTAACAGTCCAAGGAACACCCCATAAATAAAAAGGGCACCTACACCGTTAAAGTATCCGTTGACAATCTGCCCCCATAGAGTAAATAGCCCTGCTTGCAAGAGGATAGATGGCCAAACAGGCAATGACTCAGAAAGACTCTTCTGGATATAACCTCTAAAAATGAGTTCTTCTGGAAGAATGTAAGCACCTATGACCAGTGGTACAAAGATTACTGTATGAGTTACTAGTTGAATTACGGGTATATCAGCTAAAAAAATACTCCACCCAAGAACCCTAGAGATAATAATCATAACACTGGCTGGGATAAACCATGCCATAGCCCCCTGTATCAAGAAACGCCATTCTATCTCAGAAAAACTGTTATCTTTCCAATTCCGGTATTTAAAATGCCTTTCTACAAACAGTAAGAAAGGTAAAATTAACAGTGTGGCAAGCCCCCCTCTAACAGCAAACATTAATCGCCAATCATCTCCTTGGGTCAAAACAGCTTCTCCCAGGTCAATCACCAACCCTAATAATATCGTAGCAATAAATACAAAAACAATTCCAAAGGAGAAATGTTGTGATAGAGTATCCGATTTTTTTGTATTGGCGATTTGTCTCTTCTTATTTTTATCATCCGTCACTTTTTATCACCTCATAATATTTTATAGATGCACTTTCTGTGGCTTTAGCTTTATTCTATCAAGTTTAGTAGAATAGGAGTAGTTACAAATGTAACTACCTCAACTTTCCCACCTTAAATCAACAAACAAAGCCTGGATATAGCTGGCTTGCTGGTTTAAAGCACGTATATAGAGCACGGGGACGGGGTTGTTGCTTTGGTTCTATGTAACATATTATAATTTCCTAATAATATTCGCCGAGACTCCAGTAACTCTTGCCAGCTGCCTTGTTGATATTCCTTCTATCTCTAAGGCTTTCCTTAACATCATTTTCTTCCTTTCTTTTGATTTATTTTGTAACGTCCATACTTCTACCTTAAATTGATTTTGTATTGTCTACCTTAATTCATCATCGGATATATTCTTCTTTTTTCTCGATTTCTAAGCACTCATCATTATTATTCTCTTAGTTAAATTTAATCAATAATTCAATAGTTAAATCATTGTCTTTACCAAGTATTTTAAGTACATATTCCTTATCTATTATTTATTAAAGCTTGTAATAACTTTTCTCTATCTTCATCATCTTACTAGAATTTCTTCGCAAAGCAACAACCCCGTCCCTGCGCTTCTCATGAAGGATTTTGCTTTTTTTGAGCAAGTCTGATATATTAATCTTACAAATATTTGCATCGTTTTTCAGTGGTCTCGAAACGTCACTATGTCTTTGCCCATGTCTTTTAAAAATTTTATAATCATGTCAATATCCTTTCTTTACTAAAGCCAATCGCAATAGTTTGTTATTTAACAAACTATTTAGCTGGAATTTTCTTTTGAATAAAGGTATACTATATAAAAGAGCACAATATATAAAAGGCTTGAATATTTATAGTAACAGGGGTAACTGTAATGACTTTTCATTTCATTACCTCTAATTGGGTATTGAATGAAAATAAAGTAATGATTACTAACAAAATTTCAAGGGTGGGGGATCGTAATATGTTGAAGAAAACAGCTGTCTTTTCAAGTGAAAAAAATAACAAGGTAGGCTCCAACAAAAAAACAATTCACTTTATATTGGAAAGTAAAGAAACAGGAGATATTTGGACTGAATCTAGAGATTTTAATGAAATGCAGTCAAAATACAATCCTATTGGATGGACTTATTCAGACATTACGGGTACAAATGGATGTGTCCTATTAGAAACCATATCCAAATCAGAGTTCCAGTCCGTACTCAAAATGCTTAATCCTGTTCCACTAGGGTTTAAAGTAAAAGAAAATTTAAAAAGGTCCTTAGAAAAAATTGCAGAATCTAAAGGGATAGGCCTAATTGATGTGACAACAGAGGCCATTCAGGAATATATCAATAATAATAAAAATTTAATTGACCAAGAGTAATCCATTTTTTGAATCACACAGTTATTTCTTAACTAATCAACAGATTTTTTAACCTTAACCTAACTAAGCTTATCCTTATCAAAAAAACACCTCTAAAAGGTGTTTTTTTGATAATTTTAAAAAGATATCCATTGTTAATAGGAAGCACGGGGTTATTGCTTTGGTTCTGTGTAACATATTATAATTTTCAAATACTATTCGTCGATACCCCAGTAACTCTTGCCAGCTGCCTTGTTGATACGCCTTCTATCTCTAAGGCTTTCTTTAACATCATTTCCTTCTTTTCTTTTGATTCATTTTTGTAACGTCCATGCTTCTACCTTAAATTGTTTTTTTATTATCTGTCTTAATTCATCATCCCCAAATATGCTCTGTCGGTTTATTCCCCTCAACATTATATGATATATTCTAGTTTCACTCTTCTTTCTAGCTGTTCTTGGCATAATTATCACCTCAAGCTCATCTTACTATGATTTGCTTCGCAAAGCAACACCCCCGTCCCTGCGCTTCTCTAACTGTATCTACTATTATTTGGTTTATTGAAATATCTTTTAAGTTTTAAAGGACTTAAATGCTCTATTATAGAATAACAAAGAATAGATTATTTATATTTATTTTGAGAAGATGGAGGAATGATAATGGAAAAAGTAAAAGAATATTTCAAACAATGGAACATGGAAGATAGAATACTTGAATTTGATGTTTCAAGTGCAACTGTTGAATTAGCAGCAGAGGCAGTGGGTTGTGAGCCTAAAAGGATAGCAAAAACACTATCCTTTATGGTAGGCGATAAAGCTATTCTAATTGTAGTTGCAGGTGATGCCAGAATCGATAATCCAAAGTACAAAGCACAATTTTCAACAAAAGCAAAGATGCTTACGCCAGACCAAGTAATTGATTTAGTAGGACATGCTGTTGGTGGTGTATGTCCTTTTAATATTAATTCCGATGTGACTGTTTATCTTGATGACTCCCTTAAACGATTTACAACAGTGTTCCCAGCTTGTGGAAGTAGTAATAGTGCCATTGAATTGAAAATTGAAGAACTTGAAAAATATTCAGATTATTCTTCATGGGTTGATGTTTGTAAAGTAAAGATATAAGGACAGGGACAATGGGACAGGCTTTTTGTCCCATTCAACTTCTTTGAATTACGCTCTTCGCTATTCCCGTTATCCTGCTAGTTGCCTAACCAGGACGTTTTTTATCTTTTAACCTTTCCTATAACTTCATCACGTTGTTCTTTTTCAAGTCTTAGTAATGCACTCATATTATTAATACCTAATTCATGAAAGCAATCTATTGCTACCTTGTCTGATGTATTTGTTTTTTCATGGTTACCCATCAGACAATAACCATATAGTTCAAAATACTTATTCCTTTGTAATATCTAATTGTTTTAAGGATCTTTTCTCTATTCTCAAATATATGCTGTTTATTAGTTCCTCTTAGCATTATATGTTATATTCCAGAACTACTTTTTTCACGAGCTTGTCTTGGCATAATTAATCACCTCAAACATATTTTACAATTTGATGTGATCTGGGACAAGTGTCCTGTCCTTTAATACCCTGTAAGCACTCATCATTATTATTCTCTTTGTTAAATTTAATAAATAATTCAATAGCTATATCATTGTCTTTAGCAAATATTTTAAGTACATATTCCTTATCTATTATTTACACCAGTTTACAAGTTTGATTAAGCTACCCAATCCTTATTGAGGAAGCCCTGAACAGATTCTTTAATTGTAGAATAAATTTTAGCACTTTCGAAGCTCAATACGAAACTGTCAAATATTAATTCTTTTGTAATTTGAACGCCTACAGCTCTTTTGATCAATTGTGGACTTTTGAATTGATACTTTTCGTATCTCTTGTCCATGAAGGGTAACAAACACGCAAAAGTATATGCTACAAACAATAGATTAACATATCTTTCGATTGCGGCCTTGTTTCTCACCATATAGTTACCGAAGGACCAAAAAAATTTGTGCTGGTAAAACATCACTTCGATGTTCCATCTCATTCGATAAGTAGTCAGTGTTTTACTGGTACATTCATCTTTATTTTGATCATTCAATGCTCCTTTGGTATTTAGGGCGGTATTTATAGTTTTAATTTCATCAGGATTGATGCTGCTAATAAAAACTCTTATGGATGAGAATGGTTTAATATCTGTAGTGGTTACTGTAACGTAAATAGGTTTTTCAAATAAATTAGCCATTACTTTTTTCTCAGCAACATAGTATTCACCTATCTTAGTATAGGAAAATTCTCTAGTATTTAGTTTTCTACCTTTTTTCCTAGGTCTCCCTCTTTTCCCCGTAGGGGTTGGAGGAAGATCATATATGGCAGTATCATGACGTACTGCCCCTATGATTTCTAGATTATCAAATTCTTTTACAGTATCTAGGATAGATCCTTTACTATACCAGCTATCACACAATAAAATTACTTGAAACATCTCAAGTTGAGGCATGATACATTTAATTATTTGTGATGCCATTTCAAGTTTGTTCTGCTCCTTTGAATACAGGCGATAGCCTATTGGTATACTTAAGTACTTCGCTTTATCTTGGTAATATAAAGGAATATTCAACACCACAGATACAAAGCAATGACCATTAAGATATTTGGTTCCATTCTTTTTTGTATGGTCAAAATGTTTAACATAACAATCAAATTTAGCACCGTATTTTGCTTGAAGAGTATCATCAATTGTTATAAATAAGGTGTTCTGTCTTAATTTTTCTGGTATCAAGGATAAAGCGATAGAAACTGTGATAGTGGTTAGGGCTTCTATTGGAAATTTTGAATAGGATAAAAAGTAATATATTGAATTCAGCACCTTATCGGTGTGTTTCTTGATGAAACTATCATAAACAAATTGTATAGATCTTACTTCTTCTGTGCAGAGGATTCCCATAATGAGCCAGTAGAAAATATCAAAGCTCCGCTTCTTGAAAACTGATCTATACTGCATTAAATATTGGTGTAATGTTTGTTTCATTGAATTACTGGAAATACTAATCATATCAGGCGCCTCCTAGGGGTTTTGATTTATGCTAAGATTAGTATTCCTAGGATTAAGGTGTCTGATTTTGTTATTTTATGGAATTATTTTTGAATCACTACATTACTTGTAAAGTGGTGTTTACTTCATATAACTCCATTAAATAGCTATATTGTTTTAAAGATTTTTCAAGGTCGCTATCGATTAACTCTTTCATCTTTTCTTCTAATTCTCGCATTTCTTTTTCTATACTATATACTTCTTTAAAAGCCATATTTAAAACATTGATTACTTTCACACCCTCTGTATATTCAGGTATTTGCTCAAGATAAGAACAAGTGCTACCTTTAGTAATTTTAACCCATCCCTCGTCATATCCAGGGGGTACAGGGGCATAAGGATATCCCTCACAATGCTTAAGCTTTAGAATGCCCGCAATTAACTTCAGAACAGTAGTCTTGCCACTTCCATTTTGACCTATGATACCTACTTTTTCCCCTTCGCTGAGTTGAAACGAAACATCCTTAAGAACAAGGGCTTCATTCATATATTTTTTTACACCATCAAATGATAATTCGTGCATGTATTTTCCTTCTTTCCTCCATATTTTAAGTAATACAATCTATGGGTAGGGCGAAGAAGGTGTTCACTACTATTCAATTTATAAATAAAAAGACTATAAGAAGATAATTTCTTCTTACAGTCTAAAATATCAATTAATATTATAAGTTACTATAGTTTTGCACAAATAAAGCCTTTATAAAATTAACTTTGGTACTGTTATGAAGCAATAGTAAGTATTGCATCTTTCACTGATATATTTTTATCTGTTCCTTGATCTAATGCGGTTTCGGGTAAAACAAGTTTTCCCAAGGAAAATCTTCTCAGACAGATACGAAGCTTTTTAAAGCTAAGTTCTGATGTCCAAGGGGTGTCCCCTTGATAATCTTGTGCTTGAAGCCAACTACTATTTGGATGCTTTAGCAGTGCCATCTTCCCAACACTATAGGCCACAGCTGCCAGGTGAATAAACCTGAATGTAGGTAATAAAGATTGATGCTGGTAATCACCTAAACCTAAATGCTGCTTCATATCTCGGATTGCTGTTTCGATAGAAAAGCGAGCACCATAAATTTCAATAATCGCAGCTGGAGTTAATGATATATCTGTACTGATCAATGCTGTTACATTACTACCAACTTTTGTGACCACGATTCGCACTTTACGGTCAAGCCCTAATACCCATAAATCTTTTACCACAACTTCAACGGTTCTTGTTTCACCATATAGGCGTACAGATATCAATTGAATAGGTTCAGTTTTAAAAAGGGTCAATATTTTTACCTTCTGTCCTCTTTTTCTTGGTCTACCTTGTTTCTTTATTTGAGGTTTCTCGGGGTCTAAATATCCTATTGCATTACTTTTTAATTTTGTAATGACATGGATCGGGTTTTTTCCACTCAAAAGTGGTTGTATAAATGACTTATTACTAAAATATGCATCTGCCACTACCCTAACGGGGTGTTTACTGGCCCAATCTATAAATTGAAATAATGCAGCATGAGCATTGTCCCAGCAGTTCATAGAGGTTGCTATGCCCTCGGCATCAGACATCCATTGAGAGGGGTTTAACCTACCGGATATCAGGCGAAAAATCAGTGGGAAACATAAGAATCTATTGGAAAGAAAAGAACCAACAATACCCAAAGCACCCCAGTGGTGACCTACAATGTATTTGCCTTTGTCTGCATTGCCACTGTGGTTATTCCACTTTTGAATACCAGGTATTTTCTTAGAATTCTTTGCTATAAGTGTCGTATCATAAGCCACCAGAAGCGATCCATGAATCATAAAATTCTTTGGAAATAACTCTAAAAGCTTATGAAGTAGTTGTTCCATAATAGCCATGCAGTCCCACTGGTTCTTGCTTAAAAACCGTTCCCAACTTGCAATATGCTTCTTGTAAAAGAAACAATATCTATATATATTTCTGGTAGTCTTTCGACCTTCAGTTACTAAAAGACACCAAATAAAACCAACAAAATATTTATAATTTGGTATTGATAACAGTTCCTTAGGAAATAATAACAACTGTAACAATTCTTGAGGAATATAAATGTACACAAGCATCGCTCCTTGTCGGGGGTATTGTGTTCATATATTCCTCATTTATTTTGCAAATTATTACGTCAGTTTTTGGTAATTATTTAAAAAGTGCAAAACTATAGTAAGTTATTCAAAGCTATTTTTAAAGCAAAATTATGTACGTAAAATAAGAAGTCATTATTACACCATTATATCTTGACTTTTAATTATTCAATGTACTTTTTGAACGCCTTATAAATTATAAACTTGAATTTCAGTAAAGTAAGTTACCTTCCAAATTGCCTTATTCCATAAAGAGCACAACAATAAAACCTAATTATAATTAGGCAAATCTAAACTCATTATAAAATACATATTAATTTAAAATAAATTAACATTAGCAATTAACTGGTGTCATAACTTACTTTCCTCCTCCAAATTTTTCTTTATTATACCACTATTTGCATTTGTTGTAAACTCATCATTTTCATAGCTCCATGAAGCAAAAACACCCGAGACTTGAGGGAACATAAACACACTTCAATATTTAGCTAAAATCCTTCTAATCCTTATTTTCGGCCTATTTCTCCTTAATAAAACTATCGTTTCAGCAGACTGATTCTTGCCAATCGGTATCGCTTCTCTCTACCTCTTGGGCATCAGGTTGCATAAGACGTACATCTACTTACTTTGTAAGTAGTGTTACGACTTCAATATGGATTTTGATAGAATGATGATAATAATGGGCAAAATTAGATAGTTTTGCGTAAAAGTAGACCCCCTTTGATGCACGGGGGTCTCACTGTTTACAACATGTTAATCGTTGATTAAACCTGCTCTAACCAATAGATTGCGAATAGCAGTTGCTGCCTCAGCATATGTGAAGGTGTCTTTTGGATTAATAGTTTCAGCAGTTCGACCACTAAACACTCCTGCGCTGACGGTCTTTTTAACAGACTCATAGGCCCATGTTGCTATTTGGTCTTTGTCAATGTAATTGTGTATGCGGTTATTGTCTATTTCCTGCAGATCTACCACATCCATAGCTCCAGCGTACATGGTCATGGCTTCCTCTCGGCTGATTTGGGCATCTGGCTTGAAGGTGCCGTCTGGGTAACCGGAAATGATGCCGTAGTCTGTTGCTATGGTTATGGCATCAGATAGCTCATGGGTCAACGGTACATCACTAAACTTTGTTGTCTTGACTGTGCCTGTAAGATAGATACCTAATGCTTTGGTTATGTACTCGGCAAACTCCCCCCGGGTGATTAATTGGTTTGGTTTAAAGGTGTCTGGATTCTTGATCACTAGTCGGGAGGCCATGTCGTTAACTGTTTCTTTTGACCAGTGATTTTCTACGGCTGCTACAGTAATTGGGTTCCAGATTACGGTATAGGTGGAGTTGGTCAAGGAGTTCAACCTAACATACCATTTGTTATCCTGCATGAATACATTGGTAGGTATATGGGTAAAGCTCCCGTCTGGGTTGTACAGGATTCCAGTAGTAATTTTATTGGGATCCACTCCTGACGGTACTTCCATCACTCTGGATACGTAGCTGGTAAATTGATTTACTGTTGTCTCCTGCTCCTCTCCTTGGTTGTTAGTGGTCTTGGCCACTATCTCAAACTCCATTGGCTGCATTATTACTTCAATTCCTTGGGCTCTTCCCCGTTGAATTATTTCATTAGCTTTTATTTCGTTGCTATATGTTATGCGTATCTCTATTTCAATTTCATGCAAGGATGTAGGATCTACATTTAATATATCCGCCACTTTTTCTATATCTATTTCTCTAACTGGGATAACGTAGTCTACTTTCTCAGTATTTATGATTAAGATAAACTGATTGTCTTCCATCTTTTTGATAATATCTCCGGTCAATACGCTGCGAATTTGGTTGGCCCCTTGGGTTGATACTGGTATCTCTAGTATATTTGGACCTTGTATGCCTTCTGTTTGATTTAGGGTGATTACTTCGTCTATCTTTTGGCTTAATACGTTACTATCTGTACGAAGTTCTACGATTTTTTCTCCGTCTTGTTCTATTACAGTTTCTTTGCCGACGGTCTGCGCTTCTCCGTTTATTATTACCACCTCTTCTGTCTCTGTGGCTGGTTCTGGTGTAGGTGTAGGTCTTATATTACCTCCTGTACTGCCGCCTGATGAACCTCCACCACTTGAGGTTTTTGTCCACATTGCATAGAGATTGATATTGGTTGTTGACATAATTAAGGTTGATCCTTGTGTATAGCTAGTTTCTTGTCCGTTCGCTTGAGTATTCCAGCCGGCAAAGGTATAGCCTGTTTTCACTAGGTTGCCTGTATTTCCTAGTACTGTAACAGTTGCTCCCTCTTCATATACATTGCTGTCTGTTGGTATACTTCCTCCGGTCTCTCCATTGCCATGGTAAGTTGCAGTGTTTAAGCTAACAACTACTTCTGCTATTAGCGGGGTGGTACTATTATTTAAGCTATTTTCGTTTAAAGATATCGTTCCTATACCCTGAGTACTTAATGAACCATAAACTGCTAAAGTTACTGTATTGCTGCTATTATTAACTGAACTTATGTTTAATGTGCTAAACACGTCACCTAGATTTATGTCGTCTGCATATACTGAACCTGTTACTGTGTCATTAGATAAGTTCAATATAAAGGTTTGATCGAAATTAATATTTCCTTTAACGTTATCTGGATTTGCTGTCATTCTGATGCTAGTTGAATCAATCCACTTCGCATACAGAGTTGCATTTTCAGCACCCATTGTAAAGGACGAACCTGTGTAATAGCTTGTTCCCTGTCCATTAGCTTGAGTATTCCAGCCAACTAAGGTATAGCCTGTTCTCATTAGGTTGCCGGTGTTTCCTAATACTGTTACTGTTGCATTTTCTTCGTAGTTATTGCTGTCTGTTGGTACTGTTCCATCTGTGCTCCCGTTGCCGTCATAGATTACGGTGTAGGTTGGATTTGCTCCACGGCTCACTACTGCTGTGTATGTTTTTGTTGTTCCATCCTGGGCTGTTACTTTTATATAGGCTGTATTTGTCCCTACATAAAGGTTCATAGTTTTGTCTACTATTTCCTCTGCACACTCTTCGTCACTATAAAGAGTCCAGTATGCTCCCGGGCTTACTGTTACATCTACTATTACACTTGATGTTGCATTTGCTACACTTGCTATAATGTTTGTTCCCTCTATTGTTGCTCCTGCTGGTATTGTAATTGCTGTAATTTCCTTTTCTGTTGATGCCACTGCATTAATTGATGCGGTGGCAAGGGCAGTACTAAAGGCCGTTGTTCCACCATTAGCGGTTGTATCAGCAATACCTCCTACAACTCCCGAAGTTTTGTCCCAAGCACGATACGTAATCTCCGCTGTTTCCTCTATCCCGCCTGGTATATATCTAATATAATCGCTATCCCGAAGTAAAAGAGCATTAGATTCGCTTACTACAATAATGTCACTCCAAGTGGAAAAACCGTCTGTAGAGTACTGCCATGTTCCATTCCCTGTGACATCTACTATTGCAATTCCTTTTAATGCTCCATTATCTACATCGGTAACAGCTCCATCAATAAAACTATCCACCTCAATTGCAGTGCCTATATCAGTGATGTTTAAATTACCTAAGGAATAATTTCCAGAAATTAATATCGGTGCATCATTTACATCCGTCACTATTAAAGTAGCAGTTGCTGTATTGGTACTGAAGGCAGTTGTTCCACCGTTGTTGGTCACATCCACCTTGGTGCCGACGGTGCCAGAGGTTTGATCCCAGGCCCGATAGGTTATACTGGCTGTTTCTCCGTTGACTCCATCTGGCACATATCTAATCAAGGCAGCCCTATTTAATAACAGCGAGGATTCATCATTAACTGCTCCAATCGATATCCATGTAGCCCCAACATCAGTTGAATATTGCCATACCCCATTACCCGATGTAGCTGTAATGGCTGTTCCTTTTACAGCTCCGATATCAACATCGGTTATTGCTGATTCAATAAAGGATTCTACAGTAAAATCAACGCTAGTATTTTCATCTGTTCCAGTCAATGTAACCCCTGTAGGATTAAGTACTGGTGCGTCGTTGACATCCATCACCGTTAAAGTAGCAGTTGCTGTATTGGTACTGAAGGCAGTTGTTCCACCGTTGTTGGTCACATCCACCTTGGTGCCGACGGTGCCAGAGGTTTGATCCCAGGCCCGATAGGTAACGAAGACCGTCTCGCCGTTCTGTCCGTCGGGCACATAGCGGATATAATCAGTGGAACGCAGCAACAGTGCGGAATTTTGGTTGACCACGTCAATGGTGCTCCAGTTGCCTCCAGTCGAATATTCCCATTCTCCGTTGCCCACCGCCTCAGTGATAACAATACCTTCCAGCGGGTCGCGGTCGTCGTCAGTAGCGTCAAGGAAGCTTGAAACGGCAATGGGGTCGGTAACGGTATTCTCGTTGGTGCTGGTCAGCATGAGTTCTGTGGTGACAAGGACCGGTGCGTTGTTTATGTTGACCGGTTGAACCTGAACGGTGGCGATACCACCGTCGTTGTTATGCTCGTCACGGCCTTGAACGATAATCTCCCGTACCGTGGCGGTTTCCGGGCCACTGGAAGCATTGGCATACTGCAACTCGCGCAGCAGAGCCTGATATTCGGAAGCAGAGGCAATCCCAGTCAGGGTGATGACGGTATTGCTAGTGTAGGTGATGGTAATGCCATTTGCCTCATCACCGGAGGTACGACCTGCAAGGGTGATTGCCTCGTCGACACCGTCCTGAGGATTGGTCAGGGTGATAAGCAATCGGTTGAGGTTGTCCCCATCCAGTTCAACAATGGTTGCCCCAGCGGCCATCAACACTGCTCCACCGTCCTCCACATGAGCCACCGGTGTGCTACTCAGGTCACCGATGATGGGAGCGGTGACTAGGGAAACAGTCGCTGTACGCGAAATCGAAGTGTCCTCGCCGTCACTGGCCACGATAGTAATCACACGGTCGGCGGTATTGGCAGACATGGTCTCGATCCCGTTATGGTACTGAATGCCACGCAGGATGGTCTGATAGACATCTACCGTCGCCGCTCCTTGGATCGACAGAATGCCGCTCTCCTCTGTGTAGTAAGCGTACAGACCGGCGCCGCTGGCGGCAGTAGTAGCGGCTGCCGACAGCCCTAAACTTTCAGTGCCATTGCCATTAGGCCGGTTAGCCAAGGTGGCTGTCAGGGAGGAAAGGTGAGTATTGTCCCAGTCTATCACTATGGCTTCAGGGGCGATCAGTACCGCTGTACCCTCGACTAAGAAGGTCGCTATACTGTCCTCACCCGTAACCGCGCCGTTCAGGTCCACCTCCGGCGGATTATTGAGATCATTTATGGTGATACTGCCAGTCAGCGTTGATGTGGCCGTGGTTCCCCCGGCCCCATCATCGAGACTGATGGTGACACTACGGCTAGTGGCCGTGCCGAAGTTGGTCGGGTTCTGGCTGGTGCTCTCGAAGACCAACTGATCTATCAGATCCTGAACGCGTAAGTGGGTAGTGTTTTCGTTGAGGTTGATGACCAAGGGTGTACCGTTCACGCCAAGGGTATTGATCGTGCCGATGTTAATGCCGTTATGGTTGAGGTTCTGCCCGTCAAGCGTGATATCATTCCCCTGGAGGACCCCTAGCACATCCCCATCTTGATAGGTGGCAAGGCTTACCATCAAGGATCCATTGTCAAAATTGATATTGTCCACCTGAATCAGTTCAGCCCCGCTGACTAATTGCAACGGTGTCCCCGTGCCCTCGGTAAAGGTACCGCTAATGGTTCCGTTCAGGATCTCAGGATCGTTGTAGGGGATTATGGTCAGGGTGCCGGTCAACGGATTACTGGTCAAGCCACTGCCGGCATCCTGGAATACCGCAGAAACAGCACGGGTGGCATTGGCCCCGAAGTTGGTCGGGTTGTCATTACCGTATACTGTGAAGGTAATGTGATTGAACACCGCGTTGACCTGAGTCGCCGTAGCCCAATGGTTAAAAGTGATCACCAGAGGACTCATGTTCCCTCCACTGATGGTGGCGATCTCTTGACCATCCATCAACAGTTTGTGGTCATTGTTATCGAGGGTCAGGGTGCCCGCCCCGGTTTCAATGCTAGGGTGGAAGGAAATAAAATCCCCAACGTTGTAACCATCGGTGAAGGAAACAATCAAGGTTGCCTCGGCAAAGTTACTTTCTATGGAGGTCACCGAAGCGCCGGAGAACAGGTAAATCGCATCACCGCTCCACGATGGACCGCTGCTGGTGTTCTCCTGCCAGTCACTGCTGCCTGCCGTTCCGGCTAGAACCGGAGAGGCATCGGTGACGGTGACCGTCAGAACTGTATCCGCCGTCATGTTCCCGGCAGCATCGGAGGCGACCACGGTAATAGAGTGGCTGTCATTATGGGCATAAACGATGCTGCCTGCATCAGCCACAGTAATCTCCCCGGTTGCTGCATCGATAGCAAAGCGGCCCCCGCCATTATTCACTAGGCTATAAGTCACAGCACCACTAGATATTACCGTGCCCACAACTGCCCCGTTGGCCGCGGTCTCCGAGACAGACAGTGTTCCACCGCCCTGGACCGTCACCGGTCCTGGCGCAACGTTATCCACTATAACGTTAGCGTTATCGGCCACGGTGGTCACATTCACCACATGATCGGTGGCAGTGATGACGACGTTACGGTTGGTAATGCCATTGAGGGCCCCGGCGACAATATTATAAGTAGCTTTCCACATGCTGGCGTTGTTGGTGGCAACCACCGCCGCACCGCCGCCTAATTCGCTGAAGTCCACAGTAACGCTGACCACGTCTGCATTATTGTCTCCGCCTGCGGTATTGTCCCAGGTGACCGTCACCGTATCACCGATGATATAAGCTCCCCCCGTGCCGGAGCCTCCCGTAACACTAATATTACCCGGCGTGACCGTGGGAGGGGTGTTATCAAGAATATAGATCTCCCCACTGCTAAAGCTGCCATTTCCGGCCACGTAAATCCCTGAAATTGCCACGTTACTGGCATCTTCATGGATAGCAGGAGGGGTGGGCAGAATTATTTCGGGAACAGCATTGGCAAGCAGACCGTTGAAATCATCAACAAACAGGCCCTCAGCCTTAATCTCGCCGGTGGCTTCTTCAAGCACCCAATCACCACCTAGTGCCGCTGCACCCGTCGGGTCATTGGACGCCGCAACGTCGGCTTGGGTTATCCGTGCCATGTCCTCAATAAAGACACTACCGACCTCCCCTTGGGCCACGTTGCAGCCATAGAGCAGGATGTGGCCGGTTGCGGTCATGCTGGCCCCTATACGAGCCAGCGTGTTAGCGTGGACCTCCAGAGTTTCAGAAGAAAGCACATCTCCCCCTAGAAACACCTGGCCAACATCACCATGGGAAAAAATATGTAAAGCATCAATGTTACTACGTCCCTCGAGGGCTTCTGCTAGGTCTTTAACGCCTTCACCTTCACCTATCAAAATCACCTCTAAGCCTGCATTCTTAGCAGATTCCACTAAAATCTTATAGTCTTGAACACTGGTATCTACTATTGCAACTTCAGTGGACTCACCCTCCAATCCTACCGAAGCAGTTGCAAATACAGGCATTCCTAGACAAATTACTATTAGTATAATTAAAGCTATCATATACTCATATTTCAATCTCATAATATTCCTCCATTCTTCCTTTTATTAGACTTGTATTGCTACGCGGCGACATCATATAAAATTCTGACCCATATTTCTTTTGCCTTTGCTTATTTTAGACAAATAAGTGCTATGACTTATCTGAATGAAATCAGCACTTGATGTATCATGACCTGATTCATTGTACAAACTCCCTTCATTTATTAAATTATTAACTTTATTGCATTGATAATTATGAACTCAGTCAATATTTGTCGGTATTTGTCGGTATATTAATATTCGTCATAATATAATTAATTCCTCCTAAAATTGACCTAAAGAAATCTTTAGATGAATTTAAGGTATCGTATGAAAAATCCCTTATACTTACTAATACCTTCCCTACAAGCCATCTCTATTAACCATAAAGGCTATTATTCTAACTAAAAATACTGAAAAAGCTCCCTCAAGCTTTTTTAACCTAAGGGAGTTTTTATATTAGTAACACCACTTTACAAGTAATGTAGTGATTCAAAAATAATTCCATAAAATAACAAAATCAGACACCTTAATCCTAGGAATACTAATCTTAGCATAAATCAAAACCCCTAGGAGGCGCCTGATATGATTAGTATTTCCAGTAATTCGATGAAACAAACATTACACCAATATTTAATGCAGTATAGATCAGTTTTCAAGAAGCGGAGCTTTGATATTTTCTACTGGCTCATTATGGGAATCCTCTGTACAGAAGAAGTAAGATCTATACAATTTGTTTATGATAGTTTCATCAAGAAACACACCGATAAGGTGCTGAATTCAATATATTACTTTTTATCCTATTCAAAATTTCCAATAGAAGCCCTAACCACTATCACAGTTTCTATCGCTTTATCCTTGATACCAGAAAAATTAAGACAGAACACCTTATTTATAACAATTGATGATACTCTTCAAGCAAAATACGGTGCTAAATTTGATTGTTATGTTAAACATTTTGACCATACAAAAAAGAATGGAACCAAATATCTTAATGGTCATTGCTTTGTATCTGTGGTGTTGAATATTCCTTTATATTACCAAGATAAAGCGAAGTACTTAAGTATACCAATAGGCTATCGCCTGTATTCAAAGGAGCAGAACAAACTTGAAATGGCATCACAAATAATTAAATATATCATGCCTCAACTTGAGATGTTTCAAGTAATTTTACTGTGTGATAGCTGGTATAGCAAAGGAGCTATATTAGACACTGTTAAAGAATTTGACAATTTAGAGATAGTAGCAGCAGTACGACATGATACCGCAATGTATGATCTTCCTCCAGCCTCTACGGGTGGAAAAGGTAGACCTAGAAAGAAAGGTAGAAAACTAAATGCTAGAGAATTTTCCTATTCAAAGATAGGTGAATACTATGTTGCTGAGAAAAAAGTAATGGCTAATTTATTTGAAAAACCTATTTACGTTACAGTAACCACTACAGATATTAAACCATTCTCATCCATAAGAGTTTTTATTAGCAGCATCAATCCTGATGAAATTAAAACTATAAATACCGCCCTAAATACCAAAGGAGCATTGAATGATCAAAATGAAGATGAATGCACCAGTAAAACACTGACTACTTATCGAATGAGATGGAACATCGAAGTGATGTTTTACCAGCACAAATTTTTTTGGTCCTTCGGTAACTATATGGTGAGAAACAAGGCCGCAATCGAAAGATATGTTAATCTATTGTTTGTAGCATATACTTTTGCGTGTTTGTTACCCTTCATGGACAAAAGATACGAAAAGTATCAATTCAAAAGTCCACAATTGATCAAAAGAGCTGTAGGCGTTCAAATTACAAAAGAATTAATATTTGACAGTTTCGTATTGAGCTTCGAAAGTGCTAAAATTTATTCTACAATTAAAGAATCTGTTCAGGGCTTCCTCAATAAGGATTGGGTAGCTTAATCAAACTTGTAAACTGGTGATATTAGTAATAAATATCGTTCTTAATATACGTCCTTGTTATTTAAGTAATTTATTAATTAACTTGTCATTTCGCTTCACTCGCGATCTTGATCATTCCTGACAAGAAACGTACATCTTCTTACTTTGTAAGCAGATGTACCTTTCTTGAAGTTGCAATTATATGTATTATCAGCCTGTTCTTTTCAGTCAAAATTGCTTCTGGATTTGCAAGAATTCTGCTTATCATTTTGCTTATATTCATGACGGCCTTTTTTATGTCAAGCTTAGCCTATGCAATTAGTCTTTGTCTGCCGAATGAAGTTGCATATGAAACCGTGATGAATGCAATTGTTTTACCTGTGTTTTTCTTAGTACAGCATTGTTTCCAGCAGAAACTTTGACAGGAGGGTTAGCGATTGCTGTTAATCTCAATTCTTTCACTCATGTAATCAATGCTTTACGAATCTTAATTTTCAAGGAGACATTGTTGCTAGTAATATTGTTTCCATGATTATTTTACTTGCTGTTATGTGTTTTATCAGTTTTTCATGGGCGTTACACAATCTGAAGAAAGAAACAAGTTTATAAAGAATTTGTCCTGTTCAAATATAAAAAGTCTCAAAGGCTTTATCCTATAAAAATTGAAATTTCCACTTTAAATAAAGGTAGTTTTGAAAAATCAAAGCTACCTCTATTCTGCGAAATTTCTTCCCCCCTCTAAAACCAAATCCCCTAAACTTATATCGTCTAGGGGAATATGTATTTCTCTTCAATTTTCATCTAAAACATTCTAACCCACTGATTCTAACCTACTTCTTCTCTATCAACACAACACACTCAGCAGTCGTTTTCTACCAATCGTAGCTTCGCTTCTCTTGGGAAAACTTTGCATGAGACGTACATCTACTTACTTTGTAAGCAGTGTTACGGCTTCAACATGTGGTGTATGTGGAAACATATATTGAATAACTGTAGTCTTTTACTATGTTTCTCCGTAACGAGTTCACGTCGTCTCTTAGTATAAGTAAAATTGATTTGACTTATCTCTCCTTACTTTTCATGCATTTTTAAAAATGAAGACAAAATATAGGAGCGTGTCATCTGCTAATATAGATAAGGTCTTGGGGAATATTAAGATCAAAAACGTCAGCGTTGACCCAGCAAGACAACCCCTAGCAGGATCGCACCGACTTCCACCTCGGAAAACATTGTAGGAGCCATATACCTTCTCATCATACTTCACATAAACTGTAGATTCTCCTATTTCTGAGTCCTTGCAGTTGGCCATCGCTATCAGTGTGTTTGATATTCTTATATACCCATCCTTTTCAATTTCATTAATGTCCCTATGATCCATTATAATCATACCCCATAATTACAGTTTTTGACTTATAAGATACACCCTTAATTTTTCTTCCAGTTTGCTAAGTCCTCCTACTAGGTAAATACTTCCAATTCAACCTTTCCCCTCACTTATTCTGGTAAGATATGCTATAATTAACTAGATAATGATAACAAGTTGAGGAGGAATTAAAATACAATTTAAAAGACTATCTATCATAGGAATTATGTTTTTATTATTATTTATTACCGTCACTGATGTGGTTAACGCTGGTGAATACAACACGTATATTAAGAATGGTAAAATTGTTGAAGAAGCCGATTTTACATCAGCAGATAATTTCCAGGAAATTAAAGGACATGACGCAATACATAACTGGTATTTTAACCATTCTGGTGGTTATGCAGTCAAGGTTTGGAACAATATGAATCTTGATATCACATTAGCAGCCTTAAGGACAAGGTTCTTTAATAAGGATAAGGAAGTTGAAATTTATTATGATAATTTCGAAGGCACCATTCATTCTGCTAGTACATACGTGGACTATAGTAATCGGTTTTTATTGAATTCTATTGATCATGAAAAACAGCATGAATCCTATATTAAGATCAGGGGAATGAATGCTCAAATTCTGCAGTGGAGTAGACCCTCTCTGGAAAAAGTTGAAAATGACAAGCCCTATTATGCTTCAGCAGAAATAATCAGGAACAAGAATGAAGTTTATACGATTATTATTAAATCAGCCACCCCCTTTCTAAATCAAGGAGAGTATATGGATATTTTCAGGAGCTTTCAACTTATTGACAAAAAAGGATCTGCCCATAATAATGTAGTTTATAATAGCATTCCGAAAAATATCAATGAGGAAACCCAAAGGATCTACCATCAATATTTTGCTCCAGAGACCTCATTAACATGGGGAATTTTTGATCCAGGAGCCCCGTCTTCTTTTTATAATTTAAATCAACTAGAAGAGCGAATGGATTACTCTTTTGACACAATTATTCGTTATCATCATTTTTCTGACGGAGATTTCCCTATGACAGCCATGGAAAATGCTTATGAAAACAACAAGCTTGTGTTATTTACCCTGCAAACCATGGATACGAAAAGCGATAACACCGGAATCACCTATGATATCTTAAATGGAGACTACGAAGACTATTTTCAACGACTGGCAAAGGATATGAAAGCCTATGACCATCCTATTTTGTTTCGATTAAACAATGAGATGAATGGAGACTGGTGTCCTTATTCTGGCTATTTCTCCTCAAAGGATTCTAGTCTTTATATTGAGGTTTGGAAATATGTTTATGGTATTTTCGAAGAAAATAATTTGGAAAATGTTCTTTGGGTATGGAATCCCCATGACATCTCCTTTCCTGGCTTTAGTATCAACCATGCGCTGACCTACTATCCTGGGAATCAATACGTGGATATCGTTGGTTTAACAGGCTATAATACTGGTGATTATTACGAAGGTGAGATTTGGAGAGGATTTAGAGAGATCTATACACCTCTTTATGAAGAATACATTGAGATTTTTCAGCAGCCACTAATGATCACAGAGTTTGGTTCAAACTCTGTTGGTGGAGATAAAATTCAGTGGATTCAAGAAATGTTTCAGTACATAAGAGATTATGATCGGATTAAGGTGGCGATCTGGTGGAGCGGAACTGACTGGGATAATGAAGGGAATCCTGCCCGTATCTATCGATTGAACCAAAGCGAAGAAATGCTAGATGCATTTAGAGATGGTTTTCGAGACTATTAGCAATTATCATGTTACAGAGGGGCCAAAGAATAAATTCTTTGGCCCCTTTTTTTTAGAAAATAGACAGCAATGAAAAACTACATTACATGTTTTCTACAAATTGTATTTTCACACCATTGGGATCCTTCACATGAAAAAACTTAACATGTGGATTAGGCTGGTAAGGTCCACTCTCTACTTCTAATCCTTTTTCTTTTATAAATGTGATCTTTTCGTCAACCGACTCAACTTCAAAGCCTAAGGAAATATCTTCACTATGATTCGTTACTTGATGTTCTTTATTACAAATGAGTTCAATCTGTGTTTCCCCATCACCTAAAAAAGAGATTTCCATTCCTGGACCGGCGTCAAATCTGTTATTAAGCGATAGTCCCACAATGTCTTGATAAAACTGTAAAGAATCTTCCATGTTGCTAACCGTAATTGTGCACCAACAAAATTTCATATCCTCACTCCTCCTATGCTTATCAGCATTTGATTTAGTTTATATTATACCTTCTTTGGAAATTAATAACAACCGTCCTCCATATCAAGGCCGGTTATCGCACGAAATGATATATTAATTAGAACTTTTATTCAAATTTTTTTAAAATAGCATTGCGCTATTAAATATTTGATAAGAATTCTTTTTGGTTCAACCACAAATTTTGTGAAACAGTAATATTTCCATAAATTACATTACCAATTAGCTGGTAAAAAGGGTACAAAAAATCCGATTCATCCCTTATCATTTTAAATGCGAATCCAAAATCGATAAGGGGGTGAATCGGATGAATACCAACTATGATATTATCCGAAATCTAATTGGATTGCAAGGCTTAGAGATAATTTTTACCAACGTAAATAATGGCATATTTGAAGTGTTTGCAAAATCAGCATTTGACTTTGCTAAGTGTCCCCAATGTGGGAATGTTACCTATATTGTACATGATAGAAGGCATCAGTCTTATCGTCACTTACCAATATGGGGAATGCCTACGGATATCATACTTGAGAAAAAACGGTATGTATGCAATTGTTCTCCTGAAAATCCCTTTGATGAGCATTATTCATTTTTCAGAAGATATCAACGCTACACCATTGCTTTTGAAGAATATGTTTTAAAACTAGCCCATAAAAATACTATCAAAAACGCCAGTGACATTGCCGATGTTGGCGAAGGCACATGTCAGAGGATCTATAACCATTATGCAAAGGAAGCTCTCGTCAACTGTACCCCAGAACCCTTGAGGCTTCTGGGCATTGATGATATTGCTTCCCGAAAGGGACATCACTATGATACCGTCATTTACAATCAAGAAACAGGCAATGTGGTTGCTATATTTCCTGGTAGAAAAAAGGAGGATGTAGTAGCTTATTTTAAAAGTTTACCAGAAGATGTAAGAGCAGGCATTGAAGCTGTATCAATGGATATGAGCAAGAGCTACTGTTTTTCAGTATTAGAGAACCTTCCCAATGCGATGCCTGTTATAGATAGATTTCATATATCTCAGCACCTTCATAACTGTATAGATGAAGGAAGAAAGCATATTCAAAATCATATACGAAAGTATGGCAATAAGGATGAAGTTTTTAAAATTCGTTGGGGGATATTAAAGCATATAGATGATGCAAACTATCAAGAGTACAACAATTTACTGGATGCTTTTTCTAAATATCCCAAACTAGAGGAACTCCATTATCTTAAAGAGGAATTTAGCACATTTTTTTACCTTACAACAAAGGAGGACGCTGCATCATTCCTAGGCTATTACAAAGGTCTAGTGGAGGAAAGTGGTATCCCAGAGTTTGAGAAATTTGTAAAGACCCTTGATAACTGGATGGAGTACATTTTAAATTATTACGACTATCCTATATCCAATGGCATTACAGAAGGAAATAACCATAAGGTTAAAAATATTAAACGTAGAGCCTACGGCTATCGTAACCGTAATAATTGGGAGATCAGGGTTAAATACGAATTTCAGTGTGCCTAAGCTTTAATTTTTTTGGTATTTAGAGATGTATAAGACAAGTGTACCCACTATTATTTCAATAATTATACTTTGTTTCAATAAAAATGATTTTTATGAAAGTACACACCAGTTTACAAGTTTGATTAAGCTACCCAATCCTTATTGAGGAAGCCCTGAACAGATTCTTTAATTGTAGAATAAATTTTAGCACTTTCGAAGCTCAATACGAAACTGTCAAATATTAATTCTTTTGTAATTTGAACGCCTACAGCTCTTTTGATCAATTGTGGACTTTTGAATTGATACTTTTCGTATCTTTTGTCCATGAAGGGTAACAAACACGCAAAAGTATATGCTACAAACAATAGATTAACATATCTTTCGATTGCGGCCTTGTTTCTCACCATATAGTTACCGAAGGACCAAAAAAATTTGTGCTGGTAAAACATCACTTCGATGTTCCATCTCATTCGATAAGTAGTCAGTGTTTTACTGGTGCATTCATCTTCATTTTGATCATTCAATGCTCCTTTGGTATTTAGGGCGGTATTTATAGTTTTAATTTCATCAGGATTGATGCTGCTAATAAAAACTCTTATGGATGAGAATGGTTTAATATCTGTAGTGGTTACTGTAACGTAAATAGGTTTTTCAAATAAATTAGCCATTACTTTTTTCTCAGCAACATAGTATTCACCTATCTTTGAATAGGAAAATTCTCTAGCATTTAGTTTTCTACCTTTCTTTCTAGGTCTACCTTTTCCACCCGTAGAGGCTGGAGGAAGATCATACATTGCGGTATCATGTCGTACTGCTGCTACTATCTCTAAATTGTCAAATTCTTTAACAGTGTCTAATATAGCTCCTTTGCTATACCAGCTATCACACAGTAAAATTACTTGAAACATCTCAAGTTGAGGCATGATATATTTAATTATTTGTGATGCCATTTCAAGTTTGTTCTGCTCCTTTGAATACAGGCGATAGCCTATTGGTATACTTAAGTACTTCGCTTTATCTTGGTAATATAAAGGAATATTCAACACCACAGATACAAAGCAATGACCATTAAGATATTTGGTTCCATTCTTTTTTGTATGGTCAAAATGTTTAACATAACAATCAAATTTAGCACCGTATTTTGCTTGAAGAGTATCATCAATTGTTATAAATAAGGTGTTCTGTCTTAATTTTTCTGGTATCAAGGATAAAGCGATAGAAACTGTGATAGTGGTTAGGGCTTCTATTGGAAATTTTGAATAGGATAAAAAGTAATATATTGAATTCAGCACCTTATCGGTGTGTTTCTTGATGAAACTATCATAAACAAATTGTATAAATCTTACTTCTTCTGTGCAGAGGATTCCCATAATGAGCCAGTAGAAAATATCAAAGCTCCGCTTCTTGAAAACTGATCTATACTGCATTAAATATTGGTGTAATGTTTGTTTCATTGAATTACTGGAAATACTAATCATATCAGGCGCCTCCTAGGGGTTTTGATTTATGCTAAGATTAGTATTCCTAGGATTAAGGTGTCTGATTTTGTTATTTTATGGAATTATTTTTGAATCACTACATTACTTGTAAAGTGGTGTGAAAGTACATACAACGCAGGAAATTTAATATTGATAGAAATATGAATATTTTTCCTGTAAATTATGAATTGACAGGATAGGTGTAGGTCACACCACAAAATTTATCGTTGAACCAAAACATAGCATAGCTTACCAATGATCTTTTTTGTCAGAATGAATTTAACACCCTCCAATAGATCACTCATCATTCCAGATATTCCTTCTGTTGCTTGCCGTTTCACGTGTTTGTATCGAATCATTATCTCACTAGATCCTGATAATAAAAATGAAATTCCATTAACAAAGAATACCATTGTAATGCCGAATGTAGCGTATAATGCAGCTCCAATGACTGGTCCGAGTAGCACCGATGCACTCCTCATAGATGCCACAGTGGAATTACTTCGAGTTAATTCATCTTTATTCACAAGTTGAGGTAGCATTCCCCTTGTGGCGGGCTCAAACAAACCATTCAATAAGGATATCATTACCTGTACAACCAAGAGCAAGTAAATTTCCATTATACCCCAGTAAGACAGAAAGCCTAAAGTCAATATGACTCCACCACTGATAAAGTCCGTTGCCACCATAATTGTTTTCCTGTTCATTCGATCCCCCAAAACCCCTGCAAAGGGATAGACCAGAAGTGCCGGTAGCAGCGAAAGGAAGAAAAATAATCCTACAGTGGCTGCTGAACCGCCAGCATCTATAATATATAATGGCATAATCATCATCTGGATACTGGTTCCTGTGTCGGATATCATCCTACCCATTATGAACAATAAAAAAATCATATTTAAAACTCTTTTTTCCTTTTCATAGACCTGACACCTCACTTCCTACTATGTTTTCATAAGTCTCCTACTATTTAAGAGAAGCCATAAGAGCCCTACAATTGTTAAAAATCCTTGTACTTTTCAATATTTCAAAACCCAGTACCCTAACGTATTTCATATACGCTACAGCCACTGGGTTTTCTTTGCCTTTACTCTAATGAATCATTTTTTTATATTATAATAACTCTACATATCCTTCCGTTCCATTGATTCGAATTCTCTGTCCATCCTTAATTAATTTAGTGGCGTTTTCCACCCCTACCACTCCAGGAATACCATACTCTCGAGTAATAACTGCACCGTGTGTCATTAAACCGCCCACTTCCGTAACCAAGCCTTTAACAGATACAAATAACGGCGTCCAACTTGGGTCAGTGAATACTGTAACCAAAATATCGCCTTCTTCAATGTTGGCGTTCTCCAGCTTTAAAACAACCTTTGCTCGCCCTTCAATCACACCTGATGAAACTGCTACACCTGCCAAAGCACCCTGCGGCATATTACCGTTATTATATGCTCCAGAGATAACTTCTCCATCTGAGGTCATCACTCGAGGAGGCGTTAACTTCTCATATACCTCATAGTCCTCTTTTCTCTTTCTGATGATACTATAATCAAGACTGTTTGTTTGAACAACCTTCCTCAATTCTTCAAAAGATAGATAATAGATATCCTCTTTATTTAGTATGATTCCTTTTTTAACCAGTACATCCGCTTCTTTTATCAGAGCATTTTTATAAATTTGGAAACGCTTTATAAAGGAATACTTAGGATATTCTCTAAAACCGATGACGTTACGTAAAACACTAATCATTTTCTTTGCCTTTTTCGCCTTTCTCTTGCCACCAGGCAATTGTTCCAAGCGAGATAAAAGCACTCGCTCCTTTTCCTTTGCTTCTAACCGTCCTTCTTCAAATTTAACCGTGCTTGAATTTAGCTCAGCGCTCTTTATATTGCTAAGAATCATGGGAATGAGGGCTGTGGGTTTTTCACTCCACCGGGGCTTTGTAATATCAATCTCCCCAGGACAACGCATGCCGTATTTTTGAAGATATGCCTGAACTTCCTTGCTTACCTCATCTCCGCCTTCTAGTCCCATTAGGTCTTCAAAAAAGGTTTCATCATCACTGGCATGATTAAAATATTCAATCACCTCTGGATATTTTCGTACGGCATCTGATACATCTAGCAGTGCCAGACCCATTTCGGTAGTGACATTGTTTTCTACTGATTTAGAAAGAATATGCACAGCACTCTTTTCACCCAACCACTTTTCCATTTTTTTATTAATCCAGCTTGATACAAAACCTCCCACTACCATCATGCTCATATTTTCCGGGCCTGTCAGAACTGCCTTTAACTCTTTTGTATCCCGTAAAATGAATTCAAACAACTCATCTCCTGATACCTTTTCTATTTCTTGCTCCATCTCACTTATCAACACTTCATTGTGGTTGATAATGTCTTGAATAGTCGATAGATTGTTTTTTCGGTACACTTTTATTGCCGGTGATATCCATGATAGTGCTCCAGAGCTCATGCTGATGGATCCTTTGCCTTTAGGAAGCGTTTTTATAAAGCCCTTACGCTCTACTAAATTTGAGAGGGCATTTTCCATCAAAATGTCTGCCTCACCAGTACTACTAATCAAAATCTTTCTCCCTATGGGTGATCTGAGATCATAGGTTCCATCAATGAATAATCTTCCCCCGGCAGCAACTAAATTTTGTCCAAACCAGAATGATAAAAGTTGACAGAATGACATGCCCAATGGTTTTATCTCTTCTGTCATCATTTGTAAATGTCCCAATGATGCATACACACGGTTATTTCCATCGTTTTCTGGTATTGGGTATATGGTAGTAATGGGGCGACTCTGAAGGATATAAAACGTATCTTCAAATAAGCACCATTCGATATCTTGAGGACGATTAAAATATGTCTCTATTCGTCTACCCATCTCTCCAAGCTGTAAAATCTGTTCATCTGTCAGGGTTTGTATTTGTTGTTGTTGTTCAATTTCTCGTTCTTCCGTACCACCTTTTTTTAGTGCATAAATTGCTCGTTTATTAGTGGATATCTTCTTATCGACGCTCTTTCCCTCTTGTACTTTGTAATTATCAGCATTCACTAAACCCGAAACCAATGCTTCCCCAAGTCCAAAGCTAGCATCAATAGATAACACTTTTCTATTGAATGTGACTGGATCAGCTGTAAACATAATCCCTGAAGTTTGAGGAAAAATCATCCGTTGGATGACCACAGATAAATATACCTTGCGGTGATCAAATCCATTTTGTATACGGTAGATTACGGCACGATCAGTAAATAACGATGCCCAACACCTTTTTATATGATCCAGAATAGAATCGATCCCCATTATATTTAAATACGTATCCTGTTGTCCGGCAAAGGAAGCCAATGGTAAATCTTCTGCCGTTGTACTAGAACGCACAGCATAGGCCTGTTGTTCGCCAAACTTTGTGATATATCTAATAATTTCTTTTTCTATATTCTTTTCAATCTCAGTCTCTTCAATAAGCTTACGAACCTTTTTACCGATTTCCCCGATTCGCTCCCTGTCATCAACCTTTAAGAGGGATAGTTGATCTAATAATTCATTAAATGCACCATTATGCATTACGATTTTTTTATACGCCTTTGTCATAACACAAAATCCCTCCGGCACTGGTATCGCTTCAACCCTTAACAGTTCTCCCAAATTGGCACCTTTACCACCTACTTCAGGTAAATTATGACTACCAATTTCATTAAAAGATAATATATACTGACTCATAGAATCACCCCTTATATATTATGAACTTATATAGTTTATATATTTCATAATATATGTTTCCTACGAAAACTAATCTTTTAAACAAGTGGGTTTTGGCCGCAATAAGCTAGACCCACTTGTTTATTCTTTTTTTCAATGGGCTTTCTTTTTCTCTAATATGTTCATTTTTTACTTAAATTGCTCTTTCTACGATGTATCCCTTTACTTTGAGTTCAGTTATTAATTTTTTCTCTCTATCAATTTGTTTTTTGTTGTAGTATCGGTCTCCCACTTCTTCGTAGATGGTTCCATCCTTTAGCATGTGATAACAGATTCTTAATATTAGATTTGCCAATGCAATATTCGCTTTTTTCTTACCCATTCTTTTTACCCATTTCCAATACGTTATTGATAGTCTAGTGTTTTTTGTACGACTTGCAACCCAAGCACATTCACACAATATTGTTTTTAAATGTACATTCCCTTTACCTATTGAGCTTCTTTTTTTTTACCAGCACTTTCATTATTACCTGGGCTTAAGCCCGACCATGATGACAGGTGCTTATCCGTTGGAAATTGATCCATATTTACACCTATCTCTGCTATGATAACTCCAGCCGCATTATCATTTATTCCAGGTACCGTTTTTAACAACTCAATTTCTCTTACATAAGGTTTTAATTGTTCATCTATTTTTTCTTCCAATTCTTTTAATTGACCTTCAAGGAATAGAATGTGCTCATAGTGACATTTAATCATTCGCCTATGATGCTCTCTAATTTTTCCCCTTAAAGATTTTTCAATTTCATCAACTTTCTTTTGTAACCTCCATTTGCCACGGCTGCTTAACATTTTCTCAAGTTCTACTTTATCTATATTTTTCCCTTCTATTACGCACCTTAGAATTTCTCTTCCTGTTTGCCCAAATATGTCTGTAATTTGGCTTGTTATTTTTATATTACAGTCTTGAAGAATCTTGTGAATTCGATTTTTTTCTGCACTAATGTTATTTATTAGCTTCTTTCGGTATCGGGTTAAATCTCTTAAATCTCTAATGGGTTCCTCTGGTACAAAACTTTTGTTTACTAGACCGCTCCTTAGTAGCTGGGCTATCCATTCTGCATCTTTTATATCTGTCTTTCTTCCAGGTAAGCTTTTTATTTGCCTTGCATTTGCCAATATTAATTCGAAATTCCCTGTCTCTAATATATTCCAGACAGGTTTCCAATACACTCCCGTTGACTCCATCACCACATGGCTACATTTCTTCTCTTCTAACCAATCTAATAAGTTGAGTAATCCCTCTGTATTTGTCTCAAATGATTTAATCTCCTTTGAGGGTTTTTTGTTCAACTCTCCATTTAGTACACACGCTACTACAACTTTCTCATGAACATCCAATCCACAACAAATTTCTAATAAATCATCCATGCCATCACCACTCTCAATTAATATGTGAGTCAATAGCAATCAATGGTTTATTAAGGGATTTTCCTACACGTGTTCTGATGACACATTACTTGGTATCTACCGATTGCTATAATCAGTTTCCTACTCGGAGTTATACTACCATAAAGTTCTTTGACCTTTTTTGACTCACATTAGAGTTATTGCACTTTTATCCTTGCTTTATGCCCGTTTTCATCCTACTTGGTGATTTTCATCATGAGTGTTTCCTATTATATAAAAAAGTTGGTCGGGATGCACTATCATCCTAACCAACTTTCTGTGTTTGATCCTATCAGTTTTGAAATTCCACCTTATGAATAAACGTTAACTCAACAAAGAGATTAATCAGGAACATTACTTATTAGCATATTCTAGTCACTTGATATCTTATCAAGTTCTTTATAATTTCTTGTATACATAATTTTACATCCCTTTTCTATTTTATCCCACCCGTATATTTCCTTACTAGACATCTCTAATGGAACTATTATGCTATATCTTCAAATATATGGAGATATAGCATACTGTCCTGAAGTATTAAATAATGAAAAAAAAGATTTGTTTCTCAATTTCTCTAGTATCTATCGGTTTGATCGCTTCATTATACTGCATATTGTGCCATAACGACAGATCTTTGGGCCTCCAGTTCCATAATTTTCCCCGTAAGCTGCTCACTATTAGTTTTTACTAATACTGCTCCTTTGTCTATCCCGTCACCAACTTTCACCAATACTTCTATCATCTTACCAATGATTGGAGCAAAAACATTTCTTTTGTTTTCTGATACTACGAGAGCTAACTCTCCTACATACTCTGCTATATTACTTTTTAGAGGTTCCCTTCAGCTTATTTTTTATACCTGTTGAAAAGTCATCTACCAAAGTATACACTGTCGGTATTAATACTAAAGTTAAAATCGTTGATAAAAGTAATCCTGCAATAACAACTATACCCATCGGCGCCTGCGCCTCAGCACCTTCTCCTATCCCTATAGCTACGGGCAACAACCCTAAAACAGTAGTCGCTGTTGTCATTAAAATAGGTCTGAGTCTTATGGGACCAGCTGTGGTAATGGCATCCGTTCGATCTTTACCAGCTGCTCTTAAGGTGTTAATATAATCCAGCAATACAATAGCATTATTTACCACAATCCCCGCCAGCATAACAATTCCAATCATTGCGGTAAGACCTAATGATTTACCTGTTATGAACAGTCCCAGCAATCCCCCTGCCAAAGCTGTAGGGACAGATAATATAATGATAAAGGGATGCATCCATGATTCAAATTGTGCGGCCATTACCAGATAGACCAAACCAATCGCCATCACTAATGCAAACAACAGTGCATTCATGGTATCTCCCATTTGCAGGCCTTGGCCTCCTATTTCATAGGTGTAACCCGGAGGTAAAGGATATTCTTTTAATGCCCCATCAATATCCCGCATAATACTTTGCAAATCTCTATCTCCTATTTCACCGGTAACGGTTACAACCCTTTGCTGGTCGATTCTATCAATTTGAAAAGGACTTCTTTCAATGGAAACATTCGCTACCTGGTTCAAAGGAATAT
The DNA here is from genome assembly GCF_000016985.1 of Alkaliphilus metalliredigens QYMF. Lineage (NCBI taxonomy): Bacteria > Bacillati > Bacillota > Clostridia > Peptostreptococcales > Natronincolaceae > Alkaliphilus > Alkaliphilus metalliredigens. The sequence goes on along the minus strand of NC_009633.1, from coordinate 1,587,313 downwards.
TGCCACCGGCAGCAGTTTGTATGCTCATTTGCTGCATATTGGATAGGCTTTCTGTCACACTATCCTCTGCCTTAAGCACTACATCAATTTCATCCCCATCTAATTTATACCTTGTGGCTGTTATCCCTGAGACAGCATTTCTCATGTTATTGGCTACCTGTGAAGTTGTTAATCCGTAGGTAGCAGCACTATATCTGTCAATGTGCACTTGAACCTCAGACATTGCTTCAGTAAAGCTGGTGGTTATTTCCCTTGTACCTTCTACAGATTCGATTATCCTTTTAAAATCCTGTGAAATTTCCTGGAGATTTTCCAGACTATCTCCCTTTATACTGATGCTGATGGGATCTCCTGCTATTCCCAGGGCGAAACCCCCTGCTGCTGCCGACACACTAATTTCTGCGCCGGGAATGTCTTTAACCAAGTCTCTGATTTCATCAGCTATTTCCTCTGATGTTCTATTTCGTTCTTTCATGTCAGCAAAACTAATCATAATACTACCCCGTTGTCCTCCTGTTCGGACTGCTCTTGCTTCTCCCGTTGCGCCACCTCCACCGATGGAAGCAACTACAGTCTCAATTTCCTCTATGGAAGCAATGCTCTCTTCTACCTCTAAAAGCACTTCGTTGATTTCATGAATTTCTGCTCCCCTTGGTAAGGATACACTGATATCGACCATCCCTTCGTCGGATGCAGGGAAAAGTTCTACCCCTACAAATAACATAGAGGACAGGCTTCCTAGAAATACGATAAGTGCCAACAATATTGTGGTTCTTCTATGTCCCAAGCTCCAGGTTAATAGTTTTTTATAAGCCTTTTCTATGCTGCTGAAGGCTCGGTCAAAGGCATCATAGATCAGCTTAAACCCTTTTCTGATTCCTTTCCTCTCTTTTTCATCAGTGCTATCTACCTTTAGCAGTTGAGAGGATAACATGGGAATCAAGGTCAAGGATACCACCAATGAAGCTATGAGGGAAAAGATAACTGCCAGGGCCATTTCTCCAAAATAAATATTTACCATCATATCTTCCACAAAAAGAATGGGTAAAAACACAGCGATTGTTGTCAGGGTGGGGGCAGCAACCGCCTGAGCCACTTCCAGAGTTCCTTTCACAGCAGCTTCTGTTCTGGAGTAGCCCTCTACTCTAAATCGATAAATATTTTCCAGTACAACAATGGAGTTATCCACCAGCATCCCAACCCCTAAGGCTAATCCTCCTAGTGATATCATATTTAATGTGATGCCGCTGAAGTACATGAGCCCAAAGGTTGCAATAACGGAAATAGGGATAGATGTTCCGATGATTAATGTGGTTCGAATATTTCTTAAAAACAAATACAGTACCATGATGGCAAAAATTCCACCTAAAATAACGTTTAGTGTTAAACTGTTAATTGAATTGGTAATATACTTTGATTCATCTAATGTGATATCAATGGCTATATCAGCATATTCATTTTGCAATTTTGATATCTCGGCATGGATAAGAGCTGCCACCTCTACAGTGTTACTGCCCGGCTGTTTTTGTATGGATATATTAATACTCGCTTTTCCATTGGTTCTGGATATGCTTTTTATATCCTGATGAGTTAGTTCTACCTCGGCTATATCCTTTAATGTAATAATACTTCCAGTAGGTAGTGTAACCGGAACTTCTTTTATTTCATCAATACTGCGAAATTCTCCCATGGCTCTAACGGGCAGTTCTTTTTCTCCATCATTTATAGTTCCTCCAGGCAGATTCATATTTGATGCATTTATGATTTGTGCTAACTGGGACAAACTAATACCATAGTTATCTAATCTCCGTTGATTAGTCTTAATCTGTATTTCATTGGTATACCCTCCGCTTACCCCTGCGGCAGCTACCCCTTCAATTCTCTCAAACCTTGGTTTGATAGTCTCTTCTGCCAGTACCTGTAATGAAGTTAAGTCCTCACCATTTGTCAAGGATATGTACATAATAGGGTCAGCATTTGGGTCTAATCTTATAACCATTGGATCTGTGCTTCCAGCTGGTAAAGCGCCTTTAATTAAATCAACCTCCTCCCTCATTTCTAAGGTAGCCATATCCATATCCGTACCAGCCTTGAAAATTATAGGAACTACTGAACTTCCCTGGGCGGATGTGGAATGAATGATGTCTACATTCCTTACCGTAGCCATGGCTTCTTCAATAGGCCTCGTAATGAGGTTTTCCACCTCATGGGGGCCTGCCCCCGAGTAAGAGGTTATAACAGCGGCTACTGGTATCTCCATTGATGGGTATAGTTCTATTGGCAATCTAGTTAGAGAAATGGTTCCCAATAGTATGATAATGAGCATAGCTACTACAGTAGTTACGGGTCTTTTTACTGCTAATTTTGATGGATTCATGATTGTTCACTCCTTACTGCCTTCACTTTTTGGCCCTCTGCTACATAATGCTGACCTTTGATAATAACCACATCTCCTTCTTTAAGTCCCTCTAAGACTTCTATATAGATACCGGTATTTAAACCCAGCCTTATTTTTTGTTCAACTGCCCTTTCATCCACTACCAAATAAACCACCTGTTCTCCTTCTTTATCAATAACCGCACTACTTCTTACTGTCAGTACATTTTGTCGACTTTCAGCATCTAATTCTATTGATCCACTCATACCGGATCTTATCTTACCTTCTTTGTTATGTATATATACTTTTACTGTATAGAGTTGTGTCTTAGCGTCTGTAGTGGGACTAATATAGTCTATCCTTCCTTTTATTTTCCCATTGAGAGCCGCTTCTACCTTTACAGACACTTCTTGCCCCTGATGCAGCCGATTCACCATGTTTTCTGTTACATCCACCTTTAGGTAGACGCTATCTATATCTGCAATGGTGGCCGCCCCCTGGGCATTACTGGCCAATTGTCCCTCTACAACACTTAAGCTGGAAACCACACCACGGATTGGTGCTTTTACTAACGTATTGTCAAGGTTGCCCTTGGCCTGTTCGTAACTAATCTGGGCTTGGCTTAACTGATTTAAAGCCTGCTGGTAGCTTATTTCTGCCTGCAGTACTTTCGCTTCTGCTATTTCTAAAGGTCTGCTGGAAGCTGCCATCTCTGCCTGCTCCAGCTGGGTTTTAGGAACAGCTCCTGCTTCATAGAGGGTTTTTGTTCTTTCCAAGGTTGCCAGGGCATCCTCTAAGCTTTCCTTTGTTGCTTCATAGTTGATTTTAGCAGATTTTATACCACTCTCCGCTTGCTCTACACTCCGTTTGGCTAAATCTATACTGTTCTCCGCCTGTTCAATAGCATTTTGTATGTCTTTCTCGTCCATGACAAAGAGAACCTGATCCTTTGCAACATCATCTCCAAGCTTTATGTTTACCTTAGCTACAGTTCCCGGTGTTTGGGGCATCACCGTCACTTCTTCATTGGCATAGATCTTGCCATTTAGCGTAATTTTATTTGCTATGGCTTCTTTTTTGATGCTTTCAACCTCTACCGGGATGTAATCCTCCTCAATACCCGCTGTTTCTTGCACTGCATTTCTACTGCATCCTATCATTAGCATTGAAATAACCAATAAAATGAATAATAAAGTGAAAATTCTTTTTCCCGTCATTTTACATCCTCCATATTTTAAATTTTGTTTCACTCAAAGAGCTAGATTTTCTTGGAATTCTGTAGGATATTCATTCTGACCCACAAGGGGTCAGTTTTCTACCGCAGTCCTTATAATAATGTGCAATTCTATTTGTCACTCCTTTCGAGTGTAATCATACAACAGTTTTGTAAACTGAATTTAAACTGGAAAGAGAGGAATAAATTACATGCTTTTCTTAAATATGCATTATTGGCTTCCATTCACGGAAAAACGCTGGCAAATTCAATATGCCTCTTTTTTTAAACTTAGGTTTTGAAGTGTCGTAAACTGGGTAAAGCTTTTGTCCAGGAGATAACTGTATGTCCCTGATTTTTGTATGGCATAAGGGACAAGCAGTCATGCTTTTATCCAACATAACGCCACAGTTTCCACAGCGATTCATTTTTTCTCCCCCCAATCATTTGAATATACTTCTATATCAAAACCGGTATGATCATAAATCAACCCGAAAAATTGTTTAATGATATCGGTTTCCACAATATTTCTTGCAAATGTTATATTTAACCTGTCATTGACGGAACACATGCCACAATTCATTGAAGCCTCCCCTTTGGGGTATAGAACAGCCTCCATTTTGTCAATATGTGATTCCATAGACTTTGAGAGCTTAATGTTTCCCATATTGGATAGGCTCATGGTGATGGCATTGCCCTCAAAACTTTTAAATGCATAGTTGATTAATCTATTCTTTATGAATAACGGAACAAATCTTGCGCCAAGCATCTTTTCGTATCTGATGTTCTTAGCAATCACAAAAGACAGACCTTCTTTCGTTATGTTTTCTTTCATCTGCCTTGTAACTTCTTTGACAATATCCTCGAATTTTGTCTCAGGTAATACATAAACACTTACACTTACTCCTGCAAAGAAATTTCTAAGGGTTTTTGACGGAAATATCCCCCGTAAGTTAACTGGTATGCCAATAGTAATTGGTTCCAGGATTTTTCTATGTTTGGAGCCTTCTAAATAGATAGCTTGAATCAACACCGATGCCACATAACCGGTTATGGTGGTTCCCATTTTCCTGGCATATTGATTTAACGATGAAGCAGAGACAACACCATGTGTTACATTGATGCCATAAGGCTCGAGAATCGTTCCTTTTATAGAGTAGGCCTTTTCCAGCTTTTGCGGCTGAAATTTTTCGTCTTGGGCATGTTGATAGTATCGTAAATAGCTGTCCTCTTCTTCAAGTTTATCAGGAGTGCCTTCCGGCAATAATATCAATCCTTCATCCTTCACATCTTTCCCGACAAGCCACAAATACTGATATATCAAAGTTTTCAAAAACTCCATTGCGCCGCCTCCATCTGTAAGCCCATGAAAGACTTCCAGCCCAATTCGATGATTGTAATACACAATCCTCATAAGATATCCGTTGTTTCTGTAACCATCAATAAAGGCACAGGGGTATTCCATCTCCTCATGTATCATTAGCCGATTTGAGTTTTCGAAGAGATAGTTCCAAAAGACGCCTTTCCCCAACTTCACCGCCAATGTGGGAAAGCGCCCTATGACAATATCCACAGCTTTTTGAAGCTTATCGGAATCGACGGTCTCAGTTAATATCATTGAAAGACGAAAAACCGAGGTATTTGTTTTTGTTGTCACCGCCGGAAAAAACTTGGCGGCGTTATCAAGACGATACCAATTTTTCATCTTCTCACCTCATCTGTTTGTTGTTGATAGTATAATAACACGGCTATTTAAACTGAATTTAAACAGCTGAACAAAAACAAAAAAACAACCCCATATTCACCATAGTGAGAGTGAGGTTGTTCTACTTCATTTAAACCTTTGCTTCTTTTCTAACGTTGTATCGGTAAAGATACGGTAAATGTAGTACCTGTACCTGATTTACTTTGTACACTGATATCGCCGTAATGCATGTCAATTATTTTTTTAGTGATTGAAAGACCTAACCCACCGCCCTTTTTAGATCGCTCCCTTGATTTATCCGCCTTGTAAAAGCGCTCAAAAATATGCTTTTGATCTTCCTCTGGAATACCGATTCCCGTATCAGATATCTTACATACTATTGTTTTCCCGTGCTGATTCAAATCAACCCGAACACTTCCTCCCTCAGGGGTGAATTTAATGCTGTTGTAAATTAAGTTTATCCACACCTGACTCATCATATCTTCATCAGCTGTGATAGTCACTTCATCAAGGAAAGCCTCCATATTAATCCTTTTTTCTCTCCATTGAGGTTCACAGGCTAAGATCAAATTCCTCAACTGCTTATCCAGCCGATAGGCTTTAGGCTCAAACCTCATACTATCCGATTCCAAAATAGCAAGTTTCAGCAGGCTGTCACTCAACTTGGACAATCGCTTACTTTCTGTTTCTATGATACTTAGATAATGTTTTCTTTCCTCAGGGCTTAATTCATCATTTTGCAATAACTGAGCAAATCCCTGGATTGAGGCAAGAGGAGACTGTATCTCATGAGATACATTGGAAATGAACTCCTGCCTCATTTTTTCCATTTGGTCTAAACCCGAAGCCATCATATTAACACTTTTTACTAGTCTACTGAAGGATTCATCTTTCTTGAATTTATCATCCAACCTGACATTGAAATTTCCTTTAGCAATACTCTCTAAAGCTCTGATAACTGCAGCAAACAAATCGATATATTTTGCTATATTTCTATGCTTAAGGTACCATTTTATCATCAGTAAAAGAAGTATCCAAATACAGAACCAGAACAAGTTAAAATAGGGAGGTGCTTCCTCTGGCACGCTATATCTATATCCCATAACTATACTATGAATAAGAGACGCAAAGAGATAAGCCACAGCCATACATCCTATTCCAATTACCATTACTGTAATGGTTATAGCCGCACCCTTAACAATTTTATCTTTATTCATAAACTCATCTCCAAATGGCAGCTTGGCCCACAGGAATCGCTTGATCAGAAACAGGATAAATAGCCAAAGCAGCCAGTTAAGACTCCAAAAATATCGGGCGTCAGGTGCCGCTATAGCCTGATATCCTATCATTGTATAAATAAAAGTAGCCAAACCATGGGCGATAGCAAAGCACCCTGCTAGAACAGTCGTTACTATAATGGCTACCATTGCACTCCTAACAATTGTCTCCTGTCTCATGAACTCAATTCCAAACAACTGTCTAACTCTCGGATACCGCTTCACCATTAATAGAATAAATATCCAGGCCAGCAGGACAAATATCTTAAAAGATAGCGTAGGCTCCTCTGATATTTCATAGCCCATAATTGAAGTAATTATAAGACTAAGAATAAGGATTGAAAAAAAAGCAATAACAAAAGATACAATTAAAGCAGTCAATCCTGAAAGGATAACAGCGGCAGCTTTGGTAATTTTTTGTTTTTTCATGGACTTACCTCCAAGCGGTAGCCCAATCCCCGGATCGTTCTGATTTTAAAGGAATGATTTTCTTCTGGGAAACGTTGGCGTAGTCGGTTGATATGCACATCCAGTGTCCGCTCATTTCCTGCAAAGTCATATCCCCATATATCCTCAATCAACTGTTCCCGAGAAAATGTCTTTTCCGGGTAGCTGGCCATTTTAAACAAAAGCTCAAATTCCTTGAGAGGAAGCGTAAAGCTTTCACTACCAACAGTCACTTTATAATTTTTCTGGTTCATAACCAATTCTCCAATTCGTACCGTCTGAGATGTGATAATTTGATAGCGCTTCAGCAATGCTTTTACCCTCACTACCAATTCCATGGGCTCAAAGGGCTTCACAAGATAATCATCCGTCCCCAACTGAAAGCCTTTCACCTTTTGGCTTGTCTCTCCCTTTGCCGTAAGCATGAGTAAAGGAAGATCGTAATGTTCTCGAAGTTCTCGACATAGCTGCCAACCATCCATGTTTGGCATCATCACGTCGAGTATAACCATGTCTACTTTTATTGTCTCAAGCTTTGAAAGCGCTTCCACTCCATCAAACGCCTCATGTACATCAAAGCCTTCATTTCGTAACAAAACCTTGACCAGTTCACGAATATGCGGATCATCATCAACAATTAATATTTTGTTCATCCCACGCGTCAACTCCTCTACATTCTTTAACGCCTTTATCTTATTATTTAAAAAAAGTATACAACATATTTTTAAACTGAATGTAAACAGATCGTCATTGTATCAAGTAGTATTCTCAATTCACTTGCTAACACAGAGCTTCTATATCTGTTTTCACGAAGCATTTCATATTTTAGTTATTTTGTTGTAATCTATACTCCATAAAATATTCCTGTCTACCATTATAATACCATAATACAAAACACATTATCATAAGAATAAGTAGAGGAAGAAGCATCCATATATATTCCAGATTTAGCAGCGTATCCTCAATGCTCATGAGTCTTTCTATTTCTAAAAAGAATATTATACGATTATCATAAATTTTTACAGGAATCCAATAATTTGTCACCATACTTTTATAGGGTGATTTCCGATAAGATATGATTTCATCCGATAAGTCATTGTTATGCAAGATCAAAGAAATATTTTCCTCTTCAAAAAAACTGATTCAAGTATTTGTTGATTCCCTCCAGATCAGGATACAGTCCAGAAACATTATCCGCTATTTTTTTGATATTCTGCGGTGTATTTTTCTTTTGTTTCAGTTCCTGTAAAAGGCACATTTCCTATTAGAAATGTTCTCACATATATATACCGATAGAAGCAATAATTAGCATAAACATCAATAAAAATAGCAAAGGAAGTTTAATTTTCAACTTCATACTTTACTCCTTCCCTTCAACATACTTATACCCAACACCCCATATTGTTTTAATAAAATCATATTCACTTCCAAGCTTTTTTCGGATATTTTTGATATGCACTGTAACAGTGTTTATATCTCCATATTCATCTCCCCATACATTTTCGTATATCTGCTCACGGGTTAAAACATGATTAGGATGATGCATAAGAAATGATATAATTTAAAATTCCTTGGTTGACAAATCCAGCTTTTGATTATTTAAAAAGGTCTCAAATGTCTTATCATTTAAAACAAGCAAAGAGGTAGCTGTCTGCGTATTTATATCTTTATCATGACTGCGTTCATTCCAATCCTTATGCAGGCGCTCAACCTTCCTGAAATGAGCTTTTATCCGGGAAGTAAGCTCTTGGATACTGAAAGGTTTGGTCATATAGTCATCGACAACCAAAATCGTTTTGTCCATTATTTCCACCTGCTTTATTATCTTTTTTATCTTATAACCAAAACATCTGAAGTAAAAATAAACTAAATATGAAAAATTATATTAATAGGACTACTACTCAGAATAAAGGCAAAAGGCAGGGATTGTCTCCCTGCCTTTTGCCTCATTTTTGCTACTTTTGAAAATTCATAATATACTCTAATTCATTCGTTTCTTCATTTAATTTCTCACACTTCTTAATAAATCCAACTTTTTCATAGAAAGTAACTGCCTTCTTGTTTTCTTTGTAAACTCCTAATGTTAAACTATCATATATTTCCTTGACATACTCAATCAATTCTCCACCAATACCCTTAGCTTGACAATGTATATCAACAAATAAGGCACCTATATATTCCCCTTGTATTATGCTAATAAAGCCTTTTATTTCATTTTCATCTAAACACACATATGTTTCAGCCATTGGAACATATTTTTCTTTTACAATTTCATAGTTTTTTAACCAATATTCCTTAGGAATGAACTGGTGTGCTTGAATGGTTGACGTTTTCCAGATCTCCATAATTTTATTCATTTCTTCTTCATTTACATTTAACCTTCTTATCATCATACTTTCCTCCAAATTCATAGTATTTTTAACCGCCACTATGAAAATATACACATCCATTAGCTCGATGGATTTAAAACCTTTTGTAAAAAACAAAAACCGTGGTATTTGTCCACAGTTTAAGCTCAAAACTATATAATATATATTTATCATATATCTCCCTTGCTAAAAGTTAGAAAATAAAAGTAGATATACTCAATTTATTATCATAGTATTTGATGAGCGGACATAGTATCTTCATAGATATTTAGAATAATGACATCATAAAAACAGGTGATCTATCCACCTGATTTATGATAAATAAAATTATATCTCTAAATATAAATAGTAAAGAACCACTCTGCGCATCAAACACCTCACTTATTTGTCTTTAATCCATCTATACTAATATTAATGGGTATCGCACTCTATGTCAAATGTTTTACTCAATTACAGCTGCCATCATGACTTATTCTCTTTCTATTTTAAGATAAAAAAAAGAGGGCAGATTCGTCCCTCCCTCTTTAACATTTTTTCAATATGAATTGATGTATCCATTAATAGGGATTTTCTTCAAAATAGGCAGACAGATCCAGAATACTCTGCACAAGCAGAGCCTTTAAGCACGATTAAGTTAGTGGCGTAAAGAATCTAGTCGTAGTCTCATCGTAAAAATACCCATTTTTAGTCAACCCTCCATTCATTTATGTTGTTTTTATGGTATCATATTTATCTGATTTTTCAATGGTTTAAACTGAAATCCAACCATTCTACATTGGTGTTGTATTTATGAACTCCATCCTCGCAATAATTTTTTTCCATAATCACTTTGTGGTTTTTCAAAAACTTGATTAGCACTACCTTGTTCTATAATTTCTCCTTTATACATAATGCATACTTTATTGCTTATTTTTCTTGCTAATGCAAGATCATGGGTAATGTACAGCATAGCAAAGCCAAACTTATTTTGTAATCCTTTTAATAGTCTTAAGACATTAGCCTTTGTGGAAGGATCTAGCATAGAACTAATTTCGTCTGCTATCAAAAGCTTAGGTTCCATCACTAAACCTCTCGCAATAGCAAGTCTTTGCCTTTGTCCACCACTTAAACTTTTGCATTTTCTTTGCAAAAAATCCTTGGTGATAGGAAGCTGTACTTCTTCTAAAGCTTTTACAACCATCCGGTTTTTTTCTTCCTTTGTATCTATCCTTAGAATATCTAATGGCTCCCTTACAATTTCTTCTACCGTAAAGTTTCCATTTGTAGCAGAGAAGGGATCTTGAAAAATGATTTGAATGCCTTGTTTTATACTAGTAAAATTGTTGCCTGTGACCAACTTCCCATCGAAAGTTACTTCTCCACCATTCCCTTTTAATAGACCACTTAATATAGTCCCCAAAGTGGTTTTGCCAGATCCTGATTGTCCCATTAAGGCTACCACTTCTCCTGAGGGGACCTTTATATTACAATTTTCACAGGCTTTTATTTGGTTTTTAGGACCCTCATAAATTTTGCTGATGCCTTTACCCTCTAAAAGTGTTATAATTCCTCCCCGATTACAGGCAACTTTTCTTTCTAAGGATACATATTGTAATTGAGGTAATTTTTCTTTACAGCTTTCTTTTTTTTGATAACATCTTCCATAAAAAATACAGGCATCTTCTTTTTCAATAGGATTTCCTTCTGGGATTCCCCACAAATCTTGATATGGATTGATATCTAATGAAGCATCTAGTAATCCTCTTGTATATACATGCCTAGGGTTTTCCAATACGTCCTTTGTTAGCCCTTCTTCTAATATCCTACCCTGGTACATCACTGCCAATTTATTACTCAATCGCTGTATCACATACATATCATGGGATATGAGTAGCATAGCAAATTTTTTGTTTTTTTGTAACCTCTCAAGCAAGTCTAATATTTCTTCTTTTCCAATGGCATCCAAAGCTGTGGTGGGTTCATCCACAATGAGTATACTAGGGTCACAGGCTAATGCCATAGCGATTAGTATTTTTTGTCTCATGCCTCCAGAGAGCTGATGGGGGTAAGCATGACCCCATTGTTCCTCTAAATTCACCATTTTGAGTAGTTCTTTAATTTTCTGATCTCTATCCTTTTCACATAAATTTAAATGCTTTTTGATTGCCTCTAGTATCTGTTCTTTTACCGTCATGACAGGATTTAAAATATCTAAATGATTTTGATAAACAATGGCAATATCCTTCCAACGATGTTTATTTAATCCTTTTTCTGATAATTGATGAAGTGGCTGATTATCGTAGAATATTTCTCCCTCAGTCCTGACACCCTTATCATGTAGCCTCATCAAAGCTAGAGCGATAGATGTTTTACCACTTCCAGATTCACCTATGATTCCTAGAATGTTACCTTCTTCTATTGTAAAAGAAATATCTTTTACTGCTGTTATTTTATCATTTCCATAGGGATAATCTACTACTAAATTTTTTACCTCAAGTAATGTTTTCTTTACCTTCATCCCCTCTTCATCTCCTTTACGCCTATTTTTCTAACACAATAAATTTTCTATTTCCTTACTAATAAAAGAAATGGCCAGCACCATAGTCATAATACATAGGAGAGGAAATAGTATCCACCATTTCCAAAATTCTATAAAATAAATGCCCTGGAAGCTCATGGCATGGTTTAAAATAAGACCCCAGCTTTTAGATGTTGGATCGCCTAAGCCTAAAAAAGCTAAGCTGGCCTCTGCCACGATGGCTTTACTGACTAACTTAATGAAACTCACCATAATCAAGGGAAACGTTTGAGGAAGAAAATGTCTTCTCGTTATATAGATAAAACCGCCACCATAGCTTTCTGTTACTTTTACATAATTTTCTTCCTTTATGGATATAACCTTAGAGCGTATAATTCTTGCAGGTCTGGTCCATGAAAAAAGAGTTAATACAATCATAATATTCACCATACTAGGACCAAAGAAAGAACCTAAGACAATCATGGTTGGTAGTTCTGGTATCACCATCATTAAATCAATCAATCTCATTAGCCATCCGTCTATTTTCCCTCCGTAGTATCCAGCAAAAACGCCTAAAATACTTCCACCACCCACGGCTAAAAAAGCCGTTCCTAGTCCCACCATCATACTAATTTGAGCACCATGACAGATCTGTGCCCACAGGTCAATCCCAAGATCATCTGTCCCCAGCCAATGCTGAAAATTTGGAGAAGTTAAAGCTGGTCCTGAGGGTATATTGGGAGAGTGTATTGCCAATTGATTTGGTGCCATGGCCAAGAGAAAAAATATTACGATTACCATTACTGCCGCCTTCCCCAAAAAAGAAAATTTCCTTAGAAATCTCATCATTTTTTTCATTTAACTCACCCTAGGATCTAATTTTTTATAAATAATATCAGCAATATAGTTCATGATTAATACAAATAATGTCATCACAATAAATATGCCTTGTATTAAAGGATAATCCCTAAAAAGCACACCCTGTCTCATCAACCTGCCAATACCAGGATAATTAAAAACATTTTCTACTAATATAGCTCCACCTATTGCACCACCAAAACTTAAAAAAATTCTAGTAACAACAGGTAGTATCGCATTCCTCAAGGCATGAGAAAACAAAACCCTTCTCTTTGTTAGCCCTTTGCCTTTGGCAGTTTTCATATAGGCTTTATCTAAAATAGAAACCATGGTATTGCGGGTTAATAAATAAAACTCTCCAATTCTGGTGATGGTCAACGCCATCAGAGGAAGTAATGCATGAAAAATAATATCTCTACCCATTTCCCAAGGAGAAGAAAAGTCTACAAAGTGACTCATACCTCCTGATAAAGGAAACAGCTTTAAATGTGCCGCAAAGTAAAATAACATCAATAACGCAACCAGGAAAGAAGGGATTTCTGAAAGTGTGATTAATCCAGAATATAATAATTTATCTAAAGGACTGTTTCTATAATAGGCTGATATAGCACCAAAAAAAATACCAATAGTAGCACTTAATAAAACAGATCCCATCACTAGAAATAATGTCCAAACGATGCGATCAAGGACAATGGTAAGCACCTGCTGCTTATAATGTATGCTATATCCTAAATCCCCCTTAAATAAATTGCCTACATAGGAGACATATTGCTGTCGCAACGGTTTATCCAAGCCATAATACACTTTATATCTTTCTATCTCCTCAGAGGAAAAAGTGGTATGTATCTGACCTTCTTCTGAGGATAAAAAGATAAAGGGATCCCCAGGCATGAGTCTGGGGATGAAGAAATTTAAGGTGATAATACATAAGAAGGTAATCATATATTGCTTTATTCTCATATGTCTCTTCTTATCCTTTTTATCCTTCTTATCCTTTTTATCTTTTTTCTCTTTGATCATGAACACCAACTACTTTCTTTCTAAGTAGGATAACTTACCATGGCTCACATTGTGATGATCAAACATATACATCCACCCATCATAGGTACTAGGTCGATAGACAGTGTAGCCAGTGGTATTATAAATAGGAATCATAGGCATTTCCTCTGAAATCAACTCCTGTAGGGAAAAAATCATTTCCTTTCTTTTTTCTGTATCTAATTCCTGTAATTGCTCTAGGGCTAACTTATTTATTTCTTCATTGTCATAGCCTAGAATATCACTGTATCGTGTCCTTAATATATCCGCATCGTTACCCCAGCCTCCATGTCCTGTCAAGGCGACTTCGTAGTTTCCCGTTACTATGGCATTATCTCTGGTCTTTGTATCGGCACTTTGTACATTTACTTCAATGCCCACCTTATCTAAACTAATTTTCATTAGCTCTGCTATTCTAACCTCTGCATTGGAATTACCCGTCAATAATTGAAACGATACTTTTTCATCTCCCAACAATGTTTTAGCCTTATCCTCATCAAAAGGATATTTTTTCACTGCTGGATTATACCATACATGGTCCTCTGGTAAATAACCTGCACTTGCTACGACAGCAGCACCCCTTTCCACCTTGTCCACCATTTCTTGTTGGTCTATACCATAGGCAATCGCTTGACGAATCTCCTTTTCCTTAAATATCGGATTTTTTTCCATATTAAGTGTTAAACGGTATCCCCAAAATGCTGGATTCTCTAACACTGTAAAAGTAGGATCTCCCATATATCGATCCAATAAATCGGCCCCTACACCGATTTGGTCTATCTCTTCGTTCTCAAATGCCATAATTTCATCACTCACAGGCACAAATTGAATTTTTTCCACCTTCTGTTTTGGTCCCCAATAATCCTTAAAAGCTGTAAATTCGTAGGTACTGTGTTCTTTACTATAGTTCGTTAATGTATAGGGTCCACAGCCTATTACTGCTCTTTCATCCTGGAAGCTTTCTGGATCCTCTACCTCTGACCAAATATGCTCTGGAATGATTCTTACTGTTCCTATTTTTTCTAAAATAGTTGCATTCTTTTCTGCAAAAGTAAATTTCACCCTACCATCCTCTAGAATTTCAATTTCCTTTATTATTGACTGATCCCCAACCATAATATAATTCTGTACTGGAGGATGTTTTTCCGAAAACTCAAAGGAGAACTTTACATCCTCTGCTGTTAAGACCTGACCATCATGCCATTTTACCCCCTCCTGTAGCGTAAAGATATAGTTAAGTCCATCTTCCGAAACCTCCCATTCCTTGGCAAGCCATGGAATTAACCCTTCTTCACCGTATTCTAACAAACTATCAAAAATCAGCTGCATTTTATAAATACCAGGTCCTCTGGAATAATGTAGATAGGGTGATGGATATCCCCAGTCTCCGCCTCCTAGCTTTAGCACCACATCTTCTTTTTCTTTATTTGCTTCAGTTTCATTGTTTGACCCCACGGTTTCCACTTCTTCTTGTGAAGTATCTGTCCCACAACCAATAAGTGACAACATCATCATACCTACTACAATCATTACCATTCCTTTTTTCCATTGTTTCCAACTCATATCCTTCACTCCTCTTCGAGCTATTTTATTTTAGGAAATAGAACTCCCCTGTGAATATATGCTTACATTTATACACTCCAAGTCAAAACACCTATTTTAACCTTTGTTTTTTCCTTTACCTTGCCATTATTTTGATGTTTTTTTAGTTCTTCCTTGATATACATTTTTTCTTCTTCTTTTAATTCAACTTGCATAGAAATCTTATCTACATATAACTGCCATGTTTCCTCTACTGTTCTTATGTCCTCCCACTCTCTATTCAGGTAAAACACCTCTGGGGTATAACCCAAGTGCCACAGAACATTAAAGGCATAGTATACTTTTTTATCCTTTCGTTTTTCCAAAGAATATATTTTTGAAATTTCTGCTTCTACTTCATCAAAAATAGAGTCCTCTCGATCAACAAATCCACTTAAAAAACAATAGTTTTTACTAGCCTTTGTCATTTTTTCTAGGGTATTAAAATCAAATACGCCAGGTGTCATAGAAGCAAATACGAAATCAAAGGCTTTGTTCCACCCTTCTTTTTCTAAATCAATATCCTTCCAATCTTTCTTCAATGTTTTAATATTATCTAAATTCATCTTTTTAGCATTGTTTTGAAGATGGTTTAGCATATTTTCGGAAATATCTAAAGCAGTGATTTTCTTTACAATACGTGCCATCGGAATGGTATGTTTTCCAGGTCCACAGCCTATATCTAATACCGACATTTCTTCATGCAACATTTCTTTTTTTAATAACAAGTCTATAATGTCGCTGGATTCATTTTTCTCTAGAGAAACCTTTGTATTAAAGAACGCTGCTCTGTTATCCCAAAAAACTTCAGACTTTTTAGTATCCATTTTCTTTTTTTCCCAAGCATCTTTCCAGTACACAATTTTTTCTACATCCCTCATAATACTTCGCCCCTCTCAAATTCAACAACTAATTTGTGACTCTAAAACAAAAAACCACGAAAAAGTAAAGTAACAATCTTCATGATTGCACACTAAACCTTCGTGGTTTCATCTCAAATCAAAACAAAAAATCCTCAAGAAAAAACACCTCCCCTCCGAAGGTTTCGTTTTATAACAATATAAGGCAGGTTTCCTGACTTATGGATCATCTTACTCTCCGACCTTCTCGGTTTCCCAATGGCATTCGCGGATTTCATACCCATTTACAGTAGCGGGGGCTGTAGTGGATTTACACCACTTTCCCTTTTAACTCTATGAAAGAGCACCTTATAAGCTATTTTTTGTTAAATTTTTAATTATTTTAAATTTCTATTTAAAAATACTATATTATAGCAATTTTGTCAAATTATTTTCCATAAAAACAAATATTATTTAAAATCATATTGCGTTATTTAACCTGATCTTTTCCACTGTTGCTTACAAAATAAGATAGGGTAAGCAAACCATTGTTTAGATTCATGTTTTCTACAATTACTCCTTCTGGGGCGTCAAGATCTATAGGTGAAAAATTCCAAATAGCAGATACACCTGACTCTATTAATTTGTTTGCAGTATCTTGTACAAACTCCTCAGGCATACAGATTACTCCAATATCAATATGGTTTTCACTTATAAACTTTTGCAACTCATCTATATAAAAGATAGGGGCACCCTTAATCTTCTTACCCATAAACTTATATTTAATATCAAACAATGCCTTTAAATCAAATCCACAATTTTCAAAATCAATATGATTAACAATACCTTGGCCTAGGCTTCCCGCTCCTACTACCACGATACTGTAGCTCTGATTTAGGCCTAGTATCTTTTCAATTTCTCCATACAATACTTCTACGTTATAGCCATATCCCTGTTGGCCAAATCCCCCAAACTTATTTAAGTCTTGCCGTATTTGTGAGGGTGTAAATCCAATCATACGACTTAATTCTTTTGAGGAAATTCTATCTATATTTTTATCTATAAGCTGCTTTAGGTATTCATAATATTTAGGTAGCCTTCTAATAATAGCCATTGAAACATTACTGTAACTTTTACCCATATACCTGTCTCCTATTTTAAGATTTTTATTTTTCTTATAAAATTTAATAACTTCTTTAAAGTAGAATTTTTCTAACTGTATACCAAACCTTTGCGGTTTTATGGTTAAAGGCTGCGTTACAAGCTACTTTGTAGAAACCTCTTCATCAAGTACATAAAGAGTACCCAGTTTAATGAATAGTTGAAGTTATCCTTTTTAAAAACAAAAGCCATAAAAACACTTCTTGCTTCAGCAAAGAATGTGCCTTCATGACTTTATTAAACAAATATAACTAATTCGTTTTATAATTCCCTAGAATAATCTTTAAAGCAATCTAAACAAACCCTTTTCCCCTCCATTAAGCGAATTTTATGCTCTGGAGCTCCCTCTCCACAATCTTCACAGGCAATCGTGGTAAAAATCCTTGCTCTTTCTGGCAATTCAAATTTAGGTGTTTTAAATTCAAAAATTTCTTCGATTGGTGCCTCTAACAAATAAGCTTGTCTTTCTCCTCTATCCATTTTCTTGTCAGAAGGTTTCAATACAATTCTCATACTTTCTCCAGTGGTACGGTTAAAGAAGCTAAAGGCTTGCTTTCCAGTACCACGATAAATAAGATTTCCCTTTCCAAAGCTACATCCTAATAATAGTTGAATTGCATCTACACCACAGGCATCATTTTCCGTTACACATACTATATCTTCATCCTTTGAAAAACCAACCTTTAGTTTTTCTTTGGCGGCCTCATAGGCTTTATAGCCTATAGCTAACCCTGGACACTCATGCCCATGAAACGCCACTGCTTTTTCCCATAATTGTTTATCCATTTGTCATCCCCCTCAAAAAATTAATAAAGTCACTGAATACAGTTATAGCCCTTAGAACAACCTTCATGGTTGAAATATAGCTAGTTCGTCTTCATGACTTAGTATTTATCATAATTTTTACTTTATAATATCATAGTAGTATATTTTTCCAGTATTGTCAATTTATTATCAAATTATTTGCATTGTAATTTTCATCAATATCCTTTAAATCAGTACCCACTATGAAATCGAATAAATCTGAGTTTTCACTTAAAAACTTAATTCTCAACAAAATATTTTCCGTACTGGCTGAAAAATATCTAAAACATTCCAATTGCCTCCTCAAAACTTCAATCATCCACTCGCCTAGTCAACGTACTTATTAAGCAACAGCAGCGCTGACTATACGAGTCAATCATGTTGTTATTTCATTGTTTATTATAAGTCCGGGTGCACATGTCTCGGAAGATTGATCACGACTTTAGTACCTACATCTATCTGGCTTTCTACTTTAATTCGACCATTATGTCTTTGAATAATCCAGCTTGCTATGGCAAGTCCAAGGCCTGTCCCCCCTGTTCCGTCTATTCCCTTGGTTCTTGACTTGTCCGCCCTATAAAATCGATTAAATATGTTAGGTAAATCTTCCTTTGAAATGCCAATGCCTGTATCTTCTATAGAAATTTCCACCTCATTTTTTTTAAGAATGGATTCAATTTTAATACTGCCTCCACTAGGTGTGTATTTTATACAGTTATCTATGAAAATTCGTAAGGACTCTTTTATGAGTCTTGGATCTGCGTTCATTAAAATACCCTCATTCTTTAGATTAATAATCTGATGAGATCCATCTATCATTCTTGTTTCCTTAACAACATCATCTATCAGTTCATTTAAATAGAAATCTTTCTTCTCAACCTTTTGGGTGTTCTTATCTCCCCTTGCCAAGAAAAGAAGTTTTTCCACCAAGTCCTTCATATTTTCAGATTCCTCTTTAATTGCAGTTAGGGATTCCTCCAGTATCTTTTCATCCTTCTTTCCCCACCTGACAAGTAGGTCTGCATAGCCCTGAATCACTGAAATAGGTGTTCTCAACTCATGGGATGCATCAGAAACAAATTGATTTTGTTGCTCGTATGACTGCTGTATTCTATCAAGCATGCTGTTAAATGTTCTTGCAAGATCTTTAAGTTCATCCTGAGAACCACTTACACTCAAACGGGTATTAATCTCATTTATCGTTATATTCTCAACAGCCTTTGTCATCACTTCAATTGGTTTGACAATTTTCTTACTGGACCTTGCCCCCGAAATTAAAACAGTTAGGAGAAGAAATATATCGATTCCTAATAATACAAGTGCCAAAAGAACTAAGCGCGTTTTCTCTTTTGTCATTCTGTTCTTGATTTGAATCTGAACAGGCACATCATTCCAGTGGGCATCTTCTCTTAATACCATGGCATAGACAACGTTATCCTCCTCCTGATTGAAAATGCCACTTGGTTCATCGTAAATAGAAAGCTCCTCTTTTACTAACACATAATTACCATTTATGCCCCAGCCCTCTGCTGGTTCTATTTCTCCATAAAAAACCACAGCATTATTGTCACCCTCAGTGGTATATAGGCCATTACTGTTTTCGTCAAATATAGAAATGATAAGGTTGTCAAGTTCTGCAAGTCTTTTGATTTTTTCTTCTGCTGATCTCATGTCATCCGTTAAGTAATCTGAGACAAGATAAAAATCTCTTTTCATAGACTCCTGTGCATTCCATCCACTCAGTAGGATAAAACCTCCTAGAATAAACAATCCAAATAACAATAAAATGGAGAGGGTCTTTCGCGCATAGACTAATATTATTTTAAATGTTAATGAAAATCGAAGTTTTTCAATAAAGATATCATGCAGTTGCTTGAGTCCAATTTTTATGTATTTGAAAACTTCAGTCAGTATCAAAACAAATAAACCTAGTATTTCTTTAACTACCTTTAAGAATTTACGCTTATTACTCATTTTTTAAAAGATATCCCACCCCTCTGATTGTATAAATAATCTTTTTGTTATATTTATCATCTATCTTACTTCTCAAGTATCTAATATACACATCAACTATATTGGTATCTCCCATGTAGTCATAACCCCAGACGGTCTGAAGAATTTTATCCCTAGTGAGTACAATGTCATGGTTTTCTAAAAAATAGTGTAATAAATCAAATTCCTTCTTTGTAAGCTCAACGGTTTCTTCATCATAGGTAACCTTATGTTTATCAATGTCAAGCTTCAAACTCCCACTCTGTAAAGACCTGCCTTCTGAAATGCCATGGTTTTTTGTCTTCAAGGCTGATCTGATCCTGGCTAAAAGCTCCTCTATGGCAAAGGGCTTTGTTATGTAATCATTAGCCCCCATATCTAGACCTATGACCTTGTCCATCACTTCATCCTTGGCAGTCAGCATAATAATAGGAACCTCTGAGTTATGTCTAATCTTTCTCAACACCTCTATCCCATTCATATATGGAAGCATGATGTCGAGAATAATCAAATCAAAGGTCTCCCGCTCCGCCATCTCAAGACCCTTCCTACCATCATGGGCTTGTGCTACCTGGTACCCCTCATGCATTAGCTCTAGCTCCAGAAACCTGGCTATTTTTACCTCATCCTCAATAATAAGAATCTTTTTTCCGCTCATTCATCATTCCCCCTGACTACAATCTGCATCTAGTTAAATTATACACGAAATAGATTCCTATTACTGTAAATAATCTTACAATTCCCTTTGTGCGTTTAATATAAAAATAACCTACGCATTAGGCAGGTTATTTTTATATTGACTATTTCATAATTCATAATTCATATAAATAAATTACTCTTTTTCTGTTGGCACATCGTCATGTAGATCTTTTTTAAAATTATTTATGTTATCATGTACCTTGTTCAATATGCTATTTACCTTCATATCTTCTCCACTATTTTTCTCAAATCTGAATTTGCATCCTGTCAGTAGACCTATAATCAATGCGACAAGAGACACATGGAAAGTAAATACACCTACTATAATTGTAAATGTCAGTGAAAGGTTAAGAATTGTCCTTTCCTTTTTCCTGATAATAAAGCGAGTATTATTTCCCTTCCTAATTACCTCCTTGACCTTATCTAAAAAGTCTTCTTTTTTACCAGCATTAAAAGCTTTAAACTTATTATTGTTTTCAAGATATACTAAGGCTTCAACTAAATCCCCATCATACTTCTCTAGAGCTTCCTTTGCATCTTTAAAACTAACATTGGCTCTCTTTTTTAATTCATCAATCATTTCTATAGTTATTGTCATCATAATCCCTCCAAATATCTTTATTTAATTTATACTTTTATTATACGGAGTTCTGATTAGATGAACATTAGTGAAAGATTAGAATTGCATTAGAAAATTTAAGTCTATCCTTTAACTTAATACAACAAGAAGTCCTCTATCCCTTTAATTAACTATTCTTTAGAGCACTTGCCTTTTCACAACTGGTATCCATATTTCACTTTTAAAATTTGGATCAGTTAACTCTTTCTCCTCATTCCACAACATTTCCGGTCCTTTTGCTATTTCATAGTTTGAGGATGGAAACCATTCGGAATAAATGCGTCCCCAAATATTTTGAAGCGTATCAGGAAATGGTCCTACTGCTTCAAATACTGCCCATGTTGAAGCTGAAACTTCAAGCTTGGATAGATCATCTGGACATTCATTGGTTGTTGCCACGCCTATATAATGATCTAATTCTCCTTTTTCCTCCATTCGACCTTCAGAGAAATTTGTAGACGCACTCAATAGTCCTAATGGCTCCACATTGGAAAGTTCTTTGAGTTTACTAATTTTTTCGTCATTTAAGCTTTGCCACATGGCAGCAATCTCTGGATTGACTCCCTCAAAAATGATAGGAACTCTTTTCTTGATTCCAACGATACCAAAGGCCTCTTTTTCTTCAATTCGATAATTCATTTCTCTACCTCCCTTAATTGATAGTTGAAAGGTCATTTGTGGATACGCTTTTAATGATTGACTGTTGACTTTAGCTTCTGATGGTGTGATACCATGCAAGCGATTAAATGCCCGTGTAAAAGAATCCGGTGAGCTATATCCGTACTTGATGGCAACATCGATTATTCTGATGTCATTATTATTAAGTTCAAATGCTGCAAGGGTAAGTCTTCTACGTCGAATATACTCCGACAGCGTCACACCTGCAAGGAAAGAGAACATTCTTTTAAAATGATACTCAGAACAAATTGCAAGTGCTGCTACTGCTTTAAAGTCAATTTCATTAGTCAGATTTTCTTCAATATAGCTTAATGCTTCATTCATTTTTTTCAGCGAATCCATTGAAATGACCTCCCTCTTATTAATAGAATAGCAGAGATTTAAAACAGAGATCCGACATTTCGTGCACAATTATGTAGGATTACTCATTTAGTAACTCTTTTATCAGTTTTTCCCTAGTTTTTTTTAATAGATATCTCTTTTTATATTTTAAGCTAGCGTATTTTCCTATCTTTTTTATGATATTAAAATTTGTAACACCTCCAACAACCCCAATGAAAGGAATCCCTTGGATAAACTTTGCTGTTAGCATTGCGTCCGACAAAATATGGCCTGTTTCTTTCATTTGATCTTCTAATTCTATTTCAGCCTTAAGCTGTCGATCTATTCGATTCCCTAATTTGTCTATACGTTCATTAAATTCTTTTTTCACATCTCCCTGGGTTAGTGCCCCGCAGATAATCAGCAGGATATAGGCCTTTTCTTCTTCATTTTTATATTCATAACCATAACCCATGGCTATTTCATAAATAGTCCTCATCACTACGGATATAAAAAGGGGAATATCCGGTAAACCAATACCAAAAAAGCCTAGCACGCCACCTTCTAAAATCGAAATTGAATAGTTTAGCATTTTAGCGTGACTGACTTGTTTATCTAACCTTTTAATATATTTTTTGTTTATTTTTTGATTGATTGCATCGTTATTTAGATCATGCTCTAGTTTAATTTTATCTTTATTATAGGTCTTTTCAACATATGCATTTCCCTTATCAAAGACCAGTTGAAAACTCTTCAAAAATGCAGCCGCTAATGTAGCTCTTAATTTATGAGGTATTTTTTCTTGGATTTCATCTAGCACTGGTGCTATCTTCGCTTTAAATAACTTGCTCTCTTTTTCATTTAGCATTTTCTTTTCTATTTTATTTAGTCGTTTGAATTGTTTGCTTAACTCTCGATCCATTTTATACCCCTTCTCATATCTGCTTAGTCCATTGGCCACACATATCTATTCTATTCTATTTTACTAAACATCGCTTTTTATCTCAATCATCGTTTTACTTTTATCGCTCGTACTCGTTAAAAAATATCAATTTAAATTCGTTGACCATTGTGGTTAATGATGATATAATTTCATTAACCACAATGGTCAATTTCAAAACATTATTTTCACCATCTCAGTCAATGAAACAGAATAATTAACAAAATTGGAAGAAAGAAGGTGTTGGTTATATTTTCAAAATTCTTAAATTTAGAAAATGAAAAACAACAACGAATTTTAAATGCGGCACTAAAGGAATTTGCTCGCAAAGGCTATGATGATGCTTCTACAATTGAAATTGCCAAGGAAGCAGGTATTTCCAAAGGACTATTATTCCACTATTTCCACACTAAGAGACAGCTTTTTCTGTATCTCTATGATTACAGTATGAAGATCATTAAAACTGAATATTTTGATTTGATTAATATCAATGAAAGAGACTTATTCACTAAATTGCGTCAAGTTTTACTACTGAAAATAGAGTTAATCCATAAGCTTCCTTGGGTATTCCAATTCAGTGCGATTACAACTTATACAAGTTCTGAAGAAGTGAGAAACGATTTAGAAAGTAAAAAACAGGAAATGGAATCCATGGGTTATGAAAAAATATTTGAAAATATCGATGAGTCTAAATTTCAAAAGAGGGTCGATATTGAAAAGACCAAAAACATCATTTTCTGGGCCATCGGAGGATTTGCAAACAAAATAATAGAGGAAACTAAGGGTTCAGAATTAACTGAACTTGACTACGATGGGATGCTTGAGGAATTTGATGCTTATCTCGAAATTCTAAAAAAATGGGCTTATACGCAATAAACACATTAATGCTCCCCTAAATGAATAGATCTTGTCAATAAAATTAATATTTATCAACAATATCATCGTGGGATTTTATTCACTATCTTGTAAACCTATAAATGAATGGAGGTAGTATCCATGAATATTATTGAAATTAATCAACTCACTAAGTCCTATGGTAAACATCAGGCCCTTCGAGGTGTTGATCTTATCGTAAAAAAAGGAGAAGTTGTGGGTTTTCTAGGTCCAAATGGTGCAGGTAAATCTACAACGATACGAATTCTACTTGGCCTAATAAAAAAGAGCGGAGGTGAAGTCCGTATTCTCGGAGGTAATCCATGGGATGACACAGCAAATATCCATCGGCACATTGCCTATGTTCCAGGAGATGTGACCCTATGGCCGAATTTGACAGGTGGGGAAGTGATTGATTTATTAGGCAGAATGAGAGGTGGGTTTGATTTAGAAAAACGTAATGTGTTACTAAAACGTTTTGAATTAGATCCCAGAAAGAAATGCCGTACCTATTCAAAGGGAAATCGCCAAAAGGTGGCCTTAGTTTCAGCTTTTTCCTCTAATGCTGACTTATTTATTTTTGATGAACCTACCTCAGGGCTAGACCCTTTGATGGCAGCAATCTTTCAGCAGTGTGTAACTGAGGTCAAAAGAGCTGGAAAAACCGTTCTATTATCTAGTCACATTCTAGCAGAAGTAGAGGCGGTGTGTGATAAGGTGAATATCATTCGAGAAGGAAAAATTATCGAATCTGGGACACTTGCTGAATTACGTCACCTCACCCAAACCTCACTATCGGTAGAAACAGTTAGACCAATCACTGATCTTGCAGAAATGAAAGGGGTTCACAATTTAAGGATACAGGGTAATCAAACTAAATTTCAAGTTGATCTTGGCCATATGGATCCTATTATTCGACATGTGACTTCATTCGGTTTACGTTCATTGACCAGTACGATACCTACACTAGAAGAACTATTTATGAGTCATTACAGTAGTCACTCTACCACTCAGGATAAAGACAAAATCGGAGGTGAAAGGTAATGAAGAAGGATTTTATCGGAACCAGTGGACTGATTCGCCTGATTCTACGTCGAGATCGGATTCTACTTTTAATTTGGATTCTGGTAACCTTAGGCATTATACTGGGAAGTGCTTCCTCGATTGATAGTGTTTACCCCACTGTGGAGGCACGATATGAGCGATTCGACCAAGTTATGAACATTCCAATGTTGGTGCTTTTTCAAAGCCGTGCTTTTGATGCAACATTAGGTGCTTTAGCGACTCAACAGACCTTCGCTGGCGCAACGATTTTAGCAGCATTGGGTAGTGCATTGTTCTTAGTTCGTAATACCCGCAAGGAGGAGCAGACAGGACGTCGTGAGTTGATTGGTTCTACTGTGGTTGGTCGACATGCCCCTCTCACTGCCGCTTTAGCCGTTGTCCTTGGTTCTGGTATGATCCTGACGTTGATTACAGCCCTTGGATTGATTGGATTTGGATTTTCCATGGCTGGATCCTTGGCCCTAGGTTTGGTTGTCGGATCAGCTGTTGGGATCTCAGCTTCAATGGCGGCAGTTGCTGCACAGCTGACAGAGAACGCAAGCGTGGCTAGTATAAGTGCTTTTGGACCTTTCTATTGTCTTCACTTCGTACGAGGTATCAGCAACATGGGAGGTGAGTCCTTAGCATGGCTAGGATGGCTTGTTCCCAATGGCTGGCTTGAGAATGTACGACCCTTCGCCAGTGAGCGTTGGTGGATATTCGGCTTAGTTGCAATATGGGTATTTGTTCTACTTAAGCTTGCCTTTAAGCTCTCAGCTATCCGAGACCTCGGTGCAGGAATGATCCCCGTGGGAAACGGTCCAGCCATTGCCCCATCGGGGTTGCGAAGCCCCATGGGTTTGGCATGGCGGTTGCAACGCCGTATGCTGTTCTTTTGGATCGGTTTAGTTACATTCATCTCACTTCCCACTGGCCTTGTGGGTCCAAAGGGACTGCAGGAGTATGCCCAAGGTGAATGGATACAGGAATATGCCGCTACCTTAAATGTTGCGAGTCCAGCTGATGCCTTTTTCACTTATTTGCTATTCGTCATGGTTTTTCCCATCGCAATGTATGCCATCATGGCTACATTACGTATGCGTTCAGATGAAGTGGATGGTAGCGCCGAGATGATCCTGACAACAGCAGTGAATCGATGGCAGTGGGCCGCTAGTCACTTGACTTTTGGACTTGTTGCACCAGTGATTTTATTGATCATTATGGGCCTAAGTTTTGGAATTGGAAGTGGCATTCAAAGCGGTGACCTCAGTGGTGACCTGACACGAATGCTGACGCTAACCACCTCTCTAATACCTGCAGTCTGGGTGATTGTGGGAATTACCATGGCTGCCATTGGGCTGTTTGGGCGCGGTAGCACTGTAGTTGGCTGGACTTCCCTTGCTGTGGGCATCGTAACTGAGATCGTAGTGAAGATGGGTTTATTACCAGAATGGTTATTTCTTACACTCTCACCTTTCCCTCACGTGAATCCTTACTATCAGCCTACTGCCACTACCCTTTTGGTCCTCACATTCTTGTCAGCTATTCTAATCAGTACAGGATTTTACGGACTACGGCGTCGTGATTTGACCAATTAATAATTGTCAATCCCATTTAATACACTTTGGGCTATATTGATGGCATGAAAAAAGATTCAACACATAATCTCATTGAATCTTTTACGTACTTCATTTACTTATCTCGATTGTTTTTGGATTTTAGAGCACTTCATTGTCTTCAAAATGCTAAACATACCCTGTGCTATATACCAAAGATTTTAATGAAACTTCATCCTATCGCAATCGAAATATTATCAAAAATGAGGTGCTACCGAAACCTCCGAAAAAGTAGCAGAAAAAACGAATCCATCCCTATACTTGAATGATTATTCATAAAGATTTGCTACTTTTTTGAGGTTTCCTCTAAAATGCAGGTATATAAAGGCATCATTAGCCTTAATATCGATCTATCTTATCTTTGGAGCTCTTTAGTTTGAGCTCCTTTTTAATTTAACACACCGAAACATTGGGAGGGTAAATTATATTCACCATCCTAATTATATTGCATGCGATATTTGCCATGGTAATATGTATCTTTGCCCCGCCAAGCTTTACATACCGACATCTTCTTAATCCATGATTTCTGACCATGGTGGCAAATCGTCTTTCTACTTTGAAACGGTTGCTGCTGGCTTTTTCGAATTCTTCTGTTTTTACTCTTTTCATATCATGTAAAATCGCATCATACCTAAGAGGAACATCTAGTTTTCTTCCTCTGCTCTGCACTCTGCCATTTTTCAATTTATATAAGCATTGATCTCTTAATGGACACTTATCACAGGATTCTTTATTAAATTGAAATTCCTTAAACTTTTTATTATGTCCTTTATGATGTTTTACTCTGAAGTTTTCTGTAGTTACACCTTTTGGACATGTAACAGTTTTTAAATCCTCTGATATGTTGAAATCTTTTAACTCAAAGAAATTACTTTCTCTACTAGACTCTTTGTAAAATGCAATATTTGAAGTAATTTCATTATCTTTTAGATAAGCTCGATTGTCTGTAGTACCATATACCTTGTCCGCTGAAATCTCATCTGGCTTTATTTCTAAATTCGATTCCACTTTTTCTATTAATTCCTTAAGCTTTTTTTCATCCCCAGTATTAAATGGGGTTTGGACAGATGCAAGGATAATCTCACTATCTTCATCCACTATAATATGATCTTTGTATCCTCTTTTAATATTACCTGGAGACTTGTGGGCAACTCGAGCATCTGGGTCCACAACACTAACAATCTTATCTTTTTTATTGTTGATGTACTGATCAACAAGGTCATAGCAAAGGCTAAAGGCTTCATGGTATTTTGCATTATTATTAAGCTCATCGTATGTCTTCAAGTACAGATATTCTAAATGCTTATGAGCTATATTAAAATGCTTTTTGGCATGTACTTTCTCGCTTAGCTGATATTCTCTTTCAATTTCTTCTTCGAATTTATCTAATTCTTGTTTTGCCAAGTCTTCATTGAATTTCTGTATTTCTTTTATGACTTTTTTATAGGCATTTCCTATGAGTTTTTTATCTGAAGGATAATTAACATTGGCAGCCACATCTGTTGTATCTATCATGTAGCGATTTGTTCTCACTAAATCTTTTTCAATACATTTTCTAACGATTTCATTAAAGAATGCTTCGAAATCTTTTTCAGTAAGACGGTTGATCCTAAAATGGCTGATGGTGGTATCATCGGGCACGGAGTCATCTATACCTAATCCTAAAAACCAACGAAAGGCAATATCTGTCCCAATTCTTCTGACTACTTCTACATCGGATAGGTTATATATATACTCTAGCAGAAATATTTTTACCATCATAACAGGGTCTTTAGATCCTCTTCCTAAATGGCTATATTTTTCCCGCAACTGCTCATATACAAAGGAAAAATCAATGATAGAGTTTATCTTCACCAATAAATGATCTTTAGGTATTAGCTTTTCAAATATCATATGATTAAACACATCAATTTGGCCACTATTTTTCCCCATCATATACCTACAACCTCCTAAATTTCAACGTTTTATATACTAAAATTATACCATATATATTAGCTGAAACGAAGGGATTCTGTTGAAATATCAAGGGTTTAAGGAATTATTTTTCTTAAACCCTCACCATTTGAATATTTATTTACAATTATGAATTTTTATTTATAAGTTAGAGTTTTTCGGAGCTTTCCTACCCACTATGCTATATTGAAAATCATATGGATAATACTATTTTTAGTGGAACTTTTTATCTCACATCTGCGTCAATCTATTTATAAGAGGGGTTTGCAGAGCGACTGGACCAATATCATGGGTTATATCATTTGACGATAGACAATGAAATCATTGTAAAGGTAGTGGAGCAATATACCCCTTAGTATTATCATTATAGTGGCTACTAATCGACGCTATACCCTGTAAATTTAGCAAAACACGGAAACTAATAACATAAGCGAGTATATATGGAAATTAATTTCATCAAACTACCTATTTACCTCACTTAGTAGCATACGACCAATTTCCGGGCTCACGATACAGTATGATACATACTCACCCGCAACTTCTCCCATCAATATGACATGGTCCTCAAACCCATAGCTAATCAGTTGAATACTTCCTTCATCCTCTAATGCCATTTTTATATTATTTCCTGCCAGCATTGCTGGGTATGCTCCATTGTAGGTTGGGCTTGTATTTAATTGGTTAATTATTTCTTTCATTTCATCCATTGTAAAAGCCTTGATTTCTTCTCCCATCAAGCTATATAATTTCATTTCCTTGATTGAATCAATGGCAATGGCTTTCTGCATTTCTTCTAAGGAATCTCCAATTTCATTTTCAATTATATTGCCAATATCATTTTGTGAACTTACTAAATCTCCTTGAATTGTTTCTATATCACCTTTATGGAATCTAACTAAGACATTTGGATATGTCAATGCCTGAGTAACCATATCATCCCTATTTGGAGACTGTAGGGTAGCGTGGATATATGCTGTCCCTTGTGTGACTTCAGTGATGCTATCTATTTGTATGCTATATCCCCCAGTTGGTTTCTCTCCTGCTGATACCAATACATATTTCCATTCACCATCTATTAAAGAATGTATCCCCTGGGTATCAAATTTATCTTGATACCATTTTGATACAGCTTCATTTCCTTCGATTACCTGGTTTTCTACTATTTCAAAATCTATTGGTCGTTCAACACCGATAATATCACTTTCACCATCGGTTTCAACTATCATCAAACGCAAAGATTCATTCCATTCCACTTTAGCGCCTAAAGTTTCAGTAACAAAACGTCCAGGAATAAAAGTACGATCTTCCTTGATTGTTGCTGGTACTTCTAGTTTTAATGTTTCTTCTTTTAATGTGTCATCATTACGTCTGATTATCTTTGCAGTATCCTGGCCAATCACTAATTCGATTGTAATATCCTCCGTAGATACTTCAATCACTTTACGCTCTGGATGCCATTCAACTTTAGCTCCTAATTTCTCCATAACGCCTCGTAAAGGTAGTAATGTACGATCATTTTCAATGAAAGGTTCTACATCTAATTCTAAGAACTGACCATTTACTTGAATTTTAACAGCACCAATGTCTATAGCATCTAATTCTACTTCCATTGGTAATGTAACCGCCTGCTGACCTTCAACCACTTTAACCTCATCTTCTCCAAATATATCATAAAGATATGTGGCATTTTCTTCATTGTATGGGGTAATCCCAATTTCAACATAATCATCATATGGTCCTGTATGTGTCACTTTGAAATCTTTTTTATTCATTTCCTCAACATGATCTTTAAATAAGTATTTATCGATCTCTCTTTGCTTTTGGAGTATGTTTTCATTGAGCTCCCTTGGTTGTCGGGCAAAATCTGAAACTGGAGCATCAAGTAGATCTGCTGGTAATTTCCCCATATCCATTGCCTGTCTCCAATCAACTTCAATCATATCAGCAGGTAGCCTATCGGATAGGATTGACGATTGCATTCCTCCTCCATTAGCTAAAACGATACTAGATGATAGTGCTGTGAAACATATACCTAAAGCAAGTGTCTTTGTAAATTTTGATTTATTCATTTCATAACTCCTCCTTGTTATTTTACGTTCATTATTTTTTAATCAAACAACAACCTTATTAGTTGGTTATACTTATTTGACGAGCATAGCTCAATTTTGTTCCATATTCTAAAAAATAAAATAAAAAAGACCGGTCATCTACTCAACCCAAATAGTAAAATTTCTAGATTTGAAGGCCGCCGAGGTGTCTCGATCTTAGTTACAAAAAGAGGCGAGAATGAAATTTTGAAACTTGAATAGGTCTCATAAAACATACTTATCTAGGGCATCCTTACATATATAAGAGAGGAGATTAGAATAATGAAAGCGATTGAGGTAGGTAATCATGCACCAAATTTCATGGTAAAGGATATTAATGACCAAAACCTAAGTTTGGCAGACTATCAAGGAAAAAAGGTATTACTCTCCTGGCATCCTCTTGCTTGGACACCCGTTTGTACTGATCAGATGAGGGCATTAGAGAATAATTGGCAAACATTTCAGAAACTCAATACAGTTCCCCTTGGTTTTAGTGTTGATCCGCCACCCTGTAAAAAAGCATGGGCAACAGCAATCTTAATGAATAACGTAAGTCTTCCTTCAGACTTTTGGCCCCATGGAAAAGTGGCTCAAGCGTACGGTTTGTTTAATGAAGCACAAGGTGTATCAGAACGGGCAAATATTATCGTCGATGAAAATGGTATCATTAAATGGGTAAAAGTTTATCCTTCTCAACAGTTACCGGATATAAATGAAGTGATACAAGTTCTGTCCAATATGCAAATGTAGTAACTTCGTTTCACTAAACTAAAACATTGAAAAATCAGATAGGAGTCTACCCTACCTGATTATAAAATCCCACCTAGGCTAACACTTAGATGGGATTCCAATACCTCAAAGATAACATTTCAATTGAAAAGCTAAAAGTAGATATCAAAATGGGGCGAAAACGATTAGAAGTAACAAGCTTACACGGATTCACAATGGATGAACTAATTGCTCTTGAAGAGAAACATCAAAAGAAATCTTGAAAATATCTACTTAGTTTTTAAAGAAAGCTTTAGCTCCTAGTATGTACATACATTTAGCGAATAAAATTCGTTAATGATTTTCTTTCTCTTTCGGGTTCTTTAATAGATCCTTTGCCATTTTCAACTAACTTCATAAGCCATGCCATGTTTTTACCTAGTATTCGCATAATTTGTACTCCTTCTTCATCTTGCATCACTTCTCCTGGTTTTGCACCATGGATAACATTCCAATAGTTCGACGTTGGTATTAACATCTCCGAATAATTAATATAGTTGTTTAATTGATCGAAGGTTGGAAGCCCTCCGGAGCGTCTAACAGCAACAACAGATGCAGCCACCTTATGTCTTAGTATTCCATTATTAACACCTGCAACATAAAAAGCTCTATCTAAAAATGATTTCATAGTCCCTCCAATTGCTGAGTAATGTACGGGAGACCCTAAAATTAATCCCTCTGCCCCTTTCATGTTTTGAATCCATTCATTCACCTCATCACTTGGTAGAACACATTTTTCATTTTTGTTTTTGACACATTGATTACATGCAGTACATCCCCTAATTGACTTATTCCCAACATGAATAATTTCGGTTATTATACCTTCTTTCTCCAGTTCATCAGCTACTATTTTTATAGCATGGTAGGTATTCCCCTCTTTGTTTGGACTTCCATTAAAAGCGACAACTTTCATTTGTTTTCCTCCTTGTCATGATTATATTTAACTTTACTGATAAAGCCTATGATCCCATATACATGGAAAAAATGTCCTCTAGTTTTAATTCTAAATCCCTGCAACATAATCATACCACAAACACATGAAATTTTATAACACTTAACTATCAGATAATGTTGATGTTAAGCTAGTCAATTATGACATGGTCTTCAAAACCATAGCTAATCAATTGAATACTCCCTTCATCCTCTAATTCCATCTTTATATTGTTTCCTGCCAGCATCGTTTGGTAAGCTCCATCATAGGTTGGACTTGTATTTATTTCGTTAATTATTTCTTTCATTTCATCCATTGTAAAAGCCTTGATTTCTTCTCCCATCAAGCTATCCTAGCCCCGCTCCCCTTGGAGCATCACAAGCTCTTGTAACCATCAATAAACTCCCTCAATCCAACACTGCTGGTATACTTGTAGATGACGTATCTCTTTTAGAAGCTGAAGGAGGTTTGGGAGCTACTGGACCCTATGCCGTTGAATTTATCCAACTAGGAGGTGCAGACCACAGTATTATCAACAACCTTATCTTTGGGCAGGAGCAAGAAGGGCCATCCACGGGCTGAACTGTAAATCGTGGTTTTGTAACTCAATCTAATAATATGGTCAATCTTTTAGTAAGAAATAAAATTTTCTTTTCCCTACGTCAACCCGCTTATTTCAATCCTAATACTGAGGGAAATGTTATTAGCAATGTAGTTTATAATACAAGAGGATCTGTTGTTGATGGAGCCATTAGCAGAGCTTTCATCAAATAATAGTGATGCTTCCATTAGTGATCAACGATAACTTGAACCTTCAAAGACTATATTTCTAAAAAAATAATAAAATGTCGTCTAATGAAAGACGCTTTAGTCATTACTATCTCTATATCCATCAATATTTCTTATCATAGTTAATTACGTAACTTTTGTACAATGATTTGTTTTTTATTTGGATAACTTACCCATGGTATAATATCCCAAAATCAACTAAAGGTAACACCTTATGCTTATCGAAGTAGTATTCTCTCAACAAAACTCTACGAAAGGCGGTATTACCTTATGAATAAGATAACATTTCAACAGAGTGATTGCAATGAAGAATGGAGTGATAGCTTTTTCATGAATAAAAAGCAGTGGCCACTTATTAAATCATGCTACTGCTTTTATTATTTTAATTCATCTGTCTTCCAAATATTTCAAAAGCACGGTAGATTGACACCGCGGCTTCTTCTAGTGTCACAGCCTCTTGGGGATTATAACGTTCTCCTTCTGACTTCATAATTTCTAACCCATGTAGTATGGCTATATGACCAATTTTTTCTTTGTCTATCGCTTCAATATCCTCTACAGGGAGGGTATAAATCCCCTCAATTGTAGCAGCCTTTTCTAATGTTGTCATTTTAATTAACATTTCCGCTAAATTCTCTCTTGATACAGTATTATATCCATCAAAAATCTTTTGTTCATTTTCTATAAACTGATACATTGTTGCAGCCTGTAAATAGTTATAATAGTCATCCTTGCTGTCCACATCTATGAACTTTAGTTCTTCTAAATTCTGACCACCATACATCTCGTACCCCACAGCTTTTACCATCATTTTTATAATTTCGTTTTTTGTCATTTTGTCGCCTACGTCAAACTTTTCTAAATCTATTACACCATTAGCAACCATGATTTTCAGTTCCTTCTCGGCCCAATGTCCTTGGATTTTTTTTGTAATATCTTGAATTTCTCCATCTTCTTTGTCAACTTCTTGCCCGTTCCAATCTAACAACATACCCGTATGTGCATCAATATTTTGATGAATCACTGAATTGTTAGGGCTATTTACATAAACTAGTTTTATATCTTGGCCATTTGCTTCTCTATCACGTATCGTTGAATAGCTTAGTTCTGCCTTTGATTGTTGCATGTATACATCCATAAGGTCTTGTTTATCTAAAATCTTCTGTGTTTCTGGAAGTTGCACATCATTCCATCTATAGAAAACACGTTGTAGCATGCCTGTAGAGCTATCTATTGATACATTTATGGAATTATCTCTATATGGAATGTGATTTTCTACTCGTTCAAAATTAAAACTATATTCTGGATTAATTATTTTCATGTCATTATAGTAATGTATTTGTTCATGATAGGTCTGCTCATAGTCAAGGTCTTTTAGCTTTTCTGGAAAAAGTGTCTTTACTACTTCTATAGCAATATCATATGCATCTTCCCATTCCACCTCAGGGGTAAACTCCTCCCCCGATTCCATTGCCCTCTCTCGAATTCCCCAGCTATGAAGATTTAATCTCATTACTTCTCCCGTTAAGGCATCAATAGCAACATTTCCACTTAGACGATATTGATCCTTTACTCCAAACTGAATATCCCATGTTTTTCTATTTCCACCTTGCCCATAGTTCATTGAAGAGTTATAGCTGGTTCTTTCAATGTTGATTTCCTGTCCATCATAAATCTCTTCAAATATTTGGTTTGCTAAGCTTACAGCTTCCTCTCTAGTCATTTCTGAAGTGCGCTGTTCCGTTTTTGAGGTTAATTTTCCAAATTGTTTTCTTTGCTTTTCAGATATATCTACAGTTTTACTTTTGTCTTTAGTTGTAACAACAGGGTCAATCATCTGCCCTGTAGTGGCATCAATCAAGCTTCCACCGTTAAAGCTTGGAGAATAAGTTAATCTTACTTTTTCTATCTCTTCACCATAAGGTTCGCTTCTATCTCTTACAGATATGTAATTAAGTTGAAAATCAAGTTTCTCTTTAAACATACCTCTAGCTTCTTCAGCAGAAATAGTTGCATCAGCTGCTGGAAGCTCTTTTTCATTCCAGTTGTAACTATAAGAAGTTACTTCTCCCGTAGCATTATTTACACCTATTTGTATGCCATCTCCCACTACAGGAATATCATTTTCTTGTCTTGTATAGAAAATATGATACTCTCTAGGATTTAGTCCACTACTATTTACATGATCATAGTATCTCATATGAGGGCTGGTGCCTACTATAAGTTGCTCCATACTATCTGGTTTAAAGTCCTTAATAAAATTGTAAGCTATTTTTTCCGCCTCTTCTTTTGTATATTTTGCAATCTGGACCGCTTCACCTCTGTAATCACTGTGTTTTCTAATACTCATCAACTTTTCATCTATATCTCTAATTGTAACATTGGCATGAAAATAACTATCTCTACTATGTCGACTGAATGCGATCTCCCATGTATACTCTTCAGGGTTTTGCCAATTTTCTCTGTAACTAGCTTGCGTATCAAATTCCTCTTTCTCCATGTTTTCACCATAAAAACTTTCCATATATTCCTTTGCCAATTCTAACGCTTGTGATTCCGACAGATTACTGTCAGTGGTAGTGTTTTCTGCGCCTGGATGGCTAACTGCACGCTCCACAGACATAGTTATAGAAGCATTAGTTCCTTGTCCAAAAGCAACCGTCCCACCTGAAAAAAGTAATCCTCCCACCATAATAAAGCTAATCGTTTTTCTGAACTTCATTTAAATAACCATCCTTTCTACAATTTGATAATCTGCTACAGTATATTTATATCTAGATTTCATGTCAAATAGATTCTTCTCTTTACCCCATACACATGAATCCACGAAACACCTTCTAGATTATACCATTTTTAACAGTATTTTTCCAGTTTTTTTAGTCAATGTTTTAGAGTGCATCGGAACAGTTCAATTTTCAAGCTTCTATTAGCTCATATATTTCACTTTCTAAAACGTAAACATCATTAATAAAAAGAAACCCCTCCTACGATTCACGTAGGAAAGATTTTTTTGTTAATATTAATTATAAGTAAGATGCCGCCACAACCACTCTACTGGTCCATAATGATACTTTTTTAACCAAAACATACTAAAAAACACTTGAGCAGTGTAGATCAATATCGTTAATAGTATTCCCGTTGCAATACTTGCCTTATTTAAAAGTCCTAACCCATACCCATAAAAAATAAATGAACATAGGATACATTGTACTAAATAATTGGTTAGTGCCATTCGCCCCATATAGCTTAGAGGATAAAGAAATCTTTTAAAAGGCGTTTTTTGATATAGAAGGATTAGACTTGTAACATAGAACATCGACAAAAACACTGTGGATATCTCCTTGAATAATGCAATAGAACTATTATAGAACAGGGAATCTGGCTGCATCAAATTAAACTGAATGAGCACATATCCTAATGTCGTTAAAATTCCTATTGCACCACCCCATCTCCATACTTTTCTAATAAAATCTACGTTGTTTTCTACATTATTGAATATTCTTCTCTTTCCTACATAGAGTCCAATGAGAAACATCCCAAGTATCTTAGGAATCAAAAATACCAATTGTGACGCCACTACAGGAAATTCATTTTTCATTCTATAGGCTACGATTTCTACAAAGGAGCCATTACTATAGATTTCAACGGATTGTTCCATTTGGATATATATATTGTTGTATTGATCCATCATGACTTCATTACTGACTATTGTTGAAATATAATCATTTAAAAATGCGAAACCACTAAATATCAATGTGGATAATATAAGCAATGCCACAATCCAATTTCTGATGGTTTTAATGCTTCTGTTTCTAAAAAGCATTAATAAGAAGGCTATGATCCCATATACATGTAAAATATCTCCGTACCAAACAAATACAAAATGTAGTATACCAAATAGTACAAGAATAAATGATCGACGTGCAAAAAGATAATTTGCAGAGCGATTTTTAGATTCCGCCCTTTCCATAAAAATATAAAAACCTAGACCAAACAAAAATGAAAAGATTGTATAAAACTTACCTTGGGCAAAAATTTGAATCAACACAGCAGATATCCTATCAGATAATCCATCTAGATGTAATGGATTAGACATCGGTGAAACAGAAGCCATCTCAGAAAATAATGTTGTATTAAACATGGCTATATTGACGAGAAGTACTCCAAAAAGGGCAAACCCTCTTATAATATCTAGTTCTCTAATTCTTTCCCCTGAAGAAATTGGTTTAGCTACCGGTGAATCGTTTTTAGTCAATGTGACTCCCCCCTCATTTCATTTTCACAATTTTTCATTGATCTTAATCATACCATAAACACATGGAATTTTATAACATTTATCTTTCTCTCATCATAAATAGGCTCCCACTCTATCTTATTCTATATGATCTGTGTTAAGAGCTTTGATTATAGGACTTGTTCATTTAATGTAATACAAAAAATTCCATAGAACATATGATTTTTATGGAACTTTTTTATCAGATAGACGTCATAGAATCATAGTGGTAAAATAGATATATTGGGTCAGCATGCTTTAACCCGAGAGGAGAAAGATAATGAAACAACAATTTAACAATTCATTGAATAAAAGGAAATGGGTGGGGATAGCCCTGCTACTCATTTTAGTATTGGGCATCTTGATTGGGTGTAGTCCAGAAGAAACAAACACAGAAAACGTTGAACCTACCGAAATATTGGTCTATGTGTCAGATTTCGATAACGAAAAGGGTATTATCACCTTCGATCAGGTGGAATGGCTCTCTCTTGAGGATACAGAGAGAATCACTGAGTTAGGACTTAATATCGATACAGACTTCCCCAGTGGATTTTACGTTTATAATGAAGTTGAAAAAGAAGAAAGTCTAGAGCTATCAGACAATGTTGAGGCTGAGCTAGTCAATTGGGATGATTTGAGTAATGCGTTAATAACAGATCAAGAGGGACTTGCTGAACGACTTGAACAATACGATGGTTTATATCATTTAACCATCGAAAAGGATGTCATTCTTAAGGTTGTAGAGAAATATACCCCTTAATCAATCTCATGCTTTCCATAAAGGGAACATATCGTGAAGTTCTAAAAAACACCCAAACTAATGGACTTAGGAATAGGTCAAAATTGAAATGTATTTCATAAAAAAGACGACTCTTAAATTCAACAAGTGAATTTGAGTCGTCTTTTTCGTACATCTATTCATTTTTATACTTAGTGCAGATTTACCAAATCTCCTTCAATTGTTTCAATACCATCTTTAAGAAATCTAACCACAGCATTTGGATATGTCAATGCTTGAGTCACCATTGCATCCTTATCTGCAGCTTTTAGTGCTGCATGGACATATGCTGTCCCTGGTGTTACTTCAGTGATACTATCTATTTGCAGATCATATCCCCCAGTAGGTTTCTCTCCTGCTGACACCAATACATATATCCAGTCTCCATCTATTAAAGAATATATCCCTTCGCTATTAAATTTATCTTGATACCATTTCGATACAGCTTCATTTCCTTCGATTACCTGGTTTTCTACTATTTCAAAATCTATTGGTCGTTCAACACCAATAATATCACTTTCACCATCGGTTTCAATGATCATCAAGCGTAATGATTCATTCCATTCCACTTTTGCTCCTAAAGTTTCCGTAACGAATCGACCAAGAATAAATGTACGACCATCAACAATCTTTGATGGAACCTCTAGTTCCAAGGTCTCTTCTTGTGATATTCCATCAATATTTCTTATTACCTTCGCAGTATTTTCTCCTATAACCAGTTCAATATTGATGTCTTCAGTATGAACTTCAACAACCCTTCGCTCTGGATGCCATTTAACATTAGCTCCTAATTGCTCCATAACTCCCCTTAGGGGTATTAATGTTCGATTATTTTCAATGAATGGCTCTACATCTAATTCTAGTAACTGGCCGTTCACTTGAATTCCAACAGGATTTCCTTCTTTTATGATTTGGTTTTCATAGTGAACGATTGGTATAACAGTATCAGCATCAACCACACCAATATCTGCATGTAATGGCAATGTAATCGCCTGTTGCCCTTCAACAATTTTAACATTATCTTCTCCAAAAATGTCATATAGATATGTGGCATTTTCTTCATTGTATGGTGTTATCCCTATTTCGACATAATCATCATATGGACCTGTATGCGTAACCATAAAACCTTTTTTATTAATTTCTTCAGCATGATCTTCAAATAAGTATTTATCGATCTCTCTTTGTTTTTGGAGCATTTTTTCATTGATCATACTTGGTTCTCGGGTTAAGTCTGAAACAGCAGTATCAAATGAACTCATTGGTAATTTCCCCATATCCATTGGCTGTCTCCAATCAACCTCAATCATATCCTTTGGCATTACTGATGGTTGAATTCCTCCTTTTTAATTTCACACTCATCATTATTTTTTTATCCTTCTAATCATTAGACGTAGTTAATTTATTATTTGTTCCCTAATTCGAGAAATTAGTTATCAAATCAATGTATTAGTGCCATAATACATTATAAATATACAAGGAGTGAAGTTAGTGAATATTGAAGTACTTATTGAATTTTTAGATGCCTATAATTTACCATGGCTACTTTTAGCCATTATAAGTTGGTTAGCAATTTATTTTTCATGTTCTTTACAGCAATTCTTTCATGCATTGCCTGTTGCTATTTGGACTATGATCGTCGGTGGTATCTTAGAAAAGTTCTTTATTGATCATAAGTTTTGGATTGATCGCTTTATACTGATACCCGTTGGTGAATTAGACTTATTTGTTATAATTGGTCCATTTTTTTGTCTAGGATTATTATTAATCAGGTTTTTACCCAAGGACCGTAGTAAAAAATGTCTTTTAATTCTTCTGTTTTCAGCACTATCAACAATAATAGAAGCCCTCTCTATAGAGCTAGGCTTTCTAGAATATCGTCAGGGAAAGTGGAGCGCGTTACACTCTTTAGTCGCCTATACTCTAGGTTTAATGAGTGCCTTAGGCTTCTACTATGTTTATTACAGTAAACGTATTTCCAACTCAAAATACCATTAAATCCTTAAGATTAATATGCGCATCGGATTATGGCCTATGTTTTATCATCAATTACCATGGAAAAAGACTTTCCGTACACTCCTCTCAGTAAGTTATACGGCACAAGTATAGCGTTGTAGTCATATAATTTAGTAAAAACCAAATGAATTGGAGTGAATTTCATGAATGATACTGTACTATTGAACGATTTAGTTAGTTCAATTATTCGGGGCTTGATTATTCCTTTAATACCAGTTATAACAGGGTATTTAGTCTCCTTGATAAACAAGTTGACAGAAGAACTAAATAGTCAGCTTGACAGTCAAGAGCTTTTACAATATACCGAAGTCGCAGAAACGGCCATACAAACTGCAATCTCTACAGTTTATCAAACATATATAGATGATATTATGAAGAGCAGTCGCTTTCTTACTGATGATGAAGTTCAAATAGCCTTTAACATGATAAAAGAAAAATCAAAAAATATCATCAGTTCCACAATTGTTCATGAACTAGAAAAAAAGTATCAAAATTTAGATAATTGGCTGGAAAATAAAATTTCATACTATTTGAACTCAGAATCAATTAACTTTTTACACTTAACCTATAGTGGTGAAATGGAGGTAACATTATGAAGATAATCATTGATTCTGGCCATGGTGGAAAAGATCCAGGGGCAGTAGCCTTTGGTATGACAGAAAAATATTTAAATCTCATATTTGCAGAACTTCTTGCTACGCAGCTTGAGAATCTGAATATAGATGTAGATAGATCCTTAATCAACGACATCTACTATACTCCTAAGGAATTGACAGATTTAATCAAAGATTCAGGTGCATCTATCTGTATTTCATGTCATAATAATGCCTTCAATGGTACAGTTAGAGGCTTCGAAGTTATCCATAGTATACACACTAAAGACACATTGGCAAAATCCATTTTCGAAGAAGTTAAAAAAACTAATTTTATAGTTAGAAGGGTATTCAGCAGAAGAAGTACAGTAGCTCCTGGTTCAGATCAGGATTACTATTATATAATCAGACTTACACATCCCCATGTGGAAACCATTATTGTAGAATTCGGCTTCATGGATAATGCCGAAGATTTTAAAATGCTTACTGATTCGGTATGGCAACAGCGCCTTACTGCTGCTGTAGCTACAGGTATAAGTCAATACATTTCTTCAAACATAGTTACGAAGACAAGTATATTGGGAACATCTATACTGACTCCCCCACAATTGAAGTCGGCATTAAAAGCTGTTAATCATTCTATCGATCCAGGAATTGTTGATATCTATTACACCATCTCTTCAGTGTATGGAATCAAGGCAGATTTAGCGTTTATTCAGTCCATTCATGAAACTAATTGGCTGAGATTTACAGGGGTCGTTCAGCCAGAGCAGAATAATTTTTCAGGTCTCGGGGCTACTGGACCTAACAATCCAGGCCTATCATTTCCTACAGTAGCAGCTGGAGTTGAAGCACATATACAGCATTTATTCGCTTACGCTACAATACTCCCACTTCCTGCTGGACGTATACTGTATGACAAGAGATTCAATCTCGTACAAAGAGGAAGTGCACCCAGTTGGGAAGATCTAAATGGAAAATGGGCAGTTCCAGGTATAGGGTATGGAGAAAAATTTGTAGCAATGCAAAATACAATATTGAAAACCTATCCTGACAAGTTGCCGGATACGCCTCCCATTACAGAAAAACCGCCAATCCCGCAACCGCCAGTTCACTGGGCTAAATCATGCCATGATGCGTTAACAGAGGCTGGACTCCTTTCTAATGATCATACTGATACACTTGATGAGTCCGCAAGTAAGGGC
The DNA here is from genome assembly GCF_000016985.1 of Alkaliphilus metalliredigens QYMF. NCBI lineage: Bacteria > Bacillati > Bacillota > Clostridia > Peptostreptococcales > Natronincolaceae > Alkaliphilus > Alkaliphilus metalliredigens. The sequence continues at coordinate 1,544,975 of NC_009633.1, read as the reverse complement.
GTTCTTTTTTGTTTAGTTAACAGTCTAAGAAAGGAGTTAATGAAAAATGAATAACTTATTGTATATTACTTCTACAATCGTACTCATGGGATCGGTTCTAGCCTTAGCCATTTTCGGAATTAAACTGTTGTCTGCATTAGGCCGGCATAGTCACTGTCTAAACAAGCAAGGAAAAGTAGATGAAATCATGTCCCAATTAGATGATACCATCAAGCTAAGCGTTATTATGATTAACAATTCAATGGTCGAAAGATTAAAACAATCAAATTCCTTTTATCAACAAGACAGGGAAGAAGCCTTCTATGAAGCTAAGAATAGAATTATGCATATGGTAAATGAACAAGATGTTCAGTACCTGCATCCATATATAGATAATATAGACGAATGGATAAACAATAGAATTGAGTATTACGTAAGGTTTTTGAAAAAGCACAAATAATAGCTAACATGCCAACAGGATTTCCTTGTTTTTGGAGCATTTCTTCATTGATTATACTTGGTTCTCGCGAAGACTTAGAAACCAGCTATTTTACTATGAATGAATCCCATGTACTCCAGTATACAAAAACCATGTTGCATTATGTGTTCAGACTACTAGAAATAAGACTCAACAATCGATTATTATTAAAGTGTAGCGGTAAATCTCCGCTACACTTTAATTTTATAACACAAAAACAAATCCTTCTCAATATTTAAATGATATATGGGAACTCTATAAATATAATAAATGATTATCCTTCTCTACTTAAAATAAACTTGGGAGGAATTGATCCTATGAGAGTATTTACAAAAAATGAATACGAAAGGATTTGTTACTGTTTGATGGCTTATCCTTGTAACCTTCTTATTGTCGATGCTAACAATATATTTTCAAAGGATATGGATAAAAACCTAGCCATTAGTCAGTATAATCGACTTGTAAACATATTAGTAGAATGTGGCGTAAAGGTGCAATTTTTAGACTTAGATAGTAGCCCCAGCCAAGTTTTTACTAGAGATATAGGTTTCATTATTGAAAATATTTTATTTATCAGCAAAATGACGGATCCCTTAAGACAATCAGAAATCAAGGGGCTAATTCAATTAGCTAAAAAGCATAAAATCAAAATCCACCTCATGAGCCATAATGTAGAGGGGGGAGATGTCATCGTTCATGACAACAAAATATTTATTGGACAAGGAAACCGCTCCAATGAAAGGGCAGCGGAAGAAATTGCTGCTGTTTTATCCCAAAATAATATGGAATATCAAATCATTAAGGTTCTTTTTGATACAACCAAAATCCACTTGGATTGTGTTTTTAGTATTTTAGATAAAGATACCTGCCTTATTTCTGATGATGTCTTTAAGCCTCAAAATATCAAAGACCATTTTTCAAAAACCATAGAAGTTCCCAAGGATCAAGTTGATATTCTTGCTGCAAATATTATTAACCTAGGTCAAAACAGAATTTTATGTTGTAGTGAATCATTAACTCATATCCTTCAAGACCATGGATACCATACTTCTTTTATCGAATTTAGTGAAGTGATTAAAGTGGGAGGAAGTATTGGCTGCTGTGTTTTACCTATACTACGAGAAGAAAACACCTAAGTCCGCTCTTAAAATTCAAATATTATATTTTCCACTACTCTTTCTTCTGTGCTGTTTACTTACTTCATATCAATCAAATTTCATCTTTTTTTAAGGATCTACTTTATAAACATCTTCTTTAATGGAAATAAGACTCTCATTATAGCTAAAAAGTAGATAATATGAATCATAATCGCTACAAATGCTGTAGACAAACTAAAATTAACAACCAATCTGGTTATCCAGTAAAATGGTGTCAATGCAGCCAGCATACTCACCCATCTAACATTGAGCAAGTCTGACAGGGCTAGTATGGTAAAGATACCAAATCCCTTAGAATAGGTTAGCCCTTGTACCTTATCTGCAGCCAAACTGTATAGAGAATATCCCAGGAATATTCCCTGTACACCGGTTAGCACCGAAATTAAGGATAGTACCAAACCCTCTATATGGTATATATTCAAAATGAAATAAGTGACAATTGTATATACCATGCTCCCTATAAATGGGAGCATTAATCTATTTATGAGATAACCAGTATAACCAATTGGCGTTATCTTGATTAATTCCTGTATCCTTGAGTCCCGTTCATCTATCAATAAAAAGCCTGCAACAGTTCCTAGCATTAAGGGTGTCATTAAAATGACGACGGATAGTATATATCCATAGTATTGAGTTAAGTCCAAACTAAAAGAATCATAAATGATTGGGGTCAAGAAATGTACCATTACTCTGATCACAATGGATATGAGGATTGGCAATATAAAAAACAGAATTAAAATCGGGTCTCTCACAATCATCTTCATATCAGCTTTTATCGAAACTGTATTTAACATCCCTTACTCCCCCCTTAGTACTTTCTTAATGAAATATTTCTCTACCCTTATTAAGGTTACAATGTTAATCAACACCAAATATCCTATATATGCCGCCATTTCTAGAAATCTGATTCCATTAAAGGCCCCATTTACTAGATTAAAACCAGCTACACTTGGAAGCAGTCTCAGAATCCATACATTTGGATAAGTGAAATAATATAGTGTCGGAATCATCAAACCCAGCATATAGGGTATCATTTTGATAAAATATTCATTGATAGTATTGCAGCTTGCAGCCACAACAAATCCATACAATGTAAAGAAGGCTGCTGTTAAGAATATTCCTATAAACAATAGAATCCAGTTGAAGGGAGCTTTATATGTCACATATGCGATGGCGAATCCAGCTACCTCTGCCAAAAGGGTAAGTGAGATCACCTTAGAGATTAAATACTCCCTTGGTCTAAGGGGTGTGACTACTAAGTACTGTAAAATCCCCTGAACCTTTTCTAGCATAACGATACCACCTATGAAAAAAAAGCCTATAAAAGAAGGATCAGTAAAAATGACGATGGGTACTGCATAGCTGGTAAAGCCATGGGGAAACTGGCTAATTAAAATCATATACATTAACGTCAATATCACATAAACAAAATAGAAGCCCTGCTTAAATTGAAACCTCATATCCGCCTTCAGCGCATTTAATATCCTCATATAAGCTTCCTCCCTGTTAGCTTGATGAAAATATCCTCTAATGTTGCCTCCTGACTGTGAATCGTCTTGATATCTCTCCTCTTTAATATATCAAATACCTGTTGATTTTCCTTTAACCCCTCCATGGGAAACGTTTCCGCTTTAGTCGTATTTCCTTTATGGTACTCAATTTTTACAGTATGTGCTCCATGCTGAACCATCAATTCCTTCGGACTATCGATCACTGGAATCTCCCCTTCTACGATGAAGGCCACCCGATCACAAAGTTGCTCCGCCACAGTCATATTGTGGGTTGTTAAAAAAATTGTCCTCCCTTGAGCCTTTAATTCTAAAATGATATCTTTGATAATCTTAGCGTTTAAAGGGTCCAATCCGGAGGTGGGTTCATCAAAAAAAAGCAATTCAGGATCATGTAAAATAGCGCGAATAAAGTTCAAACGCATCTTCATTCCCTTGGAAAATGCCTCCACCTTCTTATCTCTGTCTGGAAGTAAGCCCACTCGGTCTAGTAATACCTCAATATTTCGAGGTTTATTTTGGTAGTAGGCTGCCACTAACTGTAGGTTTTCTGCTGCTGTCAGCTTTAGATAAAGGTTTGGAAAATCAAAGGCGACACCAATCCTTTCAAAAAATTCCTGTCCCCACTCCCGTCTCTCTTTCCCCATTACCTCTACACTACCACTATAGCCTTGTAAAAGACCGATAATAATTCTTTGGGTGGTGGTTTTACCCGCTCCACTTGGTCCTAGGAAACCAAAAATTTCTCCCTTTTTTATATGAAAGTCTATCCCCTTAATTGCCTTGGCCCGACTCTTTTGGTATGCAAACCCTAAGTCTGATACTTTAATCAATATCCTCACCACCAAATTTTATTTTTAATGTGTGATTCTCAAACTTTGCTCCCCGTATAGAATAATTCAACAACGTTCTAGGTAATATCATATTTCGTTTATAGGTCCCAACCTTGACAATTAACTCATCACCTTTTTGACTAAGGGATACCTCTCCCTTTTGTACAAAAGGCATATAGATAGATAAATGATATCCTCGCTCCTCTTTAATAATCTCTTGAGTTTTTGTATTGTAAAAGATTTTAGAGGGATCATCGTCTTCAAATAACAGTTCCCCCATCCTTGATAGCATTTTTGTTCCTACAATCTCATTTTCCAAGAGGGGTACATAATAAATTGGTACTGGAGAAAAGCTCTCTATGATCACGGTCTTATATTTTTTATGAATTTCCTTCCAAGCTTTAAAGTAATCGTCAGTAACACGATTCGGTATCATCCGATTCACCACAATGGCATCTACGTTAAAGTCATATAAGTTCATGTAAGTAAAACTTCTTTGTGCTTCCTTCACGACCATTTTCTCAGGGTTAACAACAATTCTAATACTGGTTACCTCCCTGTTAGAGAGAACTTGCCGCATCTCATCCAATTGGTTGTATATGTTTAGTATTTCTCCCATGACACCATCGGAAGGCATTGGCATTCCTAAAATAGGCTCAAGAATGGGCTTTGTCATCTTTATTGCCTTTCTTTTCATTGGAAAAAGCTTATCCATCCACCATCTGAACATATCTGGGAAGCTGAGCATGGCTAATGTTTCTCCCGTTGGGGCACAATCAATCACAATCACATCATACTTCTTCTCTTTATAATAACTCAATATTTTCAACAAACTCAATAGGTCCTCTATGCCAGGAAATATCGTTAATTCCTCTGTTGTAATATCCTTAACTGTCTTTGATGTCATTAAACTAGTCAAATATTCCTGTACCTTTTTCCAACCCTGTTCAGTTTCATGCATTGTATCGATTTCCTGAGCCCAAAGATTTTTTTCAATCTCCACAGCCTCTGGAGATAGCTGGACATCTAAAGAATCTCCTAAACTGTGAGATGCGTCGGTACTTACCACCAAGGTTTTATATCCCCTCTTTGCACATTTCAAGGCAGTTGCAGCAGCAATACTTGTTTTCCCCACGCCACCCTTTCCAGTGTATAAAATAATTCTCATGATAACGCCTCCTTCTACTTCCATTTATGAATATTTCTAACGCCGAAGTATTTTCTCAAATTAAAGCCCATTTTCTTCTCATGGGCCTTGCTTCCTACTATTCTATCAGGATTTTTTTAATTTTCTTCTCTTCTTTTTCAGAATCCAAAGTGCTTTTTTCCCTATGATTTTCCTTGAACAGATGGATGACTTTATTGAAAATTTTGCTGAGTAGCTGGGTTTCTTCTTCGGTTAAAGATTCATTAATTTTATCAATGTAGTAAATGATCTTATCCTTTAACTTACTGACTAAAGCATTTCCCTCATCTGTTAATCTGATGACAACAATACGTCTATCTAGCTCGCTTCTTTCCCTCTTTACATACCCACCCTTTACCAATCTTTCCACCATACCAGAAGTGGTGCTCATAGGAAGGTTAATATATTCGGCAATTTGGCTCATAATTATTTCCCCATGTCGGTCCACTAATAGCATGGTCAAAAGCTCAGATTTAGAAAAGTTAATATCAAATTCCAACCATTCCTCAGGATAAAACAATTTCTTTATATTTTCAAAAAACAAATCATATAGATTGTCTGAACTCAATTTTATTACCTCCCAAGAATATTTCGTTATAAGTAATATTCTAATTACAGAATATATTTATTTTCACCTACTGTCAAGATATAATATTATATTATTTTATATAACTCATACTCCGCTGAATGTACTACAGATTTCGCGTAATTTATTTTGCACTTTGAAAATAGCCCTGAGTTGTTTAAAAAGTTACAAATTCACTATGATAAGAACACTTGTTTTTTTATTCGTCTCCTCTTAGCAACCCTCTTAGCAAAAATTCATGGCACACTAAATAAACCTGTGCATTAGGCGATGTTCTAACAGGAATATGATGAATGTACTACATCTCAGCAGACTCCTTTGGTGAAACTCCCCAAAGGGATTAACAGATATTCAAGAATCTTCAATATCGTCTCATTAGGTTCCTTGACAATGCTTCTTTCCCACGGTTTATCCGGATGCTTGAGCACCCTGACACGAATGGGTCTGATAATCCAAAGGATAGTCTTAATCGTGGGTCTTTTGACTTTCCGCTTCTCGCTGCCAAGAAGGTAGTCTTCTCTTTCTTGCAATTCCCTGCGGATGACGTATTCTGCTGTGGAGAGTACTAAAACAGCCAACAGCATCAGGTAGCCAAAGGCTTCAATCCGATGAGGCGAATCGAGGAAGAGACTATTCACAAACTCCGTGGACTTAAGGGTCATGAAGCGTTTTTCTGTTTCGTCCTGAGTTTTGTATTCCTGCAAGAGTTGCTTTGGGGTCAGGGTCAGGTCAGTGGAGCACAGAACAAACATGCAGGCTTTTCGCAGGTTCTCTTCTAGGGTTTCTGGACGGGGGTAAATGTGAAGTTAAGTTTGTACTCTATACTTACCGGTTTTTGATCAGGTTTCCTAGATGGTCTGCCTGGCTTTCTCTTTTCCTGGGTGGTGATGGTAAAGTCGATCTGGTGATAGACTATTTTCTTCAAGTCCTGCTCCAACAGTTTATCCTGCTCACGCTGGGCATCTTTTAGGCAGGCAAATGTGCCTTTGGTCAGTTTGCTGGAGAGTTTTTTCAGGAGTTGCTGTTCTTTGTCCGCCGCTTTTTCCATAGTTTTACGCTTTTGTTCCTGGAGACTGTCGGAATGATAGCATACCAGTTTTAGGGGATAACCATGGTAGTCGTCTTCCTTTTCCATAAACAGGTAGTGCCGTTGTTGTCCTTTGGCGGTAGTGTGGGTAATCTCTTCTAGGGTATCAAAAGATTCCAGGGCCTGTGTCATGAGCACTTTACACAAGGTGACGTTGTCTGCCATCCGGGTGATGAGGTGAATTTCGTGTTCTTTTGCCGCCTTGAAATTGTCTTTTGAAAACAGGGCGCTGTCCGCGATGTAGTAGAACTCGCTTCTGTCCACTTCATACAGGTCCAGTATGTCATCGACTCGTTCCAGCACATCGTTGTTATAGGTTTTATCATCTTTGTTGCCAGACAAAACCTGGGCGTCTACGGGCAAACCTTTGGCGCAGCCAATGCCAAACTTGATTTGTTTCTTGTCAGAACGCTTGTTTTTGCTGTGGCCGAAGTCGATGCTGATGCTCCCTTCTGTGCCTTCGGTGGTTTCGTACAGACCCCACATTACTTTGGAGGTGGTGTCGAAGTTCAGGGTTTTGACTTTGATGCCGTAGTGTTTCAAGGCGCCATGGCCACTTGGCTGTAGACCTGTTGTGGTCCTGCTTTGAAAAAGGCATCTAAGAACCGGCCTAACCGGTCATCGTTGAGCTGATTAATGTCGATGGGGTAATGAAAGATGCCTTCCATGTCTTTTTCTTCGTAGTAATCCTTCATACCGCTCAGGGGATGATGACAGTCAATCATGTTGACGATCATCATCCCAAGAATCCCATAGGGGATTTCTGGTACTCTTCCCCGTTGGTATATAAGCTCTTTGTTGAGGATGTTTGGAATTTCCAAGTTTTCGCATAAACCGACGATCATGCCTTCATTGCCGCAGGTGTAGGTTTCCACTAAATCTAGACGAAAGTCTGGTTCATATAGAGCACAGAGCTCACAATCACTCTGTATTGTTTAGTACAGAGTGGTTCTTTTTTGCAGGGAGCACAATGTCTTTATTTGAGAGTATCGCATGGTTTAAGTCGCCTCGTGTGTGGTATAATATAAGTATACCAAGGAGGTGGAGGGCATGAACGTAAGTGCTTATCGTACAAGAGTAATGTCGATTATTGTGTTGATTTTAGTGATGGCGTCTTTTTCATATACTGACGCTGTTGGAGTGCCGAGTGATGTTTATGTTACCATAGACAATGAACGTTACGAAGCTCAAGGATCCAAGATAATTAAGGACAATAAGGTGTTAGCAGACTTTTCTGTATGGAGAAGCAAGAATGACGGTATAGATGAAGTCACGGCTAAAAGCTTTATCATAACCGACCTTGCACACCAGAAGCATGGTGAAGATGACTTGATCTTTGCTGTTGGGTTGGCCTTTAAAAGAAACCATGTGGACTTCAATGATACTTCTTCCTACAAGAACATGCAGGTGAATATAGGTACTCCGCAGTTAATTATATATTCTTACAATCTGAGTGGAAGAAAGGATCTATATCCTTACAGCGCTTCGGGTGTTGATATACACCTAGAAGGGATCAAGGCACTAAAAGATGTATGGGCCTCTCCATTTAAGTCAGAGTTTAACGAGGCAAATGAGGACACATCTTTTGAATACATATATTCTTTCTATAAGGACCTGGTTCACCCTAGAGTAATCATGAGTAAGTATCATAGAAATCTAGGTTACGTTCTGTATGGGGACGGCGATGATTCAGATGCTGTAAATAACAACAGTAGGCATATTCATGTAACGTCCATTAGTACAGCCAGAAGACCATTCAGAAGTATAGATGACTATTCTAGAGAGCAGTTCTTTATTACGTTTAACTATCTTGAAAATGTAGCGATTAAAAATCAGATACCATACAAAGTCGATAACTCTGGTTTCTTTATGTGGGAAGAGGATAGAAACAAATTAATGTTAGCTAACAAAGGCGATACTCATTCTATCGCTGTTTTGGTTGATATAAGTGTATATGGTAGGCCAAGACCTTTAGATCATTTTTGGATGGATAATGACTAAACTTAAGGCTACAACATAAATAGACATCCTAGTTTTTACTCTAGGATGTCTATTTATGTTCAGTAGGTGTTACTTCTTTTTGTTTTTCTCTTTAAGAGCTGTATTATATTGTAGCTCAGAGCTTGATGCGTTTAGACCACCAGTAACTACGGCCATGCCCAGTCCGCTTAAGGCACTCATTGATCTTGACAGCCCTTCATCTAACGGCCTGCCATCAAAGTAAGTATCTCTCATGTGCTTGTTAATGTGTTTAAAATCTTTTTCGGCTTTGTTGAATTTTTCGTATGTTGATTTCATACTCTTAACAGTATGAATATCATCCTCAATAAACCTTGAACCTCTCTTCAATAATCCTGCATTTCGCAAGCAAAAATAAGCAAATGTAATATATAGACAAAATATAAGACTGGACTTCTAGGCACAAACAATTTATAATTATTCTTAAAATTCTGTCTAAGGAGGCAATATTATAATACCTTATAACCTACATTCCACTTAACTTAAATTAGAAAAAACGGAATTAAAGTGTAACAAATTTCCAAAAAGGATTTTTCAATTTTGCGTCGAAATACCATCATAAGAATATATTTCAGGAGGTTCTCATGATGGTTGATCCTAGTATCGTTGAAACATATAACGTTGGTAAAGAAGGTTTTATTGTAGCTCTATGTGAAGCACTTGGTGTGCCGGTATTGATTAATACTGCGCTTTCAAGCCCTACGGGTAGACCCGAGGAAATTCCATATGGTGTTCTTGCCATGATGATGGTAAACATGTGCGATGATCATCATCCTGTCTATAGACTTAAAGAATACTATGAAGACAAGGACATTGAAGGACTTTTCCATCAGCCTATTTCATTAGAACAAATCAACGATGATCGTTTTGGAGGATTTCTTGATCTTTTTCATGCAGTCGGTTGTCGGAGAATATTTTCTCAAATTGCAGCAAAAGCAATCACTCTTTACGGTATTCAAATAAAGAACATCAATTTTGATACGACTTCAAAAGTCATGTGGGAGACTATGAAACACCAGAAGGTACCCTGGGGGTGATCAAAATGGATTTTGGTCATAGTAAAGATAAACGAAACGATAAAAAACAGATTAAATATGGCGTTGGCTGTGCTGAGGGCATTGTTGTTGATGCTGAAGTTCTTTCAGGTAATAAAGATGATAAGACGTATAATCTAGATACTTTGAAAAAATTAGATAAAACCCTAGATAATTTAAATGTCAGCAAAGAAAATTTTTACTACATCGCAGACAGTGCACTTTTCACAAAAGATAATCTGACTGCAGCTTCTGAAAAGAAGATCAAGCTAATTACTCGAATGCCTGATAATATACTAGAAGCTAAAGCGGCTATTAAGCAGGCCGCTGATCAATTGTCCGACTTAAAAGTGACCACGATTCAAAATGCTAGAGAACAAACATTAACCTATAGGCTTATGGAAAAAACTTGTGAGTATCAAGGGCATCCTCTAGAATTAGCCGTTTGTTATTCGGAATCCCTCATAGGAACAAAAGAAAGAACAGTTACAAAGGCAGTAGGTAAAGAAGCTGAAGTAATAGCTAAATTAGCTAAAACCTTTGCTAAACGAGAATTTGCCTGCGAAGAAGATGCCCTTAATGAAATCGATAAAATTAAGTTAAAGGATTTAAAGAAAGTAAAGTATCATGACATCACGTTTGAAGTAACGAGCCAAGAACGTCGTAGACGTGGTAGACCATCACAAAAGGCTGATGCTAAAAACATCCAAGGCTATCGATATTATTTAGAAATAGAGCAATCTATGATACTTTCTACTCAGTTCGCATTCGTGTGATCTGCCATCCTGATAAACCATGGGAGCGTAGTTTTGTTAAGCCACTTAAAGATGCTGTGAAAAAAGTGTTGAAATATCTCCAAATTCCTGAAAATACATTTATCAGGGGTTCTACTTAATATTAAAATTTTCAGGAAATAAATCATAAATATTTATAATCTATTCAGCGGAATATAGGATATAAATTATCCATTGTCATTCAATGAAACAATTCATGGCCTCTCAATGCATCAAAGTCTACAACTGATTTTACTTAATAGATAATTGTTTTTTTCTTTCTTTTCATTTTTTTGCTATACTATAATAGAAGTAGTATCATAGCCACTTCCTTAGTGAGAACAGTTGAATTGGAGTGAATGAAAATGAAAAAGATAAATGTGGGAATTTTTATATTTGATCAGATGGAAACCTTAGACTTTGCTGGGCCTTTCGAGGTTTTTTCTGTGACGGGACAACGGAGCGGAGATGGAATCTTTCAGGTCTTTACGATTGCAGCACAATCCGGTCCTGTTTTGGCGGTTAATGGCCTTAGCATTAACCCTCATTATGTGATGGAAGACTGCCCTGAAATCGAAATTTTAATTATTCCTGGTGGTGTCGGGGCTAGAGAAGTGCTTAATCAAAAACCGCTTTTAGATTGGGTGAAAAATACTTCTGTGGAAGCTGAGCTCGTTCTATCTGTATGTACAGGGGCTTTGATCCTCGCTCAATGTGGACTTTTGAAAGGATTAAAGGCAACAACCCACCATCAATGCCTAGAGCTTCTGAAAGAACTAGAACCGACCTTAACAGTTACGGGAACCGAGAGATTTGTAGACAATGGCAAGATTTTAACTGCAGCCGGCATTTCTGCAGGGATTGACATGTCTTTATATGTGGTGGAAAGACTGTTAGGAAGAGAACAAGCTGAAGAAACTGCTCATTACATGGAGTATCCTTATTAGAGAACCCCATAAGTAAAAAGCCCCTTGGGATTTAATGAACCCAAGAGGTTTTTACTATATATCAATTATTTTCTTGTATATCGTCAAAATCTGATTGTATTTTAACACTTAAATTTAGCGATGCTCTCTTGCATTTCCTCGGCTAAGCGTGCTAATGCATCACTGCCATTAGCGATTTCTTCCATTGCTGCAGTTTGTTGTTCCACTGAAGCTGCAGCTTCCTCAGTTCCTGCTGCATTTTCTTCTGATATAGCGGATAGGTTTTCAATAATGCTTATAATCTCATCCTTTTTAACTTCCATTGATTGCCCTGATTCATTGATTTCTGCTATTATTCCCTTCATATCTTCTATTGCATCATCAATTCCTTTAAATTTCACGTTAGTCAATTCAACGCTTTCTGTTTGAGATTTTGTGATTTTACCGACCTCTTGCATTGTCTTAACAGCATTTCCTGTTTTATCAGTTAATTCTTTGATGATAGTAGCAATCTCCTCTGTAAAGGCACTAGACTGTTCTGCTAACTTTCGTATTTCATCTGCTACTACTGCAAATCCTTTACCTGCATCTCCTGCTCTAGTGTAACTGGCAAGTGTTTTTGGAGAAATTTTGGCAAATAGTTTTCCATAGTAATTTCCAAATCTCTCCATACACTACTGCTTGTAATTTATCTTATAATCACTGAACTTTATTAAACGAATATTAGTTTTTATCTCTTATGACTTTTCTGATTTGCTCATAAATATCTTGCTCCGTATACTCGAAAATATGACCTTCATCATCTTCTACAGGAGATCCATACTCATTTAATAATTCCTGCTTTAAGCCATCAGAGATAGTTATCCTTCTGCTAAACAAATACTTTTTTAAATCTTTCTCTCTTAACAACATAATCACAATCGCCTCCTTCATCTATTAAAACAATGATTCTCGATGTTCTAATCTATAGCTCTTACCTGTCATATTAAATAGCTCACATCTGTAAGTGATTCTATCTAACACTGCCGTGGTTAAAGCGGGGTCCCCTAATAACTCGGTCCAATCTTCAAGCCCTTTGTTGGAGGTAATAATTAACGATGTTTGTTCATGAAGGGCTGATATTAATTGGAAAAACAAGTTCGCTTCTTCTCTTGATATGGGGAGGTAACCTAGCTCATCGATGATCAGAAGACTAGAAGATAAAACATTGTTGATTTTCCCTTTGCTTTTTCTTGATATCTCCTGTGTTTTTAAACAGTGCATCAGATTGTCCATGGTGGTGAAGCTAACCTTGTAGCCCATCTCTACAGCCTTGTACCCTAATGCAATACACAAGTGGCTTTTACCTACCCCTGGAGGGCCTAAAAGTATTAGATTATACATTCTATCTATCCAGTCCATCTCAATAAGACTATTGATTTGTCTTTGGGTAATCGATCTTTGAAAGGTTAGATCGAACTCTTCTATTGTCTTAAGTACCGGAAAGCCTGCAGCCTTAACTCTGCGTTCCTGGGCCTTTTTCTCTCTGAGATCGACTTCGTTTTCTAATATTGACAGTAAAAGATTCTGATATGAAATGTTGTTTATGTCAGCATTTTCAACGATGGAATCTGCATTGGTATTTAAGTAGTTCAATTTGAGTTTTTTAGCGTGATCCTTTATTGATTCTAATTTTTCCATTTTCTTTTATCCTCCTTCAGGGCACTCATGTATTCTCTAATATCTCGTACTTGAGGCTTTAAATCCTGATATTTTGAAGGAGTAGTTATGTCAGCTTTAAAGTACTTCTTATTTAGTTGTCTGTTTTCTTCAAGTTTTAAGTACTGTATGGCATCCTTCAAGAGCCCTGCGCTAAACAATTTCCTTTCAATACAGTAGCTTAATGCCCTTTGAACAATTGATTTGTCTTGGTTTTTTACTGTATTCATTATTAGGGCAAATTGATCTTTAAAGTGTCTTGGCTTCTCTATTTTTAATACATCAACAAATTCATTAGCCTTTTCAGTATGGTCTAAGCTTTTTAACACTTTGTTGTAGATTTCATGACTTGTACAGTGTTTACTCTCATTCCTATCATAGTGCTCTATTTTCACTAATTTTCCTTTATCCTGACTGATTTTATGTTCAATAATTAACTGTTCTGTATCTTGGTTCTTAATTTCCATGGTATCTTTCTTAATAATTAATTTAACCTCTTTCCCTGGAGAATAGGTTCCCGTAGGGACTTGGTATCTATTTTGCTTGTAAAAAACTGTATTGTTTTTTCTAACGAGATAGGTTAAACTATTTGTATTAGTTGTGTTTACAAATAGAGTGGGTATTGGCTTTAAGTGTTCCTTTTCCAGGGCAAACACTTCTGCCGGTACCTTCTTTGTTGTTTCATGGACTTTTTTATTACCTCTTCTTTCTAACCATTTCAGCGAATCATCATTAAATGAGTCAATATCTACAAATGTTCTATTCTTTGCAAAATTATACTTGGCATATTTCACTACGGCTTCAATTTTCCCTTTACTCTGTGGGTCATAACCCCTGCAAAGGTACACTTTAAACTTAAGGGAATTAATATAGTTTTGAAATCCTTCTGTGTATATGATATCTCCATGATTTTCTGATACCACTAGGACTCTGTCCTGGTCATAAACAACCTCCTTAGGCATTCCTCCAAAATATTCAAAGGCTTTATTATGGGCCTCAATGAATGTCTGGGTAGTAAAGGGCTTGTCTATCCAATAGATGTATTTATGTCTGGAATGGGATAAAACCATACCAAAGCAATATACTTTGATTCTTGTTTTGTCAGGTTTATCTAGCCATATTTGGCCCAGGTCAACCTGTGCTTGATATCCCATAGGAAGCTCATCCACCTCCTCAAATTGCCTTGCTGAAACTACTTTAGGGAGCTTATGTTCTTCCCTTAAGTGATTGACATATAGTCGTAAAGTTCTATCCTTAAAGTCCAGCACATGATATTTTTCCTCTAGCCAATCATATATTTGAGCACTTGATAAATCCCTATGTTCTCTAATCCATGCTAAGACTTCGTCCTTATATTTGTCCACCTTCCTTTCTCTAGATTCAGTTCTTTGTCTTAAGCTTGCAAATTCATCTGGTGTCATATCCCAATATTTATGTACTGTTTTATAGTCGATCTCCAGCCTCCTTGCTACCTGTGATTTATTCAGTCCTTTGGACTTGTATCCTTGGATTTCAGCAAACATATTCCACTCCTTCAATTTCATTCCTCCTCTGGTGTCACTAGCTAACTAATTCTACCAGAAGGGATATTATTATTGTAGTAAATTGGAAATTATTCTCCGTTTTTGTTTGCCAAAATCTCTCCCTTTTATTTTACCAGTTACATCTAGCTGCTTCTATGGCTGCATTTAATGCCAATAGGTTTGTTTGTGCTGCAATATCTTTAATCATCTGACTAGCGCTGTCTATTTTTTCTGCACTTTCATTTGTATTGACAATAATCTCATGTACTTTCTTTGCCGATTGATTCGTCGTATTGCTCTTTTTCACCAACTCTTTTAATATTTCTAGTCCGTCATCCTTTAATTTAATAACTTCATTTGCAGAAGTATTTAAATTTCTGATAAATTGCTGATCTTTTTCAATTAAGTCACCTAATTCGTTAATATGCTCTACGCCCTTTTCTGTATCCTTTGCTTGGTCGTTAGCGCCTTTAGCAATTTCCTCAATAGTTCTAGCTACTTCATCGGCTGCTGTAGCTGACTGTTGACTAGAGGCTGTTAACTCTTCAGAGGAGGCCGCTACCTGTTGAGAAGTGTCTGAGATTTGCCTGATAAACACCCTGAGGTTGTCCGTAATAGTCTGAAATGCAGTTGCTAAGGAACCAATCTCATCTTTTCTTTTCATCAATACTTCTGGCATATCTTCTGTAATATCCAAATCAGCTATTCTCTCCGAATATCTTATAGTTGAAATGATTGGTTTTACAATTGAATTTCCTATTAGATAACAAAGAGCGATACTGATGGCTAAAATAATAACAGCAGTTAAAGTAATACTTCTTTGGAGTCTTGGAATAGCACCTAATACTTCCTCTTCATTTGCAGTAATGGCCATGATCCAATCCGTACCTTCAATAGGTGCGTATCCCGAATAAAGATCATTTCCTTCAAACTGATAGCTACTGACACCAGTTTGTTCTTCAATCATTGTTTCAAATAATCCTGCCATGGACTGTAAGGTGGGAGCATGCTGCACTTCTTCAATTGGATTCCATTGATTGATTACCCTATCTCTGTCTGGATAGGCTATGACTGTACCTTCTCCATTGATCATGAAGGCATACCCCATGTCTCCAAAACCCATGTCATCAGAAATGGCATTTAAGAAGTTGGCATCTTTAATGCCCACAAGCCCCCCTATAACTTCATTGTTGGTATTATATATCGGAGCAGATAAAGCTACGACTACAGATCCATTGTCTGCTGGATTTATACTAACTGTGGGAGGCATCATGCCTCTACGACCAGCCATGGAGTCAGTAAAGTAGTCTCTCATATTTACGTCGATCCCAGTATCATCAGTCCTGAAAGAATCTGTAAAATGAAGAAATCCATCTTGACCAACAATGCCTATCCTAATATAATCTTCTCGCTGTTGGACTATTACTTCTAGAAAAGTTAATTTTTCTTCTAAAGAAGCCTCTTCACTACTTATCAAATCTCTAGTCGAAAGTCCTTCAATATATACATAGTGAGTATCAATTCTAGCGTTTATCATCCGGCTCCCTTCTTCTGCTAATAATCCCAGAGCTTTGTCTACTTCTTGTGTAACTGCATCTCCAGCTGTAGTTAAAGAAACAATGGCAAAACTTCCAGATACAAATAAAATTAATACAGAAAAATAGACAATCAATTTTGTTTTAATACTTTTCACTTAATAACCCCCCCATATTTTATTTTAAATAAAATTCCTTACTTTACTCTTATTTAACCACATAAAAAGACACCCACTTTTTATGTAAAAACCCAGGTGCCTGCATAAACAAATCCCCACAAATCATACTTGTTCTATGATTTCTAGTTTTATTTTGGCAACCTGGCAATCATAGGAATAAAGATCCCCTTAGATCCATAGCTTTGCGTCCTTATTTTTCAATAAGTTTGCCTTTATCAAGTTTATTGTGTCGCCTTCCCTTAACCACTACTCCTCCATTAGGAATTAATAGCCATTCAAACTCTTCTAAGAGTTGTCATTCAGATCTGCTTTAGTTCGACAAATTTCCACTAATTTCTCACTTCTATATTTTAACACATAATAACATAAATAGGGT
Source organism: Alkaliphilus metalliredigens QYMF (assembly GCF_000016985.1). Lineage (NCBI taxonomy): Bacteria > Bacillati > Bacillota > Clostridia > Peptostreptococcales > Natronincolaceae > Alkaliphilus > Alkaliphilus metalliredigens. Next base: position 1,528,098 of record NC_009633.1, on the reverse strand, counting down.
AAATATTTAGAATTTATAAAAAACAATCAATTATATGGAGTACCTTTATTAGAAAATCCCATAAGTAGAAAGCCTTTAGACTCACAAATAAAGGCTTTGATTATCAAGCTATGCCGATTTGATCTGGAGATCATGATGTGTTTTCATAAAAAGTGCTACAATAATAGATAATGATTCAACGCTTCTAGTACTTCCTTTGCCTTTCCTATGATGGTTAAATCAAAGGCATAGTCAGTACTCCTCTCTTCATTATTGATAAAAACTTTCTTTCCTTTTGTTAGCATCGGAAGATGATTCACAGGATACACTTCTAAACTTGTTCCAATTACAATCAGAAGGTCACACTTCTGAATATCCCGCAAGGCAGAATCCCAGGCTTTAGGTGGTAGGGTCTCGCCAAATAGGATCACGCTAGGTCTTAGGCCTTTATCACCACAGGATCCACAAGTCTCTACCGCCAAGAAACGCTCTAAACTCGCCTCATGATTACAGTTGTTACATCGAATTTTTCTGATGTTTCCATGAAGTTCATATACATTTTGACTTCCAGCCATTACATGTAACCCTGCCACATTTTGTGTGGCAATGCTTCTGATCATTCCCTTTTTTTCTAAATCCGATAAAATATAGTGTCCTTTATGAGGTTGAATGCCAACTAAAAGTCTTAATCGCATGTCATAGAACTCATGAAATAATGAATAGTTTTCATAAAATGTATCGATGTTTGCCACGGTTCTTGGATCGATACTCCGCCACCATCCCTTTTCACTTCTAAAGTCAGGAATATTGCTTTCCGTATCCATACCAGCTCCAGTCAGGATCACTGTGTCCTTAGATTTTTTAATTAAGGAAGCCAGCTTGATGACTCCATCCTTCATCCTTTCACCATTGAATACACTACTCATTTAAATTCCTCCTAGTACTTTTTTCCTATTTATATATCTTCTATGATTTCTACATTTTCCCTTTATATATCTGAATATTATCACATTAATTTTTACCGATATTTTTTCATCTTCCATCTACCTTTTATGTTTCTTTACCCATAGTAACGATCTATTCATAATATACCCAACCCGCTATAAATATACGAAATTTATTAAATTTTATTTTTATCCATTAATTAAAAAACAATAACCTTCAATCATTTTGATAAACATACAGAATATTGGTTTTTGTGAATATACTCAGTCTAAAGAACTGGCAAACAGAAATAGGACCCTCCATGAATTCATTACTCAAATTTTAAACTCCGAATCAAAAAAGCTGAAATTTAAATTCCAGCTTTTTTGATTTGACTTTCAATATCTAAGTTCCTGGTATGTATTAAGTTACTTAGAGCTGAATTTTCAGGATATGCTCCTTCCAAATCACCAAAATCAAAATCTCAATGTTGCTTTAAGTCTATTTGGATAGATGAATAGTTCAAGTGCATTTTTAATATCACTTATGATTATGTTTGCACTATTCATTGCCTTCATGGAACATCCTTCTTCTCCTATAATACATATTCCAATTCTTGATTCCTCAAGCATCCATGCATCATTATTGCCATTTCCTATTGAAGCCGTAACCCTTGAACTCAGTTTTTGAATGAGCCCTAGCTTTGCTTCTCTTTCATCCTTTGTTTCAATCCCAATAATTGTTATTGGAAGTCCCTTCATTTCAAATTCAACACTTCCAAATGTGTCTGCAGTTATGACATATAAATCAACCAAATGTGAAAGATCCTCTATCAATTCTGGAACACCAGGGATTAGAATACCATCTTTAGCTAAGGTACCGTTATAATCTAAAACTAAATTTTTAATTTCAATTTTACCATGTCCAGGTATATCAACACTTATCATAGGATTTCTTAATCTCTACAATCATCATGATGTTGATGTTCATGACACACAGAGCCTGTCGACTTCAGTTGGCCTTGTAAATAGAGTTCCACTGCATTTTTCGCTTCTCCCTTTGCACCAACAATCACTTCAATTCCTTTTTCATTAAATATGTCAACAGCACCACCGCCCATCCCACCAGAAATGATGACGTTAACACCAAGATCATTTAAGAAATTTGGCAAAAATCCCGGTTTATGACCTGGATTTGCTACAGTTTCACTCTTAACAATCTTACTATTCTCTGCAATGTAAATATTAAAGTTCTCACAATGACCAAAATGCCCCGTTACCTTGTTTTGTTCACTTGCAACTGCAATTTTCATATTCATTTCCTCCTCGTTTATAAGTTCGTTAACTTTATTTAGAAAGCAATTCCATTGTTCTTTTATAAACCACTCTTGTTGCAAAACCTGAAGTACTATCACTGTCTATAATGCTGTTCCCCTTATTAATAGCTTCTACTGCTTCTAGGTCAAATGGCACTCTCCCAACAAAGGGCAAATTATTTTTTTTGCAAAATGCCTCTATACTTTCAGCAATTTCTATATTGGTATCAAATTTGTTTGTACAAACAGCAATTCTTGCTTGAAACTTCCTAGCCGTTTCAATAATACGTTCCATGTCCCTTATTCCAGAAATGGATGGCTCTGCAACAATTAATACCATATCAACACCACTGAGGGACGCAATCACTGGACAACCTATTCCTGGGGAGCCGTCTATGATGGCGAACTCAGCATCCTCAGCAGCAGACTTCATGCTTTTTTTAACTTCCGTAACCAACATCCCAGAGGTACCACTGCCCATTTTTAGTTGGGCCCTCGAAAAGACAACATCTTCTTTGTATAGCATTAAATCTCCTGCTTTTTCAGGCTTTAAAGATACTGCCCCTACAGGACAAAGTTCTTCACAAACACCACAACCTTCACAAACAAATGGGTCTACATGATAGCCATCATCGAAATTGATTGCATCAAAGCGACAATTCTCTCTACAAAGATCACACTGAACACATATTTGAGAATTAATTTCTGCCTTTGGCATACCAAAGTAATCAGATTCTATAGCCTTTGCGGATTGATGCATCAATAAATGTAGATTTGGTGCATCCACATCACAATCAGCGTAAGCTGTCGCACTGGATAGCTTGATGAATGCTGTGGCCATGGTGGTTTTTCCTGTTCCACCTTTGCCGCTAAGGATTAACAACTGTTTCATGTTGCACCTCCTCACTTACCTTGTGTAGCAATTGATTGAAGACGTCGAAATATTTATCGCTCTGTCTAATAGCAATTAACCCATTGGAATTAATTGTCCCCAGTTCATTGTCAAAAAGAATTTTACCTAAAACGTTGATATTCTTTTCAGTACAATAGGTTTCAGCTGGATTTTCGCTTTGAACACATTTATTCAACACCACCCCATATGGTTTATTAAAAAGCGTTACCAAGTCATGCACCATATTCAAATTATGAACCCCAAACAAAGTTGGTTCTGCTACTAAAATACAATAATCAGCATCTTTTATGCTTTCCATTACGGTGCAGGCACTCCCCGGTGGGCAGTCTATTACCGTAATGTCTTGATATTCATTAGCATATTTCAATATCTCTTTGATTATTGGAACACCTGATGTTTCCCCTACATTCATAATTCCTGAAATGACCCTGACATCTTCAGATTTTCCATTTTGAACCACTCCAATTACCTTTTCCCTTTCGGATAAAGCTTTTTCTGGACAAAACAAGCTGCAACCACCACAAGAATGACAAATTTCATCAAAAACCATCAGTTTATGATTGATGTAAGCCAATGCATTGAACTTGCAAAACGCCACACAGCTACGACATCCAGTGCAAAGCTTTTCATCTACAACTGGAATTTTCACAGAAATATCATGCCGTTTTAGCTGTTCAGGCTTAAAAAACAAGTGGCCATTAGGCTCTTCCACATCACAATCTATGTAAACAGAGTTTTTAGCTATGGCTGCCAAGTTGACCGCTACAAGTGTTTTTCCAGTGCCTCCTTTACCACTGAGCACTGCTATTTTTATTTTAGTTCCCTCCATGATTATGGAATCCTGCATGGATTTCTGTTAGCAAGGGTAACGTCCCCGTATTGTATGCGTTGATATTATTTTGAACCGATTGGTTCATGGTTTTATAAATAGAAATATTGGCTGCTTTAATAACTTCTGCTGCATTTTCTCCACATCTTGGTGTCAATAATACTTCTGCCTTTTGATCTACAATCACCTGTGCCGCTTTGATCCCTGCACCACCTTGACTAGCTGCTCCACTATTATCAATAAAAGTATGTTCTTTGGTCTCTGTCTCATAAATTAAGAAGTAAGGTGTACGGCCAAAGGATTGGCATACACTGGTTTCCATTGTTTTATCATCTACTGGCATTACTATTTTCATTAGAATTCCTCCTCTATTATTTCGATCTCATCACAATCATCAATGGATTTTCTTAGGTACCACAGCTATGTCTTCGGCATCCTCCACATTCATACATGGGTTCACTATCGCTGCAAAGCTTGTAATCTCCTCCTTCAATCTTAATTATTTTCCCATTAACTAGTGCATCAGCAATTTTCTTTTTAGCATCATTATAAATCCTCTGAGCTGTGGTTCGAGCCACATTCATTTTTTCAGCACATTCTTCCTGATTCATGCCTTCTAAATCAATCAAGCGAACCGCTTCATATTCTTCAACGGTCATCATAATGATTTCACGGTCACGATAATGTGGTGTTAATGGTCCAAATAAATTGCTTTCCGGTAAACAACATACTTTTCTCCATTTTTTTGGCCTTGGCATTTGTAAAAATCCCCCTTATCATTATAGGCATATGCCTTTTATGGTTTTAATTATACTCCATTTTGGGCATATGTCAACAACCATTTTAGGCATATGCTCTTTATATTTATTGAATCACGATGCTATTTTGAAAATTCTTCCTATTACCTGGGTTTAAAAGTCATTTAATGGGTATTTTTTAATCAAGAATATCTATAATGAGTGTGATTGCTATTTGAAAAAATAATGGGAGGTGTATTTTTGACTGAAGAAATCAAAGCAGGTTGTGTAAGGCCAGAATTGATGGCAAAACCAGAAGAAAATGTACATGAAACAGTAAAAACTGAGAAAAAAGAGGAGGAGCAAAATATGATAAGAGTAGGAAAACCAGCACCATTGTTTACTGCCCCAGCTTTTCATGAGGGGAAATTTGTCAATGTCAGTTTAGAAGATTATAAAGGAAAATGGGTATTATTATGTTTTTATCCAGGAGACTTCACCTTTGTCTGAGCAACAGAAATTTCAGCAGTTGCTGAAAAATATCCAGAGCTTAAAGCCTTAGATGTACAGGTTTTATCCATGAGTGTAGACTCTGTATTCGTCCACAAAATGTGGAATGATCATGAATTATCCAAAATGATTGATAAGGATATCCCTTATCCGATGCTATCCGACCAAGATGGCAGAATCGGAAAAATGTATGGCATATATGATGAGGATAGTGGCGTAGAGACAAGGGGAAGATTTATAATAGATCCAGATGGCAACGTTCAAGGATATGAAGTACTGACACCACCTGTGGGAAGAAATGTAGAAGAGTCTATCAGACAAGTCAAGGCGTTTCAATTAGTCAGAGAAACAAAGGGTGGAGAGGTTGCCCCTTCCGGCTGGAAACCAGGAAAAACAACCTTGAAGCCTGGACCAGATCTTGTGGGTAATGTGTGGAAGGTTTGGAAGGTCAGCGAGGCATTTGAAGATTAATATATAGTACATGGTGGGTTCAAACCCGCTCCAATGAAATCACGCGGGGTCCGAGACCCAGCGTGATTTTATTACCTGTATCCTATGATTTGAACATATATTTTAATGTACATCTTCTCTATCTCATCATGGTTTTCGATAATCAACCATGAATTCCTCTTTTACTAATACTTGCTTTACTAAAGAAATCTACTACCTAACGATTTTGGAATATTGTTCCTTTGTTATAAAGTAAAATATTCCATATACCATTGCATATGCACCGTACATCACAGCTGAAAAGGCAAGAACGGTTAAATAAGAATTTTCAACAGGTATTATGTTGGAAAATACAATGGTGTCAGCGGTCTTCATGGCAAATATACTATGGACAATACCCATCACAAGGGGAATCAAAAAAACGGGAAGTAATCTCTTGGCAATGACCGTTTTCTCAACCTCACTATTCATACCAATTTTTCTTAAAATTATATATTGATGTCGTTCTTCCTCTGCTGCCATGACTTGCTTAAAATATAAAAGACTTGCTGTCATCAATATAAATACAGCACTCATAAAAAAGCCAATAAAGCATACGAGACCAAAAATTTCTAGAGACTCAGTGTAATGATTATATGCAATTCTAAAGCTTCCTACTTTACCCGACAGTATTTGTGTTAATTCACCACTTAATTCATGAGATTGCAAAGGATTTTCGTAATTGAATACAGTCACCTGATCATAAGGCGTTCCATTTTCATTAAGATTTGAAATGTCTCCACTTTGAAGAAGTGCATCAAAATCATCGTCATTTAAGATAATGGTATGCAATGCCCCAAAGGCAAGGATCCCCGAACGCAGTGTCTTAGTTATTTGTATATCTTGATTAGAGAAAGTCAATTTTTGTTCCACAATCCCATTTTCAATCCCTTTATTAATAGCTGGCGTGGTCATATATTGATGTACATACATTGCTTCACCAGGGTTTATATCAGTAGGCTTTAATTCACTTTTTGATAAAGAAATTAAGTTGTTGTAAATAGATTCAGAATATACCCTAAAGTAATTTTCTTCACTAGATATATACTGATTACCACCTACATCCACTCTTTCCATCTCGGGAGCTGATGTGTATCGATCAGTAGTATATTCGCCTGTGATTTTAACACCGTTTTTTTCAAAGGCGGCATATATATCCTCCATCACTATTTCTTGCCCCCCATAGAAATATATATCATAACCAATGGTATCATATGTGTCTTTTTCTATATTTGTGTAAAGTGTAAATCCCGTTGCAATTGCAGTAGTGGCAACGGCAGATAATACTGCAATGGTGGCCATCAAAGATCCAATGGATCTCATTCTATGAGAAAATGCTGAAGTAGATATGAGATTAACACCTTGATAGTAACTATTTTTATTCCTTTTCATCAAGTTTAAAACCTTGGGTAATCCGCCCCAGAAAAATAGATAAGTTCCTGTAATAACAAGAAGTAATATAGGGATGGCAGCCATCACAACCCGCTGCGGATCGCCACTGGCAGCTAAATAATAGCCCGTCCCAATCAATATAAGGGATAAAATTAATAGGGTGGTTGAGCCTTCAGACTTACCCTCTGATATTTCATCAGCCTTAAATAAATCCACTAATTCAAATTTATTAATCACTCTCAGACCTGTTAAGCCCATTATAGAGAATATGGATATAAATAGCACAATAGTTGTATAAATGGCCTTTAAATCCACAGTAAAGCTAATATCACCAGTAAAGGCAGCCAAGGAGATATTCAATAGAATCATTGCTGTCAATTTTGAAAAGAATATACCTGTACCTATTCCCATAACAAGAGCTGTAAAACCAACTATCATGGTCTCCACGAAAAGCAGCTTCCCTATCTTTCCATTTTTCATGCCAAACAAGGCATAGGTAGAAATCTCTTTCTTTCTTGCTTTTATAAAGCTGTTATTGGAATTTATTAAAAAGAACATTACAAATACCATGATGATGACACCAAAAGTTGACAGCATTGACCGATATCTAATATCATAGGTAAAAGCCGTCATAACTTGTTGATTCTGAATCAAAGCAAGAAATGAATATGCCGTAAATACACTAAATGTTAGGGAAAAAAAATACATCATATATTTTTTTAAATTCCTCTTTATGTTTCGAATGGCTAATGAGGTCAAATTCACTTTTCCTCACCTCCAATAACACTCATCACATCAATAATGGCATCAAAAAATTGTTTTTTATTATCTCCTGCATACAATTCATTGTGTATCTCTCCATCGCGGATAAACATGATTTTCTGACAATAGCTTGCGGCAAAGACATCATGGGTTACCAATAGAATCGTGGCTTTATATTCTTTGTTTATAAATGTTAAAAGGTTGAGCAGCTCTTTTCCTGATTTTGAGTCAAGATTACCTGTGGGTTCATCCGCAAGAATCATCTTTGGATTTGTAATCAGGGCACGACATGCTGCAGCCCGTTGCTGCTCTCCTCCAGAAACTTCATAAGGATATTTATCTAGCACTTCCATAATTCCTAAATCTCTGGCAAAGTTAAAAAGCTTCTCCTCCATGACATTTGCCTTGATCCCCCTCAATGCTAATGGTAAAATAATATTTTCTTTAAGTGTCATGGTTTCAAGCAAATTATAGTCTTGAAAGATAAAACCAATATTTTCCATTCTGTGCTTAGCAAGCTGATTTTTATTAAGTGTTGCAATGTCATGACCATCCATTATAAATTTACCGCTTGTTGGTTTATCAATACTACCTAGTATGTTAAGCAGTGTTGTTTTTCCAGACCCAGATGCCCCCATGACACCAATAAATTCCCCTTCATTTACTTCAAAGCTTATGCTCTTTAGAGCCCTATATTGCTTAGCATTTTTCTTACTTCCATATGTTTTGCTGATATTTTCTGCCTTTATTATTTGCATTTTTTCAACCTCCATGTTCTTTATTATGAGATTATTATATCTTAGCATGGAGAATTGATGAATTGAATTAGCTTACAATTTGAATGTGTATCTTACATTTTCGTCACATGATGTATGGTTTCATTTTCGATAAATGTTAAGTTAAAGATGGCATATTCACCATATTGAGATTCCGCCGTTAACCGATGTCCTAGCATATTGCTCAGTTTTTTTGATAAATATAATCCATAGCCCGTGGCCTTCATTCCACTTCTATTTTCTGATGATGTATATCCCTTATTGAATACTTGCCCTATATCCTTCCCTAAAATACCCTTGCCACTATTTTTTATCGATAAGGTAATTTCATTATCATTCTTTCTTGCATTGATGATGATGTGCCCACCATATGGCGTATATTTCACAGCATTAGATATGATTTGAGATAAGATATATCCGCTCCATTTTTCATCTGTCAAAACTTGATACATCTCTCCTTCAATGGAAATTTGGATCTTATTATAGCTAAAAAAGTTTGAATATCCCTTGAGGGCATGGGCAATGAGTCTTTTAGTACTCACCTTTTGAATTTTATAGTCATCATAAAATCGATTGCTTTTCAGTTCATAAAAAACCCGCTGTACTGACTCTTCTATGGCAAACATTTCTGTATCAATACTTTGATACAAGTCTCTAGAGAGATCATGCTCATGATTTTCTAATGTCAATCTAGCAGCAGAGATGGGTACCTTCACATCATGGATCCACTTTGTAATAAATTCCAGTTCCTCTGTTGCTTTCGTATCTATATCCGCCTTGTACTGTTCATACTCCACTACTAAGTTATGTACAAGTGCTGCATATATCTTATCTGTAGGATATGCAAAGTCATCCAACTCCTCAAAAGAAGCCTTTAAATCACAATACCGCATAAACCTTTTTACCCGAGAATTAAAAATCCCATAATCGAGTGCTACAAAGGTCATAAATAGCAAACCCCATCCCGTCATGATATAATTGGCATTTGACTGACTAATATTAAAACTTTTGTCTAATAAGTAAACTACTAGAGAGAATGTGAAGGCTAGCATGATATATAAATAGGTGATCCATCTTTCTTTTACATATTCTATAAAATTCATATTAATCGATATCCTTCCCCTTTAATGGTCTTTACATATCCTTCAAGTCCAATTTCTTCTAATTTTCTACGCAAGCGATTGATATTGACCGTGAGGGTATTATCATCCACAAAGCTTTCATCATCCCATAAAGCCTTCATCAGACGTGTCCGGGTAACAATATTACCATGGTTTCTAATCAACAAAGTTACTATCTTGCATTCATTGGGAGTCAGCTCGATTTCCCTTTTACCACAAAATACTTCCAGCCGCTCTACATTTAAAATTAGATCACGGTACTGCAGTACATTTAGGGTTTGGTCACTGTATGAATATGACCGTCGTAGTGTTGCCTGTATTTTTGCAATGAGTAAGTCCATGGAAAAGGGCTTTTCGATATAATCATCTCCTCCCTGTGCTATGGCTCGTATTTTATCTCCATCGGTATCCCGAGAAGAAATAAACACGATAGGGATATTAGACAGTTCTCTAATCTTTGCACACCAATAAAAACCATCATAATAGGGTAGATTAATATCCATTAACACGAGATGAGGTTCAAAGGAGGTATAATTTGCAAGAATATTACTAAAGTCTAAAACCTTTATAGTTTGATACCCCCATTTTTCTAAATTATCTTTAATGATTGAAGAGATGGTATCATCGTCCTCTATAATTAATATTTTATACATTTCACTTCACACTCCACTTAATCTTAGGATTGACAATTATATTCACTTTGTTTCGTATTCGCTATGATGTCTCATGTTCCCTTCTTTAAAATAAAAATCATGAAAATGCAAGGCCACTGAAAAAAATCATAATTATATGACTTTTTCAGTGACCTCCCTGTTGGGTGATTTTTCCTTAACGTCCACAATCATCATGATTCGGATTTATTTAAAAGTTTTCGCCTTTATAAGTCTCCTTTGTGATGGTACTCACAATCCTTTGAAAATCAAAATTTATTTCTCGGTCCTCTTGCTGGACATATCCTTGACTTTCAACGACATCCCTGATATATATTTCGTAGGGCACCATGCTATCATCAACAGTTATGACGATATCCTCTGGTAAAAGACTATCTAACCTTCCTACAAAGGGAAATGCCATTTGTACAGATTGGAGGTCATTTGTTGGGTTATGCATTTCATAGGTTGCAGTCACCCTGCCTTCAATGCTATAGCTAAATTCACTGGAACCAGAGAAATCAAAGACAAGATTTTCATTTTCTACTATAATTGGGGTACCCTGTGTGGTTTTATTCAAGAACATCATCAAGGGTTCAGCCTAATGAAATTGGATTCTTACTAAATAACTTGTCTATAGATAGAGTGGTCCACTCTAATAACCAAATGTTTTTGATAGGAAGACTATTTAGTACAGCTTATTACTTTGGATAATATCTTTATTACGTGCTTTTCTTTCATTTATGACCCTTTATCTTAATATTTTTGCCATATAATATTCGTCTACCAGTTCCCCCTTAACTAAACAAGATTTTTCTTTAATACCCTCTACCCTAAATCCCATTTTTCTATAAAGTGTAATGCCATTTTCATTATTGATCATAACGGTTAATTCAAGCCGAATAATTCCATTTTCCATTGCCCATTTGTCTAATTCTTCAAATAGCCTTTTTCCAACTCCTTTTCCCCTGAAGCTTTGCCTAACACCAATGACGATATAGGCACTATGTTTAATCCTGTTTACATGTTCCCTGTCAGCTGATAGAAAGCCAACTATTTTTTCCCGGCTTTCAGCTACCAGTAGCAAAGAATTTTCATTGGTTTCATGAATTTTTCTTTTTAAATCTTCTTCATTTGTGTCTCTTTCCCCTGGTTCATATAACATAAAGCTTGTTTCAGAATCTAACTTATGTAAAAACATTAAATACTCCTTGGCATCCTTTGCATCAGCCCTTCTAACTTTTATCATCTTATCTTTCTCCATATTTTTCTCCTCCGCATTATAGCATCATTGCGATTTTCTTTCACTACTAAAGTTTTAAAATTGGTACCTTTCATTTCTTCTTGCTCTTTTCTTAACCATTGGATACTTACTTCTTTTCTATCCATATAAGATAAAAGAAAAGCTTGATTTGAGTTATATACCTCTAAAACCCAATTGGGACTCATTGCCCATCTTGATATACTACTTCTGCTTTCTCCCTCAGGGGTCCAGCTCAACAAATTATCTGTTTCGGTATTTCTTAATCTCATTTGTTTATTGCAATATGGACACTCCATTAAGCAGCACCCCTTTCAAATCATGTTGAGAATCAATTGCTTGCATCGAAATTTCGATAATTTTCATATGATAGGTATATTACTCCCAGTAATTCTCCAACATGTTCAAATTTATTATTTTCATCATAATTGTAAAGAAACTTCACACCATCAATCCATCGACTTTCTACATGGGTACCTAAACCTATATCGTTATGTCATACTCCATTCTTTTAGCAGTTTGTCTTGCAATCTCAGAACCTAACAATCTCTTGACTATATGAAACGACATGTTAATTCCTGCAGAAATACCTCCTGAGGTAACAATATTTCCTTCATCAACAAACTTTACACCATGTTGCACATAAATTTCAGGAAATTCCCTTTGTAATCTTTCAAGACTAGCCCAATGAGTAGTTGCTTTTTTACCTCTAAGTAAACCTGCTTTAGCTAATAATAAAGCCCCGGTACATACAGATGTCATAAGTTCAACTTTCTCAATTTGGTTTGATATCCATCTTATCAAAGTATCATTATGTATTTCTCGCTCTCTAGCGCCTAATCCACCGGGAATAATTAAAATATCTAATTGAGGCATATCTTCAAAACTATAATCTGGCTGAACTCTTAAACCATTTCTTGCAGTAATCATATTTCCTTTCTCTGATATAGTGCTAACATGAAAAGGATTCATTTGATTTGCTATGGTTGTTACAGAAAAAACCTCAAAAGGCCCCGCAAAATCTAAAACTTCTACATCGTCAAAAATCAAGATTCCAACTTTCCATTGTTTATTTTCCATATGTCTCCCCCTCTAAATTAGATACTTCAGCAATAAAATTTAAAAATCTCTTAATTTCATGGAAATGGCTATTGAGATCTATGTGTAGAGGGACTATCGAAGGTAATGGTTATCTCTTTTAGCTTCCGATGCCAAATGAAATGATCATACCCTTCTCCCCAGTAGTTCTTCTTGATGATATTTGGTTCTCCTAACTTCTTGCACCAAATTTGTTTGGCTTTGGTATAGCCACTGTCAAGACAAAATTCTTCTACATTCATACCCATTAGCGCTAAGTACATTGAATTTAATAGTAGGGAACCAATTCCTTTATCCTGATATTGTGGTAATATAAAAACTGTGCCGATTTCTCCCATATGATTATACTTACCTTTAGAACAGTTTTTGATTGCCTCACCACAGGGACCATAGGCTACGGTTCCAACAATCTTCTCTCGATATCGTGCCACAAGGAAAAATCGCTCTTCTCCATTTGATTCCACATCCTCTTCTAGAAATTTCTTTTTCTCTTTCACTTCACTATTTATCTGTTCATCATAGCCTCCAAGACCTTCTTTTTCCATGGTATCGGTAATGACTACTCTAAATAATTCAGTAAGTTCTTCATAGTCTATTGCAGTTGGTCTATGTATTGAAATATTCATCATTTGATTTTCTCTCCTCCTTCAAACAGGTCACTTATAAGTAGGATCATATTAATTAATGAAGCTTCATAAGAATGAATCACTTGTATTCATCTATTTTAATTTCAATTATTTCCCTTAAATTCCTTTTAATTTATAAATAAAAAAAATCCTTCCTCCGATTTACGTAGGAAAGATTTCTTATTAATTCATTTGGTTTATTAAATCTATGCTTTCAAAGGGGGATTCATAAGCTATTTTGTGGCTGATTGTGCAGCAATTCTACCAGTGGTAGCAGCAAATTTGTAGCGCTGAACCACTCATGTATACTCTACCGTAGAATGGCCTGTTTGCCATTTCACCGGCTGTGAATAGACCTGGAATGACGTTTCCCTTTGTGAAGGTGTTACTTTAATCCAATCCACTCATCAAGAAGTTTATTAAGGCTGGTTTCAAGGGTGGTTTTTTCAAGATATAGATCCTTTAATCGATTAAAATCTGTGGCATTTGCATTGATTTCTTCTTCTTTAGCAGAGACTAATGCCTCAATTTTATTTATTTCTTCCTCAATTTCTTTAAGCTTTTTGCTATTTAGTTTTGTGGACGTGTTGTTTAAATCCCCCTTTGGGCTCTTCGTTGATTTTGTATGTGTGGTGTCCCTTAGGACTCTAGACTCAACTAATGGCTTTTCAGTTCGTTTTTTCTCTGTATAATAATCATAGTTCCCTAAGTAGCTGACCAAGTCTTTGTTGCAAAGCTCAACTACTCTTGTTGCCAGTCTATTAATAAAATATCTATCATGAGAAATAAACATAATTGTTCCTTTGAACCCTAGTAAAGCTTCTTCCAACATCTCCCGTCCCATAATATCCAAATGATTTGTTGGCTCATCCATTATCAAGGTATTAACATCTTCATACATAAGCTGACAAAGACGAAGTCTACTCCGTTCTCCACCGGACAAGTTGCTCACTTTCTTGAAAACATCGTCACTATAAAATAAAAACCTGGCTAGTATTCCCCTTGCCTCTCCTTCAGTGCATACATAGCTTTCTCTAAAAGCTTCTAAAACAGTATGCTCTTCGCTATTAAAATAGACCTCCTGTTGCAGGTAACCTATTTTTACATTGGCCCCAATTTTAACATCTCCAGTATCTGAAGAGACTTCACCTAATAGTGTTTTGATAAAAGTCGATTTACCGCTGCCATTTTTTCCTATTATGGCTACTTTTTCTCCGATTCTGAGATAAAAGCTCAGATCATTAAATAAAATCTTTTCTTCTAGGGCTTTATATAAACCTTCTACCCATACAACGTCTTGGCCAGATCTTTCCTGGGATGACAGGGCTAGTTTCATTTTGTCATGATCCGTTGTAGGTCTATCCACTTTCTCCATCTTATCTAGCCTTTTTTCCATGCTAAAGGCTCTTCTAAAAAGCTTTTCACTATCTCCTCTATTTGCCCAATCTTTTAATTTTTTAATTGATTCTTCCATAGACTTAATTTTCTTCTGTTGATTTTCGTACCTCTTTAATTCTTCAAGGTATAACCTTTCTTTTTCTTCCATATACAAGGAGTAATTACCTAAATAGGTAGATGCCCTACCAACTTCAATCTCGACTATTTTATTGACAACTCGGTCTAGAAAGTACCTATCATGGGATATGATGATAACCGTTCCTTTATACGCTACTAAGAATGCCTCTAACCATTCAATTGACTCTATGTCAAGATGATTTGTAGGCTCATCTAAAAGTAGTATATCTGGTTCCTCCAGTAGGATCTTTCCTAAAAGCACCGAGGTTTTCTCTCCACCACTTAAATCATTAAATTGCATATTTTTAAACTTTTCACCGATTCCCAAACCCTCGCATATCTTACTACGCTTTTCCTCTATATTGTATCCACCTTGACTTTCAAATGCTTCCTGGAGTTCAGCATATTTTCCCATGATCAACTCCAGATCTTTTCCCTTAGCAAAACACATTTTTTCTTCAAGTTCCCTTATAGACTGCTGAATACTCAGTTCTTTATGAAAGGCCATGTTTAACACGTCAATCACCTTGAACTCCAGAAGATATTCAGGTGTTTGTTCTAACCATCCAATTTGAGCGCCCTTTCTAATGGAAAAAACGCCACCATCACATTTTTCTACACCTGATATGATTTTAAATATAGTTGTTTTACCCGTTCCATTTCTGCCAACCATTCCGACTCTTTCGCCCTTCAATATTTGAAATTCAATATTCTTTAATACCTGATTAGCTCCATAATATTTTCCCACACCATTTAAAGATACTTCTATCATTTTTATCTCTCCTTTGAAAAATAAGCCTAGGTAAGAAAGTTTTACCTAGGCTTTATCTTACAAAGGATATTTATCTACATATTGGCGCTATCCGCTACCAATCATAGTCATTTTCCTTATTTTATATATTTATATGCAAAAAAGCCCAGGTAAGTAATCTTTACCTAGGCTAATAATTGATTTTATCAATGTAATTTAGTTAGCGGTAAAATGCTTACTTTCCATAGTTAACGTACTATTAAATTTAGACAGACTTATCCCTTGGTCTAAAATATTGAATCCTGCTATCGTTGTAGTATGGGATAATTTGTCTAATGTACAGTTAACTAGTGCTTTCATACTCATTTTCACCACTTTCTCTATTATCAAATAAATTATATCACAAATTTTAAAAATATTACACTATATTATTCATAATATCCCACATGACCCTAGTTAACCCCTTTCCAACAACTTTTCAATGGAACTAGCTTTGCAAAATAAGTTTAAATAATTCATGATGAGGTATAATCTATGTAGATACATTATTTAATTACTTAAATCAGTCATGCTGCTCTATGATCTGATTATTAAAAAATTGGGGTGATGAGTTGAGTAAAAAAATTATTGATATTAAACCTTTTGAATTTCGTGATGATGTAGGTGATCCTTTTTTAGCAAGAATGCATCATGTTGATTATTATCCGAAGAGCAATGGTCATATGGAGGTACCCGAGGCACAGCTAGTGGGCAAACACTCTGGAGAAGACTTTGACTTTAGTAGCGACTTTAAGATGTATTATGGCAAAGGCGTTCCTGGATTCCCTTCCCACCCCCACAGAGGCTTTGAGACAGTGACCGTAGTCCTCCAGGGCTATGTGGATCACTCGGATTCAGATGGTGCTTCTGGTCGCTATGGCGCCGGGGATGTCCAATGGATGACGGCAGGAAGTGGCATGCAACATGCTGAAATGTTTCCTCTGATCCATGATGATCAAGAAAATACCATGGAGTTATTTCAAATTTGGTTGAACCTCCCCAGTAAGGATAAGTTTGTGAAACCAAGTTATAAAATGCTATGGGCTGAAGATATGAAAGTAATAGAAGAAAAGGATGAAGCCGGAAATACGGCTACAATCAATCTAATTGCAGGGTCCTATAAGGGGATAAAAAGTTTAGATCCCAATCCTGATTCATGGGCCAATAACAGAGACAATCATGTTGGTATTTGGACGATTCAAATGGAACCAGGATCAAGTTTTACACTACCTAACATCTCTTCTACTTTAAATAGAAACTTATACTTTTATCAAGGAGACTCTATTACCCTTGATGATGTGCCTATCAAAGAGCATAGCATTATCAAGTTAGTTGGAGATGAAGAGATCAAAGTAACTAATGGTAACCACAAGAGTTATTTACTCTTATTAGAGGGTGAACCCATCAATGAGCCAGTTGTTAATTATGGTCCCTTTGTCATGAATACAAAAGAGGAAATTGATCAGGCCTATAAGGATTACCATGCCACTGGATTTGGTGGATGGCCTTGGGATCAAAGAGACCCTGTGAGTCCTAAAGATGTAGGTAGGTTTGCACGATATGATGAACATCGGATAGAAATCCCAAAGTAGAGTCTTTAGAAACAATCAAAAGCCGCGCAGTCTTTCAAGACAGCGCGGCTTTAATGTGTTGATTAATTGCGTTTTATACTTTGAATTTCATAATAATAGATTGTAGATTTTGTGCTAGATCAGATAAACCTTCACTTGCACTTGAAATTTCTTCTATCGAAGCGCTCTGTTCTTCCATCGAGGCTGAAACCTCTTCAGTGGATGCAGAATTTTCTTCCGCAATGGCAGAAAGATTTTGTAATGTATCAAGAATTTGATCTTTCATCTTTTCCATCTCTTCACCAGAAACATTCAACTCTGCTACGGCCTTTTCTGCCTCTTTCATTGCTTCTGAAATGCTTATATATTTATCTTTGCTTAACCTAACACTTTCCCCTTGTTCCTTCAATATGCTTGCAACATTTTCCATAATATCAACAGCAGCCTTTGAATTATTTTGTAACTCTTGAACCACAACATCAATGGTTTGTGTAGAGGCAGTGGATTGCTCTGCTAGCTTTCTAATTTCCTCTGCCACAACTGCAAATCCTCGACCTGCATCTCCTGCTCTTGCTGCTTCAATTGCTGCATTTAATGCCAATAGATTGGTTTGATCTGCTATGGAGGCAATCACATTGCTGGCTTCTCCGATTTCATGGGCACTTTCGTTGGTCTTAATAATCCCTTCATGAACCTTCTTTGTCTCTCGATTACTTGTCTCAGAAATCTTAGCCAAATTTTCAATTTCTTTGAGTCCTTCAGAGACCGCTTCACTGACTTTCTGGGATGCGGTGTTTAAATTTTTCAAATATACTTGGTCTGCTTCAATAGTTTCTCCAAGTAAAGATGCCTTTGAGGAGCCTTCTTCTGTATTCATTGCTTGATCTGCGGCGCCCCTAGCAATTTCTTCTATGGTTTTTGCGACTTCCTCCGCAGCGTTTGCTGATTGTTGTGACGTGGCTGTCAATTCCTCTGAAGAGGCTGCCACTTGGTTTGCAGATTCATCAATGGCTTTCATAATACTTCTTAGATTATTGATAACATTTTGAAGCGCAGTGGATAAAATCCCTATTTCGTCTTTACTATTTAATAATTTTTCATCTACATTTTCAGTAATATCTAATTTTGCTAATCTCTCAGCTTTTTCTTTAATTTTTATAATTGGCTTTGCGATTGAGTTCCCTAACAAATATGTAGTCGTAATACTAATAAGTAAAATAATGGCTATCATAATCATAATATTTCTTATCATTGCTGGTATTGTCTGCAACACCTCATTTTCATTAGCTGTCATTACCATTATCCAATCTGTCCCCGCTATTGGCGAATAGGCTGCATAGAGTTCCTCTCCATTAAAAGTATAGTGACTTAACCCTTGCTTTTCATCAATTATTTGTTCAAATAAGTTTGCTTCTGGTTCTATTGTTTGGTCCTGATCTACTTCTTCTATTGGGTTATACTCATTTAATACCCTTTCTAGATCTGGATGGGCCACCGTGGTTCCATTGCTGTTAATCATATAAGCATATCCATTTTCACCATATTCCATTGAATTTGTAATGCCGCTTAAGGCATTCCCATTTCTTATTCCTATCATTACACCAACCACTTGGCCAGCATTTTCTATTGGCGTAGCATACATCATAACAATTTCTTTAGTTACATTGTTCACAATTATGTCTGATACATTGGATTCTCCATTAAAGGCTTTTTTAATATACTCATGTTCCCCTAACACTTCTACGGTTCCATCATTATAGTAAGCATTTCCATCAGGATAAACAATTGCCAATGCTAAAAAACTGGTTCTGCTTAATTGTCTTTGCAGCATAGGATGTTGTACTTCCCAATCCATACTTTGGAAATCTGGTATCTCTACCAGTACTTCTAATGTTCTCATCTGCGTCTCGATTCTACTTTCCGTTAAGCTAGCGCCATTGTAAGCTGCTAATGCAAGAGCTTGTTCTGCTTCGGTTTCAATAGAATCGCTGGCATATCTAATCGAAAAAATTCCAATAGCTAGAGATGAAACCAATAGCAAAATAGAGAAAAAGATAACTAGTTTTGTTTTAATACTCTTCATGTGTATCCCCCCAGTTCTTTTAAAAAAACGAACCCCTATCAACAGAATGTTCTGATAATAAAGGCTTCAATTATACTCTGCAACCGGCTGTCATATCAATCAATTGATGAAGACCCTTGGCTTTGCGCCCTTATCTTTCGATAAGTTTGCCCTTTTATTTAATTGTTTCACTTCCATGCATTTTTATACATATTACCATATTTATCAAATAAAATCTACATATACATTCCAAAAACTGAAAAAACTGTCAAAATAATCTCTTGACAGTTTTTAACTATTTGCCGATAAAAAGCGCTCAAATGAGCTTGAATCTACAGGTTTACTAAATAAATAACCTTGTCCTAATTGACAGCCCATTTCTTGCAAATATAATAGTTGCTCAACCGTTTCGATTCCCTCTGCCACTACTACTAAATCTAAGCTGTTGGCCATAGCAATAATTGCTTCCACTAAATTTCGCTTTTTATGCCCCTTCGTAATCTCATCGATAAAAATCTTATCTATCTTTAATTTATCTAGTTGAAGAAGACCTAACTGGCCTAGTGAAGAGTATCCAGTCCCAAAATCATCCATAGATATCTTGACTCCGTATTGTGTTATTTGTTTTAGATTTTTAATAATGACAGGAAATTCCCCTAAAGAAATGCTCTCTGTTATTTCTAATTCTATCAAGCTAGATTCTATGTTATGCTTTTTCATTATGTCAATTAGCATTTGAGTAAATCCTGCTTGTTCAAGCTGTCTTGCTGAGATATTAACTGATATAGGCACAATACGTAAACCCTTTTCTTTCCATTGTTTAATTTGCCTGCAGACCTGTTCTAAAACCCATTTCCCTACGAGAATAATTTGACCTGTTTGTTCTGCAATTGGAATGAATTTCATGGGTGACACCATTCCTAAAACAGGATTTTCCCATCGTAATAAGGCCTCTGCTCCCACCACCACACTTTGATTATCGATCTCAAATATTGGCTGAAAATGTATGGTTAATTCATTATTTACAATTGCCTCCACTAGATGATTGGCTAAAAGGAATTTTTCTTCAATTTTTTGTGCCATTTCATGTTCATAAAGACATGGCTCATCTAATAGCTTTTCCTTTGCCTTGTACATAGCAATATCCGCACAACGAATTAATGTCTCTGCATCTGTTCCATCCTCTGGAAACCTACTGATTCCCATGTTAACACTCACATGTAGTAGAGTATTCTTTATGTTAAAGGACCTTTTAATATCTTTAAATATGTTTTTTGAAAATTGGATGACTTCTTTTTCTAAAATTGATGGCTTACAAAGAATCACAAACTCATCACCACAAAACCTAGACAATATGTAGCTTTCGTCCATTAGATGTAACAGCCTTTTTGAAATTTCAATAAGTAACCGATCTCCCAAAAAATGTCCAAGGGAATCATTAATTTCTTTAAATCCTTTTACGTCTATATATACCACGGAGAATTTCCCACCGCTATCTTTGTATTTTTCAACATATTCATCTGTTTTTTGCAAAAAATAGTTACGATTATATAATCCAGTTAATGTGTCCTTTTCCTGTAATTCACTCATTCGATTATCAATTCTCTTCTTATCCGAAAGATCTTTGAAAATACTGACATAATGTGTTGTGTGATTTTCATCATTGCTAATACTGTTAATGGTCAGCCACCCAGGAAAAATATGACCCTGTTTGTTTTTACTCCATATTTCTCCACTCCAGCTACCTTTGTCTTTTATTTGCTTCCACATATCTTCATAAAAAATATCACTGTGAATACCTGAATGAAAAACATTATAATTGTGTCCCTTTATTTCTGCAAATGAATACCCTGTTATTTCACTAAAAGCACAATTGACCCACTCTATGATGCCCTGTTCATTTGTGATGATAACACCCTCAGTATTGTTTTCTAATATTTTTCCAAATAACCTCAATTCCTTCTCATAATCCTTGTTCTTAGAGATATCGATATAAATGAGATAGGCACCTATGATCACCTGATGATTAATAATCGGATAACAGAAAATCTCAACATCAATTAATTTTCCATCTTTTCTTCTTCTCTTGCCTTCACATCTAATAACTTGTCCCTTATAGACCCTCTCTATATTGGCCTCTACCTGATTGTCCATTTGACTGGGGGAAATAAATCCACTGATTGTTTCTCCTTTTATCTCCTCTGTCCTATACTGAAAAAGAGTAGCATACTGACTATTTACATTCCGAACTTTTTTATTTTCATCTAAAACAACAACCCCATAGGGAAAATCAAGAAACAATGTATCAAACATCAGTTTCTGCTTTATATTGTCTGCACGATCATAGATAGTAGTAAATAATACATTACCATATTCTGTTTCAATAGGAAAACTGTATACCTCTACTTCTCGTTCTTCATCATTCACCAAACGGTGTGTAAATTGGAAGCGATTACGTTCTTCTCCTTTATCATCTTCTATTTCTACTGTAGTCTCTTTCTTATTTGACACATTGATGTCTTGAATCCGCATCCTTAAAAGTTCTTCTTTTGTATAACCATAATATTTGATAGCAGATTGATTGACTTCTAGTATTTTTCCAGTGTCAGGATCTATTAAGAGTAGGGTACCATTGTGATTTTCAAACAGTAAACGATAGATTTGATCTTTCCCGATCAGCTTCCTTTTTAACTCCTCTATTTCACTAATGTCAACTATCAATGCATACAAAAGTCCATTCTTATTAAAAATCCTAATGTCAGCCAAAAAAAGGGCTCCATTTTTTCTTTTATGAGTCCATTGAAAGGAGTGTTGTTTTTTAGATTTCAGAATAGATCCAACAATCTCCTCTTCTACAATTTTTGATACGCTTCCATCTAATTGTTTTTCAGGAGAGAGTTCATAGGGTTTTAGTCCAATGATTGCTTCTTTACAATCATATTCAAAAATCTCTAATGCGACTTTGTTACAATCAACAATTATACCATCTTTAATTATCAATAAAGAAAAGGGAAGTAAGCCAAATAAATCATCGGTATTAAAACCATAATTTATAATACTTTTGTTCATAGGACACCCTCCAAAATTTTATTCTATTTTAATTTTATACCCTTCATATAGTATACAAAACCTATAAAGTCATTTCATGTCATTTTTGGTTATATTTTCTTAGTTTTTTTTTATTACATAAAAATAGCCACACAACAATTATATCGATGTGCAGCTTATCATAATAATTTTATGCTTATTCACTTGCTTAAGTGGATTCTCTAAATCTTCATCTGCATTTGGACTCACTATTTCACGATAAGCACCGTAGTATCAATTTCCTGTAATACAGCATTACTTACACTACCTAGGAATACTTTTTTCAAGCCACTCAACCCTCTTCTGCCTAGGACAACCATATCAAATCCTTCCTCTGTAGCGACCTCAACGATGGTTTCAGCAGGATTCCCTTTCTTTAGAATGGTATTCACCTTTATGTTCTTTGCTTGGAAGATTTTTTCAGCTTCCAACAAAGTATTTTTGGCTTTTTCTTTGGACTGCTCAACTTCCTTATTGAATCTATCTAAATCCTCCTGGGTAACATTCTGAAATTCACTCCAATAGGGTCCAGCGAAATTCTTATCATAAACGTGAATGATAGAGACCTCATCAACTTGACAACCATCAGCGATTTTAGATGCCTCTTCTACAGCTTTTACACTTTCTTGCGACCCATCAGTACAAACTAAAATTTTCATATCGATTGCTCCCTTCTTTTTTTATTATTTATTCAACCGTCCAACGCTATGCTTGTAGTTAGGACACATTCTTTGTACTGCAAATCACGACTAATCCTATTTATAATTTACCCTCACCTAATAATAAGTAAACATGATTTCTTTAGCATAAAAATGAACCCCCTACAAATAAGGGAGGTTCATCTTTTCTTCATTAATAATTCATATTGTGGATATTGAAAGCGTTTTCATTTGTCCAAAGAATTAATTATGCGTATTCTACATCTCCAAGTGCATTGCTTAAATCTTCATCTACATTGCTTATTGGTTTAATATCAAAGTTGTCTACTAAATATTGTAGCACATTAGGAGATATAAAGGCTGGTAGGCTTGGTCCTAAGTACATTCCTTTTATTCCTAGAGATAATAATGCCAGTAAATCCGCAACTGCCTTTTGTTCATACCATGAAAGCACAATGGTAAGTGGTAGTGAATTTATGTCTGTTTCAAAGGCATCAGCTAGGGCTGCGGCAATTTGAACTGCTGAATAGGCATCATTACATTGACCAACATCTAATAGTCTCGGTAAGCCTGCTACCGTTCCAAAATCCAGCTTATTAAATCGATACTTACCACAGGCTAATGTCAGAATCACACAATCCTTAGGCACTTTTTCTGCAAATTCTGTATAATAGTTTCTTCCTGGTTTTGCACCATCACAGCCACCTATCAAGAAGAAATGTTTGATTGCTCCTTCTTTGACTGCATTGACAATGGTTCCTGCATGGGATAATGTTGCATGATGTCCAAAACCCACTAAAATTTCTTTTACTTCTTGGTCTTCTTCAAAACCGCCTAGTTCTAATGCTTTGTTGATAATTTCACTAAAGTCCTTGGTTCCATCTTCTTTTACGTCAATTTTCTTAACGCCATCAAAGCCCACAACATTAGTGGTGAATAATCTATCCTTGTAGCTTGCCCTTGGTCTCATCAAACAGTTGGTGGTCATGAGTATACATCCTGGTACACCATCAAACTCCTTCTGTTGATTTTGCCAAGCAGAGCCAAAGTTTCCTACTAAATGCTTATATTTGTTCAAAGATGGATATCCATGGGCTGGGATCATTTCTCCATGGGTATAAATGTTCACACCTTTTCCCTCTGTCTGTTGAAGCAGCATTTCTAAATCCCTTAGATCATGGCCAGATATAATGATAAAAGGCCCTTTTTTGGTATTCACATTTACTTTTTGAGGAGCTGGATTTGTATAGGTTGTGGTGTTGGCTTCATCCAATACCCTCATTGCTTCTACACTCATCTCTCCTGTTTTCATTGTGAATCCGATCAAGTCTTCTACAGTTAACTGATCATTTGTGGTGGCTTCTAGTCCTAAAAAGTAAAATTCATTTACTTTATCACTTTGATAGTTAATAAACCTTGCTTGATGACCATAGGCACTTACCCCTTTTAAACCAAATAGTATTGTCGATCTCAAGGAACGGATATTTTCATCAAGGTCTTTGTCATACATAATACCTGCGACGACAGCATCCTTTAACATCTCTTCCTTAGTAATACTAAGATTATATGTAGCAGCATCAGGATACTGTCCTTTAGGTGCTTGTTCTCTTAATGTTTCCTTTATTTTTTGTGACTCCTTTAATAGCTTCATATGGGTCTCAAGGTCAAAATTCACATTTGTTAGGGTTGTAAAAAGTGAATCTTCTACAAATTTTATGATTTCCTCATCTAATGATTGTTCCATTTCCATCAAAGGCTTTGCATAACAGGCGATCCCTTTCAATTGATATATCAGTAAATCTTGTAAATTTGCTATTTCCGGTGTTTTTCCACAGACACCATTCTTAGTACAGGCTTTTCCGCCCATGGTCTGTTCGCATTGATAACAAAACATTAAATTTTCCAAGTTCATCTCTCCTTTTATCATATTAGATATTTTTTCCACCTACATTATCCTCTTTACCCACTGTACAATCCTATTAATCAAATTTGACTTAGATTACTCTGATGCGATCCCATCGACTCATATCCACTGAATTTTCAACTTCTCTTTTTTTAAAATTTCAAGTGCTTAAATAGAGAAAAGCCTAAGCGCGTTCTCAGGGCTTAGGCTTTGTATTCAAAATTAATCTAGTGTCTAACTTGTTTATTCCTTTACTTTCTACTTTGAATCTCTTTTACGATCCTATCGATCAAATCTTGAACTTCAAATCCGCCTTTTTCACTGATCATTTCCACTGTGGCTATGGATGACATGGTTTTAAATACAATTGGATTCTGTAATTTACTAAACTTAGGAGATAGATTAAATAGGAATTCTTTGATAAATGGGTATTCCTTAACTAAGTCCCCGATAATTGTTTCTTTTGTAATTCCATACTCATTTTCTATTCCAGTATGCTCAGTCACTTTACTTTTAGGTTCTTCTTCTTTATCACCCCAGGATAGTAGTCTCTGACTTCCAGTTAGACTTCTGATTTTTGTGACGTCCTGCATCATTTCCAATACGCCTTTAAAGTTTCCGTCTTCATCTCTTACTGCATTGTAAATGATGTAGATAAACTTCCCACCCATTTCCAACCAAAATTCCGCTTCATCATGTTCTCCTGCCCTAAATGCTCTGATGATCTCTTCCACGGTGTGGACACTTTCCCTTGGATGACAGTTTTGTACTTCTCTTCCGATCACGCCAGCACTTCTGGGGAATACCCTATGCTTTGTATCGCTGTAAAACTTCACAATTTCATTTTCATCTACAAAGGATAGATCTACCTGCAAATGTTTAAATAGGAGATTAATCTGTTCTAGGGTCAGCTTCCCTTGGCTAACATCAAGTACTTCATCATTGGATGCCTTTGTCAGCATACCATGTTTTTGGAGCACATTTGCTAGATCCTTCAGTAGCTCATTATTGGAAGAAGTGTCCGTGTCTTTATTCTCTTTTTTTCCATAGGGTAGTGGGGAGTCGATTAAACAATAGCCTATTTCATCGTCTCCCTTTCTCATCTCGATAAAATCCTCATCGGTCAAAAGATCCATGGTAGTTGGAAAGAGGATTTCTTCTTCTTTTACCATCATGTCTTCTACCATTTCAATCACTTCATCCTGAATCTCTAAAAACGCATTATCCTGATCAGTTTCTAAATACTCTTTGGCTTTTTTAATCATATCTCTGATATTATTATCTAGTGTCCACATTACTTTAGAAGGCTTATCGAAGCCTTTCTTTTCCAGTGCGGTGAATAATTGGTTTTGTTTTCTGGCAAAATGGATATTGATCTCACCTAACTGATCATAGTATTGTGCCCATTGATTTTTGATGAATTTTTTCTTACTCATTTCCCTCATTTCACCAAGAATCCTACGAATGGCATCCACCTCATCTAAGTAGGTTCGAATAGGATGCCCCGACGGTAAATTCAATTTGGTGGTTACAAGAACCCCATCAAAAATTTCTATTATTTCCTCCATTCGCTCTGCAAGTACATCATCTGATATGCCGTATTTTTGAAGATACTGTTCACAAATGGCAAATTCCTGTGCAGTCACCTGATCAAATGATGCCTGCATCTTTATTTTAGCCTCTTCTAGAGAAATCTCTCCATTTAGGTAACTCCGTTTAATCATCATTATCTTTTCAATCTTCTTCTCGTCAAATTCTAGATGCTCTCCCATTTTGATTTTTTCAAGTTCAGTCTTTGGGGAGAAATAGACATGAAATTCTTCATCGCTTACTTTTTCTACGTATCTTTCAAAACCCTTATATTCCATCATCTTGTACATGGGAAAAGGTTCAAAATCCTTAATGATATGTATCCCTTCATTTGGTTTCAAGTCTTGGATTGCTTTTGTGATACAATCTCTAAAGGTTTCATGCTCACCGCGACCATCTATGGTAATGTATTTGATATCTTTTTTCATAACGTAATCATCCCTTCTTTTCTTAATTATTTTCTATATTTATAATGATAACACTTATCAATTATATATTCTGTGACAATTGTTACATCTTATTATTTTTGCATGATTTTTTTATAATATACCCTCCATTATAAATCTATCTCTTTCTGAAAATGATGATAATCCTTGAGTGAATTCCACTCACCACCCCATGTCCACCCTCTGCTCATAAAGGCATGATAACATGCATCCCCTTTTGTTATCATACCTTTTCTAACATCCAGTCTATTAACGTAATCCCCCCCTTGTAATGGTACAATTGTGTCGCCTTTAATATATGGATTCTGAATCGGGTTTATATCAATGGCTAAACCGTATCCATGTTTTGATATCCGCTGGGTTCCTTCAATTACTCTAAAAGAAAAAGCATATGTATTGTTGTCTTCCATAGATAGGTCATCATCTGCATCATATTCATCAATTAACCTCATTTTAGCAATGGGAAACCTAGCCTCATACAATTCTTCAAATATCTCAATTACCTCTTCTGCAAGCTTTCTATGAATGATGAGCTCTCCTGTTTGTTCTTGTTCATGAAAATCCCAGTAAGTAACCCTTAAATAGGACAGATCTTCTAATCCTACAGGGGCTTCTTTTCGCCAAGATACACCTTTGATTTTACTAATGATCTCTTGGGGTAGGTCCTCATTTGTGAAAATTGGGGTAAAGTTAATCGTACTACTGATATGATTCAACTCGTTGTCAATATAATTAGTATCTATATTTGCATCTTCATTTTTATCTTCTTCTTTTCTATTTTCTAATTCTATATTTTCATCTTTTAACCCTGTACTTTCATTATCCGTCATTTCGCTATCATGTACTTGTGAAATTAAAGGCTCATTTTCCAAAAGGATTGTATCTATAGAAAACTTAATTAATAAAATTAAAAGGGTCACTACGATTAAAGTCTTACCAACTTTTAGGATTAACTTCATTTCATTCTCTCCTCTAGTACAATTCGACATTTAACATCTTCAGCAGCTTCTTCATCCGTTTCCAAGCTATTGTCTTGTTCTCTATCTTGGATGACATTATGATTAGCATGCTATTTACGTTTTAACTCAAAAAACACACCATCCCATAGTGTTATTAAAGTATCCTTATCCTTCATAATTAGAGTTGATCCTGGGTTAGTCCAATTTTCAATCCCAATTATTTTTACATTACTTTCTTCAATCCCTAAATCTGTTAGTTCTAGTCTGTAGCTTTCAAAAAAATCTTCATTATTTATAACTTCTTCCCTATATATAGGATTTTCTATAGATTCTCCAACAAAGCTTGCTTCATGTTCTGAAAACCATGCAATTTCACCAAAATATTTGCTTTTATATTCGTCATCGCTCATTGCAGAAATCGGCATATAATACGTCGTATCACTTGCCATCCATTCTCCGTAATACTCTTTTTCAGTTACATTTTTTCTTTCACAACCTGAAAGTATAACTATCACAACTACAATCATTAATAAACTACATATTTTTTTCATTCTTATAACCTCCTGATTTTTAAATATATCACGTAAATATGAACAGGCTAATTCTTATGATGTCAGATAACGGTCTCTCATCTGCGGCGTCCCAGCACCTTAGAAGGAGGCGCTCATGCCCTGGCAAGGGCTAATGTGCCGACTGTCCTGACGGGCTTAGATGGTGGGACGTGGTGAGCTTGACCTATTAGGAATACTTCCTTGGCTATCCAAAAAAGGAATACCTTGCTAAGATGCAATGTTATGTATAGTTGCCTATTCAACTCCAACGACCTACCCTAACAACTTTTTTAATAATCCAAATATTACTAAGTTAATTATTAAATAATTGTTGCTCCTTTGATATTAATTTAGGTACCCCGATTCCTAATGATGTTAAAAACCTGATCAGTTAGACTATTTTTAACCTATTTATATCCTGCATTCCCGCGATTTTGCCGAATGTATAACAAGGCCTCATTGAAAACATCTGTAATACCAATGGCTGTACCATTTTCCTAATTTCAGCTACCTTATTATACTTTTCATTTTGTAACGAGGTAAAATCTAGTTTTTTCAGTACTCTGGAGAATCATCGTTACACAAATCGGGAATCCAGGTTATATACACCTCTATAATTCTCAGGTAATAATTCTGCTATTTTCTTCATTATATATTTTGTGGCAAAATCTTCATATTCCTTTTTATCTTGCTCTTTTGCTCTCTTGGGAAAATCAAATTGTTTTCCAATGTTGATATAAACATCTGCATAATTAAAAGTTTCAGCACTCATATCTCCTTCTTTATTTATAGGTAACAGTTTTTCTGTCCCATATAATCCAATAGGTACAATAGGGGCCCCCGTCATTCTTGCTATAAGAAAAATTCCTTTTTTTGCTTCTATCAAGCTACCAACTTTACTTCTAGTCCCTTCTGGGAAAATCAATAAGCTTTCCCCTTGCTTAACAATCTTAATAATTTTCTTAAGACCCTCTTTATCAGCAGTATTAGGTTTTATATTTGTAGTCTTTATTACATTAACCCCTATACTTGTAAAAGCATTATTTGACAGCTTTACACCTGCTATAAAAGTTGGATCAATCTCTTTTAAAGCCTTGTCTAAAACTAATCCATCAGAATTGCTTAAATGATTACATATAAAAATAGTTGGTGTTTTTACTTCCTTTAAGTTTTCATTTCCCTCTATATTTATATTGGCATATTTTTTTAGATATTTATCAACAACTTTTTTAGAAATGTATGTGACAAATTTATCCGGTAAAATATTTATAATTTTTGCCGTTGTAGTGGATATCATTTGGTTACTCCGTCCTCCTGAATGTTTCTATACTTGAAATTATGTATTGAAACACGTAAAATGTCTAGCAGCATTATTTCTACTAATTTAAGCGACTTCTATTAGTACCGATGTTGAAAATCTAAGCACACTTTCAAATTTAGGTGCCCCCGATTTGCTAATTAATACAAGTCTTAATTAGCTTGCAACTCAATAATATAGACCCAAGAAATCAGCTCTGAAATGAATAGGCAATTTTATGGTCACCTAAATAATGTTTTCTAGTTGTCAAGTTGCGGAATGATTGTTTGCGTTTAAAGGTATATGTAGCATTGTTTTTATATGTATTTTCAGTTATCTTGAATAGTTTTCTGTTCCACTTTCCATTGGCTTTCATATAATAAATGCCATACTCAATTCTTAATTTTAGTTCTTTATCCGTATCATTCATAAGCTCAAATGAAAACTCCAAATTATCACCGATTTTTATAGCGTCTGAATGAATTTCAAACTTTGTTATCTTACAGTTCACTCCATTTTCAAATCCAAATAGTTTCAATGCTTCATGATTGGCTTGCTTTAACAATGTCCTGCAGCCGTGTTTTACGATCCAGTCAGTTTCTTTATTATCACCCTTCCACATTTTTGAAATTTCAATAACTATATTTGGATGATCCTTAGCTATGTCATTTAAATTATTTGCTACGCTTCTTCTTACAAACTCAGAAGTATCATTTTTTAAATTCTCTAAAATTGGTAAAATAGGTTGCGGATTTAATTTAAAATCAGGCAATGCCATTGCCCAAGGAAGCCTTGGTCTACACCCCTCACTTGATAATCGTCTAACTAAGTGATTACTATGATATGACCAGTCCAACATTACTGACATTGTCTTTTCAGGATATTTTTTTATAAATGGTCTTATTGCAAATTCACAGCTTGTAAATTGAGTGATTTCCTCAATTGCATTGATGGAAATATCAAAATAATCAAGACCATATCTCTCTATAAATTCAGGGAAAAACATATATTCAATACTTTCTTCTTTTAATCCACTTTTCCTTATTTGATTAATTATTAGAATAATTGTTTGAATATCTTTCTCGTAATCATTATGTAAATAAGTTTTCAGAACAACTGCAATATGCTTCATTCTTTGTTTTAACTCTTTTTCGTCCCAATCATCACTCATCACGTCATTCACAAAAGATTCTCTATCAAACTTTGACAGTGTTTGTTCAAGTGATACAGAAAAACTTTCTATAAATGTTTTGCTATATAGATTCTTAAGAAGTTCTGCCATTTTTGCCTATCTCCTTTTTTCTACAATAATTGCATTCTCATCCATTAAAAAATTAAAGTTTTCTTCCTTATCAAGGCTCTTCTCTTCGCAACCAGTGAGCAGTAATACAGCATTAGCTGATTCATGATTTTTTCCGAAAATTGATAGTAAAATTACTTTTTCTTCCATACAACTTATCAAACTCAAAGCCACAATCATGTAATAAATCTTTAATTTCTTCTATCGACATTTTGTCTGGATCACCGCCTTGTTCTGAAATAGAAATAATACCATTAGGGCATAATAATCGATAAAATTCTTTAACATACTGTTGTTTATTTTCAATTTCTCCTAACACAGTTACCATATATATGATATCAAATTTATTGGTTTCAAAAGGAAAATCAACACCATTGCATAAATGATATTCAACGTTAAAAACTTTCTTCTTAGTCAATCTTTTCTTTGCCAAATCAAGCATTTCACTCTGAATATCAGCTAATGTTAATTTACTATTTTTTAAAGATTTAGCTACTTTAGAACTAAAATAACCTGGACCCGCCCCGACTTCAAGTACATTATCATTTTCTTTCAACTCAAGACGCTGAATTAGTTTTTTGGGCGAAAGGAACACATTTCTCAATGGGATAAGTAGAGTAAATGCAAATTGATATGGAAATATCCCTTTTTTGGCAAACCGGGTAATAATAGATGAACGTTTATCCTTCATTTTTTCTCCTCCTTGTGATAGTGAAAAAGGCACGCCTAACATCGGCTAAATACGTCTAGAGGCTTACTCTAATCCAAATCCACTTTCAACTAATTTTGTAAGCTTGGAAAGAGCTCTGACTGCTGGTGCCCCGTCAATCACATCATGGTCAACTAATACCGTTATATAAATATACTCTCTTATTTCGATCTTATCATCTATCACACCAGGTTTCTTAACGATTGAACCAATTGCAAAACAAAGTGGGTGCACACTTACTGGGATCACCCAACCTCTTATTCTACCCACCATACCAACAGATGTTACCATGACAGTTCCCATATTTTCTTTTATTAAAAAGGGGTTCCGAATAATATTCTTCCATATTAGACCCCTAAGCAATCCTGGCATGGAATAATATACTTTCATTAAAAAATCATTCTTTTTTTCTCCTAATATGTAATCCCCGTTATCCTCTATGGATTGATTTTGTGCATCTCTTGTTTCATTGCGAATATCTGAAATGCTTTTTTCATTTACCTTTCGAATCACATAGGGTAATGGCACTTTCTTGCCCTGAACTTCTCTTTCTATTACTATTGCGATATCAATATCATCAAAAATAACGACTTTTCTTTTTCCTTTTCTGATTCCATGGATCTCTTTGCATTCTTCAACCGCACAGCCAATACATTTGATTAACCATGAATTAAAGGAAATCTTTTGTGATAATTTTCTTTTTTCAAAAATATTCTTGCGTGCTTCCGTAACATCTAGCTCTATCAGTGCTCTTATGTGATGTTTCTTTAAACCAGCTATGCCAATATCAATAGTGGCTATTCTACTTATTGGGAATGTATCTATTTTGTACTCTCCAACATTCTTCACATTTTACCTCCTTATACGACTTTTCTTTTAGAAAAATTCAATGAAATACTAAAGAATACAACATTCCAATATGCCACAGATTATTCACCTTTAATTCTTCAATTTGGTAATTTCCAAATTCTATATTGCATCCACAATTATATAGGCAGTATTGTAATGATGTAACCCCCAACAATTAAACTTAGAACATTTGCTGCAATCACATAGGATACCTTTACAGACCTGGAATGTTCTTTTATAAACATTAAAAATGCAAATATCTCAGCGCTAATGATAATTATTTCAGCAAATATCAGGGAAAAAAGTATGTAACTCTGCATAGGCGGAAATCCATTGATCCAAATATTTAATGCTCCTTGAGTCACTAAATTTATCATAAGAAAAGCGATCCATGATTGTTTGTTCTTGAAACCAAATTGCCAGAATAAAGCGCCTTCTATGAGAAGTGTCAAAATGACCCGCATGGTAACGAGTGAAATGGATCTTGATAACAGTTTTCCAGGGGTTAGTGTTTGCCCATCTAAATCCAATGTATATATATTATTATATGATTTTATTGGCTTCTCCAAAGGGATTTCATACTTGAGTTCCCCCGTACTAATCCTAAGGGTATAGTCAGAAGCCATTCGGATTTCATGGGAATAAAAAGTATAATGTGTTTCAATTAATTTATTTGTTTCTCTGGCTTTTGCAGAAGTATCTCCAGATCCAATGGTGATTTCCAAGTCATTTGGGGCATTGGGTACGATAATCAGTATAGATGGTGGCTCAGCTGAATTGCCATAGCTAATATTTGATGTCAATATTGATATAAAGATAGTCAGAAGTACGATAATAAACATTCTATTTTTCTTGAACATATTAATTCTCATCTTCTTTCTTTAATTTTAATGAGCTTATTTCTATATATAATTATCCGAAGTAGGGCTATTTGATATTACTTACTTACTTACTTACTTACTTACTTACTTACTTACTTACTCTTGTTCCACCTCCACCTATTGATCCTGATGCTCCAAGTATAAAACCAAAATCATGCAGAACCCCTTTATTGTTAATTTCATAAATACGTACATTGGGATTAAATAAGCTCACTATGAATGTGATTGGTGCGATAACACCATGCCAAAATCCTGCTGGTTCAACACCTGGAAACTTATATTTTGAATTTGGTCCTGCCACTAAAAGAATATTTGCCATCATTGTTCCTCCTTTATTTTTGTTGAATTGCAGAATCATTGCTTGTGTTTAAAAGTATATGTAAAGAATATTTGTTTTTTATTTACTCATCCATAGGTTCTAATAACTTCTGATTCTTCCCATCATTAATTCGTCAACGTATTCTCCATTTCGTATGCCTGCTTTTTTCTTTGTCCCTTCAATTTGAAAATTAAATTTCTTGTATAAATGAATGGCTTTTTCATTATCAGCAAAAACGGTTAATTCAACTCTTATGAGCATCAGCCAGTTGTCAGCAATGTCAATAATAGCTTCCATTAATTTAGTCCCAACACCACTATTCTGAAAATCCTTATGAACCATAATTCCAATGCTAGCAGAATGACGTTGTCTAGAATTGGGAAATATATCAAGTCCAGCAGAGCCAATTATCTTTTCTTCACCGCTTTCTTTAACAACAGCAACAAATTGGTGTGTGTTATTACCCATATTAACAATATAATCTTCATTTCTTTTGATTCTCTCAGATGGAATACCGAGAATGTTCTCAAAAACCCCAGGCATACGTCTAAGTTCATTAACTCCTTTACCATCACTAACACATATCGGTCTAATATAAATTTCCATAATCATTCCTCCAGCCCTTATATAATATATACCTCTTTCCAAATCATTTAACTAAAATGTTACAGTGATCTCACAACCCCTCAATTAGCTTATACTGTTAACTCTAATCTGTTTCCATCAGGGTCTAATATGCAACTTTCATAATACCCATCACCTGTATAACGTGGCTGACTTATTACCCTACAGCCTGCTTTCATTAACTCATCTGTAAGGCTGTTAACTTTCTCAATGCTTCCCACTGAAATGGCAATATGTATTAATCCCATATGTTGATTCTCTGTGTCATTTAAATTCAATGGAATTGTTGGCATCTGCATAAGTTCAAGTCTGGCACCAGAATCAAATTTAATAAAATATGATTCAAAGGATTTCTTGGAATTTTCATATTTTTCTCCAGCAATTCCACCAAAATAATCTGTATAAAACACCTTTAATTTTTCGATATTTCTAGTCCATATAGCAACATGCTCAATTTTCACTATTAATACATCCTTTCTAATAAGTAATAAGTAGTCTATTTAGACACAATATAATGGGATTACATAACTTATCTTTCAGAAATAGCCCCCCAAAATAGTTCTGATATCACCATACATACTGTCAATCACAACTTGTTCCTAGAACCAAAGTACAACAAATTTGCTCAGTTCCTTTGCACCATCCATTTCTTCATTGCTATTTTTTTAAAGAAGCTTTGTCCAACCCTTGCATAATTGCATATACTTTACGAGTCGTATTGACGTTTCTCACTGTCATTCTTTTATATAGGGCTGTGCTGACAAGCTTCATCAATCCGCTTTTCGTAACATTTCTCTTGTCAACAGACCACAAAACAGCTCCTGGGATATACATAACCGTATCTATTTTAGGTTTAATTACTAGTTTATTAAGTACTTCCTCATTATCGATTTCTTCCCATAAAAACAGTACATCACATTTCATATCTTCATTATTCTTCCAAGACTCCGGCAGAATTCTCATCATGTAATGAAAATCATCTATGCTACGGATCAAAACCTTTATATGGAACTGAAAGTTCTCGAATATGGCTTTCTCAATAATCGCTACTATTTCTTCTTTAATATGTTCTATATCGGTGAAAATCACATTTCCAGAATTGATATATGTGACTACAGATTCCATGCCTATCCGTACAAAAGTTTCTTTCAGTAGCTTCATATCAATTTTATTTTTCCCGCCAACATTTATCCCACGCAGTAAAGCAACATAGATCATGAGCTTACCCCCTTGATTTGTATGTGGACGCACATTTACCTACTGTCACGTCTTTAAAAGAAATAACGACATAATGCCTATATTAGCCCCACCACATAGCCATAACGAGTAATGACCAAATAAAAATCGTTACACCTAACAATCTATCGTACGATAATACATCATTATTTATTAATATCATTTCAATATCCGCTTCCACATTACTTTCTTATCTTTAATATCAAACCATTGTTTGCTCTCTGTAATTCCTGACTTGCTATCCGCACTAGAGAATGTGGGGAGCCTCCACCAGTATATATACTTTCCTTTTCCATTACCTTGGGATCAATAATAAAAGTAGCTTGATAGCCAAAGGAAGGAACGCCACCACAAGGAAACCCTGTCTTTTCAAGAATCTCACCCTCGTTGGCAGTTCTTGGTGCTTCAATATTTAAAGCCTTTCCAACTCTTTTTGTACTTGCTCTATCCTCACCTTTTACAATTGCTACAATGAGGTTATCATTATTATCCACCATACATATATTTTTAACTAGGTCTTCAGGTGAAGCACCTACTGTATTTGCTGCCTCTTCAACAGAGTGACACACATTTTCAAATACTAACTGTTCCGCTACTATGTTACTTTCAGAAATATACCCTTTAAGTTTTTCTTCATATTGTTTCATTTTCTACCTCCGTATGTTATTTGTTATTGGGATAAAAGCAGAGGATACGATTTTCTTTACCATCTTCCTTTTTATGTGTCAACAATGATATTACCATTTTCCTTAGTAATAAGTTCAATGAATCTATCCCTATCTTTAGGTGATATAAGTATCATGCTAGAGTACCCATACCTTATCTGCAGTCTTTCAATTGAAAGTGCAGGAGATGAAAGTGGATTGCGTGTCTTTTTTATACTCTTGATGTCCTTTATGGGTATGTACCATTTAAATGGACCACATTTTATTTTGAGTATTCCTTTTGAAATCCCATAGTTTGTGCCAAACCATAGCCATCCCACAAAAATAACAGTTAATAACATAACAAATTTGATAAGTCTACCTTCAGCAAAAAGTGTATTTATAAAACCTCCACCTACTGAGATCCAGATAAGAAGCCTAATCCAAATATCTCGTTTAGAATCAAATTTCATAAAAAAACCTCCCACTACTTCTAGTTTAATTCTCAATTAAGTTAAATCTTTTTATCACATGTAGGTAGCTACTTACAATACAGATTTGATTATTTTCATCATCGCATTACTAGCTAACCTATGTCCTTTTCCGTTTATCTGATTGGTGGTACCACAGAAGTATAGATCAGTTTGGGAATTATAAAAGGCAAAAGAGCCTGTTTGTCCCCAAAAGCCTACTATCTCTTCAATTGGTTTAAATGGTGACACGATTCTTGGTATCCATAATTTTTCTAAACCTATTCCAAATTGAAACATTCCTGGAGGTGGCAGAATTAAATTCCACTGCTTTAAATCATTGATTTTTTCCTTTGGGAAGAAACGTCCATTGAAAAATTCTTTTAAAAAGATCATTAACTCATCAGCTGTTGAAACAATTCCACCTTCAACTGTTACTGATGCCATATATTGAGGTAACCACAATTGTTGGGATTTATAGTAGAAAGGCACGGGTGTATTATCGTTAGTATCACTATATGCGTAGGTGTTAGGTAAATTCAATTTAGAAAATATATAGTCATGAAAAACTTCACCGATCTTTTTCCCTGTCACATTTTCTATGATTCTACCTAGGAGCTGGTAGTTCGAATCAGAATACGCTGCTTTCCTCTTTGCCCCTGGCTTAAAATTAGGTTTTAGATCCTTTATTAAACCAATTGTTTTATCCAAGTGCCAGGCTTCATCATTACCCTCCATCAGTTCATCTGCAGCGGTTCTACCATTATCTTGCTTATGAAAGAAATAATCAGGTAGACCCGATGTATTAGAAATTAAATGAGCAATCGTAATCTCATCAGAATAATCAACACCCTTTAAGACATGAAGTCCCTCACAAAAGTGACCAGGTAAATATTTTGAGATTTTATCATTTAGCGCTATACGATTCTCCCCAATAAGTTGCATCACTACCGCTGTCACATAAAGTTTAGTAACACTTGCAATGAGGAATCTACTATCCTTTTGCATATCACCGGCTGCCCCCGTCCAGGAGAAACTTCTGTCGCTATTCTCAACGCACAATACAGCACTGAAAATCCTTTTGTTGTCAACCATTTTATTAAGTAAGTCATTGAGTAATTTTTCATTAACCATTCTTTTTCTCATCTCCTTAATTCAGTTAATTTTCTAAATACAATACCCAAGTCCGTTTTATACTTCATTCATTATTATTTCTTTTAACTTATGATAAAACTTTTCATTTAATTTAGGTCTTTTCCTAGTTCTTTCTGATAGTATTATTGCTTCCTTTGGGCAATGATGTACACAACGGAAACAATACTCACAATTAACGTTTTCATGTTCGGGGTAAGATTTCTTTGTTTCCCAACAATTTCTAATACAATTATTCATACACTTGTAGCATTTTGCACAATATTCTTCCATTATCTTGAAATTATGCTTTTTAGCTTCACCTAAAACTTTATTTGGATAGTTCAATATTGTATAAAGCTTAAAGGGTGGACATTTGATGCTTTTAACATTAGTTTCTATAATTTTTTTTACTTCTTGTATATCTGCCTCTATTTTCTTAGCTACTTTTCTTTCATAACTAAACATCATGGGTATTGGTGGTAATAATAAAGCACCATCAGTTGCGGGGGCTCTATAACTACAACATCCTCTTATTATTATGTTTTTTTCCGTACACTTTTTAATAAATTTCCTCAATGTATTTCCTGAATACAATCCACAAGTTGTAAGTGCAAAAGCCTCTTTACTTTCTTTAAATACAGGCATATTATTAATAAACTCCATCATGGAATGAGAGGGTTCACAATGATATGTAGGAAAAGCAAAAATAAAAAAATCATATCCTGAGAGTTTTTTGTAATCATATTCTAAATTTATCGAGCTTATCTCTACTCTATATAATGGACTTAATTTTTGGCAATAAATTTCTGCTATTGTTTTAGTACTGCCTGCTCCTGAGTGATATATAATCAATAATCTTTTTTTAGTATTCATACAAAATCCTTTCTACTTTTAGATTATTAGAAACTATTATAAAAATGATATTACTTTTATAAGTGACTCCCAAATTCTTTTCTATTAGCAGCTGTTCATCTAAAGTCGCTTGCCTTAAAGTTAACATTTTTATAATCTATTGTATATTTCTCCAATTACTTCCACATTCCTTCTCTCTAAAATAAACAGTATGAGAAAATTCATAAACTTCCTTTAAAAAGAAGAAGTAAACATTCTTACCTAGTATGACTTTAATGTAACGTATGAACAAACATAAAATTTAAAACCGCCGTTCAATTTGATCCATGCATTTACTTCAGATAAAAGATAAACCCTACTTTTGTAGGGTTTAAGTATACATAAAAAAGAATGAATTCTTCCGTTATTTAATTTTTCTTTCTTCAACATAAGCATCCGTTAGTTTAAGATGAAATCATGAAAGTTTTAGCTAGTATCTTTTGTTACTTTGTAAATCTTTTTCATACCAAATCTGAAAAACATATATTAAAAGGGCTACTCCAATCATCATTAAATATGTAATATGTGGTGACATTTCGCCTGTTGCTAATCCCATTTTTTCTTGTATTGGATACCATAAATATATATATATATACACCATCCAATATTAGATTTGTTATTAAGTAAACAATAAATTTTCCGTAGGTAAACTTGAAAATCCATATTGTTGCTACTAAATATGCACTATATACCCAAGGAATATTTGCCACTTTTTCCCAGTCAAACAGCCCAGGTTCTCTCCACCAATTATAATGATATGCAGCTTGATAAATAAGCGTGTTGACTACAGTAACAAACAATGTAACTGGAAGAAATCTTCTAAGAGTTTTATCTCCAATTAGTACTAGTGATGCAATAGGAATTAGAAATATTAGCCATTGTATTATTTGTTTCACATTGATTCTCCTTAAAAATTAATAATTCAATTATCTAATTATTCCGCATATGTTTAGATTGAATGTATTGATTGAAAAAAAGAAAAAGCCATACATTTATGACTTTTTCAGTGGCCTCCCGTAAGAGTGTGTTTGCCCTAGTCTTGGCAATTAGTAATTACTTATTATTTATTTGTTTAACTGGCCTTGCTTCTATATAACCCCTGTAGCCTTGAGGTTCCAGCTGAAACCTTGGCCCTTCATCGTCTGCCCATTCAAAACCATAAATCTGAGGATTGTATTTTTTCATAACATCACATAATTCTTCAATTGCTTCAACAAACTTCTCATCTTCATAGGGCTCTCCTTGGAAAACCATCATCTTACATGGTGGAAGTTCTATAACATCAAACCCCTCTGGAACTCGTCCTGCATAATTAATAGGCACTTCTACACCTTGAACATATGAGGATGTCCCTGGCTTAATCAAATTTTCTGACAACCACATACCAGCAGGTTCGTACATTGCTTCTTTTATACTAATAAGTATACCCCAAACCTCACATTCAACTTCTTCGCAATACTCAAAATAATGTGTAGCCTTAATTCCTCTTTTTATAATTAGTTTTCTTGATGGTCTCTCTACCACTTGGACAAATACAGTATTTGTTCTTTTTTTATCAGACATCATAACCTCTCCTTTTTGCAATGTAAGGTAATACTCACGAATACGATTGGGTATAAAAAGCTGTATAGGCTCCGGACTATTACTGTACTTTTTGGGGGATACTCCAAACTGTTTACTAAAAGCTCTTGTAAACCCTTCGTGGGAGTCAAAAACAAAATCAAATGCTACATCTATCACTTTTGTTCGTTTGTCTCGTAGTAATAGGGCTGCTTTGGTCAATCGCAAAGCCCTCATATATTCAAATGGTGCCTTACCGGTCAGTTCTTTAAAAATCCTTGCAGAATGCCATTGTGAATATCCTGCCACTTTTGCAAGATCACTAAGTGTAATAGGACAGTTTAAGTTCTGTTCAATATAGTCCTGCATACGCTGTACTGCATTTATTACTTCCCATCGCTCCATGGTTCCACCTCCTATCAAAAGGATATCACTCTAGGTTTTATTTTTCTTGACATCCATTGCTAACAATTTTAAATGATATTTAAATTTTTTATCACATATGGGTATAACTACATTTAATAGTTTTAAATTTTGCCTTCCAAGAGGGGGTGAAGCTTCCACAATGGTTTGGCATCCTGATGCACTTAATTGTCTTAGTATAGGGAAAACTTCATCAAATCGTTTCTGATTATAAGATTCATCATACTGTTTGTCAAAATACATTCTACTTGCTATTTACTTTAAATTTCCGCTGTCTAACATAGGTTCATACATCATAATTGCATGATTTTCAGTGATGAATTCATCATCGATCAGTTCATTTTCAAGATTGTACACCTTTCTATGTATCTTATTATGCCTTAGATAACCACCCCAAAACTCATGGGTTATCCAGTGCTCTTTTTCATAAACTTCGTACCTTCTTGTAGGGGGTACCTCTACTCTCCATTCTCCAATTAAATCTGTATCCGTTAAATAAACAACTAATTGATAATTATAATTTGTTTCATTTTTAATCTGCAAATCAAGGTAATTATACGCACATGTTGCGCCACTTCCAAATGGTTGGCTTCTTTTAGAATCAGGGAATACATCATAACTATGTCGGTATCTCTCGGTGACAGTTAAAGGTGAATGTAATGTCATCCAATATATCAAATTTGATAACTGACATAATCCTCCACCTACTCCTGTTGTCACTTTTCCATAAAATAAAACCATAGCATCAACATAGCCTTTTTTTCTTGTTGTATTACCAATTAAGCGCCAGTAAGAAAAGGTTTCACTTGGTTCTATTATAATCCTGTTTAGTTTATTTGAAGCAATTTCAAGGTTCTTTACTTTATTATATTGCAACCACATATCTACTCCTTTAAGCTTACGTAGTAATGGCGTCTTATACTGAAAAACCACATGTGGTAGTAGAGAATTTTCTTTTCGAGTAGCATATTTTTTCTTTCCTAGATACCAATTAAAATATCGCATTAAACGATAATATTTCTTTCCGCAATATATTCTTAAAGAGCTCCTTTTAACGGGTTTCAATAATGACATGTCTTTTTCATCCCCCCTTCTAGAAATTATCGTTACATAAAATAATAGTCAAGATTGAAACAATTCCTGGTAAAGATTGAGCTCATTATCTTGTTTTTCTCATATTGATTAATTGGATAAATCTTTTCTGAGTAGGTAAACCGTTTAGTTTATCTTTTGGGGGAAAGCTCTTATCAAATTCTTTTGAGGCTATTTCATCAATTTCATACACCGAATCCTCAAGAAAACGCCCTATAATCAAAAGGGGTTTCATTTCTTAATTTAATATTTTCCATTTTACCATCCACCTCACAAATAGGAATAGCCTTCGTTTACCTTGTAACCTGAATATGACCTAAACATTTTTCGAATATTTTTTATCAGACGCACTATCTCCTATTGAAACAACATCTTCAAATTTCATATCATGTTCATTACAAAAACTTACCGTGAGTAACCTAGCAGCATATAATTGTAATATCCATGGTGGCGGTTTAAAAAATCCCAATGTAACCTTCCTCTACAGCTTTACCAATGAGAAATGATACAAACGATTTAGCCATAGAAAATGATGTATTTATGGACTCTCTACACTTCCTGATGGAGGAATTGCAGGTTTTACTAACTCATTAAGTGTTTCATGTCTTAAACCTAACTCTGTACCTCCCGTTGCAAAAACACTGTATAATTTAGCCATGCTTCTCACCAAACCTATACCGTTTCCTGAAGGTAACTCTAAAGAACGTGAGACCCTACCATTAAAATTCTTATGTGCCAGGTGTCTTTTGGGATCAACCATAGCCTTCATTGTAAGTGACCACGGTTTTAAAAATTCCTTCAAAAGAGGAAATGGCATTTCACCTATTTGTAGGAATAGTTGAAGTGGGTGATTAATACCCTTGATATGCGCTATTCTTGAATCATCTATTTTCTCTGGGAGTCCAATGTATAATTCTAACCCTAGTGGTTCTGCAATTCCCTCTTGAAGAGATTCACCCAAACTTCTCTGTTGTGGATCCACCCTCCGCAAGAGCTCTCCTTCATACCATCCTAGGGTCCAACAATGGCACCCTTGTTTTTCTCCTGGATTCCAACTAGGCTTTTGTTTAGCTAGCTCCTTAGATACTTTTTCAGATCTTTGATAAATTCATGGGTTTTGTTCTCTGGATCATAAATCAATTATTATGTCTACAATGTATGTACTTTTACTCTAAGCATAATCGTTTATATTTCACCTTTCCATTGACTGGCCAACATACCGTAAATCACATGGCTGACATAGTGGTCATACAACCACTCCACTTCTCTTACCATCCCCTCATTAGTAAACCCCAATCTCTCTGGAATAGCCCTACTTTTGTGATTTTTTTCAGCACATCTAATTTCCACTCTATTTAAATTTAATTCTACTAATGCATATTCTGTAAATACTTTAGTCGCTTTTGTCATTATTCCGTTACCTTCATAACCCTCAGCCAGCCAATAACCTATACTGGTTGACTTATGTGTCCAATCAACATTATGATAACCAATCACTCCAGCTAGACTCCCTTTATACCAGATTCCTGCTTGAAATCCGTTATTTGAGGCAAATTGCTTTTTAGTCATTTCTATAAATGCTTTTGTATCTTCCACGTTTTTGGTACCATCAACCCACGGAAGCCATTTTCTAAGATGATACCTAGATGTATCAATCAATTTATATAACTCTTCCCCATTGTTAATATCTAACATTTTCATCTCAACTTCTTTATCTACAATATACTTAAACATAAATATCCCCCTCGCCTTATTATTTCATTGCCCAGTGTGTTGGACTAGTAAGTGACAAGGGTAACTTAGTGCTAGTATCTCCCTTGGCTGTGTTGATTTGGGCTTGAGTAAGAAAAATACTTCTGGAAAGGTTGGCTCCTCTGAGATCAGCATCTCGGAAATCAGCTCCGATGACATCAGCTCCACTTAAATCGACTCCTCTAAGATCAGCCGCAATAAGGTAGGCTCCTCTCAGATTTTCGCCTCTCAGATCATTTTTCCTCAGATCTGCGCCGATAAAGTCAATTCCTCTTCCAAGGGTATTTTTGTGCCTTAAAGTAGTCTTGTTTCCTCTACTAGCTTCAGCTCGTACAAGTTCACTGGTCTTTAAGAGTAGCTTATTAACATTGTTGCGATGTACTACAACGTCTAGTTCCATAAATGAGTCGAGACTAGCATGGGTAAGGCGTTCAGTCTCATCGATCATGGATCTGATCGCCCCATGGATAGGCGATGTTACCTGTAACATCAGTGCTTCTGTAAGATACCAAAGTAACTCATGAAGTTGCCGCATGATTAGGAACACCTCAAACATTTGTTTCTCTGACTCCGGGATTTTTCGCCAGTCGTGTCCATTGAAACTGACTTGAGCAACCTTTTGCCCAGCACCAAAACAGTCAAATGCAATACAACCTTTAAGCCCCCGCTCCATTAGACTTTTGTGAACACAACAGCTAAAATCGGGTTGTAGGTTAAGACAAGGCTGGCCAGCGTCTTTGTCCTTAGGGAAACCTTCAGAGGCTGAAAAATATAGTGCAACACAACACAAACCAAAACAGTTCCCACAGTCAGCTTGAAGATCTCGTCGATTCTTATCAGATAAACGTTTCTCAGACACAATTTCATTATTGCTC
Source organism: Alkaliphilus metalliredigens QYMF (assembly GCF_000016985.1). Classification (NCBI taxonomy): domain Bacteria; kingdom Bacillati; phylum Bacillota; class Clostridia; order Peptostreptococcales; family Natronincolaceae; genus Alkaliphilus; species Alkaliphilus metalliredigens. Next base: position 1,483,527 of record NC_009633.1, on the reverse strand, counting down.
TTTTTTTCATATAAGTATTTCATAATCTATTTACCTCACATTTCCAAAATATAATTACTTCAAAAAACTTCGCCTAATTAAAAGGGGTTTCGTTTCGTAATTTAATGTTTTTCATTTTAGCATCCACCTCACAAATAAGAATAGTCTTCGTTTACCTTGCCTTGTTAACGAATATTATCAACAATAAAAATTGCTATTCCTAAAAGAATATACATAAATTCATAACTTATAGAAGCATCTATAAATGCATCAGGATGTAATTCTATAAAGAGACTATTACTCCAAACATAAATCAAAAGAATTCCCCAAGTTAGAATAAGCGTTATAACATATATTAACAATCTTGACTTTACCTTTTTTCTTAAAGTATCAAAAATAAGCAGTCCACCTTGTGATTTGGTAATCAATCTAACGTATGGCACCATTTTTAAAGTTATCATACCATTGTTCGATCTCTTCATCGCTATCTACTTCTAGTGCTTTAAATATATAATAAGCAAATTCAACAGCGGCAGTTTCATTTGCTGTAATAAAACCTCCATCAACCACAACTTGAGCAGGTAAATAAAGTGAGTCTCCATTATAATTTTTTTGGCTTTGAAATAACTCTAAAGAATCTCCTGTATGTTTTACATGGTTAAGAAAGCCATTTTTGCACAAAAAAAGAGTTGCTCCACATATGGCGGCAATAGGAACATCAGACTTTACAGCGCTTTGGATAAATCCTGCAATTTCATCATGCTCATTTTCTTCCCAGGAAAGGCCGCCTGGAAGAATAATCATAGCAAGGTTATTGATATTTTCATAATTACTTATACAATAATCTACTTCTGCTTTTATATTACCCATTGATACTTTTGCAATGGTATCAGTTGAAATTGTTTTTACCACATAGTCTGAAAAAGAATTAATCACTGCGATGGCATAGCCTGCCTCCCAATCGCACCAACGGTCTGTTAATAAAAGTAATACCTCATTTTTGTTATTTAGCATAATTTTCTTTCTCCCAAATTCATATGAATAATCTTTAGTTCGCTATCTGCTACAATTATGAGTCTCCATCTCAGCAAGCTAATTCATTTGCAGCGTCCCTGAACGAGACCCCCAATCACTTTATACTTTAATTTTAATTTATCCCACTTTTTAAGAGGAACTTCTAAAATTTCTAATAAAACATCCAACACCGAACCCATGTAAAACACTCCTTTGATTTTTCTCCATTCTTTGTGTACCCGAATTAAATATGGGCTACATTATTGTTGCAAGATATATCATAAAGTTGTGGCATATATACGAGAACTATCTCCCCATGGATGATATCCTATGCCAATATGTTGAAATCCATATCTTTCATAATATTCAATATGATTTGTGCAGAGATATAGGTGTGAAAACCCACCCTCTTTTGCATCTATCTTTGCCTGCTCCAACAGAATAGAACCATAAGCATTTCCCCTGTATTTCTCCTCAATGTAGATAGAACAAACCCAAGGATATAAATCCATACGACTAATAAAATCATTTGTAATAAGACCCGCACAACCAATTACTTTATCATTATCAATCAATAGGTACCATTGTGGTAATGAATTAGAAGTAGTAATGCAATTTGTTATGCAGTCATCATATACCTTCATGCTATTTTTGTTTGCCCACTTGCTTTGAAAATACTTGATTGCTATATCCTTATATTCAGGATATTTTTTTACTGAGATAACTTTCATTTCTTTCCATCCTTTCTCCCATATACAGTCTTTATTTTACAATGTTATAATGGCATACAGCACCACCAGATATGTCAATTGACCCCAACGCCCTCTCCCGACATTGTGGTATCAACTAACGTTTCGTATTATCGGTGCCTCCACGATTGCAATTCAGGGGTTAATGCCAAGCGCAAAACAGAAATATCAATTCCATTATATTTTCCAATAAACTCCTGCACTCTTCTAAAACCGTGCTTATAATACAATTTTATTGCCGGAACATTATTCTTTGCAACCAAAAGCCATGCCTTTTCACCAACTTCAGATACAACTCGAGTCAATAATTTAGTCCCGATCCCTCGTTGATAGTAACTTGGATCCACAAATAAAAATGAAACCAATGAATTACTTTCATATCCTGCATAACCAATAACCTTACCCTCATACTCTGCAATAATAATCGTACTATTGCGAAATGATCTAAAAAGACCTTCATCTTTATCCAGAGGGACAATATCCTCTACACTACAAGAATCCCTCATTTCATCTGACTTTGCCCGTAAAAAGATATCCAAAATGATTTTCCAATCTTTTTCTCTATAAGTTCTTAATGAATACATGATATACCTCCCCGAAATCATCAAAAACAAAAAAACTCTAAATCAGCACTCATTCTAGGGTGCAGTTAGCCACTATATTTCAATAACCTTTCCCGTTTTCAATTCATCTAGATTCCTCATCTTTTGACTTAAATAGCTATACGGTTGTTCACCAGTACAATGACATGTATAATACTTATCTATATTATTATTTCCGAGAATATTTGAAAGATCATCTAGAAAATCTTTGGAGGTAGCATTATTAGTTTTCATCCCCATTAAATGGAATCCACCGATTACTGTATTCAAATCACTATCTATAATATCTTTCGTTCTCTCAATTATATTAACAATACCTTTGTGAGCACACCCACAGAATAGACTATACTTGTCATTTTCATTAATCAACAAACTTATTTCATGTTCAAAATCGTCTTTTTCCACCAAACCATTACTACTTTCTTTTAGTAACCTATCATTGCCTTTGGGTATCAATTTATCACCTTTCACATTACCAAATAAAATCAATTCATCGTCTATTTTCATCATTTCATCTACAAATATAAGCCTGTTATTACTAATCAATTTTTTCTTCAAACCTATACTATACTTAATAATTCCAAACAGCTTTATCAAATGTCTATCAAATGCATCCTTTCCAATATAAATTTTCGCTTTACTATTGTACTTTAAAAACACTTCTAGTCCACCACCATGATCATAGTGTCCATGGGATATAACTGCTATGTCTATATCTTCTAAGTTCACCCCTAACTTACAAGCATTATATACAAATGAATCATCTGTTCCAGTATCGAATAGTATCTTATGATTAGATGTTTCTATATACAATGACAATCCATGCTTACATTTGTATTCTTTTGAGATGGTTCTATTTTCTATCAATGTTATTACTTTCATAATTTTCTCCTTTTCATGAAATCAACAATTCCAATCAATTGCACCTAGCGTTGTGCATACTTATCTCATGCTGAAATCCATCATTCTCATCAATAATAAATACCTTCATTCTACCCTTATCATTTTGTCCTTCAATAACTACCGAATTATTGCATACTCTTTCAGTTGACCGATAATAACTTAATTCAAAGAATTAATAACTTTAGGACCCTCAACAATCAACCAATAAAAATGTTCAAAAGTTGTAGATAAACGGTCAAATGTTTTAACATATGCGGGACTCAGTGCATTCTCCCATTCTTCTCGTTTTAATCCTGTATCACAACCCGACAAGTAAACATACTGAAGGCTTGCACTTATACTATCATTCTCAACATTTTCAGGTCCATAGAAAATGTTGTCTTGAAGTATTATATATCCTTCTACTCCATGAGATGAAACAAATATAAAACGTCCATTCTCCAGTGCATAATCAATTGTATTGTTATTCAATGGTACAATGGCAACACTATTGTCTCCCCAACGATTAATAGCGATAATTGAATCACAATAAAACCCAAGAGTAAATACCCACCTTGGTATATACCCCATATCATCATATAGAAAAAATATATCTGCTTCTTCTACCTCTTTTTGAGCTATAGAAGATGAGTGAATTGCTACTATAATTATCAATATAATGAAAAAATAATGAAATGCTGCTAATACTGTTGAAAACCTTGTACGAGTTAAACTTGAAAATAGTGATATTCTTGGAGCACGCCCAATTATTGCACTAACAATTCCTTCTAGCCAAATAATTAGACATATAAGTAATAAGCAACCCAATATGTAGAAAGAAAGCTCCATTGGTATGGTTAATGCAAGATTACGATAAAAATACACTATAAACGTATGTATGCTAAAACAAATAAAAAAGATTACAAAACTACAGAATAGCAGAAAATTTATAGCTAATGCTTGTAAATAATGATAACTCTTCCTAGGTTTTCTATGTTGAATAGCATTAAACAACCAGTAAAATGGTATGAATCCGATATAATAACTAATATTTAATAATTTTTCATACATACCTTCTTACCTCTTTCATCAAAAATAATAAATCTCTTTCTTAACAAAATTATCCAATACTAAAAACTAGTATGTCACAGTCACGCTAGAAGCGCCAGTATCAACGCAACACTTGATACAGGTGGTTGGTTAGACCTTACCTGACAGGGACTCACACCCTGCAAGAGATGCCAAGCTTTGCTTGGCGCACTAACGTTCTAGCAAATCTCTTAAATGCCAGTTTCCGATTTCATCCCATATGGGCAAACATATAAACACATTCCACAAACGCCTATCTGGCCTTTTGCCTTCATTTTTTCAAAATATTTTTCACACTTTCTAGCGTCATATCTTACTTCTCGAGGCTCTTCTTCGTGAAATGGTTTACCAGTAAATGCTTTCATTGGACATACATCTACGCAAGCCGAACAATCGCCACATTGCTCTTCTATAAGTTGTCCTGTTGGCTCAATTGGAGCATCCGTTAAAATTGATACCCACCTTACTCGAGGTCCACTATCAGGCGTAATTAATAAGCAACTCTTACCTATCCACCCCAGTCCCGATAGACTTGCTCCCATCTTATGGGAAAAAGCGGCACAAATTCCTTCGTCATCAATTTGTTTTGATGCTGGCACAGCAAGTACAGTATACCCCTGTTGCTGTATGAAACCACTCACTGTTGATGCAACCATGTCTAATCGTTGATTAATTACATCATAAGCATGGTACCTATAGTTAAGTGCTGCAGATCGTTCAGACCTTCTTGGTAATTGATCAACAATATGATTAATTAACGAAATACCTAAAGAAATAGAATATGGAAAACTCGCAATCTCCGAACCACCTTGACTAAGAATGGCTTGCTTCGCTTTTGATAAATCCGCAACGCCAAAATAAGTAACGCCTTCCTGAAGTGCCAATTCTTTTATCCGCTCGGTTAAACCCATTTTAATCACCCTTTCCACCCCAAATATTACCCGAAAACTTCTAGTCATAATATAAAAATTATTACTATCGCTTGAATAATTGAGTTATATCATAACTATCAAATATAACGTCTCACTTTATTCATATATTTTATATATTCTTCTCCGAATTCCCTAATACACCACCTTTCTTCTGAAAGAATAATCCAGTGTACTGATATTTGAAAACTTATTAATAACGCAAGCAATACCCCTGAACGAGTCAAAAATACACATCCTAAGAAATATATAAAATATGCAACATACATAGGGTTGCGTGACACTTGATATAACCCATTTAAATTTATTCCGTTCATTTTAGGCTTAGCATAATTTACTGTAGATACAGCATATAAAATCAGTCCTATACTATATACTATCAGACCTATGTAAAACCACTCAGAGTCAGTTTTGATCTTAAGTAGTAATAAATATAGTAAGATAATGGTGGTTGTAATTTGATAAACCCAGAATGCTACCTTTTCTCTTCCAACTAACGGAGCAAATAAACTTGCACGTTTAAGTGATTCTTTGTTTATCACATTTAAAAGACCATACCTAATAAGAATAATTGGTATCACTGTCAAAAACGCATTCATTTTATTCCCTCTTTCGCTTCTTTCTTTGTAACTTTTGTTTTTTCATCCGCACTAGGACGGCGCGGCATTTGCACGATATGTCGTAGAACGTCTCCGCACTCAAGACGTTTCTCAGCCTTAGGTAGCTCTTATCTTAGGCTGAGAAATGTGCTTTGCTTCTTCGAAGAGCTAACCCAAAACAGGCAAAGTAAACTTGAGTGCATTATTATAAGAAGTGGCGACATGGTTTCCCTTATAACCCTTCAACAAAGCAGTTAAATATACTTTAGTAATACTATTTTCTAGCAACCATAATAAACAAAGAATAATTAATTTTTAAATCACCAATGATTTTATTATCATTATAGAAAATATTTGTCTTAACATCTTTGAAACCAATCTTTCCTAACATTTTTTTTAATTCATTTTGGTTAAAACCATTATGTCCGTTGAAATTCTCCTCTAGTTTGTGAAAACTTCCATCGTCTTCAGTTAGCTCAACAATACATAAATACCCATTGTTATTCATAAATTTGTATAAACTTTTTAATGTCGTTTCTACATCAACAACGTGATGTAATGCCATTGAAGTATATATAACATCAAATTTATTAGTAAATACTACTTCATCGTTAATCTCCCTCTGCAAAGGTGTCATGTTCTTTATTTTAGCTTCTTGAATTTTTTCATTTAAAATATCTACCATACCCTTTGATGTATCTACAAGCACTACATGCTTAAATTCATCGTATAAATTGAAACTTATAAGACCTGTTCCACAGCCAAATTCCATGGCAATATATTGTTCCTTTATTTCAATCGACTTTATTATTTCATCAGCAATTATTTCGGCTCTCTTTATTCTTTTTTCACTATCCCAGTTAACAGCTTCAATGTCAAAATTCATCAATCTCCCCCCCATATAATGTTAACTTTTTCAACTTGGTATCTTGCGACAACTATACAACATCTTATTTTTCATCAGACAAGACCCTAATAAACAACCCCGATATCGCCTTTCTTATAACGTTTCGCATTGCCGAAGCCTTTGAGCTGGACCCCAAAGGAGTACCTCTTGGCGGAGCTTGCACTCAGTGAGAAGGTGTGGTGCTGACCTCTCCCTTGACACGTGCTTCCAGCACCTTTATGCAAATGTTTATGTTATAGGGAGTAGTGACGTCTTTCAAAAAATTATGAATTAAAATTTATTCATTTATCTGCTCTAAGATTACTCTTCTTTTGTAAAAGCCATACCTTTTATAAAATTCTAACGCATTCTGGTTACCTTCTGCGACTCCGATTATTTTTATTTTTACTTGCTTGCTATTTAACCATTCTAATGCTCTGTTCATTAATTTGTCCCCTAACCCATATTTACGATATTCTTTCTCAACAAAAATAGAGTCAATTTCTCCGATTAAGTCTTTGCTTATTGTGCTGATACAATAAGCAATATGAAGTCCTTTCTCCGTATCTTTAATTAAATCTATTTTAATCTCTAAATCATTATCTTTAATAAACTTATCTTTCCTAACTTCAAATTTAAGGTTTTTAAACTTATCAGAAAAAAAGTCTGAATTAATTTCGTGATGCTTATTCAATTTCTCCCATAGTGGTTGTACTAAATCAATTAATTCTCTGCTTCCACTTATGAATTCAAAATCATTCATCTATAATCCCCCTCTAGATTCGCAATATTCTACTATTGTGTATCACCTTGCCTTTTAAATAGACCCCAAAGGAATACTCTATAGCGGAGCTTCCCTCCCAGTGAGAAGGTGTGGTGCTGAACCTGCCCGAAAAACATGCTTCCAGCACCTTTATGCAAATGCATTGCTATAGGGAGTAGTGACGTCTTTAAATAATAATGTGCTATACCTTTATATCTAATCAAGGATAATGCTCATTTGGTGTAATTATTCAAAACTCAGTCTTCCTGTATCTCGCAATGCAGCAGCAAATGCCATAAAACGAGGTGTACATTTTTCGATTTCTTCCTTTGTTATTCCCTGCCAAAGTATAATCTCGTTCTTCAGCATATCACAGCCGTTTTCCAAAGTCATATATCCAGTTGAAAGTTCAATTTCCACCTGCATCTCTGGCTCTCCCGCATTAAGGTTTGTGCTCTGTTCCTTACCAAATCTTGCAAAAAAACCACTTTCCTTTTTCTCATGCTTTTTCTGTTCTTCTTTACGAGCGAGATAATAAATCGCAGAGGTTTTAGTGCAGGGAATCCGCAAAACAGCGTATCTTAGCCCATAGGTTTCGTCCAATTCTTGCCGTGCGGCATCTAAATAGTCCATGTACTTCTGCAGTACCTCCGGATAAAAATTTGACAGAACATTTACCTTTAGCATTAATCTTTGCCCTGCCGTTGGTTCTATCTCTTTCGCACCATAAGTTTCAATTAGATAAGTCTTGATTTCTTCACCGGTATAATTACACTCTTTTGGCACTGCCTGTCTTTTGCAGGCATCCAATACTATTTGCCATTGTCTGTCGGCATCTACAATAGTACTAATGGAAAGACTTTCTTCTTTGTCTTTTTTGCTCATACGATGTTCTCCTCCTAACAACTGAGGATTAAATAAATAATCCTTACTTCACATAATTCAGCAATCATGCCTGACAGTCTTTTTAATAGACCCCAAACACCATCCCCGATATCACTATTTCCTAGTCACGGTAGACACGCCGGTTACCCGACGCACCGGGCTCTTCAGAAATATTCAGTTCCGTAATCCGGCAAATTTTCCTTGCCTTCTGCCCTATTCCTCGCAGTGAGGTTTGCATTAGTTTATCCAGCCCTACATGTCCGGCTAATGTTTCCTTTGCGAAGTACATATCCCTGTCAACCCCTTCCCCATGTAGTTGGCTCTCCCAACCCCAAAGTGTCGGGTAAGGAGTATTCCTTACGGTCTACCCCTCCCCTAAGAACGGAACGTGCGACTTTCACCGCATTCCGCTCACGTATCTATAACACATAATATTCAATTTGTGCAGCTCGATTGGAGCAAATGGCTTTTTTCCGATTATATCTATTCTTCTTGGCACGTTGTTCAAAGTAGTCCCTATCTAAGAATGGATTTTTATTCAGTGCTATCTGATTGATTCTGACAATAGGCATATCGCTCATTAGAAAGAGTATATTTTCCTTAGTTCTAAAGCACCATTGCCTACCTTTATGTTCTTTCCAGTATTTGTCTTTAATCCAGTGCTTATTTTTATTCGGATGTCTTCTCTTCGCCCATTTCCATAACATTTCCCATATCCTATGGTCCATGAGTGCAAATGCTTTTTTTGAACATACTGAGTGGTGATAGTTAGCCCAGCCTCTTGTAACTTCATTAATCCTATATATTAGTTGCTCCTGTTGAACAGTTCTGCTATTGTGGATTAACTCACTAATGGTTTGGGTCACTTTATTGATGGATTTACTCGATGGTTTTATAATTAATTTTCCGTTAAACTTACGAAAGTTCCAACCTAAGAAGTCGAATCCATCATTAATATGTGTTATAAACGTCTTTTCCACTGAGAGTTCTAGCCCTCTTTGTCCTAGAAATTCTATAATCATATCTTTGATGTCTTCAAGTACTTCTTTACTGTTTGCCGTTACTACAAAGTCGTCCGCAAAGCGCACTACGTGCACTTTTTGACTATTATGCCTTACATTAATGATCCCCTTTTTATTCGCCCAATATTTGGCTAGTATCATCGGTTCCATTCCATCCAGCGTCATATTCGCATATGTTGGTGAAATCACTCCACCCTGTGGCGAACCTTCATTAGTAGGAAATAATTGCCTATCATATACATATCCACACTTCATGAATTCTTTCAGTATTCTTTTATCAGTTGGAATATTTTCCATCATCCATGTATGGCTGATTTTATCAAAGCAACTTTTTATGTCACCTTCTAATATCCACTGCGGGGAACGCTTCCAACTGAGTATTCTAAATCCATACTCTCGTGCTTCCACTGGACTTCTGTACCGACGAAAACCAAAAGATATTCGATCGGCAGTCGTTTCTGCAACTGGTTCTAATGCCACCAGCTGTAGTGCCTGCATTGCCCTGTCTTTCATATTTGGCAGGGTCAGCACGAATTACACAAAAACTCAATCCCCTTTTAGGAAGTCTTACAATTACTCATCCATTTCATCCTTTATGTGGACAAAATTATGACATCCTTGAAGTAAAAAAATTCAACGGTTTGCAAAGATATTCTTTGCGTACGGATTCTGGTGTCATATGTGTCCCTGAGTCTTGGACGGATCGGCAAATACACAAGCTGGATTCTCACATGACTCATTTTGATGCATTCACCCTAAAAGAATTAGCTCAACTTCTTCAAAGCTTAGAAGTATCCGTAAATCTTTTTGACAAATCTAAGCAAGAGGAATAAATCTTACTATGGCTACTAATGCTATTAATGAATTGAAAATACTTCCACCTTAGAGTTCAAAGAGGGTACGTCACAAATACTACACTCGTTGTCCTCAATAAATACTGTGATTTGTAGAAAGGATGCTTATGATGTCTAGTTCAACATTAATAGCTTTAGTAGGGAATGATGTTTGTAGGGCAGACGAACTTGTTACTATTGTTGCAAATTTAGTTCGTTCTTGTCTGGCTGCAATGCATAAGGAGGAACAAGAACATAATGATATCAACATCGAAAGTGAGAGCAGAACACTTGAATCGAATGGCGATTGTTTATATCCGACAATCAACTTTGACCCAAGTTCGTTACAATCAAGAGAGCACCCAACGCCAATATGCACTTCAGGAGAAAGCTTTAAACCTTGGGTGGACCCAGGAACAAATTCAGATCATCGACGAAGACCTTGGAATTTCAGGTTCGGGGCGATCCCTTCGACAGGGATTTCAGCAACTCGTCGCACAAGTCTCTTTGGGTCAAGTTGGAGCCATTTTTGGTCTCGAGATTTCCCGACTAGCACGCTCTTGTGCAGATCTCCTGAGGCTTTTGGAACTCTGTGCGCTATTCAACACAATTGTAGTGGATGAAGACGGCATCTATGATCTTAGCGATTTTAACGACCGTCTCATTCTTGGATTCAAAGGGACAATGAGTGAAGCTGAACTGCATTTTCTTCGTTCCCGCATGCTCGGTGGGAAGAAGAATAAAGCTAAAAAGGGTACACTGCGTTTTCCGCTACCTGTAGGTTATGTCTACGATATTGATGGTCAAACAGCTCTAGATCCTGACGAAGAGGTCCAAATTGCTGTGCGCAATGTCTTCCACGCTTTTCAAGCCAGTGGCAGTGCTTATGGTGTCGTCAAGTTTTTTGCTAAAAACACGCTTCGTTTTCCTAAACGAGCTTATGGAGGCGCATGGGCTGGGAAACTTGTTTGGGGAACTCTTACCCACAGCCGAGTTCTCGGAATTTTGTATAATCCAAGCTATGCTGGAGCTTATGTATATGGGCGCTATCATGATCAGAAGAGTGTAGATCCTCAGGGGTTATTTATCCACCATACCATTCGTCTACCTATGGAACAATGGGAAGTCCTTATCCCTGATCATCATCCGGCCTATATTACATGGGAAAACTACGAAAAAAATCTCAAACAGCTGCAGAATAATCGTACCAATCTTGAGCGAAGTGGTCCAGCTCGAGAAGGTACTGCTCTACTTCAGGGTGTGGTGCTGTGTGGGAAATGTGGCCGGCGCATGACTGTTCGCTATACGGGCAATGGTGGTATTTATCCTGTATATGAATGTAAAGGAAGGTGGGAGCATGGTCTTCGAGCTACATGCACCACAGTTCCAGCTACAATAATCGATCAAGTTGTCACAACCAGGCTTATGCAAATCATTCAACCAGCAGAATTGGACCTTGCCCTTAAAGTCACGGATAAACTGTTAAAAGGAGAAGATGATGCCGATAAAGGATGGTCTTTGTCTTTGGAACGTGCAAAGTATGAAGCTAACCGTGCAGAACGCCAGTACCAGCAGGTAGAGCCTGAAAATCGTTTAGTTGCACGCAGCCTCGAAGCTCGATGGAACGAAAAACTTACAGAGTTAGCGCAAATTCAAGAGCAATATGCACAATACAAATCTCGTCAAAGTTGGCAACCTACTGAAGAAGATAAAGCTCAAATTCTTTCTTTGGCAAAAGAATTGCCTCGTATTTGGTATGCAGCTACTACTACAGCTAAAGATCGAAAGCGTATATTGCGGATGCTCCTTGAAGATATCACTATATTTGCAGAAACAAGACAATCTGATATTCGGCTGGGTCTACGATGGAGAAATCAATCTCATGAAGAAATTAATGCTACAAAACCTCTGCCGAAATCAATGGCTCGCAAACACACGTCAGAAACGGTAGAACAGGTCCGAAAATTATCTGATACAATGACTGACAGTCAAATTGCAGATTACTTCAACGAATCCGGCCACCATACACCAGAAGGAAAATTGTTTACAGTCGATTCCATCAAGTGGATTCGATATTCACACAAGATAAAAAGGCTTTCTATGCAACAGCAAGGGTTATCTGTAAAAGATGTAGCCGAACAATTCAATGTCGCACCTGGTGTCGTCTATTACTGGATTAAACATGGTATTTTAGAGGCAAAAAAATTCGCTCCAGGTTGGCCTTGGAATATTCAATTAGATAAACAAAAAGAAATAGAATTGAGAGAATGGGTTCAAAAGTCGGGACACTTGTCAAAAATGACACAGGGTCTCTGAAGAACTTTTTAAAAACCAAAAACAGTCTTGGGAGGTGTGCAGTATGAATTCACCGTGGGAATTCCTAGCGGTCGATTTTTACCATTTGATTTCTTTATGAATGTTCTTTTAAGAGGGGCTGCTTTATATTTATGGTTTGTTAGTGCTAACGCACCTTTGTATTTGCTTGCTGGTGATGACCATTTTTCTGAATCAACTCCAGCTGTTCTTTTCCCTCTATTGCCTGTGATTCTTTTTACCGCAAGTAGCTTGGCATAATGTGATTCTGATAAAAGATACTGTAGCTTTTTGACTAGATTCATTCTATTCTTTGATACAGCTCTGGCAATCCTTGATTGAAGTTTATTAACTTTTTCTTCTACAATGGCCCAATCTATTTTTTCCCATTGCAGTGCGTAGTCTACAGACGCCCGCTCTTCGCTTTTTAGCTTTTCTGTATTCATAAAGTTTCCATCCTATCTTTGCCTTAAATAACCATGCTAGAAGTCTGCACTCTTTCGAGTTAGAGCAAATTTCGAACCCTTATCAGTCTCATTACAAGACTGCCTTCGCTTTCTCTAGCTTCCCATAACCACTGATATTGTGTGTTCTTTACAGAAAACCTACCAATTTAGGAATCAACGGTCTTACCCAGTTCTACACCTTGGCCAGTTCATACTACCTTAGATTCTACCTTTACCCCGGAGCTTCTGTCCATTTGTCTGTTGATACGAAAAGTCAACAAACCTACGCTCATACCTTTTGGTCATAGGGTTACAGCCTTTTCCCTACTTACGTTTAACGAGGCTTACAGTAATTCATTTAATTTAATCATAGCAATACATTTACCCTAGCAATCACCCACATTAGGCTTGCAGGATTTTCACATTGTCTCTACAGCTTAGAACCCCTTCATTGCTGATGACGCACCTGTAGATAGGGTTACTCCAAATGGATAGAGCAGTCCAAAAGCCTTTCGGCTTAGACAGCCCAAGATGTAACTTATCGCTTTTATTTCAAGCGCTGGTCGCACTTTCACATAACGTTCTCGGGATTTGCGAACTTGGCAGTTGGCGCGATTTTTGACCCCAAAGCTTTTTCCTCTTGCAAAAATCATGACAACCGTCAAGTTAGGACGGAGGCGCTAGCCGGAGCCGCAAATCCTCGTGTTATACGACGACTATACAGGAACCTGACAGTATTATCTTATTATTTAAGTCTATATGATGCTTTTGAATTACTAATTTTTACATCACACGCATTATACCCATGCTTACTTAACAAAAAAAATATATCTTCTTCAGTAACTCTAGAACTAGGTCCGATAATGACCTCTGTTATTATGTCTTTACTAATTAACTTATCAAATGATAAATCAGCATAACCAATTATTTGATCATCTCTAGCAAAATAATTAAGTGGCTTTAAGACAAAGTTATTAAACCTCTTTTCCTTAGTAAAAATATCTATTAAGTCTTTATCAGTACAATCAGGAGTCATGTATGGTGAGTAAATAATTCTTACTTCATCTTCTTCCTTAAAAGATGGATTTTTCATATAGCAACTAATCTCTGCCAAGTGATCACAAACAACTTCACAAAAAGCATCAAATTCTTCAACAAAGTACTTATTAAAGTTGTCACTAATCCTAACTATATCCTGTTCAAACAAATTTTCCATATAAATAATAGCATTTTCTACAGCACATGTTATTTCTTCAACTTGCTCATTTAAGTCATATAAGACATCTTCAAAATAAACTATATCCTTTTTATTTGCTTTAGAAAGCAACCCTGAATTAAATCCTATTGAGACCCCTTTTCCATCATCTCCATATGCTCTCCATTGACTTAATAAATCACCATTTCGGGAAAAACATGTTATAAAACTTGAGCGTTCTACATAATGCTTAAGCACATCAAGAATAAATGAAATATGATTGTGGATTCCTTCATTATACCAGTAGTCCTCTTTTAGATTAATTGTAATTTGATTCTCTTCAAATGCTTTACCCAGAGATTCTTCTAATATATCTAGGATCCACTTTCTTTCCAAATAGTCATTAGTTTTACTTAGATCACATAACCTCAAACTTTTACTAGAAATAATCGCTAGGAATGTATTTAAGCTGCAATAATGATAGTAACATCTGCTCATATTAACCCTCCACTCTTACTAGGTATAGTTGTTGTATAACGTTTCTGCCATTCCCGACACCTTTGAACTGGACCCCAAAGGAATACCCCTTGGCGGTGCTTGCACCCAGTGAGAAGGTGTGGTGCTGACCTTGCTCCGTGATGGTACCTCCAAAGGCTTTCTCCCTGACAGTGCTTCTTGCACCCCTGCGGGAATGGGCATGTTATGAGACGTAAAAAACGGCCTACTAAAAACTTTCTATCTTTGTCTTTCTTGCTTCTTTTAAGTCATTAAAGTTAGTGATACCAGTATCTATAACATTTTCACAATACGTTGTAATAGTATCAACAATGAAACCAAATAGCTTAATTAGTTCTTGTTCTGAACTCACCAAATCATATATGCTCTTACCATTATGAACAATTTCTGTTCTTATATCTTCTGATATATTTCTCAATAATTCACACGTCTTATGATAGTCAGATTTATTCGAAGCGATAAATGCTGCAATGTTTGTCTTAACCTTCTTAAATTGCATATACTCATCACTTGCCAACATCTCCAACGTACTCATAAGATATACAAAGGCTGCATTGTAATTATTGAAATAGTATGCTTCATTTATTCTTGCAATAGCACTTCTACAACTTAGAAAGACTTCATCTGTTCTATCTGTCATAAATAGTGTATCAAACTTCTCATCATTATCTAAATCATATGAATCAAAATCCAAGCCAATCCCTGGAATTGAAAAGGTTTTGTAAACATGCCCTAGCATATCTCTCATAAGATTAGAATTCATATCAATTACGAACCCACGCTGATAGTTACCAATCACTCCAGCTATTCCCGGCAACAACTCTTTGTTACCAAAGTAACATTTCTTCAATCTTATCTTATCAAGGCATCTATCTACTTTCGTACATATACGTTCAAGTAAATAGAAGTCCTTTAATGGAACAGTATTCTCAAACTGCTCTTTTGTTACTGGATAGTCAATTATCGCAGTAACAAAGTCCGTAAACTGAGATTTATATCCTAATGTACAGTTGTTAAGAATATCAAAGACTTTACTAACCAACGATGCTTCTTCTTCATAAAAATCACGGTATATTTCTGTATACTGATATACATGTGCAGGTACAAGGATTGCATCATCCAGTTCTATAATCTCTTCTATTACAAGGTTTTGTATTGGTACTATACATTTCATAATGTCCTCCCATAAACTAGTTTTTTATGTCTCATAACTCTTCCATTCCCGAATTCAAGTTCGTTTTTACATACCAAAATAGATGGGTTTGCGAACCTTGGTTCGTGAATATATGCTTGTAGTTCTATTTCATAAATTTATCTAAGGGACTTTTTATCTTGCTAAAATTTGCTTCAGAAACATGAGTATAGATTTCTGTAGTTTTTGAGCTTGAATGACCTAGTAATTCTTGTATATACCTAAGATCAGTCCCGCCTTCTAATAAATGTGTTGCAAATGAGTGTCTCAAGCTGTGCACTGAGGCATGTTTCTTTACCTTGGCTCTCTTACACGCAACTGAAAATATTTTTTGGACTGAACGTTCTGTCAAAAAACAATTCTCTTTCCCTCCTGGAAATAACCAATCTTTAGGCTTTTCTATCATTGCATATTTTCTTAACGTACTTAGAGCAACTTCTGAAAGTATGGTATATCTGTCTTTTCTACCTTTTCCTTGTCTTACATGTATAAGCATTCTATCGCTATCGATATCTCCTACCTTTAGCCTTACTACTTCACCAATTCGAAGGCCCGCTGAGTAAGTTAAAAGTAATATTGATTTATGTTTAATGTTATTAACAGAATCTAATATTGATAATACCTCTCTTTGACTTAATATATTTGGTAACGTCTTTTCTTTCTTAGGTCTAGGCAAATCATATAACACTTTATCTTTCTTAAGTGAATGTTGGTAATAGAATTTAATCGCACTCAAAGCTTGATTTGCAAAGGCATGTGAGTTTTCCTGAACATTCAATAAATGATACATATATTTTTCAACATCCTGTTTGGTCAATACTTCAGGTTTATTATTAATGAACCCAAGAAATCTTTTAACATGTCCAATATATGATTTTTTAGTTTTAGGACTATATCCTTTTAATGTAAACTGCTTTTCTAATTGTTGTAATGCTAGATTAATATCATGAAAGTTACATTCACTATTTTCTGTTTTGGAAAAGCTTAATGATTCATCCCATCTTATATCTTCATCTATGAAAATATTTGTTAGGTCATCTATACATTTAGCATTATTCGGAACAACCCAGTACTTTTGATCTGCATCCCACCTTCTACCCTCAACT
This sequence comes from Alkaliphilus metalliredigens QYMF, assembly GCF_000016985.1. Classification (NCBI taxonomy): domain Bacteria; kingdom Bacillati; phylum Bacillota; class Clostridia; order Peptostreptococcales; family Natronincolaceae; genus Alkaliphilus; species Alkaliphilus metalliredigens. The sequence continues at coordinate 1,466,527 of NC_009633.1, read as the reverse complement.
TTCCTAATTTTTTCTACCAGTTGATTATTATACTGAAAAGTAACCTTCAGTTCTTCTTCATTCATTTTATAAATGTTCACCACATCTTATCCCCTCTTTTCCAAGAGATCTATTTCAAACACTAAAACCTACCTTTTATTTCTACATATCCCATGGATTCCCTTTATTTTTTTACAAATACTAACAATAAACTATGTTTAAATAAAATTCGTCTTATGCTGTCGCAACGAATCATAGCGCACTCAATTTTTAACTTCTCTTTGTTATAAATTTCAAGTGATTAAAAAAACAAAAGCCGAGAATATGAATTCTCGACTTTTATTATCCTGGTATCATGTGTTTTATTTGAACCAATATCTCTTACTACCTATATATGTATTTCCTATTCCACTTCCACTCGATAGGGATGATAATGGTTTTCTGGCTCTAAATGGATTGTAATCCTAACACTTGTAATCCTTTGATGAATGTCCTTTTCTATGCTACTTGAAACATCATGGGCATCCGTGAGACTATAATCGTTGGGGAAAATCAAATGAACATCCACTTGCCTCGTTTGCCCTATTCGCCGAGTCCTAAGATAATGATAATCTAAAACAGGTGGACTATGTTCTTCTAATATCTCTTTTATTATACTCATCTCTTCTGAACTAAGGCTTTTATCTAATAACTGTTCAATTGATTCCTTACCTATATCATAACCAGTCTTGATTATAATCAGGGCCACTATAATTGCAACTATGGGGTCAATGATCCGAAGTCCTGTAAATTGAATCACAACTAATCCAACAATTACACCAATAGAAGTAATGACATCTGCCAAAAGATGTAGGGCATTTGCCTTAAGGGCAACGGAATTTTCCTTCTTGGCGTATTTTAACATAATGAACACCGTCATAGAATGTAATGTGATGGAAACAAGCATAACAATAATCCCTGGAAATGTTTCTGTAATCAGATTTCCATTGACGATCCTCAAAGTAGCTTGGGATATAATTGTAACTGATATGATTAGTATTAAAACACTTTGTATGACTGCTGCTAAATCTTCATATTTACCATGACCATAGTTATGACATTTATCCTCAGGTTTTTTAGCAAGCTTCATAGCCACTAAAGTGATGGTAGATGCAATGACATCCATAGAAGAATGCAAGGCATCCGAAATAATACTAATAGAGTTAGTGGCTGTTCCAACAAAAACCTTAAAAACAACCAAGAACATACTTACTACAATTGCCAAATAAGCTGCTTTAAATCTATTCATGACTTTCATCACCTCTTACACTTTTTTCTCACAATATAATCTATGAATGAAACTCATAAAATGTCATTGATTTATAGAAAAATTTTCCCGCGGCTAAAAATTCAGAATAGTTTTCATTTGATTTGATTTGAAATACGACCTCACTTCACCAATCATATACAAAGATCCCGCAAAGAGGAGCACGTCATCCTTCCCCGTTAAAGCCAATCCCTTTTCTATGGCTTTTCGAACCTCTGCTTCTACATGGATTGGTTTCTTAAATACATCCATTTTACCTGCTAGCACATTGGCTGGCATACTTCTTGGACTATTGGGTGTCGTTGCGATGACTATATCCACTAGGGGAATCAACTCATTTAGGAAGCCATCTACTTCTTTATCCTCTAGCATCCCCATTACAAAGGTAATCCTTCGACCTGATAATAGTTGTTTTAGGGTATTCGCCAGAGCCTGCCCTCCTTGAAGATTATGGGCTCCGTCTATTATGACGGTTGGTTCATCCTGTACAACCTCCATCCGACCTGGCCATCTTGTTTCAAGAATCCCTTGATAGATAGACTCATCGCTGACTTCAATATCATGATGTTCCTTTAGTATATCGATTGCAGTCAGGGCTGTACAACAGTTTTCAATTTGATGAGCTCCCAGTAGTTTAATCTCCACATTTTCATATGCTCTCGCATAGGTTTCACAGGAGAATACCTGCTCTTCAATGGTACTTTTCTTGATTTCTAAGCCCTGTAGATTGGTCATAAATAGCTGATTATTTCTCTCTTGGCTGAGCTTTTTCAACACTTGTAATGCTTCTTCCTCCTGTGGTGCCACAAGGGTTAAACCATCCTCTTTAATCACACCACCCTTCTCAAAGGCAATTTCTTTCAGTGTATTTCCTAGATACGCCGTATGATCGTAACCGATGGGTGTAATGATGGATAATAATGGTGTGTTAATGACATTTGTGGCATCTAGCCGCCCTCCTAGTCCCACTTCAAGTACAACAAAATCGACCTCTTCTTGGGCGTAGTACAAAAATGCAATGGCAGTCACCACTTCAAACTCCGTGGGATGGTTTTGTCCCGACTTAACCATTTCTTCAATTTTCATTTTTACTTCTTCTGTTACTTGAGCTAGACGTTCTCTAGGGATGTCTTCCCCACTAATTCTAATTCTTTCGGTAAATTCTTCTAAATAAGGTGACGTATATAGTCCCACTCGATACCCCTGGGTCTTCAATACGCTATGTATCAATGAGGCAATTGAACCTTTTCCGTTGGTTCCTGCTACATGAATCACCTTTACCTTCTGATGAGGATTGTCCAGTAGATTAAGTAGGTATTTGATATTATCTAAGCCCAGCTTTCTTCCAAATTTGTATGTGTCGTGGATATAAGTTAAAGCCTGTTCATAATTCATCAGTTCCACTCCTCTTTAAATTATCATCAAATAAATGCTATCGTTAATATTTTATCATATCTTTCAATTTAAGAAAACTCTTCTTTTGCTGTCGCAACGACTCATGGCGTACTCAATTTTTAACTTCTCTTTGTTAAAAATTTCAAGTACTTAAGTAAATAGCTAGAGGAAGGAATCCTCTAGCTATTTACTTACTTTTTATAGAATTATTATGCTTTATTTTTTAAGGACACTAATCTTTCATCCACTGCATCGAGCATTTGCTGATATTTCACTTGTTTTTCTTTTTCTGTCTCAATTAGATGTGCTGGTGCCTTAGCCACAAATCCTTGATTGGCAAGTTTGCCTGTCACTCGGGTTATTTCATCCTCTAACTTCTCTTTTTCTTTTTCTAGTCTTTGGATTTCCTTCTCAAAATCAATCAAATCATCCAATGGGATAAATAGCTTCGCCCCATCCACCACTGCAGAGACTGCATCATCTGGCACTTCCTGCTCGCTTGATACAAATTCAATTGTGGAGACACTGGCCAAGGCCCCAAAGTATAATTCAGACTCTTGGATGGTTGTCTTAACGAATTCTTCATTGGTTAAGACCATCAGTTTCGCCTTTCGAGAAGGAACCACATTCATTTCCGCCCTTACATTTCGAATGTTTTTAATGGCATTCATTAATAACTCCATCTTCCCAATGGCTATATCATCTATTTGTTCTTCTTCATATGTTGGCCAAGCTGCTATAATCACACTTCCATCTACTGTAGGTAAATGCTGCCAAATCTCTTCAGTAATAAATGGCATGAATGGATGTAATAATTTTAGTATATCCGCTAAAACAGAGGTCAATGTATATTGGGCCGCCTTTCGTTTATCTTCATTTTCTCCATATAACCTTGTCTTGGTCAGTTCAATATACCAGTCACAGTACTCACTCCAAATAAAATCATAGATCTTTTGGGCAGCCATTCCTAGCTCAAATTTATCCATGTTTTCTGTGACTTCCTTGGTCACTTGATTAACTCTTGATATGATCCAGCGATCCGCAGTATTTAAGTGTTCCTTCACTTCTTCTTCTGTAATTTCCTTTTCATCAAGATTCATCAAGACAAATCGCGTGGCATTCCAGAGCTTGTTGGCAAAGTTTCTGCTGGACTCTAGTTTCTCCATATGAAATCGCATGTCATTTCCCGGGGAATTCCCAGTCACCAATGTGAATCGTAGGGCATCCGCTCCATATTGGTCGATAATATTCAATGGATCAATTCCATTTCCCAGGGATTTGCTCATTTTTCTACCATCTGCATCCCTTACTAACCCATGAATAAATACGTGCTTAAATGGAATCTCATCCATAAACTCCAGTCCAGAGAAGGCCATTCGCACAACCCAGAAGAAAATAATATCATAACCGGTTACCAGAACATCTGTAGGATAGAAGTAATCTAGCTCCGCAGTCTTTTCAGGCCATCCTAGGGTGGAAAAAGGCCACAGGGCTGAACTGAACCAAGTATCTAATACATCTTCATCCTGCTTCAATTGATTTCCCTGACATTTTCCACATACTGTTGGTGTGGTTTTAGAAACAATAACCTCACCACAGTCTTGACAATAATATGCTGGAATTCGATGCCCCCACCATAATTGTCTAGAAATACACCAGTCTCGAATATTCTCCAGCCACTGGGTATATGTTTTAGAAAATCTTTCCGGAACAAATTGAATTTCTTTTTCCTTCACTGCTTCAATGGCAGGCTTTGCCAATGGCTCCATTTTAACAAACCATTGATCCGAGGTTAATGGTTCTACTATAGTGTTACAACGATAGCATTGTCCCACACTGTGTTGATGGTCTTTTACATGAGCAAGTTGTCCCAGTGCATCTAAATCCTTGACAATTTGCTTTCTTGCATCGTATCGCGCCATACCTTCATATTTTCCACCACGCTTGTTGATGGTTGCATCGTCATTCATCACAACAATTTGTTCTAAATTATGTCTTGCTCCAATTTCAAAGTCATTTGGGTCATGGGCTGGTGTGATTTTCACTGCCCCTGTACCAAATTCTGGATCTACGTATTCATCGGCGAAAATTGGTATCTCACGATCTAACAATGGTAAAATCGCGAACTTTCCAATCAAATGATTGTATCGCTCATCCTCTGGATGCACGGCAATACCCGTGTCTCCTAGCATTGTTTCAGGTCTTGTTGTGGCAATTTCGATGTATTCATCAGTATCCTTAATGGGATATTGAATGTGCCAGAAATGCCCGGCCTTATCCTCATGTTCTACCTCTGCATCGGATAATGAGGTTTTACACTCTGGACACCAGTTAATAATTCGATTTCCTCGATAAATCAATCCCTTTTCATAGAGCTTAATAAAGACCTCGGTTACTGCCTCATTACATCCTTCATCCATGGTAAAGCGTTCCCGAGACCAGTCACAGGAGTCTCCCATTCTTTTCATTTGATTGACGATTGTTCTACCGTGTTCGTCCCTCCATTCCCAGGCACGCTGTAAAAACCCATCTCTTCCTATGTCTAGTTTAGAAAGACCTTCTTCTCTTTTTATTTTTTCAACCACCTTGACTTCCGTGGCAATACTTGCATGATCTGTTCCTGGCTGCCATAGGGTTTCAAAGCCTTGCATGCGCTTCCAACGAATTAAAATATCTTGCAATGTATGGTCAAGTGCATGTCCCATATGAAGCTGACCTGTAATATTTGGTGGTGGTAACACAATAGAGTAAGACTCTTTATCTGGGTTTATCACGGGCTTAAAGTACCCTTTATTTTCCCATTCCTTATAAATACGATCTTCAAACTCTTGTGGTTGATAGTTTTTGTCCAGATTTTTAATCATTTAAATTCCTCCTCTAAAATATAAAGATAACAATGGCTCCTGCAATGGTTAACACTAACCCACTCCCTTTGATGACTAAAATCCCCTTTACGGTATCAATTGATAGCTTCTTACTTATAAAGTTTGTTCCATACACGCAGATGGCTCCTAATAACATTAGAAATATCCCGAATTCGAACATCCATCTCTCCTCCTCTAGTTTCTCACTACAGATTCATCAATTTATTTTATATGGTAAAACGCCTAATGTGTTCTGTCTTTTGGCCCTTAAGTAATAGATACTTTATTGTTTTCAATAAAAAAATGTAATAAAAAAACTCCTCCCTTAATATTAAGGACGAAGTCAATCGCGATACCACCTCACTTCCCATTTCCTACTCAATGCCCAAGGCACTTCATCTAGAAATAGACGCTCAATATGATAACGGTTCCCCGGCTATACCTACTACGATTTCAGTATAACAGCTCGGAAGCTACCTTCAAGTATAAGGGTCCTAAAAAACCTTGCAGCCATGGGTTTTTCTCTCTAAAGGGATCATACTTTACTCCTCTTCTTCATTGCTTTTTTATATGAAATTTTATGTTTATTATAACCAATTCATAAAATTTGTCAAGTGCTTTTGTCTTTATCTTGTCAATTTAGATTTATCTTTTCTTTATTTGCTTTCATTTGCTTTAATGCCTCCATTAAATAGCGAACAAAAGCATAGGCAGTAATGATAATAACCATCATCATTAATTCTCTTCCATATGAAAATCCGAATACGATGGCTAAGATGGCAACATAAAAAAGAATTGTGGCTAACTTTCCATAGGAATTTGAGGGTACCACAATCTTATCCTTTTGGATATACAAAAAAGCAGCGCCACCAATCATCAATAACTCTTTAATTCCAATAATAGTAATTGCCCACATAGGGATAATCCCTCTGATTGTAAAGCATAGGAGCACTGTAAGTTGCATGGCTTTATCGGCTAAGGGATCCATGGCTTGGCCCCATTTTGTAATTGCATTATATTTTCTAGCAATGTAGCCATCTAGTACATCCGTGAATCCAGCAAAAATAAATATATAAGCGGAATGCAATACATTATTGGGTGAATCCGAAAAAAAGGTGACAATAAATAAAGGGACAAGTCCAAATCGTAAGGTCGTTAGTATATTAGGAAAATTCATGTGACACCTCTTTCCAAACTCGTTGAAATATCTACTACAGTATAATATATAATATCATACTCAAGGGGAATTTCAAATCGCTTGGCAAAAATTTAAGATTTACTTAACAAGTCGAATAGAATACCGTCTTTCTAAGTAATTAACCAACTCTTTAATCATGGTTTCATAGCTTTTGTTCAATACATCCCATTGTCTTTTATAGTTTGCATAAATGAGTCTTTTTGTATAGTTTGCCATTGGCACATCTTTATATATACAGAGTCTCGATACCCTGCCGATTCCAACATCCAAGCTATAGGGATCAATTCCAAAGTCAACTTCATCCTTATGAACTAGGGCATACCAATGAAAACTATCGATTTCTCCCTTGATATAACCGTATCTATTCTTCCCTTCCCAAACCTTAATTTTACACACCATGCTAACCCCTCCATCTGACGCTTTAGCATCTTTACCATTTGAGTTTACCTAGAGCTTGCCTGCTTTCAGTTCTCCATATATTGATTCTATGCCACTTTCTCCTTTTCTATTCATCCTTTACTGTCACACATTGGAAACAAAAGAATATAATAAATCATCAAGTGAATTAAAATTGAAATTTGGAGGGGATTAGCGTGTCTACAAGAAAGATTTTCTCTGTTATCATTGTTTTGCTTATGGTCTCTGCTATTGTACTAACAGGATGCCAAGGCAGCTCTGACTTAACTAAGATCCAAGTAATGGAGGTAACACATTCTGTTTTTTATGCACCGCAGTACGTTGCCTTATCAGAAGGTTTCTTTGAGGAAGAAGGCCTGGATGTTGAACTCATTGACGGACAAGGTGCCGATAAAGTTATGGCAGCGCTGTTGAGCAATCAGGTTGAAATTGGCTTCATGGGTCCTGAGGCTTCTGTCTATGTCTACAATCAAGGAATGGATGATCACGCAGTTAACTTTGCCCAATTAACACAACGGGATGGTTCCTTTATCGTGGCTAGAGAACCCAATCCTAATTTTACTCTTGAGGACCTTAGAGGCAAAGAGATTCTAGGGGGACGTAGAGGTGGTATGCCCAATATGACTTTAGAATATGTTTTAAAGAATAATGGATTGATACCTGGTGAAGACCTTAATGTTCGTACAGACATCCAGTTTGGCGTCATGGCAGGGGCCTTTGCAGGGGGAGAAGGAGATTATACAACATTATTTGAGCCTACAGCTTCTCAAATGGAAAAAGACGGGCTAGGCTATGTGGTCGCTTCTGTTGGAGAAGAAAGTGGTTATATTCCATACACGGTTTATAGCGCAAGAAAGAGTTATATGGAAAAGAATCCTGAGATTATTCAAAGTTTTTCAAATGCCATCTATAAAGGGATGCTCTGGGTTGAAAGTCATAGTGCTGAAGAAATTGCAAAGTCAATCCAACCTCACTTCCCAGATGCAGACTTGGAGATTTTGACCACTGTATCGGAGCGTTATCGGTCCATTGGTGCCTGGGCTCCAGATCTTGTGTTAACGCCTGAAGGACTAGACACACTACAAGATATCATGATGGAAGCAGGAGAGTTAGACAAAAAGGCTCCCTATGATACCATTGTGAATACTGACTTTGCTAGAAATGCAATGGAGAAGTAGTAAATAACCTCAACATAAAACCTCCTGAAGTAAAACATTGGCCTAAATTTCAGGGCTAGTTCTCCTCTAGGAGGTTTATTTTTTTCTAAATTATTTATGTTTCTTTCATAAGCCACTAATGTGATCTATGTAGAATATTTTTCCTTTAGCCTAAAAGGGATCGTTCTTATAGCTGAAATGATAATAATTACTGTAAACGCTCCTACATCCACTCCTGTAGGATATTTAAATATAAGTGAAATAATCGAATAGATTATAAAAACAATAGTGGCCATACAAAATACGATTAGATGTTTGTATGCAAAAGTTCTTCTCTCCTCCTTTGTCGCCTCCTGAGCCTCTTTATGAGTTATGTAGTTTATATAGTAGACCCTCTCTGTTTTATAAATCATCAAGAATAAACTAATAATAAACAGATTCATGAAGTAAAGCCAAAAAAGTGTTGTTGCCTTTGAACTAAGATTTAAGTCTATTCTTGTTAGTAGTGCACTAAATATACCAGCAAAGATAAATAATGAGATAAACCAAACGACTAATAACTTATAGGATTTTCCCAAATGTTTCTTATCATTATTCATGCTCAATTCATCAGTCTCCTTCTTAACTAATATTTTTCTTTACTGTCCAAGACATTTTCATAATTATAAATAAAATATCTACAACTCATTTTACAAGCTCTGAAATATTTCTTAGTCCTGTTTATTATTTAATAACTTCTCCATTTTCTTTTCTAATTCTTCAATTCTAGATTCCTGACTCATGAAAATTGAAATAAACACCGCTAATATGAATGCGATAAAAACAACTATAGCCCAAATATTATCTAGAAAACTAGCGAAGAGAAATATGGCAATCAAGCAAATAAAAATACAAACAAAAAAAGTAGAAATAAAGTTTTTCAATTTCACACCTCCTACATTAAACATAAATAATCCTTCTAAGATTATGCTTCGCATTATTCATGTCATAAGACACTTAATGTATTCTATATTAGCCTATGTAATCCCTTTTATTTCCTAAAATTCACTCAAAACTAAATGATAAAGAAAAAGAAAAAGTTACATCGAAAAGAATCCTGAGATCATCCACAGTTTTTCAAATACCATCTATAAAGGTATGCTTTGAGTTGAAAGTCATGGTGCTGAAGAAGCAATGAAGTCCATGGACTAATACAGATTCAATTTCACATAAAGTCAGAAGTAGGGCCTAAAGCCCTGTTTCTATTTGAGTCCTATTCATAATGCCTAAAACCCTAGGGAAAAGACCTATAATCATTTATCATTTTTCCTCTCTCCTTTATCCACGTCCGGCATTTGTAAGGTATTTACATGAAATCGTAGTAAATCCTTTGATTTTTTGATAAGATAGCCTTAATATCCAGTATCTGTTACCAACTTATGATAAGGGTGTGAAGTCATGAAATATAAAGTAAATGATGTAAAACGTATATTAAACCTAAGCAAAGATACCCTAAGATATTTTGATAATAAACGGTTGATTTCTTCTATGAGGGATGAAAATAATTATAGGTATTTTAAGTGTGAGGATATCAATAAAATATTTGCGTATAAAATGTATCGTTCATTATTATTTAATATGAAGGATGCAGAAAAATTAGTTAGTGGCGATTCTGTAGAAACGCAAAAAACAATGCTTAAAAATCAACTGCAGTTTATAGAGTCAGAGCAGGATTATTTAAATAGGGCAAAAAAGCATATTGAAATGTTAGCAGAAAAGCTAGAGAAATGGGGAAGATCAAAAGATGGATTTGAAATCGTTACTTCCCACAATTGTTATTACCACTGTAATCAAACTGATGAGCATTTTATAAAATCGGAAGAAGTCTTTACTAACACCTATAAATTTTTAAATCATATGCCAGACTTGTGGCCTGCTTTTAGTTATAATATTGATTGCAAAGAAACACCATATCGTTTTAGCTATGGATATGCATCCTATGCCACCGAAAGTCATCCTGTAGAGGAGCTTTTGCATCTGCCGGCTGTAAGATCTTTGTATAAATTATTTACAATAGAAGATAACTTGAAAGAAAAAGTTCATGATATTATGAAAGAAGCAGAAAATTTTTGCAATAAGAAAAGCTATAACATCAAGGGTAAGGCTTACGGGAATATGCTTCATGAAATGATAGAGGATACTGGACCTAGCCGATTGTTTGATATTTATATTCCTATAGAATAAATGGAAAAGAAGGCTGTCAAGGGGGTTGACAGCCTTCTTTTCCATTTATTTATCTATTTATTTATCGAATAAGTTAATCTTAATATCCAAAGCATTTTCAGCGGCTCTAGCTCCTGCTAAACGACCAGAGTTATATGCCCAACCTTGGGCAGCACCTTCTATGGCGTGTGCATAATGATCTGAATAAAGTCCTGCAGCATCGGATCCAGCAGCATATAGATTTGTAACGATTGTACTATATCCTTTTTCTGGCTCATCCATAACAACTTCAAAGTTAGAGTTAATGCGAATACCACCAACAGTACCTAAGTTGTTTACAGTTACCTTGAATGCATAATATGGACCTTCTGTCATTGCATACATATGGCTGCCATCTTTTCCATACAGTGTATCCATACCTTCAGCTGCATCAGCATTATATTTTTTCATCGTCTCGACTAGTGCATCTGGATTCATATTAAGTTTTTCAGCAAGTTCTTCAATTGTATCGGCTTTGACAACATGACCTGCATCCACCATTTGTCCCACAATCTCAGTAAGCTTACTCCATCCAAAGTCCATAGGGGTGATTTCAGGCATAGGCCCCATAGCAATCTTATCTAGCATTCCAGCTGCTCTAGCACCTTCTGTTTCTAATATGTTTAGTAATTCTTCATTATATATAAAATGTGCATAGTTTCCTTGTGACATAACAGCATTACCGGATAATGCTCGATCATATACGATGTCTTCGTTAGCAAAACGAACACCACTTGCGTTTACCCAAGGAATAATAGGCATGTATGCAACAGAATTCGTTGCTTGATATAACTCCATAAATTCATAATCACCTTCAACAGAATTACCACCGTCTACAGCAAAGGTATGGGTTACCATAGCAGATAATCCACGCTTGGCTGCACCAGCATCTACTGCCATATTAATTCCATCTCCAACATTAGAGTTATATCCTGATGCATTTACACTAACGCCATTTAAAGCTTCTGTTACCATATCGGAATTACCCACAAATCCACCAGTAGCGACGATAACTGATTTTGCAGATATGTGTAATGTAGAACCATCTTTTGCACTAGCAATCACGCCAGTTACTTCGTTATTTTCTGTTATCAGGCTAGTAGCAGGTGTTTCATAATAGATAGATGCATCATAATCTGCTACAATTTTATCCAACATTGCCGTTAATTGAGAAGAAGTCTTGGTATGATCATTATATTTATGATACCCATTAGTTCCCTCTGCATGAGATTGTTGAACAGCCGCTTTAGTTTTTTCAAATTCTATCCCATGTCCTTCCATCCAATCTGCAGTTGTATGGGAAAGCTCAAGAAACTGCTTGACCAATGTGGCATCAGCTAACCAATCCATTTCATCCATCCATTTTTCAAATATATAACCTGTATCCACAGGTTCATGTCCTAAGGATCTTGCTTGGGCACTATCTGCTGCAAAAAATCCTCCACCCATAGCAGTTGTACCACCAGCAATAGCAGCTTTTTCTAAAACAATGACCTTAGCACCATTTTCTGCTGCAGTAACAGCTGCTGCTGTTCCAGAACCACCAGCACCAATCACCACTACATCTGCGTCTAGTTCAACTATGGCACCTTCATTTTCTTTTGCTACAGCTGTTTTTAATAGATCAAGATCTCCTCCTGCTTCCAGTAAAGCACTTTCCACAGCCAATAGAAAGGCCTCGGAAGTAATCGTTGCACCACTTACAGAATCAATTCCAATAGACTGATTTTTAATAACATCTTCTATTAAGCTTTCCATTGCTAGGTCGCCAAGATTTACCGTCTCAGAAGATTCCAACACTGTAATACCTATAATAGAAGTATCACTTACTGTCACTTCTACCTTGATTGGACCATTCATACCTTCAGCTTCAGCTGTATAAGCACCAGCATTAAAGGCATTCTCATTATCTTGTTGAGATACATCCGTACTAGAACAGCCTATCAGTGAAAAAACTAACAACAGTACCAATAAAGATACTAAAAGCTTTTTGTTCATTTTTCAACACCTCCTAATAATATACTTATACTATAACCCTTGTAGTAACTACAAAGTCAATAGCAGATTGATAATGTTTTATCATAAAACAAAAGAGAGAGTGAGTATATTATATATAATATACTCACTCTCTCTTTTGTTTTTTATCCAAGCAATTGATCTCTTTGATTGACTCCATTCCATATTTCTTTATTCTTTAATGTCTATAAAACCTTTTTGACAGTTAAAATAACGAACCCCGTAGACCTCCACGGCTTCTATGTCAATCTGTCGGCACTTCTATACCGTTGTACTCTCCTTAGTTAAAGATAAGTAAGGGCGATCAAAACGTTTTTCATATGCATGATTTTTTTTAAGCTGTTTATCCCAAAAGAAAGCGTTTGTTAATCTCTTGCCGAGTAACTTAAAGCCAATTTGCATACCCATTCCCAATCGGATCGGCTTGGCCAATTGGCCAATATTTTCTGGGCTAAAGTTTCCTTCATACACTAAATTGACAATGGCCTTTACCATTGGTGCCATCATTTTCTCCTGAGCTTTAACTGGCCTCACCTGCAAACCTTCCACCCCGCCCTTAATGGCTGTCCCCATATAAGTTCTTCTCAACCTAATAGCCAATTGTTCAAAGTATGCCTCGAGATAATGAGATTGGCTACTTTCAGGAAAACCTGATTGTACAAAAAAGCTTATGTTTCCTTTGGAGGCTTGAAGTTTCTCCATGAATGCCATGACGTGGGAAGGCATTGCATGGACATATAGAGGCATGAAGAACATAACATGTTGCTCACTTTTAAAAGTCTCTGCCCACGCCTCCCATTTATCCCCTTCCTTCAAATCACGAATCTCAACCCTATCACCAAGGGCTTCAGCAGTTTGTTTCAGAATAAGTGCTGAATTACTGCCACTCCTTCTAGGAGAACCGTTGTAAATCACTAGTTTTTCCATGGGTTCAATTGACTCAAAGGCTACAACCTGATTTTTGGCCTTCCTTGATTCCAAGAAGCGCAATTGTAGACTACCCTCTTTCACGATGCGGTAGGCTTTAGATCTAAAGTGGTAAGCAGTACGATACAAATAATCCTCAATAACCTGTTCTTCTTGATTTGTTAAGCCTTCATTATCATAGTAAAATACCATATCAGGATAGCACTTATATCTAGCCACATGATGACATTCTCCATCTACAATTTCTATATATGGATGGTAGTGGGGAATTGTTCTGTCTAAAAAAGCTTTAGCTTGATGGCTGATAAATCCTTGGGCTGTATCCATTAGTAAAATCACAGTATCACTGTTTACATAGTTGGAATAGGATTCAGCCATTTGATCCTTCATTACACATCTACCAGGGGTCTTGAGCCAACAGTTCCAGCAGCCAATACATGCAGTGATGGATTGTTCTCCTAATCTGACAACCTTCAAAGGTTCATCATAAAGATTTTGGATGGCTTCATAAATTTCACCATCTTGTTTTTCTCTTAGATCAAACAAAGTTTTCATTTTTATCTCTCCTCGATACTCTTTTATCACTTTAAAATCATCCAATGTCATATTCCACTCATATACAATACTTCAAAACATTATCATCATAATAACAAGCCAACTAGTATGATTTAAAATAATGGCAATTATAGTAAGTTCTATAATTTTTTAATATTACCTCCTATGTTATAAATATTTTTGCATTTTTTTATTTTAGATAATAGTTGGACCTGTTCCATGAGATATTTATCCTGAGGGCAACTCTGAAACGCTTTTAAATTGATTCGCCTTGTCTAGCATCATTTCTGTCTTCACATGGTTTTTTGATAGAATGGTTTACTGATATGTTTGAGTACAATTTAGGTAAATTTCCTATAAAAAAAACACTTTACTCCAAATTGATTAGAGTAAAGTGTTTTTTAGGTTTTAATAACAATGCTTTTAATACTTACTAATCTTGATACCCAGATAATTGTTGTTGTGCTGCGTTAAGGGAATCTATTGCTTGTTGAATCTTGTTTTTGTTATCTGGCTTTTCTGCAGAACTAAGTGCTTGTTGTAGTGAGTTAACAGTAGTTTGTACTGAGGACATACTTTGGTCAACGTATTGCTTAGCTTTTCCTGGCATATGTCTTACCTCCTTTAATAATACTTTCAAGACTAGTATCCTCAACAAATTTCTTTAATATACATGATTTTTTCATACTAATAGTGAGTATAAATCAGCGTATTCCAATATAGTTCTCTTTTACATTGAATTAGATTTGACTTCATTTATTTAACTGCAAGCCTTTATATATAGTGTATTTAGAAAGAATTGACCTTTTATCTATAAATTGGACACGATTAAGTTAGAATTTCTCTTTCATTCTTAAATACTAAATTTTTCTACTATTTTTGCATATCAATTAATCTTCATTAATATCTCATTGTACCAGGTGTTCTAGCTGATTAAATCTTTTCTATTTTTCATCTGTATAAATCACCTGCTAATTCTTCTAAGGCTAACCGATCCGTTACCTGCAGTGTCTGTCTACTTTTCCTTATAATTTGCTTAGAAATAAGGATGTTTAGGGTTCTTAGTAAATGCCTATAGCTTGTACCTAGTAATTCTGCTAACTCAGTTAAATTTTCATGAATCTCTATTGTATCTTTATCGTTGAAGTCTGTATGCTTCCCTGTAGCAAGTATATAGCTAGCTAGCCTACTTTCAAGTGGATATAGTAAATTTATAGAACTATTTTTTGCACATTGATTAAGTTTTCCTCCTAGAGAATTACAGATAAATCTTAAGAATTTAGCATCATTAATTAAGTAGGACCTTGCCCGTTCCAAAGGGATTCCAATACAATAGGTATCTTCTATTACCTGTATGTTTGTTGAAGCATTTTGAAGCCCTACAAATTCTACATCCCCCAGTATTTTAAAATTCTCATAAAAACAGAGGAGCAGAGATTTTCCATTGCTCAAGGTTGTATAAACCTTTGCTCTCCCCTCAACAAAGAAAAAAATATAATGAATTCCCTCACTTTCCCTACAAATATGCTCGTTCTTTTTAAATAGAAAAAGCTCCATAATAGATCTCATGTCCTGAGTAAAGATTTCATCCATTGCATGTCTTTGGATATACTGGTTCAATCGCTTTGGGTCTTCAACTCTTTTCATAATCTCATCTCCAGTTCCTAATTCAATCCATATCTAATCCTAATATGACATATGTCATACTCCTTTGCAATGAATTCATGTTAAATTATAATTACGATTTTCGAAGGAGGTGTTTTTTTGAACAATTTTACCTCAGTCTTTATAGGAGCATTAATCTCCATAATGATTATGTTTAATGGAACATTAGCTAATACTCTTGGCAATTACAGCTCCAACGTGATTATTCATATGGTTGGATTTATCTCTATTTTAGTGATTTTATTAGTTAACAAAACCCAGGTAATATTTAATGGAAATATCCCTTTCTATTTATATAGTGCTGGTGCCATCGGAGTCTTCACTGTCCTCTTTACTAATCTAAGCTTTTCTATCCTAGGAGTATCCATTCCCCTTGCCTTAGGCTTATTGGGTCAATCTGTTGCTTCTATTGCTATTGACCAGTGGGGATTACTGGGGGCCAAGGCAGTTCCCTTCCAGAAAAAGAAGAGTGTTGGATTGCTATTTATTATATTAGGTGTTATTATAATGACCCTTTTTTAGGAGGTTTTATCATGCTCTATATAGCTATGTTGTTATCTATTTTAGCAGGCGTCTCCCTTGTTTTTGCTAGAATGGTAAACGCCAGTCTAGCAAAGGAAGTTGGACTCTTGACGGGCACTTTTTATAATTATGTGGTGGGATTATTTGTTTCATTGCTTTTTTTAGTGTTTAGCAAAGAATCTTCCACCCCCTTCCATCTGTCATTTAACATTGTTCCTTTATGGGCTTATTTAGGTGGGGTTTTGGGAGTTGTGGTTGTGACTGTTTCTAGTTATCTGTCACCTAAAATATCTGCCTTTTATTTAACCTTGCTTATTTTTATTGGTCAATTATTTACAGGAATTATCATTGACTTTTTTACCTTAAATGAACTATCGATAGGCAAAGTATTTGGAGGGATTTTGGTACTTGTGGGATTAAGTTACAACTTAGTATTAGATCAAAACAGAGAAGAGAATCCCACCTCATTTTCTAAGGTTGAAAGCATTTAATAGTGTCATGTATTCTAAAATGAGAAAGTAGCGTACTCCAATCTAGTTCTCTTTTACATTGAATTAGATTTAACTTCACTCATTTAGCTACAGTCCTTTATACATAGTGTATTTACAAAGGATTTATGGTAAAATAAAATAGTATATCGTAAGAAGGGGGTGAACTTATTAATGGAAACTAATGGCGTGTTAATTGTGGGAATCATACTAAGCTTAGTAATTGGCGCAGGTGCAATATTTATTTATTATAAAAAACGCAATCTAGATGCATTTTTTAGTCAGGTTTATGAGCAGGCAAAGCAAGCTCCAAAACAAAAGAAGAATAGTTTTTTGCTACTACTGTTTAAGGAGTCTCTTATGGCATCGAAAAAGAAATCTAATAAATCCTCTTTTGCTAATAAATTTCAAAATCCTAAATATTTAGAGATTCAATTAGTTCAGATGTCTCACATTCTTAAAGATACCTCAAAGGTACAGGATAAGACAATTAAAAAATCTCTGAATTTACTGAAGAATTATAAAGCATGGGAAAAAGCAAAGATGACTAAAGATACAAAGGTAGTTCAAGGTAAAGCATCATAGTCGTGTCTGCTCTGGGTTGAAAGTTCTCGTGCTCTCGTACTCAAATAGCAATAAAATCCATCGACTCATATAGCAACGTAAAAAAGCAAGGCCTGAGGCCTTGCTTTTTTATATTGTTTTATATTCTGTGTATTGTACTCATTTGGTTGCTGATTTAGCTTAGCTACTGTCTATTATCTAACCTGTACCTGGTCAAAGTAAGGTTGAAGTTGTTCTCTTATTTCTAACAAGGCTTCCTGATCAAATGGGGTAAATTGATTTTTACCAGCTAATACCGTGTGTCCATCTCTAAAGTTCTGCAGATAATACTTCTTGCTTCCCTGTAGTAGCTTCCCGATATTTATGAAGTCTTCTCTAGAGAATAACTCTTGGCAAACTGTGGTTCGAAATTCATAGGAGACCTGAGATTGCTGTATCAATTCAATGCTCCTCTTTATATCCTCTAAGTTCACCTTTGTTCTCACAATCATTTCATACTTTTCAAGGGGCCCCTTCACATCCATAGCAATATAATCTATTAGATTCTCGCCAATTAACTTTTCCAAAAGAGTTGGATTTGTTCCGTTTGTATCTAGCTTCACGTAAAAACCCAGATCCTTTATCTGAAGAACAAATTCATATAGGTCATTTTGTAGAGTAGGCTCTCCTCCTGAAATGCAAACGGCATCGATGAATTTTTTCCGCTTCTTTAAAAAGCCCAGAATCTCATCTTCATTAATTGTTCTCCCTTGATTGTTGACAATTTCTCCGTTATGGCAGTAGCCACATCGAAAGTTACATCCACCGGTAAAATAAACCGTTGATATTTTATCAGGATAATCAATGAATGATGATTTTTCTTGTCCAATTATATTCATCAGTAGTTCCTTTCTTTACCCAGCATCGAATTCAAGCAATGCCAGCTTCTCAGTTTTTTCTAGGCTGGCTTCAGCACAGAATTCCTCACGATCCTTATACTCCTCTTTCTTTCCAGGGTTCCAAGCTTGAACAGGACGATGGAATCCTACGACACGAGTCCAAACCTCTGATTCTTTTCCACAATGTGGGCATTCAAAATGCTCACCTGATAGATATCCATGCTCTTGGCAAATTGAAAACGTCGGCGTAATGGTAATGTAAGGAATTTCACTATTTTCCATGACACGCTTCAGTAGCATTTTGCATGTCTCAACGCTCTCAATCTCTTCTCCTATGAATCCATGTAATACTGTCCCACCTGTATATAGACTTTGTAGTTTCTCCTGTAGCTCCACTGCCTCAAAGATATCCTTTGTATGGTTTACTGGTAGCTGTGTGGAGTTTGTATAATATGGTTCTTCAGTTCCTTGTGTAATAATTCTAGGATAAATCTTTTTATCTAATCGAGCAAATCGATAAGCTGCCCCTTCTGCTGGTGAAGCCTCTAAGTTCCACAGACTTCCTGTTTCTTCTTGGAAAATTTGAATGACGCGATTCATAAATTCCATGATCTCAACGGCAAATTCATTGCCCTCCTCAGTGGTAATATCGACCCCTAATAGGTTTAAGCATGCTTCATTCATACCATTGAGTCCAATGGTGGAGAAATGGTTTTTAAAGTACTCTCCAGTGGCGCTCTTTACATCCCGTAGGTAATATCTAGAGTAAGGATAAAGGCCTACATCCATATACTGCTCTAGGATGACTCTTTTGTCCTCACAAATTTGCTTTGCATTTTGCATCAATTCACGTACTTTAGATTTAAACTCTTCCATGTTTTTTGAAGTATATCCGATTCTTGCCATATTTAATGTGACAACATTAATGGAACCTGTTAGTGGATTGGCCCCAAAGAGTCCGCCACCACGCTTCCTTAATTCACGATTGTCTAACCGTAGTCGACAGCACATGCTTCGAATATCCTCTGGTGCCATATCAGAATTAATGAAGTTAGCAAAATATGGGGTTCCAAACTTTCTGGTCATCTCCATAATGGCATTGACCACCTCGGTGTCCCATGGGAAGTCCTTTGTAATATTTACGGTAGGAATTGGGAAGCTAAAGGCTCTCCCTGCTCCATCTCCCTCCATCATCACTTCACAGAAGGCCATGTTAAATAGATCCATCTCTTTTTGGAATTCTCCATAGTTTTTATCCATATTCTCTCCACCAATAATGACACGTTGCTTTTTCAATAGTTCATGGGGAGTAATGTCTAATGTAACATTGGTAAATGGTGTTTGGAATCCGACTCGGGTTGGGACATTTAAGTTAAATACAAAACGTTGAATTGCCTTTTTCACTTGTTCATAGCTCATTTTATCATAATAGATAAAAGGTGCTAGATATGTATCAATACTCGATACTGCCTGGGCCCCAGCGGCCTCCCCCTGTAGGGTGTAAAGTAAATTGACTAATTGTCCTAGGGCAGATTCAAAATGCTTTGGTGGCTTTGACTCTACTTTTCCCTTTGCCCCTTTGAATCCATCCTTTAAAAATGCTTCTAAATCCCATCCACAACAATAGGGAGCCAATAGACCTAAATCATGTATATGTAAATCACCCTGAATGTGGGCATCCCTTAATTCCTTTGTATATATCTTGTTTAGCCAATATTTTTTAGTAATACTCTCAACGATATGATTGTTCAACCCTTGGAGTGAGAAACCCATGTTGGCATTTTCATTTACTCGCCAATCCTCTAGATTGACGTATTCTTCAACCATAACTTCTGCATCCATAAAGAGGTTTTTCACTTCTCTAATGTCTTTTTGCTTTTTTCTATATAGAATATAAGACTTGGCAGTCTTTGCATGTCCTTCTTCAATCAAAACCTTTTCTACAATATCTTGTATGTCTTCTACCGATGGTATGTTTGCAGCATATGTTTCGCTTACAATGTCAACAGCTAACTTAGATAAACGACTTGCCGTCATTTCATCTTTTCCGCCTACTGATTTAGCCGCTGAGAAAATGGCTTCTTTGATTTTAATGGCATCAAAGTCGACAATTTCACCATTTCTCTTCTGTACCTTCATTACTCCCATAATACCCCTCCTGTTGTATCGTACTTTACCTTTGATACTATATATTGTATATATTACATGATTATGCCTATATAATTCAATCCTCCAAAAGTCACATATCTGCTTTTTTTCGAGACATTTCTAGTACGTTCTCTCTTTTTTACGACATCTTGTATTTTATCAGAAATAACAAAAAAATAAAGGGTTGCTTTTTTAGCAACCCTCTGATCTAGTTCCATTTTGGAGTGTTGAACTGATTATTATTTTTTTCAATCCGTTTTCCTTCGTCCTCCGATACAATATAAGCCTCTACCCCTTGACTTGAATAATCCTTTACCATCTCGATTGCTTCAGCACGGGGAATCGGTTTTGATAGTCCACGATCTGTACGCACCATAAATTTGTGCTGCACATCATAGCCTCCTTCCATGTATGAGCTTATTCCTGTACGCCCCCCTCTAAGGCTTCTGCTGCCACTTCTTTAAACCTCTCTGTCGCTTGAGTGGCACCTGAAATCACATCTATCCCTTCCACGCTTTGTGCTTGAATTAATTCATCTTGTAAAGCTGGAAATGCTTCTGGGGCACTGATTCCTGCCTGTGCTTCCCATCTTTCATTATAATCATCATCTTCTGTCTTAGGCATACCCTCTTCGTCGAACTCATCATACATTACCTCTGTGATTTCACCATTATCTACTGTGATTTCAATTCTAGCTGTCCATCCTCGATCGTCTGCATCTGGTTCTTCATGGGTATAAGTCCCATCTTCATAGGTCATAGGTTCTTGGGCTTCATCATCCTCAGGGTCTTCTGTTGGTTCTTCTTGATCAGGCACTGGATCCGGATCCGGAGTCGGAGCAGGTTCCTCTGCAGGTTGACATCCTATGGTTAAGACCATTACCAATACCATGATGAGCAATAAAGTAAGTATTTGTTTCTTTTTCATCATTTTCACCTCTTCTGTCTTTTGTTTGTTGTTTAATGTCAACCTTAGTTTATATTAAATTAACCCTCTCTATTCATCTAAAATTTTCATGTTTTTCTCACCATTAACAAGATTGATCATTAACGGAAAAAATCCCTGGATTCCTTCAAATTCAAACTTCCTAAAATTGTAATCAGTATGAAATAAACCGTAATACTAATGAAGATAGTCCCTAATGTGACAATGCCTTCGCTGGAAAAATAATAAGTCAAATATTTAAAGGAATATAAAGTTGTGATTCCCATTCCTCCAGCTGCAATCAGTGGCTTGATTAACACTTCAAGTAGGGATAATTTAAGCTTAAGCAACCGCTTCACCGAAATGTAATTGAGTAGCATTACAATGACATAGCCACAGATGGAACCGATGACAGCTCCAAGAATATTCCAATGGCTAACAAGTAAAATATAACTAATAATTATTTTTACTAAAACGCCTATCATTAAATTTCTTACTGGAATATACACCTTTCCTATGCCTTGTAAAATACTAGTTAAGCTTTGGGCCAATGATATAAATACAACATTAATAGCCAGTACGCTTAAAATTTCGCCACCGGCTTCGTTGGCTCCCCAGAGTAGATGAATAATGGGTGAGGCCAGTAACATTAATCCAATTGTAGCAGGTAAGGCGATTAGCATTGTGACCTTAATTCCAGTAGTCGCCTTTTCCCTTAGATGAAACACATTATTTCTGCTAAAGGATTGAGAAATGGTAGGAACGAGACTAGCTGCCATGGCCATACTAAATGTCAGGGGAACATTAATTAATGTGACTGCCTTTCCTGTCAGTTGACCATATAAAATTGTCCCACCCTCTACGGTATACCCACCCTGTAGCAACCTAGCTGGCACCAATATGGCGTCTACCAGTGCCATCACAGAGCTTAAAATAGCTCCAATTGTAATGGGTATTGCAATAATTAAAATTTGTTTAGCAACTCTGTAATTGTCTTTAGGTCTATATTGTTCTCTTATTTTTCGGTGTCTTGGATGAATAATCTTAAAATAATAAATGAGTAATGGAATCAATCCTAAAAAAGCCCCCATAGTGGCACCAAAGGATGCGGCCCCCGCTGCATAACCAATGCCTTGGTTAATATATGTATAAGCCAACACAACACCAATAATCACTCGTCCCGATTGCTCTGTAATTTGTGAAATGGCGGTTGGGAACATGACCTCCATTCCTTGAAAGTATCCACGGAAGGCAGACATCAGCGAAACAAAGAATGGCGCAAAAGCTAACCCAATAATTGAATAGTAGGCTTCTTGAGGCCAGTCTAAAAGAGTGATGATTCCTGGGGCTCCAAAATATAATATAATAGACGTCACCGCTCCTGTAATCGCAAGCATTGATAACGAAACCCGAAAGATTTGTCTTGCGCCGGCAATATCATTAACAGCTGTTTTTTCTGCAATCAATTTTGAAATAGCAGCAGGAAATCCAATGATTGAAATTGAAAGCATCACTGTATAGATAGGATAAGGTAGGCCAAATAACCCCATTCCTTCATCATGGATTAATCGTTGTAGTGGAATCTTAAAAAAGATTCCTAGCACCTTAGAAAGTAGTCCTGCAGCGGCCAATATAAAAGCACCCTTTAAAAAACCCTTGCTTCCTCTATTTAACATACTTAGGCTCCTTGTCATGAAATATTCTAATTAAATATATTCCATTATCAATGTACATTATGTGTTAAGCTTCAATAATTTCAAGAAATAAATTCTGCTACTATTCAATACAGTGCAATGCTTCTTTAGTATTTGAAATGAGGCTTATTTTATAAAAACAACTAATAAAGGAAATGCTATCATTGATGCCATATGAGCTAAGGAGGTTATTGATGAAAACTTTAAAAGAAATCGCCACACAGCTAGAAAAAGACTTGGTTGATTCGATACAATCACTTGTGAAAATCGAAAGTGTGGAAGGCGAAGCCCAGCAGGGTAAGCCCTTTGGTTCTGCTGTAGACGAGGCCCTTCGCTACACTTTATCCCTAGGAGAAGAGCTAGGCTTTAGAACCTTTTATGGAGAGGGATATTATGGATACATTGAAATGGGTCAAGGGGATGAGCTGGTTGGTATACTAGCTCATTTGGATGTTGTGCCTGTAGAGAATCCAGATCAATGGAGTCACCCTGTCTTTGAGGGAGAGATTCATGAAGGAAAATTATATGGTCGTGGTGCTGTAGATGACAAGGGCCCTTTATTGGCTGCACTTTATGCAATGAAGGCTGTAGCCGAAGCTTCCATTCCCTTACATAAAAGAGTCCGTTTAATTTTAGGGACAAATGAAGAAACAAAGTGGCAGGGAATCGTCCGCTACCTCCAACAGGAGGAGGTTCCTAGCATCGCTTTTACTCCTGACTCTGACTATCCACTGATTAATGCTGAAAAGGGACTACTACAGGTAAAACTTTCACCTAATACACCTGACCCTCCCCCTCCATTCAAGCTCACTGGAGGTGGCACATTGAATAGCGTCCCAGATTACTGTACCTATGAAGGTGAGGACATTGACTCCTTAACAGAACTAGCTACATCCTTAGGGTATACCCACAAGGCTTTAGAAAGAAACTTCTCTATTTCAGGAAAATCTGCTCACTCTGCAAAGGCTTGGTTAGGTGAAAATGCCATTAGTCGAATGGCCATACTGCTAACTAAGGCTAAATTCACTTCACCATTAATTGCTTTCATTGCAGAACAGCTTGGGGAAGATGTTTATGCCACGACTCTATTTGGTAGCTATGAGGATGAGGTATCAGGTAAAATTACCCTCAACCCAGCTGGAATCACAATCAATCAAGAGGAGGAGAGTCTTTCCGTTGATATTCGCTATCCTGTAACCAAAACAAAAGAGGATGTGTTAGCTATTTTAGAGAAAGCCCTCTCTTCCTATGAAATACAATTAGAGGTATTGGATCATTTGCCATCGTTACATGTCCCTCTAGATCATCCTTTAGTGAAGACCTTAAGGCAGATCTTTGAAGAAGAGACAGGCTTAGATAGCACACCCTTATCTACAGGAGGGGCCACATACGCTAGAGCGTTGGATAATTGTGTTGCCTTTGGTCCTCTTTTTCCTGGGAAAACCAAAATGGCTCACCAGACCGATGAGTATGTTGACTTAGATGACTTAATGAAAAGTCTTTATATGTACGCCAGGGCGATTGCCAGTCTTGCAGAATAGTGCTTATATTTCAAAAATAAAAGATGCCGAATCCAAGGGATTCGACATCTTTTTAAATTTGACCAAAAGCAACTTGAATATTTTTTAATCAGCAGCATTTGTAATGGTGACAACCATACTCACTTCTCCCGCTTGCTGTGCTTCACCAAATAGACTTCTTAAACCATTCCACACCTGCTCTTCCGAACCGTGAAAATGCGTTGCCATTGGTCCTACCTCATACTCAATCCCTTGGTTTTCCAATGTACTAATCGAGTTGTTTATTGTTTCACTGGCTCGATTTGTTTTTAAAGGATATAGCGCTACTTCTGCATGAATCATAGATTTTGCCTCCCTCTACATTAAAGTCTTATTTTAACTTCTATTATAGTATGGAGACAACTGGATTCATTTATTCACAACATTTAAAAGGCATCCATAAACTTTTATTTCCGTATGATTATGCCTTTGTGGTTTCTTCTTTCTTTGATAAATGAACATATCCTTGATATGCTAGTACTAATGATAACCCAAATAACACAACTGGGAAGAAAACAAGTATCCAGTTACCCGTAGCTAAATTATCTCGGATTAAGAATACTAGGGCTAACAATGTGACAGCAAACATGAAAATCATTGGGAAAATAAACATGACGTTGTTCTTTCCAGTTTTCTTTAACCATACTGCAATTGCCATCAAGGACAATGCTGCTAATAATTGATTTGCAGAACCAAATATTGGCCAAATCGCCTCCCATGAGGTAACCGCCAACAATCCACCTAAACCTGCTGTAATCCCTGTTGCTACATACATATTTGTTAATGGATTTTTTTTATCTGCACCCTCCTGAGCAAAAAACTCTTGTAAAATAAATCTTCCTAATCTTGTGGCTGTATCAAGACTTGTTAAAGCAAAGGCTGATACTGCCAAAGCAACAAAGGACTTTCCAATGGTAAATGGAATACCAAAGCTAGTCATAAAGACGCCAATTCCGTCTGAGAACACGTTTACTGGTCCTCCATTTGCTAACAAAGCAGTTAGTTGATCCTGTGTTATATATGCTGCTGTGATAATGGCAACCGTAGCCAATACCCCTTCTATCAACATACTACCATAGCCCACAACCTTTGCATCACTTTCTCTATCTAGTTGTTTTGACGTTGTTCCAGAACCAACCAAGGAATGGAATCCTGAAATGGCTCCACAAGCAACTAAAACAAATAACATTGGAAATAAATATTGTCCGTTAATATTAAAACCTGTATAACCAGCTAATACAATTGTTGGTCTCGTAATCAGCAATCCTAATACTGCACCCGCCATCATAAAATATAATAAAAAAGAGTTCAAGTAATCTCTAGGCTGTAATAGTATCCAAACTGGTGTAACAGAAGCCACAAAGATATATCCTAGTAAAATAGCGATCCAAACATTTCTACTTAATGCCAATGGAAATAGATTTCCCAGTGCAATACATCCAAACAATAGTATAACCCCAATCACACTTCCGATTCCAAGAGAAACACCTCTTCTGTGAACCGCAAAACCAAATACAACCGCTAATCCAATAAATAGAACGGAAGCTGTTGCCGCTTCGGGAACACTGACAAATGTGTTGGCAACGATGTTAGTAAATGCCGCCACAACAAGTAGCAGTGTTAACCAAGCAAATCCTGCAAACAATCGTTTACCACTTCTACCCATATTGACTTCAATTACTTCTCCAATTGATTTCCCCTCATGTCGAATCGAAGCAAGTAGAGACCCATAATCTTGTACCCCACCAAAGAAAATACTACCTACAATAATCCAAAGTAATACAGGAATCCATCCAAATATTGCTGCAGCTATTGGTCCTACAATGGGGCCAGCTCCTGCTATGGATGCAAAATGATGTCCTAATAATACAGGTGACTTAGCAGGCACATAATCAACACCATCACCTCTTGTATGGGCTGGTGTTTTCCTATCATCTACCCCCCACTGTTTTGTTAGCCAAGCACCATAAGTTACATAGGCCACTAACATTGCTACGATTGAAAAAAGTACTAAGAATAGTGCACTCATAATAATCCTCCTTTACAATTTTTTAAGCTATCTATTAAATCTCGTAAAACTTTTTCACCTCCCCCCCTCTTTTATTGGCTATAATTAAACCTTTTCTAAGATCTACTACCAATAGTCTCACATACACCCATCCTTTAAACCCAAAGGCAAAGCTCTTTGTGAATTTAAACTTTTTAATTTCTTTTACTAATTCTTCATCGAGGCCATTCTCAAGTAGGATGACTCCTGTGACAATGGATGACATATGTTCACCATGGGGTTTCACAAAATCCTGTGTAGCCATTATCAGTGTTTCTTTAAATCGATTTAAGCTATGGATGTTCATACTTGTCTCACTTTTTATAAAAGTATATTCGTTATTCTCAAAGGCATAGACAACCACTTTTTTACTAGCCATATACTTTTCATTTCTGACAAAAGATTTTGCAAAAACATCAAAAGCTATGTTTTTATAGCTATAT
The DNA here is from genome assembly GCF_000016985.1 of Alkaliphilus metalliredigens QYMF. Lineage (NCBI taxonomy): Bacteria > Bacillati > Bacillota > Clostridia > Peptostreptococcales > Natronincolaceae > Alkaliphilus > Alkaliphilus metalliredigens. Next base: position 1,439,540 of record NC_009633.1, on the reverse strand, counting down.
GTTGTTTCAATATCGAAATATTTCGACAATTTTTTTTGTATGTTCTCTACATATCTATTTGAATTCATATTGTCACCCTCTTTACCAGTTGATTGGTAATGTAATTCATGGAAATATTATGGTTTTTCAAAAGTTGAGGTTCCACCACCATTTTATTATAAAGGAAAATAATCATTTTTTAGGGAAAACGTTTCAACATGTCAGAATTGTATACTAAAGTGTCATTATTGGGGATTTTTGTGTTTGATTAATCTAACCCCACTAATCCCTTAAATACTTTTGCTTTATTTCTGCTTATTGGAATATCCCCTTGACCATAACCCCTCATCTTAACCTGAAAACTATGATTAAACCAAGGAATAACCTCGTCTATTTCATCTAGATTAATTAAAAAGCTTCTATGGGGCCTAAAGAATCCATATTGTTCTAGACGTTCAGTCCATTCCACCATGGTGACATTACTAATAAAGATTCCTCTTTTACTCACTACCTTTGTATTACGCTCATCAGTTTCTATAAATATGATGTCATTAATACAGAGGACAAATAGTTTTCCCTCTTTCTCTAGTGTAATTTTTTGCTTCTTGTGCTCTGTATCAAGATGTTTCTCTAATAAAACTTTTACTTTGTCTAATGCCTTCTCTGAATGTACCTCTTTTTCTTGGAGTAGCTTTTCCATGGTTTTTTTAAAACGTATATCATCTATTGGTTTCAATAAATAATCAATCGCAGAATACTCAAATGCCTCGATGGCATATTGGTTATAGGCCGTGGCAAATATAATTTTAGGTACTCTATGGAGAGCCATTAGTTCATTGGCCACATCAAACCCTGTCATGTCCTGGAGTTGAATATCTAAAAAAACAATATCCACTGTATTTTCCTTACAAAAACCAATCGCATCTTCTCCGTTAGATGCTTCTGCTACTACCTGAAATTGTCCATAATCCTTTAGTGAATTGATTAAGTTCAACCTAGCTGGTCTTTCATCATCAACAATTAAAATTTTTTGAACCACTCATTTCTCCCCCTTTTCGAACTTCAGTGCATTATCATTCTGGTTTTATCTTTGATATATGCCATTATTTGATTAACAGGGTATCTTGACCTGAATTTTTGTTCCATGATCGACTTCACTACTTACCTCTAGACAGTATGCTTCTCCATAGAGATTAATTAAGCGTTTATTGACATTCATTAACCCAACAGATTTAGAGTCAATGACAGGTTTTAGTATTGTTAATAGCCTCTCTTGAGAGATACCTAACCCATTATCAACGATTTCTAAGAGAACACAATTTTCTAGTTTTTTAGATAAAATTTTAATCTCTCCCCCACCTCGCTTGGGTAGTATTCCATGAATGACTGCATTTTCAACAAGTGGTTGTAAGATAAGGGGAGGTAGCTTACAGGTTATGTTCTCCTGTAGTTCATACTTTACTTTTAATTGATCCCCAAATCTAGCCTTCTCAATCTCTAAATAAGAAGCCACGTGTTCGATCTCTGTTTCCATATCTACCATATCTTGATTATTACTTAGACTCTTTCTAAATAAGTCCGCCAGAGAAATTAACAGCTGCTTTGCTTGAGTTGGGTCAACCTGGACAAAAGAGACAATGGTATTGATTGTATTAAATAAAAAATGAGGATTGATTTGAGCCTGTAATGTTTTTAGTTCTGCCTCTGCCAAAAGTTTCTTCTGATAATCCAAACGACTCAACTCTATTTGCGTTGAAAATAATTGAGCTAATCCCAAAGCTAACTCCACATCTAGGGTCGTGATACTGTTTTCTTCACGCTTATATAGCTTGAGGGTTCCTACCACTTCTTCTCTTTCCTTTAATGGTACAATAATAACTGACTTCAATTGGCACTTGGGTTGATCGCATTGAATATCCCGTTGGTGAAAGATTACTCTGTGTTCTCCTGATATAACCACATCTCTTGTAGACTGGGTTTGGAGTTTGCACATAGGAACATGATGATCCTCTTCGGCTCCTTTATGTGCTAGAATCTCCTTGCAATTTGTAATAGTGACTGCTGCAACATCAACAGTATGATAGATAATATTCACAACTTCTTTTGCCACTTCTTCATTTAATCCTTGCCTGAAATAAGGTAATGTCTGATTAGCAATTTTCAGGGTCTTCTCAGCTTGACCTGCTGCAATTCGCTCATATTCCTGATGAATATTTTCAATAATACCAATAAACAATGAGATCCCAATAGAATTGACTAGAACCATGGGTAGTAAAATAATCTTCACAAGCGTAAAGGCATCCCCAAAGGGTCGTGCAATCAGTAAAATAATTGCCATTTGAACAATTTCTGCAAAAATTCCGATAAATAGAGTATATTTCCACTTCTGACTTTTGTTTTTAATATAAAAATGGGCATATCCACCTATGAATCCTTCAATGATTGTAGCAACTGCACATGCCAATGCTGTAAATCCACCAATATCAATTACGTATCGATGTCCACCAGCAATCATGCCTGCCATCACACCTACTACCGGTCCACCTAAAAGTCCTCCCACCATAACTCCCACTACTCTTGTATTGGCAATGGCACCATTAACAGGGACACTTGAATAGGTTCCTAATATGCCAATGGCACCAAATACCACGGCTAGTATGATCTTGTCAATGATAGTGATATTTTTTTTCGTCACTAATTTTCTAAAAATACCTATTTTAGATATGAGTATAGCAAGAATAATAATAATTCCTAGCTTATTGGCTAAAGAAACAATGATTTCTATAATCACTTTTATACCTACTTTCTTGAAATTTATTGATACTATTATAGCATAATGTGATTTAGTTGTCCTTGCCAGTTTAAATATGTCAATCGATGTAACAGCAATGTATTACCTAATTCCTTTATTTGTTCATCTTGACTAGAGTTATATAGCGTCACACTTGTTTCTTTACTTGATAAATCCTTGAATTGTGATACCAGCAGGTTTTCCTCTTGTAATAATCGTCTAACATGCTTTGCTGTTCCCCCATTGCCATCTATTAATGCCGCATGATTTCCAATCATTTCGGCGATGGATTCCCTTACAAAGACATAATGGGTGCAACCTAATACAATGGCATCTATCTCCTCCATATTAAATGGAGAGAATAGCTTTTCTAAATATGTCTCTAGGGCTGGTCCCCTAGCCCCTTCTCTTTCAATAATTTCCACTAAACCAGGACAAGGTAGCTTAATCACCTCACCGCAATCATTGAATCGATCAATGAGTGTATTAAATTTTTTTTCTCTTAATGTCACAGGCGTTGCCATGACGATAACTCTTCCAGAAGGATGTAGCTCTAAGGCGGGCTTTAAGGCTGGTTCCATTCCAATAACTGGGATATCCAAGGAGGCTCTTAATTCATCTATCGCAGCACTGGTTGCTGTGTTACAGGCAACAACCAGTGCCTTAATTCCTTGGGCTAATAAAAACTCCACTACATCAAAGGAAAGTTTTTTCACTTCGTCCTTGCTTTTGATTCCATAGGGGGCATTGCCAGAGTCTCCATAATAAACATAGCTTTCTTCTGGCAACTGGGAGATTAGATCAGCCAATACACTGATCCCCCCTACTCCTGAGTCAAAAACACCGATGGGTAACTTCCGAATTTCTTCTTTCATTTTTTTTATCACCAACTCTATTATATTTTCTACTGATATCATTCTTTTTTGTCATCTGAGGAAATTGCATATTTAAAGTTTGAGTTGTGTTGATCTACTATTGATTTCTATTATATATTAGCTTTTTTTTCAGAGCAATAAAATACTTCTCCTCAATACAGAATAAGAGCTACTGGACCAGTAGCTCTTAATATTATCATCCAAATACTATTTTTCTAATCTCTTCTGAAGCTCCCTTTGGGCTTCCTCAAAGCCTGGCTTTCCAAGTAATGCAAACATATTCTTTTTATAGGCCTCCACCCCAGGCTGATCAAAGGGATTGACCCCTAGGAGGTATCCACTGATGGCACATGCCTTTTCAAAGAAATAGACAAGATAACCAAAATAATAGGGTGTTATCTCTGGAATATGGATAATCAAGTTAGGCACGCCGCCATCTGTATGGGCTAAGAGTGTACCTTCAAATGCTTTTTCATTAACGAAATCCACAGTTTTTCCAGCTAAATAATTTAAGCCATCTAAATCTGCATCTGTGGGCTGAATGATCATTTTCTCCTGGGTATTTTCTACATGGAGCACTGTTTCAAAAATATTGCGCATTCCCTCTTGAATATATTGTCCCATGGAGTGTAGATCTGTGGAAAAGCTTACGGATGCGGGAAAGATGCCTTTTTGATCCTTTCCTTCACTTTCTCCAAACAACTGCTTCCACCATTCTCCTATATAATGTAGTGCCGGTTCATAATTCACCATGATTTCTGTTGTCTTTCCCTTTCGATATAGGGCATTTCGCACAATGGCATACTGATAACAACTATTTTTATCTATATTGGAATGGTTGAAATCTTGTAGAGCCTGCTTGGCTCCCTGCATCACTTCTTCAATATTAATCCCTGCTGCAGCAATGGGCAGCAATCCCACAGCTGTCAGTACTGAAAATCGTCCCCCTACATCATCGGGTATGATAAAACTTTCATATCCCTCTTCATCGGCTAACTGCTTGAGGGCCCCCTTTGCTTGATCTGTGGTGGCATAAATTCGTTTTGTTGTTTCTTCCTTGCCATATTTCTTTTCCATATATTCTTTTAAAACTCTAAAGGCAAGGGCTGGCTCAGTGGTTGTTCCTGATTTTGAGATGACATTTAATGAAATGTCTTTTCCTTCGATGATGTCCAAGAGATGCTTCAAATATGTTGAACTAATGTTGTGTCCCGCAAAGTAAACCTCAGGTCCTTGGCGTTTATCCTTCGGTAGTGAATTATGAAATGTATGTGTCAGCATCTCAATGGCTGCTCTAGAGCCTAAATAAGAACCCCCAATCCCAATCACAATCAAAACATCCGAATCATTTTTGATTTTTTCTGCACAGTTTTGAACTCGTTGAAACTCATCTTGATCATAGTTCTTTGGAAGATCTAACCAGCCTAAAAATTCATTCCCAGCTCCCGTCTTTTCATGGAGCAGTTGATGTGCTGTCTCTGTCATTTTTCCTAAATAATCAAGTTCATGGGTATTGATATAACCTGATGCCTTTGAATAATCAAATCTAATTCCACTCATATGATTTTACCTCCATCTCTCTACATAGCTCGTATTTTTTAAAATTACCATAATTTCCGAAAAAATGCAAGAATCTCCTTTAAGTGACTAACACAAAATCATGATTTTGTGTTAATCACTTAGTTCTAAATCCCATAATCCCTCAATTTTTTCACCACCAAATTTAACCACTAATAGTTTTATGTAAACCTGTGGTACAATATAAATAGGAGGTGCAGCAATGGAACAGAGCTCGGTCATCTTATTGGGAATTTTATTAATTACTATGATTTTTTGGGTATTATATCTGTATTCAAAATATAGTCGAAGTTATGTCTTCAATCAATATTTCAAGGTTGAATATGAAGAAAGTTATAACCTGGATAATATTTTTCAAGTAAAAATCCATGGTCGTATTATACCCACTGTTAGCTATCTTGATATTCCCTATGAGGATATCACAGTAGAGATTCATACCCCCACCATTCGAGGTAATATAAAAAATAACTTTGTTTCAATTGAATTGGTTCGTCCTCAGGATCGCCGGAAGGCAATCATGCTTGTTAAGTCTCACTATTACAAAGCTGTCAAGTCTTTCATTAAAGAAACAGTGACAAATAAAAAAGAACATATCTATTTACTTAGTCTTGCGGAAAAACAAAAAATTCAAATGCATAAAATTGCATGCCACACCTGCAAGCATCGTGTTCAATGTCAAATTTCTTTCACAGAATGCAAATATGAGCGAGTAGAAAAAGATATATTATTGCATAAGGGAATCAAAATAGACATAAGTCGCGTTTCCACCCTTCCCCACTATAAAAAACTATAAAAAGTTATAAAAACGCCAATGGTTCAACCAACCATTGGCGTTTTTTCATACTTAGAATATTCACTTTAATTATAGTTTATTACCTTGGAGACCAATTTTTACTTTATTTAAAGGTACAGTTCTGCCTGACTTTTTAATGGCTTCCTCTACTGCCCATACAATCCCTTGGCAACAAGGAACCTCCATATAGGCTACTGTAATTGATTTAAAGTCGTTAAGTTCAATCATTTGAGCTAATTTATCTACATAAAAATTAACATCATCTAGCTTAGGGCATCCCACAGCCACTGCTTTCCCCTTTAATAAATCTAAATGGTAGTTAGGAAAAGCCACTGGTACACAATCGGCTGTGACTAGTAAATCCGCTTGATGGAAATAAGGGGCATTAGGTGAAACTAGCTTCAATTGAACTGGCCATTGCTTGAGTTGAGATTTAATTTGAATCTCTACATCATTGCTTTCCACAGTCTCTGCCTTCTCTTCTTCCTGATCAAATTGCATCATTTGATTTCCTGGGCATCCGCATCCGTGACCGCCATGATCATGACCCTTTTTTTCTTCTTCATGTGTATGTCCATGAGGTCCGCCATGGGCTTCTTTTTCAGTTGTCTCATTATGCTGTGGTGTAAATGTTTTTCCTTGACTTGCCAACAGCTCAATAACAGCTTCCTCATCATATTCTGGTGCTTCTCTCTCTATTAACTCTAATGCATCCTGTGGACAATGTCCTAGGCAGGCCCCTAGTCCATCACAATACTTATCATCGATGAGCTTCACTTTCCCATCAACGATTTGCATAGCTCCTTCAGCACAGTTAGGTATGCATAAACCACATCCATCGCATTTTTCCTCATCAATTTTTAAAATTTGTCGAATTGCCATCTATATCCTCTCCTTTAATTTCTTCTTTATGTTTATTCTAACTGACTTTTATTCCTGTGTATGTGATAATTAGCACAATCTTATTATCCATTCATAGGCGTTAACTTAACCCATGTTATTCCAAGGTAAAAATTACATTTGAAAAAAAGCATGAAAAATGGGAATCTCAAAGTGACCATCACATCACAAAGGAGAGATTCCCATGAAGATATCTTCATCACTTATTATACAATTTATTCGGTTGTTTGATAACAATAAAATTATGGAAATTGCCATAGGCACAGGTTTATTGAAGCGTCAAAAGGGCATGTTGCCTGATACAATTCTTAAGGTTTTCACATTCGGGTTGCTAAATATAGCAAACCCCTCATTAAACCAAATTGCATCTAAATGCCAAGCATTTCAACCAGGCTTAACAATCTCCAAAGAAGCAGTGTATAAAAGACTGAAAAAATCTTCTTTATTTTTACAGGAAACATTTAAACATATGATGCAAAAATCTATGAATAGTGTAATCCCTGTAAAAACTGCCGCTATTCTTGAGCAGTTTAAGGATGTAAAGATATGTGATAGTACCAAAATTACTTTGCCGGATAAGCTGGTGGCTCTGTACCCCGGATTAGGTGGACGCAATGCTAAATCTTCTTTAAAAGTCCAAGGCATTTATAGTTTGATTCCTGCTAGATTTTCAAGCCTTGAAATAACAAAGGCTCCTGGCGCTGATACTACCTATAACGATAAGTTACTTGCCATGGTTAATCCAGGTGAATTGCTAATAACAGACCTAGGATATTTTAGCAAAGCATTTTTTGAAAAACTATCAACAAAAGGTAGTTACTATCTCACTAGAATCAAGAAAAACTCTATTGTTTACGTAGAAAAGTCAGGACAACTAACTAAGGTGGATTTGACTGATTTACTAAAGGGTACTGTGGTTGATACAGAAGTTTTTCTGGGAATAGCCCATAAAAAACAACTTAAATGTCGTTTTGTAGCCATTCGCCTGCCAGAAAAAGTGGTGAATCAACGTAGACGCAAGGCTAACCAACAGGCTAAAGCCCAAGGCAAACAACTTAGTGCGAAAGAAACTGAATTGCTGGCATGGAATATTATTGTTACAAATGTTACAAAAGATAAGTTATCTCCTGAAGCTGCTTGTGATTTATATAGAGCAAGATGGCAAATTGAACTCGTATTTAAATCATTAAAAAGCTATTTAAATATTGATAAAATAGGCTCTTGTGGTAAATACCAGCTAGAGTGTTTGATATATGGGCGCTTAATAGCAGTAGTTGCCATGTTTTCTTTATACAATGTTCTATATATACCAGCAAATCAACATTTCACAAGAAGTTTAAGTATGTTGCGATTTGTAAGTATTTTTGCAATTCATGCTAATGAGATAGCCCTAAAGCTTCAATTAACAATACCAAATATTCATTTTCTTGAAAGACTTTTCAAGAAAATGAGTAAAAAAAGTTTGCATGATAAGCGTCAGAGAAAAACAACGTTTGAAATACTACAGGAATACTTTTTTCTCGAAATTAATTTCCAAAATATTGCTTAGGTTAACGCCTATGATTATCCATTACGAATTAATTTACCACAAAGGGGACAGTAGGCAGCCTCTTCCTCTAGTTCAAGTTTGCAATCTGTACAATATTTTATTTTTTTGATATTCAACACATGCTTTTCCAATTCCTCTATATCTCGATTTAATGTATTCAATTCCGTAATTAAATGTCCAATCTCTTCTTTGCTAACAAATTCATATCGCTTTAGCCTTGCATAGACATACTTTCCGATCTCCTCATATCTCTCTTGAATTAAATCTTCTTTTTTATTAATACTCATATTGAGTTTTCCAACTTCTACCATCTCTGAAGATTTCTGTCCCATGGTCTTTGCTGACTTTGAAGCAGAGTTCATAAATTTTTCCATCAAACTCATTTTCTCATCTCCCTTTAAGTATATCCTTACTGCCATTTTATTCAACTTATTATGAAAGTTTACAGTTGAAATTTTATCTGATGAGCTTCATCAACTAATTATGATATACTTTTTTCTCCAAAAAAATAAAGAAGTAGGTATTTGATAGAAATACCTACTTCCAACATTGACACATAACTTTTTATAGATTTTCACGCTATGCGATTTGCGTAATAACAAGGTGTGCCGAAACTGGCCTTGTTCCTCCTGCTAAAGGAGTAATCGTTAGTGCCGTTGCATTACCTGCGGGATTTCGTACAGTGAGTATCGAATCTATGACTGTCGTCTCTACAAGAGCAATTCCTACTATCTGAGTTGTACCCGTTGCCCGCCCAACCACTGTATATGCTAGGTCAGCACCATCAAGAGTTAGAATAAGTTGGCCCGCTTCATCCACACTCACTTGGAACAAGACTTGATAAGTGCCAATCTCAGCCAATTCAAATGTGCTGGGACCAGTACGAGTAATGGAAGTCCCACTAGTAGGCCCATCTTGGGGAAACTCTACATCTGTACCAGGTGCAACTGTTGCTGCATTATCAGGGGGCATCAACGCATAAAAATCTGCAAAGTTTAATATTCCTCCAGCTGGTCCAGCTGGTCCTTCTGGCCCTTCTGGTCCTTCTGGTCCTTGCGGTCCTTCTGGTCCTTGCGGTCCTTCTGGCCCTTCTGGCCCTTCTGGTCCTTCTGGTCCTTCTGGTCCCTGAAGTCCTTGTGGTCCTTGTGGTCCTTCTGGTCCTTCTGGTCCTTCTGGCCCCGGAGGCCCTGGAGGACAAATACATCTTCCCATACTTTCACATCCTTTCTATTAAGGTCACTTCATTCTATTCAAAATTGCACCAGCTGTGATGAAAAATAAAGCAAATCCAATATAAAAGAATGCAAATTTCACCCTATATTTTTCTGCAGCATTGTTATCTTCATATACCAATATCTCTACTGTAGCATAAGATAAAGAAAGAGATTAAAATGATAGGAAGTGATAAAGTTGTATGAAGGTCCATTAATAGGTATTTGGGTACATACTTCAAAGAACAGAAAAAGAATTTTGAAACTTTATCAAGGTTTTCACAATCTAAACCTGAATCTTTACGCTTTTACATCATCATCTATTTTTTGGAATAAACAACAAATTCTTGGACTTAGTCTTGTTGATAATAAATGGAAGGAAAGTATGTTTCCTTTTCCTCATGCCGTTTATAATCATTATTACAATAAAAAAGCAATAACCATCCAACGCCTTAATAATATAATTGGCCAAGACAAGTGTTTTAATCGAATAAATTGGTTTAACAAATGGGAAGTCTATACATTATTAAAACAATCGAACCTCAAAAGATATATACCAGACACATTTTTATTTAATGAGGTGAATGTAACAAAACTATTAAAGAAATACAGATTAGTATACATAAAGCCCGCATATGGAAATAAAGGAAAAAGCGTATATCGGGTAGAGCTAAAAGAAAATGGAGACACTTATATCTCTTTACACAGCTTACCCCCTAGATTTATTTGCAGAAAAAATGAAGATTTACAGAAACGATTAGACGAACTCCTCAATGAAAAAATTTTTATAGTACAGAAGGGAATTCAGTCAAATCAAATAAATCACCAGTATTATGATATTCGGGTCCTTGTCCAAAAAGACATTCGAGGGAAATGGACGCCTTCCACCACGATCTGTAGAGTGGCTAATAAACATTATTTTAACACTAGCGTATATGAATCAATTTATGATGCTGAAAAAATTCTCGATCAGATATTTCCCTTGAAAAAAATGAAAGAAAATATTCTCCAATCAATTAACCGTATCAGTATAAATGCCGCACAAGTACTAGAAACCCATATGGGATTGCTTGGAGAAATAAGTGTGGACTTCGTATTAGACGAAGAAATGAAGTTATGGATTATTGAACTTAACGGTAGCCCTCAAAAGAGCATATACAAAGACATTAAGAACTTTAAGCATAAACAACTAATCTACAGCAGACCTATGGAATATGCTTATTATCTCTCCACCCACTGACTTTCCCTCAATGTCTAAAGATTACAAATACCTTACTTTCATCCTTCATCACTAACTCTAATGTATCACCTAATTCCCAGTAAGCACATTTTCTTATCTATGATTCTACCATTCTACGTAAAAGAAACTCCTTTTTGTGGAGTTTCTTTTTCATAAATCAATTTACTTTTGCAATAGTCCCAAAATATAGTGCCTAGATTCATTTTCTTTAAGGGAATCAAATATGATTTTCCTATATCACTAATGTTCCGTCTTCTTCTTCAATCATCAGTAGAATTTGTCTTTGTTCACCGCTTTCTGCATCAATGTAGATGAGGTATCTGTCTTCACCAAACTGCACCTTAAACTCATAGGTTAAAATCTCATGATTTCCTGCCACTGGGATCAACGCAAGTCTTACATTATCCACTTCTACAGCACTAGATAATTTTTCCTGGGCTTCTTCCTCAGTCAACTTAGGCTCTGGGATGTCCCTTTCATGATGATTGATTAGGTACCCCTCCGTTTCGAATCCAATAATTTCTCCATTATCAAGGGCTACCTTTACTTTAATTAGGTCTGTATAAACAATCACATCATCCTGCTCATAGGCAAAATTGATAATCGTCTGTCCTTCGTATGCCATCAAATAGGTTGATACCATATTTTCATAGCCTAGCTTTTCTAAGAATTCCTCTGCGATTTCGATGGCTTCTGGTCTGTCTAGCTGACTTTCTCCAGTCTCCCTAGGGTCTAAATACCACACAACATGTCCACCTACCTGACTAATGGCCATGGATACTTCTTGTCCTTCATCAGCACCATTTTTTGTTGCTCTTAGGTAATATCCTTTAATTGATGTGTTATTTATTTCTTGAAAGAACACAACCTCATCAAAATTTTGATCTGCAAAATTTTCATTGGCAATATCAATGGCTTGCTGTGCACTGATTGTTTCCCCTTCTAATTTTGGCGCCACCCGCTTTAGATGCTCTGAAAAGGGTCCGTCATAAATGAGTTCTGGATACTCGTTTATTCTTTCTTCAATATCTATTAAATTAAAATCCTTCATTTGATCACTTACACTGCCTAGATCTCGATTTCCTTCTCTTCTTAAATCACCAAATTTAATCCCCCCGGCAGCAACGGTTTGTTGTAGTTCAATCAATTGTTGCGATAGGTAGTTGGCATATTGATGAAGCTCTTCTAGGGTTTGCATCTCATCTGGTTCTAGATGTTGCCCCTCCAAACTTTTGTTTACCATGGCTGTGGTATAATCTCCTAGCTGACTGAGAAATTCTTCGGTTCGCCTAATTGCGCCATGATAGAAAGGAAGCTGTGTCATTTTTTCTTGGGCTAAATAAGCCTGTTGGACGGTACTATTTAAGTGTTTAATGGTCTCTGGATTTGAGCCCGATACCATGGCTTTTGCTAGATCCACCTGAAGATTTTCCACATGGCCAATCATGTCATAAAATTGTCTCTGAAATTGTATATCTAAATATGTATGATAGTCATTTCTTTCACCATATTGATAATACCCCCAGACTGCTGTTGCCACCAATGCAATGGATAATACTCCAGGTATAATGTATTTTCTCATTTGATCCCTCCTTAATTTTAGTTTCCAAATACATGTCTACCAATTGTGAGCGTAATGGTCCGAGTCCAAATCCATCGACTAGTAGCTGTGACTGGATTCCAAAAGTAAAGTGCGCCTCCTGTTGGATCCCATCCATTCAGTGCATCTCGGGCCGCTCGATAGGCGGAATCATTTGGTGCTTCGTTAATTGTCCCTCGTTTAACTGGTTCAAAGGCACAGGGTTGATAGACTACCCCAGCCATAGTATTTGGAAATGCCGCATCGCTTACTCGATTGAGTATTACTGCACCTACCGCTACCTGTCCCTCATAGGGTTCTCCCTTTGATTCAGAGTGTATGGTCCTGGCTAGTAATTCCACATCATCGCTCCTAGAGACACCCCTACTGACTGATTGGGTGGGAGGGGTAGCTGTGGTTCCCATACCTAATGCGCCTCTGGTCTGGGGGCCTACAATCCCATCCACGGTCAATCCATTTATTCTTTGAAATAACCTAACAGCTTCGTGGGTTTGGGGTCCATAAGTGCCACTGATGGGTCCGTCATAATAATCCCATCTGGTTAACCGTTCTTGTAAATCAGTTACCTCTCCCCCACTAGATCCCCATGAAAGATTTTGTGCATAAATAGAATCATAGTAAATTACATTGGCTGCTAAAACGCTAATGACAATTGTCAGCAAAATCCATACTGACTTTTTCATTGAATTCCCTCCTTCATCATGATTACCGCTACCTATATTTTTATCTGAATCCTGGGGTTTTATCCACAAAAAAGAAGGATAATCGTGTTTTAACGATTATCCTTCTTTATATTTTGATGTATTAAAGTCCTAAGAGCGTACTTGCAATATTAAAGTATACAATTAAAGCTAAAGCATCCACAATGGTGGTAATCATAGGACCTGCCATAATAGCAGGATCTAACTTCAGTTTCTTTGCTAATATTGGCAAAGTTCCCCCTACCATTTTTGCCATCATGATGGTCACTACCAAGGTCACTGATACTGTAATTGCAAAACCCAAACCTGCTCTTACAAAAATCATCATCCTAATGAAGTTTATAAAACCTAATGCAACCCCTACGATGATACTTACCTTAAACTCACTCCAAAAGACCTTGATATAGTCTTTTAACTCGATTTCTCCTAAGGCCATTCCCCTGATAATTAAAGTAGATGATTGAGAACCCGCATTACCTGCTGTATCCATGAGCATAGGAATAGAAGCAGCTAAAATTGCAACGGCCTGCAAGACATTTTCAAAACGACCAATGATTCCTTCTGTAAAGGTGGCTGAAACCATTAAGAGCATTAACCAAGGAATTCTTCGCCTGGCCAAAGCAAATGCATTTGATTCAAGATACTCCTCTTCACTGGGCTCCATGGCAGCCATCTTTTGAAAGTCTTCCGTATTTTCCCGGTCAACAACATCCATGATATCATCGATGGTAATAATTCCAACTAGACGTTCTTCTCGATCTACCACGGGTAAAGTAAGTAAATCGTACTTCTTAAATAGTGCAGCAATTTCTTCTTGGTCATCTAATGTATGGGTGGCAATGAATTCTTCAGTCATGATATCGGAAATCAATAGTTTCTCGTCTAATAAAACCAGCTTTCTGAGAGAAACAAGACCTTCAAGCTTTCTTTTTTCATCTAATACGTAACATATATAGATTGTTTCTTTATCGACTCCATTTGCTTTTATATAGGCCAAAGCCTCTTTCACAGACATTTCTTTTCTTAGGTCTATATATTCTATGGTCATCAAACTACCAGCAGAATCTTCTGGGTATTTTAAAAACTGATTGATTAGTTTTCTTTCTTCTTCTGTGGAAGACTTTAAAATACGTTTCACGACATTAGCTGGCATTTCTTCTAAAAAGTCAATTTTATCATCGAAGAATAATTCCTCTAGTATTTCATTCAACTGGGTTTCATGGATTGCCTCTACAATTGCTCTTCTTTGTTCCGATGACAAATATGAAAAAACATCTGCGGCTTGATCCTTTGTTAACAATCTAAACACGATCACACTTTGTTTTTTATCAAGATCATCAAATATTTCTGCAATATCAACTGCCATAATTTCGATTAGTTCTTCTTTTAAAACCCCAAATTTCTTTTCCTCAACCAGTGTTAAAATTCTTTCATTCATTTCTTCATTCATTCTTTCATTCATTCATTTTTTCACCTCTCCTATTCAGAAGAGTGCATACCTACCGAGGGGGCAGAAGTGTCCTCTTCTAAAGTATTGATTATTTCACTGCCAGACCCACAATCGTACCTGGGACTTGCATCCATTTCTACCACCTCCTCGCTTCTCTATTTATATTTATTTAAAATTTTATTTAGTGTATTTGATATCTATCTCTAATTGTTAGCCTGGATAGGGTTTTTTAGAAATTAATCTTATCACGTCGCATATTAACATTTAAAACTAATCCTAGCGCAATCATATTTGAGAGCATAAATGTACCGCCATAGCTGACAAATGGTAAGGGCTTTCCAGTTACAGGCATCAATCCAATGGTCATTGCAATGTTTGCAATAATATGGAATGCCAACATAAATGTAATCCCTGTTACGATATATTTTCCAAAATCATCCTTTGCTTCTCTAGCTACATTCATACACTTGATCAAAAGAATCGCATACAATATCAACAGGACAATCGACCCAACGAAACCAAGCTCTTGGGCAATGACTGAAAAAATGAAGTCTGTATGTTTTTCTGGTAAAAAGCCAAAATGGTGAAAAAAAGTTGTGCTCGGTGGATTAATCCCCAGAAAGTTTTCTAAACGCATCCCTAGGGTCCTTCCAGCACCAACTGTAATCTTTGATTGAATAATATGATATCCTGCGCCTTGGGGATCTAACTCAGGATTCAAAAAGGTTAATATTCTTTGCTGCTGATAACCTTTTAAGACCACAAACCACATAAATGGTAAACTTACCACTCCCATAATTCCTGTTATTAATATATGCTTATATCTCAATCCGGCTATAAAAAGCATCCCAAAGGTGAAGGATGCAAAGGCCATGGTGGTTCCTAGGTCAGGCTGTCTCATGATCAATAGCATGGGAAGACCTGCAAATGCAATAATTTTCATTAGGGTAGGAATTTTGTGGATTGATTCCTTATTATCATCTATCATTTTTGCTAAGCAAATGATGATGCCTATTTTGGCAAAATCCGCTGGCTGAAATTGAAATCCAGCGATTCGAATCCATCTATTGGCACCCCACTGTTCTTGTCCTGTCCCCATAACAAGTACTGCCAGGAGTAGTGCATTCGACAAAATATAAATAGGAATATACATTCTTGAAAGACTGTTATAGTCTATGAGCATGATTGCAATAATAGCACCTATACCAATCAGAACTGATATAATCTGGGTTCGTATATGTCTGTTACTTAAGGCACCTTCCGTAGCACTTCCTACCATCATGACACCTATAATGCAAATAATCAATACAACGGCAATAAGTCCAAAGTCAATCTTGCGAGCTAAACGATGATCAATCCTCACACCACATCCTCCTTTCTAAATACAACAGTACTATTTGGGATGCTTTAATAAGCTCGCCTAAATCAATCACGATTAGGAAGTCTTCAATGCTTCTTCACATAACTAGTTTACTCTAATTAAAGCTATTTTTCAACTTAATTTTACACTAGTCCAAGGCTCTATAGGGCAAAATAAAAGCAAAGCCTCTAGGGCTTTGCTTTTATTTTGTATAAGATTGTGTGAAACACTCATTATAATTTAGGACTATTGTTGTTTTCCACTCATACTTCTTTCAGCTTGCTCAACTAATCTCTTAGTCATATATCCACCAACATAGCCATTTTGTCGAGCTGTTAGATTTCCTTTATCCATTTGCTCATAGTTTGATAATCCAAGTTCATTTGCAATTTCTGTCTTCATAGAATTTAATGCTTGACGTGCTTCTGGCACCACTACTCTGTTTCTACTTCCACTGTTATTGTTGTTTGGCATAATGCTTATCCTCCTTGTGTCGTTTTTAGTTTGTAGCCTTTGCTACACTCCTATTATTTGTATTCATTGTACTTTTAATCATTGTAAATAATAGGAGACTCTCCACAAGATGTTTTAAATTACAATGTTTGGTTTTATGCAAAATTAAAAGTGCCAGAAGCTCCCTGGCACTTTTGGTACTTTATTAAAACTTAAATAATCCGCCGCCTCCAAATAAAATCAATAACAGTACAAATACCAGAATCAAATTCTCATCAAACTTAGCCCAAATGTTCCCAATTCCACAACCTTTTCCACCTTGGCCAAAGAGTAAAAAAAGAACAATACAAATCAGTATTGGACTAAATTGGCTTTTGCCTCTTCCAATTCCACCAAAGAATGATCCTAGTATGTCATTTGGATTCGTTGCCTTAGCTTCACTCATAAATAACACTCCTTTATCAAATTAATGTTATTCTATAACACTTACTCTATCTTATGTGGAAATAAAAAAAGTGTGATAGGTTATAATAAAAAGTTTCTTCTTGTGACATTCATCATATTCAACAACTCTTTTTTTGGGTATGCTATGTTTAATAAGGAGACTTAATTTAGCGGGAGTTTCGATTCCCACTGGACTGTAGTCTTAGGAATTTCCAAAGATAATAAAAAGGAGGAAAAATAATGAGTGCATTTTTAGGACCTATTCACCATTGGTTATTTAATAAGATTGTTTTATTTGAGGAGTTAGAGACAACTACTGTTAATCACCTTACCAGTATATATGGGGATGATGCGAAGCAAATTGGAGAAGCTGCAGAGGCACACTTTGGAACTTATCTACCAAAGTTGCCCTTAGAAAATTTAATCGACACCAATAATATTCATGGTTGGTTACAAAATCGGATCCAAATTGCCGAAACAAGACAAGCAGCCACATTAAAAAATATGATTGAAAGGTACGGAAATGAAGTGGTTAACCACATTCAACCACTTTATATCAGTCAAGGTAAATCAACTGGTTTAGGTGTAGCCCAAGGGGATCTACCTTTAAATGCCCCGGCACTGCATAAAGAATTAAACAATTACTTATTAGATGGTATGCCTTGTGATAATGTCAACAGTCTCACGATAACAGAGGCCGAACATTTAGAATGGCAAACCACCCGTTGTCTACACAGACCTTATTGGGATCAAGTGGGAATGGATTCAAGTATCATGTATCAACTTCGCTTTAGCTGGATTAATGCATTTATTGAAAATGCCAATCCAAACTATACTTACGAGGCACAGTTGCTTGAAGGTCAGGATGGCTATCTACAGAAAATTTATAAAAAGTAAAATAACCAATCTTTGTTTTGTTAGTAAAAGACCATGTTCCCATGGTCTTTTTTCTGTTTCTTTATTTTTTCTGTTTCCTTATTTTTCTAGGTGATTTTTTGGTCTTTGTGTACAAAATATAACTGTGCTAAAAAATCATTAAACTATAGGAGGCAAAAAAATGACAGTTATTAATAAGCTTCAACAGGCTTTAACTACTGCAAAAGGCTTGCAAGCAGATCTAAAGACTTTCTCTATGGATACTGAAGACCAGCAAGCGCAGCAAATGTACAGTCAGCTGTCTTCAAATCTAGACAACGCTGTTCAAATGCTACAATCTCGTGTGGATTATGTGAATAGTGAGGAACCTCAATATCAACAGGAAACTATGGGAATGCAACAGCCAAAAAATCAACAACAAAATTCACTTCAATCTCAAATGTCAAACAGCCAACAACAAGAACAACAAAAACAACAGCAACAACAACAGCTACAAAACAAAATGCAAAATAAGCAACAAAATAAATTGAAGTAAGGCATCATTTTGTTTAGATTTAAAATGGGGGTTTAACCAACCTCCATTTCATTTATTTTTTGTTGTGCTTTTTCCCTCCGACAAATGTCATAGGCGATCTGTAGCTTATAGAATCCAGCCACCGCAAGCTTCATTTCTGCCTCTTTAGGCTCTAGTACTGTAATCCATTGTAAAAAGGAAATGTATTTTTGCATTTTAGACTGCCTTACTGCAAAGAATTTAGCAATCTGTATTGCTAGTAAAAAGAAAATGAGTATGACTACCAGTGAGTCAATGCCTAGCCACCATATGATTCCATAGAACAGCAGAAAAATACCTGCAATATTGGATCCACATCTTGAGTTGAATCGAGAAGCCTTCTTTACCAAATCAATGGTGACATACCCATGGGCCAGATAACAATTAATTACCTTGTGCTCTGCTCCATGATATCGAAAGAGTCTAATAATATTCTTCAAATTAATAAATGCAAACAAAAGTATTCCACCATAAATCAAAAATGAAAATCGTTCCACAGCATGGAATGGACTAAAAAAAGATGATGACAGATATTCTTCTGCTATTAACATGAGAATCATTAGTATAAAGAGTGCTCTTATTTTTTTGCTCAAAAGATTCCATTGGTAATATAGTACTGATATGCCACCTAGCAAAGGAACTTTTTCTATCTTCCTCATCCACTTTGGGTTTTGAATCCATTTCATTTCAAAATGCATTTTCTGTTGTCTTTTTATGGTTTTTATCTTAAATGCCTCGGTAAAAAATGTAATTCCATTGAAATGTGCATAGCCCCCCAATTTCATTTTACCTACCTACTTTCCTAATCTATATAATTATATTTCTATCTCTATTATAGACGACAATGACATTTTTCAACAGGATAGATTACATTGACGAAAGTCACAGCATCCATATGATTAAAGTCACATCATGAAGGTAATATTTAGAATATACTACAGTTACAGATTACAACTAATTAAGGAGGTTTTTTTATGAAAGCCATTCAAGTATTAAGGGACGAACACCAATATATTTTACGTATGTTAAAAGTAGTTCGAGGATTCTCTATTCACACTTTTAAAACACAGGAAGTGTATTATAAGGGGTTCCATGACGCCATTGATTTTATCCGTAACTATGCAGATAAGTTTCATCATGGTAAAGAGGAGGATATTTTATTTCTCAAAATGTCTTCTGAGTTAGGAAAGGCCATTGAGCAAGGACCTATTTTCGGTATGTTGGCAGAGCATGACCTTGGTAGACTACATATCAAAACCCTGGAGGAAGCACTCCATGCTGCAGAAGCAGGAGATGAGGATGCTAAGGTAGACATTATTGCCAATGCCATCAGTTACACCGACCTTCTCTATCGTCACATCGACAAAGAGGATAATGCTATTTTTAACTTTGCTGAATCACAGCTGTCCCAGGAAAGTCTTCAAACATTAGATGTTGATTTTGAAGCAGCTAAAGAGCGCCTGGCTAGTGATACAACAGAAAAAAAATATGTTCAATTATTAGAAGAATTAGAAGCTACTCTTGCTTCACTGTAAGTAAAACCTTCTTTCTCCATAGCAAGATAAAAACCCCTAGGATCAATTGATCCTAGGCGTTTTTTTCATATCTTATATTCTGTAACTATGAACCTTGAGAAATGTTCTTTTCTTCTCTTTTTTCTTTCTCAATAGGGACTTCCTTTGGTTCATGCTTTTCTTGTAGGTTCTTAAAGGCCACTGCTAACATCAATTTAATTCGATTGAGCTGGTTGACCTCACTGGCCCCAGGATCATAGTCAATGGCAACGATATTAGAATGAGGATAATGACTTTTCAGCTTCTTAATCATACCTTTCCCAGTCACATGATTAGGTAAGCAGGCAAATGGCTGCATGCAAACAATATTAGGCACACCTGTTTCAATCAATTCAATCATTTCTGCGGTTAAAAACCATCCCTCTCCTGTTTGATTTCCTAAGGAGAGAATTTTCGATGCATCTTCAGCTAACTCTTCAATTGACTTAGGAGCTTCAAAGCGTTGGCTAGACTTTAGTGCCACCTTCATAACCCTTCGGTAATACTCGATGGCTTTAATCGCTGTGCTTGCTATGAACTTAGCTTTTTTGCTTCCTGCTAAATACCGCTGCTTAAAGTCTTGATTATATGCAGAATAAAGGAAAAAGTCGATTAAATCTGGCATCACAGCCTCTGCCCCTTCCTCCTCAATCAGTTTCACAATTTCATTATTGGCAGTGGGATGAAATTTAACAAGAATTTCTCCTACCAACCCGATCCTTGGTTTTTCAATGTTTTTGATTTCTAATTGATCAAAATCCGCTACAATTTTCTTCACATTTTCTTTGAAGTCTTTAAAGTTTCCTTCATATACGGATTTCTTACATATGGCTACCCATTTATCATAGAGTAAATTTGCTGAGCCTGGAATTGTTTCATAGGGACGAATGGCATATAATACCCGCATCAATAAATCTCCATAAACAAGGGCTTTCATACCCCGGTGAAGTAGAATTGGCGTAATCTTAAACCCTGGGTTTTTCTCAATCCCAATGGCATTAAGGGAGATCACTGGTACATGATGATAACCAGAATCCTCTAGGGCCTTTCTTAGAAATCCTACATAGTTGGTGGCTCGGCAGCCTCCTCCAGTTTGAGAAATCAGTACTGATGTGCGATTCACATCATATTTTCCTGATTTGAGCGCCGCAATCAATTGTCCTATTACAATGATAGAGGGGTAACAAGCATCATTATTCACATACTTTAGACCTTCATCTACCGCCTGACTATCTACAGAAGGTAATACTTCCATTTTATACCCAGAGGCTTTAAATGCTTGTTCTACAAACTGGAAATGAATCGGTGACATTTGAGGAACAAGTATTGTATGTTCCTTTTTCATCGCCTTGGTAAATATGGCTTTTTCATTTTTCTTTTCAATTTTCACCGGCTTATAATGATTTCTTTCTCGTTCTTCCATTGCCGCCTTTAGTGATCGAATCCGAATTCTTGCGGCTCCTAAATTATTACCTTCATCTATTTTCAATGTTGTATAAATTTTTCCATATTGTTGCAGTATTTCCTGTACTTGATCGGTTGTCACCGCATCAAGTCCACAGCCAAAGGAGTTCAATTGAATTAACTCAAGATTTGAATTGGTAGAAACAAAGCTTGCTGCTGCATATAATCTGGAGTGATATCCCCACTGATCAACAATGCGTAGCGGTCTTTCCACATGGCCTAGGTGTGCAACAGAATCCTCTGTCAATACTGCCATATCAAAAGAGGTGATCAGACCTGAAATGCCGTGATGTATTTCTGGGTCAATTTGATAGGGGCGCCCTGCCAAAACAATCCCTTTTCTCCCTGTATCCTTTAAGTACTGTAGCACCTCTTCTCCCTTTGCTTGGATGTCATTCTTGACTTGATCTGATTCTTTCCATGCTAATTCTAGGGCTTGATTGATTTCATCTCGGTTGACTCCCATTTTCTGAAGCTCTTCAAATAACCGTTCTTGAAGTCTCACTTTATTGTGTAGGGGAAGAAATGGATTCATAAAGGTAATATGATTCTCCTCGACGACCTCCATATTGTTTTTAATTGCCTCGGGATAAGAGGTCACAATAGGACAATTAAAGTGGTTATCTGCCCCTTGTTGTTCTTTGGGTTCATGGGTGATGCAGGGATAAAAAATAAAATTAATCTTCTTTTCTACTAAACTCATTATATGTCCATGTACAAGTTTAGCAGGGTAGCATACCGACTCCGAAGGAATGGTTTCAATTCCCTTTTCATAAATTTCCTTTGACGAACGGGGAGATACGATCACCCGGAATCCTAATGCCGTAAAAAAAGTAAACCAGAGAGGATAGTTTTCATATAAATTAAGTACCCTGGGGATTCCCACAGTTCCTCGGGGTGCTTCCTCATCCTTTAATGGTACATAACCAAATACGCGCTTATATTTATAATCATATAAATCTGGTACAGTTTCTTTTTTTTGCTCTAAACCGGCTCCTCTTTCACAGCGATTTCCGGATATAAACCTTCTTCCATCAGAAAATTGATTCATGGTTAAAAGACAGTTGTTACCACATAGGTCACATCGCCTTGTGCTAGAAGTCATCTGAAAATCCTTCAATTGGGCCATAGGAAGAATTGTGCTCTTTTTGCCTTGGATATAGCGTTCCTGAGCAATTAATGCAGCCCCAAAGGCACCCATAATGCCCGCAATATCTGGCCTAACAACTTCACAGCCTGTAATCAATTCAAATGCCCTTAGGGCACTGTCATTATAGAATGTGCCTCCTTGGAGAATGATTTTTTCACCTAACTCCTTTGTATCTCTAATTTTAATTACCTTGAAAAGAGCATTCTTAATCACTGAGTAAGATAATCCTGCTGCAATATCCCCAATGGTCGCCCCTTCTTTTTGTGCCTGCTTGACACGTGAATTCATAAATACGGTGCACCTGGTGCCTAAATCCACAGGTCTTTGAGACTTGATTGCTAGGGCTGCAAACTCTTGAATCTTTAAATTCATGGAGCTGGCAAAGGTTTCTAAAAAAGATCCGCATCCAGAAGAACATGCCTCATTAAGTAAAATAGAGTCAATCATACCATTCTTTACACGCATACATTTCATATCCTGACCGCCAATATCTAAAATAAACTCCACCCCAGGCAGAAAAAAATCTGCGGCTTTATAATGGGCTATTGTTTCAATTTCTCCAATATCTATAGACAATGCGCTTTTAATTAATGCTTCTCCGTATCCAGTGACCGTGGTTTTTGCAATTTCAGCTTCCTCTGGCAGTTCTGCATACAGTTTTTTCAAAGCACTGGTTGTTGAACGCAAAGGGCTCCCTTCATTACTTCCATAATGGGAATACAGTAATGTACCAGATTCATCAATTAGGGCTAGTTTTGTGGTGGTAGACCCTGCATCAATCCCCAAAAAACACTTGCCTTTAAAGCTCTTTAGTTCTTGTCTTTTTACAACATGCTTTTTATGGCGATTTGTAAAACCCTCATATGCCTCTTCATCTGAAAAGAGAGGCTTTAAGGACCCAACCTCTTGAATCAATGGCACATCAGCTTGATTAACTCTTCTTTTTAAATTTTCAAAGGAAAACCCTTTTTCATTTTTTGCATTTAGAGCTGCTCCTATAGCAACAAACAACTGTGCATTTTTAGGAAAGATAACCTGCTCCTGTGAAAGTTTCAATGTCTCAATAAAACGGACTCTTAGCTCAGATAGAAAATAGAGGGGACCTCCTAAAAAAGCAATGTTTCCTTTAATGGGTCTTCCACAGGCTAATCCTCCTATGGTTTGGTTCACAACAGCCTGGAGAACTGAAGCTGCAATATCCTCAGTAGCTGCACCTTCATTTAGTAGTGGCTGTACATCGGTTTTTGCAAAAACACCACATCTAGATGCAATGGGATATAATACCCCATAGGTTTTTGCAAGTTCATTAAGCCCTAATGCATCGGTTTGCATCAAAGCGGCCATTTGATCTATGAATGCTCCCGTCCCACCGGCGCAGGTCCCATTCATCCGTTGTTCTAGCTGTCCCTGAAGATATGTTATTTTTGCATCCTCTCCACCCAGCTCGATGATTACATCTGCATGAGGGTGAAGGATCTCTATGGCGTGGGTACTTGCGACTACTTCTTGTATAAAGGGAATATCAATCCATTTTGAAACAGCCAATCCTCCAGATCCAGTCGTCATGACCATGACATCCTTACCTCTTAAAAACTGATCTGATTCATTAATTAATTGACGAATTGTTCTCTTAATATCAGCAAAATGTCTTTCGTATCGATTGTAGATCAGTTTGTAATTTTTGTCTAAAACAACTAATTTCACCGTTGTTGAGCCAACGTCCAACCCTAAATAGACTGCATTTTTCATAAATTTCATCCTACCTCTCCCAAAGGCTTTTTTATATTGATCTCCTCAGGTTTTATGTTTTCTTTTAATCATATGTTACTTTTATTTATATACTTCTTTTATTCAAATTATCATGCTACTTTAATTGTGAAGCCTACATGTTTTCATCCTGCCCATTTCACTTTTATCTTCACCTTCATTTCATTTACTAATAATTATTCTTATCTTCTCCTTTTACCCATCAAAATCCTTTTTATTGGAAAAAATTTCACTCAATCAAAAATTCGTCTACTGCTTTTGCATTGACTCATAACGCACTTACATTTTTAATGAGGGTTATTTAAAATTTCAAGTGCTTAAATAAAAGAATCTACTTAGATGAACTAAGTAGATTCTATGTTTCTATCTCTATATTTATTTCTCTATATTTATTTCTCTATATTTATTTCTCTATCTTCTTAATGCTGCCATATGAATTGCTTCTCCACTCAATCCCATAACCGCTTCTACAAAGGCATAAATCCCCTCTACAGTTGTTTGGTATTGTCCATCAACTTGAATTCCACTTCTAGTTCTTCACCATTTTTCAAAGTTGCCTTCACAAGGTTTGGATTGATAATCACTAAGTGTAATTCCAAATTCCTCAATATTCTTTAATGTGTTCATGACCTCTGCATTTTTATATAGGGCTTTTGTGGGAATACACCCTTCTCTTGTGTTTATTGGCTTCTCTGCCACTTTACAACTGGACTTCTTGCTGCCTTTGCTTCATCTAGCCTGCCTACAGATGTATGTTGTGGCGCCGAACTAACCAACTCTGGATTGTCCTTGGCCTCTTGGGCAATTTTGATTAAGGCATCTGCAAATTGATCCAGGGTTTCTTTGCTCTCCGTTTCAGTTGGCTCAAACATCATGGCCTCTCTAACAATTAGTGGGAAGTACACAGTGGGTGGATGATACCCATAATCCAATAATCGCTTGGCGATATTTAATGTGCTCATCTCTGCAATTTCTTTTTTAAGGCCCGCAAGCACAAACTCATGCTTACAAACACGATTGACCGCTACTTCATAATGGTCCTTCAATAAATGCATCAAGTAATTTGCATTCAAGACAGCCATTTCACTTGCCTTCTTCAAGCCATCTCCTCCCATTGATAAGATGTATGCAAAGGCTTTGACCGTAACGCCAAAGTTACCATAGAATGTACTGACTTTCCCAATGGATTGAGGTCTATCATAATCTAATATATACCGGTCTTCTTTCTTTTCAACCACTGGAGTTGGTAAGAAAGGAACTAAATCTTTTCTGACTCCTACAGGGCCACTTCCTGGACCACCACCACCATGAGGGGTTGCAAAGGTTTTATGGAGGTTTAAATGTACCACGTCAAATCCCATATCCCCTGGTCTGGTTTTTCCCATAATCGCATTTGTATTGGCACCATCATAGTAGAGAAGCCCACCAGCCTCATGAACAAGCTGTGCCATTTCTTTAATATTTGTCTCAAATAACCCCAAGGTATTGGGGTTAGTCAGCATCAAACCAGCAACTTCATCGCTCAATACTGCCTTTAAGCTTTCAACATCTACTTCGCCCTGGTCATTGGATTTTACTTCAATGATGTCAAATCCTGCAACAGCAGCGCTGGCAGGGTTTGTTCCATGGGCAGAGTCTGGACAAATTATTTTTTTCCTTTTATGATCTCCACGACTTTCATGGTAGGCTTTTATTATCATGAGCCCTGTCATTTCTCCATGAGATCCCGCTACAGGCTGTAGGGTCACCCGTTCCATTCCAGTGATTTCAGAAAGCATTTGATCTAATTCATAGGTTAATGCCAATGCACCCTGTACTGTTTCCTCTGGTTGGTAGGGATGAATATGACTAAATCCTGCTAATCTTGCAATGTCTTCATTTACCTTAGGATTATATTTCATTGTACAGGATCCTAAAGGATAAAAACCTGTATCTACACCGAAATTTTTATTGGATAGTAGGGTATAATGTCTCATGACATCCCCTTGACTTAACTCTGGTAATTCAACGTCTTGATCTCTAATCATTTCCGCCGGGAGTATTTCCGATAAATTGACTTCAGGCACATCACAAGCTGGTAGCTGATAGGCTATTCTTCCAGGCTTTGATAGTTCAAAGCTCAATTGATTATATTTTTTCATTTTATCCCCCCCAAAACCCGAGCTAATTGTTCAATTTCTCCCTTAGTTCGCTTTTCTGTCACAGCAAATAGGAGCATATTTTTTAGTTTTGGATCAAATTTCTCAAGATGATATCCACCTAATATGTCTTTTTCAAGTAGCCCACTTTGTACCACTTCCGCTGTCACGTCGGTTTTCACTGCAAATTCCTTAAAGAAAGGTTGATTGAATGCAAGTTGATATTTTCCAGACTTTGTGATTTCCTTTAATGCATAATGTGCTTTTTGAGTACTTTGAAGAGCAACCTCTTTCAATCCTGCTTTTCCTAATGTTGTCAAGTAGACAGCTGCTGCTAATGCATTCAATGCTTGGTTAGAACAAATATTAGAGGTTGCCTTTTCACGACGAATGTGTTGTTCTCTGGTTTGTAGTGTTAGCACAAATCCACGTTCTCCATTAACATCTGTGGTTTCTCCTACGATTCTTCCAGGCATCTTTCTCATTAATTTCTTTGTTGTAGCCATAAACCCTAAATAAGGTCCGCCAAAACTCAATGTATTTCCAAGGGCTTGTCCCTCTCCAACAGCAATATCAGCACCCAAATCTCCAGGTGACTTCAAGACACCTAGAGAAATTGGATCGACACTCATAATGAGCAGCCCCTTTTGCTCGTGAATTGCCTTTTCCACTTCTTCTACTTTTTCTATGATCCCAAGAAAATTAGGATTCTGTAAGATAACAGCTGCTGTCTCTTTTGAAATGGCATTTTTTAATTGTTCAACATCGGTGACGCCATCCTTGCTTTCAATTTCTACTATTTTAATATTTTTAAAGTTCGCATAGGTGTTTAATACCCGCTTTGATTCAGGATGTACTGTACTTGAAACGATTACTTCCATTCTTCTGGTGGCATCCACAGCCATGGCAGCCGCTTCAGCAATTGCACTGGAACCATCATATAAAGAGGCATTGGCTACATCCATCCCCGTTAGATTGGCAATCATTGTTTGATATTCGAAAATAACTTGAAGTGTTCCTTGGCTGATTTCAGCTTGATAGGGTGTATAGGCTGTATAGAATTCTGATCTTGATATCACATGATCCACTGTAGATGGAATTAAATGATCATAAGCTCCCGCCCCCATAAAGCAAGTTAAATCCTCAATGCTCTTATTTTGGTTACTTAAACTTTTCATATATTTCACTAGTTCAAACTCCGACAACGATTTCCCTAGATTTAATTCTCTATTTAAACGTACATTCTCTGGAATATCCTCAAATAATGATTCGATGCTGGGAAGGCCAATGGCCGCCAGCATCTTTTTTTCATCCTCTACTGTATTGGGAATGTATGGAAACATGTTATGCCTCCTCATCACATACTTTTTCATAATCCGATGGTGTAAGCAAGTTCTTTAGCTCATCTTCTTTCGTCATTTCAATTGCAATCATCCAGCTTCCATATGGGTCTTCATTCACTTTTGCTGGATCATCGGCTAATTCTTCATTTACTTCTACTACGGTTCCGCTTAAAGGAATATATAAATCAGATGCTGCTTTAACAGACTCCACCACACCAAAGTCATCTCCTGCTTCAAAACTGTCATCTACCTCTGGTTGTTCTACGAACACGATATCCCCCAATTGACTTTGTGCAAAATCTGTAATTCCAATATATGCTTTGTTTCCTTCTACCTTAACCCACTCGTGATCCTTTGAATAATATAATCCTGCCATTACCTTCATTTTAAAATCTCCCTTCACATTCACCTATTTTTTGTAGTTTTTCTTATAAAATGTCTTTGAAATCAATTCAGCTTTTACTTGCTTCTTACGGATTAATATATCCACTTCATTGCCTAATTCTGCATACTTTGCATCAATTAGTGCTAAACCAATATTTCTCTTTAATGTTGGTGAAAAATAACCCGTTGTCACAAAACCTATTTTTTCACCCTGGTGATACACTTCATAATCACTTCTAGGAATACCTCTATCCTTCATTTCAAAGCCTACAAGTTTTCTTGTTAAACCTGCTTCTTTTTGTTCAATCAAAGCTTTCTTACCAAGAAAATCCACCTCTTTTTTCAGCTTGACAGCAAATCCAAATCCCGCTTCTAAAGGTGTAATATCCCGATTGATTTCATGTCCATAAAGGGGCAATGCTGCTTCAAATCTCAATGTATCTCGAGCGCCTAATCCAATAGGCTTCAAGCCATCCTCTTGACCTACTTCAAGGAGTTTTTCCCATAATTGTACAGCGTCACTTGGATTCACATAAATCTCAAATCCATCTTCTCCAGTATATCCAGTTCTAGATATCAAACAGTTCACACCGTCTATGGTCACATCTCTTTGAAGATAAAAAAACTGAAGTTGTGATAGATCTGTCTCTGTTAATTTTTGTAATATTTTTTCTGCCTTGGGTCCCTGAAGCGCCAATTCCGACACATCATTGGATATATTGTTGACCTCTACGTCATAGGCAGTACTTTGTTTTAGCATCCACTCATAGTCTTTTTCTATGTTACCTGCATTGATCACAAGATAAAAGTAATCTTCCTCAAATTTGTATACCAATAAATCGTCAACCACTCCACCATTTTCATAACACATAAAACTGTAGATGATTTGATTTTTTTCCATTTGAGAAGCATCGTTGGTGATTAAATACTGGACAAAATTCAGCGCATCCTTACCCTTTATTTCAACTTCTCCCATG
This sequence comes from Alkaliphilus metalliredigens QYMF, assembly GCF_000016985.1. Taxonomy (NCBI): domain Bacteria; kingdom Bacillati; phylum Bacillota; class Clostridia; order Peptostreptococcales; family Natronincolaceae; genus Alkaliphilus; species Alkaliphilus metalliredigens. The sequence continues at coordinate 1,410,411 of NC_009633.1, read as the reverse complement.
TGGGATACATCAAAAAGTCCTGCATTTGACCTCACAGCCTCGTGCTCAGGAATGATGCCTTCAAATTGTACGGGCATGGCCCATCCACCAAAATCAATCAACTTGCCTTTATGTTTTTCATAAACCGTGAATAAAGGTGTCTTTTTTGAATTTTCCAATCTAACTCCTCCTCTCATAATTTATAGCTTTAAAGCCTGTTAATTTTTTAACCACCCGATACCACCGGGGAGTATCTATACTTTCAAAATGAAAGAAGAGCATCGTTCTACTCTTCTTCCATTGTATTTACTATACTTCTTCAATCCAGCTTAAACAAACAAATATTGAATGTTGCTTCTACTCTATTATACAATAATACTCTTAACTTTTCAATTCTTAACGACTTGTTAATAATTAAACTTTATCTTCCTCTTACTGTTAAAAGTACTCTCTAAATCAAGTCTCATTTTTCATGAATTAATCTACCATGTCAAACTTAGCTTCTTCTATTTTACCTTCTTCCTCTAGCTTATCTTTGACAGTATATTTGAATCCGATGAACATGGCGGCCATAATGGCATACCCTATAGCGTATTGTGGATCTGCGAAGAACCCTAATTGAGGTGCATGCATGAGTCCAATTCCAGCTAACACAGCGCCACCTAGGGCTGCATAAGCGGCCTTTTGGTATTCATTGTCTAGTATAAACACCAGAATGGATCCCCAGATCAGCCCTGTAAACATGGCTCCTTGTCCTAAGGGTACAATACCTGAAGAAAGATTTCCCACCACTTCTCCTGCAGCATTATTAAACCGTGTCATAATGTAATTGGCAAAGTATGGGAACATCGCCAACACCACCGCTGGATAATGCTTTTCCTTTACCGATGCAAATGTTTGAGAAACCATTGAGATTCCTACAAAAACTAAGATTGGTGCAATAACCGGTATTGGAATAATGCGAGACATTGCTGCAATGATTCCAAATGTTGATGCCAGAAGAAATACAACACCATTGAGGACAGAATATCCTCTACCAGCATTCATCCACTTTGATCCAATAGATGCAATGTAAACAGTTGTTGGGAACACACCACCGAAAATACTACCGATCATCGTTCCAACACCATCTGCTAACTGTGATTCCGCAACATCATAATCATCTCCCGCTGCAGCCATGGCTTCTACGTTATTCATTGTTTCGATAAAGTTATAAATGGAAATTGGAAGTAATATAGCGAAAAGTCCTAGCATAGGTCCAAATAAATAGGAAATACCCTGTAAAAATCCAAATGTAGGAATCGGCGGATAAAATCCTACTGTGGCTAACCCTTCAGTAATTTGACTTGGATCTACGTTTCTTAATGTATAGGCCAATACGGTTCCTATTACAATGGCAAATAATGACGCCGGTATTTTAAATGGCATTGCTTTTTTAGCAACGAGGCCAATTAAAATTATGGCTAAAACTACCATTCCAACGATGGGCATTTCATACGTATTGAAGAATAACTCTCCACCGATGAAGGCAAATGCTACCCCAGATAATGCACCAAGCATGGCAGCTCTTGGTAAATGTGTCCTTACCCAGTTCCCGATGATACTTCCTAGGGCTTCAATAGCTCCCCCTAAAAAACAGGCTGCCATTCCAATTTTCCATGCCATTTCAGCATCACCCGTTAGGCTCAGTGCCGGTGCTAGAACCCCAAACAAATAAATAAACATAACCGGTGTACTAATTCCATAGGCTAAAGCAGTTACATTTGTTCTATTTTCTTTTTCTGCCAGTTTTTTAGCCATTTGTGCATAATAAAAGTTACCTACGAGCACAGCAATAGCAGCCCCTGGTATTACCTTACCATAAACAATATGAGCAGGATACCCAATACCAATCATTGTAACAGCAATCAATACAAAGTTAGCTAGGTTGTTCTGAAATAGTGCAAAAAAACCATCAATATCCTCACGTTTGAACCATGGATAAATTATCTTTGACATAAAATCCCTCCATATTTTTTTTTTATTTAGACGTCTCATTATACCATGTTACGCCTCATTTGTATAATTTTCTGAAAATTGCAATTTTTACTTTGTATATTTTATCTAAATTTTCACTTAATAAATCATTTGTTTTAGGCATTCTAGTAGGAAAACAGGTCTAAGGCTGTCCATGACAGAGTTAGAAGTATGTAAACAATCACCAAAAGCCTAATTGTTTTTTTCTAAAACAAAACCCTCCATTTCTCGTAATAGATGACTGATGGTTGTCTCTTTTGAGTTTTGCACTCTTTTTATACTATCACGAGTAAGATTGTAGTCTTGGGGATCCTGTATATCGATAATAAGTGGCAGGATCTCATACATCCGTTTTCCCTCCTGCCAATATCGATTTACCCAGGTTGGGATGATTGTGACTTCTTCAATTTTTATTGTTTGTTCTTCAAAGTTTTTGACCATATCCACATTTACGATAACGCCATCCTCTGTATATCTATTTTCTAATGTTTCATATCGTTGGTTGGATATAAAGTTACCCATGGAATAAACCACCAATGTCTTGTGTTTATCAACCTCTGATTGCACCCATTCTATAGGTTGAATCACATGTGGGTGACTCCCAAATATAATGTCTACGCCATAATTACTTAAAGCTTGGGCTATTTGTTTTTGATGTGTATTGGGTTTCCGATGATACTCATGTCCCCAGTGCATGTAAAAGACAATGACTTCAGCACCTTGCTCCTTCATTTCCTGGATTCGCCTCTTCATTTTCAGCAAATCCATTTCCAATTTCCCGTAGTCAAAGCTATCAATATTCCCCTCTAGCTCCTTGGGCACAGGAATTCCATTAAGGGTTTTTAAGCCTTGCCAAGGAGGCGTTTCATAGGTATAAGCAGTGCTTCCTACTTTAATCCCTTTTATATCAAAAATGTGATAGCTCTCATCAGATTCTTGTTTTTTTGTCCCAATTGGCTTTAATTCATATTGTTCTAGCACCTCAATTGTTCGTAATAATCCCAACTCCCCAGTATCAAATGTATGATTGTTTGTCGTGACAACACCCTTGAATCCAGCCTTTTTCAGTGCATATGCCAGTTCATCTGGGCTATTAAAGCGTGGATATCCTGAGTAGCCCTGTGCTTCTCCTGCGAAGGTTGTCTCTAAATTGACCAAGGCTAGATCAGCTCTTTCTATATATGGTTTTACAAATTGAAAGTTGTTCGTAAAGTCATGTTTTTTTGTTGCATGATTATATTGAGCTGTGATTTGTGGAATATGAACCATGATGTCTCCCACAGCACTAATTCTAATTTGAACAGGTTCAGGAATTTCAATGTTTTCTTCAATCTCTTCGCTCTCTTCAATCTCTTCATTAACGGCTACTATTGGATTTGATAGAATATCTTCTCTAGTGCTTGTACAAGCACTTATGGAAAGACAAAGTATCATTAACAGAAAACCTATTCTAAATCTACTTAATTTCATAATTCCCCCCCTCCTTCACATCTTCGATTTATTATTAAGACTCCCCCATGAATCAGGTCTTATTTGATGTGGCATTGGGTATATTATAGCAAAATTAGTTATCTTTTCCTACAAAAAAACACCTCAGTACTGAGGTATTTTTGTCAAATTACAATTGGTTTTGTTGAATGATATGTTGCTAGAGTCTTTTCTAATAAAGTGATTAGCTTCACCGATTTCCCAAGAATTTTATCATGTTCAGTCTGCTCAAGATTTATTTCTAAATTAGGTTCTGTACTTAAATGGGAAATGTCTTCTAATATGTATTCTTTAGCTCTTTCATGTAATCGCTCCGCCTCTTGTATCGTTAGTCGTCTTAACTCTGATTCTTGTCTATTATGACGATTTAGAATCCATTTAACGCCGTAATAAGTAACTACCCCTAGGGCAAGGGTAGCGCCAATTGAGGGACCCGGATCTAACTCTTTATTTTTTTGCCTTCCTAGAATCCTATCGGTTAGAGTTGGTTCCACATATCGACTTCGATGACAATGTCTAATTACAGCTAAAGAAGCTACTGGAATTCCAATGGCAGTTCCTTGGGCAATGGTCTCTTTTATTAAACTCTGATACCACTCTTCCTCTAAATGGTTTTCTAAAAAGTTCTCATCACTTCGGTATTCTTTCTCTATAAATTCATACTGTTCTATTGATATGCTAAGCATTTTTTTTATGTTTTTAATCAATTCAAGCTCTTCAGCACTATGTATATAATCTGCCCCCATTACAATCATAAAATCTTTCATTAAAGAAAATCGAAATATGTTATATTCTTGCCCCTCTAATGTTGTATGGATCTCATTATATAGTGTATTTATGTCATTCTTTGATTCAGTTAAGAATTCTAACAATACTTCTCTACCCTTACTATTTAATTGTATTTTAGCCATAATACGATATAGTTCTTTCATTTTTAATTGATTAACTTGTCGGTCTTGATCCACCATATAGGTTAGTAATTTGCAGTAAATCAGCTTTATATACTGTGGCATTTCTTCGATTGCCCTCACTTGATGTTTCATGTCACCCGTCCTCCATTCTTCACAACTTTCATTTGTTTTGCCAACTAAATCTTATCTTAGATTAGGTTTCTCCAATAAATATGAATTATAACCAATAAAAACAGAAGAAATCCCAATCCCCTATGAATACTTCTCCAACTTTTTCGTAATCCCTTTATTTTAGGGCCTAGTAAAGCAACTAATCCCATTAAAATAATTGTTCCCAATACTAGGGTTCCAGTATGTAGTGGGAATCTCCCAAAGGCTATCCACCCGTGATATAGTCCAATCAATACAATGAGACTTCCTAATATTGGATGAGTTTTTCTTATTATATTGTAGATCTTTCCATGGATTTCTGCATGCTGCCTTCCTTGTACTTTGATTTTCCTTAAGTAAGACAGTTTAACTGGATAGATTGAAGCCATTAGAACGATTAATACAACATTTATCCATCCTAAGGTTGATACCATATCCTAACCCCCCAACTTTATCTTTTAGAAAGCTTTTTATATTCCTTTCTAATTGATACCCAGTCTGGTTTTTATCTACCATTTTCCAAATATATTATACTTAAAACGTACTATTCATAGGTTTTTGAGGGAATCCACCAAAATGCTGGCAAACCCCAATAGCTTTAGCTGTTGCAGTTTCCATGGCTGATTTGATCCCAACTCCAGTCAATCGACAAGATATATACTGGGAGATGTACGCATCACCCGCCCCTAATGTATCAATAACACTTAATTTCTCACTTTTAATTTTGGTAAATTTTTCACCATCGTAAACAACACTTCCCTTATCCCCTAGGAGCAAAATCACTTCCTTAGATCCTTCTTTGTGAATTTCTTCCATTAAAGTTCTTTCTTTTTGAGTAAATTCGTCCCTAGAAAGACAGGGAAAATCGATAAAGGAGGCAGTGTTTAAAATAAGTCTTTCATTTTGTAGCCTTGAGTAATCAAAGGACACTGTCCCTCGGCTCTTCATTTTATTTATCAAGGGTAATAATCCACCTATAATTGTGGCATGAATATGATCTTGTTCTTGGATCAAAGTGATCTGCTGATCTGTTAATCTAAAGGCTTCAAGTACACCTCTTCTCGATTGACCGTAGGACTTTTCCCCCTTATGCATCTCTATCTTTACCAAAGGGCTCTTTCCCTCCAAATAGGTAGCATATTCTACGTTAATCTCTTTTTCAGTTAAAGCCTGGGTAATAGATTCCCCATAGTAGTCCAAAGCAATGGGTCCTATGTAGCTCAATTGATGCTTACTCTCCTCAGCTAAAGTCATTAAAAAGTTAATACAACCGCCTCCAATGTAGGCTTCTTCCCTTTGATGGTAGTCATCAATAATATTTTCTCCCACTGCTGCTATCTTCATATGATCTCCTCCAAAATTTCTCCTAGCTTTTTGCGTGATTCTAACATTAAACCACCTGTTTCTTTTGATAAATGACACAATATATAACTGATTATATATCCTTAGTTTTATGTTTACCATGATCTTTTTGGATTACAACATTGTTCTTGTTCTGATTTTTACTAAAAATCATTCATTTATGTTTCACAAACTACTGGTTGTTTTTCATTATATAATATCAAAAAAAAAAGTGAGGAGAATCTCCTCACTTTTAAAAAAATTTACTACTTATAAATCTGCAGCTGATTGTCCTGCAACTCTACCAAATACAATAATATCAGCTAAAGCATTTCCACCTAATCTGTTTCCACCATGAATTCCACCAACAGCTTCTCCCGCTGCGAATAATCCTTGAATTACTTCGCCATCTGCATTTAATACTTGGGCAGACCCATTGATTCTAACGCCACCCATTGTATGGTGAACTGCTGGCCCTACTTCAATAACATATACATTTCCTTCTTCGATACCTCTTGGCATATCATCTCGTCCAAATTCAGCATCAACTCCAGAATCTACTAAACCGTTGTAAGTGTCTACTGTTCCTTGTAATGTTTCAGCATCTATTCCTAATTTCCCTGCTAATTCTTCAATTGAAGAGCCTTCAGTTACGATACCTTGCTTAATATATCCTTCGATTGCACTTAAACTTTCTCTAATGTCATCTCCGAAGAATAATAATCCTATTTCTCCTTCTTGTGCTAACATAGCTTCTGAAACAACGTCTCTTGTGGCTAATTCGTTAACAAATCTTTGTCCATCTTTATTAATTAAGATAGCACCATTACCCCTTACTGCTTCTGTAATCATACTTCCATTTGAAGGCACCGCTGTTGGATGTGTTTGGATTTCTTCCATATCTACAAGTCCTGCTCCAATAGCAGCAGCCATTGTAATACCATCACCAGTTGCTCCTGGTTGGTTAGTGGTTCCGAAACCTTCTAATGCGCTATCCCACTCCACTAACATTGTACTGTTGGCACCAAATCCACCTGTAGCTAAAATAACTGCACTAGCTGCAACTGTGAACTCTTGTCCATCTTTATTCATTGCCACTACACCACCGATTTTTCCATCTTCAGATAAGATTTCGATAGCAGTTGTTTCTATCATGATTTCAATGTCTCGAGCTTCTACTGCGGCTCGTAACGTTCTTACTAATTCTGGTCCAACTGCTGCTCCACCAGAAGGTCTATGGGAACGATTGTTTGTAGATCCACCTAATCTACCAACATCATTGAAGTCTCCACCTAATTCAAGTAACCATTCTACTGCATCAGAAGCATTTTCAGTAAAGATTTGTACTAATTCAGGATTGTTCATATCATATCCACCGGTCATCGTATCTTCATAATGTACTTCTACACTATCTTCAATTCCTAATTCAGCTTGTACGCTTGTCCCAGCAGCATTAAGTCCACCTGTGGCTCTTAATGTGTTCCCACCTACCATTGGCATCTTTTCAAGAACGATTACTTCTTTCCCTGCATCATGTGCTTCAATTGCAGCGGCTAACCCTGCTCCACCTGAACCGATGATAACGACATCTGTTTGGATATCTGCTACCCCTTGTGGTTCCTCAGTGTCAGCTGGCGCATCACCTGCACAGCCTGTAAGTAGTGAAATAATTAACATTATCACCACGGTTATTCCCAATAATTTCTTGTGTTGTTTCATATTAAGTTCCTCCTTATTCTTATTTTTTCGACAAGTTAAAGATATCACAAGTGTTTTACTTTGTTAATGTTTTGTTCATATTGTTCATATTGTTCATATTGTTCATAAACTAAATATTTAAAAACAAAATGAATCCCACTACAATTATGAGAAAGTTGTGAGTCTCTCTGAATTGCAGCGGGATTTATTTCCATATAGACGATCTATTTATTCTCTAAAGGCTCTATTATTTTTACATATTTTAGGATATTTTTATAATTTTAATTTCTTCAGCCAATACCTTTTCCATTAAGAAAGCCACACCATTTTCTTGATTTGTTTTGGTCACCCAATCTGCTTCATCAATAATAGCCTGTTCTCCATTTCTCATGGCAACTCCTAAACCAGCGTATTGAATCATAGATAGGTCGTTATAGTTATCTCCCACTGCGATCATCTCTTCAGCTTGTATGTCGAGTTTTTTAGAGAGATATTCTAAAGCATGGCCCTTGGTTGCATTGCCATCTAATATTTCAATATTATCAGAGCCTGAACTGGTTACATTGATAGATTTGATCTCACTTAGCTTTTCTTTTAGTCTATTCAATTGTATATTATCCTTTGAGTAGACAAATACACTGGCTACCTTACCACCATTTTTTACGTAGGATAAAAAATCAACCTTTTTATGAGTCCCACTTAAAAATACCATCTTGGCTGCTGTTACATAGGCTTTTATAGGTGACATATTCTTTATAGAAACAAACTTTTGAATGGTTCGCATACGCTGTCGCCGGCTTTTGATGTATGTGTGATTTGCGTCTGACACATGATAATACAAATCTTTTTCTGATTCAAAAATGTCGATAATCTTTTCCAAAGCATCCTGCTCCATAAATTTTTCATAGATAATATTCTCTTGTTTATCACGAATCACAGATCCATTATTTGTAACTAACCAACAGGATATGCCTAGTTGCTCTAAGTAAGGCTTCACCGTTGGAAAGGGTCTGCCTGTACAAATAGCTAAATCGATTCCATGTTCTTTTCCTCTAGTTAGGGCTTCGATGTTTTCTGTTGATAGTGCTTTGTCATCCATTAGGAGTGTTCCATCCATATCGGTGGCTAGCAATTTATAGTCCATTTTTTATATTCTCTCCTTTAATTACAATGCTTTCTATATTATAACGCTTTTCCGACGAGTTGGGAAACGCTATAAAGCCAATTTACCCTCTAATTTTCATTACAGTGTTTATTTTCTATATTCTTGCGCAGAATATGTAGTATCTCTCAGGATTCATCTACTTTCCTCGATATTTTGTCACTTATTACAAAATTATTAAAAATAATTATTTAAAAAGGATGGGAGATGGTATACATATATTAATGATATGTATTATTGAAGAAGTCAGAATTTCTATTTTCTATTAACGCTTCAGCTTGACATCTTTGAAGGTTCATTATACCATTAATAAAATGGTGAATTATTCATACATATACTATAAATTACAATTCACCGTATAAGTAAGAGGAGGAGATCAGTTATGTTATCAGAAAAACTATTACAAGAATTCAATGAGCAAGTAAAGCATGAATTTTTCTCTGCAAATTATTATTTAGCCATGGCAGCATATTGTAAATCAGAAGACTTGGAAGGATTTGCAAACTTCTTTATCGTGCAAGCAGAAGAAGAAAGATTTCATGCAATGAAATTTTTTAACTTTATCGATGAGTTAGGTGGCCGTGCTGTGATTACAGCATATGATGAGCCTAAAAACGATTTCAAATCCTTACAAGAAGTCTTTACCGACTCCTTAACTCATGAGCAATTTGTTACAAGTCGCATCAATCACTTGATGGACATTGCTGTTACAGAAAAGAATTATGCCTGTGTTAGTTTCCTTAACTGGTTTATTGACGAGCAAGTAGAAGAAGAAGCAACAATGTCAGCCTATTTAAGTAGACTTAAACGAATTGATGAAAACAGCCATGCCATCTATATGTTAGATGCTGAATTAGCACAAAGAACATTTACCCCACCGGCTGCAGAATAGTTATTTCGTCTCAACAAATCAAAATAATTTAAAAAACGAAGAAGTCGTGATGAAAACATCACGACTTCTTTATTTATTGCATACTATGATTAAGAATACATCTTTCTTTATAAGTGGGTGAAAATATGTTCAAATACAATTTAATGCATCACTGGCGTTCCTTGGTATCAGGGGTCGAAACTAAGATCCCATTAAAAAATGGTCAGATGACAACCTATATCAACTTTGATAACGCGGCCACAACCCCCCCTTTACTTTCTGTATTAGAAGAAGTGGTGGCTTTTTCTCCTTGGTACTCCTCTATACATAGGGGTACTGGCTATAAGTCCCAGCTATCCTCCGATAGATATGAAAAATCTAGAGAATTAATCGGTCATTTTGTTGGAGCAGACCTAGAGAAAAATACTGTTATATTTCTTAAAAACGCAACAGAAGCAATTAATAAGCTTTCCTATCGTCTTTCTAATCAAAGTCCAAACCCTGTGGTACTTTCAAGTTTTATGGAACACCACTCCAACGATTTGCCTTGGCGTGATAAGTATCGTGTTGATTATGTCGACATTAAAGAAAATGGCTGTCTTTCATTAGAGGATTTGGAACACAAACTAATACATTATAAAGGAGAAGTTAAGCTGGTGGCCATTACTGGCGCTTCTAATGTGACTGGATGTAAAAATCCCATTAACCGCATTGCAAATATTGTTCATCAATATGGAGCACAGCTTTTAGTGGATGGTGCTCAACTCATTCCACACGCTCCTTTTTATATGAGTTCCTCTAATCCACTTGAAAATCCAGATTACCTTGTTTTTTCCGCCCATAAAATGTACGCCCCCTTTGGCATCGGTGTCTTAATTGCTCCAAAGGATGTATTTCGTCAGGGACCCCCTGAGTATGTAGGAGGTGGCACAGTTGAATTGGTGACCCACGATCATATTAAATGGGCCGATGTTCCTAATCGGGAGGAAGCTGGTTCCCCCAATATTCTAGGGGTAGTGGCTCTAACGGCCGCCATGAAAACCTTGAATGAAATTGGCATGGAACATATTGATAGGCATGAACAAAGTTTAACCAGATACACATTAGAAAAACTCAATTCAATTTCGGATATCACTGTCTATGGGGATATGACTCTGAAAAATCGTGTAGGCATCATTTCTTTTAACATTGAAGGATTGACTCATGACCTAGTGGCTAAAATCCTATCTGACGAAGGCGGAATCGCTGTTCGTAATGGTTGTTTTTGCGCCCAACCCTATGTTCAACGGCTCCTTGGTATCCCTCCCGATGAGGTTGAAAAACGCAAGGAGGATCCCACTCTATTTCACCCTGGAATGGTTCGAGTTAGCTTTGGTTTCTACAATACCTATCGTGAAATTGATATTTTTATCAGCCTGCTAAAAAGAATAATACAATACAAAGGGTATTATGTTAAAAAGTATACAAACCACCATTAACCTTTCTTTTGATCATTTTTTCCCTCAAAAAATCCCCTAGGGTTCCTAGGGGATTGTAAATTGTTATTTACAAAAGATTCCATCTCTAATAATGTTTATGCCATCGGTGAGCTTCTTTAAAAATACCTCCATATTTGATCTTGCCAGTGAATATAGCATTTCTACCAAAAGAGTCGCATCTACGTCATATTTTATCAGCCCTCGAACTTTATCCTTTTCGGGATATTTTGCCATCTGCTTCATTACATCTGATGCAACTGATGAAATAAACCAAAAGTCAGGTAAATCAATGAAGAGTGTTTTTATTCCTACTACTCCAAATCCCACTCCTGGTATGCTTGTAATGCTTCCTAATGAGTAAATAGCTTATCTTGATATGCCTGTGGATGTAGCTGTTAAATTAATCGTTTCTGGTGGTATCATTAATTAATATTAAGATAATTAGTGTAATCCTCTGGAGTTTGAAAACAGGGTCTTTCGATAAATTAACGAAAACCCATACATTTTCTAATATATAGATTTTGTATGGGTTTTCTTATATTTTGTATTAACTTGATATCAATTATGTTAAGACTCTCACTTTATTAATTCTTGTTTTATCCACATTTTCCACGATAAACGTAATCCCATTGTATTCTATCATTTCATTCTTTAAAGGAAATCTTCCTAGTTCTCCAATTATAAACCCACCTAGCGAATCATAATTTTCTGATTCCAGAAGGACTCCAATCATATCATTGATTCTATCTAGTCTAGTACTTCCATTAACAATGTATTCATCTTCTTTAATGACGGTAATTTCTTCCTCATCCTGATCGTATTCATCTCCAATATCTCCTACGATTTCTTCTATTAAATCTTCAATTGTAATAAGTCCCGCTGTAGATCCATACTCATCTAGTACAATTCCCATATGTGTTCTAGTTTTTTTCATTTCCTTGAATACTTCATCTATTTTCTTAAATTCAAATGTAAAAAAAGGATCCCTAACATATTTCTCTAAACTAAATTTATCCATTGTCTCCTCTAGGAAGAATATGTCTTTTACATTCAAAAAACCAATTATGTTTTCAATTTTCTCTCTATAAACAGGATATCTAGAGAATTGTTCTTCTTTCATAATGTCAATCAATTCTTCATAGGTCGAATGTAAATTTAATGCTACTATATCTCTTCTTTGAATCATGACATCTTTTACAAATGAATCACCAAACTCAAATACCTTATAAATCATTTGTTTTTCTTCAACCTCTAAAATACCCTCCTCATGACTAACAGTAACAATTGTTCTTAATTCTTCTTGGGTAATAATTGGATGAAACTTTGCAGAATCTCCCCCTAAAAATCTAATTAAACCATTGGTAATATAGGTGAATAGCTTCACTATAGGACTTAGAATACTCATAATAAGACTAATTGTATTTACAACCTTTAGTGAAACTTTTTCAGAGTTTTGAACAGCCATTGACTTAGGGGTTATTTCTGCAAAGACTAAAACGAGTATAGTCATGATTACGGTTGCAATGCCTACGCCTTTCGACCCGAACAATTCTAAAGCCAGGGCGGTGGCCAAAGCAGACGCACCTATATTTACTACATTATTTCCAACTAAAATAGTACTTAGAAGCTTACTGGGATTTTCAATCACCTTTTCAATAGCCTTCCAACCCTTTGCATTTTCTTCCACCATGTGCCGAACTCTGATTTTACTTAAGGACATCAACGCAGTTTCTGAAGCTGAAAAGAAGGCTGAGCCCCCTAATAAAAATAGCAACACCATCAACTGCCATATACTACTGGAATCCAAAACTTACCACACTCCTCTAGAATTATATAATTATAACGATTATATCATATGTGTAATACTTTTATTTAATAATCTCGGGTCTTTGCCACGGCAATCGCATGATAGATTATTTTAATCAAACTTTTTATAAAAAGTTTTAAATTTATTGTGTCGTGTTCTTGTATATTATAGGTAAGCCAGACTTGCCCTCTTCAGAAACAGTTCAGCCTATCATCTATATGTTTTCAATAATTTTTTTCTAACAATTTCTCATCTATTCCTGCTTTGAACCGCTTTATATTTTTACTTATCTTTTTTGTATTTGGTATTTCTTTCTTTAATATATTTAAGGAAATTTTCCTGATATATATATAGATTTTCAGAACCATTATTTTTCCTTACCAAACTGACATCTTCTCTAAATAGTACATCAAGCATCCAGTGACAACTTTCTATGCCCCAATGATTTCTAACTGCTTTGGCAAATATAAGCTCTAATAATTTGTCTTCAGTCTAAGGTAGGGTTGCCCTGCTTAGATTTGAATCTATTATATATTTAAATTAATTTTTTCTTATCTCTTCTTCTTTTAAATGCTTCTATTTTTCCTTCTATTAAACTGTATAGTACTGGAATGATTACTAAAGTTAATAGGGTAGCAACCATTAGCCCCCCCATGAAGGCTACTGCCATGGGTCTAAATAAGTCATTGCCAAAGAAGGCCAATGGAAATAATCCGAAGACTGTAGTGGTGGTGCTTAAAATTACTGGTCTGAATCTTGCACTAACAGCTTTGCTACAAGCCTCCTCTATAGGCATTCCCGTCTTTCTTTGAGTGTTAATATAGTCTATTAGGATGATGGCATTATTAATAACAACCCCCATTAAACTCACTATCCCCAATATACTAAATAGAGATAGGGGCTGTCTTAATACTACTAGGGCCACCATCGAGCCTATAAGCGATAAAGGAATTGAAGCTAATATAATCCCCGGTTGAATTACAGAGTTGAACTGGATCATAAGAATGATAAAGAGCAAAAATAATGCAAATATTGCTGATATTCCCATATTTCCTAAATCCCCCTCCATATCGGCTTTTTCACCCTCTGGAACAACGGTAACATTAGGAAAATCTATATCCTTAATCTTTTCCTCCAATACTGTTTGTACTTCAATTGCATTATATCCTTCAGCAACATTTCCCTGTACTGCTATCGCCCTTTCTCCCTGATATCGGTTAATCTGTCCAATAACAGGTTCAAAATTTATATTGGCTACATCCTTCAGTAACACCTGCAGACCTGTAGCTGTAGATTTAATCTTCAAATTTTCAAATTCTTCAAGTCTCGATATATTCCCCTTTACTAGAATATCAAATTCTTTACCTTCTTCCCTAAATACAGAGGTTTTTCTTCCCATTAAGGCCATATTTACTTCATTTTGTATCTCCTGTTTTGTTAGTCCATAGGATAGGGCTCTATTTCCATCTATTGTCATACTAAATTGGTAATCTAATAAGGGTAAATCATCCCTTACATTGGTACTCCCCTCTATATTTATGAGGGCTTCTTTAATTTTTTCCTTTGCTTCAATAATGTCTTCCATTTCATTTCCTTTAACCCTAATTTGAATTGGCGCGCCTAAACCCCCTTCCACCTCCAGTTCTTTTACAATAACATCTGCACCTACAATTCTTTCATCATATATTTCCTGTAGATGCCGTACTAATTCTTCATTAGTCTTAAATGTTTCTCCATTTAATAAATTTACCCGCATTACAATCTGTGCTGAATTAGGAGCATTGGCTTGAGGCATGATGGAAATATCAAACCTTGGAATACCTCCCCCTATAGAAGATGTATAGGAGATGATTTCTGGTTGTTCCCGCAATACTGCTTCAATTTCCTTTACTAAATCATCCGTCTTATCTAGATTACTAAGGTATTCTGTTTGTATATCAATATAAATCATATCCTTATCTGATTTTGGAAAAAGCTCCTGGGGTAAGGTACTGACTAAGGTTAATGATAGAACTAGAATAATAAAAGAAGCAAGAAGCGTCCTAACCTTATACTTCATCCCTAAAACCAATAACCCTTCAAATATCCCTTTAATCTTGCCATCTTTTTTTCTATTGCTCTTACTTTTTCTAAAGAATAAATAAGCCATTAGTGGGGTTATAAAAATTGCAATGCCATAGGAGGCAATCAAAGATATAATAATCATCTGAGGTATACCTCCTAAGAAAGCTCCTGTCGCCACTGGTAAAAATAGTAAAGGTGAGAAGGCAGCAATGGTTGTAAGGGTAGAGGATAATACTGGTATAGCAACCTCCTTTGTTCCTTCTACACAGGCCGTTAGCTGATCTATATCCTCGTCAATTTTATTTTGAATGGAATCACTAACAACAATGGCATTATCCACCAGCATCCCCAGTGCCATAATAAGACCTGTTATAGTAATCATGTGGATCTTAATCCCCAGAAGACCCATAGTAATAAAGGTGATAAACATCGATAAGGGTATGGCAAAGGAAACTGTTGTAGCATTTCTGATTCCCATTCCCAACATAACCACAAGAATAACAATGAATATTCCTCCTATAAGGTTTTTAACAAAATCATTAACGGATTTTTCAACCTCCTCCGGCTGATAAACAATCTCATCAACACTTATATCTTCTGGAAGCTGTTTTTTGAAATCCTCTAATACTGTCCTCACTTCTTTACCTGCCGTTACTACGTTTACATCTCCTTTAAAATATCCCACAAGTAATATTCCGTTTTCTCCATTGTTTCTTATCTTATAATTTGAGTCCTTTAACCCCATATATACCTGAGCTATATCCTTCAGTCGCACAATTATATTGTCTTCCCTTATATGCAAAATAGTATTTTCAATTTCCTCCAAGGACTTAAATAATCCCTCTTGATTTACGTAGAATTTCATCCTATCATTCTGTATGCTTCCCGAAGGTAATTGAATATTTTGAGCCGCCAAGATATTCGTAATTTGACTAATAGATAAGTTATATAAATCTAATTTTTGAAGATCTACCTCTACCTTCAATTCTTTTTCTTGTTCTCCAATAATCTCAAAACGATTAATTCCACCCAGACCTATAAGATTATTTTTCAACCTTTCCCCATAGGTTACCAGTTGTTCATAACTATAGTTATCACTTGATAAACCAATCAATATTCCTGAAGTCTCTATTAGGTTTGTATTAATATTTATATCAGCCACCCCAGCTGGCAGATGATTTTTAACATCCTCCATCATCCTGTATAGCTCATTCCAGGTTTGATCAAGCTCAGCTTCAGAAATATCCATATCTAAAATAAGAAGAATTGCTGCTGCACTGTTTAGTGAAGTAGAATCGGTATAATCGTAATTTCTTAATTCTGTAAGCTTTTCCTCAAGCTTTTCTGTTACTAAGGCTTCTACCTCCTCTGCTGAAGCGCCAGGGTAGATCACTGTTATCATGGCAGCAGGGGCAGGGGTTTCAGGGTATTCTTGCTTCGGTATAGTAAAATAGCTATAAAGCCCAAATAAGGTGATCATAATCATTGAAAATATAGTCACTGTTTTATTTTTTATGGATAGTTTAATCATATTCTTAAACAATTAAATCCCCCCTCTACTCTTTAATCTCTACTTTATCATTATTTTTTACACTCCTCATACCTTCCACAATTACTTTATCTCCTGGATTAATTCCCTCCAATACCTTTATTTCATTTCCAAAGACTTCACCTAAAAGAACTTCCTGCATTACAGCCCTTTCATCTTGAACAATATATACAAAGTCAACTCCTTCATTCAAAAGGATATTCATCGGAAGAAATACCCCCTCCGCTTCCCCTAAGATAAAGTCAATACTCACTAAAGATCCTATGGGGATTGTATTTGGCTCGAGGTCTACTTTCACTTCATAAAGACTGCTTTGACTTTTAGGATTAGAGGATACGGTTTCTACAATTCCCTTAACCTCATTGTTTTGGTGTCTCACGATCACATCCATTCCTAAGGCTATTTTACTTATATCTTCATTACTAACGCCTACCATTACTGTGGTTTCTTCTCCCTTTATAATAATAACTGGCATCTCTTGAGATATATAGTCCCCTTCTTTCACCTGTATCTGCAAAATAACTCCATCTATATCACTTCTAAGGATGCTGTCTTCAAGTAGGTCTTGACTTTGTTGATAGGCAGCATAGGCAATATCTATCTGACTTTTTAATATTTGAAGCTCATCATCCCTTGCTCCTTTTAATATTCGGTTATAGGCTTCTTTGGCACTATTAAGCTGCTTTTCTTCTAAATCAAGTTTAAGCTTAATTTCTTGTAGCTGTTGGGGGGATACAGCGCCCGCTTCTAATAATTCTTGATATTTTCCATATAGCTCCTTAGTATTTTCTAAGTTTCTTTCTGCCATTTCTACACTGATTTTTGCTTGATTTATTTCCTCCTCTGTTGCCCCTTTCATTGCCATATTATATTGAGTTTCTGCTATTTCATACTGGGCCTTAGCTACATTTACTGTTGATCTTAAATCCTCTTCATTCAATCGAATTAATTTATCTCCCTTATTAATCTGTTGCCCTGTTTTTACGTATATCTCTTCTATTTTTCCTCCTGTTTTAAAGGCAGATGACCTTGTATCCTCAGTATCCATAATTCCCATATACTCTAGGGTTACGGGGTATTTACGGGTTTCGGCCTCTACTATCCTCACATTTTTTCCTACTACCTCAATTTCAACTTGAGTTTGACAACCTGTTAGTACTAATAATCCTAAAATCATTAATGCAATTAATTTTTTCATGTTCTACCTCCTTATATTAAATACCGAGTAATCGGTATGTTTTTATTGCAAAAAAATGGAAACTATTTTCCATTTTAAAATTTGAAATTGAATCTTTAATAATCATCTAGTTTTTACTTTTCAGCACTTCATAAAAGCTATCCCAAAGAGCTATCCACTTATTTGTTGCATCTTCCTTGCTATACCCCATATAAATACTATGCAGTGCTAATCCATCTCCAGAGTTTATAAACATCTTAGCTATTTCTTCATCCTTCATAACCGTGGAGATTTCTCCATTAGCCCTTGCCTTCGAAACTACCGACTTCCAATTATTAAATTCAATTTCATGAATGTCAGCTATTTTGTGTTTAAAATCAGGAAAAATTTTTATTGCTTCAAAGTAGAGTGCAAAATAGTTCATCCCAGAATCTCCATCCTCTGTAGAAATGAATTCAGGCAAAAAGTTACCTAAAAAAGTATGTATATATTGACTATAAAATTGCTGTAAGGAATCTTTGGTAAGACTATCATAATAGCCATCAGCGGAGGATAAAACATTTCCAATTATTTCCAAAAATAAATCTTCTTTTGTTTTGAAATAATGAAAAAAAGCCCCTTGGGACACTCCAGTTTTCTCAACTATCTCTTTTATAGTAACTTCCTTAAAGCTCTTTTGCATAAAAAGCTTAACGGCAATTTCTACTATACGTTCTCTTGTATCCGTCATCCTTTAGCACCTTCCTCCCAACATAGCGTTCACTCGGTTATTTTTCATACTACTATTTATTAAAGGATTTGTCAAGAATCTCTTTGCTTTTTTTCTTAATAATCTCTTACTTAGACAAAGGGACAGGGGAGACCACTCTATTTCACCCTGGAATGGTTCGAGTTAGCTTTGGTTTCTACAATACCTATCGTGAAATTGATATTTTTATCAGTTTATTAAAAAGAATTGTTAAGCATAAAGGCTATTATCATGAAAAATATAACAATGATCATTGACCCTTCCATTTTAATGGCAGGGTTTTTTCATAAATGTCGCCACTTTCGGTTACAATAAGTCCATTGAATCAATCAAAGGAGGAATACATTTATGGAACAAGAGCAAAAACAGAGCTTAAACCTTCTCATGTTTAGTGGGGATTATGATAAGGCTTTAGCAGGGTTAATCCTAGCCAATTCAGCCAAGGAAATGGATGTTGACGTCACAATGTTTTTTTCCTTCTGGGGACTTTTTTTATTAAGAGATCCCGACAAAATGGACCTAGAGGGTAAATCTGCCTATGAAAAAATGTTTGAAATGATGACCCCTAGGGGACCCGAAGCCCTGCCTTTATCCCATATGAATTATGGCGGCGTCGGAAAATCCATGTTATTGGAAATGATGGAGGCCAAGGATGCCCCTATGCTGGAGGATTTCCTTAAGGGTGCCCGTAAGAAAAAGGTAAAATTCTATGGCTGCAAGCTTTCATTAGATATCATGGGGCTCACAAAAGATGAGTTGATCCCCGAGGTTGAAATTGTAGATGCACAAACCTATTTGAAGGACGCGCTGTCTTCTAATATGCAGTTGTTTATTTAAGGACGTCATAGCTCTTAAAAAAGAACGCATCAGGTATCTAGTGCGTTCTTTTATTCACGCAGGATTTTTCTGTTTTAGGTAGAATGATTATATAGGGTTGTACTATCTCACAAGAATTCGACACACAAAGGAGATCTATATGACATTTAATCCATTTTACTTATATGCTTTCTTAGCCTTAGTCCTCTATATTTATAATCATCTTAGAAAAATGCGTTTATTGCTACCCGGTGAGTTTACAGAAATGGAAACGCAGTATATTCCAACTATATTCCAGAGTGACTACACAACTACGTGGTATGAACGAAAAGAAATACAGGCTAAAATGGCACGAAAAATTTTGCCCAAAGTATTTTTAGGAGGTATTTTATTATTTTCCCTGCCATATTTGTTGAATTTTGAAGCCTCAATCATTTTAGATATCATGAAATATGCAATCATTGCTGTATTTGGAATTGCCTATCCAATTATGCAAATATTTTATCGTGTAAAAGTTTATCAAAAATACATAAATCTTTGTAAATCCAATGAACTAGAAACACAAAATCAGGTGTTGAAATTTACTATACTCCAATGTTTAGCATTTCTATTGCAATCTATCATAATCATTTTCTTAGCCAACAACCCACGAACATTTAGAAGAAGTCCACTTGGAATCAGATAAGTCCTTAGCTAAATTTAGCTAAGGACTTATTTTTGTCAATCCATTGAATTTATATTTCAAAATCCTCTTTATCTAAATGGAGCATATTTCTTAGCAATTACTTCAGCTACACGAATACCATCTACAGCTGCTGAGACGATTCCACCGGCATATCCTGCCCCTTCTCCTGCTGGGTATAATCCGGATATATTGCTTTCACAGTTCTCATCTCGTTGAATTCGGATTGGCGAGGAGCTTCTTGTTTCGACTCCCGTCATGATTGCGTCGTCCATCTTAAAGCCTTTTAATTTCTTATCTAAGGCAACAATTGCCTCTCTCATGGCTTCAATCACGTAGTCCGGTAAACATTCCCTTAAATTCGTTAAGGTAATCCCTGGTGTATAGGAAGGTTTGACTGTTCCAAATTCCCTAGAAGGTCTATCTGCCAGGAAGTCCTTCACAAGTTGAGCTGGAGCCTTATAATTGCCTCCTCCTAACTCAAATGCTTTTTGCTCCCATTTTCTTTGGAATGCCACCCCCGCTAAAGGATGATCACTCCCGTAATCCTCTGGGGAAACACCAACCAATAGTGCACTATTGGCATTTTCTTGATTTCGAGCATATTTACTCATCCCATTGGTCACCACAGCCCCCTCCTCTGAAGCAGCTGCCACAACAAAGCCTCCTGGACACATACAGAATGTATAAGCGGAACGTCCATTTTCGCAATGGTGGTTCAATTTATAGTCCGCTGCCCCTAGCTTAGGATGGTTAGCAAAGGATCCATATTGATTTTCATTGATTAATTGTTGGGGATGTTCTATTCTCACACCAATAGAGAAAGGTTTTTGCTGTATATTTACCTTTCTTTCGTGGAACATCTCAAAGGTATCCCGAGCACTATGACCTAAAGCCGCTACCACAACCTCCGTATTGATGATTTCTTTATGATTCACTTCTATCCCAACAATTTTACCTTTTTCAAGTACTAGATCCGTCATCTTGCTTTCAAACCGAACGTCTCCCCCTAATGCAACAATTCGATTGCGGATATTCATCACAACACCCTTTAAAATATCGGTGCCTACATGGGGTTTGTTTTCATACATAATTTCCTTTGGTGCCCCGGCTTCGATTAATACTTCTAGTACCTTTCGGCAGGTTTTATCTTTAATTTGGGTTGTCAACTTCCCATCGGAAAAAGTTCCTGCCCCACCTTCTCCAAACTGAACATTTGAATCCACATACAATTGCGCCTCTTGCCAAAACTTTTCTACATCCTTTGTTCGATCTTCAACGGATTTTCCACGTTCTAACAGGATCGGTCGATAACCCATTTCAGCCAAAATCAATCCTGTCAACAGGCCAGATGGTCCCATTCCCACAACAATAGGTGGGCTTTGTAGTGGCTTGTCTCCAGATTTTACATGTTCATATTTCATATTGGGAGTCAATGTAATTTTACGATCTTTAATTCTTTTAAATGTGTTTTGCTCACTTTTTATTTTTACATCCACGGTGTAAACAAAATACACTTCGTCAGTCTTTCTGGCATCAATTGACTGCTTATAGATATGATAATCAATCAAATCTGCTTCTGGTATTCTTAATTTTTTAAGGATGCCACTTCTTAAGGTTTCTTCCCCTTTATCTAAGGACACCTTGATTTCTGGTACACGTAACATAGATCCTCTTCCTCTCTTCTTCTTACTGATTTTACTTTCACTAAAGCTTACTCTGTTGCGGCCTGCTCCCCAGCTATATAACCCGAAGACCATGCCCACTGGAGGTTGAATCCACCACAATCACCATCTATATCCAGTATCTCTCCTGCAAAATACATCCCTGGAACAAGCTTTGATTCTAGTGTTTTAGGATTAATGCCATTTACATCAATTCCTCCGGCAGTCACCTGGGCCTGTTTCCAGTCTTGGGTTCCCTCGATCTCAATTCGCCACCCTTTCAAAAAACTGACCAATCTGTTCATTTCTTCATCAGAAACTTCATGGGATAGTTTTTGGATCGGTTGGATTTTTGTTTCCTTTAGCACCACTGGAATGAGGCGTTTATTGAGCAATCCAATCAACGCAAAGTCCAAGGGCTTTTCAGGCTGATAGCCTAATCGTATCATGAGCTGTTCCTTTAACTCTTCCGTGGTTAAATGCGGGAATAGGTCTAATTGAATCCATGGTTTCTCCTTATTTTGCAGGACTTCTCCTGCCTTGCGACTCAGCTGTAAAATTGGGGGACCTGATATCCCATAATCAGTAAACAAAATTTCCCCTTCTTCTCTTCTTAGGCTTTTGTTATTTGAGTTCACCTCAGCTAAACCATTGAACTTAACTCCCTTTAATGCCTTCAAAAAATGTGCTTTCAAGTTCAATTGAACTAATGCTGGAAAAGGTGGAATCAATAGATGTCCAAATGGTTTAACCAAATCATACCCACTACCATTTGATCCCAATTGGGGACTTGCTTTTCCCCCAGTTGTCACAATAATTCTGTCACCTTTAATTTGTTTTCCATTTGACAGCGCTAATGTAAATCCTTGTTTAGTGGCATGAATCTCCCTTACTTCTGCATCACAGTGCTCTTTTACTCCCAATTGATTCATTTCATAACGTAGCACATCCAATACACTGGCAGCTTGATCTGAAAAGGGATATACCTTGCCTTCCTCAACTTTATGAGCTATGCCTAAGTATTCGAAAAAGTTTATGGTTTCTTCTACAGAAAATTGTCCTAGGACACTTCGAATAAACTGTACATTATTTCCATGGAAATGTATTAGATCTGTATGTATGTTTGTTAAATTACAGCGTCCGTTCCCGGTGGCTAATATTTTTTTCCCCACACGATTCATCTTTTCAAGAATGATCACCTGGGCGCCTTGCCTTGTTGCTGCAATAGAAGCTATCATACCAGCAGCCCCGCCACCAATAACCAGTATTGTCTTTGTCTCTTTCTTATTCATAAAAAAACTCCTCCGGAGATAAACAGACTAAGTGACTTAAGCCAAATCAGAGATTTGGGTTATCTACTTATATTTATCATTCATCATTCATCATTTTTCCAACTTTACACATCATGTTCATTATAGGTAATATCTCAATGACTTGCAACTCCAATCACCTGATAACTACATAATTCGCATTATTTCAGAGCATTATTCAGTATTAGTTGAAAAAAGAGCCCGAGAGCTCCTTTTAATGTTCTAATTTTTTTGTTACCCTAAATATAAATGAAATTAGAGAGCGATAAGCTTTAAGATAATTTTCTTGATTTTCCTTCCTATAGATGTTTCTGTTTTTATTGGCAATCTCTATTTGCATCACATCTACCTTAGTGATGGAATGAATATAAGAAGTTACTGTCCCCTCAGGAAGGGCTTTAAATATTTGATTATCTCCGATCATTTCTACTCCATTGAATTTAAAGCACTCCTTTAAAGTAGATATATATTCATTGGAACATGTTAGATTTTCTTTTGTTCCGATGTCGATATCTAGCCCATGATTGTCATTCATTCCATGGAGGTCTATCACAAGTCTTATGTTGTGCTTTTCTATAATCTCTTTTAAAAAAATTTTATATCTTGTGTTGTAGTCAAAATTATCATCTAAATCAGAGCACTTTAATTTAAATAGAGAGTGCACTCCAGTGTCTTTGTTCAGTAGTATATTTAAGCTTCCTGTAAACACTTCCACAAATTTAATCTTGTTTTTTCTTATTTGATGAACAGAATGAGGACTAGATATTATGATGGGGAGTGTTCCCTGAGCAAATTCAAATTCTTTTCCTTTGGGGTTTCCGAAATAGCTATTTTCGCTAAATATTTTCTCGTAGCGAAAACTGTCTTCTATAATGTCTTTCAAATAACCACCTCTCTTTTAAGGAATAAAGGTATTTTGCCCTAAATCCAGTCATTTAAATCAAGAGACTTTATCGAATCCCCAGGTCATAGCAGAACAGTATAGGAAATTTTTCCCATGATTTTTTTGCACATTTAGATCATATGCTACTACGCATATCTAATCTTTAAAGTTTATACAAATCTTCTAATTTGACTCCTAGCACAGCTAGGGCATACCTCAACACCATTGTCCTTCAAAATATATTTTGTAAAACATCTTGAACAAGATATTAAATGAATTTCTCTTTTAATAATATCTTGTTGTAAATAGTATAATCTACAGCTCGCTCTTTCAATCGCCTTGTTAGGACAAAGCTTAAAACACAGCTCACAGGATCTACATGTTCTTGCACTATGCTTTATAACTAGCTGATCCTCGTTCTCCTCGATCTGCCAAGAATTCCATGGACAAATTGCTTGACAAAAACTACATCCATCACAATTTAAATTGACATCCCAGGTTGTAAACAACGATTCATTAATCAGTGTATTTTCGTCAATAGCCTCGCCTAAATTCTCGATAGCATTAAGTAAACCCTCTCGGTGATTTAAATTACCTTCTTTAGAATCAATAAACATATGATTAGTTATATCTTGGGTTATCTCGCCTGATTTTTTTGTAATCAGACTTAAAAGTTCTCTTCTAGTTAGCTTTGTTTCATCATATATCGGTAGATGTTCTTTTTTATATATCAGCTCCATATTAATAGTGATTTTTAAGGAGTCTATGAATTTTTTCGCTTCTTTTAAAGCATTCTCTAGTATGAAACTATCAGACTCAATATTACAATTTTTACACTCAATTACATTGAAATAAATGTCTTTTTCCTTTAGCTTCAATAGCAGTGCTGCTATTGACTCTGCATGGATACCATTTAGGCAAGAAAACATAATATCCATTTGCTCATTGTGTTCTTGGCATCCAATTAAAATAGCTTTTTTATCTAACTTAGAATTATCTATTTTTTTAGACAGTCCTGACAACTCAAGAGCTTGAGAAGGACAGACTACATTGCATATACCACAACCATTACAGCTATTTTTATCTATAACAATAATTGTTTCTTTTTGTTTAATAGCTTCAACAGGACAAATCTCTATGCATTTTCTACATTTTTCTTTCTTATTACGGACATTCAAGCAGTACTGGCCTTTCACAATAGCATGTCTTTCTGACATGATTTTCTTTACTAGATATTTTGTAAGCAAGTACTTCTTACCTCCTATCTTCCACTATAAAATCTATATTTTAAGGGTTCCTTAGTGAATATTTTTTAGATTTTACTGTAAATGATGGCCGGGTTATATGATAATTAGGCAGTCCTATAATATCCTCTAATGGCCCATGATTTTTGATTAAATCTTTTAAATCTCCAAAGTGTAGTGCTCGCATAATACAAGCAGAAACACAGACAGGTTCTTCACCCTTTTGAAGTAAATCTACACACAGATTGCATTTGCCAACTTTTTTTATTTTATTTCCTAAATACTTTGGTGCTCCATAGGGACATGTCTTGACACATCTCTGACAGCCTATACACTTTTCTTTGACTATATCTACCACCCCATTGTCCTTACCTTTATTCATTGCACCTACTGGACAATTTTCAACACATACTGGTATTTCACAATGATTACATGACATTGACACATGATATATCCACGGCTTGGGGAATTCCCCCCCCTCAACAGTTATTACCTCTCTGTAAAGCAATCCTACTTGTAAATCATTTCTATCTTTACATGCGATCTGACATGTTTTGCAACCAATACAGCTTTCCATATTAAAGAAAAACCCCTTTTGACCCAATTGTTATTCCTCCCATCTGGTATTATAATGTGAGCTCATGCCTTCATTTCTACAATCCCAAATAAGTCATTATAAGACAATTCGTTGAGGCCAATTATGATCTGGTTCAAGCTGCTTTTCATATTTTTCCACTTCAACGATGCATGCTTGAAAAGACTCTATATTTGGCCCCGAAGGGTAGTCTCCAGATAGTATATTAACCGATCCAGCCCTGCAATTTCCCTCTTCATCCAAATCAACCCATGAGCCTTGACCTAATAATACAACCTCTGGCATCACACGTTCAGTCACATATACCCTTCGTATGACAGACCCATGATCGTTAAACATTCTAACGACATCTCCATCTTTGATCCCTCGACTTTTAGCATCTTTCGGATTGATTATGATATCGTTTGGAAAGGTCTCTCGTAGCCAAGGTACATCTCCCATAACAGAATGGGTTTGTCGTTGAATATGTATGTTACATAATTGTAAGGGATATTTCCCTTTTATTTTTTTATTCCAATCAGCATATGTAGCTTCATAACCCTCAGTAGGTGGAACATATTTTGCAATAGGATAACCTTCATTCCATCCAGCATTGGTAACTATTTCTGCAAGTTGTCTACAATGAATTTCAATTTTACCACTTTCCGTATCTAGTGGGTTATTCTCAGGGTCTTCTCTGAACTTATCATTGCTAATAAAAACAAACTTGTCATTTTGCTTTCGAGGAACTTGATAAATCCCCTGTTCTTTGAACTCCATAATCGAAATTCTGCCTAATTGAGGTGTCCCTTCTACATCAAATTCACTAATATCCCCCTCAGTAATCGTGACTAAAGGCTCGTAGCCTGTACCATTCTCTTTCATGACACTTGCACCTGCAATTTCATTAAATATTTGTTGTTTCAAAGATAGTGGCTCTATTTCTACAGAATCAATACTTAAACGTTTACCAACTTCTTTTGCTATCCACATATCATCTTTTGCTTCAAATAAAGGTTCGATTACTTGACTTGCCCAAATTAATATTTCTCTATTCCCTGTCAGTACCGTTCCATAACGTTCCCATTGAGTTGTAATGGGAAGTACAACATCTGAATAAGCTGCGTTTGGATTAAGTGAAAACTGATTCGTAACAACAAACTCAACTTTTTTATGTGCCTTGATACCCTTATTTGTATTATTGGTTTGGTTTAAGCTAGAGTGGCCACTATGATAAATCATTCGAATATCAATATCCTTTATATCATCTTTTCCAGCAGTATATTTCCCTGTTAAAATGGCATTCCAATGTTCATTACTACAAAGTTTAACGCTAGATAAAGGATTCTTTATTGCTTGTAACTGACTATCTCCTGGTCTAACCAAAGCTGGTCCACCATTGGTTGCGGGCTCTTGACAGCTTACTCCAAACGCCCCTCCCGGTATTCCCATATTTCCAGTCATGGCACCTACAGCTACTTGTGCAAGTGGTACATGCTGTGCCTTTTCTATCCTTGCAGAATTCCACCCAAATAAAACAGTTGCAGGTTTTGTTGTTCCTAATTCTAATGCAAAAGACCGTATTACTTCTATGGGTGTTCCAGTAATTTCAGATGCCCATTCAGGTGTTTTTGGGGTTCCATCATAGGTTCCCAATACATAATCTTTAAAGTTTTCCTTGGGATCTGCTCCTTGGGGCATATGTTCTGCATCAAAGCCCACTGTACATCGATTTAGAAATTGCCAATCTATTAATGGTCTTTCTGGAGAATCCTCAGTGATCATTACGTATGCGATTCCTAACAATAGGGGTGTATCCGTTGCAGGTCGGATTGGTATAAACTCATCAGCCAAAACGCTGGCACTGGCATTATAGAAGGGATCTACTGAAATGAATTTGACTCCTGCCTTTTTAGCCTGTAATAAATTATACATAGGTAATCCTGCAGAGCTCCAAGCTGGATTATTTCCCCATAAAACAATTAGTTTCGCATTTAATAAATCCATCCTATCGTTAATGATGTGACTTTTTCTACTGACGCCCAATATAGGCTTCATCGCTTGTTCCCAAGCGCCCCTAGATCGACTCCCATAGTTAGACACATATCCTCCAAATAGAGAAATAGGTCTTTGCATTTCTGCTCCTCTAAGTAAATATATCGATTCATTTCCATAGTTTTCTTTGGTTCTCTTTAACTCATCGGCAACGATGTCTATTGCTTCTTCCCAAGAAATTCTTACCCATTCATCTTTACCACGAAGTTCTTTATTTCCTCCCCCTGGAGCCCAGTGTTTTCTTTTCATAGGATATTTCAAGCGATCTGCTCCTAAAACTTGTTTTCGTTGTGCTCTTCCACGGGCACAAGCTCTCTGCTGTGGGAATTCAGTACTGTCCTCATGGGTATCATCGGTCTTTTGCCTAATCAACATTCCATCCACAACATAGGCTTTATTTAAACATCTCCCACCACAGTTATGCCAACAAGCTGCTGTTACCCACTTTCCTTCTTCTTTTTTTATCTCCTGGGCCTCTTCTACTGACATCTCAGCCAATACATTTTCATATCCTGCCAACATGACTGAAGTAGAAGAAATAGCGCTCCATTTTAAAAATGAACGCCTACTCAATTTATGATTTATTGTCCGCTCTATAAAGTTTATCATTCTTTATACTATCCCCCTTGGTATAGATTATTTTCAGAACAATCTTGTATACTTTTTTAAAATCCTAATAAATCTTTTATAATTGTTCTATCTAATTCTAAGTACCCCTTTAGTACTCTAGCCATTCCCTTATAGAAATCTGTGTCGGCATGGTATATGACATCATCAGTAAATCTATCAATCCACTGTAGTAGGTGCTCTGTTAAAAAAGTGTCTTGATCGTTTAATACTTTTATTACTTCTTCTGTATTTTGTTTTTCTGCTAGCTCAATAGTCAGCTTGCTTAATCTATACATAAAATCTAGTTCCAAACCAATATGATCATCAGGTTCATGAGGATAATTTTTAGGTAAAAAGTAATATTTCAAATATTTTTTTCTTACTTCTAATGTTTCTTCTTGAAATAACAAACGATCCTCATTCAAGTATGCCGATTCCCAAGGTGGAGCTGGTAAAAAGTTAGGACCAATGAACATTTTAGTAAAATCCCAGTGTAATTTTTCATATTCTTCATCTTGAAATTCTGACATGTTAATGAAATAGCCACTAACTTCATTTATTCCTTGGCCAATGGATTGACTGTCTTCAATAAAAGGAAAATTTTCCATTATTTCTTCTTTTATTAGATTTTCAATGAAGTTTTTAGATGGTTCTTGACAAAATGTATGTTTTAGTAGATCATAAGCAAACATTCTCATCTCAAGTAAGAAAATAATTTTCTTATTATCAGTCCCGATCATAACTAAAGTCCCCTCTCTGCGATCCTTCCCTTTTCTTTCTTCTCTTTCTTCTCTCCCATACTATATTTAATGATCTAGGATAATCCCAGTGTTGACTGAACCAATATTATAAGAGTTAACTTTGCTTTGCAATAGTTTTAACACTGTATTGCAAAAATCAATAATCAAAGCACCTCTCATTGATATATTTAATATTTAAACAGCACTATTTCAAATTCCTATGACTTTATTGAAAACTATCAAATATTTGAATACAAGCACTTTTCTGTTGCTTTAATTTTCTTTTGGAATTAATATAGTATACGTTACGAGAAATATTTAACAAATTTTCATCAGAACTAATCAAAACTACAAGAAGAAAGGATTGAATAAAAAATGAAAAAGGTCTTACTACTTATCTTAATCTTAATATTAAGCGCGTCATTAATTGCCTGCAGCACCGAAGATACACCTAGTGTTTCTATGGAAGAAGAAGAGGTAGCCTCTATTGTCCCTGAAAAAATCATTATTGGAGCTATCCCTACACAAAATCAAGGAGATATGAAGGCTGCCATGGATAAACTGGGGGAGCATTTTTCAGAGGAATTAGGCACTGAAGTGATCGTAGAAGTTTATCCTGATTACAATGGAGTCGTAGAAGCCATGAACTATGGCCAGGTTGACATGGCATACTTCGGTCCATTAACCTATATTATTGCCAATGAAACAGGTGGCGCTGAGGCTATTATGACTTTATTAGTCAATGGAGAGCCTTACTACTATTCTTATATGGTTGTTCACGCAGATTCTGACATCAATAGTTTAGATGATATTATTGATAATGTAGAAGATCTTCAGTTTGCATTTGCTGATGTTAACTCTACTTCTGGTTCTCTAATCCCCACCCTTGCTTTAAAGGAAAGAGGCGTTTTTAGAGACCAAACCGATACTGATTTCAAACAAATCTTCTATACTGGAGGCCATGATGCTGCTGCTTTATCAGTGCAAGAGAAAAAAGTAGAAGTGGGTGCTGTTGATAGTGCCATATTTGAAGTCATGAAGAGAAATAATGTAATTGATGGAGAACAATTTAGAGTAATCTGGCAATCAGAACCATTATTTCAATATCCTTGGGCTGTAAAAAAGGGAACTTCTGATGAGTTAAAAGAAGCCTTTGTCAATGCATTTTTATCAGTTGATGACAGCGAAATACTAGATGTATTTGGTGCCAGTGGATTTGCACCAGCAGAAGATAAGGACTATGAGCCAGTAAGACAGGCTGCAAAAGCTGACGGAAGGTTGTAGTACAAGATGATAAAAGAAGTAAAAGTAAAGGATTCAAATAAAATTCAATTAAATCCCCCCCATAATTATAAAAAGGTCTATCTTTGGATAGGCCTTCTTGTGGTTCTTATTTGGAGTGCTTTGGGAACAAATTTCAATCCCTTAATGTTTAAAGACTTTGGAAACACTTTGCACTTTCTAAAGAGAAGCTTTCTAAATCCAGATTGGAGTGTTCTGCCTTTAGCCCTAAGTGAATCTGTTATTACCGTTCAGATAGCTATTATGGGGACCGCGGTGGCATTTTTATTAGCTGTTCCACTTAGTTTTTTGAGTGCAAAAAACACTTCTCCTCATTGGTCTATCTATACGACACTTAGAGGAATGCTCAGTTTTTTACGTTCTGTACCAGAAATTGTTTTTGCACTTATATTTGTTCCCACAGTCAGTCTAGGTCCATTTGCAGGAGTGCTGGCCCTATCCCTCCATAATGTTGGCGTAATGGGAAAACTTTTCTCAGAAATTATAGAATCCGCTGATATAGGTCCCCAAGAAGCGATGACTTCAACAGGTGCAAAAAAGAATATTGTTATCTTGTATGGTATTCTTCCCCAAGTTATTCCTCATGTATTATCCAACTCCTTCTATCGTTTAGAAGTAAGTGTTCGAGCTTCTCTTGTCCTTGGTTTAGTCGGAGCTGGTGGAGTAGGACAACTTTTAAGTATCCATTTTAAAATGTTCCAGTATAATAAAGTTGCAGTGGATTGTCTAGTCATTATGGCAATGGTTATTATCATCGATTACATTGGTGGCATTATTCGAAGAAGGGTGATTTAGATATGCAATTAGCAATCAAAAATTTGAGCAAACAATATACGAAGGGTGAAGTCTTTGCTTTAGATAATGTAAATCTTCATGTGGAAAAAGGTGAGTTCGTTGCGATACTAGGTTTGAGTGGTTCTGGTAAATCTACACTTATTCGTTGTATCAATCGATTAATTGATGCTTCTCAAGGAGAAATATGTTTTGAAGAAAAAGAAATTATGAGTTTAACGGGAGAATCACTGCGACTGTATCGTCGCAATCTGGCTATGATTTTTCAACAGTATAATTTAATTCCTAGAATGGATGTTTTAACCAATGTACTGACAGGGAGATTTGGATACCTCTCACAATTATACATTATTTTCAAAAGATTTCCTCCAGAGTGTATCGTTAAAGCGGAGGAGTCCTTGGAAAAGGTAGGTCTCGTTGGTTTTTCAAAGCGACCTATAAAATCATTAAGCGGTGGTCAACAGCAAAGAGTTGGTATTGCTAGAGCACTTATACAACAACCTCAAATCATCTTAGGTGACGAGCCTGTCTCCAGTCTCGATCCTGTCACTGCTAAAGAAGTTATGGGCTTATTACAAAAAATTAATGAACAAGACAAAATAACCATGATCATCAACCTCCATTCGGTTGAATTGGCAAAAATCTATGGCAAAAGAATTATAGGAATCAATCAAGGAAAAATTGTATTTGATGGTTCACCAGAGGAACTATGCGAATCGAAAATTAACACAATATATAAATCAGATAAAGTTACTTTATAAGCTAGACCAATGGAGAAGTAGGCTAACCATTAATTGATTAGCCTACTTTTTCACCACCTTACATGACGTTTCTCTATCCTTGTATTTTTTCTTCTGCTTCATCACATAACGTTTCAATAATCACCCTTACACAGTGATCTAGTTCAACTGCTGGGCTCATATCCACAAGCTACTATTATTAAAGTGAACTCTGGCAAACATCATCAAAGGATTTGGAAACCTAGAAATTTCAGGGGTGGTACACCATGAAATTGCACATTGTTCTTTACTCATTTAATTGATTGATATACGCCTTCAACTTCTCAGAGTTAGAATCATTTGCTTGTATGTACATATATTCTGGATGCCTTGAGAATCCCGTCATATAAAAAGCAACACTTACATTTTCCTTCGTGTGGTCATATCCAAATTCAGCACTAACTTTAACGAGTTCCTCTATCACTGCTTTATCTCTTACTTCCACCCTTTTACGTGAATCACTTGAATTAACCTTATCAAGAACGATATATTCCACATCCTCTGGCATGAGGATCACCTCTTCATAATAACCTTGATCCTTCAACCATTGCTCCACAAACTTATTTTGGTTTCTGATTGCGTATTCTATAATCCTTTCATTTTGATCCATAATGATTGCCCTTACGGATCTCCCCCTATCCATTACTAAATCTTCATAGGTGGCATTTTCTATATCCATTTGAAGTGCTTTGATGAACCCATGAATTTCTGCGGAATCTATAAGCATTGCAGATTTCTTTTGTATCCGCTCATCGGTTATTTCAATCCATTTAATATCTGATTCCCTTTGCTCAATAACAGGAAATCTTGTTTGTTTATATTCTAGAGATTCATAAATCGGCCTTAACTGATCTGCATATCTTTGCTCATCTATGGCATAGTATCGCTTTAGATATTGACCATTTTTCAAGCCATAAACGATGTATTGGTATCTTCCTATTTTATTTGTTGGTTCTTTCACTAATTCCTCATGAAAGGCTATCATATTTTCTATATTGGCTTCACTTTCAAATAATTTTCCACTAAAATCCATTACATCACTACTATCTCTTGTTTTTTGAACCTCGCTTTCAATATCCATCCATACGTCTCCATTGTAACCCAAATAAACTTTTTCAACCTCTTCAGCTTCCGGGATCCGTCCTACATAACCTGTCACATCGGTTTGGACTCCCATTAACACCACCAACATGATGACGGTATAAGCCACATAACCCTTATAGGCTCCTAAAACCTTGAAAGACTTTTCCATCAGGATTTCAGCAATCCAATAGCCTAAAAAGGAGCTCAGTACATATCCAAAGATCAAAGTAGGGAAACTACCTCTTGCAATACTTGTAAAATAAATTCCACCCAATAACATACTACAAACTGTTACCCCAAATTTGAAAACCGGACGAATGGCTATAAAAGCCACCACATCTCCTGATGCTTCTAAATTTCTTAATTTATATACATAGTAGCCTATGATAAAAAGCGCAATTGCAATCAATAAATAGCTTATTACACTCCATGTGGAAATATATCGGACTCCTGCTCGATTGTTCAGTAATACAAATATCGGAAGTCTATCTAAAATAGGATCACGGAGCCTACCAGCACTACTATAGCCATGAATTAACTGTCCTATATTATGTTTGAATAATATATATACTCCCGCAGGTAGTATTTGTACAATATAGCTAAACACCATTTGAGCTATGGAGCTCCCGGTAAACATCCCTGCAAAAATGGTCACACTGAAGAATAAAATATTTAAAATTAAAGTCTGTCCTCCCCACCCTACTATATCTAAGAAGGAATAGTATTCTCCTAAATTCGTAGTGCCTTGCAAAATCATCAATACAAGACCATTTAAGATGATAGGTAGAGCAAGCAGTACAAATCCCGCAGCACTATGACTACAATACAGGGTCTTTCTCGTGTAGGGCAGGCTGTGCATCATGGAAGCTGCATTATTCTTTTGCATGTATCTGAATACCAGTACCGCCAAGATCACCGGCATTACCAACATTAATATGATTTGAAATTCACTTTGATGTACATTCATTATTAATGAATCCACCACTTGATTTCTAATCCATTCCTCGTGCATGGCATTTTTTAGCATGATGTGTTTCAGTGGTAGGATGAAGAATAATAATAGCGTATAGAGGGCACTGGCCCACCAGAAACGTTTTACATCACTTAATATTAACCCTTTATCAAATAATGATGTTTTCAATATCATAGCCCATCCCCCCTAACTCATAAATAAAAATTTCCTCTAATGTTAATGGCAGTGCATCTAGTATGACTGGATTTGATTTTTGTATGATAGAAAGCAATTCTTCTTTATCTCCTTTTACAATAAGCAACAATACATTTCCACTTTCTGATCTGTGGAGCACTTCCACTTCCTTCAAGAAATCTTTAGGCACTTTATTTGGAAAAGCTACCTGTAGCTTATGAATATCTGACTTCATGTTATCTAATTCTCTTTCCGCTACAATTTTGCCATTATGGAGTATTCCTACGTGATCACACACATCCTCTAGTTCTCGTAAATTATGGGAGGAAACTAATATTGTGGTTTCTCTCTCGACTACATCTTGAAGCATGAGATTCCACACTTTTTTTCGCATTACAGGATCCAAACCATCCACAGGCTCATCAAGAATCATCACCTGGGGCATAATACATATGCCAAGCCAAAAGGCAACTTGCTTTTGCATTCCCTTAGATAGCTTTGTGACTCTTCTTTTGTCATCAATGGGAAATACCTTCTTTAGACATTCATAGCGTTCTTGATTCCATGTGGGGTAGAGACTGGCATAAAATTTTGCCATTTCCGCAATGCTATATTGAGAAAAAAAGTATAAGTCATCGGGTATATATACGATTGTTGACTTAACTGTAGGATTTTCATAAACCAACGCACCCCCTACTGTGACCACGCCTTCATCTTGACGATAAACCCCTACAATGTGTTTGATTAAAGTTGTTTTACCCGCACCGTTGGGTCCAAGCAGTCCATATACCGAGCCTTTTTTCACATGAACACTTAGATCATCTAGTGCCTTGAACTTTCCGAAGGATTTACTTAAATTCTTTACTTCAATCATTTCATCGAACCTCCTTTTTATAAATCTCATTAATGTAATCAATTAACTGTTCTTTAGAGGTATTCATATACATCAGCTCTGCAATAATCTTTTTTAATTCCTCTGTTAATTCATCTTGTCTAACGGGATTGATGACATTTTCTAAGGGCGCTACAAAGCTTCCCTTGCCACGGACAGAATAGATAAATCCTTCCTTTTCTAAATCCCGATAGGCTTTTTGAATTGTATTTGGATTAATGGTCAATGACTGAGCCAGCTCTCTTACCGAAGGGATTTTCTCATCGGATTTTAACACTCCTTTGATCATCAAGAGTTTCATTTTTTCCTTAATCTGTTCATATAAGGGTCTGCGATCTTTCAAATCTAAATAGATCATATGTACCTCCCGACTGTATTAAAAGATGTAATACACTTAATACAGTTAGATCATACAGGATCTTGAAATAACTGTCAATACATATTTTAAAAAATCAACAGCTTTTTTGGGGTTTTCATTGGGAGTAGGCAAAATCAGAATAATAAGATACTTTGAGCATTGAATTTTTTTTAATATAGCACAAATGACTTTTATATATTTATAAATTTCATTTAAAGCAAACCTTCTACGCTCCAAAAGTTCCATCTTACCTTACATTCCAAGCATTTTTATTAAATAATGATATTACTTCCTTTTTTTATGACTTAAAACCTATTTATTCCAAGTGAAATCCTTCAAATTGCAATAATTTGACTTATTTTAATTTTCAACATTCATTTTTGTCGATTTATAGAAGTTACAAGGCTCATTTTAACCCCATAGTGCAATATCTTTAAATAAATAATTCATTTTTTAGTAAATTGCAATTGACATTTTGTAATATTGCATATATAATCCTAATTAAATCATTTTAAATTTTTGGGGGGAAGGATTATGACAAAAAAAATAAAATTACTAGACACCACTTTAAGAGATGGAGAACAAACTGCTGGGGTGGTCTTTGCCAATGAAGAAAAGGTCTTCATTGCAAAAATGCTAGACGAATTAGGAGTAGATCAAATCGAAGCTGGTATTCCTGTCATGGGCAGCGATGAAAAGGATGTTATCAAAAAAATTGTGAAGAGTAACTTGAAGGCCAGCATCATGGGCTGGAATAGAGCTGTGATTAAGGATATCGAAGCTTCTATTGATTGTGGGGTAGATGCTGTTGCCATATCCATATCTACATCAGACATCCATATCACACATAAATTAAATTCCACCAGAGATCGAGTTCTAGAACAAATGGTCAAGGCCACAGAATTTGCAAAATTCAATGGTTTATATATTTCTGTTAATGCAGAGGATGCATCTCGAACAGATGACCTATTTTTAATTGATTTTTTCAAAGCTGCAAAGGAAGCTGGCGCCAATCGAGTTCGATTTTGTGATACCGTTGGAATTTTAGATCCAATCACGACCTATAATCGAATTAAGCTTTTAAAGGAAGCAGTAGACATCGACATCGAAATGCACACACATAATGATTTAGGCATGGCAACGGCAAATGCCATCGCAGGTGCTATGGCTGGTGCCACATACTTAGGAGCCACCGTCAATGGTCTAGGAGAGCGAGCAGGAAATGCATCATTAGAAGAGGTTATCCTTTCTTTAAAATATGCAATGAACCTTGAACACGCCAATTATCACATTGAAAAAATAAAAGACCTATGTGCTTATGTGGCAAAGGCTTCTAATAGAGAGATTCCTTTTTGGAAGGCAATCACAGGAGAACGTATTTTTTATCACGAGTCTGGAATTCATGCAGATGGTGCCCTCAAAAATCCATTAACCTATGAAATCATCAAACCTGAGGATCTAGGCCTCGAGAGAAAAATACTCATTGGAAAACATTCAGGATCAGCTGCCATCAAAAACAGATTATCCTTCCATGGCATCCATATAGATGACGCTTCATCTTATGAATTACTCATAAAGGTGAGAAATGTATCCATTGCACTTAAGAGATCCTTGAACGACAAGGAATTACTCAGCTTATATGAGGAAGTCCTTAGGGAAAGAAATTTAACTGCATAAGCCAATTACAATATTAATGAATGAGGTGATATAAATGGGCAAGAATATAACTTATAAAATATTAGAAGATCATTTAATTTCAGGAACGTTAATACCCGGAAGTGAAGTAGAGATTAAAATAGACCAAACCCTAACGCAGGATTCTACGGGCACCATGGTTTACCTTCAATTAGAAGCCATGGATATCAAGGAGATCAAGACAGAATTATCAGTGGCCTATATCGATCACAACACACTTCAAATCGGTTTTGAAAATGCCGATGACCATGCCTTTATTAAAAGTGTTGCAGGTAAATATGGCATTCATTTTTCAAAGCCAGGCAATGGGATTTGCCACCAATTGCATTTAGAAGGATTCTCTATACCAGGCAAGACCTTGTTGGGGTCTGATAGTCACACCCCTACCAGCGGTGGCATGGGGGTGTTAGCCATAGGTGCCGGCGGTTTAGATGTTGCCACTGCCATGGCTAGTGGGTCTTATTTCTTAACAGTACCGAAGGTTCTAAATATCAAACTGACTGGGGCATTGAATCCATGGGTTTCCGCAAAGGACCTAAGCCTATACATCTTAAAGCAGTTATCTGTAAAGGGTGGGGTCGGAAAGGTAGTAGAATATTCTGGCGAAGGTTTAAAAGGTTTATCCTTAACCGACAGAGCCACGATTACCAACATGGGAGCTGAATTAGGTGCTACAACCTCAATTTTCCCCAGTGATGAAAATACCCGTTACTACTTAAAATCATTAGGTAGGGAAATGGATTGGGTCGCATTGTCGGCAGATAGAGACGCAGTATATGATGAAACCATGGAAATAGATCTTTCAAAAATCACCACCATGACAGCCAAGCCCCACAGTCCTGACAATGTTGACACCATAGAAAACATCAAAGGAATGAAGGTAGATCAGGTCCTCATTGGTAGCTGTACCAACTCATCCTATAAGGATTTAATGAAGGCTGCTGCCATCTTAAAGAACAGTGCAGTGCATCCAGATGTGGATTTAGGAATTTCACCTGGATCTAGTAAAATTTTAAAGATGCTGGCGGATAATGGTGCCCTTTCTACTTTTCTCAGTGCCGGGGCCAGAATATTAGAATGTAGCTGTGGTCCCTGTATTGGCATGGGGCAGTCCCCTAAAAACAACGGCATTTCCCTAAGAACCTTCAATCGTAACTTTTGCGGAAGAAGTGGTACAGAAAATGCTGAAGTATATTTAGTCAGTCCAGAAACCGCAGCCATATCTGCTATTAAGGGATGTCTTGAGGATCCCATTAGTTTAGGCGCTGACATATACATTGATGAGCCCCTTTCCTATGCCAGCAGTGACAGTTATTTTCTATACAATAAAAACATCGATACGCCCGTCATCATGGGTCCTAACATTAAACCCGTTCCACTTAATCATATGCTGACAGAAGGAATGACCGGAAAGGCAGTATTGAAGGCCGGTGACAACATCACCACCGATGATATCATGCCCTCCCATGCAAAGCTGTTACCTTATCGTTCTAACATTCCTTATCTTTCAACGTTTTGCTTCAGCACCATAGATGAAAACTTTTGGAAAAAGTGTGACGAAAATAACGGAGGAATTGTGGTAGGAGGAGAAAATTATGGTCAAGGCTCCAGTAGAGAGCATGCCGCCCTAGCCCCACTACACTTAGGCATTAAGGCAATCATTGTTAAGTCTTTTGCTAGAATTCACAAGAAAAATCTAATCAATAGTGGTATTATTCCTTTGGAGTTTGTTAATTTAAAGGATTATAATGCCATCGACGAAATGGATGATTTAGAAATCAAGAGTTTAAAGTACTCACTAACCAATGACTCTGAATTCACAATTTATAATAAATCAAAAGACATTACTTTTAATGCAGCATTTACAGGTTCATCACGAGATATTGATATTCTCTTAGCTGGGGGATATTTAAATTATATTAAAACCAAAATGACCACAATGGGGGAAAACTAAATGAAAACAATTACACTGATACCAGGAGACGGCATTGGGGTCGAGGTCACCACAGCAGTACAAAGGGTCATCGAGGCTGCTAATGTGGCAATTGATTGGGAGGTCGTCAATGGCGGAGAAACTGCTTATCTTGAAACTGGTCAATACATTCCCGATGAACTAATAGACAGTATTTCAAAAAACAAAATTGCATTCAAAGGACCCATCACAACCCCTATTGGCACAGGGTTTAAAAGTATTAATGTTACCCTAAGACAAAAATATAATACTTATGCCAATGTTCGACCGGTAAAAAGTATGTCCGGTATTAAAACGCCCTTTGATAATATTGATTTAGTCATTTTTAGAGAAAATACCGAAGGCTTATATTGTGGTATCGAGCATTTGGTTACCGAGGGTGTAGCAGAAGCCATCAAGGTGATTACCGAAAAAGCATCTAAGCGAATTGGAAAGTCAGCCTTTGAATATGCCAGAAAGCATAAACGCAAGAAAGTCACAGCTGTTCATAAGGCTAATATCATGAAAATTTCCGATGGGTTATTTTTAGACTGCATACGAAGTGTGGCAAAAGAATATCCAGAAATTGAATACGAAGAGGTCATCGTAGATAATATGTGCATGCAGCTGGTCATGTACCCCGAAAGATATGATGTGCTGGTACTCCCAAACCTTTACGGTGACATTATTTCTGATTTAGCGGCTGGATTAGTAGGTGGTTTAGGACTTGTTCCCGGTGCCAACATAGGAGACGATATCGCTATCTTTGAGGCCGTTCATGGTAGTGCTCCCTTGATCGCGGGAAAAAACATGGCAAACCCGACAGCTTGCATTCTCTCCGCCACCATGATGCTAGATTATATAGGAGAGGAATCCGCTGCAAAACGAATCCGCCAAGCTGTAGAATTCGTTATCAAGGAGGGTAGATATACTACAAGTGATATCGGGGGTACAGCTACCACCAAGGATATGACCGAGGCAATATGTCAGTATATTAAAAGTAAAAATCATTAATTATTTATTAGAAGACCAAAAGTGTGTCTCCCTAATAGGAATGACACACCTTTTGGTCTTCTTTATTCTTCTCTTAATTTTTTTGGTAGCCCTTCTAATTTACAAGCACTTTCCTCTTCTGCTAAACCAGTATTGATATAACCCTTTTTAATTAGTTTTTCTATATGCTCTTCTATATAAGACTCAATATCGATCCCATGCTCTTTTTCTAATAAAAACATCATTGTAAAAGAAGTTTGTGCAACATCTAATAGTTCCTTTGCCACTTCCTTAAATGCCTCTTGGGTCTCTAGTGTATCTCTTTCTCCACTTAATCCCCTGAATTTTCCGATTGCTCTACATAACTCTCCATTTTCCTCTGCTATTTTAAGCGCAGTAGATTCAAGCGTTGGACATAGACCATTTAACTGAGGAAGAGAAATTGTTTTTAAATTAATTGTGTTTTTCAAGTTGCCACCCCTTCATTTATTAGTTCAAAGTTCCCCTAACCTTTCCCATCAACTGATTTAGTAGGATATGAAATTCCCTTACCTTTAAAAAATAGCACAGTGCAAAGTACACCAAAAATCCTACCAATACGGTTATACCCAAACTAGTGACACTTAACAAAAAACTTCCGTACAAATACCCACTAGTCACCTGATGAGTTAAATATACCATAACTCCCATCATTAAGGCTGCAAAACTAACTTTTAAGAAACTAATGATTATATTTCTACCCCCGATTTTACCCAATCTTTTTTTCAGGTTTACGGCCAATAAAACAGCAGATGTTAGACCAGATATACTGGTGGCCAATGCTAGACCTCCATGCTTCAATGGACCAATCAAAAGAAAGTTAAAGATAATATTAATGCCAACTGCAATCACCCCATTAATCATAGGCGTTCGTGTATCGTGCATTGCATAAAATACCTTGCTGAGCAATTCCCTGATACTAAAGCCCACTAGCCCTACACAATAAAAGCCCAAGGCAATAGCAGTCATCTCAGTTCCCCGAGCTGTAAATTCACCACGCTCAAATAATACTTGAATTAATGGACGCGCCAAAACTATGATACCTACTGTAGCAGGCACCATAATCAATAAAATCATATTGATTCCATGGCCCATTACATTCTTCACTCCAGAAATATTTTGCTTTCCATATTCCTGGGCAAGAGTGGGAAAAATTGCCGTTGTAATTGCAGATACAAACAGAGCAATCACTAAGGTATCTACCTTACTGGCAAAATTCAGTGCAGAAATACTTCCTACCTCTAGCCCAGAAGCCAAACTTCTATCAATAATTGTGTTCAACTGCTGGACTGCGGTTCCGATTACAATGGGTCCTGCTAAGATAAGTACCTTTTTTAAATATGGGTCATTTAAGTCAAGTCGCCATTGATAAGCGTACCCTAATTTATATGATGATGGCATTTGTATTAATACCGTCGTAAACCAGCCTACTAGGGAGGCCACCATGAGTCCTTCTATCCCATAGGAGCGGGCTAAGAATACTAAAAAACCAATAAAAACGATGTTCATCGGGATACCCGTAGCAGCTGGAACCCCAAACTTTCCATTGCTTTGTAGAAATCCTGTCAAAACCGATGCCATTCCGATAGAAATGATAATGGGGAATCCAATTCGATTTAGCGTTACTGCTAACTGAAATTGTTCTCCCTCAAACCCCCTAGCCATCACTCTAATAATATAAGGGGATCCAATCCACCCAATAATCGTAAGACCTAGCATCGCCAAGACAACAACATTGAGAATATTATTCATGTGTTGAATTTTGGCCTGCTTCCCTTTTTTCTCTTCTATCTCCGAAAAAATAGGAATCAGGGTAGTATGTAAAACTGCATTGATAGCCGCCCCTAAAAAAGTACTGGCTGCCACCGCAATAAAATAAGCATCCGCTTCCACCCCAGCTCCATATCGAGCTGCAATGAGCTGCTCTCTTAAAAAACCAAGAAACCTACTGAACAATAGAAATACCATAATCGTCATGGCAGACTTAGCAGTTTTTCGTGCTACTGACATTTGGTTGCCTTCTTTCTTTTCATTTACTATTATTTTTCCCACTTAGGGATTCTCTGTATCGCCCACTTACCAATTATGACGGCAGTTGGTAATCCTCCGGTGCATTAACCATTGTCCTGCCATGTAGAGGTTTTACCCCCCTTGATTTTGTCACTATGTATCATATTAATCAATCACTAACCCCATGAAGAGGGCATCATAATAAGTATCGTTTATCTTGAACTCTCTTGTTATTGTTCCTTCTATTTGAAAGCCCATTTTTTCATATAGATGAATTGCTGATACATTATCTGTTCTCACCCTCAAGTTTATTTTACCTATTATCTCTGAAGTTTCACCCCATTGAATTAAATATTCCATCCTTTAATTTAATTTCTTTCATGTCTTCATCCCCCGTTATGAATCATTTCCTACTCCTATGGTAATTCATTCCCTAAAGTAGTTTGAATTATATTATTCTTCATAAGCATTTAATATCCTTTAAAATGTATAATTAAATGAAATCTTGAATAAGTTAAAGTAAAATGAAAAATCCATATCCAATTTCCGATGATAGGTACACCAAAAAGTATAATGTGCACGCTTGTCAAGACACGAAATCGAATTTTCTAAGATAAACCTTCCTTCTTGTTTTAACGCTATGCAGCGATTTTTTCTGTTGAATAATACATTTCACTAGGTCTTTATTGCTTGTTTAACGGTTCTTACTACAACATCTGCTTGTAAAGTATTACTGATTGTGTACCCGACTATAAATCTAGTACTCCAATCTATTATAGCGGTCATATAAACAAAGCCTGTAGGGGTTTCAATGTAAGTAATATCAATCTTATCCCGACATCGGGATAATCAGTTACCCAAATCGTGTTTGGAGAAGTGGGGTTAAACTCTCTATTAAGTATATTTTTAAGTTTAGTATCAAAATCAGGAGCAATTGTTGTTCTAACATAACGAGTTACCCATATAGCTTTTATGCCTTCTTCTCGCATATAGTTGCCTACAGTCTTCTCAGCAATGGTGTGCCCTCTTGAGAGCAATGTTTCTGTGATTTTGGGTGCTCCATAAATTTGCTTTGATTCGTTATATATCTCAACAATTTCTTTCTTTACTTCTTGCTTGCGAATACTCTGTTTTGAAGGCTTTCGCTTTTTAAAGCTGTAATAACCAGTTGTCGAAACGCCGATAATTTTAAGCACACTGCTAACTGAAATTTTGCGTTTCTTAGTAGCTTCATCTACACTCTTATAGATATTTTCAGCTAATCGTTCAGTATGCTTATAGCCTTTTTTAAAATATTCAATGCGTTTTGTGAATCTCGCAATTCTTTTTTCAAACGTGCATTTTCTTTCTCTATGTCAGAGCTGTAATTTCCAGATCCTCGATGTTGAACAATACCCTCATTATTTTTTGCATCCCGGATCCACTTGCTCAAAGTAGATTTTCATATTTTTAATTCTTTTGCAACTTGGTCTCCTGTTTTACCCGATGAGTAATAGTAATTAACTGCATCCTGTTTGAATTCAGCATCATAATGTTTGTTTTGCTTTCCCATAAATTTCGTCTCCTTTGTTTGTTTATTTATTATACATCAAACATGAAAGAAAACTCAATTTAACTTGTCCTATTTATATTCTACTATCATTATTGACTGGTGTGCTAATTGCTTTTTTTATTGATTGGATATCTGGAAATACATTTTTTCAAGAGCCTTCATCGTATATTTTTTCAATATGTATT
Organism: Alkaliphilus metalliredigens QYMF; assembly: GCF_000016985.1. Taxonomy (NCBI): domain Bacteria; kingdom Bacillati; phylum Bacillota; class Clostridia; order Peptostreptococcales; family Natronincolaceae; genus Alkaliphilus; species Alkaliphilus metalliredigens. Next base: position 1,366,617 of record NC_009633.1, on the reverse strand, counting down.
GCCGTCATCACATCAATTATAATTGAATTGCTTTATATAAAAGTATTGATAAGAAAGCATATACCCAAGTACATCAAGTATCTTTCAGTTTATTTTATAACTTTATTAGTTTATGTAAGTGGCAACCTTTTTTTTAGAGGGGTTAGAATATTTATAATGCCAGAGTTATATCTATTTGGTATATTAATATTAGTTGTTATCACTCCAATGATTCATTTGTTATATAAGCAAATGGCTGAATATGATAGATTTTTAAAAATTAAAAAAGAGAAAAGCTGATCTCTTGTTTCCTGACTTCAGAACATAAATTCAGAACAAATGATGAGTAAATGTTTAAATTTGAACATTTCTCATTATTTTTTTGTTTATTTACGCCCACGACTTGTCGTGGTGAATAATATGATGTATAATGTAGTTAGAGGGATTTTATGGAGGGATTGTGCATGTATATTAGTAAATCTAAAAGACCAAATGGTAAGTATTTCATATCAATTGCTAAGGGGATTAGAGATCCTGAAACTAAGAAATCAAAAAAAATTCAGATTAAAGGTTTTGGTACTCATGATTTGGATTCTAAATCAGGTAAGAAAGCTCTTGTGCAAGCTGAAGCTGAGCTAAAAGAAATGATTAGACTAGATGAAGCTTCTCGAGGATTTGAAAACTTTGAAGATTTTATTGTATCCATGTCAAAAGATAAGCTTTCTCTTAAGCATAAAAATATTGGCTATCTACCATACTTAGAAATCTTTAACCAATTGGAATTACAAAGTTTCTTTTCTAAGATGGTCAAAGACTCTAAACTTGATTATTCTTTTAGCGATATGATGTTCTATCAAGTACTTGGTAGATTATTCAATCCTTCTAGTAAGCTTGAAGTAGCTACTAGAAAGGATGATTTCCTGTATGATTTTAATTTTGTAAATAACGATAATATTTATTCCTCTTTGGATGTTTTTTCTGGATTTAATAAACATAAATCTAAAGCGTTACAAGATGGCATTCAAGTCATAAACGATATGGAGATTCTCTTAGATACCGTTGATTCAGAGGCTAAAAAAATATTAGAAACTAACATAAACAATACCTCTCACGAATTAGAAGAACTAATAACGTCTTATGATAGTAATTTTGAAATGAATGAAAACAAACTTTTCAAACATCTCAATAAACATATGGAAAAGATTGTTCCAGAAAGAAATATATCTTTAGCCTTTTATGACTGCACAACCTATTACTTTGAGTCTTTTGATGAAGACGGTTTTAGAGAAAGAGGCATGAGTAAGGATAATAAAAGAAATGAAACACAAGTGGTTATGGGTTTATTAATAGACACAAATGGCATCCCTATTTCCTATAGGCTTTTCAAAGGCAACAAACATGAATTACATACCATGAAAGAGGTCATTGACGATATATTAAATAATTACACCATAAAAGAAATTATTATCGTTGCTGACAGAGGCTTAAATTCAAGGGCTAACTTAGAAATGATCCGTGGCAAAGGGCTTAACTACATTGTAGGTTCTAAGGGCAGTGCAGTGCCTAAAGATCTAAAAGAGAAGAAATTCAATTCATCTTGGAACATCACTTCTAAAGCCGAGGCTAAATATAAAAGCGGCTATATCACCAGTAAAAGAAAAGTGAGTCACAATGATGAAACCTATGATGAATTAATCATAAAAAAATATTCAGATGTCTACAAAGAACGGGAGATGTTTAAACAAGATAAAATGCTTGAAAGAGCGAAAAAAAATATAAAAGATTTTACAATTAATTCAACAACTAAATCTAAAAGCAAGTATTACAAAGCTGTTGATAATCCTAAAGAGAAAATAAACATTGAGATCGATGAAGAAAAAATTAAACAAGAACAAGAGAATTTCGGATATTTTTACATCGTTACCAATAAAGTAGAGATGAATCCAGCAGATATAATGGTGGCTTATAAATCCCTGTATAAAATTGAAGAGTCCTTCAGAATATTAAAAACAAATTTAAAAGCAAGACCTGTGTATCACTTTAAAGAACGAAGAATCCGGTCACATTTTTTAATTTGTTATTTGGCCTTAGTCATCCAGAGAGTATTAGAGTATAAATTAGAAGAGAAAAACGTTGAAATATCTACCCATGAAATAATCAATGGTCTAGAAGGGTTTGTTATAGATGAGATTGATTACAAAGTAGACAAATTATATATGATCTCAGACAAATTATTTAAGAGCAAAATAAACCAAGACATATTTAAAATTGAAAAGAATGTTCTACTGAGTAATGAAATCTCCAATATAATTAAAAAGATGTAGTGAGTGCAAAACAAAAATAAAAAGTACTGAAACCTCTGTAAACAGATGGCTTCAGCACTTTTTATTATGAATGATGTTCCGAAGTCAGGTTTTATAACTTTATTAGTTTATGTAAGTGGCAACCTTTTTTTTAGAGGGGTTAGAATATTTATAATGCCAGAGTTATATCTATTTGGTATATTAATATTAGTTGTTATCACTCCAATGATTCATTTGTTATATAAGCAAATGGCTGAATATGATAGATTTTTAAAAATTAAAAAAGAGAAAAGCTGATCTCTTGTTTTTTTCTTAGTCGGGCTTTGCCTTCTCAAATAAGAAAAGGAGTATATCTATTTTGACATACTCCTTGTTTATTGTAGCCTATGATTAAATTTGCATATCAATCATATTACCCTTGCGTAAATTTACTGAGTTAATATACTTAAATTGAAATGTTTCACCTGTAGGTAGTGTCATTGTATCACCCTGCCATTCACATTCCTTTGATTTAATATTTTTAAGTATTTTGAGCAGGTTTTCTATGTTTTCACCCTTTGATTTATTAGAGTATGTTCCACCCCCCCCCTTCATAGGTATATACACTTTTGATATGTGGTTCAGGTGTATCGCTTACTTCAAGTTCAGCACGCTTAACATTACTTAAATCCAAGCGATTATTGATTGTAGGAACATAGAAATTAGAAATTCCAGCAATTCTCATACAAGACCTCCTTTCATTCAATTGATTAAGGTTATAAACCCTGTATCTATAATATCGTAATTTTTTTTCAAATACTTTAACTATATTTTGAAATTGATACAAATTATTGAAGTTGTTACCATTAAATAGCTATAGAACAGTAAATATTTAGTTAATCTGAGTAAGATTACTCATTGTGGGTATTCTGCCATGAATTACATAGAAATAGTTAAATACACTTACAAAATCTACTACTTGATTAGTATCAAGATCGATAACAAGATAGTGTGGACCGTAATATTCATCATCTGGACCATCTCCCAAAGTTCTTGGTGTGGTTAGACCTGTTACAGGATCTTCCCAACGCATCCAGCTTGTCACATCTCCATTAATATTTTGATAGTAGCGATCGATATAAGAATACCCAGCTCTTTCTATTTCAATTATTAAAGCATTATCTGTGGAATATGGTGTAAAATCCTCATATGAAAAAGAGCCTGTATACATATTTCCTGTTTCATATACACTGTAAATCCGTGATGTTATATGGGCATATCCATTTGGAACAATAAAATCTCTTCTGGCTTCAAATTCTAAATCAGATACTAAATTGTCTCCATTGCTTAATATCTTATCATCTTTATAATACACCACTTTACAAGTAATGTAGTGATTCGAAAATAATTCCATAAAATAACAAAATCAGACACCTTAATCCTAGGAATACTAATCTTAGCATAAATCAAAACCCCTAGGAGGCGCCTGATATGATTAGTATTTCCAGTAATTCAATGAAACAAACATTACATCAATATTTAATTCAATATAGAACAGTTTTCAAGAAGCGGAGATTTGATATTTTCTACTGGCTCATTATGGGGATCCTCTGCACAGAAGAGGTCCGCTCCATACAATTCGTCTATGATAGTTTTATCAAGAAACACACCGATAAGGTGCTGAATTCAATATATTACTTTTTATCCTATTCAAAATTTCCAGTAGAAGCTCTAACTACTACCACAGTTTCAATTGCCTTATCATTGATACCAGAAGAATTAAGAGAGAGTACATTATTTATAACAATTGATGATACCCTTCAATCTAAATATGGCAATAAATTTGATTGTTATGCTAAACACTTTGACCATACAAGAAAGACAGGAAGTCAATACCTTAAAGGACATTGCTTTGTATCTGTAGTACTAAATATTCCTTTATATTGCCAAAATAAAGTGAAGTACTTAAGCATACCAATAGGCTATCGCCTGTATTCGAAGGAGCAGAACAAACTTGAAATGGCATCACAAATAATTAAGTGTATTATGCCTCAACTTGAAATGTTTCAAGTAATTTTACTGTGTGATAGCTGATATAGCAAAGGAGCTATCCTAGACACGGTTAAAGAATTTGACAATTTAGAGATAGTAGCAGCAGTACGACATGATACCGCAATAAATGATCTTCCTCCAACCCCTACGGGGAAAAGAGGGAGACCTAGGAAAAAAGGTAGAAAACTAAACGCCAGAGAATTTCCCTATACTAAGATAGGTGAATACTATGTTGCTGAAAAGAAAGTAATGACTAATCTATTTGAATATTCTATCTACGTTACAGTAACGACAACAGATATTGAAGCATTTTCATCCATAAGAGTTTTTATTAGCAGTATCAATCCTGATGAAATTAAAACTATAAATACCGCCCTAAATAGCAAAGGAGCATTGAATGATCAAAATGAAGATGAATACATAAGTAAAATACTGACTACTTATCGAATGCGACGGAACATCGAGGTGATGTTTTACCAACATAAATTCTTTTGGTCCTTCGGTAACTATATGGTTAGAAACAAGGCCGCGATAGAAAGATATGTTAATCTATTGTTTGTAGCATATACTTTTGCTTGTTTGTTACCTTTCATGGGCAGAAGATACGAAAAGTATCAATTCAAAAGTCCACAATTGATCAAAAGAGCTGTAGGCGTTAAAATTACAAAAGAATTAATATTTGACAGTTTCGTATTGAGCTTCGAAAGTGCTAAAGTTTATTCTAAAATTAAAGAATCTGTTCAGGGCTTCCTCAATAAGGATTGGGTAGCTTAATCAAACTTGTAAACTGGTGTTATACTTTATTCTTTAACCTGACTTCGGAACATCATTCATAATAAAAAGTGCTGAAGCCATCTGTTTACAGAGGTTTCAGTACTTTTTATTTTTGTTTTGCACTCACTACATCTTTTTAATTATATTGGAGATTTCATTACTCAGTAGAACATTCTTTTCAATTTTAAATATGTCTTGGTTTATTTTGCTCTTAAATAATTTGTCTGAGATCATATATAATTTGTCTACTTTGTAATCAATCTCATCTATAACAAACCCTTCTAGACCATTGATTATTTCATGGGTAGATATTTCAACGTTTTTCTCTTCTAATTTATACTCTAATACTCTCTGGATGACTAAGGCCAAATAACAAATTAAAAAATGTGACCGGATTCTTCGTTCTTTAAAGTGATACACAGGTCTTGCTTTTAAATTTGTTTTTAATATTCTGAAGGACTCTTCAATTTTATACAGGGATTTATAAGCCACCATTATATCTGCTGGATTCATCTCTACTTTATTGGTAACGATGTAAAAATATCCGAAATTCTCTTGTTCTTGTTTAATTTTTTCTTCATCGATCTCAATGTTTATTTTCTCTTTAGGATTATCAACAGCTTTGTAATACTTGCTTTTAGATTTAGTTGTTGAATTAATTGTAAAATCTTTTATATTTTTTTTCGCTCTTTCAAGCATTTTATCTTGTTTAAACATCTCCCGTTCTTTGTAGACATCTGAATATTTTTTTATGATTAATTCATCATAGGTTTCATCATTGTGACTCACTTTTCTTTTACTGGTGATATAGCCGCTTTTATATTTAGCCTCGGCTTTAGAAGTGATGTTCCAAGATGAATTGAATTTCTTCTCTTTTAGATCTTTAGGCACTGCACTGCCCTTAGAACCTACAATGTAGTTAAGCCCTTTGCCACGGATCATTTCTAAGTTAGCCCTTGAATTTAAGCCTCTGTCAGCAACGATAATAATTTCTTTTATGGTGTAATTATTTAATATATCGTCAATGACCTCTTTCATGGTATGTAATTCATGTTTGTTGCCTTTGAAAAGCCTATAGGAAATAGGGATGCCATTTGTGTCTATTAATAAACCCATAACCACTTGTGTTTCATTTCTTTTATTATCCTTACTCATGCCTCTTTCTCTAAAACCGTCTTCATCAAAAGACTCAAAGTAATAGGTTGTGCAGTCATAAAAGGCTAAAGATATATTTCTTTCTGGAACAATCTTTTCCATATGTTTATTGAGATGTTTGAAAAGTTTGTTTTCATTCATTTCAAAATTACTATCATAAGACGTTATTAGTTCTTCTAATTCGTGAGAGGTATTGTTTATGTTAGTTTCTAATATTTTTTTAGCCTCTGAATCAACGGTATCTAAGAGAATCTCCATATCGTTTATGACTTGAATGCCATCTTGTAACGCTTTAGATTTATGTTTATTAAATCCAGAAAAAACATCCAAAGAGGAATAAATATTATCGTTATTTACAAAATTAAAATCATACAGGAAATCATCCTTTCTAGTAGCTACTTCAAGCTTACTAGAAGGATTGAATAATCTACCAAGTACTTGATAGAACATCATATCGCTAAAAGAATAATCAAGTTTAGAGTCTTTGACCATCTTAGAAAAGAAACTTTGTAATTTCAATTGGTTAAAGATTTCTAAGTATGGTAGATAGCCAATATTTTTATGCTTAAGAGAAAGCTTATCTTTTGACATGGATACAATAAAATCTTCAAAGTTTTCAAATCCTCGAGAAGCTTCATCTAGTCTAATCATTTCTTTTAGCTCAGCTTCAGCTTGCACAAGAGCTTTCTTACCTGATTTAGAATCCAAATCATGAGTACCAAAACCTTTAATCTGAATTTTTTTTGATTTCTTAGTTTCAGGATCTCTAATCCCCTTAGCAATTGATATGAAATACTTACCATTTGGTCTTTTAGATTTACTAATATACATGCACAATCCCTCCATAAAATCCCTCTAACTACATTATACATCATATTATTCACCACGACAAGTCGTGGGCGTAAATAAACAAAAAAATAATGAGAAATGTTCAAATTTAAACATTTACTCATCATTTGTTCTGAATTTATGTTCTGAAGTCAGGAGTTTATTCTAAAATTAAAGAATCTGTTCAGGGCTTCCTCAATAAGGATTGGGTAGCTTAATCAAACTTGTAAACTGGTGTTATACTTTATTCTTTAACGATTAAACAATCGTTTGGCATTTTTGCATAAGAAATACTCCCTATGACCTATATAGGGAGTATTTTTACATATATTGTTCTATCCACTACAAATTTCAGCTTCATTTTGTCCTATCATATACTTCATTTCTGAATCATTTTCCCTATTGAAAGATACTTTTATGCTATCTTTACTATTGGCAGCTACATGAACGCTCGCAAGACTTAACAGAAGAACTAAACACAAGATAAGTCTCACCCAATTTTTTGCACTATGTCTAGCACTATCCAAAATCATCTCCTCCTCAGTTTTCTCACTACTTAAATCACATGTCTCTGGCAATACTCTGTCCCAAATAACATTAGCTTCCCGCAGCAACATTTATATTCATACAAATAACAACCGCACACTTTAGTGTGATCATTGAACAAGCAACGCTGATGATAGTCACCTGTATGACACCAATGTGCATCGGGAATTACTGTTGGCTCCATCCTGTTCAGTAATAGTTCTTGATCACAAGCTTTTAAATCACATCCATCCTTTAATCCATGGGTATGTCTATTCTCTCGAGGTGGATTATCTAATAGCTCCTGAATGTGATTTCTAACTTCCTTTTCTCTTTCTACAAGCTCATCCATTTTCACCTCTAGATCCTGCCTTATGTCCTCTACCTCAATTGCATATGAATCATCAGCGTTCTTAAATCCTGTCATGATTACAACTAACAATACTAAAAGAACAATCATGTATATGATCCCTTTATTTTTATCTTGATTCAACATTCTCACCTCCCCCTTTCTTAAAAGTTTTGTTATTTAACCTTTCTGTTCTCACCCATATACTACCATCAAGCAATCCATCCTTCAACCCACGATGGACAAACGGTACTTATATCGGTATAAACAACATCTATTTACAAAAAAACACTCCTTGTGGCTTCTAGAAGGAGTGCTAAATTTTGATATATTATGCTTATACTGTCAATATCATAATCTATGATTGTATCGTTCTCATTACAATCTCCTGAAATACTCTTCCTTATAATCATGGTCCTCCTTTAATATTTCTTCTATTTGCCCTAGTATTTTTTCTCGTTCCGCTGGTAGTGTCCCTGCTAAAGGGATATAGTTTGAAGCATGGTTGCTTCTAAAGACACAATTTTTGACCTCAAGGTGCGAAATCAATATTTTGGTTTCTAGCATAACTTCCTTAGGACTTAAGAGTTGAAACCTATCACTTTTCACTTCCTCATACATTTCCGTACCAGGTTGCACCATAAGGGTCAATAATCCTAGATAATGGGGATTTATTTCATTAATCACCCGTGCCGACTCCTTAGCATGCTCTTGAGATTTATCCTTTCCTCCCAGTCCCGATATTAATGTAACGGATAACTTGATCCCAGACCCTACGATTTTCTTTCCCGCTTCAATCATTTCAGCTGAGGTCACACCCTTTTTAATTTTCTTTAATATTTCATCACTACCGGACTCCACTCCTAAATATGCGATCTTTAATCCTAGGTCCTGAAGCTCACTTAACTCCTCTGTGGTTTTTCTTAAAATGTCCTTTGGGGCGCTATAAACTCCAATTCTTTGACATTCTGGAAAAAGTTCTTTTATTTTTATCAATATAGACTTCAAATCACTTGTTTTTAGGGCTAAAGAATTCCCATCTGCCAAAAATATTTTCTTCACTTCATTATATTGTTCTCTAGCTTCAATCAGATCCTTTTCAATCTCCCCTAGCTTTCTAACCCTAAATACTTTATCCTTGTACATGTCACAAAATGTACACGCATTATGAGAACATCCTATGGTGGTCTGTACAATTAGGCTATAGGCTTCACTCGGTGGTCTATACACACTTCCTTCATATTTCATTTTTTAGCCACTCCAGTCTCTCTAGCCGCCTTTGCTACCGCCTGGGCCACCCTCCCAGCCACTCTTTTATCAAATGGATCTGGAATCACATAGTCAGCTCTTAGCTCTTCTTCACTGATAATACTGGCAATCCCTTGAGCAGCTGCTAGCTTCATTTCTTCATTTATTTCACTTGCTCTCACATCTAGAGCGCCTCTAAATACCCCTGGAAACGCAAGAATGTTGTTGATTTGATTTGGAAAATCCGAACGTCCCGATCCCACAACCTTAGCTCCTGCCTTTAACGCTAAATCAGGCATAATCTCCGGTACTGGGTTTGCCATTCCAAATATAATGGCATCTTGGTTCATGGTTCTAACCATCTCTTCAGTAACAACATTTGACGCCGATACACCAATAAAGATGTCTGCACCCTTCATGGCTTCCTCCAGTTTTCCTTTTCTTTTATCCTTATTGGTCACCTGAGCCATTGCTTCCTTGTATTCATTGTTTTCCGGAGATCCTGGATACAAAATCCCTTGTCTGTCACAGAGTAGAACATCTTTAGGATTCATATTATTCAACATTTTTGTAATGGCAACTCCCGCTGCTCCAGCTCCATTGACGACAATAATCGTCTCTTCTATTTTCTTATTAACCACCTTTAGAGCGTTGATGATTCCGGCAACAACAACGATGGCTGTTCCATGCTGATCATCATGGAATACTGGGATATCTAACTCTTTTTTTAATCTTTCTTCAATCTCAAAACATCTTGGTGCACCGATATCTTCTAGGTTGATTCCCCCAAATGTCGGCGCAATGAATTTGACCGCCTTAACAATTTCATCTACATCCTTTGTGTCTAGACAAATAGGGAAAGCATCTACATCAGCAAAATCCTTAAACAGGATTGCCTTTCCTTCCATAACAGGCATCGCCGCCTCTGGTCCGATATCCCCTAACCCTAAAACAGCGGTTCCATCGGTGACCACTGCCACTAAATTCCCTTTTGCTGTATATTTATATACATTTTCCTTATCCTCATGAATTTTCTTACAGGGCTCAGCTACACCTGGGGTATAGGCTAAGCTTAAATCATCTCTATTTTTGACCGTTACCTTTGATGCGACAGCAATCTTGCCTCTCTTTTCTTCATGCATTTTCAAACTTCTTTCACCATAATTCATTAAAACCATCCTCATTTCTTTATCTATTTGTCTACTTATTGAACTAAGTCTCATTTTATCTTCGGCATATTGCTAGACTCCTGCTCCTTTTCTCACAGGAGGTCAAACACTATATCCTCAAAATAAATTCGGCTACAATTCAGTGGGAACAGAGACTCCCTCTGAATTAAGTCTCATTTTATCTTCGGTACATTGCTTAGACTCCCGCTTCCTTTTCTCGCAGGAGATCAAGCACTGTATCCTCGAAATAAATTCGGCTACAATTCAGTGGGAACAGAGACTCCCTCTGAATTAAGTCTCATTTTATATTTGTTACTTGGTCTGCCTATTGATCCATATTCTATTTCTAGTGTGAGCTCTCCAATGGACACTAAATATTCTAAATATCGACGTACTGTCACTCTGGAAAATTCTAATTCTGCAGCGACTTCATCACTTGTCAATAACTCATCTTTGTGATCTTGCATATATCTTCTTACTTTTTTCAGTGTTTTCTCATGAAGCCCTTTTGGTAATGGCCTTTGGTTGTGTGTTGGGTTTTTTGTTGTGATCTTATCAATGTCCTCTTGTTTAATCACATGTTCTTTTCGCAACAAATGATATCTTCGTTCATAATTTTCCAGGGCACTTTTCATTCTTTCATATTCAAAGGGTTTAATCAAATAATCCACCGCTCCTAATTTCAAACCCTCGTCTATCGTTTCGGATTCCTGGGCCGCTGTCACAAAAATGACATCTGCCTGAATCAGTTTTTTCCTCATTTCCTTTAAGAAAGCAAGCCCATCGACTTTAGCCATATGTATATCTAAAATAATTAAGTCAACATTGTTATGATTAATAAATTTCCATGCCTTTTCTCCATCATTTGCTACCCCCACAACTTCAAACCCTTGAACACTTTCTACATAATGCTTGTTTAGTTTTGCTACCATTTGATCATCTTCTACGATCAGTACAGAAATCATTTTGTCCCTCCTTTGGTATGTCTACCTTGTCATCAATAATATTGTTATCTCCATGGGAGTCAAAGCTTCCACTAGATTAAGTCTGGTTTTATTCATTATATTATACTAGATTTTTGCATTTTTCCCTAGTATAATCCATAAGAGATGCTTATTTCTCTGATACACTCCAACGAAAATGATTTAGTCTTAAGTCTATCTCCTTCTGAATAATGAGAAAGACAAGGACTTAGCATCCCTGCCTTTCTCATTATTGATTGATTTTAGTTTATTCTTCTCATCATATTAACTTCTATTCATTTAAATATCGTTTGAATTCCCAATCATGGATTTGGTGGGCATATTCATTCCACTCGGCTTTCTTTGCCGCAATATATGTTCTATGGGTATGTTCTCCTAATGTCTTTTTCATCAATTCACTATTTTCAAGTTCATTGATGGCTTCTCTTAAATCACTAGGAAACTTTTCAATATCTTGTTTTTCTTTAATTTTTTCATCTATATCATACATATTTACATTACAGCATTCAGGAGGAATAATTTTATTCTTAATTCCTTCTAATCCTGCTGCCAATGCCGCCGCAAAGGCTAAATAATGATTGGCTGTTGGATCTGGATTCCGTAGTTCTACCCTTGTGGCCTCTCCCCGCTTTGCTGGTATTCTAATCAAAGGTGATCGATTGGCCGTTGCCCATGCAATGTCTGTAGGGGCTTCAAATCCTGGTACAAATCGTTTGTAGGAATTAACAGTGGCATTGGTAATGGCTGCAAATTCTCTAGCATATTTAATCAGTCCACCAATAAAATAGTAGGCTTCCTGGCTTAATTGTAGTTCATCATTTGTATCTACAAAGGCATTTTTACCATCTTTATATAGGGATTGGTTTAAATGCATACAGGTCCCATGTTTTCCCGTTAAGGGCTTAGGCATAAATGTGGCATGTAATTTATGTTCTTTTGCAATGGTTTTAACAACCTGCTTAAATGTTGACACATTGTCTGCTGTAGTCAGTGCATCATCATATCTAAATCCGATTTCATGCTGTCCCGGTGCGGCTTCATGGTGTGACATTTCAATATAGAATCCCATCTCTTCAAGTGTTAGACACATATGTCTACGGGCAATCTCACCTTCATCAGTTGGGGCTAAATCGAAATATCCCGCATGATCATTAATTTCCCTAGTAGGATTTCCATTTGCATCTCTTTCAAATAAGAAGAACTCCACTTCTGGACCTACAAAGTAATCAAAACCGTATTCTTTTAACTCACTTAATGTTCTCTTTAAAATTCCACGAGGACATCCTTCAAAGTGACTTCCATCTGGTTTATATACATCACAAATCATTCTTGCTACCGTTCCGAAACCATTTGAAACCCAAGGAAAAATAACGAAAGTCGAAGGGTCTGGCGCTAAATACATGTCAGATTCTTCTACACCTGTGAAACCATCAATTGAAGATCCATCAAACATAATTTCATTGTCTAATGCTGTATCCAATTGTTGTGGTGTGATGGCTACATTTTTTAGTTTTCCAAAAATGTCCGTAAACTGCAGGTGGATGAACCTCACATTCTCTTCTTTAACCATCCGCCTAACATCATCGCTATTCAAATTACTCAAAACAAAATCATCTCCTATAATTTTTTTGGGATTCTTGTTTTTCCAACCCTACTATAGCCTATCACATTCTATTTTTACCCACAAATTCCCTCATACTCTCTATATATATTCCTCATACTCTCACCGAATCTCACAAGACATTAGCAGGCTTATCTATAAAATTCTTCCCTTATGGGACCATATCTTCTATCTTCCTAGCTTATTCATTATTTCTTTCACAATTTTTGCATGGTAAGCAGAACCAATCACCTCAAATGGGTCTTCTTTAGTCTGGGATCCCTCTAAAACACCTCTTTTAAGCTTAACTTGAAGAATCCTACGAACTGATTCCTCTATTCTTTCCTCAGTGATCAAACCAAGGGATACTGCCTCAAGGACCCCCCCATAGGCCTCCTCTAATGACCTAGGCATCAAAAGAATATCCACTCCTGCTTCAATGGCTAATACTGCTGCTTCTGCCGAGGTATAATGCTGGGAAACAGCTGACATTTCCAAAGCATCCGTAATGACCATCCCTTCATATCCCATTTCCTCCCTTAGGATTTCTGTAATGATCTTGCTAGACAGCGTGGCGGGAAAATCATTTCCCGTTATTTGTGGCATTTGTATATGGGCCGTCATGATTGCATCAACACTCACCTCGATTCCCTTCCGAAAGGGAACCCATTCTACCGACTGTAGCCGCTCCAAATCATGATTAATGACAACAGCTTGATGATGCGTGTCAAATTCAGTATCTCCATGTCCAGGAAAATGCTTGAATACAGCACTTACATTTTCATTTTGTAATCCTCTCGCCATCTCACTTGCCATGATTCCTACTTCTTGGGGATTATCACTAAAGGAACGGTCTCCTATGACGGGATTTTTGGCATTTGTATTGACATCTGCCACCGGGGCTAGATTCATATTAAATCCAAGAGATAATAGCTCTCTTCCCAATAATCGCCCTACCTCATAGGATAGTGTGGGATCCTTTGTTTTTCCTAGCACTTCATTTCCTGGAAGTTGAGTAGCAGGAAGTTGAGATCGACTATGATTCAATCGCGTGACTCTGCCTCCCTCCTCATCGACTGCAATGAACATAGGAAGGCGACTGTTTTTTTGCATGTCATCGATCAATTTTTTTGTCTGGTCAATCGATTCAATGTTTTCAGCAAATAAGATGATACCACCTAAATGATACTGTTTGATTTGTTCTTTTACCGATTCATTTATTTTCTTTAGAGGTCGTCCTTCATGATCACTTCTAAAGGCTGGCATAAACAACTGACCTATCTTTTCTTCTAATGTCATCTCTTGAATCAACCCTTCAATGATCTGGATTTCCTCTATTTCTAATTCTTCTACTTGTAATTCTCCTTCTTGTGGTTCCTCTATGATTAAAACTGTTTCTTCTTCCTCTGTACTCTCGTTGTGTTGCTGACATGCCATCAAACCCGTGGCAAAAAATATGATTAAAACCATCATTGATATGATTTTCCAATTCATCTGTTGTACCTCCTAATTGCTTTTCTTTTAGAGAAAGTATATCCTCGAAAGTCACTTTCGTCAATTTTTGTCCTTAGTAGCTTCTTATTCACTTTTTTTACCATAATTTAGTCATTTATATCCTTTGTAGATTTATCCATTTGTTTTAAAGGTAATCAGAACACCAATTTAAAGTATTATTAAATCATTTGCAACCATCTTTTACATTATCTTACTGTGCCTGATATGGATAAAAAGCAACTCATTGTATGATACTATTAGAGAACTTCATTAACAAAAAAGGAGGCGTTCTTTTTATGAAAGTTCAAGAAGGATTAATCCCAACTGTATTAGGTACTGTTGTAACAGCCACAGGAACTGTAATGAAGCGTAAAAGGATGACGCCAATGATTACTGCTGGTATAATTGGTTTCGGATTGGCCCATGTCGTGTTAGGTGCCATAGATTTAGTAGAGCATCGAGACGATATGCAGTAAAATATTGATAAAACAGGTAGTTTCAAACGAAACTACCTGTTTATATATACACTTATATTCATTTTTCAACTAGGCAGTATGATCCATATGACAGCCAGTACTCCAATAGACATAAACCTTGTGATAAGCAAATACCCTTCACTAGGCTCTTGGCCCTTAATTTTCCACTCCTCAGATAATTGCCAAGCTATTTGGGGTTTTAGAATCCCAACCAGTAAAAAAACCGTGATACTCAACTTAAAAAATATTGGCATATTGAAACACCCTCCAAAATAGTTTTCTATCATGAGTTATTCAACATTTTTTCTTGTTTTCCTGCTAGTTTCCTCCAAAATAGTGCTAATTTCTCATTTAAATTGTTGGATAATTATGGATGACTCCCCCTAGATTAAGTCTCATTTTATATTCAGCATTCCCTATCTACGTTTTTTTAATCATTTAATCACAATGTACTTTTTAACCTTGCTATTTATCCCATAGTTCATCCATAAGCTTTGTAATCCTTGCTTTTCTTCTTTTGGTTTCTTCTGAATCTACTTTTATTTCAAGTACATCCCCTTCTTTTGCATTTAAGGGAACTAATTGAATAGGCATATCTACCATTGTTTGATCCAAAAGCTCCACAACAACGTATTTTCCTTCAAAACGATCTATAATCACTTTCATATGATTCACCCCCATTGATTAATCAAATATCTTATTTAAGATTCCATCTAGAAGCCACTCTTTAATATCTATGTTTCCACCCAATTCACTGTTACGTTGTCTTCCTGCTCCTTGAATAGAAGGAACTGTATCAAAGCTAATCTCACGTCCATCTGATGTCGCCACAATTGTTCCTGCCTCATCGGTACGATACACAGTCATTCCGAATGCCCCTAGCCTTTCCATTAACTCTTTGTGCGGATGTCCATATCTATTTTCTGCCCCTACAGAAATCACACCATATGTAGGCGCTACTGCCTCTAAAAATGCTGGAATTGTAGAACTATTACTCCCATGATGAGAGACCCTCAGGACATCTACTTGAAGAGGATATTTACTTTTAAGCATCTCATTTTCAGATTGCGCTTCAACATCCCCTGTAATTAAAAAGCTGTTTTCTCCATGGTCTACTCTTAAAACTGCCGAATAATCATTTAAACTGCTATAATGTTCACTATGAGGTGCGATCAATAATGCCCTTATGCTTGAGTCAATGTTAAATTCCACCCCAGCCTTTGCTTTCTTGATCTTTAGATTTTTTTCTTTTATGGCCAATAGTAAGGTTTCAAATGTTTTTGTATTCGCCGTCACCTCAGGCATATATACTTCTCCAATTTCAAAGACTTGCACCACTGAAGCCATTCCACCAATATGATCTGCATGGGGATGACTTGCAATCAATAAATCGATGGTTTCAATTCCTTGTGCTTTTATA
Organism: Alkaliphilus metalliredigens QYMF; assembly: GCF_000016985.1. NCBI lineage: Bacteria > Bacillati > Bacillota > Clostridia > Peptostreptococcales > Natronincolaceae > Alkaliphilus > Alkaliphilus metalliredigens. Next base: position 1,350,283 of record NC_009633.1, on the reverse strand, counting down.
TAAGATACAACCGTCTCTCCTTGATTACGATCTCCTGCATCTACCAGTATAGTCTTCCCCGCCGGTGTCATGATCAATGTCGCATCCCCTTGACCCACATCTATAAAATGTATTTTTAATACTTCATTTGACAAATTCAATTCATCATCGTGATGCTTTACCTGCTCCGGCTCTTTCACTTCACTTATTTTTTTATCTTTAACTTCTTCGTAATCCCTATAATCTTCGCCTATTTCCGAATCCTCTTTGTTGTGTAGGTTCCCTTGTAAAACATAATCACCTTGTTCATTAATCCCCTCTAAATATTCTAGAGATATTCCAAACAAAAGAAAAAATATGATCAATGCCATCCCATAGGTTTTCAGGACTTTACCCTCAGTTTTTGTTTTTGAACCCCAGAGCACCTTTTCAGGATAGTTGACACCAATGATCACCCCGAGCAATGCAATAAACCAAAGTATTGCAAATATAATATGCACATCTGTCCCCCCTTGAGCTGTCTTCTTGGCTGTCTTCTTGGCTGTCTTCTTCTGCCATTATACCTGAACATTCGTTCGGGGTAAAGGATCATCTCCTCATTCAGAAAAGTTACCATCCTATGAATAGCAGCTTACTCTTTCCTCTTATCCTTGGGTGTACTTTAGTAACACTTTCCATTCTTCTATCTTGTTCCCAATTTTCATGGTATGGGCTGGACTTGAAGAGGGAAGCTTGTGAAATATCTTATCCTCAAAGGAAAACCCGACCTTTCTTCTGAAAGTATCATGGGCCTTTGTGCCATTAAATAAGACATATTTTATCCTAGGATAACTTTTTAAAAATGTATTGAAATCATTTGGCCTCTCTTCTTTAATATTTGAGTCTAGACTTCCTTCCCGATGGCAGGATTCGATGACATCCCAAATGGCAATCCCATGTTCCTTAATAAATTGAACTTTTTTCCCATAGTCTTCCTGAAAAGGTTGTCCCAATACCTCGTAAATGATTTTCCAGAACTGATTCCTAGGATTACCATAGTATTTACCTTCCTGTAATGACTGTACACTTGGTATGGACCCTAATATCAATATATGACTGTTTGCATCAATGATAGGACTAAAAGACTCGATTTTAGACAATGAACCCACTCCTTGTTTTATGACTAAATAACCATTAAAAAATTCTTTCAAGAAAATTTTATCATTTTTGTTGACAGTATTCCATCAAGATGGTAAAATATATTTAGTTGTATAGAAGGAGTTCATGATTCACATATTATAAAGGATATCAAGCAACAGATATCAAATATTTCTCCACTGGTACTCTTTGTAATATGTGAATTCTTTGTATTCATCTATGGCAACAAATCATATTAATTATTTGGAGGTTTCAAAATGAAAACAGGTACAGTAAAATGGTTTAACTCAGAAAAAGGATTTGGATTTATCGAAGTAGAAGGTGGAGATGACGTATTCGTACATTTCTCAGCAATCACTGGAGACGGATTCAAAACATTAGAAGAAGGACAAAAAGTTGAATTCAACGTAGTTGAAGGAAACAGAGGACCTCAAGCTGAGAACGTAGCTAAATTATAGTAAAATAACTGCCCTTTGGGCAGTTTTTTTCTTTCCAGAAAAAGATGGCTAATTTAGCCATCTTTTTTTGTTATCAATTTACGGTAATCCTTCTCTATCAGCTGTATACTGTCACATAATCATGCCTTTTTCATAGAATATATCATATGGATTATTATGCCTTGATTTTGTTTCAAGAGGAGGAACACATATGGGAGATACAAAATTTGTTGAAATTAGAGGTGTATCCAAGACCTATCATACCTTAGACGAGGAAACGAAGGCATTGGATAAGCTATCCTTTGATGTGGATCGTGGTGAAATTGTTATTATTGTAGGTCCCAGCGGTTGTGGTAAGTCTACAATACTGTCTATTATAGCTGGTCTTATGAAACCTAGCTCAGGAGAAGTCTTTATTAATGGAAACCAAATCAAGAGCACCAATAAAAGTGTAGGTTACATGTTTCAAAGCGATCACCTCTTTCGTTGGCGAACAATCATGGAGAATGTATTGATCGGTCTTGAAATCCAAAATAAAGTAACTGCACAAAACATAAATCGCGTTGAGAAGCTCTTAGATACCTATGGCTTGGCTGAATTTAAAAATCATTACCCTAATCAACTTTCCGGTGGTATGCGCCAGAGAGTTGCCTTAATTCGAACCTTAGCAATTGAACCTGAGTTACTTCTATTAGATGAACCCTTTTCAGCTTTAGACTATCAAAGTCGTCTGGCTGTTAGTGACGATATCGCAGGAATTATCAAAAAAGAAAAGAAAACGGCTATTATGGTGACACATGATATAGCAGAAGCTATTTCTATGTAATGACCACTTTTTTACACCGTTTTCTATTTCCATACAACCTTTTATGAACTTAAAATTAAAAATAATCAGGATATTTTTCCATAATTTCATCTTTATCAATTTGATATCGGGAGAGATGTTTTGTCATGAATGCCTTGGCCTTTTCTTTGTCTTTATTCTCAATAGCACTCACAATTTTTTTATGATCCTCCACAATCTTAATGTCTTTTACAGTATGCAGGCTCATGTTTCTAACTCGATCGAAATGTGCAGTCATACTATCCATCAAAGAATATGTTTGTACCTTGTTGCATATCTCAAAAATATATTTGTGAAACTTATTGTCCTCTTCTAAAAGCTTATCCGGTGAATAGTTCTCAGTATAAAACTCTTGCAACTTTATACTTTCTTTTAGTATCTCCAGGTCACTTTCACTGGCATAGTCACACGCTAGTTCTACCACGGCATTTTCAAGCACAAGTCTTAAAAAACGCGCTTCTTCAATTAGATTATGGCGTATTTTTGATACAACACTGCCTTTTTGCGGATAAATTTCAACAATTTGTGTTTTGCTTAATTCAATCAAAGCCTCTCGTACTGGTGTACGAGACACACCTATTTCAGTGGCCAGCTCATTCTCACTGACAATACTTCCAGGTTTTAATTCCAACATAATAATGTTATATTTCAGAATGCGCAATGCATAATCTCGGGTAGTCTCTTTTGCTAACCTCTCTGCTATCTGCATAAGATCCCCATCACTCCTTACTATCGTATAGTCTACTACTATTATTGCATTTTATCTATGCTATAACAACTATAAATGTATTGTTTCGTAATTATACAAGATATTTTTTTAGTGTTTCTCGAACAGCTTTTTCACCATCTATCAGCTCCAAAAACATTCCTTCAATCTTATTCCCGAGGCCAGCCTTAATTAAATCTAACCCAAAAATGTTTTCGTTGGCAAGTAGCTCTCGCACCTGACCTCTATAAGACTTTCTTTCACCTACTTTTATGCCTTGCAATACTTTTTGTAAATTATCAAGCAACGGATCAGCACTCACCTGCATCTCTTTTAAGGAGTCATCCACACCTAAAAGATATCTCAACCACCCAGCAATAGCCAAAGGTATGAAAGTAAGCTCTTCAGCATTCAAATCATCTCTTGCTACATATGACTTGATTGTTTCTCCAAATCTGATGGCAACCTTTTGACTTGTATCAGTAGCAATTCTTTGTGGGGTATCTGGTATATAAGGATTTGGTAGCCTTTCTTCTATCACTTCCTTGATAAAATCTTCAGGTTTGATAATTTTCGGATCTACGACTACCGGCATCCCCTCTTGATAACCAATCTTCTCAACCAAAAGCTTCAACTGTGGATCTTTCATTTCCGCTGAAATGCTGGTATAACCCAGAATGCAGCCGTAAACCGCAAGAGCAGTGTGAAGTGGATTCAGACAAGTAGTCACCTTCATTGTCTCTATCTTATTTACAGTTTCTCGATCTGTAAAATACACACCCGCTTCCTCTAAAGCCGGCCTGCCATTAGGAAACGCATCTTCAATAACCAGATACTGAGGAATTTCTGCATTTACAAATGGTGCGATGAATGTATTTTTTGAAGTGATAACAGGTTCCATATCTTGAATACCTATTTCCCCTAAATTGTTTTTCACAACTTCCGAAGGCCTAGGTGTTATCTTATCAATCATACTCCATGGGTAAGCAATTTTTTGCTCATCCTTCAGATAAGACAAAAATCTTTCTTCAACAAAACCCCTCTCCTTCCACTCTTTAGCAATAGTCAGCACAGCATTCTGAATTTTCTCCCCATTATGACTACAATTATCCATACTGACTACAGCTAGAGGAGCTTCACCCACAAGATATCTTTCATATAGTAAAGAAGTCAAAATGCTCATAGCATGCTTTGGTTTATCAGGGCCTACTTCAAAATCTTGTAAAACAACCGGCATAAACTCATTATTAACACTTTGTAGGGCATATCCTTTTTCTGTAATTGTGAAACTCACCATCTGAAGTGAGACATTTTTGAAAATGTCCTTTAGCTTCTTTTTTTCTAATTCAATATTCATATCTGCCTTAATCGAATCGGCGATACTTGCAATCACTTCATTTTCCATTCGGCCATCTGCATTCAACCTGACTAGCATAGTCAAGTTATCATATGGAGTATAGATTTTATCTATGATTTCATAGTCAAATGTTTCAACAGCAATAATACCTCTGTCAGTAAGATTTTCATTTAAAATTTCCTGTTGTAACTGCGCAATAAAGCCTCGGAATATATTCCCTGCACCAAAATGGATCCAGGTAGGATTCTCTATGGTTTTTTCCATCATCTTTTTATAATCATAGGATGGAAGTATTACCCCTTTATCTTCCCAAGCTCCTCTGTTCTTTAAACTCTCTACTTTCAACTCTAACATTTTATCACCTTTCCTTTCTTTGGATAAAGCTATACACCACGTATAACAGGTGGTGTATAACTAGTGTTTTATTATTTATTATTTTTTCATTTTTTCAATAGCTTCCCATAATCCTAAAATGTAGTTTGCACCCAAGGCACGGTCATACAAGCCATAACCTGGTCGGGCCTTTTCCCCCCAAATCATTCTACCGTGATCTGGTCTTATATAGCCATCGAAATCAGTATCCTGATATGCCTTTACAACCTCGAACATATCCAAGTCGCCACATTCACTTAAGTGTGCAGATTCATCAAAATCCTTTTCAGAAAGGTGTTTTAGATTTCTGATATGTGCAAAATGTATTCTGCCCTCTCCTGAAAACTCACGAATAACTGCCGGGATATCATTTTTAGAATCGGCACCTAAGCTTCCTGTACATAAAGTCAAACCGTTATATCTACTTGGATTCAACCTAAGGAACTTTCTGATATTATCTGCATTGTTGATTACCTTTGGTAGTCCATATAAAGGCCACGGTGGATCATCTGGGTGAATAGCCATCTGAACATCATATTTTTCAGCATATGGAATCACTGCATCCAAGAAATATTTCATATTTTCCCAATATGCTTCAGTAGACATATTCTTGTAAATTTCTATATCTATAGCCATTTGTTTTAGTCTTTCCGGCTCCCAGCCTGGCAAGGAATAACCTCTGGCCTTTTTCTTCATCACTTCCGCCATGCTAGCTGGATTCATTTCTACCACTTCATCATGTCTATATGCCATAACCGAGCTTCCATCTGCAATCCGATGGGCTAAATCACTTCGTGCCCAATCAATTACAGGCATAAAATTATAACATAAAACCTTGACACCCACTTTAGATAAATTTTCGATGGTTTTTATATAATTATTTATATATTTATCTCTAGATGGAAGTCCTTTCTTTATATCCTCGTGGATATTTACACTTTCAATTACTTCCATCTCCAAGCCAGCATCATTTATTTCTTTTTTCAACTTTTCTAAAACATCCAGTTCCCAAACATCCCCCACAGGTATCTTGGGCAAACATGTTGCAACTCCTGATACTCCTGGTGTCTGCTTAATCTGCTCTAATGTCACGCTATCATCTCCATCAGGAAACCAGCGTAAAATCATCTTCAAATACATCACCCCTTCAAATTTCAACTTATACTATTTATTTTTTGGTAAAGTAATTAACTGCATTATAATAGCAAATATTTTCAATTAGCCTTTTTAATAGCTCTTCATCATTAGGAAATTTTCCGTTTTCTACTTGCACACCAACATAATTACATAAAATACGACGGAAATACTCATGACGAGGATAAGATATAAAACTACGTGAATCTGTAAGCATTCCGACAAAATTCATCAATAATCCATGGTCTGCAAGCGTGCTCATCTGACGCAGCATACCTTGTTCCGTATCATTAAACCACCAGCCAGCACCAAATTGTACCTTTCCCCTGATACCCTCTTCATTATCTTGAAAATTAGATACAGCACTTGCTACAATGTGGTTATAATCTGGATTCAAATTATAAACCACTGTTTTAGGCAAACAGTTTTTTCGAGACATCGCATCTAGTAAACGATTTAAAGCATAAGCAACATTGGACTGATCTACAATAGAGTCAAATCCAGTATTTTCACCAACAAGTTCATACATTTTAGAATTATTATTACGGATTGCACCAAAGTGAATCTGCATTATCCAATCTTTATGGTAATAAATTTTTCCCAAGTCAATTAGCAAGCGGGTTATGAACTTACCATAATCTTCTTCTGTCATTTCTTTTTTCCCTAAAGCTTTTTGAAAAATGTTTTCTATTTCTTCATCTGTGGATTCTATATAAACTAATTTTTCTAATCCATGATCCGAAATAAGGGCTCCTTTTTTATCAAAGTAATCAATACGAGCTTCAATTCCAACTAACATTTCTTGATAACTTGAAATAGGTAGTGAAGTAAGGTCTCCTAGTTTGTCAATAAAATCTATGAACGTTTCTTCTCCGATTCCAAAGGCTCCATCTGGTCTAAAGGTTGGTACTACCTTAACTTTAAAATCTTCATCCTTTGCTATTTCATCGTGAAACTCAAGAGAATCAATTGGATCATCAGTTGTACAAATAAAATCTACATTAGACTGCTTAATCAACTTTCTTACAGTTAATCCTTCTTCTTTTATTATTTTATTTGCTCTATCGTAAATGCTTTTCCAGTTACTTCTCTTTAATAATTCATCGATGCCAAAGTACGCTTTTAGTTCTAAATGAGTCCAATGGTATAATGGATTGCCTACACACGACTCAACAGTTTCTGCCCAAGCTTGAAATTTTTCTTCTGAGCTAGCTTTCCCTGTAATCTTTTCCTCCGAAACACCATTTCCACGCATGGCTCTCCATTTATAATGGTCACCAGCTAACCACAATTCCGTTATGTCCGCAAATTCATGATCTTCTGCTATATGCTGGGTGTTTAAGTGGCAATGGTAATCAAAAATAGGTAAAGATTTAGCATAAGTGTGATACAGATGTCTTGCTATCTCATTTTCTAACATGAAATCATTATTTATAAAAGAAATTTTTATCATCCCCTTCATCTTGAGCTTTTTTAATTTTAATTAGCCTTTTGAATCTAAACCGATCTCAATTATCAAAATATTAAATTAGGTAGGAATGTAACCAATCCTGGGAAAGCGATCAAAATAATGATCTGAATGACAATTGCTAGAATAAAGGGCATTGATTCCTTGATATAATCTTCTACTGGACAGTCTAATATGGAGCAGGTTGTATACATAACAGCCCCTACAGGCGGTGTCATACCTCCCATTGTCACGATTGTCATGAAAATAATTCCAAAGTGTACAGGGTCTATTCCTAAACTTATAACAATCGGTAAAAATATTGGTGTTAATAGCAATGTATTGGCAGTGGCTTCCATAAACATTCCACAAATAAATACAAATGCTAGTATTATTAAAAGTAAAATAGTGCTATTGTCAGAAATTCCCAAAATCAACGTTGCCATACTCTGTGGTACTCTGTCATATATAATGGCGTATCCAAATATACCCGACGCCATGATGATAAACAAAATAACACCATTATCAGCTATGGTCATTTTTAATGTTTCAAGTAGTCCTTGCCAACTAAGCTCTTTATACACAAACTTCCCTATCACAAATGCATATATAACCGCAAATGCACCGGCTTCCGATGCTGTAAATACCCCAAAACGTATACCAACAATTAAAATTACTGGGAAAAGTAGCGCCCAAATTGATTCTTTTAAAGATTCCCATACTTCTCTTCCTGAAGGTGGTGTCTCTCTTTCTACTGGATAATCCCTTTTTGTGGCAATAAAACCAGCTGTAATCATCAATATTATCATCATAATAAAACCTGGTATAATACCTCCAACAAACATCTTTCCAATCGATACGCCTCCGGTAACACCATAGAGAATCAAACCCACTCCCGGTGGTATCGTTGCTGTTATTAGACTAGGTAGGGCAATAACAGCAGCTGCGTATCCCTTTGGGTATCCCCGTTTGGCCATTTCTGGACCAAGAATACGAGCCTCCATAGCAGCATCTGCAACTGCAGAACCAGAGATTCCCCCCATTAGGGTTGAAAGTACAACTGAAACCTGAGCCAATCCGCCTCTCATATGTCCTGTTAATACAGTTGAAAATTTAATTAATCTAGATGTAATCCCTGTGGCATTCATTAGATTACCTGCTAAAACAAAAAATGGAACAGCTAAAAGAGGGAAGCTTTGCGTACTTGCAACCATCGATTGCACTGGTGTGATTAGTGAAACATTGGTGTTTAAGAAAAAGAATGCAAGACTGGAAATCCCTATAGTAAATCCGATGGGAACATTCAATAAGATTAAAACCACGAAAAAAATACCAACAAGTTCCATAACCTATAAACTCCTTTCAATACTAAGGTTAATTTTTAAATAAGCTTCGACACACTAGGTTTGCTCCAATTTTTTATTAAGTCAATAATTTGCTCTAACATTGTCAAAATCATGAAGACACTTCCTATAGGAACTGCTGCTGTCCCAAAAGAATAACTTATATTTAAAGTAGCATATTTTCTTAAATAATTTTGAATGCATAAAACACTGCCTTGATATAACATAAAGAACAAAAATGCCAAAATTAACAAGGATGTTACTAAAGTAACTGTATTTTGAAATTTAGTTGGAAGCTTTTTAACTATTAAATCCACTCCAATATGAGATTTCTTTTTTAGTGCGGCATCTGCTCCTAGCATACTAATCCATATAAATAATAATTGTGCCAGGTCAATACTCCATATGATAGGACTCCCAAAAAATCGTGTTATTGCTGATACAAAAACCAATACAACAATTGCAACCAGCATTGCTACAGCAATCATCGTCTCTATTCGACCGACCTTTTCATTAAACTTTTTCACATTAACCCTCCATTCCAAGTAAACTCATTTCAGCAAGTTGAAACCTCGAGGAATCAGGCTGGGAGTCTCCCCCCTCTGATCACAAATCCCATATACTTTAGGCTTTGATGTAGAGGTTATACCCTAAGATAAAGATAAAGTTACAATAAAAAGGGCAGCAGATTATTTCAGCCCCTGCCCTTCCTATGTAGTTCCTTTATCTACCTAATTCTGCATCAATTCTTGCTTTTAATTCAATCCATCCCATTGATTCATAAACACTTTCTGTTGCTTCTTTGAATGGAGTTGTGTCAACTTGAATAAATTCAACTCCTGCTGCTTGCATCTCTTGCTTGTACTCTTCTTCTTTTTCAATGGTTAATTCTGTTGCATAGTCACCATTAGCAATTGATTCTTCGATAACGATTTGTTGATATTCTTCTGGTAGTGTCTGGAACCATCTCTCTGATATAACAAGGCCTGTATATAGATAGAAATGTCCTGTTTCAGAAATATAGTCAACAACCTCATGCAATGATGAACCATATACAGCTGGAAGTTGAGCTTCTGCAGAGTCAATAACTCCCTGTTGTAATCCTGAATATACTTCACTCCATGCAAGTGATGTAGGGGTTGCGCCCAATGCTGTCATAGACTCTTGAGCTACTCTGGATCCCATTGTACGAACACGAACACCGTTTAAATCTTCAGGTGTATTTACTGGTTTGTTTGTTAAAAAGTGTCTTGCTCCCTGATACCAGTTAGCACTTAAATTACGTAAGTTATGACCCTCTAGTTCTTCATTCCAACCTGCAAAAACATCGGTTTCAATAAATGCCCTAGCTTCATCAACATTGTCAAATATATAAGGTGCTGTATAGATTGCCATTTCTGGTACATAATCTGCCAACATTCCTGTGTCAATAATAATACCTACATTAGATCCACTTATAGCTTGCTCTAATACATTAGCAGTATCACCTAATTGAGATGAAGGATAAACATCAATAACCACTTCTCCATTTGTACGTTCCTTTACATTTTCCGCCATTTTTCTCATGCCAAGTGTAATTGGATCATCATCCGCAAGTACATTCCCCAATTTCAGAGAGTAGGTTTTCGCTCCCTCTTCATTAGATGTGCTATCTTGCGAACATCCTACAAGAATAGTTCCGGCCAACAAAATCGTTAATAATAGTACTAGTAATTTTTTCATTCATCTTCCCCCTTGTATTTGTACTGTAATCGTTCTCATTATAACATTAGTATACTAGTATGTCAATATTGTTGTTTACTTTTATTACTCATTAATTTGAGGCTTCTCAGACAATAATATCTTAATTAATTTAGAAGATTATCCATGGAACACGTGTTATCTATCCTTTCCAATACCAAGCTTGCAGAAACTCCAGTAGCTTCATTAAACTCCCTGTACCTATATACTTAGTGAGTAGCTACCCCTTCCTACATTTTACTGATTTTTGTAAATTTCTTACCCGTATTCAAAATTGTTTCATATATAAACTTTCTGTTTTCAGCGGGCTCTTCCTTTATTCTATCACTGATTAATTGGGCCAGTGCTTTTCCCATACACTTTTCTATTATCTTAACATCCTGAACATTCATAATTACTTCCATTTTTTTCTTTCCCATTTCATCTCCCCCTATTATCAATGATACTGGAGGAATAATTTGTCCTATTCCTTCGTTCTTCTATCATTCAAAGCATTACCCACCAATCCAGATCTCATAATGATCATTCTCTACTCATATATATATCATGACTTGTATCTTCTCATATGAGTATTTTAAAAAAGATTGCAAAGGGGTGAAATCATTGTGTACTGTAGCCATTTATTCACGTAAGTCTAAATTCACCGGCAAAGGAGAATCGATTCAAAATCAGATTGAGCTTTGTCAAGAATATGCTGAAAAGCATTTTAGCAGCAGTGATTTTTCCATATACGAGGATGAGGGATACTCAGGGGGAGATGTTGACCGTCCAATGTTTAAGTCCTTGATGAAAGACATTAAAAACCGCAAAATTAAACTCCTTATCTGTTATCGTCTTGACCGGGTCAGTAGAAATATATCTGATTTTTCTAGACTCATGGAATTGCTCGAAAAATATAATGTAGATTTTGTTTCCATCCGGGAGCAGTTTGATACTTCAACGCCTATGGGTCGCGCCATGATGTATATCACTTCGGTTTTTTCTCATTTAGAAAGAGAAACCATTGCCGAAAGAATCAAAGATAATATGTATCAGCTGGCTAGAACAGGTCGATGGTTAGGGGGCAATACCCCCATGGGTTATACCAGTCACCCCCTTGCCTATTATGATCACAATGGCAGTGAGAAAAAAATGTATGCACTTTCCCCTATTCCAGATGAATTGAAAATAGTCAGAGAACTCTATCATAAATATCTTGGATTATCGTCACTTACTCAGTTAGAAAGTTGGACCTTAGAAAATAACATCAAAACTAAGAATGGTAAAGACTTCGACAAAAGTATCCTGAAGATCATTTTGACTAATCCAGTTTATACCATAGCAGATAAGTTGATCTACAGGTATTTTAAGGATCAAGGAGCGGATATTACTCATTCTCCCGATGAATTTAATGATAGGCATGGCTTGATGGTATTTAATAAATATAATGAAAAAAATAACCGAATCCTTAAGAAGGATGTTTCAGAGTGGATCATTGCAGTGGGTCGGCACCCCGGAGTAATCTCTTCACAAGACTGGATTAGAACTCAAGAACTTTTGCAATACAATAGTAAAAAAGCCCCCCGATCTGCTACAGGAAAAGTAGGCTTATTAGCAGAGGTTTTACGATGTGGCCACTGCGGGTCTAGAATGAGGGTAATTGTCTATCGAAGAAAAAGTGGTACCTATCATTATTATCGTTGTCTATTAAAAGAAAGATCTAAAGGTAGTAAATGTTGCGTAGAAAATCTTAATGGAAAGCGAGCAGATCAATATGTGATTGATAAAATTAAGAATATAGGCTATGAAAAACACGAGTTCTATCATCATCTCAGGCAATTAAAGGGTAACATTAATGATTTCACGTCATTTAATCACTTTAAAGAAGTAGATCTAAAAAAAGAACTAAAGCAAAGTCAGAAATCCATCTACAACCTAACACTAAAGCTTTCAACAACTACGGATGATACTGTAACAAAATATATTATCCAACAAATTAAAGAGTTAGATCTGAAAATCACTGAAAATCAGTTTAAGATTCAAAAAGTAAAAGACGATGAAGTAGCAGTTAGTAAGAAGCAAACAGATATTGACTCTTTATTAAATCTCATCAACAATTTCTCTGCTCATACAGACCAACTCAGCTTCCTTGAAAAGAAAAAATTGTTAAAACAAGTGGTGGATCATATTACATGGGATGGGGGTCAATTAGAGATCGTTCTATTGGATAAGAACGCGTTAACATACTAAATCACTGCTTATTAGCCTTCGCAACATTTTTATCCTATTCTTCTCATATTTTTCATGTTTTGGGAAACCATAACTTAATGACATTTTCTATTTCAACCTATATACAATCAAAATGGAGGGATGTCCATGTTTCGAAAAATCATGAATTTTATTAAATATATGAAGTATAGTCCACAGAATGCTCCCTACCCTAAGCCTAAGGTAGACAAAGTGATGGAGAAAATCCCTTCAGATATCAATGTCATTCGAAGACATATAGAGAAAATAGGCCACGAAACTGGCGGTGTAATCATCAAACCATTTGTTATCCATCACAATCATACCGAAGCCTTGATGGTATACATAGATGGTATGGCCGACACCGCCTCCGTTGAATTTCATGTACTAAGACCATTGATGAGCAAAAAGATTAAAGAAAGTGCAGGAGAGAAAGTTGATGAAGATATCTCCTCCAATCTATTAAAAGAAATCATCACAGCCGCCAATTCCTTCACGATCGACTCCATGAATGTGGCGATGGAATACTTATTCGAAGGCAATGCCCTTGTTTTTATTGAAGACACCAGTCAAGCCATTGTGATCGATGCAAAGGGTTGGGCTATTCGCCCAGTAGAAGAGCCCCAAACAGATACCGTAATAAGAGGACCCAGGGAAGGCTTTGTGGAGGATTTACAAACAAACATCGCCCTTCTCCGGAGAAAATTCAAGAGTCCTAAATTAAGGTTTGAATCCATGTTTGTGGGTCGTTATTCTCGGACAGAAATAAACATCTGTTATATTTCAGGAAAAGCTGACGAGGAAATGCTTAAAGAAATGAGGCGCCGTATTGCCAGAATTGACATAGATGCAGTTCTTGATTCTGCGTATATAGAACAGTATATTGAGGACAGTCCACTTTCCCTTTTTCCATTGGTAGGATCTACAGAAAAACCTGATATCGTTTTGGGAAAAATTTTAGAGGGCAGAATTGCCATATTATGCGATGGTAGTCCCTTTGTACTGACAGCACCACAATTGTTTATAGAACAAATTCAGTCTGGTGCAGATTATTATAGACGAAATGTATTTTCCTTTACAATCAGAGCACTGCGACTGCTTGCATTGTTTATTACAACCACATTACCCGCTGTCTACGTGGCTGCTCAAAGCTTTCATCATGAGTTTATCCCCTTTGAGCTTTTTATTTCCATGGCAGCTTCAAGGGAGGGGCTTCCGTTTTCATCCTTTATTGAGGCTTTACTGATGATTATTATTTTTGAACTTATTAAAGAGGCCGGTATTAGAATGCCCAAGCCTATTGGTCAGGCTGTCAGCATTGTTGGTGCTGTGGTTTTAGGACAAGCAGCGGTAGAAGCTAATATTACAAGTCCTCTGATGGTAATCGTAGTAGCACTGACAGCTATTTCAGGTTTTATTGTGCCTTCTTTAGATGAAACCAACACATTTATTCGTCTGTTTTTATTGGTGACAGCGAACTTCTTAGGCTTTTATGGCCTGGCCTTTGCCGTCATGATACTTGTGATTTATATGTGCAATTTAAAATCCTTTGGCATAAATTATTTATCTCCATTAGCACCTATATCCTTATCCCACTTAACTGATACCTATGCCCGACTTCCTCTATGGGTCATTTTCAAAGATAAAAAATCATTGTTTCAACAACATAAGAAATGATTTTTTAATCTAAAATATTCAAAGGATTGGTGAAGTTTATGAAAAAATGCACTCTATTACTCATTATCATTTCCTTTGGCATGATAATGACCGGCTGTTGGAATCGTATAGAGCTGGATGAAATTAGCATCGCTGTTGCGATTGGCGTCGATCAATTGGACAATGATTTATTTGAAGTGTCTGCCCAGATTGTGCTCCCTCGTTTACTGAGACATGATCTGGCAGAAGAAAATGCCACCCTTGTCTATACCGCAACTGGTCGTACTGTTTTTGAGGCCATGAGACGGTTGGGTTCTATCGCTAATGGTAGGATTTTTATTGGGCATACCCAAGTACTTGTCCTAGGGGAGTCTTTAACAAGGGCTGGCATTTACGATGTGATCGATTTCTTCGAACGAGATCACGAAACCCGTGGCGAAACCTTGGTTATGACCTCTAAAGGAATCTCAGCTCAGGATGTTTTACAAACTAAAAGTATTGCAGATCCGATTCCAGCCATACACATCACCTCCATTATCGAAAATAGTGTCAATGTGGCAAATACCAGAATTCTTACTTTACATGATTTTATCGATGAATTAAATTGTCCTGGTTGCGAACTGGTTTTAGGTACGATTGGAAGTGGCACCTCTGATAAACCAGAATTAATTAAGGATCTTGCTATAGAGGGTCTCATTGCTTTTGATGGAGACCAATCTATCGATTATTTAAATCCAACAGAAACCAGAGGATACCTCTGGATAAAAGGCGAAATAGAGGGTGGTATTTTAGTCATTCCCTCTCCTGGTGATAAAAACAAACTTTTGTCCATGGAGATCCTTCATATCATATCGGAAATGGATGTAAAATTGGTGGATAACAAGCTTGTCTTGGTTGTCAATATTCAGGAAGAGGGGAATATAGGAGAGCAGCAAGTAACAAAGGATTTATCTACCCCAGAGGCATTAAGTCAATTGGAAGAAGAAAAAAACAAATTAATTCGTAGTGAAATAGGAGCTGCCTTCTTTAAAGCTCAAAAAGAACTTCAGGTTGATTTGTTTAGATTTGGACAGCTTGTTCACCATAAGTATCCTAAGCTTTATAAGGAAATTGAAGCGGATTGGAATGAAGCATTTTCAAATGCCTCTGTTGAGATTAATGTTGAGACAAAAATTCGGAGTACTGGGCTTATATCGGCACCTTCCGTGCCTAGGTAGGAGGTAATTATCATTTTTCCTTTTATAATCATCACATTGTTGATTCTTTTATTAACCCTATTTGATTTACCATTTTTGTTGCAGTCCAAACAAAAGCGTACGTTGATTACTTACTATAGCTTAGTCACCATAGGTATTATCACAATCTATATTATTCTGATGGACCTCCCTATTGATTCTCCTGTCGTGGTAATCGAAGACCTGATCAACTTTATAACAGAGAGGTAGAGACAAATGACAAAGCAAGTGCAGATATCTCCTATACAACTTACTATTCTTTTAATGGGTTTTCTATTTGGTACCACAGTATTTATCGTGTCTGGATTTCACGCTGAGCAGAATGCTTGGATTGCTTTTTTATTAAGCTGGTCAGGTGGCATTCTACTATTTGCTTGTTATGTGCTGCTTTCTAAAAAATTCCCACAAAAGACATTGGTTGAAATCAATAAAATATTATTAGGAAATTTTTTAGGAAGCGCACTTTCAATCCTATACATTTGGTACTTTATCCATTTAGGAGCCCTTATATTGAGAAACTTTGGAGAGTATGTTGTCATTGCACATATGACTGAAACGCCCTTATGGTTTCCAATCTTTCTTCTGCTTATCATCTCTCTCTATGCAACGAAAAGTGGTTTGGAAGTAACCTCTCGTACTGCAGAATTAGTGGTTCCTTTGATATTTTTGTTTCAATTGATTTTAACTTTATCTTTAATAACTGAAGTGGATTTGTCATTACTACGTCCCATTTTGCAAGAGGGATTTCCCCCAGTTTTAAGAGCAGCTTTTTCTACCCTTACTTTCCCCTTTGGAGAAACTGTGGTGTTTCTAATGATTATCCCCTATTTAAATAAGCCTACACAACTAAAAAAAACATATTTATCAGCTTTTCTGATAGTCGGATTGATTCTATTTATCACCTTAATTAGAGACATCACGATACTAGGGCCTCGGGGTATTGAAAGAAAAATATTTGCTCCTCATCTAGTGGCTAAGCATGTTGCATTTGTTGATTTTGATGCTGTTATCGGGATTATGTTTTTTATCAGTTCATGGACAAAACTGTCTGTCTGCTATTTAGGGACTACGATTGGTATCTCCCAGTTAACAAATTCAAATAACCATCGTTTGTTTGTTTATCCAGTAGGGATTATCCTAATGGGATTATCTATATGGATCTATGACAGTGCATCCGAGATGCTTTCTTGGGCCATTGATATATGGCCTCTTTATTCCGTACCCTTTCAAATCCTATTCCCTCTTTTGCTATTACTGATTAGTTTTTTCAAAAAGGATAGAACGCAAAATAAGGAATCTACTTATTCTGATTAAATGGATTTTGTATATTCATTATAAATTTTTTATCTTGCCTATACGCAACAATAATTGTACAATGGTCTTATTGGTCATTACGATTATGACCAATAAACATACTAGAAGGAGACGTGGCTAAATATGAAATTAATATCCAAATCCAAGGCACTCAAAGTATCATGTATTTTATTATTAGTTGGAGCGCTACTGAGTATAACAGCATGTACCAATGCAACTCCGATTGATATTGATGACAATGAAGATGTTGAAAATGTTGAACTTGTTGGAGATGCAGAAGAAGTTGAAAATTTTGAGGGACAAGCAAAACCCCTTGTTACGATAGAAATGGAAACTGGAGGCATCATCGAAATAGAATTATATCCTGAAGTAGCTCCAAATACAGTTAAGAATTTCGTTTCTCTAATAGAAAATGGCCACTATGATGGGCTCATATTCCACAGAGTCATCCCAGGTTTTATGATTCAAGGGGGAGATCCTAATGGGAACGGATCAGGCGGGCCAGGGTATGCCATTGAAGGTGAATTTCTTTCTAATCAATTTGAAAACAATTTATTACATGAAAGAGGCGTGATTTCCATGGCACGATCACAGGATCCTAATTCTGCAGGTTCACAGTTTTTTATTATGACAGAAAAAGCTTCTCACTTAGATGGTGATTATGCAGGCTTTGGTCAAGTTGTAACAGGAATGGATGTAGTGGATGAAATTGTCCACTCTAAGACCGGCACCCAGGATAAACCAGTTGAAGATCAGAAAATGCAGAGGGTAACCGTTGATACCTTCGATGTCAATTATGAGGCACCAAAGATTATTCAATAATGATTATATTGACTATTTAAAACAACAACAAGCCCAAGAGCATGATTCTTGGGCTTGTTGTTTATCCCTTATTAAAACGATCTTTATCCTGTTCAATAATGGATATACACTAGTACAAATAGGAAGAGGTCTATTTCAGACCTCTCATACCTATTTACGCAACAATTTGGGTTCCTTAGGTTGATAAACTCCCCATGCACATGCAGATGTTGTTATCGTGTTAGCCGCAAGAGTTAAAACAGTAGTTGCAAATCCAGCTAGTAGCATAAGTACTCTTTTATTCATTATTTTTCACCTCCTACTAAACAAGCTATTTTTTCTAATAAACTATCTAAATTAGATACTATTAGACTTCCAAGATTAGTTAATGTAATAGACTGCCATAAAACACCTGATACCAGAGAAAGCATAATCTTTAATAAATACTCATGTTTACCTTTAGAATACATAAACAGCAATATGATACTTAGTAACAAAAATATATGAATCGTTTTTATAGCTTTGCTCCGCAGATGATTTTTCATTGCTTCTTCTGTTATTGGTTTGTTTGGTGTATCCTTCGGTGCTTTCTTATATACAATATAATATGAAAAAGCGAAACCACTACTACAATATACGATGCTTACTACCATACTCAAGCTAACAAGCTGATTAATGAATAGAGCTATAATGACAAAAACAGTTGTTGCAATCGCTATACAACGATTCGGGGTACTTGCATGGACTCCACCAGAATTTTTTCGCAGAATAGAAGCTGCAAAGGAAATAATCACTGCTTCCATTGGCACTTTAAATATGAATCCAAATATTAGAGTGAAAACGATAGACCAAAATGTGTGCAGTATAACAAAGGCACCATATGCCAACACTTCTTCAAAGTCCTCATCAAATTTTAGAATTAAAGCAATTTTAGCTGCTAAATAATTTGAGGCATTCTGTATATTCCACATGCTAATGTACCTTGCTTTTTCTAGCATTAATATTTATAATTTTTTGTACTAGCATTCCCATGCAAAATAGCAATACTAAAGATGGTAAACCTAATAGTATACTTGATAAGGATTGATCTAATACTTTTTCAGTAGACATACCCAATACACCTATATAGAAGACAAGCATAATCCATTCAGAAATAGCAATAAAAATAAAACTAACAATACCGGCTGTGACAGCCTTGTAAAAATTCATAATATTTATCTTATGTAATAAAAACATATAGACAAACAAAATCAATATCATATGTATACCAAAATTAATCGGAAGCATTCTTACAAAGTATGTGCTTATTCCTAAAATTACCCCCGTTATACATATTTTTTGCTTTTCTAGAGGTTTATTTAAAATCATATAACCTACTAAAACTAATATAATTCCCTCAGGGATTGTTCTCAAAAATAATGATATTATTGGTAATTTCAGCATGCTTATGTCATCCTCTCTCTTTATGTACTTTTCTTAGTAATATAAGTCTTAGTATAATAAAGTTAATTTTCGACATTTCATATGAAATCCCTTCTTTTTTTTTTGCATAAAATGGTCAATAAAGAATTTTCTAGCAGTTTAATAATAGAAATGCGTTTTTTTATAATCACCTACAATGGATATACTAAAACCACTACTCATCGATGTTCAATTTAAACTGAGTCTATCTAAGATTTAAATTTTCTCTTCAATACAAAGTATAATTATTTACCCCTTACCTAAAGTAGTGATTTTGTTATACGAGCTGTTTGTATTATAATATACATATCTATTACTTATAATAAATCAGATTCAATTTGAGGAGGAGATTTTATGAAAAGTTTTCATGAAATTATGCCACAACAACTTGATAAAAGTCCTTTCAGAATCGTTGGCAACGATTGGATGCTCATTACCGCTGAAAAAGATGGTCAAGTCAATACAATGACAGCATCCTGGGGTGGATTTGGTGTGATGTGGAACAAGAATGTTGCTTTTATCGTGATTAGACCTCAGCGTTATACTAAAGGTTTTGTCGATGCTGCCGATACTTTTTCACTTACTTTTTTTGATAAAGATTTTAAAGAACAATTAAGTTATCTCGGCACTGTCTCAGGTAGAGATGAAGATAAAATTTCAAAGTTAAATCTATCAATTGAATACTCTGGTGAAACACCCTACTTTACAAATGCAAATTTAGTGATTATATGTAAAAAACTATACGCTCAAAAATATGAATCTCAATGTTTTATTGACTCTACGGTAGATGCAGAGTCTTATCCAGAAAAAGATTATCATACAATGTATATTGCAGAGGTATCAAAAATTCTTATCAAAAAATAATTTTAAAAAACAGTGGCTACTATCTATTTCATCGATAACATCCACTGTTTTTATTTTACTCATATTGAAATTATTATTAACATTTTATTACTCAATCGTTCACGAAAGTCATCCACAGCTTTTTTTATACTAAAACACTCCTCTTCCAGTGACAGTTTTTTATTATTTGATCTGTCTATATAAAGGAGAGCATATCAATCTTTTACTCTACAGGTTGCTAAAGATAAATGTCTGAAAACTCTACCTTTATTCTTTCTATTTCGCTGGATTCACCTCTCTCAAATATACCCTTGTAATTATTTTCTTCAGTATCCACCATTTTTACTGGTAATTCAATAATGAAGTTACTACCTTTCCCAAGTTGACTTTCAGTATAGACTCGTCCACCATGCATCTCAACAAGTGATTTAACTAAAGATAGCCCTATGCCACTACCCTCAGAATTTCGAGTCAAAGACTTATCCACCTGCTTGAACCGCTGAAATATCACTTTCAAGTCTTTGGGTGATATACCGATCCCTGTATCTTTAACACTAATGATAATATGACTCCCTTTGTCAGTCATATTCACAATAATTTTCCCACCTATATCTGTAAACTTCACCGCATTAGATAATAGGTTTAACATAATTCTTTCAATTTTTTCCGAATCACAGGCTAATACTTTCTCCTCTACATCTGTGTCAAATTCTAGGGTCAATCCTTTACCTTCAACGTATTGGGCTACTGATAGGGTAATGCTTTCTACGACATTAACAACATTAACATTTTGAAGATTCAAATCATAAAACCCTGAATCTAATTTAGTCGTATCAACCAAATTATTTACCAATCTGATTAGTCTATAACAGTTTTGTTTCATTATTTTTAAATATTTATCGTTACAAACATTCCCTTCTTTAGCCTGTACATCAAGCAATTGAACCGTTCCAAAGATAACGTTTACTGGTGTTTTTAATTCATGAGAAATATTTCCAAAAAACTCATTTTTTATTTTATCCAATTCTAAAGTTGCTACTAACTCTTTTTCAGCTACCTCTCTTTCATTGAAGTAGAGAATCATTTTTTGCGCATAATCCTTTTCAATATGTACGTAGTCACCTAATAACCAGGCGGTTAATAAAAATACTGCAGATAATACAATATCTATTTGAAAGTAAGTGTTGCTCTCAAGGGAGGACATGGAAAGCAAATCTACAACTAGTATAAATAAAGATGATAATAACGCAATATTAACCCCATATTTCTTACCATACTGAAGGGTGGAAATAATAATAATAAATAGAAATAAAAATTTGTAATTACTGGTGTGACCACCAGATAGAAGCGTTAAAATAGCAAGTAAAAGAAAGAAGCCACCCATCTCCAAATTACCCTTGAATCCTACGATGCTCCTATCCTCAGTTTCTTTAGATAACAATACCCATATGGGATAAACAAGTATAAGAATGATGATACCAATTAAACCTAATATAATCAAATCTAATTCATATACTTTAGAAACTATACCGATTTCCTTTCCATCGTCATAGATACTGAAAATCACCATACAACAACATAATATAGACAGTATTTTTACAGTTGATATGATTTCGTATATTTTCTTTCTCCTCATTTTTTCTAAATTATACATTTCATCACCTTCCCTTTAGACTCTGGACTCTTTGGGTCATTATATTGCTTTGAAGAACTTGCACAGTAGCTAATTTATGAATAAGAGCAGAATCTTTTAGTATCCGTCCCACGCCATCTTTTAGATATTTTTTTAATTTAACTATTTTATAATTCTCCAGTATTAACTAAAAACCTCTAAATAAACAATAAAGACTACATTTTATTTAAGTTAATCATTGATTCTCTAAATGATTTAATATCTTCTCAGTAAATGTTCCATTTTAACTTCATATATACTTCCATGAATTTTATCAAATTAAAAATTGTTCAATGTCTCAATAAAATAAGTAAGGGTAGTATCACATGTGCCCCTACTTTCACTTATTCATCTGGAATTTTGATAGAATTATTTGCTTTTATGTGTACATAGCAGAAGCTATCTCCATGGCAGATCGGGTTATTGTTCTTTCCAATCGCCCCTCATACATTAAGAACATTCACGATATTCATTTGACCTGTGGTGAGGGTGAAAAGACTCCTTTGAAGTGCCGTGAGGCTCCTGAGTTTAGGCATTACTTCAATAAAATATGGAAGGAGTTGGATGTCTATGTTAAGTAAAGATTTAGAGGATCAAACCTACTCCCCAAGCCATCTAACCTATCTTTCTTCAGTTAAAAGATACCAAAGAAACATTAAACTCTCACAGGTTGCCCTATTAGTTGGATTTATTTTGCTTTGGGAGTTGGTGGTTACCTTGAGATGGATCGATCCATTCTTTACCAGTAAACCATCAGCGATTTTTG
The DNA here is from genome assembly GCF_000016985.1 of Alkaliphilus metalliredigens QYMF. NCBI lineage: Bacteria > Bacillati > Bacillota > Clostridia > Peptostreptococcales > Natronincolaceae > Alkaliphilus > Alkaliphilus metalliredigens. The sequence goes on along the minus strand of NC_009633.1, from coordinate 1,327,813 downwards.
CATTGATTACAAGGCTTGTTCAGGATGGATCTATATTTAAGCATACGGCAGTATCCGTAACAGAGGCCGTCATCGCCTTTGTCATTGGTACACTCCTGGGTACAGTCCTGGCCACAGCCCTTTGGTGGTCTGAATTTGTAGCTAGGGTATTAGACCCTTATCTAGTCGTTTTACATGCATTGCCTAAAATCGCCCTTGGACCCATCATTATCATTTGGGCAGGAGCTGGCATGCGTGGGATTATTGTCACAGCCTTAATGATCTCTCTAGTGGTCACGATTTTATCTACTTATAACGGCTACAAAGAAGTTGATGAGGAAAAGGTTAAAATGCTACAGACCTTTGGTGCAACAAAGCTTCAAATTTTTCAAAAAGTGATTTTTCCAGCAAGTATTCCCACAATGATTAACACCATGAAAATTAACATCGGTATGACCTGGGTCGGTGTTATCGTCGGAGAGTTCCTTGTTTCTAAAGCTGGCTTAGGATACTTAATCGTATATGGAGGGCAAGTATTTAGGTTAGATATCGTCATGGCAGGTGTGATTATATTGGCGATTGCAACTGCAATCATGTACCAACTCATTGTTTGGCTTGAATATCGATTCTTAAAGGGAAGACAATAAAATTCGTCTGATGCTATCGCACCGACTCATAGCGCACTTATATTTAAAACGAGCGTTGTTTTAAATCTCAAGTGCTTAAATAAATTCGTCTGATGCTATCGCACCGACTCATAGCGCACTTATATTTAAAACAGGCGTTGTTTTAAATCTCAAGTGCTTAAAAATTCGTCTGATGCTATCGCACCGACTCATGGCGCACTTAAGTAAAAGTTGTGGGGGGTCCCGCAACTTTTATTTTATATTCCTCACTGTGAAAAATATATATCCGAAAGCTCGATATTAATCTTTTCAATAAGATTTTTGCCATAGTCATGACTATTCAGTTCAATGCTCTCTTCCACTAAAACTTCAACTGGAAGTTTAATTACAAATTCACTACCATAGTCCACTTTACTCTTCACAGATATTTCCCCATTAAGTTTTTCTACAAATTCCTTTACTAGAGATAGACCAATACCACTTCCTTCAGTCTTCTTTGGAAGGGAATCATCAATTTGTACGAACCGATCAAATATAGCACTCAATTGGTTTTCAGGTATGCCCATCCCCGTATCCTTTACTGAGATTAAGAGACTTTCCTCTTGTCCACACACCATTACATTGATATCACTTCCCACTTCTGAATACTTAATGGCATTAGAAATTAAATTCAGCATAATTCTTTCAAGTATATTAATATCACAGGCTATAATTTTTTCCTCCACATCCGTATCAAATGTGATGGATATTCCTTTGATTTCTGCTAGAGCCACAGTAGATTGTGTGATTTCCTCAAGAATATGTATCACATTATAGTTCTTATATTTTATACTGAAAGAATCAAAATCCAGTTTCGTAATATCAATTAAGTTATTGATCAGCCTAAGCAGACGATAACAATTTTGTTTCATTATGTGAATGCATTTATTTAATTGTCTAGGCTCTAGTTCACTTAAATTACTTCTATTATAATGCTCTACTAGTTGAACTGTGCCCAGTATTACATTTAAGGGTGTTTTAAATTCATGAGATATATTAGAAAAAAATTCAGCCTGCAGCTTTTCTTGCTCTAGGGCTCTTACCAATAACTGCTGCTTTTCATCCATTATCTTTGACTTTATTTCTTCTGATTCCTTCCTAAAAGTAATGTCCGTATGGGTTCCACAGATCTGAATGGCTTTTCCATCCGCTCCCCAAATGGCTTGCCCCTTATCTTGAATCCATATGATTCCTCCATCCCTCTTAATCATACGATATTCTATATTATATCGAGGGATTTTTCCGTTAATATAATCATAAAGCGTTTGTGTAACCCAATTAAAGTCCTCAGGATGGATAAAATTTTTCCATGCATCAACAGTATTTGGTATTTCATCATCCTCATACCCTAAGCTATTTTTCCATTTCAATGGTAATACCACTTCATTTGTCAGTAGATTATAATCCCAAAACCCATCAGTCGTATTGTTTAATACAAGCTTATATCTATCTCCATAGGAAAGTACTTCCTCTTGTAGTGTTCTAACACGCTTTATGTTTTTATAGATGAGAAAGTACATTAGAGAGGCAGTGAAAATGATAAAAAAGCTTCCTTTGATTGTTAGGTAACGGGTAATTGTTTTTAAATCTTTAATCAATAATCTAATCACCTTATCAGATAAAAAGACATAAAGGAAAGATATTAAGACGTATATACTTGTAATCTTCAAAGCTACTTTCTTATCATTTGAAAAATGCCTTATGAATTTCAGTTTCTTATTCGTATTATTTCTTGCTTTCTTATCACTCTTGCAAACTTTATTCCCTATCCCATTCATAAATACCTCCCTAATTAAGACTGGCATAGATAAACATCATGACTCTATCACACACAAATATGAATGAATGTTCTTCATTATATAAATCATAATTTCTACACATATTTATCATTTCCTCTTTGTTGTTGTAATTAAATACATTTATTCAATTAATTGGTGCTAATTATCCATTGGTTTTATGGTTAAATCTTCCTATTCGTCACTACAAGAGATTATATTGTAAAACCAATCAATGATAAATCAAAAAGAAGTAGAGCACTGAGCCCTACCTCTTGATATACAAATATTTATCCTTCTATGTTAGTTTCCACTATGAACCATTAATTCTTCTTCAAAGTCTCTTTTATTTTCATATACCTCTTTTATTTGTGGTAGGCAAGTCATAAAAGCTTCAACCAAGATCGGGTCAAAGTGCTTTCCTGCTCCCTCTTCAATAATCTCTAGTGACTCTTGAAAGCTAAAGGCCCGCTTATAGGGTCTTTTAGATGATAGGGCATCAAAAACATCTGCGATTGCAGCAATCCGTGCTGCCAAGGGAATTTCTTTTCCTTTCAGTCCTTTTGGATACCCACTCCCATCCCATTTCTCATGATGATAGTGTGAAACATCAATGGCAACCTTAAAGAAGTCCTTTTTAAAGATCCGCAGGCTGTCTTCTAATTTAGTTAATATTTCAGCGCCGATACTTGTATGCTGTTTCATCACTGTCCATTCATCTTCAGTGAGCTTACCCGGCTTTGTTAAGACACAATCTGGCACACCAATCTTTCCGATATCATGTAATGGTGCATACATTTCAAGTTCATGAATAAATTTGGGATAGGTGCAATAATCCTGGTCTCCATTGGTTTGTAATCCTTCCGCTATAATCCGACAATAGCTTGTCATACGATTTATGTGATTTCCAGTTTCAAGATCTTTTTTTTCTACTAAATCTGCGAAGGTTAATGTAATATTATGTAGCATTGATTTAGTTAAATAAGTTTTATCTATGATGGTACTCATTTCTCTGGCTATTTTTACCGCTAAAATCAAATCCTTTTCATCATAAGCATTTAGATGAAAAGAGCTAAAAAACAGAAATCCAAATACAGTATCACCTGAAATCAATGGAATAATCATATTGGATCGGATTCCTTCCTTCACCATTAATCGAAGGGATGGACTATGAGGTCTTTTATTCAATTCCTCTGATAGATTTTGTAATGCCACTGCTTTTTTTGTTAGTAGCATTTTAGTTAATGAAGTTTCGTGGAATGCCACCTCAAAACCTGGACCCAAGTGAATATCACCATAATTAATCTTTCCAGTTTCTGCGATAATTCGTTTTCTTCCATAATCTACAAAGGCAACACCTATACGATCTACATCAAGAAAATCTTTTATTTTCCAAAATGTTTTTTCTAACACATCATCTAATATGTACTCCTTACTGGCTATTTCCTTTATTTCTTCTAAAACAGCTTGTTCTGCATATCTATTTTCAACAAATTGCTTCAATTTTTTTTCTTCTTCAAAATATGGCGTTAATTTAGGTAGCCCGTCCTCAGTATAGCAATGATCATTTAGTTTCTTTAATGATTCAAAAACATAATTTGCATCTATCTTTAAAATTCGTATAATTAAAGCAACTAGTATCAATATAAAGATAAAAAGTAATGCTAGCGCCGTATTGACAAAGGATATGTATCCCCTTCTGAAGCGTCTTTCCAATTCCCTAGAACCACTTTCCAGTCCAGCAATGATACTTGATGTATCCTGATACAATTCTTCTGTTGCAATGATGAAGGAGCTTAGTTCCTCTGTGTCTAAACTGCTGTACTCACTGAATCGCACCTCATATTCATCAAACCTCAACATTAACTGTTCTAATCCTAATTTCAACTCATTCTCTAATATTAAGAATCTTAATACCTTACTTTTTTCCAAATCATTTAAGATTCCCCGTCCTTGTGCTGCAAGAACTTTCATTTCATTGATATTGTCTCTAATTAAGTGAACATTTCGTTCTTGGGCTTCTAGGAGATTTTTTTGTCTAGCAATCTCCATCTCGGCTAAACTCTCCCTTTGATTAGCAATATTATTTAACACCGCAATGGGTAGATTCATTTGGATATATTTATCACCAATTGCTCCTTGGATTTGAAATAGTCTTTCTGTCTGAGCAGTGGTGTTATCGACGTAATAGATATGAACAAAAATTGTGACTACTATAATACTCACCACAATACTGATCGCTGTTAATGTTACTCTTTTGATATTCTTCATCATAATCACCTTTTTCTTATGAAAGTTTAACCTTCGCTGTGTTGCTCTGATTCACCAAACACAACCTATTCTAAGTTAAGTCTCATCTTATGTTTCAATATTTATCTTACCATATTTCGACATATTTCACAATCTATTACCTACCCTTATGTGAGCACTATTTACTTCCTTGTCTTTTCTTTTTATAGATCCATTTAGGCAAATAAGAAACAGCTATAATCAATACAGAAGCAATCCCTAAATAAATCATGGTTCTTTTTGCATCTTCTTGGCCTCTCCCTACTGTATTCACAGCAAAAATCCACACGGCTGTTCCAGGGATAATGCATAATAAAGACACAAATGCATATGTTGTAAAAGAAATTGACGTTAATCCATATGCATAGTTTTGTAACCAGTGTGGAATGACCGGTACCATACGGGTTAAAACCACAATACGCCATCCATCTTGTTTAACACCCTCATCAATTTCATGAAAGGCTTTACTTTTTCTCAATCTTTTTTCAATTCTTTCCCTACCTATATATCTAGCAATAATAAAGGCCATTGATGCACCTAATAAATCGCCAGCTACAGCATATGTAATCCCTTGTACGGTTCCATAGGTGATGCCACCTAAAAGTGCAAAGGGTACACTTGGTAAAAACAGCATTGTCCCTATGGCAAAACTCAAGAGATATAGCAATAGTCCTAGCCAGCCTAAGGCTTGGATTTTATCGGTAAACTTTCTTAAATAGTCAATTGATATAAAATTCCAAATTTCATACTTATAAAGTACCCAGATAAATATACTAATTACCATCACAGCAATTAATAAAATGTGCTTCTTATTCAAATGTCTTTTTTTCACCACGTCACCCCATTTCATCAATATCTACTAGTAGTTTAGACCTTATATAGGTTTTTTATTGCTTTAGATTTCAGTAAACAGGGTATAATCAAACTATAATAAATGATTATTAACTTAAGGAGGTTCCAATTATATGTTATTAAGCAAGGGACAATGTCGATTTCACTATCTATACAATAGTGGGTTTATTATTGAGACAGAAAATAATGTCATCATTATTGATTATTATCAGGAAAGTCCATTGATTACTAAAGAACTCTTTACCCACAAAAATATTTTTGTTTTCGTCACCCATAACCATGGTGATCACTTTAATCCATTGATTTATGATCTATCTCAGGAACATGACATTCAATACATTATTCATAAAGATGTTCCCTCAGCTTCAGGTTCAAAAATCCTCTCCGTTGTTCCAGATCAACATTATTCAGTCGGTGATCTTTCTATCGAAACCTTTGGTTCTACTGATAGTGGCGTTTCCTATCTTATCTCAGTGGATGGACTCACTGTTTTTCATAGTGGTGATCTTAATTGGTGGAAATGGAAAGGAAAGTCACAAGAAATCCACAAACAAGAAGAGGCTGATTACAAGAGAGAAATTTATAAACTCCGGAATAAAAAAATCGATATTGCCTTTGTTCCTGTTGATCCAAGACTCGAGGAGTACTATGATTTGGCAGTTAAATACTTTGGAAGTACCATTGATGTCCAAACCATTGTTCCCATGCACTTTCGTGATTCCTTAGAGCCAATTCAACAGTTGGCTCATCATTGGAAGGATAATGGTTTTTCTTCACAATTTGTAGCAATCACCAGAAGAAATCAATCCTTTTACTTTGATGAAGAACGAGCTCTAGATTTTAATAAAGGGCAATAAAATGAGGCCTAATTCCTAGGAAATATGGCGCTTCACTGAGATGTAAATAGGTACAAAAAAGGCAGTTCCCTTAAAAGGACTGCCTTTTTCTACTCTATAAAATATCTTTTTACTATCTTAAAAAACCTTTTTTCTTTTCTTTAAAGAAAACACCTCTTAGGACAGCTAATAATTCCAATACCTCTTTAATTGGTAATACGATGTCTTCATTGATGACTTGTGCTGTAGAGGCTGTATGCCCTGTTGTTTCTTCCACATGTCTAATTACTTCGCTAACCTGCTTCATTTCTTCATTGGCAGTATATGTAATTTGTTCTACGTTATGTAGTACCCGTGGCAGTCGTTCTAATGCTTCATCAATATGTTTTTCATTTTTCTCTAAAGTGTTTCTAACACCCTTTAATGTTTCATTAAGTCTCAATACCGCCATCAGTAATACAATCAATAAACCTACACCTAATAGGGAAAATATCACGGTAATGATAACCCCCAAATCAATCGTGACTTGCATGATGATGCCTCCTTTACGTACTTTCCTTTGTATTAACCTTCAATTTTTTCAGTTTCCTCTTCAGTACCTTCTTCCTCTATACTTTCTAGTTCTTCTTCGTTTATCACATTAGGGCTATTATCATATCCCATTTTTTCTTTAAGTGCTTCAACCTTACTTAAAACAACTTCCTTTTTGGTATCTACTACCTCCGAAAATTTCTCTTTTCCTTCTTCAAAATTCACCTCAAATTTATCTTTTGCTATTTCAAGATTGACTTCCAATTTATCCTTTGCTTTTTCAAGCTCTTCTTTTGTCTTCTTTCTTGTATTTTCTCCTTTGTCAGGTGCAAAGAAAATACCTGTTATACTCCCTATAATTGCTCCAAAAGCGATCCCCTTAACGACACCTTCCTGACGGGCCTTCTTTTTCTGTCTTTCAATACGATTCGGATCTAGTAAATCCCTTACTTTGTCTACTCTGCTTTGCAAATCTTTTACATTCATCCCCATCACTCCTACATAATAAATTATTTTTGACTATTATTTCACTTATACCCTAAATAACCATTATAAAACAATGCTTATATTTACTCATTCGATAAATAGCACGATTTACCTTTAAATCATTAAAAATAAAGGGCAACCAAGGGTCGCCCTTTATTTTATATTGATGTGTCGTTTAGTTCTTCTAACAGATTTCTACGATAAGCATAGTAAAGCTGCTTTAAATGAGCACTCTTCTCTGCCATTTCAATCTGTAACTCTGATACATTATCGTAATTTTCAACCTCTACCGCTTCTCTAATCCTTGTAAATAAGGACTTCGTTTCCATACTATCCTTCATGAGATAATTTCTTAATGAATTTATTTTTTCCCAGTTGACCACATCTAAGTCTGTAGCATTTTCTACTTGATGTCGTTTTCTGCTGTTTCTCACAACATCCATATTATTTGGAATAATTCGTCCCATCAATTCAGTTACCCACTGTGATAATGTGGCTAATCGATAGGCATCTACGATAGCTTCACTAAAAACATCTCCTTCAAGCAATATTGCTTTTCTTTCAGGATAGTTGGTGAATCCTTTCAGATTCTCCCATACAGTAGCCGGTGGTGCGCTGAATAACCGCGTTCTTTCTTCTTCTGTATAATCTTCAAACACATCTTCTTCACTTCTATATGCCCGTTCTTTATCTAAATAGAATTTCTCTTCACCTGCATCTTTAGAGAACTCTTTTTCTAACTCTTTACTGGTCATTCCCGTTGCTGCTGAACTCGTCATTCCGTCCATCATTGTTTGATAAATGGCCCCTAAAGTAAGGTAAGTATTCGTAGTTGGGTTCGGTGCTCTTAACTCAAATCGAGTGGCTAATGGATTATTAGTATCTCTTACAAGCCCCACTAAAACCGTGCGATTTCGCGAAGGTACTTCAGTCGTATGTCCTACAGATCCTACGATACATACCGGTGCTTCAAAACCTGGCTTTAAGCGATTGAATGCATCATTGGTAGCAGTCACAAATGGGTTAATCACTTCATAATTTCTTAGTAATCCCATTAATGCACCCCAGCCTGGTGCGCTAATATAATCTTTCTTCATATCCTGTGGAGAAAATAAGTTGACATATTTTCCGTTTTTCAGCTTTAGTGTCACACTGATGTGCACATGCTTTCCACTTCCTGCTACTCCTTCAATTGGTTTTGCCATGAAGGTAACTTCCAGTCCATATCTCTCAAATGTTTCCTCTACTAGTTCTCTAATAAACAACTCATTATCAGCACACTGTAGGGCCGTACTATATTTCCAATCAATTTCGAGTTGCTCCATAACATGATTTAGTTTACCAGATACGCCTATCGTTGCTGTGACACCACCAACCTCTTTGTGTCCCATCTCCGGCTCAAAACCATATTTCTCAAGAATCATAAGAGATTCTTCTAAGGCAGTTCTAACATTACCCTTGGTTCGCTTCCAATACTGTTCTTTCAACATTTGTGAAGTAGAAAGTTTTTCTTCATCGGCAGGATCCTCTGGTGTTTTTACCCAAAACTCTAATTCCGTTGCAGAAGTAAGCTTCACTTCTTCTATTTCCTCAGCTGAATCAATATTAAACTCCTGCACTAAGCTTGGATATTTCTTGAATAATGATTTTATCTTTGCATCAAAGTACTCTTCAGTCCGATTTAAGACAGAGCGAGAATCGACTCTTTTGTCATCATGCACTAGAAAAGCTGGAATCCGTAATGTCCCTATTGGAAGACCAGTTTCTTCATGAATATGGTCGTAATTGTAATCAATAAACCAGTTCACGAAAAGATCAGGAACCATGTCTACTTTGGCGTTGTTCAATGTGGCGATTCCATGAAGCACAACGCTAGAACCATCAGTCTGAACCCCATTGGTTAAAAACTCATCCATTTCATCAATAAATAATGAAATTGGAATTTTTTCATCAGTATCATTTCCCCCTAAATCTACTGCCACAAGTGACGCAAATTGAATAAAAGGATATGCTTTTAACAGCTTAATCAGTGTTTCTTTTTCATGGGTCCAAACAGGCAAAGTATATAATACTTCTTTGGATAATAATTCTTCAATTGTTTGATTCATTTTATCTCCTCCATTTTTTTTAAATCTATCATTAAAGTTCATTAACACTCGAATGTTTTTTATGATTTCATAAGAAATATTCGAGGGAATCCGAAATTTAATAATTGTATGAAAATTTTAATTTTTATTATATAGGAAATTATACGAAATGTAAATAGAAAAAATACATTTATTTTGTATAATCATACATTTGAATTTGTGTGAGCTAATTAATCAAAATGAGAAGGTTTTCAATACAAAACCTTCTCATTTTGCTCATTATAGTTTTTTATTAATCCTCCATTCTTATGCAGAAATGTAGGATATGTTCATAAAACACATAAATAATTCCCAGTCTCGTCTTTACTTAAAGTAATAGCCCATTCAAAAGAATGGACTACTTTTACTCCATATATCCTCCCTTCATAGGGGATACAGCTAATTTAGTATAGATACCTAAGGCACCCTTTGTATATTTGGGTTTTGGTTTTACCCATTTGGTTTTTCTCTGTACTAAAATCCGCTCCATTTCTTCTACAGATTTTTCTTGCCCCTTTACACCAATAATGTCAAGGCTTCTATTGGGAATGTCTAGCTTAATCAAGTCCCCTTCTTCTACCAGAGCAATGGGACCACCTTCACTGGCTTCCGGAGAAACATGACCAATGGCTGGCCCTCTTGTGGCTCCTGAAAATCTACCATCTGTAATCAATGCAGTGGTAGAAATCAATTCTGGGTCTGAAGCAATGGCCTCGGTTGTGTAAAACATCTCTGGCATCCCTGTGCCCTTAGGCCCCTCGTATCGGATAAACACCCCATCACCAGGTTTAATTTCCTTCGTTAAAATTGCCTTTAAGGCCTCTTCTTCACTATCAAAGGGTCTCGCACGTAATGTGGCCTGCAGCATTTCTTTTGCAATGGCTGCGTGTTTCACCACAGCGCCTTCTGGTGCTAGGTTTCCCTTTAGAATTCCTATGGCTCCCTGTTCTTGAATGGGATCCTTGACTGTTTTTAGAATGTCTTCCTTTTTTATACCCTTCTCTTCTAAATGTTTGTAGCATACATCATAGTAATCACTTCTCTTTAGTTCTTCTAGATTTTCACCCAAGGTTTTTCCTGTTACTGTTAACACATCTAAGTGTAAAAAATCTTTAATTTCCTCCATTACCCCCGGAACGCCACCGGCATACCAGAAGTACTCCCCAGGATAAAAACCACTTGGCCTAATGTTTAAGATATAGGGCACTTTTCTGTGTATTTCATCAAACAATTCAGGTAATATCTCAATTCCCAACTCATGGGCAATGGTAGGAATATGCAGTAAAGAATTTGAAGAACCGGCAATTGCAGCATGGACCATAATTGCATTTTCAAAGGCTTTTCTCGTCAATATTTGAGAAGGCCTTAAATCTAGCTCTACAAGCTTCATGGCATGCTCTCCAACCTTTTTAGCCAACACCTTTAGCTCTTCTGCCGTTGCAGGCATAAAGGCCGTGCCCGGTAAGGCCAACCCTAAGGCTTCTGCCATGACCTGCATGGTGGCTGCGGTTCCCATAAAGGAACATGCACCACAAGAAGGACATGCATTATGCTTAAAGTGAGTAAATTCAGCCTCTGTAATTTCTTTTCTCTCATATTTTGCACTGTAGGTCCCAATTTGTTCTAATGTCAGCATATTGGGTCCTGCTTTCATGCTGCCCCCTGTGAGCACTACCGATGGAATATCCATTCTTGCGATGGCCTGTAGATGGGCAGGCATTCCTTTGTCACAGCTGGCAATAAATACCCCTGCATCGTAGCCCGTAGCGCCAATTTGTATTTCTATCATACTGGCAATAAATTCTCTTGATGCCAAGGAATAGTCCATGCCATCATGTCCCTGTGCTTGCCCATCACAAATATCTGTAGCAAAAAACTTAGCAGGCTTTCCGCCCTTGGCGATGACCCCTTGATACGCTTCTTCTACTAACACATCTAAGTGGGCACTACCAGGATGACTATGTCCAAATGTGCTTTCTATGATAATTTGAGGCTTAGATAGTTCTTCTACCTTCCACCCCATTCCCATTTTCAGAGAGTCCATTTCTGGTGCTTTATTTCTAACTTCTTGACTTCTTAACATCTATGTCCCTCCTGAACTTTCATTTTCGAGTAAAAATATAGTCAAATTTAATTCCTAATTTTCATGCATTGGAAATACACAAAGCTAACTGTAGAAATATAATCATTAATAGAAACAAAGTAGTTCGTTTTATTGTGTCTTAGTCGTAGCACGCATTTTTATAACTACATAAAAGATAGCACATACCATTACTAACAAAACAATAGCCAATGGATTTGTTAACATATATCTTACTAGTGACACTTGACGTGCATTGGCAATGGTCATGGAACGCATGAGATTTGTCTCAATCAGACCACCCAGCACAACACCAATAATAATTGGCGCCAGTGGTACTCCTGTTTTCTTGAAAATGGCACCAATGACTCCTAAAATAATGGCTATCAATACATCAAACACATTATTTCTCAAACTATAGGCACCAAAAATTGTAAATACTAATACAGTTGGAACAATATATTCCATTTTAATCTTTAATATATAGGAAAAATATTTTATTCCGAAAGCTCCAATGAGGGTCATGGCAACTACTGTAAGGAGCATTCCAAAAATAAATGTATAGGCAATATCAGGTCTTTGCACAAACAAACTAGGTCCTAGTATAACTCCATGGATAATCAACGCCCCCGCAATGATGGCAGACGTTGGACTTCCAGGTACCCCAAGTGCCAACAATGGTACCAGTGAGCTTCCAACAGTTGCATTGTTGGCGGCCTCAGCTGCTATAATTCCTTCTACATTACCTTTTTCGAATAACTCTGGATTCTTTGAAACTCTTTTTGCCTCACCATAGGATAAGAAAACCGCAAGGGTTGTGCCCACACCAGGCAATAGCCCTACGAAAGTCCCAATCAGAGAAGATTTAATAACGAGAGATTTTTGTCTCACAATATCTTTAATTACGGTCATTTTGTTTATGTCTTGATCCTTATACTCAACAACCTCAGTTGCTTTTTTACCGATATTAAGAAACATTTCAGCTAAGCAAAATAATCCTAAAACAACAGGGACCACTGATATACCAGACCTCAAGTTTATATTACCCATTGTAAATCGTTGTGAGGCTGTAATCATATCTACGCCAACTGTACTAATAAACAGTCCAAATAATACGGCAAAAAGAGATTTATAAATGCTGCCTGCTAATGCACCTACAACAACTAACCCACTAAGAGAAATAAAAAACATTTCAGCAGGACCAAATTTCAGGGCGAAACTGGCCAATGGAGGTGTAAAGAAAATAAGAATAAGAACGCCTATGAAACCACCAAACATACTTGAGAAGATTGAATAGTATAATGCTTCTTTAGATCGACCTTGTTGCGTTAATGGATAACCTTCCATCGCTGCTGGTGCAGCAACAACATCCCCAGGTACATTCAATAGAATTGCTGTTATCGATCCTCCATACATCCCGCCCATGTAAATACCCCCTAATAAGAGGAGACCAATTTGTGGCTCTAAGGTAAATGTGATGGGTAGCAATAATGAAATCCCAATGGCCCCATTCAATCCAGGGATAGCTCCAACGATGATTCCTATCATTACACCACTAAATATGACAAATAATACACTTGGAGAAAGTATACTCATAAATATTTGAAACGAGTCCATTTCTAAAACCTCCTAAATCATAACATAGTATAAAGAAAACATAATCCATCTGTGACCCTTGGCCTCTGGGCTCTATGGCCAATCAGGGTTTTCGTATTTCGTTTTAGACCTCATATATAATATAGTCGAAAGAAAGCATCCACTTTCTCTCGACAATAGAAGTACTTAATTTACTATCTTATTTAAATCGTTCAATATTTCTTTCGATCACTGGTTTTAATGTGTTATTTGATCGAGTTAAAAACTCACTTACGTCTTCAGATCCTAAGTATCTATATGGTAGTGCAGCAGTTTCAAATCTTGCTTTCAGCTCAGGATCATTCCCAATTTTATCTAATGCAGCTGTCAATACTTCTTTGATTTCCTCTGGTAATCCTGCTGGAGCAACAATCACACGAGAAACTCCCATTTCTAAGTCATATCCCGATTCTTTAAATGTTGGCACCTCTGGGAACATTGCCATTCTCTCAGCAGCTGCAAACCCAATAGGGTGACCGCCAGCATCTGTAATTGGATCATGACTCATTGAAGATGTAGAAACTAAGTCAACATGCTTTCCTAATAGTGAGTTCATCAGTTCTCCACCACCTGAGAAAGTAACAGGAGCCGTTTCAATTCCAAGATGGTCTGAGAATGCAAGAACATGTAATAGTCCTAAAGCTCCTGATTCACCGATTGTTAAGGCTCCAGGATTGGCTGTACCAAATTCTACAAGATCGTCAGTTGATTGGAAAGGACTATCTGGTCCAGCAAAAATACCCATTGGCATATCATCGAAAGCTGCTAAATATTCAAAGCTTTCAAATGTAAAATCAGTGTCTCTAGTATGCTCTAATACAAAGTTATCTGGGTACCCGAATACACCAAGTGTGTATCCATCTGGATTACTTCTAGCCATTTCAGCAATTCCAATTTCGCCACCAGCACCTTCTCTGTTAACAACATTTATTTGTCTTCCTAGCTCTTGACTAAGGGCATCTGACAAAATTCTAGCAACTGTGTCTCCACCACCACCAGCACTATAAGGCACGATAATTTGAATGTTTTTAGTAGGATACTCTACACCTGCTGCTACTTCACCGTTAGTTTCACCAGTGGCTTCTTGATTTGTTTCAGAAGTACATCCCACAAATGCCGCTAACATAAATACCAAACCAACTAATAAAATTCCAATTTTTCTTTTCATGACATCATTTCCCCCTTTTAATTTAAGTACGCACCATCACACACTATTACAATAAAACATCTTTCCTTACTCTATTAGCATTTTCTACCAAAGCCACCCCCTTATGGGAATATGCTGTTTAATAGAAAAACTAAAACGATGTTATGCATTAATTAAAGAATGAACCTCTGGGAACGGGTAGTCCCAATAATACAGTGAAGATAATATACATTGTGGCAATATTTAGAGTTGCAAAGATCAACCCTCTTAAAAAGTGTCTCAAGTTCATCTTCGTATTATTTGCTCGGTATGTCTGATAAAAAAACACAGCCATTATTAAGAAGAATCCCGAAACATAAAATCCAAATACCGTTAACAGATTATAGGTAATAAATAAGAGCGAACCAGGAATAAGTATTTGGAAAACAAGTACGCTTTTGGTTAAAGTGGATTCATCTGTTTTAATACCTTTTTTAACTTTCACTAGAGAATCGATAATTATTAAAACGCCTGTAATGCCAATGCCATACACGATTACTTTTGGAAATAAAGCAGACTGAGCTGGCAAACCACCTATTTGTGTATACGCTACGATGGAAAAAATGATCCATACTGCACCCATAATGATATTGATTAAAATAACAATCACCACCTTTCAATAGTTGAATCCTAACTTTGTTTGAGATTTGCTTTTTCAGCACACTTATATATTGCAAAATTCTAGCTTTAAGCCGTATTCTGAAAAGGTTTTCCTTTATGATACTCCTGTTTTTTCTAAAAACATTCTTCCCAACAATGAAAACCTTACTTTACATCAATATTAATCACTTTTCTGTCTTCTTTAATAGCACGTATTTCATTAATTGTTCTTTCAATATGCCTTCTCATAAATAGAGCTGCTAGTTCAGGATCTCTATCTTTAATGGCATTTAATATTTTCTCATGCTCATTTACCCCACCATGAGGGCCTAAGTAGCCATTTATTTCTTTTTGTTGATGAGTCCAAATATCTGTCAATACGCTATTCACCTTAATAATTAGAGAGTTTTTAGTGCCCTTTGCAATCTCAATGTGAAACTGATAATCAGCATGTGTAAACTTCGGTGATTTGTTCTTATTGTCACACATTACTTGATAATACTTTTCCAAACTTACAATGGTTTCATCATCGCATCTTTCAGCACAAAGTCGCGCACTATCTACCTCAATGACCTTTCTAAACGCTAACACGTCTAACAAGTTATCTTTGTTTAGTAGAATCATAGGAATTAAACTATTCAAATAGATGGATGGCGACAAGTCATTGACAAAGGTCCCCTCACCTTGCTTTTTTGTTAATATATTTAAAGCTACCATCTTTTCAATAGCCTCTCTCACAGACATCCTACTGACCCCTAGCTCTAGCGAAAGTTGATTTTCAGAGCTAATTTTTGATCCAGATACCCATTCTCTATTTAATATTTTTTCTTCAATTGTTTTATATACGATTCCACTGGTGTTAGTTTTTCTAGCTTCCATGCAATTATCACTCCTGCCATAGTTGTCAGACGACTTACAAGTTCATTATAATATCATCTACTTTATTCGTCAAGTCTATTTTGAGAATTTTTGCAAACGTTTCATTTCATCTCCTCTATCCCGTAATAAATCCACCTATAATCCTTTGCAATTAGCTATATTCTTCACTATATCAAGAGAGTTCAAACAAATAATTTTCTACATAAAAATCGGAACATGTCATTGTCCGACATGTTCCGATTTTTATCTCTTTATTTTTTTCAAATCAGTAATTGTCCTTTCAATATGCCGTTTCATATAAAGGCCACTCAAGTCTTGATCTCCACTACGTATGGCTTCTAATATTTCTTTATGTTCTTTAATTCCTCCAGTAGGTCCTAAATGTTCATACAACACTTTTTGATGATATTCCAACAGACTCTTTAACACTTGGTTTATTTTTATAATTAAAGTATTACCAGTACCTTCTGCAATGGTCATATGAAAATTCATATCTGCCACCGTAAATTTTTCAGGTTGTTCTTGAAAGCCAAGCATCTCTTCATAGCATTCTTCTAGCTGAACAATGATATCTGGGTCTCTGCGTTGGGCACAAAGCATTGCACTTTCCACCTCTACAATTAACCTAAACTCTAATATATCTAAATAGTTATCTCTTTCTAGTGTAATCATAGGAATTAGACTATTGAAATATACCGAAGGAGTAACTTGATTAACATATGTTCCTTCTCCATGCTTTTTTATTACTAAATTGAGTGCCACCATTCTTTCGATGGCTTCTCTTATAGACATTCTGCTGACATTAAGTTCTTTGGCTAATTGTGTCTCTGGTGTAATTTTAGTACCTGGTTTCCATTCACCACTAATAATTCTTTCTTCCATTATCTTATAAACATACTCACCTATATTACCTCTGGGTCTTTCCATTTCTCCACCTCTTTGATTGGATCTTAGTACATCTATTATACCATAAAATTTCCAATGCAAAAAAGCCCGTGGACTAGACGGACTTTTTTAGGGAGAAACATAATAAATCACTATATGAATGGCCTTTGCTCTATGTAATGAGCATCAGCCTTATTGGATAATTAGCATTTCACTTAATCCTTTACGGATTCACTTCATTTGCTTTATTATCTTTGAACTCTTCCAGATCCGTCACCCTTGGTCAATGTTTCAACTTCATCTATAGAAACCAAGTTAGCATCTCCAGAAATTGTATGCTTTAATGCTGATGCAGCCACTGCAAATTCTAATGCATCTTGAAGTTGCATTTCTGTCACTAATCCATAGATTAAGCCCGAAGCAAAGGAATCTCCCCCACCAACTCGATCTACAATTCTTACATCATATTTCTTAGATACATAAGATTTCTTCCCATCATATAATACAGCTGACCAACCATTGTCAGAAGCTGAGTAGCTTTCTCTTAATGTAGAGGCAACGTATTTGAATCCAAATCTTTCAATTAATTGCTTGGCCACTTCTTCATAGGCTGCGTGGTTGATTTCACCCTTAGTTACATCTGTATCTGCTGCATGAACACCAAATACCATTTCTGCATCCTCTTCATTACCAATGCACACATCCACATATGGCATTAATTTACTCATTACTTCTCCAGCTCTCTCTGGTGTCCATAATTTTTTTCGATAGTTTATATCAACAGATATGGTGACACCCATTTCCTTTGCTGCCTTACAAGCTTCCAAAGTGAATTCGGCTGCTTGGTCGCTTAACGCTGGTGTAATCCCTGTAAAGTGGAACCAATCCACCCCTGCAAATATTTCTTTCCAGTTGAATTCAGATGCATTTGCTTCTGCAATGGCAGCATGTGCTCTGTCATAGATTACTTTAGAGGCTCTTTGAGAGGCACCTGTTTCTAAAAAATAAATCCCTAGTCTGTCTCCACCACGTAGGATATAGCTTGTATCTACACCAAATTTTCTGAGGGCATTGACTGCACTTTGACCAATCTCATGCTTAGGTACTTTTGTTACAAATCTTGCATCTAACCCATAATTTGCCAAAGACACACAAACATTGGCTTCTCCGCCTCCATAGCACGCATCAAAACCATCGGCTTGAACAAATCTTTCATAGCCCGGTGTAGAAAGTCTTAACATAATTTCTCCTAAAGTCACAACTTTTTTCATTTTATCTCCTCCTCATTTTATCTTTTATGCCATTAGATTTCTCTGGCTTCTTTTACTTTACTCACAAATTGCTTTGCTGTTTCAGTAATCTGATCATAATTTCCCGTCTTCGCTCCACCTGTCAATTCTCCACCAACACCAACTGCCACGCATCCATTTTTAATCCATTGACCTACATTGTCTAAACTGACACCTCCTGTAGGCATTAATACCGCTTGGGGTAGAGGCCCCTTGATGGCCTTAATCACACTAGATCCATACACACTTCCTGGGAAAACTTTAATAATATCCGCTCCTGCTTCCATAGCGTGAACTATTTCTGTAATTGTCATACAGCCTGGCATATATGCAACTTGATACCGATTGCAAAGCTTGGCTGTTTCTAGATTAAAGCACGGGCTTACAATATATTCAGCCCCCGCCAGTATGGCAATCCTTGCTGTTTCACTGTCTAATACCGTTCCTGCTCCAACGATTAATTCTTCCTTAGAGAACTTTTCTTTTAGTGATTTAATAACATCTGCTGCTCCCGGCACAGTAAATGTTATTTCAATAGCCGGAACCCCTCCATTAATACATGCTTGAGCGATTTTTTCAGCTTGTTCTGCACTTTCAGCTCTGACTACAGCAACGACACCAACATTTGTAATTTTTTGTAGTGTTTCTATTTTAGGAATCATCTTCATCTTCATCTTCATCCTCCCGACTTGTGATTTTGTTTCACATCGCAAACTATAGTTTCATTATACGAAATTATGTTTCGTATTTCAAAACCCCCCTAACTCCAAATAGCTTAGTTATGCCCTATATACTTTATATTTCTTCTATTTACTTCTGATTACCATTACTTTTATTATTTTAGTATATTTTTTAAAATTCATCACTAAAAAAAAGCTTAGTTACATTAACTTCTGTAACCAAGCTCCTTTGAAATTTGTTGACTGTATTCAATAATCCATTGGGTAAATTCTTCAGCTCTTTCCTTTGTGACGCGAATAGTCGGCCCCGAAATACTAATTGCTGCAAATACATTTCCTGAATAATCGAATATCGGTGCCCCTACACATCGAACACCCAACTCATTTTCCTGTTCATCAAGGGAATATCCTTTTTCACGTATTCCTTTTAAGGTTTGTTTCATTTCATCCAAATCCGTTATGGTAAACTTCGTTAGCTTTCGTATCTCACTAGCTCTCCATACTTTTTCAACTTCTTCTTCTGTTAAGTGGGCTAGGATGGCTTTTCCTACTGAGGTACAGTAAGCAGGACTTCTTTTACCAATACTAGAGTGCATGCGAATTGTGTTCTCAGACTCCACCTTATCAATGTAAACAATCTCTGCACCTTCTCGAACCACTAAATGAATCACCTCATTGGTCTTCTCCATCAGTTGTCTTAAGTAAGGTTTAGCAATAGAAAGAATGTCCATCTTCTCAATACGTTTATGTCCTAGTTCAAAAAGCTTTAGGGTCAGCTTATACTTATTGGTTTTTTCATTTTGTTCTACATATCCTTTATAAATCAAGGTTGCTAGCAATCTATGGACAGTACTCTTATGAAGTACTATTTTCGTACTAATTTCAGTTATCCCTAAACCATCTTCAGAATCTGATAACACTTCTAAAATGGTAAGGGCTCGATCTACAGATTGTACTGATTCTTTCATGGTACTTCTCCTCTCTACCTATAAGGCATATCAAATAAGATAGCCAGTCAATACCATGGGCTACTTTTTTGAGATACCTAAACTAAAACCTATATTACCATAAAAACACCTAAGATAAAAGAGGAGAACGATGGGTTCTCCTCTTACAGTAGCGTTCATGGTTCTAAAATCTAGCTTATTTTGTCAATTTCCTCAGCAACGAATTTTTTCACTTCTGCTGCGGTTGGAAAGTTCAATGCTTTTTCAGCTATTTTCTTCATTTCAGAGTAAGAGAGCCCTCTAATGATTTTTCTAGCTTGTAAAATTGAGATAGGGCTCATGGAAAATTCATCTAATCCAAGTCCAAGTAGGATGGGAACAATTTTCGGATCTCCTGCCATTTCCCCGCACATGCCAGCCCACTTTCCGCCTCCATGGGCATGATCGATGACCATCTTAATCATCCTTAAAATAGCAGGATGGAATGGTTCATAGAGATGACTTATTTTTTCATTCATCCTATCCACCGCTGTGGTATATTGGATCAAATCATTGGTTCCAATACTAAAGAAGTCCACTTCCTTGATTAACATATCTCCAATGACCACGGTGGCAGGTATTTCCACCATGATACCTACTTCGATCTCCTTACTGTACTCAATCCCCTTTTGATCTAGTTCACCCCTTACCTCCTGCAAAATTTCATTGGCTGCCCTTACTTCCTCAACAGATGAGATCATGGGGTACATGATTTTCAAGTTGCCATACACACTTGCCCTTAGCAGCGCCCTTAATTGTACTTTGAAGATTTCAGGCTGATCAAGACATATCCTAATTGCTCGATATCCTAGAAATGGATTCAATTCCTTTGGTAAATTTAAATATGGGAGTTCCTTATCTCCTCCAATATCTAATGTTCGAATAATAACTGGTTTCTCCTCCATTTTTTGCAACACTTCTTTATAGGCTTCATATTGCTCTTCCTCTGATGGCATATGATCTCGGTTCATATAGAGAAACTCTGTCCGATATAAACCGATTCCTTCCCCACCATTGTCTAGTACTCCCTTGACATCCTTAGGGGTTCCAATATTTGCCCCCAATTCAACCCTTCTACCATCCTTTGAAACAGAAGGCTCTGACTTTAGCTTCTCCAGCTCTTTTCTTATGAATTCATATTGTTGTTTTTTCTCTCTAAAATCAGCTAAAAGTTGCTCATCAGGATTAATATGTCCAAATCCCTCTCCTCCATCGAATATAAGGAGGTCTCCACTTTTCACTTCATCGGTAATACTTTTAAGCCCTACAATGGCTGGCACTTCTAATGACTTAGCCATAATGGCCGTATGACTGGTTCTCCCACCTATATTTGTGATGAAACCAAGAACTTTCTCCTTATTCATGGTAGCTGTATCAGAGGGTGTCAGATCATTTGCAACAAGGATCACTTCATCGGTCAATGTGGCTAAATTTATGATTTCAACATTCAATAGATTTTTAAGAATTCGATTTCCTACATCTCTAATATCCGCTGCTCTTTCCTTCATATATTCATTGTCCATACCTTCAAAGAGGGTAATAAAACTGTTGATTACTTCATTAACTGCATATTCAGCACTTACCTTTTCATTGGTAATCTTGTCCTTCACTTGGTTAATTAGCTCAGGATCATCTAGAACCATAATGTGTGCTTCAAATATACTGGCCTTGTCTGCCCCTAGCTTTTTCATGGCTTCTTGTTTCACATATTCTAATTGTACTTTTGATTTTTTAATTGAACTTTGGAATTTATCCAACTCTTTTTCCAAGCCTTCAACACTTTCTTTTTTAATATTTAATTCTTGCTCCTGATAAACCAAGGCCCTACCAATGGCAATTCCAGGTGAAGCTCCAGTTCCCTTAAACATTGTCATCCCCCTATTCATCAAATCCTCTTTCAATCAAGCTTGTCATGGCCTCAAAGGCTTCTATTTCATCTTCACCAAAAACCTTTACAGTAATCTCCTCTCCTTTTTTAGCTCCCATACTCATAACGCTCATAATACTTTTACAATTGTATTCGTTCCCATCCTTAACAATAAAAAACTCCGACTTAAATTTAGTCGCTTCCTTTACTAATAAACTAGCTGGTCTAGCATGGATTCCTGTTTCATTATTGACGATAATCTTCTTTTCTAACATCTCATCGCTCCCTTTTTTGGTTTATATTTTATTTTTTTATGACAGTCATGATAACATGATCATCCTGACCTCTTTCCATTAACTCGATGTCATCCATATTTATAATAACAATTGGCGTGATGCTTGACTTTGCTATTCATACAACAAAAAGCATGAGCACAATAAGAAAAAAGGTTTTTTCAAAACTCCTTTTTTCTTATATTAGCTCATGCCTGATCAAATCAGTAACACGCCTGTTTTTATTTTATTTAGTAAAGCTTACACTTTTGACTTTTTTAAATTTTTCCGATTTGCACGAATATGTAGTGCAATGAAACCGATTTCATCCTGGGGCACATCAATCCCCAGTCTTACACAAAGAAGCGCTACTGCTTGTGAAGCAATGGAAAACTCTACAGGATACAATGCCTTCGTTTCATTCAGAAATGGATTAGAAATATTAATTCCTTCTTGGATTCGATTAATAGCAAAATGAATATGGTCAATTAAACCTGTGTGCACTTTATCTCCCAGAGATTCACCCAGCTGTTTTTCCGCCATTACAATGATTTCCTCTGAAACACCTACTATTTCATCACCCTTTATATTCAATTCTTCAATTGAAACAAAGGCTCTTTCCACATCATTTTTATGAATGGTATCTCTTGCCTTCTTGCCAAATCCCAGCCCTTTGCCTACTAAAATGTATTGAAGGTTATCCTTTTCCGCTATGACCACATTATTATTTAGTATTTTTTCAACATAATACACCTTCAGTTCCTCCCGTAGGTTCACTTGTCAATCTGCTACTAATTTCATTCTATCGAAGTTCTTTTTTTTTGTCAATATACTTCTATTATATCGGTGAATATTCTGACTAATGTCTCATCAAATTGCGAGCCACTGTTTTTCTTCAATTCTTGTGTCGCTTCTTTCTTTGTCATGGCAGGCCGATAGGAGCGTTGGGAGGTCATGGCATCGTATGCATCGGCAATGGTCACAATCCTAATTAGTACAGATAAGTCTCCTGCATTTAACTGATCTGGATATCCCGTTCCATCTATCCGTTCATGATGATTTCTAATAATCATCCGTGCCCCCTCTAAGAATTTTAAGTTTACAATAAAATCCTCTCCTCTTTCCGGGTGTTCTTTAATCATTTCATATTCATCATAGGTCAATTTTCCATCTTTTGTTAAAACCTCATCGGGCACAGCTAATTTCCCAATGTCGTGAAGTATACTTCCATATCTTAGGATCTCCATTTCCTCCTTGGACAAATTAAGTTTTTCACCAAGGGCTAAACTATACTCCATTACCCTTTCACTATGCCCCCTTGTATAGCTATCCTTCAGTTCAATTGCTTTGACTAAGGCAATAATGACATTAATATATGTACTCTCTATTTGGGAAACAAGTTGACTATTTTGTAATGCAATGGAAATCATCTTAGTTAATTGTTTGACAAATGAAACATGCTCTAAATTCAAACTATTTCCTGAGTAGCCCATTGTACCGATCACTTCATTGGTTTCATTTAAAATCGGAACTTGTAACAGCATTTGATAAATTTCATTAATAGGTGACTTAGAAACAAATCTCTCGTCCCTTAGGACCTCTTTAATGATTAATTCTTTCTTATTTTCTAAAATCCATTTAAACGTCCCTTCTTGGCTATGAAAGTTTAAATGATTCTGTTCTCCCTCATATCCCATATATGCCCTTGCTATGAACATCTTTTCTTGGTCATTGTATAGGTGAATGATACACCTATTAGCATTCATAATCTCTTGAGTATGAAGTAAAATCATTTCAAATAATGTTTCTAAATCATTAATACCGTAAAGTGTCTCTCCCAGTTGATTAATGAGTTTTTGATGCTGTAATCTTTTAGATATCTCTTGATGGGCTTCCACCAGCCTGTCATTGATGTCGTTTATTTCTTCAAAGCTAGCAAGCAACTCTTCATTTAAGGCTTGAAGTTCCTCATCTCTAGATGAAATGGCCTCAATTGTGAGATTAAACTGATTGGCCAGTGCTCCTATTTCATCATCCTTTTCAATTAGCACCTGGGTAGTATAATCCCCCACTTCTACCTTCTTCATTGCCTCAAGAAGTCTTTGCATGGGCTTTAAAAACTGTCTTGTTATTACAATCACACCAATACCTATTAATAAAATACCACCTAAGAAAACGATCGACATTTCTTTCCGCAGTTCATTAATCGGTTGATATAGTTCACTTTCTGATATCGTGGCGATGACATACCATGTCGTTCCCTCAACTCGCTCATAAAAAGCATATTGCAGCTCTCCATTTTCATTAGATCGAAATTGATAGTGGCCATTTTCCTGTTCTATAGGGCTTTCTCCTAAATATGTAAAAAGATTATCATAGGGTAATACTTCTATTTTTGGGTGCAGTAACACTTTCCCCATCTCATTAATCAAAAATCCATGCCCATCCTCACCAACACGTATTCCATATATTTTTTCTTCAAAATCTGCAATCAATATCGTACCGATCAAGGCTCCTTTCACTTCTCCTTCAATAATAATGGGTTGCCCTAATACAATTTGGTACGCACCATCTGAAATAGAATACAATGGGTCCGAGACAGTACCATGTCCTCGAAAAAGATCTTGGACATAATCCCTCTCAGAAATATCTCTCATTCCTTCACTAGAAGTAATGTGATAGGTCTTGTCTAAATAAACAATGCCCAGTTTTTGAAAATCACTGTTTTCCAGTTGATGCTCCAAATATGTCTGAGCTGTTGCCCAGTTCATCTCTTTAACTAAGGGATTATCTTCTATGGATTCCAACTGTTTTTTTCCATTACGGATCAAACGCTCTATTTTATGTATTTGTACTCCAATTTTACCTAGGGCAATGTTTTGCTGTCCTTCGATGACAACAGGAGAGATAACTCTGTTGCTTCCTATCAACAAAAGTATTGTGCTGATTAGTAATAGTAATATGGTTAATATGGGAATCTTATGTTTTAATTTCATTAATTGCCCTCCCGTTACTCATATGTTACTTTCTTTCGACGGATCATTGTTTCAATCCCCCCTTACTCAACTTGATAATTTAGATCCTATTTACAAAATTCTACGTCATTTTCCAAAATCCTTTACAAAAAAATAAAAGCCCTGATTAAATCAAGACTTTTAAGTATTTTATCATTAAATAAATTTAACCCATCTCATTTCTAGTAAAGTAAGGTCATCCTTCAACTTTTCTTGTTTTCTAATTTTTTCTTTCAATGGCCCTATGAGGTGATGGGTGTTCATATACGCTTCATCTTTAAAATATTTTATAACACCTTCATACTCCCATGGGCTTCCTGATTCATCTTTCAATTCCATCAGGCCATCACTATAAACTACCAGGCGATCGCCTGAATCAAGGGCCACACTTCCCTCTACATAATCTTCATTAAATTCAAATCCCACAGGTGTGCCATAGGCTTCAAGCTCTAGTATTTCTCCTGTTGGTTTCACAAGTATTGGCGCCGGATGCCCTCCACGGACATATTTGATAATGCCTGTCCTTACATTGAGAATCATATAAAAAATTGTGAAGTAATGTTCATATTTTTTAAAAGGAAACCGATGATTGAGATAATGAATCAATTGTACTGGAGAAGCAATTTCATAGTATGGAGGTTTGTTTGTTTTTCTTTTCAATGGTGAATCACGATCTACATCTAAGATCAAGGACTCCGATAGTGTCACCGCAAGCATTGAAGACCCTACTCCATGTCCCATTACATCTAGCATATACATTCCCATATGTTCTTCATCTAACATAAATACATCAAATATGTCTCCTCCAACCTTTCCCGAGGGTTGAAAGTGCCATAAAAAAGAGCAATTCGGAATATAACCTAAGGATTTTGGAATCAAAGCCTCTTGAATTTTCGAAGCCAGAGTTAAGTTCTGTTCCAGTTCTATTTTTTGTCTTTCAACCGTATGTAAACTCTCTTTTAGCGCTTGGTTGGATAGACTCAATGCTTTTTGTAGTTCAATAATCTTTTCTAACTTTTCTATCTTTGAAATGAGCTCCTCTTCATCAATAGGCTTTAGCATATAATCATCTACCTTATATTCTAGATGCGAAATGCCTTTTACTTTCTCTCGTTTCTCTACACCAAAAATAATTGGTATATGTTTAGTATCTTCATTTTCTTTTAATTTTTTTATGACATTGAGCTTTTCTTCTGCTTCTGAATCAATGGAAATAAAAATAATATGGGGCATTGATATGAATATCGTATTCACATCCGTATCACTAATCTTTTGCTGTTCTACTTCATAACCATGTTTACGAAGTACGCTTTTAAGATGATCCATGTTTTCCCCTGGGGAGTCAATAATCAATAGTTTTGTCGAAATCATGTCATGCCCCCTTTCAAAAGTTCATGATCATATTATATCAATTTACTTGGTATAACGCCATAACAATCAAATAAAATATATTAACTTTCCTACATAAGTGCTAGTATAGTTGTCGAAAAACGCCAGTCAAGAGGGTTTTATAGACCTCCTTACTGGCGCTTCATCTTCCATGCATTTATAGAACTTCTCTTTTATCTGATATATTTTTTAAAAATGTATTGGTTGATCCATAATACCATGGGCTGCTTCCATTACAATTTCAGACATCGTTGGATGGGGATGAATTGCCTTTGCAACATCATAGGCTGTTCCCTCTAGCTGCATAGACACAATGGCCTCTGAGATCATATCCGTGGCATGAACTGCCATAATATGTGTTCCCAGTATTTCTCCATATTTCTTATCTGCAATGATTTTAACAAATCCAATATTTTCTCCTTCAGCCATTGCCTTTCCATTGGCCGCTAAAGGAAACTTACTGACTACCACATCATAATCTTTTTGTCGGGCTTCTTCTTCTGTTAATCCCACAGAAGCAATTTCAGGAAAACTATAAATACAAGAAGGAACAATGTTATAATTTAATTCTTCATTTCCTCCCATTGCATTTTCAGCCGCAACGATTCCTTCCGCACTGGCTACATGGGCAAGTTGATACTTTCCATTGACGTCACCGATTGCATAGACTCCAGTGATACTGGTCTCCATTTTGTCATTTGTGATGATCCCCTTTTTATCCATATCTAGGGATAAGGCCTCTAATCCCTTAACATTGGGTGATGTCCCCAAAGAAAGTAAAATTTTATCTCCCTCAAATATCTCCTCTTCACCATTGATCTTTGTGAACACTCGGGTACCTTCAATTTTCTCTACGCTGCTATTCGTCACAATTTTGACTTTACGCTTTATTAAATCCTTACTTAGGGTCAGCGCCATTTCTTCTTCCACCCCTTTTAATATTCGATCAGATCGTTGAATCACTGTGACTTCAACATCAAGGGCATTTAGTAGGGTGGCAAACTCGATGGCAATAACCCCTCCCCCTAAAATGACTACTGATTTAGGCAAGGCCTCAATGGATAAAAGTTCTTTACTGGTTAAGATATTCCCAGCCTTCATAGAAGCTTCCAGCCCAGGTATATCCGGAATCATAGGACTGGTACCCGTGGCAATGATGAGCTTCTTTCCTTCTAACTGTTGTCCCTTTACTTCGATATGATTGGCATCAATCAATGTACCAAATCCATCAAATACATCGACTTTATTTTTTTTCAGCAATCCTTTTACGCCACCAACTAGTTGACGGACAATTCTATCTTTTCGCTTCAACATAGCAGGCCAGTTAATACTTAATTGACTTTTGTCAATTCCTTCAATCCCATAAAAATCTCCCATAAGCACATCTTGGTAGACCCGGGCATTTTTCAAAAGTGCTTTCGTTGGGATACAACCCCAGTTGAGGCACACCCCACCGAAATAGCCATTTTCAACCAGGGCTACTTTTCCACCTAAATGAGCCGCCTTGATGGCTGCAACATAACCACCAGGACCGCCTCCTAACACAAGTACATCATAGGTCATCTTCTCAACTCCTTCTTCATTTACTTCTCTGAATAAACAAATTAATTATCTCAACAGTAATCCTTTAATATCTTTAATGTATTTTTTAAATTGATTTAAAAACCTTCCCACATCTCCACCGTCTAATACCCGATGATCAAAGGATAAAGACAGGGGCATCATCCATCTTATGACCACTTCATTATCTACCACAACGGGTTTTTGTTCAATCTGCCCAATACCTATTATTGCCACTTCTGGGTAGTTAATAATGGGCATACCACTTTTAACTCCCAATGACCCCAAGTTGGTAATGGTAAATGTACTTCCTTTCAACTGGTTTAATTTAAGACTTTTATCCTTGGCACTTTGGCTCAATCTTACACTTTCTTCCATTAAGCTCATCAGTCCTTTTTGATCTACATCTTTGATAACAGGAACCGTTAGCCCCTCAGGTGTATCTACTGCAATCCCAATATTATAATACTTTTTCAGGATCAACATTTGATTTTCTTCATCAAGTTGCGCATTAAATCTAGGATAGTCCTTTAATGCCAGCATGACTGCCTTAATCATAAATGGTAAATAGGTTATTTTAATCTCCTTTTCTTCTACAAAATGATTCTTCATTTCTTCACGGTAGGCTACTAAATCCGTTACATCTACCTCATCAATGCATAAGGCATGGGGAGCGGTATAGAATGACTCAGTCATTCGTTTGCCAATGGTTTTACGTAGCATGGAAAGCTTTATTCTCTCTTCCTTATCACTCAATTGCCCTTGGGCTTCCTTCGGCTCCATTGATGACTTTTTAGGCTGACTTTCTAATGGTCCATTCTGTTGTTTTCTTTCATGAGCTACTTTTATATCTGCCTTCATTACCCGCCCCAATGGTCCCGTCCCTTTAATTGTGCCAATGGCAATACCTAGATCATAGGCCATTTGTCTAGCAACCGGTGTTGCCAATACTTTTTTACTTTGACCCTTTACCGCTTTTTCTCCTCTGGCCTCTTGACTGGCGCCCATGACTTCATCTGATACTTCTAAGGCTCCTACAACACCAGCGTTTTCCTCTTCTTCTACCTTTTCCAGTTTCTTTTCATTTGATTCAGAGGTTGTGCGGTTTTTAGATTCTTCCTCAGCGTGATCACCGGTGTCTATTTTGACGATGACATCCCCTACATATATTGTATCTCCCTCTTCACCCTTCAGGCTATTAACCAGGCCTGTGGCTGGAGAAGGAAGCTCTGTGGTTACTTTATCGGTTTCTACTTCACAGAGGGACTCTCCTTCTTTGATGTTGTCTCCAGCTTTCACCATCCATTTTGTTAATATCCCTTCTGAAATCCCTTCACCGATATCCGGGAATTTAAATTCAACCATATTGATTCCTCCCTCCTATGTCAAGTAATTTGAAACCGCTTCTATTTTTCTCAGAATTCGATCTGGACTTGGTATATAATGTTGTTCTCCCCTTGGCAATGGAAAAGGCATATCAAAGCCAGTCACCCTAGCCGGAGGTGCTTCTAAATACAAGAAGGCTTTCTCATTAATGATGGAGATTAACTCTGCTCCAATCCCCAATGTCTTGGTGGCCTCATGGACAATGACCACTCTTCCGGTTTTCTTCACCGATTCAATTACGGTCTCTTGATCAATGGGTGCTACGGTTCTGAGATCGATTACTTCAGCATGAATCCCTTTTTCATTAGCTAATTCTGCTGCCTTGAGGGTTTCTCTCATCATTGCACCCCATGAAATCAGGGTCACATCTCCTCCTTCTTTCACAATGTTTGCCTTTCCAATAGGTAAAATATATTCTTCATCCGGCACTTCCTGTTTGAAGGCACGGTAAATTCGTTTAGGTTCTAAAAAAATCACAGGATCTTCATCTCTAATGGCAGCAGCTAATAACCCCTTGGCATCATAGGGTGTGGATGGAATCACTACCTTTAATCCTGGAATATGTGCATAAAGAGCCTCTGTACTTTCAGAGTGATGCTCCAGGGCTCGAATGCCACCTCCATAGGGCATGCGAATGACCATGGGCACAGTGTATCTTCCCCTGGAACGATTTCTCATCCTGGCCATATGGCTGATAATTTGATTGAATGCTGGATAGGAGAATCCCATAAATTGCATTTCTACAACTGGGATCAGACCATTAATGGCCAACCCAATCCCTGCACCCACAATTCCTGACTCGGATAGGGGTGAGTCCATACAACGATCTGGACCAAATTCTTTTTGCAAGTCTACAGTTGCTCTAAAAACACCTCCTTCAAGGCCTACATCTTCTCCAAATACAATCACCCGTTTATCTCTTTTCATTTCTTGCTTTAGGGTTTGGTTTACTGCCTGTAAAAGATTAATTACTGCCATTATGCTTCACCTCTTTCCATTAGATAGGCTTTATATTCTGCTAATTGCTCTGTCAGCTGAGGTGTCATCTCTTTATAGTGATATTTAAAAATATCTTCTAATACTGTATCGCCACTGGCTTCTACATATTTAAAAGCCTCTTCTGCTATTTTTCCAGCTTTTTCAATTATTTTCTCATTTTCTTCTTCTGTTAATATTCCTTGACTCATTAAATATTTTTTCATCCGATCTATGGGATCTTTTTTCTTCCATTTTTCGACTTCTTCATCGGATCGGTATCTCTTAGGATCATCGCTTGTGGTATGGGCTCCTATTCGATAAGTAAAGGCTTCGATTAACGTTGGCCCTTCACCTCTACGGGCACGATCAAAAGCCTCCTTAACAGCGGCATACATGGCAAAAATATCATTTCCATCTACTAATATTCCGGGCATCCCATAGGCAAGGGCTTTTTGTGCAATGGTTTCAGAACTCGTTTGAATTCCCCTTGGAACAGAGATTGCAAATTGGTTGTTTTGACATAAAAATACCACTGGCACTTGGTATACCCCCGCCCAGTTCATGGCCTCATGAAAATCACCTTGAGAGGTTGCCCCATCTCCAAAATACGTGATGGTGACTTCATCCTTTCCTTGTAGCTTGGAAGCCCATGCAATTCCAGCTGCATGGTTTAAGTGACTAGCGATTGGTACGGATACAGGTAAGATTTTCAGGTCCTCTGGCATATAACTGCCAAATTCGTTTCCATACCAGTAGAGATAAATCATTTCCAACTTAGCTCCCCTTGTGAGCCATGCTCCCAATTCTCTAAAGGCGGGAACCATCCAGTCTTCTTTCTTTAAAGGGAAGGCACTCCCAACCTGTGCGGCCTCTTGGCCTATATTTGGTGCATAGGTAAGCATTCTACCTTGTCTCTGATACATTAATGCTTTTAAGTCCGCCTCTCGTGTTTGAATCATAAGTTGATACATTTCCATCATTTGTTCTTTAGATATATCAGGCATGTACTCTGGCTTAATAATGTTCCCCTCTTCATCCATCACTTGAAACATTGTTTTATCTAGTGGGTGATATCCTTCAAAAATCAAGTAAACCCCTCCTTGTCTTCTTTAATTGAAAATCATTCTCTATTACTTATATATCCTTTACACTTTTTTTCTAACAAAAATATTTGATTGGAGATTATCTTTTTTTGTGTTAACACTTCTCTTTATATTTACTTAATATTTACCTATCTACGACTATTTGTTAAACAAACAACTTCTTTACTAGTTTACCCACTTATGCTATGATCAACTTAAATCATTATGTTTAACAATCACTAGGGGAGCTGGAGAGGCCAGCTGAGAAAAAGACCTACCTGTCTTTGACCCTTATTCTGAACCTGATCTGGGTTATACCAGCGTAGGGAAGTGATCGTCGCCACTTAACATCAACAAG
Source organism: Alkaliphilus metalliredigens QYMF (assembly GCF_000016985.1). Taxonomy (NCBI): domain Bacteria; kingdom Bacillati; phylum Bacillota; class Clostridia; order Peptostreptococcales; family Natronincolaceae; genus Alkaliphilus; species Alkaliphilus metalliredigens. The sequence goes on along the minus strand of NC_009633.1, from coordinate 1,296,148 downwards.
GCACAAATCCTTCCTGTGGATTTGTGCTTTTTTTGTTTTACCAGCATCATCAGAGATACATACTATTTTAGAAAACAGAGCTTATTACACAGAAGGGAGATTAACAGATGAATATTAAAAAATTAACCCTCTCAGGGCTATTGATTGCCGTGGGAACCATTAGTGGACATCTAATCTATATTCCCATAGGGGTCTCTAGAATTTTTCCTGTACAGCACACCATTAATGTGATAGCCGGTGTGATTTTAGGACCCCTTTATGCAGTTGGGACTGTCTTTGGTATTTCACTCCTTAGGAACATCCTAGGTACAGGTTCTCTTTTAGCCTTTCCCGGAAGTTTGTTCGGTGCCTTATTAGCAGCACTTTGCTTCCGATACACAGGTAAGTACACCATTGCTACCCTTGGCGAAATAATTGGTACTGGATTCATTGGGGGTCTTGTTGCCTATCCCATTGCAAAATTTTTATTGGGTAGTGAGGTCGCACTGTTTTTCTTTGTTCCTCCCTTCCTTCTTAGTACTTTGTTTGGAGGAACCATCGGCTACATTATTTTAAAACTGGTTGCAAAGCATATCGATCTATAGAGGAGAAGGTGAGTTTAATGAAGAAAGTGTTGACAATTGCAGGCTCTGACAGTAGTGGTGGAGCCGGTATTCAAGCAGATTTAAAGACGATGTCCGCCCATGGGGTTTTCGGCATGAGCGTGATCACTGCAGTAACTGCCCAAAATACACAGGGGGTTTTCGGTATTCAAGATATTTCTCCCCAGATGATCGCAAAACAAATCCAGGCAATTTATGAGGACATCGAGGTAGATGCAGTTAAAATTGGAATGGTTTCTCAGGTAGACACAATTCAAGCCATTGCGCAACAATTACTAAAATATCAAGCCAAAAATATTGTCTTAGATCCTGTTATGGTTTCAAAGAGTGGGTTTCATTTGTTAAACCCAGAAGCAAAGAATTCACTAATTAACCAACTGATTCCTCTGGTTACAGTCATCACACCTAATTTGCCCGAGGCAGAGGTAATCACAGGGCTCACCATTGAAAGCGAAAAAGATATGGAGGAGGCTGCTAAAGCAATTTTCATAATGGGTCCTCAATATGTGTTGATCAAAGGGGGCCATCTAGAAAGCGATCCCGTTGATCTATTGTACGATGGAAAAGCGATTCAAAGATTTTCAACAAAGCGTATTGCTACAAAAAATACCCATGGCACTGGATGCACCTTATCCTCAGCCATTGCCTCTAATTTAGCTCTAGGTTTCCCCATTACTGAGGCTGTTAAACTTGCCAAGGAATACATTACAGTGGCCATTGAGAACGCCCTATCTATCGGTAAAGGAGTTGGACCCACTCATCATTTCTATTCGCTCTATCAACGGGCTGGATTAGAGTAACCAGGAAGGAATGGAGGATATAGAATGCTGGAACTAGAGGAATCTTCAAAAATCATTGAAAAAATTAAATACAATAAGCCATTAATTCATCACATAACGAACTATGTATCCGTCAACGACTGTGCTAATATTGTTCTGGCCCTTGGAGGCTCTCCTATAATGGCAGATGATCCAAAGGAAGTTGTTGAGGTGGTTTCAAAGGCCTCTGCCTTGGTGATTAACATAGGCACATTAAATGATAAACGTGTCCAATCAATGCTTTTAGCTGGAAGAAAGGCTAACGAACTAGGGATTCCGGTTATATTAGATCCCGTGGGCGTGGGCGCCTCTACCTTTCGCAAGGATACCGTCAACCAATTGTTGAAGAACATTGATTTTACAGTGATTCGAGGGAATGCATCCGAAATGCAAGTCCTGATGAATATGAATTATTCTGTAGCAGGAGTTGACAGCATGGACTTTGGAGGTAATACTCCAAAAATGATACGTACTTTAGCTCAAAAATATAAAACAACAGTGGCAATTACAGGAGCTACTGATTCCATATGTGATGGTACCACCCTGATTTCTGTTTCTAATGGGCATAGCCTATTGTCCCAAGTAACAGGCACTGGCTGCATGACCACTTCTCTCATCGCTACTTGTTTGGCGGTAACAGATCAAGCTTTACTGGCAGCTTTAGCTGGTGTCCTCATAATGGACCTAGCTGGAGAAGGCGCTTATGCATCCTTAAAAGCCCATGAATCCATTGGTACTTTTAAAGTTCGAATTTTTGATCACATACATCAACTCACTGAACAAACAATTTTGGAAGGGGGGAGCTTAGATGTCTCCTATCGTTAAAACAGATTATTCTCTTTATTTGGTGACGGATCGTTCTTTGCTTAATGGAAAAGATCTGATGGAAAGCATAGAGGCTGCAATAAAAGGTGGCGTTTCTATTGTTCAATTACGGGAAAAGCAAGCCACCAGTGCTGTTTTTTATGAAACTGCCCTGGCCCTAAAAAAACTAACAGATCAATATCAGATTCCTCTGATCATTAATGACCGTCTGGACATTGCATTAGCCGTAGATGCCGCTGGGCTTCATATAGGACCTGATGATCTACCTATCAAAAAAGCCAGAGAATTACTAGGTCCCCATAAAACACTGGGTTATTCAGCTGCAACCCTTGCTGAAGCATTAGAGGCAGAAAGTCTAGGAGCTAATTACCTAGGGGTAGGGGCCCTTTTCCCTACAAAAACAAAAAAAGACACTGAATCAGTCTCTTTACAATTGCTCCAAAAAATTAAATCTTCGGTTTCTATTCCTATTGTTGGTATCGGAGGAATCAGCCAAGGTAATGCATCACAGGTGATTCAATCAGGTGCAGATGGCATTGCTGTTGTTTCGGCAATTTTGTCAAAGCAATACCCTGAAATAGCCGCAAAAAATTTATATTTAAAAACTCAAAATAAATAGGAAGAAGAGGCGATTTCCGCCTCTCCTGACTTCGGAACATCATTCATAATAAAAAGTGCTGAAGCCATCTGTTTACAGAGGTTTCAGTACTTTTTATTTTTGTTTTGCACTCACTACATCTTTTTAATTATATTGGAGATTTCATTACTCAGTAGAACATTCTTTTCAATTTTAAATATGTCTTGGTTTATTTTGCTCTTAAATAATTTGTCTGAGATCATATATAATTTGTCTACTTTGTAATCAATCTCATCTATAACAAACCCTTCTAGACCATTGATTATTTCATGGGTAGATATTTCAACGTTTTTCTCTTCTAATTTATACTCTAATACTCTCTGGATGACTAAGGCCAAATAACAAATTAAAAAATGTGACCGGATTCTTCGTTCTTTAAAGTGATACACAGGTCTTGCTTTTAAATTTGTTTTTAATATTCTGAAGGACTCTTCAATTTTATACAGGGATTTATAAGCCACCATTATATCTGCTGGATTCATCTCTACTTTATTGGTAACGATGTAAAAATATCCGAAATTCTCTTGTTCTTGTTTAATTTTTTCTTCATCGATCTCAATGTTTATTTTCTCTTTAGGATTATCAACAGCTTTGTAATACTTGCTTTTAGATTTAGTTGTTGAATTAATTGTAAAATCTTTTATATTTTTTTTCGCTCTTTCAAGCATTTTATCTTGTTTAAACATCTCCCGTTCTTTGTAGACATCTGAATATTTTTTTATGATTAATTCATCATAGGTTTCATCATTGTGACTCACTTTTCTTTTACTGGTGATATAGCCGCTTTTATATTTAGCCTCGGCTTTAGAAGTGATGTTCCAAGATGAATTGAATTTCTTCTCTTTTAGATCTTTAGGCACTGCACTGCCCTTAGAACCTACAATGTAGTTAAGCCCTTTGCCACGGATCATTTCTAAGTTAGCCCTTGAATTTAAGCCTCTGTCAGCAACGATAATAATTTCTTTTATGGTGTAATTATTTAATATATCGTCAATGACCTCTTCCATGGTATGTAATTCATGTTTGTTGCCTTTGAAAAGCCTATAGGAAATAGGGATGCCATTTGTGTCTATTAATAAACCCATAACCACTTGTGTTTCATTTCTTTTATTATCCTTACTCATGCCTCTTTCTCTAAAACCGTCTTCATCAAAAGACTCAAAGTAATAGGTTGTGCAGTCATAAAAGGCTAAAGATATATTTCTTTCTGGAACAATCTTTTCCATATGTTTATTGAGATGTTTGAAAAGTTTGTTTTCATTCATTTCAAAATTACTATCATAAGACGTTATTAGTTCTTCTAATTCGTGAGAGGTATTGTTTATGTTAGTTTCTAATATTTTTTTAGCCTCTGAATCAACGGTATCTAAGAGAATCTCCATATCGTTTATGACTTGAATGCCATCTTGTAACGCTTTAGATTTATGTTTATTAAATCCAGAAAAAACATCCAAAGAGGAATAAATATTATCGTTATTTACAAAATTAAAATCATACAGGAAATCATCCTTTCTAGTAGCTACTTCAAGCTTACTAGAAGGATTGAATAATCTACCAAGTACTTGATAGAACATCATATCGCTAAAAGAATAATCAAGTTTAGAGTCTTTGACCATCTTAGAAAAGAAACTTTGTAATTTCAATTGGTTAAAGATTTCTAAGTATGGTAGATAGCCAATATTTTTATGCTTAAGAGAAAGCTTATCTTTTGACATGGATACAATAAAATCTTCAAAGTTTTCAAATCCTCGAGAAGCTTCATCTAGTCTAATCATTTCTTTTAGCTCAGCTTCAGCTTGCACAAGAGCTTTCTTACCTGATTTAGAATCCAAATCATGAGTACCAAAACCTTTAATCTGAATTTTTTTTGATTTCTTAGTTTCAGGATCTCTAATCCCCTTAGCAATTGATATGAAATACTTACCATTTGGTCTTTTAGATTTACTAATATACATGCACAATCCCTCCATAAAATCCCTCTAACTACATTATACATCATATTATTCACCACGACAAGTCGTGGGCGTAAATAAACAAAAAAATAATGAGAAATGTTCAAATTTAAACATTTACTCATCATTTGTTCTGAATTTATGTTCTGAAGTCAGGTTACAATTGCTCCAAAAAATTAAATCTTCGGTTTCTATTCCTATTGTTGGTATCGGAGGAATCAGCCAAGGTAATGCATCACAGGTGATTCAATCAGGTGCAGATGGCATTGCTGTTGTTTCGGCAATTTTGTCAAAGCAATACCCTGAAATAGCCGCAAAAAATTTATATTTAAAAACTCAAAATAAATAGGAAGAAGAGGCGATTTCCGCCTCTTCTTCCTATTTATTGGGATTCTGCAATCTTATCATTATTATTATTGTTATTGTTATTGTTGAAAACTTTTTCTGGTTTAATAAAAGGAATTACATTATGGACATTAGCAACTTCATTTGCTTGTTGAAATATATGTTTATCCGTTGTCTCCTCTTCTCCAGCCACACTAATGGAATTCTTCTCTTTTTTAGGCATTGCTATGATAACAGCCAATGCGATGACAGAAAAAACAGCTCCTAGTACAAACCACAGTAATGGATTCCGACTTTTTTGATGGGCTTTAATTGCGGCATAAGCGCCTACTATCAATTCAAACATTAATATATAATTAAATTCCATATCAATACCTCCACAAATATTATTATTGACATTATACCACACCCGACGAATGATTAATAGAATATATTCTTTTTTCCGAAAATTGTGTTTTCTTGCTTGTTTGCTATTTAATTAATAACCTTTCTCTTATAATCTCATCCCAACTCGTTCCAAATACGTTATAAATTTAATCAATATATATTATCCTTTATATTCCAAGCTTTTTTCATTTCCTTTTATCTCCAACAAATTCAAGTCCATTGGGTAAACTCATTAAATTCCTTTATGAACTTTGCCTCCGTGCACAACCAAGACATCATCCCACACAACGTTTTCTATACCTTCTATTTCTTTAAGCTCATTGTATAATTGAATTCGATTTAATTTACTGGGTATTCTAAGAAAAAAAGTAATATCAATATTATCTTCATATTCCTCGTCATCACTTCCATCAGCATTCTCAACAACTATATTTTTAATATTAACATGAAATTTACCAAATACCATACCAATTTCCCCAATAAACCCTGGTCTTCCTGTTCCGTGAACCTTCACCTTAGAATATCGTTTTAATCTCACCATATGCTTCTCTAAAACCCCTAGGCCAAGTAATGAAAATAGCGCTAATAACGTCGCAATAATGGAAATTAAATAAAAGCCTACACCTACTGCTAATCCGATTCCACCACTAATCCAAATGCTTGCTGCTGTGGTTAATCCTCTTACATTTGTTCCTTCTCTTAAAATTGTACCGGCTCCTAAAAACCCGATTCCACTCACTACTTGGGCTGCTAATCGTGCCGGCTCTCCACCTGCTCCGTTTACACCGTGACCTTGAAATCCATAGAGAGAGATAAGCATAATTAGACATGATCCTAGTGTAACTAAAATATGGGTTCTCAATCCAGCGGGACGATTATTCATTTCTCTCTCGAACCCAATTATGCCTCCCAATACGGTAGCCAATAATAATCTTAATATTAATTCACCTGTAGCAACCATTTCTAATCTCTCCCTTTTTACGCTATTATATCACATTCTCGAAAACCACATTTTAATTTTTTGTAGGTATACCAAACTACTTTCAGTCAAAATTTGTATTATAGATCATCCTGCTGCATTCTACCATCCTCCTTATCACACTCTTTAGTTTATATTCATTGTGTAATACTTTAGAAAACAGCATTTGAATTATCTATATATCTCTGAACATTCAGATAGAAGTTACCATATGAAAAACATTATAATTCTATCAATTCCGAGTTAATAATCGGAATTGATTTTCTAGAAAAATCGTTGACACAGTCCACATTGTTGTGATAGTATCTCTTTATAATTAATTTAAACCCGATTGAAATCGTATGAATTGAGGAGGAGAAAAATTTGAAGAAAAGAATTGTGCTATTTGCTTTACTAAGTTTGATCGTTGGGGTGTTAGCAGCTTGCCAGAGTACAGAAGTTGAATCCACAGATAATGATCCGTCACCAGAGGTTTCTCTTGATACAATAAAAGTAGGTACTTCTGGTGGATATCATCCCTATACATTTATGAATGATGACGATACACTTGATGGATTTGAAATTGATACATGGAATGAAATAGGAGAACGAGCTAACTTAGAAATTCAATTTGAAACATCAGCTTTCAGTGGTTTATTCGGCATGTTAGATTCCAATCGTATTAATACAATTGCCAATCAAATTACCATGACTGCTGAAAGAGAAGAGAAATACTTATTTACAGAGCCCTATGTATTCTCAGGAGCTCAAATCCTCGTTAAAGGAGATAATGATTCCATTACCAGCTTAGAGGACCTAAAAGGAAAAAGAGTAGGCGTCAGCTTGGGCTCAAATTATGAGCAATTACTAAGAGAATTTGATACAGAAAATGAAATTGATATTGTGACATACGAAGATTTTTCAGGGTCAGTACAAGAGGTTGCATTAGGCCGTCTTGATGCAATGATTAATGATCGTCTAGCATCTATGATTAATATTGAAAGTTCCGGTCTAGATTTAAAACTAGGGGGAGATCCCGTTCACCCTCTCCAAAACGCCTTTCCTTTTGTTGATAATGAAGAAAATGCTGTATTAGTTGAACGTATCAACAATGCAATTGTTTCTATGCATGAAGATGGGACTTTCAGTGAAATTTCAAACAAATGGTTTGAAATAGATATTACGTCTAAGTAAAATAGAGGTTGTGAGAGATAATGACACAGATTAATTTCCAATATGATGCAATGATTCGTGCCTTTGAAGTGGTTTCTAAAAGTATCCTTGTGACAGTCAATATGCTGGTCGTTTCACTGGTATTTGGTTTTATGATTGGTTTAACTGTCGCCTTTATTAGGATCTATAAAGTAAGGGGATTGTATCCCCTTACTTCTATTTATCTATCTGCCATTCGAGGTGTTCCTTTATTAATCCAAATATTTATTTTCTATTTTGGCGTTCCACAAATATTTCCTCAAACAATCCATTTCCTAACTCCTTTTATGTCAGCCTGTATTGCCTTTAGTATTAATTCAGGTGCCTATATGTCCGAAACCATTCGCGCCGCTATTTTATCCATCGATAAAGGGCAAAAAGAAGCTGCGCTCTCAGTTGGTATGACTGAATTCAAAGCGATGAAAAACATCGTTTTACCCCAAGCTGCGGTTGTGGCAATTCCCTCCTTAGGGAATACCATTATTAACCTTTTAAAGGAAACTTCCTTGGCCTTTACCATCGGTATAGCCGACTTACTGGGTAGAGCAAAAATGCTTTCTGCTTCAAATTATCGCTATCTGGAAACATTTGTTGCAACAGGATTGATCTATTGGGGCATCACCATTTTGATTACCTATGTCCTCAATAAACTAGAAAAGCGATTTAGTAAAATTTATTCGACATAACTTTGATAAAGGGACTGAATAATATGCTAACAATTGAAAAACTTTATAAACAGTTTGGTGATCTAAAAGTGCTCAAGGGTATTGATTTAAAAATAAGTTCAGGTGAAGTAATCGCCATATTAGGTCCTTCTGGATCTGGAAAATCAACGCTACTCAGGTGCATTAACTTTCTAGAGAGGGCTGAGGAAGGATCTATTGAGATCGATCAATTAAAAATCAATGTGGCAAAGGCATCAAAAAATGATATTAATCAGGCACGTCAATTAACGACCATGGTCTTCCAAAATTACAATCTTTTTAAGAACAAAACAGCATTAGAAAATATCACCGAAGCATTGATCTCTGTAAAGGGTATGGATAAAAAAAAGGCTAAAATTAAAGGTGAAGCACTATTAAACAAGGTGGGTTTACCTGATAAAGCAACTACCTACCCCATCCAACTGTCAGGAGGCCAACAGCAACGGATCGGTATTGCCAGAGCCATGGCTCTGTCCCCTAAAATCATTTTATTTGATGAACCCACCTCTGCCCTGGATCCAGAGCTAGTAGGGGAAGTGCTGAAGGTAATCAGTGATTTAGCCAATGAAGGATTGACAATGGCCATTGTTACCCATGAGATGGATTTTGCCCGGCGAGTGGCAGACCGTGTTATTTTTATGGATGATGGTGTGATTATTGAAGAAGGAACACCTGAAGCCATATTCACAGCTCCTCAGCATCCCCGTACACGCAAGTTTCTTGACCAAATCCTCAATCCAATTTAGGGATTCCCCAGGACACACATATCAAGTTAAGCAAAAAAACAGTAGCATCCATGGGGATGCTACTGTTTTTTCCAGTTCTCTGCTCTTTTTCTACGATTTTCAATTAACACCTTATACGCTACATCCTCTGTTGGCTTCGCCTGTAGCTTCACATTCCATTTGCTTTCATACTGCTTTTCCGTTTTCTTACTTTCCATCCCAAGCCACCTCCTTACATTTTGTTGACTCAATGATTATATTATCAGTTTATTATATGAGATTCATAATTATTTATTACTTTTAGTGAATAAAAATCCATTCATTGATTTTATTTTACATTTCTTCAGCACATCTGTCAACATATCGCAATGAATTTTCTCCCTTTTTATTTATCACATCAGTTAACAAATCTTTCTATCATGTTTTTTTGCAAGAGATTTAGACCGAAAACATCCCACTGCCCATCTCTTTAAATAGATCTTTTTCACTATTCCCAATAATTCCCACGTAAAAAAGAGACCTTTATAAAGGTCTCTTGCTAGTTTTTAAAGCTATAGGTTATGAATTACTTGGCATCAGTTAAAGCTGCACTGATTGCTTCAATTAGTCCATCACTTGTTTTTGTTGCACCTGTAACAACTTCAACTTCATTAATATCTTGTTTTTCTATTAGTTGTTCTTCAATACCTTCAAAAGCTGGGTCAGAAATGCCACCAGTCTCTGAATGATCAACTACATTTAATTTAGCAATTGCACCATCAGTTACAACGATTTCAACTTCAATATCTCCACCGTATCCTGCTCCTGTACCTAGGTACGTCCCATCTGTATACATACCTGTAGCATCAGATTCACTCGGCGTAGCCGCTCCAGATCCACAAGCTGTTAATGTTAATAAGCTTACTGCTACTACTCCTACGATTAATGCTCTTTTAGAAAATGTCATTTGAATTCCTCCTAATTATAGATACCGTAAATTACCTCGATATCTATTATAACAGAGTTAAATTTTTTTTGCAATAAAACTGATAATTTGTCGTATTACACACTTCTTCTTATTAGGATATGAGTTCCATTATCACAGATAGCCTTTTGATTAAGCCCCAATTAGCTAGACAAAATGTAGTACATATTTAAAATCACAGGAGACAGATTCATCAGTACTGCCACAATGGTAGCTGTCCAGATAAAAGCAACCATACTTCTTTTCATAGGATATTTTTCCATGCGATAATGTGCATAGCCTAAAGAGACCACTGCTAATATGACAAAAACAGGACGATAAGGTGCTACTCTAGCCAAGTACGCAAATCCAGTGCCACCTATACCTAGGGACAATAAAATCAGAGGACCCACTCAGCATACCATGGAAAAAATTGAACTCAGCACGCCTCCAGCACTTAATAATTTCTCCTTCATTTAATCTCTCCTCGCTTTATTTTTATTATATCATAAAGTACATAAGCGACTAAGACAATGAAATGTCCAATTGTCTTAAGTCGCTTAGTAATATGTTTACTTCGCTTTATTTAACCACCCAAGGTAACATCTTGTTGGTTATACCATTCCAAAGCATCATATAAATGCTGTGGCTTAAAATCTGGCCAATACGCATCCACTACATACAAATCCGAGTAAATGGATTGAACAGGCAAAAAACCACTGAGTCTCCTTCTCCCCCCCCAACGTATAATTAAATCTACCCGTGAAATATCTGCAGAAGCAATGTTTGTCATGATATTTTCATTAGAGCTTGAATTTTTTTTCACTTCTTGACTTAATCCATGGCTCAGATCCCACTGCCAGCCATAATTTACTAGAAAATTGACCTTAAGACGCCCCTCTCCAAACTTAGTTCGCTTTCTATAGGGTATGAGCTGTTTAGGAAATAGATTTGAGCTATCGTTACCAATAACCAATAGTTCTGCATCTTCCTTTGACAGCATCTCTACTGCATCTACGCAGCTTTTTTGAAATGCCTCTCGTTGAATAGAAGGTCTTTTTGTATTGTCCTGTGTAAATCCATAAAAGGTTAATTCTTTTACACCTAATTCTTTGCAAAGACCATAGAGCTCAAGCCCTGGATTCAAACCCTTTTCATATCCTGCTTCCTTAGCTAAGCCCTGTCCCGCTGCCCATCTTCTATTTCCATCAGGGATTACCCCTATATGGCTTGGAATTCTGTTCATTGTTTATACTCCTCCTTTGTTATCCCACTGGTATCACATTTCCATCTTCTTATGATTATTGCTTTTAATTGGCTTTTTTATAAGTTCACCTAAAAATTCGTCTGATGCTGTCGCATCGACTCATAGCGCACTTAAATTTTAAACGGGCGTTGTTAAAAATTTCAAGTGCTTAAATAAGAGTTACTTCAAATTGAGAAGCAACTCTTTTTTATCTATTATGGCTCTCGGTTATCTTCAAATTGTTCTATGGCTAACTGTAGTTTATTATATGTGTCAACTCCTACAACGCCATCTGCAATAATGTTAAAATCTCTTTGAAAATTACGTACAGCTTCCATTGTTTCCTCGTCATAGATCATATCAATTTCACCCTCATAGTAGCCTAGGGTTGCTAAAATATTTTTCACATCTAATATGTCTGCTCGAGGCTCTACTCCTATAGTGAGTATCCTTCCAGAAAAAATTTCTCCCGTAATTCTAACTGGTGTACCCAAGGGTACAATATCGTACAAAACTTCAACGTCTTCATTGAACATCCTGATACAACCATTACTAGCTGCAGTTCCTATGGATTCTGGTGCATCTGTACCATGAATACCATAGCCTCCCCAGGGTATATTAATTCTCATCCACCTTGTACCGAAGGGCCCCCCTGGATTGAGTGTTTTTTGTATAATTCGCCAATCTCCAGGTGGTGTAGGGGTTTGTGGCTTCCCAACTGCCACTGGATAAGATTGTAAAATTTCTGTATATTGCTTTAATGTTAAAATCCTTTGCTCTAAGTCAATATCAATTGCATATCCTTCTGTTGGAAGATCAACCATCACATCAGGGCTTAAGCCTATTGAGTTCCATGTGTCCGGACCTACAATTCCATCTGGTGTAATACCATACTCAGTTTGATATGTTCTAACTGCTTCAAAGAGCCCTTCATCATATATACCATCAATCTCGCCATCATAAAAACCGATTTCAACCAATCGTTCTTGAATGTGCATTACATCGGGCCCTTCCATATAAGGCTCTACAAGTCTTAAATACCTACTGGCTATTCTCATGACACATTCCTCCTTACTCTATCATACTGCATACAAAAGAATAATGTGCTCAATGGGAATGACTTTTGCTTTTATCATATGTCGTTTATAAAATTTCCGAAGAATTTTTCTCAATTGTGTTATAATATTATAATCATGCATCAGATCTTATTGAATATTACAGGAGGGATTTTTTTGTTAAAAGTAAGGCTAGCAGAGCAAAATGATTATCATTATTTCGTATCAGACTATCTTTCACGATATGGTCAGGATCAGGAATTGGCCCACAAATACGCCACTGCCTGTATTGATATCAATAGAAGCTTAATGCTTTATTTAGATGAAGAGATTATTGGCGCCATGACTTGGTCTATCAGGGAAAAAGTTTCTTTGGGTTTAGTGGAAATTATTCAAATGACAATACCCAAACCCGAAAACCGAGGCAAGGGTTACGGTAATTTACTTGTTCAACATGGACTTAAGGACATGGAATCTTATTTCAGCCATAAGAATTATGAATTAAGACGTGTTTTTATCGGAATTCATGGTGAACATCTAGCAGCACGTAATGTATACAAAAACAATGGTTTCCGGGTTCTTGCTGAATTCGAAAACCATAGAAGAGATAAACTTAGCGAGTTTATTTATGCCAGAGATTTCTTTAACTAAATGAGCAGGCATACTTTACTTGCATCTATTCACTCTGATATAATAGATAACAGTTTAAAAAGAGAGGTGTCACAAAAATGAATACATTGAAGCGTAAAGGAAAACTTATCTTGTTACTCATTACTTTATCTATCCTTTTAATGGCCTGTGGTTCAGAAGAGCCTGAGTTAGTACAAAATGGCCAGTTAGCATTGGGAACTTACAGTCAGATTAGCGTTTATGCACCTACCACAAGCAAAGGCGAAAAAGCAATTGAAGCGGCATTTACTCAGGTGACGACAATTGAAAATACCCTAAGTACATCTATTGAAAATAGCGATGTATCGCAAATAAATCTAAATGCTGGCACTGCACCTGTCCAGGTAGATGAGATGACCTTAGATGTCATTCATGCAGGACTTGATTACTACAGTATCACAAAAGGTACTTTTAACATCGGTTTAGGTTCCTTAATTGAACTTTGGGGAATCGGGCAGGATTGGCAAAAAGTCCCTACGGATGAGGAGATCCAAGAAGCTAAACAGCATATTGATCTCTCCAATATTGAAATATCTGAAAAAGAAGTTTTTATTACGGATCCCCATATGCTAATGGATTTAGGTGGCATTGCTAAGGGCTATGCTGTAGATGAAGCCGTTGGCATTCTAAGAAGTAATGGCATTGAAAGTGGCTTTGTCAACTTTGGCGGCGACGTATATGCTTTGGGTAATAAATCAGACGGCACACCTTGGCGAATTGGAATTCAAAACCCCGAAATCGGAGAAAGTGGTGTCATCGCTCGAATGGGGTTAACAGATAAAGCGATTGTAACCTCCGGAGATTATGAGCGGTATTTTGTTGAAAATGATGTACGCTACCATCATATCATTGATCCCGAAACCGGCTATCCATCTACTAATGAAATAAGCAGCGTCACAATTATTTCAGATAAAAGTATGGATGCCGATGTCCTGTCTACAGCAATCTTTATTTTAGGCTTAGAAAAGGGATTAGATTTAATTGAATCCCTGGAAGAGATCCAAGGTGTCATTGTGACAAAGGATCGTAGCGTCTATATTTCTTCAGGCATTAAAAATGAAGTAGAAATGCTGGATTCAAATTTTAGCATCGTTAATTAAACGCCATTATAATAGAACCTGTAATCAATGATTACAGGTTTTTTTAATGCAATCTATTTTATCTCATCTTATCCTTCCAACACTTTTTTAACCTCATCCTTAGATGGTATACGCCCTGCAAATTTCACAGTACCATTCACCACCAAGCCAGGGGTTTTCATCACTCCATAGCCTAAAACCTGACTTCAGAACATAAATTCAGAACAAATGATGAGTAAATGTTTAAATTTGAACATTTCTCATTATTTTTTTGTTTATTTACGCCCACGACTTGTCGTGGTGAATAATATGATGTATAATGTAGTTAGAGGGATTTTATGGAGGGATTGTGCATGTATATTAGTAAATCTAAAAGACCAAGTGGTAAGTATTTCATATCAATTGCTAAGGGGATTAGAGATCCTGAAACTAAGAAATCAAAAAAAATTCAGATTAAAGGTTTTGGTACTCATGATTTGGATTCTAAATCAGGTAAGAAAGCTCTTGTGCAAGCTGAAGCTGAGCTAAAAGAAATAATTAGACTAGATGAAGCTTCTCGAGGATTTGAAAACTTTGAAGATTTTATTGTATCCATGTCAAAAGATAAGCTTTCTCTTAAGCATAAAAATATTGGCTATCTACCATACTTAGAAATCTTTAACCAATTGAAATTACAAAGTTTCTTTTCTAAGATGGTCAAAGACTCTAAACTTGATTATTCTTTTAGCGATATGATGTTCTATCAAGTACTTGGTAGATTATTCAATCCTTCTAGTAAGCTTGAAGTAGCTACTAGAAAGGATGATTTCCTGTATGATTTTAATTTTGTAAATAACGATAATATTTATTCCTCTTTGGATGTTTTTTCTGGATTTAATAAACATAAATCTAAAGCGTTACAAGATGGCATTCAAGTCATAAACGATATGGAGATTCTCTTAGATACCGTTGATTCAGAGGCTAAAAAAATATTAGAAACTAACATAAACAATACCTCTCACGAATTAGAAGAACTAATA
This sequence comes from Alkaliphilus metalliredigens QYMF, assembly GCF_000016985.1. NCBI lineage: Bacteria > Bacillati > Bacillota > Clostridia > Peptostreptococcales > Natronincolaceae > Alkaliphilus > Alkaliphilus metalliredigens. The sequence goes on along the minus strand of NC_009633.1, from coordinate 1,280,972 downwards.
ACGTCTTATGATAGTAATTTTGAAATGAATGAAAACAAACTTTTCAAACATCTCAATAAACATATGGAAAAGATTGTTCCAGAAAGAAATATATCTTTAGCCTTTTATGACTGCACAACCTATTACTTTGAGTCTTTTGATGAAGACGGTTTTAGAGAAAGAGGCATGAGTAAGGATAATAAAAGAAATGAAACACAAGTGGTTATGGGTTTATTAATAGACACAAATGGCATCCCTATTTCCTATAGGCTTTTCAAAGGCAACAAACATGAATTACATACCATGGAAGAGGTCATTGACGATATATTAAATAATTACACCATAAAAGAAATTATTATCGTTGCTGACAGAGGCTTAAATTCAAGGGCTAACTTAGAAATGATCCGTGGCAAAGGGCTTAACTACATTGTAGGTTCTAAGGGCAGTGCAGTGCCTAAAGATCTAAAAGAGAAGAAATTCAATTCATCTTGGAACATCACTTCTAAAGCCGAGGCTAAATATAAAAGCGGCTATATCACCAGTAAAAGAAAAGTGAGTCACAATGATGAAACCTATGATGAATTAATCATAAAAAAATATTCAGATGTCTACAAAGAACGGGAGATGTTTAAACAAGATAAAATGCTTGAAAGAGCGAAAAAAAATATAAAAGATTTTACAATTAATTCAACAACTAAATCTAAAAGCAAGTATTACAAAGCTGTTGATAATCCTAAAGAGAAAATAAACATTGAGATCGATGAAGAAAAAATTAAACAAGAACAAGAGAATTTCGGATATTTTTACATCGTTACCAATAAAGTAGAGATGAATCCAGCAGATATAATGGTGGCTTATAAATCCCTGTATAAAATTGAAGAGTCCTTCAGAATATTAAAAACAAATTTAAAAGCAAGACCTGTGTATCACTTTAAAGAACGAAGAATCCGGTCACATTTTTTAATTTGTTATTTGGCCTTAGTCATCCAGAGAGTATTAGAGTATAAATTAGAAGAGAAAAACGTTGAAATATCTACCCATGAAATAATCAATGGTCTAGAAGGGTTTGTTATAGATGAGATTGATTACAAAGTAGACAAATTATATATGATCTCAGACAAATTATTTAAGAGCAAAATAAACCAAGACATATTTAAAATTGAAAAGAATGTTCTACTGAGTAATGAAATCTCCAATATAATTAAAAAGATGTAGTGAGTGCAAAACAAAAATAAAAAGTACTGAAACCTCTGTAAACAGATGGCTTCAGCACTTTTTATTATGAATGATGTTCCGAAGTCAGGATGAAGTAGAAATGCTGGATTCAAATTTTAGCATCGTTAATTAAACGCCATTATAATAGAACCTGTAATCAATGATTACAGGTTTTTTTAATGCAATCTATTTTATCTCATCTTATCCTTCCAACACTTTTTTAACCTCATCCTTAGATGGTATACGCCCTGCAAATTTCACAGTACCATTCACCACCAAGCCAGGGGTTTTCATCACTCCATAGCCTAAAATATCTTGAAAGTCTGTTACCTTTTCCACGGTTGCCTCCATGTTTAATTCTCCTAATACTTCTTCCACTACTTTAGTTAATGTGGTACAGTTTTTACATCCTGATCCTAAGATTTTAATTTCCATCATCATTTCCTCCTTTTATTATTCTTAGATAACATCGTTTACCATAAAATGAGACTATCATTTTTCCAAATGTCCCTTAAACTATAAAATCCAATTAAATAGAAATCCTACCAATACAATACCTGCTCCTGTAATACCCACAAATATCGCGATTAATTTAGGTTTGATTACCTTTTTTAATAAAATAATTGAGGGGAGCGATAGTGCCACCACAGACATCATAAAGGCTAAAGCGGTCCCCACTCCCACTCCTTTGCTAATCAAAGCTTCTGCTATTGGAATTGTGCCCACCGCATTGGCATAAAGGGGAATTCCAAAGAGTACACCCACAAATACCGCCAGTGGATTATTGGGTCCTGCATACTTAGTTAGTAAGTCCTCAGGTGCCCAGCCATGGATTAATGCTCCAATTCCAATCCCAATCACTACATAAATCCAAATATCCTTTACAATATCTACCACGCTATCCTTGGCATAAATGAGCCGTTGCTTTCTTGTCATGACTTCTGCTTCCATTTCACCCATCTTCATCTTGTAAACATATTCTTCCACCAAATGATGTAGGTTAAACTTCTCTATCAATAGCCCCGTAACAATTCCAATGGTCATCCCTGCTAAGGTATATAGAATGGCTATTTTAGGTCCAAATGTAACAAATAGATAGCCTAGGGCAATTTCATTCACAATGGGAGAAGTCACTAGAAAGGTAAAAGTCACACCCAATGGAATCCCCCCCTCAACAAAACCAATAAAAATCGGTACTGTTGAACAAGAACAAAAGGGTGAAACGACGCCTAATACCGATGCAACAACATATGCCCATATTCCACGAAATTTAGCCAACAATGCCTTTACCTTTTCCGGTGGAAAATAACTTCGGATATAGGTAATGACAAAAATCATAAAGCTAAGTAGAAATATGATTTTGATACTATCATAGATAAAAAAATGAACTGCATTGTAAAAAGTATCTCCCGTTTGGATATTCAAACCTAGAAGTTGTAATACCCAGTTGACAAATCTCACCACATAGGGTGCCACCAAATGACCAAATCTCTGAAACATAATAAATCCCCCTCATCATTTTACAACAAATGAGATAACGATTCTTGAAGTTGTTTTTGTAAAATTAATTTTACCTTCTCCAATATCACATATATCTCTAAATGGCTTACCTTGTAAAATACCATTAATCCTTCTTTTCGACTGGTTAAAATTCCTTGATCTTTTAAAACCTTTAAATGCTGTGAAACATTGGACTGCTCCAATTCTAGCTTTTCGTAGATATCACATACACAGAGTTCACCATCCTGATTCTTTAAAATTTCTAATATTTCCAGCCTCGTTGGGTGAGCTAATGATTTTAGTAAACTTGCACAAAGACGATAGTTTTGATTTGACATTTTTTCACCTTCCTTTATCCAGTTTTCGTTTTTTTTCTTGAAATAAGTCCTATTACCATTCCTTTGGAGCCAAAAATAATTCTAGATCAAATCTTTTCAATATTATTAAATTAGATTTTTCTAATATACTAATATTATACTCCTTTGATGTTATTTTGACAATATATATTTGAAAATAGTTTAACTTTTCTACTAAACCTATTCACAAGAAAAAGAGGACCCTTAGGCCCTCTTCTGCACAACAATCTTCGTTATTATTATAGGATTGTTGTCTCTGCATTTAATTCATAGATAACATCTTTTCTTTCAATAATAATCTTCAGTATTTTTCTTAGTTCTTCATCCTTTCTTATCCTTAGTAATAGTTCTTTAGCAGGATTAATGGCAATCGGATGGCCCACTGACTTCAACATACTAAAATCTCCATTTGTGTCTCCATAGGCATAGCTTTTTTGCAAATCAATATTGTGTTCATCTACCAATTCTGCTATTGCAACCTGTTTGCTCTCTGCATCCCACATTTGCTCTATTTCTCCAGTAAATCGATTGTCCTCATCAACAAAATACTTGGTTCCACGATAATCTGTAACGCCATATTTTTTGGCCATTCTACTCACTAGGTAATCAGGACTTCCTGAAATGAAAATAATTTTATGACCCTGTTCCTTGTGCCACTCAATTTGACCTCGTGTATAACGATACACACGATCTCCCTTTAAGTGAATCACCTGATTGGAAATAAACTCGATATGTTCCTTACGCATTCCCTTCATAGCCCCAATATAAATTTCTGCAATTTCCAATAGGTAATCCTCATAGTTTCCTTGTCTTTTATCCCAGTTATGAAAGGTTCCTTTGGCTACATTGTGCCATATGGCAGGATCAATCACTTCATACTTAATTAACTTTTTAAAATGCTCTACCATTAGTGAATCTCGATACAAAGTACCATCAATATCAAAAAACACGCCTACATTTTTCATCACTATCACTCCCCCAATGGTATCATTTCAATATTAAGTATCATATTACCTTATTAATACTCATTCTTCAAGAATTTAAACCATTAACTTATTATACGACTTTATTCCATTTAAAGTATTATATTTTTTTGTTTTTTTAATAAAGGAATCAAACATAAAAGAAGCATCAAAGATGCTCCTTTCCTGTGTAGGTATTTTACTGGTTTGGGCTACAACTTTCCAACGGCTTCTTCTATTTTAATTTCTAATTGTGGATTTAATGACATTGTTTTTTCTGCATCTTGTGTATCCTTAATTAGTTTAACCAAGGGCTCCAATTTTTCATAAAACACGATAATGATGTCTCCCTGTTGGGCACTTTCTAAGGCCTTTTGCAATGCCTTAATTTCACAGTGCTCAATTTGGATTTCTTCTTCCTTTAATCCCCCTAATGCGCATCCCTTTTTCATTAAATTCGCTACTTCCCCAGGATTTCTACCTCTTAAATCTTTATCTTCCTTAATATACACATGGTCAAAATGCTTTCCGGATATTTCCCCTATCTTTAATGTGCTAATATCAGTTCTATCACCTGGAACCCCAATGACACCTATCAAACGGTTCTTTTTCATTAATTTCAATCCTTCAAGTACTTTCTGGTATCCATCGATGTTGTGGCCATAGTCTATGACAACACGACATTTCTCCATTTCAAAGATATTAAACCTTCCTGGATTTGTACTGGCATCTGTTTGAAATTGACTGAGTCCTTTAGCAATCACATCGGTTTTTATTCCATGTCCAAAGGCCGCTGCAACTGCTGCTAAGCTATTTTCAATATTGTGTATGAGTACCCCTCCATAGGTGGCGGGTATGTTCTCCACATGAATGACAGGTTTTTCTTTTTCACCATCAAAAACCTGTATGATATCATCCTTAATATATACAGCTTTTTCCCCTCTATTGACGTGATCTTTGATCACCTTATTATTCATATCCTTAGCAAAATAGAGAATCTGACACGTAATTCGTTGGGCTATTCTTTCAACAAATTTATCCTCGGCATTTAAGATTGCATATCCCTGTGGCCTAATGGCTTCTGTAACCAGTGCTTTCACGTCTGCCATTTCTTCTAGGGTATTGACCCCATCCATTCCCAAATGATCATTCCCAATGTTAGTGATAATACCAATATCAGCTAGATCGTAGGCTAAGCCTTTGTTAATGAGTCCTCCCCTTGCTGTTTCTAAAACTGCAACTTCTACTCGATTGTCCAATAGTATACTCTCTGCACTTCTCGGTCCCGTTGCATCGCCTCCACAAATGAGTTCATCCTGTACATAGATACCACCGGTACTAGTCATTCCCACAACTAATCCATTTTGTCTCAGGATTTTTGCTAGCATTCGTGTTGTGGTCGTCTTACCATTTGTCCCTGTGACCGAAAAAATTGGAATTGTGAAAGGCTTTTCAGCAGGAAATAACATATTTACTATAGATGCTGCCACATTTCTACTTTGCCCTTCTGATGGATGGTGATGCATACGAATTCCAGGGCAAGCATTCACCTCAATTACAGCTCCACCCACTTGTCGGATGGATTGACTGATATCGGGCATCGTCACATCTATACCCGCTATATCCAAACCAATTATTCTAACTGCATCCCTCACAACTTTCACATTATCTGGATGAATTTCATCCGTTACGTCAATGGCAATCCCACCAGTACTTAAGTTAGCATTTTCTCTTAGATATATCAACTCTTCTTTTTTAGGAACATCTTCTAAAGTGCGACTTGTTTTTTGTAAAATTAACATCATCACATCATCTATTTTAATTTTTGTTAATGGTTTTTCATGTCCTTCACCTCGAAGGGGGTTACTATTTTCTATGTCAATTAACTCTCTGATTGTATTGTATCCATTTCCCACCACATGTGTCTGTATTCGCTGGGAAACTGCCACAACTTGATCTGCCACAACAGCGATTCGATAATGCTTACCTGGAATGAATGTCTCCAGCAATACCCTATCGCTAAATCCTCTGGCAATATCAAATGCACTTTCTACATCTTCAGAGCATCTTAACTCAAGTGAGACCCCTTTTCCTTGGTTTCCATTATCAGGCTTCACCACAACAGGATAACCGATCTCTTCAGCTACTTCAACTGCATGTTCCCTAGCAGTAACCACTTTCCCAAAAGGCACAGGAATGCCTACGCTACGAAGAATATGATTAGTTAAAACCTTGTCACAAGCAGTATCTACAGCAACACAGCTTGTCTGATCTGTAACCGTTGCTTGAACTTTCCGCCCATACTTTCCGTAACCCAACTGCACTAAGCTGTGCTCACCTATTCTCGTAACTGGTATGTCCCTCTTTTTTGCTTCCTCTACAATTGCAGCTGTGCTTGGACCCAAGGTACTGGTGCTAACTAAACCCTGGATTCCATTCAGGTGCTGTTCTAAATCAATTGCTTTATTATTCAAAAGACTGTCTATTATATTAAAAGCCAACTTTCCTGATTCCAAGCCAGCTATTGGATCTTCATAGGTGAAAACCAAGCAATAGATTGTCTCACCCTCTAAATATCGGGTTTTTCCAAACGTGACTCGATAACCAAGTTTATTTTGTATATCCAGGGCCATATGCTCTAATACATGGGCTAAATAGGTTCCTCTATTTAATCGTTCAACAAATCCTCCTTCATAGCCTGGACTACATTTATGCTCTCTTAGACCAGGTAGCAAAGTTAATAGCTTTTCATTGAACCCTTCAATATCACAGGTTGGTATATTTACGTATTTCTCTAGGTCAACATCTATTCTAACTACAGGCCAATGACTATAAATGTTTCTACCTAAATACACCCGTGTGCTTACTAATTTCATCGACTGTCCTCCTCAATATATGAAGCTGAACTGAATCAGTATTTTTACTGAGTATTTTCCCTTATAATTGCCCTTCTATTTCCTATATGATAACCATATCCTGAGGGTAGAATATCTACCTTGACATTGGTAATTGCCAATGGTTCATCTGGATACTTTTCTGATATGTTTGTATAATTGACTTGCAGTCCATCAACGACTGTCACCACACCTGATCCGATGACACTGATCTCTCTTTGATCATTCACTGTAATAGCTGTATCTTCATCAATCCCTAATCCCAATATGTGAGGATTCTGAGCTACAGCTGCCAGTAACCTACCAATTCTTCCTCTTTGATTAAAATGCTGGTCAATAATAGCCCCTTCTAAGAGTCCCATTCCTGGGGCCATTTTTAATGTGCACTTTCTAGGGGCTTCTTCATCAGCTCCTTCTACCACCATAATTTCACTCATCATGGATGCACCTGCACTGGTTCCAGCAATTACAACACCATTTTTAATTGCCTTCTTCATATAATTATGGACTTCTGTTCCACCTAATATACTTGAAATCCTCAGTTGATCTCCACCAACAAAAAAAATACAATCTACTCCCTCTAGGACTTTTATTGTCTGTTTACGGTTTGCATCCTTCCTGTTTGTAATATTTATGGTTTGAACTTCATCGACTCCTAAGTCATAAAATATTTTACGGTATTCCTCTCCAACTTCTAAAGGATAGTTTGTAGCAGTGGTGACGATGGCGATTTTAGCACTCTCCCCGCCTGCTGAATGTACAACTTCTTTTAGAATCTCTTGATCAGCTTTTTTATCTTCTCCTCCACCAATGATGATTAACTCTACATTTTCCATCTTTTCCATAACAGGCCCCTTCCAAATGAACTGTTTTTATTTTAACCTTTCAGGCAACAAATATTCTCTTTCTCCTTCGGGTTGCCAATTTCCACTTAATTTCACCCTCGCAATTCAGTCTTATTCAATTTAATTTACAAAATGAAACCCTCTTATATTGTTTCCTTTTATCACGTCATTCTTCAACCTTTTTAAGGTAATATAAGAAAAAAACTACATCTTCCTTATTTCAAAGGAAAACATAGTTTTTATTTAAACATTGGAAATTATTAACAAAAGAAGTTGGAGATTCAGTGGCCTACAAGTTGTTGCCATAATGTCAGACGCATTTATGAATTTGAATCCATTTTATCTGTTTGCCTTTACCCTATCTAATACTGCCATGGCGATATTTGATGAATGGTCCCCTATTCTTTCCAGGTTGCTAATGATATCAAGAAATACAACACCAGATCCCGGTATGCATTGTCGTGCATTGAGTCTTCCAATATGATTGGCTCTCAATGTCTTTTCTAAGTGATCTATCTGTCCTTCCGCTTCAATTACCTTCATGGCTAGACTTCCATTTAACTCCTTCATGGATGTTAGGGAATCTTCGTAAGCTTTAACAACTATATCTGACATATTCTTTAGTTCTTCTATTGCATAATCCGAAAAGTCCAACTGATTATCTAATCTATACTGGGCGAGTTCAGCTAGGTTTTCAGCATGGTCCCCGACTCGTTCAATGTCATTGATTGTATTGAAAAGACCATCTACTGTTTCACGGTTTTCTACGGAAACATTGGTATTTGATAGTTTGACTAAATAATCAGAAAGCTCTCTATCAATCTCATTGACATTTTTCTCAATGTTAAAGCTTTCATCAATCTTACTTTGATTTCTTTCATAGAAACCTTCTAATGCATTGGTCAATGAATTTCTGGCTACTCTTCCCATATGCAATGTCTCTTTAATCGAACTCGCCAATGCAATTGATGGTGTTTCTAAAATACGATCGTCTATATATTTAATCCCTTGGCTTCCCTCTTCCTCTCCAGGTATCATTTTTTTAGCTAAAGTAACTAAAATTCCTGCAAAGGGTAAAAGAATCAAGGTATTTGCAATATTAAAGATAGTGTGTGCATTGGCGATTTGTCTTGTGACATCATAGGCTGATGTTCCAGGATTTAACCGCGTCACAATGTGAAGAAGTGGATATTGTAGTGCAAAAATAAAGATTAATGTTCCGAATATATTAAATAGAAAGTGAAAAGCCGCTGCTCTCTTGGCGGTACGATTAGCCCCTATACTTGATAAAATTGCAGTTACTGTTGTTCCAATATTAATACCAAACAAAATAGGTAATCCTGATGAAATCGGAATTAATCCTTCCAGGGATAAAGCAAGTAATATTCCCGTTGAGGCGGTACTACTTTGTACTGCCACTGTGATCGCAAATCCAGCTAATATTCCTAAGAAAGGCGTTTCCCCAAAGCTAACTAGTAGGGTTCTAAATCCTTCATATTCCCTTAATGGTCTCAATGAATCTCCCATCATTTGCATTCCAATAAATAAAATTCCAAACCCAATAAAAGCTTCTGCTAGTTGTTTTACTTTGCGATTATTAGTAAATAACCATATGACAACGGCAATTCCCACAATGAGGGGTGCATATTTTTCAATTTTAAAACTAATAATCTGAGCAGTGATGGTTGTCCCGATGTTTGCTCCCATGATCACACCGACAGCCTGAGTCAGCTTCATCATTCCGGCATTAACAAATCCGATTACCATAACTGTCGAGGCACTACTGCTTTGTACAATGGCAGTGACACCGGCTCCTACAAGTACACCCATAGAACGATTACTGGTTAACATCCCAATAATTGATTTTAACTTGTCTCCTGCTGCTTTTTGTAATCCTGTACTCATGACATGCATTCCATAAAGGAACAAACCAAGTCCTCCAAGTACACCAAAGAAAATTTCCATTAAAAATCCTCCCTCTTTTGTTCAATCCCAATGTCTCTCAACCTATTTTACATACCATCCAATTTTACTGCTTTTATCGAGGAATTTCGTTAATAGTATGTTATGTTTATGTTAAATCTATGTTAAATCTTTTAACACAGATTTAACGTCCATTTTACAAATACCCTTATTAAATTTTTTCATTTGGTCTACCCATAATGCAGTTTAAAAAACATTCTGAAGCACAGTGCTCCAGAATGTCTCTGTTTATCCTTTTCCCCATTTTCCCTTCTTCATATGTATCTCTAGCTCAGCTTGAATCATACGTTTCATTAACTCAGAGAAGATCTCTGTTTTTTTGAAGATGGCAACACATCCAGGGTCAAGATCATCTTCAATGCCCGCATCTGCAATTTCTGACATTTGTTGTAACAATGTGTATAGTTCCATATGTAGGCTATTGGAATAAACCGATCTTTCTACCAATGTAATCTGCTCTTCACTTAGATCATTAAATTTCTCTCTTGGGGCTCCACATTTAGGACATTTTTCGGGTGCCTCCTCATCATGTACATAATTACATACTTGGCATTTATATAGTCTCATCAAACCCATCCTTCCATAATTGATCTTCGGTGTAGTGCTAAGACTCTCTGTCAATAAACCAACTACATCTTATTTTATCTTTTCAGTACTATATCATTACCAAAACAATCACTCCTATACCCTCACATGATAGCGGTTTTAAAATATTTTCTTTAATCTGTAAATGTTCTATACACAAGGCATCAAATTTGTGGTATTCTAAAATTGACATTTTGCCTATACTATTAAGTAAGGTTAATTATGAGGAGGAATACATATGTTATTTGAAAAAATCAGAGATTTAGTTGCCGAGCAATTAGGAGTCGATGATGCCAGTATCATTACACTATCTACATCATTATTAAATGATTTAGATGCAGATTCTCTTGATGCTGTTGAAATCATCATGGCCATTGAGGATGAGTTCGGACTAGAAATTCCCGACGAAGAAGCTGAAGGCTTTAAAAACATCGGAAATATCGTTGAGTATGTTGAAGCACATAAATAATGACTTATCAAAGCACTGTTTTTCTTAACAGTGCTTTGACTATTTTTTGTTTAACCACTGGTTTATTAGTCCATTCTTAATGCGATTATGTAAAGACAAGTTTCATAAATTCTATGTTTTTCATATATTAATATTGTAAAATAATTTAAATACTTTAATTGAGTATTAAGGAGGTTTTTTTGTGGAAAATTTAAAGGGCCATCACATGTATCCAGGGATGGATGATGATCACTTTATGCCTTATCCTGCTCCACCTATGATGGGACACATGCCTGCAATGCAGCCTGGTTCTCCCCCAATGATGCCAGGTCACTGTATGCCGCCACCCTACCAACCACCTATGATGGGACACATGCCTCATCCACCAATGCCCATAGGTGAGTATGATGCATACACACATGATCACTTTAAAAAAATGTATTACACACATCTTTATATGGCCAGTATGCATAAAGCCGAGGCCTACAAGCATAAGATGATGTATTATGACTACGATCATCATGATGATGATCATCATGATCACCACGACGACTGCCATCACCCCAAAGATCAGTACGACGATTGCTAATTAAAAAACAGGTCGAAATGACCTGTTTTTTAATTAGCAATCTATTTGAAGTACACATGCTTTTTATTGTTAGTTCTTTACTCACCTCAATTGTACATACATCAGCCAAATAATGATTGTTACTAACACGATCCCCCAGCGTAACCCAATCCTTTTTTGTGACATTTTAACTCCTCCCCTTTTATATACAATTATATACCCAATTATAGCGAAGTATTTCAATTATTCATACTATTTGGATCATTTACTTGTTTTATGTTTCTTCATATAAAAAGAGCGTCTTCGACGCTTTCGCTAGGGAAACCTAGTTTCCCTTCGACGACGACAAAGTCGTCTGAGCACCCTTCTGACTACGGAAAGGGAATACTTCCCCTTTCAACCCCTGCTTTTTTATATAATAGGAAAGCAGAACTTTCCTATTATATAAAAAAAAAGACACTAGGATTAAATCCTAATGTCTTGTACAAAAACGTTGACCCGTCCGACTTCAATATCGGTCATTGCCTCTATTGATCTCTTAACCTTCTCTTGAACAAGTCTAATGACTTCTGGAATGATGACTCCATATTCCACTACCACTGCAAGGTTGATGACAACTTGTGTTTCTTGATTTTGAATTTTAACTCCTTTTTTACTACTGGTCTTTTTGCTAAACATTTCAGTGATTCCGACTGGTAACCCTCCACTTAGTGAAACAATTCCTTTTACTTCACCCACCGCTTCCTGGGCAATTAACATAATTACATCATTGGCAATTCTAATTTTCCCATGTTCACCTGTCACTTCCACAATATTACCTCCTTTAACCAAATTATCCACTACATCTCCAAAAACAATTCCTTACTTAGTCTAGTGTATTATTTTCATCTAAAACCCTGATTCCCTTATCGTTCTGTTCTATTTTCTTTTCCTTTATCAATCTACCAATGGCTCTTTTAAAAGCATTTTTACTTATATTTAATCTTTTCATAATCATCTCAGGATCACTTTTATCATTTAAGTACAAATTTCCACCCTGCTTGATTGCTTCTTGTAGAATCATTTCACTATCATCGTCCATCTGCTTATGGGCTACTTGTTTATTGGATAGGTCTACCCTTCCGTCTTCACGGATTCGAATGACTCTAAACTCATCCTGATCACCTATACCATATGTCTTATATCTCTCGGCATTAGGAACAAACCCATAATAACAATCCTCAATGGCTATAAAAACACCAATTCTTTCATTCTCTCCGTACACGGTCCCCTTTACCATTTCCCCGGGGGTATAGGAAGGATGTGCTTGAAGATAATCGTCAACTCTCATTGTGGCACATAGTCTATTGGTTCTATCTAAGTAGATTTTAACTAAATAATGACTTTCTTCCTTTACATCACAGGTCTGCTCTCCCATGGGTAAAAATAGATCCTTTTCAATTCCCCACTCTAAAAAAGCACCAAAGCTGGTTAAGGCTGTTACTTTTAAATATGCCAACTCGCCCACTTGCCCAAAGGGCTCCGATAGACTTGCCAATAGCTCTCCTTTAGCAGCAGTATACACAAAAACCTCTAACATTTCTCCTACTGACAACTCTTCTTCTGTTTCTTTTGCGGGTAACAACACATCCCCCAAATGGATACCATCGGAATCAATTTCTGTAATCTCTAGATTCTGTTTTACTCCAATTTCCACACTCATTGCTTCACCTCATTTATTATTATTATTGCAAGAATGACAGTTTCCATGATGTCCCTTCCCACATTGATTACTTCCTTGTTTTGTTACCGCTTGAAAATCTGCTCCCAGATTGACGTCCTGTGTTAAGAAAATTTGATCTTCTTCGTCATTATAAAAGATGACATCACAATCCTTGCTATGACAAATATAATAGTATTGTTTCCTTATCAGTGACATTAATTCTTCTTTTACAATTGCTTCTACTACCATATAGTAAAGACTATTTCCCTGTTCATGACATAGAGGACATTTTTTTTCCTTTTTGACTAGTCGACTTTTACATTCACTCATTACCTGTTGAATCCTCCTCATCTACTTTTAAAAACCTTTTTGAGAGATTCTATTTCTCTCTTTTCACAGTACGCTACATCTGCTTCATAACGCCAAGGAAACTTCTCGGCTATGGCCTTGGTAGTTTCCCTCGTTTAAATATAAACAAGGAGCCTAGGCTCCTACACTTTTAGTCATAAAATCTCTAATTGCTTCATAGGCTTCCCTTGGATCTTCAACATGATCTACCAATTTTTCCAGAGGACACTTATCAGTACCGTCTCGATTCATAATATAGGGTACGATTCGATTATATTCTACTTCGATTCCATGATGCTCTAAAACATCCTTTGCACAGTCTCCAATTACCTGAGCGTAAACTTGCTTCACTTCACCCAAAATGCATAGAAAAGCGGCTGCCTTTCCAATGACTTTATCTGCTAATGTACTTCCTTGCATCTGCTTTTCTTCATCTAACAAGATGTCCATTAAAGGTTGAATTCCCTTGTCACAAGAAGTAGAAATCACTTTCTCGTCTTTAACAAGAACATAAGAATACCCACCCTCAGCTAATTCATTTTGGGCTAAAGTTAAATCTAACATAAATTGTCCTCCCTTTACCAGTTTTACCACAACTGGGATTGCTTCAACGTACAATAGGATTGTATTGCTTATTGATCCTATTTTAGGTTCTATCTACTCATTATATCAGAAAAGAAACTTTTATGCTTAGTGATTTGCGTCTCTTTCCCTATTGACTTAGTGCTGGTAGCCCTTTGACAAACTCATAAAACGCCTCATAGTTTCCCCTATAATCCACATTTTCAAGATTCGTAGAGCGTTGAATTAAATGCTCTTCAATCAAATATGTTGTCATCCCTAATTGCTTTGCAATCATATCTTCTTCCAAATCATTGCCAATCATCATGCAGTTAGAAGGCGCTTCATTTATATTCACTAAAATTTCTTCATAAAATTGAATTTGAGGTTTGCAATAGTGCATTTCTTCAAAGCTTGTAATAAATACAAAATCATCTCGATTCAAGCCTGCCCATTGAATTCGATGTTCAATGGCTTGACGTGGAAACATTGGATTAGTCGCTACCACCAATTGATATCCCTTTTGTTTCAATAGTTCAATGGCCTTGATTATATATTGGCTTTGCCCCGTGGTTTCTTTTATTTTCACAAAATCAGTTATGTAAAACTCCTTAAATAAAGGACTCAATTCCTCCGTATCCCAAATAATCAATTGAGCAAATTTTTCAAAAAAGGCCTCTTCATTTGTTTTGGCAGGATCAACATTCCCAATCATATACTTGCTTGATGCCCAGATCTTCTCCGTCAGCTCCTCGGCTGTAAAATAATCCTTTAGCTTAATCCCCAGCTCTTTAAAATATTTTTTTGTGAATGCCTCCATATCTAATGGGAGCAATGTGCCATCTAAATCAAAAAGAATTGTTGTAATCATAGAACTACCCCTTTCTAAATCAAGTCATTTCTAATAAAATAACCAGATAGTATGATGTTCAATTTCCAGTGGTTATTTTCCACCAGATGCCTACTATAGATAATCCATGTAGAGTTGCTTGCCTGTATTATACTAGTTACATTATAAACAATTATTGTGCTCCTTGCAATTTTATGATTTAATTCTATTATGGCTTTACTGGTATTTCTCTATAAGGCGAGATGTCATTCACCATAAATTGATCTTTGGAGGACTTTATATGAATAGAATTAATAAAACAATAGATATATCCCAAAACCTTCATCCTAAAAGCATCAATGCACTTGATGACTTCAAAACAGGATTCAAAAAAGCCTTACCTATTATCATTGGTTATTTTCCAATTGCCATTTCATTTGGTGTCATCGCCTCTCAATCAGGTCTTTCTCTATTTCATATGACTTTCATGTCACTGGTTGTCTATGCCGGGGCCAGCCAATTCATGGCTGCAAATATGCTTATGATGGGCGCTTTAGGTATAGAACTCATTATTGCCACTTTTATCTTGAACTTTAGACATTTCATTATGAGTTTTTCTTTAATGAAAACCCTAAATACCCTTCCAAAATCCTGGAAAACACCACTTTCCTTAGGGGTTACCGATGAAACCTTTGCCATGATTTCTTTATTGAGTAAACAGGAGGATCAGCCAATTAGCCACCATATGACCCTCGGCATCATGTTAGGTTCTTATATTTCCTGGGTAATTGGAACATTCTTCGGAGGCTTACTAGGTATGTTCATCCCTGCGATGATTAGTGACAGCATGTCTATTGCACTTTATGCAATGTTCATTGCACTTTTAGTCCCGGCTATTACGGATCAATGGAAAGTTGGCATCGTAGCAGCAGCAAGTGGCTTGTTCTGTTGGTTTTTCAGTCTTTTTTTAGGTTCTGGTTGGGCTATTGTATTTGCTACCTTGATAGGTAGTTTTATCGGTTCATTTTTAACATTGGAGGAATGAAGCTATGGAATTATTTTGGATTATAAGTGGGATGTCAATTGTAACAATTGTTCCCAGAATTTTACCTTCTTTTATAATGGACTATCTATCCCTTTCGCCTTTTATCAATCGTTGGCTAAAAACCATTCCCTATGCAGCCTTGGGCGCTTTAATTTTCCCAGGGGTCTTATCCGTAGACCCCCAAGTTCCTTTACTAGGTCTAATCGGTGGCATCATGGCAGCTATTTTAGCCTATTTCAAATTGCATATTCTCTATGTGATTTTAGGTTCTATTTTTAGTGTGATGCTCTTAAAAATCATCGGCGTTACGTAAAAGCTCAAAACGCAATTTCTCTTATGATTTGAAAAATCACTAAAAATGCACCCATAAAAACAATATTTTCTACCCATCCACCTGTTTTAATGGTGAAGGGAAATTTGATTCTTTTGTGGGTTATGGGAATGAACAAACCAATTCCTGCTTTCGTTAACATATCTCCCAATAAATGAGAACCCATACTGACTCCAAATATCAAACTATAATCGATATCTCCATAGAAAAAACTAATTTGTCTCACTACCAAGGTACAGCCAATCAAGAATAGAATGGAATGTGAAAAACTTCTATGCTTAACCAAAAGCAGTATCATTAGGATAACACCAATCCAAATCAAGGGATAGTGTTCATAATAATAGGCGCCAATCATCACTGTGATGGCAGTCATGCTTTGTACAAAATTTCGCATCATATAATATCCCTTTTGAGCAAATTGTTTGGCAAAAATAAATCCTAAAAACAAAATCAATGCAATCCCATAAAAAATGGGTGTATCCTTTAAAAAAAATAGAGTTCCTATGGATAAAGTTGTTAATATAGCTATCCAAATCTTTTTGATATGCTTTGCCTTTAATAAACCAAACTTTCCTGCCAATGAAGAGGTTCCCATATCTAAATCCGGTAACAAAGCACCTCCCACCGCAACTAAAAGCGCTATGGTATTGAAGGACTCTACCATAAAAGGATTTCCTAGTAATACGGCGATCCCCAAAGACGTCATTAATCCTAATGCAACATGGGTCCTCCCTAACATATATGTCCCTCCTCCTTTGTTCAAATTCAATTACTTATCATAAATCCTTGATTTCCAGATTCATCACTAGGTTAGTCACTATTTCATTATACTCCGAACATACGTTTTAAATCAAGGAGTATGACGTAAAACCGCTAATTTTAGTGCGGTTTATTGTATACAGGTTTATTATTTTACTGATTACATTTTAGAATCAGGGTATATATGGATTAGAGCAATCAATTCTCGTGAACCAAGTAAGGATTTGACTTCCCCTTATATCTGGTGAATTAGAATATTCTGAAGGAGGTTTTAACATGAAGTATAATTTACTAATTGGCGGATCAGCTGGTCAAGGGATGGACACCTTATCTGCTATGCTAGAGAAAACACTTAAGCGAAAAGGCTATCATATTTTTACCAATAAAGACTATATGTCTCGGGTTCGAGGCGGTCATAATTTTATTCAAATTCGATTCGGTACAGAGCCTATTACCTCACACGGTGATACATTAGATTTTATTATTGCCTTTGATAAAGCAACTATCGATTTGCATTCCCCACGACTACGTAAAGAAGGTAAAATTTTGTGCAATGAAAATGTTGCCAAAGCACAGGGTAACATTATTGCTTTGCCTCTCCAAAGTACAGCTAAAGACGCCGGCAATCCTAAAGTGTTTACCACAGTTACCTTAGGTGCTGTATTAAAGGTATTTAATTTGAGTCTCAAGGAATCAAAAGAATTACTTCAGCAGTTCTTTGAGGACCAAGTTTTAGAACAGAACTTATTAGCCTTAGAAAAAGGCTATGATTTATTAGATTCTCAAGTCAGTCTAGAGGCTCCCCAAAAGGATCAGCATATTTTAATCAGTGGAAATGAAGCCATTGCATTGGGCGCTTTAGCGGGAGGGGTGACTTTCTATTCTGCCTATCCCATGACGCCCTCCACCAGTGTCATGTCTTATCTAGCTAAAAAACAGCAGGAAGCTGAAATCGTTGTGGAACAGGTAGAGGATGAAATTGCAGCGATTAATATGGCCCTTGGTGCTTCCTATGCAGGTGTTCGGGCAATGACCGGTACTTCTGGTGGTGGTTTCTCCCTTATGACTGAGGCCCTTGGTTTGGCAGCCATTACCGAGACCCCACTTGTTGTGATTAACGTTCAACGTCCCGGTCCTGCCACAGGTTTACCTACCCGCACGGAGCAAAGTGACCTAAGCTTTATTTTAACCGCATCCCATGGGGAGATTCCAAGAATGGTGATTGCTGTCCGCAATCCAGAGGATGCTTTTTACCAAACGGTACGAGCCCTAAACATTGCCGACCAATACCAGATGCTTGTGATCTTAATGAGTGATCAATATTTAGCTGATTATACCCAAACCATTAAACCCTTCGATTTTGACAAACTCACTATCGAGAGACATATTGATGATGGTGGCTCCCTAGGTGATGATGAAGTTTATAAGCGCTATAAGCTAACTGAAAATGGCATTTCTCCAAGACTCATCCCCGGAAAGGTTGCGGGTCAGATTGTTTTAGTTGATAGTGATGAGCATGACGAATACAGCCATATTACCGAATCAGCTGAAGTTCGTGTTGATATGATGAATAAACGTATGAAACGTATGAATTTAATTAAAAATGAGGTGCTACAGGAGCCTGATTATTATGGGGTTACAAATCCTGAAACCCTTTTTCTGGCATGGGGATCGATTGAGGGACCTATGAAGGAGGCCATTGGAAATCTTGAAGCAGCAGGTCATGCTGTAGGTGCCTTGGTATTTGGTGATCTATGGCCATTGCCAACAAAAGAGCTTGAAAAATATGCATCTCAATCAAAGCGCATTATAAATGTAGAGCAAAACTATACAGGCCAATTAGCCCGGCTCATTCGACAAGAAACAGGTATTCAATGTAGTCACAGTATTCTTAAATTTGATGGTAGACAGTTAAGTGGTCAAGAAATTACCAATAGAGTCATAAAGGAGGTACTATAGATGATTGATAAAAAGGTTTTCGAATCACATGATGAAAAAGCATGGTGCCCCGGTTGTGGTAACCACGGTATACTAGAAGCTTTGAAGCAGGCCTTAGCAGAGCTTGGTAAGGAACCCCATGAGGTAGTCATTGCTTCAGGAATTGGGCAAGCAGCCAAGACCCCTCATTACATCAATGTAAATGGGTTTAATGGCCTTCATGGTCGTGCGATTCCTCCAGCTGTAGGGGCTAAAATTGCCAACAAAGAATTAACGGTTATTATTAATTCTGGAGATGGAGATTCCTATGGTGAAGGTGGAAACCACCTACTCCACAATATTCGTCGAAATGTAGATATCACACATTTTGTCCACGACAATCAGATATATGGATTAACAAAGGGGCAAGCTTCTCCTACAACTGCCCAGGGACAAACAACGAGTATACAAACAGGGGGAGTGGTTGTCAACCCACTCAATCCTTTAGCCTTTGCCATTAGCTTAGGTTGTACCTTTGTTGCACGAAGCTTTGCTGGGGACAAAGATCATCTTGTTCCAATTATGAAGGCAGCCATTCAGCATAAAGGCTATGCCCTTGTGGATATTTTACAGCCTTGCGTGGTTTTCAATAAAGTCAATACCTATCAATGGTATAAGGAACGTGTCTATCATTTAGATGAAGGCTATGATGTCACTAACAAAATGGCAGCTTTCCAGAAATCCTATGAGTGGAATGAAGGGATCCCCATGGGTATTATTTATCAAGAGGAAAAAGAAACCTATATTGATAGAGTTGCAACATTAAGAGACGGTTCTCCACTGGTGAATCGAACTTTGGATCCGAAGAAAGCGGAAAGATTTTTAGAAGACTTTAGATAATCGACTCTTATTTAGAAAATACTTCAGCAAACTTGATAAAATTTCAAAAGACTATCTCACGCATCTTCGTGAAATAGTCTTTTTTCTTGGTGATTAATTTTCAAATTCTCCGTCCCTTAATTTCACATCCCCTGAATCCATTCTATATTTTTGAATAAAATGTGCTTTAAACCACACTTTTGAAACAATACCAAAGAATACATTAGATGCAGCTAATCCTATCCAGATCCCAGTGATTTCCATGTTAACAAGATACGCTAATGTATAGCTCAAGGGAATGGCTAGGACAAAAAAGCGAATAGCCGTTGTGATGAATGTTGGTAGGCCTTTTCCAATGGCTTGAAATGATGAATTCGCAACCATTCCCATACCAATAAAAGTATAGCTCAAGGCCATAATACGCAAATAGCTTGTCCCATGCCTCAGTACCTCTGCTGCATTCCCTTCTGCCTCACTTAAAAATATCATGAGTAGTGGTCTCGGAAAGACAAAAACAAGGACAGCCAGCCCTGCCATAATAGACATGGCGTAAATGGTTGCCTTTTGATGAATTTCCTGAACTCGGTCAAATCTTTTAGCACCAAAATTTTGTCCTAGCATCGCAATGGTTGCGGCTCCTAAGGCGACACCAGGTAAAATTGTTATGGTATCAATACGGAATCCTAAAGCGTAGGCTGCTACAGCTTCCTCGGAAAATTCCATGGCAAATTTATTCACAAAAACCATAGTAAAGGCAATGGCCCCTTGGGCAACAGAGGATGGTAATCCTACCTTTAAAATACCTATGATTAACTTCCACTTATACGTAATATATTTTTTCTTGATTTCAATGCTACTTTTTCCTTTTAAAATGAATGAAATCCCTAGAAGTAAACCGCTTGTCCATGATATTGCTGTAGCTACGGCTGCACCTGCGATTCCCATTTGGGGAAAGGGTCCGATACCAAAAATTAGTAGTGGATCTAATATGATATTCATGACTGAGCTACTCAGCAAGACCGCCATGGAAAGCTTGGTTTTCCCTTCTCCCCGAAAGATGCCATCAATGGCATGAAAAAGGAATTTAATTGGCATTGCAATAATAATAATGATAATATACTGCTTTGACATTTGAAATACGTTCTCCTCAGCCCCCATAAAACGCAACAAGGGATTAATACCTATGAGGCCCATAATGAGAAAAAACATACCGATTGCAATAGACAAGAGCAACCCATTGGTAGCTGCTAAGTTGCTTTTTTCTGTTTCCCCTTCACCGATGCTTCTGGCAACTAAGGAACTCACCCCCACAGATATTCCTGCTCCAAGAGAAATGCTCAGCATAAATACTGGAAAGGTTAATCCCATGGCGGCAATGGCATCGGTTCCAAGTCTAGACACAAAATAAGTATCGACTATATTAAATAATGTTTGCATCATCATGGCTAATAAAATTGGTAATGCTAATCGAATAAAAGTAATTCCAATTTTACCATTGAGTAAGTCTAAATTTGTATTTTTCCCCCTCATATGGTCACGCTCCTTTATCCATGGGTTTGCTTACGATTTTATCTGTTTTATGGTTACGAAGTACTTTAGGCACAAAGAAGCAAAACACCCGCTATGAGGTGTTTATTGGGGTAAAACCATCCAAACAAAGACTAGAGAAATAACAGACACGATCCGAATCATTCTTTTTTCTTTGGGGGTTGGTTCAGGATATTGTCTCCCTTGAGATTCAGCCAAATACCACATAAAGCTTGGGTGGACAATGTTGATTCCAAAAAACAACGTTGCAATGATTTTGATGAAGATAAATATGTTCATTTCTCTCCCCTTTTCCTTTTGTTCTTTTGAATATTCTTTATCAAAACTAAAAATCTATACTTTATTCTTTATTAGTTCTATTAAAGTTTCAAATATTTCAACCTAATCCATTATATAACAAAATCACTATGAAATCCAACACAAAGCCCCTTTGCATTAAGCCTTTACAACTACCCTTAGTACCTGCTATTATATCTAGTTTGTGTCCTGTTATAAAATCCCCTTTCTAGATAGATAGGGGATTGTTATTTTACAAAAAATAAATTATACTGGTGAAACGAGGTTAAAACAAACTGGATTTAGAGAACGTATAAAAAATAGAATAGAAGCGAGGGATGATTATATGAATCGATACAATATCCTTAGACAAATAAAATTAGCTTTTAAACTCTCTATGGGTACCATCCTATTAGCTTCAATAGTTGGTTTAGTCACAGGGTATTTACGAAGTGACTCTGATTTATTAAAAACAATTTTCAATACAAATTATATTGTTGGAGCCCTTCTCATCACCTTTGGCGTTTTTTCACTCTTTTCTCCTATCAACCTAAGAAAAACGACTCGTTTAGTAGACTACTCTAATGTAACTGATGTATTGAAGGATGTAAAAGAAACCAAGGACGAAATGGGACTTGACCACATCTATTGGGGAATCACCCATTTACTATTGATCAGCCTAATTGAATTAGCATTATTTTATATCCTCTAGCTTATGTAACTCCTGTGTGTCGTTAAATCCATATGATCTTAGGAGTACAAGACCGAACTTCTAAGCCTTAACCGAGATAGGTCTTTACTCTCTTTATCTTAAATCACTCAAAAAAACTGTTCTTGCATCATTGATAATACTATTTCTTAATTCTTTTTGTAGTGTTAGTTTCTGATAACCAAGGTAACAAAACTTTTGTTGACTATTTAGCATATAATAAATATATATTTCTCGCTGTAAGGCTAATTTAATTAAACTATAGACTCCCTCTAAATCATGCAAGGAAAAAATGATTTTAGAGGTTTTTTCTTTTGTTTTCATTTCAAAAAATACTTCTTTTTCATTCCAACTCAAGTCACAGACTAGCTCCTCTAATATCCACTCCAGTTCTCCTTCTTCATGATATATAATATAAATGGCCACTTCTCCATTTTCGTCTAGTCCACTTAAGTGTGAAGTGACGTCATCCTTCTCTCTCCATACATCTAAATCATAAAAATGGTTCTTAGGAATAAGTGTCATGGGTGCAAAATGTTTCAAAGCTTTCTGCTGGGTTTTTAGCAAAAATCCCTTGGAAATTTTTTCATAAAGCCTTGCAGCATTGTTTTGAGTAAGCATGTTCCCAGACCCCCCTTTTATAACATAAAAAAGTATAACAAATTTTTAATAATGAATTGGTTATTTTGTAATACACTGGCGCATTATATATTATATGATGTAAATGACACTTAATGTAAACGAGATTTTTATTCACGCTACATTGTAGTCGAATTTATTTGGAGAATTAGATATAGTGTTCTAAAGGAGCGAGTATTATGAACAGCTTAGAAGCATTAACGAGACTACAAGAACTTAAAGTAAAAATAGAGAGATCCCATCCTCCTCAATTACAAATTCAGCAGCTTAATCATGAGTTTGATTTACTGAAGGGATTTTTACTTTCATCTCCCTTTGCTTTTGATTCAGTGAAATCTTTAGTTTCAGAAGTGGAGTATCAATTAAAAATGCTACAGTAGCTTAGGTTAAACTGTAGCAATGCACTTGTAAATTGTTTTTCCAGCCTTTACAAATTTCTCTTCGTACTCTGTCATGAAAGGATCCTTTATCCCATCATTATGAAGATTATAAATCACTTGGACAAAGTGAAAATTTTCTTCCTTAAGTTGCTGCAATGAAAATTCAAATAATGCTTTGTTATCAGTCTTAATCTGGATTTCTCCTTGTTCACTTAATAATCCTCTATAAATCTTCAAAAATCCTTGATGAGTCAGTCTCCTCTTTTTATGTCTTTCTTTAGGCCAAGGATCACTAAAATTCAAATAAATTTTTTCAATATTCCCTTCTCCAAACACTTCATTCAAATCCAAAGCATTGTAGTGAAAAAGTCCCATATTACTCAATTCTTGCCTGGAGACTTGTCTATCAAGCTTCTTTAATGCCTGTAAAAGTACTTCTTGTGACTTCTCTAATCCTAAATAGTTAATGTTTTTATGTACTTTAGCAAGAGTCGTTAAAAACTGTCCTTTTCCTAAACCAACTTCTAAATGAATTGGATGCTGATTTTGAAAATAAAGATGCCATTGATTTTGATACTGACTGGGATCTTGTATATAAAATTCATACTCCTTTAATTGCTCTTTTGCACCTGGTATATGTCGAACACGCATTAATCCACCTCTATCTACTTAAATATAGTAATACTATACCATTTTTTTTCTTAAAAATCCACCGATAGCCCATCCTACAGGATTTTCAATCCTTTAATTTCTCGATTATCACTCAACAGTTTTACCACATCTTCTTTACTTTGAAAAGTATTTTTCTTCAATTGTAACGTCAATATAGCAGTTTCACTTTCATCTGTATCCATATCCATTGAAATGTTAGTGATTGAAATCCCATTCTTGCCTAATAAATCTGTGATTTTTCCAATTTGTCCTGGTTGATTAATTAAAAGTAATTCAATAGCTAGGTATTTTCTCTGGTCCGGAATTAACCATTCCAGCATTGGAAATACTTTTAATGCAATGTAAATAATCAATGTACTCATAATGGCACCACTATAAAAGCCAATCCCTAAAGCCAATCCGATTGATGCAATGGCCCATAAACTAGCGGCTGTGGTCAATCCTTTTATTGAAAATCCTTCTTTAATAATTGTTCCTGCTCCTAAAAAACCAATCCCACTAATTACCTGGGCACCCAACCGAGCTGGATCTAAATTGGCCTGATGCCGATAGGTTTCAAATATGAATATAGAAATAAGCATGACTAAAGTTGAACCGATACAAACTAAAATATGTGTTCGAAAACCTGCTCCTCTTCGAACACTTTCTCTCTCAACCCCAATCAATCCTCCTAGTACTACTGCTAGCAATAAACGTCCTGCTACTTCTTGGGTTGATAACATGATTCCACCTTCTTTTATAATGTAAAAGATGCTTTTATTGATTTTTTATTATACAATAGATATGTATTATTAGACTTTACAGGAGTGATCTAAATGGAATTAATGAACACCAGTGTATTTTTAATCATGGAATGGATTAAAACCCTATTTATTTTCACAATAATTGATAGGATCCTTATCCAAAGAAAAGTAATCGATACGTTAAAGAACCACGAAACCTATCTTTCATCATTAGTGGTGGCAGCTTATCTAATTATTGCTAGAACACGTGATCTACCGCCATTAACATTCTTATTAGGCGCTGTTATCGTTATGATCTTTTATCTACTATTAAGAACATTGTTTCGTGTTTTTGTTAAAAGTGAATAACTGAAAAACTTCCCATTAATTGCACTGATATTTTCTCCTATAATGCAAAAAATATAGTATGACAAGAATGAATTAATATTTTCTCTTGTCTATATAGGAGGGTGTAAGATGAAAACTTTTTTAATGCTTTTGATTTTATTGTTTTCCATAATGAGTCCTACCATACAGGAAATCGATGCTTATCAAAAAGAAGAAACCAATCTATTTGTTTTCGAACAAAATGAAGAGTCTATTAACTCATTTAAACCGTCTGTTTTATTTAAAGAAATTTGCTAATGTTTTAGTGACAATATGGTAGATTTTTACTCAACAAACAAAAACAACAAACCCTAGTGATTAGGGTTTGTTGTTTTTGTTTGTCATATTTAATTACTCACCTTCAATTGGCGTTAAGAAACGAATGGGCTTTTCTCTTTTAATTTTTGAAATACTAAGCTGTTCCTCAAATGTGATGGTGTATTTAAGACCATCGGCTACCATTGATTCAAATAGTACTGTACGGTAATCTATATACCGATTAAACTCTCTTGTGTTTCCAATAACCCGAATTACATAGGGTGGTGCTATGGGTATTGTGTTTACATTGATATGATTACCCGCAAGGGTTACTTCACTCCGTTTAGTGATCCGTTGATTGTTAATGGAAATCACTTCGCCCCCGAAGACTTTAAGTTCATTAATTAAATTCAATAGGTACTTCCTTTGTTGAACAAATACTGCAATATTCTCATCACTGGGTCCTTCAATTGTGATGATCATACCAGGTCCTTCTACATCAGTGTGTCCTGCCAGTAAACGGTGTTGGTCCACTTCAATTCGGAGTTGCTTTAATACAATACTCTCCTCAGTACTTTCTTCCTCATATTCCTCTACCGTAGTTTTCAATTCATAAATTCTTCGTTCCATATCTTCATTGGCTTTTATTAAATCCGTTACTTCTTGAACGCCATGATCAAGATTATAGGAAAGCCCATATTCTTCATTTATTGGATTCATTCGAGAAGACACTTGAACCCCGATCATTATTCCGAATAAAACAAATAAGATAATAACAATTCCTTTTGTTGAGGATCTCACCTTCGCCACTTCCTTTAATTTCAGTAAAATCACTTACTAAAATAATACCTCTTCCACTCTAAATAGTCAATGGCATAGCTAATAAGTTATCCTTTTAACATTTAAAAAAGGTCCTAGGTTTACCCTAGGACCTCCCTAAATGCGTTAAAGATTTTTCTGCTTCTTCTACCATTTTTTTCACCATGTGACCACCCACATAGCCAGCCTTCGTTTGATTTTCTAGTCCTAGCTCTTGTGCGATTTCTTCCTTGAAAGACAGTAAGGCTTCTCTCGCTTCTGGTATCACTGGTGACTTTTGCCTTCTCATTTTTCTCACCTCTCCTATCATCAAATCCAGCTACATTTCAGTGAGAATAAACATCCTTATGAAATAAGCCTCGCTTTAGTTTGATGATATTAAGAGATTTTAATAAGTGGCATTTTTTTACTTTGGCATTAATCCTATTTTGTTTCGTACCTCTTTCATTGTTATCTCTGCAATTTCTGTGGCTCTTTCTGCTCCACTCTGATAGATTTTCTCTACATAGTCTAAATTATTCATATATGCTTCATACTTTTCTTTAAATGGTCGAATACTTTCCACAACCACTTCAGCAACTTCCTTTTTAAAGATTCCATATCCTTTTCCTTCATATTTTGCTTGGATTTCCTCAATTGACTCTCCAGTTAATTTTGAATAAATGGTCATTAAATTCTTTATACCTGGTTGTTCATCATTGTAGCTCACTCGATTTTCACTGTCTGTTACGGACCGTTTCAGCTTCTTAAGTAGCACATCCTCTGAATCCATTAGGAAAATAGTTGAATTCAGGTTTTCATCGGACTTGGACATTTTTTTATCCGGTTCTTGAAGACTCATGATTTTAGCACCCACTTTAGGGATATGTCCCTCTGGTACGATAAATGTCTCTCCATGGGCATTATTGAAACGAATGGCAATATCTCTAGCCAGCTCTAAATGCTGTTTTTGATCCTCTCCCACAGGAACAACGTCTGTTTGATATATCAGGATGTCCGCCGCCATTAATACTGGATAAGTATATAATCCAGCGTTAATATTATTTTGATGCTTCTGGGATTTTTCTTTAAATTGTGTCATTCGGTTTAATTCACCCATGTATGTGTTACAGCCTAGTACCCATGCTAATTCTGAATGCTGTGGCACATGGGATTGAAAGAATATAATATTTTTTTCAGGATCCAATCCGCAAGCTAAATACTGCACTAAGAAGGATAGGTTCTGCTTTCGAAAAGCTTCTGCATCATGTTTAACTGTTAATGAGTGTAAATCTACGATAGAATATAAACATTGATAGTCTTGCTCTAAGGCCTTCCAGTTTTGAATCGCTCCAATATAATTTCCTAAAGTTAAACTTCCTGTTGGCTGTGCTCCGCTGAAAATAATTTTTTCGCCATTTATAGCCATTATAATACACCATCCTTTATCAAGATAAAATTCTTATTACCTTATTATAATCAATTTTAACAAAAATACTAGATTTTGCAAATAAGAAACCGCTCCTGCAGATTACCACCCTTTAATTTTTCCCATTGTAATCTAACTTCATTATATTGTCAATGCTTATTATTAAAATGAAACTTAATTTCCAATAAGGTAATTAAAGTTTTACCCATTAAGGTAGAAGTGAAATGAGACTTAATTCCCAGGGATATTTTTTCCCGCTGAATTGCAATGGAATTTATTTAAAGATACAGTGTCTGTTCTCTTTATAATAAGAGGAGAGTAGTAGCAATATATCGAATATAGTATGTTATACAGAATAGGAGTGAATACGATGCCAGAGAGTTATACTCTTTTAATAGGTGGAATTCAAGGAGAGGGCGTTGTGAGTACTGGGTTAAATCTCATGAGAAGCCTCTCCTCTTTGGGGTTTTACACCTATGGTTCAAGAAGGTTTTCTTCTAGAATTAAAGGTGGTAATACAAGCTTTAAAATCAGTATCAGTACAAAAAAACAGCTCTGTACTCAAGATAGCGTTGATAGTCTATTCGCCTTAGATCTAGAGACCATCAGTCTCTATGAGAATCAATTAAAAGAAGGTGGTATTTTGTTGTATGATGCAGACCTCGCCCCTTCCTTTTCTAAAAATTCTTCCCTCACCTATGTTCCTGTTCCCATTACCCAGATCGCCAAGGAGTCAGGGGCTTTATTAATGAAAAACACCTGTACCATTGGTTTTATTGGCCAATTACTCGGGATTTCAGAGGATGATTTAATTCCTTCAATCAAAGAGCGTTATGATAAAAAAGGAAAACAAGTTGTAGAAAAAAATCTTAAGGTATTATCAAATTCCTTTGGATATAAGAGTGATGTCATCGATCAGCATAAACACTCCCTAGGGTCCAAACCAGTTCCGACTTCCCGACCTCTTATGATTGGAAATGAGGCAATTGCCCTGGGTGCACTCATGGCAGGATGTCGATTTATCCCTGCTTACCCAATCACTCCAGCATCTGAAATTATGGAGTATCTCGGCAGTGTGCTACCTCAGTATGGTGGCGTCATGATTCAGGTAGAGGATGAAATTTCTGCTGTGACAATGGCCATCGGTGCCTCCTATGCCGGTGTTCGTAGTATGACTGCCTCTTCCGGTCCTGGTCTATCCCTCATGCTGGAAGGCATTAGTTTAGCTGGAATGACAGAGGTGCCTATCGTTGTTGTAGCTTGTCAGCGTGTTGGCCCTAGCACAGGATTACCCACTAAACATGAACAAAGTGATCTGTTTACATTATATTATGGTGGTCACGGTGAATATCCTAGTATTATCCTGGCACCTTCCACTGTAGAGGAATGCTTTTATGATACCATCCGTGCCTTTAACTTAGCAGAAGAGTATCAATGTCCAGTGATTGTTCTCTCTGATTTATCCTTAAGTCTCTCTCCACAAACGGTAGACCCCTT
Organism: Alkaliphilus metalliredigens QYMF; assembly: GCF_000016985.1. Lineage (NCBI taxonomy): Bacteria > Bacillati > Bacillota > Clostridia > Peptostreptococcales > Natronincolaceae > Alkaliphilus > Alkaliphilus metalliredigens. The sequence continues at coordinate 1,251,951 of NC_009633.1, read as the reverse complement.
AGATTATGATCAAGTTGTCATCCAACGGGGAGCCATGGTCACCATGGATACATTAAATCACACAGAAACAAATGATTTCAAACGTTTTGCCTTTACTGAGAACGGCATATCTCCCCGTAGTATTCCAGGCATGAAAAATGGTTCACATCATGTGACAGGTGTAGAACATAGTGAAAATGGTATACCCAATGACAATGAAAAAAACCGAAAAAAAATGATGGAAAAACGTATGGGAAAAACAGCACCCCTCTCATTGGGATCAGAGATTAAAATAATACATAACAACAGAAGAAGCACATTATTTCTCACCATGGGCTCTAACTTTGGCATTGTCAAGGAAGCAGTTGAATCCTGTGGTAATCAAGTAGATTATGGCGCCATTACAATGATTCGTCCACTTCCTCGCAAACAATTACTCGAAGTCTTTGAAAAATATGATCGTGTCGTCATCGTAGAAAATAATTATGAAGGCCAACTGGCAGCTATCATCAAACAAGAGATTGGCTATCATCATAAGATTGATCAGTTTCTTAAATACGATGGCAGTCCTTTTACCCTAGAAAGCTTGCGTGATAAAATAGGAGGTGAAGCATAATGACATCCTCAATGAAGGAATATAGCAATCAAGTATCTCCCACATGGTGCCCTGGCTGTGGTCACTTTTCAATTTTGCGTGCTCTACAGGTTACGGCTTCCAATCTTAGCATTCCCTTTGAGAATTTTGCTGTTATCACAGGAATTGGTTGTTCTGGTCGATTGAGTGGTTATTTAAACTGTTACGGCTTTCACGGCATACACGGAAGATCCCTTCCAATTGCCCAAGGGATCAAAATGGCTAATAAAAATTTAGTTGTCATTGCAGCTGGTGGTGATGGCGACGGGTTTGCAATAGGTGCTAATCATACACTCCATGCCATCCGACGAAACATTAATATGACCTATATTGTACTGAATAATCAAGTATATGGTTTAACAAAGGGCCATACATCTCCCCTAAGTGACGAGGGATTCCAGACTAAAAGTACGCCTCGAGGTTCCATACATGCCCCACTAAAACCTGGCATTACAGCCATGTCTGCAGGCGCTTCTTTCTTAGCACAAGGTTTTTCTGCATTTCCAGATCAGTTAGTTGAACTGATTACTAAAGCAATCGCCCATGATGGTTTTTCATTGGTTAATGTCTTTAGCCCTTGTGTCACCTTTAACAAAAACAATACCTATCAATGGTATCGTGAAAACCTAGTTAATTTGGATGATCATGATCACTATGACCCTAGTCAATATCAAGGTGCAATGGACCAACTGATTGAAACAGATGGTCTCTGTACAGGAATTATCTATCAGCAAAACCGACCTTCCTATCAGGAACGATTACAAAGTGAAGATGCCCTTCCCCTAGTAGACTTGGATCTTACGATTTCCAAGGATGAGTTCGAGAAATTAATGGAAGGCTTTAAGTAAAATTGGCTCATGGTGACTACGCTCACAGCAAGAAAAGGATATGTGTTTTCCAAAAGAAAAACACATATCCTTTTTTATTTATGATTTTAAGCGAAGTATTCTTCTCGCAGCATGGACATCAAATGCATGGCATGATACTTTCCATTGTACTTCTTACATTGTCGCAATGTTCCCTCGTGAATAAAATCTTCGGATTTATATAATTCAAATGCCTTTGTATTATAATCAAAAACGTCTAACCATAGTCGGTTACAACCAAGCTTTTCAAAACAGAGACTTTTTATTAGTTGAACACTTTTTCTGCCATATCCTTTACCTTGTATCTTTAAGGCAATTCGATCAAATTCAATGACATCATGTTCCTCAGTTAAACCTGATAAAATAACATATCCTATAACTTCTTGGGTTTCTTTGTGTTTAATTGTCATATGTAACTCATCTTTACAATCAATTGACTCTAAGTGTCTCTCCATTGGCCATAAATAAACAAATCTCCTATTTTCCGAATCGTATTGAACCTTTTCAATCTCAATAATTTCCTCAAGATCCTTAGGCTCTGTCACATAAAACACCGTATCATCTTTTTCAATAATCATTTCTGCCATATTTTCTCCTCCCTCTTTCTTGAGCTTCACTGAAATACACTTGATTGCAATTACATCGATGTTTTTGACGCTATTGATTTTGCTTTTATTGCTTCTATTTTTCCAGTCAAATACTGATCTGACTGAACAATAATCACCGAACATAGCACCATGATGACGCCAATTAACTTCCATCCTAAAATAACCTCACCCAAAAAAACATAGGAGGCGAGGACCGCTACCACCACTTCCAATGTCGTAATAATTCCTGCCTTTGAGGATTCCACCTCATAGGATAATCCCGTTATATATAATCCATAGGCCAATGTAGTAGGAACCAGACCAAGTATAAATAGCCCCAACCATATGTTAAGATTGAAACCAAACTGAAATACCGTAGTTGGATTGGCAAATAAAAGTGAAAATAGTGCTCCAAATCCAAAAATATATAACAGAATCGTCCATTGACTATAACGCTTCAATAGCGCTCTTGAGGTGATGGTCGTCAATGCATAAGTGAATCCTGCTCCTAATCCCAGCATCATTCCTTCAGTATCTAATTTGATTGCCCCTAGGCTTCCACCGGTTATGGTTAAATAACATCCTAGTATGCAAAATAAAAGTGCCACGACCTTATATGAGGTCAGTCGTTCCTTATAAAAAATTCTAGCCATAATTGTGACAAAAATGGGAGCCGTATAGAGTAAAATAGTTGCTGTGGCAATGGTTGTTTTTTCAATAGCACTAAAGATAAATAAGTTATATAAAGCTTGGCAAAATAAACCCACTAGGGCAAGTTGCCACATTCCACATCTGTCAATCTTAATTGAATCTATCTTTTTGATATAGAGATAGACAAACATCATGATAAAACCAATCAGTAATTTCCAAAAGGTAATGTCTTGGGGTCTTAATTCATAGCTGAACAATAACTTACCTACCAATCCCATTGTTCCCCACAATATACTGGCCAGTGCAATTAATAAATACCCCTTAGTACGGTCATTTATTTGCATCTTACAACCCCTCTATTCGCAATAGACTTCCATATCCTTCAACATTTTCCCTCACCCCTGACAACCTCAAGCAATGCCAGAATGTCGCCTGAATAGCTGATATAACAGGCTTTCCCAAATCATTTTCTAAGGCTTCAATAATGGGTACACTTCGCAGCCCTGTACACAAAATCACAATCGCCTGGGCCTCCACATGGTCTACTTCTTTAGCTAATCGGTAGACAGTCTCCATGTCTTGTCTGTCAATTTCTATGTCTTGCAACAAGCCTAACCCCTTTATATTGACAACATCAAGCCCCTCAGCTTCAAGGAAATTTTTGGCTTTCAGGTTGACTTCATCAATATAAGGTGTTGCCACAGCAATTTTCGTTACATGTAAAGCCTTTAAGGCAGCAACCACAGCAGTAGAAGTGGTTGTACAAGGGATTCCCCCAGAGACGCCTTCCATTTTTTCGATTAATTCTTGATCATATCTTGATCCATTAACAAAGCTACCACTGGTGCATCCAAGTGCAATCACATCCAAAGGAGCCTGTGCCAATAGCTCGGCTGCTTCTACTGACTGGTCACCTAATTTCCTAAGCTCAGCTACATTCACATGCTTTAGAGAAATCCTAGTTGTGTATGTAGATACACCCCAGGGGGCCATCAAGTAAAACTCTGGCTCCATCACCCATCCCGGTGCCGGATAAATCAATCCTATTTTAGCCCTTCCTCCATATGAGAAATCGCTCATAAAGCATCCATCCTCCCTTAATTTAACATAACTAAAACAGCCTAAAAGAGGCAGATTGTTTACCTCTTTTAGACATCATATTTCCCTTTGTGAGAGTGTTTAACTTTCATTTATATTTTAAACCCACTATTTGTGCTGTTATCGTCTTTAGCTGTCTTAACAGAACTACTTAATAAAGAGTTTCCGTGGAAAATTAGCAAAGGTTTCATAGCCATTTTCAGTGATTCTGAATGATTCACTAATTGAAACACCAAAGTCATCGAAATACATTCCAGGGATACAGTGAAAAGTCATATTTGGCTTTAATATGGTTTTATCACCTGGTCTAAGGCTTGCTGTATGCTCACCCCAATCTGGTGGATAGTTTAATCCCATTGAATATCCAATTCGAGATTCTTTCTCGATTCCATACTTGGCAATCACATTTCTCCATGCTCCCTCAATATCCTCACAGGTGTTGCCTGGTTTTGCTGCTTCAAGGGCAGCATTAAGGCCTTCCACGGTGATCTCAGCTACCCTATGGGCTTCTTCACTGGGTTTTCCAATGGAAACCGTTCTAGCCATCGGTGAATGATATCTCTGGTGACATCCAGCTAATTCTACAGCCACAATAATATTCTCTGGATACCGTTCATCTGTCCAGGTTAAGTGTGGTGCACCTGCTGCTTTACCAGCAGGAAGCAAGGGTACAATACTTGGATAATCTCCTCCAAATTCCGCCGTTCCCCTGATCTGGGCTCCAAAAATACTTGCAGCCACATCACATTGCCTTGCCCCCGCTTCTAGTGTATCTACTGCAGCCTGCATTGCCTTTTCAGCAATTTTTCCTGCCCTTTTCATCAATTCTATTTCCCCATGGGATTTAATAATCCGGACCCAATTTACCAATACATTTCCATTAACAAGCTGGGCGTTTGGTAATCCTTCCTTTAGACTTAAATAAGCCGCTGCTGTGAAATAATAGTTATCCATTTCAACTGCAATTCGCTTATTATCCAGCTTTAATTCTTTCATCACATCACTAACATAATCCATTGGATGCTTTATTGTGCTTTGTACATAATCATCACTATAGGCCCTCACATGATTTTCATCAAGCCAGGTTGTTTTCACGACGCCACTAAAGGCGTCCATATATCGACCAATAAAAATAGGCATTTCATCATCTAAGGTAATCAATAGCATTTGATGAACGTAAAAAGACCATGCATCATGACCGGCCAAATAACACATATTCGCTGGGTCTGTGATCAATAGGGCATCAATATCCTTTGCAATCATTTGAGCTTGAACCTTTTTCATTCTTCCTACATATTCCGAACGATCGAATGGCAACATAACTTTATCATCCCCCTCGCATTAAATTAGTATCAGTTTAATTGTTTAAATCAACTTACGACTATGCAAATTGATATTGAATGTTTTTTATATTCTGATAATAACCCCTAAAGAAAAGTACTTTTAGATCATATTATAGAAGGCTTATTGGCCTTCTATAATCGTCTCATCTTCAAATACCAGATTCACTTCTTCTTTTTGATCCAACCCTAGATAAGTAGACAATTTCGTACTGGCCTTTTCTAAGCCTATTTTAATATCCATGATTTTATTGAAGTTCAGACGCATACTGGGACCACTTACACTAATCCCTGCAACAATTTCATTATTGAAGTCCCGAACAGGCATTGAAATACACGAAAGCCCTGCTACAAATTCTTCATCGTCTATACTGTATCCTTGCATTCTAATCCTGGCTAACTCTACGATTAGGTCATCTATGTTCGCAATGGTATTAGGTGTGAACTTTTGAAACACCCGATCTCCTAATATTTCCATGACTTCTGTTTTACTCATCTCGCTCATTAAAACCTTGCCCATGGCAGTTGCATAGATCGGTTCTTGGGCTCCTACCTGAAGATTTGCTATCAATGATGTTTTAGGACTCATTTTAGAAATGGTTACCACACTATGGTCAACCCGAACACCGAGGTTAACTGTTTCACCATATTGGGTACATAACTCTTGTAACACCCTGGTATCAATATTATATAAATTACGCTGTTGTGGAATCAAATTTCCGATTTCAAACATCTTCCACCCCAGTCGATATTTTGTGGTATCTGGGCATCTTTCAACATATCGATAGGCTGATAATGTGTCTAGTAGACGGTGAACAGTACTTTTTCCCATTTCTAATTTGGCACTTAATTCGCTAATGCCCAGGCCTTCTTTAGAGACTTCTTTAGATAGTAATTCGATAATCTCCAATGCTTTCCCAACGGTTTGTACTGGGTACTTTGGATTGTGATCACTTGGTGACTTTTTCAACTTCATCGCCCTTTCCAATTCAGTTTCTGTATTTTAGAATAGATTTCTTGATATCTATTATACTACATCTAACCTTGTTTCCCAGCACAAGATTGATCAAACTGTATGGTTTTTTAGAGAAGTATCAAAATTTACTACTAGATAAATAAGCTAGAGCACCTCTAATATGCATCTGAACTCCCATAAGCAATGTGTTTTCATCAATGTTAAAACGAGGATGATGATGTGGATAATGGGATTTCTCATTTTTATTGCCTGTTCCTATGAAAATGAATGTACTAGGTACCTCCATTGAAAATTCTGAAAAATCTTCCCCTGCCATGCAAATATAGGGTATCACATCTCTTTGTCTCTCCTTAACAATTTTGCCTGCTTCTATCTCTACTAAGGCAGTTAATTGAGGATCATTCATTAATGTGGTGTTACTTGGTCTAACTTCCAGTTCATATTCCGCCCTATGCCCTTCACACACACTTTTGACGATTCGCTCTAGTCGCTTTCTTGGCTGCTCTTCCCCATCATCGTTCCCTTCATATAAATACCTAATGGTCCCTTCTAATGTGACACTCTCTGGGATTACATTTGGCGTGGTCCCTCCGTTTATTTTCCCGAACATCAAAACAGTAGGGGTTAGGGCATTGATTTCCCTTGTTTGAATAATTTGGACAGTTTGAATGATGTTAGCTGCAGTAATAATTGGATCAACCGAGGTATGTGGCGCCGATGTATGCCCGCCTTTTCCTTTTATGACAATTTTGAAGTTGTCGTGGGCACCCATAACAGGTCCTGGTGCAATCCCCATCTTCCCACTTTCTAGAGGGGTCCACAGATGAATCCCTAAGGCTGCATCCACCTGTGGATTTTCTAACACACCCTCTTCAATCATGATTCTTGCTCCTGCCTCTTCTTCATTAGGCTGAAATACAAATTTAATGTTACCTCTGATTTCTTCTTTTCCTTGGGCTAAGATCTTCGCCGCCACCAATAGCATAGCCATATGTCCATCATGGGCACAGGCATGCATTTTTCCTTTATTAATAGACTTATAGGGTACATCATTTTCCTCTTCAATTGGTAGCGCATCCATGTCCGCTCTTAGCATAACAGTGGAACCTGGGTGCTTTCCCTTTAGCAAGCCTACGACACCCGTTTTCGCAACTGTTTTGACTTCTATCCCACAGCTATTTAAGTATTCTCTAATCACCTCTGCGCTTCTATGCTCTTGAAATCCTAGCTCAGGATGCTGATGGAAATCCCTTCTTAAGGCAATGAGTTCGTCCTTAAGAAGCATCACCTCTTTGTCAATATTCATCCATTTGACCTCCCTGTAGCTCTTTTCGTATTGATTTTTCCTTCTACACCCAACCTCTTGCCTTCATTGCTTTAGCAACCTTTGTCAAACCATTTACCCATGCAGCATTTCTCAATGATGTATTTTTATCCTTTGCCGTTGTTGTTGTTTCTTTATAGGCCTTAACAATGCGTTCCTTTAGCTTTGAATTAACTGTTTCTATATCCCAGTATGTATCAGTTAAACCCTGGGTCCGTTCAAAGGAACAAACGATGGCACTACCACTGTTGGTCAGCACATCAGGAACAATAATGATTCCTCTTTTTTCAAGAATCGCCTCACCGGCTGGAGTCGTAGGTCCATTTGCACATTCCATGATCAGTTTTGTCTTGATATTGTGGGCATTTTGCTCTGTTATGACACTTTGAACAGCTGAAGGCATCAATATATCACACTCTAATTGTAATAATGCTTCATTGGAAACCACAGTTGTACCTGGAAAATCCTTAATTGATCCAGTTTCATCTACGTATGCCTCTAATTTTTCAACATCTAAGCCTTGGGGATTATAAATACCACCACTAATATCACTCACTGCGATGACTACATATCCCTCTTGGTGAAGAAGTCTTCCTGCAATTCGACCTACATTACCAAAGCCTTGGATGACAACAGTAGAGCCCTTAGGAATGGATAAATCTTTAACGGCCTCCATTGTAACAAAGAATGCCCCTGTTCCTGTGGCTTCCATACTGCCAACTGTACCATTCAACTCAGCAGGCTTATCGTTAATAGCTGCTGGACTGTGGAATCCCATGATTTCTTCATACTCGTCTAGCATCCATCCTTGGGTTTTAGCACTTGTTCCGATATCTGCACCTGGAATGTCTACCCATGCGCCTTTCATAGGCAACTTCCGGATATATGATCTTGTCAATCTTTCTAATTCGCCTTCACTCAATTTTTTAGGATCAACTCTAATACCACCCTTACCGCCGCCAGCTGGTATCCCTGAAACTGCATGCTTTACTGTCATCCAAAATCCCAATGCCTTTACTGTATCTAAATCTAGATTGGGCACAAATCTAATTCCATTTTTCGTTTGACCTAATGCATCATTGTAATGAACACGATATGCTGTAAATATTTCTAAGTCTCCATTATCCATTTTCATTGGAATTGTGAACTCAAAAATTCGTTTAGGTTGGCTAAGCATTTTTACTACGTTAGGCTCAAGACCTGCAACTTCACTGGCTGCCTTCAATGTACTTAATGCTGTTTGAAATGGATTACTCATATTTATCCCTCCAGTTTTTTTATCAATAACAAAACCCTTATACTTAAATAGCCCCACTCCCACTGATTATTCAATAAGAGTGGGGCTATGAATTCTTTACAAACTAATTATTATGGCTTTGGAATGGCTAAATCATCTTTATAGTCGTTGAATATCAATCCTGTGTCACTGTCATCGCACCAATCTTTACAGATTTGAGCCATTTTTACTTTTACTTTTACTAAGTGATTTAAGTGGGCTGACTCATGCCAAGAGTTATATAGATCACACTCGTTTTTACCTGGCTCAAACTTAAAGTAAACGGGTCCACATATTCTTGCTATTTCTGCTGCCTCAACATGTCTTTGGTGTCCTCCCATGGAGTCTACAATACTCATATACACATCTAGTGGCATATTCGTTACACTTCTGATAGATGCAAGCATATCTAATGACAAATCCGCTAGAGGGTTGAAGCTATCTGCGCCTAATTCCTCCAATAAACTTGCTCCTAATGCGTTACCATGTCCTGCGAAAACTGAAACCTTAAATTTCACGTCTGCTGGGATTACTCCGTCTGCTCTCATTTTACTAACGAGTTGCAATAAACCTTCATCAGTAATCAAGAAACCTCTAATCCCCGCTTCAATGCATCTATCAAATTCTTTTAACCATAAATACAGGTTATCTTGCCCTCTAATTCTCATACCAGATACATATCCCTCTGGTGTTGTATACTGTCTTCCATTATCCCATGCTCTTGTAGCCATTGGATTCACCAATGCCTCTATTTTAGCATCTGCACCAATTTCAGCGTAGTATTTTAATTCTTTTTTATCAAGTAAAGCAGATCCACCTACAGTACCGATAGCTCTGTGAATTGGCATATTTTGTTTTTCAGATTCCTTTACTAGCACCTCAAAGTTCTCAGCATTTTCGATACCCGGCACTTCCATTCTGTAGTGCGCTCCGCCCTCAAATCTCGCTTCTGATGTTGGTAAATCACGTCTGTCCTTCAGTGGAAAAGGTGTCTTCTCCACAATATACTTTTCAATATCCTTCATTGCCATTTTAAAATCCCCCTTAAAATTTTTTATGATTAATTTATGATTAAAGTGTTAAACTTTAAGTTTACTTAGTTAGTACGACAACTTATCTTTTGCCATTCAATGGTTTTACTTAAATTCTTGGAATAGCTTTTCAAACTCTTCTTGGGTGTCTAGTATGTGATACACATGATCATCTGTTGGGAACTGACCAGCTTTTACTTCTGCTACGTACTCTTTAAATGCATTTGTTTCTACTTCTGCTACATTAGCATATTTTTTGATAAACTTTGGTGTAAATGCTTGGAACTTTCCTAGCATATCTCCACTAATGACCAGCTGTCCATCACAGGGTCCTGCACCTATGGAGTAAACAGGGATGTCTAATTTATCAGCTATAAACTTGGTTACCTCTGGCGGTACGGCTTCTACTAATAATGAAAAAGCACCTGCCTCCTGAACAACCAAAGCATCTTGGATTAAAACCCTGGCATTGTCGACTCGTCTACCCTGGGCTTTAAATCCACCTAGTTGACCAGAACTTTGAGGTGTGAGTCCAATATGTCCCATTACTGGAATCCCTGCATCAGTAATTGCCCTAATACGACTTTTAACTCGGTCTCCCCCCTCTAGCTTAATACAATCTACATCCGCTTCCTTCATAAAACGAACTGCATTTCTTACGGCGTCTTCATCGGATACTTGGTAGGATCCAAAAGGCATATCTCCAATTACCCAAGTATTGGGAGCTCCTCTTCGTACAGCTTGACAATGGGAAATACAGTCTTCCATTGTTACTGGAATCGTTCCTTGGTATCCTAAAACAACCATACCTAGTGAATCTCCCACTAATATCATTTCCATGCCTGCTTGCTCTGCAAAGGATGCCGTGGGAAAATCATATGCAGTGACCCATGCAACCTGCTCCTCCGCCTTTTTCATCTTCATTAAGTCCAATATACTCTTCTTTTTTGCCATTTTAATCCCTTCCCTTCTACTATTTTTAATTTAATTAAAGTAAATAATAATTACTTCTAAATTTGTTTGACTTGTTTAGCTTTTCTAATCTGTTATGTATTTTTCACATTTTAGAATGTTGTTCTATTTTTATATTTCTTCATACATCATCAAACTCCTTCTTATTTTGCGAAAAAAAATTAATTATTTTTAATATTTTAATTTTTCATAATTCTATTCATTATTGTAGCTTTAAGCACTCTTACATTCGGTGAAATACCCTGTTTTTTTTAGTAATAAGAAATCCATTAGAATCGTTATCTATACACTATCCTTAAATTATATTTTACTTTTACAAAATCATTCCGAAAAAATTCTAAATACTAATATATTGTTCTACTACATTCTTGATAAAAAAAGCGTCTACGACGCTTTCGCTAGATGAAACAACTAAGTGATCAACACAATTTAGCAAGCTAAACTGGTTGCCTACTTATAGGAAACCCTAGGTTTCCTTCGACGACAGCCAAGCTGTCTGAGCACCTTCCTGAGTACAGGCAGGGGATTTCATCCCCTACAACCCCTCTTTTTTATATAATAGGAAAGAAAACTTTCCTATTATATAAAAAAATCACCTAAGGTTTTTTATTTCAAAAACCTTAGGTGATCATCACTATCTGTATTTTTAGCTTTAGATTGTTCTCAAAGCAGCTCTAATTAAATTTCCAGCCTCATCGGTATTCATTTCAATCTCCTCCACTTTCCAATTCCTCAATTCGTTTTTCAAGCTCAATAATTTTGTTTAAAACCAACTCGTTATGACTTTCTTTTTTCCCAAAGTGCCTAATCACCAACACCGTAATCACAATTGGAACACCAAGCATTAATACAATCAATACTAAACTTAACAACTGATATAATATTCCCATGGTCTCTATAGATTGCTCCTTTCTTCACTGGAATCTCATCTATATTATATCATAAGAGACTAAAGGCCTGACAATGATCAGGCTTTTAGTCTACTTTCTTTTACAGAGATTCTAAATCCACTTGAACGTCCCAGTAAGCTCGGGGCATCAGCTCCATAAACTTCCATGGAAATCTTTTCAATCTTATCTTTAATTGAATCTATCACATCATATTTTATTTAAGCTCATCCTCTTTATAATGTATTCCCACTTTATTTCATGAATATTCTTTGATTTTTTTCCCTAAGCAAAATAGCTTCACCTGATTGTGTTTGATATATCATCATTGTTTGTCCGTCACCTAAGCTTATAAATTTTATTAAATGATAGATTGAGTTCCTTTATTTGTGGTATTATTATTATTAGGATTAATTTCGGTGTATTCCTACGATTCACCGGTATCATAAGACCGTTCATATATAGCAATACAACAAACGAAAGGAAGTGTTCTGATGAAAGGTACAGTTGTTTCCACTTGGCTCCAAAGCCTACGGGATTTATTTGATCATGATGTAGTTGACCGCGCAGTGGAGTCCATCGGCTGGAGTAAGGAGCGAATGATTACACCTCTTGAGGATATTAAGGATGAGGAAATTTTTTCGATTTTCGATTATATTTCCAAGGAGACCAACGAACCAGTTGATACAATCTGGCGTAAAGTAGGTAAACAAAATATTTATTCCTTCCAGAAATGGTTTCCTTCTTATTTTGAACGACATAGTTTAAAGGGATTTCTTCTAATGATGGACGATGTCCATGCACAATTAACAAAAATGATCAAAGGTGCCAATCCGCCTCGCCTAATCGCCGAAGAAATAAGTGGAAAAGAAATTGAGATCACTTACATATCCCATCGTGGACTCTTTGATTACTTCCTAGGGCTATTAGAAGGTAGCGCTGCTTATTTCAACGAAAAACTCACACATCAAAAATTAGATTCAGGCACTACCGATGATGGACGACAATTTATGAAGGTAAGGATTCAACTTGAGAAATCACCTGATCAAATTATTCGACCAAGATTTACAAAGCTGATGGGTTTTGGAGTGATCCAGAGTTTACCTCTAAAGCTCAGTCTTTTCCCGTCATTAACTTTGTTGATTACCTTGGCTTTGCTACCCCAGATAACATGGTTTACTACGTTATTTGTTACAGGCATTACATTCTTTTCAAGCTTGTTAGTAGCCTCCTTAGTTACAGGACCTCTCAACATTTTACAGGCTGAATTAGAGAAACTTCAAAATCATGACTTTGCAAGCAAAACAACCGTGAAAACTGGAGATACAATCGAAAACCTTGTGGACGCACTCAATCATACCAAACTGGTTTTAAAGAAGGATTTCTTGTTTTTAAAGGGTGGCAATGACGATATGAGCAACTTTGTTCAAGAATTTTCAGTCATCTCTCAAAACATGAAACAGCTTTCTGATTCCATATCTGATGTCGTCAATGAAGTTGCCTTAGGCGCTACCAATCAAGCAGAAGAGACTGAGAGTTCGGTATTCGTCTTAGACCAATACATTACAGCACTAAATCAGATCGTCACTAAGGAGACCGAAGGCAAAGACCAGTTAAAGCAATCCACCTATAAGCTTCAAAGCTCTTTTAATGATATTCAAACTGTCACAAAGGACATTAATCAAGTCAGGAATAACTTTAGTACTGTTAATGAGAAGGGACAGGAATTATCTACTCAGGTATCTAAAATTCTAGAAATTAGTAGTACTGTAGAATTCATTGCCGATCAAACAAACCTGTTGGCATTAAATGCCGCCATTGAAGCTGCACGTGCTGGAGAAGCCGGTCGTGGATTTTCCGTTGTGGCTGAAGAGATTCGTAAACTAGCTGAAAATTCTAAGCAGGCGGTTGGTGAAATCAATGAAAACCTAGCATTCTTCATTCAACAGATCGAAGGGTTTGTAGGGGACATTCAGAATCAATATGGTCAATTGGCTTCTAGTAATGAAACCCTAGAAAAAGTAACTGCGGAAAACCATACTTCAACCGAGGAAATTGTTTCTGTTTCAGATATGATCGTAAAACTCATTGATGAGTTATCCTCTGAGACCAATCGCTTATCAGCTGTTGTTGAAAACATTCATGCCTTAGCGGCCATTGCTGAAGAAAATTCAGCTGCATCAGAGGAAATGAATGCCAATGTCACCCAGTATTCTGAAAAAGTTAAGGATCTATCAGATAACATTCAACTACTTGAAATACTCACTGGGAACTTTAAAAGTGAACTGAAAAAATACGAGATCTAAGACCAAATAAAAATGAGACTTAATTTAAGGGAAGGTTTTAACTCCCACTGAATTAAGTCTCATTTTATGAACATACTAATCCTGAGGTGATGGTTTTGAAAAATAAGTTTTCTATATCCATTGTTTTTTTTGTACTTTTATTCTTAATCAGTAGCTGTAGAGGGACATCTGAGGAACCCATGGCCACTAAGCAATCTTCTATTTTTAAAGAAGCTGAAGTGAGTAGAGTGATTGTTCAATCCAACTCATTAATTGTCCATTCTGGAAACAGTACTGATTTCCCAATGATCAAAGAAGTATCCCAAGATACAGTCCTAAGTGTGATTGGCAAATCAGACGATTGGTATATTGTCATACTAGATAGTGGACAAGTTGGTTGTGTTTCACAAATACATGTATCTCCTTATATTGAAGCTCCTGATACTTCAATGAATTCATCTTTAAGGGAAAAAATTGCACCTAACGAACAAAGAATGTTTGACTTAGTTAACCAAGAACGTATTAAGCACAATCTATCACCCCTAGAACTAGATTTAGAGCTTACCCGTGTGGCACGATTGAAATCTCAGGATATGATTGATGATAACTACTTTAATCATTATTCACCCAGTTATGGCAGTCCCTTTGAGATGCTAGAAAAGTTTGGAGTACAGTACATTTATGCTGGGGAAAATTTAGCTGGCAATCATTCTGTAGAAACAGCTCATACATCCTTAATGGATTCACCTACCCATAGGGAAAATATATTAAATCCTAATTTCACAAATGTTGGTATCGGCATCAGAGAAGGAGGTCCCTATGGTAAAATGTTCACACAAATGTTTGTGGGACGATAAAATTCCCCTTTCAACCCCTTTTTAATTTAATAGGAAAGAAGAACTTTCCTATTAAATTAAATAAAAAGTTCCCTGGTAGGTACCAGGGAATTTTTATTATAGCATACCTTCAATTTTATCTGGGTCGAAACCAACAATCATTTCTCCATCAATTTGGATCACGGGAACAGCCATAATTTTATGCTTCATTAATTCTTTTCTTGCAGATGGATCCTCTTGAACATTTTTTTCAGTAAATTCAACACCTTTTTCCGAAAGAAACTCCTTCGCTGTATGACAGTGCGGTCATGTGTTGCTGGTATAAACAATAATTTCCTTTGCCATTTTAACTCCTCCTTTTTTGTTTATCTATAGTTTTCGTAATTTTGATAGAAAAATTCTATTTCCCTTTAAAATAACACTGGTATATACTAATACTTATATGTATTTTAACATATATTTCTTGCCAAGCCAAATATTGTCGTATTTTTAACATTCTTTTAATATTTCTTTCACTACCGCCTCTAAATCAACTTTTCTCTTTTTATTTCGATCCGATAAATTAGCTTCATTGATCTGTGCTCGTGGATCTACTCTGCCAATTTTCGCTGTTCGACATCCAGCCTCGAGTCCTGCGGTTATATCGGTATCACGATCTCCCACCATCCAGCTCTTTTTCAAATCGATATCATATTTATCCGCTAACTTCAAGATCATTCCTGGTCTCGGCTTCCGATCTTCACTATCCGTTTTGAAATAAGGACAATACATGATCTCTTTAAAGTGACAGTAGTCTTTGACCTCTTCCTCTAGATGAGTATGTATCTTCTTTAAGTCTTCATCAGTGAGATGCCCTAATTCAATTCCCCCTTGATTTGTTACAACAAACAAATCATATCCTGCCTCATAGGCTTTTCGTAACCCTTCCTTTACACCATCATATAGTATTAAATCCTTTGGCTGATTAACATGTGTTTCATTGTCATTTAAGACGCCGTCCCGATCAAAAAAAATTGCTTTCCTCATTATTTACACACCCTTTCAGTTATCTTGTAGATATTGTTTGATTCCTTTTCTCAATTCATGTCTCGTATACAAGGGGTCTCCATAATTCTTAATATTGTCATATTGTATTAACTCAATAATTGCATTTAAGTTATACTTATTCACTTCGTCAACGGAATGAAAAAAATCCTTCTTCCGATCTATTTCTTGTAGAAATACCATTATACTTTTGTCAGTATGTGTTTTCATAATGAACCTCCTTTGTATTTTTATTGAAAAAATGTTACAATAATGAAATGCATTAGTACCCAGTTAACATTCAGTGTGAGTCACAATACCACTGTATTAAGCGCTCTTTTTACACTAGATTGATTGTTTTTTTGGTAAAATCTAACCACCATAAGGAGTGAATTCATGAAATTTAACACAAGGAAACTCGTTACCCTTTCTTTGTTAATGGCTTTAACAATTGTTTTTACTCGTATTGCAAGTATTAGAATCCCCTTCGGTGGTGTTGAAGGAGTCCGTGTGGGCTTCGGGTCCCTACCGATTTTACTAGCTGGAATACTATTTGGTCCTATAAGCGGATTCATTGTGGGAGCATTAGGAGATCTGATTGGATACTTTTTAAATCCCATGGGAGCTTATATGCCTCATTTTACATTGTCAGCAGGTTTATCGGGTTTCATACCTGGATCGATTTATTATTTTACTTTTAGACCCAAATCCAATATTCATTTTTCATCAAAGCTCCAAGTGTCGCGACCTTCATTTTGGTTGATTTTTATATCCATATTAATTGGACAAGTGACTATATCTCTCTTACTTATTCCTTATTTTTTAAGTGCTTTATTTAGTATTCCTTATGAGTTAACAATCATTCCACGGACCATTACACAACTAATCAGTATTCCCATTTTCTCATGGGTCATTTGGATCATAAGTAACAAAACCAATATCTTTGACTATGTGAAATCAAAATAGCTCAAAAAAAACGATGTGATTAGGCTCACATCGCTTTTTTATTTCATAAACTTTAAAATCGTCTTTAATACTTTATCAATTTCATCAGAGCTAATGTTATCCTTTAACAAGCATTCTTTGGAGTGATTTTCAATGATCAGTTGTCCTACCCGATCGACGGAGGACTTTACCGCTGTAATTTGTAACAGTATGTCTTCACATTCCTTGTCTTCTTCAATCATCTTTTCAATCCCTTGTATATGACCTTTAATGGTTCTTAATCGATTAACGATATCCTTCTTTACTTCCTTTTCTTCCAATTGCGCCACTTCCCTTTGTTTATTTTGCAATTAAACTTGCACTTACCATTTACTGAACCCAGCTCCTTAACTTTTTAATATCCTGTATAATAATCTTCTTACCTTGAACTTCCAGAGCCCCTTCCTTTTTAAATTGACTCAATGCTCTACTCACTGTTTCTCTTGCTGTGCCAATCATATTTGCCAGTTCCTGACGGGAAATATTCAATTCAATTTCAATTCCCGCCGCGCTTTCTACACCATGCTCCTCCCCTAGCTTTAATATGGTTAGAGCAGTTCGCATATAGGTATCTCCTAAAGCCAATTCCTTCACCTTTTGTTGGGAAGCAAACAGTTTCTTACTAAAAACTTTAATGATCTGAAGCGCAATATCTGCATCTCCTCGAATCAGTTCTTCAAGGTCTTGGTTTCGAATCATTCCTATACTAGCATCTTCCAATACTTCCGTAGAGGCAGGGTAGGGTATGTCATTAAATAAGGTAACTTCAGCAAATACATCTCCCTGGGATAAAATCGTAAAGATTAATTCTCTTCCATCCGCAGTGGTTTTATATACCTTTATCTTTCCTGATTTAACAAAGTAAAATGCCTCACCTGGATCTCCATCCATAAAAATAATGGATCCCTTTCTAACATTTCTTTCAATGGTCATATTTGCAATCTTTTTTAAAGCCTCTTCTTTTAATTTAGAAAAAGCAGGCACTTTTCTCAATATATCTATCGTGGTGTCTTTCATAGGCTCAATCCTTTTTTGCTTATTTTTTTGCAACGACAACTGTTGCATAGGCTTCTTGACTGTAGGGTTCTTCCTTAAAACTTCCAAAGAAATTCATATCCCGAAAGCCTACGACTCTTAAAAGTCCTTCAAGCTGTTCTTGTTGTAATAGATATAATGGTACTGAGTTCCGATAGACTCGTTGTGCCTCTCCATCATTGATGATTAATTCCGTATTAAAATTAATGAGTCCTACACGTTGATTCGGCTCATACCTTCTAATAAATTTGACCCCAGCTTCCTTATTGTCAATGGTGGGTAGACCATTAATATCATATTTTAGAATGCGGTCATAGTTAATAATTTGTAGAATCAGACTCCCTTCTTCCTCTAACAAATGATACATTTGTCTCAGAGCTTCCTCCATATCCACAAGCTTGGTTAAATGTACTAATGAATTCCCAATACAAAAAATCGAACCAAATTTTTCATGTGGAAAGACTTCATTTAATGCAGTCATATCCCCAGTATTTGCATCTACATGCACATTGTTTTCATGAGATTTGCTTATGGTCTCCTGAATCATTTTCTCATCTAAGTCAACAGCTGATACCTCTATATTCTTTTTAGCCAAGGCAATTGCATAGTTTCCTGTACCACAGGCTACGTCCAATACATTTCTTTTATTTTCAGGTATATGCTTTATAATCAGATTTACCTGCGCTTCTCCAGTGGGAAAAATAAAATCATAGTATTTGCTAAACTCTTCATAAAAGGTCATGTCTTCCTCTCCTCTCATTCTTATTATAAATGAAAAGCAATCATGTTAAAAGCAATAGTCATATAATTCTATGTTATATACCCTTTTAATCAATCATCTATGCATTTCAGTGATAACCAAATTAACACAACATTTTTATGCAAACGCTACCAATCAGATGGTTTGCAACCTTTCTTTTTCAAGAAAATTCAAACTTTATTTTTTTTAAATAATATGTTTGACAAAGTAATTTTAGAGGAGCATAATGATATATGGAATAAGACTAGTGCAAGACACAAACGATTATTTCTGATTATCAATTTTAGGAGGCGCATGTCAAATGATCTTGGAGCACTTTATGGAAATTGCCGTTCCTTACGCAATTCATTTATTAGAAGCAATGGGCATCTTTGTTATTCTATTTACAGCTTTAAAGGCCTTTGCCCAATATGCAGTACAAACCTTTAACTTTACCGATGATACAATAAAGATTGAATTAGCCAAGTCCTTAGCCTTGGGTTTAGAATTTAAGCTAGCCGGTGAGATCCTAAAGACAGTCACCATTAGAGACCTAAGCGAAGTCTATGTCTTAGCTGCAATTATCGCCCTTAGGGTCATTTTAACCTTTGTCATCCACTGGGAGATCGAGTCTGACATCAAGCATTGTAATGAGTTTAAGAATTTAAAGGAATCTCAAGACCCAAAGAAAACCTTTCGTCTCTTAAAGGGACGCGTTAATCAACATTGATTATGATAACATAATTAATAATAGATGATTATCAAAGAAGCCCATGGAGGACTTCTTTTTTTAGTGCACTTATGAGTCGATGAGAGAGCATCATACGAATTCTATTGTCAAAAAAAGAAAGGATTCACTATGGAATCCTTTCTTTGCATAGACAATCCTATTTAATTTAACCCTAATTCCTTTCGTTTCTTTTCAATATGATCCACATAAATCTGTATTGTTTTCTCTGCATCCATTTCCACCACTACTTTTCCAAGTCCTAGGGTCTCAGTTGTTTCGGTTAATGTTTTCACTACTAGATCACTACCTGTAATAGAAGGAACAGGCGCCACATGAACTAACCATCCTAAGGCAACAGCAGTACATGCATCAGCCACAGCTTTTTGCTCTAAATATTCAGGTGCCCCAATAACAAGAGGAAGCATATTGGTATCAACATCAAGTGCATCAGCTAATTCAACTGCAGTTTGAGTCATCTTTCCAATATCCACACAGGCTCCATAGGTTAATACCGGTGGAATGCCTAGTTTCTCGCAAACAGCCTTCAATCCCTCTCCACACTCTTCAGATGCCTTGGGGTTTGTTAATCCCGTATACTCCATTACACTAGAAGTACATCCACCAGAGAGGACTAAAATATTGTTTTCAATTAAGCCCTTGGTAATCTTAAAAATATTACTTCCACCCTGGCCATATCTCGCTGTGGTACAACCTACAATGGTGGCAATACCTCTTATATTTCCGTTTGCAATCTGTTCAATTAATGGGTCAAAGCTTCCGCCAAGGGCATTTCGTACTGACTCCGTACTAAATCCAACCATACAATCTGACACATGGGGCGGAATATAGGTTTTACGATTAGCCTGCTTTCTTTCTTTAAAGGATTCGATTGCCATATCCAGTGCCTTCACAGCTTGTTCCTTCATCTTTTCAGGCACAAAGTCCAAAGTCTCGGTTCCTTGCAATTTTATAACAGGATGTGTACTCAATAGCTTTGTCCCAAACTTTTTCGCAAATATAGGCATCGTCGGTACAGTACAATTATAATCAAACATAAACAGATCTACCACACCAGTAGCCAATAGGTATTCTTGGGATAGCCATTCTCCTTCTTGTCCCCCATAGGCGCTTTGGTTATGCATTCCTTCATAATTGATGAGCTGTTGCCCTTCACATACATGTCCAAATATTTTGATGCCATCCGCACCAGCATCCTTTGCCTTCTGTTGCCATTCATCGGTTGAGGCGATGTCGATGGCCACATGGGCAAGTAAAGGCATATGCCCATTGGTCACAACATTAATTTGATTTTTCTTTAATAATCCCATATTCTGTTTCTTCATTGCAATCTCCTGGGTTCCCATTAATATTTCCTGCACAATATTTAGTAGGAATAATCCTTGGTACTCATTGGCAACACCCAAACGTACACTTCTCAGTAGAAACTCCACAGGGTCTGAGTTAAAGTTGGTCATACATTGGGTTTGGGCATAGGCAACCTCACTATATCCGCCTCCTGGGAATAACCCCAGTTCTCTCCAAAGTTTCTTTCGCTTCGTAGGTGCAAAGGCTTCAACTGCCTTAGATTCCACATGATGAGGCAAGTGGATGTCATCCATTACCCACTGTGCAAATGTAACTGCCAGCTTATCAATTGGTTGATTCGCATCGAGTCCAGCCATATCAGCATACTTTTTCAATTTTTCTGGGTCACGAATCTTTAACCCACTCTCTGGATGCTCTCCTGCAGCCTTTAATGTACGGGCAGCTTGATGGCAATGAAAAATATTTGCTGATGTACCAATGGTTACATGACGGTATACAAAGTTTCTCGCCACCATTGTGTGAGCATCCACGCCACAGACACCCCTAGGGGCCTTTTTACTAATCCGACAAGGGCCATTGGCACAGAGCTGACAGGACAGGCCTTCAATACAAAACTTACATTGGGTTGGCTGTTGCTCACTGAAACGATCGAATACATTACTCATTCCAGCATTATGTACAACTTGATACATCTCTCTCATGGCAGGATCAATGATGGTGTTTAAAGGGTAGCCTTCCTTTGACTGATCATCCTTTTTAATATGCTCTCTTTGCCACTTGTGGACCTCTTCCATTGATGGTGATTTTTCAATTCCTTCATAATCAACCTGAGCCTTATCATGAGCGTCCTTATGCAAACTAGGATCATTATAGTCTGCATCTGTCAAATCTGCTGAAAATGTCTTTTGATCCCCTCTCATCCGTTCAGCACTTCTTTGATAAGAATTTTGTACATCTTTATCTGACACAGTTTTCCCTCCTTCTAAAAATATCAATATTTGCTACTATCCCTATTAGTCTTCCAATACTTTGAAAAATTATTCTATTTGTGACAATCATCACACTTTTTAGTGACGCAGATCATCTTTTTTAATCTATTTTTCCCCTATACTATAGTTAGTACTAAACATAGTAAATCCATCTAACAAGACAGTACATTTTATAATCATCGTTTCTAGTCTGAATTGACAGAAGTGTCATTTTAAAAATAATTAACTTTGGAGGGAATATAATGGAAAAAATTACAAAAGATACATTAATCGGTAACGCTTTAAAAATCAATCCTAATTCAGCATCCATTTTAATGTCCTTTGGTATGGGATGCTTGGGTTGTCCTTCATCTCAAATGGAGACAATAGAGCAAGCAGCTGCGGTGCATGGAATTGACGCCGAGGCATTACTTGAAAAATTAAACGCCTAAACAAAAAAAGTGATAAACCTAATACTTAGGTTTATCACTTTTTTAGCTTTTATATTTTTGTACTACCTTTTGATATTCAATGATTCTAAATATATAGGTATAGATCATTTTTCGAAATACCGCATTATTAAGCAATTGTAAATCAAGCTGACATATACAGTATTCTAACAATCGTTTATGAAATGTGCTTTGTGGGAATTGAATTTTACTTTCTGCACCTTCCACTAATCGCTCTTCATAATCCTTGCATTCTAAAAGTACATTCATCAATTGATAAAGATCTGGCAGTAATCCGTTTCGACTTTGTATTTTTTCTATCCTTTTACTCATTGTTTGAAGAGAGGGCCTGATGCCTTCCATGCTTCCAGTGATTTGATCAAATTCTTTTTGTGATATCACATCACTCTCATAAAGCAATTGAATTAACCGTTGATCTTGATCTACATATATCAGTGTGTTTTCAAGCACTTGACCCACTTCATTTTTCCAATTCCTATCCATTACTTTCTTCACCCCTCTTATTACATAAAAATACCGCCACTTTGTATATACTATTGTGACAGATTAATTTTCATTACAGTTAATGAAAACTTAATGAGAGGGAGCACTGTCCTTTAACACATAACTTGAAGGAGAATATATGGTCAAATAAGAGGTACAGAATTAATAGTGGAATTATATTTCCCTTGCGAGCTTCCTTAAATAGTTTCCCCTTGCGGTCTTTGTCACCAGAACAACCATCAATATCATAACAGCTGTCACAACAATGGCTCCTCCCGGTGCTAAATCTCCATAAAATGAAAGTGTCAGTCCAATTAAGACAGATATGAGTCCAAATAGTATGGAATAAGAAAATGCACCTTTAAAGCTTTTTGCCAGCTGCAGACTGGTGGCAACGGGGATAATCATCATAGAAGATACCAGCAAAATGCCTACAATTCTCATGGAAATCGCAATGGTCATGGCTATTAAAATTGTAAAGTATAGGTTGATAAATTTAACCGGTACCCCGGCTAGTTTCGCCGCTTCCTCGTCAAATGCAATATAAAAGAGCCCCCTATAAAAAACTAAAACAGATAATAGGATAAAGACCCCAAGTCCCATAACCGTCATAATATCTTGACTAGAAACCAGTGCAATGCTTCCAAATAAGTAACTAAAAATAGCAGCATTTGCATTGCCCATGCTAATTAAAATCGTAGCTAATCCAATCCCTGCAGAGAGGATAATGGCAATGGATAGCTCTGCATATTGTGCATATTCCTTCCGTAATCTTTCAATAGCTAAAGCCGCAAGGACAGAAAAGCCTAAGGCCGAATAAATAGGATAGATTCCCCAAAGCATTCCCCCAGCAACTCCAGCCAAGGCAACATGAGAAAGTGTATCTCCGATCATAGATAATCTTCTTAAAACAAGAAAGATTCCAATAGCAGGACAAATAACAGCAATCATAATTCCTGCCATAAAAGCCCTTTGCATAAAACCATAGGTTAGTATTTCTGGCATAACAATTCCCCTCTATTAATGTTTATGATGTAGCAGCACTGCCTTCTTCCCATAAACATCTCTAATGTATTTTTCCTCATTAAAATGCTTTGAATCATGGACGAAAACCTGCTGGTTTCCCAAGCACGCCACACGATTTGCTCGATTGGTAATCACACCAATATCATGAGACACCATTACCAATGTAATTCCCAGCTCTTTATTGAGTTTTTCCATCAATTCATAAAATTTATCTTGAGAATCCACATCCACACCCACTAAGGGCTCATCCATAAAGATAATTTCTGGATTATTAATCAACGTACGGGCAATAAAAACCCGCTGTTGCTGTCCACCGGATAGGTTTCCGATCAGTCGTTTTTGATAATCTGTCATATTAACAATTTCTAATGCCTCACGAATTTTTTCTTTATGCTTTTTCCCTATGAATTTTAAGAAGCCCATCTGACTGTATAGATTTGCCCCTACGACTTCTTCCACTGTAGCAGGAAATCCAATATTAAAGTCCCTTACTTTTTGTGAAATATAACCAATTCGATTCCACTGATTAAATCGATGAATCGGCGTCCCAAACAAAGAAACTGTTCCCTGCTGGGGTTTCATTAACCCCAGCAGCAGTTTCAATAGGGTACTTTTTGCTGAACCATTAGGACCAACAATCCCCATAAAGTCTCCTTGATAGATCTCTAAGCTGGCATCCTTTAATACAGGTGCCCTATCGTATGCGAATTCAATATTTTTAACTTCTACTACCTTTTCCATCTATTCCATCAACGCCCTTTGTAAGGTCTCTATATTTTTGTACATCAGAGAAATAAAATCTTCTCCTGCATTTAGTTGAGCCTCTGTCAGCCCTTCTATATTATTTAGGATTAATGCCTCTAAGTTGGCTTCATTGGCTAATGTTTCTGCGGTTCTTGGATTTGCCAATTCTTCAAAGAAAATATAGTTAATGTTTTCTTCTCTAGCTACCTTTGTTAATTCCGCCAATCGTCCAGGGCTCGGCTCAGCATGGGGAGAAATACCTGACACAGAAATTTCTTCTAACCCATAACGATGTGCTAAGTATCCAAAGGCTGAATGGGACACAATGATTTTTCTTTGTTTGATATCTTGTAGTCCTGCTCTAAAATCTTCATCTAGTTTTTCTAATTGCGTTTTAAATACTTCAAAGTTTTCTTCATATACTGCATGATGCTCAGGATCTCTTGCAACAAAGGCAAGCTTTATTTGTTCAGAAATTTTGATTGCGTTAATTGGATCTACCCAAATATGTGGGTCATATTCTCCGTGGTCGTGGTCATCATCATGATGATCATCTTCATCATGGCTATGTCCATGGTCATCATCGTGATGATCATCTTCGTCATGGCTATGTCCATGGTCACCATCATGATGATCATCTTCGTCATGGCTATGTCCGTGGTCGTCATCATGGTGCTCATCTTCGTCATGGCTATGTCCGTGGTCATCATCATGATGATCATCTTCGTCATGGCTGTGTCCATGACCGTCGTTAAATGCCAATAGTTCTACTGATTCACTTGCATTAACAATTATGATGTCTTTATCCTTTAACAATTCTAATACCTGGTCAATCCAGGGTTCCATTTCCGCTCCATTATAAATAAATACATCTGCCGCCTCAAGATGGGCTAATGTTCTTGTGGGTATTTCGAATACTATGGGGCTCAGTTCCTGCAGGAACAATTGTTTGAAGATCAATTCTGTCTCCTCCAATTTTACCTGCAAAGTCATAAAGAGGGTAAAAACTAGCAAATACTTTTATTTTCTGCGCTTCTTGTATTTCTTCTGTGTTTTGATCACTCACTTCACTCTCTTGGGCACAACCCCCCAGTATTAACATAACCATCATCAGTAGTGAAATCACTGTGAAAATTCTTTTTTTCATTGTAGTAAACACCTCCATTATTTTTCTAAATGCAAATTCTTTGCAATACCATTATATATTATATCCATCTTTTTGCAACTTCAAACTAATTAAGTAAAAAAAACCCCAAATTGGGGTTTTACGCTAACTTTTCATTTTCATTATTCTCTTTTACTAAATCACTCCATTTACCACATTTATCTCCCCATCTGGCCATAAGGTTATCATCCTTAAATATTTCAATGACTTCACATAGATTGGCACAATCTTCACACTCGATACCCTTGACTTGGTATCCTGAGTTCGCCAGCTCAAATCCTTCAAACTTTGTTTTATTTCCCTTTATGTGATGCTCCTGTGCTAATAGACAGCAGCCAATTGCCCCCATGACTTCGTGGTGAGGCGGCACATAAACCTCAAAACCTAGGGCTTCTTCAAAGGATTTTTTGATGCCAATATTGGCTGCTACCCCTCCTTGAAACACAACGGGTCCCAGAATCTCTTTTCCCTTCCCCAGATTATTTAAGAAGTTTCTAACAAGGGCATCACAAAGTCCCTTAATAATATCCTCCTGATTATGTCCTAATTGCTGCTTATGGATCATATCTGACTCTGCAAATACCGCACACCTTCCTGCAATTCGCACTGCATTTGCGGATTTGAGGGCTTCGTCCCCAAAGTCTTCAATTTCAATGCCTAGCCGTGCGGCTTGTCTATCTAAAAAAGATCCAGTACCTGCTGCACAGACTGTATTCATTGCAAAGTCACTGATGACACCGTCTCTCAATAAAATAATTTTGGAGTCCTGTCCACCAATTTCTAATATGGTTCGCACTCCATCTACAAAACTCAAAGCAGCAATACCGTGGGCAGTGATTTCGTTTTTCACAATATCTGCCCCAACAATCATTGAAGCAAGATGTCTACCGCTGCCCGTTGACCCTACACCCTTTACAATTACCTTTTCCTTTAGCTTCGTTTGAATCTCCTTGAAGCCTCTTTGAATGGCCTCTATGGGTTTTCCCTGGGTTCGTGTATATGCCTTGACTAATATCTTTTTATCTTCACCCATTAGTACAATATTTGTACTAACAGAACCAACATCAATTCCCAGATAACAGTTTTTCATTATGCCTTAGCTCCTTTCTCCGTTGTAAAAGATCAGTAAAAGCTTCTATTCGTGTGTTAAACCCCGCCTCACCTGTCATCTCATCTACAATTAAACATAAATAAGGTGTATTATAATCCGTTTCCACCTTAGGTAAAATACTTTGGGCCACAATTTCAGGCATACATGTAAAGGGGTAAATTTGAATGATGCCATCAAACCCCTCTTGGGCATATCGAACCCCATGCCCCACGGTTTCTCGAGCATGTCCACCAATCATTGTTTTAATATAAGGTTCCGCTGCCTTCCTGGTCTTTCCTTCCATTGTTAAATTCAATGGAGATAAAAACAAATGCTCCGTTAACCAATGACTAATTTTAAGCGACCGATGAACCTCAATCCCCATATCTCCAAGCTTTTTCTCTATATTCAAATTAACGAATGGTTCAATGACCGTATAAATTTCACCAATGATTCCGATCTTTAATATTTCTCGATTGGGCTCTTCTTCAATATTTAATATATCTTGTCTGGCCTTCTCAATCACCCGTGAAGTTTCCTTATAACCATAGACCTTTCGAACATCTTTGTGAAATTGATCATAATATCGATCCACTAGTCCTTTTTGCTTTTGCCGAGGTCTTTTATAATGGGTTGCCTCCTCTAATGCATCTACTTCATACAGAATTTGAATGGCTTTCTTCAATGCCCTTAATATCTTGTAGGGATTTTTTGTTTGTGCTAATTCTGTTACACTATCAATAAAATTTTTATAATCTCCTTGGGGAGGATCCAAAAGAATGACCTTAATATCATCATATCCCATATCCTTCAGTATTTCTTTTTGGAGAATGGAGTAGTACCCGAAACGACAAGGTCCACAGCTTCCTGTCAAAACGATGGTATCGGCTCCTTCTTTGAATCCCTTCATATAATTCCCTATATTTACCTTTAGTGGAAGACAAATGGACTCTGGGGAATGTTGCGTCCCAATGTTCAATGCCTCCTGGTTACATTCTGCCGGCACAACTATATCTACCCCTAATTCTTCTAATAATATCTTTGTGGCCACATATTGGTTACCCATGTGCGGAAAGGTTACCTTCATCACGCTTCCTCCAATCAATCATATCCATAAAGGCTTCTAACCTTGTATTGACGCCTGCTTCTCCTGTATGTTCATCCACCGTAATCAATAGAAAAGGAATGCCACCTTCTTTTCTAATCTTTCTTTCAAATAAGTCTTCAATGATAGAATCAATTCCACATCCAAAAGACGACAAGTAAATAATCCCGTCTACATTTTTTTCCACTGCTAAATACATAGCAGTACCTAATAATTTCCTTCCAAAACTCCAAAACATCTTTTTCTCTAATGTTTCAGCATATTGGTTAATCACTTTGTAGTCTATCATCTCCGCTGTGATAATCTCTATATTTTGATCCTGTAGCTTCTTAACTAAATTCATAGAGCCATAGGTATCATATAAATTATAGGAGTGTCCCATGATGGCAATTCTTTTTGCATTCCCACTCTTTTTAATCTCCTTTTGCTCTTGGCTGTCAGTGATGACATAGGGCTTAACAATTCCATCTAATGGTAGTGCACCTTGTTTGAGCTGTTTTTTAAATTTTTCATACTCTTGTAGGGCTTCTTCGTATGCCTTTTTAATCTGTTTTTTATTTGTTGTCACATAACTTCCAAATTCATAAACTGTCCTCATGAGATGTTTTCTAGAGCGGTTAAAGTTAATCTCTGTATCGATCATCGGGGGAAGATCAGGAATTGAGTGTTTTACCATTTCTGGCAATCCACAAAACTTTGGACAAATGTATTCTTTGCGATAGACACTCATGATCTTAGGAACAAATATATAATCCACTTTATCCTTTAAATCTAATACATGTCCATTAAAAATTTTAACCGGCAAGCAGGCCTCATCAACGGTATTTTTTACTCCTTGATCTAAAATGCTCTTATTAGTAGGGTTGGATAAGATGACTTCTGCCCCTAATGCTTCATAGAAGGTCTTCCATAGTGGGTAATAATCATACACCCATAGTCCTCTAGGGATACCAATTTTGATTGTCATTTTGTGCCTCCTTCCATCATTTCAATATTATAGACAAAAGGACAATCCCTTATACCTTTCCGGGTATGATTAAGCTATTGGAACAATTAGCCTGCCAATGAACTCTTTCACCTTTTGTAAAAAGGATCTCCTCTGATGCTCTTTTAAGGTAAGCTGTTTGCTATCAGCTATGTTATGGCTTAGCTCTCCAACCATTTTCCCAACTAACTCCTCATCAAATATAACTGCATTCACCTCATAGTCTAAAAATAGACTTCTTGTATTTAAGTTGGCAGACCCCACTGAAAGCACATCACGATCTGCTACAAATACCTTCGAATGTAGGAACCCTTCATCATATTGGTAAATCTCTACACTAGCCTTTAAAAGCCTTTCAAAATAAGATTCATTGGCCCAGCCAACTAAAAAGAAATCCGCCTTTTTAGGTAGTACTATTTTTACGTCAACACCCCTTAAAGCAGCAGTTTCTAGTGCCTTGATCATACTATCATTTAAAATAAGGTAGGGTGTTGCAATATACAGACTTTCCTGGGCACCAGTGGCCATTGTAAAATACAATTGGCTGATCTCATTCCAATGGGTATCATAGCCACTGGTTACCAATTGGATTGGCAATTGATCATATCGATCTTGTTTAGGAAAATATCGCTCATCTTCTAATTGTTCATCTGTGACATAGTACCAGTCCCCTAAAAAAATTTTCTGCATCCAGTTGACCGCTTCACCTTCAATTTTCACCTGCATATCCTTCCATTTTCCAATTTGATCATCTCGTCCTAAATATTCATCTCCGATATTAACGCCACCAGTAAATCCTACTTTACCATCAATAATTACAAGCTTTCTATGATTCCGATGATTAAGCTTTCCCTTTAAAATTGACTGTATGACCGTATCATAAGCAACGATTTCTACACCAACTTCCCTCAGTTCCCTTACATAACTTCTCTTAATCCCATGACTTCCGAGTCCATCATAAACAATCCTAACTTCTACCCCTTCTTTGGCCTTCCCTATTAGTATGTTTCTAAATTTTTTTCCTATTTCATCATCTCTTATGATAAAAAACTCAATATGTATATGATGCTTTGCTTGAGAGATAGATTCAATCATTTCATCGAAAATTTCTTCTTCTTGGAAAAACAATGTAGCTTTATTATGATAAGTAAGAGGAATTCCAATATTTTTTTCAATTAGATTTGCGATTCCTTTTTGGAAGGAGTTTAGCAGATCCTGCTCCTGGGATCCCTTTCGGGTGATCTGCATCAACTCATCCATATAACCACTTCGATTTTTCTGGTAGTCATTGAATAATTGTGAATTCCTCCATACTTGAACAAAAGTAAAAAGTCCAAAAACTAAGGTACTGACCAATAGCGTTTGAATGATGATAATTCCAAAGCGATTATGGGTAAAACGAAGCATAATCATTGACAACCCTAGTATTATTGTAATTCCTACTAAATAGGGATATGTTCCTATGACAACAGCCTTTGGCGCAACGTTGAATAGATTAAAATAAGCTAATGTAATGAGAAGAATCCATGTTACAATTCTAAAAAACTCAACCACCGTGTCACATCCTTTAGGAAAATTGTGTATTTATTAATCATCTCCTGAAGTAATCAATTATATGCGACTCACCTCTAGAAAATAAGCATAAAAAAAGTTGTGAAACTAAGTTTCACAACCTCTTTTATGCTTATTTTGATTCTGTTGATAGGAATTGATTCTTGCCTTTTCTTTTAGCCTCATATAGACATTTATCTGCAATGGTAATCAACTCATCTTTTTCATAACTATCATATCGAAAGTTTGCCATTCCAATTGAGACCGTTATCCTTATTCCTTGAATTTCAAGAGATTCAATTGATTTTCTGATTCTTTCTGCAATCCCTTTGGCCTCAGGAGGATTGGAACCTTTTAAAATAATGATCATCTCTTCTCCACCATACCTGGCAATAACATCATGATCTCTTAGACTTTGCTGCATAGCCCTAGCCATCTTCCTTAATACTTCGTCCCCTACCGGGTGCCCATATTGATCATTTACCTCTTTAAAATTATCAATATCAACCATTAAAATGGCAAAATCCATTTTTTCATGTTTGATCCCGTTATAAAATGCCTCATAAATTGTGTCAAAGGTATGTCGATTAAATAATCCTGTTAATCCATCATATTTAGCTCTGATCCGTAAATTTGCTATATAATCAATCTTAGAAATCACAAGTCCTAGGTGCCTAGCAATGATTTGCAAAAATCTAATTTGTTCACCGGAAAAAATCTCATATGCAGCATTATCTAAATAAAGCACACCCAAGGGTCTTCCATGGATATCTAAAACCGGTAGTGTGATGTTGGAGTATACGCCCAATTGTTTTGCTAGCTCAGCATCGCATCTTTCATCTGTTCTTGCGTCATAAACAACAATAGGTTCTTTATTCTCTATGGCTAAAATACCAGTATGATCTTTTGTTTTTGCAGGATCCATGGGATAGCTTTGGTCCTTGCTGACCTCATACTCAAGAAAGGTTGAATAGTGTGGGAGCAAATGTTGACCGTCCTCAGTGAGTAGGGCCAATGTACATCTTTCCATTCCAGTGGCTTCAGGGATTGCCTTCACGATGCATTGGATCATTTCAGCTCCATCCATTTCTTCCTTCACATCGTACATTAAAATATTTTCTAAGGCAGTTAATCGAAGCATTCTTTCTAAAGAAGTATTGTATCTTTCGATCCGAGCAAATACTGCAGTCATTTCTCTACTAATCTGTTTTAATGTATAGTGCATCTCCATAGACGTATGTTTCTTGTGGCAATGATATACAATAAATAATCCAGTGAGTCTATTTTGACTAAAAACTGGTGCTGAGTAAATTGATTTGGGCGAAAATATTTGAGCAAAGCGAGGAAAAATACTTTCAATCTCAACTTCCTCTGAAAGCATTACAATTTCCTTATAAAAATCTATTGGTTGAGAAAAACGAAAAATTTCATGCTCATCATTCAGTTTTTCTTCTTCAGAAAGATATTCAATCCCAATGGTTCTTTGTCCTTCATTAACGTCAAGGTAGATGCTTTGATATCCTAGTTTCTTTTGAACAAAACGACCAATCAGTTGAAGCGACTTTTCTTTTTCAGATTGTCTATTAAGTCCCCGAAATAGTCCTAATAGCATCAACTTTGTTTGATCCTGTAATTGCGCCAGTATCGCACCCTCATTGTGCTTGTCTACCATATGCACTCCTCCTCAGCTTACACCTCAAAATGCAAAAAATACACTGTATTTATTATTATACTCAGTATAATTTGAAATTTCAGCAAGATGAGCAATTTCGAGTTTCAATAAATAATGAAGTTGCTTATCTATACTTATTATATTACATTTTCAACGCTTTTAACAAACTTTCAGAAATACATTTTCGCATCAAAAAGCTAGTAGTGAATTCACTACTAGGTTTTTGATTTTTGAAATTATTTGGCTGCTTGAGCAGCTTCTTTTCCCGTTACTCTGCCTAATATAAAAACCATTGTAATAGAAGTACCACTTGCAGGATAAATAGTCTTGTCTAATTGTCCATTAATTACCTCCCCTACTGCATATAATCCTTTAATGGTGGCGATTGCTCCGTTTCCAAAGTCTTCGTCTATACTTTTTCAGCCAGCTCATTATGCCTTCGCTTGACAAGTTCTCAGTGAATTCAACACCTTGCGCTTCTAACCATTCAAAGGTTTCTCCGGAGTGTTCAGCTATATAATTGATTAATTCTTCATCAATTTCACCTGATAAAAGTGTACTTCCACCTAACATAGATGGCTTTTCTATTAAAGTTACAGATACACCCTCTTCAGCAGCCTCAAGGGTTGCTGCTAATCCTGTGGTTCCTCCTTCCGACACTGATTTCACAAATTTTCAATTTAAATATCGAAAGACCAAGAGATGCGTTTTCACTAAAATACTTTTATCCCTTGGTCCTTATTGAAAGATTTTTTCTTTGAAATTTTTAGTATTATATTATTTTTATCTATAACTAAATTTGTCAATTAGTGCTATAAATTTTTCCACTAAGTATGGATCAAACTGTGAACCCTTACCTTTTTTAAGCTCTTGTGTAACCTCCTCTGAAGATAATTTCTTTCTATAGGCTCTATTGCTGGTCATAGCATCCCAGGCATCTACGATGCTAACAATCCTAGCTGTGAGGGGTATTTCATTTCCTCTCAGTTTTTCCGGATACCCCATACCATCGTATCTCTCATGATGATATCTAATTATGTTTAGAACATCCTTCTCCAGTTCCATTGGCGCTAATATGTTTATGCCTTTAACTGGATGTTCCTTAATTATGGCAAACTCTTCCCTTGTTAAAGCTCCTGGCTTATTTAAAATTTCATCTAGCACACCTATCTTTCCGATATCATGCAGAAGAGCACCATAATGCATAGATTCTATCAAATCCTCAGCCAAACCAAGATCCTTAGAAAATTCCACGGTAACTTTAGCTACTCTTGAAGAATGATTTTGAGTATAAATGTCCTTTGCATCAATAGCTGCGACTAAACTTGCTATTGTTTTAAGATAGAAATCTTTTTTTCCCCGTTCAATATTCATTCTAATATGATCCAACAATAATGCTGCTTGTCGAGAATAGATTTTGAGGTTTCTGAGATCCTGAAGGGAATAGGAGCCAGAATGATGATCGCAATGATCATGTCGATGCATCACAACTGCATATCCAATCGTATCGTCTCCCACAATAAGAGGAACGATTATAAATGATTCCAGCTTTTCATCTAATTGCTGAAACTGTTGAAATATTTTATCTTTTTTATTAAATTCTACGATCCTATGTAGTTGCTCTTTAGATAAAATTTTATTTGCTTTACTAAAAGCCTTCACCAAATTCTTAGATATCTGTCCATTTACTTCTACTGCCGTTAACTTACGCATACTAAAATTTGTTATATATAGGCATCCAGCCTCACTGTGGGTCATTTCCATAGCTAGCTGTAAGGTGCTTTTAATCGTAGTGTCTAGATCATGATTTTTAATTAATATATTTGTCATATCTACTAAAAAAGACTGTTCTCTTAATTTGTTTTCCAGTTCTTGAACTCGACTCTGTAATATATGTATTTCTTGTTGCTGCGTTCCTACGTATAGAATATTAAACGCCCCCCAACCACTTGTCCTCTTAAAGTTTAAATTTATTAATGATAATTTCTAAACCCGATGGCATTTCCTGTAGCTCATGGGAATACTTAGCTATTTTTTCAATAGAGATAGTTTGTTCTTCTAAAGAGACCGAGACTTCTTCGGAGGATGCAGCTGAGTTTATGTATATCTTGCTGCTCTCGTTCAAAACACAGGACAGAAATCAGGTAAAGAAAAAGGCGCCTTGAAGCGCCCAGGAGTCATCCTATAAATGTGTGTCTCCTTTGAGAAGTAGTCTGCAAATACATACAGATAAAATAACTTATGCATTTACTAAAATGCCTTTTAAACTTGTCTCGAAGTAACTGATATCAATAATCATTATTATGGAATTTGTTAATATATTACCATTGTCTTGCACTCTTGTCAATATTATTCATACATTTTTTTAGTTTTCATTAAATGATTTATCTATCTCGTAATCTTGTTATTGCAGTATTTTTAGATGAGGATAATACGATATTTTCAGTGGCCTCCCTACATTTCGTTTTAAACTTAAGCACTTACTTTTTTGTTGTTTTAGAGTTTACACAATCCTAACGTCTTATTAACCTTCCGTTAAACAACCTAACTTGGCGCCAAGTTATGCTTTAACTGTAATAAAAAAATAAAACAAAATCCAAGGAGGTTTTTAAAAATGAAAGCAATAAGCGTGAACAAAGTATCCCACTTCAAGAAAAATGTCGTATTATTTGGTTTGATTTCAGTATTACTAGTGACTTTAAGTATTTTGACAGGTTGTTCAACCGGTGAACCTGCTCCTGATGATTCTTCAAGCCCTAACACGTCAACCAGTACCACTGAAGCAGACCCTAGATCTGACTGGCCAAAAACCATCGGTTTTGCACTTTTGCCTACTGAAGATATGGAGTTTTTAGGAAAAACCTATGAACCCTTTATCAAATATTTAGAAGAACGTCTTGATGTCACAATTGAACTTCATTTTCCTACAGACTATACAGCCACCGTTGAAGCCATGCGAGGTGGACATGTGGAAATATCTACTTTCGGACCATTTTCTTTTGTATTAGCACATGACCGTGCAAATGCTGAGCCTGTTGCTATTCGTCTAACAACACCGGAAGATGAACCAACCTATGAGTCTTTTATCATTACAAGAAAGAGCACTGGCATAGAAACAGTGGCAGATTTAAAAGACAAAAATTTTGCTTATGCGGATCCTGCATCTACTTCTGGGCATTTGTTTCCAAAGGCTCATATCATGGAGCAAATGAATTTATCTCTTAGTGAAGTTGATAGTGATTTTTTTGCAAATACAGTGTTTTCTGGTTCACATGAAGCTTCCTTCTTATCGGTATTAAATGGTGATGTGGATGCAGCAGCGATTTATGATCGTGCTTGGACTCGATTTTATGAACGAAATTCAAACCATCCAAATATCGATGAGATGATTGTTATTGACAAAACAAAACCGATTCCAAACTCTCCCTTTACCGTAAGAGGTGATCTTCCTGAATCTTTCAAAAAAGAATTGCAAGATGCTATGATTGACCTGATTAATCATCAAGATGATCCTGAAATTTTAGCATTCCTACAAGAAACCGATGCTATGGGTGGATACTTTTTAGCAGATATGAGCACGTATCAAATTGTACGAGATACTGCAACACTTTTAGAAATGGATTAATTCTCAATTTTAGATAGATAAAATGCTAAATATACTAGGTAATTGCGAAACTAAATTTGAAAAGTAATTAGAAGGGCAGAAAATTGAGTGCTGATTAAATTTTCTAAAGAGACAAGGCGTACCGGTTAACTATGCAATAAGTGGTTTTAAACTTCTGATATATTTGTGTTGATGTATTTTGTCAGCAAGGATAACTGTAACAAGCTGCGTTATACCAGCAATAATCAGGTCGGCATGCA
This sequence comes from Alkaliphilus metalliredigens QYMF, assembly GCF_000016985.1. Taxonomy (NCBI): domain Bacteria; kingdom Bacillati; phylum Bacillota; class Clostridia; order Peptostreptococcales; family Natronincolaceae; genus Alkaliphilus; species Alkaliphilus metalliredigens. The sequence goes on along the minus strand of NC_009633.1, from coordinate 1,216,249 downwards.
ATGTTTTAGCATTCTGTGTTCTTCGGTTAGCAATACAAAAGCTATCTTTGAAATGGTTAATGGTTTGCTCAACGACACCTCGGGCTTTATAGGTTTTATCCCAATCATCGGTACCACGAATGGCGCCTGGATATGCCCGTAAGTCTTTTTCAGGATACACATAAATCATTCTACCACAAGGTGATGAAGTACAGGGATTATCGCAATTATGCCGGCGTCGGTACTTGCCGTCTTCACATTTAGTCCAAGACATTTTCGGACAGACAAACTTGAAAGTAGGAATACCACAGCGAAGATGAGAAGTATTGCCTTCAGGCTTCATAGGTAGTTTTGGATCATGAGGACAACAGGGAATCCCATCTTCAGTAAGAGTGTATTCAGAGCTGCTAAGGGAAGAACGAGGATTTAAGGGAATATAAGCTTTATTGAACTTTAAATCCGAAAAAATTCCTTTGTAGATAGAAATGGTATCAAAAGCAGCATCTCCGATAAAGATATTAGGTTGAATGAGTGGATGTTTATTAAAAAAGTCAGATAACACTGGTAAAAGAGCTTTTGCATCACCAAGGGACTTATCCTCATCAGGAGAATCCGACTTTTTGTCAACAACGATGTTAGGATGAGCATTCATAAAATCTTGGTCATAAAAAGTAATATCACGAATAATACCAAGACCATTGGTGATCATCCCAAATTTATAGACATAACAAAAATGACCATTGATGTAAAGTTGCTTGATCTCTGGATTAGCAGCTGCATGAGAAGGCATGGAACCATAGGCTGCTTTATATGGATCATAGGAATCATCAAGGTTATGAGTCTTTTTAAAAGCTTTAAGTTGTTTAATAATTTTATTAGCGTATTTAGGATTGTTTTCAGTAACAAAAGCTTCAATGCCAGAAGTATCAAAGATAGTCATAGAAGCCTTATGAGGATCAATAGCCTGGCAAATAGGTTCAGTGACATCCACAAGATATTCAAAAAATGATTGTAAGTCTGGCAGAAAATCTTGTTTGAATCTAGTAAATCTAGAAGCATCAGGAACATTGGTGAAACCACAAAAATTTCTAAGTTCCTTAGAAAACTGAAGAAAAGTCAGCAACAATGTATCGTTTGGAATGGAGAAAATCCGCTGCAGAAGCAAAGCCCAAACCATTGATGTAAGATGATGTTTTCTAGGTCTGCCAGTAGATGCATAGTAATTACGATGAAAAGAAAGAGGGATTAACTCATCAAGATTAAGGTTTTCTTTTAAAAGAGAAAGAAAGTGATGCTTATCATTTTCAAAATAATTGGCACAATCGGAATAAATTTCAGCCAAAGAAAGCTGTTTGTGTGGTAAAATAGCCATATATAACTCCTTTCAGGTTGGGTGAATTTGTTTCTGTCAATTCAATTTTACCACAATCTGGTGAGGAGTTATATTTTTTTATGCTTAAAAAAGTCCCGCAATAGTGCGGGTTGCGGCGTTTGGCAAACGCCTACTAAATATACAATTGAAGGGAGGATAACAATGACTCAACCTATTTTACAAATTACTGAGCTTAGCAAAGTCTATCCCGATGGAACAGTTGCTTTAAATAATGTGGAACTTGATTTTAAAAAAGGAGAATTTGTCTCCATTATCGGTCCTAGTGGTGCTGGAAAAAGTACTTTAATTCGTTGCATTAATCGACTGGTAGAACCAAGTGGGGGCAAAATCATTTTTAAAGAAAAGGACATTGTAAAGGCAAGAGGAAAAGAACTTCGAATGATCAGAAGACAAATCGGAATGATTTTTCAAGGTCATAACCTTGTTAAACGTTCCGAAACCATCAGAAATGTGCTCCATGGAAATCTTGGTTATATGAATAGTATTAAAGGCGGCCTTGGATTATTTACAAAAGAATCCATTGAGGATGCCATTGGCATTTTAGAAAGAGTTGGTCTTCGAGACCAAGCCTTTAAAAGGGCCGATGAACTCAGTGGGGGCCAACAACAAAGAGTGGGAATCGCCAGAGCCATGGCACAAAATCCATCAATTATTATGGCAGATGAACCCATTGCAAGCCTCGACCCAAAATCCTCAGAGGATGTTATGCGTTATCTAAAAAAAGTTTGTAATGAGGATGGCATTACTGCCCTTGTCAATCTACATCAAGTTGATTTTGCAAAGGAATTTTCAGATCGTATCATTGGTGTTAGAAAGGGTCATATTGTGTTTGATGGTAAACCATCGGATCTAAATGATCGTATGGCCCACCACATCTATAATTAACTACAAAGGACGTGTTCTCATGGGAAATGCTGATGTATTTACTAAGAGTAAAACTATAGATAGGCTGGATTCTAAAAAGGAATTTAGCCTATCCCATAAACTATACCGAAAATATCAAAAAAATAGAAAGTCAAAATTCTATCATCTTTCTACTATTTGGGGATTTGGAATCTTTATTACCCTATGGTCATGGTGGGGTACTGAATTTAAAATGTATTCTATTATTTCAAGTCTGGGAAGTATGTTTGAATTTATTTTTAAAGATTTACTGCCACCAGATTTATCGGTTGCAAGGTCTATGATTTCTGCAACAATGGATACCCTTTATATGAGCATTGTTGGAGTTGCTATTTCCATCGTCTTATCCCTTATATTTGCAATTTTATCTGCAAAGACAACGGCACCAAATGTTTTTATTGGTGAAATTTTAAAAAATATCGTCAGTATGATAAGATCTTTTCCCACTATTATTTTCGGTATTTTTCTTGTGGCTACTTTTGGTTTAGGTACTTTTACCGGTGCTTTAGCCCTAGGTGTAGGAGGGATTGGTATGCTAGGAAAAGCATATACTGAATCTCTTGAACAAATTGACCCCGGTCAAGTAGAAGCCTTAAAATCCGTTGGAGCCAGTTGGTTCCAAATTATTGGTCAAGCTATCATGCCACAGTTTAAACCTTCTTTTATCGCTTGGTCTCTTCACCAAGTTGATTATAATATTAGAGATTCTGCCATTCTAGGTATGATTGGTGCTGGTGGATTAGGAATGGTTTTAATAGGAAGGATACGACTTTTTCAATATAGCCAAGCAGCAACTGCGATTTTATTGATTTTCATTTTAATTATAATCGTAGAATACATTACTTCTAAAATAAGGGAGCAGTTAATATGAGTACTTCATTAGGGAAAAACAAAAATTCATATGGAAAATTTTTTACAAATAAGCGCTTTGCTAAAAAAACATCTTTCATTGTGATGAGTGCGCTCTTTTTATTTAGTTTTTCACAGCTTGATTTTACCATTAAAAAGCTCTTAAATGGATTTGAACGGGGACAATATATGCTTGAACGAATGCTACCACCAGTTGTCACAGATTTGAATGCACTCATCGCTGCGGCACTTGAATCCATCCAGGTAGCAGTTGTCAGTACCATTTTGGGTGTAGCTTTTTCAGCTATTTTGGCTATATTTGCAGCTAATAACACCACCCCACATCAAATTATTTCTTATCTTATCAAAGGCTTTGCTGTATTTGTTCGATCAATTCCTGCTTTAATTTGGGCAATTATGTTTATTGTAGCAGTTGGTTTTGGCCCTAGTGCCGGTATTATGGCCCTTGCCATCAATAGCATCGGTATGCTAGTAAAGGTATATGCTGAATCCATAGAGGAAATGGACAAAGGAGTAATTGAAGCCCTTCGTGCAACAGGTGCTTCTCCTTTTCAAGTTGCTATGCAAGGTATCTTACCTGCAGTGATGAGTATTTTGATTTCGTGGTCGGTTTTTCGCCTTGATATTAATATTCGTTATGCTGCCATTTTAGGTGTTGTGGGGGCTGGTGGAATTGGTGCAGAGCTTGATCGTTACACCAGGGCTTCTAATTATGATCAAGCCTTAGGTGTTACCATTATTATTTTTCTAATGGTTATTTTCGTTGAGAAAATCACGACGTATATTAAGCAGCAACTTGATCTGCCAACAACTGCTTTAGTTGAAGGAGAAGATGAGTGAACTAAAAATTTACTCTTATAACATAAAAAAACACTCACCTTTGAGTGTTTTTTTGCACTATAAGCTAATATTGATTTTCCTAATGGAAGGATCTAGTACTTTTATCACTTCTGTTGGACTTAGTCTCTCACCAATATCAAAGGAAGAATTTGAATAGACTCCATGGCAGTCACTGCCACCAGTTAAGTGTAAATTGTATTGCTCCTTTAACTTTTGAATTCTTTCAATGTCCTCTTTTTTATGAAGCGGATAGTTTAATTCTATACCATCCAGACCTACACCTACAAGTTCATCTACTAAATCATAAGCATTAGATGGGCTAGGATAGCGATCCCACCATCTTTCTTGATTGCTTTAATTGCTTTAATTGGGTTTTCAAAATCTATGGGGATATCACAAACCCCATTATTTTTAAATATTTTTTCAATCACCCCTTTTTAAATGAGTATTTTCTCATCCTTTCATAGTAGACAGCATGCCATCTTTCATCTGTAATTCTTGATCGCAAACTCCTTTCATAAAATCTAAATCGTGAAAAATGCCAAGCATTGTGGTCCCCTGGGCTTTTAATTGTATTATCAGTTCTTTCACTTTCTCTTTAGATCCTTGATCTAGACTTGCAGTTGGTTCATCTAAAAGCAAGAGCCTTGGTTTTTTCACCATTGCTCTTGCAATATTTAACCGCAGCTTTTCACCACCTGAGAAGGTATTTGGATAGCTATCCCACAACGCCTTATCGATTTCAAAGTGAGATAATATTTTCATTGCCTCTTCCTTTGCATAACTTTTCTCACTTCCCATTTCAATTAGCGCTTCTTCTACAAGTTCACTGGCTTTAACCCTTGGCATGCTTTTTAAAAATTGCGACACATATCCTATTTCATACTGTCTTAAATAAATAATCTCTCTTTTCGATGCTTTGGCTAAATTAATTTTTCCAAATTTATTTGAATCATAAAAAATTTCTCCTTGTTGTGGAAGATACGTTCCATATATACATTTTAGAATGGTTGATTTTCCACTTCCACTTCTTCCTGTAATGCCTATAAATTTTCCTTCTTCAAGCTTTAAGTCGACATTTTTCAACGCTCTAATTTCCTTATGAAGTTGATATATATTAAAATCTTTGACTAAATTTTTTATCTCTAATAATATACTCACCGATCATCACACATCCTTTTTTTTTAATAAACTGCACCTTTATTTATTCACAACATTTCTATAATGAACAGTAGATACCATTTCTCCATCTACAAATACTTTTGTAATTTTTGGGAATTCATTATTTAATTTTTCGATCAAGAGCAAGTCTGCTTTTTTATTCTCTTTTATCGAACCAATTTCATTGTCCATATTGACTGCTTTTGCAGGATTGATGGTAGCAAGTTTAAACATTTCAACAATATCTTGATTGTGCTTTTCTTCTAATATAAAAATTGCATGCAGGATTGCAGCAGGATAATAGTCGCTACATAAAATGTTAACACAATTATTTAAAATTGCTTCTACTGCAGACAAATTACCTGAATGAGAACCCCCTAACAAGATATTTGGAGCTCCTACTAAAACATCCATACCTAATTTCTTTGCATACTTTGCCACTTGCAAATCAATAGGAAATTCGCTAATTTGAGTGCCAAAACTTCTTACTAAATCTAATTTGTCTAAAGAATCATCGTCATGGGAGGCTATTGTAATCTTATTTTTAAGTCCTATCTCCGCAATTTCTTTAATCATATCAATCGTAAGTTTTTCATTTTTTATGCTTTTTTCAATTCTATTATCTAATTCTTCCTCTGAAAAATCTCTATATCCCTTTAAATGATTTCTATACATCTCTAAATCACGATACTGTCCTTGTCCTGGCGAATGGTCCATAAAAGAAATTAAATGCACTTTTTTTTCATGAATATATTTTTTCAAATCTTCCACTGCATCGAAATTATCAATCTCTAATCTTGCATGAAAGCGATGACGGATTAAATGCTCACTTAAATGGGTTTTATGAATGGTCTCAACAAACTTTTTTACATTTTCTAAATATCTAACAGGCTTAATGCTAAGACGATCATCTTTCTTGTTAAGAGACAGCGAATGAAACATCGTTGTAATGCCATTATTGATTAAAACCTTTTCCGTTTCTCTAATACTCATAGTAAAGTCCATCAAGCTGGTTGGTCTTGGTGACGTCATATGTTCTATATAGTCTGCATGGATATCTACAAATCCTGGTGTAATAAAAGCACCTTGGGCATCCACTGTTTCACTAACCCCCACTAGGGGTGGCAGATTGCTCTGTTGAATTTTTTCGATTCGATCATTTTTAATATACAAATCATACCCTTGTAAAATTTCGTTTTCCGTTATAATTTTTCCATTTTTAATGACGATCATAAGAAAACCTCCCTTTGATTTTGATTTATAGTTCTTTATCCTTTTTATAATAAAGAATGAACCAGCTCTTGCGTGTATTGGTGCTGTGGATCTTCTAATATTTGATCTGTGATCCCACTTTCAATGATTTTTCCATTTAACATCACAATACTTCTATCAGCTAACATTCTAATGACTGCTAAATCATGAGATACCACAATCATTGTAATTTTTAACTCTCTTTGAATTTTTTTAATCAAATCCAATACATTGGCCTGAACTGATAAATCTAGTCCAGTAGTGACTTCATCCAAAAGAAGTATTGGCGGATTATTTGATAGTGCTTTTGCAATTTGGACTCTTTGCTGCATTCCCCCGGAAAAATTTTCAGGAAACTCTTTTATTCTGACTAAAGGAATATTGACATGCTCTAGGAGCTCGTAACCTCTTTTTTCCATGGTATCTACCCTTCGGTTTCCTGCTGCGATCAACTTTTCTGCAATATTACCGATAGATGATACCTTCATTTTAAGTCCTTTCGTTGGATTTTGATAAACCATGCCTAAAACATGATTTCTAACAAATCTTTTCTTTTGAGAGGATAACGCCAGTATATTTATATTTCCATTTTCATAGTGGTTAATATAAGCTTCCCCCCTTGAAACCTCTTGATCAAAATATAAACAAGATAATAATGTAGACTTACCACTTCCACTCTCCCCCACCACCCCTAAAATCTCTCCTTCAAAAACTTCTAAAGAAATATCTTGACAGGCATAAACCGTTTCACATTTTGGACAATAGTTTTTTTGTAAACTTGTATTTTTAAAATCCCTACAAAACTCACACCCATTTCCATATTGCTTTGTTAAATGATCAATTTTAATCATTGGTTTTTCAAAATTATTCAACCTTTCTCACCTCATCCTCATCATTTATTTTTTGATTCATATTTTCTAAGCAATAGCTAGAATCATTACATTGATAAGTGGTTTTTTCTGTTTTTTCATCAATCATTTCATCTAAAAAGGCATGATTTTCACCACATAAACCACAGAATTTCCCTGTAAAGTCTTCTACTTTAAATGGATAATCCGTAAAGGCTAAAGACCGAACCGTTGTATAGGGTGGTACAGCATAAATCTTTTTTTCTCTACCTGCCCCTAATAATATAAGTGCATCAGCTGAGTCCATTTTAGGGTTATCCCATCTTGGAATGGGGCTTGGTGACATCACATAACGGTCATTTACAAGGACTGGATAATTTGCACCCGTTGTCACATTATTGTATTTTACAATTTGTTCAAACAATCCTAACCAAGCTCCTGTGTATTCTTCATCTGCATGTAGTCCCTTTGTTTTAAATTCACTAGGCTCTACAAAACGAAGGGGCTCTGGTATGGGCACTTGTAAGACCAAAATCTGATCTTCTTTCAATTTCACCTCTGGTATTCTGTGTCTTGATTGAATAATACTTGCATTTTTCGTTTCATCTGTAGATGAAATTCCAGTTGTCCTTTGAATGAGCTTTTTTATATTAACAGCATTGACGGATTCATCTGAACCTTGGTCAATGACTTTTAAGATATCTTTTTTTCCGATTAGGGATAAAGTGAGCTGTAATCCTCCCGTTCCCCATCCTCTTCCAATTGGCATTTCTCTTGATGCAAAAGGGACTTGATATCCTGGAATCGCAACTGCCTTTAATGTCTTTCTTCGAATTTCCTTTTTAGAATTTTCATCTAAGAAAGCAAAATTATAAGAGGTTATCATGATTTTTCACATCCTTTTTCCTAGTTTTTCTTGCTTGCTCTAACTTTGATTGAAACGTTACATAATGAGGTAGCTTAAGATGAGAAATAAATCCAGTGGATTCTACGGAATCGATATGATAAAGAACAAATTCTTCGTCATAGGTTGGAAACTCTTTATTTTTCATTTCTAAACAATTATCTAATACGCTCATGGCAATGGCCTTGCTTTCATTTTGTCCATAGCAGATTCCATAGCCTACATCAAATTCAATTTCATTTTTCCCATTGGGTCTTTTAATGTTTCTAGGGAATAAACTCTCAACTTCCGTTACTTTAATCTCTCCGATATAAAAATCATCTTCTATCACTTGATTTTCTCCATTTTCAATAGGGTTTCCAATATAAAGAGGTAGCTTTCCTACTCTTAATTCTCCCACGGTGGGGTGTGTAGCACCATATCCTCTGATTGCTGCATAACCTAATGAAGTAACTGCACCAGTCTGCCCTCGGGTTAAAATTTGGAGTCTTTCCGATCTTTTAGTTGGGAACTCAATATTTTCCTTTGTAATATCCTTTGGTTCTTCCATTGATTCTTTAAAATCTCTTAGTAGATTCTCTTTTCTTAAAATCGAAATGACTTTTGACATATCCCTTAATGGATCTTTAAATTCTAAAGGTTTTTCATTGATTTTAATGGGTATATGTCCCTGGTTCCTTTCTTCTTTAATATCTGGGACAGATTCTTTTTGTTTTTTTAATTTTTTAGCATATTCTACTAACCAGGCTTTGGTATCCTCTCTTGATTCATTCATTAAGTTAAAGTCAAGTAAACGATGTGTATAGTCACAGGTGGCTCCTAATATTTGTCCCCCTGGTATATCTTTAAAACTTGCTGAAATCCTTCTCTCTATCAACATATCCTTTGACTCTACTGCCTTTGTATAGTGTGTTCTAGAAAGTGTGGACCGATAGGCTCGAAGTAGAAAAACCGCTTCTTCTAAATTACCCTCGGTTTGTTTTATTGCAATTGCTGCAAGCTCTTTTGAGTAAATACTACTCTCGGACATGACCTGATCAATAAAGACCCTCATACCAGATAATATACTTTGAATTTCTATGGTGTCTTGGTTTTTTAGTCTTTCATAGGTTAAGGCCTCAATGGAGGCTTCAATGGCTTTTGTCCCTCCTTTAACTGCAACATACGCCATCTTAACTCACATCCTTTTTATGGATCTCTGTGGTCCTAGGCAAGCACGTAATATTGGCATCTTTATCAATAAAAATCATATCAATCCCCAAGGGAAACTCGATATTCTTTTGATTTCTATTTTCAATCCATGAAAAAGGTGTGTTTATTTTTAAATAAGATTCTTTTTTTATTCCTGGACCTCTTAAGATCAAACCTTTTTCATTTGAAATTTCTTCTACTTCTAAAATAACGGTGGCTGATTTCTGAGGATCTCTTAAATCTCCAATTTTAGAATCATTTAAAGACACTTCTACTTCTTCTTTATTTGCATTTTTTAAAATAAAAATGTAATCTGCTTTTTTTATATCTGCTCTCTTTGAGTAGGTATGCAAATTAATCAGCTGTGAAACTACTTTTTCATTATTAGAGATTACGTTATAGGTAACTTCTGTATCTAATAGTAAATGGAGAATCCCAAAGGTTCCTAGATATAAATCTTGATACTGATCTAATGCCTCGGTTTCTTTTTTGATGTTATTTATTTTTCCTGGCCTTGACATGGCATCTAATACTTTTCTATAAATCATCTGCACATCATGTATACGGTCAAATCCCATCCTTTTTTCCTCCCTTGTTATATTTTCTTTTTTCAATATTCTTGCATAGTTTCAAAACTGACCTTGGTTTTTAATATTCTTTCAACTTCTAGTGCTCTTTGCTTTTGAAGCTTTTTTTCTTCATAAAATAATTTTTCATTCCATTTCTTTGTTTCAATTAACTCTAGGTTGTATGCTGCATCTATAATTGCTAATGTAAGAGCTAAGCTTTCATTGATGCCTGTAACGATACCTAACCCGAGCTGATCTTTTACTTTCACCTTTGCCTCTGTAACCAAAACCTCCCCAATAAAAAATTGCGACTTTCTAGCCTCTTCTTTTATTTTTATCATGGTCAAGGTTTGATGAGGCTTTTCAATAATTGTCATGTCATAATGATTCTCTATTTCCTTTGCAAAGCTTCTCGCTACTTCAATTGGACTTTTAATTAGAATTTCCGTTCTCTTTCTTCTGTTCAAAACTGAACACCTCCTCTTATTTTTAAGTGTATCTTGTTAACAAGTTACTGTCTGTAAAGCTTCTGTTAACAAATTATTTTTTATTGATTTTGAAAATCTTACTTCCCCATTAAAAAATTTTAATAATTTAATCAAAAAAATAGAGAAAAAGCAGAATATACCAAAATATATGCTTTTCCTCTAGGCATCTCCAAGAAAATAACTGGTCAATATGCCGATCTATTTAATTGATTATTTTCTATGGGGTACTTAAACCTATCCCGATGTGGCGATCTTGGCGTATTGATATGTCTTTTGTTCATAACTTTCTATAAAATTCTTTATTTCCATCCAATTCCTCACCCGAGTCATCCCTGTAGATAAGGGACCTTGATTATAATAACAGTCAATAAGTAGTACATTGAATCCATATGATGTAAGCTGCACTGCATTTTCGTATCGATCCTCAATAAAAATATCACAGGCCAGTTCTTGAGCCTTAACAACCTTATTATGTGTCCCTAATAGTGATAAAGTATCGAATGGTATTTCATGATGGAATAACCATTTTTCAGTAATATTTTTCAGCTTTTCCTCTCGAGCTGTCACAAAGTGAATTTGGTGTTTTTCATATAGCTTATCCAGAACTTTCTTTACACCTAGTCTTGCTCTTGCCTCTTCACAGAACGTCTCTTTGTATAAATCATAAAACTTATAATAAGCTTCCATCTCAACGCCTAGTACCTCATGAATATCATAAACCTTTACTTCCTTAGGTGTAATTTTGGTATTAAAACAGTCATTAGCCCTTGGAATCCAGTCATAGGCTTCTGTGATAGTTCCATCAATATCAATGCATAGGCTTAATCGCTTCATCACTTATTCCTCCTTGTCATTTTCTATACTTTCGATTGTACCTAAATCCTCTCAGTAACCTTATTCAACAATATACTTAAAGGAATCTCCTCGGTAAAGGATCCTTGTATATTCCAACATCCTATTATCAATGCTATCTATACAGTTGGTTTCAACAATTAATAAAGGGACTAAGTCAGGGCAACATAGTAATTCTCTCTCCTTTAAAGTTGCAAATTGAATACTTAATATACTTTTATTAGACTCAAATTTCTCATATCCTTGTCCTCTATAATAATCAAACATTGATTGAATTGCTTTTCCGCTTTCTTCAATATCCTTAAACAGAGATTTAGCTACATAAGATACATGCAGGGCAATAGGCCTACTGTCTACTATTCTTAACCTTCCTATTTTATAAACCTCAGCTTCTTTTTTTACTCCTAATTCCTTATGAATCGTCTCCTCATACTTGATTTTAGTGCAAAAAATATTCTTGGTTTCTAGGTTATAGCCTTTATCTAGCATCTTTTTTGTAAAGCTCTCACTCCCATTTAAAGTCAACTCTATTAACTGACTGCGATTCTTCAAATATCTTCCCTTACCCTGTACCGAGTAAATATATCCCATTTCCTGTAACTTTATATAGGCTTTTCTGACGATCATTCTTGATACTTTGTAGGCACTAGACAATTCATATTCCGATGGAAGCTTTTCTTTAGCCAAATACTTTCCATCATATATATCATTCATCAGTTGATCTACAATAATTGATTCAATATCACTTCCCATAAGGCTTCCTCCAATCAAATTTATATCAAGATGAACTATATGATATGAGTGTACTTTGTCTAGGTTAATAGGGTATTAAATTACTGTTAATTTCTCATTAAAATAACAACTATATATAATTAAAGACACTAAAAAAGAGCATCTAAAGGGGGAGGAAAGATACTCTTTTTTAACTTAACTAGTGCCTTTTCTGATATTTCTACCAATATAATCTATAATAGTTACGATAATCACAAGAATAGACAGCATAATACCAATAGATTCCCGATTCCACAACACCTGCTACATTTTAGCTTGTACAAAACTAAATAGTAATCGTCATAGAGTCATTTTGTAAATAATTTTAAATTCATTGCCTATTACAGGATATCACCTTCTATTAATTACTTTGTTATGTAGTGGTAAAGTTTATGTTAAAAAAAGATTAAAAAGCTATATTTTTAACATCATATACAGCACTGTCATGCTAAAGAAAGTTGTTATACAAATACATATATCATTAAAACTTAGCTCCAATTCCTTAACACGATATAATAGTTGAGATTTTAATATAACCTGCTTATAAATCAGACCGCCTATTCCTAGAGATACAACATAAAGGGCTGCTTTTTCCCAATAGGCTATTGAATCGATGGCTACTTGTTGTTGGAATAACAGATAAATAAACTTCTCACCATAAATACCTCCTATCAGGCAAATAAATCCTAGGAAAAGAACGATGCCCCCCTCATATTTATCTATGGGAACTGGTTCAACTTTACTATCACCATATAATATTGAAGCGTATTTCACAAAGGAGATGATGGTCCCCAAATTCACAATCAGAATACCATACTCTGTTATATTACCTGTCACAGCGCTTTGGATCAGATATTTAGAAATACTCCCGTTAAAAAGGGGTGCACCGGTAATCCCCAGGATTGCCATGATGGTTGCAATGGCCACTACAGGCATTCTTTTAAAAACCCCTTTGATTTCCCATATATTCCTTGTTTTATATTCCTTCATAATCATGCCTGCCGTTAGGAAGAGGGTAGATTTAAAGAATGCGTGATTGATAATGTGGTATTTCCCACCCCAATAGGCGTAGCTACTGGGATAGTTAAGTGCTATCATAATAAGACCAATTTGGGAAACCGTATGATAAGCAAGTATTAACTTCAAATCACTCTGGGATAATGCCAGGATGAAACCTATTACTCCTGTTAAAAAACCTAATAGCAAGAAATATTGGGATGTATCAATAGCCCCTCCAAATAACTGCTGTACCCTAATAAATAAATATACACCAATTTTAACATAAAGCCCCGATAATATTGCCGATATAATCGATGGGGCACTTGGGGTGCCATGGGCCTTAGGTAACCAACTAAATAACGGTATTAAAGCTGATTTTAATCCTACAGCGGTGATGATTAATGCATATCCTATGACAAGAGATCGGGGCTGTGTAACAAGCCCTATATTTTCTTGAATACCCTGAAAATCTAAGACCCCAAAGGTTTTATAGATAAATCCCACACCAAATAAAAACATCGTCATGGCTACGAAGTTCATCAGTAAATATACAATGCCATCATAGATAGAGCGGGTATCTTTTTTAAACATAATCAATACACTGACAATAATGGTAGCAACTTCAATTAAGACATAAATATTAAATAAATCACTTGATAAAAAAATTCCATTGATTAACCCCTGGAGCGTCATGAATAAGAACAGAAAATGTTTATTAGAGTAGGAACTACTGTAACTAAAGATCATCATGGATAAAAACAAAATAGCTGTAAGCATGATAAGGGCGGCAGAAAGAAGGTCACATTTCAAAATTATCCCAGCATAATTACTCCAACCTCCAAGGTTCTCCGTCATTGGACCATGTTGTCTTATAGCTACAAAGTTTAAAACTGCCCCCAGCAGAAAAAATGTTTGAATAAAGATAGCAAGCATACGCATACGTTTATTTGGAAACAGATACATAAGTATCGCCACAAATATAGGCAATAACACAAGTACATGTAGTTTTATCATGATCCTAGCTCTCTCCTTTTTTTAATTAACTCCTGCCAATCTGTTGTGCCATATTTATGCTGGATGGCTATTAACATAGCTAGACTTACAGCCGTAACCGCCACACCTATGACAATGGCCGTCAGCATCAGCGCCTGAGGTAATGGGTCGGAAACATTGGTTTGGTGCCCTACACCAATTGGAGGTTGGGCTCCGACTTGAAAATTAATGGTAACAAAGAATAATACAATAGCACTTTGCATGATCTCAATAGATATAATTGCCTTAATCATACTACGTTGTGTACATAAACCATAAAGACCTATAAAAAATAATAATACACTTATACTCTCACCATTTACTAGTTGGATAAGCCATCACCTACCTCCATCAAAAACAAATGTAAAAAATATAATACTTAATCCACAGCCTACCTTGAGTCCAATTAATACATTCATTGTAATGAGATAAAATTCATTTAGAAAAGGGAACCTTGTTTTAAATTCCCACAGAACGAATACGATAGGAACAATCATGATGAGAATAAAAAAGGCTTTTTCTAACACCTGTAGAATATTCATCCTGATATCCTGTATAGATAATCCAAGATATCGACTCATAAATACAGCCGATAAAATAGCACCTCCTTGGAATCCTCCCCCGGGTGTCTTGTGTCCGTTAAGTATAATATAAAAACCAAAGAGGAGAATAAATGGATGCATGATACCGATCACTCTAGCTATAATTTCAGAATTTTCCTTCATAAGTAACACCCTTTCCTTTTGCCCTATTTATCAAGGAATATAGTAAAAAGTTATATCCTCCTTGTAAGGGACTTAATCCTTCCCTAAGCCTCATCCTCCTTACCATGATAGAAATGGCTGACTGCCACCACACTAATTAAAAGGGTGAGTGCTTCAAAAAGGGTATCATAGACTCGATAATTTAGAACAATTCCAGCTACAGCATTTTGTGCCTTTGTATCTTCGTAGAAATTCCCTACATAATATTGCATTAATCCATCAGACAGTACTTCATTATGTTGAAGATGTATCCACATTACCAGGACAAATAGGCAAAAAATATATATAAATATCAGTAACTTCCTCACTCCACATCACCCTCTGCCAATCGATAGATTGTAATATTCCTTTCTTTATCCCCTTCCATTAAAACCCTACATTTATGTAAAAGATCATGTTGTCCAAGACCATATATATAAATTTCTGCTCCTTTTTGCCTGATGATTAAATCATAGTTATGCTGTTTTTCGATACTCGCTACAGGTTGGTCAGTATAGATTACTTGAGAATCTAAACCATGAAGAAGACAATAGCCCTTAATCTCCTTTAGTATGCCTGCCCCTTCTTTTGATTGATTGTCATCGTTACTCATTTCATCATCACCATGGGTATAATAGATCAAAACCATATTTTTCTTCTGAAGGGCTATAAGATATAGTATTGTTCCAAGGGTACTGGTAATTACAGCTTGAGCTATAGCAACATCAGGAGCACTATAGAATAAATAACAAAATGAAATCGCCAGTGCAAAAATCCCTACATAGATGACCGCTCTACGGACCTGGCTCGTTTGAACAGCTAATATGGCAAACACCACTATGAGGGTGTAGAAAACATAAATCATCCCTCCTCCCCCTTCTTTATCCTATAACCACTTAAGTAAGCTGAACGGGCAATGGAATGGGAAATTAATGGATTCGTCATAATAGCTATTACTATAATAAGCATTATTTTTAATGAGAAATAAATATTGCCATTTACCAGCATCGCACCAATCAGTAGTGTAACAAGACCGACGGTATCTACCTTTGATGCAACCAATATCCTAGAATAAAAATCATTAAATCTAAATATGCCATAGACACCGAAGGCGATACATACAATACCTAGGCCCATAAAAATGTATCCAATAATCATCATAGACTACACCCTGCCCTTCTCCTGAATAAATTTTGATGTGTAAATCATCCCTATAAACCCTAACAGAACATATACGATGGCAGTGTCGATAATATATTTCTGTTCCGTTATGATTGCATATAACACAATAAGCATCGTAATTTTTGAGGAAATAAGGCTTAGGCCTAAAAGTCGATCCCATATGGTAGGACCTAAAATGCTTCTGATTGAAGTTATCAGTCCTAGCAAAATTAAGATAAACATTACATGTTTGATAAACATTTAACCTATCCACCCCCTCCTATGCCACTTTTCCCATGGTTCTACTATTTATTATTCTTGAGGATTTTCTCAAAACCTCCCTTGATGATGTCCCCTACTTTGTCACAATCCTTCGTAATACAATCCAACCATAGGACTTTAAGGTTTTGCCCTTCCTTATCTACAGTGATGGTTCCTGGTGTTAAGGTGATGGAATTAGCCAGGACACAGATTAATAAGTCATCCTCCAATTCTGTACTGATTTCTACAATATCTGGATTAATCTTTCCTGAGATTATTTTACCAATAGTGATAAAACCAGCAGTATATACCTGAATAATTAAGTAAAATAAATACTTTACCAATAGAATAGGGTTTAATCTCCAGTGAACTTTATGCTCCTCTTGTATAAGAAATTGCTCCGTAGAAAAAATTGAACCTAATCCCAATATACAGCCCAACAATATGCTTTTGATCGATAGATCTTCACTCAATATGACCCATATAGTTGACGAAAATAGGATAATCACAAAATAATGTTTAACCTTTTTTATGATCTTGGTAATGCAAGATGTTGGGGAAATATTTTTTCCCATTACCGATACACCTTCCTTCTATCCTGAATTTTCCTATCCTTTCCAACTTAATACAGTACTTTGTATACAAAACAAACTCCGTCGATAGATTACCTCTATATTACCATAATATTCTAACTAATTGAACTCTTTTTGTCCATTATATCTTATGCTTTACTCAATCATTGTATAATGATGAGTGTTAGTAACCATAGCAAAGCTTCTTGATGATTCATTGTATTCTAAAACACCAAATAAAAAAGAGAGAATCAAATAGTGTTTCTAATTTTGATTCTCTCTTTTTATATTTTTAATTGAGTATAACTTTATAAGCAATTGATGTTATCTTTTTTTGCTAATTTTTCACGAGAATGTTGAGGTATTTGGTGTCATCTAAAGCTTCAATACCATAATTGACATCTGCTTCAAGAGCTACTATTTCTCCTGCTGTTAAACTATAATAACTTTATCTGAATTTAAAACAACCAGTAAGTCCTTGTTATTCGGTAGTTGGGGTAACATTTTTAAGCTGAAGTTCACCTTTTTTGTTATCTTTAAACTCTAAGGATGCTGTACATTTTTCATTTGTCTGTGGCAATACGATACTTACTTTGTCAATTTGCCCTTTTTCAAGTAATGCTTTTATCATCTCTTCATCGATTTCTTGTTCATAACGCTTCAGACTATCCTTCCATACAGTAAATTTACAGTTTTGCTTCCAATTACTACAATAGAATGCTTTGCTATTCTCTAAAACTTCCCCGGTTTCACATGCGATACACTTCCCAAGTGCAAGCCTTCCTACTCTTTTTCCCTTTGTGTCCTGATTTCCTTTATTGGTAGTGGACTTAATTGAGCGCGAATTTAGTAAATTAGGTTGATTGCTTAATTTGAGCACCTTTTGCGTATTCTTTCTTATATATGCTTCTAGCTTTATCATATATTCATCACACTGGATCTCTCCGTTGGCAATCATACCCAGACCCTTTTCCCAGCTAGCAGTAAGCTCTGGCTTCAAAAGCGATGGAATAGACTCATCAACCACATCATAAATTGATTCTCCCAATGACGTAGGGGTTAATATTTGTGTCTTTTTATTTAACGCAATATAACTGATTTGCTGTAATTTATTGAGTATCCCAGATCTGGTGGCACTGGTGCCAATACCACTGCCTTTGATTTTTTCTCTTAATTCCTCATCTTCAATTAATTTTCCCGCACTCTCCATTGCCAAAATAATAGAACCAGAACTATATCTTTTAGGTGGTGTGGTCTCCGATTCCTTGATTTCTAATTTATTAATTTTCACCGTCTGTCCTTTTTTTAACTTTTTCAATGTTTCTTCTTTATCTAGACTTGAAGCACCATCCTTTTTACCATCATTTAATATCTCTAGGTATCCTTCCTGTATACATACCTTTGAGGTGGTGAAAAAGCTCTCCGTCTTAATTTTCGTCGTAATCGATAACTGACTAAAAATGGCAGGCGGATAAAAGATAGCTAAAAAGCGTCGTACAATCAATAAAAACGTCTCTTTTTCATAATCTGTTAATCTATTAAAGCTGCCTAACCCTTCTCCTGTTGGAATGATTGCATAGTGATCCGTAATTGCCTTATCATTTACATACTTTGTTTTCTGCAACTCTTTGTATAAGCCTTCATTTACTATTTTTTGAATAAAATCATTAATCCCTTCATCACCAGGCTCTAACTGACAGGATTGTTTAACACGTAAAAGACCCTTTAAATTTGAATGTATCTCTTTGGCCACAGCATTGGACAAAACCCTGGCATCAGTTCTTGGATAGGTGATCATCTTCTTCTCATACAACTTTTGTGCGACCTTCAATGTTTCATCTGGATTTATTTTCAATTTTTTTGAAAGCTCATTTTGTAATTCAGCTAAGTTATATAGTAATGGGGGATTCTTGGTTTCTTTTTTCTTTTTAATGGTCTCCACAACTGCTGTTAACTCTGTATTGTCTTCTTTTAATTCCCTAATGAATTTTTCAGCAGACTTCACTTCCTTAAATCCGATATCTTTATAAAGCAAATCAGACATGTAATAATTAGAACTTTCAATGGCCTTCCATTCTCCGTCATAATCCATGGATTGATCCAATTGAAAATTGGATATAATTTTATAATATGGTGTTTTCACAAACTCTCTAATTTCTCTTTCTCTTTGAACGACCATTCCTAAAACACATGTCATAACTCTTCCAACTGCGATGACAACATATTTTTTTCCTAAACGTTTA
The DNA here is from genome assembly GCF_000016985.1 of Alkaliphilus metalliredigens QYMF. Lineage (NCBI taxonomy): Bacteria > Bacillati > Bacillota > Clostridia > Peptostreptococcales > Natronincolaceae > Alkaliphilus > Alkaliphilus metalliredigens. Next base: position 1,197,218 of record NC_009633.1, on the reverse strand, counting down.
CTGAGTGCACTTCCATAACTAAGCGTCAACAGTCTTGAAAAGTTTATTCCCATTAAATAATCTTCCTTAGCTCGTAGATAGGCTGCATTTGCTAAATTATCATATTCATCTAATGGCTTTGCATTCTTAACACCCTTTTTTATTTCTTCTTCTGTTTGTGAGTCAATCCAAACTCTCTTTTTCGTTTTACCCTTAACATTAACCATCTCATCTACCAGTCTATAGATATATTCACCTTCACGTCCTGAGTCTGTACATACATAGATCGTTGATATGTCCGTTCTCTTCATCAGTGTCTTGATTATATCAAACTGTTTTTTTACATTTTTAATTACTTCATATTTATACTTGTTTGGCAAAAATGGCAGGTCCTTAAGTACCCATTTTTTATATTTGTCGTCATATTTATCAGGATAGCTCATGGTTACTAAATGTCCGATACACCATGTCACAACAGCCTCATTTGATTCGATAAATCCATCTTTTTTGTTTCCCTTGATATTTAATGTTTTTGCAAATTCTAGCGCAACACTTGGCTTTTCAGCAATATATAATGACTTACTCATCTAAACACTTCACTTTCTACACATTTAATTTTTATAAAATCAAGAAGTACATCTTTATTGTATCGACTGTTTCATAGTATCAAAAGTAGTAATCATACCCTATTATATCATTAAATTACTTTTTTCTAATCTGAATTAACAATTTACTAATCAAAGCTAGGGCTTTGTTAGAGTTTCTGCTCTTTGACGTAGGTTCAGTTCATTAAATCCGTTGCCTTTAACATCTGATTGACAAAATATATATGGCGTGCTATTGTATACCCATACCCCTATAGGTATACAATACAGTTATAAGGAGGATACAAATATGCGTCAATGCATGGATGTTACTAAAGTTCAATCAAGGATTAAAAAAATCGAAGGTCAGCTTAGAGCTATTTCTGGAATGGTAGATAAGGATGTTCCTTGCGAAGATATCTTAATACAAATTAATGCAGCAAAAAGTGCACTTCACAAAGTCGGACAGGCCGTTTTAGAAGGTCATTTACATCATTGCGTACGTGATGGTATAGAGCATGGTGATGCTGACAGAACCATTGCTCAATTTGCCAAAGCTGTAGAGCATTTTTCTAGGATGGGGTAGGTGATAAAATGAAAGTGGCCATAGATTTTTTAAAAAATGAAGAAAAGCGTACCATATTATTTCTAATACTATCTGCTATATCATTGTTGATTAGTTTTTTTGATATTGGGAATTTCAAGATTAATGCAGCATGGATAGCGATTATTCTCTGCGGTTTTCCTATTATAAAAGGTGCAGTGGAAGGACTTATACAAAACTTTGACATTAAGGCAGATGTTTTAGTTTCAATCGCACTTGTTGCAGCTGTTTTCATTGGTGAAAATTTTGCTGCAGGTGAAGTCGCACTAATTATGGCACTGGGTGCTCTATTAGAGGAACGTACCGTTGCAAAAGCACGTGCCGGTATTGAAAGTTTGATACATCTTACCCCTCGCACTGCTCGAGTCCTTCGTGATGGAGTGGAAAACATAGTACCTGCTGAAAAGGTTCAAATAGATGATGTGCTCCGTGTACTTCCAGGAGAAACCATTGCCGTTGATGGCGTGATTATTTCTGGCCAAACCTCCATTAATCAATCCGTAATGACAGGTGAATCACTGCCTGTTGATAAAGCTGTAGGCAATGAAGTTTCCAGTGGAACTGTAAATCAGTTTGGTGCCTTTGATATGAAGGCTACTAAGGTTGGTGAAAACAGCTCACTACAGAGAATGATTAAACTCGTAGAATCTGCTGATTCAAGCAAGGCTAAAATTGTTGGCATGGCGGATAGATGGGCTACTTGGATAGTTGTCATTGCGCTTGTATCTGCAGTTGGTACATGGATTATCACAGGGGAAATGATTCGAGCGGTTACGATTCTTGTTGTGTTCTGTCCTTGTGCCTTAGTACTTGCTACTCCCACTGCCATAATGGCTGGTATTGGTAATGCTACCAAGTTTGGCATCCTTGTTCGTGAAGGAGATGCCCTAGAAAGACTATCAAAGGTAACTAAAATTGCATTTGATAAAACTGGTACCCTTACTTATGGTAAACCTGCTGTTGTAGCAGTGCATAGCTTCAATTCTGATATAAGTTCAGAAAAATTATTGACACTGACAGTTTCTGCTGAACTACGTTCCGAGCACCCGTTGGGTAAGGCCATTGTTTCTCATTTTAAAAACACCTCAAACAAAGCTTTAGTTGAGCCACAAGAATTCACAATGATTGCAGGCCGCGGCGTCAAAACAACGATCGAAGATGATATCATTTTTGCAGGAAATGCTGAACTACTTCTTGAAAACGGTATCGTCATCCCTAAAGATATGATGGATAAAGCATCTACATACAGAAACGACGGTTGCACAATTATCTATGTCGCCATTAATGGCTGTAAGGCTGGTTTTTTAGCCTTGTCTGATACATTACGTAAAGATTCTCCAAAAATGATTAGAAACCTTAATGCCCTTAATGTAGAAAGTATATTGTTAACTGGAGATAACCGACAAGCAGCTTCTCATATTGGAAGAAATGTTGGCATTCTTACTGTTCACTCTGAATGCTTGCCAGAAGATAAAATGTCTGCAATTGAACATTATCAGAATAAAAATGAGATGGTGTGCATGGTTGGTGATGGTATTAATGATGCACCTGCCCTTAAGAAAGCTTATGTAGGCGTTGCAATGGGTGGTATAGGTAGTGACATTGCTGTTGATGCAGCAGATATTGTCCTTATAAGTGATGACATCAAATCCATTCCTCACCTATTAAGTCTATCACAAAAAACAATGACAACAATAAAACTAAACATAGTGCTATCTCTGCTTCTCAACTTTATCGCTATTATACTAGCAATGATAGGTGTTTTAGGACCAGTGCTTGGTGCCTTAGTACACAATGTGGGATCTGTTGTCGTTATTATAAATTCTGCATTTCTACTAAATTTTAAAAGTAATACAGACGATTCAACATTAGATTCATATAAACCAGCGTTCTCTCATGTTGACGCGTAATTAAGATATAAATAAAAACTCCTTTCTGTGGAGAATTAAAAAATAATTCTAAGTCAGAAAGGAGTACTTTTATAGATATCTCAATACTTTAAAGCTTATTAAACTTATTCCTATATTCCATAGGCGATATTCCATAGGTCTTTTTAAAAACTCTACTAAAATAATGCTGTGACGTATAGCCTACCCTTGTGGAGACATGATACATAGTCATTCTAGCATGATGGTTTTCTAAAATTTTTTTTGCCTTCTCTAATCTTATATCCGTTAGATACTCTACAAAAGACTTTCCTAGCTCCTGTTTCATTCGTTTACTAATATAAGATTTACTTGTATCAAACAATTGAGCTATATGAGATAAATCCAGTTGGCTATCATCAAAATGATCATCTATATAGTCTTTGACAGATCTAATCATGCTTGAATACGCAGCATTTTTTTCTGTGGTGACTTCCATCACCTCAGCTTCATCAGCACGATTACCAAGAGTCTCCGTCACTTTTCTCAAAAGGTTGTTAAACTCGTTTTTAGAAACAGGTTTTAATAAATAATCAAAAACGTTAAATTTTATGGCTTTATGGGCATACTGAAAATCGTCATAACCAGTAATAATCACTACAATACTATTGGGAGAGATTTTTTTCATCTGACTAATAAAATCAAGTCCATTCATCATTGGCATATTAATGTCTACTAAAAACAATTCTGGTGAAGCCTTTATCGTATATTCTAAAGCTTCTTTGCCATTCTTCGCCTCAGCAACCACCTGAAATTTATAGGAACTTTCCTCTATCCACTGTTTAAGTCCTTTTCTAATTTTGGGCTCATCATCTGCAATAAGAACTTTAAACATAGTCATTCTCCCTTCTTATCTTTGGTATTGTAATGATGGCAGTAGTCCACCCGCTTTTGGCTTGAAGCTCTAAACCATACTTTTCACCATACTCTAGCTTTATCCTATGATTTACACTATATAGTCCATAACCTTTCAAAACCTCGGTTTTTCTATTTGCCTTTAAAGCATGATTTATTTCCTCCAGGGTATTTAGAGCTATTTCTGAATTATTCATTATTTTTATAAGGATAGTTTCATCTTTATGGGTAATATAAATAGAAATTTTACCTCCACCTTCCATTTTGCTCACCCCATGTACCACAGCGTTTTCTACAATAGGTTGTAATAGGACCCTCATTACCATATATTCCATCAGACTCTCATCATAATGAATGCTATAAGTTAGTCGTTCCTCGTACCTTGCTTTTTGAATCCTCAGATAACTATCAATATGTTCCAGTTCTTCATCAAGACTAATAAAGGTTTTTCCGCTACTGAGACCAATTCTAAAGTACGTACTTAAGGAATCGATCAGGCTTATCACTTCTTCTGTATTATCCTCCATAGCTACCCATTTGATGGTGTCTAACGTATTATAAAGAAAATGCGGTTTGATTTGCTCCTGCATGATTTTAAGCTTCATTTCCTTTTCTTGATAGCTAAGTCTTTCAAGTTTCTCTGTCATATTATTGAAGCCAGTAATCAGGCTACCGATTTCGTCCTTTCTATTGGTTTTAAGCCTTACTGACAAATCCCCATCTTCGACTTTTTTCATCAGTCCTTTTAACTGATCAATAGGTCTGATAATTGAAGTAAAGCTAACTGTTAACAGCATAATGACAGTTAGCAGCAGTATCACTTGAAAAATTATAATGAACTTACGCACCTCTTGATTAATCTCATTTATATTCCCTTCAGGAATATAATAATTAAGAGACCAGCCCCTGGCAGATTTTATGTCTGTTTCAAAAACCACTGGATTTTCTTGTATGAAATTAGCATCAAAAAACTTTCCATCCCTATGGATACTATTATTTTTTACTAATATCTCTCCAGTGCCTCCATATACATTAATTCTAGAGGCGATTCTCATTAAACCCTCTAAGGAGATCTCTGCATAAATAAACTCAATCTCTCTATTTACTCCCCCAACTTTGTAAAGCATGACAGCAATCTTTTCTCCGTTCTTTTCCATAGGCTCACTTAGTTTAAAACTAGCATTTTCCTTTAGTGCATTCTTATAATATTTTTCTTGATTAATATAGTAGCCAGTGCCATCACAGCTAACCTTATATCCACCAAACTTTACAATCCCCATGTCAAGATAACTATCACTTTTTTGTTTATGTATCGATTCAATATACTCTCTGGCCTCTATTTCATCCTTCTCAAAGTTTATAATAAAAGATGACATCATTTCTAGTTCTATTTTCCTCTGTTCCAACCAGTAGGACATTTGATTTCCCCTGGCATCAATTAGTTGGTTTGTAAGATTTACATTAAGGAGATTAACGCTTTCTTTTACTTTACCATCCATCGTATAAATAAATATGGCAAATAATATAAAAAAAGTTATGCATATAGCTACAATCATTTTTACTTTAATGGATGTTCTCATAATACCTCCTTCTTCTATGAAAATCTTACAAATATTCTTTAGACACTATGAGCAATCACTTGGCTAGTCTCAAGTATAAAGACTTCTTTCTTAAAGGTTGTAATATAGGGTGCAAGAAAAACACTTCTTCCTAAACTAAAAACAATAAAAGAAAGCCATAAACCATGGTTACCCCACAGAGGAACCATCACAAAATAAGTGATCAGGAATACCCCAAGGGATAAAATCATTGAATTTCTGATGGGAGCGGTATAGGTGGCACCGGTAAAAATGCCATAATAGACTAAGCCAATTCCTATAACAAATGGGTAAATAACCAACCACATAGAGTAGGCTAAACTTAGGTTAATTATGCCTTCAATAACGGTAAAAATACTGATTATTTCACCTCTAAAAAAGTATATCACAAGTGACATAATAGCCGCTAATATAAATGTGGTTTTGGTAGAAACAGTCAAAACTTCATTGTACAGCTTTGCATTCTTTTCTCCAACAGCAGTACCTACAAAGACACTGGAGGCATTGGCAAAGCCATCAAAAAAGTATGCAATAATATACTGTATTTGGAATAAAACTGCATTGGCTGCCAACATTTCCGTCCCAAGAGAAGCCCCTTTTGCTACAAACATATTAGTTACGATAAGTAAGCATACCGTTCTAATCATCAGGTCTCTATTGACACCCATAATTTTCTTGAAGGCTCTTTGATCAAACAACTGAGAAAGATACTTTTTTATTGCTGATAGGTTGAGATTCACACTGATCAGGTAGAATCCAATAGCAAAGGCTGTTATTTGTGCGATCAAGGTAGCATAGGCAACCCCAGCTACACCCATCTTGAAATACATGACAAAAACAATGTCTAAAACAATATTCAACACATTGGTAAAAATCTGTAAAAACATAGAAGCCTTTACCTTCTTCCTACCCATAAGCCATCCAAGGTTTACATAGTTCAGCAAAACAAAGGGTGCACCCCAAATCAAAATATGAAAATAAGTGGATGCTTGACGGTATACCTCTATATCAGGATTAATAAGGTTCATAGCAGTATGAAAAATTGGAACCTGTAGCGCCACAAAAATAAAACTAATTATGATGGCAATTATACTTGGTCTATATAATGCAAACAATCCATCCTTTTCATCATTTGTTCCCAGTGCTTGGGCAGAATACCCCGATGTGCTTACCCTCAAAAAACCAAATAGCCAATATAGGGTACTAAAAATCACTGTGCCTACTGCTACACCACCCATGTAGGCAGGATCTCCAAGTCTACCTATAACGGCGGTATCCACTGCTCCTAGTAAAGGCTGTGTTATTGTTGATATGGTAAAGGGTATAGCAAGTTTAAGATATTCTTTGTATTTCATAGGTCTCCTCCCTCTCATTCATCATCATGGCGGCATGTAATAATGTCCTAGAATATTCCTCTTTTACATTTCTTAAATCACTCATAGCGTTAACCTCTTCGATGACAAGGCCATCCTTAAAAAATAAAACCCGATCGCATATATAGGTAATGGCTGTTAAATCATGGGTGATAAAGATGTAGGATATAGCCATTTGCTTTTTTAACTCAATAAGTAAATCCAACACCTGAACCTGAACTGATACATCTAAAGAACTTATGGCTTCATCAAGAACAATAAATTTAGGATTGGTGGCAATCGCTCTAGCAATACACACCCTTTGTAATTGTCCTCCACTCAGCTGGTGGGGATAACGATATAAATATTCCTCAGCTAAACCTACTTTTTCTAATAGATTGATTGCCTTTTTGATTGTATGTTTTTTTGTTAATTTTTCAAAGGTTTTTATGGGTTCCGATAGAATATCTATAACCCTAAAGCGTGGGTTAACAGAAGAACTATAGTCTTGGAATACAACACTTGCCTTCTTTTTTAGAAACGTACTATTTAGCTTACTGATGTCGATACCTTCAATCTGTATATTACCACGATCTACCTTTTCAAGACCAATTATGAGTCGTCCTAAAGTACTTTTCCCACTGCCACTTTCACCAATGATGCCAAGGCATTCTCCCTCCTTAAGCCTCAGGGATACACCTTTTACAATTTCAACACTTTCTTTTTTTATCATACCAATAGATTTTTTATAGCTTTTATAGACATTCTGTATTTCAAGTAACATTAAACTCCCCTCCTATCCTATAACCCGATGGAACTTATCCGTCAATGCCTTTCTGGTATTGATTAAATATTTTGTATGCTCACTTTTAGGTGTCCTTAGCACGCACTGTGTTTCACCCTCTTCCACAACTTCACCCTCCTTCATTACTAGGATATCATCAGATATCCTAGCAACCGCCCCTAGATCATGGGATATAAAGATCATAGATGTATCATAGGTTTCTTTAATCCTTTCAAACTCCTCCATCACCTTCCCTACATTGATGGCGTCCACAGCAGTAGTTGGTTCATCGGCAATAATAATACTGGGCTTTAGTGTAAGTGTGATACCTATCATAATCCTCTGGAGCATCCCCCCACTCAGTTGATATGGATATTTTTTAAGTACATCTTTAGGACAAAGGATATTCATATCCTCTAGTGCCTTTAATGAAAGAACCAAAGCTTCTTTTTTACTAATATCAAGATTTTCAATAAAAGTTTCCATCATTTGTTCTTGTATAGGGTACAGCGGATCGAAGGCAGTCATAGGATTTTGTAATATCATGGAGATTTCCTTTCCCCTTATCTGTCTAATCTTCCTTTTGTCTGCCTTCAACAGATGTATATCATTTAAAATCACTTCTCCCTTTACATCAAAACTTTTATCCAGCAGATCTAATATAGCTTTGCAGGTAATACTCTTGCCACTGCCACTTTCTCCAACAATACCAAGACAACGATTTTTTTTCAAAGTAAAGGAAATATCCCAAATGATATTCTTAAACACTTTATGGTCCCTATGACTCACTTTTAAATGATTGACCTTTAATATTTCTTCCACTAGCTTATACCTCCTTTGGATCTAGCACATCCCTTAAACTATCTCCCAACATATTAAAAGCCGACACAAGGATTAATATAGCAAAGCCTGGAGCAAGCATTTGTGTTGGATGAGAGGTAATCACATTCTTTGCTTCACTGAGCATGGCTCCCCATTCTGCAGTTGGTGCTTGAATTCCAAGTCCAAGGAATGAAAGCGTAGAAATACTAAGAATGACCCAGCCCATATCCAATGTAGCCAGCACAATGATCTCCGATAGAATATTGGGAAGTAAATGTCTGGTGATAATAAAACCTTTACTTGTACCGATGGTTTTGGAATATAAAATATAATTTTTATTGTTGTATTTAATCACACTGGACCTAATCATTCTAGCATACCAAGCCCACTTGATGGCGATGCTTGCTATAATGATATTTCGTATCCCAACCCCCATCATACCAACCACTGCAAGTATCATAACTTCGCTAGGAAAGGATAACATGACATCCACCATCCGCATAATCGCTTCATCAATCATCCCTCTAGCGTATCCTGATATCATACCAACAATTGTCCCAAGGATAATTGTGCAGAACATTGTAATCATGGATAAAAATATGGTAGGTCTTATACCATAGATTAATCTTGATAGTATACAGCGTCCAAGATGATCTGTCCCTAGTGGAAATTCCTCACTAATCTGGGTATATTTATTTGTAATATTTGTTTTATTTGGATCGTTGGGTGCAATCTCCTCGGCTAAAATCCCTATCAGCATCGTAGATAATATAATGATTAAAGTGATCAGCGCGATTTTGTCCCTCAGTAATTTCTTTATCATCATTACATCACCTCTTGTAGTCTTGGATCCAATTTATAATGTACAAGATCCACAATAAGATTACATAAAACAAAGAGTATACCCATCATAAGAATATAAGCCTGAATCACTGGATAATCCCTATTAAAAATTGAAGAAATACATAGTCTACCTATCCCCGGCCAGGAAAAGATATTTTCGATCACAACAGTTCCAGAAATCAGCTTAACAATACTCATTCCTAAAGCAGTGATAGAGGATTGAAGCGAATTTTTCAAAACATGTTTTAATATGATTGTTTTGTCATTAAGTCCTCTAACCTTTGCATAAAAAACATAATTCTCTGTCATATTTTCTAGCATGCTGGTTCTTATCAATCTAACATAGGTGGAAATATAGGTAAGGCTCAATGCAATGGCAGGCAGAATAATTGCACCTTCTTCTTTATTTCCTCCCGTTGGTAGCAGATCTAATTTGACTCCAAATAACCATATCAACAAAATGCCAATCCAATAGTTGGGCATCGCCGTACCGATAAATATAAATAATCTTACGATTCTATCAAAAACACTGTCTTTAAATGTAGCACAAAGCACCCCAATAGGTATACTGACAAAAATGACAATAAACAAAGAAGCCCCTGCCAGCTCTAAAGTAGCGGGTAAGCTCCTAGAAATCTCCCCTATAACCGTTCTGTTTTTATTGACATAGGAATTCCCAAAATCAAGACGGAGAACATCCCGTAGCCAATCAATATACCGTTGCAAGTAGGATTTATTTAATCCCAATTCTTCCCTCATACCTTCTATTGCTTCCTCAGTAGGTATGATATCATTCACCCTTAGGGCTACTTCAGCAGGATCAGCTGGAATGAGATTGATAAGAACAAAGGCGATAAAGGATACTGCCAACATCATAGGCAGTGCTATCAGCATTCTTTTTATGATATATCTTTTCATCTTTACCTCCTTAATTGTTTTATAAAGATGCAGATGAGTCATAGGTATATTTACTATGACCCATCTGCATCAATTATTTTATTTAATATACATTCGTTCAAGGGGTACTTCAAATTGAGAAGGATTAAATGTTACGTTTTTCACCTTGTCTTTATATATTGCTCTGTTTCTTTCAAAGGTCAATGGAACATAGATGGCTTCTTCATGTAAATAGGTAAGAATATAATCATAATACGCTTGTCTTTGAATTTCATCTGTGCTTGTAAAAGCCTTTAGGATTGTATCATGAAGCTTGTCAACTTCCACAAGACCCTGCTGGGCTGCATAATCACCATAAACAGCAGGCATTCTCATGCCACCAAGGAAAGAATGTGGATCATAGGGAGTTCCCCATGACATATTGAAAGTAATAGCAAAGTCTCCAGCCTTCATTCTGTCTCTATAGGCTTGTTCCTCTTCTCCAATAATATTAAGCCTAAGACCAATTCCTGTCATTTCACCTTGCAAGTATTCAGCAATTGTTTTCTCTGTTACACTATCAGCATTATAATGCATTTCAACCTCTAAAGACATGCCATCTTTTTCACGTACACCTGTAGTTTCATTCATCTTCCAACCTGATTCATCAAGAAGACCATTTGCTTTATCTAGGGAATAAACATATCCCTCTAGGTCAACATCACAATAGGGGACGGTACTAGCCAACATCCTATCAGCAGGAGCCTCTAACCCATAAAAAATTCCATCAGATATTTCTTCTCTATTCACCGCTGCATTAACAGCCTGCCTTACATTGACATCAGATAGAATTTCATCAGTTGAATTCACAATAAGCATTCTCGTAGCCAAAGGATCTGATAAACTCGCCCCAAAGCCTTCCATTTCCGAAAACCTAAGATAGGTTTCTGCATCAATCATATTTGTTCCAAATATGATGTCAATCTCACCCTTTTCTAGAGCAAGTGTTCTGATTTGATTATCAGGAATAACCTTTGCAGTAATTCTATTAATTTCTGGCTTTTCGCCCCAATAACTTGAATTTACATCGAATATAGCATATTCATCAATATGATTTTCTGTAAGGACATATTTCCCTGTACCAATAAGTCCCTCCACGCCATCTTTAGTGGTTCCATCGATGAAGCTATTAGGGGATAGGAATCTAAAGGGTCTAGTTACCGCCAACTCTGTAAGTAGGGGATAATAAGGTTCCTTTAATTTCATCTCAAAGGTATACTCATCAATAGCACCAAACCCGTCTAATAATCTAATGCTTTCTAGCCAACCATGTCTATCATAGTTATCATAAATAGCCTGAATATTAGCTTCTACCGCATGGGCATCAAATTGATATCCATCGGAAAAAGTGACCCCCTGCCTTATGTGAAAGGTATATGTCAGTCCATCTTCAGATATATCCCAGTCTTTTGCAAGCCATGGCTGAATCCCTTCATCTGTAATCATTACTAACCCTTCAAATAATAAATTTTGTGCAAAAAGCTCTCCACTATAAAGATGAGGATTTAAATCTCTTATGTCTCTATAATTAACATAGAGCAATTCATCCGTGTTAACCTCCTCTGTGGTATTACCTTCATTAGAGTTACTATCTTGAGAAGTCGTGTTTGATGCCCCGCCTGAAGAACAACCCGCCAGCAAAGTTATGAGTAAAATACTCATAATAAATAATTTCATGATTTTGTTTTTAATTAACATGTAAAATAATCCCTCCTTGTATTATGTAGTATATCCCTACAAAGGATATTACCAGTAAAACTTTTCAAATGATAACAATAATCATCTTCATCTTTTACAATTATATAAAACTTTATAATGAAGGTCCATGCACAATCAAGTTTTTTTTTGTACTTTTTAGTATTTTTAAGAAAAAAATGCTCTTTCCAAAGCAAAATCCCCTAAACACTCGTCTAGGGGACCATTAATCATTCTTCTATTTTATTTACTGTATTTTTATAACAGATGCTCTAAAACAGTTTATTTTCCAGTATTACTAAGATTTCCGCTACCTATTTTTCATCACTTTAAGTGTCTGCTCTAAAATACCTGCGATACATATGGCTATCAGGGACCATGCAAATACCCCTGCAGTATTCAAATTTGCTTTTTCGATTTGAAAACTTGTTCCCATTGATAATCTTGGTTGACTCAGCACTTCTGCTGCTATGATTATTTTAAGATTAAGGCCCATGGCTGCTGACATGGCTCCATGTAGATAAGATTTGATGGATGGCATGTATAAATCTTTCAACTTATCTAGTTTATTAATATCGTACATGTCCATCATTTCAACCAATTTCACATCAACGTTTCTGATTCCTTGGACAACATTTTCATATATGATTGGAAAAATAACCACAAATCCAACTAATATAGGGGCTTTTTCTGACTCTAACCAGATGAGAGCAAGTAAGATCATAGCCATGGTAGGTACTGCTTTATTAATTAATACAATTGGTCTTAGTAAATAATACATTGGCTTGAAAAAGCCTCCCATCAGACCTAAACCAATGCCTGCTCCCAATGCGATGACAAAACCGATTAGGGCTCTTTTTAATGTATTCATTACTGCTACAATAAAATAGGGTGCTCTTATAATGCTTATAATTTCAATAAAAGTCTTTTCAGGTGAAGGAATCAATATTTCTTTATCCACTATGACAGACACGACTTTCCAAAGGATTAGCAGGGTTATGATGGATAGTGCCGTGTATAATAGTTCTTTACTGTTTTTAGTTTTCAAGATAGAAGCCTTCATCTGGAAGCTTCCCTCCAATTACTTCTGGTGAATATTCAAATAGCACGTTTAAATATTTTTCGATGGCTTCCCTCGCAGTTTTTGAGCTACGGTATTCAATATTAGACCTTTGGAGTCCTGCCACAACAACGCCTTTAGATAGACCAGTTTCTAACGCTTCACTGTATTCTCCTGCTTTTTCAGCATTTGTGACTAACCAACTAATACTGCTTTCATATTCTTGTAAAAACATTTCGATAAGCTCTGGATTATTTTCAACCACATCATTTCTCACCATCAGAGAGGCTTGAGGATAACTTGAATCACCATTATTTAATTTACTCCATTCTTCTTGTAAATCTAATACTATTTTAGTATCTTGCTTTTTCATCATGACATTAGAAAGTACAGGCTCTGGCATAATTGATATGGCACTTTTGCCAGCAATAAATGCTGAAGCAAGCTCAGTGGCTTCTCCCATGTAGGTTAATGTGACATCATTATCTGGATCGATTCCATTATTAGAAAGAAGATATCTGAAAACAATGTCTGGAGTCATTCCCCTTCCCATGGTATAGATTTCTTTTCCTCTTAAGTCTTCCCAGCTAGTCATTTCTTCATTTCCAACAACATAAAGAATTCCCCATACACTTGATGCCGCCAGCTTATAGTCCACGCCTCGGTTATAAAGTGTCGCTGCTAGATTAGTCGGTACCACTGCGATATCAACTTCTCCTGAAATAATTCTAGAAGCCATTAAATCCGGAGATTTAACAGATTCATAGCTTACCTCTACATGTTCTCCAAAGGATGGATTTTCCTTAAACATTTTGATCATACTCAAGGTTGGGGCACCTGCAGGAGCAGCTACCTTGATACTTACTTTTTCCACCTCTTCTGTATTCACTTCTGATGCATCTACCTCTGCTGCATCAGATTGATTGTCAACATTTGACGTGCATCCAGATAATATGGCTAGGGCTAAACTTAAAATCAAAATCAAACTCATTACTTTTTTCATACATAACACTCCTCGTTTACTATTTTTCAAAGCTTCATTGTTACTTTTGATCACATTAAATTACGATATTCTTTCTTGCCACCGACTAAGCACTTTTATAGGTACTAGCATCCTTTTGATTTGAAAGAATCTTAATCAGCTTAGTCCTTACAGCTACTAATTCTCTGTCCTCAAGGTTTCTCAGGTTTTGAGGTGTATTTACATTTATGATTGTTTCTACAGTACAGGGGTTTTTAGAAAGGACCACAATTTTATTGCCCAGTAATATGGCTTCATCGATTTCATGGGTGACAAACACAATCGCATTATTCCATTTATGCCATATATCAATTAGGCTTTTTACCATATTGATCCGAAGATCATAGTCTAGTGATTTAAATGGCTCATCCATTAATAACAGTTCCGATTGAAAATTAAAGGCCCTTGCGATGGCACAACGTTGCCTCATACCACCGCTTAATTGGCCCGGATATTTATTTTCAAAGTCAGTCAGCCCCACAAGATTAATTAAATTCTTTAACTTTAAATCCGAAGCTTTTTTATTGACTATTTTTATGTTTTCGTATACGGTTTTCCAAGGAAGTAATCGATCCTCTTGAAACACATATCCCACTTTCTTTTTATTGTCTTTTACACTACCTACATCGGGCTTTATAATTCCCGCCATGATATTCAACAAAGTCGATTTGCCGCATCCAGAGGGTCCTAAAATACAGGTTATTTCCTTATCGTCTACTGCTAGATTAAAATTGTGTAATACTTTTATTTCATCAAAATTTTTATAGACCCCCTCCAGTTTCAATTTAAGCCCCCCTTTCATTACTTGCTTCCTCACTATTATTCTCTTGCAGTACATAATAGGTAAAGGAATCTATTTTAGACTTATCTATTTCATTCTCATTTCCATCAAATGTCATGTTTAATACCGGTATTTTAGAAATGTTGTTTTTATCTTCGGATAATATATTTAAAATGGTATTGGTATTTTCATACATCGAAGAAACGGTTATGATTCCCTTTATATCATTTAAATCTCCCATGACTTTAGCATGTCTATATCTCCCATTTCCACCGGAATAAAGACCTAAATGCTGATCTGCTCTTTGCACAAGGCTTTCCAGATCCCTTTCAAAGGTGCTTTCATCCATCAATATTCGGGATATCGTTTGAATATAACCCGACAATCGAATTAGCTCTTTGTGAGCTTCAAGTTCTTTTCCATTGTTTTGTTGGGATAAATAATCTCTCCAGACAAACCACATATATTCACTGAGGGGAGCGTACAATAATTGTACCCCTTGCTCCTCCATGGTTTTGAATGTATTGTTGTTCATGAAATCATTGAATAAAACATTTACCTCCCCCACAACGAAAATTTTCTTTGAGTGGTCTGGTCTTTTGATTCCGCTATAGATTTCTTTTGCCATGATTTTCAAGTGATCAATAGTCAATTCATTCTTTTGGATCAAACTCTGAATTTTATCAAGATATTTTTCTCTTTTATTTCTTGATACAGTATTGATTAAATCTCCTCCTAAGAGCATCAAGAATATATCCCGGGAAATTGTGCTGTCTTTTATGACATCTTCAATAAATGGAGCCATGATCTCTGCCTTTTGTCTTTTTTCTCCATCTAATTTATCTCGAAGCAATCTATGGTATTGCCCTCCCACCTCTGAACCCTCGGATGTAGGAATGATAAATCCGTAGTTTTCACTTGATTCCTCACACTTTAATGCCTGTCTTAACACATCTCCAACAAGGCCTGTAAAGGAAAGGTATTCCTTAGACAATGTGTGCTTTCGTCCTAAATCTAAGGTCTTCTTATTCGTCATTGGTAGCACGTAAGCCTCATGTCCTTTGGCCTGCAAGTAAGTGGCTAGCATTTGAGCGTATGGATATAGATGTGGCAAATACAGTACTGTTTTTTTATCTATCTCATGCAATTTTGATTTAATGTTTGTAGGCTTATGAACGACCATATCAGCATATTGCTTAATCTCTAGGACTTCACCCTCTAGAACTGGTTCGGATTTCAAACTATTGACAAAGGCTTCAACCCGAGTTAACACACCCACACTGGAAAAGTGCTCATCCACCTCTATGTTTAAATAGGGCTTTCCTTTCATTTCTTCTTTGAAATAATGGGCTAATGCCGTATCGGGACCACAACCATGATTTGTGATATAGATTGGGTATAAATTAGGATGCTGTTTAATCATTTGTGCTCCAGACAATATGTGTTGACCAAAGGGCCAATATAGATTCGGATGTTCCTTTGAAGTATCTTGGTCATGGGCAGGTAAATTCGACAAACTTAACACTTTATAGCCTAATTTTTCTAATTTCTCTGGAATACCCATGTTTAAGATAGGATCAGCAATCCCATAGGCTCTTGTGATAATTACAAAAGCTTTTTCATCTTTTCCTAAGCTTTGTATCGTTTTCTCACCTAATTTTTCAACCTTCATTTCAAACTCCTTCAACCGCTTCATCCCCTTTGTTAGGGCTAGAGCTGTCTGAACTGAATTCTTTTTTAATTTTTTCCCAAGCTCCATAAGGGTTTTCATCATATACTTTTTACCAAATTCAAAAGATAATGCCGGAGATAATAATTCAACTCCCCTACTTTCTAATTCCATGGTTTGGTTGATTAACTTGGGAAAACACTGCATGTACACACATCCATAGTTTTGCCTTGTTGTTGATACTGGATGGGACATGGTATAGAGGCTAGGTAAAAATACATAGTCAACCTTCTTCTCAAGTAACTGTGCCACATGGCCATTAATCAGCTTGATCGGATAGCAGGTTTCCTCCATTGAAAATTCTTGACTTAATTCTACGGTTTCTTCATTACTATTATCTGATAAAATGACATTGAATCCTAATTCCTTAAAAAAAGTATTGAATAGAGGAAACAATTTGTGTAAGAAAAGTACCCTTGGTATTCCAACTGTTCTCTTTGCGGGATCTAGTATGGTTTCATATCCCTCCAAATAATGCTTTTCAATTTCTTCAAATACCTTTGTTATTTTGCTTTCTGTGGTAATCTGTTTCTTTTCTGTTCTTTTAAAGGTCAACCCATCTTCTAATTCAAATCCCTTAAAGACTGAAACCGAATTTCCCATGTGCTCCTTAGCTAAAATAGCAACCCCATAGGCTCCTGTCACACTAAAAAAATCCGGTACTTCTACTTGTTTACCTAATATGGATCTAAAGGCATTCACAACAGCTTGATTATGGGCTACCCCTCCCTGGAAAAACACCTTTTTACCAATCTCTTTTTTACCCACTACTTTATTTAAATAATTTTTTACAATTGAGTAGGATAATCCCGCTGCAATGTCTTCAATTTTTGCTTCTTGACTCATACTGGCAGCGACATTTGTTTCAATAAACACTGTACATCGGTCCCCTAAGTCCACAGGATTTTGTGAGCTGAGGGCTAAGGCTCCGAACTCGCTAATGGGAATATTGAGTTTTTTTGCTTGTTCTTCAATAAATGATCCAGTTCCAGCAGCACAAATTTTATTCATCTCAAAATCTGAAACAATTCCATTCTCTAGCTTAATAAACTTAGAGTCCTGTCCTCCGATTTCGATTATTGTATCCACTTCTTTATCTATGCTATAGGCAGCCTTTGCTTGGGCAGTGATTTCATCTATGATGACATCGGCCCCTACAAAATCACCTGCCATATATCTCCCCGAGCCCGTTGCTCCTACTCCCAAAACCTTAATTTCTTTTCCCATGTCCTTTTTAATTTCCAAAAGTCCTTTTCTAACTGCTTCAATGGGATCTCCTAAGGTCCTTAAGTACTTAAATGCAATCACATGATTCGCTTGGTCCATCAGAAGAACATTGGTACTGGTAGAACCTATATCAAGTCCAATATAACCACTAATCTCAGATTCTAAGCCCACATTCTTACAGTCATGTTTATTTAGACTATCATTTTTACCATATTGATTTAAGGGAGGAAAAGTAACAGTATCCTCAATAAAACTCAATTTACTTTCAGTGTTTTCAATGATTATTTGTACTTTGGATAAATCAATAGATATTTTGTCTCGCATTGCAATAATCGCCGCTCCTAATGCCGCAACATTTCCACAGTCCTCTGGTACAACCACATCTTCCTCATTAAGCTTAAGGGTCTCTCTTAGGGCTTCTATAATTGCTTTGTTATAAGCAACTCCTCCCGTAAACAATATTGGTTTTTGAATTGAACTTCTCTTAATGACATTGGCTCGATAGTTTTTTACCAAGGCATATGCCAGACCAAGTAATATATCCTTTGCATCTGTTCCCTCTTGCTGATGGTGTATGATATCGGTTTTAGCAAACACGCTACATCTACCGGCTATCCTGGGTATAAAGGTAGCCTCTTCAGTATACTTTGAATAGTCTTCTAACTTAATATCTAACCTGGATACCTGTTCCTCAATAAAGGAGCCGGTACCAGCTGAACAATTTGAATTGATGGAAATTTTCATATTGGATTTGTCTGATTGATTCATGTTTGTAATATATTTTGAACTTTGTCCTCCAATTTCAATAACAGTATTCACATCAGGGTGGACACGCCAGCTACCCTCTACCAATGAAGTGACTTCATTAATCCATGTGATTCCTTGCTTTTCTGAGATGAATTTACTTCCCTGACCTGTGGCGGCCCCATAGTTTATATTTTCAGATCCATATTGACTGATTATTTTTGTAAAGTATTGTCCTATTTCTTCCTTTATTCTCCCTTTGTGTAAAATGTAGGTGCGATCAATTATTTGAAGTTCCTTATTGATTAATACAAATTTAATGGCAGAATAGCCTACATCAATTCCTAAGCTATACAAAATGAAACCTCCCTTTTCTAGTTCTTATTCAGTGAAAAAACTTGATAGAAAATCATACCTATTTGAATTTATTGACTTTGATAATCATTTTCAGCTATACTATAAAGAGATTATAACGTTAAGCTTCAAAGAAAGAAGTATCTCAGGATACACTTTTTTATATTAACAATTTTTTATTATATTTTTATGGGGGTTAAGATGATGGATAGTCGTTTAAAATATTTGAATAAATGCATCCTATTTGACCATCTTTCCACTGACGAGATAGAACCTCTATTCTCTACCATCACTTATCATGTAAAATGTTATCAAAAAAATGAAGTGGTGTTTTCCCCTCATCACTCCATACACCATTTAGGCATTATTTTAGAGGGAAGCGTAGATGTTCAAAAGATATTTGCATCAGGTAAAGCCATCACAGTCAACAGAAGATTTCAATACGATCTAATTGCCGATGCAGCTTTATTTGCTAATATCCAGTACTATCCTTCCACCATCTCTACCTGTGAAAATAGCATTATTTTTTTCATCAACAAAAATGATCTTTTGAAATTGTTCGCTCAGGATGAAATCATTATGTCAAAGTTTTTGAAATCTGTGTCCAATCGGGTTTTGGCACTCAACAAAACCATCGAGATCTTGTCCTTAAGTTCTGTCTCTGCAAAAATTGCTTCTTTTTTATTAATGGAACAGAAGAAACAAAATAGCTTTACAATTAGACTACAATTTTCTAAAAAGTCCTTGGCTGAGCATCTCAACGTATCTAGACCAACCCTATCAAGGGAACTTAAAAACATGCAAACAGCAGGACTCATTTCTTTTCAAAATCGAACCATCACAATACATAGCTTAGAAAGACTTGTGGAACTTTGTTCGGTTTAAATAAAAAACAGTGCAAATAAAAAACAGTCGCAATTTGATTTAAAATCATTGCGACTGTTTTTTTTACATATTATTTAATTTTACTCTTATTAACAGCTCTATGGCTTAAATACCACTACTAAAAGCATTTTAAATTGTTCTTTAGCCAATAATGCATGTGATATACCTGCGGGCATCACAATCGTTTCACCTTTCTTTACATTAAAAACATCTTCTCCTATTGTTATATCCGCCTCACCATCAAGTAAATAGACCATTGCATCTCCGCTAGAAGAGTGGGAACTGATCTCTTCTCCCTTATCAAATGCAAATAAGGTTAAGCTCAAGTTTTTTCCTTGTGCTAAAGTTCTACTAATGACTTGTCCTTCTTGATATGTAACCAATGACTCCAGATCTAATACTTTTGAAAGTTCTATGTTTTTGATGAATTGCTCCATTGTAAATCCTCCTCATTATTTTAATTAATTTCATCATCATACTATCATTTTCTTTATACCGCTTCTGTATCCTAGATTACTTTTCGTTGTTTTTTATCCAAAGAAATTGAATCCCGACTCTTACCTTTTTCTGAACCATGTGTGTAGCCCACAACTTTGAAATGCTCAGCAAGCCTATGGGCCAAGTGCTGGTATTCTGGATACTTTGCTCTGAGGCAGGAAGAAAGATGTACCACATCCACCCCGTTATTGATCATTTTTTCAATTTTGTGCTCCAAATCTCCACCGACATGGGTAAATCCCAGGAGTTCCACTTCAGGACTGTAACTTTTGAAGGCATCAATCTGCTGATAAAAAGCATTAAAACAACCCTTCCCAGTGCAACGATCCATTGTGGATTCATTTACTAAAATAGCAATTTTCATTTTGACCTCCCTTCCATATTAAAACGGAACTTAACTTATATAATTAATGATTAAATATTATCTACTATGGTTATTCTCATCATTTTGCTATCTATAACATACCATTTTTATGTTTTTTAATATGTGACTACTGTCACAAGCATCTCTCTCAGTGAATAAAAAAGTCATCCTTTGGAAGATTTAAAGGATGACTTTGACTACATTTATTTGGTCTATTTGAATCTCTTGCAGCTTTTTAATCGTTGCTATATGATTTGAAGAAATACCTAAACTTTAAAACTTCCCGTAGCAAACAATTCCACCATCTTTATCTACCCACAAAGTACTGGTTCTATATAAAATAATGCCATCGTATTCTGCATAATATGTAGCAAGTGGATTACTAAAATAGTCCCTGACTTCTCCTAGCTTTTCCCCTTTTTTCACTGCATCCCCTGCATTAACACTTGGATACCAGCACCCTGCAACCTTAGAATTTAGGTAGATTAAATCCACTAAATCCTCTGGTTTGTATTGGGTTTCTGTCATCGTACCCTTCATTAAACCTAAGTGTATCAAAATATTATAAACATCTTTTTTATAGAGATTTACTGTCTCTTGATCCCATATACCATTACAACCCCGCTCCATCAATATGCTAGGGATTCCCTGTAGTCCAGCATAGTTATAGGCTCCTGTTGTAGCCTGAGATCTCACCATGTATTTACAATCAATTACACTTGCAGCATTTCTGGCTCTTTCGCATGCTTCTGGTGTAGAATTGCCTACATAGTATACATAGGGTGTTAACTGTTCATACATTTCACCACCATGCATATCAATATAAAAATCCGCCTGTTTTTGGAATTCAGTAACCAAGGTGTAGGCAATTTTATCGGTCAATGTGCCCTCCTGATCTCCAGGGAATACTCTATTTAGATTTTTTTCATCTTCTGGAACAATACCTGGCCTTCTAGCTTCAAATCCACTTTTATTCAATGGATGGCATATCATTAAACGACCCTTAATATCTTGTGGTTGAATTTCCTTTGCCAGTTCTATTGCCGTTTGAATACCTGGATATTCACAACTATGAACCCCTCCAGTAATCAAGATTGTTTTTCCTTCTTCACTGCCATTTATTAGTGTTACTGGAATCATTGTATTTGTATCCATTACCCTTACAAAACCCTGTGTTTTCTCTCCCTTTTCAGCACTTAGCGCCCCCACTTTTAATGTCATATCCTTCAACTCCCTTTATTTTATTATCATTTTTAATCCTAGGTATTAACTTAAGTCATCATTTCCTGACACCATCTTCTATAGATTAACACCCATCCATTTTTTACTATAAAAACGCTTTGAAGCGAAAAACATACGTAGTGTCTGATCAGTAATTAATGCAATCCATGCTCCATATAGTCCCAGGCCTAAAGGAAAGCATAGAATCCAAGTTTGAATGGGTCTAAGAATTGCTATGATAATTAATGAATATATGGCAACATAACGGGTATCTCCAGCCCCCCTTAATACACCAGAATAAATTAATCCCTGTGTCTGAACAAAACTGCATATCGCTATAATGATAAGGATATTGGCACCTAAGGCAATCACTTGGGGATCCCTAGAGTACAGCATCATTAACCATTTCCTGCCCATGAAAAATATTAAAAATGCAATAGATGATGCCATTAGCCCTAGCCTTTGACCTATTTTCCCATATATGATTGCTAGATCCTTTCGCTTTTCTCCAAGCTTTTGTCCTGCCAAAGCAGAGCTAGCTTTGCTCATACCTTGTCCAAAACAATAAAACATATCACAAAGATTCATACAGATATGATGGGTTGCAAAGGCAATTGTTCCAAGTTCCGCTACCATTTTTGAATATAAGAACATACCGATCCGCTCAAAAATATTTTCTGCAAAAACATTACTTCCAATTATTGTCAATGGTTCCATTGTCTTTTTTTCAAAAATCCACCCTTTTTTTCCCAAAATTGATAATTCATTTCTTCTATTACATACAGATATGATTGTAATCAGAAAAGTGGTTATACTCCCAAATAATGTTGAAATACCAGCTCCTACAATTCCTAATCTAGGAAAAAATCCAATACCATAGATTAAGAAAAAATTGAAAAGGATATTCACCAAGTTGCCTGTTATGTTAGACCACAGGACAATTTTTGTATTTCCCACGCCAATATGCGCAGAATTTACAACTACCGCCATAGCTGTAAAACAAGCAGCTATAACAACAATTCTTGCATAGTCTGTAGCCATAGCTATATACTCCATCTGTGCTCCTGCAAAGTAAAGAATATCTTCAATATATTTAAAAGAAAGAAGCAGGGAAACAATTGAAAATAGAAAAATGAACAATAGGGATTGCTTTAAACATTTATTTAAATCAATGATATTGCCTTCTCCTTTTCTTCGAGCTACCAAAGCAGTCACCGATACGCCAAGTGATCGACTTGCGGACAAAAAAATCATACGCGGCTGACCGATAATACCTGTGGCAGCAATTGCATCAGCCCCTAATGAACCTATCATAATCAAATCGATTGAAGAAATCAGATAGATAAACCACCCCTCTACAGCAGCAGGCCAAGCAAATGAGTTATACAATTGATATGCAAACTTACTAGATGGTAGTGTCCCCTGTATCTCTTCATCTCCTATTAAATGTTTTACTCTTAAGAAATATTTGATTTTATTTATCATGGATTCATACATTCATCTTATCCATATACAAAGCAGAGGATAATAGTTTTTTTGTGTAGGGATGATCTGGGGTTCTGATTACTTTCTTTGTCTCTCGATATTCAACTTGTTCTCCTTTATATAGTACACAGACTTTGTCACAAATACAGCTGACAAGTGATAAATCATGGGATATAAATAAAATTGCCATATCCAGCTGTTTTCCTAAAGAAATAAGGAGTTCCACGATCTGTGCCTGTGCTGAAACATCCAATGCACTGGTGACTTCATCACAGATGAGTAATTTAGGGTGTACTGCAATTGCCCTGGCTATGGCAGCTCTTTGACATTGGCCTCCACTTAATTCATAGGGATATCTTTCTGCATATTCAGGCTTAAGACCCACTTGATTTAATAGGGTTTCCACAACTTCTTCTACTTTTATTTTATCAAGTTTTCCCTGACTATAGCAGAGACGACATAATACTTCCCTTATGGAATCTCCAATTTTCATACGAGGATCAAAGGAACCCACTGGATCTTGAAAAACCATCTGCATCTCTTTATAAATACTTATCATTTTCTTTCTGCTTACATGGGAAATATCTTCTCCATTGAAAATGATTTGCCCCTCATCTATAGACTGTAAATGGGTGATTAACTTTGCTATTGTGCTTTTGCCACTGCCACTTTCCCCAACAAGACCAAGTACCTCACCTGGCATCATTTTAAAACTAATACCATCTACTGCAGTTACTGTATATTTCCCTTTTTTGAATGTTTTCTTTATATTACGAACTTCTAATACTGGAATATCCATATGACTTCACTCCATCTAGTTTTATACAGGTTGACCAGTGCTCTTTTTCAACAAAGCTTACATGATTTGTTTTTTCTTGACATTCCTTCGAAAAACAATTGCATCTTGATAGAAAACGACAGCCTTTATGTGATTCTCCAAAAACAAAAGGTCTTCCTGGAAGTCCTTGAGGCATCTTCCCATCAATTTTGGGAATGGCAGCAAGCAATGCCTTGGTATAGGGGTGTATTGGAGTCTCCAAAATTTGATTTTTCTCTCCATATTCCACCATCTCTCCTGCATACATGACACCGATTTTGTCTGCTATTTTTGCAACAACACCCATATTGTGGGTAATCATTATGATTGAAGTAAAGAACCGTTCCCGCAGTTTTAGTAATTCCTCTACTACTTGTACCTGTACCGTAACATCCAATGCACTGGTGGGTTCATCTGCCAAAATCAATTCCGGTTCCATAATCATGGCCAAAGCAATGGCCACCCTCTGATTCATCCCCCCACTCAATTCAAATGGAAAACTATTTAAAATCCGTTCTCCATCCTCCAAATCCAGCCTACTAAGTATATTTAATATACTTTTATATGCCTCCTTCTTATTGATCTTTCGATGACTTTGCATTGTCTCTATAAACTGATGCTTTATTTTACGTAAAGGATTCAATGATCCACCAGGATTTTGAAAAACAACTCCTAGTCTATTTCCTCTAATTCGTCTTAATTCTTCCTTTGAAATGGATAACATGTCTGTTCCCTCGAATAGTATACTTCCTTTTTTCGTCACCACACCCGTGCCAGAAAGCTGCATGATCGCTTTAAGAAGGGTACTTTTACCACATCCGCTTTCTCCAACGATTCCTAATATTTCTCCCCTCTTAAGGGTAAAATTTATATCCTTTACAATCTCTATGTTTCCATAACCCACAGTTAAATCCTTAATTTGCAATAAACTTTCCAATGCCATTTCCCCCTGAAGGATTTTCAATAAAACATACAAGCTATTATTGAATATCGGAATTTACGTTTAATTGGTAATAATCTGTAGGATGTGCTTTAAATCCCGTTACATTCTTTTTCATAATCATCGTCATATTATTAAATCCAATAAAATCATAAGCGTAATCATCTAAAACCAGCTGTTGAATTTCAATAGTCAATTCTGCCCGTTTATCTGGATCGTATTCTTGTTGTAATTGTTCCAGTAAATCATCTACTTTGGAATGACTATATCCTCCAAAATTATTATCCATTCCAGTTCTCATTGTCATATTTAAAAATGCATCCGAATCACCTGTTGGACTCGTTACGATACAATACATTCCAATATCAAATTCTCCTGTTTTGAAATACTCTGTATTATCAAATACCGTCACATTAACATCTATCCCTATTTGCTTTAATGCAGATTGCATTTCAGTAGCAATATCCTCTTGTGATAATCTTCTATAGAGAACTAGATTAATTGAAAGAGGTTCTCCATCCTTTTCCCTGATCCCATCTCCATTTAAATCTCTATAACCAGCTTGTTCTAATATTGCTTTTGCACCTTCAGAGTCATATGCCACACCCTTAAGATTACTTCCACCATAGACCATACGATCAGGGAAGGCGCCTACCGCAGGGGTTGCTGAATTATTTAATAAATATGTGCAGATAGACTCTTTATCAATTGCCATTGAAATCGCTTTTCGAACCGCTTCATCTGGAAGTGTCTCTAAATTGTAATAGAGCATGTACGCACGAGAAGTCTCCACCTGGGACACTGTATATTTTGATGTGTCTTTAAATAATTCTACGGTATCCGATGTAATATTATGAGCAACGTCAATTTCACCAGATTGTAATGCCATGGCTAATGTATCCATGTCAGAAATCTTTTTCACATATACTTTGTCCAACTTAGGTGTTCCATCCCAATAACTTTGATTTTTTTCCAAAGTAACAGATTCGTCAGGCAAAAATTCAACAGATATATAGGGTCCTGTTCCAATAGGATGTGTTTCTCTATCCTCTGTTGTGGCCAAATCAATAATGGATGCATAGGGATCAGAAAGATCGTTGATTAAAGTAGCATAGGGTGCTTCTGTTTTAATCAGTATTGTTAAATCATCTTCTACTGTATAGCTTGCTGTTGCAAAAACAGCAGCACGATAGTTGACCTCACCAAAACGTTGCATATTTTCCACTACTTTATGGGCAGTGACAGCTTCGCCATTTGTGAAAAAAACATTGTCCTTTAAGATGATCTTCCATGTTAGCCCGTCAATATTCTCATAGCTTTCCGCTAACCATGGTTCAGGTACTAAGGAGTCATTTAATTTAAATAAGGTTTCAGTTATACCATACCTAACACCATACCAACCATTCCAATCCATATGGGGATCTAGGGATGTTGTTGATTCTGTACTACCAAAAGTCAAAATCTTTTCTTCAGTTGAAGATTCTTGTCCATTGTTGCCATCTGTAGTTGTTCCCTGGGTTTCATTTCCTCCTATGCAGGCTGTCAGCAGAGAGGCTAAAAACATACATACCAATAACACGACTAATTTCTTCTTCATTTTCATTCTCCTCATCTATCTTGATTTTTATTAAATATTTCTCCTTGTCCTTTTGGGTCTAATAAATCCCGTAGGGCATCTCCCAAAAGATTAAACAATATAATGGTCATCATCATCACCACACCTGGGTAAAGGACTGTCCATGGGGCGATTTGCAAATAACTTCTTCCTTCGCTTATCATTGACCCCCACTCTGCTTGGGGTACCTGAACACCTAATCCCAAAAATGAAAGGCCAGCAATCCCCATCATCATACCCCCAATTTGCAAAGAAGCCGTTACCACTAGGGGGCCCATTATGTTTGGCAGTATATGTCGAAATATAATTCTCATGTTACTATTTCCACCTAGCCTTGAGGCTTGTACAAAGGTCTCTTCTCGAATGGCTAATACATTGCTTCTTGCTAGTCGTGCATATTGAGTCCACCCAGTCAGAGCTAAAGCCAGCATGGCGTTTGTTAATCCTCCACCCAAAATCCCAGCCACAGCAATGGCCAAAATAATATCTGGAAAGGCTAGCAAAATATCCGCCAATCTCATAAAAATAGTATCAATGACACCGCCATAGTATCCAGAAAAACACCCAATCATCGTCCCCACTACAAAGGTACCGACCACCAATGACAAAGCTGCAAAAATAGAGGTTCTAGCTCCTACCAAAACCCTAGAAAGAATACACCTGCCATGACCATCTGTTCCAAAGAGAAAATGCTCCGAGGGAGGAAGTCTCCTAAACTTTATATCTGTTGCATATGGATCATTAGGTGTAATATAGGGTGCCAGCAAACTGATTAAAACCATAATGATAGCAAGCCCTAATAATATATAAAACCTGATAGCCACTGGATTTAGCTTGGCTTTCCTCTTCCTCAGCCATAAGGCATTCATATTTTCTGTTATATGCATCTATTCCCTCCTAACTGCTATAGGTCCTGGGATCTAATAGCCAGTATGATATATCTGTGATTAAATTCACCATCACATAAATCAGTGCCATCCAAACAACAAAACCCTGCACAACTGGATAATCTCTAACTCCAATTGCATCTATTGCCAATTTTCCCAGCCCTGGCAACTGAAATATGGTTTCTACTACAACCGTTCCACCAAGTAAGGAACCAATTGATAATCCTATTAATGTTACGATTGTAATCATGGAGTTATGTAACACATTTTTATATAAAATAACCGTACCTTTAACGCCTCTAGATTGAGCCCCCATCACGTAATCTTTTTTTAATTCCTCCAATACAACTGCCCTAACCTGTCGAATATATTTAGATGCCATGGCTATGGACAGGGTAGCAGTCGGAAGAATCAACCCTGTCATGGTTTCTTGAGGCAAGACTGAAATCCAGTTTAAACGCAAAGCAAAAAAATAAATTAAGAATAATGATAGCAAAAAATTGGGTGTCGATATGCCAATAAAAGTAATACACCGTATGATATAGTCCGATAGCTTATTCTGTCTAGCTGCGGCAATGATCCCCAGAGGAATAGAAATTGCCAAGGTAACAGTCATAGCACTAGCTGATAGAAGAATCGTTGATGGCATAGCCTTCATCAATTTTTCTATGACTGGTAAATGATCGACATAAGATTTTCCCATATCCCCTAACAAAAAATTTTTGAGCCAAATCAAGTACTGTACAATAAATGGTTTATCTAATCCCATATCTATTCTTGTTTTTTCTATTATTTCCTGTGAAACAGCGATCCCCTGTGCCGATAACTTCATGGTAGCTGGATCACTAGGAGATATATGCATTAATCCAAAGGTTAAAAAGCTTACCCCCAGCATAATGGGAATTAATTGTAACAAGCGTTTTACTATGTAATTAAGCAACCTCATGTACCTCCTATATACGCTTTGAAATCTTCAAAATCTCAAAACGATTAATTCTTATCCATTTCATACCTCTTTATCAATTCAGCACCTTTTACCTTTTAAAATCTATAATAGCTTACTCTAAATCCATTTGTTCAACAATCTCGTTGATAATGCATGTCATTTGCTTTTACTTTTGCTGTATATATTATAACCATTATATAGAAACATGTAAACAAATATTTCACAAACTCAATATAAAGGATGCAATAAAAAATAACTCAGCAAAAATTTGCTGAGTTATTATATCATGAGTTCTCCACAATAAAAAAACTTTCTAATCATAGAAAGCGTATTATTAAGTATAGTAGAACACATTATATTCTACTTCCAAATAACACCTCCTCATCCTCGTGAGTTATAAACAGCGTTGTTTTCATTGGCAAGTCTCCTGACTTAGGAATAACAAATTTTACACCTTCCCATGTTTATAACACAGTGGTATTCGCAAAATTTTATCCATTACAGTGGCGGGACCATGTCGGAATTACACCGAACTTCCTTTTTAAGCAATCTTATACATACGATTGTACCAATAGATTTAGTATTCAATTTTGATTTGATTATATCAGCGTCAATTTTAATTGTCAATCCATATTTTATCTATTCAGCTCTGAAGATTAATTTTTTTATTCTTAAAAGAAAAAGGAACAGTGATTTGCTCGTTCTCTGTTCCTTCAAATTATCTATATTAAATTACGTTTTATCCTTCTACTAATTTTTTTCCCAATTGTCTGCATTCTTCAAGCCCTTCGTCCTCTGGTGTTAACTGAATAATAAGACCTTCTCTTACTAAGTCTGCTCCATATTCCTTCATTCTGCCATCCCAGTCTCTCATCCACTCTCCATCACCCCAATCGTAGGAGCCAAATAGAGCTACGGGCTTTCCTTTTAACCTTTCATCCATTAAAGATTCAACAAATGGTTCCATTTCCTCTTCCTCTAATACTTCAGCTCCCATAGATGAACAACCCAATGCCACTGCGTCAGCATTAAATACATCTTCCTTGGTCGCATTAGCTACATTAAGTAAATTGACCTCTGCACCATTACTTTTTGCTCCTTCTGCAATAGCTTCAGCCATCATTTCTGTATTCCCCGTTCCACTCCAATAAATTACTGTGATTTTTTTCATTTTAATAACCCCCCTCTAATTTAATTTTTTGCACAACCACAAGCCCCTGTTTTATAACAGTTGCATTCTGAACAACTACAGCTTTTCTCTGTCTTTTCTTCGTCATTCTTTTGAAAAGAATCCGTGATCTCCTTCATCCTATATCCCATCCCCCTTCTCGTTGTATATGAAATTGATTCTCATTATCAATTAATGGCTAACAAAGCCCCTTTAGGAAACAGCTGCAACAACATTTTCTATTTCTAGGGTTTCCAGTTGCCTCTTAATTTGCTGTTTCGCCGCCAATATTTGTTGGCATTTTAGATCAGATACTTGGGGATTCCCATAGATTCGCCATCCATTAACTTTTGTCAGCTTCAATGACGGATGCCCAATAAACCCCAGTACATCCTTTAGTGGATATCCTAAAAATATGCCAATTTCATGGGGCATTTCTCCCTTTTGTAGCTTTTCTATTATTAAATCTAAATATAGATCCATTTGATAGTCATGTGAATATCCTAGACCTTTTAAAAACTTTAGGTTCCTTAATTCCATTAATGTATTATCCAAACTCTTGATATTGTAAAAAAAGATTTTCATGCACCCATTGGGTGTATAAAATTCTTTACAGCTTATTTTATGGCTAGACTCAAATAAATGCTTAATTGATTCCACATGATTATTTGTTTCATATATGTTTGTAGGAAAGCTGAGGATTTCTGCAGGTTTCACTCCCAGTAGAACAGGTCCGAGCTGCTGAATTACCCATTTAACAAACTGATCCTTGTTCTGAAGTTGGCAATAACAATGGTTTATCATGTTCCTCCCCCTTTGATAATCTAGACGATATAATTCAAGCCATTTCATGATCTATTATTATGTAGGATAAAAATAATCAAATAAGTAGATTGATAACCGTTATCAATAATTAAATATTATCATATCTCTCCTAAAACTGTCAATAATTTTTTAACAACTTCTTAACTGAAAAGGACATCTATAATTTAGATGTCCTTTCGTAAGCTCACTTTAAGTTTTTAACAACTAGTTATTTTCTCATCCTTATCCTTCTAGTTTAAAGCTTCCACAGTCAGTCGCCTCTTGGTTTCTGGCACTCTTCTCATGTTTAACAACATTAATATGATCCAAACTACAAAATGATTCTTTTTTGGCATGAAACCTACATTCATCAACTGTACATCCTATGCTATTATTAATCTTCATACATCGCACCTCCTCACAATTTACTATGAACATCAAGTTTATTATTTGTGAAATTAGCAATATTTATTCCAATAAAAATAGAGCTAGGAATAACCCAACTCTATTGCTTAAAATAGCTTGCTCTCTGGAGTCTGACCAAAATATTTAAGTGAGTGACCATAAAGAATGAATTTATATAGAAACCACTCAATTTAGCCGTCTGTTTCTTACGGTCAACATCATTTTATTGGCATATTATTCAAGCTCATCTAATCGTCTTTGCAAAAGATTCATGTGTTGTTTAATTGACTCAACTTCCTTTTTTTTGCATTTTGATTTTTCTTCAAAAAATTCCTCTGTTTCTCCCAGAGCTTGTAGCACGTCTCCTAAAACCGCAATCCACGCACCTATCAATGCAGTCTTATTAGGTCCCGTTAGTTTAGCACCAAATATTGAAATAATAAACACAAAAAGAGCAATTGTCGTTGCATCTAGGCCAACTCCAGCTTTTTTTCCCATGATCCTCCTCCTACTTCCCTACAAGTTAAGACTCCTTTATTACTATTATATGAAGTGTATCCTTAAGGAGTGAAGACCATTACAAAAGGGTGTCTATAATTGAAGACACCCTTTTGTAATGATCTATATGATTTTATTATAGATAAGTAATTTTGAGTTGCTCATCTATATTTCATTCTTCATTAACTCTCCATTAACGGATTATGAAAGTGTGCTGCGTCTAACCCTTGGAGTTCCTTCATTAGCCATAGCCCTGTTATAATTGAGGCGACTAAATCAGCCAACGGGGCTGCCATAAATACACCATTCAACCCATAAAATCTTGGTAAAATTAATAGGGCTGGGATTAGAATTAACACTTGCCTAGACAAGCTCAATATCATCGCTTGCTTTGGCTTTCCTACCGCCTGAAAATAATTGGCTCCTATTATTTGGAATCCAATGATAGGAAGAAAGAATAAGAATATCTTCAATGCATGACTTGCAAATTCTATGAGTTCCAGATCCTCTGGATTAAACAAAGAAACCAGCTGATGTGGGAAAGCTCTAATACTAATAAATCCAGTAACTACAATAATTGTAGCCATTAAAATTGCCCATAGTAGTGCTTCTTTAACACGGTTAAATTTCTTAGCACCATAATTAAATCCGATAATTGGTTGCACACCTTGGCTGATTCCAATAACAGGCATTAAAAGTAATGTCATTATACTATAAATAATTCCCATACCAGAAATCGCTAAATCTCCTCCATAATAGTTCAAACTATTATTTAAAATAATATTTAAGAAAGTAGCAGCAAATTGCATTGCAAAGGGAGCCAATCCAATAGCGAAAATCCCCTTCACAATATTCAATTCTAGCTTAAGGTTTTTCTTTTTAATCTTGACAACACTTGTGCCTCCTAAGAAGTAGTATAATACCCAAATAGCAGATACTAGTTTTGCGATGAGTGTTGCCCAGGCCGCACCCTCTACACCCCATCCGAACCTTATAATAAAAATATAATCCAAAATAATATTTGTAATTGCACCTATTAGCATCGTTAGCATGGCTATTTTAGGGTTTCCTTCTCCTCTAATAAAGTTATTCAACCCAAAACCAATCGCTTGGAAGACAGTTCCGTATAATATAATTGTAATATACGCCTTTGCGTAGGGAAATACATCTACACTTGCCCCTAAAAATTGTAAAATGGGATCAATAAAAATCAATCCAACAACTGTAATCACTAAAGCCATCCCAATTAATAAGGTAGTTGCATTTCCCAAAATTTGTTCTGCGTCCTCTTTTTTATCCTCACCTAATTTAATTGACATTAGTGCATTTCCACCCATTGCAACTAAAACCCCAAAGGCCATCATCATTAGCATAATGGGAAAAGTAACTGTCAGCCCAGCTAGTCCTAATGAACCAACGGCATTTCCAATAAATATTCTATCAACTACATTATATAATGCATTCACTAACATACCAACGATGGCTGGAATGGAAAACTTTAATAGTAGCTTCAGAACGCTTCCTTCTCCTAATTGTTTTGTTTGATTCATTACAATATCCTCCAATTCCTATCAATACACACATTGACACATAGTTTAATTTATGGTTTAATAAACAACATAATAGTTATATTAACATAACTATTATAGCACCTTAATAATAAAAGTCAATTCATTTATGGTTTTTTATCATTTCATTACATGTTGTCTTTAATTCATTACTAAAATCCTCTCTGATCCCAGTTTTTTTATTGACAATGATGTGTCTTTATGAGTAAACCATTTATTAAACGGGAGTGAAATACCATGAACAAGAACAATCTAGAATATGTTGTTGACCAGCTTCTTACTCTATTTCCATTGTTTCGAAAAAAGTTATTTCGACCTAATCTAAATCTGGAACATACAGATTTAACCCCATCTCACTTTCATGTCATTGTTATGTTAAATGAAGCCAAAAGATTAACCATGTCTGACATTAGCAAGAGATTGTCCATTTCAAAGCCTAATGTGACAACCTTGATCGATCACCTAATCATAAAACAAATGGTGACACGTATCCGTTCTCATGAAGATCGTAGGGTAGTCTATATTGTGCTAACGGAAGAGGGGAAGTTATTTTTTGATCAGTATAAGAAATTGCTTGCAGCAGAATTGAAACAGAAGCTTACCATCTTTGATGAAGATGACTTAAAAGAGCTATGGAATGCTTTAGAAGTGGTGAATCAAATGATTTCAAAAATTGATTCAGAGTAATCAGTAAGAATTATCCATACACGTTTAAAAAGGTGGTTCAAAAAGAACCACCTTTTATTTATTCTTCTACAACTTCTACTGTTCCTCCAGCTGTTTCTATGGCACTTACAAAACTATCTAAAGTATGCTTTTTACCACCTAATAAACCTGACTTCAGAACATAAATTCAGAACAAATGATGAGTAAATGTTTAAATTTGAACATTTCTCATTATTTTTTTGTTTATTTACGCCCACGACTTGTCGTGGTGAATAATATGATGTATAATGTAGTTAGAGGGATTTTATGGAGGGATTGTGCATGTATATTAGTAAATCTAAAAGACCAAATGGTAAGTATTTCATATCAATTGCTAAGGGGATTAGAGATCCTGAAACTAAGAAATCAAAAAAAATTCAGATTAAAGGTTTTGGTACTCATGATTTGGATTCTAAATCAGGTAAGAAAGCTCTTGTGCAAGCTGAAGCTGAGCTAAAAGAAATGATTAGACTAGATGAAGCTTCTCGAGGATTTGAAAACTTTGAAGATTTTATTGTATCCATGTCAAAAGATAAGCTTTCTCTTAAGCATAAAAATATTGGCTATCTACCATACTTAGAAATCTTTAACCAATTGAAATTACAAAGTTTCTTTTCTAAGATGGTCAAAGACTCTAAACTTGATTATTCTTTTAGCGATATGATGTTCTATCAAGTACTTGGTAGATTATTCAATCCTTCTAGTAAGCTTGAAGTAGCTACTAGAAAGGATGATTTCCTGTATGATTTTAATTTTGTAAATAACGATAATATTTATTCCTCTTTGGATGTTTTTTCTGGATTTAATAAACATAAATCTAAAGCGTTACAAGATGGCATTCAAGTCATAAACGATATGGAGATTCTCTTAGATACCGTTGATTCAGAGGCTAAAAAAATATTAGAAACTAACATAAACAATACCTCTCACGAATTAGAAGAACTAATAACGTCTTATGATAGTAATTTTGAAATGAATGAAAACAAACTTTTCAAACATCTCAATAAACATATGGAAAAGATTGTTCCAGAAAGAAATATATCTTTAGCCTTTTATGACTGCACAACCTATTACTTTGAGTCTTTTGATGAAGACGGTTTTAGAGAAAGAGGCATGAGTAAGGATAATAAAAGAAATGAAACACAAGTGGTTATGGGTTTATTAATAGACACAAATGGCATCCCTATTTCCTATAGGCTTTTCAAAGGCAACAAACATGAATTACATACCATGGAAGAGGTCATTGACGATATATTAAATAATTACACCATAAAAGAAATTATTATCGTTGCTGACAGAGGCTTAAATTCAAGGGCTAACTTAGAAATGATCCGTGGCAAAGGGCTTAACTACATTGTAGGTTCTAAGGGCAGTGCAGTGCCTAAAGATCTAAAAGAGAAGAAATTCAATTCATCTTGGAACATCACTTCTAAAGCCGAGGCTAAATATAAAAGCGGCTATATCACCAGTAAAAGAAAAGTGAGTCACAATGATGAAACCTATGATGAATTAATCATAAAAAAATATTCAGATGTCTACAAAGAACGGGAGATGTTTAAACAAGATAAAATGCTTGAAAGAGCGAAAAAAAATATAAAAGATTTTACAATTAATTCAACAACTAAATCTAAAAGCAAGTATTACAAAGCTGTTGATAATCCTAAAGAGAAAATAAACATTGAGATCGATGAAGAAAAAATTAAACAAGAACAAGAGAATTTCGGATATTTTTACATCGTTACCAATAAAGTAGAGATGAATCCAGCAGATATAATGGTGGCTTATAAATCCCTGTATAAAATTGAAGAGTCCTTCAGAATATTAAAAACAAATTTAAAAGCAAGACCTGTGTATCACTTTAAAGAACGAAGAATCCGGTCACATTTTTTAATTTGTTATTTGGCCTTAGTCATCCAGAGAGTATTAGAGTATAAATTAGAAGAGAAAAACGTTGAAATATCTACCCATGAAATAATCAATGGTCTAGAAGGGTTTGTTATAGATGAGATTGATTACAAAGTAGACAAATTATATATGATCTCAGACAAATTATTTAAGAGCAAAATAAACCAAGACATATTTAAAATTGAAAAGAATGTTCTACTGAGTAATGAAATCTCCAATATAATTAAAAAGATGTAGTGAGTGCAAAACAAAAATAAAAAGTACTGAAACCTCTGTAAACAGATGGCTTCAGCACTTTTTATTATGAATGATGTTCCGAAGTCAGGTTTTATTTATTCTTCTACAACTTCTACTGTTCCTCCAGCTGTTTCTATGGCACTTACAAAACTATCTAAAGTATGCTTTTTACCACCTAATAAACCTCCTAGAAACGGCAATCTGACAATTAGACAAATGCCACTGGGTGAAGTGATTTCGATTAGATTCAATAGATTGATTACAGCTCCCGCTGGAATAAAAATTCTGAGTAAAGTCCCTGGTAATTGCGGACAAGGTCTTTGGGGTGGTACTGGTGGTCTACATGTCCCTTCAGCTTCGATGCTTTCTCTTCTAACTCCCTGCTTTGCTACTCTGATCATTATTGACCCTCCTTTCCTTAGGTGCACTATATATTATGCAGGAGCTGTTATAAGGTGATTAAGCTTTGTTCATTTTATTTTTAGATTCACAGTGGATATGCCATTGTTACTTACCTCTGCATAACAAAAAGACACGTAAATGATGAATATCATATTCGTGTCTTTGTTTTAATTCACTTTTATT
The DNA here is from genome assembly GCF_000016985.1 of Alkaliphilus metalliredigens QYMF. Taxonomy (NCBI): domain Bacteria; kingdom Bacillati; phylum Bacillota; class Clostridia; order Peptostreptococcales; family Natronincolaceae; genus Alkaliphilus; species Alkaliphilus metalliredigens. The sequence goes on along the minus strand of NC_009633.1, from coordinate 1,160,792 downwards.
GCCTACAGAAAGCTTTCCTTCTTCTCTTAAGACGAAATCAAGAGACAACTTTCTTCTACATTTCTACACTGATTAAGTCAAAATAGCTTATTCAAGCGGCTCTGGTTTTTGGGGTTTCCTTTTCTTCCCTTGAAGAATTGGAATCAAAACTGAAAGAGCTGCTATTATTAACATAATTAGAGAAACAGGTCTAACAAAGAACATGGAGTAGCCCCCATACATCACTGCTTGTCTGAAGTTCATTTCTGCCATTCTTCCAAGTACGAGTCCCAATACAACAGGAGATAGTGGAAATCCATATCTCTTAAAAGCCCAACCAATCAAGCCAAATGCGATACAAGTCCAAACATCGAAGGTTGAATACTTGACTGAATAACTACCAACAATTGAAAAAGCAAATATCATAGGAAAAAGAATATTTTTGGGGATTAAAGTTACCTTAATCCATAGTCTGCTTCCAGCTAAACCGATCACAAGCATAAACAAATTAGTGATAAATAAACTTCCGAAAAGACCGTAAACAACTTCAGGATTTCTTGTGAAAAGTTCGGGTCCTGGCTGTAAATCATGGATCATCAGTGCACTGATTAACACAGCAGCAGTTGCACTACCTGGAATACCCAATGTAAGCAATGGAACAAGGGCTCCACCTACAGAACTACTATTAGAAGCTTCCGCTGCAGCAACACCTTCAGTGCTACCTTTTCCAAACAACTCTGGATTTTTGCTGAGGCGCTTTTCAACATCGTATGCAATGAATGAAGCAATCGTACCCCCTGCCCCTGGAAAAATGCCAATAATTGTTCCAAGTAAAGAGGATCTGATAATATTATACTTCAACTTCCAATAATCTAAAATTGATGGCCAAATAAACTCAACTTTCTTGTTATTTACCTTACCAAATTTATATTCTTCTATCTTATGGAAAACCTCACTTAGTGCAAATAGTCCAATTAATACTGGAATAAAAGTAAATCCATCAAAAAGACGTACAATACCAAATGTATATCGATTGACTCCTGTTATGGGGTCTAGTCCTATTGTATTGAGTAGTAGACCAAATAAAACAGCAACCAAAGCCTTTTTCCAGTTAGAGCCTCCTAATGTAGCTACTGTAGCCAGGCCTAATATGGCTAAAGCAAAATATTCTGATGGCCAGAAGTTAAGGGCAACTCTAGATAATGGAACAGCGAAAAGAATTAAAATAACGGTTCCGATTAATCCCCCAACAGTTGATGAGACCAGAGATACACCTAAAGCTTTCCCTGCTTCTCCTTTTTGAGTCAATGGATAACCATCAAAGGCTGTCACAACTGCAGAAGGTGTTCCTGGGGTGTTAATTGTTATTGCTGTAATCGATCCTCCAAAATTTGAAGAAACATAGATTGAGGTTAACAATATAAGCGCCAGTGAAGGTGACATTGTGAATGTAAATGGTAAAAATAATGCAACAGCCATAGATGGTGAGATTCCTGGTGTTGCGCCTGCTAAAATACCACTTACAACTCCTAATGCAATCAGAAGCAGTGGTTGTAATGCGATAAGTGGCCTAGTCCCTTCAAGCAAATTAGTAATAAGTTCCATATGCAATCACTCCCCTCTGACTTACTAAATAAATAGCTCAAATAATTTTCCAACTGGTAAGGGTACATACAAAATTCTATGAAAAACAAAATAAGTGAAAATAACCCAGGTGACAGAAATAATACCTACCACTTTTAATTTTCGATATCCTAACAAGTACATACAAAACCCTAAGAAAAGAGCTGAAGCTAGATAATATCCGATATACTCAAATGATAATATACTTATCACCAGTAGGGCAACAGTCCCAAAGACAATATCCATACGTCCAAATGGTTCATCTGGTTCTTCTTTTCTTCTAAATATACCTATTAAAAAAATGATACATGTGGGTATAATTAACATAATCCATAGTCTTGGCACTGTAGCTGCTGTTGATCCTCTTGACGTGGCACCCCTAGTCGGAAACTGGGTTGATAGTAAATAGTAAATCACAGACATCGTTGCAACAGTTGTTGTAACCAATATTTGTCCAACATAATTGCGATACTTAGATTTGGCTGTTATCAAACCAATAATGATCTGAACTAAAACCAATAAGATAATAAAATGATACCATTGCATATTGCCAAAGAATGAGGTATTTTGCAATTTCTTCTCCCCCCTTCATATTAATCTTAAGTGGAGCCTATATGATAATCCAATTACACTTCAGATAAGACTCCACTTAAGAGTTAAATAAGAATTGTTATAGTATCCCAAATTTTGTTAAATAGTAGATATGATCATCAATGTCTCTTTGAATGATTTCTTCAAATTGTTCTTGTCCATAGTTGGTTGCTTCTATAGATGATTCATAGAAAAACTGTATCCACTCTTCATCTTCTGTAACTTGTTGTGCAATATCACTAAACCAGTCTATAGCCTCTTGGGGGGTTCCTTTTTTAACAGCAAATCCTCTCCACATAATCTCATCATCTAGTTCAGGATGTCCAAGCTCTCCAAATGTTGTTACATCAGGATGCTGCGGTAACCTTTCATCACTAGCGATGACAGCGTTGATTAAGTCTGGTCTACCCATTACATCTCTAGGATTTCCTACATAGGCTACACCCTGACCGCCTAGCAAAGCATTCATAGCTAATGGCCCTGATTCAAAGGGAATCCAAACAGCCTCGATACCAAAGGCATCCCATACCTTCATAGCCATAACATGGTCAAATCCACCAGCAGATGGCCCTACCCAAATTTGTTCTCCATCTTTAGCAATGGCATCTTCTACAATATCCATAAAGTCATTTAACGGATTTTGTGAGTTGGTAATAACGCTTTCTGGATCTCTCATGATCATGGAAATCCAATCAAATCCCCAAATATATCGATCTACATCATGTCCTCCAGAGATAACTGTCGATATATTTGAAGTCGTAGCAGCAAAAATTCTATATCCATCTGCTGCCTGCCCTAATACATAATCCTGTGCAATCAAGCCACCTGCACCGGTTCTATTTTCTACAACAAAGGTTGCATCAGTATATTTACCAGCTATTTCTACAAATTTCCTTGTCGTTACGTCCATGGCTCCTCCTGGAGCTACGTAGTTAACGATTGTGATTGGTTTGTCTGGAAATGTGTCACTTACAGTTGGGGCTTCTCCATTATTTCCTGTACATGCAACTAGTGTCACAGTGAGTACAAGAGCTATGGCTATAAACCAAATAAGTTTACGCTTTTTCATATTAACGCCTCCTTATAATTTAGTAGAGTTAATTAAATTACAGGTTTTATATTGTGGTTTATTAAATGCTTTGCCACCTCATATGCCTGAACAGAGAATAGGGCTATCTTGTCCTCAAAGTACTTATGAGTTTAGTTATTTAAACAAATCATATGCCAATCCATGCCTTAACCCTCTATCACTTATCGTCAGATGATCCATGGACATTCTTTCCATTATTACTTTTAATATACAAGCACCTGCTAAAATAACTTCTGCTCGTTTTGGCTGTAATCCTACAATTTGCTGACGCTCTTCGTTTGTTTTAGATCCATACATTTTAATTTGTTCTTCAACTTCACTTAATTCAAGTTTTGACCCTTGAATAATATCAGGATCATACTTAGACATTTTATGTTTTACAGCTCCAATACTGGTAACTGTACCACCCATACCTACCAATTGAGTCACTTTACCACTGGCACCATGTGCCTCAAATGTCTTATGAATTTCTTCAAGAGCTTTACTTATTTCTTCTTCTGTTGCTGGATCTGTTTTGAGAACGTTTTCACTAATGGTAAGAGATCCTAAATTAACACTAAATTTCTTGCTAATTTCTTTTCCACTTCCAAATATAAACTCCGTACTTCCTCCACCAGTGTCAAAAATGGCTAACTCTCCCTCTTGTAAATCTAATCCCGATAGAACTGCCAAATAAGAAAGGCGCGCTTCTTCGTCTCCAGTTATGACTTTAATCTCAACCCCATTAGCATCCTTAACCATTTTTACAAATTCATCACTATTTTTCGCTGTACGTAGGGCCATGGTTCCTACGCCTATGAACTCATCGACATTTAATTCTTTGGCTTTATTCACAAATTCTGTTATTGCCTCAGTATTTCTTTTCATTGCCTCTGGGCTTAACACACCAGTTTCTCTCAGTCCTTCTCCTATTCTAGCAATGTTATTTTCATCTAAAATTGTTTTTATTTTCCCATTTGAAGTAAGTTCTGCTATATGGAACTTAATTGAATTGGTTCCGACATCAATTATCGCTTTTATATTCATGATATCCTCCTTAATCTTCTTATTCTAGACCAACGGCTTTTTTCATTGCTGTAATATAGTTTATATTTTCAAAACCTTCTAGACCTAATTCTCGAACGATTTTCATTACATTATCTGGATCAGCATGTTCAACACAAATGGTTCTCATTGGAATCCCATTAAATTGAGCTTCAGCAATTTCAACAACTGCCATATTAATCACATAAATGTGTCTTTCTTTCTTAACATCAACTACCTCTAATTCATCACAAGGTTTTATCAATTCTTCTAAAAACGCTTCGAAAGTATAGGCTTCTTTTTTAAACTGTGGAACTGGTGCTTTAAAGTAATCTGTAAACAATACTGCTATTTTTTCTTTTGTCATTGGAAATGTGTCTTTCATTGTGGGATACCATTGCTCTAATGAGTCCTGATTGACTTCCTGTAGCGATTTAATATCCATTAAATCATCTCTAAACTTGGTATTCTCATTACTCCCCTTTGATAGGATGTACTTCTCTTCACTAAATTTGAGATTTCCTCTTTCATGTTTCTTTATTCTTTCCTCTGCTTCACCAAATTCATTTGCAAAAGTTCTCCATTCCCATCTTGGTATAATTTTTTCTGACATAATAATACCTCCTTATATTTTTTAATTCAAATAATGTTTCATATATCATTCTTTTTTTTGTAGAAAAAAACTGGATATATTTAAATAATACCCAATATCCAGTAATACTCACTATTATTTTCGTATAATGATACGATGAAAAATTTTCCTTAGAATGATTACGATTCACTTTACTCTTAATATATATTTGGAACACAGGATACTGGAAAGCCTTGGGCAATATAGGCTCAATAAGCACTTATCCATATTCTGTGTTATCAAAGAACAATATTTCGTGTAATAAATCTCTTTTTAACTTATTTTTAACTTATTTTTACATATAAGTATTTATATAACAAGCAATATTCTGACTACTTCTGCTCATACTAATATTATGAGTCGAATACTCATAATATAATAATTTGGAGGGATATCATTATGTCAACAACCAATGGTAATCAATTTAATTTAAATAACTCTCAGTCTATTGACCAAACTGAAATTCAAGCAGCCAAACAAAGAATGAATAATGGTCAATCAATGCAATCTACAACAAATCAAGGAATGACAAACACAACTCCTAATACAAGTACAAATTTACAAAACTCTCAATCCGTAGGACAACAAGAGCTTCAAAATGTCCAACAAGAAATGCAACAAAGTCAAATGCAAGATCCTACCCAAAGAGGGAATGTGACACAAGGAACGAAAAGCAAAATTAGATAATATCATTAAGGTAATAAAAAACAAAACTCCCTAATCTTTCCTTAGGGAGTTTTCTTTTTTATTTTACTTACAATTAACAACTTCTATTTTTTCACAATATACTACTTTCCTTGATCCTTTACTTGATCATCACCAAACTTTTCCCTTAATAATCCTGCCACTAGGGCTGTCAATGGAATACATAGGATCAAACCGATACTTCCAGCCAAGGCTCTGATCACTTCTGTGGCAATTAAGTCTAAATTAATAATCCTTGTGAAGGGATCTTCATATGCAGTAAACAATAGAAGTAGTGGGATCATGCTACCGGTATATGCCAAAATCAGTGTATTGGCCATGGTTCCCATAACATCCTTTCCTACATTCATTCCTGCCACAATCAATTTTTTTGTGGATAAACTAGGATTAGCTAATCTAATTTCTTCCATTGAAGAGGCAATTGTCATACCCACATCCATTACTGCTCCCAATGCTCCCATAATGATCCCAGCAAATAATAACCCACTAAAGTCAAAATCAATTCCTTGGGGAATGTACATTAACATCATGGCTTCCTCTGAGGATAATCCCGTTAGCCTTACCTTTGTGCCTACGAAATAAGCGATGATGCCAGCGGCGAAGACGCCTCCAAGCACCCCTATGATAGCAGCGTAGCTTTTTCGATTATTTCCCCCTACAATTAGAATTGTAAGGACTGTTACAACAAAGGATATAAGGATTGTTAATAAGATTGGACTATATCCTGCTAATAAGCCAGGAAGTAGTACTTTCATGATTAGCCCAATGGTTATGATTAAAGTGATGATTGTTTTTAATCCCTTAACGCCTCCAAGTAGCAGCAGTAGTACAATAAAAATAGCAAGCACGATATAGATATAGGTATCTCTTGCATATTCAGAAATATAAACCGCTACGTCTCCATCTATTTCATCAATTGTAATCAGCACACGGTCGCCGGGGCTCACATCAATGTCATAGGATAAGTTTCCAGACAAACTATGAACAATTTCAAATTCTTGTCCCTTATAGTCCCCTGATGTAATTTCTAACCTCACAATCATATTTTCGAAGAAAAGGCCCGCTTCTCCATAGCCTTCTTCAAGCTCTTCTACCTCTAAAATTTTTGCTCTTTCAATGATTGGGTCTTCGACAAATTCTGCTGCAAATGAAAATGTCCCACCCATTGTAACTAACAACAAGATCATTATCAAAGTCCATGCAATTTTTTTCATATGTTAAAACCCCCTTACTGTCAACTCATCCGTAAAATAATCTTTGGTTTCTCTCTAGAACTAAAATACTAGAAAGAATAAAAAAATTGAGGAACTATATCTATACTATCATAACTTATTTATTTGTATCTATCAAACTTCTTCCATATCATTAAACCCATCATCTGTAAAGAATAGCACTTGGTGCTGAAGGGAGTAAATTTCTATGGATTTCCTTTCTCCAACTACTTATCGAGGCAAAATAACTGTAAACTTTGTCCCTTTCTTTTTTTCACTTTCAACAAATATCGTCCCTTGATGTGCCTCTACTAGGGATCTTGTAATGGTTAATCCAATTCCAGCCCCACCAGTGCTTCTATTTCTGGATTGATCACCTCGATAAAATCGTTCAAAAACATAAGGGATGTCTTCACTCTCTATTCCAATACCAGTGTCTTCTACTGTTAGGCGTATCCTATCTGCTTCTTCCTTTAATGATACCGATACACTTCCCTCAGGATCAGTAAACTTCAATGCATTAGATAAGAGGTTGATTATGATCTGTTTCATTTTATCAGGGTCTATATTCATATAGATATCCCCTTGAATCTCCCGCTTGAACATAATCTGCTTTTGTTGGAATTGATATGCGAATCCATCAAACACTTCATCAATGACCTTAGATAATTGGCAGTTCTCTAACTGTAAGTCTATTTGATGTTTTTCGATATCCGTTAGATTCTGCAATTCCCCTACTAGCTTAATCAATCGGTCGACTTCATTTTTGCATATGCTCAACTTTTCTTCTGTGGGTTCCCAAATACCATCTCGGATGGCTTCAATATGACTTTGTAATATGGTCAAAGGTGTTCTCAGTTCATGGGAAATGTCTGAGGTCAATCGTTTCCGTAGTATTTTCTGTTCCTCTAAGGATGTAGCCAAATGATTAATTGACTGAGAAAGTTGCTGGAGTTCAATAACCTGATTATCAATTTCTACCTTTGTATCTAACTTTCCCCACCTTAGATTGTTTGCCCCCTCTGTAATTAACAAAATTGGCTTAAGAAAGCCCTTGGCTGAATAGATCCCTAAGACTAGTGCTACTAATATAGAAATAATGGCTGCATACATAATCGATTTATTCATTCCACGGGTAAATTCAACATCCCTTTCTGAAACTGTAAAGGGTCCTACATAACCAATTTCCACACTTCCTATCTTTTGATTATCTACGCTTAAAGGATATGACCGAACTTGATAATCTTCGCGATTTATTAAATCATCCATCATAGGAGATCGAGTTCGTCTCCGCATTCTTCCCATCATTTCATTGTGATATTTCATCATACCTGCTCCCATGGTATGATTCAAAATTACATTCTCTCCCTCATCCTTAATGAGCAAATCCAATCGATTTAAATAGGGCGAAACTAAGATGTTATCTAGTGCATTTTGTGTCCAACCATTGTTTAATCGATAGGATTCCGTAATTAACTGGATGACTTCCTCTAATTGATTTTCTTGCTGGCTTTTTCTGTACTGGTCAAATCGATTAAACAGTGTAAAGTTTGTAATGAGACTGACTAGTAAAATTGAAAAGATAGTACCTCCTAATATTAATAGTGTCAGTCGTGTCCTTAGTTTATTGATCATGTTGACACCTTCACAAACCGATATCCAACACCGTAGACAGTTACAATGTATTTATATTGCTCACACTCAATCTTGTGTCTTACATTTTTAATGTGAACATCAATCGTCCGATCATAGCCTACATAATCATAGCCCAGAACCTTTAAAACCAATTCCTCACGACTAAATACCTTGCCACTATTCTGAATAAAAATAGAGAGTAGTTTAAATTCCGTTGCGGTCAAATCCATTAGTTCTCCTTTTTTTCGTGTCTCCATGCCCCTTATATCAACCTTTAAATCTCCCCCATTTAACTCAATGAGATGAGCCCTAACCCCTTCATTACTGGTTCTTCTCATTATTGCCCTCACCCTGGCCATAAGCTCTTTGGGACTAAAGGGTTTTGTCATATAATCATCTGCGCCTATGTCTAGCCCATGGATTTGATCAGTTTCTTCCACCTTTGCAGTTAGCATTAATATTGGCACATCAGACTGTAGTCTGATCCTATTACAAATTTCTTCACCCGACAGACCCGGTAGCATTAAATCTAATATAACAAAATCAAATGACTGCTGTTGAAAAATGTCAATGGCCTCTTTACCGTTATGTGTCACAATTGCCTCATATTTTTCCTTTTCTAAATATGCTTTAATAACATCTGCAATGTTTTTTTCGTCTTCTACTATGAGTACTCTTTTTTTATTCGCTTCCATATCATCACCTCAACATGAGTGGTTTTCTCCAACAATACTACAATGTCTTGGGTTTTGTATTCTCTAAGTATATCTTCCGCGCTTAATGTAAGGTCATTAGAACATAATACAAAACAACAATTTTCCTCAATCGCTCTACGAATGCGATCAGCATTGGATTTTAACTGTATTTCTAAAAAGTATTTATAGCCTTGAATATCTGTAGCACCGTCATTTGAAGGTCTGCCGCGTCTACGACGTTCTTGACTCTTTACTTCAAAAGTGATGTCGTGATAATTTACTTTCTTTATTTCTTGCTTGCGAATACTCTGTTTTGAAGGCTTTCGCTTTTTAAAGCTGTAATTTCCAGATCCACGATGTTGGACAATACCTTCATCATTTTTTGCATCCCGGATCCACTTGCTCAAAGTAGATTTTGCTATTTTTAATTTCTTTGCAACTTGGTCTCCTGTTTTACCTGAGGATAATAGTAGTTAACTGCATCCTGTTTGAATTCAGCATCATAATGTTTGTTTTGCTTTCCCATAAATTTCGTCTCCTTTGTTTGTTTATTTATTATATATGATTAGAGTGTCAAGAGTAAGTTTCTATATTTTTCATACCATATAATGTAGCTAGTCAAAATAATTGGTACAGCATATGGTGTAAAAAAATCAAACTATGTGCTTTTGACACTTGAACCATATATCAAACATGAAAGAAAACTCAATTTAACTTGTCCTATTTATATTCTACCATCACTCATTTGGTAAAAAAGTAAAATGCTCGATCAACTCGTCTACCTCCCAGTTACGTTTCAAGAAAATCTCCCCCTTAAATGGTATTATACTTTCCAACTAATACTATTTTCGACTTTTTTCTTTCTTTTCTTCTTATAAAGATTTGAATTTATGTAATATTTAATAAAAATATACAATTTTCAGATAATTTACAATTTTATTACAACATTGTTTCATTACAATTTTTTACATTTTTTCTTTTTTTACATGTTATACTGTATATACTTTCATCGTACTTATTATAGCTATGGATTAACTAGAGTTTTTAATTACTAGTGTATTTGCGTTTGAGAAAAATGAAAGTTATTTAGATGAGCAATTTAGTGAAGAAGTAACATCATCTGAGGAGTTAAAGAACTACATCGCATCTAACTTTGAGGACTTTAGAATTTGCTTTGATGCAGAATCTAATTTCATAAGCGAATTATATGATTCTTCAGGTAATAAAGCTTATAACTTACATCTAATTGCTAACGAAAATAGTACCATAGGTTATATAATTTCTGACCTGGATAATTCTAACGTTATAGAGTTTGCTTTAGGAGAATCAGCATATGAAGGATATCTTGATAAATACTTAGAAAGCAAAAATAGTAATACTGAAAAAACTAAAAATAGAATTAAGTTAATTAAAGAGGGGATTGTTCCTGCTTATACTGAAGATGATTTTACAAGCATAGAATACTTTACTAAAAATAGCGAAATAGAAATTCAGTATAACACACTGGAAGCAGTGGATCAAACTTTAACTGATTCTATATATAGTCCTATGTCATTTTGGACAAGCGAAGCTTATATAGATGGCGTTCCTAATAATAAAAATAGTGGTACAACACCCGCATGTGGACCTGTATCAGGGTTAAATATTATAGAGTATTGGGATAATAATGGATATAGTAACTTAATCACATTTGAAAGTAAACAAACGGTATATGAATTATTATATTATTATATGGGATCATTTAAAGTCCCCAGAACAGATGAACATGCAACGTCTCCTTATGGGCCGTATAATAATGGACTTGAAGAATATTTTTCACATAAGGGGTATACAGCATCTGTAACAAGAAATTTCAATATTCAAGATAGCAACTTTAATTCATTTATTGTTACTGAGGTTAATAACGATAGACCTGGAACAATATTATATTATGATAATGATCACTACGGATTACACTATACCACTCTAGTCGGATATGCTTATGATGAGATGAATACTAGATACTATTCAATTCATGATCTTTGGAGTTCTTCTAGAATCTATAGAAATTGGAATAGTGATTTAAATAATAACAAAATATGGGCAACTTTTAAAGTAGTTCCTCAATAAAATTTATAAAGAAGTGAAGTGAAGTTAAATGAAAAAAGATATACAAGCATCACTAATCTTATTTTTAATCATTAGTATACTTGTTGTTAGTTATAGTAGTTATAGCTACTACTTTGATGAAATAAAACCAAGGAACACTGCAAAAAAATACAATATCGATTTATTAGATAGACAAAGTGGTCCATATTATAATATTTATTATGGATTAAAATTTGATACTCTAAAAGAATGCTACTTAATATTTGTCAAAAATCATGATGAACCTTTTTTAGTTTTTCAAGACGAAGGGGTGTCAAAAACTACAGCTGAATCAATCGCAAAAGATAATGGTTTTAAACCGGAGCATATTTATTTAGACGTATCCCCTACAGTCATTAGTTCATCTAAAATTGATATTACAAAATATCTTAGATGGATTATACAATATGAAGGGTATAATGAAAGAGTAAAAATTGATTTCGTAACAGGAGCGATTATAGAAAAATAAAAGAGATGAAGGGTTAAAACCCTTCATCTCTTTTATTTATATAACGAAAACGTTCAAAAATCTTATAGAGGTGAGTAAATTTTTTTCTTCCTTTGTTAAAATGGGAGTAGCTCTGCCAACCATACAAAGTAAACGGTAAATAATACGTACCTGTTGAAAAATTAGTGTTGATGATATCCTTGATTATATGTTGCTTTAAAAACTTGAGATTGTGGCACCCAAGATGGTTGACTAAAGGCTTGACCATCGATCCGAAAAAGAAGGTGAGAAAATCTTCACCAAAACGCACCGTGTAGGTGTAAAAATCTGTGGATACATAAGGATAAAAACGTTTAAATTCTAAGTTTTCCCTTGCATTCCGCTTAAAGAGTACTTATTCATTACTACCTTATAAATATTCTAAAATCAGAATAAAAATTTGAAAGTATTTAAAAATATCACAGTTACAAATTTCCTTTAATTCAAATAAAGGGATTTAATTTACATAAATCAATAATTAGTGAAAAATAAATACACATTCAGCGGAATGTGAGATATATGGTTTTTTGATTAAAATTTTCTCATCATTTGTCCCATTCTTCCAAATTTACTTCCACTTCTACTACCCATAGATTGATACATTTCAATCATACCTTCTCTACCAAGGGACTCCATCATTTGACTCATAGGTCCATATCCATTTTCATTCATTATTTCAAGCATATTTTCATAGTCTTCCTGGGATAAATTATCCATCCATTGATTCATTTCTTCAACGTTACCATCTTCCATATATCCTGCCATTTCCTCAAAACCATTTTCTCTCATAATCGCAATCATATTGTTATCGCCTTGACAACCTCTGTTGTTTCTTTCCCCAGTCTGTGATTGTCTCATCATTGATAGTGGATTACTTCCTACTCTAAATCCATTACTCTCTTGAGCAAAGGACATACCTCCTATAGATGCAATTGCAATTGTTACAATACCTGTTATCAGTAAAACTCTTTTCTTCATTTTCATTCTCCTCTCAAGGCTTATTTAGTATATCCTCATTATAACTGCCACTTATGAAGAACTTATGAAGATTTATATTTTATTTTCCCATCATTTCTCTTTTTTATAACAATTCTATTTTCAAGCAAAATAACAGCCTTTGGTTTTTCTCCAAGGGCTGTTATTTTTAACCATGCTTCTCTCTATGATTAAAAAGGGGGAACATTAAAATATATATGTGCTTTTTTTCTGTTTTATGCCTTTTGGTAGCTTGGTTCAATGTCCACTTTTTTCAGCCTTAGTGAATTATATACTACATTTAAAGAACTAACAGCCATGGCAGCGGCTCCAATCATTGGATGTAACAAGCCAAACATTGCTACTGGAATAAATACGGCGTTATAGAACCATGCCCAGAAGTAATTTTCTTTGATTTTTCTAAAGATGGCTTTAGACAATTTAATGACAGATACAATGCCACTTAGTTCTCCTCTGACTAGGGTCACATCAGCAGCTTCGATGGCAATATCCGTACCGGTTCCGATGGCAATTCCTACATTTGATTGCTTCAATGCAGGCGCATCATTAATCCCATCTCCTACCATAGCCACCACACCATATTGTTCTTGTAATTTCTTCACTTCTTCTACCTTACCGTCAGGCATTACTTCTGAGATCACGTGACTGATCCCTACTTTTTTACCTATGGCTGCAGCAGTTCTTCTATTGTCACCTGTAATCATAGCCGTCTTAATTCCCATACTTTCTAGTTCTGCTATGGCTCGTGCAGAGTCTTCTTTTATGGGGTCTGCCACTGCCACAATACCTAAAAATTGATTTCCTTTGGCAAGCAACATGGCAGTTTTTGCTTCTTCTTCTAATCTAATGAGCTCTTCTTCATAGTCCTCATAGGGGATTTCATTGTCTTTCATTAATTTTCTATTACCCACAAGGATTCTTTCCCCATCTATATTTCCCACGACACCCATACCCACAATTGCATTAAAGTCTATTACTTCTCCTAATTTAATCTTGTCATTCTTTGCCTTTTCTACAATGGCATGAGCTAGGGGATGCTCTGAGCCTATTTCTATGGTAGCCGCATAATATAAGAAGTCTTTTTCTTGGACTCCCTTTACCAGGACAATATCTGTTACCTCTGGTTTACCCTTTGTAATGGTTCCTGTTTTGTCAAAGGCAATGGCTTTTACATCCTTAAATGTTTGTATGGCTTCACCATTTCGAATCAAAATTCCCCTCTCTGCTCCCATACCGCTACCTACCATTAAAGCAGTTGGCGTTCCCAATCCTAATGCACAAGGACAAGAGATCACCAAAACAGCAGTGGCTGTAATGAAGGATAATGTAAGAGGTGTGAGATCAGGATTGACCCAGGGTAAAAATGTTGCCCCCCACCGTACAATTCCTAAGTGAAACTCTGGAAATACATTGAATGAAATAAAGGTTCCAATTGTTATCACAATGATTGCCGGCACAAAATATCCTGTGATACGATCTGCAAATTCTTGTATCGGTACCTTAGAACCTTGGCATTCCTCCATCATTTTAACAACTTGAGAGAGAAATGTATCTTTTCCTACTTTTGTTACCTTAACCTTTAATAATCCTTGTTTATTGATGGTTGCACCAATCACTTCATCACCCTTCTGGCGTTTCACAGGCATAGACTCTCCTGTAGCCATGGATTCATCTAGTAATCCATTGCCATCAAAAACAACCCCATCAGTCGGCACCTTTTCCCCAGGACGAATCACCATGATGTCGCCTACCTGTAAATCCTTCACAGGGACTTCTATTTCTTCTCCATCAACAATAATCTTTGCTGTCTTTGCTCCCATTTCCAGGAGCTTCTTAATGGCCTGTGAAGCTCTCCCCTTTGCACGAACCTCTAGGTACTTTCCAATTAAGTGAAAAGTCATAATGGTTGTGGCCATTTCAATAAAGGATTGTAATGGAAAGAAAAGTGCCATCAAACCAATCAAATAAGGGGGTAGGGACCCTAGTGTGACTAACACATCCATATTAGGACTTTTATTTTTGAGTGCCTTCCAGCTTCCAACATGAACATGCCAACCTGTTCCAAATACAATTGGTAACCCCAATAAGGCTACTATGGGTACATATCCTGGAATATGTCTAACGAACATATGAATCACCATAAGGGTCATAATCAAACTTGATAGGCCAATGGAGATCATCATGGTTTTTCTTGTTTTCAAGATTTTTACTTCATCTTCATCTACACCATCATCTTCATGATCCGCTTCCAATATTAGCTCATATCCAAGTTCCGAAACCTTTTTCTTCACGTCTAACATTCTCACTTTTGTAGGCTCATATTCGACTGTCACTTTTTCTACTGCAAAGTTCACACTTGCGGATCGTATTCCCTCCATTTTATTCAAGCCTTTTTCGATAGCACTGGAACAAGCAGTACAAGTCATTCCACTAACCTTTAATGTCACTTTTTCCGTCTCTTTTTCATCAGTTTCTACTATGGCTCCATATCCTAAATCTTCTATTATTTTTGTTAATTCTTCTATATTAGTTGTTTCTTTATCAAAGGCTGCGTTAGCCTTTTCAGCAGCAAAATTCACACTGGCATTGAGTACGCCTTCTGTTGCTTTTAATTTCTTCTCTATACTAAGAGAGCAACTGCTACAGGACATGTCTTGAATTTTCCATACTACTTTTTCAATATTACTTGATTGTGTCATTTTTCAAACTCCCTTCTGGTTTATTCTTCATCTTTTACATTTTTATTATCTATATGACAGCAGCTTTTATTTTCTTTACTTTTGTCATGACCTCCACAGCAGCCGCCTCTTTTTATCATAAAAAATATCATTCCAGCTACCAATGCAACAACAAATAAATCTCCCATATATATACCCTCCTTGAACGTTTTATAAGCGATTCACAAACCAATTAAAATAATGTGTCTTCATACATCCATTATACCCCTATGGGGTATAATGGTCAATCTTTTTTTATAATACGATTATTTTGTATTACAGTTTTCCCACCATGGGCATCATCCTTATAAAAAGAGCGTCTTCGACGCTTTCGCTAGGAAACCCTAGGTTTCCTTCGACGGCTGTTTTACAGCCTGAGCACCTTCCTGAAAGCGGGCAGGGGATTTCATCCCCTACAACCCCTATTTTTTATATAATAGGAAAGAGAACTTTCCTATTATATAAAAAATTCCTTACCCTAGAGATGTGACCTTTAAAGTCACATCTCTAGGGTAAGGAATTTTTTCTTCTTAATTTAACTAAATACCCACCTTCGCACCCTCAACCTCTAAGTTGTTGATGAACAATGTCTTTTTCAATATGATTTTTACCCGATCATCCTTAAAGTCAATGCTTCTCTTGACATAAACCGTGACTTCATCTAATGAAAGTTCATGATATAATTCCGACTTTACGGGTTTCCCTACTTCTACTGTTGGAAATACCATGCCACCACAACAACCTTTTGGGATCACAGCATCCACCCTGATCACTTTTCCCTTCTTTAAAACAAATTCATAGGTATTTGAATCCATTATTAATTCCAATTTATTCGCCCTCCTTTTTTTTATGAATCATACTACTTTGGGCCATACTAGATTATATAATCATCTAAGGAGATTTGCCCATGTATGGTATTCCACATTTAAAATTTAAAAAGGATATTTGGTTTTTACTAGCTTCTATCCTCATTATACATATAGCAGCTTATATCATTGTCCCCATTTTCCCCATTTTACTTCGAGGGCAGAAGGGGTTAAATCCCACACAGATCGGTTTAGTCATCGGTGCCGGCTCTCTCTTTATTCAACTGGGAAGTATTGTTGCAGGATTTATTTCTAGTCGCTTGGGCAATAAACTGGCCATGGTAATCGGTAATGCCTGCCAAGCTATTGCCTTATTTGGATTAGGTTCGGTCCATACCCTCTATCCTTTGATTCTGTTTTCTTCATTAAACGGCATTGGTACTGGAATCTATGTTCCTACTGTCAAGTCAGCAATTTCTTATATCGCTTCAGAGGAAAACCGCACCACTGCTTTTTCTATGCGGGGTGTGGCTGCCCATGCTGGCACAAGTGTTGCTGGTATTTTCGTTCTTCTTTCAGCTGTAAATCGAAATTTTTATATTGCATCAGGTATCTATATTGTTTTAATGATTATTTCATGGATTTATTTACCTACCAATTGTGGGGAAGAACCCTGTCCACCGCTTCCCTTTAATCGTTATATTGAAATATTTAAGAATAGAACCTTCATGAACTTCACCTTTGTCTCTATTTTTCTGTGGGCACTTCATACGCAGTTAAACTTTTTACTTCCCTTGAGAGGAGAAGCTATTCTGGATAATACTAATATTATCGGGACAATATGGACCATTACAAGTGTCACCGTTATTCTCATTCAGCCTTTTATTTCACAGATGTTTTTAAATAAAATTTCCCCAAAACTCTCTATTTGTATTGGTTCTATATTAGTAGGCAGTGGCGTGACCTTGATCGGTTGGGCCAACAGTTTCTATTTTTTAGTCTTATGTGCCATTATTTTTATCCTTGGAGAGATGTTTATGATGCCTACTTTAGATAGTGTCACTAGCTTGATTGCTGACCCTAAAATGATTGGCGCTTACTTTGGTGTGGCAAATTTAGCCTCAGGAATTGGAGCCGCCTTTGGTACCTTTGCTAGCGGAAGACTCATTGATCTCTATGGCATTACCGAATCTGTACTGCCTTGGGTTATGTACGGCATTGCTACCGTAGTCATCAGTGGATTAATTTTCTTGCCTGCAATTAAGACATTAGATCAAAATAATGAAGGTGCTAAATGAGTTTAGTTGTTTTTAGATAGACTCTTGATTCCTTCCCACACTTGTTTTCCAATTTCGTACTCTGGAGCGACTTCTACAGCTCTACGAGCATATTTTTCCGCCCTATTTAAATCATCTAAATTTAAATAGGATAATGCTAAATTACATAAAATACTTGGGTTATTTAAATCATAAAAGAGTGCTTTTTTAAAGCATTTTAATGCCTCTTCAAATGCATCATTCTCTAAATACTTCGTTCCTAATCCTTCATAGGCTTCAATGATATTCATCTTTATTTTCTCTTGCTTCTTAACATCAGGGTTTTTCTTTGTTAGCTCTTCAAAATGACTCACTGCTTCCTCATAGTTCTTCTCTTGGCTACACTTTATTGCTAGCCAAAGCAATTGGTCTAATTCATCCTTAGATTTTTCTTCACTCATATTTTCAAGCATACGTCGATATGGATTGTTACTTTTATTTTTTAAGGATAGCTCAAAGAGACGATCAGCTAAGGTCAGCATTTCTTCAAAATTTCTTAGTTTTTGAAGGTAGCCTTTTGGAATATTTGAAAACCCTAAATATGCACCAGCCAGCATCAAAGTCAGACTTGATAGTGCATCTGGCCTATTGCACATCAATGAATCCTTGAGTATCTTTTCATAGTCATCGGGACTCTTTAAAAATAAATATAATGCCAAAGGTATTGACTCTAATGCATAAGCCCCTGTTCCCCAACGATTTTTAAACGCTTCTATTCCCATGTCCACTTCTAGTGCTTCCGGTAGATCCCTTGCAAGACGGATGTATAAATTAGCAACTTCATCAGAATGGTTAGAGGGATATAACTGGGTTTCTATTCCTTTGATACCCTTTGCACAAACCTCCAAAAACTTTAGCTTCTCTTCTTTTCTATCTAATGTGTAGGGCTCAGTATTTAACAAGTGGGCAAGAGCTGTATTCATTAGAATACTTGAGGCAAGAGCCATCTGATCGTTATGGGTAATAAAGGCCTGTATGCCTGCTACAAATTTTAACCCTTCAAAGTCACCGTAATGAATAAGGGCAACTGGCGCACATCGTATGGCTGCACCATTTCCTGCAGAGGCGACACCACTTTCATACCAGAACATTCTACGATCTCGATAATTAGACACAAATGCACTCATTGTTTTTCCAATTGGAATAATTGGACTTCGGATAAGTCGGTTTGCAAAATCCTCTGGATGAAAACCTTGATTAATAATTAATGATTCACTGAACAAGATAGTGCTTTCAGTTATATTTGTGGTATTTAAAGAAATAGCAGTTTTTTCTCCCTTTAAAAAGTGACTAATTTGTTCAATCTCCTTGCTGTATTGTCCTTCTAAGTGACTTCCAATGGCATCTCCAATGGCTAGACTAATCATGGTTCCCCTAATTTTATTACGATACTCTATATTAGATAAGGGGACCAAATGGAGTTTTTCACCATGGCTCATAAAATCAGGCATATCTGTTTTCTCCATTAAAAAGTCATAGAGTTTTTCTAAGAAGTTCATATGCATAAATTGGCACCCTTTCGATTTTAATTCTATGTTTTTTCCACACTAATGATTATATTCTTTAATAACAGTGTTTTTCCTTCAATTCTACTATTTAGAGATAGTACATTAATTTGAAGGCTGGAGCATTTCATAAACAATTTGTTCATGTGCTACGGATTCTTTCAAAATTAACTGGATTGTCTCCCAGACTGGAGCTACCTCAAAGTCTTTTCTCCAAGCTGCAACTCCAGCTAGTTGATACTTATGGACTAAAGTTGTCTTGAGTCCTAAGGAGCGTTGATCTTCTAGCCAAACCCTGAAGGTACTTCCCTCTTGTTGAAATTCACTATAATACTGTCCAGTTTCTTCATTCCATATGATACTAGCCTCATTTTCCATCAAAATTTCCATGATACGATTCATGCCGTATGCCTTAGAGGATACTTTAATGCTCCCATTGGCCTGTGGCACTTCTTCCCATAGCCTTGTGTAAAATGGTAACCCCAACAATATCTTTTCTGGAGGAACCAATTCCAATGTACTTCGAATCCCTCGTTCTACCCACCCAATAGAAGCAACCGAACCACTCTTAGGGCTTGCTGCCCAGTGTTCATCATAGGTCATCACTGCCACATAGTCTACTATTTGTCCTAACCTCTCACGATCATAAACCTTAGACCAGTTCAAACTCATGGATGGGATTGTCACATCTATGGATATCACTAGGTTTTGTTCATGAAGATAATCTGTGAATTTATCAACAAAGTCAGTGAGTCGATCTCGATCTTCATAATGAATGTTTTCAAAGTCTATGTTGATTCCACCTAGGTCATACAATGCACTATAAATTAGCAATTGTCGGATAATCTGCTCTTGAGCGCCTTGATCCCCTAACAGCTTACTTGTTAAATCGGGATCAAAGCTGTTGGTGATTAATGCCCAAATTTCATACCCCTCATGGGTGAGATCTCTTGCATATGAAAAGTCACCCTTGTTTTCAATTGTTCCCTTCTCATCCACTACTCTAAACCATGTAGGAGAATATACATCCACTGCAGAGATTCTTTTTTCATGACTTCGGTCTGGGCTTCTTTTTCCAATATAATCCCATACCAACCCAATATTCTCCACAGGCTCCCAGGGTTGTTTTATATTAAATACATGGTGCTTTTCAGATTGTTCAATCTCATCAACCACCCTTACCTCAGCCTTAGAAACATACCCTAATGCACCTTTTTCAGTACGCACATAATAATAATTTTCTACCTCATTATAAATTCGAACTACATCTTCTTCATTAAAAGAAACCTTCCGTTTACTGAGTCTTCTTGGTTCTTGTCGCAATGAAGCCTTGGAACTAAGGGCTCCTATCACAGGATCTCTATGCAATAGATCTATCATGACCACACCGTTCTCTTCATTGTAAACAACGCTAATGCCAAGGAGTGGTGCCAGGGATTTAATTGGTACATAAAACTTTCCATCAATTTTTTTAGTATAAAAATTCAAATTAACAGGTTCTTTCTTGACAAATTCATCGATTCTTGGATTTTCAAAGCTAAAGGCAATTTTTTGTATCATCATTTCAATCTTCTCGGTTTCTTCATCTAGTTGTAATTGAACATTTTGAGTCAGCCACTGTTCAACTAGTTCATATGGCAGATAAACCTCTTGTTCTTCTATGATGACACTGTCCTCCAAGGGGGTATCTTCTACAATCAAATCATAAGAGCTCATTCCCGTCTCTCCTTGAAATGGATTTCCTTCAACTAAATAGTAAAGAGATGCACCACTTACAACTAAGAGGATCAGTAGAATTAAACCTACTCTTATCACACGCATACTTTTCCCACTCCTCACCTGTCAGGTTGTACAATATTGGTCAATTTCATTATATCGTAGTCTCCATCAAGTTAAAAGAATGAAGTTTTACTACCTTTTGGTAATGACACTTTACTTCCAAGTATCATCAAGTTAAACCAAAGGCCCTTGGAGGACCAAGAGCCTAGGTTGCGCTATAAGTCGATGCCATAGCATCAGACGAATTTATTTAAGTACTTGAAATTTTAAACAAAGCCCGTTTTAAATTTAAGTACGCTATGAGTCGATGCGGTAGCATCAGACGAATTTTATTTGTGTCCCACTGTTTCTTCTGGCAATTTATGTCCACTTAATTTAGTCATTAACTCAGTCAAATTCGTATGCTGCACAGACCTAGGATCATACTTTCCAATCTTAAAAGCAAATTGAACAGAAAACCCAATTGTTGTTGCAGTCACCAGTGTCCCCAATCCAACTGGGCCCCCTAATAAAAATCCAATGGATAAAACCGTGAATTCAATGACCCCACGAATTTTCCAAACTGGTTTTTGTAGTTTTCTGACAAGCCCTTCCATTAGACCATCCCGTGGTCCAGCCCCCAGATGTACCTGTAAGTAAAAGTACGTTGCCCATCCAGATATAAAAACACCTACTAATAACATGATAATTTGTCCCATCAAGGTTCCGGGTGTTCTCAAAATGCCTAATAGCTCAATCAAATCGATAAAAGCCCCAATAAAAATCATATTAAAAATACTACCCAGCCCTGGCATCACGCCCATTAAGTAGGAAATCACTAAAATCAACAAACCAAATAGCTGTGTTACCTGTCCCAGTGTAAATGGTGTGTAATTTGAAATGCCCATATGAAAAACACCCCAAGGACTCATTCCCAGATTTGCATATACACTTGTTAAAATCCCCAATGCATAGAGGAAGAAACCAAAAAATAAAAGTGGCATCTTTTTCATTAGCTGTGTCCATTCATTCTTTACAGTCTGATTCACATAGACCCTTCTTTCTTTCTTCATTAATTTTTAGATTACCGAAATACTTTTCTATGTCTATTATATATTCCTTGCTTTTGTTTTGCAATGGCTTGTCAGCAAAAGCCTAATGATATTACTGATATCCTTAGGGACTCCTCAATCCATGATTATTTCCTAGGGAATGTCATGGTTTTTACCTAAGTTCACTACACTTCTTGATAGTCCCCTAGTATTTCTTCAATCTTTGGGGTGCATCTTCTTCCACAACAATTCCCAGATCCAGCTCCTGTGACTCTTTTAACTGCTGCTACTGTCCTAGCCCCTTCTGCAATTGCTTTCTTAATTTTAGATCTTGGTATCGCCTTACATAAGCAAACCTTTGTCAATTTATCCATTATTTCTGTATTGATATTTTGTTCCACTGTCATCTTCCTTTACCAGTTAATGTGAACTTCATAATTTCCGTGTATACTACAACGATCTCTAAACTAAATATCCTTTAACCTTCGATACATTATCAAAATAGCCTAAATATATTTCATCTTACTTTATTAGAAATACCCCTATGATGATGATTAAAACCTTATTTTACATGTTACCCATCTCCTTACTAGTATTTCTATCTTGCTATGTTATTTAAGGAACTTTTTTTCTATTGCTTCCGTCTAAACTAGTAAATGCCTATCTACTTATGGTTTCCTGCTTATAAGGTTGGGTATTATTTAAAAAGAAAATAAAACACTGGGAGGCATGTAAATTATGCGAAAAAACTTATTGAGAGCAACGACTTTACTTATGATCACGGTTTTAACTATGGGGGCTTATTTTTATACATCTTGGTCCCAAAACACGACAGCATCAGCCATGAATGATTCTAATGCTGCTATTGTGGTAAATGGCAGTGGGATCGTCAAGGTCAAACCGGATATTGCCTACATTAACTTAGGGGTTAACACTTCCAATACTGATGCAAAACAAGCTCAAACAGAGAATACTCGTTTAATGGATGGGATTATGAAGTCTCTAAATAAGGCTGGTATTCCTGAGGATGACATCAAAACCGTTGGATACAATATTTATCCTCAACACCGATACGATCAAACAAAAAATGAGTCAATTGTCACAGGCTATGAAGTCACAAACATGGTGGAAGTGACAATTAAGAACATTGACAAAGTAGGAGAAATCATTGATCTAGCTACGGAATCTGGAGCAAACAATATTAATTCAGTTCGTTTTGCCGTTGATGACACAAATCCACACTATCAAAAAGCGCTACAACAAGCCCTACAAGATGCTAAGCAAAAGGCAACGGCTCTTGCTCAACCCATTAATGTTCAAATCAACAAGCCCCACCGCATTACAGAAATGAGTCGTCATGATGGTGTCATTTACAAAAACTATGAAACCGCTGATATGGCTAGAACTGAATCTGCTATGAATACACCTATTTCAGCAGGAGATTTAGAAATCAGTGCTCAGCTTCAAGTAGAATATAGATATTAGAGATTATATAAATTCACAGTAAAAGAGGAGACAACTATCATGGTAGTTGTCTCCTCTTTTTACTGTGCATCTATGCTTTCTACTTTAAATTTTCAGGATTTAATCCCTTTAGTTCATCTAAAACAAATATCCCATCCTTACGGATTAACACGCTATCGAAGTACATTTCTCCACCACCGAATTCAGGTCTTTGGATTGATACAAGGTCCCAGTGAACTGATGAACGGTTGCCATTATCTGCTTCTCCATAGGCATTTCCAGGGGTAAAGTGGAAGCTCCCCATGATTTTCTCATCAAACAATGTATCCTTCATTGGGGTTAGTATATAGGGATTGACACCAATGGCAAACTCTCCAATGTATCTTGCGCCTTCGTCGGTATCTAATATTTCATTGATTCTTTCCGTATCATTGCAGATTGCATTGACGATTTTACCATTTTTAAATACAAATCGAATATTTTCATAGGTAAATCCTTGGTAAAGGGCTGGTGTATTGTAGGTAATATGTCCATTAACGGAATCTCTTACTGGTGCCGTATACACTTCTCCATCTGGTATATTACGTTTCCCTGCACATTTAACATTTCCCATTCCTTGGATGGAGAATCTTAGGTCAGTTCCTTCCCCCACAATATGTACTTGATCTGTTTTTTCTAGCAAAGTCACCAGTGCATCCATTGCCTTATCCATATTTGCATAATCTAAATTACATACGTTGAAGTAGAAGGTTTCAAAGGCATCAGTACTCTGATTGGCTGCCTGAGCCATAGAATCATTGGGATATCTCAGCACAACCCACTTGGTATTGCCTACTCTTTCCTGAATATGTACTGGTCCAACAAGCTTCTCTGAATAAATTTTTAGCTTTTCACCTGGTACATCACTCATTTCTCCGGTATTGTTACCGGCTCGGATTCCAATATAGGCATCCATGTCTTTCATTCTTTCTAATTCATATTTAGCCACTAGCTCTATTTGCTCTTCACTGGCGCCCAATAGTAATTCTCTGTTAAACTTAGGTTCTTTGATAGTAACGAAGGGCAATGCTCCTATCTTATATGTTTCTCTAATTAATGCTTGTACCAAAGGATACTCTAAACCCACCGCTTCAATCAGAACCTTCTCTCCTGGTTGAAGGTCTACAGAATAATTAATTAAATTATAAGCTAACTTCTCTACTCTAGAATCACGCATAAAATCACTCCTTTAGGAATTTTTGGAATCATCTAAATTTATTATAACATATTAAAGTTATTTTATGGTAGTCTATGTGGTGATGAGTTCTTTAGGATTTTATTTCTTTTTTGTTTATGTTTTCATTTATTAGGGTATAATGAAAGTAGCCTACATAACTGTTGTTTAAGTAGGAAATATCTATAAGAGAGGGGAAATGTTATTATGAAATATGTTTGTATTCCATGTGGCTATGTTTATGATCCAGAGCTAGGAGATCCTGATGCAGGAGTTGCTCCTGGAACAACTTGGGAGGATGTACCAGAGGATTGGGTATGCCCTGTATGTGGTGTTGGCAAGGACATGTTCGAGCTAGAAGAATAACTGAATTATACATATAAATCACAAAAGAAGAGACCCTAGAGTCTCTTCTTTTGTATGTTTTAACAGAAAATTCTACTTCAAGATTTTCAACCTAAGTTTTTAAATTCATATAACTTTTCAATAAATTTAGAAACCCTTTCCACTGAGCTTCTATCCTCTAAACCCGCTTCAATTTTCTCTATCACAGCACTACCTATAATGAAACCGTCACATATGTTTTTTAATTTATCCATCATCTCAGAATTTGATATACCAAAACCTATGACCAAAGGGATCTCCGTATAGGTTCTTAATTGTTGCATAAAGCCTTCCAGATTTCCTGCAAGACTATTTCTTTTTCCTGTAACTCCAGTAGAAGAAACACAGTAAATAAATCCTTCAGCATCCTGTACAATTTCCTTCATTCTATCTTCAGATGTAGGCGCAACCAAAGGGATTAGGTCCATTGGATATTGTTGCATCATCACTTGTAGTTCTCTTCTCTCCTCTAGAGGAAGATCTGGAATAATCAATCCATCTATGCCGATTTCCTGACATCTATTTAAAAACGTCTCTAGACCATATTTAAACACACAGTTATAATAGACTAAAAACACCAGGGGAATTTGTGTTTTTTCCCTTAATTTTATGACCAATTCAAAAATAGCTTCCATATTAGCC
Organism: Alkaliphilus metalliredigens QYMF; assembly: GCF_000016985.1. NCBI lineage: Bacteria > Bacillati > Bacillota > Clostridia > Peptostreptococcales > Natronincolaceae > Alkaliphilus > Alkaliphilus metalliredigens. Next base: position 1,135,142 of record NC_009633.1, on the reverse strand, counting down.
CCAGCATTTAATGCTCTTTGAGATGCCCTCTGTATGACGGGACCATCAGCTAAAGGATCTGAATAAGGAATCCCTAACTCTATTATATCTGCTCCTGCCTTCTCCATTGCCAATACCAAATCAAATGTTGTCTCTAAATCTGGATCTCCAGCAGTAACATAGGTTATCAACGCCTTCTCATCATACTCTTTTAATGCCTGCAACTTATTGGTTATTCTACTTATCATCTCTATTTCCCCCTAATAATTTTGAAATGGTGTGGATATCCTTATCCCCCCGTCCCGAAAGATTAAGAACAATAATATCATCGCCTTTTGTCTTGGGTGCTAGCTTCATTAAGTAAGCAATAGCATGGGCGCTCTCTAGTGCTGGAATAATTCCCTCTAGCCTTGTTAGTAATTGAAATGCTTCTAATGCCTCTTCATCAGTAATGGCTACATAATTTGCTCTACCAGTATGATGATAATAGGCATGCTCTGGCCCGATTCCTGGATAATCCAAACCTGCTGAGATAGAATGTACCGGTGTAATTTGCCCCTGTTCATCCTGTAGGAGATAAGTCATCATACCGTGAATAACTCCCATGCTCCCCTTTGTGATGGTGGCAGCATGCTGATCCGTCTCTACACCTAGCCCTGCTGCCTCCACTCCATACAACGCCACAGCTTCATCTTCATAAAAGGGATAAAAAAGACCCATGGCATTGCTTCCGCCTCCTACACATGCCACTAAATAATTTGGAAGTCTTCCTTCTTTTTCTAATATCTGCTCCTTCACTTCATCACCAATAATCCTCTGAAAATCCCTGACCATAGTGGGATAGGGGTGTGGTCCTACAACTGACCCGATTACATAATAAGTATCCTTTACATTTGCCACCCAATCTCTTATGGCTTCGTTGGTGGCATCCTTTAGGGTTGCTGTTCCAGATGTGACAGAAACGACCTCGGCCCCTAGCATCTCCATTTTAAATACATTTAACGCCTGTCTTTCAATATCCTCTGCTCCCATATATACAACACATTCTAAATCAAACATTGCACATATAGTTGCAGTAGCAACACCATGCTGCCCGGCTCCAGTTTCTGCTATGATACGCTTTTTTTTCATCTTCCTTGCCAATAGCACCTGTCCGATCACGTTGTTAATCTTATGGGCCCCGGTATGATTTAAATCCTCCCGTTTAAGATAAATTTTCCCGCCCCCCAGTTTTTTGGTCAAATTTTCAGCATAGTATAGAGGTGTCGGTCTTCCGGAATACTCCCTTACATAGTACCGATACATTTCCTGAAATTCATCATCTTCCTTGGTTTGTATAAACTGTCTCTCCAATTCAATGAGTGCATTCATTAAGGTTTCTGGTACAAATTGTCCTCCAAATTTTCCAAATTTCTTAGGTAGTTCCTTTACTTTCATCATACTTTCCTCACCCTTTCTATCATCTTTTTCATTTTTTCAAAATCCTTGTATCCATGGGTCTCCACACCACTGCTTACATCCACTACTGCTGGCTGTATTTGTTCAATTGCTTCTTTTACATTTTCAGGATTTAATCCTCCAGCTAAGATCACACACTTATCCCTGTTTAATCTAGTCAAATGAGAAGATAATCCCCAATCAAAGGCCTCTCCCGTTCCTCCATATTGAGTCTTATGGTAGGTATCTAATAAATAACCATTGACCTGATAATCTTCCATCTCTTTAAAGCTATTTGCATCCTTTATTCTAAAAGACTTCCAAACATTCTGCTGGAACTGTCTACAATAATCCATATCCTCATCACCATGAAATTGCAATATATCCAAGCTGCAAACCTTAGCAATCACCTTTACTTCTTCTACTGAATGGTTTAAAAAAACCCCTACCTTTTTTATACTTTTATCTAGACTCGCAATCAATTCTTTAGCATCCTCCTTCGTTACCCGTCTACCACTAGGAGCAAAAACAAATCCTATATAATCAGGTTTTAGTAAATTGACATAGGTGATATCCGCTGCTCTTTTTAACCCACATATTTTTATCTTAGTCACATAAACCACTCCTAAGCTCCCTTAGCTTTTCTCCTATGGAGTCTGCCCTCATTAAGCCTTCCCCCATCAGTACTGCATTAATACCATAGTTCTTCAAAAGCTTCATATCCTGATTTGTTTTGATCCCACTTTCGCTGACAACAATTTTATCCTTTGGAATGAAGGGGAGTAGCTCCGCCGTCCTATCAAGGGTCGTATCAAAGGTTTTTAAATCTCTATTATTAATCCCAATGATTTCTGCTCCTGTCTCTAATATCATCTCTAATTCTTCTTTATTGTGTACCTCTACTAAGGAGTAGATTCCAATCTCTGCAGCTATCTTTTGAAATGCTATCATTTCTTTTTTCGTCAATGCTGCTGCAATCAATAGTATGGCATCTGCTCCTAAGGCCTTTGATTGATAAATTTGATAGGCATCTATCATAAAGTCCTTCCTCAGTAGTGGTATCGTAGTCATCTTCCTTATATCCTGAAGATAACGATTATCCCCTAGGAAAAACTGGTCCTCTGTCAACACCGATATGGCATCCACCCTATTTTTTTCATATTCAGCTGCTATTTTCACAGGATTAAAATCTTTTTTTATGATTCCCTTTGAAGGCGATGCTTTTTTAACTTCTGCAATCATGCTTATGCTCTCTCTGCCAACCAAGGCAGCTTTGAAGTTTCTTGCCTCTTCCATATCCTCTATTTGTTTCATTATTTCTCCAAGAGGAACCGCTACCTTCTCCTCTTTTACTTTATTTTTTTTATAGCGTATAATTTTATCTAAAATCATACTTTCAACTCCTGACTTAATTTAATCAGCTGATTTAATTTATCTAGAGCCAAACCCATATCAATGACTTCCGCTGCTCGATCTATGCCTTCCTGCAGGGAGTTTGCGGCATTTCCCACATATATAGCGGCTCCAGCATTGATTAATACCATGTTTCGCTTACCTCCTGTTTCACCCTTTACTATATTGAGAATAATTGAGGCATTCTTTTCGGCATCTCCTCCCGCCAAATCCTCTTTATCTGTTAACGGGATATCAAATTGTCTTGGGTCAATCACATAATTAGAAATCATTCCATTCTTCAATTCACTTACCTTTGTCTTGGTGGTTGTGGTTATTTCATCCAAACCATCTAGACCATGGACCACCATCCCTCTCTCCACACCCAACTCTTTTAGTACCTGGGCCATTACTTCCGTCAGAGATTCGTCAAATACCCCTAAAACCTGTCCCTTTACCTTTGCGGGGTTGGTTAAGGGACCCAATATATTAAAGATCGTTCTAACCCCCAACTCTCTTCTGGCTGCCGCTGCATATTTCATGGCCTGATGAAATTTAGGAGCAAACATAAAACCCATATTTACCTGTTCCACACATGTCTCAACCTGCTTTGGTGTTAAGTCAATATTCACACCCAACTTCTCTAACACATCTGCACTGCCACATTGGCTGGATACTGAGCGGTTTCCATGTTTTACCACAGTTACCCCTGCTGCTGCCGCCACAAAGGCTACTGCTGTGGAAATATTAAAGGTATTGGCTTGATCCCCTCCAGTACCACAGGTATCAATACTATGGGGTTGATTCACCTCCACCACCAAAGCCTTACTTCTCATGACCTTAGCACTTGCTGTGATCTCCTCTACGGTCTCGCCCTTCATCCTTAGGGCAGTTAAAAATCCTCCGATTTGAGAATCCGTAACCTTACCCTCCATAATGCCCTGCATCACCGCCATCATTTCAGTCTCGGCTAAATCCTGTCGTCTGATTACCTTATCAATGGCCTGCTGCATCATCATAATCATCACCCCTATCATTCTTATATTTTTGAAATATGATTAAATAAAGATCTATTTTTAGAGAACTTTATATTAAGTTCTAACACATATTATATATTTAAAAAATTCCTAATCATCTTTTTTCCACCTTCTGTAGCAATGGACTCAGGGTGAAATTGAAGACCAAATATGGGATGTTTTTTATGCTTTAGTCCCATAATTTCTCCGTCGTCACTTGTGGCAGTAATCTCAAGTTCTTCTGGGAAGCTATCTACCTCCACCACAAGAGAATGATACCGAGTAGCCTTTAAGGGTTTTTCAATCCCCTCAAACACATCATCTTGATTATGTTGAATTAATGATATTTTCCCATGGATGGCTCTTTTAGCATGGACAACTTTCCCTCCAAAGGCTTCTCCAATTGCTTGATGTCCGAGACACACCCCTAATATTGGGATTTTAATCCCCAATTCCTTAATAACTACTTTAGATATACCAGTATCCGTTGGAAATCCTGGACCAGGAGAAATAATAATATGAGAAATATCCATCTCCTTCAACTCCACTAGACTTACCTTGTCATTTCTAAATACCATTACCTCTGGATTAATCTCTCCAATATATTGATATAAATTGTAGGTAAAAGAATCATAATTATCAATGATTACAATCATTTTTCATCCCCCTATGCTATTTTTATGGTTTCTACTAATGCGTCTAATTTTCTAAGCGTTTCCTTATATTCTGCTTCTGGATTAGAATCTGCAACGATTCCTGCCCCTGCCTGTAAATACGCAATACGATCTTTAATCAAGAGAGTCCTTATGGCAATACACATATCCATGTTGCCATCGAATCCAAAGTAACCTACTGCGCCCCCATAGATTCCCCGTTTTTTATTTTCTAGTTCATCTATAATCTCCATGGCTCTTATTTTAGGAGCTCCCGATAAGGTTCCTGCAGGAAGACAAGAAATCAACGCATCATACATATCTTTCTTTTCTTGTAAACTCCCCGTAACGATAGAAACAATATGCATGACATGGGAATAGTAATAAACCTCCATATATTCCTTTAGTTCCACGGTTCCAAAATTAGCTATTTTCCCAATATCGTTTCGTGCTAAATCCACCAACATCAAATGCTCTGCTCTTTCCTTTTCATCCTCAAGTAACTCCTTAGCCAGCCTTTCATCCTCTTGACTGGTTTTACCACGGGGTCTGGTCCCTGCTATGGGGCAGGTTTCAACCTTACTTCCCTTGACCTTTACCAATAACTCAGGGGATGCACCTACCACCTGATATTCTTCAAAATTGATATAAAACATATAGGGTGATGGACTAATACTTCTTAGATTTCTATAAATCTGGAAAGGAGATGTTTTCACTTCAACTTGTAGCCTTTGAGATAACACCACCTGAAATATATCACCATTTTGTATATACTCCTTTGCCCTCAATACTTTTCCCATAAAGCTTTCCTTGGTTTCATTACTGCTATATTTGATTTTTTCCTTTGCATTTTTTGAGAATACTTCTTCAGGTATTGGCGTTTGAAATATTTGTTTTTTGATTTCCTTCAACCGCTTGACCCCTGCTTCATAGCTTTTTGAGTTGTCTCCCTCTAGTACTATATTGACCAAAATTATAATTTTGTGCTTCAGATGATCATAGACGATGACTTCCTTTGTCAGTAAAAGATGTATCTCTGGAATTTTTATATCTTCTTCATTTACATTTGGAAGCAATTCATAATTTCTGATGGTATCATAGCCTATAAAACCCACTGCCCCGCCACTAAAATCTGGCATACCATCCATAAAAGGAGTCTTATATGCCTTCATAATGGATTTTACAATCTCCAAGGGAATGCCCTTTTCAGTAGAAATTTTATTATTTTGAAAAATCTCAACTTCATCACCGTGGCCTTTTATTGTCATAAATGGGTCTCTTCCAACATAGGAATATCTTCCTTTCTTTTCACTTCTCTCTACACTTTCCAAAAGATAACAATTGCTCTCTTTACATAGTTTTTTAAATAGGGTAATAGGTGTCTCCATATCACCCTGTATTTCCTCATAAATGGTTGACATATTATACCCTTTGCTTACTTTCTCGAATGTTTTTAAATTTGGATAGATCATTTTTTTCCTCCTCCTAAGAATTTTTTTAATATGATTAAACAAAAAAAAGCACATCATCCCTATAATTAAGGACGAAATGCTTTTCATTCCGTGTTGCCACCTGTATTGGATGTTATCCTATCTAAAATGGTTTTCAACAAACTTAATAGAGAAAATTAAGTAATAAAAAAACACTTCAATCCCTATTACAGGACGAAATGTTATATTCCGTGTTGCCACCCATTTTAGATAGTATAAACTATCCCACTCTTTTCAGGTACGGAAATAGTCTTATCTACTTCGATACCCTGTCTCTATAACGTGAGACCTACGGCAAGTGATACTCTCAATAATTTCCCACTGCTTCTCATGGAACCATTCAATAAGTCTATCCGCACCAGGCTCTCACCACCCCCAGCTCGCTTTAGCATAAGCACTTACTTACTATTTCCAATCATAGAATTTAATAAAATTTATTTTTCTAAATTCTACTATATTTCTGAATGTTTGTCAATTTAAAAAAACAAAAAAGTTTATTCTTAAATATTTTTACTTTTGTATTTTGAAAAAGTATTGTAGAATTAGGTTATCCAGTCTTAATAGAGAGGGGTATATACATGACAAAACAAATAAAAGCCGATTTAGCGTTACTAATGGTTACAATTGTATGGGGTTCTTCTTTTATTCTATCTAAAAATACCTTAGATCATTTATCTACCTATAATTTCCTAGCCATTCGTTTTATTTTGGCAGCGGCTCTATCTTCCCTTGTTTTTTATAAAAACATGAGACAAATCAACCGCACAACCTTAAAATATGGTGTTTTAATCGGCTTGATTTTATTTACGGCATACGCCTTCCAGACCATTGGTTTAAATTATACAACCGCATCAAAATCTGGCTTTATTACAGGTTTTGCAGTGGTAATCGTTCCAATATTTTCAGCTTTATTATTAAAACAAAGACCCCATAACAAGGCCATCCTAGGAGTCATCTGCGCTGTCATTGGCTTAGGGTTCTTAACATTGGATGCACATTTCGCCTTAAACATTGGGGATATTTATACCTTAGTTTGTGCTTTCATGTTTGCCTTTCATATCCTTGCGGTTGGTAAATATACAGTGAAAGTAGATTCTATCGCCCTAGGTATTATACAAATTGCCACGGTTGGGATATTAAGCTCTATTTTTACCTTTTCCTTAGAAAGCCCCATTATTCCTAGGGGAACTGAAGTTTGGACTTCTATTTTTATTTTAGCAATCCTGGCTACCTCCGGGGCCTACATTATACAAAATACCATGCAAAAATTTACTTCTCCAACCCATACCGCCTTAATCTATACAGGAGAACCAGTCTTTGCGGCTTTATTTGCCTACCTCTTAGCTGGTGAAATATTAAGTTCTCGAGGTATATTTGGAAGTATACTTATCTTATCTGGTATGATGATTTCAGAAGTAGATTGGGCTATTCTATTTAAGAAGCAAAAAAGCTTGAGTCACTAGTAGGCAGATAGTTGCATTCCTCTCATTAGTGGAGATGAGCATGTTCTCATCTCCTTTTCTATACTAAAGCATTATCTCTACTCACTTAGAAAGAATGATTCTCTTGATATATTCTATGGGCATATCCTCACCAGTCCATAGCTTAAAAGCTAGAGCCCCCTGTCCAATGATCATTCCCAATCCATTTATTGTTTTGCAGCCCACCTCTTCCGCCATATGCAGTAGCTTCGTCTTAGGAGGAGCGTAAACAACATCTGATACGATTAAATCTGGATGTAGTATGTCAGTACTTGAAATAATACTCTTCTCTTCATGAGAACCCATCCCAAGGTTTGTACAGTTGATAAACAAATCTGCTTCTTTTAATTGTTGTTTTAATTCATTATCCTCATATCCTGTTGCTGATGTCTTGCAAGTTGGTATATTCTTGTTAATAATATTGCAAATTTCTTCTGCTGCCTCTACAGTACGATTTAATATTGTAATTTCCTTTGCACCCTCTAGGGCCAGTTGAATCGCTACACTTTTAGAGGCACCGCCTGCACCAGCAATAACGATTGTTTTCCCTTCAGGAGAAATCCCTTCATCAGCCAAACCCATTACATACCCTTTTCCATCGGTATTATAGCCTTTTAAATGCCCATTTTTATTTACTACGGTGTTTACTGAGCCTATCAGTCTTGCTTCTTCCGATATCTCATCTAGCAAAGGAATAATCTTTTGTTTATTAGGCATTGTTACATTAAATCCAGCTACATCCAATGTCTTCATGGCATCCACTGCTTCTTTTAAATTATCCTCTTTTACTTCAAAAACAAGATAGACATAGTCTAATCCCAAATGTTGAAAAGCCATGTTGTGCATAAGAGGTGAAAGACTATGTCTTACTGGATAGCCCAACAACCCTACTAATCTTGTGTATCCGCTTATTTTGAATTCCATTATATCTCACTCCTTCTTTACTGTTAAATTGTGCATCCTCTTCACAATATCCTTTACTTTTATCTAGTACTCCACTCACTCCATTGCTCCTACAGCAGCCCTTAAACCCATAAGGTAACTATCTAAACCAAATCCAGAGATTTGACCTTTAGCAATTTCAGCAAATACAGAATGATGACGGAATTCTTCTCTTGCATGAATATTAGACATATGAACCTCAACAATAGGTACTGTCAAAATCCCAAGGGCATCCCTGAGTCCATAACTATAATGAGTCCATGCACCGGCATTGATGACGACAGCATCTACACCTTCTAAGTATGCTTCATGTACCCGTTCACACATGGTGCCTTCATGATTTGTTTGAAAGCTTACCACCTCAACACCTAGTTCTTTACCAAGTGCTTGCATTTTCTCATCAATTTCATTAAGTGTAATGGTACCATATTGCTTAGGATCTCTTTTTCCAAACATATTATGGTTGATTCCATGTAGCATTAGAACTCTCTTCATCGCTTTTCTCCTCCCTTTATACTCTAGGATTATCGGTCAGAAGTGATACCTCTCCTAAAGTCATCTCTTAAAGCTTTAATAAACCATGTAAGGAAAAAGCGCAAAAGTAGTAAACTACTTTGGCGCTTCTTTCTCTATTGTGATCGGTAATTCATTTTCCACAAATATATCTTCTAATGCACCCCATAATTGCTCAATGCCTAGTTTTTTTAATGAAGAGATTGGAATCAAACGATCCTCTGGTGACATGCCTAAGGTATCTCGTATCATTTTAAAATGCTTCTGATGCTGTGATCTTGCTATTTTGTCGGATTTAGTTGCAACCACTATGGTTCCATATCCATAATGCCTAATCCATTGATACATCTGTTGATCTTGCTCACTGGGTTCATGTCGAATATCTATTAACAGTACGACCTCATAAAGATTAGGTCGATTGGATAAATAGGTCTCTAACATTTTTCCCCAAGAACTTTTTTCTCCCTTAGAGACTCTTGCATAACCATAGCCCGGCAAATCCACAAGATGAAATTCCTTATTAATCAAGTAAAAGTTAAGGGTACGGGTTTTTCCAGGGCTAGAGCTGACTCTAGCTAATTTTTTTCTGTTTAGTATTGTGTTAATCAAAGAAGATTTACCAACATTTGATCGTCCTGCTAGTGCAATTTCTGGTAATCCTTCTTCAGGATATTGTTTGGGTGCCACTGCACTCATCACAATATCCGATGTTTTAATTTTCATTTTGTTCGCCCCTTTTTAATGTATGCTCTAGTACCTCGTCCATATGGGAAACAAATTCGAATGACAGTTTCCGCTTGACATTGTCAGGAATATCCTCCATATCTCTTTTGTTGTCAATGGGTAATAGAATCTTTTTAATACCGGCTCGATTTGCTGCCAATACTTTTTCCTTTACACCACCAATTGGCAACACGCGTCCCCTCAAAGTGATTTCTCCTGTCATTGCCACATCTTTAGATACTGGAATATTTGTCAAGGCAGAAATCATTGCGGTGGCCATGGTAATTCCCGCTGATGGTCCATCCTTTGGAATGGCGCCTTCAGGAATATGAATATGGATATCTATCTTTTTATGAAAATCAGGATCTATCTTTAATTCATTTACTCTAGACCGAATGTAACTTAATCCCGCCCTAGCAGATTCCTTCATAACATCTCCTAATTGACCTGTTAACACAAGCTTACCATCTCCTTGCATCGGTGTCACTTCAACAGACAATGTTTCACCGCCTACAGATGTCCAAGCTAATCCCCTTACAATACCCACCTCATCTTTTTCATTGATCATCTCATAACGATAAATAGGACTGCCTAGATATTTTTTGAGATTCCTTGGTGTGATTCGTACTGATTGAAGTTTTTCTACAATCACACGCTTTCCTATTTTCCTGCAAAGGTTGGCAACCTGTCTCTCTAAACTTCTGACACCAGATTCTCGTGTATAATAGTTACTGATATCTCGAATCGTCCTTTCAGAAATATTAATCTGATTTTTCTTTAAGCCATGTACTTTTAATTGCTTAGGCACTAAATACTTTTCAGCAATTTTTACCTTTTCTTCTTCCGTGTACCCAGCAATTCGAATGACCTCCATTCGATCCAATAAAGGTCTCGGAATGGTATCCAAACTATTGGCCGTTGTAATAAACAAAACCTTGGATAGATCAAAGGGCATCTCTAAATAATGATCCGTAAAATCATCGTTTTGTTCTGGATCTAATACTTCTAACAGAGCTGCTGCTGGGTCTCCTCTAAAATCACCTGCTAGTTTGTCTATTTCATCTAGTAGGAAAAGTGGATTTTTTGATTCCACTTGTCTCATAGAGGAGATAATTCTTCCTGGTATTGCTCCTACATAGGTTCTTCGATGTCCTCTGATTTCAGCTTCATCTCTCACGCCACCTAATGACATTCTGACAAACTTTCGATTTAGAGATCTCGCGATAGACTTTGCAATTGAGGTCTTCCCGACACCCGGCGGTCCTACTAAACAAACGATGGGACCTTTCATAGACTTCGTTAATTGTCGAATTGCTAAGTATTCTAAAATACGTTCCTTAACCTTTTCAAGTCCATAATGATCTTCATCTAATATTTCTGCAGATTTTTTTAAATCCAAGCGATCCTTTGTTTCTTTATTCCAGGGGAGACTCAGTATCCAATCTATGTAATTTCGAATCACACCAGATTCAGCTGCAGCGGGGGATAATTTTAGCAAACGATCGATTTCCCGTTGTACCTTTTCATGGCTCTCCTTAGGAAGCTTCAGTTTTTTAAGCTTTTGGCGATAGTCATCTGCTTCCTCTACCACATTTTCGTCTTCTCCTAATTCTTTTTGAATGGCTTTCATTTGTTCTCTTAAATAATATTCTTTCTGTACTTTATTAATCTGTTTCTTCACACGTGTATTAATGGTTTGCTCAATTTGAAGGATTTCAATTTCCTCAAGCAAGATTCTATATAGTGTTTCTAATCTTTCCTTAGGATTGAAAGCTTCTAAAATCTCCTGTTTTTGAGGTGGCTTTAAGGCCATATTAGAAGCAATTGTATCGGCTAATCTTCCTGGTTCCTCAATTTCAGACAAACTAATCAATACTTCTGGAGATATTTTATTACTTACCTCTATGTATTCTTCAAAGCTATCTAGCACACTTCGCATCAAAGCTTCTGTTTCATTATTTTTTGTAATTTCTTCCTGATAGTTTTGCTCCTCGACCTCTACTAAAAAATAAGGCTCTTCTTTAACAATTCCCTTAATTTCAGCCCGGGTAATTCCTTCCACCAGTACCCGAATTGTATCTCCAGGGAGCTTTAACATTTGCTTAATTTTAGAAATTGTTCCAACTTTATAAAAATCATCAGCGCTTGGTAAGTTTATGTCTGCTTCTTTTTGAGAAGCTAAAAAAACCAATTGATCATTAACCATTGCCTCTTCTAATGCATGGATTGATCTTTCTCTTCCCACATCAAAATGAAGGACCATATAAGGAAAAATAGTCAAACCCCGTAACGGTATAAGTGGCAATTGACTGACTTTTGTTGTCATTTTATTTTCAGCCATATTATCATCTCCTTTTCTTATGTTTCTTACAATATCGTAAAACAGTTTAATACGCTTGTTAGTACTATATGTAAATAAATACCAACTATCTTTAGCAGTTGACTATCATTATATCCCTTTGTTCACTACTTTTCAATATTTTACCCTAATTCTAGTGAATCTATCACTTGAAACAGTAACCTTTTTGTCTTAACCTCATTAATTCGCATTTTAAAGCAGATAAGATTTAAACTTATCTGCTTTTTAAGTTCTGAATTTCACTTCCTAGGGCTGCTACTAGAGGGATGTTTGGGTTCGTTTGTTTATCAATTTCCTCTTTCGTTTCCACTGCTGCAAGTCTAACCACTTCTTCTATTGTATCAACAGGTATCACTTCTATCTTAAACTCTTTAAATCTTTCTTGATAATTATCCTTTGGAATCAGAACCCGGGTACATCCGGCTTCTTTTGCTGCCTCAATTTTCGCAGTAATTCCGCCAACAGGCTTTACCTTCCCCCGAATGGATATTTCACCTGTCATAGCCAACTGTGAATCAATTGATAGGTTCTTTATGGCTGAGAAGATAGCTGTTACCATGGTAATTCCAGCTGATGGTCCATCGATGGGTATACCACCTGGAAAATTTAAATGAATATCGTAGTCTCGAGGATCCACATTTAAATATTTTCTAATAACAGTTAACACATTATCTACAGAATCCAGAGCAGTGCTCCTTCTTTTTACTGTTCTACCCGGTGTATTGGTTTCTTCTCGATCTACAATTCCAGTGGTGATAATCCGTCCTTTTCCCTTTCTGGGTATAGCAATGGCAGAGCATTCAATTTCGATAACCATTCCCATATTAGGTCCATAGACTGCCAGTCCATTAATATAGCCTACACTGGATTGAGAACCGACCTTTTTTTCTGGTCTTGGACTATAATGACCACTTTCAACTACCCATTGTATGTCTGCAATTTGTATTTTTCTCCTATTTTCTGTTATTGCAACGCCTCCTGCAATTTGGATCATATTAACCGTATCTCTACCATTTGTAGCATACTTTTTTATTTCTTCTATTGCTCTTTCTTCAATTTCAAGTTTGCTTTTTTTACAGGCATTGATTGCAATTAGCCCAATCTCTTCTTTGTATAATGGTCTAAAATAAACTTCTACACATCTAGATCTCAATGCTGGTGGTAAATCCTGAGCCATCCTCGTTGTGGCACCTACTAATCTAAAGTCTGCTGGCAATCCATTTTGAAATATATCGTGAATGTATGGAGGGACATTTTCGTCCTCCGCACTATAATATGCACTTTCTAAAAACACTTTTCGATCCTCTAAAACCTTTAATAGCTTATTCATTTGAACCGGATGCAACTCTCCGATTTCATCTAAAAACAGCATTCCGCCATGTGCTTTGGTCACTGCACCAGGCTTTGGTTGCGGAATACCTGCTTGTCCCAATTGTCCTGCTCCTTGGTAAATCGGGTCATGTACCGAACCCATTAATGGATCTGCAATTCCTCTATCATCAAAGCGCAAAGTGGTGGCATCCATTTCGATAAACTTAGACTCTTGATTAAATGGCGAACTTTTATATTTTCTAGCTTCTTCTAACATAACCCGCGCGGCGGCCGTTTTGCCAACTCCAGGGGGTCCATAGATAATCACATGTTGTGGGTTTGGACTACATAAAGTAGCTCGCAATGCCTTTAATCCATTTTCTTGTCCTACAATATCTTCAAAAGACGATGGTCTTGTATATTCTGATAAAGGAGTTGTTAAGGAACGCTTTCTTAACTCTCTCAGTTTCTCTAGTTCTTTTTTTGATTCTCGTTCAACTGCACTTTTATTACCCTGTTGACTTTTTAATAAATTAAAGAAATAGAGTCCAATTACAATTGCAAAAAAGAACTGGACCATGAAAAAAACATTAGGCAAATTTTCCCCTCCTCACTTAGCATTTGTAACCATAGTATGTGCATCGACTTCTATTTTATCCTGTGGTTCAAAACCTTCCTAGGCAAGTAGAAACAGGAAAATTTTTTGGTAAATTTTAAAATTATGCTATAATGAGATGTATGCAAAAGCAAGGAATTTGCCTTTTTGTAAATGGGAGGGGTTTTATGCTAAAAGATTATTTTAGGTTGTTTTGGATTTTTTTCAGAGTAGGTGCTTTTACATTTGGTGGTGGCTATGCAATGATTCCTATTATTCAGAAAGAAATTGTTGAAAAAGCCCAGCTAATTGATGATGATGAATTTCTTGATATTATTGCAGTGGCCCAAAGTTTACCCGGTGCGGTTGCTGTTAATACCGCTGTTTTTGTTGGATATAAGCTCTTGGGCTTTATTGGTGCCCTTTTTACCCTTGTGGGTACTGCACTGCCCTCTCTCATTGTGATTATCATTTTAGCCATTTTTTACAATGAAATCAAAGATATTCATAGTATTCAGTTGTTTTTCAGGGGTGTTCGGCCTGCAATTGTTTCCTTAATATTCATGGCTGCGGTCAAACTCTCTAAGTCCATTTCAAAGAAAACATTCAATTATTTAGTTATTCTTGGTTCCTTTACCCTTATTGTATTTTTGCAGGTGCATCCAATCTATGTTGTGATTATATGTGGGCTCTTAGGCCTCACTCAGCAAAGAAAGGAAAATAAAAATGAGCTATCTTAGTTTATACTTAACATTTTTTAAAATAGGAGCCTTTAGCTTTGGCGGTGGCTATGCCATGCTTCCCTTAATTGAAGAAGAAGTTGTGATCATTCACCAATGGCTGACCCACAGTGAGTTTATTGATATTATCGCCATTTCCCAAATGTCACCGGGACCCATTGCCATCAACACCGCTACTTTTGTAGGATATAAGTTGTTCGGTGTACCCGGCTCAATCGTTGCTACCCTAGGTGTCGTTAGTTTTTCACTTTTTATTGTCACCATTATAGCCAGGGCAATCATTCGATTCAGACAATCTCCTATTGTTGATAAAGTTTTTTCAGGAATTCGACCTGCTGTCATTGGCTTAATCGGAGCTGCCTGTGTTTCACTTTTTCAAAATTCCATAGACGATCTCAGAACACTTCTCATTGGTTTAATCGCCTTAGGAGTGCTGTACAAAACCAAACTTCACCCCATTGCTGTCATTTTTTTATCGGGACTATTAGGTATTTTATTTTACTCTCTTTAAGCAAAATAGCACTAGCACACTTGACTTCAAACGCAGGACTCTGAAAAATTGAATTTCGTAAAAGATAAAAAAACGCTGGAAATCAAAGGATTTCCAGCGTTTTTTTATCTTTTTCTATCCTAGATGTATTGCTAAAACTCCCTTTTATGAGGCAGTTTCCTCAGAATCATCCTTCTTAACATCCTTTAGTATAATTGTTGGCAAGCTTGCGTTCACAACTGTATCTTTTGTGACAATGACTTTTTCGATATCATCTCTAGATGGCACATCATACATAATATCCATCATTAAACCTTCAACAATACCTCTTAGTCCACGAGCACCCGTTTTTCTTTCAATTGCTTTTTCAGCAATCAGTTTCAATGCCTCGCCTTCAAATTCTACGTTCACACCATCGATTTCAAACAATTTTTTATATTGCTTGACAAGGGCATTTTTAGGCTCAGTTAGTATTTCAATTAAAGCAGCTTCATCTAATTGGTCTAAGGTCACAATCACTGGTAATCGACCCACAAATTCTGGAATTAATCCAAACTTCAGTAGATCCTCTGGTTGAATTTGCTTTAGTAGGCCTCCAATATCTTTCACTACCTTACTTTTTACGTCTGCACCAAATCCCATGGAGGTTTTTCCAGTACGTTTTTGAATGAGTTTTTCAATCCCATCAAAGGCGCCTCCACAAATAAACAGTATATTGGTTGTATCAATTTGAATAAACTCTTGATGGGGATGTTTTCTACCACCCTGAGGCGGTACGCTGGCCACTGTGCCTTCAAGAATTTTAAGTAGTGCCTGTTGTACACCTTCACCACTGACATCCCTTGTTATGGATGGATTCTCAGACTTACGGGCCACTTTATCTATTTCATCAATATAGATAATTCCCTTTTCAGCCTTTTCAATATCATAATCTGCTGCTTGAATTAACTTTAAAAGAATGTTCTCTACATCCTCTCCCACATATCCCGCTTCTGTTAAAGAAGTGGCATCAGCAATGGCAAAGGGAACATTTAAAATCTTGGCTAGGGTCTGAGCCAATAGGGTTTTTCCTGATCCTGTAGGTCCTAGCATCATAATATTACTCTTTTGTAATTCCACATCATCAGTCTTTGTGTCTGTGTTAATTCTTTTATAATGATTGTAAACAGCAACTGCCAATGCTTTTTTTGCTTTTTCTTGCCCAATTACATATCCATTTAAGATATCTTTAATTTCTTTAGGCTTTGGTAAATCCACCAAGTCCATTTCTACATTTTCTTCAAATTCTTCTTGAATGATTTCTTGACACAATTCAATACATTCATCACAAATATACACATTGGGTCCAGCGATCAGTCTACGTACTTGGTCTTGGGACTTTCCGCAAAAGGAGCATTTCAATTGTTTTTTTTCTTCAAATCTTGACATTTTTACACCTCTTTCGATCTCCCTTTATTTCCTTGAACTAATCACTTCATCAATGATTCCATACTCTTTTGCTTCCTTTGCTTCCATGAAGAAGTCTCTATCTGTATCCTTCTGAACACGTTCTAGCGGTTGGCCTGTTCTTTCAACTAGAATTTTGTTTAAGGTATCTCTTAACTTAACAATTCTCTCTGCATGAATACGAATGTCTTCTGCTTGACCTCTGGTCCCACCTAATGGTTGGTGAATCATTACCTCAGCATTTGGTAGTGCAAATCTTTTACCCTTTGCACCAGCAGCCAACAGAAATGCGCCCATACTGGCTGCCATCCCAACACAGATTGTAGAAACATCAGGTTTGATATAATTCATTGTATCATAAATCGCCATACCAGCGGTAATAGATCCTCCAGGACTATTAATATAGATTTGAATATCCTTGTCTGGATCCTCTGCTTCTAAAAACAGGAGTTGTGCCACAAGCAAACTAGCAGTCACATCATTTATTTCATCCCCTAAAAAGATAATTCTCTCTTTTAAAAGCCTTGAAAAGATGTCGTAGGATCTTTCCCCCCGACTGGTTTGTTCAACAACAACAGGCACTAAAGCCATAATGATCCCCTCCCAATATTAAATTTAAACAACTTCTATTATCAAACTTAAGAAACTTTTGCATTTTCAGCTAGTAAGTCAATTGTTTTCCTTACTATAATACCCTCTTTAATCGAAGTGTAATCTTGATCTCTTAAGTTGGATTTTAACTTATCAAGCTCTTGCTTGTATTGAGTCGCCATCCTTTCAAGCTCTTCGCTTACATCTGTCTCTGTGGCTTCAATTTTTTCCATTTCACTGATCCTATCAAGTACCAATTGTTGCTTTGCTCGTTTTTCAGCATCTTCTCTCATCTGACCTCTTAAGTCTTCTTCTTTTGTTCCAGTCATTTGATAATAGCTTTCAAGAGTCATCCCTTGATATTTTAGTTGATAGTCAAAGTCCAATAGCATATTATTAATCTGTCTTTCAATAACTGCATTTGGAATTTCAAGCTCTACTTGATTTGCTACCGCTTCTATTACATTATTTCTGTATTCTTGTTCTGTGCGTTTTTTTGCGCTTTCTTCTAGTTTGGTACTCAAATCTGCCTTCAATTCTGCTAGTGTATCAAACTCAGATACATCCTTGGCAAATTCATCGTCTAATGCAGGTAATTCCTTCTCTTTGATCTCATGTACCATTACTTCGAATGTTGCTTCTTTTCCTGCTAATTCTTCTGAATGATATTCTTCTGGGAAAGTCACCTTCACTTTGATTTCATCCCCAATACTTGCTCCAATTAATTGTTCTTCAAAACCAGGTATAAATTGATTTGATCCAATGGTTAAACTTTGTTTTTCAGCAGTTCCACCTTCAAATTGATCCTCACCTACAAATCCTTTATAGTCAATCACTACCATATCTCCATCTTGAACTGGACGATCCTCTACAGCAATCATCCTTGCATTTTGTTCGGTGAGTTTATTTAACTCATTTTGAACATCTTCTTCTTGTACATTATACTCGTTTTTCTCTACTTCTATACCTTTATATCCCTCTACGGTAAATTCAGGCATAACTTGTACTTCTGCTGTAAATTCAACATCTTCACCCTTTTTTATCTCTCCAAAATCAAATTCTGGTCGATCTATTGGGTCGATATTCAGCTCTTGTAAAGCTCCCTCATAGGCATCTGGTAAAACGATGTTCATTGCATCTTCAAAGAAAACCTCAACACCATATCTTTGTTCAACTAACTTCCTAGGTACTTTTCCCTTTCTAAATCCAGGTATATTAAAGCTAGACTTCATTTTATTGTAAGCTTTGTTAATTGCTACTTCAAATTGGTCTGCTCCTACCACGATCTTTAATGTAATTTTATTATCTTCTTTTTTCATTATTTCGGCACTCATTAGTGACCCTCCTCTTGTATAGTTAATTTTATTCTTTAAAATATTACATGAATTCATCCATATCTTTCTATATTCTTACCATCTTTATAGAAACATTAACAACCTACACAGAATTTCCCTTTGTTATTATACCAAACATTTGACGCTATTACTATCAATCACGATTACACCATAAAAAAACATCCATAAGATCATCTATAGGATGGTTAAAAGTATATGTCTATCATTCTAATACTACATAATTTAACCTATGTTGTCAATAAAATAGATGGATTTATTATTTTATTTCCCCTGTATTTTCAGTTCCGGTTTTATCAATAATACTGCTACCTTTTTAATTGTAATCACTTTCACAAAATTAACAGATTGCCCAAAAAATAAGGATTATGAAATACGTAATCATAATCCCTTCTTTATAGTAGTTAGACGAGGAAAGCGACATTTTGTTCCATGATTTAACTACTTTCCCTTTCAATCAAGCTATAGTCTAAACATATTTTTGTTTCCTCCAAAGGAGTATCATTGATAATTTTAGTTAATACCCTCATTCCGATGGCACCCATCTCGTACATAGGTTGAGCAATGGTTGTCAAGGCTGGATAAACCTTTCCTGACATATCAACATTGTCAAAACCAACGACTGCCAAGGTTTCAGGCATGGAAATATTCAATTCATGGGCCGCACGAATGACACCAATAGCCATTTCATCACTGGCTACAAAGATAGCACTAGGAGGCTCGTCTAATGCAAGAAGCTTTTTAGCTCCGTCATAACCACTTTTAAACCGATACCCACCCTCAACCACGAGTTTTTCATTATATGTAAGTTTCGCTTCTTTCAATGCCCTTTTATATCCTTCAAATCGATCTACCCCTATGACAGGATCTCTTTGCTTTCCTGTAATCATGGCAATCCTTTCATGACCCTTCTTAATTAGATAGTTGACCATCTCTTGACTTGCTTTCACATTATCAATGGTGACAGAGGGCAGGTCCTCATAATCTGTCCCAATTAACACTGTGGGAATTTTGAGTTTTTTTATTGTCTGAAAAAGCTCTTCAGACAACGCATTACCCATTAAAATCAAACCATCCACCTGCTTTTCTGTTAACACATTAAAATATTGCATTTCCTTTTCTGCATTTAAGTCCGTATTACATAAAAAGATTGTATAGTGATAAATGTTAGCAATATCTTCAACTCCCCTAACAACTTCGGGATAAAACTGGTTTGAAATGTCTGGAATCAATATACCAATGGTTTTTGTATTCTTTACTTTTAAACTCCTTGCAATTGCATTTGGTTTGTACCCTAATTCCTCAATCGCCTTTAATACTTTTTGTTTTGTTTCTTCCTTGACTACTTTACTATCATTAACCACTCTAGATACTGTAGAAATAGAGACCCCAGCCTTTTTTGCCACATCCTTTATATTGAATATCATCAAGTTCCCCTCCATGACTATTTTAACTATTAAGTTTACTTCAATTTTTTTAAAATGTCAATATCTTCATCGAACTAATTCAATGAAGATTTTGTCTTGACACTATCGTTTTACTCATTTCTATTTGTATCCATAATTGACTCACTAAAATCATCCCCTCTTTGGAAATATTTATTCAAAACATCTCTATGATCGCATTGGTCCTGCTAATCATTAATTTCCCACGGGGTCTAAATACCCGCCCCCTTTTTCTTTTTTTATTATGTTAATATGAATAGATGCGCTATGATAGGGGTATAAAGAAAAGTGATCGAACTTTTATGATTACTTAAATGACTTTAATTACAAATGAGAGGAATGAAATCATGTCTGACTTAGATTTATCAAAATTCGAAAATAAAATCATTCTACGAAACATCAAACCTGGTGACTTTGACAAAATCATTGCCCTTCAAAAAAAATGTTTCCCCAATATGAGTCCTTGGAAAAAAGAACATTTAGAAAGCCATTTCAGTATTTTTCCGGAGGGACAATTTTGTGTTGAGTACGATGGCAAAATCATCGGCTCTTGCTCTAGTTTGATCATCAACTTCGATGAATATGATGACCAGCATACCTGGGATGAAATTACTGATAAAGGATACATTACAAACCACGATTATGAAGGCTACAACCTTTATGGTATTGAAATCATGGTGGATCCTGATTACCGCCGCATGAAAATTGGAAGAAGACTCTACGAGGCTAGAAAAAAATTAGCTAGAAGATTTAATTTGAAGAGTATCATCATAGGGGGGCGTATTCCTCACTATCATCTCCATGCAAAGGAAATGACACCTAGGGAATATGTTGAAAAAGTCGAAGATCGTAATCTTTATGATCCCGTATTGACCTTTCAAATCATGAATGGTTTCTCTCTAAAGCGTATCAATACAAAATATCTCCCAGATGATGCGGATTCTTTAAAATATGCGACTTTAATGGAATGGCATAATGTTGATTATCAACCCAAAAGTAGAAGACAATTCAAAACTTCTTTCCCTGTCCGTATCTGCTCCATTCAATATCAAATGAAAAAAATTGATTCTTTTGAGGAATTTGCCAACCAATGTGAATACTATGTAGATGTCAGTGCAGGATATGGATCTGATTTCGCTGTATTTCCTGAGATTATTACAACACAACTCTTGTCATTTTTAGATGAAAAAAGCCCTAGTGAAGCCATTCGTAGATTGAGCACCTATACAGAGGATTATATTCGTCTTTTCACTCACTTGGCAGTAAAATACAATGTCAATATTATCGGTGGATCTCATTTTGTTGAAGAGGATGAAAACATCTATAATGTCGCATACTTATTTAGAAGAAACGGTACCATCGATAAACAGTATAAGCTTCACATTACGCCAAATGAGCAACGATGGTGGGGTATCAAGGCTGGTAATGAAGTCAAAGTATTTGATACTGATTGTGGGAAAATATCTATTTTGATTTGTTATGATATTCAGTTTCCAGAATTAAGTCGTTTCGTCACAGATGAAGGTGCTAACATCATATTTGTTCCCTTCTGTACCGATGAACGCCAGGGTTATCTACGAGTACGATATTGTTCTCAAGCCCGAGCTGTTGAAAACCAAGTATACATTGTCACAGCTGGAACTGTTGGGAATCTAACTCATGTCCCTAACATGGACATTCAATATGCCCAATCAGGTATCTTCACCCCTTCAGACTTTGCGTTCCCACGGGATGGCATTGTAGGGGAGTGTAGCCCTAATATTGAAACCGTGGTTGTGGGTGATGTGGATCTTGAGATACTAAGAAGGCATCGACGTTCTGGTACGGTTAACCACATTAAAAGCAGACGAAAGGATTTATATGATGTGATCATTAAAAAAAGGGAGTAATTTATCTTGGATGCATTACTCAAACTCCCCATGTATTAAGTCTCATCTTATTTTAAGGAGGTTCTTTATCAATGAATTTGTATTGGAGTTTAAAGGAGCTTTATCAATCGTTTGAAGACGAGCAATTTAAAAGGGATTTAAAGCAGGTTGACAATTTTATTGAAACCATGGACCAATGGTCTCAAACAGAGCTGACAACCCATGAACATGCCATCTCGAAACTAGAAGAAGGCATTAATCAATCCCAAGCATTGGATCACGTTTTTTCTAAGTTATATGCGTTTACAGTGCTTACATTAAGCGTAGATGCTAAAAACAATCAGGCACAACAAGTGCTCGATAGCTTGCAGCAAAAAGAAACCAAACTCACAAAATCAATTGTAACCTTTGAGAGGTGGATAGGTGGTTTAGACAACCTATCAGAGCTCATTGTTTCTTCTGATACATTGAAAGAACACCACTTCTTCCTCAGTGAAATTCATGACAAAAATCAGTATTTATTAAGTGATGAAGAAGAAATACTCATCTCTAAAATGAAAAATACAGGCTCTAAGGCCTGGTCTAAATTACAGGAACTGTTAACCTCCACTTTACTAATTGAGATCAACGTAGATGGTGAAACTAAAAAATTGCCCTTACCCGTGGTTCGAAATATGTCCCATGATTCAGATGTATCAGTTCGAAAAAGTGCCTTTGAGGCAGAATTAAAAGCCTATGGTGACATAGAAGAGTCTTCGGCAGCTGCACTAAATGGTATCAAGGGCGAAGTCTTTACCTTATCTGAACTCAGAGGCTATGATTCTCCTCTAGCTGAAACCCTGATACAAAATCGCATGGAGTCAAATGTATTAGATACAATGCTTGAGGCCATGAGGGAAAGTCTTCCTAGCTTTCAACGTTATTATCGGAGAAAGGCGGCTCTATTAGGTCACCAAGGTGGTCTTCCCTTTTATGACCTTCTGGCACCCATGGGCAGTGTGAATAAAAAATTCTCCTACGAAGAGGCTCGAGACTATATTGTTACAAACTTTAGATCCTTTAGTGATGAATTAGCAGACTTTGCCCATCATGCCTTTGAAAGCCAATGGATCGATGCAGAACCAAGACAAGGAAAGCGTGGTGGGGCCTTTTGCTTCAACCTCCATCCCATTAAGGAAAGCCGTATTTTAGCTAACTTTACAGGAACATTTAGTGATGTTACCACCCTTGCCCATGAATTGGGTCATGCCTACCATGGTTATTGCCTAAAGGATGAAAGTATTTTAAATAGTAACTACCCCATGCCGATTGCGGAAACTGCTTCTATTTTCGCTGAATCCGTTGTGGTCAACGCCGCCCTAAAGGAAGCAAATGATGAGGAAAAATTAAACCTACTAGAGGAATCCATTTCCTCCGCTGGTCAGGTGATTGTGGACATCTATAGCCGTTATCTATTTGAAACAGCTGTTTTTGAAAAACGAAGGGATTATTCCTTATCAGTAAAAGAATTTAAGGAACTCATGGTCTCGGCACAGAAGGAAGCCTATGGAGATGGGTTAGACCATCGTGTACTTCATCCCTATATGTGGGTTAATAAGCCCCATTACTATAGTGGCAGTCGAAGTTTTTATAATTTTCCCTACGCCTTTGGATTATTATTTGCAAAGGGTTTATATGCAGAATACTTAATACAAGGTGATGCTTTTATCCCTAAGTATAATGAGCTTTTAACAGCCACAGGCAAACTTCCTATTATAGATGTAGGGAAAATGGTAGGAATTGATGTGACTTCTATAGAATTTTGGAGAAATTCACTAAAGCTTGTAGAACGAGATATTGAACAATTTATTGCATTAAGTTAATAATAAATCAAAACGGCTGTAAATAACAGTCGTCAGATCATCGACAAACCCACAAGTTTTAACATCCCATACAGATACCCTTATATAAGGGTATCTGTTATTTGCTAAGGTATCTTTTATTATAAAAAGTAATACATTGGTAAGCACCCATGAATACTACAGTGTATATTCCTACATCTACTAGAAACTTGCCTATCGCAAAGCTCTCTGTATAAACATTATAATCAAAACCAAGTTTAAAATATATAATTCTAGTTATAACATAAGTAATAATAATCGTTAGAATTAATATTGTTTTATTTTTCATTGTATAGTCCACCTCCTGATATTGAACTCACATTCCGCTGAAGTAGATACAAATTTTTAAAAGAACCTAAAAATCAAGCGTAGCGCAACTCTATTGGGGCTTCCAATGTTGAAAAAGTACCGGTCCACAGTATCCCGAACCATTTTATAAAAAAGTACAACAAATTCAGGTAGAGCAGTTATCGCTGTCTATTATTTTTTATGTGCTCAGGCCTAATTGCTGCTTTTAAAACACTCTCTTATAATGGTTATTTCTTTGGTTTTTTTAGAGTAAGTACTCCAAATCCACTCAAAAATATAAACGCCATTTGACCAAACGCCATCACCCATCCATCCCATCGGATTATGATTGTTATCGACACGATAAGTACTACTATTAGTCCATAGCGATCTATCCATGACGAGCATTTCAACATTTTTGTATTTTCTTCTGATTTTCCACTTGCTTCTTTAACATCATCTTCTTTGTTCTCCTTTTCGACGAAAAAAAATGAAAATAAACGCTCTCTCAGTTTTTCAATCACTTCCATCGAAATTAAGTATGGAATCAGTGGAACAAGCAGTAACATAATAGAAAATCCTATAGGAATAAACAAAAGAAGTGGCGGTAAGAATAAGACTGCTAAAAAAATGTATAGAAAAACGTCTTTGGTCATTTTATCACCTCAAGTCCCCAAGTCTTTAAAAACAATGCATCTAATATTATAAAAAAACATTGTTAATTAACCCTACCCCAAGTGCGTACTAAAAGGGAGGCACTTCAATTAATGCATAGTCTTTTGACATATCCTATGATAATGATACCTAGATGGCGGCTATACAAGCTGCACCACAATCGGCTATGTCGCGTTGCTTGATGCAATGATATTTCTTGAACATCTAATCACCTTTATTTCCATATTTATTATTTGTTCTTCATTTGTTGCTTCAATCTTATGGATTATCGTTACGACTAGTTTCTTTTTGTCTATTTTTACTAAATATGTATATTTTACCATCAATGTCCTGAGAATACCACTACCCGTTCAGGTAGTTTTTTATTCTAAAGAAACTACTTTTACATGTAATGCTTTAATAATAGCTTCTCTACTAGAACGTACATTCAATTTGCTAAAAATGCTTTTCTTATGATACTTTACTGTATTGATACTCACATGCAGCTCTTTTCCAATTTCGTCTTCGGTATAACTTTTTATCATCAGTTGTAAGATTTGTAATTGTTTCGTTGTTAATTTTGATGATTCTCTTTTAAACGCTTTCTCTATATTTTTTATTTGCTTTTTATATTCTTCTATTATTTTATAGGGTAGTAGTTCCGTAATCGTAATCATTTCTTCTGTAATTTTTTGGTTTATTGTGGACACATCTAGATATCCTATGATTTCATCATCCACATTCAGAGGAATTGCAAAGCAATACAAACCTTTTAAATGTTCACTATAGTGCTCTTCTGGGCGCATATGTACAGGTTTTTCCAATTGTATTGCCATAGAAATAGCATTGGTCCCGTAGCTTTCTTCTACAAAGGATATCCCTGGCTTAATTTGCAACATTTCTTTTTCTCTTCCTATTTGGCCACTTCTTTCAGTTGCTAATAAGATTCCTTGTTGATCGACAAGAAAAAAAGCATACTCTTCTTTAAAAATATTTTTAATACATACAACAGCATCTCTAAAGCTTGAAACAAGTAGTTTATTTTCATTTAATAATAATTTTATTTTTTCATTACGTAATATTATACGTGGAATTGAAATTTGGGGTGATAATCCGATCTCCTCACACCTCTTCCATGACTCCTGCACTTCCTTTTTCATATTAATTTTCCGCCTTTATTCTATTTTGTCATATACTACAGAGCAATATCTGGTATTATACATGTGGCTGCTTTTCACTCTACATCAGAGCTACATTAGACAAACTTTAATTTATTCCTTCTAAAATCGTTTTACATAATTCGCCATAACTTGCATGGTAGCTTCAGTTTTTTTAAGACATAAATAATCTGTCCTTGTTTGCAAAATCATGGCCATTTGGTAATTTTTCTACTTATAAAGATCATTTTCTTTAAAGTTATACTTTTATTTCATATACATCATTTTTTCGATATAGATTATAGACGAAAAAAATATTACCAATTAACGAGATCAAAACGACTGTAATCACAGCCGTTTTGATCTCCATTACTTGCTTATAGGATTTGACGAATGATGAAACTGTCTGTATAGATTAAGAACTTTTCATGAAATTTACGGTGGATGTATTAATATTTATATTCTATTGCTCCTGCTGAAGCATATAAAAAAATATCTCAAATACTTCTCCCGGTACATAGATTTCATTATCCTTGGATCGGATTTCTCCTTGTAAATGATGTTCATAGTCGTTGATCACAATCAATGTTGTATTCACATAAAACAATAACTTAATATTTTCTACTTCTACAATAGCTATGGGATTTTCAGAATTTTCATTATCTATTGTTAAAGTTACCCCGAATTCTTTAAAAGTTTCTATAGCTGGGAAGTATTCAATCTGCTGTTCCGCTCCCGATTTTTCACCGAAAACATTAACCACACTATCAAATAAGTGTACATTTTCTTGGATTTTCGTCTCGTCGCCTACCACAACATATTGGTTTTGATTTAGGACATCCTCCATCATCTGTGCAAAATTCCTTATATCTTCTGCTGTAGTTTGTAGAATCTGCTCTTTGATCTTTTCTACATCCCCATGGGTCCTTTGTGTCATATAGAGCATATCCTGCATTGCCCCTTTATTCTGTGGACTTAATAGAGGATCGTATTCTCCTAAGGTTCCAATAATATAATTCAGCATTTCCTCCTCATCTGCGTCAAATTGCCGCAAGAAACTTGGTATGGCATCAAAAACATCTAATGTTTCTTTTAAGTTAGGATCTCTATAGGAATAAAGGAGCACTTCTCCTGTATCGCCGATATATATACTACTACCATAAGCCCCACCAGAAACCCTCACTTGATTCCATAAATATTCAGTAGAAAGAATTTGTGTAAGGACATCCATTTTACCACTATACTCATATCCTAAGTCCTTGAAATTCGCTCCCTTTACCACACTTTGAAGCTGCTCTGCATTAATAATACCCTCATTTCCACTAGGCGTAGTAAAGCTATAGGTCTGCCATGGTTCATCTACCGTCTTTAATGTTGCTTGGAATGGCAAAAATGCTTTTTTAAAGATTTCATATTCATCTTCATCTACAGTAATTCCAACAAGTAAGTTTTCCTTTTGAAACACTAACTGATTTATTTCCTTTAGGTTTTCTAGAACTGCTTTGGGGTTACTTTCTAACATCTCTTCAATTTCGCACAGAAAGAAATAAAAATCCATCCCACTTATGCTGGCTTCATATTGATTTGCCTGAGACTGTTTCCTTACCAATTGTGTTTGTGCCACAGCAATTCCATTACTATTTAAGCTAGATTCCATATCCGTCTTTAACTGACCTACTAACTGCTTGATCCTATCTACATTTTCAAACTTTCCATTATGCATCATTTCCTCTAAAACTGCAAACCCATTTTCTAGCTCATCTACAACAGTGTACATGGACATGATTAATTTCGGAGAATATTCATGATTATTTTTGAAATTCGAAACAACATTCGTTCTAAAATTTAATCCTCCTAACCGATTATGCATTTCATTAGATAACTGCTGATAGCTGTAGTTCTCTGTATCTATACTCCCAAGTAGTCTAGTTAGCAAAGAAATATACGGTATTTGCTCCTGTGGTACTTTCGTGGTATCAAAATACATGTTCACATATGCAATTCCATTTGTAAATAATGGATGTGATAAAATTGTAACTTCCTCTAGTTTCTCAACATTTAATTTAACGATTTCCTGCTGTTGCTGTAAATCATCTAACGATAATTTAGGTAAGGTTTGTATTGCTTCTTCAGAATTGGGTGTCTCCTTCCATTTCTCCAATGCTTTTGTTTGTTGTACTAACGCATGTATTTCTTCTTCTGAAAAGTTGTCTTTTATTTGCTGTAATTCTGCCTTCAACGCCCTTCCTTTTTCTGCTTCTAGACCAGCTACAGGCTTCATCATCACTAAAGAGCTGTGGGTATTATCCAGTAAATATTCTTGTATTAGATTTTCAAAATAGTTTTCATCTATTTTATTTTTAATACTATTTAATGTATCCTCAAAGGAAAGATATAATGTTGGATCATGGTCATATAGCCATGTGTTTAAAACCGCATCGTGATATCCAAGCCCTCTGTTGGCATTAGACGCTTCTGTGCGCATGGAAATTTCAAGCGTATTGAATATAGCATCAATGAGTTCACGATCGATTCCATTTCTAACTATTTCTTCTAATGTTTGTTGAACAATTTCCTCGAAATCCTGGCTTTTTTGATCATTTGCATTTTCAATAATAATACTGAAGCTAGTCTGTAACCCCGTAGAATTGTAGCTACCAAATACATTAATTCCCATTTCTTCTCGTAGCAGTGCACTTCGTAATGGTGAAGACTCTGTTTGCATTAATAACGCATTTAAAATAGAAAATCCTATCGTGGTCTCTTTATTATTAGTTTCATCTACAGCATAATTTAAGCTTAAATAGGTTTTATTTTGAACATCTGTATTTTGGGGTAATGTATATTCAATCGTATGATAAGCTCTTTCAGTAAAGGACTTTTGTTTCAAAACAGAAGATTGTATTTCCTTATTTTGAAATGTACTTAAATATTCATCATTGATAAATTTCAAGGTATCCTGCAAATCTAAATCTCCATACAAATAAATATAGCTATTAGATGGATGATAATAAGTGTCATAAAAATCGATTAATGCTTCATAGGATAACTGTGGAATCATTTCTGGCACACCTCCCGAATTATAGGCACGGGGAGTATCGGGAAACAACGACTTCTGATTTTCCCTAGACAAAACACTAAAGGGATTAGAATAAACTCCCTTCATTTCATTGTAAACAACTCCATTATAGATAAGCTCGTCTTGGAAATTTTTCAGCGCAAAATGCCAACCTTCCTGCATAAAGATCTTTTCTTCCTTCAAAACTTTCGGAGCAAATACTGCATCTAAATACATATCCAATAAATTTCTGAAATCCCTATCATTTCTACTGGCTGCCACATAGGAAGTATGCTCTGGATAAGTAAAGGCATTTAAAAAAGTATTTAAAGAACGTTTATTCATTTCTATGAACGGTGATTTCACAGGAAACTTTTCAGAACCGTTTAGTACAGAGTGCTCTAAAATATGAGGGATCCCAGTATCATCTGATGGCGGTGTACTAAAGCTGATACTCAAAACTTTATTACTGTCATCATTATCTAAATGAATTAGTTGCGCACCACTTTGCATATGTTGAAAAAGCCTTGCTTGGCTATCAATCTCTTCTACATATTTTTCCTCCATAAGCTGAAATCCATTATACACTTTGTTAACTTCATAACCTTGTTCTGCGTGAACCTGTATCGGTACAAATGAAAGTACCATAGCAAGTAATAAAATCCATGCAATATTTCTTTGAAGACCAATTGCTTTTAACATTTTTTCCATTTCATTTCCTCCTCGTTAACATTAGCTATTTTTATTGGATAAGTTAGCTTTAGTGCTGTTGAGTATACAAACAACGTATTTTTTTACCATTTTATATATTTTAATACTTATTTTACTATATTTTCCCTCAAAATACCACTACCTAATCGGGTAGTTTTTATTCTATTCATCTACTTTATATCCTGAACTCATGTTACCCCCCCCCTTTTATCTTAAGATAACAGTTGACACTACCAGTCCCTGTATCAGGCTTTTATTCATGAGTAATAATCCATACTGTGCGCGCATAGAAAAAAACTCTCCGCGAGAGTTTTTTTCTAATTACTTTTTAAACTGCTTAACAGCCTGGAAGATATATCCTGAGTTTGACAATTAAAACTATGAAAACACGTCTAAACGTTAAAATTCAGGCGTATTTTTATGCCTTATCATCTATTTTATCGTTGTATTTGTGGCGTAACTTAAATTCCCGATAGAGCTGTAACTAGGTTACAATTCTATCGGGTGTTTAGGATAATAAGCATCAGCGAAAAACAACGTTAAAAATACTACAGGAATACTTTTTTCTCGAAAGTAATTTCCAAAATATTGCTTAGGTTAACGCCTATGATTTATAAAAATAATTTATAAGACCAAACAATGCTATAGCAGAAAAACCAATAAATCCACTTACTCCTAATCTACCAATCATTAAATCTGCTGTCATATATAACCATACAATAACTATACATATTATTAAAATAAACTGAAATACTTTTTTAACAATATCAATTTTTTTCATATTTCCACGTCGCATTTCTATAATTCTATTTTTTATAATGTATAGAAAAATGTCTTTGATCATTTTATCCCTCCCTCAAGTCTTCATAAGCAATATATTTAACTCAACTTTCCCACCTTAAATCAAGAAACAAACCCATCAAACACCAAGTGAAATGTATTATTCTACACAGAAAATCGCTGCATAGCGTTAACACACGAAGGGAGGAAGGTTTATCTTAGGAAATTCAATTTCGTGTCTTGACAAGCGTGCACATTATACCTTGAGGTGTGTCGTACTTAATTCCTGCTTCCATTATTCCTGCTCTAAGCATGCTTGCTATGAGTCTTTTTAGATTTTTGTCCTCTATCATATGCTCTATGAATTTCATCATCCATCCATGTTCTACATTGTCAAAGAATCCTTTGATGTCCGCATCCACTACGTATTTAATATGTTCTTTGTTTATTATTTTATCTAGTAGTTTCAATGCATCGTGACATCCTCGATTGGGTCTAAATCCAAAAGAGCACTCTAAGAAATCTCGCTCATATATGGCATTTAGTATCTTTGTCAGGGCAGATTGTATTAACTTATCTTCATAGGCAGGCAGGGTCAGCACGAATTACACAAAAACTCAATCCCCTTTTAGGAAGTCTTACAATTACTCATCCATTTCATCCTTTATGTGGACAAAATTATGACATCCTTGAAGTAAAAAAATTCAACGGTTTGCAAAGATATTCTTTGCGTACGGATTCTGGTGTCATATGTGT
Organism: Alkaliphilus metalliredigens QYMF; assembly: GCF_000016985.1. Classification (NCBI taxonomy): domain Bacteria; kingdom Bacillati; phylum Bacillota; class Clostridia; order Peptostreptococcales; family Natronincolaceae; genus Alkaliphilus; species Alkaliphilus metalliredigens. The sequence goes on along the minus strand of NC_009633.1, from coordinate 1,104,035 downwards.
CCCTGAGTCTTGGACGGATCGGCAAATACACAAGCTGGATTCTCACATGACTCATTTTGATGCATTCACCCTAAAAGAATTAGCTCAACTTCTTCAAAGCTTAGAAGTATCCGTAAATCTTTTTGACAAATCTAAGCAAGAGGAATAAATCTTACTATGGCTACTAATGCTATTAATGAATTGAAAATACTTCCACCTTAGAGTTCAAAGAGGGTACGTCACAAATACTACACTCGTTGTCCTCAATAAATACTGTGATTTGTAGAAAGGATGCTTATGATGTCTAGTTCAACATTAATAGCTTTAGTAGGGAATGATGTTTGTAGGGCAGACGAACTTGTTACTATTGTTGCAAATTTAGTTCGTTCTTGTCTGGCTGCAATGCATAAGGAGGAACAAGAACATAATGATATCAACATCGAAAGTGAGAGCAGAACACTTGAATCGAATGGCGATTGTTTATATCCGACAATCAACTTTGACCCAAGTTCGTTACAATCAAGAGAGCACCCAACGCCAATATGCACTTCAGGAGAAAGCTTTAAACCTTGGGTGGACCCAGGAACAAATTCAGATCATCGACGAAGACCTTGGAATTTCAGGTTCGGGGCGATCCCTTCGACAGGGATTTCAGCAACTCGTCGCACAAGTCTCTTTGGGTCAAGTTGGAGCCATTTTTGGTCTCGAGATTTCCCGACTAGCACGCTCTTGTGCAGATCTCCTGAGGCTTTTGGAACTCTGTGCGCTATTCAACACAATTGTAGTGGATGAAGACGGCATCTATGATCTTAGCGATTTTAACGACCGTCTCATTCTTGGATTCAAAGGGACAATGAGTGAAGCTGAACTGCATTTTCTTCGTTCCCGCATGCTCGGTGGGAAGAAGAATAAAGCTAAAAAGGGTACACTGCGTTTTCCGCTACCTGTAGGTTATGTCTACGATATTGATGGTCAAACAGCTCTAGATCCTGACGAAGAGGTCCAAATTGCTGTGCGCAATGTCTTCCACGCTTTTCAAGCCAGTGGCAGTGCTTATGGTGTCGTCAAGTTTTTTGCTAAAAACACGCTTCGTTTTCCTAAACGAGCTTATGGAGGCGCATGGGCTGGGAAACTTGTTTGGGGAACTCTTACCCACAGCCGAGTTCTCGGAATTTTGTATAATCCAAGCTATGCTGGAGCTTATGTATATGGGCGCTATCATGATCAGAAGAGTGTAGATCCTCAGGGGTTATTTATCCACCATACCATTCGTCTACCTATGGAACAATGGGAAGTCCTTATCCCTGATCATCATCCGGCCTATATTACATGGGAAAACTACGAAAAAAATCTCAAACAGCTGCAGAATAATCGTACCAATCTTGAGCGAAGTGGTCCAGCTCGAGAAGGTACTGCTCTACTTCAGGGTGTGGTGCTGTGTGGGAAATGTGGCCGGCGCATGACTGTTCGCTATACGGGCAATGGTGGTATTTATCCTGTATATGAATGTAAAGGAAGGTGGGAGCATGGTCTTCGAGCTACATGCACCACAGTTCCAGCTACAATAATCGATCAAGTTGTCACAACCAGGCTTATGCAAATCATTCAACCAGCAGAATTGGACCTTGCCCTTAAAGTCACGGATAAACTGTTAAAAGGAGAAGATGATGCCGATAAAGGATGGTCTTTGTCTTTGGAACGTGCAAAGTATGAAGCTAACCGTGCAGAACGCCAGTACCAGCAAGTAGAGCCTGAAAATCGTTTAGTTGCACGCAGCCTCGAAGCTCGATGGAACGAAAAACTTACAGAGTTAGCGCAAATTCAAGAGCAATATGCACAATACAAATCTCGTCAAAGTTGGCAACCTACTGAAGAAGATAAAGCTCAAATTCTTTCTTTGGCAAAAGAATTGCCTCGTATTTGGTATGCAGCTACTACTACAGCTAAAGATCGAAAACGTATATTGCGGATGCTCCTTGAAGATATCACTATATTTGCAGAAGCAAGACAATCTGATATTCGGCTGGGTCTACGATGGAGAAATCAATCTCATGAAGAAATTAATGCTACAAAACCTCTGCCGAAATCAATGGCTCGCAAACACACGCCAGAAACGGTAGAACTGGTCCGAAAATTATCTGATACAATGACTGACAGTCGAATTGCAGATTACTTCAACGAATCCGGCCACCATACACCAGAAGGAAAATTGTTTACAGTCGATTCCATCAAGTGGATTCGATATTCACACAAGATAAAAAGGCTTTCTATGCAACAGCAAGGGTTATCTGTAAAAGATGTAGCCGAACAATTCAATGTCGCACCTGGTGTCGTCTATTACTGGATTAAACATGGTATTTTAGAGGCAAAAAAATTCGCTCCAGGTTGGCCTTGGAATATTCAATTAGATAAACAAAAAGAAAAAGAATTGAGAGAATGGGTTCAAAAGTCGGGACACTTGTCAAAAATGACACAGGGTCTCTGAAGAACCTTTTCAAAACCAAAAACAGTCTTGGGAGGTGTGCAGTATGAATTCACCGTGGGTATACCGAGAGGTCGTTTTTCTTTCTTACCAAACTTCTCAATATATATTCTTTTAAGAGGGTTTGCATGGTACGAACTTACCTCAAGTTTTTGTATTGCTGTTGTCTTATCTCCATCGTTTTTCCATAACACACCATCAATTCCTGGTGTATTCTTACCTTTGTTTGTCACCACTCTTTTTATAGCTATTGCTTTTGCGTAGAATGAGTGAGTCAATAAATACTGTAGTCTTTTAATCAATCTCCATTTGTTCTCCAATGTTGCCTTTACAATCCTGATTTGTAGTCTATTAACGTATTCTTCTGCTTGATTCCAGTCTATTTGACTCCATTTCATTTTCATACGTCTACATTGTCCTCACTTTCGTGTCGTTGAACCTGATGCATTCATAGATTCCTTATCTTTCATGTAATCGATACGCACTGGAAGTCTGCCCTTTTTCAAGTGGGACAAATTTTGAATCCCTATCCTCAGCATTACACTAAGACTTTCGCTTTTTCCAGTATCCTCTACCTTCTGGGCATTGTACATCTCTTACGATTTGCCTACCTTTTCAGGAGCACATAAGGTTTACCTTGTTCCGCAATTAGAATAATTATGATGTGTTTAGATTCTGCCTATAAACCGGAGGTTCTCTGTCCTTCCCAACACAGTACCATAGTAATTACTGTGTCCCTGCCCTCGTACCATTTTGGTTAAGGTGTATCATTCACATTTCACCTTTTATCGCTGACGATTCTTACGGCAATTCACATTTGTTAACCATGCACATCTTTTCCTAGCAATAGAATAGTTGTGACTACTATTGTTTTCGCATTGTCCCGATTGCTTTACACCATTCATTACTTACTAGGCATTTATCGGTAGGAATACCACGGGATGGATGTGGTAGTACTCATGTACAATTCTAATTGCAACTTTCAAGTCGCACACTATGCAGTAATCCGACTCCCTGCTGCATTGGACTTCCTTGCTTTGTTATCGCTTGGTTAGTCCTACTTTCTCTGTGTAAAGAGCTAACAGGGTCTCCCACGTTGACGCACCATAACTATGTTTATCATGCCAAGGTCACTGACCCCGGGGAAGCCAATATATTCTCGCTTAGCGAATATATTGATGTTGTTTTCTACTCGGTTCACAGTATTAACCTTCCCAATGGGGATTTCGAGGCTCAATCCCTTCAACTTTCGCTTTCGGCCTACTAACTTGCTGTCTACGCTTAACATCATAGGTTACCCGATGATGTCCAAGACTCGCTATGAGTGATTTGCTAAATCTTTCTCAGCGGGGTTCCCACCCGCTATATGGTGCACCCTTCGTGGCGCACGAACCGTCCCTTTGATTTTCTTATGTACTAATGAGTAGAAGAATAGTTGTCATTAGATTCCTTAATCCATGTATAGATGTAACAATCCAAAATGGATAGTAGTTTTTTTCTAGGTATATATAATATGAATACGCTAGTATTATCCCAATTAATGATGTTTCAATCACACGAATGATATTGTAGGTATGTCCTAATCCAAAAAAAACTGCTGATATCAATATTGTTATCATAGGCTTTTCCTTTAAAAAGTTAGTTTTTCTTAGATACCTAATTGGAACCATTTGAAATACTGCTGTTTCAACTATAGGAGCAAGAACTACTGTAAGAAGGATAACTAAAAGGAGCCCCTCATTATGGAATACATCAATACTGTCATTATTAAAAGTACCGCGATAGCCAAATTTTTTTTCTATTAACAGCAGAACGGGAATAAACGAAAAGAGTATTAGATATGAAAATACTGTCATAAGAGGTACAAATATCATTGGACTTAAATTAATCAGCCAGTTATGAATACCTAAAAATTTTTTCCTTATTTTTTTTATCATATTCTCACGAAACATTAATGACTCCCCTTCTTCTTTAAGTGTTTAAGACGGCCCCAAATGACCGTTTGCTGACGAACTTGCCTGACCAAGAATTGACGGATATAATGACCATAACAATTTTTGAAAAAAGAAAGACGCCCCTGTTCGATAGACTGCTTCCGTTAGCAAGTCTCAGGGACGTCTCACACAACTCCTATGATAATTCTAACAGAATACGAGTTGAATAAACACCCTGGAAACCAGTATTCTTTTAGGAGTTTGGAGCTATTTATCTGTCACTGCTGCCAATCGACCCAAGAAAAGTCCTTGGAAGCCGAAATCGCAAGGTTCGTGAGACCGAGAAGACCAACGGAGGCCTTCAAGAGAAGGTGTTACGCATCCGACGGCTTCAGTGTCAAAATTGCCTGAAGACCCATCACGAACTTCCGGATCGTCTTTCGAGAAATGTCTATTTCCCTGTGAATATTCCTCTGTGATTTCCCTTCTCTAAAATGTTTTAATATAATTTCTTGTTTTTGCACTAAAGGGATCATCCCCTTAGCCCCTCCTATGAAGTTTCATAGGGTTAATTGTACTTCCTCTGGGGCATTTTTCAACTAATATGGTGGGGTATTTTTAGATTATCATAAACAACGGATCCGTAATCAGCTTATCAGACAGAAATGTCAGTCTTTCAAGTGCGAAGTCTGGGCTTCAAGGAGCGAACGATATCCTCTATCTAATCAGTAGATTATACACCTAAGCGTATGATCTTGCAGGCTTTAAAGGTTTATCAGTTACCTTTATCAATCTAAATACATTATACAAGGATGTAGGTAACGCCATTGTCATTGATAGTTTCCGACAAGCCGGGACAGGACAGACCGGGATATTTTTTCAGAAGGAGCACTGGATACCCATCTATGCCTATTCCGGTGGCGTAGTTCGTCTCATTAACAAAGTAGCCACTCGCTGCCTGATCTATGGAGTGCAAAGTCAAAAGCCCATCATTGTCAATCACATGGTCAACCTAGTTAGCGGTGGAGAAATCGCATAACGTGGATGCCCTCAAAGTGTTGAACTTTCTTTTGATCTTGACCGTTTTTCTCCTTTCCGGGAGGATGGGGTTCTCCGATTGCAAAATCCGGCAGCTTTCGGTCAGTATTGGCCGTCTGATTCCGGTCAGCCTACGATAGCAGTCACACACATTTAAATCAATCTTTTGCTTTCCTACTTTATTGAATAGTAGTGCTAAATATTTTGTAAAAATCAGTTTGTTTCATAGGATCATCAGCAGAAGGCCCTTTCTTGAAGTTTTCCCATATTTCGGCTCTGTTATCACGAACCCAGTTAATCCCTTCTGCAAGCACATAACTCTTAATAAAGTCTATAGCCCATTGTTTTACTCCTCCATCAACCTTCATCATTTCATCTTGCGTCATTTCTTTAAACATATTCAATTTCCTCCTTTTGATTTGTTTTTCGCAGATTCACTTTTCTTTAGTAGAGACTAACACTTCATCCATCCATTCCCCGGTAAACTTCTGAACAAAATATTTACTATGTAAATCCGTATTTTTGTTTCTATATATTATAATTCCCGCCCTACACAACCTTTTCTCCCATAAAAAGGTTTTCTTATTTACTTAGCTATGGGAACAGCGTGAAATAATATGTATAGCAGGAAGTTACAATCCAAGATAGAATCTAAAGTAGTTCTTCTTATTATGTAAATTTTACCATAAATTAAGGGGTAGATTCATCCCCCTCTGGCTAAAAACAGGGGTGATTTTTCTACCCCTCCTTAAAATTTTTTTTCTCTTTCTCTAAAAAGCTCTTTAAATACTTATCATAGTTTTTTAGGCTTTTCCCTAATATTTCATTCAACAAGTCCTTGCATTCTTCTAAACTATTAACACCTAGTTTATTATAGATATTTTTGATATGGGTTTTAACCGTTTGTGGTGAAATATTTAATTTTCTGGCTATTTTATTGTTATTAACACCACTTTACAAGTAATGTAGTGATTCAAAAATAATTCCATAAAATAACAAAATCAGACACCTTAATCCTAGGAGTACTAATCTTAGCATAAATCAAAACCCCTAGGAGGCGCCTGATATGATTAGTATTTCCAGTAATTCGATGAAACAAACATTACACCAATATTTAATGCAGTATAGATCAGTTTTCAAGAAGCGGAGCTTTGATATTTTCTACTGGCTCATTATGGGAATCCTCTGCACAGAAGAAGTAAGATCTATACAATTTGTTTATGATAGTTTCATCAAGAAACACACCGATAAGGTGCTGAATTCAATATATTACTTTTTATCCTATTCAAAATTTCCAATAGAAGCCCTAACCACTATCACAGTTTCTATCGCTTTATCCTTGATACCAGAAAAATTAAGACAGAACACCTTATTTATAACAATTGATGATACTCTTCAAGCAAAATACGGTGCTAAATTTGATTGTTATGTTAAACATTTTGACCATACAAAAAAGAATGGAACCAAATATCTTAATGGTCATTGCTTTGTATCTGTGGTGTTGAATATTCCTTTATATTACCAAGATAAAGCGAAGTACTTAAGTATACCAATAGGCTATCGCCTGTATTCAAAGGAGCAGAACAAACTTGAATTGATCAAAAAAGCTGTAGGCGTTCAAATTACAAAAGAATTAATATTTGACAGTTTTGTATTGAGCTTCGAAAGTGCTAAAATTTATTCTACAATTAAAGAATCTGCTCAGGGCTTCCTCAATAAGGATTGGGTAGCTTAATCAAACTTATAAACTGGTGTAATCTTAATATATTGAATACTATAATCAATAACTGAACTTTCGCAGCGGAATTCCCCAAGTAAAGCTCTGATATGACTTGGCTGTGAATGTATTCAGTTGTTGAGTTGACAAGAAATTCGACATACTTTTATCTAAAACATATCACTCCACCCTTGTAAATTAAAATGTTATTAACAATTCCGTCCTTGGGCTTTTCATTCAGTTATTTTCCAACCCCTTCACTAGCACAGATGATTTACCTCATTTTAAGCTACTCGTTCTCTATAAGTTTTTTCAGTTCTTTCACGGTTCTGTAGTTGTATCCATTGCCAATAGCTGCAAACCAGCTTCGTGGTCTTGCCTGAATCACAATCTCTGTTGTTTCGTTAAAGGCTGTTATTTTAATGATTATTTTGTTATCCCATGTTTTTGCCTGGATTAGCGTTCCATTACCATGCCTCTTTAATTTATTCTTTTCAATGGTATATTGTGTCAGGTAAAGTTCGCATATTTCCTGAACTTTTTCTACTGGAAGTTGCTGTAAAACTCTTTCCTGTTGAACTACCTTCATCATTTGTTCGGTTAGTTCTGACACTTCAATAGTTTTTCTGATTGTGTCCAAATCTCTATCCGTATTAGTTTTAGAGGTGATTACACCAGCTATTGCTAAAACAGCCCAAATTTTTAAGTCAAGTCCCAAGGTAGTTGCAATAAAGAATACTATATTGAATTTTATGTAGTTAACAAGATACTGCCTGAAATATAACTTTTTCATATCTATCCTCCTTAGAAATGCTTTTCATTTTGTTCTATAAAGCCTGCCCTTTTTTGAAGAAGAGCAGGCTTTAGTATTTCACCTTTATCTTATCTAGTCATTAAATCTGCTGCACCACCAGCAACAAGACCATGCCAAACTTTCCCCCCCGTTATGATAGCAGCTACTCCTGCAACAATTATTTGCCCTTCCCGGTGCGCTTGTTCTGCTGACATATTTTCTTCTCTTCTGTCTCTCCTTCTTGTGTATCCCCCATTAACTTCCGAATTAGTAAGACAAACAAAGCTTACCCTTGTCTTGTGGAACATTTATGATAGATATTGAAACCAGATATATAGTTGATTTAATTAATTCTATTCTCCCAAGATTTCTAATATTTTTCTTTAATATTTTTATAATTAAAAATTATTTTCTTTAACTTGCTTAAACAAAAAATTATAATTATCCATAATATATGAAACAATTCAGTACTAAGAACAAAATAGGAAGCTATTAATTGAACAATACCATAGCTGATGAAACATATAATCATACCTATGTGTACTTTTTTTATTTCTTTCATCTTTGCACTCCTTGCAATTATTAATTATTTTAAATAATATAAACATTGTAGAGATTTAATAATCAAGTGAAGTCAAAAATCAACTTCACTTGATCCTATACTGTAAACATCAACTAAGAGACCATACAATATTTACACAGAATATATCTATTGAATGAATTCTCCCAATTTAATAACCCTTAATTATTTGGGTGAGCATTTATTAAATCAGCATTTGACGACTTTTTCCAGCTATCTGCATAGTCTGGACTCGTTACATGATCATAATATTTATCAGCCGCATATACTGTTCCAGCTACCACATACCCATTTCCTCCACTTAGCACTGCAGCAAAAACACCCATAGTAGTGGTTACTTCTAATTTCCCTCCACCATTAATAACAGAAAGATCTTCTTGAGTCATTTCTTTAAACATATTCAATTTCCTCCTTTAATTTTGTTTACAGATTCACTTCTCTTTAATAATCCCAACACCTCATTCATCCATTCCGCGGAAAACTTCTGAACAAAATATTGAACTATGTAAATCTGCTCTTTTAGTTTATCTATTATAATCCCTACCCTACACAACCTTTTCTCTCATCAAAAGGTTTTATCGCTTACTTTGCTTTGAGATAGCTACAAGCTTTGAAAATCACAGAAATCACAGGGACGGTTCTTTCGATTAAGTGATGGAGATAAGAGTCTGTACAATACCTACAATCTTAAATTTTAACGATTAATCAACAGAACCATCCGGGACCAGTGAAAAACTGGTCCTTTTTTTCGTTAAATCGCAAGAAATTTCGACAAATCCGAAAAATAGTCTGTCATTTCAAAAATACCCTTAAAATTAGATAAAAAAGAGGAGATTATTGCTGCTATCCTCTTAATATTTACCGCTATTGCAGCTAGCTTTGATTGTTTTGACACACTTATTAAACCATATCCTCTTGCTCGATGTAGCCCATGAAATCTTTTGAGTTCGGCATTTTTACCTTCAATAGAAGCTCTCTTTTTATATTGTTCCTTGAACTCATCTGTTTTCTGATACTGCGATATTTCATAAAATTCTGAAGCATTTAAACCTACTATAAGTATTTTTCTGGCGCTTTTTTTAGCACATTCATCATGTTTAGGACATGCTTTGCATTGACTCATTTCAAAATAGTATTTATAACCTGCTCTTTCTCTTGCTTTACTTTTATATTTATAATGCTTTTTATTTATGGTTGTATTTCCTTGACTACACTGCCATTCATCTGAGTCTTTGTTATATGTATACTCACTTTCATCAATTCTGTAAGCGGATGTACTAACTGGTATGAAAGCTTTTGCTTTCATTTCTTTTATATCATCTAATATTGATTTTCTAAAATATGCTTTATCTCCATAAACTTCTTCAACAGCTATGCCGGTTTTCTTTGTTTGGTCCAGCATTTCTTTTACATGGTTACCATCTGGATACGCTCCATCGGCTGTATTTATCGAGGTGATAATTCGTTCATCTGTTGTCATAATAAATTCCGTTTTAAACAAAAAAATCTTGCGTTTTACTTTTACGTCCAACTCTTGCATCTACATCTATTAATGAGCGTATCCCTTTTTGATTGATAAACTTGGGATCATTTAATATATCTTTAGCCTGTTTAATTACTTCTGCTGTTTTTTGCTCGTTAGTAGATATATTTCTCTCTGCTTGATCAATTACAATTTCTAGGTATTCTTTCATTGCAGCTTTTGCCTCTTTATGATCTGTAATTTCTTTATAGTCTGGCACCTCAGGTATACCTTCTAGATCTTGGGATGTTTCTTCTCCATATGTCTTGATGATTTTTCTTCCTAAATGCTTCATTAATCGTTCTGGAGTTTTCTTTATTGTATTCGCCTCTATATGGGTAGCATCAATACTTACACTCTTTCCCTCAACGATTCCTTTTACTACACATTGTCTTACGATTTCTGTGGTGATTTCATCTAGCGTTGACTGTCCAAGTCGTTGTGTTCTGAATTTAGATAAAAGACTTTTATCCGGAAGAGAATCTTCTGGATTAATACCAATAAAGTACATATATGCTAGGTTTAAACTCGCTTCTTCTTTGACCTTTTCATCTGATAGATTATATAAATGCTGCAAAAAAAGTAACTTGCACATCAATTCCGGTTCTTTCGCAGGTCGTCCAAATTTTTTGCAATAGCTATTCTCTAGTAAACCATTGATAAAGCTAAAATCTACTACTGAATCTATTCTTTTTAGTATATGATTTTCTGGTATTTTATTATATAATGATGAGTGAAAAGATATTTGCTTTGGCTTTAGTCGAAGCATATTACCCCCTATTGGTTGTATTTGGTCGTACTTATATTATACCATATATGGGGGTTTTCATCTGATCAAAACTAGTGAATTCAATACTTTCACTAGTTTTTATACGTTTTCAAGCAAAAGCTAGTATCATATTATTAACTCTTTATAAGAGACTTTTTCACTGATCCCGAACCGTCCCCTTGATTGGATTTCGTTGCGACAGCGCCACCAGTACCTCCTCTTTCTTGTCTTTCCTATATTTCATTATCTTTTACCCCTGAAAAATGTTTATCTCATTATTCTATATAAGCTTAAATCAGCTCCTGCGTATATAAATATACTCCAACACCTGCATTAATTACGGTTAGCAATAACCCTATGAGGATAAAATGATGCCTATTTTTGCTTTTTTCTTATTAGATGACTTTCTACTTATTGATGCTAAATATTAAACCTAATACTCCTATTGGCAATCCTCAAATTCGCAGGAGTGCAGTGGTGTAACTGGTAAAATAAAAGGGAGAGATTTTGGCAAACAAAAACGGAGAATAATTTCCAATTTACTACAATAATAATATCCCTTCTGGTAGAATTAGTTAGCTAGTGACACCAGAGGAGGAATGAAATTGAAGGAGTGGAATATGTTTGCTGAAATCCAAGGATACAAGTCCAAAGGACTGAATAAATCACAGGTAGCAAGGAGGCTGGAGATCGACTATAAAACAGTACATAAATATTGGGATATGACACCAGATGAATTTGCAAGCTTAAGACAAAGAACTGAATCTAGAGAAAGGAAGGTGGACAAATATAAGGACGAAGTCTTAGCATGGATTAGAGAACATAGGGATTTATCAAGTGCTCAAATATATGATTGGCTAGAGGAAAAATATCATGTGCTGGACTTTAAGGATAGAACTTTACGACTATATGTCAATCACTTAAGGGAAGAACATAAGCTCCCTAAAGTAGTTTCAGCAAGGCAATTTGAGGAGGTGGATGAGCTTCCTATGGGATATCAAGCACAGGTTGACCTGGGCCAAATATGGCTAGATAAACCTGACAAAACAAGAATCAAAGTATATTGCTTTGGTATGGTTTTATCCCATTCCAGACATAAATACATCTATTGGATAGACAAGCCCTTTACTACCCAGACATTCATTGAGGCCCATAATAAAGCCTTTGAATATTTTGGAGGAATGCCTAAGGAGGTTGTTTATGACCAGGACAGAGTCCTAGTGGTATCAGAAAATCATGGAGATATCATATACACAGAAGGATTTCAAAACTATATTAATTCCCTTAAGTTTAAAGTGTACCTTTGCAGGGGTTATGACCCACAGAGTAAAGGGAAAATTGAAGCCGTAGTGAAATATGCCAAGTATAATTTTGCAAAGAATAGAACATTTGTAGATATTGACTCATTTAATGATGATTCGCTGAAATGGTTAGAAAGAAGAGGTAATAAAAAAGTCCATGAAACAACAAAGAAGGTACCGGCAGAAGTGTTTGCCCTGGAAAAGGAACACTTAAAGCCAATACCCACTCTATTTGTAAACACAACTAATACAAATAGTTTAACCTATCTCGTTAGAAAAAACAATACAGTTTTTTACAAGCAAAATAGATACCAAGTCCCTACGGGAACCTATTCTCCAGGGAAAGAGGTTAAATTAATTATTAAGAAAGATACCATGGAAATTAAGAACCAAGATACAGAACAGTTAATTATTGAACATAAAATCAGTCAGGATAAAGGAAAATTAGTGAAAATAGAGCACTATGATAGGAATGAGAGTAAACACTGTACAAGTCATGAAATCTACAACAAAGTGTTAAAAAGCTTAGACCATACTGAAAAGGCTAATGAATTTGTTGATGTATTAAAAATAGAGAAGCCAAGACACTTTAAAGATCAATTTGCCCTAATAATGAATACAGTAAAAAACCAAGACAAATCAATTGTTCAAAGGGCATTAAGCTACTGTATTGAAAGGAAATTGTTTAGCGCAGGGCTCTTGAAGGATGCCATACAGTACTTAAAACTTGAAGAAAACAGACAACTAAATAAGAAGTACTTTAAAGCTGACATAACTACTCCTTCAAAATATCAGGATTTAAAGCCTCAAGTACGAGATATTAGAGAATACATGAGTGCCCTGAAGGAGGATAAAAGAAAATGGAAAAATTAGAATCAATAAAGGATCACGCTAAAAAACTCAAATTGAACTACTTAAATACCAATGCAGATTCCATCGTTGAAAATGCTGACATAAACAACATTTCATATCAGAATCTTTTACTGTCAATATTAGAAAACGAAGTCGATCTCAGAGAGAAAAAGGCCCAGGAACGCAGAGTTAAGGCTGCAGGCTTTCCGGTACTTAAGACAATAGAAGAGTTCGATCTAACCTTTCAAAGATCGATTACCCAAAGACAAATCAATAGTCTTATTGAGATGGACTGGATAGATAGAATGTATAATCTAATACTTTTAGGCCCTCCAGGGGTAGGTAAAAGCCACTTGTGTATTGCATTAGGGTACAAGGCTGTAGAGATGGGCTACAAGGTTAGCTTCACCACCATGGACAATCTGATGCACTGTTTAAAAACACAGGAGATATCAAGAAAAAGCAAAGGGAAAATCAACAATGTTTTATCTTCTAGTCTTCTGATCATCGATGAGCTAGGTTACCTCCCCATATCAAGAGAAGAAGCGAACTTGTTTTTCCAATTAATATCAGCCCTTCATGAACAAACATCGTTAATTATTACCTCCAACAAAGGGCTTGAAGATTGGACCGAGTTATTAGGGGACCCCGCTTTAACCACGGCAGTGTTAGATAGAATCACTTACAGATGTGAGCTATTTAATATGACAGGTAAGAGCTATAGATTAGAACATCGAGAATCATTGTTTTAATAGATGAAGGAGGCGATTGTGATTATGTTGTTAAGAGAGAAAGATTTAAAAAAGTATTTGTTTAGCAGAAGGATAACTATCTCTGATGGCTTAAAGCAGGAATTATTAAATGAGTATGGATCTCCTGTAGAAGATGATGAAGGTCATATTTTCGAGTATACGGAGCAAGATATTTATGAGCAAATCAGAAAAGTCATAAGAGATAAAAACTAATATTCGTTTAATAAAGTTCAGTGATTATAAGATAAATTACAAGCAGTAGTGTATGGAGAGATTTGGAAATTACTATGGAAAACTATTTGCCAAAATTTCTCCAAAAACACTTGCCAGTTACAAGTGGGAAGTGCCATAATCTATAGCATAATTGAAACGCCTAAATTGAACGGATTAAATCCATTCAATTATCTGACGTATCTATTTGAAGAATTACCAAACACACGCTTGAAAAACGAATCTTCATTGGAACATTTATTGCTGTGGTCAGATCAGTTGGCTGAGGAATGTCATGGAAATCTGAATTCTAAAACAGAATAATAAAGTAGCAATTATCCTAACACATAGGGATGTTATCTTCAACTATTCTATTTTTATAGATATATACAATTGTTAAAATTAATATTATTGATGAAATATAAGGAATATAACTACTCATCACTCTATCACCAGCTATATTTGACACTATTATAACAAATAAATTATGTGTCATATGAATAATAACGGGAGCCCAAATTGACTTAAACCATATATATACTAAGCATAATAAAACCCCAGCAAAAAAAGCACCCATACTTTGAATCAACTCTCTATGGTATATACTGAATAAAATCGCTTGTATTATTACCGCACATACAACGGACATGTTTTTTTTAAGTTCTTTAAAAATTAATCCTCTAAATAGCATTTCTTCAATAAATGGAGCATTAATTCCTGCAGTAATTAAGTCTACTAAAAAATCTCCGTTCATTCGTTCTTTTAAAATGATACTGTATTCCATTTGTGCTTTTCCAAAAATGCCTATGCGAAAAACGAATGAGGCAACGAGTCCAAGTACTAAGTTCATAGTAATTCCTACAATAACTAAAGCAATAGTCTTTGTAACCGATATTTTGGAAAAATTGCATATGTCAAACATATCTTCTTTTTGTACTTTGCACACTAAATAGTACACGAAAAATGATAGTATTGTACTAATTATAATAAGTATAGGTGTCAGCATATCCATTACTTGAATAATTGTATCTTTTGCAACATTAATATCCATATACTCATTTTTATGTACCAATGTTTTAACAGCCTCGTTAATTAGAATATGAAGTAAAACCCTTGGTACTGCTATAAAAAGTGTAATCAATCCTAGAGATTTCATGAAATTCCTCAAAACTTTTCTCCTTTCCTTGATTTAGAGAGGACATCGCCTACTAGTAGCGATGTCCTCTCTGTTAATCAAACTATAGATTTTACCAGCCGCCATATCTAAAGTTATGTTCACTCCTAACAGGTTTAACTGCATTTGGATTTTTTAAGTTTTCTATTACGGTATCTACAACGACTCGTTTTGCTTCATCTGTGGTTACCCCAGTCACACGTTCAAAAATGGCATCTTTCCATCCACCATCAACGATCATCAATTCTTCCTGTGTCATCTCTTTTAGCATCTTCAAATTCCTCCTTTAAATTTAATTTTCAGATTCACTTTCTTTAGTAAAGACCAACACTTCATCCATCGATTCCCCGGTAAACTTCTGAACAAAATATTTACTATGTAAATCCGTATTTTTGTTTCTATATATTATAATCCCCGTCCTACACAACCTTTTCTCCCATCAAAAGGTTTTCTTATTTACTTAGCTATGGGAACAGCTTGAAATAATATGTATAACAGGAAGTTACAATCTAAGATAGAATCTAAAGCAGTTCTTCTTATTGTCTAAATTTTACCATAAATCAAGGGGTAGATTCATCCCCCTCCGGCTAAAAACAGGGGTGATTTTTCTACCCCTCCTTTGAAATTTTTTTCTCTTTCTCTAAAAAGCTCTTTAAATACTTATCATAGTTTTTTGGGCTTTTCCCTAATATTTCATTCAACAAGTCCTTGCATTCTTCTAAACTATTAACACCTAGTTTATTATAGATGTTTTTGATATGGGTTTTAACCGTTTGTGGTGAAACATTTAATTTTCTGGCTATTTTGTTGTTATTAATACTGCTATAATATTTTTCAAATATTACTTGAGTTTCCCTTATGGTCAGGTTATATTTTTCGTTGGTTAAAAGCAGCCCAAAAAATATAGTCTTTTTGATTTCATAGTCACTTGGGATTTTATTTGACGTTTCTTCTTTCTTATCCTGTATAATCACTGATATCTCACCCCTAGTAGAGTTGCCTACTCATAATCTTATGCTATTCAAGACTATAATTTTTCTCTATAAAACGAGCTTTAATTCAGAAGAGATTTTTACTCCCCTGGAATTAAGGTACAATGTACAAGTTCTTCATATAAAACCTTACAATCTTTAGTAAATTTATTGGATCTACTCATGCCTTCTTCTAAAGTTGAGATAGCTTCTTCTCTTTTGTTGTTCTCCATATATATCACGGCAAGATCGTAGTAGGGGTCCATAAAATTTTCATCTGACAGCTTTATGGCTTTCTTCAAGTACACTATACCTTCTTCAACTTCCCCAAGTTTTGCAATAGATAGTCCATATCCTTTATTGACATAGGGATCATTCGGTCTTTGCTTAAGTAATTTTTCATTAATAATTTTTGCCTCAGAGTAATTATGTAGCATAAAGGAAACGTATCCATACAAATTTAAAATCTCCTCATTTTCTTGGTCTGTATGAATGATTTTTTCTAGCATTAATTGTGCTAATTGAAAGCTTTTATTATCACTAAACTTTTTTGCCTTGTTAATTAATTCTTCTATATCCTCTATTTTTGATAACTGTGCATCAGCCTTTTTTATAGCGTTATTATATGAACAGTAGGTATTTTCGGAATAAATACTTTCACCAAAGATTAGTCGTGTATTAGCACAGCCTCCAAAACACAGATCTCCAAACTCACATTTTTTGCAAAGTCCTGTTAATTGCTCTTTTTTCATTTTTCGATTCCAGCTGAATTTATCAGGGTCATTCCAAATCTGTTTTAAAGGTGTTTTTCTTATATTTCCTTCAATAAAACTTCTGTCTCTTATGGAGGTGCACCCCAATATGTCTCCATTATGAAGAATACCCATACTATATTTTCCTGCTCCGCACCCTTTCCATTGATAAGAATCTAAATTGCGATATTTTGTTCTTACCTCAATTTCTTTTTTATTAAAGTACCCTATACAATCTGCCAATTGGATCTCTATATCACTATCACAAGAAGCTTCATATGCAAAATCTATTATTGCATCAACATGATAAGGTTGGGCTATCAGGTCATTGTTTGTTGCCATATTACCCATAGGAAGTGCTATTTGCAGCTGCCATCCATTTATTATTTTGCTATCAAATATTTTTTTCATTCCCCATAATTCATTGATATTTGTTTTGTTTATGGTTGTAATTATTGAGCAATTTAACCCTTTGTTACGAACAATATCTATTGCATTCACAATCCGATCAAAGGACTCAGGTCTTCTTATATCGTCATGGGTTTCTTTTAATCCATCCACACTAAATGCAATAGTATTTACACCTGCTTTTGCAGCCTTCTCTGCAATATCCTCATCCATGGTCCAACCATTTGTTATCATGTTAGGTATAATTCCATTATCATTGAGTCGTTTTGCTATTAAATGCCAGTCTTTTCTTGTGGTAGGCTCACCGCCAGATAGGGTTATCCATTGAAATCCTAGTTCTCCCATTTCATCACACAGCTTTAAAGCTTCATCTGTATTTAATTCTCCTTCTAATGGATGTTCACAGCTAGAACCACAATGCTTGCATCTCATATTACACCCCATCGTTATTTCCCATACTGCTGTTATTGGTTTCAACTCCATAGCTAATTTCTCCTTATATCCTTGTTATTTTAATTTTTTATTTGATATTTTAATACACTTTTTTATAGCTTAGGTTTTCTATCTTAAGTTTTCTTTTGTACGAATTTCTTCTTACGTAAATCTTTAACTATAATAGCGATAGATTAATTCCTATATACATATACATCAACAAGCTTACACACTTAACCTTTAGTTGCCTGAAGTAATTTTTTCTAAAAAATACTCCTTTCTGACATAGATTTATTTGTTTGTTCTTTGCCAAAAGGAGTATTTATTTTTGCTTATCTACAAATTTTTTACACCGCCTGAAAAAAATTTATTCAACTATCCTACTATTCTAGCATTTGTTGGCTAAATTGATTTAACGTCAATGGGTTGTATTCCATATAATGGCTGTATTCCGTACTTTGGCGTTGGTTGTATCCCATATAATGGAGTTACAATAATACCACCTTTTGTTGGAAATGGTCGAGTAATGGGTAGAAATAAATATGGGACGTCTATACTAGTTGCGCTTTCAAAGCCTCCTACTAAATTCATAAGCTCCTCATCCGTCATTTCTACTCCTACTTCAAGTCCTTTTTTGTTTTTCATAGTCTAAACTCCTCCTTTAAATTTAATTTTCAGATTTACTTTTTTGTAGTAAAATCAACACTTCATCCATCCATTCCGCGGTAATTTCTGAATGAAATATTTATTATGTAACTCTGTCTTGTTGTTACTATATATTATAATCCCTACTCCTACACAACCTTTTCTCTCATCAAAAGGTTTTATCGCCTGCTTTGCTTTGAGATAGCTACAAGCTTTATGTATTGCAGGAAGTATAATCCTACTTTACTCATCTTTACAATCTTAAATCTATCTTCTCAAGCAAGTAATGCAGTATTTTCTTTGTTTTGGTTACTATCCTGGCTTCACATATCATCCCTACTTTTATATCAGCCTCTTCGCCTTTATAACTAACTAAGGCTCTTGTTTCTATATCTGACTCTACTAGGTAATAGCTTGAGTTACCTTCTTGAGTTGTTTTTGTATCCGTTGCTATTCTTGCGATTTTGCCTGTCAATTCGCCGTATTCTTTATAGGGTAATGCTAGGAAGTTATATTTCACTTTATCTCCTATGTTTATATTTGCGATGTCTTCGTTGGATGGA
Source organism: Alkaliphilus metalliredigens QYMF (assembly GCF_000016985.1). Taxonomy (NCBI): domain Bacteria; kingdom Bacillati; phylum Bacillota; class Clostridia; order Peptostreptococcales; family Natronincolaceae; genus Alkaliphilus; species Alkaliphilus metalliredigens. Next base: position 1,085,161 of record NC_009633.1, on the reverse strand, counting down.
TATATTCGTACTGTATAATTGCTGTCATCATATGGAATGATGGTTGCTATTAGATTTATTCAACTATTCCTGGTGCAATTTGTTGTAATTGTATTTCCATCTGGGTTATTTTTTTCTCAATGATAATATGTTTTCAAGTTTTATTTCTTTTCCCGCTTCTATATCTATCATTATTTAGTCTTCTTAGTATATTAATTTTATATTTATTGTTATTCTGAAGTTGAGCAGCTTCCTTTAGGAATGCTTATATTTTTTCGATCTCTGTTTTCTCATCTACTTTCTTCGGTTCCCATGTGATACGGCTACGATATAAGTACAGGATGCTTAGGGGGAGAACTATAAGAACTGCTGTTCCGCAAATAGCTTTATCTGCCAGAGGGTATGTTTCAATAAAGATACCATATCCCAGCAGGTCTAAGACTACGCTCAGTAAGTTGTTAGTTAAATGTATCAAAATCGGAGCCCAGATGGAGCCTGTCCAATACAGAGATAGTCCTAAAAATATACCCATTATTGTTGTCATGATGCCGTGTGCTAGATTTAAGTGATATGCACCAAAAATGATGGCTTGAATGATAATGGTTATAGCGATTGTGCTTTTTTGCTCCAATTCTCTAAATACCAAACCTCGAAATAGTATTTCTTCGATAAAAGGTGCGGCAATGCCTACACTTATGATAAGCAATAATGGATGCACGCTGATCAGTGAATGTGTATTATTAATATGGGTATCTAGTGATTCTTGAAACATAAAGCTAGTCATTCCAAGAATCAGCAGGCTTAAAGATAATATGGATACGCCTGTTGAAAGGGATGCTAGGGTTTGTCCTCTGCTAAGCTTTTTGAACCGACATTCTTCATATAGGTTGAGGTTTTTTCTTTTCATTATATAACGGTAAATCAGAAATGCGCCTATGGCAGCAATGATTATGGATATGGATGTGTGAGGTGCTAAAAAGGCTTCAATGCCTGATTCAATCTCATCAAGCTGGTCATTCATTGCCATTTTCACTCCATAAAAGGCGCCGGCGCCAAAGTTATAAAGCATTATTATTACAAAGTGGATTAAGATGTATTTGGTAATCTGCCAGGTGGTTTTGATATATGTTTTCATTGGGATTCTCCTTGTTTTTTTGTTTATTGGTTTCTAATATGCTTCAATTAATGATTTCGCTGATTTATTTTGCATATTTCTTGGGTAAACTATCTGTCATTACGTTGTTATACTGTAAATTTTTTGAGTTGTTTATTTTTCTGTATACTGCAAGAACCATCAGACTGCTTAAAAATTACTTACACAGTTAAATTAACCACTTTATCTATTGGCTGGTTTGGAATTAGACGCAATATATAGTGGTATGTTTAAGTGAGATTTGAGTTTTTACGCAGTCTGCCGTCCCCTTTGGTTTCATGGTGGCTAAACATGCTGCACCACAATCGGTTGTATCATGTTGTTTTATGCAAGTGTATTTTTTTAGCATTTTATCACCTGTGTTTTCTTATTTAGTAATTGTTTTTCATTTACTGCTTCAACCTCATGGATTACAGTTGCTACGTATTCATTACGTCTCACTCAACCTCAAAATTTTGTGGAGTATTGTTGACTGTTTCTATCAATTTTTTTATAAGTAGCCAACTAAGCGCAACAAATACACAGGATGGCATTATACCTAATAAAATAACAGGAATGATCTCCTTCCAAATAACAATATCACCAGCTATGTCAGAACTTCCATTAAGTAGAAGAAATTTTAATAATGATCCTGTCAAGTTAAAGATGCCATGTGCAATTATTCCAGCATATAGGGAATTTGTTATATGTACTAGATAACCAAATATAATCCCTATAAAAGTAGCCCCCAGTAAAAACTCTATATCAAGATGAAATATACTGAATAGAACTGCGGTTAAAATAATTGATTTTCTAACACCTATTGATTTAAACTCATTCATAAGAAATCCGCGAAACATTGTTTCTTCACAGATTGCTGGTGTTATGACAAAGATAAATATTGATGCTATTAGAGTATAAAAAGATGTGACGTCAGTTATTAACCGTTGAATTCTTGTATAGTCCCCAAATAGACTTAGTACAACCAACACCACATTGTTTAAATAAGTCGATATAGGTACTGCTAATATCGAAATCAAAAAAATTAATCTAAATTGCTTCCAGTTTATTTTATTGAGCCTCAAATCTTTTTTAATAATTTTTTTATTTAACATTAAACAGGTAATTGGTATTAGTAGGTAGAAAAAGTATTGAATTATAAGAACACGTATTAATCTACTAAGCCCTATATTTCGAGTTGAAAAGTAGAATAAATTTGAACTTAAAACAATCAGAAAGTATAGGAAAAAACCATTTTTTACCGAACTGCTAAACTTATTCATTATTAAGTATCCCTCCTTAGTTACCTTTGTTTGGACTAATTACGAAATATTATATTCCACGTAAATACAGTATTTACGTAGTGAGATTTTAATCAGGTGGAGTAGAGTCTCCACCTCATTCCCCAATGTTTCAGCAAGCTCAAGCAAATTTACTATTGGAGTTGAGCTTTTTCCTTTTATAAATTTCATTTTCATACAGTAATAAAGAAGCTATTGTTTTTTGTAAATAACTTTTGGGGACAATGCCACAATCTTATTAAATCATAAAATACTTTGATTAAATTAAACAAAGCCCCTAATCAATACTCATAGTTAAAGAATTACAGGCACGGTTCTTTCGATTAAGTGATTGAGATAAGAGTCTGTACAACATCTACAATCTTAAATTTCAATCATTAATCAACAGAACCGTCCCCTTGATTGCGACCCTTGATTGCGAAGACAATTCTTATAGTTATAAAACATCAAGTCAAATTTGTCACTGTTTGCTTGTTACTTATTTACCTGCACGAAGTGCCTAGCTAAACTTAATATCTCCTCTAATAACCACTATTGTACTGTGTTTCATATTGGTTTTGGTTAAGGGGAGGGGCACTTCAAACGTCTCTTCCGTTCATTAGAAACCCCGTCCCCTTGGCAGTCTCTCTAATCCTCATTAGGATAAAATTCTTACTCTTTTTAGTTCTGAGTATTTTTATTAATCTTTATTTTTTCTTCCAAACATGTTATTCTATCATCAATAAGTTTGAATAGTCTTATACTAATAAGCAGTATTATTGTTGTAACAACAGCAAACCACATGTAATGTAATGAATATAGATCCGGGTAATTAATAACAAAGCTAAATCCAAAACCATAAATCACAAAAAAAATAGTATAAATTAATAATAATTTTCTTGTTTTCATTGTTATCTCCTTCAATATATTATTTTAAAACCACTTCTATTTAATACATAGTCTTTTGACATATCCGATGATACTGATATCTAGCAAGACCTATCTTACTTAGTATACTAGAGATAATTTTAAAGACGCCTCAAGCTTTCAAATTATTCCTAATCAAAGATTTTATAGTGTCTTTTGGTTTAAATAAAAAACATTATTTTTTATTCGCTCATATTAAATATAGAATAAGTGTTGAAGAGAAATTTTTACTTTATACATTTCAGTAAAAATTTCTCTCCCTTAATGATTAATACATACATTAATTCAAGTTATAACTCATTTTAAAAATAGGCGATAGATACAATCTTGATATTATTAATTTAGCTTATTAACTATTGTATCTGCTATACCAGACCCTATACTTCCACTTACTCCACCCCCTAATACTCCGCTCCCAACAGATCCACCAAATGCAGCACCACCAGCACCACCTAAAACTGCAGAAACTGCAGCACCTACGACAACGTTGATATGAGATTGTCTAGCTTCATCAGTAACTCTACTATACCCACCACTTCTTTCATGTCTTGTAGAACTTCTTCTTTTTCCCCCATCAAGCATCATCATTTCTTTTTGAGTCATTTCTTTAAACATTTTTTATTCCTCCTTTAAATTTTTTACAGATTCACTTTTCTTTAGTAAATACCAATACCTCATCCATCCATTCCGCGGAAAACTTCTGAACAAAATATTGAACTATGTAAATCTGCTCTTTTAGTTTATTTATTATAATCCCTACTCCTACACAACCTTTTCTCTCATCAAAAGGTTTTATCGCCTGCTTTGCTTTGAGATAGCTGCAAGCTTTATGTGTTGCAGGAAATACAATACAAATTAGTCATTCTTAAAATTCTAATTAGCAATGCTTATCATCCTACTTTACTCATCTTTACAATCTTAAATCTATCTTCTCAAGCAAGTAATGAAGTATTTTCTTTGTTTTGGTTACTACCCTGGCTTCACATACCATCCCTACTTTTATATCAGCTTCTTCACCTTTGTAGCTAATTAAGGCTCTTGTTTCTATATCTGACTCTACTAGGTAGTAGCTTGTGTTACCTTCTTGAGTTGTTTTTGTATCTGTTGCTATTCTTGTAATTTTGCCTGTCAATTCGCCGTATTCTTTATAGGGTAATGCCATGAAGTTATATTTCACTTTATCTCCTATGTTTATATTTGCGATGTCTTCGTTGGATGCATATATTCGTACTGTATAATTGCTGTCATCATATGGAATAATGGTTGCTATTGGTGTTCCTGCTTGTATATTATCCCCTTGGTTGATGTCTGTGATGATGTTTATATGTCCATCTATTGGGGCTTTACTAATAGAGTTTTCAATGTCTAGCTTTATGCCCTTAAGATTATTTTGTAGTTGGTTGATTTCTGCCTCTAGATATTTTATAGTCTCATTTATTGCTATTATATTTTCTGTTCTATGGTTTGCTGCTGCTATGTCTGGATGGTTTTCTATTTGTTCAACTATTCCTGGTGCAATTTGTTGTAATTGTATTTCTAGCTGATTTAACAGTCTTTGGTTTTCTTCCATGCTTGTTTTAAGGCTTAATCGGGTGCTGTTTTCAAATCGTTTTTTTTCTAATTGCATTTTTTCTAGCATGTCTTTCACATTCTTATAGTCCATTTGGGATACAGCACCTGATTGGTGTAGTTTTTCTTGTATTTCAAGGTCTATCTTTTTCTTGTCTACCTCTTTTTGCAGGTCTTTTAGATTAAGGCTGTAATCAAGAAATTTGATGTAGTATTCGTTTTCTGTATCTTCAAATTTATTTTCATTATTCTCTATGGCAGTCAAAAGTGTTTGTGTGTTTTGTAGTATAGTTTGTGTAGTATTTATTTTACTGATGATTAGGTTTACATTTTCTTTTGTCTGCCCTTGCTCTGCTTGATATTTTATATATTTGTAGTAATGAACTTCTTGATCTTTTTCTTGCTGATTAAAGCTGTTTTTGTTTTCTATGATGCTTTGTTTAAAGATGTTTTGATTTTTTAGCTCTGTTTTTTTCCTGGATAATTCTTCTTCTATAAAAGCTTGTTTATTTTTTAGTTCGGTATGATCTATTGTGTAGAGTATGTCGTCTTTTTTTACTGTCTTCCCATTTTCTATGTATAATTCTTTGACTTTACCTGGGACGATATTGTTAATGGTGCTTATTCTTTGATTTGGTCTTACTACGCCATTGGCTTTTACAACGATGTCTATTTCCCCTATGTAGGTCCAGATAAATGCGATTGCCAACAGCCCGATTAGTAGGTATATGAATATGACTGTAAAGGGATGGGGGCGGCTTTCTAGTAGCTCTCTGCTATCTGTTATGTCGTTTAGGTTTTGTACGATTCCTTTCATACTGTACTTTCTCCTAACTGTTGGTTGGTTTGGTTGGTTTCTTGGTATTCTGGTAGTTGTTCTTTCCATAGGTTGAAGTATTTGCCTCTTTTGTCCATGAGGACTTCATGGCTTCCTGTTTCTATTATTTCGCCTTTGTCTAGGACGTAGATGGTATCGCACTGCATGATGGTACTGAGTCTATGGGCAATGATGATGGTTGTTATTTCTTGGTTGAATCCTGCTATGGTTTTTTCTATGGCTTTTTCTGTTATGGAGTCTAGGTTACTGGTTGCTTCATCCATGATCAGTATGTCTGGATTTTTTAGCAGTGCCCTTGCTATGGCTAGTCTTTGTTTTTGTCCTCCTGATAGGTTGGTTGCATTTTCTTCTAGCAGGGTGTCGTATCTTAAGGGAAGCTGATTGATGAAATCATGGGCGCTTGATTGTTTTGCTGCTTCTATCATTTCTTCTAGGGTGATGTCTTTGTTTCCTAATGATAGGTTTTCTTTAATTGTTCCGCTGAACATGAATATGTCCTGGGATATGTATGCTATTCTTTCTCTTAGTTTTTCTATGTTTATGTCTTTTATATTATATTGATTTATTAGGATGTCGCCTTTTTCGTTTGTATAGTAATGCATTAGTAGTTTTGCTAGGGTTGTTTTTCCTGAGCCGCTTTCACCTACTAGTGCTATTTTTTCTCCTGGTTTTATGGTTAGGCCGATGTTTTTTAGTACAAGCTCTCTTGTGCCATATCTAAAGTCTACGTTTTTGAATTGGATTTCACCTTTTAGTGTCTTGGGGCTCACTTTCTTGTTTTCTTCTGGACTTTTTTCTAGTTTTAAATCTAGTATTTCTCCCAGTCGGTCCGAGGCTACTATGGCTGTCTGCATCATGGGCTGGAGGTTAATGAGATTTTTTACTGGATCTATAAAGTAAGCTAAGAGTGAGTTAAATACCAGTAGTTGTCCTACAGTTATTTCACCCTGTATCACTTTGTATGCGCCTGCCCATAGTATGATTATGCCACCAATGGTGCCCACTGCATTGCTTAGTGAGCCTTGTAAATTGTAGATGGTACCTGCTTTTAGTATGTTTCTCAAGAGCTTTACAAACTTTGTCTCTGTCTCTGTTTTAGCTTGTCTCTCGGCATTGAATGCTTTTACGGTTTCTATGCCATTGAGGCTTTCTACTAGATATGATGTAAGCTGTGCGTTGTTTTCCATTTCTTTTTGGCTGATTTCTTTTATAGGTTTATTAAATACAGCTACTAGTATCCCGTATAAAAAAAGCATGATCACTGCTATGCCAAATAGAGAAGCATTCTGGGTATAGAGTATGATGCCACCAGCTATTGCCATTAGGGTGTCTATCATGATGGTTAGTGTGGCCCCTGATATGGCTTCTCTTATTTTTGAGGCATCCATGAATCTTGAGATGATTTCTCCTACTTTTCTTGTTCCAAAGAAGCTCATGGGTAAATCTATCACGTGTTGATAGTAGCCCAGTATTAAGGGGATATCCATCCTCTGACTTAGGTATAAAAGTAGGTGACTTCTAAAGGCATTCAAGAGTATTTTGAAAATGTTCAATATAATGATTCCTGCCGTTATGATATGTAGGGTCTTGGTTAGGTTGTATCTTAGTATGTCATCCATCAAAATTTTAAAGTAAAAAGCACCGATTATACCTAGTATAGTGTATACAATGGATGCAAAAAAAATATTGATGACTAATTTTTTCTGTGGCTTTAATATGCCAAAGAATCTTTTGAATAGGCCCTTTGTTTCATTACCTTTTTGAAATTGAGGACTGGGGATTAATATGATTAACACTCCTGTCCATAGCTTAAAGAATTCTTCTGGAGTGTATTTGACTATGCCCTTTCCGGGGTCGGCAATGATCACTTCCTTTTTTGTGATTTTATGTATCACTACATAGTGTAATAGTGAACCCTCCATTACAACATGGGCAATAGCAGGCAGTGGAAACTCGCTAAAAAACGCTTCTTGGTCACCTTTTACGCCTTTGGCACTAAAACCTAGTTGTTCTGCTGCCTTGATGACTCCATAGGCATTGGTTCCCTGCTTATCAGTGCCAGCAACTTCACGAATTTTTGTGATAGGTATTTTCAGACCGTAGTTTTTTGAAATGGTGGCTAAACAAGCTGCACCACAATCGGCTATATCGTGTTGTTTTATGCAATGGTATTTTTTGAACATCTGATCACCTTTATTTCCATATTTATTATTTGTTCTTTATTTGCCGCTTCAATCTTATGGGTTATCATTACTACTCGGTTGTTTTTACTACTTGCAGATTATTTTGTAATATGGTATTTAGAAATATTATTTACATGTTTATTCCTTCCATAAATATAATGATTTACAGTATGTATAACAAGGTATATTTTTACTAAATATGTATATTTGTACTTATTTTACCATCAACGTTCCGAGAATACCACTACCCGTTCAGGTAGTTTTTTATTCTAAAGAAACTAATTTTACATATCCTATGATTTCATCATCCACTTTCAGAGGAGTTGCAAAGCAATACAGTAGCTTCAGTTCTTCTAAAACATAACTTGATACAAGACTACATTTAAAAACTCATTACATTAAATTAATATAAAGCAAAAACGACTGTGAACACAGCCGTTTGGTTTTATTACATATCTATAATATTTACACAATTTAATACACATTACGATCGTCTAATGTCCCTCCCATTTTTTCAATGGTTTCCATAGCTAGGTTGATTTTTTCTTCCCCAACTTCTACTGTTACTTTATAGTTTTGATTAGTGATCTCTTCAAAGCCTGCCATACCGCTTGCCATTGGGTCCGCAGCAGCTATTGGGGCTTTACTGGCATCCAAATCTCCATTACCTGAATTCAGAGTCAGCTCCGACAAGCTGGTTCCAGTCTCTGTTCCTGCCACATTTCTCATCACGTTTTGATCTTCCTTATCATCATCCTTTATATCTACATAAGCTCTTACTTGTAACTCATTAAGCACACTCACAACTTGATTTGCATTTTTAATGTTTTCAAAAAAACCTTCTATTATCATCTTGATTCCTCCTTATGATGAACCTTGCTTTTATTTTTCATCTAAGGTGGTCTTTCTATTCAGGATATGTGGTGTCTTTTTTCTTCAAGGAGGATACCAGCCTTTCTTAAATCCTTTATCCTTTAATCAATCTTTATCTTTTAGACTGTAAAATATCCATAATTAAAAAAGTGATATCGTCCTCAATTTCTTCTATCTGGGTTCTCTTACAGATCTCTCGACTTATTTTCATCTTCAACTCTGGTCCTAATAAATGCTTATTCTCATACAACATTTTCTTCAATGTATTTTCTTGGATTAATGTATGGCTTTTAAAATTTTCCACCAATCCATCGGTGTAGAAAAAGATTCGATCTCCTTCTTCCAGTCGGGCTTCAGCTTTTACATATTGGGGATGAAAGAAATCTCCAAGCTTACAGATAGGGAATCCCTGACTTTGATCTAGCATTTCTACTTCTCCACTATTCCTCACCACCATTGGCACAGAATTCATCCCTGCTGTACAATAGGATAATGTTTTGGTTGGAATATGATAGATTGCATTAAAAACCGCAATGTGCATTTCATCGGGAAAATCAGATTCATTAAACACATTATATAGATTCATCAAGGGCTTTTCGCAAGAGTCCTCAATCCCCTGAATTGTATTGATGGTATCAGAAACCAGCACTCTTTCTATAAACATGGTCATCAAGGCCGCAGACACACCGTGCCCCGCTACATCTGCGATGAAAATACCGATACAGTCGTCATTAATTTTATAAACATCATATAAGTCACCACTCAAGTTACTACAAGGGATATATTCTGAAGAAAAGGCGATACCATCAATGAGTAGCTCTTTCTCCGGCAGTAATGACTGTTGAATTCTTCTGGCATACTCCAAGTCCTCTAGGACTTTTTCATTGACTTTCTTTACCTCTTGGGTGCTTTCTTCAACTATTTCCTCAAGGTTTTCAGTATATTCTATTAGCTTTGTTCGAGCTTCAGCTAGCTTTAAATAAGGTGCATCTAAATTATAAATAAAAATACCCTTAAAAATCAAATATGAACTAATTGCCTTGTAAATATGTCCCATGAAGTTGTATGTATCATGAACACTCTTATAGAGGGTAAAGGATGCTTCAGCAAAAATTCCAAAGGACAATCCTGCGATCACATATATAAAAACTAGGTTTTTTGTTTTCTGATAGTCCCTCATATATAAAAATATTGCTCCTATCATGAGGGCCATTATAAAGTATTCCAAGACAACTTTCAATGGCGTTAGCCCTTGCCCCTCTATAAACAAAGCTGGGAATAAATGAATCTGATAAGCGACTAAATAAAATACAAGTCCAGAAACGCCTATACTTACTAAAACAAAATACACTCTTTTATAGTTGGTTTTCAATTGATAGGGCACTAAAGCAGCACCCAGCATCCCCATGGCAAAGATCAACCTACCTATTATCCAAAATGTGGTTGCCATAGGAGCATTACTCTCTACAAAAAAACCTGTCATCCCCTCATAAACCATTGTATGAAAAAAGTCTATCATTCCAACAATGAAAAACATAGGAAAAAAAATCAGTAACCTTGCACGTTTGTTTTTATCATAGGTGTAGTAGGTTACAATAAAGATCATAAATGAAATGATAATACTAATAAACTCCAAATATGTATGATGGTATATAAAGGAATTGATTTCTAAAACAGTGTAGTACTTTTCCCCCAATACACCTACAAAATGAAATGTAGCTAATAAACCCACCCAGAGCCATATAAGCTTCATATATTGCTGATCCAGCTCTATTTTTTTTTCCTTTACACTAAACAAAAGCATCACCCCATTAAATTCATTGTCTATTCTATACAAAAGCCTCACTTCTCCACATTTCTACATTTTCTCTGAAAATCCTCTTTAATATTGATTTGGCAAGTAAAATATCATTATTAAACAAAAAATATATTGATCGTTGAAGGCGTCTTTATTTCAGGCAATAAGCCCATTGTAGGGATTATCAAAAATGAATATCAATTAAAAAAAGACATCCTCCTTACCCGGCTTGGAAGATGCTCTTCTCTACTTAATTTATACTTAAAAATCCTCGAATAATCTCTTGAATTCGCTCCACTTCCGTCTGTGGTACTCGTTCATACCATCCGCCATTGTGATAGTATCCCTCTCCTTGAATAGAGGTAGTTTGTAAGTCCTCTGGTTTAAAGGATAAAAAGATGCGAATTAATTTCTCTAATTCACCAGGCGTTAAAGAGGTTTGTACATTTTCACTTAAGATGTTCATCATGTCAAAGGCCCTAGTCAGTGTTCGAACTGAAGTCTTTTTCCCTGCTAAGGCTTGTAGTGCCTCCTGCTGTCTTAACATTCTATCGTAATCACTGGCATGTCTTCCATCATTACTTTGTCTGAAGCGCACAAAGTCCAGGGCATTTTTTCCGTCTAACACTTGCTCTCCTGGATATAATCGAATCCTTGTCCCATCTGCAGGGTCATCATATTCCATTTTTCTTGACACTTCCACTTTGATCCCATTAACCAAATCTACCAAATCAACAAAACCTTGGAAATTAATAGAAGCAAAGCTGTTTACTTGGATATCTAGCCATTCTTCGATGGTTTTCATCATCAACTCTGAGCCTCCCCTAGGATAGGCCCCATTGATTTTATCCATTCGATACCCTGGGATTTGAACATATGCATCCCTAGGGATAGAGATAAGGCTGATCTCCATTTCATTAGGGTCTACTAAAGCCAGCATCATTGTGTCTGATCTCCCCATATCCCCTAGTTGTTTACGGGCACTAATTCCATAGATTAACATCACAAAGGACTCTAGTTCATCTTGATTATAGAATTCTTCCCCTTGCTCAATATCAACGTTTTCACTGATAACCGATATATGATTGAGTGTATTTTTATATCCTCTATATATGCTGTAACCATAAATCATTGTTACCACAATGATAGAGCACAAACTAACTACCACAGCCCATTGCCATTTTTTCACGGCACTTTCTCCCTTCACGTACTGAAGTTATGATGATATTTCATTCTCAAAACTAAGTATAAGCAATCCTTGTTTTTTTGTCAAACATTGACGAGATACGCTCTCATCATTGCACAGATTATACTGCTTAATCATAAAATGAGACTTCATACATAAGAATGAAAAGTCCTATGAATTAAGTCTCATTTTATTTCAACCTCCCCATCATTGCTTTCACGACTTCATCAAAGGGAAGATGTCCAATTTGCCCCATTACTTTTTCTAATTCTGACTGTTCCTTCTTTTTTAGGGATCCAGATAAAACCAGTTGAACAGATTGCTCCCGATCCACTAAAACGGATACCACCTGCAGTGCACCGGTTAAAAGGCCTAAAACCACCAGTGCTTGAGATGGGGTGATATTGAACTGACTTTTATTCTGTTGCTCTTCATGTTTATACTTATGTTTATTTTGATTAGGATTATCATTGCTCCCCATTTGTTGATTTATCATAACTTCCTTTATTAATTCATTCAATTGGTCTGGTGAAAACATTCATTTCCTCCTCCCCCTTATGTATTTGTCCCTTATTCCACCTTATATTATGGAATGATGATTGGTAGACTAGGTACAGCAGGTCCTGGAATGTCTTCTAAGTCAGCAATAAAAATAATCGCTATTGCGATGAATATAATGAGTAATATAGTTCTGCGCACTTCTTCTAATTTGCACATACCCGTCACCTCTTTTAGAGAGTATATTAATTATTGTATTCATCTCTATATGAATTGTTCCTCAAATAAAAGAGGACTAGTATCCAGAAGAATTTCTAATCCTCCTAAATACTAGCCGAATTTATCTATATTTTATTCTGTACTTTCAATCTTCACTAAGTTTTTATAACAGTAATTGATTACATCACTTCTCTTAACAATCCCAATAAATACATCATTGTCATCCACCACAGGAACAAAGTTCTGATTTGATACAAGGTCTAATAGATCTTCAATGTCTGCATTAATTGAAACGGCTCTATTCTTTACATACTTTGGAATATCTTTAATGAATATCTTATTTGTCTCTTTAAATGTTAGGTCTGCTTTATTTTTTAATTCCCAAAGTATGTCACCCTCTGTAATTGTAGCTACGTATCTTCCCTCTTTATCTATTAATGGAATCGCTGAATATCGATGATATTCCATTTTTTCTAATACTTGGCGCATGGTGGCATCGATATTTTCACAAACAATTTCATTCTTGGGCGTTAGAAAAAATGCTACTTTCATTTATTCTCCCCCTTGCTCTTCTTTAGTACTTCTTATTCTTAGTCTAATACTTGAAATTAGCCTTACAAATATAAGCGGTGTAAGTCATGTTAGTACTTACACCGCTTATATTATATCATATTTCATTGATTTTTTCTATGTTTTTCATTAATGGATCGTTTTAAGCATTCATAGCTGTTAAGCATTTTATCCAGCTGTTGACTCATCTCCATTGCTTCATGTGTGATCTCTAGTTCATCATCACATCGGATAATATAATTAAGCTTAATTCGCATTGCTTCTATCATTTCAGATAATTCATCTAATTCCTTTATTGTTGGTCCTTCCATATCCATCCCCCCCAATGTTCAACCCTATCAACCCTATGTCCATTCTATCCGAACGTAAGTTCTGTGTAAAGGTTAAAAGATCATTATATGATTATATTTTTTCATTACAAATAAACTCTTTGGTATGATGACTTTCTGGATAGTTCATTACTTTTTCTTGATTCCCTACCTCGATCACTTTTCCATCCTTCATAAAGGCAACATCATGACAAAGGCGCTTTGCCTGATAAAGGTTGTGAGTAATCATAATAATTGTGGTTTTGTTTTCATGGAAAAACGCCTTTAGCTGTTTTTCCAGCATGAGAACGGATGTTGGGTCCAGGTTAGCCGTTGCCTCATCTAATAGTAAAAGCTCTGGACTAAAAATGATCCCTCTGGCTAAGGCAACTTTTTGGGCTTCTCCTCCTGAGAGCGTCCATGCTTTTTGATCTTTTAAATGCTCTATCTCCATATCTCTTAGCAAGCGGTCCACTCGTCTTTGGATTTCTTCTTTTTCTATCTTTCTTATTTTTAATGGATAAGCAATATTGTTAAAGACCGTAGTCCGCAATAAATAAGGTTTTTGAAAAACCAATGTCATTTTTTGTTTAATCTCATCGGTGATGCTAGCGCCACTATATTCAATTAAGCCATTGGTAGGCTCAATAAGTCCTGCAATCATTTTAATCAAAGTACTTTTACCCGCCCCATTGGGTCCAATAATCCCGAAAAAACTACCCTGGGGGATTGTTAACTCCTCAATACAAAGAACAGTTTGCCCCTTATATGATTTTTGTAGGCCTTTGATCTGTAGTTGCATTATGATTCCTCCTGCTGAAGTTTATATAGAATTGAGTTAATTAAAAATGATAGTAATAACAACACAATACCAATGGCAATGGCTGTTTCATAGTCTCCTTGGCTTTTGAGCATGGCAATGGCTGTTGTCATCACCCGTGTATCTCCTCTAATATTTCCCCCTACAATCATGACAGCCCCTACCTCTGATATGGCTCTACCATAACCAGTCACAATAGCAGCGAAGATATTGATACGCAATTCCTTAATCAGTAGGACTAAGGTTTGCATTTTGTTGGCTCCCAATGTTTCAGCTACCTCCTGAATCTCTCTCCCTTTTTCCTTGGTACCATTATAGACAATCCCTATAATGATCGGCATCACAAGACAAATTTGTGCCACAATCATGGCTGTGGGGGTATAGATAATTCTAAGCACACCGAGAGGACCACTTCTAGAAAACAATAAAAAGATAACTAATCCCACAATCACTGGAGGTAGACTCATCATAGTATAGACAAATCTAACAACAAACTGCTTCATGGGAAAATCCTTAACAGCCAGCAAAATACCCAGGGGTACTGCCACAAAGCTAGAGATTATACTGGCTGTCAATGTAACATATAAGGATAGTCCAACAATTCCATAAATCTCTCGATCAAAGGATAATAAGAGCATCAATGCACTTTTTGTCCCTTCTAGTATTTGTCCCATCTAGCTCCCCCCTACTACTTGGCGTTAGGTATAAATAAAGACTGACCAAACTCTGATTGACCAAACTCACCGATTAATCCCTGGCCCTTTTCAGACAAAAGCCACTCTATCAAAATCATTGCACCCTCATAATTAATTTGAACATTCTTATTGGGATTCACTGCAATCACACCATATTGATTAAAAAGCATTCCATCGCCTTCTAGTATAATATCTAAGTCTAAGTTATGCTTCATAGACAGATAAGTCGCTCGATCAGACAAGGTATAACCCAGCATTTCATTGGTCATCTGAATGACAGCACCCATACCTTGTCCCGCCGATACATACCATCGTCCCTTAGGGTCAATCCCTAAGGTTTCCCATAACTGCAGCTCCATCTTGTGGGTCCCTGAGTCATCTCCCCTTGAAAGAAATGTTTCCTCTGTATTCTGAAAAATGGAGAGGGCTTTTAGGATATCATTTTTTGCCAATACTCCAATATCCGCTGGATCATCCTTAGGTCCAATTAATACAAAATCATTGTACATCACGTCAAACCGTTGGATTCCATGATCTTCTTGGACAAACTCATCCTCAGCCTTTTTAGAATGAGCCAATATTACGTCAACTTCTCCATCTTTCCCCATTTGAAGTGCCTGTCCCGTTCCAACCGCCACTACTTTGACTTCAACACCTGTATCCTCAGTCAAGATAGGTAAAATATCATCTAGCAGACCACTATTTTCTGTACTGGTTGTTGTCGCTAAAAGAATACTATTTCCTGTAGATTGACCACTTTCTTTATGATCATCTATGGCTCCCTGACTACAGCCAATCACAGTCATTGCCACCAAGAGTACTGTCATTAGTAAAACATGCCATTTTCTTATTTCCATCGCTTTAATCCCCCTAAAAGTTCCCAATTATATTGCTCCTGGTAACAAAACTTTTTTCAAGAGCATTTCAGAAAAATAACAAAATACACCTT
Source organism: Alkaliphilus metalliredigens QYMF (assembly GCF_000016985.1). Lineage (NCBI taxonomy): Bacteria > Bacillati > Bacillota > Clostridia > Peptostreptococcales > Natronincolaceae > Alkaliphilus > Alkaliphilus metalliredigens. Next base: position 1,069,337 of record NC_009633.1, on the reverse strand, counting down.
ATTAGTCTATAAAAAAGCGCCTAAAAAGGCGTCGCATTAGATTTGCGCACTCCTTTCCGCTATGGGAGGCATTATTGTTTCCAACAATACCCTACAGGCTTGCACTCCATCAGACCATTGATCTATTAGGAGTCATAAGCTCGGAGAATTAATATCATTTCATTAGTCTTTCTATCTATTCTAATCATACCCTACCCCTTAATGGAGTGTCAATATTTTCACCAGTCAAAAAAACAACTCTCACTTTGTTTTGCGTCCATTGTAATTAGAATTCCTAAAGAAGTAACAAATTATTATTTGTTGGTAGCGATTTACAAAGATGAAAAAAAGTGTTTCTTTTTCTCAATTTTGAGCAAAAGAAACACCTTTTTCATCTTGATGCTATAACAATCAGACTGTATTCGATAATTAAAATTCTTTTAATAAATTAGCCATTTCAATAGCAGTTACAGCGGCTTCAAAGCCTTTGTTTCCTGCCTTAGTACCGGCTCTTTCAATAGCCTGCTCGATCGTATCTGTTGTCAGTACACCAAAAATCACTGGTACCTCTGTTTCCAGTGATACACTGGCAACACCCTTAGTGACTTCACTAGATACATAGTCAAAATGCGGTGTGGCACCTCTAATCACTGCTCCTAAACAAATGACACCATCATACTTTTGAGACTTCGCCATTTTTTTTGCTATCAAAGGCATCTCAAATGCTCCAGGCACCCATGCGATCTCGATATTCTCTTCATCCACGCCATGTCTTTTTAAGGCATCTATAGCTCCTGATAACAGTTTGCCTCCTATAAACTCATTAAACCTTCCCACAATAATGCCAAATTTTTGTCCCTTTGAAATTAACTTTCCTTCGTATACTCTCATTTTACTTTTCCTCCTCCATATTTAATAAATGTCCCATTTTATCTTTCTTGGTTTTTAAATAGAATTCATTTCTTTCATTATGATTCATTTCAATCGACACTCTTTCAACAATTTCGATGCCGTAACCCGTAATACCAGATAGTTTTTTAGGGTTGTTTGTCATCACTCTAATTTTTTCAATCCCTAGATCCGCTAATATTTGAGCACCGATACCGTAGTCTCTCATATCTTCCGGGAACCCCAGAGCCAGGTTGGCTTCCACTGTATCCATCCCCTCATCCTGAAGTGCATAGGCTTTAATCTTATTGATTAATCCAATCCCACGGCCTTCTTGCCTCATATACAACAGTACTCCTCTGCCTTCATCTTGAATTTTCTTAGCAGCCTCAGCATACTGTTCACCACAATCACATCTTAATGAACCAAAGGCATCTCCTGTTAAACACTCAGAGTGCACCCTTACCAACACAGGTTCCCCACCCGATACATCACCCTTAACCAGGGCTAAATGGTGCTCTCCATTGAGCTTATTTTCATAACCCACCATTTTAAAATCTCCATATTTAGTTGGCAGGACTGCCTCAGTAACTTTTTCTACCAATTTTTCATGCTTACTTCTATAGGAAATTAAATCAGCAATGGTGATAATCTTTAAATTATGTTCCTTAACATATTCCATCAGTTCTGGCACCCTGGCCATGGTTCCATCTTCATTCATGATTTCACAAATCACTCCTGAAGGGTCAAGCCCCGCCATTCTAGCCAAATCCACAGCAGCTTCTGTGTGTCCTGCCCTTTTTAGTACCCCACCTTCTTTGGCTACTAAAGGAAAAATATGCCCTGGCTTTGTGAAGTGCCTAGCCGTTGCCCCTGGGTCAACTAGCTTCAGTATCGTACAAGCCCGTTCACCGGCAGAAATACCCGTTGTGCATTCAACTGAATCAACAGAAACAGTAAAGGCTGTTTCCTTTGGATCCGTGTTATCCGTTACCATGGGAAAAATATTCAATTTCTGTAATGCACTCTTAGTCATGGGTGTGCATATGAGTCCTCTCCCATACCTAGCCATAAAGTTAATGGTCTCCGGGGTGGCTTTTTCCGCCGCCATCAAAAGATCCCCTTCATTTTCTCGATCCTCATCATCCACCACAACAATCATCTTACCTGCTTTGATCTCTTCGATAGCCTCTTCTATAGTATTAAATTTATTCAATTTATACACTCCTCTCTTAGTCCTCTCCCAGAAAATAACCGGTCAATATAATGGTCTATTTCACTCATTATTTTCTTCTGATTCCTTAAGCAAATCCATTTTCCTGTAAAAAATTCATGTCTATGGCGCTTGTTTGCTCCTTCATTCCTGCTTCTTTAAACATCGTCAACCGTTCAATATATTTTCCAACCATATCACATTCTAAATTGACTTCTTCTCCCACTTTTTTGCTTAACAATGTCGTCTCGTCTCGAGTCAGTGGAATAATGGACACTTTAAGTGTTTCTTGATCCACATAAGCCACGGTTAAGCTTGTTCCATCAATGGCAATGGAGCCCTTTTCAATAACATACTTTAGAGTCCCAATAGGCGCTTTAATGGTCACCCATGTGGCATTATCTTCTTCTTCTATTCCTTGAATGATTCCCACACCATCAATATGTCCTGAAACCATATGCCCACCTAATCGGTCACCAAGCTTAAGTGCCCTTTCTAAATTCACAGAACTACCATGCTTTACATTTTTAAGATTACTTCTTCTCATGGTCTCCGGCATAACATCCACTGTGAATCCATTTTGCCCAAATTCCACCACCGTTAAACAAACACCATTTGTGCTGATACTATCCCCTAGTTTGACTCTTTCTACCACTTGCTTGGCTTTAATGGTCAACTGGGCTGATTTAGAGCCCTTTCTCACAGCTTCAACAGTTCCTATTTCTTCTATTAATCCTGTAAACATAGGTCTATTCTCCCTTTCCTAAGTATCCTTCAATCATAATATCCTGGCCAAATTTTCTTACTTGAATATCTGTTAACTGAATTGCATCCTTCATATATTTAATTCCGTCTCCCCCTACTGGGGTTTTGGCCTTGGCGCCACCTACTATCTTAGGTGCAATAAAGGAAACAACCTTGTCTACGATTCCTTCCTGCAATGCACTGTCATTTAAAGTGGCTCCCCCTTCAATCAAGACACTATCTATTCCTTTAGCCCCTAGCTGTTGAATCAAACACTTCAAATCCACTTGATTATTTTTAAGAGGGATTATGATGACTTCAGCACCCTTTTCTTCCAGGGCTTTTATTTTATTAGGGTCAGCCTTTTCAGTTGTTGCAATAATTGTTCTCACCTTCGAAGAAAGCTGTAACACCTGAGCCCATAGTGGCGTTTTAGCCTCAGTATCTACAATCACTCGAATGGGGTCTGAGCCTTCTTGATTGTGCAATCGGGTTGTTAATTGTGGATCATCTACTAAAACTGTACCGATGCCTACCATGATACTAGATACCTGGTGTCTGATCTCATGAACATATTGTCTTGACTCCTCATTGGTGATCCATTTAGAATCTCCTGTGGCAGTGGCAATCTTGCCATCTAATGTCATGGCGGTTTTTAAAATACAAAAGGGCATTTCAGTGGTGATATATTTCACAAAAATTTCGTTTAGATTTTTTGCTTCAGACTCCAAAACTTCTGATATGACTTCAATTCCACTTTCTCTCAAAATCCCAATCCCATTTCCCGCCACCAGTGGATTAGGATCTCTCATGGCAATTACCACTTGGGCAATCCCCTTCTCTACAATGGCTTTTGCACAGGGTGGTGTTTTCCCATAATGGGAGCATGGTTCTAGGGTGACATACATCGTTGCCCCCTTCACATCTTCAGTTGCATTGTTAAAAGCATCAACCTCTGCATGTGGGCCTCCATAATAATGATGGTAGCCTTCACCAATCACTTTATTGTTTTTTACGATGACTGCCCCTACCAATGGGTTGGGATTTGTGTGTCCAGTCCCCTTTTTTGCTAATTCAATGGCTTTTCTCATATATTGGTTGTGCACTTGAACACCTCATTTTCCGATTACTGACTATGGATCATCCTATCCTTGTTTTCACATATGCTTCAAATCTGACTTCGTCCTTAGGAGCAATATGTATTCCTTTAACTATTATTAGCTATTAACAATATTTCATTAAAAAATTCGTCTGATGCTATCGCATCGACTCATAGCGCACTTAAATTTCAAGCACTTAAAAAGCTCTGAAGGGTTTCCTTCAGAGCTTGAAATAGCAATCAATAGCATAATATATACACTTTTCCCCTAAGGGTAAAGTGATACACTACATATACTGTTCTTCTTCCATCCAGACTTTACTGTCGGTCTTGGAGTTTCACCAAGTCAACCACATTGTGGCTCGCGGACTTTACCGCCGGTCGGGAATTACACCCTGCCCTGAAGATTATATTCAATTTAAGTTTAAAATATCATGATTCTTTTATGTTGTCAACAATTACTTTCAGTAAAACTAGGCTGACAACTTTACTTCTTCTAATGATTCAGATGTCTTTATTTCTCCTAGCCCAGACCTTCTAGATAAAATATAGGTTAGTATAAAGGCTGCCACAATTCTAACCCCCAACAAAATAAACCCATTTGCTCCTACTGCCACAAAAATCAGCGTATCTTCAAAAACAGCATGACATGTGGCTAAAAACACTGTAATTAATATCAAGTCACGTCTAGATAAATTTCCTTCCTTAGCAGTCTGAATAATGACACCTGCACCATAGGAAAGGCCAAATATCAATCCTACCAGCAGGGGTAAAACTGACTCATCGGAGGTTTTAAATATTTTAGATAAAAATCCGAAGGGTTTTGTGATCCTATCCAGTACTTTATAATCCTTTAAAATCTGTAATGTAATCATAATGGGCATAATAATAATGGCAATCTTATAAACCGAGTTAAAACTTCCCGAGGCAGCTTCTTTCAATATCTCCATCATAGTAACATCCCCACCCTTCCGAACACGATTCCTGTTGCCACTGCTAACCCCACCCTGATTAAAACAACCTTTGTGACACCAATTCCTAGCTTTTTAGTCACCGCTGTCTCAATTAAAAGTGAATGCGAAAAGGAAAGCATAATTGCAATAGTAGTAATCTCTAGGGTAGAGAGCTGAATCACACTCATGGCTCCCACTGCAGCATAAAGATTCAAAACATTCCCTAAGACTAAAATAATTGCAGCTTCTCCTGGTAAATTAAAAAGCGCCATTATGGGTCTGAATGTTTCTGCTATCCAATCGATGACTGGAGTATACTGCAAAAAAGTAATGATAAAGTAAACAGGAACGATGACCTTAGCTAGCATCCATGTGGTTTCAATTCCTTTTTTAAATCCGACCTTCACTGAATCCATTAGCACAAAACATCTACTCCTTCTTCCATGTTGACATTTCTCTAGTTTCATTATATGCCATTGGTCGGCATTTTTGCATAACATTGTATTATTCTATATCAATTGCTTATTTCCTTCTAGCTTTTTAAATTTTTCTCGGATGTGGCACTTAAAATAGCCGCATCAATAATACAAGTTTTACAAAATAAAAAAGACTTCCAAACACAATACCGTGCTCAAAGGTCTTTTTTTTCTAAGATAATCCTATTTTTCATGTATTGTTAATCCTCTTCTTCTTCTTCATCTTCAAATTTACCGTATTTAATAATGAATTCGTCAATTTTTTTACTGATATTCAACATTTTTGGAGTTAAAAAAACGTCTTTATTCTCTGTATATTTCGACAATTCCTTCTTCAGTAGCTTTATCTTTTGTTCTAGTTCTATTTCTCTCTTCATCAGTAATCTCCCCCTTAGTTTTAATCCAACTATTTTTACTAAGTATTGGCCGATTAATAATTTGCAATGACTATTGTCATTATAATTTCATCTTATCCCATCTATGTAAATTTGTTGTACTATTTTGTAAATTTAGCGTAAACATATGGTAAAAATAGTGTGGATACCCTAGGAATATAATGCGAATAATATATAATGTAGTATGTTGCAATATCATTCCAATCAGCTTACGTAAATCAAGTTGTTTAAACACCACCTTTACGCTGAACTAAACTTAATGGTATCCTTATAGCGAAAATTTCATCAGGAAAGTTGGAAGGCTATGCAAAACAAAAGCATTCTCGTGGTGGAGGACGATCCCACAACACAAAGACTCATTAGACATACGTTGGAGCAACATCAATTTCAGGTACTCTCTGCAGAAGATGGTGCTATGACCCTAGATCTCTTATCTAATCATAAAGATATTGATGCAATCATCTTAGACTTATTTCTGCCTGACTGCAATGGATTAGAACTTTTAAAAACCGTTCGCTCCCATTCGATTCATAGTGATATTCCCGTTGTCATTTTGACTAGTAATGATGATAAGTTAGATTTAGTCATTGCTCTTGAAATGGGGGCTGATGACTACATTACAAAGCCTTTTCATAAAAGAGAACTCATCGCAAGAATAAATGTCTGTTTGCGTAGAGCTCAAAATACAATTCGTTCCCATAACACCAGTAGATCTATTTCGGGTATTACATTAGACATTACCACTAGAGAAGTGAAGAAAGACGATGGGCTTATCAGTTTGACATTTGCAGAATTTGAATTGTTACTTTTATTCGTAACTCATCCAGGAAAAGTTTTCTCAAGAGATGACCTCTTGACAAAACTTTGGGGCGAATCCTTTGTTTCGGAAACACGGGTCATTGATATGCATATTTCATCTCTTAGAAAAAAGTTAGACGACTCAGATAACCAGCTAATTGAAACCATCAGGGGTGTGGGGTATCGCTTAAGAAAAACCTAGTGTCTATGTATAGACACTAGGTTTTTCCATGTAACAAGCCCTCCAGCTGGCCACTTACAACTAAAAATTCACTTTTAATTTCCTCAAGCTTCACATTCATCTCCATTATGGAATTTGTTTCCTTATTGGCAATGAACTCCATTTCTTTTGCTAACCCACATAATTTTTCAGCTCCCATATATCCACTGGAGGATTTGAGATTATGTGCAATATACCTGATATTTTGCTTATTCTCTGAAGCAATGTAGGTTGTTAAAAGCTTGATTTTCTCTTTTGCTTCAGCTAAATACTCCTTTATTATTTCATATAATAAATCATTGTTGTCTTCTAAAATTTCCTTTAGCAAACGAACATCAATAGCGTCATATTGGGGTTCTTCAGGAGAAAAGGCTGCCGAATCCTTGGCCGTTTTTATGTGTATGTCTTGAGCCCTCCGCAAGTGTTTGTTAAGTTTTTCACTGAGCTCGTTTAAATTTATCGGTTTACTTAAGTAGTCATCCATTCCTCGTTTGGTTCCTTCTTGTTTCGCCTCTGCTATTGCACTGGCAGTTAACGCAATAATCATCGTATGTCTTTGGGTTTTCTCTTCCATTTTTCGAATCATTTCAGTTGTCTTGAGTCCATTTATCCCTACCATATGATAATCCATTAAAATTAAATCATAATGATTTTTCCCAAGAGCCCTTAAGACTTCTCCACCATCGCTCACAATCTCAAAGTCATATCCTAAGACCTTTAATTGAGCCGAAATTATTTTTTGGTTTAATAAATCATCCTCAGCTACCAGTATTGTGGGAATTCTTTTCTTACTATCGACCTGCTCTTGTTTAAGAATTTGACTGTTTTTATTTAAAAAATTGTAATCAAGTTTCTCTTTTTCTTTTAGAACATTTACAGCCTTTTTTAAGGGAATCCTAACCCAGAATCGTGTGCCATTCCTTAACTGACTCTCTACACCAATTTCTCCACCCATTAGCTCTACTAGTTTTTTGCAGATGGACAATCCTAATCCTGTACCCTCATGGGATTCAGTTCTGTTGATTTGAGTAAATGGATCAAAAATTATATCGATGCTCTCGGGAGCAATCCCGCCACCTGTATCAATTACTTCGAATTGAATCTCGACGATCTCTTCTCTTTCATGGGCTATCTCACAAATAACTTCGATCTTTCCTTCCTCAGTAAATTTTACTGCATTGCTAATGAGGTTCAACAAAATCTGTTGTACCCTAAGCTTATCTCCTTTTACATGAAATTCAGAAAGTAAATCTACCTTTTTATTAAGCCGAAGCTTTTTCTTTTTAATCTTCTCATCCATAATCTTCAATACATCTTCTATTAATTCATTCAGCTCAAAGACTTCATCATCTATTGTCAATCCTTTAAACTCCATTTTAGATAACTCTAGAAAATCATTAACTGTATTTATTAAAATTTGACCCGAGAGCTGGATTGTTTCTATATAGTTTTGTTGCTCTAATGTTAAATCTGTTATGCTCATTAGCTCTGCCATTCCGATAATACTATTGAGGGGCGTTCTAATTTCATGAATTATGCTTCTTACGAATTCACTTTCATTTGAACGCGCCCGCTCTAAATATACTTCATCTTTTTCACTACATTTTTCTTTTCTTGTTTTATTCATATACTCTCAAAGCCCCTTTCTTTACCCCTTTAAAACGCAATTATGATTATCCCTTTGTTGAGGGTTCTACTTATTCTCTGCACATTTCCTATTTTTTACTTTCATTTTTCATTTTCCATTTTACCCTACTCTTTTTACTTTAACCACCATACACCACTGTTTGTAAAATGTACAACTTCACCCTTACTTATTTAATAAGCTTCAGTTATATCCTTTTTAGGATCTAAAAAGAGCGTCTAAGACGCTTCGCTGGATGAAACAACTAAGTGATCAACACAATTTAACAAACTAAATTGTGTTGATCACTTATACTGGATATCATTTCATTATGTATACTTCACGATAATTGAGCTAGCCATATATATCGGAAAACTCAATATTTAATCTTTCAATATTCATCTTTCTCCTAGTCACCACTTCTTCTTTAACATATATTTCCTCCGTTATAATTTCATTGGGTAGTTCAATTATAAACTCTGTACCTTCATTTAACTTACTCCTTACAGTAACCTTCCCTTTATGGGCTTCTATTAATAACCTCACAAGAGAAAGACCTATGCCACTCCCTTCATTTTTCCTATGGCTATAAGAGCCGACTTGTTTAAATCGTTCAAATACGCTATTTATCTTTTCTTGGGGAATTCCTATTCCTGTATCCCTAACAGACATAAATATCCTGTTCTGCACCATCTTCACAGTGACGACTATTTTTCCGCCAGCCTCAGTAAATTTTATGGCATTAGACAAAAGATTTAGCATGATTCTTTCAATTTTCTCAGGATCACATGCAATGATTGCTTGATTTGTATTAGCCTTAAATTCTATCTGTAAACCTGCATTCTCAATATAGTCTTCAACTGACAATACAATCTCTCTTATGAGCATATTGATATCGTAGTTTTCCAGGTTAATATCATAAAACCCAGAATCAATTTTTGTTATGTCGATTATATTATTGACTAATCTCAGTAACCTATAAGAATTCTGCTTCATCCTTTTGTTAGCTTTACTGTACTCTTTTTTATATTTGCTAGTATTCTCACTGGCTATATATAAGCCCTGTAGCTGTAAGCTTCCTAAAATGACATTTAGGGGTGTCCTGAGCTCATGTGAGATGTTTGAGAAAAAATCGGTCCTCAGCTTTTCAAAGTGCATCTTTTCATTTAACTCATTTCTTATTATTTTTCTTTCTGTAATGTTAATAAACATTCCTACCATCTTAAGTGAACTGCCATGAGCTGCATCCTTCTTTATGACTGTACCTCTTATGCGAAACCATATCCATTCTCCCTTTTTACTTTTAACCCGGATTTCATAATCAATATATTCTATTTTATTATCACAACATTTTTTTACTTGTTCTTTGAAACCATAACGATCTTCAGGATGTATCAACTTGATTAAATCCTCAGCCTTTGTTGTTCTTTGATCATTTTGATACCCCAGTGTATGTAAAAAGCTTTTGTTTAAATATATTTGATTAGATTCAACATTCCATTCCCAAATACCATCTCCCGTAGACTTTAGCACATGCTTTAAAATTGCCTCTCCCCTATTCTCATTAGAATGACTGGTACTTATGGGTTTGTGTTTATTCTTTAGGCCTAAGGATAAGTATTTTCTCATTGTTATTTTATCCGTATATTCTTCTAGTTGTTTTTTGTAATTTATATAATAGGGGTTTGGCTTAATTAATTCCTTAACATTGATTAGTACATTATGTTTTTTTACCATATCCTCTAAGACATAGGCAGGGAATTGACTTTTATCAAAAGCACATAAATATAATTCATTATCTCCTACGCCTAATTCATTGTATTTGAGCTCATATTCCATCAACTTATTCATACCGTCTTCTTCATATAGTGCAAACATCATCTCCGCCAGTATTCTGACACCCCTAAACCCTTCTTTTTTAATATCCGCTATTTTCTGTTTCCAGTAGGCTACTGTTTTCTTGGCATCGAAATCAGTAGTCTCCCAGTATATGTTCTTACCATTTGAAATGACAAGCTGACCTGAGACTATATACTGATTTACATCAATATTTATATTTTGAAAATCTTCAATCAACAGATCCTTAGAATAATCGTGGTTAGACATATTACCTTTTCATTATTTGATAAACCTTTGGTGATGTAATCAATAGCAATCTTTCTGTACCCATCCATATCATTGTATAGTAAGCAAATATGATCTCCAAAGCTTAGTCCCTGAAATTCATTAGACAGCTGCTCCATTACCATTTCCACCTCCCAATTGTAAATTTATTGTAATTCATTGTAATTTATTGTAAATTAATCATTTCTTACATGTATCCCTTCTCTATTTCCCTTAAAATTCCTTTAAAAAGTTTACCGGAAAAATCATGTTCTCTCCATAAAAAACGAGGATAGATCATTTTAAAATGATCTATCCTCGTTGTAGTACCTTATTTTTGTATCATAACTTTTTTCGTTCTTTTTTTGTGATGCTCATTATATGTTAAACGATAGGATTCATTATCCATACCCTCTATGACAATACTATCAATTCCTTTTATTTTCAGTCTATCTACTATTTGTCTACGTTCTTCACCATTGTCCTTGATTTTTTCTTTCCCATTAAAGTGTTTATAAGAAAGATTAACCCATGCTTGCAATACTTCCTCTACTGAACGCTGATCATTAATCTCCATCTTTTGTTTCCTCCTCTATAATATTAGATCATACCCTATCATTATGAAGGAAGATATCTGTTAGATTCTCTCGAGCTTATTTACTTTTGTACTAATTCTACCAGATCGCTTCTCTTCACACGCCGGTGACGTCCAATTTTAAACCCTGGTATTTTCCCCTGTGTACAAAACTATATGTGTTAACTTCACTCATCTTTTAGTATACTGTGACCTCGATAATGATACCCTTCTCACCATCTCTATTAATATTCCACTTCAGATTACACTTCCTATCATCAAATGCGTTCTCTGTTTTAGTAGACATTGATTTTATGTGTGTATTCTGATTTGACAGCCCTTTCATTAACATCCTCCTCAAGAGCTTTCTCTCTTTTTAGTATATACAACATTCTATGTTTAAACAAGTTTAAACCCACATACAATTTTTCAAATTATGATTATTTCTTATACATCTACTTTTTTAAACATAATGATGCTGAGATTGTAGATTTATGGAAGTCTCTATATTAACACATGTGATTGTTTCCGCATTTTTGAAAAGCACCTGACAATCTTCACTCAAACGTACTAAAGTTAATTTTTTTCCTAAACTATTATATTTTTCTGCAATAGAGTTGATTGCTTCAATAGCAGAGTGATCCATTACTTTGGCATATTTAAAATCAATGATAATATCATCTGGGTCATTTTTAATGTCAAATAAATCTTTAAAATTTAATACAGAGCCAAAGAATATGGATCCATTTATCTTATATGTTTTAGAACCATTCTCATCATTCTCAACATTTACATAGATCACTTTTCCTTTTTCCCAGGCAAACATCAATGCAGATAATACGACTCCTATAATGACAGCTGTTGCTAGATCTACAAATATTGTCACTATAGTAACGACTAGGATAATTGCAACATCTTGCTTAGGTATCTTTTTTCCATACTTTAAGCTTTGCCACTCAAATGTTCCCACTACAACCATAAACATAACGCCCACAAGACCAGCAAGGGGAATTGCGTTAATTAGGGCTGAACCAAACATGATAAATGCCAATAGTGCCATTGGAGCTACGATTGCAGATAATCTCGTCCTACCACCTGATTTGATATTGATAATGGACTGTCCGATCATGGCATCTCCACCCATTCCGCCAAAAAATCCATTTACTGTGTTGGCGATACCCTGTGCCACACATTCTTTATTGGTCTTCCCTCTGGTATCTGTCATTTCATCAATAACTCTGAGGGTCAGCACTGCCTCTGTTAATCCTACAAGTGCTCCAACTAATGCATAGGGAAAAATAACCCTAAGCATATCTATGCTGATCTGAACTTGAGGGATATAAAATTTAGGCAATCCGCCCTTTAGCTCCATCCCAGCAAAATCTTGTACAGTTCTTAAATGATAACCACTTTTATCTAAAACAACTGCAATGATTGTCATGACAATAATCGCCACTAAACTTGATGGAACCGCTTTAGTAAACTTAGGAACAAAGTAAATAATTGCCATGGTAAATACCACAAACAAAAGCATAATTATCAGATCCGTAGAAGGCATCCAAACCTTCTTTACCATTTCAACACCATTAACCATGACGACTTCGTCTACTTTAAACTGTGCCCATTGGGCTAAAAACATCACAATAGATAATCCATTAAGAAAACCAAGCATCACTGGATAGGGTATGATCCTTGCGTACTTTCCTAATCTCAAGACCCCAATTGCGATTTGAATGATCCCCATTAGAATGACAGTAGCAAAAAGATACTCCAAACCATGTAATGCGATTAACGAAGCAAATACAACCGAAATTGCAGCGGTTGATGAGCTGATCATACCAGGTCTTCCTGTGAAAATAGCCGCTACAAGTCCCATCATGACAGCAGTTTGCAAACTTAAAATAGGACTCACTCCCGCCACAAAAGCAAATGCCACTGACTCTGGAATCAGTGCAAGTGCTACTGTTAATCCAGATAGCACCTCATCCTTAATTATTGTTTTGTTTTTTCCAAACAGACCGGACAGCTTAACCCAATGAACCAACATACTTTTTTTATTTCTTTGAAACATATGAACCATGAAACCATCTCCTTATTTTTCACTTATATTATATTACCCATAAAAAAATCCCTGGACATTGAACAGAGAAGGTTAACTATGAGTATGAATACCAAAGTTTTTCATTACTGTGCGTTCTTTTTCTAAAGTCAATTTTATATTTACTTAATAATTATTATTAATTACTGGCCACAAGATTGTATTATATCAAGTATCAGTAAAATCAGCAAGCTATATATTTTTAAATATACAAATTAATTTATATATTTGAGTCTATCTTAGCATTTTCTTCTTTGTACTTAGGCGCTGGAGAAAGTAGTGCTGCTACACTGGCTAATATAGGAAAAGTCATCATAAGCAATAGGATTTCCCAATAACCATTAAAGAGATCATAGGCATAACCAAAGGGTAATGGCCCTAATGCTGAACCAATAACCATGGCCGTCATGGCAAATCCACGAATGCTTCCTAAGTTTTTTTTCCCAAAATAATTAGGCCATAGAACCCCTGTACTGACAGAGTCGAAGGCCACAAATATTCCGTGAACCACAGCGTAAATAACTAAGGAATAATTAGATTGACTATATAAAAGCATCGCCATAGCCCCTAAAAAAACAACAAAATTAACTCCTTTTACATATCGAATTTTCACTTTATCCACCACATATCCAGCCACAAATGTTAATGGAAACTGTGTCATGGCAACGATACTCAAAATCCAGGCAGCAAATGAAGAAGAAAATCCCTTTGTCTCCATAATGGAGACCATATGGAAGGTGATTCCCGTATTAATCATAGAGGGTACCACCATGCAAAAAAGCATGAACCAAAAGGCCCTGGTTTTCATGGCCTCTTTTAAAGTCCAAGATATTTCACTGGTTGAAATCCTAGTCACATACCTTAGGTCACTATTTTCATCTTCAAGTTGTTTATTACCATCGGGAACCTCCCCCATATCCTCTGGTTGATTTCTTACGAAGTGCCACCCTAGAGGGGCCATCACGCCTATTAATAAAACAGCCCAAACGCGCCATGCAAAGCCTGCACCCATATAGGTGATCAACCAATTATTTAGAGGAGGTAAAAGGCCAGAACCCACCACTCCCCCGATAGCCATTAAACTTAAGGCTTTTCCCCTATGCCTTACAAACCATTGAGGCACAAGAGTGGAAGGGATCAACGTCATGGAGCCTTGGCCAAATAATCTAAGCATAATGAATCCGATGAAAAGCATCATGGGTTGATTAATAAAGCTCATCCACAGACAGGTCATTCCCAATAGCGTAGAAATAATGGTGATTAGCCTTCTATGTCCAGCAGCGTCAATGGCTCTTCCAATCAAGGGCAGTAACAATCCTGCCAATAATGTAGCCATGGAGTAATAACTTGAAACTTGAGATCGACTCCAGCCAAAGTCTTCTACATATGAGTTAATAAAAATAGACACGGAATAGGTTTGACCTGGACCGGAAAAGAAAAGCCCTAGGGCAGCAATCCCTACAATTACCCATCCATAAAATCCAGAAGAGGATACTGGCTTAGATTGTGTTAATGCTTTTTTACTCATCTTATTTCCCCCAATTACACATGCATTAGGATAGATTTTTCTCACTGCAAAACAGTGGAGAGAAACCTATCCCTATTATTTTAAACTTTATGTGATTTAGAAAATTAAATTCTTTCGTCTCTTTTTTGCCTTTCAATAAATTCTACTAAATCACTTCTTTTCACTCGCCAATGTCTGCCTACTTTAAATCCCTGAATTTTTCCTTCTTGAACAAATTTATAGGTTGTTACTTCACTAATTTTCAAATACTTAGCAACCTCACTTACGGTCATAATCTCATCTTCCTTTTGATACTCCTGATCCATTCTATCCTTCCTTTCTTCAAATCAAATTATTTGCGATGTCCTTTAACTTTTATAGGAAATGTTTAGTATCATACATCATTTCTTTCATCATCTTTTCTACTTTTTATAAAATCCGACTGAATTCACGGAGCTTTGCTCTCACTGAATTGTAGCCCTCTTTATTTAGAAGGATAGATTACTTATACTCTCGATTAAGATTTCATTCTATTATTAGTATATATAATTACTTGTATTTTAACAAGTTTAGTTATCGTTCAACTTGACATAGTTTCCAATCATATGGTTAAATTATAAACTATTATAATTTAACCATATGATTGCAAGAGAGGAAAAAATAAAAGCAATAATTTAAAAGCACATATCCAAGCTAATAGATAAGTGCTTTTTATTAATCTCTATCCCCTTATAACAACATTTCTGCAACTCTCTCTAAAGCTAATGTCTCTCTTTCAATGGAAAATCCCATAGATGTTTCTTGGTTAGCAATGACTTCTTTATTGTGCTTAATGGCTTCGTGGATATCAATCCAAATGGAAGACATGCCATTTGCTAATTCATAATCTTCAAGATCTACATCTCCAAAATCATCAGTTTTGCAAACATAGAAATATGATAGCATATGAATCAAATCATACTCAGGTTTATAATGAGGTCTGTATTCATCAATATATCCGAATTCACTGATGACTTCGATATTCTTAGCCCCGATTTCTTCAGCAAGCTCTCTTTTGAGACCAGTCATTAAATCTTCTTCAGGATCAACCCCCCCACCAGGAAAGCTATAATCGTTATATCTTTTTGTATACAATAGGAGAATATTCGAATCCTTTAGAATAATTCCTCGAGCTGCCTTTCTTTCAAATATTCTTCCCTCTAGTTTTTTTACATCTCTATGGATTAGTTTCTTGATTAACTTCAACTTATTACCTCTTTCTCTTATTATCATTATTTTAATGGGTGGTTAAAAATCACTTAACTATTTTAACATAGTTAATAGAGGTTATAAAGAAAAAGTCTCGTTCCCATAATCTCCATTCTTATTTACCTCCCTTACCTCTGTTTTATTGTTATAAATGCCCTCCGCTTCATTTCTTCTGTGAATATTCTATATCATTAACCAATATCAATTATTGGAGTTGCAAATTAATTTGTTTTATTTATTTTACTTTGTTATAATATACCTAGATTATAAATCGTTATAATTGAAACAATAAAATATTGGAAGAAGGAAATCATAAACCTACCCATGAAAAGGTTTAAAATAATGATTTTTTATATTCTCTATCTACTTAGTGGACAAGAGTATTACATATAGAACTGAAAATAATAAGAAAATGGAGTGATTTTACATGATAAGAACTTTTGAAATGGAGCTTGGAGGCAGACCTTTTGTTGTTGAACTTGGTAAAGTAGCTGAGCTTGCCCAGGGATCTTGTATGATTAAATACGGAGATACCTTTGTTTTAGTTACGGCTTGTGCATCTAAGGAGCCTAAGGAAGGACTAGATTTCTTCCCATTGAGCTGTGATTACGAAGAAAAATTATATGCTGTTGGCAAAATACCCGGTGGCTTTATCAAAAGAGAAAGCAGACCTAGTGAAAAAGCAACATTAACTGCTAGGTTAATTGATAGACCCATTAGACCCCTTTTCCCAAAGGGATATCATAATGATGTCCAAGTGATTGCCACTGTTTTATCCGTAGACCAAGATTGTCCCCCTGATATTAGCGCAATGATCGGTTCTTCAATTGCCCTATCTGTCTCTAATATTCCATTTATGGGACCTACGGCTTCTGTTTCAGTTGGTATGATTGACGGTAAGTATATTGTAAACCCCACCAGCGAACAAAAAGAACTTAGTGAGCTAGAGCTCATCGTTTCTGGGACCAAGGATGCAGTGATGATGATCGAAGCCGGGGCCAATGAATTAACAGAGGCTCAAATCTTAGATGCCATTATGTTTGCCCATGAAGAAATCAAAAAAATAGTTACTTTTATCGAACACATTGTGTCAGAGGTAGGAAAACCTAAATCTGAAGTCATTGTTAAGGAAACAGACTCGGAGCTCTTGGCCGAGGTTGTAAGCTTCTTAGACACAAAATTAGCAAATGCCATTAAAACCGTTGATAAGACAGAGCGAAATGAAAATATCAAGGCTATTTCCGCTGAAGCCCTGGACTATTTTGAGGAAAAATACGAAGGTCGTTCAAAAGAAGTTAATACGATCCTGTCAAAACAAATTAAAGTAGAAACACGTAAAATGATTACTTCCGAGGGTATTCGCCCGGACAATCGTAAACTAGATGAGATCAGACCCATATCTAGCGAGGTAGGTATCTTACCAAGAACCCATGGTACAGGCTTATTCACCAGGGGTGAAACACAGGTATTAACGGTTACGACCCTAGGGGACTTAAGAGACGCACAACGGATTGATGGTCTCGGTGAAGAAGATGAAAAGCGATATATGCATCATTACAACTTCCCTCCCTATAGTGTTGGGGAGACTCGATTCATGAGGGGTCCAAGCAGAAGAGAAATTGGTCATGGTGCCTTAGTTGAAAGAGCGCTTAAACCAATGATTCCATGCAAAGAGGATTTTCCTTATGCCATTCGACTGGTTTCAGAAGTTCTTGCGTGCAATGGATCTTCTTCCCAGGCAAGTGTTTGTGGTAGCACCCTTTCCTTAATGGATGCCGGTGTGCCAATTAAAGGTATGGTAGCGGGAATCGCCATGGGACTGATTAAAGAGGAAGGCCAAATTGCCATCCTCTCTGACATCCAAGGGATGGAAGACGCCTTAGGAGACATGGACTTAAAGGTAGCAGGTACTGAAAATGGTATTACTGCCCTGCAAATGGATATTAAAATAGCAGGAATCGATAGAAACATTATGGAAACAGCCCTGGCCCAGGCTAAAATTGGAAGAACCCATATTTTAAATAAGATGAAGGAAGCCATTACCAGCCCTAGAACTGAATTATCTGCCTATGCCCCTCAGGTAACTAAGTTAAAAGTTCATCCTGACAAAGTCAGAGAAGTAATCGGTGCCGGTGGCAAGGTCATTAATAAGATTATTGATGAGACTGGTGTTAAGATTAATATTGAAAATGATGGGACAATCTATATCGCGGCACCGGATCAAGAATCTGCTAGAGTGGCATTAGAAATGATCGAACTCATCGTTAAAGACCCTGTTGTAGGCGAAGTGTACACAGGAAAAGTAATCAAAATCATGGATTTTGGTGCCTTCGTAGAAATATTACCGGGCAAAGAAGGATTAGTTCACATCTCTAATCTTGCCCATGAAAGAGTGGCTAAGGTAGCTGATGTCCTTGCTGAGGGTGACCTAATTGAAGTTAAATTAATGGAAATTAATCCCCAAGGAAAAATAGGCCTATCTCGAAAAGCGCTATTGCCAAAGCCAGAAAAAGAAGCACCAAAAAAAATTGAATAGGTACTTTCATTTTCTCAAGTCATATAACAAAACCTATAAAACCATGGTTAATCAATCTTTGGTTAATGAAAATAAAGTAGCTCTCAAGTAGAGCTACTTTTTTAACGTTTAAAAAAGGTAAGCATCGAATTCGATGCTTACCTTTTTCCTACTGATTGATGAAAAATTTATTCTTTACTTTATTACCATGATAACGATATTCCAACACATAGTGATCATTACCCATCCCATCAATTTGGATATCTGTCACTCCTTTAGCTTGCAACCTATTTATCAAATTTCTTCTCTGCTGAATAAGTTGGGCTTTCTCATCTTGTTGCCCACTAAATAGCCTATAAGAAATTGTTGTCCAGGCCTCTAATAATTTTTCCATTGTCATTTGTTCAATATTCATTAATATTGCCTCCTGTCCATCATAGTTTTTAATTTTATGTGGCCATGTATCCCCCGATTTAGACCCTTACAGTAGGACCCATTGAACTATAATGAATGAAGTGAAGTGATACTAAACCCATTCATCTTCTTTTGTATTATATCTAATAAATATAGTTTAAACAAGCTTTATTGTTATTGAATTTGTTTAAATTCATTTTATTTGATATAATACCATTAAATTATAAATGGTTATAATTGAAATGGATCATGTCATTCGAATAATATGATTTTAAAGGGAGAGATGACAATGAGTAAACAAAACACAATAGATTACCTTTTACTCACTTGGTTGAGGGGGCATCAGCAGCAGGCAACTTGTCGAGCTAATGAAGGAGAATGTATCAAACAATTTACTACCGAAGAAGTAGAAAAATATTTATAATTCCAAACAGAAACACTACCGCTTCTTTAAAATTCTTAGTGCTTAAAAGACTAAGAGGGCACCGGCTAAGGTAACCCTCTGTGTCTTTTATCATCCATTCATTTAATCAATAAACAATCCAACTTTAATCATTATTTTATATACAACTCATGAGGGGTATCATCTAAAACAGGGATTTTACCTTTCATAAAAAATACATCAAGTTTATGTAGCGCTCTTGTCATGGCAACATAGAGAAGCTTGATATCTAACTCCTCTTCTTGATAGCATTCCTCTATATTGGCTATCAACACTGCATCAAACTCTAATCCCTTTGCTAAATGAACGGGTACTAACATGATCCCTGCATCATAATTTTCTTCTTTTTCATCTAGTACTCTGGTGTGAATTTTTTGATGCTTATCTAAATACATTTTGATTTCTTGGCATTCTTTTTTCGTCTTGCCTATAATCGCCATTGATTTATAATCCGCACCTTTAAGTTCCTGCAGCTTTTCTTGTACATTTTTTAATAATGCTTCTTTTTCTGTAAACGCCCTTATCTCAGGCTTTTCTCCATGTCTAATTACCGGCTTAGCCAGGACAACACCAGGATTCATAAGCTTAGCAATCACTGAATTTGCTAGATTCATGACTTCAATGGTCGTTCGATAGCTTTGTACCAAGGTTATATAATTACATTTTCTTTCATTGAAAACTTTCTCGATTACATCCTCCCAATTCTGTATCCCACGATAAGAGTGAATTCCTTGAGAAATATCCCCTAATAAGGTAAACATATTGGTGTTTAGAATCTCCTTCAATACATAAAATTGAAACAAGCTAAAGTCCTGGGCTTCATCTATGACAACACTATTGATTTCGAGTTTTTCCTTAAATCCAAATATACGATATTTTAAATAAACTAATGGTGCACAATCTTCTAGCTCTATCTTATTTTTGTCTAACAATGCCTTGGATTGTTGACATAAATACTGAGCTCCTCCAGCGGGTAGCATTGTTTGTCCATATTTTTCTATTAAGGTTACGTCAGTCATTAGCCTTTCATAATGTTCAAATAAATCTTTTTTAGGGAAGCCTTTAATATAGTTGTTCACAAGGGTTTTTACATCTTTCTTTATGGCTTGTAATTCTGCGTCCCGTTTTTCTATAAGAGGAAGGACCTTTTGTCTTCTTTCTTCCGAGGGCTCCATCCGACACCGTATATTTTCAATCTCATTATCGTAATCTTCCTCTGTTTCCTTTAAAATCTTTTCCTTAAAATCCTTCAACTGAGTTCTTAATGTCTTTTTAAGTTCATCTGTACGTTTATAAATGGGAAGATAATTAAACTCTTGTAATAACATATGGTATATGGCTTCCTTAGGAATAATGACATGTCCATGTAGTGCAAAATCTTCCTTTGGCATATATTCTTTTTCTACGTCTCTAATATAGTGATCCAATAGCTCCTTAAATTCCATAGATCCCTTAAAGGCGGCTGCCCATTTTAACCATTCTAATTTATTCCCTTCAGAAGCTTTTTCTCCATGAATTAAAGCCATTAATTTTTCATTGGCGTCTAGCATTTTATACTTTTTCCCAACTAGCGCCTCCATAAAGTCTATAAAGGTCGTTTGCTTTACATTTCCCACTCCTAATTCAGGTAATACTTCAGAGATATAATTAAGAAATAGTTTATTGGGAGCAATAATCATAAAATTTTCAGGATCAAAGGTTTTTTCATAGGTATAAATAAAATAAGCGATTCTATGAAGGGCTATGGTGGTTTTACCACTGCCTGCAACCCCTTGGACAATCAATGGCAGACTCATGTCAGCTCGAATCACACGATTTTGCTCCGCTTGAATGGTGGAGGCGATATCCTTTAATCTTTCCTCTGCATTAGCTTCTAACGAGGCTTGTAAAAATGTATCTGTGGTCATAATATCAATATCCATTATATTTTTTAGTTCACCATCTTCAATGGTGAATTGCCTTTTAAGAAGAAGTTCCCCCTCCTGTATACCACCCTCTGCTACATAGCTTGTCTCTCCGATCCGCCCTTCATAATAAATGTTAGCAATGGGAGAACGCCAATCCACAATTAAAGGAACTTCATCCTCCGCTCGCATCAGTGAGGTTTTTCCAATATATACTTTATCCACTTCTACTCTTTCATTGGGCTTAAAATCGATTCGAGCAAAGTAGGGTTTATCCTTAATTCTTTTTAGGTTATCAAAATTTCTATCTGCCATCTCTATGAATTTTGTATTAATCAAAACACTGATATAGCTTTGACTACTGTCTAGATAGTCTAGGTTTACCATGGCATCTTTAATATTATCTTTATAGAGATCTCTATATTCCGCTGTGGCATTGAGTGTCTCCTTGATATATTCTTTCGTGTATGCTAATCGTTCTACTTCTTTGTTGTAATCTCGATGATTTTTTACAGGCATGCTGTTGCTCCTTTCTTGAACACCCTTAGTATTGCTGAAATCCTTATTATTAATTGTAATTTTTTTACTTATAGTACAATTTTTAACTAAACTATAAAAAATAAATTGAGGATAGATCCTCTTAAAAGAATCTATCCCTATTTTTTATAAATCTTATATGATGTAGAAAACTAAGTGGGCTCGACTCGTCTTTGCTTTTCAATAAATTCTACTAAATCACTTCTTTTCACTCGCCAATGTCTTCCTACTTTAAACCCTTGTATTTTTCCTTCTTGAACAAATTTATAGGTTGTTACTTCACTAATTTTCAGATATTTAGCAACCTCACTTATGGTCATAATCTCATCTTCCCTTTGATACTCCTTATCCATTCTATCCTTCCTTTCTTTAAATCAAATTATTTACAATAACCTTCAATTAGGGTTGTATATTTAACATCCATCTCGATGTATAAGAATAATCAATTGCATTTTCATCTTTAATTATCTCAGCAGTATCTTTACCGTTCTCAGCCTCCTTGAAATTTCATTCTATTATTAGTATATATAATTACTTTTATTTTAACAAGTTTAATTGCGTTTCAATTTGATATAGATGATATCATTTGCTATAATATAGTTAAATTATAGACTATTATAATTAAATACATTGTAGAGAGGAAAAAAAACATGGAATACACAGGAGAAAGAGTGATACCCGAAATGATGAATCCTAAAAATGGCATGTTAATTGAACATATTGCACGATATCAGTTTGCAAAGCAGTTTTGTACAGGAAGAGTTCTAGACATTGCCTGTGGGGTGGGTTATGGCAGCGAAATGCTTATAAAGCAAAATCCTCGTATTGACGAGCTAATAGGCATTGATCTATCGGAGGAAGCGATTGATTATGCAAAAAAACATTATAGCTTTATGGAAACCTCCTACTATGTTGATGATGCATTAAACCCAAACCTCTATCAAACCTATGGAACCTTTGATACCATTATTAGCTTTGAGACCATTGAACACTTCCAGGGAGACGAGGTTTTTGTCAAAAATCTATATAATCTTCTCAAGCCAGGTGGTACCCTGGTTATCTCTACTCCATTTGGCAAGGGTAAACATCAGCCTTGTGCTTCCCCTTTTCATGTTTATCAATATAAAGAGGAAGAATTCATAGAAGTTCTTAAACCTTTCAGCAATTTAACGATGTATCATCAAATTGATCGAACAATAGAAATTCCTAAGCCGGATCAAAAGTATTATCTGATGGTTGCAGTGTGTAAAAAAAACTAGTCCTAAAAAATGAATTAAATAACTTGAGAAGCACTTATCTAAGTCAATGGATAAGTGCTTTTTATCATCCTTCACCCCCTAATAGCAAGGCTTTTGTAATTCGCTTTAAAGCTAAACTCTCTCTCAATGGAAAATCCCATGGAATTTCTTAGTTAGCAATGGCTTCTTTATTCATATTTCAATCATTGGAGTTGTAAATTTATTTGTTTTATCTATTTTACTTTGTTATAATATACCTAGATTATAAATCGTTATAATTGAAACAATAAAATATTGGAAGAAGGAAATCATAAACCTACCCATGAAAAGGTTTAAAATAATGATTTTTTATATTCTCTATCTACTTAGTGGACAAGAGTATTACATATAGAACTGAAAATAATAAGAAAATGGAGTGATTTTACATGATAAGAACTTTTGAAATGGAGCTTGGAGGCAGACCTTTTGTTGTTGAACTTGGTAAAGTAGCTGAGCTTGCCCAGGGGTCTTGTATGATTAAATACGGAGATACCTTTGTTTTAGTTACGGCTTGTGCATCTAAGGAGCCTAAGGAAGGACTAGATTTCTTCCCATTGAGCTGTGATTACGAAGAAAAATTATATGCTGTTGGCAAAATACCCGGTGGCTTTATCAAAAGAGAAAGCAGACCTAGTGAAAAAGCAACATTAACTGCTAGGTTAATTGATAGACCCATTAGACCCCTTTTCCCAAAGGGATATCATAATGATGTCCAAGTGATTGCCACTGTTTTATCCGTAGACCAAGATTGTCCCCCTGATATTAGCGCAATGATCGGTTCTTCAATTGCCCTATCTGTCTCTAATATTCCATTTATGGGACCTACGGCTTCTGTTTCAGTTGGTATGATTGACGGTGAATATATTGTAAACCCCACCAGCGAACAAAAAGAACTTAGTGAGCTAGAGCTCATCGTTTCTGGGACCAAGGATGCAGTGATGATGATCGAAGCCGGGGCCAATGAATTAACAGAGGCTCAAATCTTAGATGCCATTATGTTTGCCCATGAAGAAATCAAAAAAATAGTTACTTTTATCGAACACATTGTGTCAGAGGTAGGAAAACCTAAATCTGAAGTCATTGTTAAGGAAACAGACTCGGAGCTCTTGGCCGAGGTTGTAAGCTTCTTAGACACAAAATTAGCAAATGCCATTAAAACCGTTGATAAGACAGAGCGAAATGAAAATATCAAGGCTATTTCCGCTGAAGCCCTGGACTATTTTGAGGAAAAATACGAAGGTCGTTCAAAAGAAGTTAATACGATCCTGTCAAAACAAATTAAAGTAGAAACACGTAAAATGATTACTTCCGAGGGTATTCGCCCGGACAATCGTAAACTAGATGAGATCAGACCCATATCTAGCGAGGTAGGTATCTTACCAAGAACCCATGGTACAGGCTTATTCACCAGGGGTGAAACACAGGTATTAACGGTTACGACCCTAGGGGACTTAAGAGACGCACAACGGATTGATGGTCTCGGTGAAGAAGATGAAAAGCGATATATGCATCATTACAACTTCCCTCCCTATAGTGTTGGGGAGACTCGATTCATGAGGGGTCCAAGCAGAAGAGAAATTGGTCATGGTGCCTTAGTTGAAAGAGCGCTTAAACCAATGATTCCATGCAAAGAGGATTTTCCTTATGCCATTCGACTGGTTTCAGAAGTTCTTGCGTGCAATGGATCTTCTTCCCAGGCAAGTGTTTGTGGTAGCACCCTTTCCTTAATGGATGCCGGTGTGCCAATTAAAGGTATGGTAGCGGGAATCGCCATGGGACTGATTAAAGAGGAAGGCCAAATTGCCATCCTCTCTGACATCCAAGGGATGGAAGACGCCTTAGGAGACATGGACTTAAAGGTAGCAGGTACTGAAAATGGTATTACTGCCCTGCAAATGGATATTAAAATAGCAGGAATCGATAGAAACATTATGGAAACAGCCCTGGCCCAGGCTAAAATTGGAAGAACCCATATTTTAAATAAGATGAAGGAAGCCATTACCAGCCCTAGAACTGAATTATCTGCCTATGCCCCTCAGGTAACTAAGTTAAAAGTTCATCCTGACAAAGTCAGAGAAGTAATCGGTGCCGGTGGCAAGGTCATTAATAAGATTATTGATGAGACTGGTGTTAAGATTAATATTGAAAATGATGGGACAATCTATATCGCGGCACCGGATCAAGAATCTGCTAGAGTGGCATTAGAAATGATCGAACTCATCGTTAAAGACCCTGTTGTAGGCGAAGTGTACACAGGAAAAGTAATCAAAATCATGGATTTTGGTGCCTTCGTAGAAATATTACCGGGCAAAGAAGGATTAGTTCACATCTCTAATCTTGCCCACGAAAGAGTGGCTAAGGTTGCAGATGTCCTTGCTGAGGGTGACCTAATTGAAGTTAAGTTAATGGAGATTAACCCCCAAGGAAAAATAGGCCTATCTCGAAAGGCCTTATTGCCAAAACCAGAAAAAGAAGCTCCAAATAAAGTTGAATAAGTGATTGCTTAAGAATATTTAATTGAATGAAAATCCAATGAAAAATAATTTAAACCCCTGTAATGATAAACATTACAGGGGTTTAAATGACTTTGAAAGTAATGCTTCTACTTTTCAGGTTGGAAATTGTGACTACTACTATTTAAAGCCCTCTTAAGGGATTAGGATTCTATCTTCTCCATGGTAAATATTCATTCTTTTAGCTCTTGCAAATCCAATGAGTGTCAGGTCCAGCTCCTTTGCAATTCCTACGGAAAGATCTGTTGGTGCCGATCGGGATACTAAGATCGGAATTTTTCTTTTTGCAGTTTTGATAATCATTTCTGAAGAAATCCTCCCACTGGTAATCAGTATTTTATCCTCTAGACTAATTTCCTTCAAAAATGCCTCTCCCACAATTTTGTCCAAGGCATTATGTCTGCCAACATCCTCGTGGAACATGACTATTTCGTCTTCACTACAAAGAGCACAACTATGGACCCCTCCCGTCTCCTTAAATAACTGGGAGTTTTGATTTAACAGACTCGATAAGTTTAAAATCGACTCCGCCTTCACCTTCATATCACTTTTAATAGAATGTGTCCCTAATGAATCCAATACATTATAAAAAATTGTACCCTTTCCACATCCAGTGGTCACTGTTCTCTTACCAGATAGCTTCTCAGCAAAGTCGGTTTTACTAATCAAATCAATATAGGCATGGCCTTTTTCTTCGTCTAAGACTACTTTTTCTATATTCTTCTTTGACTTGATAATACCTTCAGAAACCAAGAATCCTACGGCTAAATATTCAAGTCCACTTGGAGAGCATAATAAGGTAATAAATTCTTCACCATTTATAAAAATTGTAAAAGGGTATTCCACAACCACTGTATCTTCCATGGATTCCATTGCCTGATTATTGACCTTTTGAATTGTGACTGTTTTAATATAATCCATTTCATCCCGTCCTTTGATCCTTTGTCATGTTTGTTTTCCTTATTTGATTTGATTCTATTTTACTTATTTATTTCTTCTTTTTTCGCCTTCTTTTTTCAATAATCACAGCTATCATCACACTAAATTCATACAATAAAATCATTGGTCCCGCCATCAATACTTGAGATACAACATCTGGTGGTGTTAGCACTGCTGCCACAATGAAGATGAGTAACACAAATATTTTTCTATAGCCTTTGAAGGTTTTTGACGATACCAGATTCAGTTGACTTAATAATATAATTAATAGGGGTAATTGAAAAACTAAGCCAAATGAAAATAACAAAGAACTACAAAAACTAATATAGTTTGCAAAGGAAAATAACGGGGCAATCCCATCAACAGCCATTTTCACAAAAAAATCAATGGTCATAGGTATAATAATAAAGTAAGCAAAGCTAGTTCCCATTGCAAAAAATACAATTCCCATAAACAGTGCAAAAAGTAAATATTTACGCTCTCTCTTCTTCAGCCCAGGTTTTATAAACAACCAAATTTGTACGAGTACAATTGGTGAGGCAATCATGGCCCCTACAGCTAAGGAAATTTTTACGTAGGCTAAAAACAATTCAGGAGGGCTTAAATAAATAAATTCTAGATTCTTTGCTGGTTTTACAATCAGGTCGATAATCAAGTCAATATAGGCATAACTCACTAAAGAACCCACGATAATTGCTAAGCTGATGATGATGACTCTTTTTCTTAGCTCATCTAAATGATTAATCAATGACATTCGCATGTCTTCCATGTAAAATCCTCCCTTACGTTAACAAAAAACGTAGAAGGCACTACGTTAAGTAGCACCTTTCTTCTTATTTTTCGTCTTCGTCTACATCCTCTGAAATCTTTTTCGCATGACTTTTAAATTCTGATATCCCTCTTCCGAAGGCTTTACCAATCTCAGGCAACTTTGCTGGACCAAATATCACAAGAGCAATCACTAAAATCACTACTAATTCAGGCATTCCTAATTTACCAAACATCAAAATCCCTCCCCTTATTTATACTAGATGTGGTTTTTTCATTCTTATTTAACCTTTTATTTCTGTAAAAACCTAGCCTCAATCAAGTCAACCAGTTGAGAAATTTCTTCAAAACTAAACTGGGGAATACTCTTTTCAAAGGACACATCAGTAACAAGAGCGAATAGCTCATGTTCTTCACATAAAAGTTCCTTCGCTGCCGCTGATCTAAATACCTCTAATTTAGGTTTGTTTTCTCTTTTATATCCTTCAGTGATGACAATATCCACATTGGTTATTTTTTCAAGGATTTCATCTAAGGTATATTCCTCTTGAACCTTTTCGATCATGGCAAACTTCTCTGGAGATGAGATCATAACAATATCTGACCCCGCTTGCCCATGCTTCCATGTATCCTTGCCTGGATGATCAATATCAAAGCCATGGACATCATGTTTAATGGTAGCAACTCGATAACCCCTAGCTTTTAACTCTCCAATAATATTGCATAAAACCGTTGTTTTGCCTGTATTTGAGTTCTTTCCTA
Organism: Alkaliphilus metalliredigens QYMF; assembly: GCF_000016985.1. Lineage (NCBI taxonomy): Bacteria > Bacillati > Bacillota > Clostridia > Peptostreptococcales > Natronincolaceae > Alkaliphilus > Alkaliphilus metalliredigens. Next base: position 1,041,347 of record NC_009633.1, on the reverse strand, counting down.
CAATTGAAAATACTGGTATCATTTTAACACCTCCGGGTGGTCTAATAGTTGCACTTTTACTTTATCTCCTGCCTCATGAGGACCTGTCCCTGATGGAACATAAAATAAAGAGTTTGTTCCAGATAGACTAGAAAGTACCCCTGAACTGTGTTTTTCTGGGAACTGGGTATAATATTTCCCATCTTGATAAAATGTATGAGCTCGAACAAAGCGATTTTGACTACTTGTTTTCGTAAATCCGTTTTCTAATATACTTTCGACTTCCATTAACTTATATTTTTGTCTTCCCATTTGTTTCAAAATAATAGGGCGAACAAATTGTTCAAAGGTAATATAAGCAGCGGCAGGATTTCCCGATAGTCCAAAGATCAGCTTATTTCCATATTTAGCTACAGCAATTGGTGTTCCAGGTTTCATTCTAACTCTCCAAAACAACATTTCTGCTCCGGCCTCTTGAAATGCTTCCTTCACTAGATCACAGTCCCCTACGGAAACCCCTCCCGTTGTGATGATCATATCTGCCCAGCCTAAGGCAGACTTAAGTTTTTCAACGATGGTGTCAATGCCATCATCACAAATACCTAGCATTAGTGGCTTTGCTCCCACCTTCTTTATTTGAGCAGCAACTGTATAAGAGTTACTATTTCTAATCTTCCCATCTACTAATGGTTGTTGTATATCGATTAGCTCGTCTCCAGTTGACAGTATGGCTATTCTTGGCTTACGATACACCTGTACAAAGCTTTTTCCTAATGTAGCTAGTATTCCGATCTCTGGGGCGTCTATTACGGTTCCCTCTTGGATTACGCTATCTCCAATTTTCATATCTTCTCCCATTTTACTAATATTGCTTCCAGTAGAATAGGCAGTATATATGGTTACTGAATCATCAGTAAAGTCTGTGTCTTCAAATCGAATGATCACATCGGCTCCCTCAGGTATTTTCGCACCTGTCATAATTCGTATTGCCTGTCCCTTACTGATGGTTTTTTCCGATACATATCCTGCTGGGACAAAATCAATTACGTTTAACCTAATGGGATTTTCCTTTGATACTCCCTTTATATCCTCTGAACAAACAGCATATCCATCTAAAGGGGACTTATCGAAGGGAGGCATGTTCATATCTGACAGGATCTCTTCCGCCAAGACGCTCCCTAAACTGTCCATCAATGGCACATGAATCGGTTCCGTTTGATTGCTTTCCTTTAATAATATTTCTAATGCTTCTTCTAACGAAATATTAGTTCGCATTTACTTCCTCCTTAATACTTCCCAAAGTGACAATTTGGGAAAGTGCAAACTTCGCATTTTAAGCACTGCCCACCATATCCCATACGGGTAATGTCTTTGCGCACAATTTTTTCTCCTGCAAACACCCTTGGCAGTAAAATATCAAAGGCTGTTGTATGGGCAAACATGACGCATCCTGGTAATCCAAATACTGGAACACCATCTAAATATGCAAACAATAACATGGCTCCCGGTAAAACCGGTGTGCCATAGGCGATGATATCTGCTCCCGTTGCCTTAATGGCTCCTGGTGTTTTATCATCGGGATCTACTGACATGCCCCCAGTCACAATAATGAGTTCAGCCCCCATGTCCTTGCATTTTAATATATTATCTTTGATGACATCTAGCTCGTCTGGAACAATCGTCTTATCAATAATTTCGGAATCAAAGGCAGCGATCTTTTTTTCAATCACCGGACCAAACTTATCTTCTATTCTTCCTTTATACACTTCACTTCCAGTGACAATGACAGCGGTTTTCAGCCTCTTAAATGGCTTTACTTGGAGCATGGGTTTCTTGTCCTTTAAAATTTCTGCTGCTGATTCTATTTTCTCCTTGTGGATCGTTAAGGGAATCACACGACACCCACCAATCAGTCCATCCTTCTCAATGGATCGATTCCCATGGATTGTAGCCAAGCAAATATCCCCTAAGTCATTGACAGCATCCAATAAATCTCGATCAATCTTTAAAAGACCTTTTTCCTTTGCAAGGATATTGATCTTCCCCTCACGGGGCTCTGTAAAGTGAATTCCTTCCCCACACACTAATTTTCCTAGGCTAATGGCTGCCTCATCTTCGTGAATTTCATTTTCCTTCATTTCAAATATATAAATATGTTCTTTTCCAATTCGTAGTAGCCTTTCGATATCCTCAGACTTAATCACATGCCCTTTTTTAAAAGCCACTCCCTTAAAGGCGCCGGGTACAATTTCTGTTATATCATGGCCTAATACCATTCCCACTGCTTCTTCCGTTTTAACAACTTTCATTTTATCCTCCCTTTCTTAGGGATCAACCCATCAGTCATCGTATTGGTTACTCTTCTTTGACCTTCACTGTATCTTTATCTTTTGTCTCCCTTTCCTCTAGAGAGAGATCATCCTTCATTTCCTTTGAGAATTTTTTAAACTCCTTAATGCTTTTCCCAAGAGATTTCCCTATTTCAGGTAGCTTTGAAGGTCCAAAGATGACAAGGGCAACAGCAAAAATTAACACTAATTCAGGCATTCCTAATTTACCAAACATATTTTACCTCCTCATTACTTGCAATATCATTCTTTAGCTTGAACAAATTTTCCTCCCAATTCAACACACTTCATCCTTCTTTACAAATTGACTGGACAAAACCTTGTCCAAACTCTTCTACTTTGACCGTCGTAGAAGGTGACTTGCTCATTTCATTTATTATATCAGAGTTTCTTTGTTATTTTCCCATTTCTTTATATAACAGACTTTTTCAATTTTTTCCTTTTACTACAAGTATTACACAATTGCTGTTCACTTGTTTTTTGAACATATTTTTTATTACAATTATGGCATTTGACCAGAGGAATCGTTGTCTTTACTGCCGCCCCCGCTAGTAAATTTAAAGAAAAAGCATCCTTGTTAATGGCTTTCTGAGGGCATAGTTCATGACAAAGAGTACAGGATCTGCACCGTCTTGCATGATGACTGATATTTACCTCATCTGACCGCTCTATCTGCCATGCCTTCCATGGACACACTGCTTCACATAGACCACACCCATTGCATTTGGAATCTAGACTCCAGGTTGTAAAGAGTGATTCAAAATGATGTGGTGCTTCTTTATTTAAATCATTTTCTTCCTTCAGCATATCAACTAATAGGTTTCTAGTTCTAAAATCCTTAACATTATTTTTCCCTAAGATGCTACTGGTTGCGTCTAAGGTCATATGCACCGATCCATCCTTGAATAGGGTAAATAGTTCTCTCCTAGACATTACCTGGGTTGTATAGCTTGGCAAATCTTCCTTGTGATAAATAAGAGATATGTTAGCGTCCATTCCTAAGCCATTGATAACGGTTTCTGCCTTTGTTAAGGCTTGGATGAAATAGTGACACCCCTTTTCAATATAACAATTCTCACACTGACTTACATTAAAGTATATCCTTTTGCCTTTCATAAGCAACATCAATATCACTAAATATTCTTTATGCAACCCATTTAAGCAAGGAAACAAAATATTTCCTTCACTTGTTTCTTGCTTACAGCCTATCAATACGACTTCATTTGGATTGAGATTTTGTAAATTCTTTTCCTCACCAAACTCTTTTAATGTGATGGCTTGAGAAGGACAAGTGCTTTTGCATATACCGCATCCTTTACAAACCTCCTCATCAATCTCTACACAGCTCTTTGTTAAAGAAATGGCTTCCGAAGGACAATGATCTTGACAGATGCGACAGGGTTCAGCTTGATTCCGCTGATAAAGGCAGCGTTTCTTATCAATACTGGAATAGTTTTCTATGATCAACTTTTGCATCAAATATTTCATTAACAAGTTCTTCTACCTCCTCATCTGAATTTGCTTCTTCCTGATAACATCTTACTTACTGTGGTATTCCTAATTATTAGATGACTGCTTAAGTTCAATAAATTCTTCCTTCATGGCTAGACTGTCCTTCACACACTCTTGTCTAATAAAAATTTCTGTGATTAATCCTAAGTTTTGATAAAACTTGGTTTTGGCATTTTGATTTACATTTTGTGTGAAAGGTCTTACCCAACTACCGATATGCTTTGTCAAAAATTCTAATTGTAGCTGAACATATTTCTCTGCCCCATCCCAATTTCCATCTTCACAGGACTCGATTACATTTGCAATTAAATAATACATGAATTCTAATTCAACACGAATATGATCTGGAGGCTCTCTGAAATCTGTTGCTTTCTCTAAGCCGGCTTCATGATACATTCTCATTGCATCATGGGTTGATGGACCCATTACCTGCCCTTTGTTTTCTAAATATAAAGAACCATAAGGAGGGGCCAAAAGCGTTTTAGGTCCCACAAATAACTTTAGATACTCTTTTTTAATTTCTTCTAGTTTTCCTTCTTGGCTTAATTCAACCATCATTTCCTTTACATAGTTAGCAGCTTCATCATTTATGAGGGGTAAAAGTTCTCCCAATGTTTCAATTACTTTTTCTTCCTTCAATGCTATTTCTGGCATTTTATAGCACTGTGCTAACAAATTGTACATGGCACATCTCAACTGTTCATGAACTTGAAAATTTTCCACGGTATCTCCCTCATTTCTAAAAGAATTTTGGTGAGAAACAGGAGTACTTCCTGTTTCTCACCAAGTTAACCATTATTCTTTAACGTCAAATTTATTAATATAGTATACTTGTGGTTTTGTGTTTTCTTCTGGTTGTAGCACCAAACTATCATTGTTTGCCAGTAGTTTGCTTACCTCGCTACTTGAGTCATCCAAATCCCCAAATGTTCTGGCATTTGAAGGACAAGCATCCACACAGTATGGTTCCTCACCATTGGCAACTCTATGATCACAGAATGTGCACTTTTCTACTTTATTCCCTCTTCTGATCCCAGCATAGCTTGCTGCACGATCAGGGTTATAGTATGGAATCACATTTCCCCCGACTTTTTCCGTTAATTCAGCACCATCGCCAGAACGCCATTTCCCAAAAGGTTCTTCATCATTGTAATAAATGACACCATAGGGACATGCAGTTTCACAGGCACGACATCCTATACAGGTCTCTTCATCATGCATTGTAATACCGTTATCTTGTTTATACATTGCCTTAGGATTCACTGGACAAGCTGTCACGCAGGGAGCATCCTCACAGTGATTACATAGGGTTGAAATATAATTTTGTATTATATTGGGGAATTCACCCTTGGTTTCCATAATATAATGAGACCAATAAATCCCATCGGGTACATTGTTTTCATTTTTACAGGCAATTGAGCAAGCTGCGCAACCTGTACATCTTCTCTGGTCAATGACCATTCCACATTTAGCCAATTACAACACCTCCACTTTTTCGATTTCTATGCCTTTTCGATCCGAACTCTAAAGCTTCCATAGTATGCCGTTGACCCACTTAAGCGTTCAAACTCAGAAGGTATCATGTCATTGCTATTTGCACCACGTGCTACTCGTCCCTCAAAATCTTCAGCAGCAACATGTCCCATGGCCCAATGTCCTTGACCAAAGTTCTTTTGTACAGTTCCTGGTCGTAGGGCAACCCATGTTTTTAGGGTAGTAGTCATCTCACCTGTCGGTGAAGTAACTTTAACCAACTCCCCATCCTGTAGTCCCAATTTTGCTGCATCTTCAGGGTTCATTTTAATACAATCTCCCCATTTAACATCTCCAGCATCCACATCCTTAAATTCTTGGAACCACGAACAGTTAGCAGCTCTACCTTCTCTAGTTAATCGAGACTTAGAGTCAATAAATGCAAAGGGATATTCAGATTCAGTTCCTACCATATAAGGCTCTTCATAATGAGGAATAAAGGCTCTTTCTCCTACAACATCATATTTACATGTAGCTAAAATATCATCAATATCTGTATTGTGTTTTTCTGCATGTCCAGCTAAAGCTTTCTTTAATGTTTCACTATAGAATTCAAATTTCCCTGTTTCTGTCGGCATGTTACTCCATAGTTTTTTAAATTCATAAGCATCAGAGTTCCAAATACCTGCTTGAATAAACTCATCCCAGCTATTATATTTCGTTCCATTATTTCCAGTTTCTGCATACTCAGCTGGATCCCAAATTGGTTGGGTGCGGATTTTGAAAGCATGTAACTCTAGTTCCAATCCATTTGTAGGTTCTTTATCTGTTTCTGGATCTTTAAAGGTTTTCAAGTAATCCATTAAATTTCCAAAGCCTTTTTCTTCTAATTTTTCTGCTAACATCCATGGTATTTCTGACTCCGGATTTTTCACATCATAGAATGGTTCAATTAATCTTTCAGCAATCCACAGGTGTGTAAACCCATTACCCTTTTGAGCTGCAGCACTCATTTGCTCAAACATATGATGGGTAGATGGTAGTAATAAATCTGCAAAATGTCCCATTTCAGAATAGTGGGTGACACAGTGTGCAAAGAATTCAATCTTTTCCATGGCCTTATTCCAACGTTCAGTTTCTGTACAGGAATAGTTAAAGTTACAGAAGTATCCAATCATGACCTTAGGCAAATAAGGATCTTCTGCTAAAATTGCATCAGCAACTCGATTTGTTACCACACCACCACCGGATTTTCCATCCTTTAGTGCTGGGAATTCCTTATATCCCCTTTGATCTATTTTTTGCATCTTAGTATTTTTCTGAGCCATTTCATCCATAAAGTCATCAGGCTTTGTAAATCCATTTAACTTCGGACTTCTTCCTGTAATGGTACCGCCTTCATGTTCAGCAGATCCAACTAATCCATTTAATGCATGGACTGCCATGGAGTTGTATCCCCCACGAACCTGCATGTTTGATCCACCACCCATAAATACAAGGGCTTGTGGTGCCGCATTGGCAAAGTCAGTAGCTACTTTTCTAATGGTAGCTGCATCTACTCCACAAATGGCTTCTGCCCATTCCGGTGTGCGATCCTTTAATTCTAAGTTCCACCACTTGGTAATTCCATAGGTATGATTTTCTTCAAAGTTATCCTCATCTACAGTATTACCAGCAACAAAGTGGTTTTCACCATCCTTGAACTCACCAACAAATTCCCTAGACCATAATCCTTCTGTTAAGATCACATGGGCCATAGCCGTAGCTAATGCACCATCTTGACCTGGTTTCACTGGCATCCAAACATGAGACTTAGCAGCAGTAGCTGAATGTTTTGGATCAATGGTAGCGATTTTAACACCCTTCTCAAGTAGTTCACCAAAAACATTTAAGTAATGGGATACTTGACGGTTAGAACACAGTGGATCTACTCCCCAGCAAATAATATATTTTGTATTTCTTACATCATAATCCCTATAATTCCAGTAACCTTGGGTATAGTAGGGTCCAAATTTTTCTGCTTCTGCACAAATAGAACTATGGGAAATATTATTGGGTGACCCAATAATCTTAGGTAAATTTCCATAGAACAAATCATTGATGTTTGTGTATCTTCCACGGAACAGACCAAATTTATGGGTTTCATCATTGTTTCTTAATTCCATGATTTTATCTGCAAAAAGTTCCATTGCCTCATCCCAAGAAATAGGTACAAATCCTGGATCTTCATTTTTCCCTTTTTTAGGATTCGTTCGTTTCATTGGTTGTTTGATTCGATCAGCATCATAGACCTGTTGAACAGCCAAATGTGCACGGGGACAATCGTTTGCACCATGAACCTTCGAGTCAGGATGCCCCTGAATTTTGATGGCTCTTCCATCCACCATGTAGACTTGCTTTGCACACCAAGAGGTACACCCTAAACACCCACTGGCTTTCCACTGACCTTCGGCCAACTTTTGAACCTCTACGCCAGTTCCTTCTGTTTCTTGTAATGTCTCAGGCTTCTTGCTACAGCCTGACAATCCAAAAGCTGTTGCAATTGTCAAAGCGATTGAACTGCCCAAAAAGGTTCTTCTTGTTAATTTCATTAAACCAACCTCCTTTTACCTTATTCATAAATATAAGGATATATTTATCTTCCTATATCAGTTAGGAAGAAAGATTAAACACGCTTCCAGTTGAAATAGACACATTGAAATGTATCAATGGATTGAGACAAAAATATTCACCACAGAACTACTTTTTCACCTTATCGTTTTAGATTATAAACTTTTTAAAAGGTTTAGTTGGCTAATTAAATAAGTAGTTCACGTGTTGAAAGTATACAAGTGTCTTTGATTAAATGATATTGATTATTAGGTAGTTATTTTTTTAACTAATCTCATTATAACAATTATTTATCTTCTATACAAGTTTTTTGCGACAAATTAACACAAAATTCACCCTAATGCGACTCAACCTTCACTCTTTTCATCAAAGCAACGCTCTTTTAAATCTTGATATTCCTTGTGATTATTCACATTTAAAAAGCTTTGTAAATAAGGATCAAACCTCTTTACATGTGCTTCATCTATATGTTTCACAACAACTTTCTCAAAAAAATTCAATATCTTATAGTCCCCTTTTTCTAATAACATTTCCATAGGCTCCAAGCATTTTTTACCATAAATTGCATGCAACGGTTGGTAATGTCCTTCTAAATAGGGGATCAGTATGTCCTCCCCTTCTAGATTTTCAATCATATACTGCATCAAAGCTGTATTTAGAAGAGGCATGTCACAGGCAACAACGAAAATACAATCATTTTTCGCTTCCCAAAGACCTGTATATAACCCTATTAAAGAGTTCTTTTCCACCATTTGTATTCGGTCTGGAGCAAACCGAACCCCTTTAAGCATTGGGTACTGCTCTGAGTTATTTGTCACCACAATGATCTCACTAAATAGTGGTTTTAAATTTTCCACAATCACCTCTATCATGGTTCTTTCTCCCAGTTTGAGTAGCGCCTTATTTTGTCCCATTCTTTTGCTGTTTCCCCCTGCTAACACCACTGCGGAAATATCTTTCCTCATCATATATTCATCATCCATTCCTACTAAGGATTTATTATTGGGTATCAAATGGTTTTGTTTCTTTAACAATACTTTATCAAAAATAATATTATTAGACAAGAGAAATTACATTGTTTCAATTATTTCTATCTCAATCAATCTCTTTACGTTTTTTATATAATAAATAAAATGAGCCATGACATTTCACTACTATGCCATGACTCATTTTATTATTCAACTGTTTTTGTTAATCTATAATCTTTTCTTCGCTTCTATAAAGACAAAACAATATTAAGGACAAACAACAAACTTCCTCCCCCACAAACAATCACTACAACTTATTGTATTCCCAAAACAATCTTCTGATTCTCTTGGCAATTCACATCCTTCTACTAAGTCACAATCCATACAGGAAGGGTATAAATTATTATGGAGGGTATATCTGAACTGATGATATCTTTCATTATTCCATATATCTAATAAAGGCGTATCCATTATATTCCCAAAGGAATACTTTTTCACCTTCTTATCCCTTCCAAACACATACTCATCACCATCATGAGACAGTCTATAGCAAGGGGTTACTTCTCCAGTGGAGGTAATAAAGGTTGTCATGTCTTCAATAAAGTTACAAGAACGCTCCGTCTTCAAAGCCATGGCTGGAATATGAATATTCAACCCCTTGCCCAAAGCATAATTGCGAATTTTAGTTAAAAGGTTTTTATTTTCCTCCGTGGGGTAAATTTCATACACAATATTATCCTTATGATCTTCTCCCTGGGGAATCAAATTAGATATAATTAAACGGCTACTATTCAAGTCACTGGCTAATTGGACAACCTTATATATATCACTTATATTATCTCTAGATACAACAAATTGCAGCTCTACCTTCGGATATGGAGAGTTCATCTGTTGCTTTAATTTTTCTAAATTCTTAAGGCTCTCCACAATTAAATTTAATTCTATACCTCTGATTTCCTTAAATTTTTCTTGCATCCCATCAACAGAGACAGTAATCGTATGTACAGTCTCAATCATTTTTTTCATTAAGTCTTCAGTGAGCAGCGTTCCATTGGTTGTCATATGAAGATTATACCCCTTCAGTTTTTCTAAAATGTCTAGAATGTCACCATGATAGGTGGGTTCCCCTATTCCTCCAAGGACAATTGTTTCTATCCCTTCGATTCCCTCAATATCCTTAATAAATTTATCTAGTACCCTCAGTTCCATGTCCTTTGGGGAGATTCCCCAGCCTTTTCTGTAACATATAGAACAATCTAAATTGCATCGATCCGTCAACTCTAAGTATATCTTTTTAATTGTATTGGTCTCTATTTGCTGTACTTTATATCCTAAGCTTTTCATCTGTTTTCCCCCTTTTCTAAGCGAAACAAGGTAAGTCATCTTTTTACAAATATGATGACTTACCTACGTTAATACCCCTTAAAATATTTGATTTGCAATTTCTTTTAACAGATCCAACCCTTTGATCTCTTCACCAAACATAGGCACTTCTAAAAGTGTAGCATCCTTAAAAGTTTCCTTCATTTCTTCAATATACCCTAGCTGCATTTTTCTTCTCTTTTGATAAAAAGGCGTCAGGGCTTGCTCCTCTGGGATGATTAAGTTGGCTACCACTAGCTGTGTTTTAATATCTAGTGTTTCTAGCTCCTTTGATGCACGGTAGGCTTCGATTATTGGTGTCCTTTCAGGGTACATCACAAAGGCAAATGTAGTTACTTTTTCATCCTTCATCATATTAATAACCTTATCGAACCGTTCTTTTTGCCGTTTATCCTCATCACTGACTTCAACAGATGCTCCTGCTTTTAACTGAATTTGCTTGCTCCAGTCCATAGGCAGTTCTAATAGCCTTAGGGTATGACCCGTAGGAGCTGTGTCAATTACAATCACCTGAAAGTCATCTCCACTGGCATATTCAACAAATTTTTGAAAGGATGCCATTTCTTCCGTACAAGGAGAGTCTAATTCTTCCTTCATGGCCATAATTGTGGTTGGATCAAATTTTACTTCTGCATCCTTTAAGATATTTTCCTTATACTCTTCTGTTGCTTTTTTTTGATCAATCTTTACGGCGTATAAATTATCGATACCTGCTACAGCAGCAATTTTGTCCCCAACGGGCTGATCCAATACATTCCCAATATGGGCAGCAGGGTCCGTGGTCAATAATAGGGTTTTATAGCCTTTTTGAGCTGTTTCTACCGCAGTAATACAGGCCATTGAAGTTTTCCCAACACCCCCCTTTCCTGAAAAGAAGATGTTCTTTCTCTCTGCATCTATTGGATAGAGTTTAGTAGAGAATTTATTCATTGGTATCACTTCCTTCAAAGAGTTTCTCTGCACTTTTTATAAACATCTCTACACCCTTTAGCTCACTATCAAATAGCTCCATGGTTTGAATCATCAGATCACTAAAGAGATCCTTAGATTTGTCAATTACCTTCTGTTGGCGATCATATTTTCCTTTAAAGAAAGGCACTATGGTTTCTTCTTCTGGAATTAATCCGTTAATAATCACCTTTGTTGTGTGAATCCCAATTTGTGCAAGGTCCTTTGAAGATCTTTGGGTTTCCTCTAGAGAGGTTTCCTCTGGCTGCATCACAAAGACAAATTCAGTTTGACTCCGATCTCTTAATATGGCAATGGCATCATCATACTTTTTCTTACTATCCTGGATCAATGCCACAGGTCCCATACAAGTTTGTCCACTGCCCTTGGCACTCTCCTCTATATGCTTACTCCAATCCACCGGTAGTTCTAATAAACGAATGGTATGACCCGTAGGGGCTGTATCAAAAATAATCACTTCATATTCATCAGTATCCATAAAATCAATGAACTTATCAAAGGCAGCCATTTCCTCTGTACACGGTCCACTTAACTGCTCTTCCGCTACCTTCACTAAATCTTCATCAAATAATTCTCGCATAGGGGCGAGGGATCTTTCTTTGTACTCCTCTGTTGCTTTGTCTGGGTCTATTTCCATTGCATAAAGACTTTTCACTCCATTAATAGGGGTGACTTTATGTCCAATTTCCTGCTCAAATACATCGGATAAGTTAGCTGCAGGATCCGTTGTAACAATTAGGGTTTTCTTACCTTTTTCTGCATAATGCACTGCAGTTGTGGAAGCCATTGAAGTTTTGCCGACCCCACCCTTACCAGAAAAAAGCATGAATTTTGTTTGCATGTTATTCATCTCCTATAGGTGTGTTTGAATTTCCTCATAAGTTGCATATCCACTGTATTTAATGATTTTTCCATTAACCGTTGTAATGGGTAGGATCTCTTTTCCCTTTTCCTTTACCATTTTAAAAACTGCTTCATTCTCTCTAAACTTCAAGGGTTGCTGTGTAATCATATATCTTTCTACAGATGCATCAGGATACTCCTTTTTTAAAAGCTCTATATCCTCGTTTAACTTGATTAATGTGTCATCAACGCTCGGTCCACAGATTCCTGAGGAACAGCACATTGGCGGATCATAGATTTCAATTTTCATTTATACTCATCCTTTCAATTATATTCTTTTATGATTATATTTAATTTTCTCTTGCTACCTCAGGAAACCAGTGTCTTGTTCTGTTGGAAATTTTAACCAATGTTAACATGACTGGCACCTCTACTAAAACACCGACCACCGTTGCTAGGGTTGCTCCTGAGTTCAAACCAAACAGTGTGATGGCTACTGCCACTGCCAATTCAAAGAAGTTACTTGCACCAATCATTCCAGCAGGTGAAGCAATGTTGTGGGGCAATTTCCACGCCTTTGCCCATCCATAGGCCAAGAAAAAGATAAAGAACGTCTGAATGGTTAATGGTATGGCGATTAATAACACATGTAATGGATTGCTTAATATAACCTCTGCTTGAAAGGTAAAGATAATCACTAATGTTAGTAATAACCCAACAATCGTTACATTATCAAATTTCTTAAGAAATACATTTTCAAAATACTCTATCCCTTTACTTTGTACAATATATTTTCTAGATAAATAGCCTCCAACTAAAGGAATCACAATAAATAAAACAACAGATAAAAACAATGTGTCATAGGGAACAATGACGTCAGTGATTCCTAGTAAAACCGCAACAATAGGTGTAAAGGCAAATAGTAATATAATATTATTAACCGCTACCTGTACCAATGTATAGGCTGGGTCGCCCTTTGTTAAATGACTCCAAACAAATACCATTGCAGTACAAGGAGCGGCTCCCAATAGCACTGCACCTGCCAAGTAATCATTGGCTAAACTCTCTGGAATCAAATTTTGGAATACAATCTTAAAAAAGAAAGCCGCAATTAAATACATTGTAAATGGTTTGATTAACCAATTGGTAACACAGGTGACAATGATACCCTTAGGCTTTTTAGTGGCTTCTACAATACTGGTAAAGTCAATCTTTAGCATCATGGGATAAATCATTAACCAAATTAGAATTGCTACAGGGATAGACACTTGGGCATATTCCCATCGACTTAATGTCTCTGGAACGGCTGGTATTAATTGGCCAATCGCCACTCCAACAACAATACATGCAGCTACCCACACAGTTAAATATCTCTCAAAAAAACCAATCCCTTTTCCCTCTTGAACAACATTTTCATTGCCCATCAATATCTCCTCCTAAAAAATATTTTCTACATCATTTTAAAAATAAAAAGTCTATGTTGCATTGATTTACTTAAGCGTCTTTATATTTCGTTATTTTCTACTCTTTTGATGAAGTCCTCTACCTTTGCCTTAATCAGATCCCTTGTATTTCTAAAACCTTCCGTTGGTCCACCAGAGGGATCCTCAAGTCCCCAATCTTCACTGTGACTGCATGGTACAAAGGGGCACACGACATTGCATCCCATGGTAATCAGATAATCAACTTCTTCTGGAATATCAGTTAATAGCTTAGGACTGTGTTCACTCATATCGACTCCTGCTTCCTCCATTACTTGAACTGCCCCAGGCTTTACTTCTGGATAGTCTTCTGTTCCAGCTGAGTATACTTCCAGTACATGACTGCCTAACTTTTTCGCCCACCCCTCTGCCATTTGTGAACGACAAGAATTGTGAACACATACAAATGCTACCTTTTTTTTCATCACTATTCCTCCTTGTATCTTTCTCTAGTACCCTTCAAGGGTTAGTTTTTTCCATCTAAATAGTTTTGAAACAGAGATGAGTATTTCCTGTCTTTCAGTCTCTAACTTTTTAGGATAATACAGCGTCACTTTTTCTAATTCATACTTTAAATAATCATCCAGATTATCTTGGGGCTCGCCTAGATATATTACCGGTACATCCACTACCCCAGAATGGCATCAGCCTTTTTTACTGTATCTTATAGTTGCAGATTCTCCATGTTGTAAAATATATTCAATTGCCTCTTGATCTACGGTAATTTTCATCAAATTTCACCTCATCCTTGGGCTTCATTGATATCATATGCATTACAATTGTTTAACGTTTATCTACAATAACAGCTTTCTTGAGTAGCTCCTTTACAAACACAGTCTTCTTTAAATGACGTTAGGTGTTTAAGAAAGCCCTGGAGTTCATCGACTTTTTCTTGATTAATCGAATAAAATACCCATTTCCCTTCCTTTCTTCTCTTCACAAGCTTAGCATGCTGTAGAATCTTCATGTGATGTGAAATTGTTGGCTGTGTTAACGCTAGTCCATCCATAATATCGCAGGCACACAGCTCCCCACAGGAAAGCATCTCTATAATGAGCAGTCTATTTTTATCTGCCAAAGCTTTTAGTATTTCTACTTGATCGTCCATATATTCCACCTTTTCCCTTTATATAGATACTTATCTATGTGTTTGTTTTTAGTATATTCATTTTTTGTTTTTTTGTCAATAATGTCACTGTTAATTTTTTGTTAACTTATGTAAAGAAGCTATCTTAACGTAACGTTAAGATAGCTTCTTTCTCAATTTTCTATGTGATTTTTGTTTTAGTTAGACTCAAAGTGTTTATTTAGATCAGCTATGAGTAAACTCACATCTATACCATGTACGTTTCCTGCATCGGAAATACTTTCCATAGTTGCTCCAGGGCATCCTAGACAATGTAGTCCGTATTTCATAAAAATACCAGCCACTTCTCTATCCATTTTTAATACTTCTGCAATTGTCATATCTTCCGTTACTTTTTTCATCGAATATCCTCCTTGTTTTCTGGCAATTTGTCCATGAACAATAATGGCTACAAAATATGATTGTCATGTTCATTCATTTGTTAATGATACTACATTTATAAGTCTATCAATTATTATGAGAGTAATCAATTGCAATTAATCAACATAGTCATAGGAAGTTATTATCACATTGAACCCAACTATTGAAATCTTCTATATGAATTGTGGTATCAGACAAATAGGTCTATCCTAGATGAGCCTAAGATACAATTAAAATACATGTTACTATTGTTTTTCCATAGGTGGCTCTATTTCATTTTTCTATTGACTCACACTGTATGATTATTTTTTCCAATACCATTATACATCACATGAAATTAAGCTTAAAATAGAAATTAGGATATCTAAAACTTTTATGCTTTATCCTCACAAGTATATTTTATTATGAAATAGGAGGAATCACAATGGATTTCAAACAATTAGAAGCCTTTGTCGCCGTTGTAAAGTTCAAGAACTTTTCAAAGGCAGGACAGCATTTATATCTAAGCCAACCTACCATAAGCAGTCATATTTCAAACTTAGAAAAACAACTCAACACAATACTTATTAATCGTTCAAACAAAAAAATTACAGCTACCAAGGCTGGAGATTTATTGTATGACTATGCTATCAGTATGATTAATTTGAAGCATAAGGCCATATTTAAGCTTGGGGAGTTTGAAGGGCAAATATCAGGTAATATTGAACTTGCTTCCAGCACAATCCCAGAACAATATATTATTCCAGATCTCATATGTGAATTCAATAAAATGTATCCTCATGTTACCTTTACCATGCGCCACTATGACTCAAAACAGGTAGTAGATGGTATTATCAATGGAGAAATTGATTTCGGCATTATCGGACGCAATATCCCTCATAAACAGCTTCAATATGTGGAACTAAATCATGATGAACTACTGTTCGTTACTCCCTACACCGAACCCTATAATCATTCTCATGCTGAACTCACCCTTCAAGATATATTGAAGGAAAAGTTTATTTTTAGAGAAAAGGGTTCTGGTACTAGAGCTCTTTTCGAAGAGTCGTTGAATACAACGGGCTTTGCTGTATCCGATCTAAAAATAGTGGCTTTTATTGAAAATACTGAGGCCATAAAGCAATGTATCCGTAGAGGCTTGGGGGTTTCCTTCCTATCTAGTAAGGCTGTTGAAGATGAGATTAAGTATAATCTATTAAGTGCCCATAGAATTAAAGACCTAAATTTACAAAGAAACTTTTATTTTGTCTATCATAAGCATCGTTCTCCCTCTCCATTAGAAGCCGAATTCCAAAGTTTTGTTTGTCAGTATTTTAAAAATGGTGAGACTTCTAATGAGTAGCATACTTAATTCTATACTGTTCTCTTGGCTTCCTTTTGATTAGAGTAGTAGCTACATTGCTGCTCTCTACACCCATGGGGATGTCGATCACTGTGCTGACAAACAATATCATGAGTAGATGGAAGCTGTATTTCAAGATATTTTTCCGAATAATCACAGGCAACCTTTAGGGCTGTATGTACAAAGTTTTTACAACAGCAGGGACCTGTTTCATTAGCTATGGCTTCAATAACCTTTGAAACCACATGCATGGTAGCTGCTGTCTCTTCATTTTTAGGGCAGGCTGCTCCTAAAATAACACTATAGACAGCACCAATAGCTGGGGCTACTCCACAAATTCCTGTCAAGCCACAATAGGCTCCTATGGCTTGTTTTTTTGTTCTATTTAAGACTTCTATTAGTTGCTCTTCTGTGACATCAATTTCCCCGTGATTTTTTATAGCAGCCAATAGTGAGCCCGCTGCAACCCAAGCATGTTCACAGCCCAACATTGGTATGGGGGCTTCATTAATGATTTGTTCTCCTATTAATAATGGGTTTATTCCCTCTGCAGAGGCAATTAAACCTAAAATGATATTGAAGGATTTTTCTCCATGACAATGGTCACAAATATAATGCCCCTTTGCACAATGGACATAGCCTAATTCTTGCTTACCGCAGTCCATACATCTAAGCACTTTGCCTATTTCTAAATAAGCTAGCTTTTCACCACAAACAAGACAATTCTCTTGACTCTCTTCTTGGTGTTGACCAACACCTTCATGGGAAGGTCCTCAGCAACTACTAATAGAGCTTATTTTTTCTGTTTCCATAGTTATGGCCTCCTTTATTACGCTATATTTTTTATATCGTAACATAAGTATGTAATTATTTAAACGAGTGTTTACTATTGGTAAAAAAAAACAGTTCTGAATCAAAAGATTCAAAACTGCTTTTTGTTCCGCTTGGGCAAGCGTTTATGTTACATTTTATTATATCATAATTTAGATGTTAAGTATATTAACTTATTGTAATCAATATTTGGTATTTCTAGTAAAGAGGCTATGCATCTAGTGCATATCTGCTATCCTTGATAATAACATCATCAACTCACCCCGCTTTATAGTTTAATTATTAGCAATCATGTGGAAAGTAATGTTATAATTTAATATGAACTTTTGATGAATGAGGAGTTGTGTTATATGGTATATTCTAATAATGATGTAATTCAAGATTTCGGCAGCGATTTGAGATATTTAAAACTTTTGTCTAAGGAATTTCCCACTATCGCTTCAGCAAGTACTGAAATCATCAATTTACAAGCTATATTGAACCTCCCTAAGGGTACCGAACATTTTTTGTCTGATATTCATGGAGAATATGAGTCTTTTAATCATGTGTTGAAAAATGGCTCTGGAAATATAAAACGAAAGATAATAGAAGTTTTTGGTGATCTGTTGAGTGAGACGGAAATAAAAAGCCTTGCAACACTGATCTATTATCCAGAACAAAAATTAGATCTTATTCATAAGAAGGAAGAAAATATTGAAGAATGGTATAAAGTTACCATTTCTAGACTGGTAGAGGTCTGTCGAAAGGCAGCCTTTAAATATACCCGTATGAAAGTTAGGAAGGCTCTGCCAAAGGACTTTGCATACATAATTGAGGAACTCATGCACAGAGGTCCTAAGGAGCTAGACAAGGAAGAATATTACAATGAAATCATCGAAACCATCATTCGCATTGGAAGGGCCGATGAATTTATCATTGAAATGTCAAAGCTGATTCAAAGATTGGTGATAGATAGACTTCATATTGTAGGGGATATATTTGACAGAGGTCCTGGTCCAGATATTGTTATGGACACGCTTTTGAATTATCATTCCGTTGACATTCAATGGGGAAATCATGATGTATTATGGATGGGCTCCGCAGCCGGAAGTGAGGCTTGTATTGCAACCCTTATTCGAATATGCGCCACATATTCCAATTTGAATACCATCGAAGATGGATATGGTATCAACTTACTTCCCTTAGCTACCTTCGCTTTAGATTTTTATAAAGATGATGATTGCACTGCTTTTAAGCCTAAAATTAAAAGCGATATCATTTACACCGAAAATGATTTAAAGCTTATTGCAAAGATGCATAAAGCGATCTCTATCATACAGTTTAAATTAGAAGGCGAAATCATTAATAGACGACCACATTTTTCTATGGAGGACAGACTTTTATTAAATAAAATTAATTATGAAGATGGGACAGTTGACATAGATGGAAAGATATATAAACTAAAGGATTCTAATTTTCCAACTATCAACCCTAAAAATCCTTATAAACTTACTATCGAAGAAAAAGAATTAATGGAAAAGTTAAAATCATCATTTCTAAACAGTGAAAAGCTCCAAAGACATGTGAGATTTCTCTTTTCAAATGGTAGTATGTATTTAAAATTCAATTCAAACCTGATGTATCATGGTGGCATTCCAATGAATGAAGATGGTAGCTTTAAAAAAGTAACAATAGATTCATCCGGGATCTCCTACAGCGGAAAGGCTTATTTCGACAGGTTAGAGATTTTAGTAAGAGAAGCATATTTCCGTAAGAATAATCCGATAGCAAAACAGCATGGTATGGATATCACTTGGTATTTATGGACTGGACCAGATTCCCCCCTCTTTGGTAAAGATAAGATGACCACCTTCGAAAGATATTTCATAAATGATAAGGAAACCCATGTTGAGAAAAAAGATCCCTATTTTAAGCTAGAGGATAATGAGAAGATGTGTAGAATCATATTTGAGGAGTTTGGTCTCAATCCAGATGTGTCCCATATCATTAATGGTCATGTGCCCGTTAAACTCAAAGAAGGTGAAAGTCCCATAAGAGCAAATGGAAAACTGTTAGTGATTGACGGAGGTTTTTCCAGGACTTATCAAGGTACTACTGGAATAGCAGGCTATACACTGATCTATAATTCATACGGCCTTTTACTAGTATCCCATGACCCATTCGAATCAACCCAGAAAGCCATTGAAGAAGAGAAGGATATTCATTCTACTACAATGGTGTTAGAAAAGGAAGTTGAAAGAAAAAGGGTGCGGGATACAGATGACGGTGAAAAACTGAAGTTCCAGGTTAAGGATTTGGAAATGCTTTTGGATGCTTACAGATCGGGATTGATTAAAGAGCAGAGGTAACTACCATTGAAACCACATTCGACAGCAAAGCTGTCTAAGCACTTTCCTGAAAAGGGCTGTAGGAGATTTCATCCCCTACAGCCCTTTTTTTAGTTATTCTACTATTAGCGCTTTTATAATATTCCTTGGTTTATGAACATCATTACCATTTGACAAATAATATCTGATGGTTGGGATTTAGTATAGAAAAGCTTCTTCTAAATCGCCTTCCCATATTACATTGTCTACTCCAGGTACATCTAAAATTTCATCAAAAAAACGTTCATTTATAAATTTAGATGGTAACTTCACCATAAATCTAATTTCTATCATATAACCTTCATCTTCTTCAATGTTATCTTCATTATTAACCTTAATATACTTAATATTAATATTATTTTTACCTAATATATGTCCTATGTTACCTATTAACCCAGCCCGCTCTTTACCCTGGACAATTAATAATTTATTTTGGCTTTTTAATAACTTACTTTGTATAAAACCCAAACTTTTTAAGGTAAACATGACGATGATTGTCGTTGCAATCCCGCCTACATAATAACCACTTCCGATAGCTAATCCTACACCCCCACAAACCCAAATACTGGCAGCAGTCGTTAAGCCTCGAATATCATTTCCCGTTCTCATAATGGTTCCTGCTCCTAAGAATCCGATTCCACTCACTACTTGTGCTGCTAATCTAGCAGGCTCCCCACCACTATTATCCGCACCGAGTCCTTGAAAGCCATACATAGATATTAGCATAATAAGGGTAGAGCCTAAAGTAACTAATACATGGGTTCTAAGTCCAGCAGGACGATTGTTGGCCTCTCTTTCCATGCCAACAATACCTCCTGCTATGGCTGATAAAATTAGTCTTAAAACAATCTCCCCATCGCTTATCAATAATCTCTACTCCTTTATATTGCTTATTTCTATAAGAATTTATCCTTGAAGGAAACAGGCTTTTAACAAATCCTCATGTTCTGAATTTTGACACATGCTCCTAGAGGCGATTATGTCTACTCCTGTATCTAGAATATTCTTAATGATAACCTCTCCTACTTTGATTGGTGCTTTAACCTCGACTTTATTAATTAAGACCATTGCTTGTTTGATTAGAGGTTTAGGAATTGTTCCAGATGTTCTAACTGGCAGTCTTTTTACAGAAGCATCGGATATAACGACAGTTGTTGTCAATGCTCTTGTGGGATTTGTCATTTCTTTGATACCATAATCCACACCCCTGAAACACTTGTTTCCTTCAACAGCGTATCCTGTTTGACTTATATCACTCTTAGTCACCTTTAACTTGCAACCTAAGGGACAAACAATACAAATCATATCTTTTTCTTCCATGGTTATGCCTCCTTTTCAACAATTTCTATATACATTTCATCACAATCACCTGGCGTAAATTTACTTAGGTCTAATTTAATGGTTTCCATTTCTCCAGGAGCAACATGTTTTCGTTTTACCTCTTTTATGACTTCTCCATTACTTTTAATAACAAATTTTATATCTTTATAGATATTATCTACACGCATCATCAATTCAACTGTTTGTTCTATATTATCCAATCTTATTTGATGAGGAACAACATATCGTACACCATTTATCCCCTTGAGTTTGATGGTTTTACAATTACTTTGTATCTGCCCTTTTATATATTTAGCAGCACTACTACCGGCTCTTCTACTTTCTTCCGTAACCCAATCTACTAAATCATGAACATGAACAACATTACCACAGGCAAAAATGCCTTCAACAGATGTTTCCATAGATTCATTTACAATTGGACCTCCCGTAACATTATCAAGGGCTATCCCTGCGGATTTAGAGAGTTCGTTTTCAGGAATCAGTCCTACAGACAGTAGTAACGTATCACATTCAAACCTCTTTTCTGTTCCCTTGATTGGTTTATACTTTTCATCAACCTGTGCAATGGTTACAGCTTCTACTCGGTCATGTCCTTCAATATTGACTACTGTATGATTTAAATAAAGTGGGATGTTAAAATCCTCTAAACATTGAACTATATTTCTTGTTAATCCCCCTGAGTATGACATTAACTCTGCAACAGCTAGTACATCAGCCCCCTCAAGAGTTAGACGTCTTGCCATGATGAGTCCAATATCTCCCGAACCAAGAATAACGATTCTTTTTCCAATCATATCACCTTCAATATTAACAAAACGCTGAGCCGTTCCAGCTGCCATAACCCCTGCCGGCCTGGTTCCAGGTATTCTAATGGCCCCTCTGGTTCTTTCTCTGCAACCCATTGCTAATATTATTGCTTTAGCTTGTATATGAAGTATTCCATCTGTTGCGTTCATGGCTGTAATCACTTTACTATCTGAAACCTCTAGGACCATTGTATCTAGTTTATATTCTATGTCCATGGTAATCAGCTCTTTGATAAACCGTTCTGCATATTCTGGACCAGTCAATTCCTCTTTGAAAATGTGGAGCCCAAACCCATTGTGGATACATTGCTGTAGTATACCACCTAATTCTCTGTCTCTTTCTATTATTAATATTTTTTTGACTCCATTTTTTCGTGCCTCTATGGCAGCCGCAAGCCCCGCAGGACCTCCACCAATTACGACAATATCATATTGTAACAAAATGTTTCCTCCTACCCATCTATATATTTTTACTACTTGGTTTTTCCTGTTAATATATAAGAACCGAGACCATCCTTTACAACCTCTGCAACGTCAGTCCCTTGCTCTCTCGCAAGAATTTCCATGACCCTGGGAGCACAGAATCCACCCTGACATCTTCCTGAACCTGGTCTCGCTCTCCTCTTTACTCCATCTAATGTTGTTGCTCCTGCCTTTCTTTTAATCACATCTACAATTTCTCCTTCAGTAATGTTTTCACAACGGCAAATGATTCTTCCGAATCTAGGGTCCTTTTCAATAAGCTTTGCTTTCTCACTATCAGGCAACTCCATAAAGTGAATATTGGGTCTTGTATTTGGATTGAAATCTTGTTTAATTTCTAGATTCTCTATTCTTGCTTTTACTAATTCTATGACATACTCCGCGATGGCAGGAGCAGCTGTCAAGCCTGGAGAGTCAATCCCTGCTACATTAAAGAATCCTTGAGATTCCTTTGATTCTTCAATAATAAAATCCTGGGTCCTGGTCTTTGCCCTTAATCCCGTAAAGGAAGTAATCACATTTTGGAAGCTTATTTCCTTCAATGTATGTTTCGTATGGTCATTAATAAAAGTGAGTCCCTCAAAGGTCGTCTCAACGCTAGTTTTATTCTCTACATATTCTGATGTTGGACCAACCAGTAAGTTGCCATGAACTGTAGGCATAATCAATACTCCCTTACCAGCTTCCGAAGGGCATCTAAAAACCACGCTATTCACTACGTTTCCTACTGATTTATCAAATAAATTGTATTCACCTCGATTAGGTAAGATCTCGAAGCTTGGGCTATTTATCATATTATTAATATCATCAGTATGAATTCCCGCACAATTTATAATGATTTTACTTTCTATCTTTCTATCCCCAGCTGTAATACAGTAACCCCCTGCTATTTTTTTCATATCAGTTACTGGACTATTAAGTAGCAACTCTACCCCATTTTCCAATGCATTTTCTGCTAATGCAATGGCTAATTCCCATGGTCCAACGATTCCACCTGTTTTGGCATAGAGTGCACCCACTACCTCTTCACTTAAATTGTTCTCAAGCTTTAAAACACTTTCTTTATCTAATATTTCCATTTGAGGAACACCATTTTTGATGCCTCTTTCAAATAATTCTTGTACAGTTTCCACCTCCTGTTGATTAAAGGCTAAAACTAAAGATCCTATTCTTTTAAATGGAACATGTAACTCCTGACATACCTTTTCATAGAGTTCATTTCCTCTTACATTTAACTTAGCTTTTAATGTTCCTTCTGTGGCATCATATCCTGCATGAACGATGGCACTGTTTGCCTTTGTTGTTCCATTGGCGATATCATTTTCCTTATCAACCAGTAACACCCTTAATTGATATCTTGAAAGTTCTCTGGCTATAAAAGTCCCCGTTATACCGGCTCCTATGACTGTAATATCATACATTGTTTATTCCTCCCTTTTCAAATCTTATAAACCATAAACACGAAAATCCTTAAATAAAAAAGGCCGCGTCACCACAATCTATTTAAAATAGATTAAGTTCCACGGCTCTCCTATTCTCGGCCAAAATATATTTTTGTAATTATATTATTCTATATATGGTACTTTGTTTCTATATTATAATAAGTCTATCATCTCTTTTACAGAGTTAAACACATAATCTGCTCTGGTTTCACTTTTTCTATAATCTTCTTCTTTCGTTTCACCAGAATAAACTAATACAGAGGCTATGCCTGCATTTTTTCCAGTCTTAATATCTGTATATAGTCGATCTCCTACCATTACCATATCTTCTTTCTTTAAACCATATTTCGAGGCAATGCTTTCTACCACTTCTTTATTGGGTTTACCGATTACTTTTGGCGTCTTTCCAGTAGAAGCTTCTATTAATGCAGCCATTGCACCTGCATCTGGCATGAACTTATCATTAGGCAAAGGACAGTTAAAGTCTGGATGTGTGGCTATGTACTCTACCCCTTCAGATATATATTCACATGCTGCCCATAATTTTTCATAAGTTAATGTGGTATCAAAAGCTAATACGACATAATCTATGTTTTTATGTCTTTCTTTTTCTAAAATGAATCCTTCTCTTTTAAACTCTTCTTCTAAAGCCTTCGTTCCTAGTAAATAAATATTAGCGCCTTCTTTTTCTTTTTTCAAGTACATCGTCGTAGCCTCTCCTGAAGTAAATACTTCTTCTTGTGAAGCTTGTATGCCTAAATTATTTAGCTTTTCTACATATGTTTCTTTGCTTTTTGACGAATTATTTGTAAGGAAGATATATCTTTTCCCCTGCTTTTTTATCGTTTCAAGAAATTCTTTTGAGCCATCAATTAATTCATCTCCAAGATAGATCGTTCCATCCATATCTAATAGATATACAGTTTTCTCTTTTAGAATATCCAATTTTTACCTCCCCCTATCTTTCTAAGCTTATCCAAATAAGTTTAGCGTAAATAATGCGATACCTTGAGAATAAGTCACTAGTATTAGTACGACGACTAATGCGATTAGGAAAGGCCACACTTCTTTTATGAAGTCTTCTAATTTAACATCTACAATAGAGCAAACGGTAAACATCATCGATCCAAATGGTGGGGTTAATCCACCAATCATTATATTTACAATAAATATAATTCCAAAATGTACAGGATCTACACCAAATATTCTAACTGCCGGTACTAACAACGGGGCTAATATGACTAATGCTGCTCCGCCTTCAATGAACATTCCTACAAATAATAACAGTATGTTTATTACCATTAATAATACAAAAGCACTATCTGTCATACCCACAAGTGTTTCAGTTATCATTTGTGGAATTCTTTCTAATGTAAGATAATAACCAAATACCCTAGCACTTGCGATGATAATCATAACTGCACCAGTACCCTTTACTGTATCCATTAATATTGGCAGCATATGTTTTAATTTTAATCTTTTATACACGAAAAACCCTACCAGTATAGAAAACAATACTGCGATTCCTCCTGCTTCCGTAGGAGTGAACATACCAAATCGCATTCCCATAATGATTCCAAAAGGAATAAACAGTGCCCAAATTGATTTTCTTAATTGCTTAAAAATTTCTGAAAAAGATGGCATTTTATCTCTACTGGATTTATAATTTCTTTTTACTGAAATAATATGAACAGTTATCATTAAAGCCGTAGCCATCAATATACCTGGCATATATGCAGCTAAGAACATATTGCCTACTGGAACATTTGCAATCAATGCATACAGAATCAGATTTGTTCCTGGTGGAATTACCGGACTTATTGCCGATGAGGCAGCAGTGATTGCAGCTGAAAATGGTTTTGAGAAACCTTTTTTCACCATTTCAGGGACTAATATTTTAGATTGCATAGCTGCATCTGCGTTTGCAGACCCTGAAATACCACCCATTAATGCACTTAGTAATACATTAACTTGAGCTAATCCACCCTTAGTATGTCCTACTAAAACGTCCGCAAAGTCCATTAATGCTTCACTTATTCCCGAATGATTCATTACAGAACCTACCATAATAAAGAATGGCACTGCTAAATACGGAAAAGATTCTACTGATGTGACAAACTGTTGAATGATCATTTCCATAGGCATAGAAGTATTAATGAATATAAAATAAAATAGTGAAGAACCCATCAAAGCAAATGCCACTGGTATATTTAGAAAAAACAAAATAAATAGCACGATAACTGGATAAAGAGCTTCCATTAATTATTTCACCTCCTAGTTTTCAACATTTTCATCTGAAAATATTTTTTTGAAACTTTGTACTAAAAAATAAATTGAATATAGGGTTATAAGGGCAAAAGCAATGATCATGGATATATATATATATGAATAAGACAGCTCTAAGGCTGCAGTAATCTTTGTAGATCCCGCTACATACTTATAACTAAAGTAAAACATAATACTAGATAAAATAGTTACCATCATAGCAGTGAAAAATTCCACTACAGTTCTTCCCTTTTTAGGTAACAACTTCATTAACACTTCTACACCTATGAGATTCTTACTTCTATAAGAACTAGCAAAACCTAAGAATATAGTCCAGACAAATGCCCCTACAGCAACCTCTTCTGCCCAGTTATATGTAAACCGTAAAAAGTATCTAGTAAATACGTTCATAATTACGATAATTGAGGTTATCGATAAGAAAAAGCTCCCTACATAAAGTTCAAAATCTTTTCCAAATCTTTTCAACAAATTATTCATGGCTACCTCCTATAAGATTAATACTATTTTAAAATATCAAACGATGACGCTTATTTGTCATGATTATAAACTATATTTTTTTAAAGTTGGAAGGAGATTTACTCCTTCCAACTTTTTTACTTGCTATATAACAACAAGATAAATTACTTTAAATTTTCTTTTATGATTTCTAATTCTTTTACTAGTTCTTCATAGATACCTGGAGTCCATCTATCAAACTTTGTATAAACTGGAGCTGCAGCTCTAAGGAAAGCGTCAGCATCTACTTCGTGGAAGTTCACGCCTTCTTCTTTTAATAAAACTTCATACTCTTTTTCTAATCTAATGGTTTCAACTAAGTTTTCTTCCATACCCTTTTGGAACTCTTCTGCAATAATTGTTTGTTGTTCTTCAGTTAAAGCATCCCAAAGCTTAGGTGAAATTGTCACTGCAGAAACACCTAGTAAATGGTTTGTTAAAGAGTATTCTTTAACATTTTCATATTGTTGCGTTCCATAATAAGTCATGATAGAACCTTCTACTCCATTGATTACACCTTGTTGAATTGCTGCATACGTATCTGGATAAGGCATTGAAACAGGGTTACCACCCATTGCTTCTATGGTATATGTGTATAATTGACTGGTTGGGACTCTAATATTTAATCCATTCATATCATCTGGAGTTTGGATTGGTTTGTTAGTCATCATACTTCTAAATCCAAATACCCAGTCTAGAGAAAGTACTTTTACACCGTGATCTTGCTCTAGTTGCTCATTAAGATTTTGAACTAAATCAGTTTGTGTCATAGCCAAGTACTCATCAAAGGTTTGGTATAAAAATGGTCCAGTTACAGCATTATAGTCTGGCACATAGTCTCCTAAGAAGTTTATACCATCTACCAATATCCAGTCAGAACCTTGAACGATCTGTTCCATACCATCTTTACCTATTGGTAAAATACCACCTGTAAACAATTGTAATTCTAGTGAACCTTCACTTCTTTCATTAATATCTTCAACTACTTTTTTCAATGATATAGCAGTTTGCTCATCATCAACAAATTTTGTACTTACCATAATCACTTTCTTTTCTCCATTAGCGGCTGGTGCATCGGCATCCACATCACCAGCAGGTGCATCAGCTTCGTTGCCACCACATGCCGCTAAGGTTAAAGTCATAGCTAGTACTAGTAAGATTGTCCAAAACTTTTTCATTAAATTTCCCCCTTTTTTTACAATATATTTTAAATATCCTCTATCATAATACAACTTGGGGTTTGACTTGTCAATCCAGTCAGATTATGGATAGTGTCAATTAAAAATCGTTTTCACTTAGACTTGATACAGCCTGAGATATCCCTTGAGAATCTCCTTATCATCTCTTAAATATAAGCCTGTTGAACACATGAATCACTTGAGTAAACGTTTTCATTTTCCTTCAAAATGGCACAAAAAAACCAACAATTAAACAACACATAGTTGATATCGTGCTATCTATTGTTGACACTCCAATTCTCCCGTCAGTACTATTCTGTTTTTCGTAATTTTCTCGCAATTCCCCTTGCTTAAAGTAGTAATATTTTATATTTACCATGTTTCACAATTCATAATTCATATCTTATCATATCTTTTTTCCTTTGTAAAGTACTTTGTACTTTGCAAAAACAATAAAAAAGCCTCAAATTTAACTAAGGCTTTTTTACTGTTTCATCTTATTTAAATATTACTTTTTTTTCTTAAACTCTGCATATTGAATTCCTACCTGTGCTGCTAATAAAAGTAAAATTCCGATTAATGTATAGGACATCAATTGTAAAGATTCATAAACATGCTCTAATTCATGAGCAATTTCCTCTAATTCATGAGCCATCTCCCCCATAATTTCCAGTTGTTCTACTTGTGCAAAAACTACCGTCACACTAAATAATGATAAAATAATGAGTACTGAAAGTATTAAAGATACTTTCTTTTTTGGCATAATCATATTAGCCATCATAACCATTCCCCCCTATGTAATATATAAGTGAGTTCATCCTCACGTAGTGAAAATGATAATCACTTTCATATATATGTTACCATATAATTAACAAATAAGTCAACTATATTTTTCCAAAAATAAATATCCTATCTATACCCTTTATATCGTAGGTAAATACCTCTATATGGTTTTTGTGTCAACCACCGAAGCATTAAAAGGGCTGACATCCCCATAGTACAACCGCAATGTCTTCAAAAAAAAGACATCTACAAACTAGATGTCTTTTCCGGTAAACCTATATAGTCCCCTCAATTATTTGTTCCATTTCTCACCTTCACCTTCTTTACCTAAGACCTTTTCAACAAATACCTTAACAATATCAGGATCAAACTGTGTACCTGCATACTTTTCAAGTTCCACTATCGCTTCATCTTTGCTTTTTGTTTGTTGATATGCCCGTTTTGCAGTCATTGCCTCATAGGCATCGGCTACAGTAATAATTCTAGCGTTTAGCGGAATATCTTGACCCTTCAACCCTTGAGGATACCCCGTCCCGTCCCATCGTTCATGATGATACAATACATCTTCTGCCAATGCAGTATACTCCTCTACCGACTTTAGTATCTGATAGCTAACTTCCGGATGCCTTTTGATTACCTCAAACTCTTTCGCCGTTAGTTTTTCCGCCTTATTTAAGAGTTCAGGTGGCACGATTATCTTTCCAATATCATGCAATTCCCCAGCAGTTTTTAAATGCCCTATCATTTTTTCACTAAAACTCATTGCTGTTGCAATTGCCTGGCAGTACTTAGATACTCTTTCTATATGAATTTGCTCTTGGTCATATTTCAAATTGATGTTGTCAATCACGCTCTTAATGGTCTGACTTCTCATGAGCTTTCCGTATTTTAATTTATCTTTGTACATTTGATTGTCTGCACTAATCATGATACTTTCCACGCTTTCATGGCTATTGATTTTCACTGAATACCCTATGGCTACCGAGACAATCAAGGAATCCAATTTTTCAGTAGAAGCCGCTTCCTTAATTCTTTTTTTTATCTTATGAGCTTGTATTCCATCTATTTGAGGAAGAACTATCAAAAATTCATCTCCCCCAGTTCGCCCTATTATATCGTCAGCTCTGCAAACATCTTTCATTACCCTAGTAATTATCTTTAGAAGCTGATCTCCCATTTCATGGCCAAAAGCATCATTAACAAGTTTGAGACCATTTACGTCCAAAACCATGATAGTCAGAGGCAAATTCCGCTCTGTGTCTAATCGACTAATGGCATCTTCCATATACCGACGATTGTAAAGCCCGGTGAGATGATCATGCATGCTTAGATATTCTATCTGCATTAACTTTTCTTTTTTGTCTGTATAATCCATAAATACAATAACAACACCAGTTATATTCCCATCACGATCCTTTATTGGGGCAGCCCTATCTTCTATTGGTATTTCATCTCCATTTTTTGAAATCAGCATGGTGTGAGTAGCCATTTCAATAATATTCCCTGTTTCTAGCACTTTCTTTGCAGGATTTTCACAGACTTCTCTAGTCAATTCATTTATGATATTTAGTACTTCCTCCAAGGGCTTCCCGTAAGCTTCCACCTGTGTCCATCCCGTCAGTTTTTCTGCTACTGAATTCATCACAGTAACTTTACCTTGCTTATCTGTGGAAATGACACCATCTCCCACGGATAGTAGCGTCGTTTTAAACTGCTCTTTTTCATTAAATATCATTTGTTCCATTTTCTTACGCTCTGTATTGTCCATAAAGGTTACTACAGCTCCTACAATCTCCCCCTCTAGATATTGGGGATATGAGTAGTATTCCACGCTAAACCATGTGCCATCTTTTTTCCAAAACACCTCATCATCCACATGGGTTCCTTTTCCTTCTAATAATGCCTTGATGACGCTACATTCATCTACGGTCATAGGAGTGCCATTTTTGCGACTATGGTGTATTTGTAAGTGCAGGTTCTTCCCGATCAGCTCAGTTTGGTCCTTATATCCTAATATGTTTACACCACTATCATTAATAAATGTACAGTCTCCATTTAAATCGATTCCATATATTCCTTCCGCCGTTGAATCCAGAATCAACTGTAGCTGATCTTTGTTTTCTGCCAAGGCTCGATTTGAAACATCAAGTTCCCATGTTCTTTCTTTTACTTTCTCTTCAAGGGTATTGATAAAGTCGTATATGGTATTGGCCATACGATTAAATGATTTAGCAACCATTCCGATTTCATCATTTCTTTCGATAGTTGCCCTTGTTGACAGATCACCACTGGCAAATTTCTTCTGGGTATCAATTAAACTATTTATCGGATCGATAAACTTTTTAGTCAGTTTCAAGAAAATCAATACTGATATAAAAAGAGCCAAAATGGTCAATATAAAAGCAGTTTCAATAGTATCCATAATGTCTGCTACCAAAATACTTTCAGGCACTGCAGTAATAACTAGCCAGTCTAAACCTTCATCTTGATATTCAATATACTTTATATGCAGCCGATCTTTTTCATAATCTATTTTAATATGATCTACATCACCATTCATGTAATTATTATAGGCTTGCACGATTGCTTTGTTATCAATCTCATTCACTGGCAATCTTTCAAAATCACCATCTGTAGAAGTCTTGAAATTCGCTAAATTTAAAGAATTGGCAATCAACTCTCCTGAATTCTTTTCAACAATAACTGCAAAGGCATTGTTAGCCTTTACAATTTCTTTTAAATAATAATTGATTCTTGAAAGGGTTATATGAGAACCTAAGACACCCTGTAGTTCTCCTTCTTCACTATAAATGGGAGCAGCTAAGGACACTGTCAAGTCATCCATAACAAAGTGTTTATAAATCGGAGAGAATACCAGTCCCTTTGTTTCTTTTGCTGCTTTATACCAAGCTCTGGTTCTAGAATCAAATTTACCCGCCTCTAACACAAGTTCTCCTGCCGTTGTATTTTCCGTTACAGAATAATACCATGAGTGACCTCCAGTTTCTTCATTATTCCTCATTATTTCCACGACATTTTTTTTATTTTTACGGGCACCATAATATTCTCCTGATTCAGTTCCGTAACTAAAACTATATACACCCTCACCATCATGACTATTTATGGCATTAACAAAAAACATTTCTCGATTAGCCTCATTATCTATATCGACAATACCCTTTTCTATCAGTCTCCGATTCACCTCAATCATTTGCTTAGGACCCTTCATAAATGTCTCGATCTGACTAACTATTTCCCGATTCAAGTCATCGGCCATTCTTATTATGGTGTCATTTGCTGATTCTCTCCAACTTGAAAACGTTATGTAACTAATGATCCCAACTGTGGTTGTTAGCAATATAACGAAAGATATAATTATAATTTTTCTAATTGAAATGTTCTTTAAATTAACTTCTTTATATGATGATTTTTCCATTTTACGCAACCTCCTTAAAACCTATCCAAAATTCAAACCAATCCCGTCTTTTTAACCATTGTAGTATACACATAAAATTTAAAAAACGTAAGCATCAGGTCTTCAATCCCATGTCTATAATTCTATAGTTCTATATGCCTAGCATTTAATATTATAATTCTATATAATTTCGTGGTTTCCTTCTAAATTTCTACATAAAACTACATTTATTTATAGTCATGATTTAAATCGTGTTGTTCAAGATGCATCAAAAACCCTAAAAAATTGTATACACATTTTATGCCAAATAGTGACATTTAATTAAAAGTGGCATACTTCGTAGTATTCTACACATAGTGTCAAAAAACACAAAAGCCTGTAATCATTACGATTACAGGCTTTTGCTTGGCGCGCCTTGAGGGATTCGAACCCCCGACCTTCAGATTCGAAGTTTGAGGTTCTTTGTATCATTGAGATTTATAACGCATCATAAGCGCTTGTTTCAAGTATTTCGCAATCTATTATTTGTATTTAGTATTATAGAGAATTATAGTTTTTTATAGTAGTAGTAGTATTGTAGTAGAATATCTATGTAGTGATTGTGACATACTCCCACCACCTACGTTAACACTTAGAGGTGGGGGCTTCTTGGGACGTATCAGCTCATGCTGATATAATTACCAAGCTAACTCCGTCTGCCCAACGGTTTCTTCATCTATTCTAGGCTACGCCTATTATTCTACATCCTTCATTCCTTATATTGATTGCAGCGTTTATATCTCTCTCAATTACTTCTCCACAGAAACAAGTCCAAACACGCTCCGAAAGTGTCAAGTCCCTATTGACTCTATTACAAAATCGACAAAGCTTACTAGAGGGATACCATTTGTTAATGACCACAAGTTGCTTTCCCTGTTCCTTGAGCTTGTATTCTAAAAATGTTCTTAGCATACCAAATCCATTATCATTAGTTGACTTAGCAAGTTTTAATCCTTGTGCCATGCTTCGCATATTTAGATCTTCTATCACGATTGCATCATAGGCATTGGCTATCTGCCTTGATTTCTTGTGTAAGAAGTCCTTTCTTTGATTTGCTACTTTTTCATGAAGTTTAGCTACTTTTTGACGTTGCTTTTCTCTGTTTTGGCTACCTTTTTTACGTTTAGATAGCTTTCTTTGTTCTTTTTTAAGCTTTGCTTCGGCTTGGCGATAATATCTAGGATAGTTGCCTATGTCTCCTTCATTATCTACATATAGTTCTTTTGAAGAGTAGTCTAATCCTAGTGTTGTTTCCTTAGTTGCCATGACTAAATCTATTTGTATATCAAACTCCACAAGTATGGATATATAATATTTCCCTGTAGCCGTTTCACTAATGGTAGCAGACTTAATCACTGAATCTTCAGGTAATTGTCTGTGCATCTTTATCTTTACACCTTTTAATTTGGGCACCCGAATATGACTGTTATCCACCAGTCTGATGGTTCCTTTTTGATTATTGGTTGTATAGCTTTTTTTATCTCTATGCTTGCTTTTGAATTTTGGGAATCCAATTGAGTGATCTCTAAAGAAATTACCATAGGCTGTATTTAGATTGAGTTGGGCATTTGCAAGTGCCAGGCTATCTACTTCTTTTAGCCATGGAAATTCACCCTTATAATTGGCGGGAGTGAGATATTTTTGTTGTTTCAATGCTAGCTTGTCATGTTTATACTTTTCATATATTTCTTTTCGATTTGAAAGCATTTGATTGTAGATAAATCGAACACATCCGAAGGTTTTCTTGATGAGTTCTTCTTGCTCTCTGTTTGGAATGATTCGATACTTATAGGCTTTGTTCATGACTTTTCACCTTGGCTTTCAATATATCCTTTTATCACTTCTACCGATACGTCCCCAGTGGTCAATAGGCAAAAACTCCTGGCCCAGAAATACTCCTTCCATAGCTTTTCTCTTATGGCAGGATACTCTTTTTTCACGAGTCTTGAACTTGCACTTTTATAGGCATTGATGAATTTTGATAGTTGTGAATTAGGGTGTGCCTTGAACAAAATATGTATATGATCTATGTCATGGTTCCATTCCTGTAAGGTGATATTATAATTTGACGCAATTTTGACAAATATGGCTTTGAGTTCTTCAGAAATAGGGTGATCAATTACCCTGCGTCTGTACTTTACCACCAAAACAAGATGATAGTACATCAAGAATACCGAGTGATTATTATTATCTAATTCCATGAGTACACCTTCTTTATATGGGATATGACTAATTATGTATATTATACCATATATTAGGTCGCGGCTCAAGGGACAACAATTCATCCCCCACCTATAGAGGATAGGGGACTTCTTGTTGTATTAAGATAAAGATACTTTAATACACCCGGCAATGTACTACTATGATGCTTTTTTCTTATACAAATGTTTCTGAAAAGCCATAAAAGTTTTTTCTATCTTCTGCACTCCACCAAGCTCCTCTACTGCATCTGCAATTGAGTGATATTTTAATTCCAGTAAGCGTGGTAGCTTCTCCTGATCAAGCTCTTCAAATCCTGTTTCAACGTACTTCGAAAGTACAAAGTAAACGCATTATTTACCGTTTACCATTAAACCTCCATATTTTTGCAGCCTGGGATTTTATATATATCAAAAAAGGAACTGTGCACTAATTACTTAGTGCAACAGCCCTTTTTGGTTTTTCAATATGAGTTTACCTGTCTTATATTACCTTAATCCTAGTATCCCCTAAAGAAGCTGGTATAGGATTTAAAAGATTTTCTACATAGTCTATTAGTATATCCTTTATTGTATCTGAAGTGGTAGCTTTGTTTGATATTTTACCGTCTAAGTTATACTCCTCGTATTCGTTAGAACAAAATGCTACTTTGTAAGTTTCGTCTAAGTCTAAATCTTCCCCGTCCATCATGAATAGTTCTACATCTGTAACTGTACCCTCATCTCCTATAAAAACATCGTACTTTATTCCTGAAACCTGCACAGGTGCATTATTGGATTTTTGTGATTCTGTGAGTAGAAAATCTTTAATGTCTTGTCCTTTTAATTCCCCTGTTACTACATTGTTGATACCGATAAACATTGTGTATATTTCAATTAAATCTTTTTCATACACAGGTCCTGGACTAATGCTGCTTACCGTGTCCATAATATTTCCTGGTAAAAAGGCGATGTTTCCGTAAACCTCATCTGTTACAGTGTTATTGACAGCATCTGTTATTAGGTTTCCTGCTGTGTAACTCTCATTAAATGTGTTCCCTACAATTAATTCTACTTCAGTATGTGCTATAGGTTGAGTTTCCTCAGGCGCTTCTTCTAGTAGTGCATTTACCATTGTCGAACTTTCTATAGATAGTTGAATTTCTTTTTGACCAATCCCTACTGTGTCTGTACCTACCATCCAACCATATATTATATAATTATCATTAAGTTCAACTTTAAAGGTTACTATAGCTCCTTCTGGAACTCCATCTCCTGAACTTAATTTAGTTGAGTCTTCCAGTTCGGCAGTTATTGTAGCTCCATCATTAGGTTGTACAGAAAAGCTAATCTGGTGTGTTGGTAATTCTTTTAGTATCACTTCTATTGTAACATCTTCTGTAATTTCTAGTTGGTATTCGTTACTGTCTACTCCAGTACTTACCCCATTAACTTCCCAGTCTTCTACTTCGTATTTAATAGGATAGTTTACTGCAAATTCTACTGTATCTCCAACGGTTACTCTGTCCCCGTCCCCTATGTTAGTACCATTTACTATCGCCTCTATAGTAACCTCTCCGTATTGTGAACTGAAATTAACGCTGTATGAAGGGTCTGGTTCTTGAATTATGACTTCAATGTCAATGTCAGAAGCTACAACTATTTCTTTGGTTGTTTGTCCCTCGTTACCTATATCCACATCGTTTATTTTCCAACTAACGACTTCGTTACCATTTTCTGGCGTTACGTTAAATACGACTGTTTTAAGACTCTGTACTGTATCTCCTGAGCTTAAACTACTACCTTCGGCAGTTGCTTCGATTGTTGCGTTTCCTCCTGTGGTTCTGAATTCAACTTTATATTCTGCGTTAAAGTCTACACTCTCTCCGTTAATCGTATTTAATCCTGTAATGTCGAATGCACCTTCGAATGGCTCTACCATATTTACTCTAGCATAGTTGTTTGCTAAATTAAGTTCGTTTCTTCCTGCAATTCTACCAAAGGAAGTTTCTTCTCCTTCTAATCTTATTATACTAGGATTTTTAGCTGAGCTGTTTTCTAATGACCCTATGTTACTACCTATGCCTTGAATCCCTCCGACAAAATAGTTTCCACTAACTGTTCCTGATGCAGAACTATCTTTAATTTTCCATTGATTATCCCCTACTAAACCGCCTATATAACGGTCACCCTCGACGTCGCCATACCCGTGACTATTATTAATTTCACCATTATTATTACCTATTAAACCACCTATTCTGTGTATACCCGTTACGTTTCCTGTAGCATAACTGCTATCAACAGTCATTCTGCCGTCATTTGCGGAGACTCTACCTATTAGACCTCCTACGCTTGAAACGCCATAAACATCTCCTTCTGCATAGCTATCTATTACTGCGGTTCCGTCAGCTAGTCCCACTAAACCACCTGTGTCTTCAGTCCCACTAATAGTAGATTTCGAGTAACTATTCTCTATATGCCCGTCTCTCATAGAAGCTGCTAAACCACCTACGTTTCTTCGTCCTGTAACAGTTCCTTCGGAGAAGCTGTCTATAATTGTAACATCTTCTTCCCCAAGTCCCAGTATGCCTCCTGATTGTCCTATATCGCCTGGTGTACACTCTACGTTGCCTATAAAGGAACTTCCACGTATTTCTCCCCGTTCCATTATTCCAATTATTCCTCCTGTTATAACATGCCCCTGTATATTTCCTGTAACGTGTACATTTTCTATGGTACTATCTGCTAAATACCCTACTAATGCCCCTGATATGAATCCTCCCGTACTAGCATCTATTATATTTATGTTTTTAAATGTTGCTTCAACGGCTGCATCAAATAAGCCTGCCAACGGTATTCCTTCTCCTGCGTATTTTTCTTCTGGTGTAAGACCTTCGTCTTCTACTGCTGTTAGATTGTATATTGTATGGTTACTTCCATCGAACGTCCCATTGAATGCGTTTTCTTTTTCTGGTGGTGCGTCTTTTAACTCATCGTACACACCTATAGGTACCCAATCAAGACCTTGTAAGTCTATATCTGCTACTTGATAATGCTTCTTATCTAAATTGTTTCTGATATTATCTAACTCTTCTACTGTTCTTACGGGTAAGTGCCCTTCTTTTACAAAGTACGCACTTACTTCTTTATTACTTGAAGGCATTGTATACTCAAAGTTTGGTTGATGGCTCACAACCTCATTATCTATTACCCAATAAGCTAATTCGTACCCTGCATCAGGTGTAGCTTTAAGGTTAACAACTTCTCCTTCTTCGTAACTACCTTCTCCTTCTATAAAACCGTTTTTCGGTTGTTCTGTAAATGTTATATCGTTATTTGGCGCTACTTCCAGTATGACTTCTGTATCATAATCGGAATCTATTTGTAGTGTTTTGTTTGTTTTTCCTACATCCCCAATATCTTCTCCATTGATTTTCCAGTTTTTAACTCTGTAACCGATTTCAGGTCTTACTTCTATTTCAACAGTTGTATACTTATATAGACTGTCCCCCGAGTTTATGATATTACCATCTACGGTTGCATCAATATCCCCAGTTCCTCCCGAAATGCTAAACTCTACTTTATACATCTGGCTGAAATCTCTATTCTGTCCATTTATATCGTCATCTCCTACTGTATCAAATGCACCTTCGTAAGGAGTTAACATACTAGTATTTCCGTAGTTGTTTTCTAATGTTCCTTCGTTGAATCCTACAACTCTTCCAAAGGATGTTTCATCACCTTCTAATCTGACTATACTAATATTTTTAGCTGAACTTCCTATTACGCTACTATTAGCACTACTGTTATTTCCTACCAACCCACCCACTTCATTGTACCCTCTAACTACTCCTAGGGCGTAACTGTTAGTGACTTCTCTGGTATTTCTTCCTACTAAACCTCCGACTTGCTGCCCTCCGATAACATCTCCAGTAGCATGACTACTGTCTATGACTCCTTGGGATATTCCTACTAATCCTCCAACATTATCTAATCCCTCTACATCTCCACTTGCATGACTGTCTTTTATAAATGCTTTGTTATCGTTATAACTATATATACTTCCTACTAATCCTCCAACAAATTCTTCTCCAGAAATATTGCCTTCTGAGTGACTACCGTTGATTTCTCCTTCATACATTCTTCCTATTAGTCCACCCGTGTACTTATTTCCTGATATGTCAGAATTACTTTCGCTACTATTTATTACTGATATATATGAATATCCAATAAGTCCACCTATATAGATATCCCCTTCTACTTCACCAGATGTAAGACTTTTTAATATTGTAGATTCTCCTGCATACCCTATTAAACCTCCAACACCTTTTACAATGTTTTCAGGAACCTCCCAAGACACATTGTCACTGACATTTCCTTTAAAGGACACATTTTCTATAGTTGAATCTTCTGTAAGTCCTGATAACCCACCTGTTGCGCCTCCACCATGAACATTTCCTGTAACGTGGACATTTTTTATATTACTTTGGATTAAAGACCCTGCTAAAGACCCTACTATAAGACCCTCTGATTCTACATTTATCAGGTTAATATTTTTGAAATCTGCCCCCATAGCCACTTCAAATAACCCTACGAAGAATAAGTTGTCGATATCTTCCGTTGTTTCTATTCCGTCAAAATTTGGTTCCTTTTTTATACTAAGGTTTTCTATATTGAATCCATTGCCGTTAAAGGTTCCTGTAAATGTTGAATCTTTAGCAGGCAGGCCCCTTCCCATATCTATTCCTGGACCTATAGGTGTCCATTCTTGGTTTTTTAAATCAATATTAGCTATTTGATGATAGTTTCCTGTTAAGTTATTTCTAATTTCATCTAAATCTTCCGATGTTCTTATTGGAATGTATCCCTCTTTTACAAAATAGGCGGTTACTGTTGTGTTTGATGATGGCATTGTGTATTCAAATGTTAAGTCACTACTTATAACTTCATCGTCCTCCACCCAGTATGCTAATTCATACCCAGCATGATGTTCAGCTGTAAGTGTAATATCAGACCCTGCTGTATAACTTCCCCCACCTGTCACATTACCCTTAGATGCAATAATATTTAAAGAATATGATGGGGTCGTAACGCTTCCTCCACTGCTTCCTCCGCCGCTTCTCTCTCTTTCCACTGTATTTGATATACTAGAAGATGCCATTTCTGACCCCGAAATATCTTTTATAGTGTCTTTCTCATTGTTAACTGTGCTTTTTGAATCAAGTATTAATTTTTCTATTATAGTATCTTTATTTACTTGCAACGTAGCATTAGAACTTTCTTTTGAAACGTTGATTTCTTCTACGGTAGTTTTACCTTGTGTAGTAACAGTATTGTTGTTTCCCTTTACTGATACATTATTAAATGGACCTTCTAATATAACTTCTTGGTCTACTGCTTCCTCTGAAATTTCTAGGTTAATTCTACCTAAATTACTTACTACCACTCTAACAATTTTTGTTGGAGTGTTATTAACTACTAGTTCTTTATGACTTCCTCCGTTTATATAAATTGAGTTAGCTCCACCACCGTTGACATATATAATTTCGTTTACGTCTACGTCGTTTAAAGTAACTTCACCATCACCAACTTCTTCTGTTATAGTTAAATTCCCATGGATTACATAATTATCAAGGGTAACTCCGTTGGCTTTAATAAACACGTCATTGAAAATTTCTGTTGTTTTATCTTCATCTCCGTACACCCCTGCTTTATTAAAAACGGTACTCTTTTCTTCTTCGTTCAGTAAATTCATTGCATTATTTAAAACCGTTGCTGCTTCAGCTCTAGTGGCATTCCTTTGAGGTCTAAATGTATTGTCTGAATAACCTCCCATTAATCCTACTGTTGCTACCTTATCTACATGTTCTTTTGCCCATGATGAAATTTCGTTGTCATCTCTAAACACTATGCTGCTATCTATATCGGAAATTTCAGTAGCATTAACTATCATGGCAGCCATCTGCTCACGTGTTATAAAGTCATCGGGGCCAAATGAATTTTCATCGTATCCTCCAACAATACCATGATAATTTGCTGTGGCTATAATACTCTCTGCCCAGTGACCTTTAGTGTCTTTAAATATCTTTCCCTCTTCGCCTTGAAGGTCATACGTCTTTACAACTATTGTAGCAAATTCTGCTCGTGTTATATTATTGTCGGGCTTAAATGTACCATCTGAATATCCTCCTATAATGTCCTCCGATTCCATAAACCTGATTGTTCCTTCTGCCCAATGTCCTGCAATGTCAGATAGTTTTGGTTGTGCGCTTGTGGAAACCATTAATGATATCACCATAAGAATGGTTAGAAATAGTGAAATGCTTCTTTCGTACTTTTTTTTGCAATTCATAGATTATCCTCCTTTTCACTTTAACGTTCTAGATTTGTTTATTTATGTGAATATTACATCCCAATACTTTTTCCTTATAATTTCTTGCATAGTAGATTTCACTAATAAGCAATTAATATATTCATGCCAACCTTCTTCAAGATTGTGTAAAGGTAATTAGTTGCTATGTTTAAGCATAATTTGACTCTTTCACTACAATAATAACATTTTTCGACATCTAACAAGTTTAAGGCAACCTTAAGTAATTCTAAAGTTTTCTTTTGGTTCTTATAAATTCTAGCAGGAGAAAACCGAAGTGTGGCACTATTAGTAAGTTGGTGGCCAAACACCGTTGTTCAATAGTCATTATCGCAATAAGTTAAAGAGTGGTTTTTTGCTATTGCTTCTAACTCAGGTACACTTCGTGTGAATGATATTATATTAGTGTACCACTTAGAGCCATTTCGCTACTGAATTAGTTTACCACCTAGCATAAATTTCCTGTAAAATATAGTGATATGTTTTGACAGGAGGATGAAAGGTGTGAAGGTTGAAATGGACATGTACAAAGATATCGTAAGAGCGATCTTGAAGGTGAATCCCAGCCCTCTATTGCTTGGAGATTAGGTGTCTCAAGACAAACAGTAAAAAAGTACTGTGACGGCTCTGCACGTCCTGATGTAAGAAAGCAGTATGTAAGAGAATCAGATACAGTTACTAAGGATGTCAGATTATTTATTCTTAATTGTTTTAAACAAGACAAAGATGAAAATCTCAAAAACAAAAGCATACTGGAAAACGCATTTATCCACTCTCCTTCTTTAGACTTTTGACGAATATACTGATTTATAGAGATCTTGCCATCTTCCCTAACTCTTTTACTAGCTTGATCCTCTCATTTTTGTATTTTGGACATTATGTATACCCTAACGTGTACATTCTATAAAAAAACGTATTTTCCTTTTATATTCTACAAAAACCTTGTTTTTGTGCAAAAAATTGTAATAGAGTGAAATAATCCTTTTCGTCATACCTACGTTACATCTTATGCGCCAATACTTACATCTCAATTGTAACAGTTGTTTACATAATTATGAAAATAAGGCGCACTATTTCAAATAAACACTTTGCCTAAAACAACATTTTCCTTCTGCAGTTAGTGTAATTTAACTTTATTTAGAACCACTAACATGCAATAAGTTTCGTGTCATTCTACAAGAAATATTATTTTAGTAACCTTAGAAGTACAAAATGAATTATATGGCGCCGCATTAGTCTTATAGGCTTTAAAACGTGTTTTCATACCTTTATATACTCATATGAAAAAAGCCCCTACAGGCCATTATTAGCTTGTATTGGCTTTTTTCTGTTCTTATGTATCTATGTCTAAGCACTATAGTTGTTTTATCAGTTTTTACTATTTATGATCAATACCCAGGTGAGTAAGTTATGAATTTAATTTTTAATTTTGTATATCTTTCTTTTATTCCTTTCCATGATACTACAACATCATCATGCCAAGTAAAAATAACACACAGCCCTTTATTACCAACGTCAATAAGCTTATGTTCTAATTTTTGTAGTCTATTATTTAATCTCATCCTCTACAGCCTCCACGAAGAAACCTTTTCTAAAAATTCTTCAGTAGCACTCCAGGTTCTTCTATTCTCAACTTTATCATTGTCTGAACTGGAACTCTTCCTGACATTACCTCTACACTAACCCAATCAGTTGATTATTAGAGACATTTAGCCACTGAATATAATTAATACTTCCTACTATACTGCTTTTTTGGATTATCAGCCACTTCTTCTAGTTTAAGAATTCTAGTTTCTAGTTCCTCCACTTCAATAGACTTAAGCAAAATAGATGATAAGTAGCCAATGCACCGAGCTTTACCAGTTTCTATTTCATCTTTTAACAGTTGATTGATTTTCCTATTCAGAAGCCTACGCACTTGCTGGGGATTTTGTAATCTTATATCTTGCAAACCCTATACT
Organism: Alkaliphilus metalliredigens QYMF; assembly: GCF_000016985.1. NCBI lineage: Bacteria > Bacillati > Bacillota > Clostridia > Peptostreptococcales > Natronincolaceae > Alkaliphilus > Alkaliphilus metalliredigens. The sequence goes on along the minus strand of NC_009633.1, from coordinate 998,959 downwards.
CCCTCCTTCAATCCTCTTAATTTCAATGCTTGTCATCATTATATATATACCAAACTTAGTCTATAGAACTTAGCTCGTTATTTGATTCATTCTTTTATCTCTCTCTATTTAATCATCCCATGGGATTCCTACTTGTACCTCCGTAAAATCTTTTGGTATATCTGTATCCCATCTGAATGTATAGCCAAATATCTCACTTGTTTCCTTTTGGATTTCTAATAATAATCCTGTTTCCTTTTCAAAGTGTACCTCTGTCCACGGTAACTCTGTTTCATACCTATTTTTTAATACGGCTATTTTCCCGTTGATTCCTAACGTTATTGTACATTTGGCAGTTATGAACAGGTCGTTAGGGTTCATATCATACCCTCCATTGGAAACTGGCATCTTAAAAACTTGCGCCCAGATCACCTGCAAAACCTTTATAATGAAAAGCTTGAGAGGGGCAGAGCAGAATAGTTTCCTTGATACTTTAGATGAGGACAGGCTAGTTCAGCATTTGTAGTCGCATTAGGAACCGGAGTAAGGCAGGATGAGCTCCTAGCTCTAAGATGGCAAGATATAGATTTAGAAGAGGGAATAATTAACATAAATCAAACAGTTAAAAGGGTTCAAGATTTCGATAATAAGGATGGCCCTAAAACAAAGACAATATTTCAAGAGCCTAAAACAAAAGCAGGGAGAAGGTCTATTCCCTTACCTCATAACGTTATAAAGGAACTAAAACTGCATAAAGAAAGACAACTTCAAGAAGAACAACTTACAAATGGTATATATGATGATAGTTATAATCTTGTTTTCTGCACCGAATTAGGAAAACCTATAGATGCTAGAAATCTTGATAGGAAATTTAAAAGTCTTGTAAAAAAAGCTGGTTTAGAGAATGTTAATTTCCATGCCTTGCGTCATTATGTAGAGTTAGATATTATGGGGAGTGCCCTTAGCAAGTCATTGAATTACAATGACATTTTCCTTAATCACTCCCCATAATATTAATCACAGAGTGAATTTAACCAACTCATTAGATCCCCATCTTCTTCCCACTTAGGAGCAGAATCTGGTACCAAGTCAATATATGCACTTTCTATTGCTTTTATTTTCATCTCACTGTCAGCTCTAGCATAAACTTCAGTTGTTGAACAGTTCACATGCCCAAGAAAATCCCGTATATAAATGAGGTTTACCCCTGACTGTAAAAGATGCTGTTTATTATGGTGAGTGATTAAACATAAAATGCGAGTATTTAACCAAACAACTGTAATTACTCCCCATAAAAATTGACTCTACATAATGTCTCTTATGGAGAGCTCTCCATAATAGGCACTCGTATGCTACCAGGTTGTTAGAAATAAATGAACATCCAAAGGTAGTATAAAAGCTCTTAGGACATACTGATATAGCATTAACCCTTAATACTTATTCTCACGTGATGCCCGAAGTTAAGAAAGCTGCGGCATCTAAAATTGACTTCTTATTTGAAAACAAAAAAATCCTTCAGTAATGAAGGACTTTAGAAAAATAAATCTACAACCGTCAAAACCTCATTTTGATGGTTAATTTTTGTCTTTTTTCTCTAGTAGTAGTAAAGTAGTAGTAAAAAAGACTTCCAAAGAATTATACATTCTCTGAAAGTCTTGCAATCACTGGCGCGCCTTGAGGGATTCGAACCCCCGACCTTCAGATTCGAAGTCTGCAACTCTATCCAGCTGAGCTAAAGGCGCATATTTTTTTATACTTGGCGTGCCCACAGGGATTCGAACCCCGGGCCTACGGCTTAGAAGGCCGTTGCTCTATCCAGCTGAGCTATGAGCACATTTTAGAGCAGACTTGACTCTGCTCTGGATGAATTGGCTGGGATAGCAGGACTCGAACCTGCGGATGACGGAGTCAAAGTCCGTTGCCTTACCGACTTGGCTATATCCCAATGATGGGGCGGGTGATGGGGTTCGAACCCACGCATGCAGGAACCACAATCCTGTGTCTTAACCACTTGACTACACCCGCCATATTATATTGTTTATATCGTTGCCTTTTGTGAAATGGGGCGGGTGATGGGGTTCGAACCCACGCATGCAGGAACCACAATCCTGTGTCTTAACCACTTGACTACACCCGCCATATCATATTGTTTACCATATTCATTTTGTTGTTTATTTAATGGCGTGCCCACAGGGATTCGAACCCCGGGCCTACGGCTTAGAAGGCCGTTGCTCTATCCAGCTGAGCTATGAGCACATTTTTATTGGAGCGGGTAGAGGGAATCGAACCCTCGCGATCAGCTTGGAAGGCTGAAGTTCTACCACTAAACTACACCCGCATAAATCTCCAGTTGTTTTTCCTGACATTTGATTATACTATCATATAGTTATCATTTTGTCAATAAATTGTTAAATAATCATTAAACAACAAGGTTCATTATACATAAAAACGACTCATATGTCAATGGAATTTTCTATCCTTTATACAGGATGTGCTAAAACCAGATGAATTATACACTGATTTACTGATTTTTTACTGGTCCAACTCATTAATCAAGAATAAAATGTGTTGCCTGGTCTTAATGATTACATTGAATTTACATTCTGACTATTCTAACTCTATTAGGGAAACTTTCAAATGGCGATGCGCTCCGATCTCCATTAGAGCACAGCTTTTTTGACTATCTCCCCTTGGTGAGCTTACACTTCCAGGGTTTAATATAATCATGCCTTCTTCTTTTACGTTTAAAGGGACATGGGTATGTCCAAAAATAACCACATCAGCCCCTAGCTCTTTTCCTCTATAGAATATACCATTGATACCATGTGTCACACCATAAATATGCCCATGGCTGATAAAGTATTTTTTCCCATGGATTATTTGAACCACTTCATCAGGCCCCTCTTGATCACAATTTCCCGATACACCTATTGTTTTAATGTGATAATTTTCTTCTATATAACTTCGGTCCCTATAATGATCTCCTGTATGAATGATTAGATTGACATGACCTAAATGCTTCATGGCTAGGCCTATGTTTTCAAACCCACCATGACTATCTCCTAAAACACCGATCTTCACTTTATTCACTTCCTAACTTGTCCTCTAACAAAATTTTCATTTTTTCTAGAGCCCTTGCCCGGTGACTGATTTCATTTTTTCTTTCTGCGCCTAATTCCGCAAAGGTTAACTGATATTCCGGTACGATAAAGAGGGGATCATATCCAAATCCACCGGTTCCTCTAGGTACAGTATCTATTACTCCTGGACATTCTCCTCTTAAAACAATTTCCTCTCCATTTGGGAAAATAGCTGCCATGGCGCACACAAATCTTGCTTTTCTACTTTCCATTGGTATGTCCTTTAGGAGTTTTAAAAGTTTTTCATTATTCTCTTGATCCGTGGCATTTTCTCCAGCAAATCGTGCTGAGTAAACGCCTGGTTCATTATTTAAGTAATCTACCTCAAGTCCAGAATCATCAGCGATGGTTACATATCCCGTCTTTTCCATAATGATTCTGGCTTTGATTTTTGCATTATCTTCAAATGTCACACCATCTTCAATAATCTCTAACCCTTCTAGTCCAACATCCTTCATGGATTTAATTTCTATGGGAAATGTTTTAAGAATTTCTTGAATTTCTTCAAGCTTATGTTTATTTCCCGTAGCAATGACAACAATTTGATGCTTCATTTCTTTTCACCTCAACTTGTTTCCTATTTTTCTCCAGTCACGTCTTTATCATTTTTACCGATCTCTTCAGCTAAGCTGCCTAGGACTTCTTTTTGTAAAGCAATCAGTTGGGCGTTTCCTTCTTCACCTAGTCTCAAGAGCTCCATCAAACTGTCTCGGGAAAAGGGTGCTTCTTCTCCGGTTCCTTGAACTTCAATAAACTCTTTCATATCAGTCATGACAATGTTCATATCTACCATTGCTTTAGAATCCTCTTCGTAGCAAAGGTCCAATACAGGCTGATCGTTAACAATCCCAACACTAATGGCCGATACATAGTTTTTGATTGGTATGTATGTAATCTTCTTTGCTTCTTTTACTGAATTAATTGCTTCTACTAATGCAATAAACGCCCCTGTAATGGAGGCTGTTCTTGTGCCACCATCAGCTTGGATCACATCGCAATCAATCCAGATTGTACGCTCTCCAAGGGCCTCTAGATCGATAACAGAACGAAGAGCTCGTCCAATCAGTCTTTGAATTTCTTGGGTTCTTCCCTCTATTTTTCCACGACTTGATTCTCTGATCTTTCTTGTGTTGGTGGAGCTAGGTAGCATAGAATATTCTGCAGTCACCCATCCTTTTCCAGAATTTTTTAAAAAATGAGGCACCCGCTCCTCAACCATGGCTGTACAAATCACCTTAGTCTCTCCCATCTCAACAAGGACTGACCCTTGTGCGTGCTTTGTATAATTTTTAGTGAATTTTACAGGTCTTAATTCATCAAATTTTCTTCCATCTACTCGACTCAAAATACATCTTCCTTTCTCTTTTCTTCTTCTTTTATTGTACCATATTTTTATTGCTTAGGGAATTTTACCAAGTGTTGATCTTCCACCATTATATTGTCCAGTATTTATATTTTAATAACCATAATTACATTTTAAAAGAAGTCCAAGGGTTCCTTAGACTTCTTTGTGTTTAGTATTTATTTGAATGTAGTGGTATGTTCAAACTCACATTGCTACCTAATTCTACCTCTTTACCCCCAGATAGAATTCTCACTTGATGAATACTTGGTTCTACTTCCCTTAGGGTCAGCCCTAATTCGTAGACTAAGGACTGTTGATGTTTTTCGTTGACTGGAACGTTTCTAATCTCTTCTGTAAAGTCAATATATGCAATTCCATCCCTCACATAAACATCATTAATACTAGCGCCATAAGGTATTTCACTATGCAATCCACTTCCCACTGGTGCCCCCTCTACTAGGGCTGTCAAAACCGATTTTGTATCTGCTTTTAATACATTTAGCCCTCGTGTGATGGGTATAAAAAAGTCATCTTCTCCATTGACTGTTCCCTTATAATATAGGGTAACTGGTACACTTTCTGGGTCCATAGAGTCGGTTAAATTAATATTTCCTCGTTCTATTGGATTACTGACTTTGGCTCCATAGGTTAATTTGTTTAGCATTTCTCCATTTACCATAATTTGAACCTGGTCTATACTATCAAATTCAGTCAGGGTGTACACAATTGATTTCACAATCGCATTTTCATCTATTTCTGATTGATAAGCGAGAAGTTGCTCGTTAAAATCCACTTTGCTAAGCCCTTCATTGATGGAGATCCCTATGACTTCAGTTCCCGGTGGCAATACTGGTAGCAATCCTATGGTGGCTAAATCGTCTCGAAGTACAGGCTGATCTACCAGCTGTTCTAGAGCTGCCTTTGCAATCCCCTCCTGCCAGGGAATTCTTCTCATGACAGGAATCAGTAAGCCTTTATCGTCTCTATAATAAAGTACCGTTTCTCTTAGTTCATTGTCTTGACTCCATGGTTGATCTACTACATAATGCACTTCTTCAACAGTTTCCCATCCCACTAGTTTTGCTAATGGGTTTCCACAGGCAGTTAATAATGATAATGATATCGTTGTCAATAATAGTACAAAGGTAATCCCTCTACTAAATTTCATAACTTTTCGTCCCCCTCTAATATAATCCATTCCACTTTTTCTACAATTATATTAGAGAAGTCCTCGAACTATTCGTCATTTCTTTTTTACTGAGGTAAAGTACCCACCCCGAATGGACCTAGCATCGGTTACTGTAATAAATGCCTTGTGATCATGAGTATCTAATACATTGTAAAGTTTAGATAAATTTTTGCGTTGCAATGAAACATTCAATAAGTGTCGAATCCCCGTTCGTCCATAGCCTTCTACCACCGTAACCCCAAAGCCTGCATCTCTGAGCAGATCAACTAGTTGCATGACATTATGATCACACATCACTTGTGCAATGATGTTCCCCAAAGCCATTCTCTCCTCTATATAAATCCCCACATAGTTCCCTGCTGCAAAACCAGTTGCGTATACCAATATATTCACCGGATTATCTAAGGCCTCCAAAACTTTGCCAATGGCTAATATATAGATAATACTCTCTACAAAACCAATAGCCGCTGCTTGGATACGCTTTCCTTTGACTACCATAATCATTCGTACAGTACCCATACCAACATCTGTTACCCTGGCCACAAAAATAAATAGATATCCTAAAACTAATTCCATCTCAATTCCTCCTTAAAATACACCTCTATATATTTATTATACTAGTGGGACAATTTTAATCACAGTCCCATTATTATTGATCCTTTTTTAAAATTTGAACCGCTTAAAAAAATGGTTCCCAATAAATCTAGGAACCATTTCTTTTAATCTCATATTTTGCTTATTGTACTTCTTCAAAATAACGTGCAATTGCCCTGTACATTGCTTGGGAGGTCTTTTCTCTATATGCTGAAGTGTTGAGCTTACTTTCTTCATTAGGGTTGGTTAAAAATCCAATTTCATGTAATACAGCTGGCATAGTGGTCTCTCTTACAACCACAAAGTTTGCTGTTTTCACCCCTCTATTTGTAGATTGTAGCTCTTTTACTATTTCTTCTTGGAGAAGCTGGGCCATTCGTCTACTCAGGGTCTCTCTTTCCGTTGTCTGTGCCCCTTTATGATAAAACGTCTCAGTCCCATTAATTGCGGTATTGGCTGCAGCATTGGCATGTATACTCACATATAAATCTGCCTGAAGCTGATTGGCAATCTCAGCTCTATCATATAAGCCCACAAAGGTATCATTGTCTCGAATCATGTAAGTCCTAAAGCCTGCATCCATTAAAAACTTGTTGAGCCTTTGGGCTACATCCAATACGACATCCTTTTCTTTAAGCTTTAAATTTGGTGATATCGCCCCTGGATCCGTTCCCCCATGGCCTGCATCTATGACAACTAAGCGTTGGCGGTATTGAGCCTCTTCATTCCTTAGCACAAGTACTAGATCTTTAGCTGGATTATTGGACATGATAACATGTTCTACCCCCTGTTGCAACACAATTTCAAACACATATTCATCAGCGTTGTTTTCAAACAAATTAATTTCCTTAATCATATGATCTTGTATTGTAATGTTGGAAATTTCTTTATTGAAATCCTTCTTTGACACAGTAATATTCAATCGATCGGAACCTTGGTTTTTCGTCACCCGATAGTCTGTTTCTCTGTCGCCTCGTAAAACAAGTGTTGAGGCAGTCCAGCCGGTTTCCTCATAAATAATACTTTCAAAGGGCTTGCCTTCTATATGTACAATCAATTGATTTTCTCTGACTTCAAAATAAAATTCATCTGTACTCTTCTTCTCCTTCAGGTCAATTACCGTTCTCACAATTTGATCATCTGCTTGATAGTGATGATCTGGTTTAAATTGTGCAACTCGAATCCCAGCAATCACCTTGTCATCAGGTTTCCTAGTAGGAAGCTTCATATTAGGGTCTAGAACAGATCCTTTAACATCGATCACCAATCGTTCTGGATCATGTAGATGCATCACATTATAATCATCAATAGCTCCACCCTCAATAACAACAACCTTCTTCATGTTCATGTCATCAATTCTTACATGATTCACTTGATTGATAAAACGAATTACCATTTCACCAGTAGATTGGTCATATATAATTTCATGGTTTATCGCTTTTTTAAGCTCCATTACCACACGAGTTGTATCAGGATTAACTTCAAACTGGGAAGCGCGAACTTCCTTCAACACAGTATTATTTACGTCGATTCTTACCATTTTATCTACATTTAATTTACTTTGGTCATCTAAAGCAAGCTTTGTATTTTTAAAGTCTATTACCAGTCTATCGGGATTAACTAACCTTAATTCGTTATGTAGAACCTTTTCTCCCGTTTTAATACGGATCTCTGGAACCCCATTTTTCGTCACGACATTAAAGTCCTTAGCAACCACTGTATTTTCCTTTTCTTTCACTTCTTCTTTCACTTCTTCTTTTACTTCTTCTTTTACTTCTTCTTTTACTTCTTCTTTTACTTCTTCTTCCTTACTCTTTTCTTTTTCATTTATGGCTACTGTTCTTGTGTTATTATCCCATTTCACTTCTAATCCTAGCATACCACTGATAAATCCAATAGGGACAAATGTTCTACCACGATCTTGGTGGGTAATAATCTTAGCAGGTACGCCATCGGGTAATTGTTTCTTTTCTCCATTGACAGTTGCCGTGGCACTATCTATGGTTAAAACAATTTCTCTGTCTTCTCTAGTAATCGTTACTTGATACTTCTCTGGATCCCACTTCACATCAGCACCTATATGCTGAGAGATAATTGCCACTGGCACCAGGGTCCTGTCATTGTAAATTACAGGAGGCACATCAGAAGAAACCTTTTTTCCACCTAAAGCTAATTGTACAATATAGAAGTTTGTGCTCTGTCCATCCATGGTCATTCTTTGCTGTGGAAGGCTTTCATTGGCAAAAGCAAAGGATGTCATTAATGTCAGAAAAATCATCATAAATAAAAGAATTTTCTTCATTTTCTTGCCCCTCCTAAATCAGTTTTATGACTCTTTCGACATTATCTTCTCTTAGTCCTACTATTACTACATGCCGATATACTAGTTATATCATTGCGCCAAATCTTATGTCAACATATCTGGTTAATTGTAATGAACATGTAATTAATTCCTGTATTTCCACGAAAAAAACTAGACCTTTTGGCCTATTTTTATCAATATTATTTTTGCTTCATGACAAAATACCAACTAAATCACCTTATAAAGTTCATCCACATCTGGTGGCCGTAATTCTTCCCTTATGTTCTCTTTAAGAAGTACACGTTCTCCCACTTCTATTGTACCTATCTGGGTCACTAGGATGCCTTCAGCCCTTAATGTTTTCATTAGCAACGCTAACTTAGATGGCACCACTGTCATTGCCATAACCCCACTAGAGATCAGTCTCAATGGATCTATGGATAAGTGGTGACAAATTTCCTTTGTCTCCTCTCGAATTGGAATTTTATCAGCTTCAATTTTAATACCTAGATTTGAGGCCTCTGCCATTTCCCAGAGTGCACCTAAAATGCCTCCTTCAGTTACATCGTGCATACTTGTAACGCCAACCCGTCCTGCTAAAACCCCTTCTTTCACCACACTAATGTCTTTTCCAAAGTCTTGGGCCCTTTGAAGTGTTTCTTTAGAAATTTTTCCTAAAAGCCTGTCCTCTAAATCCCCTGCGATAATGGCCGTACCTTCTAGCCCTGCATGCTTTGTCATGAGCACAATGTCTCCCACTTGGGCACCGGATGAAACTGTCATTTCCTTCTTCAATTGTTTCCCAATGGCTGTACTACTAATGACCATTCGATTAACCGCATCTGTAATCTCTGTATGTCCTCCAATAATTTCAACATCAACGGATGCTGCTGCACGATTTGCTTCCTCCATGACCAAGGCCAACTCTTTTTTTGTTGTATTTGGTGGTGCTAAAATCGTTAACATGATTCCCAAGGGTGCCACACCATTAGAAGCAATATCATTGCATGAAATATGTACGGCTAAGCTTCCAATATCCTTACCGGCTCCTGTGATGGGATCTGTACTCATGACTAAGACGTACTCCTCAAAATCCACAACTGCGCAATCCTCTCCAATAGAAGGTCTCACCAAGACTTCAGACCGTCTATGCTGAATATTTGAAAAGATGACTTCCTTTAATATTTCTGTAGGTACCTTTCCGATCTTCATAGCGTTCCCCCTCATATAACTAACAATATTATACCATATCTTTTTTCTGATTCGAATCGCAAAATATACCCTGCCACTGTTTGATGGTTAATAGCCGATGATCCGATATGATATATAATAACTGAATATCCTCAGGTGGCACATCATGCATAATCAATACCTCTGCATCATATCCATTTATCAAGTCTAACCGATGGTCTAGATTATCTGTAAAACTTATGGACTCTTGCCAATAAGTATCAACTAAATGTCTTCCCTTTGTTTGAATATACTCATGAGCCCCACGGAAGCACACTATATCTTGGAGTATAAATGGCTCGTACAATTGATTCGCAGAGTTTTCATTGGCAATCCAGCATTTCTTAGGATCAACCTTCAAGGCCATTAGGACCGTATGAGAATGGAAATGTGGTTCTTTTCTATAATTCAGTGTAGCAAAAATAGCTTTTTTTCTTTGAACCCATAAAGGTATGTCAGAAGATTTCATGTCATCAAACATCTGATGAAATTCAAAATATTTACTGTGGTAGCTACTTTTGTCATCAAATTTAATCCCTTCTTGGAGTATCTTTTTTATATCATTAATGGGTGCAATATGGTAAACAACTCCTGTTATTGTGTAATCTTCAAAAAACATAATTTACCGCCTCTCAATTAATATATTTCATTACAATAATTTCAAGGTATTCATTCCACGATCTGACTCAAACTATCATTAGGGAGGTGACTTTCATGACTATCTATTGTACAAGCTCCTGTATGCATGAAAGCGAAGGAAATTGCATGTTAACACATGTTACAACAACTTCTGACTCAAGTCACCAAGGGTGCGCCTATTTTAGAGATAAGAAAGAAAGTCATTCAAAAACCACAGAATCTGAACTGCATGATTTATTTTAGTATCGTCCTTTTAATTTAAATTATGTAAGTAATGACTAACCGTGTACAATCCCACAGTTAGCCATTTTTTTGTTTATATTAAGAACATTGCTACAATGGTGGTGACGATTAATCCAGTCATTACTGGAATAAAATTCCTTCTAGCTAAATCCATTGGTAAAACTCCGGAGATTGCTGCTACTGCAATTAAACCAGACCAAGGAATGATGGTACCTCCGCCGACCCACACCGCGCCAATTTGTCCTAGCACCCCTAATTTTGCTACACTTCCGTTTACAGCTGTACCAAAGACCCGAGCCATTGAACCCGACAATGCAATTCCTGAAAAACCCGAACCATCTAAACCCGTAATGACACCCACTGTCATTTCCATAATTGCCGCTGTTGGTTTATTCATTGCCACAGTGGCCGCCAGCTGTCTCCCTACATCTGCTAAGATCCCTTGGGAGGACGCTGGCAATACATTTTCACCCATAACCCGTACAAAGGAACCCATGGATCCCATATAAAAGAATGCCGCAATGGGTATAATGGGACCAAATATTTTCATTCCAAAAATAAAGCCTTCTTTTATATATTTCGTAATTTCATTGAGGGCCTCTGTTTTGTACTCTGCAATACATATAATAACCAATACCAATACAGCTGTTCCTCCAACAAGTGCAGTGGCAGATCCCCCCCTTAACTTTAACATAAACATAGCAACAATTGTCAGGGTGAATGCACAGGGTACTAGTATGGCTCCCAATCGGGCTGTTCTTTTATACTCCTTTGGGGTAGCATCGATATTTTCCACAACCTCACTGGCCTTTAGAATCCCTCGTTTCATGTCTCTCTTCAACATAATATAGGCCATGGTAACAGTTACAATAGACATCACTGCAAAAAGTGGTAATCCACCCATCATGATCTCTGTAATATCCACATGGGATGTACTGGCTGTTAAGGTCGGTGCTCCCTGAATGACAAAATCTGTGGACAGTGCAATCCCATGACCAAATAAATTAATGGCCATGGCTGCACCCATGGCTGGTAACCCAACCTTGTAGGCTACAGGTAGTAATACCGCTCCAATCAAGGGTGTGGCAGGAGACGGCCAGAAAAACCAAGATGTAATCAGCATAACAATACCAATAAACCAAAAAGCCTGATCAGGTGTTTTGATTAGCTTTGTCATGGGCCTTACCATTAATTCACTGGCTCCAAGCTCTTCAAGCAGCTTCGACATGGCCACAATGATTGATATAACCATAATAATATTTAATAATTCTGATGCAGATACCATAAATGAAGTAAAAATACCACCTACTGCTCCTGCTACGCCAAGATTTGCTGCCAAACCAATCAAAAACACCCCTATAATACAGGGAATTGCAATGTCTTTTCTCATAATTAATGTAATCAATACGATAAATACCATTACAATATAAATCCAATGTACTAAATTCAGCTCTACCATTTTCTCTCCTCCCTCTCTTTGTTTCTTCAACATAGGGAGCTTTTTTTAGTAGAAAAAAATCACCCTATTCATTCATATTATGAATTAATAGGGTGATGGTGCGTCGGTAGTGCTATTTTTAGTAATTATCTTAATTGCATTTTTTATAAGTAGATAAAGGGCACTAAGTAAAAAAACAAACCAAAAAGTCACAAATCTCAATATGAGGGCAAAGGCTGCTGCCTTTGCTGTGGGTACCCCTAAGGATCCCATCAGTAGAATCGCCATACCCTCAAATGTACCTATCCCTCCAGGGGTTAATGGTACCATGGCCACCATATACGAAATATAGGTTGTTAAAGCAATGGCAAAGAAGCCTATTTCTAGCCCCAATGCCTGGCCTATTAAATAGGCTTTTACTGCAAACAAACTCCAAATTCCCAATGATAACATTAATTGAATAGCAAAAAAACGTCGGTCCCTTAAAGCATTTCGGAAATTTCCTTGGAACTCATTTACAATTTGCATTAGTTTCAGTTGCTTTTCTTGTTTTATCGGTATTTTAGCCCAGAGCCAATGGATTTCAGACGACATCAGCAACCATAATAATGTCGTGATAAATAGTACAAATAGGATGAACGTTCCTCCGACGATCTTCTTGTCCGCCATGGGAATACCTGTGAATAATAAAAACCACAACACACTCATGCCACTCATGATCATAAAACCTATTGAACTGATAGTTTTTTGTAATCCCACTAAACTGACTGCTTCACTGATAGAGTGTTTAAATTGAGAACACAGCATCATGGCCTTTGTGGCTTCTCCTCCTGCTTTTACTGAGGGGGTGATACTTTCAACAAAGGTGCCTGTCAAATTAATGTCTAACATTTTCCAAAAACAGATTCTCAAGTTAAGGTATTGTCCCATTTTAATCCATTGAAAAGAAATTAATCCCAAGGTAATGAGCTGAAGCAAACATGCAAGAATTAATCTTGGCAGGCTTATTTGATTAAAGGTATATACGAAACCTTGCCAATCAACCCACCGACCGATGATTATGATAATGCCTAACATAGTCAAAAGAGAAAGGAGTTTCTTCAATCTTATCCCTCCTCTGTTCCTTGGTATATACGATGGTAGCCCGTTGACTTTGTGAATGTTTATGAAAAATGCACTGCCCTTTGTTGCAGGAGGTCATCTCAGGAACATGGGCATGAAATTGCTTGATCTCATTCTGCTCACATCTCACTAAAATTCTTGCTCCCCCAGGGGCTCGACCTAATATATTCTTTAAAATTTGGTCATGAGGATATGCTTGTTTAGCGATGTGTACGATGGTATACCCTTTTGCATCGATCCGCTTTCCATCCCCAAACATCACTTCTATTCTTTCTGCTTCATTTAATTTCAATTCACGGACAAATCTTCGAGCCATTTTCACAGCCCTTGGGTCATTATCAATTACGCTTACACGAGCTCCCGTTTGTCTGGCGATTTCCAATGCGGTGGCGGGAATTGGCCCACCACCAATACAAAGCACTTGATCTGACTCTGTTACTTCTCCCAGTAGCATTTCTCTTTTTACAATTTTACAATAATATAACCTAAATAATACATGGGCTCCTAATGGAAAGACTACAATTAATCTTTCAAATAATTTTGTTATCACACGAACTATAATCATTCTAGTCACACCTTAATATTCAATATTATAGAACAATTCCAAAGAATTTAATAAAATGATTAATAAGTCCCCCCACAAAGAAAGCAATAAAAATGGTGGCTCCAGCAATCCCTAGAGCGATCTTCAAGCGAAACTCTTTAATCAACACTGCCAAAACAGACAAGCAGGGTAGATAAAATAGCGCCACTACCGAACCGACGAACAGCTGAGCTGTGGTCAGGTCAAGCTCTAATAGTGGTAATACAGCTAACTCTCTTCTCACAACCCCAAGCATTAATCCTAAGCTTGCTTCAGCAGGTAACCCTAACCAACCCACAACCAAGGGTTCAACAAAATGATTCACAGCATTGAGTACACCAGTCTCTGCAATAAATGCTGCAAAGGCAATCCCAAGAATCATCGGTACTTCTGCTTCAATCATAAAATCTCTTATTCGAATCCATATCTTCTTTCGTAACGCTCCTATATTAGGCATTAAAAGATTAGGCATTTCCAACAATATGGGATCAATTTTTCCAGGAATCACTCGATTTAAAATCATTCCACCTATTACAATCGCTGCAAAAGAAACTAAATACGTTGCAATCAAAACAACAATTGACTGATCTCCCAAAAGGGCAAAAAAAGCTCCCGATTGTGCTACACATGGTACTGCTAGTGAAACCAGCATACTGACAGTCAGACGTTCCTTGAAGCTAGTGGCTGATCTTGTTCCTAGAATCGCAGGCACAGCACAACCATATCCCATTATAAATGGAATAATATTACCACCTTGAATTCCAACTCTCCGAAGTGCGCCATCAGCTAAAGCTCCTAGTCTAGGTAAATATCCACTATCCTCTAAAAATGACAAAACAATATAAAACAGGGTGACATAGGGCAAAATCAAGGCAAAGGGCCACTCAATTGCTTTAATCAAAACACCGTAGTCTCCCACTAGAATATTAAAAGCCATTCCCTCTTGGACAAAATTCGATACAAGATTCATCATAAATGGTGCATAAAAATTATTAAGTAAAGGAAGAAAAATAGTAGCTCTAATAGCCTTTCCTCCACCTACAACGAAACCAAGTGATAGTACTAAAACTAACATTGCAATTGGAATACCTGGAAATGGTTTTAAAGTCAAATCCTCTATCCGATCCCATAAGGTAGGTTCCTTATATTCATAGCTTTCAACTGCCTTAGTAATTCTAGTCGCTTCTTCCCAAGTATCTTCGTGCTGCAAGCAATACTCATTATCATCACTTAAGTTATGTAAAGCAACTTCCCAGGCCTTTTCTAAAACATTCTTTAATCCTATATTTCGAGTGGCAATGGTTGGAATCACAGGTGCATTCAATTCTGCCTCTAGCTTTTGTGTGTCAATGGTTATTCCTTTATGCTCTGCTACATCTCCTAAATTAAGAGCAAATACAGTAGGGATTCCATATTGCTTGACTTGTAATGCTAAACTAAGGTTCCGCTCTAGATTTGTGGCATCTAGCACAAAAATGATTACATCTGCACCTTCCTTCATTAAATCTACTGCCACCTCTTCAGCTGGCGAGGTAGCCTTTAATGAATAAGTCCCTGGCACATCAATCAGCGTTCCCTTCTTATTTCCAAAATGTATATTACCCTTGGTGAAACTCACCGTTGTTCCAGTATAGTTTGCTGCTAGCACTTCTTTTCCTGTTAACTTTGAAAAGATGACACTTTTGCCCACATTAGGATTTCCCATTAAGAGGACCCTTAGTCCATCTTCCGATCCACGTTGTATTTTTTCTTCAACTTCATGACACCCCAATTAAGCTACCCCCTTCACGACAATCTGTTCTGCTACATCCTTCCCAATAGCAATACTTCTCTTCCCAACCTGAACAATAACAGGTCCTCCCCATGGCTGTTTTGAAACGATGGACACAGTTAATCCCACTCTCATCCCTAAGGATTTCAGCAACCCAATTGCAGGTAATTGTTCAACAACACATTGCTGCTTTATATGGTAATTGTATAGAGACATATGTATTCCCCCTCATGATAATGATTTTCATTATTTTGTTGTTTTCAGTATATCACTTGGTTTTTTTTGTGTCAATCATTCTAAATTTTTTTTATTATACCCTTGTCTATCTACTCAAAACATCATTGCCCATTCCATTATTTCTCTTATTCTTTTCTAGGCAGCTTAACACTTAGCTGTTTGATTACCCTGCTAAAACAGATTCACTGATACTCTCATTCTACTTTTCGTAAAAGTATGTTACAATATTTAGTAGAATCTATCATGTATCGATTAATTAGGAAAACAACTATAGGGGTGAGATAAATGAATTTGAAAGGAACACAAACCGAAAAAAACCTTTGGACTGCTTTTTCTGGTGAGAGCCAAGCTAGGAATAAATATGCTTTTTTTGCTAAGATTGCACGACAAGAGGGCCTGAATGAAGTAGCAGACGTTTTCCAAGAGTCAGCAAAGCAGGAGGAAGAGCATGGTCGAATTATCTTCGAATTTTTAAATGGTGTTCAAGACTCAGTGACTAATTTAAGGATGGCTGCTCAAAGTGAACACTATGAATGGACCACCATGTACAAAGAGTTTGAACGAATAGCACGACAAGAAGAATTAGATGAAATTGCTTCTTTTTTTCATGAGGTAGGTAAAATTGAAGCTGAACATGAAAAAAATTATTTGAATCTACTAAAAAAACTTACTGATCCCCGAAAAACTTCAATAAAATAGTGAAAACCCTAGGAGGCTTTCCTCCTAGGGTTTTTTTGCGTATTTCTTTTGACTCCACCAGCCCAGTCCACCCAAGACCGATAGACCCCCTAGAAAAATCAAAATAATTTTGACTGCTGTATCATAGAAAAAAGGTTCCGGAACCATTTGAACTAAAATTTCTGTTTTAGGATCAAGAATCCATAAATCGTTATCAAAAAAGATCAAATGAAAATACGTGAAATATTTATAGAAATCAACATACATTAAGAGCAGTAATAATAATAGCATTAAAAAGCTTCCTATTGCTGTAATAAAAACCGTTTTACCTAGGTGAACCTTCCACTTTGTATCTTTTATGATCATAACTCCAGTTAATAAAAGCATAAGTGCTAATCCTACATTTCTAGCAATTCTCCCACCTATAAAAAGTGCCTTCACATCAATCATGTGAAGAACTGCCCTTTCACCAAACACTTCCTGTTCTTGCCCTCTCACAATGGCTCTGGTATTTAATAGAGGTCGCTCGTCTTCAAAATACTCTAATACGTCTTCAATGGTATACATTAACTGATCTATTTCCATTCCAGTTACTTCTGGAACATTGAATCTTTCAAAGGAGCGTTCAAAGTGGTTTAAATTAAACGCCATGATTTGAACAGATGTTAAGAGCACCACAATGGACAATAAAATACCAATTATAAAATAAACTATTTTTCTCATCATTCGATTCCCCATTTATTTTTTATTTTCATTTATCACCATCTAAAGCATTTGTTCATATGATGAAATAACCAAAGGTTAATAAATCCTCATTATAAGGAGGTGACAAATATGGCTGAAGCTAAAGCAGGATTGTTTGGAGGTCAAAGTAGTTTATTGTTCTTCTTCCTACTGTTAGTGTTAATCTTCTGCCGTTGTGGATTCTGGACAGCTGACAACCGAGAAAGCTTATTATTCTTCTTCTTGCTTCTTGTTGTGCTGTTTGGTGGCAGATACTTCTGGTAGGGTTCAAGTAAATCTGACATAAAATCATAGCTTGAAGGTGTGATGTGGGTTGGATTTTATTCCAACCCATATTCCATTTTAAGCACTTAAAATTTTAAAGAATACCCATTTAAAATTTAAGTGCGCTGTGAGTCGATGCGATAACATCAGACGAATTTATTTAAGCACTTGAGATTTTAAACAATACCCGTTTAAAATCTAAGTGCGCTATGAGTCGATGCGGTAGCATAAGACGAATTTTTATAACAACGCTTCAAAGGCAGCTTCGTCTAAAATTTGTAAATTTGTCTCCACGCCAGATTCCAAGATTTCTTGGGCTTTTTTTAGTTTTGATCCAGCATTATCCCCTGCAATAACAAAGTCCGTATTTTTACTAATACTTCCCGAAACCTTCGCACCTTGTTCTTCTAAAAGTGTTTGAATTTCCTTCCGTCCATAATTCTCTAAGGTTCCTGTTACCACAACTGTCTTTCCAGAAAAAATACTTTCCTGTCTGTTTTTCATCTTGTGCTGCGGTTTGATCCCTTCTGCCAGTAGCAGCTCTATACTTTTTATGATTTTCTCATCCTCAAAAAAACCCACAATACTTTGGGCTACAATCCCTCCAATATCAGGCAGAACCACTAATTCATCATAGTTTGCTCTCTGTATCTTCTCTAAGTCACCAAAATAATTGGCTAGGTCAGCAGCTGTTTTTCTGCCTACATTAGGAATGCCTAATGCATAAATAAAAGCGTCTAGCTTACAGGTTTTACTTTCTTCTATGGCATCCAATAAATTTTTTGCCTTTTTGTCTCCAAATCGTTCCAGTTGAATTAAATCTTCATATTTTAGCTCATATAACGCAGCAATGTTCTTTAATCCCAAAGCTTCAAACAGCTGTTCCGCGGTTTTTTCACTAAATCCCTCTATGTCCATGGCATCTCGACTTGCATAATGAACGATTCTCGAAACAAGCTGAGGCTTACAGGATAGGGAGTTAGGACAAAAGATATGAACTCCCCTATGGACAATTTCACTATCACAGGCAGGGCAATGCTGAGGTTTTTCAATCTCCACTGCTTCCTCACAGGTTTCTTCTATTGCACCCATGATTTCAGGTATCACATCTCCGGATCGCCTTAACCATACTTGACAACCCACCTTAACCTTTTTTCGTTGAATATCCTCCCAGTTATTTAGGGTCGCCCTACTGACGGTTACACCAGCAATTTCTACAGGCTCTAATTGGGCGGCCGGTGTGAGCTTTCCAGTTCTCCCTACCTGCCATAGTACGGCTTCTAACTTTGTTGTGACCTCTTGGGCCTCAAATTTATATGCAATGGCCCATCTAGGAAACTTTTGGGTATATCCTAAAATTTCTCTTGTCCTTAAATCATTTACCTTGATTACAATCCCATCGGTTAAATAATCTAATTCTTTCATTCCTGCTTCAACTTCACGGATTTGCTCAATTACTTGATCAATTCCTTTACATGATTTTATATAGTTACTGACAGGAAATCGGTTTTTTTTCAAAAAATCAATCATTTGTATATGGGTTTCAAATTCCATTCCTTCATAGTACCCTATGCTATAGCAAAAAGCACCCAGTTTCCGCTTAGCTGTAACCTTGGGATCTAGGTTTCTCAGAGCTCCGGCCGCAGCATTTCGAGGGTTCTTCAAAGGCTCTTTAGCAGTTTTATTGTATTGGGCCAGTGTAGATATTGCCATTAAGCCTTCCCCTTGAATTTCCATCTTATTGTTAAAATCAACTCCTAAGGGAATCGCTTGGATTGTTTTCACCTGTTCAATAATAGATTCTCCTACGACGCCATTACCTCTGGTAGCTGCTTGAACCAGTTCTCCATTTTCATAGGTTAAATTTAGGGTTAACCCATCAAATTTGTACTCTACAATATATTCAATTTCATGGTTTGATTCTAATTTTTTCTTAATTCGTTGTTCCCAAGCAACCAATTCTTCAGCAGTCTTGGCTTTATCTAAGCTCCACAGTAGGGCGACGTGCTGGTGAGATTGAAATTTTTTCAAGGGTTCCCCACCCACCCGCTGTGTCGGTGAGTCTAATAAAACATGTCCTGTTTTCTCTTCTAATTCTATCAGTTGATCATAAAGACTATCATATTCCTTATCACTGACAATTGGTTGATCTAATACATAATACTTGTAGCTATACTCATTTAACTGCTTTACTAATTGCTCCATTTCCTTCATTTGATCCATATGCTTCCCTCTTTCACCTATATTCCTAACTACATATCCATACTTATTGTATATTGTTAAAAACATGTTCTCTATATTAGCTTGTACAATTTTCACACTATCTTCCGATGAAAATTAAATATATTTAGCGAATTGATTTGAAAGTATGACACGACTCAAGTTATTTAATCACTTCTAATTGTGTAAAGGCAGTAGAAATTTTCTTGATCCCTGCATTTGGAAAAGCAATTGTCAACATTTCTCCTGATGCGGCAACCACTGTTCCCACACCAAACTTTGGATGTTTGATTTTCATTCCTGTTTTAATCTCCCCTGTTATATTTTCCTGTTTAACGGGTTTTTGATACATTCCGCCTCCATTAAATAGGGGTGAAGTTTGCATTTTTCGAACTTCTTGCTGCCGATTATAGGGTTTTTCCATGGTGATGAGTTCCTCTGGAATTTCTCGAATAAATCTAGAAACTGCATTGGCATTGGTTCTACCGTATAATGTCCTCATCATTGCATGACTTAAATAAAGCTTTTCCATTGCTCTGGTAATTCCCACATAACAGAGCCGGCGCTCCTCTTCCTCATTATTCTCTTGTAGGGACATGGATGACGGAAAGATCCCTTCCTCCATTCCAGGTATAAAGACCACTGGAAATTCAAGTCCTTTGGCACTATGAAGTGTCATGAGCACAACAGCTGCTTCGTCCTCATCCATTAGATCTAAGGAGGTTTCTAGAGAGGTCCTAGCTAGAAATTCCTCCAATGTTTTTATTTCTGCATTTTCATCAAAATCCTTGGTTAAGGAGAGAAATTCCTCTAAGTTTTCAATCCGTCCCTTAGCTTCCACTGTGTCTTCCTTATGCAGTTCATCAATATATTCTGATTGCTTATATATTTCCTTAACAATGGTTGTTACAGGCACTTCATCCTTTATGTCTCGTAGGCTCGTAATCATTTGAGTAAATTTACTTGATTGTACCTTCACCCGGGTAGAGAGATCCGGCATCAGTTCTACATCCAATAGGGCATTAAAGAAGCTTGACTCTCTTTCGTCCGCATGTATTTCTAGCTTTTCAATACTCCTTAACCCAATCCCCCGCTTGGGTACATTGATAATTCGTTTGACATTGACATCATCCACAGGATTTTCAATGATTTTCAAGTAAGCTAAAATATCTCTAATTTCCTTTCGATCATAAAATCGTGTTCCTCCCAGTAATCGATAGGGGATTGCCTTTTTCATTAACAATTCCTCTAATGTCCTGGATTGGGCATTTGTTCGATATAAAATGGCGAAATCGTTGTAGGAACGCGTCTCCGTTTCCTTCATTTCATCAATTGCATTGGTAATATACCCTGCCTCATCATATTCATTGCTGGCCTTATAATACTGAATGACCTCTCCTGGAATATTATCTGTCCAAAGTTTTTTGTCCTTACGTTCTGAATTTTTAGCCACCACCGCATTGGCTGCAGATAAAATATTTTTAGTGGATCGATAATTTTGTTCTAATTTAATAACCCTGGTATTAGGAAAATCCTTTTCAAATCCTAATATATTGCGAATATCAGCACCACGCCATCCATAGATTGACTGATCATCATCTCCTACAACACAAAGATTATGATGTTTCTTAGCCAATAGGCTGACCAATGTATATTGAGCCATATTTGTATCCTGAAACTCATCAACCAATATGTATTTAAACTTTTCTTGGTAGAAAGCTAAAACCGGTGGATGTGTTAAAAACAATTGAACTGTCTTCATAATCAAGTCGTCAAAGTCTAGGGCGTTATTACTTCTCAACTTGTTTTGATACATTTCATAAATGGTTGCTATTTTTTCTTTTCTAAAGTCCCTCCCCTGAACCTCTTGTTGAAATTCCTTGGGTCCCATTAGTTGATCTTTGGCCTTTCCAATTTCCGCCAATACAGCTCTGGGTTGATACATCTTATCGTCTAAATTCAATTTTTTCAAACACTCTTTGATGACAATCTGTTGATCTGTGGTGTCATAAATAACAAAGTTTTTACTATACCCAAGCTTGTCAATTTCACTTCTTAAAATCCGTACACAGGAGGAATGGAATGTACTGACCCATAAGTCCCGAAAACCATCTCCCAGGAGCTGATGAATACGCTCCTTCATTTCACGGGCTGCTTTATTGGTAAAGGTGATAGACAAAATATGATATGGGGAAACACCTAGTTCTTCTACTAGGTAGGCAATTCGATGGGTGAGTACTCTGGTTTTCCCCGATCCTGCCCCTGCCAATAGAAGTAGTGGCCCCTTTGTATGCTCTACTGCCTTTCGCTGTTCATCATTTAAGTGAGTTAAATTCATTTTGTTGCTCCCTTCAAACTATTGTTTTCTATACTCTATCTTACATGATTTAGCACATGGTTTCAATAAAGGAGTACAGACAAACATAAAAAGAGTAAAACCTAATTGGTTTTACTCTTACTGGTTTTAACAAAGATTTCTACTAGATTCAGGTCAAATCAAGTGCTTGTTCTTACTTGAAATATACCTAGGCTTCTTATGGCACTCAGGTATTCCTATTTTTAATACTTAAACTTGGCAGTGCTCTCTTGCATTTCCTCCGACAATCGTGCTAATGATTCACTGGCATTAGCTATTTCAATCATAGATGCAGTTTGTTCTTCCACCGATGCTGAGGCTTCTTCCGTTCCTGCTGCATTTTCTTGTGCGATAGCAGATAGACTTTCTATAATTTCTATAATTTCGTTCTTCTTAGATTCCATGCCTTTACCAGAACGGGTTATTTCTAGTGTAATGCCACCCATTCGCTCTACTGCATCATTTATACCTTTGAATTTATCACTGGTTAATTCTACACTCTTTGTTTGTGATTCCCCTAGTTTTTCAACTTCTTGCATGATCACTACTGCTTTTCCTGTTCGACTCGTTAACTCTTGTATCACGATACCTATGTCCTCTGTAAATTTAGAAGATTGTTCTGCTAGCTTTCGTATTTCCTCTGCCACCACTGCAAATCCCTTACCTGCATCCCCTGCCCTAGCTGCTTCAATAGCGGCATTTAACGCCAGTAGATTCGTTTGTTCAGCTATACTTTTAATCATATCACTTGCAGTTTCTATTTTTTCAGCACTTTTATTAGTTTCTACAATCGTTTCATGTATTTCTTCCGATGATTTATTGCTAAGGTTTGTCTTTTCTACTAAATCCTTTAATACTTCTAATCCTTCATCCTTTAACTTAGTTACTTCACTATTAGACTTATTCAACTCTGTAATATGTTGCTGGTCTTCTTCTATTAACTGACCCAATCCGTTAATATGTTCTACTCCCTGTTCTGTATTCCTGGCTTGATCATTGGCACCCTTAGCCATTTCTTCAATGGTTTTAGCGACTTCATCTGCTGCTGTAGCTGACTGTTGGCTAGTGGCTGTGAGCTCTTGTGAAGACGCTGCTACCTGCTGAGAGGTGGTGGCTATATTTTCTATCATTGCCTTGATAGATGTCTGCATGTCAATGATAGAACCGATCATTTCTCCAAATTCATCTTTTAGATTAAGATGTTTTTGCGAAAACTCAGTTGTTAAATCTCCTGAAGCAATTACATTCAACTGTTCTTTTACGACATTGACTATTTTGATTACATAGTTTGACATTACAAATAAGATACTGCCAATTACCAAAAAGGAGATCAATCCCAAAATGCCTACTTGTACAGTATTCTTCGATACTGCAGCATATACATTGTCCATAGATATCCCAAGATTGATCGCCCCTACGTGTTCCCCATTTATCCAAACAGGAACCAATACTTCATATACTTCTATTCCTAAATAAGTATATTCCGATGTATAAACCTCTCCATTTCCAGCTGCTATTTGAATTCCTTCATCATCACTAAGATCAAGTCCAATTCTCTCCCGATCACTGTGAGCCATAGCCCTTAAGCTTTTATCTGCAAAAAGAGCGAAAACAATATTTTCCTCTTTAGCTAAATTTTCAACAGTGCTTTGATAACTAAAACTTTCCGATAAGTCATGAATCACATTTGCGAGAATTCCTACCTGTATTACATCCCCTGTAGGACTTACTGTGTATCCATATTTATAGTAGTCATTAGAGACAGTGCTTTCTCTTATCTCTTCCATTAATTCAACTTTTCCTTCCCTCAGCATAAGATGCAAAGCATGTGATTCATCTGCAATCCAACCTATGTTTTCATTAAGGTTAGAATAAATAATTTCACCAGTTTGACTAAAGATATTAATTTCATGAACATCTAAACTCTCTGCCAGTTGGGTTAATGTATTGTTGCTCATATTATCTTGATTGGAGATTACATTTCTAGCAACTGCGCTTATATTGTTTTCTATCATTGTATTAACTGTTTCCAAAGAAACAGTGGCTGTCTCTAATTGTGCAGCAGCTAGATGTGAAAGTTCTAAGCCATCACTTCGCATTTGATCCAGTAAGCTGTCTTTTATTAGAAGAGAAGATCTAACCCCAATACCTAAAATAGCAATAAATATAACGATTAATGGTAAAACGATTAATCTTAACTTGATTGAGTACCTTCTGCCCTTATTCTTTGTGTTAGCCATATTTTTTTATTCCTCCTATGATTTTCATTTCTATAGTTTCTATGTTTCTATGCTTCTATGCTTCTATGCTTCTATGCTTCTATGCTTCTATGCTGAAAACTGATTTACTTTCTTCCTTTTTTCCACAAAAAAACTGGCCTCTAGGAAAAGGCCAGGTGTCGCAATACATAAATACTCAGAAAGCATATTAATCTTTATACTTACAAGTTTGCATTTCGGCAACCTGGCAATCATAGGAATATAATATTCCCTTAGATCCATAGCTTTGCGCCCTTATTTTTCAATAAGTTTGCCCTTACCAACATTATCGTTGGTATTATGTAGTTTTTAGTTAAACGATATTACTAATAATAGTTAATACCTATTCAGTGTTCTGCATTAATAAAGCCAAAGTATTAACTCTTAACTCTAATAAATCAATTTCGACATACTTTTAACAATTCCTTCTTCATTCTACATTATTTTATAAAATTATACAAATATAATAACAAATAAAGAAAAATATATTGAGTCTACTCATCAATTTCACTTTATAGAAGTAAATACAAATAAAAAGAGTAAAACCTAATCGGTTTTACTCTTCATCATCTTAACAAATGCTTCTACTAAATCTGGATCAAATTGGGTGCCTGCTCCTTTTATAATTTCTTGAAGGGCCACATTTTCTCCTTCGCCCTGTTTATGAGCGGTTCCATGACAAATGATATCATATGAATCTACAATTCCGATAATTCTTGCTAGAAGCGGAATTTGAGTTCCCTTTAATTGTCTTGGATATCCCAATCCATCCCATCGTTCATGATGAGATAATATCCCTTCTGCAATGGTGGCTAGTTCAGAAGTTGCATTGGCAATTCGATAACCAATTTCCGGGTGTTTTTCTATACGCTCAATTTCTTCTTCTGTTAGGTCTTCCTGTTTCTCTAGTATATAAGTAGGAATCGATACCTTTCCAACATCATGTACTTTTGCCAATACCTGTAGTTCCTTTAATTCTCCTTGGGACAGATTCATTTGCTTCCCTAATCCAACCCCCATGACTTGTAGTCTATCCATATGTCCTGCTGTTTCACTGGTTTTCTCAACCAATGTAGCCAGCAGCGAATTAATGATTTCATATCTTACTTGCTTACTTCTGATTAGCTTGTTGTGATACATACGGTTTTCTGACTCTTTAATCACAGTATTCACATCTTGCTCTATCTTTGTTTTTGTCGCAGCTCCCAGAGAGATACTAATTTTAACCGGTTCACTCTTCAAATCATCACAGGTTTCTTGTATTCGCTTGCAAATATCTAGGGCTACCCGTTCTTCAGTTTGTGGTAGTAAGATGGCAAACTCATCTCCTCCCCATCGGAAGATCAGATCCTCTTCTCGACAAGAATCCTTTAATACTTCTGCGATTTTAATTAACACGTCATCTCCCGTTTTATGTCCAAATGCATCATTAACTAGTTTTAGCACATTGGCATCTGCCACAATAATACTTAAGGGGAGCTGTCGATATTTATTTAATCGTTTAAATTCTTCCTCAAAGTATGCCCGGTTATAAAGCCCTGTTAACTTATCATGAAAGCTCAAGTACTGAATTTCTTCATGATTTAACTTTCTGGTGGTCACATCTGTGGCAATCCCATCAATCTGTACCGTTTGACCGTATTGATCCTTTACAATCCACGCTCTATCTCGAATCCATTTCACCTGTCCGTCAGGATGTACAATCCGAAGTTCAACATCCCAGCTTCCAGTCTTGAATATTTGTTCTAATGCATCCTTCATTATTTCTTGATCCTCAGGAAAAACCATTTCAAAAATAAACTGTTTGCCTTCATCCAACAATTCTCGTACAGGCCTACCAAACACCTTTTCTCCTGCTGGGTTGAGATAGCGTAGGGCTAAGGTTTTTGGATCTGCTGACCAAATGGCGTCTTCAATGGAATTGAGAATGCTATCTAGCCTATCCTTCCCTTCTCGAAAATTCTCTTGCATTTGTTTTTGCTCAGTAACATCTGTAAAAATAATAATAAATTCCCCAGCCTTAGGGCTTGATATAGCAAAAGAGATCCATTTTTTTAAATTCTCAAAGTATCTTTCCTTCCGATGAACCGTTTCTCCATTTAAAGCAACACGTCCACACTCTTCGATCCAATCAAAGTCTGACTCAACCATTCCTTTAAATACTTCGGTACCCCTTTTCCCAATAATTTTCCTGCGGCTGGTTGTCATTAATCTTTCAAAGGCTCTATTCACCTCTAATATAATAAAATCCACTGGGTGGTTGTTCTCATCTATCACAATTTGAAAATATCCAAAGCCATCCATCATGTTTTGAAATAATGCACGATACTTTATTTCACTTTCTCGAAGCTTTCGTTCAATATCGGCTTTATAGAGGGCCATTTGAATATTCGTATGAAGCACACTCTCCTTAACTGGTTTTACTAAATAACCATAGGACTCTGTTGCCTTGATTCTATCTAAAATTTTCGTCTCTGAATAAGAGGTTAAATAAATGATTGGCAGTTTAAGTTGTCCTTGTATTTTAGTTGCAGCTTCAATGCCATCCATTTCTCCCTTAAGAAAAATATCCATCAACACCAAATCTGGTGACTGTGTTTGGGCATAAGAAATAGCCTCTTCTCCTGTGGCCGCCGTCCCTATGACAGTATACCCTAAATGATTTAATTTTTCTTGTATATCCAGTGCAAGCATTCGGGAATCTTCCACGATTAAAATTCTGGGGCTTGTCATAGATCCACCTCTTATCCTATCAATTCTTAGAATCAACTCAATAAATATATTCTATATGATTACAGTTGGTTTAACAAGTAATACACAGTAAATATTACCTATTGTTTGTTAAGCAACATAGGACTTAATACCTAGCCAAAAGATTTTTTTCTATTTTAGGCTGTCAGATACATGTCCGGTTATATTATACCTTTTCCAAAGATTATTTTTTAGCGAAATTTGTATGGCTTTTCAATTTTTTAATTAGAAGTCATACAAAAATTCGTCTGATGCTATCGCATCGACTCATAGCGCTTAAACAAATAAGAAGGGATCTAGATCCCTTCTTATTTGGTCTTATTCATTTTATCACATTTGACACCGATTTACACACCAAATAGTCTTGTTCCACCAAAGAGTACTACCAATAGCAAGAAGAAGAATAGTAAACTATCCCCCGATCCTCTAAAGATACCACAGTTACAGAATATTAAAACCAGCAACAAAAAGAAAAACAACAAACTTGAATCCGTCCCAAATAATCCTCCAAATCTACTACCACTAGTTACCTCAGACATATATTTCACCTTCCTCAATAGATTTTCCACTATTCCTAGTGTCATTATCTATAGTATGACTTTCACTTTTATTTGGTGACATGAAAAAGGGTAGGATACCCTACCCTTTAACTAACAAAATGATAATTGTCTTCCTCCAAATAATACTGCTAATAATAGGAAGAAGAATAACAAGCTGTCACCTGCGCCCTTAAATATACCACAGCTACAGAAGATCACCACCAGTAGTAGGAAGAAAAACAACACACTACTGTCTCTCCCAAACAAACCACCTAAAACGTTTGTGCTCGCTACCTCTGACATGTACTTCACCTCCTTCATGAAAGTGTTTACTTCTAACTTTCATTGTTTCACTACATATTATGTGTCAGTGATCATAAAGGTGCCTCTCTATTAATGAATGTATTTCTTTTGTATCAACCCTACCCGCTTACTTCACTTTTCTCGTGTGATTTTATCCTATGAAGGGTACAATCTTATTGTGCATGTTGAAATTTAAATTTTTATTGACATAATCCATAAACATTTAATAAGATGAAAGCATATTTTAATAGTATGATTCATTTAGAAATGAAATTTCATAATAATATGGGGTGATTTTTGTGAACATTGTTGTTCAGAAATTTGGGGGTACCTCCGTTTCAACTAAAGAGCGGAGAACACAAGTAATTAATAAAATTTTGCAAACAAAACAAAAACAGAAAAACATCGTGGTAGTCGTGTCAGCCTTAGGTCGTAAAGGTGATGCCTATGCCACTGATACCTTAAGAAACTTGCTTTTAGAAGAAAATCCGCTTTGTAGTCTTAAAACATTAGATCTACTGATGTCATGTGGTGAAATTATTTCTGCCACCCTTCTAGGCTCAGCATTAGAGGCATTAGGAGAAAAAGTAATTGTTTTAACCGGTGCCCAAGCAGGGATCTTGACTGATGATCATTTTAGTAACGCTGAAATCATTGCTATTGATGAGAAGAGATCACTTTCTTATTTAGAAAAGGATTATATTGTTGTTGTTCCAGGATTTCAAGGGGCCACAGCTTCGGGTGAAGTGACTACCCTAGGTCGAGGCGGTAGCGATACAACAGCCACTGCATTGGCAGTTGCCTTAAATGCAGAGTATGTAGAGATTTATACAGATGTCGATGGCATTATGACAGCTGACCCAAATGTCGTTCCAAGAGCTAGAATTCTAGACCAAGTGAACTACAATGAGGTATTTCAAATGGCTGAAAAGGGTGCCAAGGTCATTCATCCTCGGGCCGTAGAAATTGCTCAAAAAAAGAATATTCCAGTGAATATTCGAAATACCATGTCGGAGCATCCAGGGACTAGAATTCACTCCTTCACAGGTGACAAAGAATCTTTGTACTGTTCCCAACCAAAGAAAAATCTTTTAACAGCCATCACACATAAGGATGGCATTTCACAGGTCTCAGTTCACATGGAAAATAACCTGGCCCACGATAGTTTGTTATTGTCCACCTTGGCGGAGTCTAAAGTAAGCATTGACATGATTAACTTTTTTCTAGACAAAAAAATCTTTACAATTAGTACAGAGCAGATCAATATTGTGCAAATTCAACTTAAGAAGTTGAATTTTTCACATGAAATACGAACACATTGTAGCAAGGTAACCGTTGTTGGTAATCGAATCACAGGGATTCCTGGTGTCATGGCTACCATTGTGGGTGCGTTATCTTCAGAAGATATACAGATTCTACAAAGCTCCGATTCTCATTCAACAATTTCCTGTCTTGTTGATGAATCAGATGCTAAAAAAGCTGTTAATGCACTTCATTCAGCCTTTCATTTAGACTGCTAGGAAACCTCAAAACCCTATTTTATACATCAACAAAAGCAGGCAATAACACACCTCTGTGTGTTATTGCCTGCTTTTTCTTTGTTCTAAGAAGAAAACCAGTTTACTCCTTTTTTTCGTCTGCTAACTTTTCTAATATCATTTTGTATCCATCTGCTCCATAATGTAAACAGCGGTTGATTCTACTTATGGTTGCTGTACTGGCCTTTGTTTTTTCTTCGATATGATTATAGGTTTTACCAGCATTTAAGAGCTTGGCCACCGCAAGCCGTTGAGAAATAGACTGTATTTCTTTAATTGTGCAGATGTCTTCAAAAAAACGATAGCATTCTTCCATGGTTTCAAGCTTTAAAATAGCCTCAAACAAAGAGTCGGCAAATTCATCCTTAATTCTAGATTGATGGGACATACTATTCACCTCAAATTTATAGATTACTTTAATTATTCTACTTTATTCCAGGGAATCCTTTTCTCTTTTGATTTTATTACTTTAAACTTTTTTATTATTTTTGTTGACATACTATGAAAATTATATTATAGTTGTTTTTAAATTGAATATCGATTTATACTCTTATCAAGAGAGGTGGAGGGACTGGCCCGATGAAACCCGGCAACCACGAATTGTTTTTGCAATTCGAAGGTGCTAATTCCAACAACACTTATGTGTTGAAAGATGAGAGAGGACATTACTCTATTTTTTAATGGTGCCTCTTTCATGCGAAAGTGGCTTTTTTATTGCAAAAATACTCTTTTGCTATATGAGTAAAAGTTCTACTATGCACACGGTTCTACTCTTTTTGCTTTATGAAATTAAAACTTTAGCGAGGTGATTGAATGATTCAGTTAAGTAACTTAAGTAAGCTTTACGAATCTAAAGAAGGTAATGTACAAGCATTGAAGGATATTAATTTTACCGTTGAGAAGGGAGATATATTTGGTATCGTTGGTTTGAGTGGAGCAGGTAAATCAACCCTCATACGCTGCATCAATCTACTCGAAAGGCCAACTGTCGGAGAAGTATCTATCGATCACATTGAATTAACGAAACTTACTTCTACCCAACTAAGAAATGTACGTAAAAACATTGGTATGATTTTTCAAAATTATCATCTACTCAGTAGCCGCAACGTATTTCAAAATATTGCTTACCCCCTTGAGCTCATAGGCATGAAAAAATCTGATATCAAGGAAAGGGTGGGACACTTACTTTGCTTAGTGGGGTTAGAAGATAAAGCCAAGCATTATCCATCACAACTAAGTGGTGGTCAACGTCAACGGGTTGCCATCGCCAGGGCCCTAGCAACTAATCCTAAGATATTATTAAGTGATGAGGCCACCTCTGCCCTAGATCCGATCACAAGTAGGAGTATTCTAAATCTCCTGCAGGAAATCAACGAAAAGCTAAACATTACCATTGTATTGATTACACATGAAATGGAGGTCATCAAACAGGTATGTCATCGTGTGGCTGTTCTAAAGGATGGCGAGATTGTTGAAACAGGACTTGTCACAAAAGTTTTTAATGACCCAAGGCATCCGTACACAAACTTATTACTTGGGAGTCGTTCTTCACAAAGGGATCAATCAATCCCTTTAGACTTTTTTAGCAATGTAAAGGTGGGGAATTTATAATGGAAAGATTAATCATGCTACTCATTCCTGCAATCCATCAAACTTTATATATGGTTTCCCTGTCAACATTATTTGCCGTTTTAGTTGGTACACCTTTAGGCATTTTACTTGTTGTCACAAGGAGAGGACATATTATGGAGAATATTGGGATTCATCAAGTTTTATCCTATATTGTTAACATGGGACGCTCCTTTCCCTATATTATTTTAATGATTGCCCTGATTCCCTTTACACGTTTGTTAATCGGAACTTCCATTGGTACCACTGCTACCGTTGTTCCCTTAACTATCGCAACCATTCCATTTTTTTCAAGGGTTATTGAAAATGCTTTGTTGGAGGTTGATAAAGGAGTGATTGAAGCTTCTCAAGCAATGGGAGCCAGTACATTCCAAATCATTTATAAAGTACTCATCCCCGAGAGCATGCCTTCTATTGTTTTAGGAATTACAATTACGATTGTGAACGTCATCGGTTATTCTGCCATGGCAGGTGCTGTTGGAGGGGGGGGATTAGGTGATTTAGCCATTCGTTATGGTTTTCATCGTTATAATAAAGAAGTAATGATCTGGACAGTGGTTCTGCTTATTTTACTAGTTCAAATTGTACAAATTACAGGAAATTATTATTCCAAAAATTTATCTAGGAGGTAGTGAAATGAAAAAACGTTTATTTTTATCAATTATTGGTCTATTACTTATTACGTTGATTGTTGGATGCACCACAAAGGCAAAGGATGAGGTTGTCTCAACAGATGAGGCTCCTGAGACTGTCAAGTTAAGGGTTGGTGCCACACCTGTCCCCCATTCTGAAATTTTAAATTTTATTAAGCCTATTCTATTAGATATGGGCGTCGACTTAGAAATTGTTGAGTTTACAGACTACACAACACCTAATTTAGCTTTACACGATGGCGAAATTGACGCCAACTTTTTTCAGCATGTTCCTTATATGGAGACATTTGCTGAGAATAACAATATTCAACTAAAGGATGTTGCAAAAACCCATGTGGAACCTTTAGGATTATATTCTAAAAAAGTAGATTCCCTAGAAGCATTGCAAGATGGCGCTACCATTGCAATTCCTAATGATCCAACCAATGGCGGGAGAGCACTTTTATTGTTAGCTAATTATGGAGTCATTCAATTAGATGATGACACAGATTTATTAGCTACAGAACATGACATTAGTGAAAACCCTAAAAACTTTAAATTCATTGCCCTTGAAGCGCCACAAATCCCTCGTTCTTTAGATGATGTTGATGCTGCTATTATTAACACTAACTATGCCTTAGAAGCATCCTTAAATCCTGTAAATGATTCCTTGCTTTTGGAGGATTCAAATTCACCCTACGCCAATATTGTAACTATTGTTCCTGGAAATGAATCAGAAGAAAAAATCCAGAAATTGGTTGAAGTACTCACCAGCTCTGCTGTTAGAGATTTTATCCAGAGTGAGTATAAAGGTGCTATTGTGCCCGCTTTTTAACCTTTACTTTGTTTACTCTAACTCAAACCCTCGAATATCTTAGGAATTGTTAATTATATTAAGATTCACCTATACCTAATCAGTTGGAGTGGGAATTATAGAAAAGAACTAAAATCTTTAACTATTCTGTATTAAAAATTTCAAGTGCTTAAATAAAAGAGGTAGTGGGTGTTCAATCATCCCCTGCCTCTTTTTATATAATAACAGCTTTAATTATTTTTAATATTATTAGATAGGCTATCAATTGCCGTTGCTAAATCTTCTCCTACTTGTTTTTGCTCTTGGGCAACATGATGTAAAGATTCAATTTCAGTAGAAACAGCAAATACCTCTTCCTTAATTTTATTTAAAATACTTCCAATCTTTTGTGTAAATTCCTGACTGTTATTGGCAAGCTTTTGAACTTCCTTGGCCACCACGGCAAATCCTTTTCCTTGATCTCCAGCTCTAGCAGCTTCAATAGAAGCATTTAACCCGAGGATGTTAGTTTGCTGTGTGATTTTTTCAATAAATCGAATGATTTGGTCAGTTTCCTTTACATGTTCAATGGTATTTTGAGCAAAGGTATCAAGCACAGCACTTAAATTAGTGGTATTATCAATGCTGTCTTGCATTTTAGCAACCCCTTTTTGTGTCACATGGCTTAAGTGATTAATTTCCTTTAGTTGATTCTCCAACTGCTCCGTTAATCCCTCTTCTGTCTCCACTAAAAGCATCATTAATTGCGCCACATCACTAGCTACTACCCTAGCTCCATTAATATTGTGACGGTCTACTTGCACTTGAACCGCGGGTACTCCAGTCACCTCAATAAGTAAATCCATTTCTTTTTGTAGTAATGCTTCAATACTTGTACTATGGTATATCCCTAGCTCTTGTGCTAATTTCATCCCTGGCGCATCCACATTAATATCCGCAATCCCCACGACCTTTATTTTCTCTAGCTTATTTAAAGACTTGAAAATCGAAGTTCCCCCTGCTCCTGCACCGATAATACCAATTTTCATGTTGTTCACTCCTATCTGATTTGAAGTGAAAACCCGACTTAACTCAAGGGAAGTCCTTTGACTTTCCCTTAAATTATGATCAATTTTACTTCAATGATTGAATTGCTATATTGAATTAGTTCTCCATTAAATCACATTATCCTTTAAAATCTTATATCATTTTTAGATTGTCGCTTTTTTCTCTTTGTTAACATTTCATAAACAAGGTAAATTAGGATATCATTTCATTCTGTAATTTTTCTCTATTAACACATACTGATAGAAGGACTATATCTCAATATCATATTAATCGTGAGGAGGTAAAAAATTGAAACATCATAATAGAGACCGATTCAAAAATTTCAAGCTAAAACTAGATGCCAGTTATTTAGGAAAAAAATATAAAATAACTGAAAATCATCAGCTGGGTTATGTGATGCCATTAGACATGATTCGTAATGTGGATTATTTTGATAGTAGTTTATTCTATGGAGATGAGTTACCCCATATTTTAGGACAAGACACAACAAATGTCGACAATACGACTAAGAAATTTGAATAACTTATAAATGAGGTGAGTTCTTTGAAGGTTGCTATTATGGGGGCTGGTTTATCAGGCTTAAGCTGTGCCATCACGTTAGAACAGCATGGCATCTATCCGGATATTTATGAAAATCGCAGATGTGTTGGTGACCGTTTTATTAATGGTGAAATTGTATTGGATATTCTTAACCGTCCCATTCAAGATTCGGTTGCCTATCTATCAGAAAAACATCATGTTTTCCTACAACCTACTGCCAATATTAAAAAACTTGTTTTAATTTCAGAAAAAAGTCGCGCCACAATAGAAGGTAATCTTGGTTTTTCATCTATTCGGGGTCGTCATCCCTTAGCCTGGGAATCACAATTATCTAAACAAGTCACTTCAAATTTCTTTTTTAATTCAGATTCTACCTATGAGGATCTACTTGCTACATATTCACATGTGATCATGTCTCCTGGGGATGGTTCCTATCCCATGAAACTAGGGAATTACCGCCAGGACTTAACTGTCCGTTTAAAGGGTTCCATCTACCGGGGCTCCTTTGACGTCAACACAGTGTATGCTTGGTTAAATCACGATGTTGCTCCTAAGGGATATGCCTATCTGATTCCATTGTCCCATGAGGAAGCCAATGCAACCATTGCCTTCCCTAACTACCCAGAAAACGAAGTACAAGACTTAGACCAGTTATGGGAGAGGTTCCAGAAACTACTACAAAAGGAGGGATTTTCATCCCTTACACCCGTGGATGAATTCAACGTGACAAATTATATTATTGGCCGTAGTGAGCATGGGCGGATTGGCAATACCTTTTTTACAGGAAACTGTTTTTGTTCCTTGATGCCATTTTTAGGGTTTGGTCAGTTTTCTTCTCTTTTAACCGGTATCTATGCAGCCCAGGATTTAGCAGGTATGGGACAATATGAAAAGCTGTCACATCATCTGATAAAAAGCTATGAAAGTTCCCTGGTATTGCGGAGAGCATTAGAAAAGATGAGCAACCAAGATTATGATTACTTTGTGGGTGCCCTAAATAATCAATTAGGCAATAAACTCTTTACAACCCAAATTAACCTTCTACAGCATCTGAGTACCATACTAAAGCCTTGGATTCGGCTGACAACACCAAAGTAGGGGAGACCTCAGATCACCCCTACTTTGTTTTATACTATTATGATTCAAACTACAATATGACTTGTCCTATATCACGACGATATGTCTTGCCATGGTAGTGAATTTTATCAATATTTTCATACACTTTCTTTTGTGCAACCTTCTGGTTCTCCGCCACCACTGTGACACCTAGTACACGTCCCCCATTGGTGTATAGCTTTCCTTCTCTTTCCACAGTTCCACTGTGAAAAAGTAGTATCTCATCTTCTATTTTTTCTATTCCTGTGATTTCTTTGTTCTTTTCATAGTCCTCAGGATAGCCCTTTGAAGCTAAAACAACACAGAGAGCATAGGCATCCTGCCACTGTATTTCCAGCTCTCCCAACCGCCCAGACTCCACATGCAAAAATATGCTTAATAAATCCGTCTTCAGACAGGGTAAGACGACTTGGGTTTCAGGATCACCAAAGCGCACATTATATTCCAACACCTTTGGTCCCTCATTTGTGAGCATGATCCCCACAAATATAATCCCCCGATAATCCATCTCCTCTGCTTGAATTCCTCCTAGTGTTGGCATCAAGATTTCTTTTTCTACCCTTTTGGCAATTTCTTCTGTATAGAGTAGATTAGGTGCACAAGTCCCCATACCACCGGTATTAGGTCCTCGATTACCTTCAAAAATCTGTTTATGATCCTGGCTGCTAATCATTGGCTTAATGGTTTTCCCATCTACAAAGCATAGAATAGAGACTTCTATTCCTTCCAAAAACTCTTCGATAACAACCCTTTGCCCCGCTTTCCCTAACACGTTCTCTTCTAGCAACAACCGTAGCTGTTCTATGGCTTCACCTTCACTTTGGCAAATGAACACACCCTTACCCCCGGCCAATCCATCTGCTTTAATGACAACAGGAAATGTGTAGTTAGATAATATACTTTTCCCTTCCGCAAGATCAGTCACCTCATGGGACAGTGCCGTAGGAATTTTATACTTTTTGAGAAACGCCTTTGCAAAGGATTTACTTCCCTCCAACTGAGCTGCATGACTACTGGGACCAATGATTTTTAAACCTGATTCTTGAAAGACTTCCACTATTCCTTCCACCAAAGGTGCTTCTGGTCCCACAATTGTTAAATCAATATTTATTTCCCGGGAAAATTCGACGAGTTTCTGTATATCATCAGGATCAATATCAACATTTTTTGCAATTTTACCGATCCCAGGATTGCCTGGGGCACAGAATATTTCCTTTACATCAGGACTTTGGTTGAGCTTCCAGATAATTGCATGCTCACGTCCCCCATTACCAATCACTAAAACCTTCATTAATCAACATCTCCTTCACAATCTATTGGCGTTATTCATAGGCGAAACCCTAGCCTGTGCATTTTTTATTAAATCATTAAGCAAACGATCTATCTAGTGTTTAAAATGCCTCACTCCCGCAAATACCATAGCCATCCCACGTTCATTACAAGCGTCTATAGACTCTTGATCCCTCATGGAACCTCCTGGCTGAATGATACTCTTGATACCGGCCTTTGCCCCGACTTCTACACAATCCTTAAAAGGAAAGAAAGCATCCGAGGCCAATACGCTGCCTTCTAATGGATGAATACAATTTCCAATGGCATTTTCCAATGCCCAAATACGGCTGGTTTGCCCTGGTCCAATGGCCAGGGTTTGTTGATTCCTTACCACAACAATCCCATTTGACTTCGTGTGCTTCACAACTTTATAAGCAAAGAGTAAATCCTCTATTTCTTCAGTAGTGGGCTCCTTCTCAGTGACAGTCTTCAAATTACCAATAAGTCCTGTATTGTATTCTTGTATCAGTAGACCGCCTAATACCTTTTTCATATCCATCTGTCCTTTAGGTTCAGCTAGGATTGATGATAATTCCAACACCCTTAGATTCTTCTTTTGCTTGAATAATACTAAGGCTTCAGGTGTGTAACCCGGGGCGATCACCACCTCTAAAAAGACCTCAAGGAGCTTTGTAGCGGTTTCAGCGTCAATGACTTGATTTGCCGCAATAATACCACCAAACACTGAGGTTGGGTCTGCAGCATAGGCCTTGTCCCATGCTTCGTCAATATTTTTAGCCGAGGCCACTCCACAAGGATTTGTATGCTTTACGGCTACCACGGTAGGCTCTTGGAACTCCTTTAATAAAGCCAATGCACCATTGGCATCATTGATGTTATTAAAGGATAATTCCTTCCCCTGTAGTTGCTTTGCCGAGGCCAGGGTCCCTTCTTCACATCCAATTTCCCTGTAAAAGGCTCCTTTTTGATGAGGATTTTCACCATATCTTAAATCTTGTACCTTTTCATAGGTAACAGTTAACTGTTCTGGAAAGACCAGTTCATCTTTACCTAAATAACCAGCAATCAGTGTGTCATACTGACTTGTATGCTGAAACACCTTTTTTGCTAGTTCATAACGTGTTGTTTCTTCAGTATTTCCCTTTGCTTCAATCTCCTCTAACACGGCATGATAATCCTCCGGGTTCGTTATCACCGTCACATGGCGATAGTTTTTAGCAGCCGCACGTAGCATGGTGGGACCACCAATGTCGATATTTTCAATGGCTTCCTCTAATGTCACATTTTTCTTTTGAATGGTTTCTTTAAATGGATACAAATTAATGACCACTAAATCAATAGGCTTGATCTTCAATTCTTCTAAGGTCTTCATATGACTGTCTTTACTTCGATCAGCAAGAATCCCTCCATGTACCACAGGATGTAGGGTTTTGACTCTTCCCTCTAGGCATTCAGGAAATCCAGTCAACTCTGATACCTCCATCACATCAATTTCCGCTTCTCTTAAAAGCGTAGCAGTCCCACCAGTGGATATAATTTCAATTCCCAGGTGGACTAACTTCCTTGCAAAGGGAATAATCCCCTCTTTATTAGAAACACTAATCAATACACGTTTCATTTGGCTTCACCTCACCATTTATTTTTACCTTATTATTGATCACTTCAATTTTTCCTTCAGCAAAAAGCTTCACGGCCTTAGGCAGTATTTCATGCTCTATCTCTAAAACCCTTTTTTGCAGGGTCAATGCGTCATCCTCAAAATTGACTTCAATGGTTTTCTGTAAAATGATAGGTCCTCCATCGGTGATCTCATTGACAAAGTGAACAGTTGCTCCCGTTACTTTCACTCCCCGATCCAATGCCTCTTCATGGACTTTAATCCCATAATATCCTTTTCCAGAAAAGCTTGGCAGTAGGGATGGGTGAATATTCATCATACGATTTTCATATCTCTCAACAATCCTTCGAGGCACCATGGCTAAATACCCAGCTAACACCATTAGATCAATTGAATGTTCTTCTAATAAATCTAAAAGTCTTTGTTCACGTTCTTCTGCACTAGCATATCTCTTTTTAGATAAAACCACGGTGGGGATATTATATTTTCTAGCTCGTTGTAATCCATAGGCATCTTCTTGACTAGAAACCACTAAAGTGATTTCAGCTAAATCTTCCCAGCTTTGACTGGCTTCGATTAAGGCCTGAAGATTACTTCCTCCACCTGAGATCAGAACTGCTATTTTTATTTTTGACATAGTACCACCTGTTTGCTTCCCCTTACCATTTCACCAATGATGGATGCCTCTTCACCTAACTCTTGTAATAACTGCACTACCTTTTCCCCAGCAGACCTTTCAACCACTACTATCATGCCAATCCCCATATTAAATGTAGAGAACATTTCATCTTGCTCGATTTGTCCTTCTTGTTGAATAAACTGAAAAATCGGAGGTGCCTGCCATGTATCTAAATGAACATTGGCATCGATTCCTTCAGGTAATATCCGGGGAATATTCTCATAAAAACCGCCTCCAGTGACGTGGACCATTCCCTTGATTTTCTCCTGCTGTAATACCTCTAGAATCGGTTTAACATATATTTTAGTTGGTCTGAGAAGGGCCTCTCCTAATGTTTCCCCTAGGCCATCCACATATTGATCCACTGAATATTGTTTGTCTTCAAAGAAGAGCTTCCTAACCAATGAAAATCCGTTGCTATGAACACCACTAGAAGAAATCCCAATCATGATGTCTCCCTGGCTAATTTCTTTTCCCGTAATCAAGTTTTTCTCCTCTACCATTCCAACAGTAAATCCCGCCACATCATATTCACCCTTTTGATAAAATCCTGGCATCTCTGCTGTTTCTCCTCCAATTAGGGCACAACCTGCTTTCTTGCATCCATTGGCAATTCCTTGTACAATTTCTGCTACCACTTCCGCTTTGAGTTTACCTGTTGCAATATAATCCAGAAAAAAGAGGGGTTTGGCTCCTTGGCATAAAATATCATTTACACACATGGCCACACAATCTTCTCCTATTGTATCATGTCGGTTCATCATAAAGGCCAGCTTAAGCTTTGTCCCAACGCCATCGGTCCCTGCAACTAAAATGGGTTTTTCCATCTCCCTTGGATCCAGGGCAAAGAGCCCTCCAAAACCACCGATGTCTCCTAACACACCCTTTGTAAATGTGCTTTTCACTGATTCCTTCATTAGATTCACAGCCCTTTGTCCTTCTTGCACATTGACTCCGGCTTCTTCATAGGTTAACTTAGGCATTGCCATCACCTTCCCATCTCTTAAACATTTTTTCATTAGATGACTCTGGTACTTCGATTGGATAACGTCCATTAAAGCACGCTAAACAAAAATGCTCCTTTGGAAGGCCTGTGGCTTGAACCAAACCCTCAACACTAATATATCTTAAGCTATCGGCACCAATTTTACGGCAAATTTCATCTACAGTATGGGTGGCTCCTACTAATTTTTCACGATCTGGGGTATCAATACCAAAGTAGCAGCTATAGGCCACCGGTGGGGAACTGATTCGCATATGAACCTCCTTGGCTCCTGCATTTTTCAGCATCCTAACGATTCGTTGACTTGTTGTGCCCCTCACAATGGAGTCATCCACAAGAATAATTCTCTTTCCCTGGATGTTACTACGGACAGGACTGAGCTTCAAGTTAACAGCAGCTTCTCGTGTAGCTTGATCTGGTTGAATAAATGTTCGACCTACATATCTATTTTTAATCAATCCTTCAACAAATGGAATGCCTGAGGCTTTAGAATATCCCAAGGCAGCAGCAATAGATGAATCTGGAACTGCAATGACAATGTCTGCCTCAACGGGGTGCTCCTTTGCTAACATTTTTCCGGTTTCAATTCTTGCTTCATAGACATGTACCCCATCAATTTGGCTGTCAGGACGGGCAAAATAGACATACTCGAAAATACAGGAAGCCCTACTTTTTTCCTTGGCAATGCGATGACTTTCAACCTGATCTCCATTGATCAATACCATCTCTCCCGGTTCAATATCCCGTATCAAAGTGGCCCCTATGGTCTCTAAAGCACAGCTTTCAGATGCTAGCACATAGCCCTCATCCTTTTTTCCTAAACAAAGGGGTCTTAATCCCAAGGGATCTCTAACACCAATCAAACTCTTATCTGTCATCATCACAAGGGCATAGGCTCCCTTGATCAAATCCATGGTTCTTTCAATGGCCTCCACGATTCCATCTCGACTATAACGGGCAATAAGGTTCACAATCACCTCACTGTCTATTGTTGTCTGAAATATAACCCCATCTTCTTCTAGCTTTTTTCTCAGAAGAGCTGCATTGACTAGGTTCCCATTGTGGGCCAGGGCAATACTCCCCCCTCGATACTTCGCCACTAGGGGCTGTGCATTGACTGCTTGACTTTCTCCCGCTGTGGAGTAGCGTACATGTCCAATCCCAATGGTTCCAGGTAGTCTTTTTAAATCCTCTTCATTGAAAACCTCTGGCACCAAACCCATTCCCTTATGACAACGGGTCTGTTTGCCATCTGTTGTTGCAATTCCAGCACTCTCTTGCCCCCGATGTTGTAGGGCATAAAGTCCGTAATACAGTTGCTTTGCTAAATGCTTTTCATCTCTATTAAAGATCCCGATCACACCACATTCTTCTCTTAATCGATCTTCATGGACTCCATTAAACATTGCAATGCCCCTCTCCATATTTCTTCCAGTTCTCCAATAGACTCCTTGACCACAACATTTCCATTGATCTGCATTTGCAGCTCATTTCCTATTACAGTTCCCAATTGCTCATGGGGAATGTTTGATTGTTTTAGTCTTTCCTGTACTGTTTCTAAATGTTCTGGCTTTATTGTCATTAAAAATCGCGATTGGCTCTCACTAAATAAGACAATGTCATTTCTGAGCTCAGTGTTGACTTCAACCCTTGCTCCTATCCCCCCAGCAATGGCACATTCTGCCACCCCAACTGCTAAACCACCCTCACTTAGATCATGGGCTGATTGTACAAGATCACCTTGGATTAATGCCAATACCTCTTTTTGTAATCGTTTCTCTAAGGATAAATTCAAATGAGGAATCTTTCCTTTTTCCTGACCATGAATAGAAGCCAAATATTCACTGCCACCAATCTCAGCCTTTGTTTGGCCTAATAGTACTATGATGTCTCCCGCTTCTTTAAATGCCATGGTGCATGTCTTCGATATATCCTCTATGAGCCCCACCATTCCCACGATTGGTGTGGGGTGAATGCTTCCTTTTTCAGTTTGGTTATAGAAACTCACATTGCCACTTATGACTGGTGTATCCATTTCACGGCAGGCTTCACTAAGTCCTAGAACACTTTCTCTAAACTGCCAGTATCCTTCAGGTGTCTCTGGACTTCCAAAATTCAATCCATCTGTAATGGCAATGGGTTTCCCCCCACTGCATACGATGTTTCGAGCTGCTTCTACTACAGCGATTTTGCTTCCTTCCCGTGGGTCCAAATAGCAATATCGACTGTTACAGTCCGTTGTTAGGGCGATTCCTTTTTTAGTACCACGTATTCTTAAGACCGCAGCATCGGATCCCGGCTTTATCACTGTATTTGTTCTCACCATATGATCATATTGTCGATAAATCCACTCTTTGCTTGCAATATTTGGCGAGGCTAATAGCTTACGGAGTGTACTTGAGAGATCCCTAGGCTCTGGAATTGATTCTATGTCTAGTTTTTGTAGCTCTGCTAAATCAGCTGGTGGTGCGTAATCTGGTTCATATCTTGGTGCCCCTGAAGAATCTAGACTCTCGGCCGGTATTTCTCCCACCACTTTGTCTCCTTCAAATATTCTTAATTTATCATCATTGGTGACTCGGCCAATGATCACAGAGTGTAATCCCCACTTTTTCACAATTTCATTGACTTCTTCTTCTCTGCCACGTTCTACGATTAAGAGCATTCGCTCCTGAGACTCAGAAATCATCACTTCTACCGGTACCATCCCTGTCTCTCTCCTTGGTACTTTTAATACATCAATTTCCATGCCCCCTTCTCCACGGGTAGCTGTTTCGCAGCAGGCAGAGACTAATCCCGCAGCCCCTAGATCTTGAATGCCAATAATGGATCCTGTTTTTAATAGCTCTAGGCAAGCTTCCAACAATAATTTCTCCATGAAGGGATCCCCTACCTGAACTGCTGCTCTTTTTTCCTCAGATTCCTCTGTTAATGTGGCAGAAGCAAAGCTAGCACCGCCAATACCATCTCTTCCCGTAGCCGCCCCTACATACATAATGGAATTTCCCACTCCCGATGCAGTTCCACGATGAATGGCATCATGTTCTATCAGCCCGACACACATGGCATTGACCAGGGGATTTCCTCTATAGGATTGATTAAAGTACACTTCTCCTCCCACCGTAGGGATGCCCATACAATTCCCATATCCAGCGATTCCTTCCACAACGCCCTCTAGTAAATACTTCACCCTTGCATCTCCCTCTAACTCACCGAATCTCAAGGAGTTTAAAAGTGCAATGGGTCTTGCTCCCATGGCAAATATGTCTCGGATGATTCCCCCCACTCCAGTGGCAGCCCCTTGATAGGGCTCAATTGCCGAAGGATGATTATGGCTTTCTATTTTCATGGCAATGGCTAATCCATCCCCAATATCGACAATACCAGCATTTTCTCCAGGTCCCTGCAATACACTTGGCCCTGAGGTTGGAAAATGCTTAAACATTGATCTTGAATGCTTATAGCTACAATGCTCTGACCACATGACCCCATATAAGTTCAATTCCAGCTCATTGGGCTCTCTCCCTAGCATTTCAACGATTCCCTCATATTCCTTTGCCTTTAAGCCCACTGCTTCATATTGATTAGTCATTATTTTTCCCTCCCTCTAGGTAATGCATGATTGATTGGAAAAATTTCTTGCCATCTACATTGCCTAATAGTGCTTCCGATGCCCGTTCAGGATGAGGCATCAACCCCATTACATTTTTTCCTTCATTACAGATTCCTGCAATATCCCCCGTGGATCCATTAGGATTTTCACCGTAGGTAAAGAGGATTTGTCCCTTTGTTTTCATTTCTGCTAGTGTGACCTCATCCACCACATAATTTCCTTCTCCATGGGCAATTGGAATCTGTATCACTTCACCCTTTTGATATTGATTGGTAAAGGGACTATTTGCTTCCGTTACCTTTAAAGGCGTTGTATCACAAATAAACTTCAACCCCTTATTACGAACCAATGCCCCGGGCAATAATCCTGCTTCAGTTAGGATTTGAAATCCGTTACAGATCCCCACAACTAAACCACCTGCATGGGCATAGACCTTGACCCCTTCCATTACCTTAGAAAATTGTGCCACCGCCCCACATCGTAAATAGTCGCCATAGGAAAATCCACCAGGTAAAATAATACAATCAAAACCTTCTTTAAGCTCTTCCTCATGCCATATATATTCAACTTCCTGCTGAAGTTCATCCTTTAACACATAGTAACAATCAATATCACAATTAGATCCTGGAAAAACAACAATTCCAAAACGCATTTTTAGCCCTCCCTTAGTCTACCCATTCATATCGATAATTTTCAATTACTGGATTGGTTAATAACTTCTTACACATCTCTTGAAGCTGCTTTTCAGCCTCCTCCTTAGAAATATCTCCTAAGACCACTTCAATTAACTTTCCGATTCGAACATCCTCCACATTCTTATAATCCAGTTGCTTTAAGGCACCATGGATGGCATTCCCCTGTGGATCTGCAATACTATCCTTCAAAGTCACAAATATATTTACCTTCATTATTAACGCCTCCTTATTTTAATCTTCTTAGTATTTCCTCATAGGCTTCCTTGACATTTCCTAAATCCCTTCTAAATCGATCCTTATCTAATTTCTCATTGGTGTGAACATCCCATAGCCGACAAGTGTCAGGTGACACTTCATCTGCTAAAATAACCATTCCTTTATATAATCCAAACTCTAGCTTGAAATCCACTAGCTTTAGGTCCTTGGTTAGGAAAAATTCCTTTAGTATTTCATTTATCTGAAATGTCATGGCTTTAATGCTTTCAATTTCTTCTTTAGTTGCAAATCCCAATGCTTCGATGTGATATTCGTTG
Source organism: Alkaliphilus metalliredigens QYMF (assembly GCF_000016985.1). NCBI lineage: Bacteria > Bacillati > Bacillota > Clostridia > Peptostreptococcales > Natronincolaceae > Alkaliphilus > Alkaliphilus metalliredigens. Next base: position 954,284 of record NC_009633.1, on the reverse strand, counting down.
ATCAAAGGATCTCCTAGCTCATCATTTTTATAGCAAAACTCTAACACCGTTGATTTTAAAACATGTCCTTCTTCAATACCCAGTCTTTTTGCCATGGAACCTGCTGCAATGTTTCTAATGATGACCTCCACTGGAAGTATCTTGACGGACTTCACAAGCATCTCTCGTTCACTTAAAAGCTTAACAAAGTGATTTTCAATTCCCATTGTTGTAAGCATTTCAAAAATAATGGCTGACATTTGATTGTTGACAATACCCTTTGTTTCAATTGTCCCCTTTTTTTCACCATTAAAGGCTGTTGCATCATCCTTATATTCAACAATGACTTGATCTACATTTTGTGTTCCGTAGACTTTTTTTGCCTTTCCTTCATAAAGCATCTCTAACTTTTCCAATTGTTCCATGCCGACACCCCTTTACAAAGTATACTCTCGATAACCGACTTCTTCTAGGCGATTTGCCTTGTCTTGAACCATTTTTTCTAGTTCAACTCTATATCTTTTTAAGTTTTTCCTGATGTTTTCATCCTGTAAAGCAATAATTTGTGCTGCCAAAATCCCTGCATTTTTTGCACCGTCGATGGCAACTGTGGCCACGGGGATTCCAGGAGGCATCTGTACAATGGAATGTAGGGAATCGACACCATTTAATGACTTGCTTTTCACAGGAACACCGATGACTGGTAACGTAGTTAGCGCTGCCACCATGCCCGGAAGATGGGCTGCCCCTCCTGCTCCTGCAATAATCACTTGAATCTCTCGTCCCTCTGCCTCCTGTGCAAATTCAATCATTCCATGAGGGGTTCTATGGGCAGACACGATACGACATTCAAAGGAAACCTCAAGATATTCTAATATCTCAGCCGCCTCTTTCATCACATGCAAGTCAGAATCACTTCCCATAATAATACTCACCACTGGATCTAACATAGACAAACCTCCTATCATTTCCTCTTATTTGAAAAAATTACTTATATTATCTATAAACAATTAAAACTCTATAAGATGTAAAGACAACCCAAACTTTAATCATTCTTGTCCTGAGACACCACCCTCAAAAGCTTTCTCACATCCACTGCCTTTTCCATGGCCTCATCAATACTACTTCCCAATATGGTTACATGCCCCATTTTCCGTTGTGGAGAAGTCTCTGTCTTTCCATAATAGTGTAGAAACACCCCAGGGATTTTCAATACTTCAGCTACCCCAATCATTTTAGCTGGGCCCCTTTGTTTGTTTTCTCCTAGTAGATTAACCATAACACCTGAGCTCAGTAGTCCCACATCCCCTAAGGGAAGTCCTAAAAGACAACGTAACTGTTGAGCAAATTGAGAGGTGACGCAGGCTTCTATGGTGAAATGTCCAGAGTTATGAGTCCGTGGCGCAATTTCATTGACTAAAACACGTTCGTCTTTGTCTATAAACATTTCGACACAAAATACCCCTACACCTTTTAGCATTTCCATGGTCTTCATAGCCACTTCTTTAGCTTGGTCTTCTGCCCTTTGACTAATCTGAGCCGGAAATATGGTTGTATTCAAAATGTTGTCTACATGAATGTTCTCCGCCATTGGGAATACCTTTATTTCCCCATTTATGCCCCTAGCCACAATGGCCGAAATCTCTTTCTCAAAGGGAACAAAGGCTTCCACCATTAGATCAGCTTGTCCATTACCTAGGCTTTTATATGCCAATTCCACTTCATCCAGATCATTGATCAAGTAGTTTCCCTTCCCATCATATCCACCTCGACAGCTTTTCAATAGGATTGGTAGCTGGAAATCCTCAATGGCTTCGTAAATGTCCCCTATGCTATACACTTTTTTGAAATCTCCTACAGGAATGTCATTGTCCCTTAGTCGTTTTTTTTGCTCATATTTGTCCTGAATGACCTTTAAAATTTGGGGAGCCGGTTCAATCATATAACCCTTCTCCTGGAGGGAGATCAATACATCGGCATCGATATGTTCAAACTCATAGGTCAATATATGACAACTCTCTGCTAAGGCTTCAATCTTCTCCTGATCATAGAAGTCTGCAACAATCTGTTCATCTGCAATGGGGGCCGCTGGGCAATGAGAGTCCGGATCTAATATAATAAACTGTAGACCCATTTTTTGCCCCTCTAGGATCATCATTTTTCCTAGCTGACCACCACCGATTATCCCTATTTTAATGTGATTAATGTCATTTTCTAGCATTTTCCCCCTCCTTCTATTGAACTTTTGTGAAAGAAAAGCAGCTAAGAACACTTAGCTGCCATTAATTAATGTAGTAACAAAAAAATCTCAGTATGATTAAAAATACCAGTAGATGTACTGTGGGATGTACACCCTCTGGTTTCTCTACAGTTGGTTTGATGTTCTTTTAGTTTCAAGATTCTTTCTAAATCCCATGTAGATGTTTGTATTCTGTTCATTGGATGCCATCCTCCCCTTATGTGAAAAACGGATATGTACTCATTTTTTATTATTTAGGAATATGCGATTTCTTATGCAATAAGTTTACTAGCAATAAAAAAATACACATAGAAAAACCCAGTCGGATAGGTTTTCTTTCGAAGTGAAACCTATCCGCCTGGGCTTTTATCCCTTCGGTGTCGCATATGATATGCTTGTACCGCTCGGACCTGCTTCTTCTCTCATGTATCATATAAGAAGAACGGAACCCTAGGTACACTTTCACTCATAGTAGAATCATTTTCGGTGATCCTGTAGAAACTGTCGAACCCTATTATCGACATTATATGAGTCTTCAATTTTCGACTGAGCTAATTACAACTTAATGATACCAAATCGAATTTAAAAGGTCAATAGAAAATCGAATATTATTTTGTTATTTTATTATTTCATATGACTTAATGCGTATGTTCAATCGATTTAACGGTTTAATAATTCGTTTTAATGCCTACTCCCATTCCACAGTTGCTGGAGGCTTCGACGTAATACATAGACAATACGGTTGGCTCCCTGGACTTCGTTCACAATCCGTCTAGACATATTTTCTAAAACCTCAAAGGGGATTCGAGCCCAATCAGCGGTCATGGCATCTGAGCTTGTAATGGCATGAATGGCAATTGAGGTTCTTTCGTCTCCCATGGCCCCAACACTCATAATATTCGGTAATACGGCGAAGTATTGATTGATAGAGTTTATCAAAGGTGTCTACGATTTTTAAGTAGACTACGGTTTAGATATATCAGTTTGTTTCTTTTCAACATGAGATAGTTGATAGCTATATACACAGTAGCACTATAAATACGGTTCTAACCACGCTTATGTATTCCTACTGCGATGTGTAATGAATAGACCATATCCATTGGTGTATATTAACTAGTATTATGCCTACTCGCACATGGAATAAGTAGTAGGCTATTCTGTTCTATTTTTGCTCAAGTGAGTATACCACCATACTTCTAGTTGCATTACCTCACTTCCTTATAACAAATCTATAATCCCTTTAGTCAACATAAGCTTTCCCTTGTTCAATAATATCTTTAAGTCTAACATCAGCAATACCACTTATTTTAGTTAAATCATTAATTGAAGTAAATGGCCTTAACTCTACTAATTGCTTTGACCTCACTTCATTAATATGAATTATTTCTTGTAATTCTTGTAGACTTGCAGTATTGATATTAATCCGCCCTAAATATATTGGTGCTGGTTCAGGTGTTGGTTGTGGCGTTGGTTCTTTTATATTCTCACCAGTCGTAATAATTACAGTTCTTGTTGTTCCGTCCCAATCAACATTAGCTCCTAAGCTTTCAGCAATAAAACGTGTAGGAACGACAGTACGTCCATTAACTGAGGTAGCAGGAACTTGTAGGGTTATGTTCGTACCATTTACAGTGGCAGTGCTATTTCCTAGTTGTAGCCTTACGACAGTAGAATCTTTGGTTCCAGTTATAGTCCTAGTGGAGTCCTCCCAATCTACTTTAGCACCTAGTGCTTCAAATATTGCTCTTAAAGGTACTAACGTTCTCCCCTTTTCAACAACTGGTGGTTGTTCAAAATTTAAATATGTGTTATTTATCGTTACTTTGATATCCGATGCAAAGACACTGGTTGTCATAGCAAGACTTAATAATAAAATTGTAACGACTAAAAGAATTAATTTTTTCGACTTTTTCACAGACTTACACACCCCTTCTTAGTTATATTTACATCTTATACAATCATTTCTGCTTAGATTGTCGAAATTTGAAGCTATCAAGAAATAAAGCTATTGTGAACTACTATGTATTTCAACTCTTATTCTTTAATCCTTTAAGCACAAAATGAATATCATCAATATCATCGGATGTTAGCTCTTCAAAATTATTCAATTTATCTTTAACTAAATCTAGCATTTCATCTTTGTATGTTTTTTGGACTCTTTTATCACCAGCTAAAAAATAAGTAGCAATTGTTCCCGTTAGCATTCCGATAAAACCAATTCCAACTAACATTAATACTCCTGCCAGTACCCGTCCTCCTAAACTCACTGGTGATATGTCACCATAACCGACTGTTGTGGCTGTAACAAAAGCCCACCAAATTCCGTCCACAAAACTCATTTCACCTAATAAGTATATACCTGTTGCACCTACTAATATCATAAGCATCGTAACCACAATCATATAAATCAAACCGTTTGTTTTAACGAAAACCAAGAGTTTATCCTTGAATCTTCCTAGCCAAACACTTGCTCTTATCAATCTATTGAATTTAGATAACCTCGCTAATCTTACTAGCCTTGCTAATCTAAAAGCTCTAAATATAGAGGAAAAAGGCATTATAGCAATCAAATCTAATACATTTTTCTTGATAAATACTTTCTTGTTTGTTGAAACTATCAATCTTAATATATAATCTACTATGAAAACTCCTAGTATTGCATTATCCAGTAGGTAAAGCACTCTACTTGCTGATTCTGATAAATTAAACATGAGCTCAAATATTAATATAGAAACTACAATTAAGGCTAAACTCACCATGCTATACTCATAGATTTTATACAGTTTTTTATTCTCTTTAAACCTAACTTCCATAATATCACCCATTTCTATGTCTTGTAAAACCTTATATTTTCCTGTTATTTCCTCATTATTCTACAAATATATGGAATTACCTGCAAAATAAAAGCAGGGTTTACTTCTATCCTACTCTTTGTACTAAGCTATAGTATTTTAAGGTTAGGCTCTGTTAAAGATAAATGTTGATATTTTATAAAATAAAAGAAGAATGGCTATAGTACTATTTTTGAGTATATAGTCATTCTTCAAATATTTTATGTCGTATAGAATAGAAAGTGCGTCTTAAAATTTGCTGGTTCTTCAAATTCCCAAAGCGTTATTTATTACTTCCTGAATTATGGGACTACAGCATTTTCCTGTGGGATGATTAACTTCACATTTCCCATTCTTCATAGCACTAGTTAGCTTAATAATATCCTTCATGTTTTTAGCTCCTTCATTTCTTACAGCATTAATGATATGCGCTTCCGTTACTCGATTACAATAACAAATATATTTAGGATTCGCATCTTCCTTAAACCAAATGGGCACTTTGACTTGCTCCTTTTTTATCTGCAAGTCTGATTCAGAACTATAGTAAGCAATGTCGCATTTTCCATTAGTACATAAATAATAGTCAGCATCTGTTACTGTTGGAAGCAAGCTACCGATAACCATATGCTTTACTGTAATCGTTTTTACTTTCGTTCCTTCTTCGTTACAATTACGACATAACTTTTTTTCTTCTACTAGACCAGTAGAATCCATTTGAGATCCTCAGCAATTTTTATTTATTTTATTTTCCTTCATAAATCCATCATCTCCTTTTGTATGAGGGTTATGTCGCCCTTTTCATCTTATGTGTCACTATATCATTCTACACAAGTCCACTGAATACCTTTGAAATTTCAATATAATTTGACTAGCACTAATTCGCTACATAATTATATAAAAATCAACAACAGAGTTTAACATAGCTTAAGCTTAAAATACAACAATCCATCTCATATGCCATACAATTGTAGGGGGGATACATGATATATTCTACATATCCTCCACTATGCCTCACCCTTGTAACTCTTACATCCTCATGCTCGCTGATTATTTTAACCGAATGCCGATACTCAGCCAATAAAATTTAAGTTTTATTAGAGGAATATCCCCCTTTAAGTAGCCTACCTATAATTTTGACAATTGCTATACACCGGTTCCTCATCTGTATACACTTCTTTAATTTGTTCTGTAGTCTTAATATCCTTAAAACCGAATTTTTCTATGATCCCTAATACCATTCCGTGTTTTATTATAGGTGAAATGCCATGAATATAAGTATTGATTGTAATATCTTTAACTCCTGTATCCTTTAGATGTAAGATATAGTCATCTATTAAATCTCTTTTAATTCCCGCTACTTTCAATCCATTAACATCAACAAACTTTCCAAAAGTTCTTCCACTAATAACATAAAAATCAATAGTGTACTCCGAAAGATTATTAACCCTACACTCCTTAATATAGTCTTCCTCTAATTCTTTGTAAGTTAAATCACTTCTTTTTGTCATAATAATCTGTTTTAGTCCATTTTTATTCTTCATTTTACCAACTCCTAATAAAATTTTTCAAGTTGATAAACTAAAAAAATGGTGGTTTAGACAGCCCAAAATTTGAGCAAAAATCTAAACCACCATTTTTATATCCTCTACCTTTATAATCCTCTATCATTCAACATTTCGAATGTCTTTAGCCTACTCCCACTCCACTGTTGATGGTGGCTTAGACGTAATATCATAGACAATACGGTTGGCACCCTCAACTTCATTTACAATCCGTCTAGACATATTCTCTAAAACCTCGAAGGGGATTCGAGCCCAATCAGCGGTCATGGCATCTGAGCTTGTAATGGCACGAATGCCAATTGTATGAGCATAGGTTCTTTCGTCTCCCATGACCCCAACACTCATAATATTGGGTAATACGGCGAAGTATTGCCAAATCTGTCGATGTAGCCCTGCCTTTATAATCTCATCTCTAACAATGGCATCAGCTTCACGAACAATGTGGAGCTTCTCCTCTGTAATTTCTCCTAACACCCGCACAGCTAGGCCTGGTCCTGGGAATGGCTGTCTCCATACAATTTCCTCAGGGACACCCAGTTCTAGACCTGCGATTCTCACTTCATCCTTAAAAAGAAACTTAAAAGGCTCAATAAGTTGAAACTTCATATCCTCAGGTAAGCCACCTACATTGTGATGACTTTTAATCACCGCCGCAGTCTCAGTACCACTTTCAATGATGTCTGGATATAGGGTTCCTTGGACTAAGAAATCAAAGTCCCCAATTTTCTGTGCTTCCTCTTCAAAAACCCGGATAAACAGCTCGCCAATCGCTTTTCGCTTCAGCTCTGGATCCGTCACACCCTTCAATTTTCCTAAAAAACGTTCCTCTGCATTCACACGAATAAAATTCATCTCGAACTGGTTTCTAAAGATATCTTCCACCCAGTCCCCCTCATCTTTTCGAAGTAACCCATGGTCAACAAACACACAGGTTAGGTTGTCGCCGATTGCTTGATGAACAAGCACTGCAGCCACAGAAGAATCTACACCACCGGATAAAGCACAGAGGACCTTGCGGTCTCCCACTAGATTTCGAATGGCTTCTATTTCCTTTTCAATATAATTTTCCATTGTCCAGTCTCCTTGACAATGACACACTTCATATAAAAAGTTTTTTAATATCTCTTTGCCTTTTTCAGTATGCTCTACTTCAGGGTGAAACTGTACTGCATAAAGTGCTTTTTCTTGGTTCTCCATTGCCGCCACCGGACAGTCTGCAGTGGTTCCTGTAATCTTAAATCCAGCTGGTGCCGTTTCAATAAAATCCGTATGGCTCATCCAACAAATTGAGTCCTGTGCCACTTCCTTAAATAACTTAGAGTTGCCATCTACTTGTAAAGCGGTCTTCCCATATTCTCTGTTTTTAGCACGATTGACCTTACCGCCTAATGTATGGGCCATTAATTGTCCACCATAACAGATTCCTAATATGGGTATGTCCAATTGAAAAATTTCCTCCTCACATCGAGGTGTACTTTCACCATATACACTGGAGGGTCCTCCGGTTAAAATCAATCCCTTTGGATTTTTAAGTTTAATTTCTTCTGCAGTAATTTTGTAAGGTACCACTTCACAATAAATATTATGCTCTCTTACTCTTCTTGCAATTAACTGGTTATATTGTCCACCAAAATCTAATATCAATACTAACTCTTGCTTCATCTAGGACACCCCTTTCTTAATCACGAACGCTATAATTTGGTGCTTCATTTGTAATCACAATATCATGGGGATGGCTTTCTCTTAAACCAGCTCCCGTAATCCGGATAAACTTTCCTTCCAGTTTAAGTCTTTCAATGGTTTCGGTTCCACAGTAGCCCATTCCAGCTCTTAATCCACCAATTAGTTGATGTACTGTATCTTTTAGCATTCCCCGATAAGGTACCTTTCCTTCAACACCTTCAGGTACAAGTTTTTTATTATCCTCTTGGAAGTATCTATCCTTACTGCCTTTTTCCATGGCAGCAACTGAGCCCATTCCTCGATAAATTTTAAAGCTTCTGCCTTTATAAATCACGGTTTCTCCAGGACTTTCCTCTGTTCCTGCCAATAGTGAACCAATCATCACAACATCGGCTCCAGCGGCAATGGCCTTTGGAATTTCACCTGAATACTTAATTCCCCCATCTGCAATAATTGGAATACCATAAGGTTTAGCCACCTTAGCACAATCATATATTGCAGTGATTTGAGGAACTCCGATTCCAGCAACAACTCGAGTGGTACAAATAGATCCCGGTCCAATTCCGACTTTAACTGCATCGGCCCCGGCTTTAATTAGCTCTTCAGTAGCGCCACCAGTGGCTACATTTCCTGCAATCACCTGTAGCTCAGGGTACTTTGACTTGATACTCTTGACTGCTTCTATGACCCCTCTTGAATGCCCGTGGGCAGTATCTACAACAATCACATCTATCTTAACCATGTTCAGGGCATCGATCCGATCCATCATATCTGCAGTGACGCCAACGGCAGCTCCCACCAATAGTCTTCCTTGCTCATCCTTAGCAGAATTGGGAAACTTAATGGCTTTTTCAATATCTTTGATTGTAATTAATCCCTTTAGATTGTGATTTTGATCTACAATGGGTAGCTTTTCTATCTTATGTGCCATCAAAATTTGCTGAGCTTCATCCATTGAAATCCCCTCTAATGCTGTAATCAAAGAATCCTTTGTCATCACTTCACTAATGGGTCGTTGATAATCTTTTTCAAATCGAATGTCTCGATTGGTAATGATCCCAACTAGCTTTCCCTCCACAACAATGGGTACCCCTGAAATCCGATAGCGCTCCATCAACTCTAAGGCATCTTCTACTTGGTGATCAGGTGATAAAAAGAAGGGATCCACAATGACACCATGCTCACTTCTTTTGACCTTGTCCACCTCTAGGGCTTGCTCTTCAATTGTCATGTTTTTATGGATAATTCCGATACCGCCTTCTCTAGCCATTGCGATGGCCATTTTAGCCTCAGTGACTGTATCCATCCCAGCACTCATAACAGGAATATTTAGTTTTATTTTCTTTGTTAAGCTAGTAGAAATATCAACTTGATTAGGTAAAATTTCTGATTTTGCAGGAATTAACAAAACATCATCAAATGTTAATCCTTCTTTTACAATTTTATCTTCCATTGAAATACAACTCCCTTCTCTCTCTTTTTATTGTATAAAAAAATCCACGTAATCATTTCATCCTCATTAGGAGTGAAATCATTATGCGGACTTTTGCATATATGTCCCTACAGCAAAATCATATAGACAACCGCTCTACACAATTTTACTGTCCTATAATAATTTCACCCATAGTCAGATGATTTACGGTCATCCGGTAGAAACTTCCGAACCTTATTTTCGGCATTATATGAGTGTGTTATACAATGTAATTAATTTGTCGATTTTTATAGTCTATAACATATCAAATATTGATAGGGTTGTCAACAATTGTATCCAATAAGTAAAGAGCTTGAATTTTCAAACAATAACCCCGTTACTTTTCGCCTTTTTCCTTGGCTCTTGCTATGAATTTTTCCAAGGGAATAATGTATCTTTCATGGGTCCCCTCGCCCACTTTTTCTTCTTCATCACGGGCAGTGATTTCAAATGTTAACTTCTTACCCTCCACCTTAATGAGCTTTGCTTCAGCATAGGCCTTCATCCCTACAGGGGTTGCCCCCATATGCTTTACATTTAAATGGGTTCCCACAGTGGCAAAGCCGTCAGGCAAGTGAGGATCCACTGCAGTTAAAGCTGCCCTCTCCATCAATCCGATCATCATGGGTGTTGCTAATACTTCTACGCCGCCACTTCCAAAGGCTTGTGCTGTATCCTTTTGAGCAACAGTAATCTCTACCTGAGCTGCCATTCCTTCTTTTAAGTTAAACTCCATCTTAGTCATCCTCCTCTAATATTTTAAGCTCATTTCCTTTAATCGCTCTATAATAGGTAGCTTTTGGGTACAAAGCTCTTCACAAATACCGCATGCAACACATGCATCGGTCTTTGCATCATCTTCTTTTATTTTTTCTTGCTCTCTAAGCCAGTTTAATCGATGCTTTGTCTCCTGGTCATCCTTTAATATGGAAAGGTTATAGGCTTCCATATATGTAGGTATATTAATCTTTTGAGGGCATTTATTACAGTATCCACATGCTGTACAAAGCATATCCATACTTTCCGTGATTTTACTTCTAATTTCTTGCACCTTTTCTTTAGACACTGTCAATGGATGGTCTACTATCTTTACATTTTCTTCTACTTCTTCTATGGTTCCCATTCCAGCCAATACAACTGTAATCCCCTCTTGGGCTGCATTAAATCGTAGGGCGGCTTGACTCACGGTTTCATCTTCTCTTTCTTTTAAAAGACTGAAATAATCCTGGTGTTGTGGAATCAGTCCACCTCCAAGGGGATTCATGGTGACAATACCTAGCTTATTTTCTAGTGCTGCTTGCACCCCTTCTTGGCGAAAGGCATGATTGACTACATTGTACCCCAGTAGCACCCCTTCAAAAACATCATCTTCTATGATTTTACGGATATCGCTTCCCTTACAGTGTGTGGAGAAGACCAAATGATCAATTAGACCTTCTTCCTTTGCCTTTAAAGCACCCTCATAGGGTCCTCCCTTTGCCATGACGCGATCGTATTGATTTAAATCCATTATACACCACATGTGAAAAAAATTGATTTTATCAATTCCCATTCGTTTTAAGGAATTTTCAATTCGCCACCGCACTTGATCAGCAGTAGATTCTTTCCCGACATTACTCTTCGTTGAAACATAATATTGACCAGGCATATTTTTAAAAGCCTTTCCAAAAATGTCCTCACTACGATCATTGCAATAAAATGGTGCGGTATCAAAGTAATTAATTCCTAATGAATTAGCTCTTTGCACAACCTGTGCCCCATAATCCTCATCGGGACCAAATCGCATGCCTCCGAATCCCACCACTGAAAGTTTTTTTCCTGTTTGTCCATATTCTCTATAAATCAACTAATGTACCTCCTTTAAATAATATTCTATCTTCTATTATACAAGAATTTGCTTATGATTTCCAATTATTGTGATTGTTAATCTTTTTTGTTAAATATGGGCATTATTAATGAAATGATAAAGAAGTAAATGTGGAAAACTAAAACGAGGTTTAATAATAAAATGAAATTCAAACCAAAAGGAGGTGATCATATGGAAAAGAAACACAGAGGCTTTATCGATCGATGGTTTTTCTATAATAGTCAAAGTTCTCCAGAGTTAAGACATGAATATCCACTTCATGACATTTCCGATAACCTTCATTTTGGCAAAGATCCCGCTTCTGTATCTGATGAAGAAACCTTTATGAAACGTCGTCCTCAGCATGAGGGTGATTTCACGAATGATGAACATGATAAATTTTCATAAACACCTTGTTTTACCAGCTATATATTTCAAGTAATTTCAAATAATAAGACTGTGTGGCTTCACTATAAACCTGAAGGAGGGCGCTTATGGAAATGAATACGAACAACCAAGGAATGCAAAACAATCAAGGTGCTAAAAAACTGGACTCAAACAACTTAAAAGTCTTAGAAGATCAATTAGGATATGAGTCACTGATGAACAAAAAATTTGCCACCTATGCTGACTATTGTAGTGATACGGAATTAAAGAACCTTTGCCAGCAAGGAGCACAGAAACACAAGCAGCATTATAATGAGTTATTAAATTATTTAAACTCTCACCAATAATATCTGCACCACACTTTATTTATTGCTCATATTATTAATCTAAGGAGGCGAATTGTTTATGAATATGACTCATCAAAAAAGCTTTACTGAAAAGGAACTAATGAATGATTTGTTGGCTTCTGAGAAGCAAGTGACTTCTGCATACAATACTGGTATCACAGAATCATCTTGTTCTAACTTAAGACAGCATTTAACAAAATGTCTAACAGACTCCCAAGAGATTCAGTATCAAATCTTTAACTCTATGAGTCAAAGAGGCTGGTATCCAACAAAAGAAGCCCAATCTCAAGATGTACAGAGTGCCAAAACAAAGTACAATCAAATGAAAAATGAATTGCAATAAAATTTTTTCTGCTTAAGCTATTGGTGTCACCCTTAAGAGCAGTAGTCTAATGATTTTTCAATCAATAGACTACTGCTCTATAAAAGGGGTGAAACCGTATTTAGCTGTATTCACTATTTCCCAAGAAATTTCCAAAAGTTATTTACAAAAAGATCTTCTACATCTCTTTCGATTTCTTCCTCTGTCACATGCCAACCACTTTCTAGGATATCACTATATTTATCTACTAGCACATTGGCAATAATCTTTCTGGAATGTGTCCATTTATAAATCAATTGGTCTAATACTCTGGCATCTGAGTGTTGTGGTATCATGGAAAGCCCCAGGGTTTCTAATCTCATTCTTGTCATATCCTCAACAATGCTTGGATTGTTTAAGAACCACCAACAACCAAAAATCATTAGATTTCTAAACTTTCTTGCTGTAATGGCTAATTCATGTTGGTTTTCCTTTGAAAGCATTGTCACCATAAATTTATTTTCTGGATATGTTCTACATAGATATTCTACCACTTGTATGTTGGATTTACCTAAAGAGTCTCCTGCTAAACCGAGTTCATAGTTAACCAGTTTATTAACACCAATCATCATTGAAAATGGAATGTTTAGCTCTCTACAAATAGGTATAATACATTGTTCAACAATTTTTGATCGAGTTGAGTCCTCCGGCATAGTAAATGATGGTGGAAGGGAAACTGCCATGTACAATGCGCCTATCTTCTTTATCCAATCCTTTAAGAATCGCTTAATTTCTTCAATGGTTCTTCTATTTAAGCTGAAGTCCACATCATATCCCCATTTTTGAAGTTGAAGATATTGTAAATCATATTGATTTAATAGTGGATCAATTCTCAAGGCCCCTTTGAATCGTTCGTCATTGTTTCCTACTGTTTCCCAAATTTGTTTTTCACTGGTGTCAAAGGGATCATTTGTCATAACCACTTCCTTCACACCCGCTATCTTAAATACTTGATCAATATAGTCTGAAGTGCTCATATTGTCAAAATAGTTACGATAAGATTCTAAATCTCTTGAAGCAACATCTAACCCTAGCTTAGATAAGACTGTGAGTACCCCTCTTTGGGCTTCACTGACAGGGCTATGCTTAATAAATAGAGTATCCCAAATCAGGTCTGCTTGATCCCGCTTTGATAGTTGCTTGAAATCTGCATAATCCATTGTTGAATATCTAAAATATTCAGCTACCAAATAGTGATACGTAAGTAACTCATCGATCCCCCACAATAGTAGTTCATTAAAAGATTCTGAGTAAATATGTGTATGCATGTCAGTGACTTCTAGATTTTCCATCTGTTTATGAACAATTTCCTTTAAAATTTTCTTGTCTGTAATATTCATCGGTCTCCCCCTTAATTATAATATCGCCTCTATTTAGAATAGCGTTTTTTTGATGGCTTCTGTTGACCCATCATATTCCTTCCAAAGAGCTACATATTGACTTAATATTTCCGGATTATCTGCTAAATTAATGGCCTCTCCATTACGCTCACCCTTATGAAATGTAATTAAAGCAGCTAAGGCAAAGACTAATTTTTCCGGTAGCGCACCTTTTCTATTTTTATATTCCAATATAGAGGGTAGTACCCTTGTTTCAAACTTAGACATTGAGTTTAAAGAGATACTCATTAAATTATGCTTAATATACGGATTGATAAATCGATCTAATACTGCATTGGCAAAGCTTCAAGCTCATCAGTAGGTAGATCTAATGTTGGCATAATCTCTTGGAATACCACTTCTTTAACGTATTTGCCAACAACATGGTGTTCAACGGTTTCCTTAACTGTTTCCAAACCATACAAGTAGGCTACTGGCACCATAGCTGTATGGGCACCCTTTGTTGTTAACGTGTGCACTGACTTGCAAAAAAATTTCTACTCTTTGGTTATTTAAATAAGGAATGCATCCCCGGTAGCCACTTCCTAGTGTTTCACCTTGAAGATGCAACTTCCTTACTTAGCCTTACAGATTTTTCATTCTTTATTTTCAACATTTTTCACTGAATCTCGAATCACTAAATCTGTATTAATAAAAATGGTTTCCTTTTTTATTAGTTCTCGATTAATGATTTTTAACAGATATTGGGCACCTTCTCTACTAATGACTTCTACTTGTTTTTTGACAGTTGTCAAGGCTGGTGTCAAATATGCGGAGTGTACATTATCATCAAACCCGGTTATGGAAATGTCCTCTGGAATCCTGAGTCCCTTTTCTCCTATAGCCTTCATAGCCCCTAAGGCCATATCATCATTTGAGCAAAATACAGCAGTGGGTAATTCATTTTTTTCTAGTAGCCTCATCATGGCTTCATATCCACTCTTTAAATCGTAATTTCCTTTTTCAATTAGTTCCTTATCAATGGTTATTTTATAATCTAAGAGGGCTTCTATAAAGCCATCTTTTCTCTCTTTAGTTGATTCAAAACCCTCTTTGCCTTCGATCAGTGCTATTTTTTTATGACCACATTTAATCAAATACTCCGTTGCACGATAGCAACCCTTTTTATCATCAGATAGAATGTTTACCAAGTTATCTTCTTTTAATTCTCTGTTTAGTACGACCAATGGGATCGAATTATTTAATACATGATAAATAAAGGCATTATCTTTGCTGCTTTGGCTCATCACAATGACACCATCAAAGTTTTGCCGACTCACCCGACTAAACCCATCGTAGTCATCAATTCCCTTAACAATTAAATTATAGTCTCCCTTGATTACCTCATTGACTCCCCGGACAGCTTCTTGGAAGAATCCAGATGATGTTCCTCTATTAATTGTCCGAAAAAACAATCCAATATTATATGATTTGTCTAATACTAAGCTTCTAGCACTATAATTAGGAGTATAATGAACTTCTTCAGCTATTTTTTTGATTCTAATTTTCGTTTCCTTATTAATCAAAGAACTATTATTTAAAGCTCTTGAAACTGTTGTATGAGAAACATTAGCCAATCTTGCTATATCCTTTATGGTAACACTCATCTTTTCACCTCTATCTATAAATAACATTGCTTTAAATAATTAGTCGTAGCCTCGAAAAGCTTCTCCCTCAGCCATAATAAGCGAAGCTTCATAATTAATTATACTTCTTACATCAGATTATATCAAACTTATCTAACTAACCAACCACCATCCACACATAATACATGCCCATTCATATAGTTAGAAGCATTAGATGCTAAAAACACTGCGGTTGCCCCTAAATCTTCAGGTTTTCCCCATCTAGCTGCAGGAATGCGTCCAAGAATTTCCGCATTGCGCTTCTCATCAGCTCGAATTGGCGCTGTATTGGCAGTCTCAATGTAGCCTGGTGCAATGGCATTGATTTGAATATTTTTATCTGCTAATTCATTGGCAAAGGCCTTTGTTAACCCAGCTACACCATGCTTAGAAGCAGTATATGATGGTACAAATTTCCCACCCTGAAAGGATAACATGGATGCAATGTTAATGATTTTTCCCCTTCCATTTGCAACCATATACTTAGCAGCTACCTTAGAAAGATAGTATATTGAACTTAAGTTTAGATCGATCACATTTTTCCATCCCTCGTTATCCCCTTCTAACAGAGGCGCTCTATGGATGGTTCCCGCATTATTAAGTAAAATGTCTATTTTCCCATAGGCTTCAATACATTTTTCTACAGCTTCCATTGCATCTTCTTCTTGGTCTAAATTTCCTTGGGCAAATTTCACCTGACTACCAATGGCTTCGATTTCTGCTTTAACGACATCAATATTTCTCGTGGAATGGCTATAAATAAACAGGTCTGCCCCAGCTCTTGCAAAATTCTTTGCAATAGCAAATCCAATGCCACTATTTCCCCCGGTCACCATTGCTACCTTCCCAGACAAACTAAATTGTTCCATTAAATATTCTGTATTTCTCATCCCTTCCCCTCCTCCTTAAAACTTTATGAAATTGCTATTGTATTTTATCAGTATTAGAATGCAGCAATTTCCTTCCTTATCTATGGTTTTAATCACTTATAATAAATCTTTATTATTAATATGGTCCATATCCGTAAAGGTTTGGTTTTCTCCTACCATTCCCCAGATAAACGTATACTTTTTTGTTCCTACTCCTGAGTGAATTGACCAAGATGGTGAAATAACAGCTTCTTCATTTCTCATAATAATATGTCTCGTTTCTTTTGGCTCTCCTGTCATATGAAATACCATGGCATCATCATCCATATCAAAGTAGAAGTATACTTCCATTCTTCTATCATGGGTATGACAAGGCATTGTGTTCCATACCGAACCGTCTTCCAATATTGTCATCCCCATCAATAATTGGCATGACTGGCATACATTTGGATGTACATATTGATAGATCGTTCTCTGATTTAGTTCTTCCTTTGACCCTAATTTTACAGGACTGGCATCTTTTACATTAATTTTCACTGTGGGATATGACGCATGGGCTGGAGCTGAGTTAATGTAGAATTTAGCAGGCTTCCCTGGATCGACACTCTTAAATACAACATCCTTAATCCCCTTTCCAACGTATAGGCCATCTCCCTTTTCTAGCTCTTGTACTTCACCATCAAGGGTAACAATTCCACTTCCTCCGATATTGATGATTCCTAACTCTCTTCTTTCCAAGAAATATTCAGCCCCAATTTCCTTTCCTACTTCTAGCTTTAATTCCTTTTCTACAGGACAGACTGATCCTGCAATAATCCGATCAATATGAGAGTAAACCATCTTAATTTCATCTTTCTGAAAAAGGCCATCAATATGAAATTCCTCTCTTAATCTCATTGTATCGTAACTTTTCGCATCTTTATTACTTGATGCATACCTTACCTCTAGCATAATTATTCCTCCTCGTATTTTATTATTAATAAGATAACGCTTCTACTTCAGAAAATATAAATGGCTCACCCATTCCATTTTCCACAGTGAAGTTCTTAATTTTTACATTTTTAGCATTTCCAATAAAGAATCCTGCTCTCAATTGCTTATCCAAGTGACTCATCATTGCAGGGTATCCTTCCTTTGCATCTAATGCAAAGCTGACTTTAATGTCTTCTAGTATAATGTTCTCTATCTTGCACTCTGGTAATCCGTAAATGAACCCTGCAGCCACCTCACAGTCTTCACAAATCATGTTCTTTAAGTAAACATTTTTAACAACCGGTGTTCTCTCATCTACCGGGAGCTTTTCCTTGCTCCAAACGTACTCTGTTTTCCCATCTGGATCACAGAAATAAAAAGTGTTTATCACAAAGGGAGTCAAAACTTTTTTCATCACAATGTTTTCAGCATTAATGCCATTAATAACCCCGTCTTTACCTCTCCCTCTTCTTGTTTTAATTCGAATCCCACGATCTGTCTCTTCAAAGATACATCTGATGGCAGAAACATTTTTTACGCCCCCTGCCATTTCGCTCCCAATTACGATCCCTCCGTGGCCAAATTTCATGTGGCAATTTCGAATCATAATATCCTGGGAAGCAATTTTTAATCTTTGACCTAAATACAACTTGCCAGATTTAATTGCAATACAATCATCTCCAACTGAAAAATCAACACCTATGATTTTTACATTTTGACAGGACTCAGGGTTAATCCCATCTGTGTTTGGGGAATCTTTAGGATTGATTACTTTTAAGTTAATCAATTGTAAATTTTGTGAAAACATTGGATGTATTGTCCATGATGGGGAATTTTGAACCGTAACCTCTTCAATTAAAATGTCCCTACAGTTTTTTATGAATATCAATCTAGGTCTCCATGCAACACGCTTTTTCTTTGCATCCTTCCACCAATTATCAAATGAAGCATTGCCATCTATGATTCCTTTACCAATAATTTTCACATTATTGACACCAATACCCGTTAGGAGACTTGCAAAACAGTCCATGGGATCACCTTCCCATGAGCCCAAATAAAATTCATCTTTACCATCAGTGGTTTTTGTAGTACCTGGTAATATGGGATAATCTTCTCTCACATTGCTTCCCAGTAGTTTTGCTCCTTTTTGTATTTCCAAAGTAATATTACTTTTAAGATAAAGGGGCGCTGTTAAATATGTTCCTTCAGGAATCAGCACTCTCCCACTAGGTGGACAAGACATGATCGCTGCCTGTAATGAAGCTGTATCATGCTTTTCACCGGTTCCTGTTGCTCCAAAATCCTTTACATTCAATGTGACAGATTCATATTCTGTTTTAAAGACCTTGACACCACTATGGGATAAGGTCTGTGTATCCTTTATATAGATTTCATACTCCGTACTTGGCTCAAGTTCAGATATCGTTGTGACATTCCTATTTGATTTTCCACTTAAGCTACCATTAATATAGATTTCAAAGGGATGTTTTGCAAAAACACATTCGTCACCTACAACTTCTATTGTAGCGGTCCTGGATGTGATTGATATGATCTCAAACTTCATATATTCTACCCCTTTATTCCCGAAGTTGATATACCGTCAACAAAGTATCTTTGTGCAGCAAAGAACACAACTAATGATGGTATTAAAGCGATCACTGACATTGCAATAATTTGATTCCAGTGAACCAATGCACTGGCATCCATGGACATCTTCAGGGCAATGGATACAGGATACTTTTCAACACTAGATAAGTAAATCAATGGTCCTAAAAAGTCGTTCATTGTCCACATAAATTGAAACAGTCCTACAGAAATAATCGCTGGCTTTAGCATTGGCATTAAAATGTAGTACAGTACCTGTAATGAGTTACACCCATCAATTCGTGCCGCTTCCTCTAAATCCTTTGGAATTCCTCTCATAAATTGAATCATCATAAAGACAAAGAATGCATCTGTTGCAAAGGCCGCTGGTACAACCAATGGTTTATAACTATTTAACCAACCAAAGTCACGATACATTAGATACTGTGGTATTCTTAAGACGACATTTGGTAATAGCAATGTTGCAATTAAGATCATGAAAAATACTTTTTTGCCTTTCATTTTAAACCGAGCAAATCCATAGGCAGTGATCGTCGTTGAAATCATTGTTAAAATAACCTTTGGAATGACAATTTTAAATGTATTCATAAAATAGGTTGCAAATGTGTATTGTGTTGATGTTCTCCATCCATTAACATAGCCTGAAAAATCAAATGAATTAGGTAGGAAGCCAATCGATGTGAAAATTTCAGCATTTGTTTTAAATGACGCCCCAATTAACCAAACCAGTGGATAAAGCATAAGCATCCCAACTGCAACCAGAACTGTATAGCGCAACCCTGCATTGATTTTACTCTTTCTAATTCTTCGTTTTCTTAAAATCCGATCTCTTTCTTCGATGTTCATCTCGTCATTAAGTATTTGTTTTTCTTGGGCTTCCACTTTAGCTTTCATCATTCATCTCCCTCATCAGAGTAATACACCCAATACTTCTCAGACCTAAAGGTGATTAGTGTAAATATCATAATGACCACAAATAAGAACCATGATAATGCACTACCATATCCCATTCTAAAATACTTAAAGGAGTTATCATAAATATACAATGGGAACAAATAGGTTGAATTAAGTGGCCCACCACCGGTAATAATATAGGGTCCATTAAACTCTTGGAATGCTTGCACTAGCTGCATAATAAAGTTGAAGAATACAACGGGTGTAATCATTGGTAAAGTCACTTTGAGGAAAGTTGCCATCTTTGTGGCTCCATCAATCTTTGCGGCTTCATAGAGAGACTCTGGAATATTTTTTAATGCTGCTAGGAAAATAACCATGGCAGATCCAAATTGCCATACGCGCAGTAAACTGATGGTGAATACAGCATATCTTGGATCCCCAAGCCAGCTGATGGGATCGACTCCTACGGTACCTAAAATCAGGTTAACAAAACCTGTATCTGCAAATATAAACCTCCATAAAACTGCGACGGCAACGCTACCACCTAAAATCGAGGGTAGATAATAAGCAGTTCTGAAGAAGTTAACTCCCTTTAATTTAAAATTAAGAATGTAGGCAATAAATAGTGCAAATGCTAACTTCAATGGTACTGTTAAAACCACATACTTAATTGTATTGGTAAAGGACGTCCAAAACATAGGGGTATTGATCATTCTTTTATAGTTATCTAAACCAATGAAGTTAGGACTAGCAACTAAATTGTAATCAGTAAGACTTAATACGAATGATGTGATGAAGGGGTAAGCTGTAAACACTAGAATTCCAATCAACCATGGCGCTATATACAGATAACCTTCATACTTTTTCAGGTTTGCCTTCATACTTGCCTCCTTCTAGGATAAAGAAAGGGAGACGAATCTCCCTCACACCTTATTATTGTGCCAATTCCTGAGTCATGGAATTTACTTCATTTATTAATCTTTCTGCTGTCTGTTGTGCATTGATTCTTCCGTATCCAAATTGGTCAATAAGCT
Organism: Alkaliphilus metalliredigens QYMF; assembly: GCF_000016985.1. Classification (NCBI taxonomy): domain Bacteria; kingdom Bacillati; phylum Bacillota; class Clostridia; order Peptostreptococcales; family Natronincolaceae; genus Alkaliphilus; species Alkaliphilus metalliredigens. Next base: position 933,197 of record NC_009633.1, on the reverse strand, counting down.
CTCTATAAAGGTCTTGTAATTCGCCACTTTCAAAGTATGGATTAATTCCTTTACCTAAGAATTGGGTCGCTTTTACATTACCTTCATAGGTTAATCCTGAAAGCATTCCCATTGACTCTAATGTTTCAATAGCTGCTTTATTGGCAGGGATCCCTCTAGCCGTTCCTTGAAGGGCTACAGAATCTGGATCAGCTACTAAGAAATTCAAGAATTGTGCTGCGATTTCTGGGTGCTTTGTATCTTTATTAATGGCATATGTCATGGAAACCTTTGCTAAAGCAGAATCATAAGAACCTAAATCTTTTAAATAATCGCCCGTAACGATTGTTTGCTCTCCTTCTAATGCGGCTTGGAACTTATTGATTGCACTATCCCACTCGTAAGTCCCACCATATTTACCCTGAATCCAACTTGGGGTTTGGTCTACAGGCACATCACCAGCACCTGCTCTTTGTTGCATTGAAGGGGTTACGCCTCTTTCAACCATCTCATTATAGAATTCTAATGCTTCAACCAGTTGTCCCTCTGTGTAGTTTATTTCATTGTTTTCATTCATAAATGGTTGACCCGTTGTTTGCTCAAGGTAGTACAGTACCATTAAAAATGCACCATATGCATCTACATCAATTGGATAATACTCATTTCCTAGCTGCTCTTTGAATACATCTGCTGCTGCAAATAGGTCCTCAAATGTTTTGGGGATTTCGACCCCAGCCTTAGCATATGTAGTTTCATTATAGTAGAATACCTTGGCGCCAATACCAAGTGGTAGTGCATTGACCTTATTATTGATTGTGACTTGGTCCATTATGGCTTGATCATAGTTAGATAAATCAACATAATCACTTAAGTCATTTAAATCATAGTAACCATTACCATCTTTAGAGAAGATGTACAACCAGTTCCAGTTAACCTGCATAATATCAGCTGCTGTATTACCCGCCATCTGAGTTGCATATTTCTCTTGGAATCCTGACCATCCACCATATTCTGCTTCAATTTTTACCCCTGGGTTCCTCTCTTCAAATAATGCAATTGCTTCTAACGTCTTTTCGTGTCTTTCATCTCCACCCCACCATGAAAATCTTAAAACAACCTCTTCCTCTACACCTGCTGGCTCTTCTGAACCTCCTGTATCTACTGCTGGTGTGTCGCCACCTCCACAAGCCGTTAATAATAACGTTAATGCAAGTAGTATCGCTACTGTCTTTGCCATTCTCTTCATTTCATTTCCCCCTTAGATTTATTTAATGCATCGCTGATGCATCAATACAATTTTAGTGGTTCTTCACAGATGAATGCCTATATTTAGCCAATGTTAACGTGTGCTTCAATCTCCTAAAATCATGACCTAAGCATTTCACTATAAGTCATTAAAAAGGCGCCTACCCCTTTCGGGTCATTTTCGATTATTTTTTCTGACATGTAATATTCATAGCTTCCATCACGATATGGCGTATTCCCTAGGCCTGCTACACCACAAATCCCACCTAAGTGATTTGTATTTGTATCGAGGTATTTTTCAATTACTCCTGTAAAAGCTTTCTTTCCAAAGGACTGGTATTCTTCAGGTAAAAACCCTAATCTTACTCCTTTTAAAATACCATAGGCAATCATTAACGTACCCGAGGTCTCTAGATAGTTCCCTTCTCCATGGATTTGATCGATGACTTGATACCACATAAATGTCTGTTTATCTTGATATTTCAATAAGGCATCAATTGACTCTTTTAACATCTCTTGGATCCCTAGGAAGTATGGTGTTCCTTCACCGATTACTTCAAGTGTGTCTACCATGGCCATCACAAACCACCCCATTGCTCGACTCCAGAAGTTTTGTGATAATCCTGTTTCGGGGTGACTCCATCTTTCTTTTTTACTCTCATCATATCCATGATAATAAAGTCCACTTTCCAAATCCTTTACTCTGTCCCTCACAACCATAAATTGTTTGTGAATGTCTTCAAATCCTTGGCTTTTATTGAAAAGCTTTTCATACTCTGCGTAAAAGGGCATTGCCATATATAAACCATCTAACCAGACTTGATTAGGATATATTTTTTTGTGCCAAAAGCTACCTTCTTCTGTTTTAGGATGTTTTTGTAATTGTTCTCTTAACTGCATGGCTGCTTTTTTATACTTGCTCTCTCTTGTCATTTCATATAGGTCAAATAAAACCTTACCAGTATTAATGTTATCAATATTAAATTCTTCTATTTCATATCGTAATATTTCTCCACTTTCAGAAATAGATTCATCAATAAATGCTTTTACAAAGTTTAGATATTCTTTATCATTGGTTGCTTTATATAGGTCTAGAGCTCCCTTATATACACAACCGTCTTCATAATTCCATTTTTCTTTATACTTGCTGTAACCCTCTAGATATACTTTAATAAAGTCATTGGTTTTCATATCCAAACTCCTTATTATAAAGAAATATTTTCTTCAGTTTCAAAGTCAAACAGATGACATTTACTCATATCAAAGCTAAAGCAATGCTCTTTTCCTCTTGTTACTTTCAACATATCATGAGAGTTAATTCTTGAAATATATTGTGTTCCTTCAGCTTCAAAGTAAATAAATTCTTCATTTCCCATTTGTTCTATGACTGACACCACACCATCTATATAATCTGCATCTTTTTCTTGGAAAAGATGGATGTTCTCTGGTCTAACACCAAACCATATTTTCTTGCCTACATGTCCTTTGACTTTGTCGGCTTTTTCTTCTGGTAATGTGATTGTTTTACTGGCTACTCGAACCACAGTATTTCCATTTTCCTGGGCTAGTTCTGCCTCAAATATATTCATCGCTGGTGCTCCAATAAAACCTGCAACAAACTTATTAGTGGGCTTATTATATAGGTTAAGAGGTGTATCGACTTGCATAATTTCTCCATAATTCAATACACATATTCGATCTCCCATTGTCATGGCTTCTACTTGATCATGGGTTACATAAATCATCGTTGCTGCCTTTCCTTCTTCTTTTAGTTGCTGATGTAACTGTGCGATCCTCACTCTCATGGAAACCCTTAGCTTCGCATCAAGGTTTGATAGTGGTTCATCAAATAAGAATACTTCAGGATTCCTTACAATTGCTCTTCCTACTGCAATTCTTTGCCTTTGTCCACCTGACATTTCTTTTGGCCTTCTATCTAGTAAATCAGTAATTTCCAACTTTTCAGCCGCATCCTTTACACGCTTTTCAATTTCATCCTTTGGTGTCTTTGCAAATTTCAGACCAAAGGCCATATTTTCATAGGCAGTCATATGGGGATATAGGGCATAGTTTTGGAAAACCATTGCAATTCCTCTATCCTTAGGTTGAACTTCGTTAACGCATTGATTTCCGATCCAAATCTCGCCACCGGTAATGTCTTCTAATCCAGCCACCATTCTAAGTGTCGTTGACTTTGCACAGCCAGATGGTCCAACAAAAACCATGAATTCACCATCTTCAATCTCCAAGTCAATTCCATGTACTGCCTTAAATCCATTGGGATATACTTTCTCAATTCTTTTCAATTTTACGTTAGCCATATTCACTCCCCTTTTCTAACTACTTAGCCTTATTAATTAAAATGAAAACCTTTTCATTCCTTGAAAAAAAATAATTAAGTACACATATCATTCTTAATCCTACTATTTATTATTTACATTTCATCACATATAAATTTCAGAACACGTGTGCATACCCTTCTAATTCAGATTATAAATAATATTCAAAATAATGTCAACAATAATATCCATCTTTGTATAAAAAATAACGATTTATTTTTTTGGATATTACAATTTTTCCCATCAAAAACACCACCAGTTTAACAACCAGTGGCATTTTATATTTTATTTTTTTATTCGGTTTTTTTTATGATTGTACACAAATTTGTAATGAGTTAACTTAAATCTCAGAGCTACTACAGATTCCTTCCGTCTAAACCAATGCCTGGTGTAGGGCTTCAGGTCGTTGTATAAAATGTATTATGTTTCCTTCTAGATCCTTAAAGAATGCTGTTTTTATACCTTTGGCATTTTCCTTCAACACTTCTATGATTTCTACATCATGAGTTAGAAGGTTTTGGTACTCTTCTTCAATATTATCTGTTCCAAATGATAAATGCCTAATTCCTTGGTACTTATTATTGAGGCTATGACTTTCTTGGTCAGCAGGACAAATCTCTAACATACTTTTATCTTCCATTAATAAAAAATATGTAGGCATTTGTTTTTTGTTATCGTAAACAATTTTGAAATCAAATAATTTCACATACCAATCTTTTAGTACGGTTGTATTTACTGCACAGATCCCTACATGTTCAAGTCTTAACATACTATCCACTCCTTCAGAATTTATTATTATATAGAATTTCCCTCTAAAAAGGCATAGTAAAACAAATACACCAGTTAATTTGTATTAGGATCATATTTTTTATCTATCAATATATTCATCCGTCCCCATAAACTCTCTGACTTGAGAAAGAGTGGGAAACCCTTCCATATCGCCTCTTACAAGGGTTGCCATGGCCCCTACAGCATTGGCTAACTTCCCACATTCCTCTAGACTCAATTGATTTAAAAGTCCCGATAAAAACCCAGCGGCATAACCATCCCCTGCACCTACGGTATCTATGGGTCGTTCTACTACATATCCCCTTACCATCTTTTCTTCCTGTCTGTTGGCGATATAACATCCTTCTTTCCCTAGCTTTACCGCAACAGTACTGCATCCCATATTTAAGAGCTGTTTTATCATTTCCTTCGGATCTTCTGTTCCTAACAAGAGCCTTCCTTCATCTACACCTGGAAACACAATGTCAGAGAGCTTTATCATTTCCAATATAGCGACTTTCGCTTCTTCGGCAGACCACAATTTCAGTCGAATATTGGGGTCAAAGGATATCAATACCCCATTTGCTTTCGCCATCTTTACCGCCTCATAGACAGCTTCTCTAGCACTTTGAGACAAAGCTAGGGTGATTCCTGTAACATGCAGGATCTTTGCTGATTTTATATATTCTAAATCTAAATCTTTAAATGTAATATTGCTTGCTGCTGAATTCTTTCTATAATAATACACCTTAGGATTTACATGAGCAAATCTCTCTTTAAAAAGTAATCCTGTACTATTACTGGGATCCGTCACAATTCTAGAGACATCTACACCTTCTCCCCTGATGACAGCTTCTATATATCTTCCAAATTCATCGTCTCCCAGCCTGGAAAACCATCCAACTCGATGTTTTAATCTTGCAAGAGCAATTGCTACATTTGACTCAGCTCCTGCAATTGTTTTATTAAAATTGTGAACATATCTTAAAGGACCCGTAGAATCTGGATTAAACAAAACCATGGACTCTCCAAAGGTAATCACCTCCATATTATCTTTTCCCCTTTCCATATCCACTTCTATCATCACTCCATCTGAATGGCCTTAATAAAATGTCTTTATCCTTTGCTATTTTTCGCATTCTAATGACCTCCCCTATTTCTTCTTTTCCATATTCGTTATCAATACAAAATTGTAGGAACCAGCATTGTATTTCACAATGCGGACCTCAGTTTCATTATACGGAATTTTCTCGATATATCAAAACATTAAATTCACTATAATCAGTTGTTTTCATATCCTTTCCCTTGGTATCTTCTAGTTTGCTCCATTTTTCTTACAATTCAGACATTTTGTGTCTATTTTATTATTTTTTTTTAAAAGCCACTCGTTTATCTACGAGTGGCTTTCAAATGCTAGAATAATTTTATAACAAAGCTACCTTTTTCAATCCTAATAAAATACCGTCCTTTGAAACTTGCTCAGTTACAAAATTAGCCTTTAGCTTTAATTCAGCTAAAGCATTTCCCATGGCAATACCTGTTCCAACGAATTCTAGCATCTCCATATCATTATGACCGTCCCCAAATGCATAGCTATCTTTTCGCTCATAGGACAATGCCTTTAAAATGGCCTCAATTCCTTTTGCTTTGCTCAATCCCTTTGGTATAATATCTAATGCCTGCTCATGCCATCTTAAAAACACAAAATCCTCAGAACGATTCATATAAATAGCTTCTTCTTCTTTTTGACAGCATAGTATTGCATGATATATTTCATTTTGACTCATGAAATTAGGATCATAAAGGGGTTCTGATAATTTCAAATCCGCCATGCATTTCTCTACAGCTGGATGACCTTCTATATTCACCTTAAAATCCTGATGATTTAAATAGATAATCGGATGTTGACTCTTCATTGCTAGATTTTCAATGGCTCTTAAGTCTTCCGTTGGTAAAATGCTCTTATAAATTACTTTTCCCTCTAAAACAACATACCCACCATTACAGCTTACATAGGTATCAATTCCTAACTCTTCACGTATATCTTCAAAATGAAAAGGCGCTCTACCTGTGGCGATGGCCACATAAACTCCTTTATCCTTCAGATCCTTAATTGCTTTTTTAGTAGAATCAGGCATCTTTTTGTCATGATCTAATAATGTTCCATCAATGTCGAAGAAAACGATTTTTCGTTCTTTATTCATCTTATTCACTTCCTCATCTTCAAAATTAAAACGATATTTACTAGCCTTATCATATAATAAGTTGCTTTGAAAATCAAATCAAATGAAAATGAACCTCAATCATATTTTAACCTGCACTCTTTAAAAATGATCACAACAAAACAGGTAACCAATTCCTATTGATTACCTGTTTACTATCATCTTTTTTAATATTCATAATATTTGTATCCTTCTCTATTCCGCAGACCTCACTATGTTTCCTTGCGTTTCACATACTACCATTAAAGACCTTCTTTCATTTCTTTAACACGCTTACGTATCCATAGGAGTGTTGCAAGTTATTCATGTTCATGTTGCGAAATAAATTAAAATCAAATTGAAACTCGAAATTAAAATCTAAATATCTAAATATCTAAATATCTAAATATCTAAATATCTAAATCTAAACTAAATCTAATTGAAAATCTAAATCTAATCAAACTTACACTTACACTTACACTTTTTCCTTAACCTTAAACTTAACCTTTTTCACGGTTCATCCTATAATACTTAAAGTGATGACCTGTTACTAGCGGAAAGGTCTGTTTCCTAGAGAAGGATACTAAGAAGAAGGGAGCTTCTTCTTAGTTATATTATAACCGAATATTCTAAATATATCAACTCTTTTTTCATAATTTTCTAATTTTTTATTTCCCAATTATTTCCTAGATTTTCCTTCTGTATGATCACATGCTATATATACTCGAAGGAACCTATCATTTTTTGTTACGATAGGCCCTTTAGTATACAGAGCCGCTTGCTCCACAGTTTGGACGGTTACGTTTCACAATATTATCATGTAAATCAACCTAGTTTATCACCTTTTTTAACAGGCTGCTCTGGTTGAATTAACACAACTCCTTGTGACCCATATACTCCTAATACTAATACTTCTGACATGAACTCACCAATTTGTCTTGGGGGGAAGTTTACAACTCCTAAAACTTGTTTGTGAATTAGCTCTTCCCTTTTATAGCATTCGGTTATTTGAGCACTAGATTTTTTTACACCAATTTCTTCACCAAAATCAACCCATAGTTTATATGCAGGTTTTTTAGCTTTTTCAAAAAATTCTACTTTAATAATCTCTCCTACTATAATCTCTAACTTCAAAAAATCATCAAATGTAGCCATATTCTATTACCTTCTTTCTTCTATACATATTTAATAAATAATCTCATCCTATAATAAAATAATTTTGGGTTTTATATATCGTACCGCTCTAGATTTGTAAAGCTTTCATTTTATCTTTTACGTTTACGTTTTCTTTTTCTGGATAAGAGTTTATTATTAATCCACAAAATAAAAGTAACCCACCGATCATAGAAACACTTGTAAAAATCTCATTAAACATAAATACCCCAAGCATAGCTGCAGTAAGTGGTTCTGCCAATGTTAAAGCAACCGCCTTAGGTGTTGAAGTATTAACAAGTCCATATGCAAATAGAGTATATGCTAAGGCAGCTGTTACTATTCCTAAATGTAGCGTTGTCATAATCCCACGTGTAGACATTACCCAACTTAAGTCGTTCATCAATAAAATTGGTGATAATATTATTGCACTTATAAAGAATACTAATCCATTAACCTCATCTCTTCGTGAATTCTCAAATAACTTTTTTGATACTTTTACATATATCGCATATGATAATCCTGCTCCTAAAGATAAACTCGAGCCCAATACGTCCACATTCATAGAATCTTGGCCACCGAAAAGTAAAGTACATCCAATAATAGATAGTATCGTACCTATAAGCCATCTTTTACTAAGCTTTTCTCCTATAAAATATTCAATAATACCTGAAAAAACAGGTGCACTTCCTAATGCTAAAACTGTACCGAGTGCAATACCCGTTTTAAATACTCCTGAAAAGAAAAGAGGTTGATAGAATGCCATACATATAGATGCTATTACTAGTAATTTCTTATCCACTTTTATCTTTGTTTTAAATCCGCCTCTTACTCTTGCCACTAAAAGTAAAAATGTTCCCCCTATTGCCATACGTAATGCACCAATTACAATTGGTGTAGCGTTTTGGGGAGCAAAAGCTTGTGCGGAACCTGTGGTTCCCCATAGTATCGCTGCCATTAGTACAAATACTTGTGCTCTCATTTTCGATTGTTCCATAACTTTGTCCTCCCAAAATATTTATATGCTCTACGAACTTTAAAACCTAAATCCATACAATCATTATAAAATACACAAGGATAAAGTTCTTTACTTAAATTGAGGAGCTTTTGCCCATTTCTCGGTATTTTTTACGATATGCACTTGGTGACAATGCTTGATGCTTTATAAATAGTCTGGTAAGGGATGATTGTTGTTCATATCCAACAAGTTGGGAAATCATAAGTATACTTAAGTCTGTATCTATCAAATATTCTTTAGCTTTTTCTAACCGTAGTTTTTGAATGTATACATTCGGTGTCATGCCAGTTTTTTTATTAAACCATTCAATATAATAGGATACATTAAAATTCTCAATTGCTGCCAATTTATCGATTGATATTTGCTCCTGAAAGTTATCATAAATATACTGTATGGAAATTGGTCTTGCTTCATCTAGTAGAAAATTGCAAGCATAGTTCACCAAGTCAGATAGTCCTCTTTTGTTTGCGTTTCGCGTTTCTTCAAGCAGAAGATATCTAATTGCTTTCCATCTATCATCGAGAACTTGATGCATTTCATACTTAAACGTATCTTCTAATAAAACCAGACTATTTTCTCTTGGGATATCAAGTACTAAAAACTGATTTATACTATCTGAGTTAAATGAATGATAACATTTAGGGGGTAGCAAAAACAAATGATTTTCATCTAAGCTTAATTCATGCTTATCTGTTTTTATAAATAAACTGCCCTGTAGTGGAAGTATTAGCTGACTATAACAATGATTATGTGTATAAGTTTTTTCTGTATATGTCCTGGTTTCGCACAATAATTTTTTTGATTGCATCGTTTTTCTCACCCAGCCTCTTTTATTGCTTCTTTCTATAATAAATAAATAGTATCATTGCTCTTTAAAAAATGATATCCTATTTAAAATCTGTCCGTTCTTTAATTTACATTATATCATAGTCATATCTTAAAGACCTATTTTATACATTCTCAAAATATTATTAATTACAAACGTTTATATCACTAGGTTTCAAATAAAACCGCGATCATTTATGATACAGTTCACCACATTATATTCTAAGTTAGTTGGAGGATAACTTACAGAGTTTTATAACTATTCTCATCAAAAAGTTGAAAAGAATACTTTATCGAGAAGATTGAAAGGTGGTGCTGAACAATGTTACAATATACAGGTAACAGCCTTAATTCTTCATGAAATAGTGTTCTGTGAAGCTAATAAAAATGCAGGTGGAATTTAGGTAACTATATTTAAGGGGGATTAGGATGAGTTATTTAGTTGTAAGTGAAATGCAAAATTTAATAGACCAAGCACAAGAAGTTGATAAAAAGACTTTACAAGTTTATACAAGAATGATAGGAAACCCTAGAAATCTTGAGGAATTCTTTCATAATTTTCAAGGTGCAGTGGAGAAAAACAATAATGAGCAAATGATTTATTTTAAAATTATTGAAAAGCTTAGAAATAAGCAACTCTTTCCTTTTGTTATGGAGACTATAAGGAATTCCAAAAATCCTATGCAGGTTCAAACAGCTTTTAAATCTACTGTAGCATTACCAGAAGACATAGAAGTAGTAAGGGAGAATATCACAACTATAATAGAAATAATGAAAAATAATATTGAAACCGAAGCTATTTATCATGGGGCATGTCTTCTTTATAGAATTGTAACTAAATATCCAGAGTTAGAAGAAAAACTACAAGAATCCAATCTTATTTTAACTTATCAAGATCTACAAAGGCTGCTTAAGAAATTTGACGTACTTGATAAATGGGAGACTGAAGGGCATAGAGGAAAATCAAAGCCAGGTTATTTTAAAAATCAAGAGATGTTCATGGACTTTGCTCTTACGTTTATTAAATTTCAATAAACAGATAGACTCATATAGAATATCCTGATTTATAATTTATTATACAGATGACACCAGTTTAAAAGAATTTATGCTGGTAAAACATCACCTCGATATTCCATCTCATTTCATAAGTCACAGGGACGTTTTAAGTCACAGTAAGTCACAGGGACGTTTTATTTGACGCGTCGTTATTTAATCTTCTGAATAATATTCGTACCGATACCCAGGCCCTTCTCTAATTGCCTAACACTAGCTGTCGTCTCCTCTTATATTTTTTAATTATGCTACCCTTTCTTTATTTTTCATACAGTGCAATTTTTCCATTCCTACCATGCCTATTATGGTCTTTATTAATGCGTCAGCAATATATCTTTTTTGTCATTTTTCATCACCCATTATTATCCTATCTCAGAAAATTTTGAATTCAATCAAAACATCCCTTTTACTTGCTTGTCTGCTTTCCTACCAAAGTGGTACAATATAGAAAACACCTACATGAAGGGAGTGATCTAATGATTAGGATCAAAGAACTCAGACAGGAAAAAGATTTCAGCCAAATACAGCTGGCAAAGCAATTTGATATCACACAACAGACGATTAGTAACTATGAAAGTGGTGTTCGAGAGCCGAGCATTACAACATTAAAAAATCTAGCGGACTTCTTCAATGTTTCTATCGATTACCTTCTGGAAAGAACCAATATTCCAGAGCCTGTTGGAGTCTTAGGTAGAAAAGATGATTATGAGGAGGGCTTACCTGAGGAAGCAAGACGGCAAATTGAAAGCTTTAAAGAATTTATCAAACAAAAATATGGATAGGTTCATCTCCTTTAACCTCAAACACCTCCAGAGTTAATTAGCAAGGACATAATATGCAAATAAAGTGATTATTGCCACTGTGCTATGTATAAATGAATATTTCCTTCAATTTTGGTACTTTATTCTTTATAAGTAAAAGATAAGGCTTGAACCTCAGCCCGTCCTTTTTTCTTTATTTGCATAGTTTTGTATTTTTAAATTTTTTTTATAAATAAGACTCTCCTCATTTAAATGGCTGCTGAATGGAATTTTATCTGTATGAATCCGATGATTAAGGTTAAAGTACCTACAAAAAATAAAGTGTCCAATCTAAAGTAGTAAATTCTACCTTAGGTTGGACAGAGTGGATTTGACAGGTGTTAAACACCTGTCAAATCCAGTATCTATATCATATTATATTTAGTTGGGGTTACATCATTGGCATCTAAAGGATGGGTATTTTGCAGGTTTTACCCCCCTTTTATTTTACCAGTTACAAAGTGATTCTCTTTTATATTTTTTGTTGATTTTTTTAATATGTTTGTCCAATTTCCATTGTCTGCCCCAAAATTCATTTTTAATCCTATCTAATCATTGGTACACTCCTAATCTTATAAATTCAGTCCCATATAGGCCTCGTTAATTTTAACTTAAGTGATCCCTAAGTACCTTTTTGTCACCGTTATGCCCCTGGCCCTCATATTCAAAGCACAAGTAGGTTTTACTTTAGGTTTTGAGTACTTCAAACCCTTCGTTTCTTCATCACTCCAAGTACGTAAGACAGATTTTAAGCCATTCTTATTAATAGCTTCCACAAGTCCACCAGAAACAAGATAGTATTCATCTTGAGGGTCTTCTTTAAGGAGACATTCAGTCTCTTCAACATAGTAAATACCCTTGGGAACTAAAGTAGCCCTGGACTCTAAACCCTAAGCCGTTAAAGAAATTCAAAAATAACTTCTCATAAAGTATTCTTAGGAGATCATCAAGCCTGGCATATCCCTGAACTGCCTTGAATCCAATTCCGTGAACCTTTAGTAAATCTTCTGTGGTTTTCAGCTGGTAGCCAGTTATCCCATGGGCCTTGTACAAACTTTCAAGTTGAAATCGATTGGTTTAATTTTTCTCTTCCTTTGATTCCATTAAGGTTCTATGAATATCCTGGAGTTGCGCAAAAATCATCAGTAAAGCGCCTAAGAGTGCTCCTCCAATAAGACCTACTTCACCCGCTACAGCTCCACCAAAGATACCAAAGATAACACATATAATTAAAAACCCTATGTAGATCATAAAATGCCCCCTATTTATCAAACATAATATATATATATTATAATATCTTGAGTTGAAAAGCCATATAAAAAAGGGAAGTTTTGTAAAAACTGCCCTCGATGCTGAAATCACAGTGTTTGATTGTTTAGAATGAAACCAACAATATTAATTATGAAAGCAATTGGACTAAGACATCGCTTATGGCATAATAGAATACAAGGGGGTTTGGATATGTTTAAATTATTTCTTATAATTTCTTCAATTTATTTATTTGCTCAAACGACAATGTTCTTATTCTCACCTAAAATATTTTATAAGTTTACTGATTTTTTTAGCGACACTATAAAATTAAACTTAAGATATAATAAGTTTAGTCACTTACTGGTTGCATACATTACTTCTGTCTATGCTTTTATAAAAGGAATCCAAATGGATAAAAATCAAGATTTAGATTTATTTAGCTTTTTTTTACTAGTTGTTTTACTAGTAATATCTATACCTATAAATATTGGTTTGACAAAAATAAAAAATATGCACTTAAGGCATGGTATAACAATATTTTTGGGAATATTCTTAGCTGCTATTATATTTTGGGGCGCTTTATTTAGTTCTTTATAAGTTCACCTTGTACAAATCAGAACTATTACATTACTCTCAAGACTTATTTAGCATGCTCCTCGTAGCTATAAAAAAGACAAAGTGCTGAAGTAATTAAACTTCTAAAATCCTTTGTCTCCTCTTAAGTGTTTTTTCTCTTTTCAGTCCATTCCCCTTTAAATCCTTGTTAAATCAGGGATTTAACAAAGCATACAAGCCACGGGGACGTTTTGTTTGCCATAAGTATTGCTTAATCTTATCTAATCTAATATGCCTCTTCCTATTTTTAGTATCCTTGATTCTAGCATATTATGCACTTCGGTGCTCTTCATTGTTATCATTATTGTTTATTTGTATGATTATTAATGGTTTCAATTACTTCATCTGTGCTCTCATTTATAGTGTATATAAAGCTAAAATCAAAGAATATAAATTTATAATCATAGTGTATTTTCACCGTATTATTATCAATTTCAACCTTCTTAATTTCTTCCCATCTAAAAGCAAACTTGTCACTAACAATACCTCTTTCTGAAATGCGATCTTTAGGTACATAGTATAGTGATAGTAGGATTAGAATTAAAACAGGCATAAAGCTCAAGCTCCATTTTAAAATTAACTGCAATTTCAGCATATCATAATAATCGTAGAGCAATGCAAGATCTTTATCTAGTTGGATCTCTCTAAATATGGTCATTAAATATAAAATTGATAATACTACATTAATAAACATGAGAAAGTAATATTGTTTTCCACGGACATTTTTTTCTTTTATGTATACAAGGGTATCACCAAAAGTAATCACTCGAAAGGATTGTTTAATGATTAAATATAGAATTATTATATACAGTAGTACAAGCACAAAGCTAAAGATTACATCTCCTAAACTTAAATAATCCATTTCATTCTCCTTTCATGTATTCATAAATTAAATATATGCTAAATCCCTGTTATCTGGAGTTACATACATGACCCAAAGGCTATCCAACAAGATACTGTTTAGCTATTGCCCTCATTCTGGTAAGATTCTTATCAACCCAACTGTATAAAACACTTCTATACTCTTGGTCCTTCTCAACTTTTTCCTTATCATAGTGATAGTACACTGCAATTCGACATGCCTTAGCACTCTTTAAAGGCTCCCAACTAATTTGTTCATCTTCAAATACTTTATCAATTTCTGGTTTGACATTTTCTAATATTTCATACCACTCGGTATTTTGGTTAGGGTTTTGGTGCCCTAAATATATCTCTACTCGCAAACGAGAACCTTGAGCCATCGATATGTTAGCATTTACGCCACTTTTTCCAATTGAGGAAGGAACCCATGAATCACTTGTTGTTCGACGTCCTTTTGCCCAAGGATGTCCATTTTCTGACAAGTACTCAAACATTTCTGACCAAAACTGTCTTCTAAATATATGACGTGGGCCTTCTTCATTTTCTACTGCTCTACGCATTCCACGTACAAAGTCACTTGGCCCAGATTCTAACCGAAATCTAACTGCTGGCCTAGATTCGTCAATCCTTATAACTTCTGGCCGAAGTAAAAAGAATGAGGTATCATCATTACTTATCTCATTTAACCACTCTATAGCTGTTCTATGTTCTTCCCTAACACTAGGTGTTATCCAAATAATAATTTGAGCATTCAAGCCCCCTGCATATGTAATAATCTGACCCAGATGTTTATGGTCACTCGAATCAAGTTGGTTTTCTATTACAACGACCTTTTCTGTTCCTTCCACTTTCCCTAAAATGTCTAACTGAAAATTACCTACCCTTTTTTCCGTTTGTTCAATGATTATTGGAAACCCAATAGCCTCTGAAATAGCTTGTGCATTTTCTGCTAGCCATGGCGTGAAATCTCTTTCTTCATTCAGCCATACTTCCCGAGGATTAATAATTTCAATCTTTCCCAAGTTTGGACCTTTCATAAAATCTCCCCCATTCATTGTCCGAAATCTCAATTATATATAACTACTTCATTACCAAATTGATTGACAATCATCTTCTATACTAAAGGTGTTCTCCAACATATTTCTAATTAACCTACTTACGACTTTTTTACGATAATAACCCCTGTTAATACTCAAACATGCTAGAAATCTATCAAAAGTAGAGCCCAGTACCCGTGTCCCATCATTCGTCAATATAGTATTATAATTCAAGTATAAATTCCTATATATGTCATCTTTATTATAGCAGAGTTGACGCACCTATCAATGCAAAGTATGGATTTTAAATGAATTATAGCTATTATTTAATTGAAAATCGTATATACACAATTGATATACTAAATATTCTGTTTTGTTTGGTGGTATCGTTGCCCACATCCCTATCGTGGTCTAGCTTTAGGGTCTTGTCTTTGCCCAGCATCACTTCTCTTTCCACAGGCTTCCCTTATTTATGGTCTATCTTCAGGGTGGGAAGACTGTTTTCAAAGCCCTCAATTTTATTCAGTATTTAAAAAGCAAGAGAAGAAAATCACTTCCCATGCTGATTTGATTCATAATACCCCAACTTAGTACATCGATACGAAACACCCCTTCTTTTGATAGAAGGCATGACAAGAACAATATCGTCTGAACTACGAACAAGTGGGATACCATTTTTAGATATCCCACTTGTTTTATATGATTAAATATTTTCTATTTTGCTGTTTATATATTCTTTTACAATAATATATTCTTCTTGATCTATATTTTTTAAATCTTTAACGTGATAGAACCTTTCATCTTCTAATTGGTTACCATTCATAATAAATTCCCACTTCATAATCCACGAGCTATTTTTCAAACCATATATATCCGATAAATCAACATAAAGACATTTATTTGGTTCTAATATACTTCGTAGTTTTTCAAATAGTTCAATTGTATAATCGGTAGGATTTACCTTGTTTACTGCTTCAATGAAATAACAATCTCTGTTTTTAAACTTAACTTTATTAAGCTTTGAAATTGCTTTGAAATTATCAGTAGGTATATTGAACTCTAAATAATTACTAACATAACTAAAAGCACTCATTAGTAAATCCTCCTTTCTATAAAGTAATATTAATTTATAAACAGCGTATAACTTCTATTAATCAGGTCGATTATTTCATTATATTGATCAAGTCCATCGTTATAATTGGGAATTTTAATAGTAGGTCGTGGTCCACTATGACTTATAGGATTTCTTAAATCTTTCATAAGAGAGTACATTTCGCTTAAAATGTTTAATTGTTCATTCTTAATTTTGTCATCAAAACTTAGTTTATGATGATATTGACTTAACAAGTTTCTATTCCCATCAAAAATATTGCCAGAGTTCCAATCTGACTTTTTCATCTCTCTATTTTTAGATATATCTATAGTTTTCAACAAAGTTTTAAAATATCCTTCAAAAGCTCTACAAGTACTATCGATAAGTATTCCGTAGTCAGGAATTTTTATCCTTTGCCCCACATGCTACGCCGCACTAGAGCAACTGATTTATATCAAAATGGTGTTGAACTGGCATTGGTGTCTAAAATTCTCGGCCATGCCTCTATTGAAACTACTAAAATCTACGCAAAACCATCCATGGAAATGATAAGACAGGCACTAGAATCTGTTGAAACACCAAAACAGGCTACTGAAAAGCCATTATGGAAAGAATGCAGCGAAGAAGAACTGGCAAAACTGTGTGGATTGAGGTAAAGTAAAATCCTCAGGATTTGTGATGCAAATACCGAAATTATGCGGCCTGCATCAAATCCTGAGGATTTTTAAAAGATGAGGATAAGGCTAATTATCTTAACATTTGGATAATTAGCCGAACGTGCCATTAAGCCCTTTGTTTTAGGAAGAAAAAATTACCTCTTCTCGAAGTCGCCTAAGGGTGCCACGGCAAGTGGCATCTGCTACTCCATCATCGAAACAGCTAAGGCCAACAAGCTGAATCCGTTTCATTATCTAACATACCTATTTGAACAGCTTCCAAACCTGGACATTGAAGATCCAGAGGCCTTGGACGCCCTGTTACCATGGGCACAATTCCTACCTAATGAGGTCAGACATAAAACAGAAAAGAATGATTAAAGATAGACCGTTTACCTTAACTGGGTAAGCGGTATTTTTATGGTACCAAACTTTACTGGACTTAACCATGTGTGTTGGCTTTTACGCTTACATTATTGTAGTAAATTGGAAATTATTCTCCGTTTTTGTTTGCCAAAATCTCTCCCTTTTATTTTACCAGTTACAACAGATAGATCTATCATTATTATTTTGAATAATATGATGAGATAGAACCAAGCGTGTACTTTTTGAGTACCACCATGTGCATCTAATAGAGCCACTATGTTCATATGAGAGCCACCGCTATATGGCATTGATGGACCGCCATATGATGTTATTTGTTTTTACTTATCCTGCAATCCATGGCGTTCTCGCATTGAGACGGTACCATCAATATGGATCGAATAGGAATCGTGAACAAAAGATTGTAGATCCATTTTAATGTCTTGACCCAATGTTCTCAATGAGATCACGAGCTTCCACTCCTTTAAGTGGCACTAATAGCCACTCATCAAGGATAAATAAACTTACGTTTTTATACCGCTTGATGATTTTTTAAATATGCCTTCGCACTTCGCCCCTAGTGATCGCTAATCCATCGAGTAAATCAGGAGGACGAACATACTTAACGGTGTGGTAATTAAGGCAGGCTACTATTTGCTAATGCACGATCGATAAATGGCTTGCCATTGCCTGATGCACCCATAATAATGATGTTATTTTTCTACTGAACATAATTACAGGTCGCCAAACGAGTGATTTGTCACTTATCTAATTCTCTATCACTATGTGAGTACTATTCATTTTAAGATCAATCGATACGCTCAAGCTGATTCGCTTTAACGGGTAAACTGAGCCACCTTCACGCTGAGAATGATCCACCCTGTTGCTGATGGATCCATTAAAGATTATATGCAGTCCAGCAGTTCGACAAACTAGTGTTTATACTGCGAAAGCTTATTTACAATGAGGGAAGGCATGTTAGGCTTACAGCTAGGCATCACCTTGACCTGACTGCATAGGCACGCAGTATTATAAAGGTGATGTCTCTGATGTCTAGTAATATGCCTTTGGAGGCTCGTTGTAAATAAGACCGTGGAATAAATGCGGTAAACATGAAAATATCTCTTATGGGTCACCTAGCGTGAGGGCTGAGCAATCCAAGTGTATCGACGGATCTTAATGAGCATATTCTGCAAAAAAGATAAGTGGCTCTCTCAGTACCAAGGTGGTTCCATATCGTGCACATCGTGGTTCTCAAAAATCGGTAGGGCGGCTCTATCCAATCATATTATTCATATTTGTGTTTTCTCGAGGTTTTTCAGTGGTTTTGACCTGGTTTTCCCGTGGTTCTCTCATTTGAATATGAAAAGTATCTACAAAAAAACAAAATTTCCCACGGACATTAATTCTTTTGAGGAATCCGTGGGAAAATTACTATTTGTGATGATGAATATGGTCGTCAAACTCAGTATTCATCATATTTAACGGTTGGGTGTTCTTACATCATTGGCATCTAAAGGATGGGTATTTTACAGGTTTTACCCCCCTTTTATTACTACTTAATATCACCTTTAAAAATTGAAATTTCAACGATTTTATATTTTATTAAACTCTATAAATATTTAGAGAATTTTATAGGTTTTTATGTAATGTGGGAAGTGCGTGGGCAGTATAGAAGGTGATAGTCTTTAATTAGGTTATCACCTTTTTATTTTTTATACTTTTGTATAAGGCTACATGGCCTCTTCCTTACCAATTCTATTGAGTTGGTTTTGAAACTTTTTGCATTTTTAGCTAAAGCTTGGAATTATAAGATTTAGAGCGTTTACGCATATGGCATTATTAGTTGTTTTGTTTTCTATTTTTGTAAAAAGTGGCACGCAAGTGGCACGGATTTTTTTTTATCCTTTACCTCTTTAAATCTAGATAAAGTTGCTTTTAGTAAATATGGATGCACTATAAGCGTAAGTTACTACGAAGTAGATATAACCTCTTTTTAAAGTATTAGTCACTTGACCTTTATTTTATGAATAATGATAACATCTGCAAAAACGTCATTATAAGGTACGGTTCAAGGTTATTAAATCCTATTGTACTGTACCCACCATCTGAATTCTTACATTAGCTTTAACATGAACAACAGCATGAGCGAATTGTTCATTCCAATCATCAGCTTCAAAATACTCTGGATGGTTTACCTTTACATATCTTCCATACCCAATATTATCATTTTCATATTCATTTTGTAACTTCTTAATTAACTTTTTACAGATAGCTTCTAAATGAAGATTAGCAGCTTTTTCCATGTCTTCAATGATTTTTTCATCAAAAACTGATTCCGAAGAAGTATATTCAGAAATATAAGTAGTTAAAGAAATTTCATGATAAATATGTAGCCGAGAATCTTTGATTTCTGTTTTAATTTTACTTTTACCACTTTTAACTCTTAAAGTTAAGACTGGATATTCATCTATATCTCCTAAGGGATAGGACAGGGTTATAAAACCGTCCTGCACTTGTCCCGTTAGTACAATAAAGGCAAAGCTTTCAATTCCCTCAAGCTTTCCTATCATTTTATCTTGTCTAAACAAACTAATCGTATTAACTAGAAATTCACTAGGTTTGTTACCATACTTAATAAAAGGAATCACAGGTTCGATCCCATCGGTTTTTAATGCATTATGAAATACTCTCAAAGTAATAAAGGGAATTGTTGAAGTCTCATTGCTTTGTCGTAACAAATCGGATACATAAAGGCTGACTATAGGGATACCTGCAGGATCTATATCCATTAAATCAACAGCTCTACCTTCAACTACTACGGGCTTAATCGTGCCTCGCCCTTCTGGATCCCTAAGCATAGAATCTATATGTTTTCCAATGCCTTTCTTAGCTGCTTCTTCTCCAATAAAGAATATCTTGGTATTTGCAAAAGTAATACGTCTAGCTGCTTTGTTTTGGATATTATCCTGAGCATTTCTAATGGATGTTCCTTCGCTGGAGATTTCTATTTTAGGTTCATTAGCTTCCGGATGGACAGTTGGAGCTACTATAGTAACTAGATACCTTTCTGGATTTTCTTTACTAATATCTACTCCAATACCATAAACCAAGTACAAATCATCTAACTGTTTTGCATCCCAACAAGAGGATAAGAGTAAACATATAAGCATAAGCAATAGTAGTTTACATACCTTTTTCATGATTAACCCTCTTTCCCTTTAGTATATACATAAGTAGAAGCAAGATAGGAAGCACAAAACCAAATCCAATATTTGCTTTCCCTATTATTTCGCTGATGGATACCACCTTTACAGAGTTTTGAGGAAGTAAAGAAAGAATAAACACGATTGGTGCTAGAAAATACACAAAGGTATTTATTTTTTTTACCTTTAAGATAGACTGAAAAGCGATACATCCTGCTATGTATTGTATAGTGAGGGTGCCTAGTACTGAAAAAGTCCAAAAAAACGTAAAGAAAATCTCAATTCGTTCAATGATGGGAAAATCTAAAACATCAAGGTAATGAATAAAAGTATATAAAATATCAGCGATCTCTTGATAGCCAAATAGGGCAATCTGACTGGCTACCATACTGGTATATAATAGTGTTACAAATATAATAGATACTACAGAATACTTTAAATTATTTTTATTCTTATTGGATATATAGGGATATATAAGTAGGAGTACTTCATAACCTGCAAAGGCGTAAAAAGAAGGGATTACTCCTTTAATAATATTGGTAAATCCACTTCCCCCTACAGGCCTTAAATTTAGTAAAGAGGCTTGGGAAAGAGAAGGGAACATTAAGAATATAAAAGGAATAATAGAAAAAACAACAATTTCATTAAAGCGACCCACAGAGGTTAGTCCATCCTTTGTAATATAGATAAGGGTTAATACAATAATGAAGGAAATCACAAACAATGGTGTTTTAGGTAAAAACCAAGTACCAATCAATTCGCATAAAAGTCTAATAATCACAGAAGTAGTTAAAACCGCATAAAAACCATAAAGACAAACAATTACATAGGCAATGGGCTTACTTAATAGAAAAGAAGTGTACTGAAAAAATGTACAGTTTGGAAATTTACTAATTACAAAAATGATCAACCCTACCATAAAACCAATGCTTAGTCCATTAAGTAGAACAGAAATCCAAGCATCCTGTTGAGATATAGCAGCGGCAGATCTAGCAAGACCCAAAATCCCAGTCCCCACCATCATACTAATAATCATTATATAACTTTGCCCTGATGAAATTTCCCCATTTCTATACTTACTAATCATGGAGACTACCTCCTATTCTATTTCCTTCTTTTGTTTCTATTAGATGCAGGAGTAGGTCGGGTTTTAAGTCCCCAAAGAGGTGCTCGGAGGACCGCATCCTTCATATCATCTGTATTAATGGGAGCAAATGGTGCTAAAAAAGGATAGCCAAAGGAGTTCAATTTACACATATGGGCAATGATCCAAGTCCAGGTAATAATGATTCCAAAGGCCCCAAAGGTTGCTGCCATAAGAATCATAGGAAGCCTTATAAACCGAATAGAATAGGAGGTACTAAAATGTGGAAATATATAGGATCCAATAGCAGTAATGGCTACCACCACTACCATCATTGGGCTTATTATACGTGCTCTTACCGCTGCATCTCCTATCACAAGTGCCCCTACAATACCGATGGTTTGACCAATTTTAGAGGGAAGACGAGCGCTAGCCTCCCTTAGAAGTTCTATGGTTCCTTCCATTAACATAGCCTCTACCACTGGCGGGAAAGGGACGTCTACCCTGGTTTTTGCAATATCTAGTATAAAGTCTGCTGGGAGCAAGTCCTGGTGGAACGTAGTAACAGCAACATAAATTGCTGGAAAAGTTGTGGCAATAACAAACCCTAGATATCGAATAAGGCGTACCATATTTGCGAAAATAAATCTTTCATAGTAATCATCAGGAGATTGCAACAACTGGACCAATCCCACAGGGAATATGAGGGCATCAGGGGACCCATCAACTAAAACAACCATTCGACCCTCCAATAAATTACCACAAACCTTATCAGGACGTTCCGTCACTTGCATTTGAGGAAAGATTGAAAAGGTGTTGTTCTCCAAAAATTGTTCGATATAGCCAGAATCAAAAATGCCATCAATTTTAATTTCTTCTAACTTGTTTAACGTATACTGGAGAACTTCTTGATTAACAATATCATCTATATAAACTACCGCTACGCTAGTGTGACTTCTGGAACCAACCTTCAAATCTTTAATTTTCAAATTAGGGTCCTTAAGTTTTCGTCTAATCATTGCTGTGTTAGTACGAATATTCTCAACAAAACCTTCTTTGGACCCTCTAATCACACTTTCGACTGAAGATTCTTCTATTGACCTTGACTCTCCGCCTCGTGTATCTAATAAGAGAGCCTCATCAGACCCCTCTATAAATAGCACTGTATCTCCAGATAAGATACTATGAATGATTTCATCAAGTTTTTTTGTAACTCTTATGCTGTTAATTAAAATAATATCCTGTAATAGCGCTACATTTATATCAGAGGATTTCTTTAATCCATTGGCAAAATTAATTGGTTTAATGATACTTTCATTAACGAGTGTACTGTCAATAAGCCCATCAGTAAAAACCAAAAGCATTAACCCAGATTTGCTACTACCAGCATTTATTCTTAACTCTCTAAAGGTAATGTCACTGCAATCCTTGAACCTATTTTCTAGATAAGTAGTATTATCATGAAGTTTTTTAGAAACAAGCCTACTATCTTCAATATATGGCCTAGGCTCTCCAGTAAAGTTTGATTTTAACCTTTTGAACTTATCAAATAAACCCAATATATATCACTCCAACTATTCATCACTATGTATATATTATTGATATTAATTTTCATAATATACATCTGAGAATATTAAACCTACTAGAAAGCAACAGCCTAGGGGGAATTTCAAATGACAACAATGCCTCAGATACAAGAGATGCAGCTCTTAAAATGGCTACTTTTTTTCAATGTTAGAGGAACGTTAGAAGTTTTGCAAAAAACAAAAAATGTTAGAAGTATAAACTCCTAACATTCGTTCAAATTTCAATCTTTCATAATGGCGCGCCTTGAGGGATTCGAAGTTGTGTATTCGACTATTTTTAACTATAGGTAAGTATGTCTAACCATTTTAATTTCACTGTTTATCATTTTTGATTTTTTGTGCCAGTAGCTAACTTTAGGGTTCTTTTTTCAAAAATTGGCACCCAAGTGGCACTCACTATTTTTCAATCCTTTACCTCTTTAAATCTAGATAAAGTCGGTTTTAGTAAATATGGATGCTCTATAATTGCTTGTTAGAGCATTTTATGTAGCATTCCTTCTATTTAACTCCTGTAGAGCCGAATCCACCTTCAGCTCTTTGTGTATCTGATAACTCATCTACTTCCAAAATTTTAACTTTTAGTACTGGTTTAATAACCATTTGTGCGACCTTCATATGTTTTTCTACTTTGAAACTTTCTTTACCATGATTAATCAATATAACTCCTATTTCACCTCTATATCCTTCATCAATTGTTCCTGGTGTATTTAGAACAGTTATCGAATTTTTTAAAGCTAACCCACTTCGAGGTCTTATTTGAGCTTCAGTTTTTTCGGGTAATTCTATTTTAATCCCCGTATGTATCAAAGCAACTCCCCCTGGATCAATAACTTTTTCTTCAATAGAAAACAAATCCATTCCTGCATCACCATCATGTGCATACTCGGGTAATTTTGCTAAGTTATTAATTCTTTTAATTTTTATATTGAACATCTTTTATTCTCCTTTCATAAATGAAATATTTTTTGATAGTATTTTAATTATAGGTAATAAAACCTGAATTAACAGTGGTGATGTAGCTGTTAGATATATTAAGAACATGTAGCCATCTGTAGAAGGTTTCTCATTCTTTATACCAAATTTCCAGCCAAGGTACAAATATGCGCTAAGAGGAAATAGATACAAAATAATTAAAAGTATTCTTTTAAATGTCCTCTTTATGTTCTCTATACCAATAATTTCTTTATTCACAGCATGAGCAGCATCAGTGTAAAAGTTAATCGTTTCTGTAAATTTCTCATATTTCTTCTTAAAATCTTCAACATTAATTTCATCATTTTCTTCTTTTATACCCAACTTGATAAAATCTATATTACCTATATTGCTAATGAACTTTCTTAATTCATTATACTGCATTTTATGTTTTTTTCCAAAAAATACTTTGCTCCATATAGACTGTTTTGGTTCTTTTACAACGTCATTTAACAAATCGAATCTACAAGAAGGATTATCATGTTTTTCACTTGTAGCCGAAACAAGCCTGTAAAAAATCAAAGTCACAAATGAACAATATTTAAATGATAATTTATCACATTCACTTTGCAGATTACTAACTTTAGCTATAACAAATTTAAGTTTTTGACTGGTTGGATTATTTAGCGATATTAGTAACGGACCTTGCCAATTGGGATCCAATGTAGTAGAGATATGTCCAAAACCTTGTGTTACAATACCTACTTTTGAGTGAAATGTCCCAGCAATTTCACTTGATACCCAAACGGTCTCCCTGGTTAAGATTAAAACTGTATCATGAGCATCAATGTAGCAATATTTTTCATTATTATCATTATGAATATTCACTAATAGTCTATTATTAATAGAAAAAATAAATTCTGTCGGAGTTAAGTTATAACCTAATGGTGTCAAGTTTTCTTCTTGTTCATATGGCCATATAACTATTTTTTTATCATCAATACAGTTCTTAATATCTTTGTCAGATAAAAATCCAGGTAAACTAGCTCTATCTTCCATGGTAATCCTCCTTTAAATAAGAAATATATTAACTTTTCTATTATTTAACTCTCTTATGTGACTGATATATATATATATTGCGTCTAGAAAGAGTAGGGACATTGCTCAAAACCTTGTCGTTAATGCACTCTTCAACACTAACACATTATTTTATGATATCCCATCTATGTGACAATTTATATTAGGTGCATCATAACATCTTTCTGCATAATAGTAAAAAAACCTTTAAATTATGACAGAAAGAATAATTATACTCTCTCCTAAAACATACATCGAAACTAAAATCTATTGTGATCGTGAAATCAAATGACTAGTAAATACCATACCCCCTACTTGCCAGTTTTATAATAATAATTTACCATGAATCGGTGTAGACATATATAACAACTATACAGTTGGTTTTCCACCGATAAAGGCCACACGCTTCTCAGTGTCCGTAGCAGAGCTAATTGCGACATAATTATAAAGACTTTAGTATTTTATCTCTAAAGGATTTAAGCAGGTGAAGTGATTTTCTTCTCCTGCATCAACAAGATTTGTATAACAGCTACACATCTCTATTGTCTATACCGACCCATAAGATCGTATCCTTCCTTTGGAATAGTCAATAGTATAAGCGCTACCCCAACAGCTAAATTGCCTTCAAAGACGGACCTAGACGCCCCCCCCAAAACTTACCAAGGGACAGCTATGGACGTTAGGTAATAGACTGGGCCGAAGATATGACTTTCATATAAACCCTAAATATTCGTCTTTACAACACCCTTTAGCTTGCAATCTATGTACTTAATAACGCATTACAGGACCCTAAAGCATTACCCTCAAAAACCCCAAAGCCAGACCCTTATCCCCACACTATTTCTTAAATGTTCGTTTAAAGAAAGTGGAACGTCAGTTGCGGTCTTTGCAACTGTTTTTTAAACAAGACATTTAGGGAAAGTGTAATAGTGGTAGGAGACTCTATAAAAGTCAGCCCCAAATGGCTCCTACCTCTATGGAACGTTAGTTGGGGGATCAAAGACCCGGAAGAGTGACCCGTAATCGGAACAGTCTGTCTTTCTTCCTGTACCGTCTCCATAATGAGACAGTGTGTGGAGACAAGCCCCAGGAACCTTCTCAGCGACTGGAATAATCTGTTTTCCCTAAAGGATCTCCCTAGTCAAAACAGTTTGTGAAGGGAGCGGCAACCAAGACCCGTAAGTTACAATATTTTGCTGTAAGGAATCAAGGAAGGTGGCTTATTTTGTGAAACAAAAATTGCCTCCTGGATGAATGAGTGGAAGCAAAAGGTTGTGGACCCTAAAGACAAGGAGGCAGTGTCTGACTCCCCCTTGATGAGGAATACACTGCCTCTGTTTTTCTTACAAGACCTGTCCCTAACAAAACCCTGTGGCTCTACCCTAACTTAGTCGTAGTAGTAGCCTTCACTGTTTATATGTGGTCAAAGTGATTTTATTTGTCCACCATATCCACAGAACTAAAACTAACGAAGACAAGCACTACTCTCCCCCGCTTTTCCCCAGCGATGTTCCCAATCTGTTTAACCCTATAGCATGACTTAATAACAAAACAGTTTGGGAGCGAAGCGGCAGTGAAGACCCTAGAAACGAACCCAGCGACTAGGACAGAATACAGCCCCATCTATCCACGCCAGCATCCAGATAGAAGCATGGCTTTTATGGACGTATGGGAATAACAAGCTATTACTCTCACTACTTCCTCTACTTCTACTTAATACTTCAGCTGTAGTCTGTGGAAGGAGCGGAGAGGCATTGCTCCAAAGATAGACCCAGCGACCAGAAGAGTCTGCAGCCTGATTAGCATCACTTTCATTACTGCAGTCTCTGGAGGGAGCGGTGACCCCTTGACTCCTGAGAACCACCAAGCGACTGGAACAATCTGTTTTCCCCTGGGACCCTCCCTCAATCAAACAGTTTGTGGAAGGAGCGATAACCAAGACCTATTTTTTTAATATGGACTCTTCCTGAGGTTTCCCTAGCACCCTTACTTTCCAAGGCACGATACAATTATTAACAAAGAAAAAGCCCATCACATTAAAGTGATGAGCTCAAAAGTATGTGTTGCAATTTAGATTAATCTACTGAGAGTTGCTCTGCAAAGGAAAATGGAATAATACAGTTGCCTTCGGTACACTTATACGCTTCCTCATCATGCATCATATCTACAATTTCATCTGTATTTAAATGTCCAAACTTAGAGATAATTTCATCCAATGTTTCAATCTCTGACTTAATTAATTTCTTGATCTCAAATCCAGGAACCGGCTTAAATTTATATCCGATATGCTCACCATATAATACTGTATCGTATTGAACTCCCTCAAGTGAAACAATTGCCTCATATCCTTTTGGTACAGCTCCCATTGGTAATGCCCCATAGACAAGACCTCCGATAGCCTTTCCTGTTCTTTTAAAGTGGAGCATATCAGCATACCACAACATCTTCATAAGTTTTACTTTATGAATACTACTAACTTTCGATGCCAAATAGTTGATCATCTCCACAACCTTCTCCAAATTTAGCTCTACATTTCCAGTATATAACGGTTCTTCAAAATTTGCATATATTGTGTTGATTACTTCAATTTGATACTGGTTTTTCATTTTCTTAAACTGTTCAATGGCCTCATGGTGATATTTGCTAAATGCTTTATCTGATATCTTACCCTTAGCTCTTTCTAGCATTTCCAAGAACCATTTAGGATCAGAATTGATCTTACGTAGCACATCATCATGAGCACGATCCTGGACCTGATGATTTTCATATCTGGTGATTGTAGCTTTTCCCCAGTCAAGAATTTCAGAGAAGTCTTTCTGACTTAACCCATACTTTGCCCTTATATTGATGATCTCATCAGATGTCAACAAACCTACCTTTTTCCGATATGCATCTTTCATCATCAGACTATTTGCCTTGATCATTTCTTCTGTTTCAAGATATTCATCAGCATTGGCACAGTATTCATAGGTTGCGTTAAAAGATACTTCTTTTGACTTATACGTTTCTTCATCAATCACTTCTACCGTATCTACTCCATGCTCTTCCATACACATTAAACATAGTTTCTTTTCACTTTTAATTTTCTTCATTATTTTCACCTCAACTTTTCCCATAAGGAAAATTCGATTTTTTAAAATCTCTCTCAGAAAAATGAAAAGACATCACTAAAATAGAACTATTGCCACTGGCATCTGCTATGCTTATTAACTCTACTCTTATCTTGATATACACATCTTCACCTAAGTATTTTTTCCCAAAGACGCGCATTTCAGACTTATTTGGAAATCGAATATCCTTTACTGTTTCAATATATTCTTCAACTGTTAAATAAGCGAGTTCTTTTTTAAGAACTTCCACCTCGTCTTCATTTGGAAACAGCTGTGATATCGTATATCGATTGGTATATTTCTTATCTCTCATATTGTCAATCTGTCGACTCTTTTGAAAATTGATTTTGACAGTTCCACTCTCTATTGCATATTTAAGTCTATCTAAATAAGTCTGCACTTGTAATTTTGATTCAGTACGTTTCTTTTCATTTGCTTTGTTGATCTTCATTATAACACTCCCCATTATCATGGTCAAGGTTTTTGGTATCAATTGATTCCAATTTGTATTGATTTGTGTAAATTTCATTAGATGACTTTTAATAGATCCTACATTACTATTGTATACTATTCATTGGCCACTTTCCAACAAAGAGCTGAATCGCCTACTCTCCAACAAACAAAACCCACCAAGTATCGGTATAAAAATCTATGCCCACTCAGTGAGTTACCTTGTTACCTATTATTATATTCATTCTCTTTATAGCTTCTTTTTCAATCTACTTTGTCCGTAAATACATCTCTCATGGACCCCTAAATGGCCTGTTCCCTTGGTCCTTGATTTCCCGTTCTCATCATCATTAACTCTACTCATCAGTATATTCTAAAAAACACTGATATTTTTTGCTAAAGATTTCGAATTTTGCTACCAGAATCTTAAACAGACCTTCATAGTCTTCAATATCATAGTTGGGGTCCATCTTTTCATCACTATTCCTTGCTTCTAGTACAAGTCCCTTTAATTTTTCAATTTTTTCCCTCAAGGCAATTATATCCTTTGATGTTATTTTCGGCTCATCCTGAAAACAATCGTCCATTGCCCCAACGTCTAAGTCATCTATTAGCTCTTTTACTCTTTTATATTGTAGTTTTCTTTCTTCCCGCTCCATCTCATCCACTCCCGTTATTTATGTATTTTTTTAATACTAATGCACCATATACCTAAGCTACCAACCTTGACTCTCCTGGCTAAAAAACAGGGGAATCCAATTCCTAACTCAAGTGAATCTGCCAAAGCAATAAAATCCTTATTACTTTCATCAATTCACGAACTTCCATCTCTATCAAGTCACTTTAACCACAAATTCAATCATCTTCATTGATAATCAAGCGAGGCTCATTACTGTTTTCACTCCTGGACTTTTACCACTGACGATCTCATAAGCCTTAATAATTTCTTTTCCTTTATCTGTGATTACCAATGCCCTTGGGAGGGTTCTTTGTCTTTCAATCATTCCCCAGACTTCCATATCCATCAAATACTTTTGGACAGTGGAACTAGATTTTACCCCCACCAGCTTGGCGATTTCCCTCACCGTAGGACTATATCCTCTCTTATGATTAAACTCATCAATGGCCAGTAAAACTGCTAGCTTTCTATCTTTTTTCTCCTGCATTTTCAATTCCCTCCCCTTATTTTCATTTCCGAACATATGTTCTAATCTTATTTTACATAAATTTCCCTTGTTTGTAAAGAGACATCTTTGCATTTTACTGAATTTTGGAAATTCGTGGGATATAATGTAGAAAATCCAATAGAGGAGGCGCAGGATGAATCAAATTCAAATTGCAAAGAACTTTCAGCTTCGAGAATTTCAATGCCGAGGGGGGAGCCAATTGGTCAAACTGGACCATCAATTGCTTGAAAAGCTCCAGCAACTTCGGAACCAAGTTAATGCACCCATCAATTTAACCTCTGGATACAGAACACCAGAGCACAATCAAAGAGTTGGTGGCAGCCCCAACAGTCAACATTTATTAGGTCGTGCTGCAGACATCCAGGTGCCGGGTCATTCTCCAGAGGCCATTGCAAAAATGGCAGAGAAAATAGGCTTTGCAGGGATTGGAATCTATTCGACATTTACCCATGTGGATGTTCGAACCACTGAAAAATCCCGTTGGCGTGGATAAGGATAATCTATTAAAAGAGGAGGTGAGCCAGTGCCGACCACGACATTAATCGCTAAGATTAAAAAGATTGATATTAGTAATAAAGTAGCTGCTGACACCTGGAGCCAGTCCATATCCATTGTGTTAAGTGATATTGAATTGAATGATGAAAACCTGGTAGCCCTCAGAAAGTTCCGTCCCAATGAAGAGATTTCCGTGTCATTGGACCCGTTACAGCTTTCTATGTTAGGTAAAGAAGCTCCAGAGGATGAAGAAATGGTTGAAATTCTTGAGGAATCTGATGAATTTGAAGAAGAGCTATTTACCATTGATTACGATGAGGAACTTCCCGAGGGAGATCAGATAGTTAAAACCTTTACGTTTTAGGGTTATTCCCTAAGAAATGCCTATACGAAAGGAGGTGAAATAGATGGCAATTGTAAAGATGGATGAAAGAAGAAGTGCTTCATGTCGATTTGTCACCGGCATGAATCCAGAAGGAAGTGAGACTTACATGACTAGAACCATTGCCAACTTCAAGGTGGAATCTCTTTTAGATGACGTTTATGAAGTGGCGGGCATGATGGCTTCCCTTTATCCTTACAGCATCAAGAACATCAACATGAATGAACGATGTGAATTAGTTGAAGGGTAATGGTTCTGGGGGTTAACCCTAGAAAAGTAACGCCAATTTCATAAAGAAAGGAGGTGTAGTCCTTGGATAAGTATTTACGAATGGTCTTTAAGACCGATGAAGATCGTTTAGTCAGCCTGAGAGTTTCTATCCCTAGAGAGGATCTTGAGGCAGCACAGGTGAAGGCTGTCATGGATTTAATTGTTGCAAAGGATGTGGTCTTCTCAGCTGCTGGTAGCTTAGTGGCGGTGGATAGTGCTTACATCGTTGAGACTGCAACAACAGAGCTTGAAGTGGTAGCTTAGTTTATCCATTAGGTTTTCATAGGCTAAAGGGGGTGATATTCTCCTTTACTCATCAACATCACAGAGGACATGGGATTTATATTTCCGTGTCCTTTGTTTAAAACAAATTACTTCATCAAAATACCTTAAGGAGGTGCCAAGATTCATGAATACCCAAATCAAAAAGAAAGGAAATCAATCTGCCAAAATTTTATCACTACTCATTTTCTTCCTGGTGCTTACCACTACACTGGTTTATTATTTGATTTATAATAATACCTTACAAGCTAGAGGGTACGCCATGGAGGGAGCCATTCATACAGAACAGGTAACCCTATTGTTTCTTATCTTTATTTTATTTCATCTGTTGTTCCTGCCCCTTGCCAGCCTACAAAATAGACTTTGTAAAACAAATGGCAATTCCCAGGCGATCAAAACGGACAGCAATGACTTTTTAAAATCCAATGACAAAATCTGTGATGTTCACTCCCCTTGTAAACAAGAGGTATAGACATGGATATATTATTGACTGAATGCTCATTTTTCATCTTCATCTACCTCTTTTGTTTTCTTGGGGCGCTATCTAAGGATCTAGTGGATACCTTTTTAGAAAAAGCAGAGGATATTTTAATCCTAAAAATCATCATTTCCTCCTTGGCTGTCACCATTTTATTGTATGGTTTTTCCGATAGGCTGTTGAATACACTCTCTTTTAAGCCCTTTACTGCCCTATGTTATACCATGGGACTAATTAGCTTTGAGGTGTTGGTGAAATATAGCAGTATGAAGAACATCGGGGGGTTAGTAGAGGAAGTATATCGAATCAAATGGGATAAAAATAAAGATAAAGGATGATTGTCTCAATGGTTAAGTTGATGCCAGAGAGAAATTCCTTTATCTTTTATTATTGAGATTTCTTTTCGCCGTGCTTATCACTATCATATCTAGTATGATTATGACTGCTTTTTGAGCTATGGTCCTGCAATGAATATCATATTTAAGATAGGCTACGCTATCTGCCACGGGTCACATTTTCCAACGTATCCCGTATAAATCCTATTCCCTTGCCTTCTTTCCCATGTATATGATATCGTATCTTTAATTTTGTCACACTTTTCTTTATCAATAAAGAATTTCGCACTATTTTTAAAGAAAGTCAATATGAGACATCAAAATACACCTGGACCCAAACTGGTTACAGTAAAAAAAACACTAAGTAACAATAATACGTCCTACCATTTAAGTGGATTGCTTTATACATTTTTACTCACAGAGTATCTTACACCAAGTGAATAACGATAGATTCATACTGTCAATTCATAAGAGAGATAAAGACACTACTCCACCCATATGATAATGCGATTAATGCATGCACTACAATCCTAAATAATCATTCCATCCCTTTTGATTAAACTGCCTCTTTGTTCTATGACAAACTTCTTGAAAAGATAACGGTAGTGGTTGTGTTAATGTCTCATTAATTCCATTAAAGATTATTTGGCCTTCATAAAATTCCATCTGCTTAAAATGGACATTTAATACTAATAAGCTGTTATGGGTCAGCGGTATAAATTCCTCATCAAAATATTTAAACTCCCTCACGTTGTCCGATACAATAATGGGAATGTCGAGGGCTGCAGCGTAGCCGGTACATTCACTTTCACCGGGCCCCATAATTCCATTGTACTCCTCTATAATTGGAATCGCTGCCTTATTCACAACAAAATCCTTCTTTCTATCTACCACTTTAAATATACTATTTGGCTCTTGAATCTTCGTATTAATCTTTCCATATTGCTTACCAGCCTTTTTTCTTAATTCAACATCATAAATAAAGTGAGGTATGATAATTTCTTCGAATAAATTTTCTAACACATTAAATCCATCGACCTTTGCCAAGTTAATCAAAATATCAGTATCTGAAATAGCCCCTACATACTTCTTCATTAGATATAATCCTCTTGCACCGGTTCTTCATATCCATATTTCTCTGGAGATTCTCCTAGAAATTCTAGTAAATGTTTCAGCCTACCATAGGAGATCCGGCCCTTTTCATAATTTACCTTTACCATTTCTAGATATTCCTTTGAAACTTGGTTGACCATGGATGGTTCGATTAAATGAATATCATACCCCTGATTACGTGTTATTTTTTGTAGTTCCTCTTTTTTATCAATGCTGGACATACTTCTTAATTCCTCATATTGTTTTGGGTCACATAAATGAAACTGTATTAAGCGTTTCAGCATGGCTGTATAGCTTACTTTGAAATAGGTATTCATCTTGACAACGTGCTTGGGCTCTATTTCCTCTGGAGCTACATTGACAAGCTTGTAAAACATCTCTTTAACAAAATCCTCTGGCATTAAAAATTCTGCCGCAAATATGTTTGCCCGTACATCCTCTTCTTCGTTATCAAATATGACCTTTTCTCTTCTTAATATGTCTTGATTATAAATAAGGTGATATAACTCATGGGCTGCGGAAAAACGCTCATGTCCCAGTGTATAGCTACTATTAAGAAAAACAACAAATTGATCTTCCAAGAAAGCAGTAAAACCTGAAATGCTTTTGGATTCCATTGGTTTTCGTACCAGCAAAGCCATGTTTTCTAATATATCAAATATGTCATTTTGTGGCTGTTGATAAAACTTCATTGCTACCTCTTGAGCCAGCTTTTTAATTTCCAATCTTAGCTTTTCATCTGGCAGTCCAATTTTTTGTATAAAATTCCTCATATAAACTACGACCTCCACATAGGTGTTCGTTTTTTAGTATTTACTTCCCCATTATAAAGTTTCTTTTGAAAAATAAAACCTTTGACCATTTCTTGAATTTCTTCAATTTCTGGTAGTGCATCTTCATATTTTTCTTTTCCTCTAAATAAAGTCACTAAGTTCTCTTCTTGTTCTTCTTCCAGCAGTGCTTCTGCCTCTAGTGAAAGGACCTGACAAATCCCCTTAATCTCCAATGCCGATATACTTCGGCTTCCATTTTCAATCTTACTTAATGTCTCTCTACTCATGGCAATGCCATAGCTACCCAACATTTCCACAAGTTGTGTTTGGCTTAACTTTTTATCTTCCCTAGCTTGTTTAATTCTGAACCCTATCATTTCTAAGGTTAGCATATTAATCACCTTTCCTATTTTAAAATTCCTTCTATTTGTAATATAATATTACATTAATATTATATACGTGTCAATTAAAATATATACCGTAATGAATTGTTACATTTTAAAATTCTTCAGCCATGGCGTTAAGTCTGAGTTCGTTAAGTTTTGTAATCGTAGTTTCATTTACCCTTATAAATTCCTCACATAGTAATCCGTGCCTCTTGTGAAACCGAAGTTAGCAGAATCATCAGTTGTTACTGCTTGTTCTTCAAGAATATGCTCAATTAAGGTGCTGTACTGACTTTCACGGCCATACAACCTTGTGAAAACACCGGGTGATAGGCACTCAGTATGGACGGCTCTGATCTCGCATATTATGCACCTCGGTGTTCTTCATTGTTGTTTATTTGTATGATTATTAATGGTTTCAATTACTTCATCTGTGCTATCATCTATAGTGTATATAAAGCTAAAGTCAAAGAATATAAATCTATAATCATAGTGTATTTTCACCGTATTATTATCAATTTCAACCTTCTTAATTTCTTCCCATCTAAAAGCAAACTTGTCACTAACAATACCTCTTTCTGAAATGCGATCTTTAGGTACATAGTATAGTGATAGTAGGATTAGAATTAAAACAGGCATAAAGCTCAAGCTCCATTTTAAAATTAACTTCAATTTCAGCATATCATAATAACCATAGAGTAATGCAAGATCTGTATCTAGTTGGATCTCTCTAAATATGGACATTAAATATAAAATTGATAATGCTACATTAATAAACATGACAAAGTAATATTTTTTTCTACGGACATTTTTTTCTTTTATGTATACAAGGGTATCACCAAAAGTAATCACTCGAAAGGATTGTTTAATGATTAAATATAGAATTATTATATACAGTAGAACAAGCACAAAGCTAAAGATTACATCTCCTAAACTTAAATAATCCATTTCATTCTCCTTTCATGTATTCATAAATTAAATATATGCTAAATCTCTGTTATCTGGAGTTGCACACATGACCCAAAGGCTATCCAACAAGATACTGTTTAGCTATTGCCCTCATTCTGGTAAGATTCTTATCAACCCAACTGTATAGAACACTTCTATACTCTTGATCCTTCTCAACTTTTTCCTTATCATAGTGATAGTACACTGCAATTCGACATGCCTTAGCACTCTTTAAAGGCTCCCAGCTAATTTGTTCATCTTCAAATACTTTATCAATTTCTGGTTTGACATTTTCTAATATTTCATACCACTCTGTATTTTGGTTAGGGTTTTGGTGCCCTAAATATATTTCTACTCGCAAACGAGAACCTTGAGCCATCGATATGTTAGCATTTACGCCACTTTTCCCAATTGAGGAGGGAACCCATGAATCACTTGTTGTTCGACGTCCTTTTGCCCAAGGATGTCCGTTTTCTGACAAGTACTCAAACATTTCTGACCAAAACTGTCTTCTAAATATATGACGTGGGCCTTCTTCATTTTCTACTGCTCTACGCATTCCACGTACAAAGTCACTTGGCCCAGATTCTAACCGAAATCTAACTGCTGGCCTAGATTCGTCAATCCTTATAACTTCTGGCCGAAGTAAAAAGAATGAGGTATCATCATTACTTATTTCATTTAACCACTCTATAGCTGTTCTATGTTCTTCCCTAACGCTTGGTGTTATCCAAATAATAATTTGAGCATTCAAGCCCCCTGCATAAGTAATAATCTGACCCAGGTGTTTATGGTCACTTGAATCAAGTTGGTTTTCTATTACAACGACCTTTTCTGTTCCTTCTACTTTCCCTAAAATGTCTAACTGAAAATTACCTACCCTTTTTTCCGTTTGTTCAATAATTATTGGAAACCCAATAGCCTCTGAAATAGCTTGTGCATTTTCTGCTAGCCATGGCGTGAAATCTCTTTCTTCATTGAGCCATACTTCCCGAGGATTAATAATTTCAATCTTTCCCAAGTTTGGACCTTTCATAAAATCTCCCCCATTCATTCTCCGAAATCTCAATTCTAGATAACTACTTCATACCAAATTGATTGACAATCATCTTCTATACTAAAGGTGTTCTCCAACATATTTCTAAATAACCTACTTACGACTTTTTTACGATAATAACCCCTGTTAATACTCAAACATGCTAGAAATCTATCAAAAGTAGAGCCCAGTACCTGTGTCGCATTATTCGTCAATATAGTATTATAATTCAGGTATAAATCCCTATATATGTCATCTTTATTATAGCAGAGTTGACGCACCTATCAATGTAAAGTATGGATTTTAAATGAATTATAGCTATTATTTAATTTAAAAACGTATATACACAATTGATATACTAAAGCTATGTAGTCATAGATAACCGAAAGATTCTTACCTTCTTTTGTAAAAAATATCAAAATTTTCTATGAAACCACGTGAAACCTCGCCTGAAACCCAAACCACGGGGCCGTTTTGTTTGCCATAAGTATTACTAGTTCCTATCTAATATACCTCTTCCTATTTTAATATCCATGATAATTGTCTGTTGCTTGTTTCAATTATCCCTATGTGTTGGTTTGAATTTGTTGAGGACACTAAAAAAAGCAATGAAGATAGTAGAATTATAAACCTACTAAAACATTGCTCAAAATTTGATTTAAGAGAAACCGCTAATACCTTAAGAAGAATGTAAACAAATAATCTTTATTCCTTCAACTTTCGTTTCTCGCTTAATAATTTTTCCTTATTAGAACCGGTGTCATCCAATAAAAAGCCTGCCCAATTAATTTCAAGATTATCGGTATTATCTTGCCAATACAGTAACTGATTATAATAGTAATTTATCTTTTCACTGACTGGTTTTGGAAAGTTATCTTTTCCATATTTTAAGACGATTGCTGTCAACTCATAAATAGGTAGCCCCAAAGCGTGTGTTTCTACATGCACTGTAGCTCCAGCATGACCAATTGCATGGCAAAGAGCACCGTATTCCTTATCATCAATTTCTTTAGCTACTGCATGTGAACCTAAAATAGCACGTTTTGCTATGGGCATTTTAATTTCACCCCTTGCCCAAGCCTCACAAAGATCCAAACAGATTCTGGGTCTTCCTTCTTCGGGATATTTTGCTTCAAATTGTCCCAAAGTCATGTTAGCACAATCTAATGCCCACATCACAAGGGTTCGATGATTTTGTAATATGATTAGATTTATCAACTCTTGCAAGCATTCACTATCACGGGAAAATAAAATTTTATTTCTTTTCTTTAATTTGATTTCCACATCTGAAAACATATACTAATTCCTCTCAAATTACATATAATCATTAATTTCTAAACCACGAGCCACGGGGCCATTTGTTTACCTAAGTATTGCTAAATTTTATCTAATACACCTCTTAACATAATATGATATATTCCTATTTGATTTTTCTCTTTTGCTGTTCTGTCATATTTATCACCCATTTATATCCTACCTTATCTATAACTGCATGGTATTCAAAACGTCCTCTTTACTTTGATTTATAATCGAAAGAGAAGACATCAATTACTGGGATATTTATCTCCGTATCAATTCAAAGAAAAACACATTCAAAAGCTTGTTGCATAAGACTTTAGGTGCTAAATTATGAAAATTAAATCAGATTCTAATTCAGATTTCAACCTATAATTCTTTATATAGCTATGAATAACAAAACAGAAGGGTAGGAACTTTTTATCAAAGCCTCTTTCTGCAATCATGTTAAGTTCATCGATCCAGTCAGTATTTCCATCATCATTATAACGATATGGATCTATTGCATGTTTTCTTTGGTTTTTCAGTTTGTCATTGTTTAAATTGAGTACTTTAATTGTCTCTCGCGCAGCTTCGTCAAGGCCATAAATATTGCCATCTTCATCAAATTCAAATTTACTTTCACATATACAATCAATTGGATATATGGATATATCCAGATTCCCTTTATTTGCATCACAATACAAAGGATATCGTGGATTTCTTGCCCTTCTATCTTGTCCACCTTTACACGAACACACTAAATTATTGTATTCTAGTTGAAGATTAGGATGGTAATCCTTATTCTTTAAATGCTCAATAACCGAATTGTCTGAACTGATTTCTTGACCACAGTAGCAACATATATATCCTTGCTCAACTAAAAGAGATTCGCGTAGGCAGTTCTTTATTTCTCTATTCTTATTGTTTGATAACTCTTTAAAAGATGCTCCCCGTTGACGCTTATATCTCAAAAATGCTTCTGGTTGTGATTGTTTGTGTATATACTTCATCTCAATTACCTCTCTAATCTTGCAAGTGATATTTTTGCATTTATAAAAAACGGGTCATCTTCTGATAGTACTTCTTTTAATTGGGCATATAAGTTATGTGCCATCTCTTTATTTTTCTGCATAGCGCTCTCCCGAAAGTCAAAAATCATCTTTTCAATCTCAGGAGGTCTTTTCTTAACATCCATTAATTCTTCTAATACTTCAGTAATATCTCGATTAAATGTTTCACTAGACGGATTATATGCCACCCCGTCTTTTAACAGAATAATATTGTCTTTTCTCATTTTCCCTAACGTTAGAGGTGAATGGGTTGTAAATAGAATTTGTCCCCTTATATTAATTTCATTCACAATATCAACAAACTTTCTTTGCCAATTTGGGTGCAAATATGAGTCAAATTCATCAAGTAGAAACAATGCTTTATATTCTTTTGTTATTTCAAGGATTGACAGAAGCTGGCTTAGTTGCTTTTCACCTTCACTTAAACCTGTATAACTAAATTTGTCATTACCTTTGACTACCTCAAATTCTAAGCCATCTAACACATCCGCTTGAGCAAGCATTTTAAATATTGTAAATAATCCAAGGGCTCCAATACTATCATCTTTAAGTTTCTCAATATCTTCAATCACAATTTTTGATCTGTTATTATCGATTATCGAGTATGTTCCCTTTTGTGCAAAAGTATTTAATTCTTTTGCTACAGCTCCTACGGCATTCCAAAAGTTATCTGCTTTTCCGTTTTTACTCCAACTTGGTTTTTTTAGATTTATTGTTATCGGTGGGCAAATATCTTTAATATCTACCAATTTGCAAATATTATAGTAGGTATCATTTCTGAAAATGTGATTGGACAAAAGACTAGGACCAAAATCATCCACCGATAAATAGGTTAGAAATTTGAAAGCAATTTCTTCATCTTTCTTTAGGGTCTTCTCGAATCTTTTATCAATAATCTCATCTGAAAGTTGCTTAAGCCTTTTTGTTTCTCCCGCATAATATAAAAATATAGCTTTAGGAAAAATTTGATTAACATCTTTTTTTGACACTTTCTCCCCGTTCTTTAAGATTTCCAACAGTTTTTCGGTATTGCGTATTTCAATTATGTAATCGTCTATAGTATATTTAAGACAGAATTCAAATCCATCAGGATTTACATCATCCAATACACTGGAAAAGATAATTGCAATAACTTCCAAAATATTAGATTTTCCGCTACCGTTATTGCCTATAAAAGAATTCACTGATGATTGTGGCTCAAAATAGATTTCAATATCATTCAAGTTTTTATAGCCATGGACATAAATGTACTCCATCTTCATCTTGACTCACCTGCACTTCCACTTAAAATGTCTTTTAACAATTCCATTGCACTCTCTTCTTCTGGATTATTGGTGCCAAGCTCCCCCCTAAATGCACGAGCAAGAATTGATTTTTTCATAAGATCTATATTATCAATTAGGTCACATAGTTGATTAGCATTTTTGTCTTTTTCAAAAATATAATCAAGAATGCGTACTATCTCCTTTTGTTCTAATGAAGAAAAAATAGGAATTTCAATCTTTTCTACAAACTTTGAACTAACATTTCCTTGATTTACACCACCAGTTTCATTGCTAAAAAATACATCTCTAAAAAAATCAGACTGTAAATAATATAATAAGTAGTTTGTTTCAATTGACTCAGGGGTTAAGGATAGAATTCGTTGATTCAACAATAAGTTTTCACTCTCTTTAATTAAAACTGCATATCCATAATCTCTTTTATACTTTGTACCTGTCAATGTAAGTAGAATATCTCCCTCATTTATCGAAAATCTTTTTATTATAGAGTTATCTATCAGGTCCGGGGAAATATATACTGGGTTTCTTGTTAAATCTAATACGCCGTTGTATAAATTGCCCATACGAATAACTTGATGACCAGTGCTTGAAAAGTTTTTACTATCAAAAGCATACCCTGCCCTAAATTTCACTACCTCTTTTATGGATTTTTTCTTCCAACTTCCCATCCCCACACCATTCTCTTCACGCCACTTTTCCGTCAATTCCCCACTAAAAGCCTTATGAAGAATAGCTGCCTTGCGATTTTCAAAGGAATCGAGGGCATCCTGGATAAGCGCTTTTGCTTGATTAAGCTTTTCAAAAAGGCTTTCTATGCGGTCAACGATTCGTTGTTGCTCGGCGAGTGGTGGGAGAGGGAATTCAACAATCGCTGCCTTTCTACCAGATAACTCCAAAAATGTGGTGCCGCTTGCATATGCCTCAAGTAATTTCTTACTACTTTTCAAATAGAAATATAAATACTTAGGTAAATAACATGGAGATGGTAGAAAACTCTTGAACCCCTGGTTTGTACATAATTCGTTATCTGCAATTGCAACATAACCGATTGGAGCTCTTGATGATAACAAAACAGTATTTTCGGGCAGAAGTCTAGCTGAACTTTTTTTCAAACCAAGTTCAGTTATATTTTTTTTCCCATGAGATATATAGATATCTGTATAACCAGATAAATCAACTGGGCTAATCCATGGTATAGAACCATTTTCATAGTATTCTATCACCCTAGATGGAGGTGTACCTCCACCAATAATAGTAGTAACGTTGCCTAATCTAGTCCATACCCAATTCTCCGGCACTACATTAGATTTCTC
Source organism: Alkaliphilus metalliredigens QYMF (assembly GCF_000016985.1). Lineage (NCBI taxonomy): Bacteria > Bacillati > Bacillota > Clostridia > Peptostreptococcales > Natronincolaceae > Alkaliphilus > Alkaliphilus metalliredigens. Next base: position 891,887 of record NC_009633.1, on the reverse strand, counting down.
ACTTTTTGGTACGAGTGCCTGTTCCAACAATTCTTCCACTGGTAAGACCTGTTTCTTCTTCGCCATTACTCATCTCCTCCCAATGAGCGGAGTTCCTTTACAACGCTCTGGATGAGATCAACAGCTTCTTCAAGTTTGGCAATAACTTCTTCCCCGCTTTCAATTGGGTCCTGCATATCATCATAATCTAAGATGCTATCATCACGAATAAGGCCTAAATCAAGGCTATTATTTTTTACTTTTATCTGTTCTCTTGTAAAGCAAGAGAATCGTTCATCTTCAACTTTAGTACGGTCCTCTGATGTGTATGCTTTTATAAAATCTTCAAAGTGCTCTTCCTTAAGGGCTTTTGTCTTGCCAAAGCTCTGCATATTGGTGCGCAGATCATAGACCCACACTTCTTTAGTGTTGTTTTTCTCTGTCTTTCCACGGGTAAAGAAAAGTACATTGGTCTTAACCCCTTGAGCATAGAATATTCCCGTAGGTAAACGTAAAACGGTATGCAGATTACATTTATCCATTAAATCTGCTCGGATCGACGCACCATCACCATCAGCAAAAAGCACATTGTCTGGAAGAACAACAGCAGCACGAGATTTTCCATTTGTCTTAAGGCTTCTATAAATATGTTGTAAGAAATTTAACTGTTTATTGGAGCTTGGGTAAGTTAAATCATCTCGAGTAGTACGCTCTCCACCTTTTTTCGTGCCGAAGGGCGGATTGGTCAACACCACATCAAAATCCTTCATGGCTTTGCCCAAGTTGGAGAGGGTATCTGCATATAGAATCTTACCTTCGATATCGTGAAGCATGGCGTTCATAAGTGCTAGACGATGGGTATCATGGACAAGCTCACAACCAGTGAACGCTTTATTTTTCTGGAATTCCTGTTCTTTCAAAGACAAATCAAAAAGATCATCAGTGTGATCCTTCACATAACGATCGGCCGCAATCATGAATCCAAAAGTACCGCAAGCAGGGTCATTACATTTTTCACCAGCTTGTGGTGCGATAAGCTGCGTCATGATATTAATCAGTACTCGTGGCGTGAAATATTGGCCAGCACCTGATTTCTTCTCATTTGCATTTTTCTCCAGGAGTCCTTCATAAAGATTCCCCAGGCCTTCCTCCTTAGCTGAATACCAATCCAGTGCATCAATAGAAGTAATAATCTTCTCTAGATTCTTTGGCTCCTCAATGTTAGACCTTGAGCCTGAATAGATTTCACGAATTCTTCCAGTACATTCTTCACCTAAATGATTTAAAAGTTCATTATAGTAGCGTTTTAATTCCACACCTTGCTTTTTTATAAGAATATCCCAACGGTAATCTTCAGGGATCTGACCATCTGTGCCTGTTTCCTTTGACATTTTTAAGAAAAGTATATAGGTGAGTTCCGTCACATATTGGTGATAGGTAATACCGTCATCTCGAAGTACATTGCATAGGTTCCATAGTTTTGCTACAATCTCTTGATTATTCATTAGGCTACACTTCCTCCATCATCATATAAATATTCATTAAGCTCTTGAATGATATCATCCAGCTGGTTTTTGAATATCTTGTTAATCTTGTTATATCCCCCTGCAGTCTTAAATGAACCCGTTTCAAAGGTTGCTTGATCCAAAATAGACTCAAGGAGCAAGTTCTTTTCAATGCGCTCTATCCACCCAAGTTCCATCTTGTTGAAATCATGGTTTTTCTTTAAGCGGTCGACTGCATTCTTAATACGTTCTTCATGGCTAAGTAAAGTTGAACCTATGGCCTGCTGGCGAATAAAACTGATAATATCCGCTGCTATGTCCTGATTTTTTACTTCTTTCCATGCAGTATTAAGCTGCTGCTCTGTAAACATATGTCTGTCAAGTTCTAGCTTTAGGCTTTTTAGACTGTCCCTGGTAAGCTCTTTAGGTCTAGTACAAACAATATTAAGTGCTACAATTTTATTGAAGTTATTGGTGATAAATGTCTTGAATTCTTCAAGATAATCCTCAGGCTTTTTCCCTTCACCATACCCACGGGTATGGCTTAAGAGTTCATCCTCTTTATCTGATATGACAACGGCTCTTCTTGGATCATTAGTTCCTTCCTTCAGCATGTCAAACAGTTTTTTGTTTTTAATTATATGCTCTTTGGCATCTTCCGCTGACATCCCCTTTATTTTCCCAATAAATTCTGTTGGATCTTGTCCTCCAGAAAGATCTATAAAGTGGGCCATGGTCTTCTCATTCATACTGCGTTTCTTCCGTTGAAGCTTGGCGATAATCATATCTATTTGGTTCTTAATTTGTTTCTCAGTCGGCAGTACTTCAAGTCCCGTCAATAGGTCTTCAAAACTTGTGCTTGGATTGGCAACAACAGGTTTCATTGTATTGACCGGTTGCAAAGATTCATATACTCCAATCGGATCATAGATTTCAAAGTGCGTTTTTCCTATTTCAGGACAAAGTCTTGTTGCTCGTCCCATCATCTGTTCAAACAAGATTCTGGATTTGACTCTGCGCATAAACACCAGGGTTGTAATCTCAGGCACATCTATCCCCGTTGTTAGCAGGTCTACTGTTACTGCGATATTAGGATATTTTTCGTTTTTGAATCTCTTGACTGCTTCTAGTACCTTCTTTTTATTGCCACCACCAACACTGCCTGTTATCTTCATAATGGCGTCATTATCAACACCATAAGGCTCAAAAATTTCTTTTAGTATCTTTACAATTAAATCTGCATGGCTATCATCAACGGCATAAATGAGTGTCTTCCCCTCTCCCTCAGGATCCAGCTCCTTTGATATTTCGATTAAAACAGTTCTATTGAAGCTCTCCGTGATAACCTGACGATTGAATTTTTCCACATCAAACTTGAGCTCATCTTCCAATTCATCACTATTCATGATTTCGCCAGTGACCGGGTCATAAATGGCTACCGTCTCACCCTTCTCATAGTTGATACCTTCCTTGCTGAGCTTTGTAACGATGGTATGTGGCGCATCATGATCCACCAAATATCCCTCGACGACTGCTTCCCTATAAGTATAGTTGTATACAGGTTTTCCGAATATTTCACTGGTATGAAGAGCCGGTGTTGCTGTCAACGCTATTTTTACAGAGTCAAAATATTCTATAACCGCCCTGTATTTGCTGATATAATCATCCTGATTGCGGTACAATATTTCATCTTCATCCATTTCTTTATCAAGGATATATCCTCTATGGGCTTCGTCTATCACAATCAAATCATAGTCAATAATCGATGGCATTGTTTCATCTTGGTTATCTAAAATACGTTTCACAAGGCTTTGAACTGTTGCCACCTGAATTTTTGTTTCTTTATCAATCATTCTGTCTTCAAGATTTTTAATATTATAAATCTCATCAAGTGTCATCAAATCTTCAAGCTTAACTTCTTTAAACACATCCTGTGCCTGTTCACCAAGGGCAGACCGATCTACTAAGAATAGAATTCGTTTAAACCTTCCTGTTTTCAAAAAACGATAAATCATACCAAGGACAGTGCGAGTTTTTCCTGTTCCTGTAGCCATGGATAAAAGAGCTGTTTGTTTACCTTCAATAATAGCTTTCTCAGCAGCTTCAATAGCATCAATCTGATATTCCCTAAGATTAAGCCCATCTTTATCCCTTAAAAGATCATAGGGTAACTCTTCGAGGGATGCATTTGCAGCCTCTATGTCCTTTTCCAGCAATTCCAAAATACCGTCAGGGCTCATCCAACCCTGCTGTGCTTTTGGAATATTAGCTGGTTTTCTCACATCAAGAAACCAAATGCCGGATTTCGTTTCCAATTGTTTTAGATATTTTCTGCCATTTGTTGCGAATAGCAATGGTGCTTTATACTCGCCCCAGCTATCAATCATATATTCTGCATGCTCATCTTTAATATTCTTAGCATAATCTTTGCACTGATAATCTAATACCGATGGAATATCAAGAAACATACGCTTGGCTTCAATAATACCAACAAGTTTAAGCCCTATAAATAAAACATAATCTGCATATCCATGATCACCCACACTTGAATTTGTAGGCCACTCTGCAATAGCAATATTTTTTCCTTTTTGAGGTCTAGTGCCTTTTGAATACCTTAGATTGACAGTATCAACTTCCCAACCGACTTTGCGAAGTTGTGCATCTATGAGATAACGCGTTTCTTTTTCAGAGAGCTTCATCATTTCAGATGCTGAAGCAGCCCTTTTCAACCTTTCTTTACTTGATAGGGTCTTACTAGGTTTTTGCTTTAGAACTTTTTCTGTCAAAACTGCAATAAGCTCTTCTTTTTCTTTTAGCAATGCTTCAAAATCTGCTTGCTGACTATTATCTTCAGGCAGAACAAACTCAGCAGGAGCATACTGCCAGTCACCATAGGTCTGCATAAACCAAATAGCAAGATTATGTCCCATCTCAAGGAGTATCACACAATCTTCAAAAGAATCATATCCTGAATGGACAGCTTTATTTCTTGCTATTCGAAGTGAGTAGATTATATCGTCAATATTTTGAGATATCAAGCCTTCCTTTTTTAAGAGCTTGATTCTGTTCGCATGTGTATTGTCATATTCCGGAGGTTCCATCTGATCAAGCTTCAACATTAGATTAACAATAGTTTCCCCGAATAATCCCAGCTTGATTAAACTGGAATTTGCATCTGAGTAGAGATAACTTTCAGCTGTGCTTCCCAAATTAGCTAATACAGGGAAGGTTTTATTCAAGAACTCAAAATTTGATTTCATCAAACATCCACCTCTGCTTTGACATAATATACAATATCACCTATATTGCATTTCAGAACTCTAAATATCTTAACCAGTACTTCCATGTTATTATATTAATTTTGCACATAATATACCCTCACAGTGTACTTAAAACATACTAAAATAAACATATTCGCATATGCATTCTCATATAATAACAAAAACATTTCCCAATAAGAAACAACTCTGATTTTTCAAAGCTTTAAGCAGTATTTTTTCAATTTAACTAGATTCCCGATATAATATAGCCCTCGGAACCATTTAAATCAATTAGAAAATCTTTAACTCATATAATTCCATACAAATACACGAAACTCCTTCTTTGTTTGGCACATCTATTCGAATTTTGCGTATTTATGTACCCCCATGGCCCGTTTTCTGAATACTTCTTTATTTTGAAGAAGCATAAATAAACCACGAAAAAAGGACCAGATTTCTCTAGCCCTCTGATTGCAACTTACTTCTTCTCTATCAACGCCATACATATGGCGGTAGACGAAAACCTTCTAGGGATTCAGTCCTTGGAATATCTATATGCTTTAAATTGAATGAGATAGAAACAAACTTATTCTTAAAGTGTGCTGGATATAATGAATTATATCTAAGAAACCAGCGCGATGTGATAATTTATAAATGTATTGAAGAAAGTTGTAACATCAACACAATAAATCATATTCTCACTTCGTATAACGAAAAAACTATAGGAAATTTAGACCAAGATGAAGGTTTTTAATTTGCTCTTTTTATTTAATGAAGATATTTATATCTTCTACATTTATAATACTGAAATGTGATAATAAACACCTTAGAAATCTATTTCACATGATTTATGTGGTGTTTTACTTTATTAATCTACGATTAAACATTTTCGGTCTTTCTTATTACTCCTTCAGAGCGAAGAACCTCACTTCACTCTTCTAGTCACTCAGTCTATCTTCCAGGCTACTCTCTCCGCTCCTTCCACAGACTGCAGCTAATGTCCTATCCTATATTTCATTTAGGCTTCAATAAAACAGTGGCTTGTTATTCCCATACGTCCATAAAAACCACTGTTTTACTCATTGTATTGATTTAGTGATCTCCTGGGTACGCTGCAGACTGTTCCAGTCGCTGGGCCGTTCTTTGTAGCAAAGAGCTGGGGTCTGCAAACTTTCAAAGGATCCTTAGGGTTGATTTAATCGAGTCTAATCCTTCAAAAGATTGCTCTTTAGGGTCTCTCAATAACTACCGTTCCTTCCATAAACTTTTTCTATGAAAGTTAAGCTATGGAGCAAAAAAGATTATTCCAGTCACTGGGTCATTCTTTTGGGTATCTATTTTTAGTTATTCTTTTAGGTCTTTACTGGCACAGACTACCTCTTTTGTAGCATGAATAGGGGGACCGGTAGACTGTACCAGCCAGGACATCTCTGGGGTCCCATGCCCCACAACTAACGTTACATAGAGGTAGTTTTACCTAGGGTCTATCTTATGAGCAATCTACCCCTATTCCACTTTCCCTAAATGTACAGAATTTCAGAAATAGTTGCCACCATTACGCTTCCCCTGAAGGTCGGCAACTAACGCTCCCCTTTCCTGAAATCGACACTTAGTGAATAGTTGTGGGCTGGCTATCTTGCGGGTCTGTAAAGATCTAGCACAGGTCTATCTCCGTGGTTCAATTGGTTGGGCTGCTCCCAGCCCTACTTACATTGTGGATATGATGGACAGCCCTTTTCAGTTGTTTTCTTGTGAGCCTGACCACATACCCACAAAGTTAATGACTACTGCTACTCCTACTGGTGAAAGTGACGTTTTCGGGTCGGGGCATGATGGACAACTTATTCTGTTTTGTTTTATTGTACTGTTGCCCACATGCCTATCGGAGCTTATCTCTCAGGTCTTGTCTTGCCCAGCATCTCTTCTCTTTCCACAGACTTCCCTTACTTATTGTCTATCTTCAGTGTGGGAAGACTGTTTTCGACATCCTCAGTTTTCTGAAGTATTAAAAAAGCAAGAGAATAAAATCACTTCCCTTGCAGATCTATGGTCCTGTGATGCCATCCTCTAGTCTGGTTTAGTGCCCATACATTGTAAACCTTACAACCTTAATGCATAATATACTCATCTGCCACACTAAAATATGCATTAATGACGTAATGCATAATAGCCAACGCACATGGTTAAGTGTAGTAAAGTTTGCTACCATAAAAATGCCGCTTACCCAGTTAAGATAAAAGGCCTATCTTTAATCATTTTTTCTGTTTTATATCTGCCCCTTCGCAGAGAAGCGCTTCAATCGCGTCGGTGTACTTTTGCCGGGCGAACATGAGCACGACACACCACCCGAACCACATCTTCAACACTGTTATGAATGGGAATTAAACATAATCTGTAAGTACTCTTATCACTGAGCTGAGAAGTATAGAATCTACATCATCGTCGATTTCGATGGTGGCTTAACCTGTAAGCGGTTCTTCTAGTATCTGAAGCTATGTAAGATTACACCTTGTTCGTCATATCACAGAATTTGTGTCTGCCGCTAGAAATTTGAGCATTTATAAGTATCTGCATTTTTCTTTATTCTCGCACACTAGACTTTATTATAATCACCTCATTTCACAATTCATGTGATGATTATATCAAAACTTCTTGTGATAGAAAATGCAATGTATGCTAGGATTTACGCTTACTTAGCTCCTTCCACAGACTGCAGCTAATATTTCTTACCATAGATTATCTTTTCATCAAAAAAACAGTGGCTTATTATTCCCATACGTCCATAAAAGCCACTGTTTTACTCACTGTATAAATTTAGTGATCTCCTAGGTATACTACAGACTGTTCCAGTCGCTGGGGCGTTCTTTGAAGCATATAGCTGAGATCCGTAAACTTTTAAAGGATCCCTGGGGTTGATTTGCTCTTGTCTAATAACAATAGATTTGTATCTCGTGTTTTTTGTTGATTTTTAGCGGTTTTACGTGTTCATATTGTCATTATCTTCAATCTCAATTTGTTTTTCAGACAATAAGTATTTCTTCTCCTTCACTAACGTCAAAAATACTTTTTTCTTATCGTCTTCAGGATATGCATCAATTCCAGTTGTTAAAATTATTTGATATCCCTTATTCTTCTTTTTATCAACATCATCTGCAGTAGAAAATAAAGAGATACACTTTATTAAGTTCTCCAAGTCAATTCCTTCTTTTCTTGGTGTATCAATTAACAAAAGTTGTGGGAAATTCGTATCACTCGATAGACTTTCAAGTAATAGTGTAACAAAGTACATTAATCTTTTTGATACTTGAGAACTTCGTTCTCTATATTCACTATGATTTATTACTGGCATATAGTCTTGCCCAAGATACGCATTGTAACACTTATCATCAGCTTGTTTCATTAAAGCAAGATACTGTTCGCTAAAACTATTTAGCTTTGTAATAATATCCTCATTTGCCAACGCTAATAATCTATCAGTTTGATTCTTTAAAGAATCAACTTGAACTCGTAAGGTATTACATTTGCTAGCCAAGTTTTCTTTCTTAAACGATAGTTCTTTTGCTTGTTTTAACTCAATAATGTCTGATTCTATTTCATTTTCTTTTTTATTTAACTCTTTAATAAATGCAATGTTATAGTTGAATTGAACATCTCTATTTAATAAATTTATGTACTCTCTTACCTCAGTAATTTTATTACTCATAATCAGTATTTGACTTTCAAGAAAATCCATTCTATTTTTTTTCTTTTCCAATAAATCAATTAATGACTTTATAGATTTTTGCTTAATCTGCATAATCTCCAAGTATTCACTATCTGTATAAAAGAATTTTTCATATTCCGATTCTTCAATTTCACTACCGCATATACATTTATTTTCTTGTCTCTTAACCTCATGAAGGCAATATGGACATGTATCAGGGTTAAATAATTTGAGTTTTTTATCGACAAATCTTATTTTTTGAATCTCTTCTAATTCTTTTTGAGATTCATTTATTAAGTACATGATTTTATCTACAAACTTATTAATATCAAATTTATTTCTTACTAAATATGCTTTTTCATCTTCGTATGAAAACAGAAGCTTTTTCTGGTCATCAATTATTTCAAATGTTTTACTCACACTATTTTTTGATGCATATGCTAATTCTCGTTCCGCTTCAATTTTCTTGATCCTATCATTATTCTCTTTAATTCTCTCTTCAATGTGAATAACATTTTCTAAATCATCATTCTTAATTTCATCAAGGAAGTGATTATAACTATCCAATACAGCTTTTGCTTCTTCATATTCTTTAAACTTAATTTTATATTTCCCTAAACTTTCATAGTAATCATTATAATTTTTTCCAATTAGCACCTCAAATATAGCTTTACGAATTTCTAATGAATCAGTTATAAAATTTGAATTATCAGGGTCTTTATATACTTTGTCAATATCAGTTGATTGATCATGATATATTAATCTCATTAAATCCGAAAGATTTAATTTAAACTCATTAGTACCTTGTACTATGTCAAATACACTAATACCTAATTTATCTAATATCCAATCCGAAAATACTGGTTGCTCGATTTGATGCAAACGAGATATGGAAGTCTGTATTACTGTCTCATTAAAATCTACAACAGTAATTTGATTATTACCAATATATCTTGTTAATTCAAATTCTTTACCATCAATTTCAATTAAAAGCTCTATGTAGTTATTTTGATCGTTAAAGATTTCAGTATGCTTTTTTTTAGCATTTTTATCTGACTTATCAAAGCCAATTACTTTTCCACCAAGTCCATAATAAATCAAATCCATAAATGTACTTTTACCATGTCCATTTGGACCTTCTAGAATTACTAATCCATCATCTAAATGAGGTGATTCAAAATAATAATTATCCCCACTATATATAACTTTTCTAATAGCTAATCGTCCCATTTAATCACCTCATTACCACCGAATAATTTTTCTTTTAAAGTTCTAAATTTAACCCATCTTGCATTAGGAACATGTTCTTTAATCATTCTGATTCTTTCCATATCATTACTAAAATTTTCACTCTCCAGCATTTCAAAAGCATCACTATTTTTTATCAGCTTGACATCTATACTATTCTTTTTACTATTCTTAAATAATTGAATAATTCCCTTTGACTCAAGAAAAAGTAGTATCCTCTTTATTACAGGAACATTTAATTTGGAATTACAAACGATATCAACAATTCGATCATTATCCACCAAATTAATATCAGAAAAATTCTTCTTAATTAGACCATCTACAAAGTGGTTTGTTTTTTCATCTTTAATAATTTCAAATAAGATACTTAGCTTTCTATAATCAATGAATGGATTCTTGTCGCACTCATAGTGCTTTAAAATAAGTAATATTTTAAGTGTAATATAATAATAATCTTCTTCTAAGGAAAACATCAACCTTTTTTTGCTATCCATTCACAGTACCTCCTTTATCAAAGGCTAAATAGCACTCTTCAAATAAAATTAGAATTGTCTTTCTTATCATATCTCGGTCTTTAAAAGGAATAGTATTATACGTTTTGGCTTTATCTGATATCAAAGTTTCACATTTATCAGTCATTGTACTAACAAAATTATCAATTTGGATTTTACTCATATCAGTAGTATCTGAAACCTTCATCGCTTTTCTAATTTCTCTTTCACACAATTTATATATCCTATATTTAAAGGCTTTAACAGCTTTTAAATTATTATGGTGTTCTTGTTCGTATGCTCCTTCTACATAATCATCTTGTAAGTCCTCAATATCCTCACCGTATTGATTACAAACTGATTCAACCTTTTCCTTAAGATTTCTAATATCTTCACAACAAATATCATCCCATTTTTGGTGTGCTGGATCAAGATATTCTTCACTTTGTACAATCCTAGCTTTTTCTAAAAACAAAACTTTTAACTGAGCTACATGAACAACTTTATTAAGAAAATCATCTTGAAAAGTGCCCATTTCTATCATTGACATAATTTCATTAAATATGCTATCTATGTATCTAAGTTTCACATCATATTCATCACACAGCTTGCCAATTTTATCTTTAACACTTGCGATTAAGATCTTCTCATCTTCCTGTTCAAAGTTCCAATCAATTAAATTAAGAAATAACTTCCATTCTTCATCAGTAACTTGATTAATTATTTGTTGAAATATTTCAATTTTTTCTTTCTCTTCTTTTTTTAAATTTTGTTCGTGTTGAGAAATATAATAATCTTTAAATATAATCTTAAATACGGGAAGTGCCTTGTCATACTCTTTTTCAATAAGCAATTTAAGAATTGGTCTCTCTGGTAGTTTCACACTATTTTCCGTTAAAAGTGCTGTCATTCTCTCTTTTGCAATAACTGTATTGGTATAAAAAACAAATTTTATACTCTCTGAGTTCATAGTTTTTTCTCGCCAATTATCAAAGAAAATCCTAATTGAATTAATAACTTGATGACTATTCATAGAAAAGGATTTTACATTTAATTTATCTTGTTCAGCAGTAATTTTAGTCCGTTGTTCAGAACTATCTACCTCGATAACGTCATCTATATATTCAATAGCACACATTATTCCAAAATTTTTCTCAGATAATGCATCCAGTAACTTATTAAAAGCACGAAGTTTCTGTAAAACTATTCCTCTTATAGGTGAATCTGCATTACTATCAATGATATTTGTGTTAAACGATTCATTAATCATTTGCATAGTACCTCTCTCTTTCTCTCGTGCATAATTTTTTTTTAATACAAATTAATTTACTTCCATTATTAAAAACTATGCGTAGTTTATGCCCGATACTTTCATTCTAACAGATAACACATAGCTTTAAAAGTTTGATATTGATATCATTAGGGTTAACTTAAGCCATAATTTGTCATCCTGAGTGGAGTGAAATGAAGTCGAAGGATCTATGACTAAAAAGGAATACCCTTGAGAATATTTCAAAAGTCTAGGTTGCAAGTAGTCAGATGACACTTTGAAAGGATTTCTAGAAATGATTGAGTTACACTAACGCCTATGATATTGATAATAAATATACTGTTTAATCGTTTATATAAAAATTTAAACAGTATTTTCAAAAGCACTTATTATTACTCGTTATTTGCTTGCTTCCTCCGTTCCAAAACTCTTTTGTCTACATCATAGAAAATTCGATCTACCGTTAAATCTCCCCAAAACTTTCAAATTTCAATAATTATATCAATTTTATTTTCCAATAATATATCTCTCCTAGCATATTCTGCTCTAACATTAAATACTCTAATTTCAGCTAACGATGCATTACCGACACAAGTTCACTTTTCATACCATATTTAGTAGTCTTCACAAACTTAAGTTCAGTAACATTTACTTATCTTCAAATCATAAACTAGTAGAACGATTTGCTTTTGCCCCGTTGAAAAGAATCATTTCCAGTAAATCTGCTGTTTAATTTTTCATTTTTCAACTCCAATCTTTGCCATTAAACACATAATTATTTCTACTATTACTCAAACTTTCTACATAAATTTACCAATTCCTTCTATAAAACAGTAAATCCAACAAAACAATCAAATAAAAAAGTTCTAAGTCCTTCAATCTCTGACTTAAAACTTCTCTCTCTAATATTAGTCTGTTTTATTCACAATCTCCCCTAAACCCCTTCATCCTCCGATAAACCCCACTATCGGTCATATCAAACTTCTCAGCAATCTGCTTATAGGTCCACTTCTCCTTATATAACCTTTTCATCTCCATGGCCTCCAGCTCCCTTAATTCTCTTGGGCTTAGTTCCAACAATCCATATTTATGAAGAATAAGATCCGGCAACACTTCTTCGGTGGATAGAATGGCCTCTAGTAGAGCCATATAGTTATAGATCAAATCATCCATATGCATCACTCCCCTACCTTGACTAGCCGTTCCTTTTGATTCCCTAAAACCCGTTCCTCTAATTCATCTGCTGTGTATTTATCTCCTCTGCTTTTAGAAAGATGAAATTTCGTTTTTATTTTCGCCTCAGTATTCACTGGATGTATAGCTGGTTGGTTTTTCTGCCTACTTTTAAGATATAACTGGTCAAATTTATTTCTAAGCTTTGCGGTACTTAAGATATTCGTCATCCAAAATTCATCCTTCTGGCAAAACTCAATCACTTCTTTGATATCCTCTGCTGATCTATTATCTAGCCTAAGCATGTAATCTATATGCTGTGACCATTTATCCATATGGCTATCCCCTGGTACCTTAGCTAATTCATTGTTTTTCTTAATCCACTTCCTAAGAAAATCAGCCAGTCGATATTCAATAGAATCTAATGGGAATTTTAATTGTGATTCTCTCTGGGCTTCATTTTCTTGACAGATAGATCTATCCTTATTATCCTTGTTCTCATTATTATCATTATTGTTTGTGTTTTCTTGAGGTTTTTTAGTGGTTTTGACTTGGTTTTCCTGTGGTTCTCTCATGGTCTCTTTGTGGTTTTCCGAAGTCTGGTATTCATTGTAATTACATATGGTTAATATGGTCTTTTTTTTGTCGGTTTTTTTCATGATCATTTCATCTTCTTCAAGCAATTTAAAAAAGTTTCTAAGCTTTGTCTTTGACCATCCCCAACGCTTGATCATCTTTAACTCAGAGGTGACAAAGCTGCCTCTTTCCACCTTGATTAACTCATTGCCTAGTAAGAATTTATTTTCCTGATGATTGGCCATCATCAATAAATCCATCCATGCTTGCCCTTTGGAAAATGGTTTATCATCCCACAACCAATGATTTTGCATCTGCCTATGTAAACTAATCCATCCTTTGCTGTTCATGTCACCGCCTTCCTTTCAACTTCCGACTTATTCATTGGCTAGACTTCTAAAAACGCTATTTCTTTTGTAAGTGTTTTCATTTTATTAGGGCTATGTCAGTTTCATCATTCGATAGCATTAAATCGATAGAAATCCTTTGCCTCTCTCATTTCAAATTGATATACTAACTATGAATTGTTTTTCTATGCCCCTATTGGTTGCAGCCAATGGGGCTTTTTCAATTGTTGGCAATATATTATGTTCTCTCAACAAGTCATATAAAAACAATCGTCCTTTCTGGGTCCACTTTGTGTTCATCTTGATATCTAAATTCCCATCACTTCTTAATATGTCAATGGTTTCAGAGTGGGTATAGCCCCTTCCATGATGAGCTCTATATAAAAGCCATTGCCCACTTTGCTTATACTGAACCCTCAAGCTATGTAATAAATCATTCATTGCTTGTCCACTCATTCCATAATCCTTAGCGATTTGTGTGATTGTGACAAGTCCTTTATTTTTCAAGATTTTATCCATATAATCCGCTTTAGGCTTTAACTCCCCTATGATCTGTTGCTGTTTTTTACTGAGCTCTTGCTCTACCTTGAGCTTAGTGGCAAGGCCTATTATCATATCTGGATTCAATAACACTTCTTCTATCTTGTCTGGCGTCATATAAACGCCATGCCTTTGTATAGAGGGTAGCACTTCAGATGTCACCCACCTCTTAAACCTTTTGGCATTTGGCAGCTTAGAACTTAAAATTAAACCGTACAACCCACTTTCATTTATAATCGTCATTTGTTGTGTGCCACCAAGGGTATCGCATTTCGCGAGTGCCTTGTCTTCCTCATCAACATGCTTTAAAAGTGCATCGCTTGGATTTTTATACCCCAAGCTATCTGCTATGTCTTTTCCTACAAACCAAGGCTGTCCATCTTGCCTCAAAACCCTTACTTGTCCAAATTCTTCTTTTTCAAAAACCTGCAGCTGTTTATTCATATTTTCCCCCTCCTTCATTAATAATCTAAATTTTTAATATTAAATGGATCTGTTAAGTCGTGCCCCTGCCACTTTTCTAAAAATGTCATTAACTCCTCATGTCTTACCTTATATCTACCTAATTTAAGTGGTGTCAGTAGCTTTGCTTTAAACAATTCACTTACATAGTTGGGATTTGTTTGAATAATATGGGACACTTCCTCTACGGTATAAAGTGCTTTAATTGGTACAACTCGATCTGGATCCTTCTTCTTCGTTGCCATTGATAGACCTCCCTTCCTTCTCCCTTAGCTATTTTACGAAGCGGATGTTGTTGTGACTTCAAATAAATATTCAAAGCTTAGATCTGAGAAAAAACTGTTTCTTATCTTAAAGGCTTCATCAAGTGTAAAGCCAAATTTACCCTTTAACTTATCTATAATCGTTGCATATCTAACCTCTAGTAACTCTGCTAAGTCTTTTCTCGATATCCCTTCTCTAACCATTTCCGCTTCTAAATTTCTATACATCTCAACACCTCCTTCCAAATTCAATTTCGTATTCATCACCTCATTTTATTACTCAATTTCGTATATGCTACCTAGATTATAAACTCAGTTTCGTACTTTGTCAATATAAATCAATTTAAAAAACACCACATTTCGTACATTTTTATGTTTACAAAGAATTTGGAATATAGTATGATGTTATTAAGAATACGGTTCATCGTATATTTAGGAGGAATTTTAGTGGAAAGAGCAAAGATATTACGAAGTCTAATAGAAGAGACAGGATTAAGTATAAAAGCATTTAGTGCAAAGGCAGATATTCCATATACAACATTGCGTTCAATTCTTGATAGAGGTATTGGAAACGCGTCTGTTGACAATGTCATGAAGATATGCAAAACAATTGGAATAACAGTTGAAGAATTGGATTCTATGGTGAGTGGGGAAGCCAGAAGCCAGAGGGAAGCTTCAACGATTGCAGCACACTTAGATGGAGTAGATCTGACTGCCGATGAAGAAGAAGATTTAAATAAATACATAGACTTCTTATTGTCTAGACGAAAGAAGTAATAATCTTAAGGGGGGCACCAATGGAATATAAGGATTTATTAAAGATGGTTGAAGAAGAGAATATAGAGCTTTTTGAAAACACTCGCATTGGAAGGCTTAAGGGGTTAAATGTTGATGATACAATAACCCTGAATACTTCTATTAAAACGGCTCAGGATAAAAAGGGGGTTCTTGCAGAGGAGTTAGGACATTATTTTACTACATTTGGAGACATAAGAGATAAAACCAGGGTAGAAAATGTACAGAAAGAAAAAAGAGCTCGTGCTTGGGGATATGAACAGCTAGTTGGCATGATGGATTTAATTAGTGCTTATGAAAATGGTATTAGAAATCGATTCGAATTAGCTGAGTACCTAGATGTAACCGAGGATTACATAAGTGATGCTTTGAATCATTATAAGGACAAATACGGATTATATTATCAAATTGATAATTATACTGTTTATTTCGATCCTTTAGTTATATTTAAAAAATTTTAATGGCATTTTTTTTACCCATCATGACGAACATACATTCTTGAAAGGAGGTGATTTTAAAATGAGTCTAACGCAAAAGGAAGAAGTAAAGAGACTAGTTGATTCAAAGGAACTACACATCAACCTAAAGCCAGGGGCTGAACTTACTGAAGAGGCTGCAGAGGAGGTTTCAAAGTTTATTCGCTTTATTCAAGACAAATATAAAGTCGAAAGGAGTTAAAAAAGTGAATGGTAGTGTTAGAAAAAGAGGCAATACATGGTCTTACCGTATTGATTTAGGTATAGTAGATGGAAGCCGTAAGCAGAAGGAAACAGGTGGATTTAAGAAGAAATCAGAAGCACATTCTGCACTAAGAAAAGCGATCGATGAACTAGAAAATACAGGAGGTGTATTTGAACCTACTACGATTTCATTTTCTGATTATCTCAACTATTTTATTGAAAACTATATCGAAATTCATCTACGAGAAAACTCTCAACGAGCTAGGCAGCATATCATTAAAAATCACATTAGACCTGCATTTGGGAATTACAAGATCATGCAAATCACATCTCAAGCCCTGCAAAACTTTATAACCAAAAAATCTAAAGCGTATTCTAAAAACTATATTTCTATGATTCATGCAACATTATCTACCGCTTTTAAGATGGCTGTAGAATGGGAATTCATCAGAATCAATCCAATGACTAGGGTTAAAGTACCTAAGCGAGATGATCAAGAAATGGATAAAGAGATTAAAACATTATCTCCAGAGGAAGTCAATCGTTGTGCAGAAAGACTCCAAGGAACCCACCACTATATTCCTTTTATGATTGCTTTTCATACTGGCCTACGAGCAGGAGAAGTATCTGCCCTACAGTGGTCTGATATAGACTTTGATAATCAGATGTTATCCGTTACAAAACGACTTGATTATTCTGCTAGCAAAGAGAACTGGGAGTTTAAACCTCCAAAGACTAGGTCTAGTAATCGAACAATCGCAATCGGTAATGAATTGATTACTATTTTAAAATCTCATAGTATTAATCAAAAAAAGAACAAATTAAAGTATGGAAAGCATTATACTGAAAATGATTTTATTTGTACTTTTGAAAACGGAGAAGTTGTGATAACTAAAGCCATAGGCCGTGTGAGTGAAATAATAATAAGGGATGTGAAAATTGACTTTAATTTTCATATGCTGAGACATACACATGCAACAATGCTACTTGAAGCTGGTATCAATCCTAAGGTAGTACAGGAAAGATTAGGCCACTCCACAGTATCCATCACCTTAGATACTTATTCCCATATCACAATTGAATTTCAGAAAACAGCCGTACTGGAATATGAAAAGTATTTACAAAAAATTAAGATCGCCCACGAAAGTTAATACTTTTTGAAATCCGTGGGCAATCCGTGGGCAAAACACTATTTTACATGGTCCGAAGTACCGTCAAAGCTAGTGTTTAACTTATTTAATTTTGTAGGTGATTACATCATTGGCATGCCGCCACCCATGCCTCCCATACCACCCATGCCGCCTGGCATTCCTGGCTCTTCTGATGCAATATCAACAACGGCACTTTCTGTTGTCAATAGCATGGCTGAGATAGAAGCTGCATTTTGTAAAGCTGATCTTGTCACCTTGGTTGGGTCAACAATACCCGCTTCAATCATATTCACATACTTATTGTTTAATACGTCATATCCAATTCCTTTATCTGAACTCATCACTTTATTAACAATGACAGAACCTTCTAATCCAGCATTTTCAGCGATTTGTCTCAATGGCTCTTCTAATGCTCTTCTAATGATTTGAATACCTGTCTTTTCATCTCCCTGTGATCCTTCTAGTAATGCCTCTACTGCTGGTATCACATTAACTAGGGCAGTACCACCACCTGCTACAATGCCTTCTTCTACTGCGGCTCTTGTTGCATTTAAAGCATCTTCAATTCTTAGCTTTCTTTCCTTTAATTCTGTTTCTGTAGCAGCCCCTACTTGGATAACAGCTACGCCACCAGAAAGTTTTGCTAGTCTTTCTTGAAGCTTCTCTTTGTCAAAATCAGAAGTTGTTTCTTCAATTTGCTTTTTAATTTGAGATACACGATCTTTGATTAGTTGTTGATTTCCTGCACCTTCAACAATTGTTGTGTTTTCTTTGTCTACTTTAACAGTTCTAGCAGTTCCTAGCATATCAACTGTAGCTGTTTTTAAGTCATAGCCTAATTCTTCAGAAATCACTGTTGCCCCAGTTAAAACTGCAATGTCATCTAACATAGACTTTCGTCTATCCCCAAATCCAGGTGCCTTAACAGCAACACATTCAAATGTACCTCTTAATTTATTGACCACTAATGTTGCTAATGCTTCTCCTTCGATATCTTCAGCAATAATCACAAGCTTTTTACCCTGTTGTACAATTTGCTCAAGAATTGGTAAGATTTCTTGGATATTGGAAATCTTTTTATCTGTTACTAGTATATAGGCATCATTGAATACAGCTTCCATCTTTTCAGTATCCGTTACCATGTATGGAGATAAGTATCCTCTGTCAAATTGCATTCCTTCTACAACATCAAGTGTCGTTCCCATAGATTTAGATTCTTCTACTGTAATGACACCATCTTTTCCTACTTTATCCATTGCATCTGCAATTAACTGTCCAATTTCCTCATCAGCTGCTGAAATAGCACCCACCTGTGCGATGGCTTCCTTGCTTTCAATGGACTTAGAAACTGCCTTTAATTCTGCTACAGCAGCGTCTACAGCCTTGTGGATTCCCTTTTTAATAATCATAGGGTTCGCACCTGCTGCAACGTTCTTTAAGCCTTCACGAATAATTGCTTGGGCTAATAGTGTGGCTGTTGTTGTTCCGTCTCCAGCAACATCATTGGTTTTAGTGGCAACTTCCTTAACCAGTTGTGCCCCCATGTTTTCATAGGCATCTTCCAACTCAATTTCCCTTGCAATGGTCACACCATCATTTGTGATTAGTGGAGAACCAAATTTCTTATCAATAACAACATTTCTTCCCTTTGGTCCTAATGTTACTTTCACTGTATCTGCTAGTTTATTAACACCTGCCTCTAAAGAACGACGTGCTTTTTCTCCAAATCTAATTTCTTTTGCCATACTAAAACCCTCCTCAAAAAAATTTCATTTTTATATTGCCCGATGCTTCAGCTTGCTGAAGCGAGTTGACTTTTTATGTAGTCTATTCTACAACTGCTAAAATATCATTTTGTCTTAGAATAGTGTATTCTTCTCCATCAAGCTTCACTTCTGTTCCAGCGTACTTAGAGAAAATAACTTTATCTCCTACTTTTAATTCCATAATAATTTCCTTACCTTCTACCACACCGCCTGGTCCTACTGCAACAACCTCCGCCATTTGTGGTTGTTCCTTTGCACTTCCTGGTAGTACAATCCCACTTTTCGTCTTGTCTTCAGCTTCAACCTTTTTAATAACAACTTTGTCTCCTAATGGTTTAATGTTCATGAGTAACCCTCCTTAGAAAAATTTTATTTTTATTTTATAATTTACTTGTTATTAGCACTCACTAAAGTCGAGTGCTAATTATTACATTTACAATGGTATCTAAAATGTAATAATGAATCAAGTTGCTCTATGTGTAATTATATCCCATTACACCCCATATAATCATTTTATGTCAATATTTCTTTGATTATCATTGTTTTTCGGAAATTTTACAAAAATTTCAAAAAACAAAAGAAAAAAAACACTAAGAAAGATTTCTAAATAAAATCTTTCTTAGTGTTATGGACCTAGAACAAATTCTGTACCACAGAAGAAATCTGCACCATATAAGGTTGTAATATTGCATAAAAAATAGGAATAAAAATAGCTGGTAGCAGATTCCCCACATGTATTTTTTTGATCTCTAGTATATTAAATGCAATTCCCACAATTAACAATCCACCGATGGCAGACATTTCATTAATCACTGCATTTGTTAGCAATGGTTCAATCAATCCCGCTGTAGTGGCAATAAACCCTTGATACAAAAACACAGGCACAGCAGAAAATATAACACCAATCCCCAAAGTTGATGCAAATATAATAGAAGAAACACCGTCAATCAATGATTTGGCATAAAGAGTTTGATGGTTGCCTGTCAATCCGCTCTCTAATGCCCCCACAATTGCCATAGCACCTACACAATAAATCAAGCTTGTAGTGACAAATGCCTTTGCAACGGAACCACCTCTTTGTCCTACCTTTGACTCTAACCAGTCTCCTACCCCATCTAGCCTTTTTTCAATACACAATGCCTCTCCGATGACGCCACCAATTACAATGCTAAAAACCATCAACAAGATATTTTCGGTTTTCAGGGCACCTGATAGCCCAATGACCATTACACTGAGGCCGATCCCTTGCATAATTGTTTTTTTGTGTCCCTCTGGTATTCCTTTTCTTAAGATTACACCCAGCAAAGCCCCTACAATGATTGCGATTACATTATAAATCGTCCCTAACATTTTGAGTCCCCCTATATTCTTTTGTATATACTCTTTCCTATGCTTTGGATTTCCCAATTCCCAGCTCTCTTGCGTAGTAAAACAAATATTGTTGAGCATATCCAGCGTACTCACCAAAGCTTTTTTCAGCAAAGGCTTGTATTTTCTCATGGGAGGTTTTCTGTTCAAAGTATAAGGCTTCCATCACACGTTTCACCCATACATCCACAGGAAAAGCGTCAAATTTTCCCATTGAAAAAAAGAGAACGCAATTAGCCACCTTTGGACCAA
Organism: Alkaliphilus metalliredigens QYMF; assembly: GCF_000016985.1. Taxonomy (NCBI): domain Bacteria; kingdom Bacillati; phylum Bacillota; class Clostridia; order Peptostreptococcales; family Natronincolaceae; genus Alkaliphilus; species Alkaliphilus metalliredigens. The sequence continues at coordinate 871,058 of NC_009633.1, read as the reverse complement.
TACCATTAAATGTCATTAATTGCCTTTGACAGGACTCTCTATCTAGTTTTTTTAGATTTTGAAATTCTATATTTGCAGTGCTAACCTGTTGGGCAGTTTTCAAAATATAGGGTGCCCGATATCCTGTATTACAGGCCAACAGCTCCTCTACAGTTCTCTTTGAGAGGGTAGCTGCATCAGGAAATGTATAATTTGCCCCTCCCCTAAAATCTTCAACAGGCTGTCCATATCCTCGGCTCATTAAGTCGATTGCCCTTTTAATTCGTGGTATATTGTTGTTTGCCGAAATAATAAAGGAAATGATTGTTTCCCATGGATCCTGTCGTAAAATTCGGATCCCACGTCCAAACCCAATGGCCTTTTTCATCACGGGATCTATTGCCTGTAAATGTTCTTGAATCATTTGATAGTCCGTATGCAAGTCAAAATACTCTATCCAAATGTTTTCAAAATCTAATTGATTGGTTGGATAAAGTATGACATCATTTCCTATTTTTTTTACATTGAGCACTTTATCATACACCACACCAGTATAACTGCCGTCTTCTTCACGTTCCCAACGAAAGCATTGTCCACATTCAAATGTATGTTTAGGTTCAAATGTATGAATTTCTTTAATAATCACATGATCTTTTTCATAAACAATATCTAGATTCATTCGGCGCTCCTCTACTTAATCCTGGCGCTAGAAATGAAAGGTAAAGCGAAGTCCTACCTCTTGTGATTTGTGTCCATCTCTCCGGTAGCAAATTTCGTCAATACCAGTAAATTCAAATCCCGCCTTTAGGGCTAATTGAATAGCTGGATAATTATCATTGGGTATTTCCATTAAAATACCTCGGGCTTTGTTAAAGCGTGCATATCCCTTAGATGCCTTTAGCAATGTCTTTCCTCGGCCTTTTTTACGCTGTTCTTTTGTCACATAGATATTTAAGATTTGCAAAAGCTTCCTATGTTGATCATAGGCCATTTCCATGTATCCTATTAATTGATCTTGCTCTTCTATAATAAAAGTCATTTGCCCTTCATTATTCTTTCCAATTGAGTAAGGTGTGTATTCCTTTTGTATTTTTTCATCTAATAGCCGTTCTTCTAGGAAATAGTTCCATCCGTCCTTCGTAAGGTGAAAGTATACTTCCGAAACATATTCACATGGAGTCCTTTGAATAACTTCTCTGTCCCCTGGAAGAAACTCTCTAATTTTCATTACGATTCTCCTCATTATTCCCATTTCCATTCTGCATTGCCTCATAAATGTAATGCATCTGATACACGCGTCTCCCGGTGGTCAAATCATAGAATGCCAGCATCGGCTGCTCTCTTTCAATGACTAAAAAGCTGTGTACGACCCTAGGGTGATACCGAGTTTCAAAGGAACGAATAAGAGCCTTTCCTCTATATTCGATTATAGACAATTCTTCCTTTTCTTCCTCACTTTCTATGATTTCCTCAGGAGCAACATCAATCCAGTAATAAGGTATATTGGAATCTATAAAGTCATTACTAAGTTTAACGATTTCACCTGTTTTCGCATTAATGTGTATGTCTAAGGCATCACTGATCATCTCTACATCTTCTCGAATGGCTGTAAATCGGAAGGCATAGATCAATTTATCCTCTTGTCCATTCTTCATCTCAAATACTTCCGTTAAAAAATTTTCTGTATAAAAAGTGTTTAAAAATTCTTCTGCCATCTGTAGTGCTTCTATTTTTGTCAGATTTTCATTTTTATCGCCTAAACGCTTTAGCTCATAATTTCTAATCTTTCCATCCACAGCATCCATCCATAGGGTATACACAATTTCATCGCCATCAGTGTAGTCTAATTTATAAAAATGAACACCCTCTCGTATTTTCACTTCTTGATTTTCTTCTAGTAATGTATGCTCCTTTAACATTGGTAAAAATTCCTCTGCTATTTCTACGATTTCTTCATATGTTTGATACTGAAGGTGTGTGTTTGGGCTACGACTATGTCTGTATAATTTTGCCATCTCCTCAATATTATTGACGATTTGACCTAATCCCCCATCACTGATTTCAGGATCCTGCAACTCGTCTAATCTGTTTTCGATATTGTGATATGCCAAAAGTAAGCGATCAAGGAGATCATGAGATCTATCTAGTACCTCAAAATCGTAGTCACTTAGTGTATTTTCCTGGAGAACATATTGATTGTACAAATGATGTGCCAATGTATTTCTTAATGCTTCTACTCCAGCAAATCCCCTGGCCATTCTCGTATTTGGTCTTCTCTCTGTCTGATTTAACTCCAGCCAATGGGTATAGCCTAGGCCAAGCTCTTCTAATGATCTTTTTAGATTTTCCATTGCTTCAGGACTCTCAGTTTCCCTTAATTCCTGTGTGTAACGCATGCTTCTTCGAATGTTTCTCTCAACCTGTCCAGAAATAGCTGCATTAACCTGGGTAACCTTTGACTGCAGCACATTAACTTGACTATAAAATATTAAATTTGCAGCAATACTAGCTATGACTAATGTCACCAATGCAGCCTTCTTTACTTTGCTTAATTTATTCATTAGTCTTTCCTCCTACCTTGCTTTCCTACTGTATATCATACCACAAATCTTTTTATTTCTGCAATTGTGTTCTTTCGACTTGAATTGATATTTTCTGCCTGTAGGTAGCATATTGTATTTATATATATACATAGGGCATTTTACCTCCACGCAAAAAAAGAAAGCTCTCATGGCTTCCTTTTTTTTACATCCTGCCTTAACTTACTTTTTTCTATACTATGCTGCTTTTCCAGTCTCTGGACTTTCCATATTTTCATCATTCATGCTAGGCTTTAATACACTAACAGTCAAGGCCGTAACCACTGTACCCGCAACAATAGCAATGATATATCCCATCAAATTAGTAACAGCATTTGGTATCGGCAAAACAAATATACCCCCATGAGGAACAGCCAACTGAACATTAAACATCATTGATAATGCTCCGGTTACAGCGGATCCTGCCATGATTGATGGAATGACTCGGAAAGGATCTGCTGCTGCAAAAGGAATCGCACCTTCAGTGATGAAGGATGCACCTAATGCCCATGCTGCTTTTCCAGCTTCCCGCTCATCTGTAGTAAATTTATTTTTAGCAATCAAAGTCGCCAATGCCAAACCCAAAGGTGGTGTCATACCGGCTCCCATTACCGCCGCCATGGGAGCTGTTATACCAGATGCAATCAATCCTGTGGCAAAGGCATAGGCTGCCTTGTTAATTGGCCCACCCATATCAAAAGCCATCATTAATCCTAAAATCAATCCTAATAAAATTGCATTTGTCCCAGACATGGCCTGCAACCAATTTTCCATTGTTGTATTGAGGGCATTCACCGGTTTTCCAACAACATAAATCATTAATAATCCTACAATTAATGTTGAAAATAAAGGCAAAACAAGTACTGGCATTAAACCTTCCATCGACTTAGGTAGCTTTATATGTTGTTTAAGGAAATTAACAGTATACCCTGCCATAAAACCAGCTAATATCCCCCCTAAAAATCCAGCCTCCACTTGTATTGCCACCATTCCCCCGACCATACCTGGTACCAGTCCTGGTCGGTCAGCAATAGAGTAAGCGATAAAGCCTGCTAATATAGGAACCATCAAAGCAAAGGCACCACCACCACCTATGTTCATCAATGCTGCGGCTAAGGTCCCTTCTTCTTGAAAGGCTTCGATCCCAAAAGCAAAGGATAATGCGATTGCAATTCCGCCTGCCACAACAAATGGAATCATATGGGATACCCCTGTCATTAAATGCTTATAGGGTCCTTTTCTAGAACGACTCCGTTTAGATTTGGCCTGACTCACTTGCTGCTTATAGCTTTCCTTTGGCGCTTCTGCTTCTAAAGCTGCTTCAATAATACCCTTAGCATCCTTTATTGCATCTTGAACACCCACCTCAATTATGGCCTTACCATGAAAACGTTCTGGTTGGACATTAGCATCGGCAGCTAAAATGACAGCGTTCGCTTCAGCAATATCTACTTCTGTAAGCTCATTTTCCACCCCAACAGATCCCCTTGTTTCCACTTTGATTCCTACATTCATCTCCTTGGCAGCAATTTGTAAAGCTTCAGCCGCCATATAAGTATGGGCAATTCCTGTAGGACAAGATGTAACAGCTACTATTTTCCTCATTTCCCTTCCCCCTTAAAATATATTATAAGAAAATCTTTTACTTGAATAAAATCCAACCCCATTTTCCCTTACAATTCAGATATTACTTGTTACCCTATACTTCATTTATTTACTGTTCAAATATACCAATCACATCTTGAGCTGTTTTAGCATTTTTTAATCCTTCACGAATTTCACTGTGCATTAATGAACGAGAGAGCTGACTTAACACATTTAAATGTTCATTATTAGAATCCGCTGGTACGGCAATTAAGAAAAATATATACGCCGGTGCTTCATCCATTGATTGATAATCAATTCCTTTTTCTGATCTTCCAAATATAATAGATGCTTCTTTCACCCCATTACTCTTTCCATGGGGAATGGCTACTCCCATGCCGATTCCCGTTGAGAAGTTATTCTCCCTCTCTAAAACTGCCCTTTCAAAATCATCTCGATTGGATAATTGTCCCGATGCTTCTAATATATCAATAAGTTCCTTCAGTACTTCCTCTTTATTTTTTGCCTTCAAATTCAATTGAATTCCTTTTTCATTTAACAAATCTACAATTTTTATTTTAAACACACTCCTTATAGTGATATTAATTGTACCTGCTTCTCTATTTCAATTATTTTCTCTCGTGCTGCTGACTCAGTTCCCTTGGTCATAACCGCCGCCGTTCCAGCTGCCATTGAAAGACGTACCAGCTTCTCATAGTCATACTCCTGCTCTAACCCATAAGCCATTGCAGCCACCATTGCATCACCAGCCCCAACTGTGCTACCCACAGGAACTTGAATCCCTTGAGCCCATATGGTTCCTTCTTCTCTAATAAACAAAGCCCCTTCTTCCCCCATGGAAATAACGACATGTGTGATGCCTCTTTTAACAATGTCTTTTCCTGCTTTGGCTATGGCTTCAACACCTTCTAATGTGGTTCCTATTGCTCTTTGTAGTTCCTCAAGGTTGGGTTTAATCAAAAACGGTGTTGCCTTTATGCCTTCCATTAGATAATTTGCATCTGCATCTAGTAATACTTTTCCTCCTTTGTTTTTAATGAGTTGGGTTAATTCCAAGTAAATATCATGGTTTACATTACAAGGAGTACTACCAGCGATGATGACCAGATCCCCAGGATTACATAGTTCTTCAATACATTTTTTTAAAGCCACTATATTTTTTTCTGCTACCGGAGCTCCTGATTCATTAAAGTCCGTTTGAATACCCTTTAGACTATCTACCATTTTTATATTTGTTCTGGTTTCTTCTGCTACATCAATAAATTTAAATTGAATCCCTTTATCTTTAAGATGCTTCTTTATCTCTTCTCCTGTGGCACCCCCAACAAATCCCGTGGCCATGCTATGTCCACCTAGCTCTTGGATCACCTTAGAGACATTGATTCCCTTTCCTCCCACGTCAATTTTACTGGTTTCGATTCTATTTACTTTTCCTACGGTAAAGTCCGCGATTTCTATGGTTCGGTCAATTGCCGGATTCATTGTTACAGTAATAATCATTATTTTACCTCCACACCTACAGCTAAACGATTGATAGCTTTATTCCTAGTTCCTTATATTTGTTCTGGTCTCTGATTACTTCCATGCCATCGCTAATGATCATATCAATTTCTTGTACCTTACAGATCTTTGAAAAGGATCTCCTACTAAACTTCGAGCTATCACACAAAAGAATTTTTTCTGTAGATACAGCTAGCATGATTTGTTTTATTTTAGCTTCAAGCATATTTGGTGTGGTAAGCCCATCATCCAAAGTAATGCCATTGGTGCCAAGAAAAACTTTATCTACCCTAATTTTTTCAAGCATTTCTTCCGCTAAAGGTCCTACAAAGGCATGGGTGCTCCATCTAACCATGCCTCCAATCATAATTAATTCAATTTCAGGCTTCCCCTCTAGTTCTGCAGCAATTGTCATAGAGTTTGTCACTACAGTAATATTTTTTCTATTCAAGTGCCTTGCCATCTGAAGTGTTGTGGTTCCCGCATCAATGATAATAGAGTCACCATCCTCAACCATTTCAGCGGCCTTCATTCCAATTTGGAGTTTTTGTTGATAATAGCTATCTTTTCTCTCTAGTACTGTCAGCTCATATTTTGTACTATCCATAGCAACAGCTCCACCATGAGTACGTTGGAGCATCTTCTTTTCTTCTAACTCCTGTAGGTCTCTTCTAATGGTGGCCTCTGTGACACCATAGACGTCCGCTAGCTTCCCAACTTTAACACTACCATCCTGGTTAATGGCTTCTACAATATTTTTTTTACGCTCTTCAGCAAACATAAGCTTCACCCTTTTAGTTTGTCATTATTTTTTGTTAGGATTATTTTGCATGTACTTTTATGTTCGTTTTCGGTTTCTTTATGTTTATTTAATTGTATATCCTTCAGATTTTTCTGTCAATATGTTTTTTTATTTTCGTTTCAATTTTTGTTTGTTTTCGTTTTCTATAGTTTACTCCCTAATAATCCCTTATTCTCAATATTGTGAGATAGAAATGATTTCCTCCTACAAACTTCAATTTTCATATAAAAAAGACCAGCTATCCATCATTTTATCTCTGGATAGCTGGCCTTATCTTTTTATCTTTTTATCTTTCACGATATCTCTCGATATCTTTTGTACGTAAGATTTGTCAGATTTTTGAATAAAATCCCTGATAATACAATAAGTCCAACCGCAAATATAAGGTATACAATCATTGGCATTAGGTTTATTGCAATCAGAATCCGCGCAATGATACCTAGCCCAATTAGATAGGCCATTCCCGCCAATAATGATATAAACACATTCATATTTTGTTTCATTGCCTGCTGAGGGTTATCCCAGTCTAGTACAGGTCTTGTAATATCAATGAACATACTCAATTGGGTAATGGGTATGCTCCCCAATATACCTAGTAGGAGGACAATGATCACAGTTTGTACCTGTAAATTAACCACAATGGAAGCGGCTCCCAATAGCAGTACAATCGCAAGAAGCTGTACAGCTAAATTACTTAAAATTTTGCCAATTAGCTGGTGCTCAATCTTTACAGGAAGGATTCTCACAATCCAAAACTGTTTTCCTTCCCTAGAAAATAATGTTGGGGCAAGGCCATTAGAAGCACTGATAAAAATAATGAATCCCGCCATTAACAAATGAATGATTAGAAAGTTTTCAGGTGTATAATAGCTAGAGATTTGCCCTAGTATATCCCCAGACATGTATAGAGAAATCCCCATGGCAAAGGGAATCACAATCACAGTCCCAATAGAATTCATCAGAAAAATAGGCGTCCGAACTAAGAGCCTCATCTCTTTTACAAACATTGCCACAATTGGATGTGACAACTTCCCTAGCTTCTTATGAATACCTTCATCAGACAACTTTTTCTTCTTTACTGCTATTTCTTGACCTTCAATTAATCCTTCATAAAAGAAATTTCTGGTAAAGACCAGCATAAAATAAAATATAATGGCAGATACACCAATGAATAATAATAAGTAAAGAAATCCTGTGATTGTTCCCACTGTTGTCAAGGCATAGGCTGCCCACATAGCCGGTGGAAACACAAGTCCCATTTGTCTGATGAGTACATTATTCTGCTTCATGAGCTCCGCTAGATAGGTCACTTCATCTCCTACGGGCACATCAATTGTCATGGATCGGATCATCACTTGAATCCCTAATATGAAAATAACCATTAGAATACCACCTGCCGCCCGTAGCAAATCGCGATTTCCTTTGATATTTGTATATCTCATAAAGAGCATCACAAGAATAGTTGAAAGCGCTAAGGGGATAATAGGCAAAGTAACAAAGAGTAACAGGGCATAAAGCCAATAAAGAACCCCACCTCCACTTCTGCTTCCAAATACAATTAAAATTGGCAGCACAAAGGGAAGTACAGTTAGGTACTCATTTACCATTACCGTAAAAAAACGAGCAGTTAATAACTGAATCGGTTTAATAGGTAGTGGAATGAGCCTTTGAATATCTTCTGCATAGTAAAACTTAGCAAAGATATGAGAAATTCCAAAGATAAATAAAAGCATCTGAGCCCCTAAAAAACCCATGACCAAAAGCACACCGGATTGATTGATTTCATCAAAGATAGTGTAAGCCACTTGAATGAATCGTATCAATGTGATGTAAAGTGGCAGTAGAGCTAAAAATAGTACAATAAATGCCAAGGGCTGCCATAAATCATTTTTTTGTTTGAAATATTTATATTTAAGGGCAGAAATACTAAAATTCACATTCATATGCATTTTCAATAAGGAAATAAACTGATTCATTACTCCGTCAACTCCAAGAATATATTTTCCAGGGACTCTTGTTGCTTCCGCTGTCCCCTTATTTCTTCCATGGTGCCGCAGGCGATAATCTCGCCCTTTCGGATGATGGCAATTCGATCACACAGCTTCTCCGCCACTTCTAGAACATGGGTTGAAAAGAAAACAGACTTGCCCTCTTGACATCTTAGCCGCATAATTTCCTTCAATTGAAAGGATGCCTTTGGGTCTAATCCCACCATTGGTTCATCTAATATGAATATTTTAGGATCATGGATCAACGCACCGATTAAAACAATTTTTTGTTTCATTCCATGGGAGTAGCTTTTAATGAGGTCATTAACTGCCTCCTTTAATTGAAAGACTTCTAAATAATATTGGATTCGCTGTACCCGTTCCTCCCTGGAAACAGCGTACATATCTGCTATAAAATTTAAATACTCAATACCCGTCAGCCGCTCATATACCTCATGGGTGTCTGGCACATAGCTAATGATTTTTTTTGTTTCTAATGATTCTTCTTGATTATCCATTCCATCTATATAAATGTTTCCCTCATCGGGCTTCAAGAGCCCAACAATCATCTTCAATGTCGTGGTTTTACCTGCTCCATTGGGCCCAAGAAAACCAAAAATCTCTCCAGGCTTCACTTCAAAGCTAATATCATCAACTGCCTTCACAGTCCCTTTTTGATAGGCTTTACTCACCTTTTCTAATTTCAACATTAATGTCACCGTTCCTTCCATTGTCCCTTACTCAATTCTTGTCAATTCCTCTTATAGTATACTATGACTGCTCTATATTTTCTAGCTTTTCCCAATCCCTTTAAAAGCAAACAGAGGACATCTCATAGATGCCCTCTATCATTCCTTTACAGCTTTGATTGTACTGAAGCAATTTTTCCATCCATTGTGCTCACTTTGTCTTTACGGTCATCAATTTTAATACTGGTTGATATCCGCTGTGCTCCTTCTCCCGCAGGAACCTGGTGTAGTTTTTGTGCCACTTGAAAAAGCTTTTCTATATCTCCCTCAATCACAGTTGACATAGGTGTTAATTGATATTTAATCCCTTCTTCTATTTCTAATAACCGGTGACAGGATGCCACATATTGACTGATACTAGTAGACCCTGTTCCCAGGGGAACCACTGTAATTTCCATAATTGCCATTTGCTTTCCTCCTTTTTCCTCTACATTTATTATATCCATTATATCGACTTTCCCTTCTTTATACAACTTCATGGAGTCACCTCCACTGTAATCAAAATGATTCAATACAATTCCATAAGGATAGATACTGTTATGACACTCAAAAAACGCCTAACGATTCAATCGTTAGGCGTCCTCTGTCATTTGTTTCTTATTATTCTATCATCATCATGATGACTTTTATATGCGTTATGATTAACATACCTTGCCTGGATTTAGTATCCCTCGTGGATCAAAAGATGCTTTAATTCCAGCCATGATAGCCAATGGTGTTGCTCCTAGTGATTCACTTAAATAGGCTTTTTTTGCGATTCCGATGCCATGTTCTCCAGAAACCTGTCCATTAAGTTCCTTAGCACGACTATACATACAATCCATTACTGCATTTAATTTTTCCTTCCACACTTCTTGGGTCAGTTCATCCCTTAAAATATAAACATGTAGGTTACCATCTCCTGCATGACCAAAGCTTCGAATCCTAATATCAAATTCTTTTTGAAGCTCATTGGTATACCTGATAAACTTTGCCACATGATTTCTTGGAACAACAACATCACATTCGTCGATTTGTGTGGTTGATGCTTTAATGGCTTCTAGGAATGCACCCCTTGCTGACCAAATTGCCTCTTGTCTTTCTTGAGTTTCAGAGATATACACGTCTAAAGCCCCTGCCTCTAAACAAATGTGGGCAACGCCTTCATAGGCTCTCTCTACTTCTTCTTTACTATTGCCATCAAATGTCAATAGTAAGTAAGCGTCGGCTGAATTGTCAGGAAATTTCTTCCCCAAAAACTCTTCAGCTGCAATAATTGTATCTCGAACCATAAATTCAACTGCTGTAGGTGTAGATTTTGACTTGATGATCTTAGGAACCGTTTCAATGGCCAACTCCAAATTAGGAAAAGGTACCAATAAACTGATGGCCTTTTTTGGTAGCGGTAATAACTTTAAAATAGCCTTTGTTACAATTCCCAGGGTTCCCTCGGAGCCCACGATCAGATCCTTCAGACTATAGCCCGAGCTATTCTTAACAACCTTACCACCAATTTCTAGTACTTCACCATTTGGCAAAACAACCTCTAGTCCTCGAACAAAATCTCTGGTTACACCATATTTTACAGCTCTCATCCCACCAGCATTTGTGTTGATGTTCCCTGCAATGGTGGCACTCTTTTCACCTGGATCCGGTGGATAAAACAAATCATGCTCCTCAACAAATTTACTGATTTCCATCAACAATACCCCGGGTTCAACGGTTAATGTCAAGTTATCCTCATCTATCTCTAATATTTGATTCATTCTACTCATATTAAGCATAATTCCCCCGTGAATGGCCACTGCTCCACCAACTAATCCTGTCCCTTGCCCTCTTGGTGTCACAGGGATGTTGTTTTCATTGGCATATCTCATAATTCCCGATACTTCTTCAGTTGAACTAGGTTCTACCAATACCTCTGGCATCACCCGTTCCTCTGCTAGCTCATCTCGTCCAAAATCTTCATTGATTTCTTTTCCGAAAAACACTCGTTCCTCACCACATATCGATTTGAAAAAAGCAACGTCTTTTTCATCAACTTTTTTATAACTCATCCATTATCCCTCCTTAAACAGCTTTGATATCCTGTATTAATACTCCAAGTCCTTCTTGAGTAGAATTCTTTAGTTTATCCATTAGTTTAGGTATGATATCGTAAATATCTCCCACAATACTGTAATGAGCTATCTTACAAATTGACGCATTTTCATCCTCATTAATTGCCATAATGCATTCAGAGTTATTCATTCCCGCTGTAAATTGAACTGCACCAGATACGCCACAAGTAATAATTAATTTAGGCCTAACTGTTCGTCCACTGAGTCCAATTTGTCTTCTAGGATCTCCCCAGCCAGCTTCAATTAGAGGTCTTGTGACAGCTACTTGACCACCTAATGCATCCGCAAGGTCATAAATCATTTGCAAGTCCTTTTGAGCTTTGATTCCTCTGCCCGCTACAACAATGACCTCAGCATCTGAGATACTGGTTTCTGCTTCTTTCTTCTCCACTCCTAATACCGTAATGCCTGAAACAAGCTTCTCTTCATCAATTTTGCATAGGGTTACCTTTCCAGATGCTTGCCTCACTCTTTCTGCCATAGACATTACCTTATATCTTACAGTTGCAAATTGTGGTCTGTGATTAGGTGTAATGATCTGGGCCATAATATTTCCACCAAATGCTGGTCGAATCTGTACTAAATCCGAATTTTCCTTTACATCTAACACTGTACAGTCAGCCGTTAGTCCTGTTTTGAATCTAGCAGCCACCCTAGGAGCTAATGACCTACCCACTGTTGTTGCTCCTACTAAAACAGTTGAAGGACTTACTTTGTTTACAAAATCTTCAAAGGCTGCAGTATAGGGTTCAATTCTAAAGTGCTTTAGCGCTTTATGATCATAGGTGAAAACTTCATCAACGCCATAATGCAATAATTCTTCTGCTTTATCACGAATATCCGCACCAATGAAAACTGCATATACAGGATAATTTAGTTTTCCAGCAAGCTCTTTTGCTTTGCCGATCAACTCTATGGTCACAGGGTGGATGACTCCTTCAGTGTGCTCTACATAGACTGCAATTCCCTTCCATAAATCCTTATCAACCTTAGGCATGTCATCTTCTACAAATACAAAAGCACCGTCATAACCTTTTTTCACACAAATTTTACACATTTTACAGGCTCCATTGATTTCCACCTTCCCATTGATAGATTCAATGGCATTAAAAGGACATAGCTTAATAGCCTCTTCTACATTTTTTATCTTTTCTTGATTGACAATCAATCGTCCCATATGATCCCTCCTATCCTTTTTCTATACAAATTTTAATTCTACTAATTTATCCAGCATCTTAGTTGCTAATTCTTGACCTGATCCATTCCATATTTCCTGATCATCGTTGGACTCCGGAGGGAATATCCGCTCCACTTGAGTTGGAGACCCACTTAATCCATACCTTTTTTCATTTTGGTCTTCAAAATCCTTAATAGAAATCACTTGAATTTCTTTGTCTCGAGTAGCTAGTTTTCTCTTAAAAGATGGCAGTCTAGGCTCAAAAATTCCTTTTTCTACTGTGATCAAACATGGATATGTCACTTCAACCAATTCAACTGACTCTGGTAAATCCACCTCTACAACAATTGATTTTTCCTTTAATTCAAGAACTTTTCTCACATTGGCTACGTGAGCAATGCCGAGGTATTCTGCCATTTCAGGTCCTACCTGAGCTGTGTCTCCATCAGTTGTTTGCTTCCCGCAGATGATTAAATCCGTATTCCCAAATTTCTTTGCCCCCTGGGAAAGCGTATACGCCGTTGCTAATACATCTGCACCGGCAAACTTTCTATCAGATAAAAGCATCCCATCGTCAGCACCCATTGTGAAGGCTTCTCTAATTATTTCCATTGATTGTGGTGGTCCCATGCTGATGACATTGACCTTACCACCAGCTTTCTCCTTAATGTACATCGCGCTCTCTAAAGCATATAAGTCGTAGGGATTCATCTTAGAATCAATTCCATCTCTTTTTAAAACCCCTGTTTTTTCATCTACTTCTACCTTTGTCGTACCTGGAACTTGCTTAATACAGACTAAAATATTCATAATATCCCTCCTTGCGTATTTTGGTATGATGGTCTTACCGATAGAGTTGAGAAATGTTTTCTTTTAATTGATTCACTTATGTTTTTTATACTCTATCTGTTTTCTCTCTCGTGGTAGTGTGGTCATACCAGTTCCCATGAACTTAAATTATCACAATGTTTTAAATATTGCAATATAAGTTTAATTTTTAACAACTTTTGCATGGCTTTTTCCTTCCATCCTCAAGGCAAAACATAGCATATGGAGTGGGCTTTGTTTTATGGTTGAAATCGATTCATTTGTTTATGCGACTGGACTATTTAAATATTCTTTCATAATAAATTTAATATGTGCTTGCATAGCCCCGGCAGTCGCATCAGGATCCCGGTTTTCCAATCCTTTGAATATGGCTTCATGCTGGTTAATTAATACTTCCTTGTTTTCCTCACGGATTAAAATCATACCTCGGGCGTCTTTAATAAACTTATCCATCAACTCAGAAATGACATTCAGTACATTTACAAGTAATTGGTTTTTGGAAGATTTAGCAATCAAATAATGAAATTGTTTATCAACAGAGACGCTGGTCTCTTCGTCATCCAGGTCCTTTAAAATCTTCAACTGTTCAATGAGACTTCTAAGTTGTTCTATTTCTTCATCATCAGCTCTTTTGGCTGCTAAATATGCGGCTTCTACCTCTATGATCTTTCTTAGCTCAATAATTTCCTCTGGCTTACTTTGCTGTAGCATAAACATAATGGAGAGTGGCTGAAATAAACATTTCTCAAAACTATGGTTAATATAACTGCCCTCGCCTTGTCTTACGTCAATTAATCCTATGATTTGCAATGCACGTAGTGCCTCACGAATAGAAGCCCTACTCACTTGTAATTCTTCTGCTAAATGTCTTTCCGAAGGAAGCTTGTCACCTTTTTGCAATTCACCATTTACAATCATATCTTGAATCTGTTCTGCCACTTGTTCGTATACTTTTGTACTTTTGATCGGTCGAAACATTACTTCACTCCTCTATCTACTTAAAATATATAGTATAATTTATGCCTTTAGTAGTATTATACTATATATTTACACAATACATATAATTTTAAGGAGAAAGATTTTTTCCTGCTCTCTGTCTGTAAACGTTTTCCACTTTATCGCAATTAAAACAATGTTGGTCCAAAGAGCAGAATCACAGCATAGGCAAATAGACCTGTTACGATGGCATAAATAAATGCCGGAATTGCATTGATCTTGATAATCTCTCCTTCTTTACCAAGTACCCCCACGGTGGTACAGGCTGCCACGACATTATGAACACAAATCATATTACCAGCAGCGCCACCAACTACTTGTAGCCCTAAAATGACTAGTCTTGAAACGCCAATTTGATCTGCTACATTATATTGAAAAGCAGAGAACAAGATATTAGATGTTGTATTACTACCGGACATAAATGCCCCTAATATTCCAATAAACGGTGCAAATAAAGGCCATACTCCTTGGAATAAAGATGCTGCCGCCACCGACATTGTCACAGTCATACCCGCCATCCCCGAAACATTGTTTCCTGAATTTAGCATTACTTGAACCATTGCAATGGCAAATCCAAGTGCAATTGCCGCTGGACCTACCTGTTTCATAGATTTTCCCCAAGTTTCCTTAACCTCTTCCGTTTTCATACCGTGCATGAATATTGTGATAATTGCTACTAAAATAAACGGAATTGTTCCTGGTAAATACAAGTATTGCAATGAGTAATTCAAGCTTGTCCCTAATATTCCTTGCCATCCAAGTGTATAGCTTGTTAGGATATCCTTTAATCCAAAGGCTGGAATTCTTGTGACAACTAAAATGACCGATACTAAGATATATGGCATCCATGCTGTAATAAGTCCCATTTGTTTTTTATCTTCTGGTTCTGATTCTGATGTCGCTGCCAGTTCTTCGGTTCCCGTCCATGAAGCATCCCATTTATCTTTTTTAGGAAAATCCCATACGTTTTTAGGACATAAAAAACCTTTCTTGGTGGCAGGAACCACAATAATCAGTGCGATGAGTGCCCCCGCTAGAGATGGTAATTCAGGTCCAAATAATACCGCGATTGAAATGTATGGTACCACAAAGGCAAGACCTGCAAAAATAGCAAATGGTGCTACTTCAAATGCATCCTTAAAGGACTTTTTCTCACCAAATAGCTTTGTTAGCATCATGACGATGATTAATGGCATCAAAACACCCATGATTCCATGAGGCAGAGCCGACCAGATTCCCACTTGATGGATAAATTCTCCGGTGGTCATTCCTGCTGCTTCTATTTGAGCTACGGTTTCAGGTGAGCCCAATACAGATGTGACTCCACCGATAACTGGTGTTCCTACTGCACCGAAACTAACCGGTGTACTATTTCCTACCAATGCCACCATGGCCGCCGCCAGCGGTGGGAAGCCTAACCCGACTAGTAATGGTCCTGCTAGAGCTGCTGGTGTTCCAAATCCTGCTGCCCCTTCTATAAAAGCAGTAAATAAGAAAGCAATAATGATTGCTTGTATCCTTCTATCTGGGGTAATACCATAAAAGCCCTGACTAATTACTTTCATCGCTCCACTATTTTGTAGTGTATTCATTAATAAAATGGCTCCAAATACAATAATTAAAATATTAAAGGCACTTAGTCCGCCAAATACAGTGGCTCCAGCTAACCATTGAAAAGGCATTCCCCACACCCCAAGTGCTAATAATGCTGCTACTCCCCAAGCCACTGGCATTACCTTCTTAGCCGGCCAAGCAAACTTCACCATTAAAACCACGGTTAATATGATTGGTAGTGCTGCGAGTATTGCATGTAACATTTGAAATCCCCCTTATTCATTTTGTTATTTCGTTTGCGTATTATGTCTCCCCTATGATTTCACACCCATTATTTTTTTCTTACATAGTTCTTTTTAATTAAATAATGACTTCCACAACCACTTAATCTCTTTTATAGCAGCCTCCCTTCTTGAATTTGTGACATCTCTCAAGCGGTATTTATTGGTAATCTCGTAGGGTCATCCTATGGTCTTACCGCTCTATCTTACTATATAATTCTACTCATTTCAACTCTTCTTTTAATATTCTTGCTTAGTTCAGAAAATTTACATATATTCCACTGAAATCTTCTATATAGTTACACACTTTCCAATCACTTCATTGTAATTGATGTATTCTTGGCAATTTCCATTTAGTTGGTACTATTTCCCGTTATTTTTTTAACTATAATATGCAGGATTTTTATTTGTTCTTGCATTTGTTTGTTTTCCCACTACTTCCCCTTATTTCTAGTGCACCGGCTTAGGAAATTTGAAACATCAGAAAAACTAATGAGGGTCTGATCCCCCAAAGTAGAATCTTCATAAACCGATGATTTTCTATTAATTTAGTATGTTATAATTTAATACATACCAATCAATGATTTCGAAAGGAGTTACCCTATGCTCATACTTTTGTATCTACTGCTCATTGTGATAATCATTGTACTGATTCCCTTTGTGTATCGGATTTCAGTATTAATCGGTCAACGGATCGGAAAGTTAGCCATTGAATATCATGAAGATAAGGATAAGTTTCAACATCTAAAGAAAAAAGACAAGAAAAGTACAAAAGACAAAAAAAATATAAAAGAAGAGTAGACCGTCAAAATGACAGTCTACTCTTCTTTTATTGGTTCAAGGAAATGATATCCTCAATTTATTTTATTCATTAGAAGCGATAATACTAATACCATCCTCTGTACTTCATAGCAGTGGCAATTCGCTTAATTGACATCATGTATCCAGCAGTTCTCATGTCAACATTATGCTCATGCATTAATGTCCAAATATCATCGAATGATTTAACCATTAATTTTTCTTGTTTTTCTTGGACTTCTTCAAAGGACCAAGAGTATCTCATTAGATTTTGTACCCACTCAAAGTAAGATACCGTAACCCCACCAGCATTTGCTAAAATATCTGGTACAACAATGATTCCTTTATCATACATAATTTTGTCAGCTTCTGGTGTCGTTGGTCCATTTGCACCTTCACTTACAATTTTAGCTTTGATATCGTTTACATTTTTCAAAGTAATTTGGTTTTCTAATGCACATGGCATTAAGATATCTACATCCATTCCAAATAATTCATCTCTATGCAATTCCTTTTGTGCTCCTGGGAATCCTTGTACTTGTTTGTTTCCTTTTACGTACTCAATCAGGGCATCAATATCTAATCCATTTTCATCGAAAATACATGCAGTATGATCAGAAATTGCCGTTACCTTTGCTCCCATACCAACCATGTATATAGCTGCGAAGCTTCCTACATTTCCGAATCCTTGAATTGCTACAGTCGCACCATTTAATGATAGACCAATTTTTTTAGCAGCATCTCTTGCCATAATCGCAACACCAAAACCAGTTGCTTCATTTCTAGCAAGGGAACCATAAAAGTCCACAGGCTTTCCTGTAAATACGCCCGGTGCAAACTCACCAGTGGTTTTTTGATATTCATCTATAAACCAAGACATAACCTGTCCATTTGTTCCAACATCTGGTGCTGGAATATCAACTTTTTCACCAATGATTGGTGCAATCGCTCTTGCATATCCTCTTGACAATCTTTGTAACTCACCTTGAGATAAATCTCTAGGGTCTACTGTGATTCCACCTTTTCCTCCACCATATGGCACACCTACAACGCCACATTTGAATGTCATCCATGTAGAAAGAGCCTTCACTTCATCTCTGTTTACATCTTGATGAAATCTTACGCCACCTTTAAAAGGACCTACAGCATCATTATGCTGAGACCTGTAACCAACAAAGGATTTCAAACTTCCATCGTCCATCTTTACTGGAATAGCCACTTCCATTACTCTCATTGGGTTTTTCAGGATTTCATAAACAGCATCCTCTACCCCTAGCTTGTCACATGCACCTTTTACTTGTTGCTGTGCAATTTCAAACGGATTAAGTGTTTTTTCAGACATTTTCTATAACCTCCTATAGATATGTGAATTCTAAAACCAAAGCATAACCTTAGATGTTACTCTATTTTAAAAAAGCCAAGCTTCCTTAAAATCAAATATGAATATTCTAAATCTTAAGTAGTGTTAAAAAAATAACTATTTAATGGGAAAAACACAAAAAAATTTGCTTATTTCAGCTAATTCAGATGGCTACAACCCTTTCAGAAGCTCACACTAGCATTATACCATATCCTAAGAAAGCTTGTAAACCTTTTCTATAGGATCACCAAGCTTTTCACATGAATATTGACTGCAAGTACGTGAAAGGAAGTCATCTCCTCAATTTCATACTTAATCTGACTCTGTACTAACTCCGCTAAAGATTTAATGGGATTCCCATAAACCCCTTTAATATCTGCATAAATCAACAGTCCTGAGTTTGTGTTTTTTATATCAATCCTTTGCACTTGATAGACTCCAATTACTTTTCTAGATGCATAATAGATCAATTCTTCAATTACGCGGTCAGAAATTGTATATTTTCCCAAATAACTAAATGTAGGTCTCACAACAGACTTTTCTTCCAACTCCTGTTGTTCTTCTTTACCGAAATTCCTGAAAACTTTCAATGGATTGAGAAAATAACCGGAAAAGTGTTTTTTAATCTCAAATGTAGGCGCTGGAATCACATGTTTTCCTTCATACTTCCGATGTTTTATTGCAATTTTTATTTCTTCCTCTGTAGAAATATCATGAATATAGACCCGCTCTTTTATTGTTCCAAAACTTAGGGTTTTAACAATTGCTTCCACCATTTTATCTGAAGTACCCAGTATTAATATACTTTTAGGTTGTTCTTTTTTTATGATCTTTATGATTTCATCTCGATGCTTCTCATCTAAAAACAAAGCTCTTTTAATAGCTGCTAGCCTGGACCGTTCTCTTTTAGCTGAAAATCCACCTAATACTTTATTGCCACTAATCAATAAGCCATCATCAATGATGTAATTAATCTTCTTTTCCTTTGCTAAATGAATTGCCCTATAGCTCTTTCCCGTACCACTGGACCCCACTAGAACGATTACTTCCATGAATCCACCTCCTGTTCTTTTCTTATAAAGATTTTATCTTTTGACTATAACGAGTTCACTTCTATCATACCATAGTCTTTTCTGAAATAACAAAATTTACACTGATAATCATTATAAATTAGCCCTTTTTTATAAAAAAATGAGTTTCTCTATTGTCTGTCCTCATTTTTATGGCTATAATACAATTAAAGTTCCAAATAAAATATACATAGGGAGGCTATTATAATGGCTTATAAAATCAATGAATCATGTATCAATTGTGGCGCATGTGAACCAGAATGTCCAGTAGATGTAATCACAGCAGGAGATGACATTTATGTAATCGAAGAAGATGGATGTATCGATTGTGGTGCTTGTGCCAACGTTTGTCCTACAGACGCACCTCAACCACAATAATTTCTAAATACAAGTAATTAATAACCCCATGACCTAATTGCTCAAGGGGTTATTTTTATTTCTGTCCCATTGCTACTCTTTTCCTTATGGAGCATATCTAGCTTTACTAAAAATTTTAAAATCGCCTTTTCTTCATTAAATGTAAAATCTCCAAGCAAATGAAATAAATTTCCTTTTTCCCTCTCAAAAATCTGATAGACAGTGTCTTTTCCTTTATCTGTTAACATAAGTAAATACACTCTTCCATCATATCGACACCTCTTTTTCGTCACATACCGGCTAGATTGAACTCTCCCTAGCATGGTTGCGAAAACATTCCGGTCCAAGGCTAACGCTTCCATTACCTCTGCCATCTTCCCCTCTTTCTGTTCACCAATCTCCTTAAGCAAAAGAAGCTCACTAATCGTCAGCTGATCACCATCATTCTTAATTCCTTTTCTATCCAAGGACAAAACAGTCTTCACTGCCTTCTCAGTATATTCATAAATTTGCGAGTAATAACTTCCCATTTCATCACCCTTTATTATAATATGCAATAAAAAACCCAGGTTTTTGGGTTTTATTCTTGGTCAAATTCTTGGCTTAATAAAAATGAAAGTGTAAATAAACTTTCACTTAAATGGACATTTTCCACAATAATTTCCTCAGGCACCTTTATATCAATTGGAGCAAAGTTCCAAATTCCTTGCACTCCAGCCTCACTTAGTTTCGTTGCCACATCTTGTGCTACTTTCTTTGGCGTACAAATTACACCAATCCTCACTTGGTTTTTCTTAATAAACTCCTCTAATTGATCCACATCATGTACTGCAATGTCTCGTATCCGCATCCCAATCATTTTAGGATTTGAATCAAATAGCGCTAAAGTACTAAACCCAAATTTATCAAAGTTAGTGTAGTTGGCAATTGCCTGCCCTAAATTTCCAGCACCTACAATAACAGTAGGGTAACTTTGATACAGTCCTAAAATTTTTCCGATCTCATTGTATAATTCCTCTACATTGTAGCCATATCCCTGCTGGCCAAATCCACCAAAACAGTTTAAGTCTTGTCGGATTTGTGAGGCTGTGAATCCTATTAGTTTACTTAGTTCCTTTGATGAAATCCGATAAGTTTCTTGATCTAGTAAATCCTTTAGATACCTATGGTATTTAGGTAAGCGACGGATCACCGCCATGGAAATGTTGCTATATTCTCTAGTCATATTATCTACTCCCACTATTATTTTTTTATTGAAATGTTTTAATGTTTTAATATTAAAATATTCAAACTATTCACCATTAGTTTATTGATATCAGTATATCATGTTATGACATTTAACAATCACCTAAATGATTCTTTCTTTTTCCGCGCCCCACACCGTCCTGAAGCTCAATTGTGATTTTACTACGTTGGACTTTTAACGTTTTTTCACTTATTATAGCAACATTTCCCTAAAGTGTCAATGCAACCTCAATGATTGTGTTACAATTACACTTTAAGGAATGTTTATTTTTTGCTAAAATAAAACGTACGCAATTGATATATAATCCAACTTAACTCATATGAGTCTGAGCAATACACTGAGAATTTTACTAAGGAGGAAAAATTATGATTATTTTATCTTGTAATAATATAACCAAATCATTTGGAATTGATGTAATATTGAAAGACATTAGCTTTAGCATTAATACTGGAGATAAAATTGGCTTAGTTGGCATCAATGGTGCTGGAAAGTCTACTTTGTTTAAAATTTTGACTGGTCAACTTGCCTACGATGACGGAAATTTGTATTTGGGAAAATCAAAGGTAATTGGACATTTAGAGCAAAGTGACCAATTAGATGAGCAAAATACCATTTTAGCAGAAGGTTTATCGGTTTTCACTTATTTAATTGACATGGAAAACCATCTCAGATCCTTGGAACTGGAGATCGCGTCCTTAGGGGATGACCCTAGCCAATCTACTCTGTTAGAAAAAACAATGTCACAATACGCAACACTTTTAGATGATTTCAACCGAGAAAATGGTTATGGATTTCGCAGTACTGTGAGGGGTGTTCTACGAGGATTGGGCTTTACCGAGGATGAATTTGAACAACCAATTTATCAATTGAGCGGTGGACAAAAAACCCGAGCTGCTTTAGCGAAATTATTACTTTCAAAGCCAGATATTCTATTATTGGATGAACCCACCAACCATTTAGACATTGGAGCTGTGGAATGGTTAGAAGGCTTTTTAAGAGACTACGATGGCACACTTTTAATGATTTCCCACGACCGCTATTTTTTAGATCAGTTGGTCAATCGGGTATTTGAAATTGAACACCAAGGCTTAAAAACCTACACTGGTAATTATTCTACCTTTACAAAAAAGAAAGCCCAAGAACAAGAACAGCAACACAGGGTCTATCAAGCCCATCTAGAGGAGGTCTCCCGCCAAAAAGATATTGTACGGAGATTTAGACAGCATGGTACGGAAAAGCTGGCTAAACGGGCTCATAGTCGCGAGAAACAGTTAGAAAAAATCGAAGAGGTAGAAAAACCTCAGGCCTTTCAAAAACGTGCTAAAATGAGGTTTGAAACCCAGATAAAAAGTGGTAACGATGTATTAACTGTTGAAAATTTATGTAAATCCTTTGATGAACACCTCTTGTTTGAAAACCTAACCTTTGATCTTTACCGAGGGGAAAAAGTGGCGTTGATTGGCCCTAATGGTGTGGGTAAAACCACACTGTTCAAAATCTTAACAGAAGAAACAGTACCAAGCGCTGGTGATTTCAAATTGGGCCATCAGGTGCATATTGGCTACTATGACCAAGAACAACGAAATTTACATTTAGATAAAATCGTTATAGATGAAATTTGGGATGAGCACAAAAAACTGGACCAAACAGAAGTACGTACCCTTTTAGGCTCCTTTCTGTTTCATGGGGACGATGTCTTTAAGCCCGTCGATACATTAAGTGGTGGTGAACGTTCTCGTATTTCTCTTTTAAAGCTCATTTTATCTAAATCAAATTTCTTACTTCTAGATGAACCTACAAATCATTTAGATATTGACTCTAAGGAAGTGTTAGAGGAGTCATTAGTTGACTATGATGGTACCGTATTTGCCATCTCCCACGACCGTTATTTTCTTAATCGCGTCGCCACTAAGGTCATTGAGCTTTCTACTAATGGGATCGAGGTTTTCCATGGTAATTATGATTATTATATAGAAAAGAAAAAGGAACAGCTGCTAATGGCTGAACCTGCCACCTATCAAGAACAGACCAAGACCCATTTAAAGGATGTTCGTCGTAAAGAACGAGATGAACGCAACCGGTTAAAACAGGAGACTCAACAGCGTGAAAAAATAGAAACCGACATTTTAGAATTAGAGGAGCGTCTTAACGCCCTTGAATCCCTAATGTGCCAAGAGGATATTTATACGGATCCCCAAAAAAGTCGGGAGGTTCACCAAGAAACCCTAACCACGAAACAATCCTTAGAAAAACTTTATGAAGAATGGGAAAATAGCGTTGACAACTAGGGAAAATATTTCTTTTATATTTTCAATAAAGGCATATTTCATGGAATCTGTGCATACATTTTGAATAAGACTTTTTCTGTCCACATCCATCCACAAGTTATTCACAGAATCCACAAGTTTATCCACAGAATCATTTGGCTTATTTGCTACTTCTTCACAATCCCTCCACACTATACACAGTTATTTATCTAACAACTTGTTAGCATTCGCTTTATGCTTTCTTCACAACCCATGGCGCACTTAAATAAAACCCCCAATTCCTCGATGGAATTAGGGGTTTTAAAGTATGGATGGATTATTTCTTCAGGCTATGTAATGCTGCTTCTAAAGATTTAATCTTTTTTTGATTATCCTCTTTTTCACTTAATAAAGAATCAATTACTGCATGCATATGATCCATTAGTTCCAACAATTCTCCATTGTCCATGGTTTTATCTACTTTTCTCATCCAAGATAGCTTTTCCATCATGGCAACCCCCTTTAAAGTTTTCAACATTAGTTTATCTTGGGTGTATTGCTAGAATTCCCACTATGATACGTGGCGGATTCAGCGCGACATCCCTCTAAATAAACGCCACTATAACTCAGAGGAACAAAATTGACTTCGTCAATATTTGTTTTCGCTAAGGAACCCTAGGTTCCCTTCGACGGTCTTACGACCTGAGCACCCTCCTTAATACGACAGAGGGGAATCCCCTCTGTACTCCCCAATGTATAGGAAATTAAAGACCATAATTTTCTATACATCAACAAAGCTTCCCTCTGACTTAAGTCTCGTTTTATCACTTTGATTATAACATAGGGATTGCAAGGATTATACAAACAATGTTATGTAATAATGGCAAATTCAGCCATCTATTCTCCTATTTTCAAATTAGAAATGGCATTAATATCTAAGTTAGATTCTAAGCCTCTTATATAGTTATAATAGCCAACACATCCAATCATTGCTGCATTATCTGTGCAAAGCTCTAGAGAAGGATATTTCAAGTTAATTCCCTTTTCTTCACAGGCCTTTGTTAAATCTCTCCTTAATCCACTGTTGGCTGCCACCCCTCCAGCCAATACGATCTGAGCTGCCCCCTTGTCCAGGGCACATCGAATGACTTTTTCAACCAAAACATCAACCACTGCCTGTTGGAAGCTTGCTGCCACATCAGCCAGTACAATTTCATGGCCCTTCATTTTTTCGGAGTTTATGTAGTTCAATACAGAGGACTTCAATCCACTAAAGCTAAAGTCTAAACTCCCTACTTCTAAATAAGCCCTTGGAAAATTAATGGCTTGGGCATTTCCCTCTCGGGCTAATTGATCAATGATTGGGCCTCCTGGATAACCCAGTCCTAATGCCCTGGCGATTTTATCAAAGGCTTCCCCTGCTGCATCATCCCTTGTTCTACCCAATACTTCATACTGACCATAATCCGTCATATGAACAAGATGTGTATGCCCACCCGATACAATCAAGCAGATGAAGGGTGGCTCCAAGGTGGGATGTTCGATAAAATTAGCATAGATATGCCCTTCAATATGGTTAACAGCATTTAAGGGAATTTCTCTTGCATAGGCAATTGCTTTCGCCGCAGAGAGTCCTACCAGTAGCGCTCCTACTAATCCAGGTCCATGGGTCACGGCTACATGTGATAACCCATCAAAGGAAATATCCGCCTCCCTTAAAGCATCCTCAATCACTTGATTAATATTTTCAATATGTTTTCTAGAGGCTACTTCAGGTACAACACCACCAAATTTCTGATGTTGTTCAATTTGTGATGAAATCACATTTGATAAAACTGTCCGTCCATTTTCCAGCACACTAACAGAAGTCTCATCACAGCTAGATTCAATGGCCAATGTTATGATCTTCTCTTCATTTTTCTTTTGTATCATTTTTTTCGCTCCTTCAATTAAAATGAGACCTAATGATGAGGACATTTTGGCTGCCCTCCAATACGTAACCCTATTATATCCTATTTCTTTTAATTAATCGACGCACAGCAACCATCACTTCCGCCATTTGACAATTATTTTGTTGATGATTTTCATATTTTTTGAGCAGAATATAAGTAGACAACCGAAAGTTGGTATTTTGACTTTCGTGTTGGTCACTTAGTTAGAAATATTGTGATTCCTTTCCTTCATAATAATCCTAAGGAATCATAAGATTGCCTAACTACATTGATTTTAACTTTTATGTTAGTCACTTAGTTTGTTTATCCATAAGTAGACAACCGAAAGTTGATACTTTAACTTTCGCGTTGGTCACTTAGTTAGAAATATTGTGATTCCTTTCCTTCGTAATAATCCTAAGGAATCATAAGATTGCCTAACTACATTGACTTAAACTATTGTCACAGTCACTTAGGAGGTGATTATATGCCTCGTCGTCATCGTCGTCCCGCCCCCACCCGTAAAACCTACAGTCAAAAACTAGGAGAAATGAATGTGATGCCAGATGGTATGCTGGAAGCCATTGATGCAACCGATTTAGCTATTCTAGCCATTGAACAAGGTGCTCGAGGAGAACAAACAGATAGGCAAGATCAACAAACTTGATTCAGCAATACCTAAGGAGGTCAGAAATCATTCTGATTTCCTTTACAGTTTCACCTGTCTAAAACTTTCATCTACACCTATACTTCTGTTTTCAGTACAAAATATAACCCCAATTTCCACTGGAATCTTTTCTTTGCAGAAAATCACGAATTCCTTTATTTCTGCTTGTTTCAGTTCTTCATACACCCCTTCTATCACGATGAATTTAGGCTTAGCCACCAAGGCCTTAGCCAACTTAACCTGCCACCTTTCCAATGAACCCAAGGTCTCAATCTCTCTATTCCGTAGGGAGAGGATTTCTAGCTCCTCCAGCACTCTTTGGCTTTGTCTTTTCCATTTGGTGGGATAAACGCCACCATATTTCAATTGCATTTGAATGTTTTTTTCAACATCAAAATGATTCATCAGCCCTTTTTTGGGACTCATTATAATAAGCTGTTTTTTTCTAAGGTGAGCCCACTGCGAAGCACTGTAGCATTGGGTATCTACTCCTTCATAATAGAAATGCCCCTCTGTGGGGCGGAGAGTCCCCTCTAAAGCCTTAACTACTAGCTGGCAGACATGAGGCCCCTGAAGTTGAATCCACTCTCCTTGAGCAATCTCTATTGAAAAATCATTTAAAACCCTTTGTCCTTCAAGGGTAATTGTCATCCCATCTAATTTAATCAAGACATTGCCTCCCTTTCGAATCACCTCTATAAATCCTTCCACATAATGATGGCATCTTCCCCATTATCATGATAATATCCAGGGCGGATCCCAGAGATAATAAACCCCATTCCTCTATAGAGCTGTTGTGCAATTAAATTAGATTTTCGTACCTCTAGGGTCAATCGCAATAAATTTGCTTCCTTTGCAACCTCCATCAATCCCAAAACAATTTCTTTTCCGATTTTTTGTCCCTGGTACTCAGGATGAACTGCGATATTGGTAATGTGTCCTTC
This sequence comes from Alkaliphilus metalliredigens QYMF, assembly GCF_000016985.1. Classification (NCBI taxonomy): domain Bacteria; kingdom Bacillati; phylum Bacillota; class Clostridia; order Peptostreptococcales; family Natronincolaceae; genus Alkaliphilus; species Alkaliphilus metalliredigens. Next base: position 844,302 of record NC_009633.1, on the reverse strand, counting down.
ATCTATAATTAACCACATCCCCCCATATGCCACCACATTCTCATTGACTTCTGCCACAACATATCTGGCTAGCTTGTTTTCCTTAAGTTCCTTTTCAAAGGCCCCTTTGGTCCAGGGTATAGCAAAGCAGTGTGTTTCGATAATCAGTACCTGCTCTATATCTTGCCTATTCATTTTTCTAACACTGATTGGGTTCATGAAATTTTATTCCCTGCCTTTCATTTTTGCCTCAAACTGTTTTTCTGCTTCGGATTTTCTCATATAAATAGGCATGACATCCTCAGGTTTTTGTACCCTTCCCTCTATTACGGCCCTTCTAGCCAGTTCTCCAATGGCTGAGGCTCTTGCCATGGCCACCATTCCTGGAGGGAAAACAGCTCTTTTCTTTAAGGAATGCTGAATCCGTTCCTTTAATTTTTCCACTGCATCCCCTACAAAAATAATAGACTCTGTTTCACCGTCAAACCTTTGGATCATTTCATCAATGTGAATCATTTCATAATCCTTTACCTGCTGAAAATCCTCTCCACTCCAACGATAAGAAGCGGTATAAACCATATCTCTTTGGGCATCAATAATTGGACAAATAATTCCCTGACTGTATAAGAGATTAAAGGCAAGTCCGTCTAATGTAGAAATTCCCACTATTGGTTTATCTAATGCTTGGGCCATGGCCTTCATGGTTGATACGCCAATCCTTAAACCTGTAAATGATCCTGGTCCTAGGGAGACTGCAAAAACATCAATATCCTTGGGCTTTAACGCACAGCTTTCCAATAAATCTTGAATCATAGGCATCAGTTGCTGGGAATGGGTTCTTTTATAATTAACGATAATTTCTCCGGCTAGTTTTTCTCCATCTAACAGGGCTACTGTCCCTACAATTGATGATGTGTCTAAGGCTAATATCTTCATGATTTCAACAACTCCTCTATCATTTGTAGATCCTCTTCATTGGCAGGATAAAAGCATATTTGTCTCTCCTGGACCCCAACCACTCGAATTTCTATCCATAAGCAATCCTCAGGAAGAATCTCCTCAATCAATGTGGCCCATTCAATGACACAGACCCCTTCTCCATAAAAATAATCTTCATATCCGATATCTTCCATTTCGGTGAAATGGTTAATTCGGTAGACATCAAAATGATATAGGGGAAGACGCCCTTCGTATTGATGGATGATGGTAAAGGTTGGACTGGTGACGTAATCCGTGACTTCCAATCCCCTTGCCAGTGCCTGTGTTAATGTGGTCTTTCCTGCTCCTAAATCTCCCTTTAGACAGAGAATCTTACCCGGGCGAAGTACAGCACCCATTTTTTCTCCTAGGGCTTCCATTTCTTTTAGACTCTTAATTTCCTTACAAATCATCTGTACACCTACTTTATTTCAAAATTTTATATTCAATCCTATATACAATGGAAGAAACAATCACTTCTCCAATCAACTAATACGATGATACCTTCTATTATCAGTATTCTGCTGTATGCAATATTCCATTCACATAGAAATTTTCGACAAATAAACACTTCAACTCTATTTTAGCATAATTTGTTTTTATATCAGATAATAATTTCCACTTTTCTTAATTCTTCTCCTACTATTGTCCTATTTTGATGAAGAAGACCTCAAGAAACATATGATAACGATAAAGCCCCCAAGGGTAAAATAAGTAAAATCCAGCCTATATCATCACTGATATAGGCTGGATTTCATTATAAAGTTATCTTCAACTGTCTTTTAGTTATTTTTTAAAATCACTGAAATTTTCTTGTAGATTAGCATAGTGATCAATGCAATCAGTAATCCCTTAAAAATATTAAAAGGAGTGATACCATAAAGCACTAATGTCCAAACGTCTACAATTCTACTATTTACTATTGTACCTAGTTCTACAATGGCTTCTATTGGCATCATTTTTGAATAAAAAGGAATAATAATGAAGTAATTAGAAAGCACGCCAACAATGGTCATTGAAATCGTCCCTACCAAGGCTCCTACAATGGCATGGAATCGATCCTTTTTCATATGATAAATCATCGCTGCTGGTAATACATATGCTGTTCCAACAATAAAGTTAGATAATTCCCCAACACCCCCAGTAGAAGTTTTAACAATGAAGTGTAAAAAGACCTTGATGAGTTGAATCAATACGCCAGCCACCGGCCCTAATGCAAATCCTCCTATTAATGCTGGTACATCACTTAAATCAACCTTTAAAAATAGTGGGAAAATAGGTAGCGGAAAATCAAATACCATCAATATAAAGGCCATTACTGATAGAATGGAGATTTTTACTAATGTTCTTGTATCTAATTTTGTTTTTTTCAACCCAAAGGTCGTGATTGTATTTTGAATCTTAAACGCCTCCTCATTTTTTGTACCCTAAGTAGCTTCTTGTGGTTCAGGAGCATCATTAAGAAGAAGATTATAGTCTAGAAGATTCTTTCCAGAACACAAACAAGCGCCTAAAGTAACTTCAGGCGCTCAAAAATCATAGCAAAAAACTTGCTCTTCTTCCATCCAGACTTTACTGTCGGTACTGGAATTTCACCAGATCAATCAACATTATGTTGAGTCGCGGACTCTAACCGCCGGTCGGGAATTTCACCCTGCCCTGAAGATTTTATTATTTAATTATGATTATTATACCTTCTTGTTTGTAAAAAAGCAAGTATGATGTGCATTTTAACTCCTTATCTTCCCATTAATTTTTGGCAGGAAGTTCATTTCCGTTTCCAAGGTACAGTTATATTTGACACATAAATAAATTATTATAGAAAGAATAATAAAGCGGGGATAAAAAGAAAATATGCGCAACCAAGGCCTATAAAGTATATCTCCTAAAGATAACCCCGTTATACTTTGAATCAACAGGAGCATTGGCCCTCGAATAAGTATATTGATTCCTCCTCCTATTGAAGCAGAAAGCACAGCCCCTAAAATATGTACCTTTAGCACAGCCCATATCAACAAAATTAATGTGACGTATTGTAACAATAAGTGGATACCAAACATCGTATGCCTTCTAATATAGTACACAAGAATTCCTTGTACTATGGCTGCAAAAATCAGCTTTTTCATATCTGGACGAACTCCTATTAAGATTAACCCCAAATAAATTAACAATAAGGCCTCGGGGATCAGCCCTAAAAGGATAGCATTAAGAGGCATTGTCTCCATTCCTTGTTCTCCTTTTACTCTTCATAAAATTTTTCTCTCTCTTTTTCTATTCTATCATTAGGAATAAAATTCCTTTATTTTAAAAGCAAAAAATTACTTTACGCTTTTTTTTCAATGTATATATTTCGACAATGGGTCTCTTTCACCAAAAATGCAAACAGAAAACTTACAGCTACAAAGGCAAAACAGTACATAAAGGCTCTCTGAAACAATGCTGTTGGTTCTAAAACGCCTCCATAAGCATCGAAAACCCGCCCTAATATAGGAGGTAAAATGGCTGATCCTAAAAATCCGCCAATATTAACAACAGATGTGGAGATTCCAGCTATACTGGGATGATTCACTTCTTTCCCACATGCCCAGCTTAAGACAAAAGCAGAACAAGTAAAGCCCATCACAAAGAAAAGAGGGTACAGCATGGCAATAGGGGGTTTTCCTCCATTAACAAAAACAAGAATACCCCAGGTTATTGTATAGATTGCCCCAAAGACAATCATCGGTAATTTACGTCTCTTCATGACATCAGAAATTTTCCCAATAGCAAAGCTCCCTATTGCTAAACCCAGTGTTGCAGCCATTAAGTAGTTAGGGGCTACTGTACTAGGCAGGTCATAAACCTCTATTAAATAGCTTTGTCCCCAAGCGCCAGTCAAAGAAATGAATGCCCCAAAAAATCCTGTGAACATAAAAAAACTTGGCCATGTTCTGGGATTTGTCAACACTCTCACTAAGCTCTCTCCAATAGGGGGCCTTTGTGGTGCTTGACTTGGTCTTTCTTTTCCTTCGATCTCTGCAATAGAGGGAAGTCCCATTTCTTCTGGTGTGTTCCTCACAACCCAATAACAAAGAAATGCAACCACTAAACTAATCAAACCAATTCCCACAAATGTTGTCCTCCATGTGAAAGCAGCCACAACCAGTGCTAAGGGAGTTTGGGCCATCACACCCCCTAAATTGCCCACAAAGGATGTCATTCCAGACATCGTTCCAAATTCACTTTCCTTAAACCATTGAGATTGAATTTTTAATATGGCAATAAAGACCACTGAAACACCCAACCCAACCAGTAATCTTCCTACAAAGGCCCATAGGATACTTGGGGCCAAACCAAAAATAATGGACCCAAGACCAGCCAACAGGGTCCCATAGGTAACAGTTTTCCTGGCCCCTAGGGAGTCCGCTAAAATACCCGCTGGAATTTGCATAAACATATAGGGATAAAAGTACATTGACCCCAAATTTGCAAAAGTTGTTCCTGTAATGTTAAAGGTATCTACCAGATCTTGCCTCACCACACCCAATGCCAATCGGTGGAAAAACACAATCACATAAGCAACAACCAATATGCCCCAAACAACCCATCGATAGCGCTCTAATTTTTTCACTTTTTCTGCCTGAGTCATATCGATGACCCCTCCTCACAACTCAAACTCTGAATATACAATTTCCTCAATTATTTATCAAATTTCATACTCAAGGAAACCTTTCCTCTTTCTACGTCTATGCCAATAATTTTAACCTCAACCTCGTCTCCCACTGAAACCACATCCATTGGATTTTTGACAAATTTATTGCTGAGCTGGGAAACATGTACAAGGCCATCCTGCTTGACTCCAATATCCACAAAAGCACCAAAGTCAACCACATTTCTCACTGTTCCAGTCATCACCATGTCTAGCTTCAGATCCTCCATCTTTAGTACATCGCTTCTAAAAATAGGCATAGGCATTTCTTCTCGTGGATCTCTACCGGGCTTTTTGACCTCCTGCATAATATCCTTTAATGTAAGATGTCCCACCTCTAATTCTCCTGCAATTTCCATTACTTTATCCTCTAATTTTTGAGATTGCTTTTCTCCATACTGCAGTACTTTTTCCTCAATGTTTCTAAGCTTTCCTTGTTCTATATCCTCTTTAGTATAGCCGAGTTTTTCAATTAATTTCATTGTGGTTTTGTAGGATTCAGGATGAACAGCAGTGTTATCCAATGGATTCTCTCCGCCATCAATTCTTAAAAAGCCTGCACATTGTTCAAATACTTTGTCCCCTAATCGCTTCACCTTTTTTAACTGCTTTCTATTTTGAAACCTGCCATTTTCTTCTCTATATTCCACAACATTTTTCGCAACTGTAGAAGAAATTCCCGCCACATATTGTAGTAATGCCGGTGTTGCAGTATTCAGGTCTACCCCCACACTGTTTACACAATCTTCAACGACGTTCTTTAAGGATTCTCCTAATTTTCCTTGATTTAGATCATGCTGATATTGTCCCACCCCGATACTCTTAGGATCAATTTTTACCAGTTCTGCTAAGGGATCCTGGAGTCTCCGCCCAATGGAGATAGCCCCTCTTATGGACACATTAATATCTGGATATTCCTCTGTTGCTATCTTAGATGCTGAATAAACAGATGCCCCTGCCTCACTGACAATTGTATAATATACTTTATGATCAATCTCTTTCAATAATTCAGCCACAAGAAACTCTGTTTCTCTTGATGCGGTCCCATTTCCGATGGGAATGATATTTATGTTGTATTGTTCGATTAATTCCTTTAGTACTTTTTTAGACTCCTCAACCTTGTTTTGAGGTGCATTGGGATAGATGGTGGTATAATCCAATAGCTTTCCCGTCTCATCTAAGACTGCAATTTTACATCCAGTTCGAAAGCTTGGATCAATGGCTAGTACCCTGACATTTTTAACCGGCGCAATTAAAAGTAGTGGTTTTGTATTTTTACCAAACACCTTAATGGCTTCTTCTTCTGCCCGCTCAGTTAATATGTTTCTAACTTCCCGCTCGATTGACGGACTTATCAATCGTTTGTATGCATCCTCTATGGTTTCTTGAAGTAACAATACAGTGACAGCCTTGGTATTGACGATTACTTGATCTTTTAGATAGGCGATGATTTCCTCATCTGGACTTAGCATTTTTACCTTGAGTTTCTTCTCTTTTTCTCCCCTGTTAACCGCTAGAATTCTATGATTTGCAATTTTAGCAACAGACTCTTTATAGTCATAATACTTCTCATACACGGTTTCTTCCTCTGGATCCACTGCCTCACTGCTGATGATTGACTTTCTTAAACTCATATTCCGAGTACGCTCTCTATATTGGGCATTATCAGATATGACTTCAGCGATAATGTCCTTTGCTCCGTTAATGGCATCTTCAATGGTATGTACTTCTAGTTCCTCATTTATAAATGTCTCAGCCAGGGCTTCAATGGTTCCCTGCAGGGTTTCTTGTTTTAAGATTTGTTCAGCCAATGGCTCAAGTCCCTTTTCCTTGGCCATTGTGGCCCGTGTTCTTCTTTTTTGCTTATAGGGTCTATATAAGTCCTCAACCTTTTGCATGACGGTGGCCTTGGTTATTTCCAGTTTTAATTCTTCCGTTAATTTTCCCTGCTCCTCAATCAATCGAAGCACTTCGCCTTTACGTGATTCTAAATTCCTTAAATAAATCAGTCTGTCATATAAATCTCGTAAGACTTCATCACTTAATTCCCCGGTTTGTTCTTTTCTGTATCTGGCAATAAAGGGAATGGTATTTCCTTCATCTATCAATTGCAGTGTATTATTGACCTGAAAAGGCTTCAATTGAAACTCTTGCATCAGTTGTTTATTGATATCCATTTTAATTCCTCCTAATGTCTTTCTACAATAACGATATTATAACATGATTGTCTCTTGAAGAGTATAGACGAAAAAAAAAGCTAGTATCCTTGGACACTAGCTTTTGATCTTACAGGAATATTTCAATTTCACTTTGTTCCATTAATCCATCAATTAATTGAGCCATCAGTTCTTGTTGGTTTTCTTGAGCAATTTGCATCTTTAGTTGTTCTTTGACCTCTTCAAATGCTGGCATTTCTTCAGTTTCTCCAGTTTCTTCTGCAATTTCTTTCATTTGTGCTGCATATTGATCGTACAGTTCCTGTGCCTCTTCATCGGATGCAGGAGCCTCTTCTAACTCATTTTGTAAAAATTGTTCAATTGCCATTTCGCTGGCTAACATATTTCTAAGGTCATCCTCTGTAAACTGGTTAAATTCTAGGGCTGCTTCAAACTCTTCTTCTGATTCGAATTGTCCCTTCATACTTTCTAATTCTGTTTCTATCGCTTCCTCTGAAACATCATACCCTTTTTCCTTTGCTTCCTGAAGTAATACTTCCTCTTGAAGTAGACTGTTTAGTGCTTGTTCTCTAACCTGCACTAGCATTGCTTCTCCTTCTTCTCCTTCAAACTCAATACCTTGCTGCTGATAGTTTAACTTTGTTCTTTCAACAGTGTTTTCAAATACCTCTCGGGTAATACTTGCACCATTGACAGTAGCCACCACTTCACCTTGATCTTGTGACAAATTTTCTCCTTCTGAGGCACATCCAATGACTAGGAGCGCTATCAACCCTACAACAATAAATAGTAAACTCTTTTTAGTAAACACAGAAAAACTCCCTTCTTTTTTGCTTTATTTGAATAATCTCTATGGTAACATATCTGTTGAAAAATTTCAAATCTAGTCTGTCATACACTGGCTATGGCTGATGCTGAAGTACATATGGTAATCCTTTTTCCCGAATCAGTGGAATTAAATTGTTTTGCATCACATATTCAGAAAACTCAATTTCAGCAATGGCTCTTTCATATCCTTCACGACATGCTTCTAAATCCACAGACTCACCAGTTTCGATCATCCATGCTCGACTATTTTCAAATAGACCGTCATTGGACATAATAAATATCTTTTCATTGTCAATAAAGGAACCTCTCGACACATGGACTTGCTTAGCAACAAATCCATCTGTAATGTTGAGTAAATCCTTTCCCAATGTTTGAATTTCAGTTTCTACTCCTAATAGATTGGCCATGGTAGGAAAAAAATCGATTTGTCCACCGGCGGTTGTCACTTCCTCCTGCATACCACCATTTGGAATATGAACAATAAAAGGAACGTTAAACATATCTTTTTCTTCATAGGGTCGATTTAGGAAGTCAGTCAGTTGTTCATTGGCTTCTTCATTACGCATATCTAACCCCTGATGATCCCCATGGATGACGATGATAGAATTCTCATATAAATCAGCTTCCTTGAGCATTTCAATAAATTTACCTATTTCGTAGTCTAAATAATGTACCGTTTCTAAATAAGCCTCCAGCACCATACCTTCATAGGCTGCACCTACATTTAATCCTTCATATTGCTGATCCTGAAGTCCTTCCATGGTAAAGGGATGGTGGGAGGTCAATGTAATATAGAAGGAGTAAAAAGGATTGTCTCGTCCCTTTAAATAGGGTAATGATTGTCTAAACATTTCACCATCACTCAGTCCAATTCCAATCATCTCATCTTCACTAAAATCTTCTAGACTAATGAATTCATCGAGCCCCTGGGAAGGATAGATGTTCTCCCTGTTCCAAAAATCTCCGTCATTTCCATGAAAGGCAATAGTCTCATATCCTCTGTCCTTTAACATACTAGGCAATGTGATAAATTCATTCTCTTCATAAGCTCGGTAACTAAAGCTTTTAGTAGAAGGATAAAATCCATTATGGGAGATAAATTCTGCATCGGATGTGTTTCCCCATCCTACCTGCTCATAATATCGACTAAAGTAAATACTGTCATTTTGTATCAATTCATTCATCACCGGGGTCATTTGTTGTCCATTAATACTTTCATTGATTACAAAGTTCTGAACAGACTCCGCTTGAATAACAAAAACATTTCTTCCTTGGGCTAGTCTAAATCCTTTGGGACTTGAGGCTTCCGCCACCACTTGTTGTTCAATCTGCTTAATGACGCCCTTGGCCCTGACTATATCTAATGTATTTCTTCTAAATGAATTAAATCCATCATAAAGGTGATAATTAATAACACCCAGGCTATGGGGTGTGTAAAATCCATTGGTTGCCTCTGCCATTCTGAAGTTCAAACCTAGAACAGCAAGAAGACTGATCAAAACAGAGGTACCCAGGGCAATCCTTTGCTTTTTCGACCATTTCAAGGATGGTACTTTTTCTTTGCGACGATCCACCATGTAAATACCAATGATGTCGATAAAAAACAAGAAGTAATAGGGTTTGACTAAAGAAGTGATACTTGCGGAAACAGGCCCCAATTGTCCTAATTGATAAATACTGTGTACTGGTACTAATGTATAAAAGTGACTATAGTACATTGCATCAATGAAAAACAACGATGACAATAGGAAATTGACATACCAATATATTTTTCTACGTCTGCTCGAACTAGATAAGGCTACCATTCCATAAATGAAAAAAATAAGCAAAAGATTTTGCAGGCTCACCAAAAATAATCCACGGTCTAAGTCCATAAAATAATGTAAAACTGAGATTTTAGTAAAGGTCAAGATTATAAATAAAGTCATCTCCTTCATTTCACGATACTGATTAATTGGATATAAGTTCATTTTCTCTTCCCTCCATAATAGAATTTTAACACATTCTATTATTTTTTGCATGATTCTATTTCCTCAATATGAGACCCCTCATATACTTATCCCCAAAAAAGTAAGCTATTTAGCAAAATTCACTAAATAGCTTTAAAATCTTCGATATTCTATCCTTTTTTCCACCGGTTGGTTTCATCATTCACTACATAATCCATTAATTGTCCTTTTCCATAGGTCATACCCGATACGATGGCAGGACCCTTTTCTTGTTTTATTTCATCAACTTCTTGGACACCCGGCTCTGCTAACTGCTGCCAGCCTTCATAAAGAGGTGACAGCACCTGAATTGCCTGCTGAAAATAGCTTTTTTCCTGATGATTGACCCCTTGGGTAATCAATTGATTTATATAAAGATATAATTTCCGTAGTTCAGCGGCAACCTCAGAATCCCCCTGTAGGGTCGTCAACAACTCAGCTAAAATTTCACGGCTCTTTTCTGTATGTATTCGTAGTTTTTGATTGTCCTGAGTCTCTGCGGCACTGGCCCCGGCCAATAGCTCTTCTAGTAATCCTTCGTATACAATCACAATGAGCTGAACATCATTAGCAGTGGCAACTCGGTTGGCTAAATATTGTTTTTCAATCATTTTTTATACACCTCTATCTTCTCCCACTATCCTAGTAGTTGTAGAATTGACTGTGGTCTTTGGTTGGCTTGGGCTAACATGGCTGTTCCTGATTGAATTAAGATGTTTAGCTTTGTAAACTCAGACATCTCTAGGGCCATATCCAGATCTTCAATTCGTGACATAGCCGCCGTTAGATTTTCAGCTGTGTTGTCTACATTAGAAATCGTATGCTCTAATCGATTTTGGAAGGCACCAAGTTTAGAGCGTTCATCTGATACCATTTTAATGGCAGATTCAATGGTTGTAATGGCTTTGGCGGCTTCTTCGTTATTAGTAAATTTTATCTTAATGCTATCTTCAATTTCTACATCATTTTCATCCAGTTCGGCTTCCATTCTTATCTCTAATATTCCAATTGTCATATTCGGTATGTCAAATATCATCACTTCACCTTCATTTGCACCAATTTGTAATTGGACTTTATTCTTTGGTGAATCTGCATCTTCTTCATGCTTTAATATCGCTTTATCATTAAACTTCGTATTTTCTGAAATACTTTCAATTTCTTCAACTAATTCATTCATTTCATTTTTAATTGCACTCACGTCATCCCCATCATAAATCCCATTGGCACCTTGAACAGCCAGCTCCCGCATTCTTTGTAGCATGGAGTGGATTTCATTCATGGCTCCCTCTGCGGTTTGAATCAATGAAATGCCATCTAATGCATTTTTAGAGGCCATTCGTAGACCTTTAATTTGAGAGCGCATCTTTTCTGAAATCGCCATCCCTGCCGCATCATCAGATGCTCGGTTAATTCGCTTTCCTGAAGAAAGCCTTTCCAATGTTTTGGAGCTCAACTCTGAATTTCTAGATAATAATCTATGGGCACTAAGCGCCGGAATGTTATTGTTAATTCTCATTTGTTCGTCCCCCTCTTCTTCATATACTATATCGTCTACTTAAAGCATTTTCTTTAGGATGATTTATCAGCTATTTATCTTTTCCTTGAGCGCCCTTCTTTTGATCTACATTTTCAATAAAGACCAACACCTGGGCAACAACCTCATAGAGCTCCGTAGGAATCTCAGTTCCCACTTTAAATTCAATCAATTCCTTCACCAGCCTCTCATCATGATAGATGGCAACATCATTTTCCTCTGCCCTCTCCAGTATCCGCTCAGCCATCATTCCCTGTCCAGCAGCGGTAATTCTAGGGGCATGGTCTCGTTCAACATCGTATTGCAAGGCAATCGCTTGTTTTCCCTTTATTTTCTTTACCATACCCTCACCTCTTATATCCGAATGTCAAGTGCATTCCGCTGCACGCCATTCTCCTGATTCACTTCATCCATCATTGTTAAGATGTGTTGCTCTTTTTCTACTCGATAGGATAGGTCCTTTAATTCATATCCTAAGGCTTCAAACAAACCATGAAGCTGTTTTTCATAGGCCTCGATTAGCTTCTGGTCCTCACCCTGGATGACACCCATCTTCATGACAACATTTTTTCCATTCACTGCCACATATATATTCATATTACCCATATGATTTGTGTCGAAGTTTAATAAAACTGACATGTTCTTGGGATCAATTTTTTTGCTTCCCTTTTTCTGATTCATCACATAGATCTGTAAATTCTTAAATTGATTTTCCATTAAAAATGGTAACTGCAAAACCATATCCTCTTTATTTAACCTACCTTGGATCTCTAAGGATTCTAACAATTTATCACTGGTCTGTTGTAGCCGTCCCTTTGTCTGTTCATCTAATAGATGCTGCTTTCCCTCTAGCTCCTTGATCAACTCTGCAATCTTTTCATAGGGTCTTTCATTTTGTACCTTTCCAGATTTAACCTGACTGGATATCTCTTGAAGTAAATCCTGCATTTTATGATGGATTTCTTTTATTTCTTCTTGTTGATTGCCTGCCAGTTCCTTAACCATAGCCCCGATTTGATGTCCCACCTGTTCCTGGTTCTTTAAGAGTAGAGATAGACTCTGGACTTCCTTTAAATTCAGAGGGATGGCATTTTTTAATAATAATGAAACAATATGCTCACGATTTACCCCTGCATGCTGGAGCTTTTCAAGCATCTGATTTAATCCACCCTTTTCAGAGGACACTTCTTTCTGCTGATTTTTTTCCAAATGCTGTACAATTTCCTCTAAAGGCATTTTCTCCAAGGGTAGACCTGCCTTCTCCATGATCTCCACAGTGCCTTTACTTAATCCCTGGGTAATTCGATGTAAATGCTGTTCTGCTCGCAATATTTCCCGATACTGCTGTCCTTCCTTGACATAAGGATCATTGAGTGCCCGTTCAATTTCCCAAGTCTTCATCTTTTCATATCCATCCAGCATTTCCTTTGTTGGAAGGGTCTCTACACCAATCTCTTTTAATGCGTCAATAAACCCCTGCTGGTTGTTTTCACCCCGTAAAAATTGAGCACTCTTCTCCAGTGCCTCAATGGTCATGGGCAAGGCGTTCTTGTGATGAAAGTTTAGTGTTTCTATATCAATCTGATGCAGGATATCCAATACTTGAACCCGCTTCAATCCATCCATAAAAGAGTATGCACCTAAGGCTTCTACCGCATTTTCTTGTATAAAGCTAGCCAATTCTTGTAATTCCATGACTTCAATTTGTAGGCCTGCATGGACCCCTTTCATTAGCATTTGAGAGGTAAGTCCTCCTTGTATTTCTTGGAACTGCTGCTGTGCTTCATAGAGTCTCAGCATATTTTGTTGATTGAGAGGGAGCTGGTTCTTAATTAAAGCTTGGATTCCATCCATATTCATTAGTTTCCCGTGAAGACCCAATTCATTACCATTTTCCTTAACATGACTCTCTACCTGCTTCATTGTCTCTTTGTTGATCTCCTGAGGCATTTGAAGTTGCTCTTCCTTTAGAGAAGTCACTTCTTCACCCTGTAGCATTCGATGACTTCTTGCCAATCCTTCTAAACTGAGGGGCAATTGATTTTTCATTTGAAAGGCAAGGGTATTAAAATTCAAAGATTGAAGGTCCCGTAAGGGCTTCATTACATTGATATGAGCAGAAAAAATGCGTTCCATCCCTTTTTCTACTCCCTCAGGTAAATCCTTGCCCCCTACTCCCATCTTAGAATCCAAGAGCCGGCTTAACTCCTCCAGATTGAAATCAGCATCTAGCTTTAACAACTGAATGAGGTCTTTGTCCTCCAGCTTCTGAAGCCCTTGAATATCCTTCATAATCTCATGGGCTTTGGCTTCTAGTGCTGCCCGCTCTACAGGTGTTCTTTCTATCTGTGCTTCTAGCTGCCGAAGTTTTTCAGTGAGTTTTTCTAGACTTTCTTTTTCCACATCCACTCCAGATTCTAGTAAAATAGCTGTTTTTTCATAATTCAATTTGCCACTGATTTCTCTAATATCTCTTTGCATGTCTTTAATTTTTTCAATGTTTTCCTTTGTGACTGGTACTTGGGCTTTGATTAAGTTCTTTGCCAAATCTATGTTTTCACCATTATTTTTCAGTCCATTTGCTTCTAAAATTCCGCCAATCTCTTCTTCCATTACCTGTAATGCCTGCTCACTCACCGGCCCATTCTTAAAAGACAGTGCCCCATAGGTATTAGTGGCGACGCCACCTACCTTTTCACCACTGGGTATATGATTTTTTACCACTGCTTTTTTCAGTTTATATAAACTATCAATGGATGCGTCTACCTTGTTTTTCACAGCATCCACAAGGGTTTCACTTCCACCTGCCTTTAATTCATTTACCTTCATGAAGATTTCATTTACCCGGTTAATTGTCTTTTTCTTCACTTCAGTTCCCGATTGATGAAGGGCTTTAATGATATCCGTAACATCCTTCCCCATCTTGCTTCCATAAAGCTCCTTGGCAATGGATTCAGCCTTCTCAGTAGATAAATTTCTACCCCTATCAAATAACTTGAAAAAGGAAAATCCCTCCTTCTCCTGCTTCCCTTCCTTTACGGCTTTGGCGACTTGTTGAAGAGAATCCTTCTCGAGATCCATTTCCTTTTCAATCAAATATAAGGCCGTTTGATGATCTAGGCCCTGTACGATTTGATCTAGGTGATTTGTTGTGGTCATAAATCCAAGGACATTATCCCGTTTAATCGGCAATCCATGCTGCTCTAGCCTCTTGATTGCCTGCAATGCTTCTTCAGTAGCTGCTACTTTCATTTCCTTTAACAGTTCTCCATATTGATGCCCTTCGGTTTTACCAAGGGATGATTGCTTGTCTTGATGTAGAATCCTGGAATTTGAAATTTGGCTTCGCTCAATTGAAACTTGATCTCCCACCCTACCCTCTAGGGCGTTTTTTAGTCGAAGCTCAATTAATTTACGGTTGCCTAATTCTATGGTAACGGTCTGATCCTGCTTTTGTACTAAAGTCCCCGTGATTTTAAAGGGAGTCATTGACCGTGGATACGCATTTGAAATGAATTTGTTTGGGGATTTTCCTAAATGAAAAGGATTCATAGTTGTATCGCTCCTTGTTTTGTAATCTCATGTATTCTATCGTCATATTTCGTCACTTTCTTTAATTGAAGGGACTACATATTTTGATCACAATTTTTACTAATGTCTTTCGACTCTTTAGCCGATAATGTATAATAGAAGAAGCTTTTATAGCAGAATCATGTAAGGAGCGAAAAAGATGAATCGAATTGATGGTGTCAATCCAATGGAATTATTACATAAACTCGAAGGATCTCCCCGATCAACAAAGGCTGCTCCCAAGCAAGAATTTATTTCTAAATTGGAAGGCATTAAGTCTGAACAGGTTCGAGATCACCTGCAAAAATTATACAACGAAATCACTGTACAATCAGATCGGATTAGCGATAAATTACATTTATCCGATGTGATTCAATATAAAAAACTAGTCCGGGAATTCATGGACGTAGCCGTTAAAAATTCCCATCACTTTTCAAAACAGAACTTTTTAGATCGCCGTGGTCGTCATCGAGTCTATTCTATTGTGAAAAATGTAGATCGTGAGCTAGAAAGTATTACCCAGGACTTCTTAAAGCAGGAAGTCGATCGACTTTCCATTATCAAGCGTCTAGACGATATCCGTGGCATGCTATTAGATGTGTTTATGTAGTGATACGATACTGACAAGCCAAACCCCAGGATCCTATTTATTGGATCCCCTGGGGTTTTTTCATGGATTGAAATATTACCGAAAAAAATAGAGCTTAGGACAATTGCCCTAAGCTCCAGGTTAAATATTCATTAATAAATAAATCAATGTCACCATCCATCACACTTTGGATGTTGCCCATTTCAGTATTGGTACGATGATCCTTTGCAAGATTATATGGGTTAAAAACATAGGATCGAATTTGACTGCCCCAGGCGATTTGGCTATATTCTCCCTGGAGATCTTCAATCTTTTCCTTTTGCTCCCGTTCCTTGAGTTCGATCAACTTTGCCTTCAACATTTTCATCGAAGTTTCCCGATTACTATGCTGTGACCGTTGGTTTTGACATTGCACCACTAAACCCGTGGGAATATGGGTAATCCGTACAGCAGAATCTGTTTTATTGACATGCTGTCCGCCGGCTCCACTGGCCCGATAGGTATCTATTTTCAGGTCATTTGGGTTGATTTCCACTTCAATGGAATCATCTAGCTCTGGCATGACATCCACCGAGGCAAAGGACGTATGTCTCTTCCCCGATGAATCAAAGGGTGAAATACGAACAAGACGATGTACGCCCTTTTCTCCCTTTAAATATCCATAGGCATTGATTCCTTCAATCAGAAAGGTCACACTTTTGATGCCCGCCTCTGGATCTTGAATTAAATCCAAGATTTCGACTCCATATCCCTTAGCTTCTGCCCATCGGCTATACATACGCATCAGCATTTTTGCCCAATCCTGAGCATCTAAACCACCAGTTCCTGCATGAATTGATAGGATTACGCTGAATCTATCATACTGTCCCTGAAGTAATGTGGCTGTTTTCATGGTTTTCACACGGACATCCAGTTGATTGATGGTTTCTTTTAATTCCTTTTCGAAGGTCTGATCTCCCTCTTCAGTAAAGGTAATCATCATTTGAACCTCTTCAGTTTGATCAATGACACTTTGATAATCTTCGATTCGATCTTTAACCATCTTTGCTTCCTTCAAAATCTCTTGGGCTTTATCTTGGTCATCCCAGAAATTTTCCTGGGACATTTTAGACTCTAGCTCTTCTACTAGCAGACTGCTCCCTTCAATGTCAAAGGGAAGCCCTCATTTCTTCTATTGTTTCTGTCAATTTTGACAGTTGTTGCTTATACATATCTAAATTTAACATACATTCACCTCTTAATTTTGAAGATGCCTTACTCTCCACAACATTTTTTGTATTTCTTCCCACTACCACATGGACATGGGTCGTTTCTCCCAGCCTCTTTTTCCTTTACTACAGGGGCTTTTTTTCTATTCCCATCACCATGGCTAGCTTCAATAGGCTTTGCCACTTGTTTTCTTTCAACCTTCGCTTGAGGCTCTACATTGAATAGATATTTAACAGTATCTTCTTGAATGCTGTTGATCATTGCATTGAACATATCAAATCCCTCAACCTGATAAGCACGCACAGGATCTATCTGTCCAATGGCCCGAAGTCCAATCCCTTGACGCAATTGATCCATGGCATCAATGTGATCCATCCATTTTGTATCAATTACCTGCAGTACAATGATTCGCTCAAGCTCTCGCATACGCTCTGCTTCAATTTCTTCTTCCTTGGCCTCATACAGTTTCTCACTGGTCTCATAAATTTGTTCTTGTAATGTTTCAACGGTTAATTCTTCTATATTATCAAAGCTTAGGGTTGCTCTTTGCATATAAATACCTGCCAAGTACTCTCCCAATCCAACTAAATCCCATTCTTCAGGATATTTAGCATCGGCGGTATAGATGGCCACGGCTTCATTAATAATATTTCTTGCCATGTTCAGTACATGATCCTTCAGGCTTTCTCCAGCTAGTACTTTCTTTCTTTCACCATAAATGACTTCACGCTGTTTATTCATGACATCATCATATTGTAGTACATGCTTACGAATACCGAAGTTTCTACCCTCTACCTTCTTTTGGGCATTTTCAATTGATCTAGAAAGCATGCCATGCTCAATTGCCTCGTCATCCTCTAGACCCATCTTTTCAACAATGCTCAACATCTTATCTCCACCGAAAAGACGCATTAAATCGTCCTCAAGGGAGATATAAAACTTACTAGAGCCAGGATCTCCCTGTCTTCCAGCACGACCCCTCAATTGGTTGTCAATTCTTCTTGATTCATGTCTTTCCGTACCAATAATATGCAATCCACCGGCTTCAATCACATCTTTATGCTCTTGTTCTGTTTCTTTCTTAAACTTTTCTAACAAGTCATTATACACTTTTCTTGCGGCTTGTAGCTCTTCATCATCTGTTTCATGATGACTGGTGGCATTGGCAATCAATTCATCTGCATAGCCTCGCTTTTTCATTTCACGCTTTGCTAAAAACTCAGGATTTCCTCCAAGAATAATATCCGTACCACGTCCCGCCATATTAGTGGCAATGGTGATAATTCCCTTTCTTCCGGCTTGGGCCACAATCTCCGCCTCTCGCTCATGGTGCTTTGCATTTAATACTTCACAGGGAATTCCTTTTCTCTTTAATAGGGTTGCTAATTCTTCAGATTTTTCAATTGAAATCGTTCCAACTAGAACCGGCTGACCTTTTTTATAACGTCCTTCAATGTCCTTTGCAAGCGCTTCAAACTTCCCTTGCTCGCCCTTATATACGCCATCGGCTTGGTCATCACGAACGATAACTCTATTGGTTGGAATTTCAACAACATCCATATTATAAATAGCTCTAAATTCGTCTTCTTCCGTCTTCGCTGTTCCTGTCATTCCAGATAATTTCCTGTACATTCTAAAATAGTTCTGGAAGGTGATGGTTGCCAAGGTCTTAGATTCCCGTTGAATCTGTAGTCCTTCCTTAGCTTCGATGGCTTGATGAAGCCCATCACTATAGCGACGTCCAAACATCAAACGTCCCGTAAAGTCATCAACGATGATAATTTCCCCATCCTTAACCACATAATCTTTATCTAGTCTCATTAAATTACGGGCCTTCAAGGCTTGGTTAATATGATGTGAAAGCTCCATATTATTCATATCTGCTAGGTTTTCAATCCCAAAGGCTTTTTCTGCCTTAGTCCCGCCATCTTCTGTCAAGGTAACAGAATTTGCTTTTTCATCTAAGCTCACGTCGTCTTCTATTTTTAAGGTTTTAACAAATTGATCCACAATATGATACAGCTTAGTGGATTTTTCACCTTGCCCTGAAATAATCAGTGGTGTCCGTGCCTCATCAATTAAAATACTGTCTACTTCATCGACAATGGCATAGTTTTGTTCACGCTGAACCATATCCTTCTGATAGATCACCATATTGTCCCTTAAGTAATCAAAACCAAACTCATTGTTGGTTCCGTAGGTCACATCAGCGTTATAGGCTGCCCGTCTTTGCTCAATTGTAATCCCATGGACAATAACACCCACAGAAAGTCCTAAAAATTCATAAAGTTTACCCATCCATTCGCAATCTCGTTGGGCTAGGTAGTCGTTTACAGTCACAACATGAACGCCTTTTCCAGCAAGGGCATTTAAATAAACAGGTAGTGTTGCCATCAAGGTTTTCCCTTCACCTGTTTTCATTTCAGAGATCCTTCCTTGATGTAGAATGATTGCACCATAGATTTGAACACGATAGTGCTTCATTCCTAGCACACGCCATGCAGCTTCTCTCATGGTGGCAAATGCTTCGGGTAAAATGTCATCTAGTGCTTCCCCTTGGCTCAAACGGCCCTTCAATTCTGCTGTCTTGCTTTGGAGCGCTTGATCAGATAGCTTTTTATATTCTTCATCTAATGCTTCAACGCGATCTGCTAGCTTATCTATTTTTTTAATCTCTCTTTCACTTTCACTACCAAAAACTTTTTCAAATAATCTTTTCAACTTTCCCACCTCAATTGTTATCATATTATCAACTCAAAAAATATTTTATCGTTCTATTGTAACATGCTTTAAATTTAATGACAATTCTATTTATGCTAGATTCATTGCCAAGCCTCCTGCTAAATTAATTCCCCTTTAGGATTGTACCTTTCTAGGCCTTCCTTTATACCCAAAACGGATCATCGAGGAAGAATGTCGTCCTCGTGCATTCATGGCCCCTTGAATAAAAGCAAACAGTCCTAGGGATATTAGGACATCACCAATACTAAAAATTTGTTTTAAAGGATACCAGCTAGGTGTTGTCCACACCTTTCCCAAATGGGCGATGAATCCCTGCACCTGACTGATGGGAATATATTGAGGCGCAGCACCAATTTCAATAGACTGTATCATGTTTTCAAAGCCTAGTGTCTCTAAGGCTACTACATCAATGGGCATACTCCCTTGATTAAACATGATGGCCGTAAAATTTAAAATCCCTCCAATTAAAATCAACCACATGGAACGTCTGCTTAAATTTAAAAACAATCCTAAAAACAGTAAGCAATAAGAAAAAATATACATATAGAAACGGTTATCCATAGCCCATTGTTGCCCAAGTGAAATCAGCACCCCCAATGCCAATTGTAATGCAAAGGCTAATAACACAAAAAACGGCATGCGAAAAAGACCTTGATTCAAACGATTAAACTGACCTCCCCTTAACTTTCCAACTAATAAGCCTAAAAGTAGTCCCTCTACGATCATTTAGTACCCACCCTCCAATGATTTCTGCAACATGATTTATCTTCGGTGTATTGCTAATATTCCCGCTTACTTCTTCTTAATTAAATCTCATTTTATCATTAATAATACTTTTCTGTATATTTGTTTGTTTTCCTGCTGTTATTTTGAATTTCCAATAAAATTCATTAAAGAATTTAACATTAAAAAAGCAACCGATGTATCCGGTTGCTTTTTTATATACTTTTTTATTTAAAACTCTGGTTCAATCAAACCATAGTTTCCATCTTTTCTTTTATAAACTACATTGACTTCGTCAGTTTCAGCATTAGCAAACATATAGAAATTATGTCCAATTAGTTCCATTTGCAATACTGCTTCTTCAGAATGCATGGGCTTCATAGCGAATCGCTTTGTTTTTACAATCTTAGATTCATCAGAATCTACATCTTCCACATAGGTTGGAATATTTTCGAATCGAATGGTTTCATATTTTTTAGTTTTATTTTCCATTTTTGTTTTATGTTTTCTAAGTTGGCTAGTGAGCTTATTCACTACACCATCAATGGAAGCATACATATCCTCAGTTTTCTCTTCGGCCCTTAAAATAGATCCATCGAATGGAATTGTTATTTCTATGATTTGTCTTGATTTTTGTACTGAAAGTGTTGCTTGTGCTTCAACTTCCTTATTGAAATATTTGTCCAACTTCCCCAACTTAGTTTGAACCATATCCCTAAGCGCATCAGTTACTTGAACGTTTTTCCCGCTTACAATTACTTTCATAACTCCAGCTCCTTTCACCTCTATAGACTTTTAAGTTGATCTGCACCAACTTAAAGTTGTAAAACTCCCAATATTTTAATATCAGGAAATATAATGATTTATTAAGGTGTTTGATTAATGTTAATATTTTTATTTTACCCAGTTGCAAGCTTGTCAAACGAAGCTTACAGTTTTTTGTACTATTTTTTTTAGTTCCCCATATAATAGTAACGGAGGTGCAATGTAAATTTATTCTCTTTTTTTGTAATTTTTTTATACTTTTTATCTATGACAAAAGTCTTACTTCCTCAACTACTTGACAGATCTTAGTATTTGCAACATTCTAAACTCTTTGCCAATCAATGTTTTTCATTGCATACAACAGGGTACATTGATACATTTTATTACAGTTGGTGCATAATTATAACTTGTCCTATATAATTATTCTACTCTTTTTAGGGTTTTTCTCCTTGATATTCTTTTCCCCAAGGTTTTTTTTGCCTGTGTATATGTTTATAGCAAACCTGTGGACAATGTTGATAACTCTGTTGATAACTTGCTTTTCACAGAGATACGCTGTGCATATTGATGTGAATAATAGGGGGATAAGGTTTTTTTGTCGAAAAAATATCAGTTGGCATACAAATTTTTTAAACCTTCAATCATTAATATTATTACATCTATTTTTTCCCCAAATTGCACGGTTTTTATGATTTTCTACTGAATTAGA
This sequence comes from Alkaliphilus metalliredigens QYMF, assembly GCF_000016985.1. Classification (NCBI taxonomy): domain Bacteria; kingdom Bacillati; phylum Bacillota; class Clostridia; order Peptostreptococcales; family Natronincolaceae; genus Alkaliphilus; species Alkaliphilus metalliredigens. Next base: position 822,823 of record NC_009633.1, on the reverse strand, counting down.
CTTAAGTCCTTTTTTGACCTTAGCCTTTCTATTTCTTTGTATTTTATTGTCGAAACAACACTCATTTCAATTCCTGAATTCGACGTAATTCTCATTTTGTCTAGTACGACATATGTGGATAGAATAGTAGACATCAAAAAAAGCTTCTGATTATAAATCAGAAGCTTTTTCAAATGCATCAGAAGCTGACCTGGTCTTTGACCCCACACTCGCCTGCTGGAGGTTTTGCTCAAGGGTTACTTTCACTACTTCCCCTCTCGACTTAAGAGCCGGCAGGACTTACCTCTAAGCCGCACCATGATCAATAGTTCATTTTTTTGCTATCTTACGTGGGTCCTTTTGCCTGCGACTGGCATGGACTTTCAACCACAGACCTTCGATTGCACTTATCCATTATACCTCATTTACTTCTTTTTATCAATAAAAATCGAAGGAGGCTCCATACTGTCCTTCCCATACCCTTTTCCATACTCTTTGGTTGCCTTCTTTCCTACCTTAATGTTTTTAAGTTCTTTTTTAACTTTAGTTAAATTCAACTCCATTAACTGTTGGTTTCCTTTATCTAGTTGTTGGATTTTCTCCATCATTAGATAGACTTGTTGAATTTTACTTTTAAGTACCTTAAATCCCGCAACAGGCTCCTCTTGCACATCGGATAAAGACTGAATTCCTAGGGATTTCTTTAAGTTTTCCAGTTTATTGATAAACTCTAGGTCTAGCACATCTATTTTGTCCATGATTTCTTTCTTTTGAAAAATCAAATCATTCAGCTTATCCATCTCTTCTTCCTTGAGTGTCCTCTGTTGCTCATCTGTTAAGTCAAATAACCTCTGGATCAACACCATTTTGCCTTCACTAAGGCGGATTAGATATGAGACAATTTCCTCATTCATGTCAATCACCGATTTCCTACTCTGGCTTGTTTCATAGCATCCTTCCAGGTATCCCGAAGCTCAGTGATCATCTGTGCAGCTTCTTCCAATGCATTCATATCTTTTTGCATATTTGCATCCACTAATCGCTCCAGTATATATGTATATAGGGACCTTAGGTTTTTGGAAACTTCATAGTTCATATCTAATGTAATGTTTAACTCTTGAATAATACTTTGAACCCTTTGAATAGACTCATTGGCTTTGGCAATGTTCTTTTCATCTATATTCTTCTTACTTACATTAATAAATTTTAATGCCCCATTATAAAGCATTAGGGTTAATTCCTGAGGACTGGCTGTCATTACACTATTTTGTTTGTATTGTTGATATGGATTTTGCATTGCCATTTAAATTGCCTCCTATTTACGCTCTCTCTATTGACCGCCATACATTTGTGCCATTAACCAATCACTTTGTTGATTCATTTGTGACATTGCCTTTTCCATGGCTGTAAATTGCTGCCAATATCTCTCTTCTCTTCTGGCCAATATCTGCTCTTCTCTAGCAATTCTTTGATTAACAGTGGTGAGTTCTTTATCTAATCGACTGATGGAACTATGCTCTGTCACAAAGTCAATGAGCATGTTGGATTGTACATTCCGATAAAGAGATGAATCCTCACCGGGACCTGAGTGCCGGATGACCTCCTTCATACCAGCAGTCATATCATCATAAATTCGTTGAACTAACCCGGTTTCAGATTTGTGTTGTTTTTTCTGTTCTGCTGTGGCATCTTTAGGTAATGGAGAAGGACTTTTGAAAAAAAGGTCCATTACCCCCTCTGGATTCTCATTAATGGCCGCTCTAAGTTTTTCCTCATTAATCTCTAGCTTTCCACCGCTTTGATAGTTCCCAGTGGTAATCCCTACTTGGGTAATATGACTATATCCAGATAGCTTGATCTGATTACCATCTTCGTCAATACCTGAGTTAACATCTTGGTATAAGCTACTTCTCATACTCTGAGATGTTCGGGTTAAGACTTCATCATTTTTTAGGAGACCACTTTTGGACTTTTCTTCCCACGCCTCAATGTCCTTCTCTGTCATTCCTTCTTTTTGTTCCTTGGTTAATGGTGGAAAATCTCGATAATGCTTTTCACCAGTGGCTCCATTCATTGTATCAAGCAACTCATTATAGCTGTTCACAAAATCACTGATTTGATTAAAAATACCATCTACATCTGTGTCGACGTTGATTGTGACCTCTATATCGCTAACGGATTGAAGTTGTAGGTTGATGCCGTAGATGGAGAAGTTGTTGGTGGCTTTGTCTACTTTATCGCCATTAAATAGGATTTTTGCATTCGTACCAGATATATCTTCAAAGGGATTAGTTCCTGGTATGGGCATATCGGCGTCATCAGTTTTCACTTTAAACATTTTCGACGAAAGGCCGTCTTCATCGTAGGTGACTTTAATTGTCTGTTCTTCCCCACTTTCCCTAGTTGTAATCATCATTTGTCCCAAACTACTATCGTAAGCTGCTCTTAAACCTAAGCTTTTACCTTCTGAATCTCCTGCATCTGCAGTTGCATTGTTGATTTCTCTTACTAAATCACTCATTGTCATACTTGTTGTGATTTCAATAGTTTTGCTACCATCTTTTGCGGTTACAGTGATTTCTCCACCCTGTATGAATTTGCCACTATCGTCTACCACTGCGGCTTCCTTCAAATCCACAGTACTCACAGAAGCCACCTCAGCCAACTGCTGTACCTCAACTTTATGTGATCCACTCATGGCATTTGCAGTAGCTGTAGATTTCACTATATTTTCATTAGTACCAGTAGCCTGCTTTACCCAATCAAAACTTTTAGCTGAGTGATTCTGAATACTTCCAGTATTGCTTGTGGTATTCAGACCAAATGCTTTTCTTGTATCTAAAATAAAGTTAGCCATTGTTTTATTAACGTCATTATAAGCTTCTTGACGCCATTTCACTGTTTGTTCTTGCTGAAAAAATCGATCCATTCTCATTCTTTCAGCTCTCATTAGATCGTTAACCATTTGTTCTGTATCCATTCCTGACGCGATTCCACCAATTCTCATAGTTTTGTCTCACCCTCTCTTACTTACTCTTCATTAGTCCTATTGTAACCAATACCCCACTACGCCCGTTCATCAATTAACAGACCTGCCACCTCTAACATATTTGCCATCATATTCACTAGCTTTTCCGGTGGAATCTCACGGATGACTTCATCGTTGTTACGATCGATTACCTTAATCATAATGGCATTTGTTTTTTCATGAAAAGAGAACTCAAAGCGTCGATCAAAGGCCTCAAAGCTTTTGTTTGCTTGGTCAATAATTGGCATTAACCTTTCTTGATCGACTTCTTTCTTCATTGGGTTTTCTCGAAATTGTGTTTCATCCATCACATTTTTTTGTTTAGATTTTGTTTCATCCATAGGATTTTTTTGTCTAGATTGTATTTCCTCTACGGCAATGGCAGCTCTTTGCTGACTTCCTTGTCGATTGGTATTTAGCTGCCCTGAAAAATGGTGTTGCTGGTTCACTCCTTCTATCTTCATTATCATTAGGCTCCTTCCTAATTTCCTTCTATATAGGATATATCGGTCATTATTCGAAAAAGTTTAAGTGGTTTTATAAATATTTATTGGACTCATAGTAATCCATCCACTGGAGATGATACAATAATAGGAGTAAATGGAGGTGTTATTCATTCATGCAAACAAATCAACTTCAAAACCAAGTCAGCGAAGCATACTTTTTACATAATGGTGAAGTTTGTCCTATTGAAGTCTTTCAGAGCCTACAGATACATCATGACCCTACAATCTATGAAGTCCTACGAGTGGCTCAAGGCGTTCCCCTCTTTTTTGAGGAGCACTTCCAACGCTTTGTTCATTCAGCTGAACTCCTAGGTCTGAACTTCCCCTATAGCCAAGAAAATCTACAAAGGGAAATTCATCGCTTAATTGAACTAAACCAATTTCCCGATAAAAATATTAAAATCATTTTTAATGATGATGATAGGCAACAACCTCATTTATTTTTGTTTTTCATTCCCAGTCATTATCCCTCTCATCAAGCCTATTCAGAGGGTGTTCATACAATTTTATATGAAGCCCAACGAGAAAACCCCAATGCAAAGGTTGTGGCTCAGACTTTTAGAGAAAAAATCAACGAAGCCATGGCGGGCCAAAAATCCTATGAGGCTCTCTTAGTCAATCAAAAGGGGGAGATCACCGAGGGCAGTCGGTCTAATTTCTTTTGTATTAAAGGAGGTATTCTCTATACTGCCACAGCTCAGGATGTATTGGTAGGCATTACAAGAAGTCGTGTCATCACACTATGGCAAAACTTAGGGCTTACTGTCAAAGAGCAACCCATCCCCCTCTCTTTTTTAGATAAGGTAGAAGCCCTATTTTTGACTGGCACATCCCCAAAGGTTTTACCCATCGCTTCAGTAAATGAAAAAAAGTATACCTCCTCAGAACATCTATTAATGAAACAGCTTCAAGGGGCATACGACCAATTGATTGAGACTTATATTGTGAATTATCTTTACCCAAAACCTTGTCACAAATAATTAGGATAACCATAAAAAACATAATTCCACAACGTAAAAATCCTACAAAAACCTAGGTTTAATGTACAGGAAAATCCAGCCACCGTAGCGTATATGGAATACGTATGGATGCTGGATTTTCGAAGCGATGAAAGCCGTCGTAAAATTTATTTTTTTCTTCCGTATCCTCGACTTCTTCCTCCATTTTCATTGGTTCTTCTGGCATAGTAGCCCATCCCTTTATCTTGTTCTTTTTCTGGTGCAATCACCCTATTTTCCCCTTTCTCATTGGACACAACAATAAATCCACCCTCATCCACAAAGCGTAAAATGGTCTTAGCCGAAACCCCAGTCTCCGAGGCAATTTCTAGAACACTGGCTCCTTGGTGATTTGAAATATAACTCCTTACCTTTTCATATTGCTCCTCATCCTTATTTAGACACTTCAAGCATTTTTTTTGCCCATTTTGTTCAAAAAAGCTGCCACAAACACTGCAAATATGATAAGCCATCTGATCCACCCCATTATGTTATATATAATATCCCTATATCTTTATATTTCGACAAATATTTCATAATCCTTTAATCTAGGGCACAATTTACTTAGTTGATAGGCTTTTATTAGGCTCTATAATAACTCAGATATCATTTCTTATCTATGCTAAAAAACCTGCTAAGAAAGCTTAATACTTTCCTATACAGGTTCTTCAAAAATTATTATTGGGTTTATTATACGGCAACTAGACTAAACTGATATCACTTCACGGTGTTGCTGTTTTGCTTTCCTCCATTGAAATAACAATACAAGGGCAATGATCAATAAACCTACACCATCCTGTGCTAAATTAGCACTAATTAATAATAATGAAGCTACAAATAAGATACCCCGTGGTACAATGGATATCGTTGCCCAAAAGTATCCTTCCGCCGCACTTCCCAACATAATGACTCCTATAACAGAAGTGACAATCACGACTGTCCCTTGGGCTAATGTCGTATTCTGAAGTAACAGTCCACTATTATAGACAAACATATAGGGAACAATGAATCCAGCTATGGAAAGTTTCACGGACTCAAATCCGGTTTTCATGGCGTCTCCTCCAGAAATACCCGCTGCTGCAAAGGAAGCCAAGGCCACCGGTGGTGTAATATTGGCAAACATAGCAAAATAAAATACAAATAAATGTGCCACAAGGGGCTCAATCCCTAATTGTACTAGGGCAGGTGCCGCCATGGTGGCGGTAATCAAGTAAGCCGGAATACTGGGTAGCCCCATTCCTAAGATGATACAGGTCACCATTGTGAAGATCAATGTAAAGAGTAAGCTGGTTCCTCCCAGTGAAACAATTGCATAAGCCATACTCAAACCAAATCCAGTAATACTGGCAACTCCCACAATAGGTCCTACAGCTGCACAGGCTACGGCCACTGGCACAGCTGATCTTGCTCCGGAATCAAGGGCTTCAAAGATGTCCTTTGCATTCATCCGTGTGGTAGAACGAAGCATACTTACCATAACGGTGACAATAATTGTTAGAAAGGCTGAAAAAATAATTGTCTTACCACTAAAGAAAAGCATATAGACTAGGAATACTAGAGGAATTAGTAAATGTCCTCGCTCCTTCATGACATCCTTTACCTTTGGCAATTGATCCTTTGGTATCCCTTTCAATCCTTTCTTATTGGCCCTCATTTGAACCTGAGTAATAATACCTACATAATAAAGTAGTGCTGGCAATATGGCTGCCATGACAATGACGCGATATTGTACCCCTAGTACCTCTGCCATGATAAAGGCCGCCGCTCCCATAATTGGTGGTAACAGCTGCCCGCCAACAGAAGCCGATGCTTCTACCGCACCTGCAAACTCATCGTTATATCCTGTTTTTTTCATTAGGGGAATGGTAAATGCTCCCGTAGTCACAACATTGGCCACGGCGGCACCATTAATACTCCCTAAAAACCCACTGGCGATGACAGCTACTTTAGCAGGCCCCCCCTTTGTATGTCCCGCTAATGCCAAGGCAATATCATTAAAAAATTGACCCATTCCAGATTTAGCCATAAAGGCACCAAATAAAATAAATAAGAAAATATAGGTGGAGGCCACCCCTACAGCCGTTCCATAGATCCCATCTGTTGAAACAAAGAGATGGTTTACCACCTCCTGCCATTGATATCCTCTATGTCCAAAAAATCCAGGCATCTGCTGTCCGAAAATAGCATATAGCATGAAGAGTATTCCCATTATCGGTAACGCCAGTCCAGTTACCCTTCTAACTAATTCTAATACTAGGGCGATTAAAATTACACCCATAAATAAGTCCCATTGATTTGGAATACCCGCTCGATGTACAATCCCTAAATAGTCTATCCAAATATATGCTGCCGGTGCCAGAGCCAATAGCCCTAAGCCTAAATCATACCACGGCATTCTATCTCGTCTTGCCTTTTTAAAGCCTGGGAAAACAAAAAATCCTAGGGCAACAATTAATGCCACATGTAAGGATCTGTGCTTCAATGTAACAGGAGTGCCAAAGTATGAAACATATAGATGATATAAGGAAATAGCAACCGCAAAAGCACTCACTAAAAATCCTGTTGTTTTATTTGTAAAAACACGAAACCGCGATTCACTATCATACTTCTCTAACAACTCCTGTTGTTTTACTTCCATATTTACATCAGTCAATATAATCACCTCTCTTTAATTATCATTTTCATAAACCCATGATGGGGTAAGGACCCAGCTCTAATAAACACTTGTCCATTTATTGTAATTTTCTCTGTAGCAGTATGGGAATGGATCCATTGATAACTTTCATAATCTTCATCAATTTGACTCATGATTATTTCCCCACCTTCAACCCTCGTCACTTGACCTCTTTCGTGAGGAATTCCTGCCCCGAAACCTTGTAGTCTAATTTCTTGTAGCTTTAACTGTTGTCCCTCTAGGGTGAAAATTTCTACCCACGAGGTATGCTCTACAGAGTGAATCCAGTAAAAAGCAATTTCATCTCCCTGTCTAACCAACTTACTTTTGAGTACTTGTTCATTTTCTTGATCCATAATGTTCAATTCATATTGAAGCGAAAGCTGTCCTCGTCCTACCAAAAGGATTGGGATCATCACAAGAACAATGATTAAAATAACAGACATTCTTTTTATGTTATATTTAAGCATAGAAAAGAAGGGAATCCCCTCCTTTCCGATTCAATTTCATTACTGAATTGCACCTACTTCTCTGAAGTATCGTTCTGCCCCTGGATGTAATGGCACAACCATTCCATCTAATGCACTTTCTAGATTAATATTCTCTTTGGCTGCATTGTGAGAATTGTGTATCATATCCATATGGTCAAATAATCCCTTTGTCATATTGTATACATCTTCTTCCTCTAAACTGCCATTAACCAGTAGCAGATTCATAATGGCTCCTGTATTAATATCTTCTGTGTTATCATAGGTTCCTGCTGGTATCACCGTTGCAGAGAAGAATGGGTAGTGCTCTTGTAAATATTCCATTCCTTCTCCCTCAATTGGAATGATCTTGATTTCATTTGTTGTTCCAAGATCCATCACCGTTGAGTTAGGAATTCCACTTGTAACAAAGGCTGCTTCGATCATTCCATTTCGAATTTGATCGATGGCTTCCCCATAGTTTAAGTAGTCAGGTCGAATATCATCATATGTCATCCCATGTGCTTCAAACATTAATCTTGCATTCAACTCAACTCCTGAGTTTGGTGCACCTACTCCTACACGTCTCCCTACTAGATCTTCAAATGTTTCAATACCTGTGCTTTTTAAGGTTACAAGCTGTACATAATTAGGATACAAGCTCATGATTCCCCTTAATTCTTCCTTTGGTTCTTGATCCTCAAAGGCCCCAAACCCTTGATATGCTTGCAATACTGCATCAGCCATGGTAATGGCCAATTCCGCTCGATTGTTTAATAGTAGGTTGATGTTTTCAACCGATGCTCCAGTGGATTGTACAGATGATCTATATCCCAGTTCATGCTGTACAATGTTTGAAATTGCGCCTCCAATTGGATAATATACGCCACTGGTTGGTCCCGTTGCAACAGTCACGAATTGATTTGAGTTCTCTTCGGGTTGTCCCTCATTTCCTCCCGTTGACTGTTGTCCGCACCCAACCAGCATTAATAGTGTAACTAATAGTACTGCGATTAATTTTCTCATTTTTTTCCCTCCATTAGTTTGTTTTTTGTGAAAATGACTACACTAGCTCTTCTTAATAAAGTAACTATATTCATGTCATTTTTCTTTTTTTACATTACATTTTAACTTTTTGCTGTTTTGCAATATTATATATCATTTCTTGCATTATGAAAAGGGGTAAATTTTCCTCGTCGGAAAATCCACCCCTTTATTAGCTAATATTTTAGATCTACTTCATAGGTATGCATTTTATGCCAGCACTCACACTCCTTGAATTATCAAAGATTCATCTTTTAAATTTCATGTTTATTCAATTAAATGTATAAAATATCTTTAATTGTTTTCATTGCAAAATGGACTGAAATGACATCTTTCTTTCTTTTTCCATCAATTATCCCTATATTCCCCCTGGATTTTCATATCACTGCCCTTAACTCATAGGTATTTCACTATACGCTTATGGCTTCACCCAGTTCACTATTTTCCGTTTTTATTTTCACTTTCTTCACAATTCTTCTATTGGTTAAAACTCCCACTAATATGCTTAAAGGGAATCCCATTAAGAACAATATTTTTCTATGAAGAGGCATATATACCCAAAATCCTTCCCATAGTACATTAAGAGAATCCTTAATATTCTCCTTAGGAATTTGTAGCCTTATTCCTTCTTCTGTTCGTGTTAAAAATGCATTTTGATCCTGCTCTATGCCACTTTGTGTTTTTCCCTCATAGGAAACCCAGAAATGACTTAATGAAAATGTTTGTTGATAAGGAATCTCCATGGCTTCAAATAGCGATGCCAATACAATAAATCGAACCTTACAATCTCCAGCTCCCACCGTCATTGCCTCCTGTGTAGTAGGAAAGTAAAAGGGCATTCCAAATGTCTGCCAATTGTACTCATAGGGGATTGTCTTCAAAACAAACCTCTCTATTTCCTCTGGGTCCCCAGGAGCCCGTTCCATTAATTCAGCTACCGCTGCTGCATCAACCGCCGGCCGGAACATACGATAGACACTTGCAAAAAGGTGATAGGGATTAGGATATAACACAAAAAGAGTCCATAATGAGAAAAATACGACCATGGACAATGCAACTAACCGTTTATTTCTTTTTCTCTTTCTATTTTTCACCATCCATCGTATCCCCCTTTTTGAACTTAATAAATCCTCTTTCTCCCTACTTTATTATATGCTATGAATGCCGGTTATTTTCTATTTTAAAGACTTTCTCTCTACTTCTTATTTTAGAAATAACAAGGCTAACTGTCAATGGTTTTCATTGGCAATCAGCCTTTTTTGTTTTTGTCTTCTTATTTTTTCCACCTTGGTTTGTTGTCTGAATTTCTACATGTATTTACATAATACATTCTAATTTCGATGTTTTCTATGAAAATCCTTTATCTCCCTTCGTTAAAAATATTTTGAAATTCACATTCTTTGTGAAGGTTTACACCTAAGTTTGGGTATAGATAATAAAGCATAATATTTTAAACTCGAGGGGGAATTCAATTGAAAATACAATTTTTCGGCGCCGCAAAGGTTGTGACCGGCTCCAATGTCTTAATTAGTACAGACAAACACAAAATCCTATTAGACTGTGGTATGTTTCAAGGTAGCAATGAATTAGAAGCCTTAAATTATGAGCCCTTTCAGTACGATCCTAAAGAGATCGACTTTCTTTTACTCAGTCATACACACATTGATCATAGTGGTCGGATTCCAAAATTAGTCAAAGAAGGCTTCAATGGTAAAATATTCTGTACAAAGGCAACCAAGGACTTGTCGGAAATTATGCTCGTCGATAGTGGACATATCCAGCAATCCGATGTAGAATGGGAAAATCGTAAGCGTAAAAGATCTGGTAAGCCTCCCATTAAGCCTTTATATACAGTAGAGGATGCCCTCTCAAGTCTTCGCTATTTTGATTCAGTTCTTTATAACCAAAAGATTAATTTAAATGAAAGTATTTCGGTTCGATTCCGGGATGCAGGACATGTATTAGGCTCTTCTATTATTGAGCTGTGGATTACTGAAGAAAAAGATACGGTGAAAATTGTTTTCTCTGGGGATTTAGGGATGAAAAACAAGCCTCTGATCCGAGATCCAGAAATCATTGATGATGCGGACTACCTTATTCTTGAATCTACCTACGGAAATCGTGTCCATGAAAATGTTGAACAAAGAATGGATGAGTTAATGAGTACCATTAATAAAACTGTCCTCAGAGGAGGTACAGTTATTATCCCTTCCTTTGCAGTAGGTAGAACCCAGGAGCTTATTTATGAATTAAGTCAATACTACAAAGCCAATAACGAATTAGATGCTTTTATGCGTATCCCGATTTATATTGATAGTCCCATGGCTATTTCTGCAACTGAGGTCTTTAAAAAGAATTCCTATTGTTTTGATGATGAAACGAAGAAGCTGATCCTTGGTGGCAGTAATCCATTGGATTTTGAAAATTTACATTTTGTCCGAGACCACAAGGAATCCATGCGATTAAATGAATCCAATTATCCCAAGGTGATCATCTCTGCCAGCGGCATGTGTACCGGTGGTCGAATTCGCCACCATTTAAAGCATAATTTATGGAAGGCTAATAACAGTCTTATTTTCGTAGGGTATCAAGCTCAGGGGACCTTGGGTCGAATACTGAAAGACGGCGCAAAGAAGGTAAAGCTTCTTGGGGAAGAAATCGCTGTTTTATCTGAAATATACAGTATTGAGGGCTTTTCAGGACATGCTGACCAAACAGACCTTATTGAATGGCTTGGTCACTTTAAAAAGAAACCCAAAAGAGTTTTCTTGGTCCATGGTGAGGACACCTCCTTAGATAATCTTTCTTCTTTGATTAAAGAAAAGTTTGATATCCCAACCATTATTCCTAACATGGGATATTCCTTCCAGATAGAGGATGACGTTTTAAAAGCCTTCTCAGGAGAAATGCTAGAGCCAGTTCAACAAAAAGAGAACATAAAGAAAGAGCTGCAGCAGGTTTATAATCAATTTGAAAGCTTGGTTTCTAAAACCGATCGTTTTATGGATGACAAAGTATTAAAAAAAGAATATGATGAGCTTAGAAACAAATTATTCGATTTACAAAGAGAGCTTCTAGATATTAGCATGTTATTAGGGGAATAGGATTATTCCCCCTTTTTTTGAAGTGATCAAGAGTAGTCGGAAAGGTGGAGCACCAATGAAAAAATGGAAGGCTTGGATGATTGTTATTGGTATAATAGGGGGAATTTTTTACTTGTCTTCTATTCCTGGATTACGGGTTTTACCAATTCTTAAGGAATTTAACACTTTTATCATGAGATTTGATGTTTACTTTATTAGGATGGCAGAAATCATCGCACAACGCCTTCCCATGGATTCAAATGAATTGACACCCTTTCAAACTGCCAGTAATGACTTTTATGTCTATGCAAAGGCAAATCCCGTTATTATTGAGTTTATTCTTAGAAAAATCGCTCATATGGTTGTCTTTTTCTGTCTCACCATCGCTATTTTCTTCTTGTTCAACCAATATACAAAAAAGTCTACCACAGCGGTTTTATTCGCCTTTATCCTGACCACTGTATTTGCCGCTCTAGACGAATTTCGCCAATCCTTTGTGGATGGCAGGGTCAGTAGTTTAATTGATGTGTTCATAGACGCAATTGGCATTACCTTTGCCACACTTTTAATTCTCTTTGCCATATTTATTACAAAAAAATGGTCAAATGAAAAAGGACCCTTGCATTAAAGGGTCCTTTATTATGATCAAAAACGATTTAAATCGCCTTATACTCTTAAAGACTTCACGTAAATAGGCCGATAAACCAATTTGCCATTTATCCTTACACTCTCCATCAGGGATATCTTTTGCACACTAAGGATAGACTCCATCACTTTTATTTCCTCCTGAATACTCGGAAGTGGTCTATTCAAAACAATTTCTCGCCCCAAAGTAATATGTGGATTATATTGACGTCCTTCCTTTAAAAACCCTTCTCCCTCCAATGCATCCTCAAGGTCTTTATAAAGATTCTGCAGACGATCCAACTCCCCCTTTACACCCACCCATACAATTTCTTTGTTTTTTTTAGGAAAACTTCCTACTTGATCCATGACCAGTTCAAAGAACCCTTCCTTTGTGGCTGTTTTTTCAATGGCATTTTTGATTGATTTTATTTCAGCCTCACCCACCTCTCCAATGAATCGTAGGGTTAGATGAAAATTACCAGGGTCAGTAAACTTCCCTTTCTGAGCATAACTCTTTAGCTTTTTTTGAATCTTTTCTACCTTTTTCTTTACTTCTTCTTCAAGTTCAATTGCAATAAAAACCCTCATAGGATCACTCCGTTATCAAAGAATAGCTTTATTAATTTCATTTTATGAAGTTTCAAGTCTTATTTACACAAAAAAGATCCCTCAGGATCTTTTTTTGTTCTCCTTATTCTGCTAACCAGGCATCTAGTTTTTCCATGGTTAATTCATAGGTTGTATGGGATATTTCAGGCAGTTCTCCTCCTAGCATCTCTTGCGCTTCCTTAAATCCCTTTTCAATTGCCGATCTTAATATGTCAATTTTTCCTTTGTCTCCTCCCGAAATGGCTTTGGCAAAGGCTATGAGTCTATCACTTACATTTTCAGGACTGAAGGGTCCACCTTCTGCAATCATGGCCTGGGCTTCTAAACGAGTTTCCTCATCAATTTTAACCCCTTCGTCTAATCCTGCAAGGTCTTTAAATGTCAATCCTTGTCTTTCTAAAAGCTGTTTTACCATTTCCCTAAGATGATTATGTGCGCTTTCACTTTCTTCCTTAAGCTTTTGAATGGTGGATTCATCTACCTTAACAATCGGTTTTTTATAGGTAGCTTCCTTCACTTCATTTTGAACTGGCGTGTATTCATCCTGTATTTTCAGACTCGCTTGATTACTTTTTTTCTGTTTATTTTCTTTAGGTGCCACGGTCGAAGTCGTAAATTGACTTTTATTCGTTATGTTATTGATTTTCATCTATTCCACCTCCTTTGTTCCAACAGTTGATATGCTTGTATAATTCTTATCGGCAGATATTGGCATTTTTTTTAGGTGTAAAAATAAAAAAAGACCCTTTTCAGGATCTTTCAATTTTAACGCCACTGGCTATTAATGAGATGAAGTTTCCGTTTCCGTTTCCTTTTCCTCATCCTCAGTCAATAAAACCTTTTCAATAAGTCCATCCTTTATTTTGAGTATTTTCATGGTGACATTACCTACTGTATATTTTGCCCCTTCCTCCACAGGATTACATGTTTCCTCAGAAAGTCGGCATATCAATCCACCTACAGTCGTTCCTTTGTTTTCAGGAATATCTAAATCTGAATCAAAGTTCAAATCATGGATTGGGGATGCAGCAGAAATAATCGCACCTTCATAGCTACTTTCTTTTCTATATTTATTAGACATTAAATATTTACGGATAACGAACACAATGGCAATGGCCACTGTCCCTAGGATTAAGTCAAGCATGGTTTCACTGTAAATCAACATCTTTCTTGTGATTGCATAAAGAACTAATTCTAGTATGCTACTGGTGGAATGAGAGAGTAGCATTAATACCATCTCGACTCCAATGATCAGCAACAGGGCTATACTTAAGAACTTTTTAAATGTTTCATAGATGTTATAACCATCTGCTACTGCTATGACTGCCAGGTGTTTAGCTAAGACTACAATTCCAGCAATAACTGCAACCACAATACATACTGCAATGATAAGCTCCAAATTCATAGCGTATTTTACCAGTTTCTTTTTAAATCCTTCTGTACTCATTTCTCCATCTTCTCTCTGTATATAATATTTATCGCAACCTTATTATAGACCCTTGTAAAGTGTTTGGCAATAGGTTGAATAAATATCTTTTTATAGATGGAAATTACTTCAAAAGATCAATAAGGGGTGTCTCATCTATCTAGACACCCCTTACCTTTTTAGCTATATGATCTATTCATTTTAATCAATGGTAAAAGAACTCTCATCAACCAACAGATCGATGCACTCTCCTATAATTTCTTGCACCTGCACCTCTGTTAAACTTAGCTTTTCAATAGCATAGGGAGATAGTCCATATGCCATCCCATCAACACCTAATCCAATTCCCATCATCATGGTCACCGCATCTGCAATGTGTACGATTGAAGTAGTTATCGCATTCATTTCACTTTTTTCAGGAGTATGATGGTATGCAATGGCATCCACTAGATCAGCAGGTAAATTCCATTTTTCTGCAACCCTTGCTCCTATTTCAGCATGGTGAAACCCTAACACCTCTTCTTCAGCCTCTAAAAAAGTTTTCCCTTCTATCACTTGCTTCGACACCAATTGATATCGTTCACCTAAATAGTGACTTAAAATCACCTTTCCTATATCCCTTAAGAGGCCTGCAATATACACCTCATCAGCCTGTTTATATTTTAACTTTTTTGCTATATGTCTAGAAATCATGGCGCAGGATTGCGATTGTACCCACAAGTCCTCCTGCTTGAGTCCATAGCCTGGTAGCTCTTCTGCTAAAATACCCTTCACTGCATCGGACAAGGTGATGTTCCTAATGGTTTCAAATCCTAGTAACACCGTGGCCTGAGAGATGCTACTAATCCTCCTAGGATAGCCATAGTAGGCAGAATTAGCCCTTCTTAATACCCTTGTGGTCAGTCCTTGATCCTTCATAATTTGATTTTCAATATCCTGTACTGTGGATTCAGGGTCGTCGGTTAACTCCATAATTTTATTAATCATGTGAGGTAATGTCGGTATATCTTCTACATGATTCACTATTTTTTCTATATCGATATGATTCATACTCATTAAAGTATTCCTCCCTTATAATCCTTCCATTTATTCTCCAAATTGAATAGGACTATTGTTACCTACATTGTATAGGACTTTATATAAGATAGATATAGCCTATTGGGCTTATCTTTTAAAGTCAGAATGAAAATTATAAGCCCCCTACTTTACTCTTCTTGTTCTTTATTATAGGGAAATTTACCTATTTATTTTTTGAATTTTCTATGCCTATGGCATAAACTCATTAAAAAGATTATAATGTAATCAGTTGTTCAGTATAGCAAATTATAATGTAATCTATTTACAGTAACACTCTGATGTAATTTTTCAAAATAGAAAGGATGATTGTTGTGACAAAAGAATCTAATACTCAACAAAGCCTTGGATTTACCATACCCACAATAAGCATACAACCAGATATGATTATTAGCAATGAAATTCTTAATCCTCAAGGAAATATTATTATCCCTAAAAACTATAAGGTAAAGGATAACGCCACAGCAGATAGAATGAAAAGAATATTAGAACAACACAATATAGAGACAATCAGTGTCAGAATTGAAAAAGAAGTAACAGCAGATCAATTGTCTGATCTTATGAATATCCAAGCTGATACCCTTGGGGAAAAGGCAACTGAAAATACCTCTACCAAGATCAGAAGTAAAAAAAACCAGCCCCTTGGAGAAATTATTGACTCCTTAGACATAGAAGACATGGATTTTTTTAAAAAAACCTTACCCCAATGGGAGCAAGGATTTAATGAAGTCTTTGCCTCACTGACAGAAGACACACATCAAGAAACCAATACATTAGAGCAGTCAATATTGGAAAGCATGAAGATCATAGAAAAATCTGTTAGTGTGTTTCAAGTGATGGATAAACTAAAAAATGTAGGAGATTCCTTATATATTCATTGCTATCAAATGGGTATAACCAGTTATATGATTGGAAAATGGTTACATCTAGACGATCAGCAAAATCAAGAGCTCTTTGTTTGTGGTATGATGGCCGATGTAGGACTTTCAAAGGTTCCAGCCGAAGTTCGATATGAGCCCTATTCTACTTCCGAGGAGGATCAAGCTGCATACCGTCAACATGCGAAGCACAGTTATTTAATGTTGAAAAATGTAAGCTTCTTAAGTGACCTTTCTAAAAAGGCCATTCTTCACCACCATGAACAGATGGATGGAAAAGGGTTTCCCTCTCAATATAGGAAAAATAGAATCTCTTTATTTTCTAAAATTCTTTACATTGCTCATTTATATGGTTACTATACCCAGAATAACCAAGAAAATCCATTGAGAGCCATCAATCTCATTCACTTAAATCATTTAAAAGAAGTGGATTTAAATGTATTTTACATTTTTGAAAATAGGATATATGATTACTTTATTGGTCAAAAAGTCAGAGTGAATACAGAAGAAATTTTCACAGGAGATATTGTACTATTCGATCGAATCGATTCTAGCACGCTGATCAAAACAGAGGATAACCGTTTTATTCATATTACCCTTAAAACGTTTCATAATAATCTTGTGGAGTTTATATAGAGACAGTTACGTGAGGAAATTCCATATTTAAAGTTTGGGTTGTGTTGATATAAAATATAACCTCCCCTGCTTAGTGTTTCATTACTTTTATTTATTGAAAGCATTGAAAAAAGTCACCTCACAATGGGTGACCTCAGTTCATTTCTAAATGATTTTTTGCATGATCATATCTGTATCTACCTCTTTAAATCCTACTCTTTCATACAATGCTAGGGCATTTTTATTTCCCCCTGCTACCAGTAGTGATGCTTTATTGATATGATTATGTTTCAACTCATCAAGACAATTTTTTAACATATAACTTCCTAATCCTTGTCCCCTGTACTGTTCAATGATTGCCACATCGTAGATATATCCTAGGGATAACTTTTCCCTCAGCTGCATGGTAGTTGTTCCGATCACTTCTCCTTCTCCTTCAAGCATGTAAACCCGTATAGAAGGGTCTCTTAATAGATGCCCTAATGCACTGTTATCTAATCCATCTCCAAAGCATTGGTTTATGATTTGGGCATAGCTTTTATCATCTGACATGATGGCTTTTCTAAATACTATATTTTGTCGCTCTAGTAGCTGAAAGTTGGCCTCATTCAATTCTAATTCCATATGCCAGGAGTACAGGACTGTTTCAAAATTTCTCTTCTGAGCAAAGCCCACTGCATTATGCAATCTTTTCTTCACATATGTTTCCACTGCCTTTATTTTTTTGTCCTTTACATAGTTCATTACTTTATAATAAAGGGTAGAACCAAAGCCTTGGCTTCGATATTCTGGATGAATAACAACATTAATTGCAGCCTGGGTTTTATCCATTTGATTGATCATACAGGTAGCCAGTCCTATCAGCTTTTCCTCATAAACAGCCACAAATATACCTTCTCCTGCTTCCTGTATCACGTAGTCAAGCCATTCATCAGTTATGGAATATCCTAGATCATCCCTCTTATTTAACACTTGAATTAACTTGTTAATTTCTTCTTTATCTTCTTTTTTTATATTTCTGGTTATTACAGTCATCACTTATCTTCACACCCGTTCATTTCCAATAAATTTTTAAGCATATCTAACCCTTCTCATACTTAACTTCTACGGGACTTATTTAACTTTTTCACTCATATCACTTTCAAAATCTTTTAATTGAATGTCTAAAGCATTAATGGATATTTGTAATTCTGCTAGTAAAAACCCTAATGAAGCCAATAGTAATATTAAACTTAGTCCAAATGTTATATGGGCTAAAATCATGGTCCCTGCGAATATTAAAAACATACTCATAACACAAAAGAAGAAGCTCAATGCACCAAATAGTTGCATGCTTCTGATAATCTTTATTCGTCTTCTCAAATTATTTATCTGCTGACTTAAAATAATATTGGGTTCTTTTCTATACTCGGTATATAGATCTCTTGCTAATTGTGCAAGAACAATAAATCTGTTTGTATACGCCAGCATTAAAAGTGATATTGCTGGAAAAAGTAGGGCAGGTGTTGTCAACGTAAGTTCCAAATTATCATCCCCATTCTTGTTCTTTGAGATTAATCCTCATCCTATTTATTTATTCATTAATATTATACCATAAAACAATCATATCCCTTTGTTTTGCTTCTTCTATTTTCAATAAAATATTCCCCTACACGACTTGTTTAATTCTTCGTGTTCAGGGGAATATTTGTGAAAAAAATTTTGTTTTTAACCTTTTAAATGGCTGCTACTTCCATTTCAATTAACCTGTGGCGTTCATGAAAAATGTGATAATGGCTGCATTTGTAAAATTACTAAACAACCCCCCTATAATAGGAACAACAAAGAATGCAATTTTAGAATATGCGAATTTGTCACTTACTGTTTTCATATTCGCCATAGATACTGGTACTGCACCCATTCCGAATCCAATATGTCCAGCACAAATAACTGCAGCATCGTAATTTCTACCCATCACATTAAAGGTGATAAATCTGACAAATAAAAATATCAAAAGCACCTGTGCGAATAATAATATGATAAGAGGTAATGCCAATTCAGCAAGCTCCCATAATCTCATTGTATAGACAGCCATGGAAACGAAAACCCCCAAACATACATTTCCGATTGTATCAATTTCTTCTTCCGGAACTTGTATTTTCTTTATGTCTAAGGTAATTCTCATGATGACGCCCCCTAGCATACCCATTACATGAATTGGTAACGTAACCGTTGGTAGGGCTGTTTTAAAAATAATATGCAAGATAGAACCCAACCCTAAACCAATGAAAATTAAATAAAATCCTTTTGATAATCTTTTTGCATCAAATAGATGGGCTTTATTCTCTAAAATAGCTGCAACTGCCGTTGACCCAGATTCAGTATGTACTTCCTCTGTTTTTTCTTGTTGTGTTGTTTTATCGAATAATCCCTTTTTTTCAATTAAGTTATTGGCAACGGGTCCACCCAGCATCGAACCAGCAACCAAACCAAATGTAGCAGCTGCTACAGCAACAGTTAGTGCTCCCTGATATCCCATTTGTTCAGCAATAGGAGCAAAGGCAGCGGCATTTCCATGACCTCCTGTCATAGGAATTGAGCCTGTCATTAATCCAATCATTGGCTCCACACCAAGTATTTTAGACAGACCTAAAGCAGTTATATTTTGAAAAATTGCCAATGCCGCAGCTAAGCCCAAGAAAATCACTACCATTCTCCCACCCTTTTTTAATAAAATCATACTGGCTCCAAATCCACTGGCTGTAAAGAATAAATTCATGAAGAATTGTTGTAATGTGGTATCAAAACTAAATGTAATAATCCCGAATTGCCGCAATACCAAAGCTAAAACCGAAAAGATGAGGCCTCCAATCACAGGCCCTGGAATACAATACTTCAGTAAAAATGTAACCTTGCTTCTAATAAAATTACCGGACAACAATAGAAGTACAGCGATAAAAAGTGTTTGGGTCATATCAAACTTGATGGTTAACATTTAATTCCCCCCTTATATAATTAAATTTAAATATTTCATAGAGAAGAAAGCATTTTAGTCCTCAAGGGTCGCTATCAATTTCTTGATCACTTCAACACAGTCACCAACTACTTTATAGTCTGCAACAGAAAATATGGGAGCATCAGGATCACTATTGATTACAATAATCGTCTCTGCATTACTGATACCAGCAAGATGTTGGATTGCACCGGAGATACCACAGGCAATCAAAAGCTTAGGTGCTACTGTAGATCCGGTCTGCCCTATTTGATTTTCATACTGGCTCCAACCTATATCCACTAGGGATCTTGTTACACCAACATTTCCACCAATCAGCTCTGCTAATCTATGTACCAGACTCATATTTTTTTGAGACCCGATTCCACGTCCTACTGAAACGATTATTTTGGCATCAGCAATGGTATTTATCTCTCCACTCAGAACTTCCTCAAGTATTTCGATATGATTATGCCTTATGGTAGGCATAGGAACAGCTATGACCTCACCTTCATTTGATGTATTCTCCTCCTGTAGCAGCAATACTCCTGGTCGTACCGTGGCCATTTGTGGTCTATGATTGGGACAAATAATTGTTGCCATCAAATTCCCACCAAAAGCCGGTCTTGTTTGTTGAAGCAATCCACTTTCTTTATCTATTTCTAATAGGGTACAATCCGCAGTTAAACCCGTACCTACTCTTGCTGCAACCCTTGGTGCAAGGGATCGTCCAAATCCCGTTGCACCGAATAATAAGATGTCAGGCTTATGTTTATTAATGAGTGTATCAAATAACTCAATATAGTTTTCATCAAGCTTTTCAGCCAATGCAGCATCTTCACAAAAGATAACCCTGTCGGCACCATAGGAGATTAATTTCTGTATATTACATTGCACTTCATCTGCAAATATTAGGGCTGTGAGCTTACATCCTTTTTCTAGAGAAAGCTCTTTTCCTTTACCTAATAGCTCATATACCACTGGCAATATTTCTCCCTTTTGCTGTTCTGCAAATACCCAAATACCCTCATATAGTGAAAGATCTACTTCCTCCAAATTTTCCTTCTCTATGGATATGGCTTCAAAGGGACAACTGTCTATACAGATTCCGCACAGGGTACAATTCTCATTTACCATAGCTTTGTTATTCTCCTTATGAAGTGCATCAGTAGCACAGCTTTTGATACATAAACCACATCCAGTACATTTTTCCAGGTTTATTGTTAATTGCGACATGCTACTGCACCTCCTTAATTAGTTTTACAATGCTATCTGCCTGGATTTTAGCATCCCCTTCAATCTGCTGTGCCTCACTTTGACGTTGTGGTACATATGTTTTTACGACTTGGGTGGGTGATCCTGATAATCCAATACGTTTAGGATCTGCCTTTAGAGCTTCGGCATCTCTCAATTCAAAGGGTGCCGTTAGTCCAAAAATAATCCCTGGAATAGATGGTAGACGAGGCATATTAATATCCTTGACAACCGTCAGAAGTGCAGGCAGCTTAACCCGTAGCACCTGGTGTCCAGTATCCGTTATTTTTTTACACACAATATCCTTTGAAGAAACACTGATAAACTCAGAAACATCTGTTATATGGGGAATGCCAAGATTCTCAGCTAGCTCAGGTCCAATCTGGGCAGTATCACCATCCACTGCCATTTTTCCACAAAGAATCAAATCAATATCATGAAACCGTCTTATTCCAAGAGACAATGTATAGGCTGTTGCCAAAGTATCGGCTCCTGCAAAGCTTCTGTCTGATAAAAGCATTGCACTATCTACTCCCCGACTTGCTGCATCCCTCAACAATCTCTCAGTAGCTGGAATCCCCATGCTTAGAGCAATTACCTCTCCACCAAGTTCCTCCTTGATCTGAACGGCCTGCTCTATTGCATATGTGTCAAATGGATTTGTTACTGATTGACGTCCATCTCTCATAATCGTGTTGGTCACAGGGTCAAGACGAACCTCATTAGTCGATGGTACTTGTTTTATGCATACGACAATTTTCATATACGACCACCTCCTTTTGTGGCGTAAACATATTCCCTGTACCCAAAATACCCTTTGGATCAAATGTTTCCTTAAGCTCAGCCATCTCATCAATGTGATTTTGTCCATACATGACTGTCAGGAAATTTGCTTTAAGCTTACCAACTCCATGTTCAGCAGAAACAGCTCCCCCCAACTTTGATACCTCAGTTGCCCATTCAGCGTATAACGCTTTTCCCTTTATATAATCCCCTTCATTATGGGGCAGTATATTTACATGCAAATGATTATCTCCGATATGTCCCCAGATAGCCGATTGTAGTCCATGCTCGTTTAGCATAGAGCGATACATGCCCACTATATGACGTAAGTGATGATTGGGTACAGACATGTCGGTACCCAGTTTTGTTATGATAGGATCTTCTTTCTTTCTTTCATCAATCAGCATGTTCACACTTTCCGGTACAGCGTGTCTGAAGAAAAGCAAACTATCTCTGTCTGCATCATTGCGTGCAACCCAAGTATCTTTTTCACATCCACCTGATTCTCTCATCAATAGACCAACATTAGTGAGGTTTTCAATAGCTAATTTTTCATTTTCGCAATGAAGCTCGATGTATATAGCAGTATTCATTCTTTTTTCAACTACAGGCAGCTTAGAAAATGCTGGGTTTTCATTTTTTTGCTTACGTAATAATTCTAAAGAATCTCCATCAAAGAATTCCATAGAAGCAACATCATCAAGTCGTTCTCGTAGTGCTATCACAAATTCAATTGCATCCTTTTCCTTTTCAAAGAAACAACTTACTCCCCACATGATTTGAGGAAGTGGTAACAGCTTAATTTCAATATCTGTAATCACACCAAGGGTTCCATCGGAACCTATGAATAAATCTATGGCATCCATATCCTTCTCAATATAATAGCCTGATGCATTTTTTGTTTTTGGCATCTCATAGGAAGGTAACAGAACAGTAAATCCATATCCTTGATCAGTCACTAGGTTCAGTGTTCTTCCATTGGCAAATACATTTCCTCGTTGAATTGACAAGGTGTGTCCATTATATAGGACAATTTTCAGTGCCGTAATATGTTTTCTTATGGATCCATATAAATAACTACGTGCTCCCGATGCATTACATGCAACCATGCCCCCAATCGTAGCAGATCCTTCCGTTGGGTCAGGACTGAAAAATTGTTCAGGGGCTTCGCGAAATTTTACCAACGTTTTCCTTGATTCCACACTCCATTTTTCTACATCGAATTTCCTACCTTCAATCTGTTTTCTCAGTTGTGAAAGGATCATACCAGCTTGAAGGGTTATATGAAAGTGACCCTCTTCATCACTTCTCATGGCTGTCATACTATCCATCCTAGAAAGATTCATTATGTGTCCACCCTTTGGAACTGCCCCCGCTGCTAATCCAGTCCGAGTCCCTTGTACAGTAATTGGAATTCCTTTTGAATATAACTCATTTATAATCGTGATGACTTCTTGTTGACTTTTAGGAAAGGAAATACTTTCTGCAGCTCCTATTACCCGTGATTCATCTCTTAAATATTCACTTAATTCCTCATCCATAGGTTTTAATAGACTACTTTCCATATGATCACTTCCCAATAAATTATTTTCGTAATATTCAATCTATTTTGAAAATTGCATCTGTTTGCTTCTAAATATATAACAATTAATAATCACATTCTATCGATAATTTGAGATATTGTTTGCTTATATTGCTATTAATTTAGATATGTGCTACTATCAAAAAAGGGGTGCCACATGAACTTTGATTATAATTTGAATCTTAATCGTGATAATGAATGGTATATGCAAAGTCATCATTTTCACGAAAATTATGAAATCCTACTTTCATTAACTGATGCTGGAAGCTGTTTTGCTGAAAGTAATCTTTACCCTTTGAAACGTGGTACGTTGCTAGTTCTTAAAGATACAGTACTACATCGTACGATTGCAGATAATTGTAAATCCTATGAAAGATATGTACTACACTTCACAAGAGAAACACTCTATTCTATATCTACCAATCAGACGAATCTACTTTCACAGTTCAGCAAATCAAACCGTTGTATCCAATTAAATGAAGATCAATTATCATCTTTGATATCACGATTTGAAAAATGTCGTCATTCTAAATCTAATGCTTTTGGAGATGATTTAAAAAGAGACATGGTTTTTGTTGATATTTTGTTAGAAGTTTGGTCTCTACTTGAAGATAATGACCCAATTGATTCATCCGACAATTCGGACTTCAAGCGCGTGTCCCCTATCCTTAAACATATCGAGAATAATTTAGTTGAGGATCTCAGTTTAGATTCTATTGCTGAGAATTTTTATATCAGTAAGTATCATCTATGCCATATTTTTAAAGCAGCAACGGGTTTTTCAGTTGGCCAATATATTATCAGTAACCGTATACTTAAAGCACGTTCACTTCTTAGGGATGGTTGCAGTGTACAGGCTGCGGGAGAACAAGCTGGGTTTCATAATAATGCACATTTTATTCGAACCTTTGGAAAACTTTCAAATATTTCTCCTGGTCGTTATCGAAAGGAGTATCAGAAGGGAATCAGACTGTAATTTCAAGCTATGGGATTGATGCACTGTCTCCCAAACAAAAATAAGACCCGGAGGTCTTATTTTTGTTTAACTCATATTTACATAGTGGTTTCCTTTGTTTTTTGGAATCCTTTGATAATTTCTTCTAAAACCGCTGCTCCTGACTCAACCACACAGCTACATTTTTCTTTTTCATCTCGATATTGGTCTTTTAGTTCTTTACAATTCATACTTCCCTTTGTTTTTTTAAAGGCTTCAATAAATTCTTTTGTCAATTCTTTGATATGCTCACTTCCGTATGCATTTTTCTCCACAAATAAAACCCCTAAAAGAGCAACGGACCCGCTCACCACACCACAAAGGTCTTCAGTATTTACCCCTCCACCGAACCCAGCCATTACTTTAAATATGCTCTTATCTAATCCTAACTGATAATATTCATCTCCTGCATAAAGCATGGCCTCTGCACAATTATATCCATTCAGATAATACTTTTTTGCTACATCTTTCAGCACGTTTATCACCCTTTTTATTCCTATTTTATCATATTCCCACTAAGGATACCGATACACTTCTGAACAACGAGGACCCTC
Organism: Alkaliphilus metalliredigens QYMF; assembly: GCF_000016985.1. Taxonomy (NCBI): domain Bacteria; kingdom Bacillati; phylum Bacillota; class Clostridia; order Peptostreptococcales; family Natronincolaceae; genus Alkaliphilus; species Alkaliphilus metalliredigens. The sequence goes on along the minus strand of NC_009633.1, from coordinate 797,677 downwards.
CCCACTATCCCTTTAAAGACAATTTTAGGGACAGGTTGATTGATTTATATCTAATCAACACACCTGCCCCTATATCACTTATCTTTCTGGTAGTCTCTGTTAATGGATCTATTTCTATCTACTCCGTCATGATTGTAACACCAATTAAACCTGGTCCTGTATGTACTCCTGCAACAGGACTTATATCACTAAAGCCCACTTGGCTAGCATTAGCAAGTTCTAAAACCTTTTTATGAAGCTCCCGTGCTTCTTTCTCTCCTCCACCGTGAAGAACCCAAACCTTTGCCTTTTGTTCTTCAAGTGATTCTTTCACGATAGCAAAAAGCTTTGATAAACTCTGCTTTCTACCCCTTACCTTTAAATGTGTATAGTAAACGCCCTCTTTATTAATTGAAATAATGGGTTTCATATTTAAAAGTTCCCCTATACTTCCTGGCACTTTTCCAATTCGCCCACCCCTGATCAGATACTTAAGAGTATCTAACACGTAGTAAACTCTTATTTTATCCCTGAGTCTAGGAAGTTCTTTGACTATTTCTTCAAATTCTTTACCCTCATTAAGCATTTCCCCACAGGCTAATACGATAGCTCCTGCTCCAAGGGTTAATGCCAATGAATCAAATATTTCAAACTTCAATTCAGGATGATTCTCACTTACCAGTCTAACACTATTATATGTACCGGATAAACCCGCAGAAATTGTAACTGCAATGACATGGGTATAGCCTTCCTCCTTAAGCTTGACGAAAAGACGATCAATCACTTCAATAGAGGGAAGTGAAGTTGTCGGTACCTCAACCTCCATGTTGCTGTAAACCTCATCAGGGGTTATGTCCACCCGATCAGTATACTCCCTGTCCTTATAAACAATTTTTAAAGGTAGTACATGAATGTTGTACTTCTTAACTTCCTCGTAGTTTAAATCACTTGTACTGTCAGTCACCAATGCAATTTTATTCAATGATAGCCCTCCGTTCATTAATAATTTAAAACTTGATTATAGTATACCATACATTTCCATATATCCTGCAACATAAGATTAGTATTTGCAACAATAGAATCAGTTTTATTTTTAAAAACCCACCACTAGGTAAAATCCAGTGGTGGGGAACAGGAGTTGTTTGTGGGTTTCAATTACAGCTTAGTATCAATCTCTTCTTACCACGTTTCATAATGTACTCTATCTGGATTATACCGTTCCCTCACTTCTCTTTCTTCTGCTGGATGACCCACAGCAATCACAGCTACTGGAATGATATGTTCTGGTAGCTCTGCTAATTTCGAAAAGCTTTCCACAAGTTCTTCCCTAGGATACACCCCACACCAACAGGTTCCAAGACCCAATTCTTCTCCCTGCAAAAGGATATTTTGTACAGAGGCAGCAATATCCTGAACCCAAAATGCCCCATCATATTTAACATCACTCACATCTGCACAGACCATGATTCCTAGTGGTGCCTCCTTTAACATTTGGGTATGGGGATGAAAGCTAGTGATATCATTTAACTTATTTCTATCCTTTACAATAACAAAATGCCATGGTTTTTCATTCCCCGCAGAAGGTGCATACATCGCTGCTCGTAACATTTTTTGTATTTGCTCTTCCTCAACAGGTTGGTCCTTATATTTTCTAATACTTCTTCTACTAAATATTTCTTTCATTTTGCCACACTCCTATTCTTATTGATTATTATTATATTATACCCTATTTAGCAGTGGACTAAAAGTTTTTGCCTTAGCACTAGGCCTTAGCACTAGGGACGGTTGATTCGTTGATCTTTCCGTTACATCAAAAGTCCAGCACCCCTACGTATTTCACATACGCTTCGGATGCTGGACTTTCTTGTATTCCAAACCTAAGTGTTTCTCAACATGACAACCTTAGATGCTTTTCAATCTATTTTGCTCACTAATTCCCAGCAACGTTCTTACCGGCAATTCTACCAAATGTAATGATATCTGTTATTGCATTGCCACCGAGTCTATTTGAACCATGAATTCCTCCTGTTACCTCACCGGCAGCGTAGAAGCCTGGGATTACATTCCCATTGATATCAATAACCTGTGCCTCATTATTGATTTCTAATCCACCCATGGTGTGATGTGCTGTTGGTACACGTGGGCTGGCATAGAATGGTGCTTGATCTATTTTTTTATCTAGTAAATGCTTTTCAAATTCATCAACGCCGGTATCCACCGCTTCATTGTACTTAGCTATTGTTTCTGTGAAGTTGTCAACATCAACATTCATTTTTTCAGCTAGTTCCTCTAAAGACATAGCCTTTAATGTTTGTCCTCGTTCCACTAGATCTTCGATGGTCTCATTAAAATGATTCTTGGATCCATCAGGCATCGATTGAGAATCAACTACTATATGCATAAAACTATCGGTCTGCTCTATTAACCCATTGGTCATAACATCTCTACGGCCTGCTTCACTTACAAATCGGTTCCCTTCCTTGTTAATGAAGAGATAATTTGCAGCGTCATTACCAGCCCATCCAGTTAAACTTCCAGTCTCAGGATCACCCAATGGTAAGGACTGAATATAATCCATGCCTAGTAAATTGGCATCTACAGCTTCTCCCATAATGATTCCATCCCCAGTTGCACCTGGGCTATTGGTGGTTTGTAAATTTGCTCCTAAGTCAGGATTGTATCTCACTCTCATATCTACATTAGCAGCAAAGCCTCCAGTAGCCATAATGACTCCTTTGTTAGCCTTCAATGTCACAGTGTTACCCTTTGATGTAGCCAGTACCCCAACTACTCTTCCATCCTCTATAATTAATTCCTCAGCAGCTGTTTCCATTAGGATTTCAACGCCATTTTTTTCAGCCTCAGTTTGTAACACTCTAATAAAGCCTGACCCTAAAGGATCAACAGATTCGTGACTTCTTGGCCATAAAGCACCCAACACAGTGAACACTTCATCTTGAAGCTCTAATCCCTTATCCTCTAACCATCTTAATGCTGGATAAGCGTTTTCCACTAAAGTTCTTATTAGTTCAGGGTTACCTAATTCATCTCCACCCTGATAGGTATCTTCAAAATGCTTATCTACAGAGTCTTCAATTCCCTGTCTTTCTTGCCTCTCTGGATAGACAACATTTAATGCACCACCAGAACGAATCGTATTTCCACCCAGCATAGGCAGCTTTTCAATTAAAATAACAGAGGCTCCTTCCTCACTTGCTGAAACCGCAGCTGCAAGACCTGCACCTCCACCTCCAATAACAATCACATCCGCCTCTTTTTCAATGATTTCCCCAGAGGCTGTATCTTCGCCCTTAGCCTGCTTTAATGCTTCAATATCAGCACCAGCCAGTACTAAAGCAGCTTCTACTGCTTCTAATATTCCTGCACCTGTTCCTGTGGCTCCTGATATGGTATCAATGTTAAGACTTTGATATTCTACGATTTTTGTAGGAATGTTTGCAATTGAACTATCACTTATTCCAGCGGATTCATTGTGCTCCAAGATTTTAATTTCTTGTATCTCATTCTCATCCACTGTCACCTCTACCTTAATTAGACCTGCAAAGCCTTCTCCTTCTCCAACATATGTACCAGCTGTATATAGACCCTCTCCACTTGCTGGCGCATCTGTTGTTTCACTGCATCCAACAACAGTAAAAAACATCGCTAGTATCATCAGTATTGCTAACATTTTTTTTGTTTTTCTCATCATTTTTCCCCCTTATAATAGATATTTAAATCATAATCATTCATAGAATCAATTCGTAGAACGAGTTCAATGAATAAGTTTATTATAATTCAATGTTATTTTTTTGTCAACACGCTTTTCATTTTTTTAATGCATACAAGAGACTCAATTTACAAGTTACCCATTCATTTACATGATATTCTTATGGAAATTTTTAAACGAAGAGGTGAATATTTCAATCATTATGCAGATTTTACCTCTGAAGAGATTTTAGAATTCATATTTATAGCAGCTAGAGGGTTGGTTTACAATTGGTGCTTACATGATGGCGCTTATCCTCTTGAAGAAACAATGTCTATATTTATAAAAGGTTTTTTAGTGTCATTTGAAAATCACAATCCTTCTAAAACAAAATCATAGCAACAGGTGTGACTAAAATAATTGTTAAGGCTGTTCTCTGTACCAGTATTAACAGGATATCCTTTATAGATAAATCAATATCCGTTGCTAAAATACAGGGAATCGATCCAGAGAAAAACAGTATTGATGATATTGAAACAACACCTGCAATAAATCTGGTTGCTAAACCTACCTCTTCAGCAGCGACAATAACAGAGGGTATAAAAACCTCAGCCCCTGCTATGGCACTTATTTTTGCAATTAGCATTGGCTCTGAGAGCTTTAGCAGAGTAGTCAGTGGATAATAAATATATCCAATCACATCAAAGAAATTTGTTGTTTTCACAAGGATAAGGGATATGAGCCCAATAGAGACAATACCAGGGATTAATCTTAAGCACATCTCAAGTCCATCCTTTAAATTAATCATCATATTTTTCAAAATAGAATTGGAGCCTTCAACAGTCTTAAAGGCTTCTCTAATTGCATTTAAGAATAGCTTTTCATTAAACTCTAATTGATTTGCCTCGGCTCCCGTTATATATGTATCTTCCATTGATTTTAAAGGGTGCAACCTTATTGTTATGGCAGACACCACGAAGGTGATAATAAGTGCACTCCAGAAAAAAGCATTCCACATAAACATTAAATCCAGTGTCTTCGCTATAATCACCATAAATGTAGCAGAAACCGTTGAGAAACCCGTTGTAATGATTGCCGCTTCTTTTACTGTATATTTACCTTCTCGAAAAAGCCTATTGGTCATAAAAATTCCCACAGAAAAGCTACCTACAAAAGAGGCTACCACATTGACTGCCGCCACACCAGGCACCTTCCAAACCGGCCTCATAATAGGCTTCATTAACACACCAAAAAATTCTAGTAGACCATATCCAGTAATAAAGGTCAAAAATAAAGAACCTAATGGTACAATTAATGCCACGGGCATAACCACCCTTCTAAATAAAAAGGGCAACATATCCTCCCTCATTAACCATTCTGGGCCAAAGTTAAAGATCACCATTGAGCCTGGTATAATTGCAAGGAGTTTTAGAATTGATAATACAAAAGTGGCTTTATCCTTATTCCAGCTTTTTTCATAGAAGGGTAGTATACTCCCTATCATGATGATTACAAAAGTAAATATAGGTGCAAAACTTGGAACCCTCACCATTATGTTAGTCACTAAATGATCTAACGGTATTGTTTTATTTCCACTAAAAGTAATGGGTACAAAAAAAATAAAAATTCCCAATAGACTCCAACCAAGAAACTTTACTACGTTAGATAAACGATAGAGCCTGTCCACTACATGTGTTCTTGTATTAGTATTCATTGAGAATCCTCCACTTCACTATGATACAAGCTTGCTATTTAACCTAAAGGGCAATCACTTAATTGTTAATTGTTACACAATCGTATTATATCATATTATTAGAAAAGTGTGCATAACAGTTATTATTTATTCAGCTATGCAAGTCCTTTTTCACTTTCATATAAAGATTCTCTGCAATTTTTATACATTCTTCTACTTCTTCTTCCGATACAACCAAATTATCTTCAGCAGGGTATCTTGTTTCTATATAATATTGATTTAAAAAAGCACAGTCTTTAATCAGATATTTAAAGCTTCCCTCATATTTCGAAGCTTCCTTACATAAAAAAACTAAACTATGACTGCTAATAATCACTCCTGCTTTATTAATAATATATGCCTTTAATATCTTTTCTGCTGCTTGTTGAGAATGAAATGCCACTAGTTCATAGCCACAATCATTTTCTTTTAATATTCTAGCTGCTTTAATATCATTTGAAGATTTTTCCAACCAATCCATAAACCTCTTGCTCTCCACCATATAAAAACTCTCCCTCATCTAGAATTTTATAAGCAAAGCTAGTTGGATCTTTTATATTTTCTTCCCATTCTTCTTTTGTATAGAGAACAATATCAAAGGAAATATCACTCTCAATATTAACGTACATATCTTGCAATAAAGAACGCTTATGGTTTGTTTTGATTATAACGCATAGATCAAGATCACTATCTTTATGAATGACACCCTTTGCCAAAGATCCAAACAAAATAATTTTATCAGGATCATATTTTTTCACTAACTGTTTTCTTATACTCCTTAGTGCGTCTATATGTTTTCTTTGATCTATAATCAATAGGGTCACTCCTTCACATCTAAATCATTTGAAATTTCTCTTTCTATATTGTACCATATTTTTCAGTAAAAAAAGACCCTTCATATAGCGCTTTATCTATCCTTCAAAGTAACTGTCTGCTCTCTTTGCTTGTCTTCTTTTTTTCGTAACTCTAAATAAGTGTTAATGTCATATGTTTCTTCTATTGTCTCGAGTGCATTTTTAAACTTGACTATAACTTTACATCCTAAAACGCCTACAATGTGCCCTTTTCCGTATTGGTGATGCTTTATTGTTCCTAACGACATTTAAATTGGATATAGGCTAAATTTAATCCAGCCTTATCCTCCCTCCCCTCTTTTCGGTTCTTTGTTACAATACCTTAACTCACCTTCATATTAAATTTTCTACAAAAATTTTCTCCTAACAACAAACTGAATTTATACATACTTCCACTGATTTTCACACAAAAAGACACCCGTCTCTAGATAAAGGAGACAGGTGTCTTAATGTGTGCATTTTCAGAAAACATACTTAGTTTCCATACTTTCTAATTCACATTTCGGCAACCTGGCAATCATAGGAATACAACTTCCCTTAGATCCATAGCTTTGCGTCCTTATTTTTCAATAAGTTTGCCTTTATCAACAATATTTATATTATACAATTTTCAGTTTGCGAACAAATCTAATAGGAGTTAGGTCCTAGTAAAAAATGATTTGAATAGTGATGTAGACCTGTTCGTAAATACAGTATTCGACATTACATTACTAATCCCTTCATTATTTTCCAAAAAAATTAGAAAAACAATTAAAATTCTGCAAAGCGCATACAGGCTACACAGCACAACTAATTCTCGGAACTACAACACAACAGTACAACACAACAGGGACGGTTCTCGTTGTTAGCCTACGTCAACAAGAACCGTCCCCACTATCTTGTATTTTGTGAAAAATACTTTAGTAAATATTAACTTTAATTTATAGTATTACCTGATAGGAGGTGATACTATGCAGACCGAAAATGTTATCTTATTATTTAAGATGCTTATTCACAATGACACAAAAGTAAAGATTCAACTGAAAGAAGAAATAACTAGTGGAGGATATGAGTTAAATCAAGTGCTTGAAAAACTCGTCGAATCAATGGAATCAAAGTAAAACACGTAAAAGTAAACGGAGGGCGTTATAGCCCTCGTTTCAAAAACTGGCTATCATGCTTATTCTTTAATTCGATAAACTCCAATAGGAACTTTAACTCTTTTGTATTGTATTTTTTTATATGCGTCAATATTTTTTGATAAAGCACATTACATGAAAGTCGAGTATCACATGCCTTTTCATCAGCAGGAGATAATAAATAATCTGTCGTCACATTTAAGGTTGTTGAGAGTTTATATAAAGTCTCAATACTGACTCCCCTTTGTCCCCTCTCAATTAATCCCATATAGGAAGGAGATAGATCTAGTATTTCAGCTAATTCTTCTAATGTTAGATCTAGCAAGATTCGTTCCTTGCGAATTTTATTTCCTATTAATTTAAGATCAATTGACATATTATCACCTCATTAATAACTTTATACAGATAATATCTGCATTTCTACGGACTAAAAGAATTAATAAATAATTCTTTTAGAATTGACACCTGTGCCAATATGATTTAAAATTGTATTTAATGGCATAATACAGCTAATATTGTAGAAAATGGTTAATTATAAAAGATTTATTGTCTAAAAAAGTAGAAATTGAGGTAATTTATTTCATACTTACTTTATGATTAAGGGGGGCATATTATGCAATGCAAAATAAAAGAGAAATCAATATCAAGTATAGATAGCAATATCCCAAAACATAATTTCTCTTTAGAAATTTTTATACATTCTGTAAATGTAGCCAATATATCTTTGAAGATAGCAACGGCAATAGAATTGGTAAAAGTTGACAAAGATAAGTTATATAAAGCAGCATTATTTCATGATATGGGCAAAAGTAAAATTCCGCAATCGATTTTATACAAGGAAGATAAATTGACAAATGAGGAATGGCAAGTCATGAAAAAACATGCTCTCTACTCGGAAATGTTATTTAGAAATATAGTATGTGAAAATAAAGGAAATAAAGAAAATATAGAAATAGGAAAAATACTAAGACATCATCATGAAAATTGGGATGGCAGTGGATACCCCGATGAAAAATCAGGTGAGGACATACACTTGTATAGTCGAATCATAAGAATAGCAGATATATTTGACGCCATTACACAGTCTAGGGTTTATAGACCCTTTAAAATTAAAGATACAATGGAGTTAATGAAGAGGATGAAGGGTAAAGAAATAGACCCTTATATTTTTGATAAGAGCTATGATTTGCTTAGCAATTTACTAAATGAAGAATACAAGAAAAACACCAGCAATTGGAGCTGATGAGGGTTTAGAGTACATTAGGGACGGTTTTTATTGCTAAGATTTCTTGATTTCTTGATTAGTACATTCGTAGTACATTCGGGACGGTTCTTATTGCTAAGATTTCTTGATTTCTTGATTGCTTGTCTGGTAATCCCAGTTACTCTTGAAATCTGAAGAATAGAAACACCTTTAATTTCCTTGGCTTTTCCTAATATCTTATTACGCATATCTTTGTCTAGTTTTTGAAGGTCTGATATACTTCTTAAACATATCATGCTCTGAAATGTGCGTCAACGAGAACCGTTCCCACTGTCCTCCACTGTCCTTCGGAATAATCAAAAAGACCTATGCGTATTAGAAACAATTCTACGCGTAGGCTTTTATCATTTCAACTCATCCTCGAAGAAGTATTTTAAAATTATTCACGATGATATCGATCTAACATCCCCTCTAGCATTCTTGCATGTCTTGCTTCATCCTTGGCAGACTCATTAAAATAATCCCTAGCTGTATGTAAGCCTAGTTCCTCAGCCTTTTCAGCCGCTTCCTTTTTCCCTTGATTTGCAAAGGTTTCACCCTCTAGCATTTGCTTGATATTTTCAAATAAATCTGTTTGAATAACACCATTTAATTCAGCAAATCTGCCTGCATGCTCAGCTTCCTCCCACGCAATGGTCTTTAATACCTCTGCAATTTCTGGATAGCCCTCCCTTTGAGCAAGTCTTGCCATGGCTATGTATATGCCCACCTCACTGGTTTCTCCATTAAAATTTTGCTTCACCATTCTTTCTAAAGGTGTTCCCTTAGTTTCTCCAATAACGCTTTCAATTGTTAAACTTCTTTTTTCCATCTTAATTCTCCTTCTTTCCTTGAATTTCTTTAAAGGCAGTGTAGATTTTATCTGCTATTACCTTATTTGTAGATTGTAAATCTGTAAAGTATACAAGGGTGCTTCCCTTATAGTCCTGTTCTTGCCCAATTAAAGCAATTTCCATTGCACTACGAATAATATTAATAATACAGTCCTCATCGTGATATAAGTGACAATTTTTACATTGGTTTAGCGTAAAGACAATGGCGTTGATTAATGTCTCTTCATCAAATGCCTTCAAATCATCATAGGGAATGTCATCCATTCCTCCGTCTATAAATTCATCCTGCTGTTTGAAGGTAGTCAACAGAGACTGCTTACAATAGCCTACCAAGCATTTCTCCTTATCACAAGTCTCACAGACATTTTCTGTCAGACAGCATTTTCCCATTTCTTGAATCAATACATTAAAATCAATATTCCCTTCCATACTTAGCCTCCTTTTCTTCGCTATTTCTAAATACCCGAATCAATTGATTGCTAAACAAAAATGTTCTATCCTTTTCTAGCACAGCACTACGCAGCACTAGGGACGATTCTCATTGCTGAGATTTTTTGATTACTTGTCTAGTAATCCCTGTTATTCTTGAAATCTGAAGGATAGAAATACCTTCAATTTCCTTGGTTTTTCCTAATATCTTATTTCGCATATCTTTTTCAAGTTTTTGAAGGTCTGATATGTTTTTTAAATTGCCAATTTCTTTAATCCTTTCTCTTGCTTTTTCGTCAGATATCCTTAACGTATTTACAATCTCTAGACATTGGTCATCACTAAGCTCATTCATATAATGTATATATCTTCTTGTCGCCATATCTTTTTCTTTTCCCAGCATCTCCAAGTAAAATTCAACATCGCTGATGCCATGTCCTTCAATATAATCATTGTAACTGCTCCATTTATATTCGTTTATACCTGATATTTTTGCTTTCACAGGATTCTGATGTATATACCTTATGACTGTGTGAAGATATGAGTCTGTTTCTACTACTTCACTTTTATATCGATCTTGAAACAAATGTCCATTTCTCTCATATTTCCAATTGAAATAATGTACATAGCTTGTGCCAATCTTTTTAAATATCTTTGATAGTTCTGCTTCTTTTTCTTGAATTAATAAATGAACGTGATTATTCATTAGACAATATGCATATACTTCAAAATCAAGCTCATTTTTATATCTTGTAATCGTTTCTAAGTATCTTTGCCTATCATCATCATCTTCAAAAATATCCTGTTGGTTTATACCTCGTACCATCACATGATAAATTCCTGTTTTACTTTTTTCTCTTGCTTCCCTTGGCATATCTACCACCCCTACTTAAACATATCATGCTCTGAAATACACGTCAACGAGAACCGTCCCCATTGCACTCACTGTTTTGGGCATAGAAAAGCCCTAAAGCAATTGCTCTAGAGCCGGGAGCTTTTTCAGCTCCTTATATTAAATTTCTATATTCTCTTCTTCCATCGACGATCGCATAGATAATAACTGTTTCTTCCTCTTCGTCTATCCTATAAAAGACTAGGTGTTTTTCAACTGTTACTACTCTATATCCTCGCTTCTTTAAAATAGAATACCTTGGGATGCTTCCTGATTTAGGGAACTCCTGTAGACGATTGATAGCAGCTTCTATTTTATCCAGATACTTAAGAGCAACTTCCACATCGCCTGAATCATCTGCAATATAGAATATAATGTCTCTAAGCTGATCCTCTGCTTTATCCGTTCTTAAAATTTTATACATCTTCATTATTCCTCTTCATTAAAGATTCGCGAAGATCATCAAAGGAATCCTGCATTGAGCCTATTCTACCTTTCACCACATCTTCTTCTGCATCTGTAAGTGTTTTAAGCAATTCTAATTCAGCTCTCATTTGCTTGTAATCCTGTAGGCCCAGAACTGCTGTGTCTCCACGACCATTTACAGTAATAATAACTGCTTCTCTTGTTTCTTTACACTGCTTAGCAATTTCGTTATAGTGATTTCTTAAATCCGATGATGGTCTGATATTTGCTTCCATGATCTCACCCCTTTTTAACGTTTCTATATATTCATATTATATCATTATTTGCATATATTATAAATATAAAATTTAAAATACACTAAGCTTTATAAAGCCTAATTTTCTAAGGTTTTTACCTGTTGATTGATGTTTTCGATTTCTTCATTAGACAATTCTTCATCTATTACTCTTTGAGCTAGCTCCCTCATTTGAAAAAGCTTTTCTTCTATCAAGTCTAACATTTGGATTCTGTACTTTACCTTTTCTAGCTGCTGTTCCATTTCTTTTTTCACTTGTTCTTGGTCTTCCATTTTATCATTCTTATTGGTTTGAATTATAGCTTGATGTCTAAATTACTTCCCACACTGGGACTCACGGATTGCTCCATCATCTTTGTATTGGCATCTAGCATTTTAGCTAGATCCTCTACTGGTGCCTTAGCAGAATCCATTGCCATTTTCATTACCGACATGCTGGCTTCCTGCTGGATCTTCATTTGACTTAGTCCCATTGATAGTGCTGCTATGTCCATGGGTTCAGCTCCTTTCATTGTCTTTAAATTATCTACAAATTTTGTTACTGATAATTATCATTGTAATAAGTTAAGTTCCTGGCACCATCGATTTCCAATAGGCTAAAAAATAAAACCTAAAGCCATAAGCCCTAGGTTTACCAATATTTTTCTCTAAAATATATATCATTATTAGTATCTAATATATAGTTAATTTTGTTGTGATTTAACTCTTTTTTCTATTTCTCTAAGTTCTTCTAATGGTATGTCTGTAATTTCTGCTATAAAATCTAAATCCGCACCATTCCTGAAAGCTTTTTCCGCTGTTTCAATTTTAGCCTGCTTCTTAGCATAAGCAAGCTTAGAAATTTCATCTCTTCTAGCCTTTTCTCTAGCTCTATAGGCTTCTAGCAGCTTTTCATCGGCACTTACAGTTTCTAAGGACTCTATTACTTTACTCATACTCTCACTCCTCCTTTTCAACCTTTCAATCTTCTCCTCATTACCTGCTTTCCCAGCTTCTTTTAGGAAAGCAATCCATAATTCTATTCCCTCTAACGCTTCTATTTGTTTTGCTTCTGCTAACTTAGGTACCTCTAAATAATGAATTTGCAGATCTTCTGTTAGGGTAAAATGTTCTTCTCTTTCTAATAACTTAAAATGGGTATGGAGTTTTTTACTTTCGTGGATAGCGTCATAATCCATGATATTAATAACGATTGTCTTTTTTAATTCCTCATAGGGTTCTGCTTCCCCTATGGTTTCTGCATAGGTCTTTGCCCAGTAATAGAGACTTCTCTTTCTATAACTTACCTCTGGCTTTACCTGAACCTCAATGTTTACTCGTTCTCCCTTTTCTGTCTCAGCTTTAATATCTAGTACAGACAATTTGTCAAATTCGTACTCTTTATAATTAAATGGGTTTAGGTACTTTACACTTGCAATCAAGTCTTCTCCCTTTGCCCTTAAGGTGTCATTCAGTAGTTCTATCAGTAATTGCTTACTTGTAGCATCTTCTCTTCCAAATAGAGCTTTAAATACAAAATCATTCATTGGACTTAATAATTTCATCTTCATCACTTCCCGTCAGAACATTTCTTCTATATTTCTATTTTACCACAAAACATGCATTTGTAACCATCGCTATTTTTATTCTAAGGGGTACGAGGTATTCCGCACAGCAAAAAAGACCCTTTCTCAGAGCCTTTAGGTTTTCATGATTCTATTCTATATTATGAGATTCCATTGCTTTCACTGTTTAGGAGTTTCACTTGCTTTTCTAAGGTTTTTACCTGTTGATTGATGTTTTCGATTTCTTCATCGGTTAATTCTTCCTCTATGACCCTTTGTGCTAGCTCTCTCATTTCAAAGAGCTTTTCCTCTATCAAATCAAGGATTTTAATTCTGTACTTTACCTTTTCTAGTTCCTGTTTCATTTCTTTTTTTACTTGCTCTTTATCTTCCATTTTATCATTACTATTGCTTTGAATTATAGCTTGATGTCTAGATTGCTGCCTACATTAGGACTCACTGACTGCTCCATCATCTTTGTTAGCTCCTCTACTGGGGCCTTGCCTGCATCCATTGCCATTTTCATGACGGATATACTGGCTTCCTGTTGGATTTTCATTTGATTTAGTCCCATTGATAATGCTGCGATATCCATGGTATTAGCTCCTTTCTTTTAGAAAATATCGTAGTTTCGAATTCATTCGAAATTTGATTTTGTAGCATTTCATGGTTTGTCCATTCTTACTTCGATTTCAATCGAGGTCATTCAAAATCAAAGCAAATTGATTACCCTTATGATAATAATATTTGTGGATGGTCAATGAGAACCGTCCCTATTGTACCCTATTGTACCGTCCCTATTGTACTGTACTATTCTATTGTATTCTATGCTCGAATGAATTTGAACCTACGGGTAATGTATTTAATGGTTGTCTGGCACTTGGCCCACCTCCCATGAGATCCTGGTACTAGAAGTTCACAGGAAAAATAACCTTACCCACTCTATCGATATGTTCCTTCAAATCTTGATTTTCCAAATTGTAATAATCTACAACATCAAAAAAATATGGTAAAGGCCCCTCTTCTTCAAGCTTAGCTTTAAGAGTCGATATAGTATCAAACGAAACCCCTTCTCCATAGATTGCTATATCCACATCGGATCCCCTTTTATAGCTTCCCTCGGCCCTTGAACCAAATACAACTGCTTTTTCTATTTCATCAAAATCTTTAATTACATTAATTATATATTTTAAATCATCTTCTTTGAGTCCTGTATTCATCACAGTTCCTCCAGTTTATTGCAAAGTTCGACAATAATATAATAATATCTTTCCTTAATTAGCATTTCAGCCTCTGCTGCTTTTTCTTCATCATATGTATGGGCCATCAAATTTCTCTTTTCTAAGGCATCAATCCATGTATGACCATCAGTTATTAACTCAGACTGAAAAGCTGTTTGTATTGTGTTTCTTGGAGTTTTTAGAATAAAGCCTTCTCTTTCTAAATAGTCCTTCATCGTCTTCCATCCTAATTCAAACGTATACTCAAAACACTGTATGAGTCCCTGAACCTCAAACTTATTTAGCTCTTCTTTTTCTATAAATTCAGTAAGTTGTTCTGTAGCCTTTTTGAAATTAGAAAATCTTTGTTTCCACCTAATATCTTTATCCATAATTACAACACCATCCTTTAGGTTTTTATATAGTTAAGCTCCAAACTATTTTCCCTAAATTTACTATACTATGTCCTATTTAATATTCTACCATAAAGTAGAAAGTCATAACATCGATTAGATGGATAAGTTCCCAGAATACAAAGCTTAACTTCACAATTTATCTTTTATTTGTAGCTTCTATATCAATGAAAGATTTCCATCATGATCAAGCCAAGTATTTTAGCTAGATCCCCAGACTGTCCTTTCGCAGAATCCATTGCCATTTTCATGACGGATACGCTGGCTTCCTGCTGGATATTCATTTGATTAAATCCCATTGATAGTGCTGCGATGTTCATGGGTTCATCTCCTTTCCTTTATCAGAGAATACATTTCCTCTACTATTAGGAAACAATGTAGGTCTTAATGTCTCTTCTACTTCACGCTTCCAGTTCTTAAAGGCTGGTTCTAGGGTAAACTGCATGATTTCCACTGCTCTTTGTCCTTTAG
Organism: Alkaliphilus metalliredigens QYMF; assembly: GCF_000016985.1. NCBI lineage: Bacteria > Bacillati > Bacillota > Clostridia > Peptostreptococcales > Natronincolaceae > Alkaliphilus > Alkaliphilus metalliredigens. The sequence continues at coordinate 782,498 of NC_009633.1, read as the reverse complement.
TATTTTCATATTCCTTAATCATGACATTTAAGGCATTCTTAAGTTTATCCATCCTTACTGTAATGCTATTGTCTTCTAGTTTAGGTAGAATTGAGTTAAGTGATCCTTCTATGCTGGCAAAGGCATTTGTTAGATCCAGCAGTACATTTATGGTTTCTTCTGTTTTTAGTTCCTTTAGTTTTCCTTTGATATACATAAGTCCTTCTTCCATGGTCTCTAGTAACTCTAAGGTGTTTTTGATTACTTCTATTTCTTGCTCTTTCATTATGGCACCTACTTTCTTATTTCCATTATTTATTCTAAACAGGTTTCACGGCTAGGTTAGCAACGAGAACCGTCCCCATTATACTCTATTATTTCCATTATTTATTCTAAACAGTTTTCATGACTAGGTTGACAGCAAGAACCGTCCCCATTGTACTTCCATTATGACTGGTAGGAAAATAGATGGCTTAGGTTAGCCTTTAGAATGGTTTTTTTCTACTGCTTCTAACTCAGGGTACACTTCGTAGAAAACAAGAAAAAAAGACCCTACTCAGAGTCTTCAGGTATTCATAATTCTATTATATATTAAGAGATTCCATTGCTTTCACTGTTTAGGAGTTTAAATTGCTTTTCTAAGGTTTTCACCTGTTGATTGATGTTTTCGATTTCTTCATTAGACAATTCTTCATCTATTACTCTTTGAGCTAGCTCCCTCATTTGAAAAAGCTTTTCTTCTATCAGGTCTAACATTTGGATTCTGTACTTTATCTTTTCTAGCTGCTGTTCCATTTCTTTTTTCACTTGTTCTTGGTCTTCCATTTTATCATTCCTATTGGTTTGAATTATAGCTTGATGTCTAGATTACTTCCCACACTGGGACTCACGGATTGCTCCATCATCTTTGTATTGGCATCTAGTATTTTAGCCAAATCCTCTACTGGGGCATTCCCTGCATCCATTGCCATTTTCATGACGGATATACTGGCTTCCTGCTAGATCTTCATTTGATTAAGTCCCATTGATAGTGCTGCTATGTCCATGGGTTCAACTCCTTTCTTTTATCAGAGAATCAATTCGCCTCTACTATTAGGAAACAATGTAGGGTCTTAATGTCTCTTCTACTTCACGCTTCCAGTTCTTAAAGGCTGGTTCTAGGGTAAACTGCATGATTTCCACTGCTCTTTGTCCTTTAGTATTTTCATATTCCTTAATCATGACATCTAAGGCATCTCTTAGTACATCTGTCTTTATTGGCATATCATTCTTCTCTAATTTAAGTAGGATTGGATTAATGGATTGCTCTATGCTGGCAAAGGCATTTGTCAGGTCTAGCAAAACATTTATTGTTTCCTCTGTTTTTAGTTCATTTAGTTTTCCTTTGATATAGACGAGGCCTTCTTCCATGGTCTCTAGTAACTCTAAGCTGGTTTTGATTACTATTATTTCTTCTTTTTTCATTGGGTCACCAACTTTCTCTTTTAATTATTTATTCTACGAGATTTCTATGATGCGACAAAAGTATTTCATTATACTTGTTCTAGCATAATTCTTTTTAGGTGACAACACGAACCGTCCCCATTGTCCCGCGAACCGTCCCCATTGTCCCGCCTAATCTAATAGTCCTATCCTTTTAGCTCTCTCCCTACCATCATTCTCAAAAAACATATTAAATATTTTCTCAGCCACTTTCTTTGAGTAAGCTCCGTTTATAACCTGTGGCCATCGTTTTGAATCTTTTATGTTCACAACCCTTGGGTATTCCTCTTTTTGAATAAAGCGACATTTGATTGTTTTATACCCTAAGGCAACTAAGGCTGCCATTCTATGTTGACCTTCGGTAACAATGAATCGATAATCCCCCTTAGTTTTCAACATATACCCACTAATGTAACCGTCAGCAAAGCCTTCAGGCTGATATCCAACAGATTTAATCAATTCACAATTGATAATAATTCTTTGAAATTCGTTTTTACCAAACTCATGGGAGTTAGGGCCAAAGAAATGATTTCCTCCTGGTCGTGTCTCTCCAAATTTTTGATCTATAATTACTTTATTTCGTGTATTCCAAGTCCAAGGATAACCGATCCAGCCTTTATTTATGGGATTAAGAGGACTATGTTTAGGGTCTAAAAGAGCTTGCTGTAAATTTTGAGGCTGGAACTTTTCATAGTACATCTTTAATATAGATTCTTCATAGGTTAAATTTTCTTTTTCCAAATATTCCTGCGCTAATGCTACAAATGGGTGCCATCCATGTTCTTCATATCCAAATGCAAATTTATCTCTACATTTTTCTATTTCAACTTCTATTACATCAGATTTACTATTAATGGTCTCCAAGGCAATGGGTATGGAAAAATACTTTCTTTCTTCTTTATTCTCAATTAATAAGATTTTTTCTGATGATTCATTTTCTTCATGAATATTAATAAGCCTAACTTTTTTTTCTGCCTTTCTAGCCTTTTCTAATATCAAAAGTTCTAACTGTTTATATTTATCTATATTTAAATCAGGAATTCTAATAAATGCCTGTTTCTTTACTCTATTAATTATATTTTCTATCATATAAAATAGTTCTTCTTGATCATATTGCTCATACCAAGCCTCTGATTCCGGGACTAATATAATTGCATCATAATCTGATAGCAATGCAACATGTTTTACTTCTAATTTATTATGATAAAATTGTGCTTTAGACTGTCTAGGATTAAAAAGATTGTCCTGCCATTCCTTGCTAATGATCTCTAGTAACGCTAGTTTTCTAGAATCAATTGCCGTAACATCAAATCCATAGAAATTTAAATTTTTACTAATCAAGCCGGTTCCAAACTCTATTTCTAGAATTCTTTCATTGCTGATATCTAGATGCTTAGTTATAGCCTCTAGTATTGTTTTTCTTTCTATTATTCTTTGAAGATCAAATTTCATCTCCAATACTTTTGTTCCATAACGTACTTGCGTTTTAATTTTTTTATTTCCATCTTCTTCTATAATAATACTTCTACCTGCAAAATAATCTTTTATTCCTTCTAACGCTTGTATAACATCTTGAATTTGCTGAGGATTTTCAGCATTATACTGGGCTGTGGTATATGAATAATAAGCTTCTAAAAATTCTCCTTTTTGTTCATATATATAACCTAGATTGTAGAGAATATCAAAATCTAATGGTTTTATTTTCAATCCATTTTCTAGTATTTCTTTTGCTTTTTCTAGATCTCCTGTTAATATAAATATCATGGCTTTTAAATTATATATATCAATATCCGTAGGTACTACTTTTTCATATTTTTGTAGCAGACTCATAGCTTCTTGATAGTGGCCCTGTTCTATAAAGTTCTTAATTCCATCTTTAATATTTTTACTTTTCTCCTTCATTTTAACACCTCCTATTTTAATAATAAAAGAGCCAGAGGAAATACTCCCCTGACCCTCGATTGTTATTAGTATATATTTATTTATCCTAATAATTGAAGAACTGACTGCGGTGCCTGATTTGCTTGCGCTAACATAGCTGTTGATGCTTGTTGTAAAATGTTTTGCTTAGTTAATTCCATCATTTCTTTAGCCATGTCTACGTCTCTAACTCTTGACTCAGAAGCTTGTAGATTTTCAGATACATTATCTAAGTTAGAAATCGTATGCTCTAGTCTATTTTGAACCGCACCAAGCATAGATCTTTCTTTAGATACTCTTTCTAGCGCTGTATTAATGGTTGTAATTGCTTCATCTGCTTTTGCCTGGCTAGAAATATCAATACCACTAGCTGCTGATGCTTCCACGTCTAATTCCCAGTTATTCAAATCTACATCGGCTATACCAGCTGAACCATTTGTTATAGCAGTTCCACTAACGGTTCCATTGGCTATTGCAGAAAGACCATACTCTCCTCCAGCCGCATTGATGGCATTCATAATATCTTGATCACTTGCTTGAACAAGACCAGTAGATCCAGTAGACGTTGGTGCTGCTTGAGCTAAAGTAACCGTAAGTACATCTCCATCAGTATTCCATGCTGCTGTTGTGCTCGTTACAGCAGCACCATCAGCCACTTGTATAGCTGCAAACTCAACTGTTACATCTTCTCCCGTTCTACTTTGAATTTGTACATTATCTACATTATCAAGGTCTTGTGCTTCATATACTTCACCTTGCACTTTTAAAGAATCTGCATCCATCGCTGCAATCTTTAATTCCATGTTTTGTCCTTCGTTAGCTCCAATATGGAATTTTCCTTCAAACTCTCCACCTAATAGGTTTTTTGTATTAAACTCTGTGTTATCAGCAATTCTTGTGATTTCTGTTGCTAATTGATCCATTTCAGCTTGTAGTGCATCACGGTCTTCTTGCACGTTTGTATCATTGGAAGATTGTACTGATAATTCTCTCATTCTTTGTAGAATAGAGTGAGTCTCGTTTAAAGCACCCTCTGCTGTTTGAATTAAAGAAATACCATCTTGTGCATTTCTAGAAGCTTGATCTAAACCACGAATCTGTCCTCTCATCTTTTCACTGATAGAAAGACCTGCTGCATCGTCTCCAGCTCTGTTGATTCTAAAGCCTGAAGATAATTTTTCCATTGACTTTGCACCATTTGCTTGTGCACTACCCAACTGACGATGTGTGTTCATTGCCATTAAGTTATTATTAATTCTCATTTGTTATTCCTCCTTGAATTTTATTATGTCTTTGGCATCCTTGCCATAAGATCACTAAGTATACTCCAACTTCTTTTTCTTTTTGCCGGCGTGTAAGAAATCAGAAGTTTTTGTTCTTATTATAGTTATCGGTTTAAAAATATAGAACTTGATAGGGAAAATGAAAAAACTTTGTCTTTTTTTATTTTTTTGTAAACAATCCCTTCAATTGACTCCAGTCTTGTTTTTGTTCACTGGCTGCTTTGTTTTCTTCTTGGATTTCTAGGTAAATTTCTTTGCGATAGATTTCTACATCCTTGGGGGCTTCTATCCCTAGTTTTACTTTTCCGTCTTCAATGCCCAGGATCTTTATTTCAATGTCTTTGCCTAGCATAATACTTTCATTGTTTTTTCTTGATAGGACTAGCATTAGTCTCGACCTCCCTCTGCTGCTGGAGATGTTTGGTTAGATTGTTCCTGCATCTTTTGGATCTCTTCTAATATGTAATGCTTTGTATGATAAACTTCACTGTCTAGCATCAGTTGTTTTCCTTTTTTGTTTTTAGTGTTAATAACTAGAGGTGCCCTCAGATTCGCTGTCATTTCTTTTATATTTTCTGGGACACGAACGATAGTGTACACCTGTAAATCTGATTGGTCCTCTATGCTAAGCTTTTCTACCACATTTTTTGAGATTTCAAAGTCATAATCAGGCTTAAATAAAAAAGGGTTGGTGATGACAAAGGCCAGTGCCCCATCCTCCACAGCCTGTAGCCAATGAAAGGGCACTTCCTTATCAGGGTTTTCAATAAAGATATATTGTGTGTAGTCATCAAAACCTGGGATGCCATCTGGAAATCTGATAATTTCTTCTTGGTTTATTTCAATCTCACCGAAGTGCTTTGTTTGTAATATCATTCTTTTTCCTCCTCTATGTTTTAAAGCGTTAGCGTTAGCGTTAGCGTTAACTTAAGCTATAATTTGTCATTTTATTGCAAGATCCTTCACTATGCTCAGGATGACACTTTGAAAGGATTTCTGGAAATGATTTGATTACGTTAACGCCTATAAAAGTTTTATAGATTAATCGTTTATTAGAAAGTAAAAAGGCAAGGGCTTCATCCCCTTACCCCCCTAGCGTATTTAAATTCTGTCCGATATATTCGATATTAATAAAGTCTTTCTGTTTTAAATAGACCTGTAGATCCCCTTGCTGGTAGTCTATTTGGGCTCCTGGGTTTTGGACATTCACTGATACTTCACCCTTTTGAAAGTTAATTTGAACTTCCTTTGGGGTCACATTGATATCAGGACGACTTTTGGGTGCCATGTCATAGTTCAGTTGTCTTTGTTGCGTTCCCTGTGACTGCTTTGCCTGTCGTGCAATGACCTTACCATTTTGAATATTTGCCATTTGTTTTCCTTCTTGGGCAATTCGAGCTATAGCTTGTTGTGCTGTGCGATTTCCTTTTTGTGCATAGGTTGCCGTCAATTGCCGGTCATTTTTTAGCCCAACCTCTGCAAAACATCGCTGTTGGTCAATGGTTAACTCTGCATCAGCTGTTTGTAGACTCAATTTAGGCTCTGTTTGCTGTAATGTCATAGGAAAATGATTTTGTTGAATGTTTAGCTGTCCCATTTGTTGCTGGATTCCAATTTGAGCATTTTGCATATCAATTCGGAGATTCATTTCATCCCCTCCTGGTTTTTTAAGACCTTCTTTTGTCTTTTTATCTTAAGAAATCCATCAATGTCGGCTGAATAATCCTTGAGCCAATAGCCAATGAAGAACGATACACATTCTCCTCCGCCATAAGCTGCATGTACACTTCAGCCACATCCGCATCTTCTATTTTAGATTGAAGTTCCATCAAGTTTAGGCGATCATCTACAATTCGATTTTCAACCAATTCCATGCGGTTTACTTTGGCTCCAATTTCTGATCGTATGGTTGAATATTGATCGTAGTAGATGTCTATGTTTTGAAGGTCATCCGTTAGACCAGCAGTATCCCCGGCCTCTAATTTTGCTTCGATGTCTTCAATCATTTTAATAATTCCTGCTTGTTCACCACCCTCTACCCCTACCACATCATCTTCATGTGATACTTCATCTCCACCGAAGAGTTCAAATCCTACTACATTGATTTCAATCGTTTCTCCCATACCTACATTAAATTTGATTTTATCATCTATTGCGTCAGGAGCGTGATCGATTGATAAATTACTTACATTATACTCTCCAGCATCATTAAAAAGCTTTTGATCCGTTTTTTTTCCGGAAAAAACATATTTTCCGCCATAGGTTGTGTTTCCCAGACTAATAATTTGATTCTTTAGCTCTACTACTTCTGCCTTAATTTTTTTTGTTTCGTCTTCAGTCAATACCCCATTGGAAGCCTGCACCGTCAGCTCTCTTAGTCGTTCTACGGCTGCACCTACATTATGTACCGCTAGTTCTGTGGTCTCTAGCCAAGAAATGGTGTCATCTACATTTTTTTTGTACTGTTCTAGTTCTTTGATATCCGAACGTAGCTTCAAACTTCTGGAAATACCGATAGGATCATCAGAGGGCTTGTGAATGCGTTTTCCAGTAGTCGCCTGTAGTTGTTTCTGATCCATACGAAGTAAATTTCCATTTAGATTTTGCATCATACTACTAATCATCATGTTATTGGTAATCCTCATGAGCTTCTCCACCTTCTATCATATATCGATCATATTTTAAGCGTTTTATCTACCCACAGTGCCCATTCGATTAATAATCACGTCAATCATTTCGTCCATGGTTGTGACCATTCTGGCTGAGGCATTGTAAGCATGTTGAAAACGAACCATGTTGGCCATTTCTTCATCTAAGGAAACACCTGAAATTGATTGCCGTTGTCGATCTATCTGGTTTGTTAATATACTTTGGTTGCTAGCCATTCTCGTAGCCTCTTGGGTATTTACCCCTAAGTTGGCAATTAAGGAAATCATAAAATCCTCTGGTGTTCCTTTAAACTCACCGTTATCGAAACTCATTTGAGCATGTCGTAGCTCTGTCAACCTTAAAGCGTTGGATCCATCTCCTACTACTGGTTCCCCAAGTTCCCCCATGGTGGCGGCAGCAATCTTCCTAGGATCCCGATCAATCTCCAAGGAGATTTGAATATTTTTTGCTGTAATTTGATCTCCGGTATTGCCATCTGTAAAAAATGCTACGCCTTCATCTCCATCTAAGTCGAGTCCGTCTTCATGAATACCATTAACTGCTTTTGCAAAACTCCCGACAAAATCATTAAGCTGCTCAATATAGAAAGGAATTCCTTTATTATCCTTGGTTGTTCCATCTCTTAAAGTCAATAAAGCCCCTAATTCTCCCTTTAATGAATCTTGGTTAACCACACTGCCATTGGCCCATTTGATTTCAGTCATGTTAATTTCATCATCAAATGTACTGGATTTTGTCGCGGTGGCATCTAATTTATAGGCTTGATCATGATTTACCAAGGGTTGTCCATTTATTTGCACAACCATTTTAGATGAACCATATCCATCATTTACATCTCGCACCTCTACATTTACAAGCTTAGACAAATCATCGATCAGTAAATTCCTTCGATCTCTTAAATCATTAGCACTACTACCATCTGCTTCGAATCGATAAATTTGCTTATTTAGCTCAGCAATCTGATCTGCATAGCTGTTAATGCTACTTACAGTGGCATTAATATCAGAATTCACGTCCTTAGCTAATTTCTCTAGTTGCTTATAGGTTTGGTTCATTGTGTTGGTAAAAGCGATTCCCCGTTCTCGAACTACGGTTCTTGCAGTGATGCTCTCAGGGTTTTTGCTCAGTTCTTCAAACCCAGCAAAAAGTTCATCAGTAACAGTGGCAACACTTGTATCAGATGGTTCATTGAAAATACTCTCAATAAACTCAAGTCCATACTCCTTTGTTTCCCAATATCCTAATGCATTTACTTCATCTCTATATTTAAAATCTAGAAATTCACTTCGCATTTGTTTGATAGCTACGGTATCCACACCAGTTCCCAGCATTCCTTTTCCACCATATAGACTCATGGGGGTACTGGCAGCTTGTTCTAGTCGTTGTCTTGAATATCCCGGTGTATTTGCGTTTGCAATATTATGTCCTACTACATCTAAAGACCGCTGTGATGCAAAAATTCCTGATGTGGCTGTATTAAATCCCGAAAATGTTGAACGCATTCTTTTCCCACCTTTTCTATACCCTCATATCAAAGAAGTTTGTTTTTGTTTTTTGTTTTTCATTTGCTTTATGACCGTATTCATTGCCGTCTCCATTGGAGTCGGTCATTATTTTTAAATTAAAATGAATATATTCTAAGCTTTGATGAATGAGCTTTTCATTTCTTTCGTTCACCTTTGTTAATCCTTCTATGGTTTCTAACAGGTTGTTTCTTAGGGTGTCAATTTCCTCCCCAACAGGTTCCTTTAGAAATAGCAGTAGCTCTGAAACACTGGTAGGCTCTTTGATCCCTAATTCTTCACTCATGTTAGCAAAAATCGAACGCCTCACTTTTTCAAATGCGCCCATTTTTGCCATGTATTGCTGTTCAAGTTCTGTAATTTTTTCTAGCTCTTTCACCTGACCCTGTACAATGACTTCTGTTTTCTCTTCTGCCATTTCTAAAACCGCCTCATACATTTTGTTCTCTTGTATTAAAGCTTCTTTTAACTGTTCTATGGATTTACTCATCCCATTCACCTCGATCGTCTTCAGCTTACGCTTAAATTTTGTGGTCAATCATTAGTCCATCAATCATTTTATCTGCTACCTCTTTACCAGAAACGCTGTAGCTCCCTTGTTCCATTTGTTCCTTAACCAGCTTTACCTTTTCTTCTCGAATTTCAGGCAATGCATTAAAGGCCTTTAATGCCACTTGAAATTCCTTTCCCTTAGTGGAAATTTCAATTTCATCCTTTGGCTGGTGTACCGATTGTCCCTTTTGAATCTTTTCAGTGGCCGTTTTATTATATACCTTCATGGCCTGGATGACATTTGGATTACTGTGAATTTTCATAAAAAAACACCTCGACTTTTTCCGATTTCCTTCTTTCACATATAGTATCGGCTAAAGTGAGGGTTTTCTTAAGTTATTTTTGTCTTTTTCTTTCTGCTATGAACATTCTATTTTTTGACTCTGTGGTCGTTTCTTCCTTAGGCTTTGTTTTTGGTGTAATAGCTGCAGTGAACTGGCGTTTCATTTCACCAGCACAGGAATCGCAGTATTTTCCTGATTGAATGCCTGCTCCACATCGTTCGCAATCTAAGTACAAGTTATCTGACTCCCGGATTTCGATACGACTCTCACGTAAATAACGCAGGATACTCTTCTCACTTACCTCTGTTTCATCAGAAACCTCCGACACAGTGGCTCCAGGATGCTCATATAAATACTCCTTCACTTTAGCAAATTCTGATTGATCATCGCTTGCGCATCGGGAACAAACTTCCATGCCCTGATAAGAAAAGGCTCTCCCACATTGTTTGCAATTTCTTAAATCCATTCTTTATTCCTCCTTCTCTAGGATTGTCCCCCACCTCGTGCCAAAGTCAAAGCTGTTACAGATTGTGCCCCTGCCTCTAACAGCACTCGGCTACAGGCCTTCAACGTCGCCCCGGTGGTCACGATATCATCAATTAATAAGAGCTTTTGGTTTACGATTAACCCAGGGTTCTTTACCATAAATGCTTGTTTCACATTTTCCTCCCGTTGTTGTCTTGTCAAATGATGCATGATGATGGTTTCCTGACTACGTATGAGTACATCTGGATCATAGGGCTGCTTCACCTGTTGACTCATATATTTAGCTAGGAGCTCAGCTTGGTTAAATCCCCGCTGTTTTTGTCTTTTATAATGCAATGGCACTGGGATGATTAAACCAACCTCTAAGGCTTCTTTTTCATAGCTATCAGCTAGCATCTGCCCCATGATGCGACTGAGATAGGGTTCATGTTCGTATTTAAATCGAAAGATGAGACGCTTGATATGCCCCTGGTATTGAAACACAGCGATTGCTCTTTCAAAGGAAGGCGGTTTGCTTTCACAGGCTTGGCATAGACCAACTGCCTCGGTCATTGAAAGGATCTTACCGCATTGATGACAGCAGTGCTCTGGAAAAAAATCAATTTCACCATAACAGGTATCGCACAAATAATACTTTGTCTGATTTGATAGGTTTTCTTTACATGCAATGCAGCTGACATCCAATGGATACATTAGATCCATTAAGGCCCCCCAATATGCTTTCATCTTTATTTCTCCTTGAAATATTTTTTTCCTGCTTTTTCGACAAAATTAATTAAGAAATGCATCTATAGTCTCAGTACATTGATTCTGGATAATCATATTCAAATTTTAGTTTCATCCTTAATCTGCATTTCAAAGTATTTCCCCAAACGTCTCCCTAGTCCAGAGTACCGCTCAATAATTTTATTGTTGTCCACCATTTTTTTTAAATAGCTTTCCACCCCGACCAATACCACCAGGGATCTGGCTCGGGTTACTGCGGTGTAGAGTAGATTTCGAGTTAATAACATAGGGGGTCCCCATGTAATGGGAATGACTACAACGGGAAACTCACTTCCTTGACTTTTGTGGATGGTGACGGAGTAGGCCAGTTCCAATTCATCTAGCTGGGTAAAGCTGTAGTTGACTTGTTTTTGGTCATCAAATAGTATGACCAACTCTTCCGCCTCTGTATCGATGCTTTGGACATATCCAATATCTCCATTGAAGACACCCTCCCCCTTTTGTTCTTCAGCCATGGGATCTAGACAGCGCCACTTTAATGTATAGTTATTTTTAATTTGCATTACCTTGTCTCCCTCTCGGAAGATCTTTTCCTTGAGATCCTTCTCTGCCTTGGATACATTTGGAGGATTCAAAGCTGCCTGAAGCTCTTTGTTCAGATTTAGTGTTCCAGTCTCCCCCTTTTTCATGGGTGTCAGCACTTGAATATCACGTAGGGCGTCAAACTGATAGTGCTTAGGAAGTCGGTCTCTCACCAATTCCACTACGGTGGCTAAAACATCCTCCTTGGCATTTCGTTTCATAAAATAAAAATCCTTTTGCTTTTCATTTAATTGTGGATAGAGCCCCTGGTTGATTCGATGGGCATTGACGACAATCATGCTCTCCTGGGCTTGACGGAAAATTTCCGTTAGTCGAATGGTCTTCACAACCTTGCTGTCAATAATGTCTCGAAGTACATTTCCAGCACCCACAGAGGGAAGCTGATCTACATCTCCTACTAATACAACCCGAGTCCCCCTAGCAATGGACTTCATTAGGCTATTCATTAATATAATATCCACCATGGACACTTCATCAATGATGATGACATGACAATCTAGGGGATTATCTTCATTTCGTTGAAAAAGCATGCCTTCACGGTCATCTCCAAATCCCAATTCCAATAACCGGTGAATGGTTTTTGATTCTTTTCCAGTGGCCTCTGTCATTCTTTTAGAGGCTCTGCCTGTGGGGGCTGCCAATAGCATCTTTAACTCTAACTTTTCGAAAACCTTAATCAGACTATTGATGGTTGTTGTCTTTCCTGTTCCCGGACCTCCAGTAATGACTGAAATTCCATTCTCGATTGCTTCTTTGATGGCTTCTTTTTGTTGCTTTGCCAGTGTCATCTCTTCTGCTTGTTCAATCTTCTGTAGTTCTTCGTCAATATCCATTTCGATGGGGTCTAACTCTACTTGAGCTAAACTGATGAGCTTTTTACATACATTAGACTCTGCATAATAATAGGGCATAGAATAAACGATAATCTCATCATCAATTCGTTCTAATTGTATTTCCTGATTCAGGGCAAGCTCTTGGATGGCGCCTTCTACCTGACCTTCTTCTACCCTGAGTAGCTCCTCTGCCCGTTGGATTAGCTTAACACCCGGTGCATAGGTATGACCTTCCCCTTGGAATGTGTTTAACATATATTTAATTCCTGAATGAATTCGGTATTTTGAATGGGGATGAACCCCCATATTTCGAGCTATGGCATCGGCTCTTTTAAAACCAATCCCAACAATTTCATCCGCCAACCGATAGGGATTTTCTTGAATAGTGGCGATGGTTTTATCTCCATACTTTTTATGTATCTTTACTGCATAATTAGGGGTGATATGATACTCCGAAAGAAAGAGAATGATTTCCCTGAGCTCCTTTTGATCCCTAAAGGTCTCGGTGATGGTCTCCGCCTTAGCTCGCCCAATACCCTCTACCTCCCTCAATCGTTCTGGGGCATATTGAATCACCTCCAAAGAATCCATTCCAAATAGATCCACAATTCGCTCCGCCATCTTTTTTCCCACGCCTTTGATGACTCCTGAGGATAAGTAATTTAAGATCCCTTCCTTTGTGGAGGGTTGAATGGGACGGTATTCCCCTACCTCTAGCTGTCTGCCGTAGACAGGATGCACCGCCCATTTCCCCTTTACAGCCAATTGTTCTCCTTCTTTAATGGCAGGCAAACAGCCTACAATTGTGGCGATCTCTTCTTTTGCCTCTAAAATCCCTACCATATATCCATTGGATTCATTTTGAAAAATGATTTCCACTAACTGTCCTTCTAGCTCAACCACAGCACTTCCTCCTGTTACACGCATTCTTGCCTTCCATTATATCACAATCCCTCGGGTCTTTTCATTGTTAATCGCTCAATAGACTTGGCTAATTCATGAATACTCACGGTAAGTCCTTCTAGTTTCTCCTCGATTTGCACCAATAAATACACCGACACAACGATGGGGAATCCCAGGTTGGCCACATGACCGAATACATCATTCATTTTTTCTCACCCCCTCTACAACAATGTAAAAGCCGAGGAAAATCTCCCTCGGCTCCTAATTATACTAACTCCAATACATCCTCCTGGGTTGAAATAATTCTCGCTTCATCAACACCAGTCAAGGCAATTCCACCGGGAGCAAAGACATCACTTGCGATGATTTCATCCATGGCAGTTTTCACTTCTGCCCCTGTTACATCTTCCCTTGGATGTGGCACTGTCATTCTTAGCTTTGTGCCATCACCCTTCATAAAGGATAACGCTAATACCTGATTCATCTAGTTCACCTCCTTATTTCTATCCTAAGGATAGATTACTCCACTAACTCCTTTTCATCTGCTCGAATGATGGTTTTCAGTGGCTTGCTTTGAAGTCCCACAATGGTTGCTGAAGCATTGTAGAGAGCTTCATCGGCAGCCTCAGGCTTCACATTGCTGTAGGTTCTTGTGACTAATCGTTCTCTCCCCTCTTCATCAATTCGATCTACAAAACGAAGTCTTACTCTTGAGGTTTCATTCATAATATTGATTGGCATCCTGCTCACCTCCCTTCTTACTTAGTAACTGTCGTAAGAAAGGAAAAGTTAGCATTGATTTTTGAATTTTTTTATTGAGGACCTCTTATCTTTGTTCTAATAAGCCTTTCAATGGGATTTAAAACAGAAGAAAAGCTTACTTCTTTTGCAAGTTGCAAAAGGAAATAAGCTTATTCCTGTGAATCCTAAGAATCTCTTTGTTTTTTAATAATTAAATTTACTAATACTCTCTTGCATATCTTCTGCCAATCGAGCCAATGACTCGCTTGAACTAGCTATTTCTTCCATAGAGGCTGTTTGCTCCTCCACTGAAGCAGAGGCTTCCTCTGTTCCCGCTGCATTTTCCTCTGCAACGGCGGCCAAGCTCTGCATGATATTTGCCAATTCATCCTTTGTGAGGTTCATTACGTTGACGGAGTCCGTTGACTTCTTCACAACTGCTCTGACACGCTCTACTTGCTCAGCAATCCCGTCAAACTTACCCTCTGTCATGGAAACACTCTCTACTTGCTCTTTAATGGTAGATAGCACGGTCTCCATCACATTTACAGCACTTTGAGAGTTACTCTGTAGCTTTTTCAGCATCTCATCGATCTCATTTACGGAAACTGTAGATTGTTCAGCTAGCTTACGGATTTCTTCAGCCACTACGGCAAAGCCTTTACCCGCTTCTCCTGCTCTTGCAGCTTCTATAGCCGCATTTAGGGCTAACAAATTAGTTTGCTCTGCAATTCCTTCAATGATTTTGCTGGCTTCTCCAATTCTTTCTGCACTTTCATTTGTATCCACAGTACTTTGATAAATTGTCTTGATGGCTTGATCACTATTGTTTGTTTTATTGGTTAATTCTTTTACGATTCCAATCCCATCATCCTTTAGGATGGTTAACTGTTCTATGGTGTTATTTATTTCTTCCATATCCTTTAAATCTTCTTCTATAATCTTACTGAGTTCATCTGTTTTTAAAACACCATTCTCCGTGTCCTTTGCTTGCTCATTTGCACTTCCAGCGATTTCCTCGATTGTTTTAGCCACTTCATCTGCTGCGGTGGCAGACTGTTGACTGGTGGCGGTTAGCTCCTCCGAGGAAGACGCCAGCTGCTGGGAGGTGTTGGCTATGTTGCTAATCATTGCTTTGATGGTGGTTTGCATGCTTTTTATGGCATGGCCAATTTCTCCAAATTCATCATTTTTATTGATGATATCCTGAGACACATCCTTAGTGAAGTCGCCGTTACCCATCAATGCCATTTGATCCTTTAGCTTATTTAATGTTTTTACTGCATCATTAGATAGGGTGAAAAGTACCATCCCAAGGATAATAAATGCAACAATACCTGTAATTGCAACCATCATTATATTTCTACTGATTGCTGAATCAACCTCCGCCATGGAAAATCCGATGTTAATGGCACCCAGATGCTGTCCTTCAATCTCAATGGGCAGTAAAACATCATATACATTCAAATCTGCTGCCTCATAGAAATACTCCCAAGCGTAGGACTCCCCATTTACTGCTGCTGCGATACTACCTTCATCGTCAAGCTCGATTCCGATTCGCTCCCGATTACTATGGGCCTGGGCCTCTAGGTTTCTATCTATAAAGAGTGCATAAACGACTTTCTCATTGTCAGCTAAATCCTCTACCAAACTTTGATAACTTAAGTTTTCCGTTAGCTCATGGATGCGATCAGCGGAGATCCCCACCTGTATAACATCCCCATCTGGTGTTTTTACATAGCCAAATTTAAAGGATTCATTTGTCTCTGCACTTTGTCTTGCTTCTTCCATGATTTCAGCAGCACCACTGGCGTGAAAATCATGTAGTACATGTTCCACTGGGGCATCTAGACCCACAAAACCATCGGTTGCAGTATATGCGATTTTCATGGTATCAGTAGACCAATAGTGAATTCTATGTACATCTAATTGTGCTGCTAGCTCCACCAAATACTCATTGCTGATAATTGCTCTGTTTCCCATGACAACATTAGCTACCCCTCTGATTTGATCCTCTAGTACTTCATCCATGCTTTCCAAGGAGTCATTATTGTCCTCTATCCTTCCTATCAACCGTTCCGCTGTATAAAACCCATCTTCTCTCATCTGTTCTAGCATACTGTCTCTAGTGAAATGTGTAGAAAGAAAACCAATGGCACCTACAGCTAATAATGATACAATTAATGGTATCACAACTAGCTTCATCTTGATTGAGCCTTTTCTGATTCTTTTTACGTTTTTTGTACTTTCCATAATGTAAGCTCCTTTACATAAAATTTATGAATGTTGCATTCACAGACGATGCTTCTTTTGATAAAATGTAGAAATTGGTAAATATTTGTCAATTTTTGTCGTAAACGCCAGTGTAATTATATTAGACATAGTTATATCTGTCAATTAAGATAAATCAAACTATTGTTAATTCTACCAAATCACCCTTTATTTACATCCCCAGAAGTTACCTTAGCTTTTTTCATGAAATTACATCTCTAGGAGACGTCAGACTGCGTAAGAATTGTCACCCTGAGCGTAGCGAATGGGTCTTGAAGGTTTAAAATTCAAGATTCTTCACTGTGTTCAGAATGACAAAATCAAGAGAAAATGAGTTTTTACGTAGCCTGACGTCTTAACTTCCTTAATGCCAGCCCCTTTGTCTTTGCCACAGTAATGGGATGTACCCCTCTTTTGGCTGCAATTGTTTTTAAAGAATGTTTATTAAAATAAAAGTCCCTCACCACCTGTTGCTGACCTTGGCTTAAACAACTCATATTTTCATGTATCCATTGATGGGTCTCTTTTCTAATGAGATCTTCTTCAATCTCTACTGACTCATCTACAATCAGGTCAATCCAAGTCCCATTTTCTTCTTCAACTCCATTTCCTATAGGCGAATCCAGGGATAGATGAATTCGCTGTTTCCTTCTCCTGTTTTGATAAAAGTGTTGTACAGCTAATGCAACATAGCCCAAAAACGGAACACCCTTTTCTAAATCGAAGGTCTCTATTGCTTCTAGTATCTTCATACGACCATCCTGAATGGCATCCTCATCATATCCTTTACATCCTCCATATCTACCACTGTGTGAGATCACTAAGGGATTTAATTTAAAAACAATCCATTCCTTTGCCTGTCTGTTTCCTGCCTTTGCCTCCAACACCCTTGCTTCAAAATCTTGATTCACTTTAACCCTTCCTTTTGGAAGGTGCACCTTCAAGTATTACCGGTAGTTCTATTGTAGCGCTGCAGTGAGTTTTTGGCGAAGAGAGAACGGGGCTTATTCCCCTACTGATTCAGTGGCATTCCTTATGGAATAAGTTTAAATCACGAAAAAAAGCTTATTTCCTCTGTGAATCACTAAAGGAAATAAGCTTTTTACTTGTATGTCTTAATTAAAGTACTTCTGCTCTCAAGGCTTCAGCCTTATCAGTTCTTTCCCATGGTAAATCTACATCGGTACGTCCAAAGTGTCCATAGGCTGCAATTTGGCGATAAATTGGTCTTCTTAGGTCTAAGTCTCTAATGATGGCAGCTGGTCTTAGGTCAAAATATTTGTGGACAAGTTCGATCATCTTGTCTTCATCTACTTTTCCTGTTCCAAATGTTTCAACTAAAATAGATACCGGTTGCGCCACTCCAATGGCATAGGCCAGCTCAATTTCACATTTATCAGCTAGGCCTGCGGCAACAATGTTTTTCGCTACATATCTAGCAGCATAGGCAGCTGATCTGTCTACCTTTGTTGGATCTTTCCCCGAGAAAGCACCTCCGCCATGACGGGCATATCCACCATAGGTATCTACAATAATTTTTCTACCGGTTAAGCCCGCATCTCCTTGGGGTCCACCCACGACAAATCGTCCAGTTGGATTAATTAAATATCTTGTTTTTGCATCAATTAATTCCGCTGGTACAATGTTGTTGATGACATACTCGATTAAGTCTCTCTCAATTGTTTTGTGATCTACTTCAGGGCTATGCTGTGTAGAAATAACAATGGTGTCCACTCTTTTGGGTTTATCTCCATCATATTCTACAGTTACCTGTGTTTTTCCATCAGGTCTTAAGTAATCCAAGGTCCCGTTCTTTCTGACATCTGATAAGCGCTTTGCTAGCTTATGGGCTAATGAAATCGGTAAGGGCATTAATTCAGGTGTTTCGTTGCAGGCAAATCCAAACATGATTCCTTGGTCTCCAGCACCGATGGACTCTAGCCCATCGGTCACTTCTCCAGCTCTATTTTCTAAGGCTTCATTTACACCTTGGGCAATGTCAGGTGACTGCTCATTGATGGCAGTTAATACAGCGCATGTGTCACTGTCAAATCCAAACTTTGCACGGGTGTAGCCAATTTCCGCAATGGTTCTACGAACCACCTTAGGGATGTCCACATAACAATCAGTTGTAATTTCTCCTGCCACTAATACAAGTCCTGTGGACACACTTGTTTCACAAGCAACTCTTGCCTTTGGATCCTTCTCGAAAATCGCATCTAATACAGCATCTGAAATTTGATCGCAGATCTTATCTGGATGTCCCTCTGTAACAGACTCTGAAGTAAATAATCTTTTTCCCATTTATAAGCCTCCTCTATTTCTTTGTTTCTTTGTTGTCTATGTAGCCTATTCATATACCCTGTCCTTAGGCTTTCGCAAGTCCCTATTAATATACCCGACTCAACTGAAACTATATAAAAAATTAAAACCCTCTTAATATGATGGGCTCATCAGAAGAGGGTTGTCTTTCAATATTTCCTCATCTTTCAGAACCAAAATTCTGAGGGACTTAGCACCATACACTCTATGGTTGCCGGATTTCATCGGGCCCTTCCCCTCCATCACTCTTGATAAGGCATCAAGATTTCTATTTAATTTCTCACTGAAAACATAATACCATTGGGTTTTATATATGTCAACATTTTTTTTACATATATGAAACTTCACTTGAAGACTGGATTAGATTTTTATTGCAATATAACTCAGAATAAACATAATCGTACCAGCAATGGAGGCTCCTACTGCGATGGCAGGCATGGCATACTTAAATGGAACCGCCAATAGTTTTGCCGCCAAGCACCCACTCCATACCCCAGTGGTAGGCAAGGGTATTGCCACAAACAGTACCAGTCCTAATGTACTATATTTTCGAATTCTTTCACTGCTCTTCCTGGTTTTTTTCACAGTACGTTGAATAAACTTGAAAAAAAACTTGGACTTTTTTAGTTTTTCAAAAACCGGCTCTAGGAATAATAATAAAAAAGGCACTGGTAGTAAACTCCCCACAACCCCTAAAATTGTGGCGTGTAATGGATGTATTCCCATGGAAACCCCTATGGGAATCGCTCCCCTTAGCTCCATAATTGGCAGAGCCGCAATAAAAAGAACCATCAACTCCTTTGTCATCCACTGAAAAGCACTCTCCATTTTTTCACCTCAATCTCTCCATTATATTTTATCATTGAGAGACTTGTCCTAGTCCTATATTTTGTTTTTTTATGTTCTGTTTTCTATTTAATTTACCACTGTTTTTCCCTAGGCATCTACTTTAAGTTTCTGTAATACTTATTTAATATTATGGTAATCTCCACGTAATGTTTAATCCCTTTATTTAGTGGTATAATATGGACAAGCGTACCATTCCAGTAAAATATTGGTATGCGGGTTCCAAGTCCACCGTAGGTGCTCTTAACCATAAGAATGGAGTGATACTAGGTGAATCATATTAATAATTTAAAAGATCGCATCGAAGAACTTAAAGAACAACTTAGTCGCTCATTAGATGAAGGTAGGGCCACCTATGACATTGTGGATTTGAGTCAAGAGCTTGATGAATTGATTGTAGAATATTATCTATTGAATAATGAATAAGCTATTCCCCCTCCTTTAGTCATAAATTGCAAACACCCCCTATATATATAACATATATAGGGGGTGTTTCTTTTGGTTAGCTATCATTATAAAAATCCACAGATGATTCCTCAGTTTGTCCGCTATTTATCCCTGAATCTCCCTGATGAATTTATTGTCCTTTGTATCGGTACCGATCGCTGTATCGGCGATGCCCTAGGTCCTTTAGTGGGTAGTCTTCTATTACAGAAGCACTTTCCACATCTCATTTATGGCACTCTGGGTCAGCCTATTCATGCTTTGAACCTCAAAAACACAATTACGATGCTCAAACAGAAACATCCAAATGCTTTTATTCTAGCCATCGACGCAAGCCTTGGTGACAGTGAACAGGTGGGATTCATAACGCTCCGCCCAGGTCCCATTGCTCCAGGCAAGGGTGTGGGTAAAGCCCTACCTTCTGTTGGTGATCTTTCACTAATCGGAATTGTTGCTCCAAACGATGAGAAAATCAATTCAACCATTCACCATATCCGACTCAGCTTAATCATGGATTTAGCGCAACAAATTACTGAAGTCTTAATGCATCACTGTCATATCGCAGGAGATAATAAATCCACTTACTAAACTCAGCCCGGGTGATATAATCCTTAGGTCGTAGCCTGTTATCTCTTTGCAATATTCCCAATGTTTTTAATTCATTGATGCTGTCTATGGCCCAAGGGCTGATTTTTTCTTGATCCTCATAGGGCTCAGCTGTCATGATCATCGTATTTGTATTTAATCCACTTGCTAAAATCACTGCCGCTTGTTCTCGGGTGACGAAATCACTTGGCCTCAATGTGCCATCCTCATATCCAGTCATAATTTCCAGTTGATAAACTATTGACATAAAGTCTCGAGCCCATCCAGATACTTCATGCCAGTCAACTATTTTAGATACCGCCATTGTTTCATCCACCACTTCTAAGTCCAATGCATCTACAATGACTTTAGCTACTTGTTCACGGGTAATGAGATCATCGGGCTTAAAAAGTTCTTGTCCCACACCGGACATAATTTCTTCTTTTACAATTGACTCTATGTACATTTCTTGTTGATGATCCGCTACATCTCTAAAGATGGAGCGATTTCCACCAGAGCGTGTGACCACAAAAATCTTTTCTTCCTTCTTCTCTTCTGCCACAGCATAGTGATGTTTTTCAGGGGTTGCAACTTGTGTTCCTCCTGATGGTGTGCCACTTCTAGGAATCAAACTCCAATCAATAGAAGTAACGGGTTGATTGTACTTTTCCCTTACCAGCTGTAATAGCTCCTCTTGATATACGCCACTACCATGTATATTTGGGTTATTTCTGCCATCCCACGAATTATATGCCCACAATGCGAAATACCAGTTTTCAACAATATTAGGATCCCCATCTCCAATTGTAGGGACAACACTCCAATCCCATTTACTTTGTAATATATCTGCCCCAGCTTCTATGTTGTAACGCAGATCTTCCCTTAATCGCTGGACATCATAGGTTCCGTGGTGAACTCGATTCACCTGCATAATCCCTGTATTTCCATTACTTACAAAGGGCGCCCCGCTATCAGTAAATTGTCGGAATTTACTTTCCTTGTCTGCAATTGCCTTTAATATCACAGCCGGGATATTTTTTTCCAGGGCCACCTCTTCAATGATTTCTTTAATTTGTTCATGACTAGGGTTTGCTGCATTTACTTGCACCCCAACTGTCACCCACTGGACCGTTAGAAGTATCATGACAAATAAACTGAGCATCCTTTTGTTCATGTTTTCCCTCCTATCCTTTTCTTAGATCTAATACTTTCTGAAATCTAACTTTTTGTCTTTTAAACATTATAACATTAATGTCAACAAGGGGATCGTTAGAAGTGATAAAAGTGTTGTCACTAAAACGCCCTTGGAGGCTAAATAATAATCCGATTCGTAAATCGTTGCAAAAACAGGTATATTGGCTGCGGCTGGCATGGCCATAATCACCACAGGTACCCCTAGCAATATCCCCTCTACTCCAAATAAGTGGAGTACCAGCATGACTACTGCTGGGGTGAGTACCAATCTAAAAAAAGAAACAGTTAAGAGCTTCTTTTCATTGAACATTTCCTTTATGGGGATATCTGCCAACAACGACCCAATCACCAGCATCGCCAGGGGTGTTGTGGTCTCCCCTAACCCATCTAATGCACCATAGATCACATAGGGTAATGTCCAGGGAGATAAAAAGAGAATAAAGCCCAGTCCCACGGCAATAATGGCAGGATTTGAAAGAATAGCCTTTATATCTGTTTTTTTCTGATGTCCAGTACCACTACGACGAAGTAATGCCACTCCAAGGGTTAGCATTAGAAAATTGAAGGGTAGGTTAAAGAGTGCCGTATAAAAGACCCCCATTTCACCAAATATGGCATTGACAACAGGGTAACCCATATATCCTACATTAGAAAAAATGAGAATGCATTGAAATACATCTCGTTGGGTTCCATCTGATTTCATCATTTTAGTGGCAGCATAGGAAATTCCAATGGCAATGCCATAGCTTAATAAAGAGATCAACATAATTTGCATACTCATTCTTAAGAGCTCAGAAGAAAACTCAAATTGCATGGATTTAATAATTAATGCAGGTAAAGTGACATTTAGTATTAGATTACTAATGCCTTTTCCCAGTTGATTGTTTAATATATTATATCGCTTAGCTCCATAGCCAACCGCCATTAAAATAAATAAAATAAAAATTTCATAAAACGTATTTATAAAAGCCATGATTGTCCTCCTAAAAGTCCTCCAACAGGTCACAAGGAATGATAATTTTATATAGCCCTCACCACCTACTACTTATCATATGATATCAGATTTACGGTGTTCTCACAAATATAATTTGCCCATGTCACTGCATCGACTCATAGTGCATATAAATATAAGAAGCCTAGTAAAATCACTAGGCTTCTTATATTTATTCATTACATCTATCGTTTTTTTATTATTGCCCCATATCTTCTCTTCCAATTGGTTCTTCGATTAGGAAATGTCCCATTAAGGATTCTCTTTTACTTCCATCTACTAAAAATTGTACTTGTTCTACATTTTCAAGCTCTGTTAAAGTCATAATAACCTGCTGTAACAATCCAACCTCTGTCATGGATCCTCCAGATAGGTTTTCACTGGATAGATTTACGTATGCGATTTCATCTACTCGCTCAACACTTAATACGCTGATGTTTTCTAATACAGTGGTTAAGTCTTCATCCTCCGGGGCTTTTTGTAATTCAGCTACCACCACTTCTTCTAGTGGTTTCTCACCAAAGATCACTTCTCGTTCCACGGGGATTACCATGTCTAAATCCGCATCACCTGTTAAAACATACTCTTGGTTCATAAAATACAAAGTAACCAGCTGTGTCTCGCCTTGAGGATCTGGGTCTACCACCACATCTCCATTATTTGGATCATCAGTCGGAGGTTCCTCAACTGTTCTTTGTGCACAAGCCCCCAATGTAATCACCAGTAAAACAATTGATAGTATTATAAAAATCCTTTTCATTTACATCATCTCCTCTGAAATTAGTGCCTTGTCGGTTACTTACTCTTATTATACCCCTTTAGTGTGAAGAGTCCCTAAAGAAATGTAAAGAAATTATAAAGAATCGCTAAATGATGTCTTAGGTATTTCAATTATCAAGGATGTGCCTTGATTTAATTGACTTTCTGCCCTCATTGTCCAGTCATGTCTAGCTAAAATTCGGTTAACGATGGAAAGTCCCAGCCCAGCGCCACCGGTTTCTCTAGAGCGTGAAAGGTCTACTCGATAAAATTGATCAAATATTAATTCTAGATGTGCTTCTCCAATTCCTAATCCATTATCCTTAATATAAAGTACGTAGCTTTCCTTTTCTTTGCGTCCCTCAATGACAATCCATTGTACTTCCTTTTGGTCATCACGATACTTAATTCCATTATCAATCAAATTGATGAGAACTTCCTTAATCCGTTCTTCATCACATATGATCATAGGAGCATCCTGGAAGTCCACTTTAATCTCCACTTGGGCTTTCTCTATTAAGGGTTTTACGATCTTTATAGAAGTCCTTAACAACGCCTCTAAATTCACTGTGTCTAGGTTTAAATCCTGTCCTTCAATCTTCGTTAAGGATAACAAGGAGCGTATCAGATTACTCAATCGATCGATTTCCGAATCCATATCCCCTAAGTATTCACGATATATCTCGATGTCGTCTTCTCCATAGAGCAGTGAATCAATGAGAGCCTTCATGGAAGCAAGTGGCGTCTTTAATTCATGGGAGACATCTCCAATAAACTGTTTTTTACTTTGATCCATACGGTAAAGGGCTTCACTCATTTGGTTGAAGTTCTCACCTAATCGACTGATTTCATCTCGTCCCTTTACTTCTACCTGCTTACCTAACTCCCCTTGTCCTATTTTTTTCGCTGCCTTGGAGAGACTACTAATAGGTTTGGCGATTTGTACACTGGCAAAGGCCGCCACCAGCAACCCAACAATGGCCGCACCTATGGAAATGGCCCTCAATTGTCTCCTAAACTCATCAATGCTTACAAATGCATCCTCAACATCCGTGGAGATTAAAACCACTCCTAATCCCACACGTCCCTCCCCGGCTCCTGTGAAAATAGGCACAGCAACCTGTAAAATTCGCTTATCAATTTCATAGTAGTTAATCTGCTCTTCTCCCTTGAGGGCTGCTCTTATTTCTGCATTATCGATATGTTCATTCTCAAAAATGCTAAAGCTGTCCACCAGTACTCTTTTCTGATTATCTAGCACAAGGATTCGTCCCTCTATAGAAGGACTGTATTGCCTAATGGCACCCTTAAGCTCAATGGCGTCATCAAAGTAGTTTCGACTAAGACTACTGACAACATTGGCAGTCTTCAGAGAATTAATCTCAATTTCCCGTAGAACAGACCTTGTCATATTCTCGATGGATAAATAATTAATCAATGCTAAGGGAATAAAAATCAACACAATATAAATGACGATTAATTTTTGCTTGATCGAAGACCACAACACAGCATCATCAGTCCTTCCTAAAGTAATAACCTACGCCCCATTTTGTCTCAATCATTGGTCCCTTTGTTTTAATATCCTTTAACTTTTCCCTTAGGTTTTTCACATGCACGTCTATGGTTCGTGTATCATAACAGGGCTCTCCCCAAACAAGCTGAAAAATTTCTTCTCGGCCAAATACCCTTCCTTTGTTTCTAATGAGTAGTACCAAAATATCAAATTCCTTGGGTGTCAGATTAATCACTTCTTCTCCCCGATTGACAGTACGAGATCCGATGTCTACCATTAGATCCCTAAACTGGTATTCATCTTTTTTAACTTCACCTTTTTCTTGCCTTCGTATCAATGTTCGCATTCTAGCAATTAACTCTCGGGTATTAAAGGGCTTCGTCATATAGTCATCGGCCCCTAATTCTAATCCTAAAATTTTATCAATATCTCCGTCCTTTGCGGTTAACATAATAATAAAGACGTCCGACTGCTGCCGTATTCGATTGCAGAGAGTGATGCCATCAATTTTAGGTAGCATCAAATCTAGTATAATAAAATCAAAGCTTCCACTTTCAAAAACTCTGAGGGCTTCTTCACCATCATAGGCCACGGATACATCAAAGCCCTCTTGTTCGAAGCTCTTTCTCAAGCCCTTCACCAGTAGCTTTTCATCATCAATGATGAGTACTTTCATCGTCTTCACTCCCTCTAGGTTTCCAATACATAAATAATATGAAACCATGATTTCCCATTGTATTGACAAAGAAAAGGAGAAACTACGCTTCTCCCCCTCTGTACTCTATCTGCTTTATTTAATTACCTCTAACATATATTCTATGATCTCTTCTAGCTTTTTATGACTCTCTTCTAATGTTTTTTCTTGAACTGCTCCATATACTTTCAGCTTGGGTTCAGTTCCTGAAGGTCTCAATGTAATCCAAGCATTTCCCTCTAGTTTCAGTTTGAGAACATTGGATGGTGGTAACATCATGGTCTCCACTTTTCCAGTTACCATGTCTTTTCTTTGCTGTAATAGATAATCCTCTAGGATTAAGACTTTGCGGTCACCGACTTTTTTAATTGGCTGACTTCTCAGCTTTTCTATTATGCTTTGGATTTTTTCCAAACCTTCTTTTCCCTTGAGGGTAATGGATTTTAACCCTTCAGCAAAATATCCATATTCCTCATAAAGAGCTAAGAGCCCGTCATATAGGTTCATGTCTTTCTCTCTATAGCTGGCCGCCATTTCACAAATCAGCATGGCCGCAACCACAGCATCCTTATCTCTGGCATAGGTTCCTTTTAAGTATCCATAGCTCTCCTCATATCCAAAAATAAATGCTCCCTTCCCCGTTGACTCAAATCCCTTTATTTGTTCTGCAATGAACTTAAATCCAGTTAGGGTGTTCAGCATCTCTACACCGTAATTGGCTGCAATCTTGGTTCCCATCTCACTTGTCACTATGGTTTTTATGATTTTACCGTCTACAGGAATTTCATTCTTATCCTTCAAATTATCCAAGATATAATGTATTAAAAGGGCTCCGGTTTGATTTCCTGTCAGTACAATGTATTGGCCTGTTTTATTTTTGACCACGGCTCCCACACGATCCCCATCTGGATCCGTTCCAATGATTAAATCAGCCCCTTCTTTTTCAGCCAGTTCAATTGCCAAGGCAAAGGCCTCTCGTTCTTCTGGGTTTGGAGATTTCACCGTTGAAAAGTTAGGATCTGGACATTCCTGCTCTGGTACCACAATCACTTGTTCAAAGCCTACTTCCTTCAATACCTGTCGGATATGTAAATTAGCCGTTCCGTGTAATGGCGTGAAGATCACCTTGAAATCCTTTCCCTCTTTTTTGATGAGATCAGGTCGTAGGCATTGGGCCTTCACTTCCTCTATATAGAGATCATCCATTTCCTTTCCCAATTCATGATAAAGCCCATAAAATTCAGCTTCCTTTTGTTCGATCCGTTTGATGGTATTAAAGTCTGGTATTTGATCAATGGCGTCTATTATCTTTGTTGCTAGGAATGTATTAATTTGAGCCCCATCATCCCAATACACTTTGTAGCCATTATAATCTGGTGGGTTGTGGCTGGCAGTGATGACAATTCCAGCAGTAGCTTTACATTGTCTCACCGCAAAGGAAAGCTCTGGCGTAGGTCGTAGATCCTCAAAAACATAGGCTTTAATACCGTTGGCTGCTAAGACTAAGGCTGCTTCCTGGGTAAATTCCTTTGAAAAATGACGACAATCATAGGCAATGACAACCCCACCTGCCATGGCATCCTTCCCCTGGGTTTTAATATGGTCCGCTAAGCCCTGTGTGACCCTTCTGACAGTATAAATATTCATGCGATTGGTTCCAGCTCCAATAATTCCCCTGAGTCCTGCTGTTCCAAACTCTAGGTTTTTATAAAAGCGATCCTCAATCTCCTTTGCATTGCCTTTGATTTCCTGTAATTCCTTACGTGTTTCTTCTCCAAAATAAGGATCTGTTAACCACGTTTCATAGTTTCGAATTGTATGTAAATCCATCCTAATTTCCCCCTATCTTTTTATTTATTATCATTTATCTTTTTCTTCAGTATCATGTCCCTATCAGTGTATCTAATCAAATTCAACAAAAATTCCAAAATCCCTTCTACCATTTTTCAGTTTAACCCATAATCAGTTACGCAATACGATCATTAGCATAATAGCGTAACAAAAAAACTTCGAGAGATCTCAAAGTTTTTTTGTTACGCTATTTATCGTCTTCATATTATAATTCATAAATAATGTCTTCGATTACTAGTGTGTACTCCTTTGTCAGGTCAGATAACCAAGGTTTAACCTCTTGGCCATTTTCCCTAAGTATCTTGACAATGGGTCGTAAATAAAAGGGACTATTTACATCTTCCACAACTCCCTTTAAACTATTGCTTAGCTTCACAAGGGTGCCAATGGGATATGGGTTTACCTTTTGCACAAAGGCCTTCACCATTTTGATATCAAAAAGACTACCACCAGATCCCATGATATATTCTAAGGCTTCATTAACAGGTAATGCTCTTCGATAATGACGATTCGAAATCAATGCATCATAAACGTCTGCAACCGCCGTGATTTTAGAAAATGTATGGATTTCTTTGTCCTTAAGCTTAAAGGGATATCCTGTTCCATCCACTCTCTCTTGATGCTGCAAACTCACAATTCGTGCCACAGCAGATAATTCCGTATGCTCCTTTAAAAATGAAAACCCTCGATTGGTATGCTCCTGAATAATTTTATATTCTTCTTGGCTTAAGGCCCCGGGCTTTTTCAAAATATCCTCAGGTACAAAAATTTTTCCGATGTCATGTAGCATGGACCCCGCTGCCAAATCATATATCTGGTTTCGATTTAAATCCATCCCCACTCCCAATAAGACAGCATGAAGCATGACATTCACCGAATGAGAATAAGTATAACTATCAATATTTTTAATATCAATTAGATTCATGACTAAATCCTTTTGATTAAAAATATCATCCACCACAGATTTCATCAGCTGATTTAAGTCTACAATGTTTTTTTCCATCTCCCGTTGTTGTCCCTTGGTCTGCTTTCCATCTCGTCCAGCAACCAATGCTAGTTGCCTAAATGTACTAATGGCTCGCTGTCTTACCTCTGGTCTAATGATGTCCTCTATTTCTTGGTCACTAATGTTATCTAGTATGTAAATTGAGTAAAAACCCGCTCGTTTGATTTTATCAACAATTCCTGGTGTTAGTCTAGCACCTCTAGACAGTAGTACTTGTCCACTAGGACTTAAAAGCGGCTGTGCCAAAAAACTACCTTCCGTTACATATTCAATGGGTACATATCTCACCTATGGTCCCTCCTACACAAAACCCTATCCTAATAGGAACAGTATTAAATATATTATTCATTGCTTCATTATATATTACCTGCCGAAATTTAGCAAATATACTGTTTTCATAGGATGGACCCTTGTTTAAAGGCATGCAAGACTACTATTCTGCTTGTTCTTCTTATTCTTCTTGCTCTTCTTCTTCAACCAGCTCGAAAAAAGCTTGAGATACGGCATCAAACTCAGCATCATCTTCAATATTAAATAGTTCAAGGCCCTCATCATCCTCTTTGAACTCGTATAACAATACATCTTGATCTTCATCACTTTTTCCCTCTTCTTTTGGAAGCAGGGCAATGTATTCTTTTTCTCCTACGTCAAATACCATTAAAACTGTACAAGCTAGTTCTTTGTTGTCATCAAGCATTAAATAAAGGGTTCTAGGCTCCTCATGATCATGGTCATGGTTACAATTCTCATGGTCATGTTCATGATTACAAGGCTCATGGTCATGTTCATGATGATGGTGATGTCCACCTCCGCAGCAATTTCCTTTTCCATTATGTTCTTGAGTCATATTCATTCTCCTTTTTCAAAATATTTATTTACCACTACTCTATTATAAACTTTATTCTGCTTAAATATAAGGGGTAACGCCCAAACTCTTTTAATACCCTCAACTTTTTTACCCCAGTAGGATTTGGCTATATTCACCTGAAACAATTGTATACACCCTGTTCCTATGGTATATTACATATAGAGCAAACCGCTTTATTTAGATGTGGAGGTGACATATTGAACACAATAGCCAACTTTTTTAACAAAGTTAAGAAACTACCGATTCATTTATTGGTTTTATTTTTATTATTAATTTATGCGCCTATTTTCTTGAACTTATTTTTTATTTATAATCGTACATTGGATACAGTGTCTGAAGAAAAGCTTGAAACCATGGAACAAACCCTTTTTCAGGTGTCTCAATCCATTGACTTGAACTTACATGATATTCAGCAGCTAGCACATCAGTTCACGAAACAACTAGGTGTACAAAAGGGGTTCCAAGAATTTTCTAATATAGGCCTTTCTTATCGTCAAAATTTTGTTACTTTTATTGAAAGAAAGTCATTAGAAATCAGCGAAAGTAGCTATTTAGTCGACAGCTCCTTTGCCATTTCTGCTGAGGGGCTACTCATTAAATCTGACACAGCCTTACATTTTGATGAAACAGTGTTTTTAACAGATCCAAACTATGAATATATGCGAGACGCTAGTAGGCAAGAGAATTGGCACTATGTTGAAGCCGGTTCCCTGTTTAACAGTTTGGACCAAGAGCATGTTTTATTTATGATGGAACCCATCTACCCCATATCAGGAGATTCAGTCATCGGTTATTTTTTTATTATCATTGATCAGGAAGCTTTTACATCTCTTTATGCTGATATCTCCCTAGGTTCCTCTAGTGAAATTTTACTTTATCAAGAGCCTACTCTCCCTCTATTTACTTCTTCCCTAAAGAAGTTGCCAGGGGAAGTATGGGATGCTTTCTCTAGTCATGCTTCACATGGGGTCATGGAGGTTGATTTAAATCAAATTCCCCATGCCATTGCCTATTCACCGGTTAGGGAGATGGATGCCATTTTAATAGGCACCGTACCTGCTGATGAGTTAATTGTTTCTACCCAAAGAGGCCTGCGTAGCAGTTTTCGTCTTCTTGCCTTTGTTAGTCTATTGTCGGGACTCTGGATTATTATGACATTCATTGTCTTTTCTAAGCTGGCAAGTGAAAAAGAAGTAACCCATTATCGTTTAACACTTACAGAACAGATGAATGAAAGACTTCGCATGTATAAGCATGATTTCTCAAATCATTTACAAATTATCCAAGGTCTTTTAGAACTAGACCATCCTACCCATGCCTTAGATTATGTGAAAACAGTAGGTAGAGAGGGTAAGCTGATCCATGGTCAGTATGAAATTGGTATCCCTGAAATCGAGTCCACTCTTTTTAATGCCATTACCACTGCCAGACAATCTGGTATTGAGGTGGAGGTTCACTCTGTGAAGCTAGAGGAAGTTCCCTCTGTCTCTTTATATGCCCTTACTAAAATCCTAACCAATCTCTTGAAAAATGCCATTGAAGCTTTAGAGAGCGTTGAGGCATCACAAAAAAAATTAACAGTTAATATTCGAAAAGAACTTGATGACATCGTTTTTGAAGTCATTAATAACGTCCCTCTTATTGATGACAATTTAGCAAATCAAATCTTCCAGAAGGGATTTACCACTAAAGAAACCGGCAGTGGCTTAGGCCTACATATTGTTCATAATCTGGTTCAGCAAAACAATGGTCTCTTTTCCTTTAAACGAAGTGCCCAAGGGAATCACTTTACTGTCAGTTTTACACAAAAGGGCTAATAAAGTATCGGAGATTATGATGGCTTTTCAATAGTCTATTGTCTTCCTTTTTCTCTTAACTTAATCGGTGTAAAGCCACTGCCAATTCAGCCCCTATTTTGGCATTGTTAAAGACTAATTCAATATTTGACTCTAGGCTTTTACCCTCTGTTATTTCTTTTATTTTAGTTAATAGAAATGGCGTTGTTTCCTTCCCCTGGATTCCCTTTGCCGCGGCTTCTTGTACTGCCTCATCAATGGCTTGGGTGATTAGTGCCTCGTCCATGGCATAGGCCTCTGGTATTGGATTGGCAACCACAACACCGCCCTTTAGATCTAAGTCCCACTTTGCCTTCAGTGCACGGGCCAGTTCCTCAACGTTTGCCACAGCGTAGTCCACTCCATAGCCACTTTTTCTTGTATAAAAGGCTGGGAAATCTTCAGTTTGATAGCCTACGATTGGCACACCATGGGTTTCTAACACTTCTAATGTCAATCCGATGTCTAAAATTGATTTTACCCCAGCACATACCACTGCCACATTTGTTTGGGCTAGTTCCATTAAATCCGCAGAAATATCTAATGTTTCTTGGGCCCCTCGATGAACCCCTCCAATGCCACCGGTTACGAAGACCTTTATCCCTGCTAGGGCTGCTATAATCATGGTGGAAGCCACTGTGGTGGCACCATTCAATTCCTTTGCAATAATAAGGGGTAAGTCTCGGCGACTGGCCTTAACAACATCCTTGGACTGACCTAAAAACATCAGTTCTTCTTCTGTTAGTCCTACCTTAATCTTTCCCTTTACTATTGCGATGGTGGCTGGCACAGCACCACCTTCTCTGATCATGTCTTCCACCTTTTTTGCCGTCTCAACATTTTGGGGATAGGGCATTCCATGGGAGATAATGGTGGACTCTAGGGCAACGATGGGTCGCCCCTCTGCTATTGCTTTTTTAACCTCAGGGGCATATTCTAAATATTTCTCTACATTTTTCATTGCTTCACTCCTTAAAAATATTTTTCAGTGACGTTTTCTTTATTAATTAAAACAACTGATTGGACACTCATTTCTTGATTAACCGTATTTTGTGACGCAGCCGTTAGGGCACCACAGCCCATTGCCCACAACACCTTTTCCCTTAGACTTTTGTTTTCTATGGTTCCATAAATCAATCCTGCTACAAATGCATCCCCAGCCCCAGTTGTACTAACCACTGGGATTTCAGGACTTGAAAGCTGTCCATAATTCTCACCATCATGATAAAATGCACCTTTGTTTCCTAAAGAGATCACCACTTCTTGAACCCCTTTAGCCAACAAAGCCTCTGCTCCTTTTTTCAGATCTGCATCATTTTCAATCTGATGTCCAGTGAGCATTTCTAACTCCATTACATTGGGTTTAATCGTGTGAAAGCACCCAACCAAATCCTTTACCTTCTCAGCCTTGGCAATGGAGACTGTATCTAAAAACAAAGGAATGCCCTCCCGCTCTGCCACACCGATGATATATTCAATCGCATTCCTTGTTAAATTAGTATCCACTACAATGACTTTTGCATGGGCTAACACATGTCTCTTTTCTTCTAAAAATCCCGGACTTAGTCTTTCAAATATATCCATCTGGGAAAGGGCTAAATTCATCTCACCAGCCTCATCCAAAAGCGCTAAATAAACCCCAGAGCTTTCTCCTTCTAGTATGAGACTATGGTCTACCCTCACCCCACCGGCTCTACTTTCTATTAAAATTTGATCTCCATAAGCATCTTTTCCCAGGGCTGTAATCAGCTGTGTTTGGATCTGCAAGAGAGAAAGGTTATGGGCAATATTTCTTCCCACCCCACCAACAGACATTTCCACCTGGCCTGGGTTGGAGGTTCTCTCAATCAGCTTCTCTATTGGCTTGCCCTGTATGTCAATGTTGGCTCCTCCAATTACACACACATAGGGTTCTTGAGATACCACATACCCCTTTCCCAATACAATCCCTTTTTTCATCAAGTTTGTAATATGAGCTGCCACGGAAGATCTGGCAATCCCTAGTTCCATTGCTAGTTTTTGCTGAGAGATCATCGGATCCCTTTGGATTTTTTCTACTATTTCTTTCTCCCGTTCAGTACAGTTTTTTTTCACGTTTCCACCAACCTTTGTTTATTTTTTAAACTTATGTTTATAATTATTGTAACTCATCTTTCTATTTTCCGCAAGTCACAAACAAAATATAGCTAGAATTCACAGAGGTTTTCCTCTAGTGAATTCTAGCTATATTTAGTATCATCAGATCAAAACACCCTTAACCCTATAACCGTTCCCATATTCCTACACATATTTCACTCCTAATTTTTCGAGCTCCAATACCAAACGATCCCAAATCCAGTTAGAAATAATAGAACAATGCCAATGCTCAATGAACTGGGGAGTAAAGCCCTTGATGAAGCCACAATCAGTCCTGCAAAAAAGTAAGATACTTGATTACGATATCTTTCATATAGCTTTTCCAGAATATTAATCAAGAGAAATAACCCCATCAGTGCACCGGTAGCGAAGATCAGTAGGTTGATCATATCTAGTTCTTTAATATAAAATAGCATACTGTCATAGATCCCCAACATAATGAGGACAGAGCTTCCGGGAACCCCTGGAATAATCATGGCTGCACTAGATAGTGCTCCTCCCAATAGGAGTATTGCCCAACTCACTTCCTCCATGGTTCCTGAAACACCTATGGGTTCAGCTCCCACATAAAACCCAACCACCAATCCAATAGCAAGAGCGATAAACTCCTTCTGATGCATACGACTAGAGCCCTTTAAAACACTCCTAATGGAGGCTAAGAGGCATCCTAGCAAGAACGTCGCCGTTGCATCTCGATAGCTCTCAAAAAATAATGCAAAAGCCATGCCTCCCACAAATATCCCTACCACCATGGCAGCAATTAATGACATGTAGGGTTTGATATTTAACTTAGCAAAGTCTTTAACCATTTGCTCATAAAATCCAAAAATCAGAAAAACCGTTCCACCGCTCATGCCTGGTAGAACAATGACAAACCCTAATATCAGTCCTTGTACAATTCTTTCCATGTTTTCCTCCTATTGCCCCGTTGATGCTTCTATATTTAATATAGCACATTTTTCTTATCCTTTGCAAAGCTCCTCAATCTATTCTGTTATTCTTAATAAATTTAAGATCTACTTAATATCTTTTTTTAATGATTCCTTCTGTTAATATCATTTTTATCTAATCCAATTCTGACTAAAAGGTTATCTGAAAACACACTAAATTCAACTTATTTTACGGTATAATTCAGAAAAAAGAGAATAGGATAATAGTACAAGCATCTATTATCATTTATCATGGGATTCTATCAATATGGGGGTTTTGAAATGCTCGTACATCCTTTTCATGAATTTGTTTTTAGCTCAAAAAGTACAATTCACAAAGGTGTGGAATTATTAAACAAAGGAAACCTTCCCTTTTTTCCTGTGGTTGATTCAAAGAATCGTTACATGGGCGTCTTTGACCAAAACTCCCTTATCAAGATTATTACCCAAGGTATTCCATTAAATCTAGAGGTGGAACTGGTGATAAATCAGAATTTCCCAACTGTCTTTGAAAGCAATATTTCTAACTCATCGGGTCACCACTTGAGTCCCTATACAATTGTGTTAAATGATGGTTTTGAAATTGCTGGATTTATTAACACTTCAGGAAGCAATGACTTTCTTAGTTTAATTACCACACCCTTTTTTGATTACTTTATTAATTCCATATCCGATGCAGTCTTAATTTGTGACCATGATTCCATTGTTAAGAAAATTAATAAAGCTTATACCCATTTAACTGGTGTCTCACCCAATGGAATCGAAGGAAAAAAAGTAAATTCCGTAAGAAAGGGTGCTCAAATTTCTCATGCGGTTAATACAGGGGTTGCCATGAAAAATATTTATCGTCAGGAAGGGGACAGAGAATATTTTGTGGATCTTTATCCTGTTTCTGTAGGTGGAAAAATTTTAGGAGGTGTTGTGTTAGCCAAAGATATCACTGAAATACAACATCTTACAAAAAAGGTAAACCAGTGGAAAACACAATTTTCTAAATTGAAAAGTAGTGTGGCCTCTCATCACAAAGCAGCTAAAACCTTCGATGACATTATCGCTAAAAGTCCTGCCATGAAAAGCTGCATTACCCTAGGTAAAAAGGTTGCCAATAGTGATACTAACATACTCATCCGAGGAGAAAGTGGCACTGGGAAGGATATATTTTCACAAGCCATCCATAACTACAGCTATCGTAAAAACCACCCCTTTGTGGCCATCAACTGTGCGTCCATTTCTCCTACTTTGATTTTGAGTGAGCTTTTTGGCTATGAAGACGGTGCCTTTACCGGTGCCTCTAAGGGTGGGAAAATCGGGTTATTTGAATTAGCTAATAAGGGAACCCTTTTTCTTGATGAAATTGGTGATATGGATTTAGATCTACAATCTAAATTACTTCGGGCCCTTGAAAATGGTGCAATCACTCGAGTTGGGGGATCCACCACAATAAAAGTAAATGTTCGTGTCATCGCTGCAACTAATGTTGATCTAGAAGAAAAAATCAGAAAAAATGAGTTTCGTTCTGACTTATATTTCCGATTGAATATCATACCAATCCGCCTTCCGCCTCTGCGGGATCGGAAGGAAGAAATACCTTATTTAGTTGAAGCCCTTCTTGTGGGATTAAGTGCAAGTTTACATAAGCGTTTGATCATTACACCCGAAACTGTGACATCTTTAAAGCACTATCATTGGCCTGGTAATATAAGAGAGCTTCAAAATGTATTGGTTTTTGCTGCTACTATGATCGATGAAGATGTGATCACAATTGATTGTCTACCCAAAAAAATCAAAGAGCGCATCTTGGATCATGCTGTTCCTCCTCAGCCCCCCCATGAGCCACGGTCTTTCATCACTCCCCTAAGAGAATCTCAAAGCGAATTAGAAAAGGATAAAATTTCTAAGGGTCTATTGGAATATGGGGCAACGGTCCAGGGAAAGAAAAAAGTTGCTCAACTGCTTGGGATCTCCTTGGCAACACTCTATAATAAAATAAACCAATATGGTATCAATAAAAAACGCTTCAGATGATGATCTGAAGCGTTTTCATAATTAATTATGCTTTACATGATTCTAATATTTAAACTCATTGAGTTCATGAGAAGAAACATCAAAGGTTAATCCATTGTTTGGCAAGGCCTCTGTTCTAAAATACCCTGGCAAATCATTTGTTTCCTTACCTAATCCCGCCTTTTCATTAAAGGCTACCTCTGTCCTCAATATTTTACGACCCTCTTCTAGCAGGCCGCCTACAGAGATTTCCTTTCCTGTGAAGCTAGACGTTAAGGAAGCGAATGTAGCCATGTTTTCCTCCACGGGACCGACAAAAATACAAACCCCTAATATGTCACATACCATTGAAATAATTTGTAGTTTTTTAGATAATTCCGTCTGTCCCTGTGGGTCCTTACAGTCGATTCCACCTCTTCCAGGAAGTGCATTGCCAGCTGTATGATCTGCTCCCATGGGTGTTGTCGCATAGGTGACTCCCGTTCCCTTCAGTGTTCTCGGATCATAGGCTGCCATTGTCTGTCCCTTCACTACTGGCACCCTTTCAACCCCTAAAACCCTTCCGGTTAATGCAGCACCGTGTCCTAGTATTTTACCTAGGGTGTCTCCTCCAGTAACAATGCTTAAGATGGACTTTTTCATTGCCTCATAATCTCCAAATTCTAACACACCAGCTTCCATGGCCACACCTAATGCACCACCCATGTCCATGGTATCCAATCCAAGATCGTCACAAATATAATCTAAGGAAGCAATTTCATCTAGATTATTGACACCACAATTAGATCCTAGTAATGCAATGGTTTCATATTCTAATCCAGCTGTGACATATTCTCCTTGGGCATCATGGAAAACATTGGAGCAGCGGATTGCACAACCTCTATGACATGGATGTCCAGTGGTTCCTCCTCTTTCCTGGCATAATTCATGTAGTGTCTCTCCACTAATTTGTCCTGCCTCTTGGTTGTATCCAGTCCTATAATTATTAGTAGGCAGTCCTCCCACTTCATTGATTGCATTGACCAATACCGCAGTGCCATATTTTGTTAAAGCAGCCTTTCCACTGACTAGGCTTTTGGCTAGTTCCTTTGCAGTTTCCCTAAATGCTTCTTGATGAACACCTTTTTTATTCATCTTCTCAGGCTTTTCAATAACGATGGCTTTGATTCCTTTACTTCCCAGAACGGCTCCCAGCCCTCCCCGAGCAGCGTGACGTGTAGGTCTACCCTCTAAATCTGTTGCAGCTAAGCTTGCAATGGTACAGCCTTGCTCTCCCGCCGGTCCAATAGACATAATCCCACAATCAGAGTCATATTCCTGCTTTAATCGATTCATGGTTTCATAGTTTCCTAATCCCTGTAAATCCCCTCTGACTTCAAACTTCACTTCATCCCCATTAATCACTAAAACCCACCAATTTTTTCCACTGGGTTGACCTTCTATCACCAAGGCCTTAATGTCATGACCTGCCAGATATTGACTAATGGTTCCCCCTGCATTACTTTCCTTAATGCCCCCGGTCAATGGACTTTTTGCTCCTACCGATACCCTGCCACTACAAGGTGCCATGCTGCCACTTAATAGTCCAGGGGCAATGATAATTTTGTTATCCCTGCCTAAGGCAAAGGATTTTGGATCTACTTCCTCTGATAAAAGCTTAGAGGTCAACCCCCGTCCCCCTAGGTTTATATATTCTAAAGGGACTTCCTGTGGTATATACTCTAGGGCAGTCATATTAATTCTTAGGATTTTCATATTTTACTTTCCCCCTTTTTGCCAATCAGTGTATCCAAGCTATTGGTCATATATTTATGGGCAGCATCCTGACCGTAATCCTTCTTTGCTTTATAATAGAATATTGCGCCTAGCGCCGCCCATCCACCTACCATGATCCATTCATATGGCCAAACTAAAGCTGCAGGCATTCCTGGTAAAAATAAAATAAGGAAACCAATGCTAAGTACAATAGATGTATATCCTACAAACATGCCGCTATTTACTTTAAAGGGCCGTGGCATATCTGGTTCATTTTTTCTTAATGAAACAAAGGCGATGGACACCAGTAAATAAGCTACCACAATTGCCAATCCACCTGCATCCACCAACCATACTAACATCGGCCGACCTAACAAAGGTGCGAAACAAGAAACAATTCCAATTAGTATAATGGCATTGGTTGGAGTTTTGTACTTAGGATGTAGCTGCCCTAAAAATCCCGGTAACATTTTTGATTTAGCCATGGCATAGATCGCTCTGCTTCCCCCTACATAAAAGGCGTTCCAGCTTGTGAGAATGCCACCGATTCCTCCCAAAACTAATATTTTTCCTCCCCAATCAGTTCTAAAAACTGCTGTCATGGCATCGGCAGTTGACAGGGTGGAGTTGGCCATTTGTGCTGGGGTTAAACTTCTTCCCACTCCCCAAATAATGAGCACATACCAAGCCACTGCCATCACTACGGATAGAATTAATACTTTACCAATTTCATTATAGGGTAAATTGATTTCTTCTACCGCTTGGGGAATGACATTAAATCCCACAAACATTAAGGGTGTCATCACCAATACTGCAAAAATTCCTTTAGATCCATCGATAAACAGAGGGTCCATTAATTCTGTCGATCCATTAAATAAGGCGCCACCCATGAAAAGGATCCCTACAATGGCAATCAGAGCTGTAAAAACCGATTGCATAAAGGCCACAGGTTGAACCCCTAAATAGTTAATATATCCAACAAAAATCGTTCCCATCATCCCCACAAGAACCCATGTCAGGTAAACATCATAACCACTTATGGTCCATAAATATCCCATCTTGTAATTGGGAACTAAATATTCGATAACAGTCGGCAGTGCTACGGCCTCAAAGGCCACAACCGACACATATCCCAAAATAATTGCCCATGTGGCAATAAAGGATGCTCCTGTACCAATCCCTCTAAAAGCAAAGACGTGTTCTCCCCCCACTTGAGGCATAGCGCAAGTCAATTCCGAATAAACCAACCCTACGAAAACAACCATAACTCCCCCTAGCATAAAGGCTAGCATCGCCCCCAATGATCCTGCTGCTTGTATCCATTGTCCTGCTAACACAACCCATCCCCAACCAATCATAGCACCAAAAGCCAATGCAATAACATCTTTTTTAGAAAGTGACTTTGAAAAATCTTGTTGTCCCATACCCTACCTCCTTTAATTATTAGTCTTACAAAAATTTCTTTTATTTATCTCACTATTCCGATAATTACAGAGAGATAAAAGCCTCCCCTGGCTTTTAGCTCTCTACCTATGTTATCCTTTGTTGACCTCTCCAATGACACGATCCATAATATCTAGTCCACGATGCAGGTCTTCTTCACTGATGACTAATGGTGGTAAAATTCGAACGACATTCCCAAGCACTCCAGCTCCCAAGGCAATGACTCCATTTTGCCAGCACTTTGTCACAACTTGACCCGTAGCTTCTTTAGCCGGCTCCTTTGTGACTCTATCCTTAACTAATTCCATGGCACACATTGCTCCAAGGCACCGAACATCACCTATGATGTCATACCTTTCCTTCATTTCTTCAAATCGTTTCTCTATCATTCCGCCAATATAAGTTGCTCTTTCCAGAAGATTCTCTTCCTCAATGATTTCCAATACCTTTAGTGATGCCACACAGCCTAAAGGCGTTCCTGCGAAGGTTCCACCTATTTCACCGGCTCCTGGTGCGTCCATGATCTCTGCTTTACCCACCACACCACTTAATGGAATTCCTGCTGCCATGGATTTGGACATGGTGGTCAGGTCAGGCTTGACATCAAAATGCTCCATTGCAAAAAGCTTTCCTGTTCTCCCAAAACCAGTTTGAATTTCATCTGCAATCAATAGGATGCCATGTTTATCACAAAGCCCTTTAATTTCTTTAAAATAATCCATTGGAGGTATCACAAATCCGCCTTCTCCCTGTACCGGCTCCGCAATAATCCCTGCCACATTATCAGGATCAACTTCACTGGCAAAGAACTTTTCAATACTTTCAACACAGGCAAATCCACATTCAGGATAGCTTGTGTTGTAAGGACATCGATAACAGTTGGCATAGGGCACCTTATAGGTTTCTGGTGCAAAGGGACCAAACCCATGCTTGTAAGGTCTTACCTTACTGGTTAAGGACATGGTCATGAGGGTTCTTCCGTGGAATGCACTATCAAAAGAGATAATACCTTGTTTTCCTGTATACTTACGTGCGATTTTGACAGCATTTTCTACTGCCTCAGCCCCACTATTGGCTAGCATCACCTTTTGGGGTGCTTCCCCTGGTGTTAATTGTGCTAGCTTTTCTGCCAATCTTATGTAGGACTCATAGGGTGCCACATGGAAGCAGGTATGAATAAATTTATCTAATTGATCCTTTAGGGCATTAACCAGTTTCTCTGGACAATGTCCTACGTTTATAACCCCAATGCCACCAGCAAAATCAATTAATTCATTTCCATCTACATCATTAAGTCTAGCTCCCTTAGCACTTTCGGCAAAAAGAGGTGTGACGTTATATGGTCCCCTTGCCACATACTTTTCCCTCAATGCCATTAATTCTTGAGACTTTGCCCCCGGTTTAATTAGTCCACTCATTTCATTTCCCCCTTTGATTTTAATGATTATTGATTAATATCTTAATGTGCTAGTTCTAGACCTTACTTCTCCATTGAGCCTCTCTTCTTAACCATCTTGTTATTTTTTCTTTGCCTGTATAATAATCATCCCTATTCAACCTGTACATGGATTATTCTATTTTGCATTTAGATTTCAATTTCATCTTAACCTCCACAGAAGCAAGAAGGATGCCAAGATATTTATGTAGTGATATAATTCATCTCTTCATGCCTCTCTTTCAATTGTTTTTCCCTTATAGTAGGTTGTTTTCCATTAATTTAGTTTCTATGTACACAAAGGGACATACAGTCCCTTCTCTTAGAATTTCTTAGTTTTTATCCGAAAATAATTTCTAAAATTTTAGAATTCTAGAAATTCAATTCAAACAGTTGGAATTTTTCATCTGTATAATCTACCAGATCTATCCTTTCTTCCTTTTTACACAATCAGAGCTTAATTGACTATCCACCAGCTACATTTCAACGAGTACAGCTTTTAACAAAGTCTTTTCTTTTTCCAAATGTCATCTGGCATTATTTTTGCATAATCAGTTTATATGAACGATGACTCTCTTAAAATGAATGGAGGATTCTTATGTTATCAAAAGAAATCAATAGAGCAGATATACGACAAAAATCTAAGCAAAGACATTTAACGGAAGAAACAAAAAAGTTGATCATTTTTATCGTAATCATGGTTGGTGTCTTTTTATCTTCTTTTATCACACCCCCAGAGGGGCTCGAGTCCCAGGGATTAAGGATGCTCTTTATTGCTTTGGCCGCTGCCATCCTCTGGATGACAGAAGCGATTCCCATTGGCGTCACCGCTCTTGTGATTATCCTCTTGCAGGCACTTTATGGTATTACCCCTCTTACAAACGGCTTAGCTTTAATTGCCCATCCCGTAAATGCTGTTGTACTTGTTGGCTATCTTTTAGCAGGGGCATTGGTAAGCTCTGGTATGGATAAGAGATTAAGTTTAACCATCATTTCTAAGATGGGAGAAAAGACAAGTCGCTTAATGCTAGGAATCATGTTTGTGACGGCCTTTTTATCTATGTGGATGTCCAACACCGCAACAACAGCTATTATGGTCCCCATTGCTGCGGGGATTTTAACCATGGCCGGAGCAAAACCATTAAAAAGTAATTTAGGAAAGGCTTTGTTT
The DNA here is from genome assembly GCF_000016985.1 of Alkaliphilus metalliredigens QYMF. Classification (NCBI taxonomy): domain Bacteria; kingdom Bacillati; phylum Bacillota; class Clostridia; order Peptostreptococcales; family Natronincolaceae; genus Alkaliphilus; species Alkaliphilus metalliredigens. Next base: position 740,461 of record NC_009633.1, on the reverse strand, counting down.
ATTGGCATTGCTTTTTCCGCCAATATTGGCGGGATGGGTACCCCAACAGGTACCCCTGCCAATCCTATTGCCATTGCCTTACTCCATAGTCTAGCAGGAATTCAGCTTTCCTTTTTAGACTGGATGGTTCGGGCACTGCCCTTGGTCATTGTTTTACTTCCAGTAAGCTGGTTAGTCTTATTGAAGGTTTATCCCTTGGAGATTAAAGTGGTTGAAGGTGGATTGGATGCAGTGAAAAAACAGCTGAAGGATATGGGGCCCCTAAAGAATACAGAGAAGAAGGTGATGATTTTATTTTCATCAGCCATATTCCTATGGCTACTTGACTCTTTTATTCCCCTTCCCAAGGATTGGATCTATATTGTTGCGGTCTTCCTAACCATCATCCTTGTGACGCCAAAGATTGGATTTATGACTTGGAAGCATGCACAGGGACTCATCGGATGGGAGGTTCTCTTTCTTGTTGGAGGCGGCCTCTCTATGGGGGCAGGATTAAAGGCTACGGGTACCATAGATTGGATCGCAGGATTACTCTCTTCAAGCCTGGGCCAGATGCCCGAAGGCCTTGCCATGGCAGTTATTACTGCGGCAACAGGCTTAGGAATTACAGTCTTTTGTAGTCTTTCTGGTACAGCCACTACCTTCGTTCCCATTGCCATCGTCCTGGCTTTAAACTTTGGATGGGATCCCATTGCCTTTGCAGTGGCCGCAGGACTTGCTAGTTCCTTCGCCTTCCTACTCCCTGCTAATGCTGCTCCCAATGCTGTGGCCTATGGATCCGGATACTTTAAGACCTTAGATATGTTTAAGGCCGGCGCAATCATGATTATCTTTTCCATCGTGATTCAGGGTGTTTTATCTGGATTTGTTTTACCTTTTATTTTTTAGGTGTTTTAACAAAAAATAAAGGAAACCCCATTACAAAAGGGGTTTCCTTTATTTTTATTGCGTTATTTTCAATTATTTTTTCATTTAAGGAACCAACCAAATATTTTTAAAAAATATTAAGAACATATGTTCTGATTTATGTTATAATGATTGCATAGAATTTTCATATTGTGCCACTAAATTACAAAATTACAAAAGGAGGTGTGATTCTTTGGCATCATCAATCTATCACTATTTAAAAAACCAGCATGAAATTGCTTGCCTGTTGCCGGTTTACGAACTTCATTCCGGTAATTGTACCAAGGTGATTTTTAGTAATCAACAAGAATTATTACTCAAACAGTCCATCGACACCGTTTTAAATTCAATTGCTCGTTATTATGCCATTGACCTTAAATCATTGAGAACGCAACAGCAAAAACGATTAAATTGTACGTATTATGTTCCATTACCCTTAGCAAAAAATTTATTGCTTTTTCCTGTAAAAACCAGAATCCCACGGATTCGGAGGGACCCAGCCTATGGCTATGTTAATTATTTTCAAGTTAAAAAAATCGATAACGTAAAGCCTGTTATCCACTTAAATTACCACAAAATCCACTGCCTAAGCTGTCGTCACACAATAATGAAGCGTTATCATCAGGCGCAGTTGATAGACAAGCTTCAGGAAAGTCCCCAGCTTCATCACAATCAATCTAAGGTAATTCATGAGGAACCTGCCATGTATTATTCCACTACTACAAATGCAGATTATCAAAAATTGGCCCATAGATTTGATATGATAGTGGAGGTTCTACTGTATGTCTTGATTTCTATATCTCAAAAAAACGAATAATCTAGTTTAGTTTATGATTATTTTTTATGCATTAAAAATGGCAGCTAGGTCATTTCCTAGTTGCCATTTCCTTGGTTTTTCAATTTTTTAAATCTCTTTAGATTTGTTAGCTGTTTATATTACTTTTTAACTGTTCCTGCCCATGTTCCATGATTGGCTTTGACAATACCCTAAAGAGTCCCAATGTGATCCCTGCTGCAATGATTAAATTAACCACTGCTGGAAGCCCAATGGCAACACCAATATAGCCTCCTAATGCCCCTACTGCTGCTAACAATGCATAGGGTGCCTGGCTGTTTACATGGTCAATATGGTCGGCTCCTGTAAACATGGAGGACATAATGGTGGTATCTGAAATAGGACTACAGTGATCTCCAAATACTGCCCCAGCAAAAACAGCTCCAATGGTTGGAATCATAAATGTCATTGGATCCATTCCTGCTGAAATAGAGGTTCCATGCACCAAGGGTGCAACAATCGGCATCAATACCGCCATGGTTCCATAGGAAGTTCCTGTGGAGAAGGAAATCAAAGCTCCTGCTATAAATGTGATAATTGGAATGAATTGAGGTGATAAAATTCCCTCAGTGGCACCAACGATAAATGCAGCCGTTCCTACCTGTTTAATGGCTGCTCCAATCCCCCAAGCAAATATCAAAATCAATGTCCCAACAAAAATTGATTGCATCCCTTGAATATATCCTGAAAAAAGCCTTTTCAAAGGTGCCACTCCTTGGGCCCAATAAAAAAGAATTGTAATCACTAGGGCCCCAAAGGAACCCCATACCAACGCCACTGAGCTACTAGATTCCCCCATGGCTGTGGCAAATGATTCCTTAGGCCATCCTCCAGTTGTCAGCATTAGTACAAGAATCAAACCGATTAATGATGCCAATGGCAGAATAAAGTTAATCAACCTTTTTGGACAATTCTCCTCGGGTTTAAGTTCATCTTTATTCATATTAATCAATGGCTGCGCCCCATCCCGCAATAGTTTACCTGTACTTCTAGCCCTTCTTTCAGCCGCTAGCATAGGTCCCATATCCCGTTGCGAAAGAATGACATAGGTTAATAATACCAATGCAATGATGTTGTATATAATAAATGGGATAGATCTAAAATAAGCTAGATAGGGTGAATAGGATATGTCCAGCTGGGTAAATTGCGATCCAATTTGACCTACCATATAGGCAATCCAGGAAGATATCCCTGCAATACAGGCAATAGGCGCTGCCGTAGAGTCCACGATATATGAAAACTTCTCTTTAGAAATCTTGTGTTTATCATTGATCGGACCCATCGTTGTACCCACCACAAGGGTGTTCACATAATCCTCAAAGAAAATAATAAATCCAGCAAGCTGTGTAGCTATCATGGCACCCTTCACAGTTTTGATTCTAGAGGTAATCCATTGCACCACGGCATCGATGCCGCCACCAACACGCATCACTCCTACTAATCCTCCCATGGTTAAACTGGTTAAAACGATCCTGGCACTCCAGGGATCTCCCAGGTTTTCCCATAATGTTTCCACGCTTTTACCAAATCCAACTATAGGATTACCACTGGCCAACATGGTTCCAGCTACCCATAAGCCAATAAAAAGAGATGGAATCACTTCCTTAGTCATAATTGCCAGCAGAATGGCAACTATTGGTGGCAATAGTGAAAGCATACCATAGTGAGTTCTTGCTTCCCCTCCCGGTGAAGCCGTCACGATGGTCGTCAGTAATAATACAAAAACAATGATACCAATGATCTTCCATTTTCCCTTCAATTGCATCTTGTCCAATCTCACTGGATTCCCTCCTCATATACTGAATTTCATACCCTACCTCCTATGACTTTCCTATCCTTATCACCTCCATTTATGTATAATAGGGCTCACTTTTAGTATATTCAGTTTTAATCAATAAGTGCTTGTTTTTTTAACGTAAAGGGCTAGAATAAATGAAAAAAAGATACGATGGATTTCAATATCCACTGTATCTTTGCTTTTCTCACTCATGTCATCTTTGTCATACAGATAACCAACTAAACATTAGTTAACTGTAAGGAAAGCTTTCATTAATCGTTTATTTTCCTTCTGTTTGATAGCATAAATATAAGCTTTCTAAGAATTCAGCTGCAACCATGCCGATCATCCCAATGATGGCAGGGTTAACAGGGTTGATTAAAGCGCCTATTATCACTGCAGTGGTCAATGAAATCACATTAACGATTTTACCCTTTCCAATGATCTTTGTTCTCTTCTGCCTCATGAGAATACCCCAATAATACTGACGGGCAGTCATCACCAGGGGAAGCAACGTCATAATTTTCAATGCATCCACTGCTAAGAACGTAATCTCCTCTGTGGCACCAATGAGTTCATGTGTGATATAAACACCCAGGGGGGTAAATGCGATAATCCCTATTACTATTGATAATACCATGGCCACATAAACTGCAAATCTTTTTACAGAACGAATTTGCCCACGATGCCCCTCACTTTTGATAAAGTTAAGCGGGACTTGGTGGAACATCATCAAGGTACCAGAAATAATAATTCCCAGCCCCCATGCCACAGCAAAGGATGAAATGGCTACCTCAGGAGCTACCGTCCGGGCCAATCCCCCATCAATAATGGGAAGTGCTAGGGTTCTTATCAATGCAGTGACCGACAGGGGAATAAAAAAACTCATAATTAATCTGGTACTGATGACTCCCCGTTCTTCTCCATCGAGCATCTGATTAAGTTTCATCTGTTCAAACTCTTTAGCTGGATTTTTAACCATGATCTTCATGATGATACAGACCACCAAGGTTTCTACAATGATGGAGGATAAAAATAGTCCTGCTATTAATATTCCTCCAGGAATCCAAAGTAATTTATCTATGAATAATAAGAGCAATGCCACATAAATCACCCTGATAAAGGCGGCTAATGTGATCACCGGTGTCATCCTGAATTTGATGGAGGTACCCTGGACAAAATTCCGAAGCCCTACCACCACAGGAAAAATAATAAATACCTTGAGTATTGTTACTGCCTCTTTTAGGACTTGGCCTTTGATCCCCATGACATTTGCTAGCATCCACTGAGCCCCACCTAAGAGGGTAAAAAGAGCAAAAAATAAAACAATGACAGTGGTGGCCATTAAGAAAAATTTCCTTATTTTAAGATAGCTTGCTTCATCATCCACCAAAGCCGTTACGGTTTGTTTAATCATTGAGACAGGATTTTGAATTAACAATAGGACATTTTTCCCAATGGCAAAGGCCGAAAGATAAATTTCTGGATTAGGCAGCTTTGCACAGGCTGCATTAAACAATGAGTGGGTGAAGCTAATAAACATTTGCATCAGCCCCAGGGGCAAAAAGAACCTAAGCTGCTCCATCATTGATATTTCTATTTCTGCTTGTTGTTCTCTTGATCTTACTTTTTCCTTTTGTCGTGAAATCACATTATCGATAAACAATCTCCCCCCCTCACTTCTTTTTATTTAGTTTATCGAAATACTATGTTTTTTACAAGCTACCTACTTCATTCTCTCCCTTGATTTTCAACCCTAGGCTTTTAAAAGATCATTTTTCCCTTGGTCTCCCTAAAGATGCGCCTGTTTCCTCTATAATCCATGATGTACCATAATATATCATCATCTAGACAAAGACAGAGAAAAAACATCAACCAAAGATTGATGCTTTTTCCTTGTAACGACCCAACTTCTTCTTAGAATATTGATTGCTCTTTAAGATCTTCGATTTGTGCTTCATCATATTTCAATAATTCCTTTAATATTTCTTCTGTATGCTGACCTAGCATCGGAGATGGTCTTCTGATTTGGCCTGCTGTATCGCTGAGCTTAATGGGGATTCCAGGCATTTTTAATTTCCCTGCCACAGGATGTGCCACCTCTACTATCATTTCCCTGGCCTGTACTTGGGGATCTGCTAACACTTCATCAATCCGGTTAATCGGTCCATTGGGTACGCCTGCATCATCCAATATCTCCTGCCATTGTTTTGTTGTCTTCAGCTGGATCACCCCATTGATTACAGGTTTTAATTCCTCGTAATATTGGTTTCTTAGGGGATTTGTTTTAAATCGTTCATCAGCTATTAATCGTGGTTGTTCCATGGCAATGCAGAGCTTTGCCCAAAGTATATCATTACCTGCAGCAATCATAATTTCTCCATCGGATGTCTGAAATGTTTCAAAGGGAACGATGGCAGGGTGACGATTTCCTCCTAAGCCTGGTATTTCTCCAGTGACCACGTGTCTAGCAATGGCATTTTCTAAAATAGCCACCTGACAATCCAACATGGCCACATCTACTTTTTGCCCCATTCCACTTTCATTTCGATTCATTAATGCTGTTAAGATTCCAATAGCTGTAAACAGCCCTGCAGTAATATCTCCTATGGAAGTCCCTACCCTTGTGGGTTCTCTCCCTGGATGTCCTGTAATACTCATAAGTCCTCCCATTGCCTGTACTATGGCATCATAGGCGGCTCGTTTACGATAGGGTCCTGTATGTCCAAATCCCGATGCAACAGCATACACAAGTTTTGGATTCACGTCTCTTAACACTTCATATCCTAGGCCAAGTTTCTCCATGGTACCGGGTCTAAAATTTTCCACAACGACATCCACTTCCTTAATCATCTGTAATAATATCTCTCTGCCCTTTGCTGTCTTTAGATTTAAGGTCATGCTACGTTTGTTCCGATTAAGGCTCATGAAGTAGGCACTTTCTCCTTCAACATGGGGCCCAAATTGTCTTGAATCATCTCCGATTTCTGGCATTTCTATTTTTATAATGTCCGCTCCTAAATCAGCTAAAACCATTGTGGCATAGGGACCTGCCAATACCCTTGTTAAATCAAGAACTTTAATATTTTCTAAAGCCATTCTCATGAACAACCCTCCTCTCAATTATGGTTTCTACTTCTCATTTATGATAAGGAATTCGGCGTGTTGGTTCAAATGTACTTTTCCCCGACTGTAATATTTCACTATAAACTTTAACATTTCGGTCCTCTAGGTGATCAAATATCATGGGGGAGCGTGTGCCATAGCTTACATACTTAATGGGATCTGGATCAAGCTTAGCGGCAATAATCTCTTCAGTTCCCCTTGCTTGGGCCAATGTTTGTGCAATGGGACTCACAATCATACTATGTCCAAAGTAATAGTTCTCAGCAGCATCGGGGCCAATTGCATTGACCCCTAAAACATAGACATGATTGTCATAGGCCCTTGCCTTATTGGTCATCTCCCATATTTCAAAGCTTCTCAATAAAGCCGAGGGTCTTGTAATGATCTCAGCTCCCTTTAATGCTAATACCCTACTGAGCTCTGGAAAGTCCCCATCGTAGCAGATTATCATTCCAATTTTACCAAGTTTTGTATCCACCACCACAGTTTCATTTCCTGGTGTAGTCCACCCACCACCCTCTTTTCTTTCCGTTGGAAAGGGATGGGTTTTGCGGTATTTACCGATGATTTCTCCCCGATCATCGATCATCAAAGAGCTGTTAAAGACCTCTCGCTTATTTTTTCCTCTTTCATAAAGAGGAAAGACCACATGTGTACCTAACTCCTTGGCTAGTTTTTGGATGTCCCTTGTATGCCTCCCAGGTATTGGCTCTAGAATTTCATAAAACGCATCCACAGTCATATTAGGTGAAAATCCTGTGGTAATACTCTCTGGAAAGACAACCAACTCCGCCTCATATTCTTTAGCAGCTCTCTCAAGCCAATAGGCTGCTTTTTCTATGTTCCGTTGAATTTCATTGGGTTTAATGGCAATTTGAACGCAGGCTGCAATATGCTCCTTCATTACGACTCCGTATCGAAGGCCAAAATCCGACAAATACTGGATTCGCCCCCTACAAATTTCCATGGGAAGCATCCGATAATGAGACGTCTGTTAAGCACTTCATTGAGCTGTCCCCCTACATTTTCAGCATGAATAATTTCATAGGGCTTTGGAAATACCTTTGTGTGCATTGCCTGATAGGTTTGTGGCCATGAGTAGATTTCCTCTAATGCCTTTCCATATTTTTCTTGCAGATAGGCATCCGCCTGTAGGGCTTCCCCTGGCTCCCATTCACGAATTTTTGTATTCATGGGATGATCAGCAGATCCACAGTCTACGCCGATCCACTTAATTTCCATTTCCTTAATCCAATCAATAAAATCCATGGAGGGTCCTGGATGTCTGAGCATATATCTTCGCTCATCGGCCTCAGGCTGATCCCATCCATATTTATGGTATCCTGTATTAATGATCAGAATGTCACCCTTTTTCACCTCAACACGGTCTGTAATATCCTTTGGTGTATAAATACCATAATCCTCAGCAATATCAGATAAATCAACCACAACCCCAGGCCCAACTAACTTATCTAGGGGCAATGATGCAATGTCTCTTCCCGCTGTGTCAAAATGTAATGGTCCATCTAAATGGGTACCCACATGGTTTGAGGTAGTAATCAACTGTCCATTGGCACCATGAGGTGACAACCTTTTAAAAAATTTAATTTGTAATGGCTCATATGTTGGCCAAGGTGGTGTCAAGTGGCTTAAATTTTGTGTCAAGTCATAGGTTTTAACATCTTTCCATAAATCTAAAATATTCATAGTCAATCCCCCTTGTATTTTTAGTTCACGACTCTAGTTCTCCAACTTCCTCTAGCATTTTCACAAAGGCCTCCAGTGCATCTTCAAAGCATTTCATCGGCGGTCGTACTAACCCTGCCCCTACTTGCCCTACCCCTGGATCCTTATGGGCAATGCCTGTGTTAATAATAGGTAGAATACTTGTTTCAATTACTTTTTGAATATCAATTCCCGTTGGTGTTCCTCTGAAATTCAACACAGGTATTTTGTATGTATTGTTTTCTGCCACTGTAATCTCGTACATACTTTTTGTAAAGTTCAAGGCATCCTCTGGGGTTCCTCCCACAAATTGGACAATTGGAATGGCTGCTGCCATGGCAAATCCCCCAATCCCAGTAGTTTCAGTAATGACACTATCTCCAATATCAGGATTGGCATCCTCTTTACTAAATCCTGGAAAGTATAACCCCTCTACAATTTCCGCAGGTGCACTAAACCACTTCCGCCCTAAGCCCGCCACTCTGATACCAAATTCAGTCCCATTTCTAGCCATGGTATAGACAAGGGTGCAGTAGGGAATGTTTTCGATGGTATCCATGGTGCATTTACAAGCAGGCATGGTAAGATTTAAGAAAAAGTGATCATTACTATGGATGAATTTCAATACATCTACTTGTTCTTCCTTGCTGAATTCAGTTTGCACGATAAAGGGCGCTAATTCCCTAATCAATAGGGAGGTGCCGGCCTTATTCCGATTATGACCTTCATCACCCATTTGTACCACCTGTGCAATCATGGTCTTTAAGTCAATAGGCCCGGATAAGGCCATTGCTTCCTTTAGTAGCGGGGCCAGTGTCTTTTCAATCCAATTTAATCGCTCAATCACATCTACACCATAGGCCCCATATCGAAGCACTTTTCCTAATCCCTCATTTAAAGTACAGTAAGCCTTATTGCCAAGTGATTTGTTTTCAATAATCCACACAGGCATGGAAGCTGTTATGACACCCGCCATGGGTCCTACGGCATGGTGATGATGGCAGGCATCAAAAATAATCTCCCCAGATTTTGCCAATGAAATGGCCTCATCTTCATTGGAAGCCAGTCCTTCGTAGATAATCCCCCCAATAATGGCTCCCCGCAAAGGCCCCGTCATGTCATGCCAAGCCACGGGAGGCCCCGCATGTAAGATCGTTTTTTTCGCCATACCAGGAATGTCTTCTTCCGCTGTTCCGATTCCCACCAAGGTGGGCTGTGCAGCTAAAATTCTTTTGATGGCCTCTTCATTGGCCTGCGCAATTTTTTCTGCAATCAACTTCTTCACCCCTTTTAAAGATATGTCCCATTTCTATAAAAATGTACAAACCCTATGATCTATTTGAGCCTTGCCAATAGACCCACCATCTTTTTATTGCCTCCAGCGGTAGGTCTCCAATCCACATGTATGGACTGAACCCCTTGTTTTTTTAGATCCTGATGGAAGGATTCCAATCCTATGTTAATGACTTTTAACTGCTTTTTGAAAAGTTTGTTAATGTTAGACATGATTTTCCCTCCTGAGGTTCTGATTCTTCATGATCAATGATGCTAATCTTGCTGCCTGTGCATTGGAGGGCATCACCAGGACTCCAGCCTCCTCTAATCGTTGCTGAGATTTTTTTAAGTCCTGGGGATCCTCCTCTGTTCCACAAATGCTTGCAATCACACAGAGATGCCTTCCCCTTTGATTGAGTCTTCTTTTTTCTTCAATAATCACTGGTAGCATTTCTCCTACGGGATCTTCATGGGATCCATAGCCCAATACAAAATCCATTAAAATCATGGCCACTTCCTCATCGTTTGCTTCCTTTACAAATCGTTGAAGACGAGTAGATGGATCAATCATGGGATGAGGTTTGCCCCTGGTAAACCCATCCTCCCCTAAATCTAAACAGGTGTGTTGAAAACTCTCTTCAACATTTAGAAGCTGATATTCCGGCCTCAAGGGACTATTGGAATAAATGCCTCCTAATTCTTCACTAAGTAGCTTTATGGTCTCATTTGCTAGGGTTCCTCCAGTGTATAGGCCTCGTATATAGCTTTGCTGATGATGAAATACCTTGACTTCATTACATACCATTTTGCTCACTCTCTCTTGGGATAAAGTAAACCCGTTAAAATCTCTTGGCGCCTGCCCTTTCAATAGCGCCACTGCCTTCTGGGCAGCATCCTCTAATGTTGTGCAGGGGGTTCGCCCATATTTTTCAATCAAATTTAAATGTCCTCCGATAAAATTCACAACCACTGGTTTTTCACTATGGGCTATCAGGGCCAACACCCTTTCTGCCACTTCTTCATCTGGGGGCTTTGAAATCAGAACAATGACCCCGGTCTCAGGATCATTTTGTAATGCCTCAATGCCTTGCTGCATCATGATGCCACCAATTTCTTTCTTTAAATCCCGTCCTCCTGTTCCAATCACCTGAGAAACACCTTCTCCTAGCCTATGGATGAGTATTGATACCTCCTGTATTCCCGTTCCCGAGGCCCCGACAATACCAATATTTCCTTTTCTAACCACATTGGCAAAGGCTAATGGCACTTGGTTAATGATTGCAGTACCACAGTCTGGACCCATCATTAGCAGTTGTCTTTCTTTAGCAATCTCCTTAAGCCTCCTTTCATCGGCCATGGACATCTGGTCACTAAAAAGCATCACATGAATGTCCTGGTGTAAGGCCTTCTCCACTTCATCGAAGGCATATTCCCCCGGTATCGAAACCAGTACTAAATTCGCATCTAGTTGATATTTCAAAGCAGCTCCCAGGGTAGGGGGCCTATAATCACCATCCCCCTGTGTTTTCTTTTTTGTTAGCAGGGTGTCAACTTCCTTCAAAACTGCCTCCATACTCAGGTCACTTGATGCCAGGGCTGTCACAAAAAAATCATTAGGATTTAATCCTTGAATTTCTTTATTAGAAAGACTCAAATGACTTGCCAGCTCTTTATTGAGCTCAGTGCCCATTCCCACCAGCACCTCTTGAATCCCTGGCAGCTTTTTAACTTCCTTTGTAATCAACATTAACGTCACTGAATCATAGTATGTATTTTTTCGAATAGCATATTTTAATTCCACGATTCCTCTTCTCCTCCCTTTGTCATCAGCATCATTTGACTTGCTATCTCAATTCCACAGAGGAAATCCGTCCCGGATGTACTCCCCAAGCTCATGACCTCTTCAATGCAATGGTGGAACATTTCATGCTCATCCTTTGATAGGTAGGCAACCATCAATTGTCTCACACTTTCTGATGTCTGCCCCTTTGCAGATAATTTTAGCATTTTCTCACTGACAACAGTTGTTCTTCCAAGGACCCCCTTTATCACTTCTGCATTTATCTGATAGGCTTCCTGTAAATCCTTATTTAAATAGTGATGTAAATAGATTAATGTGAGCATGATTCCAGAAATAAAGTCATCCACAGCTGGTGTTAATCCCGGCCCAAATCCCACTATCTTTTTAGTACATCTGGACAACTCTGTGATCTTTCTTTCTTGTACTGCCTCAAGAAAGGGCATTAATCGTTTGAAAATAAACTCTTGGGAGTCATTGAGTTGAGGATTTAGTTTCTCCCCTGCTATATATCTTCTCATTTCAAGAATGATTCCCCTCATTCCCTCTTCATTCTCTCTACCATCAATATAGCTTTTAATCCACCTTTGTTTCTCCATCACATTGGCTAAAGAATCCCCTTCATTGGTAAAACAAGGAGCGGGATTCCACTCCGCAACCCCTTTAATCAAGATGGTAAGCTGTAAATCGTAAAAGACAAGCTTTTCATTATCAAAATCGACTGCCATACCTCTTTTAAAACCGATACTGGTAAATGGTCTATTCCCTTTTATCTTTAAGGCCAAGGGAGTCATTCCTTGGGTATGACTCAATAATGTGATCACCTCTTGTAGGGGTGTGATCACATTTAACCCATGGTGAAAAATCGAATGAATGCTACCTTTCCTAAGCTTTCTTAATTCGATTGATTTTTTCATCTCCTGGCATATTTCTACTGCAATCATCTATCTCATTCCCTTTTCTTTACCTAAATGATAGCTGATCTACATGGCTTTTTCATTAGGGACACTTCCTAAATTTCATTGCACTCATTTGTGTATTATTCATAAGCATATTTGTTTTTTACACTACGCTTCTTTCCCTTTAGCCTAGTCTTGCCCTTGGGGCATTATATGACAATGTGCTTTCACTTCTGTGTCAACTGCATTTCTAATATTTTCAAAGCAAGATGGACATTTAATCGTGTATCATCATCCTCTAAGTCCATTTGTGTAATTTCCTGAATGCGCTGTATTCGATAGACAATCGTATTATAATGGGTATACATTTCTGTGGAAATTCGTTTGATATTACCATTATATTTAAAAAACATCTTAACAGTTTTCACTAGTTCTGTTCCTTTATCTTCGTCATATTTCACAAGAGGTTCTAATACTTCCTGATAAAGCTGAATCAACTCAGGATGTAGGTTTTCATAGGATAAAATTCGATAAATTCCTAATCCGTCATAGTGAACCACCTGTCTAGATTCTCTTCCTCTTCCACATTCTACTGCTCTATTGGCCTCCTCATAACTTTTCCAAATCTCCTTTGTCACATCATAGTTTCTTCCGATTCCAATAGAAATACATCCAATGGCTTCAAATTTACCATGCTTCATGACTTCTTCAGCATAATTCATCACTTCATTTTTTTGTATTATGCTCTCTGTATTGGGACTGGCCCCATATAAAACAACCATTTGATTTCTTTTATTGCCGCAGATCACCTTTTTCTTTTGATTTTTCGCAACATTTTTTACAATCCTGAGTAATTTCAGTTTGATACCATGCTGTTCATTACTGGTCTCCAAGCTATACTGATGGCATCCAGCCCTCTCATTGATGCTAATCACAATCACCGTATAGGAGAGCTGACTGTCAAATTGAAAATAAGTGCCTCGATCTAAAGCCCGTTGATGTTTGGTCAAATCCCGGGAGAGGAGATCTTCAAAAAATTCTGTTTGTTGGAGTAGATTTCTTTGATTGCTGATAATCTCTGTTAACCCCCTGGATATGATGGTGGCATATGAAATTTCATAGGGGATTTCGATCAAGGGAAAATTCAATTCCTCGGCCCTTTCTATGACATCCGCAGGAATTGATTCAATATAGCGCTTCGTTTTAATTCCTAATCCCACAATTCCTTTTTGTGAGAGCTGAGAGATTAAATCCCTTAACTTATGCAAATCATCCTTAATGGAGTACGCAGTTGTTAATAAAAACTCTCCTTCCTCCACCCAATCAATGATATCCGGAACCTCCATCACATTGATTTTAGTAATCATTTTATGTACCCCAGCCCTACCCGCTCGTATTTTAGCTTCTGCCATTCCTTCCAAACCCAATAATCCTTCCACTGTCATACCCGATGATCCCTCCATTAGTTCACCCCTCATCCCTTAGATTCATCAGCTCACTTTATTAAGCTTGCTTGTCCCCTCTCTCTTTATATATTTATCGCTTGAAGCTCTGATATATTCCCACTAAAAAAGCGACACCACTAAGTGACGTCGCTCAAACTGTTGAAAATCTCTTATCTTCTTCGTTGCTTCAAAAGCCCTGCACCCTTACGTATTATATACGCTGGGGTCGCCGGGCTTTCTTGCGCCTTGAATCTAAGTGGTTTTGAACAGTCTTACTTTGCTTTTTTATCTTTTTCTACTACTGATTTAATTCACTTCACTATTCTGGTAAGATTAAGTTTAAAGCAACCCCTGAAAGTGCTGCCACAACCATACCACTCATCTCCACGCCAAACACGTTGAAGGAAGCCCCGCCAACACCTAGCACTAAAATAACACTGGCTACAATTAAGTTTCTGGACTTCACAAAATTAACTCTATTTTCTACTACTGTTCTCACACCAATACCAGCAATCATTCCGTAGAGTAATACGGATATCCCACCGATTACAGCTACAGGGATGGTTAAAATGATGGCTTCTACCTTTGGAATAAAGGCAAGACCAATGGCCCAAACAGCCCCCATGCTCACCACAAATGTTGCGTAAATCCTAGTCAATGCCAGGACACCAATATTCTCTCCATAGGTTGTTAAGGAGGGTCCCCCTAAAAATCCTGAAATGATGGTTCCCACACCGCCACCGTAAAATGTGGAAGGCAATCCTGGGTCTTTTTTAACATCTTTTCCGATGGTACTTCCAATTGCTAAAATATCTCCAAAATGCTCCAATACCGATACAATAGCCGCTGGTGTTACCAGTAGAATCGCTGCCACACTAAACTTCGGCATGGTAAAGCCTGGCATTGCTAATATCCGAGCTTCATCTTGAACGGTACTGAAATCAACTATGCCAAAGGCTAAGGATGCCACATATCCAACGGCAAGTCCGATGACAATGGGCAATACCTTGATTAGTCCTCGTCCCCAAATATTAATGACAATAGCTGTGCCTAGGGTGATCAATGCCACGGGCCAATGCTCACTGGACATACCGATTCCTACCGGAGCCAAGCCCAGTCCAATCACCATGATAATCGGTCCCGTTACCACCGCAGGGAAGACCCTGGACACTTTTTCAGGTCCCATTATATGAACCAAGTAACCAACAATTAAGTAGACAATTCCTGCTCCAATAATTCCCCCCTGGGCATATTGTAGGTCCATTCGTTCCGCTGCCAGTTGCAGTGGTAATATAAATGCAAATGAAGACCCTAAAAACCCTGGAATTTTTCCCTTGGTAAAGTAATGGAAAATTAACGTTCCGACACCTACTGAAAATAATGTGACAGAAATACTCAGTCCTGTTAAAATAGGAACCAATATACAGGCTCCAAACATGGCTAGAGTATGCTGTAACCCTAGTAATACCTGTTGCCCCTTATTAAAGTGATATGATAAGTCCTCCCCTGCTGAATATTCATTTAAATCCTTTTTACCCTTCTTTTTTTCCTGATCCGACACACAATCTCCTCCCTTCGTCTCTTAGATAATTAGAAAACTAAGCTAAATCCCCTGGCACACCCCCTTTTTTTATCTCAAATGTCCTTAGACATCGGTAAACTCGTTGAAATTATTATTGCATATTTTATAAAAACTTATTCCGATTTTACCATGATCCCTCATTTGGAGTCCTTTAGGGCTTTGACCACCCGTTCTGGCGTCAATGGAATTTCATTGACCCTCACCCCTGTGGCATGGTAGAAGGCATTGACGATGGCTGGTGCAGCCGGTATCATGGCAGGTTCTGCCATCCCTCTGGCACCAAAGGGTCCGTCACTTTGGGGGTTTTCAATAAAACTCACCTTCATTTGAGGCATATCCCCTGAGGTGGGAATTTTATAATCCATAAAGGAAGAATTTAAAAATTCACCCTCTTGTAATTGCATTTCTTCCAGAAGTGCTGAACCCAATCCCTGTACAATGGCACCTTCAATTTGTGCCTTGACTAAATCAGGATTGATCGCCTTTCCTACGTCAAAGCACGCTGCCACCTGTAAGACCTTAATCTCTCCTGTTTCTATATCCACCTCAATTTCCACCCCATAACATCCATATGTCCAAAAAACCACGGGATTATCGGCTAAACCAGTTTCCATATCAAAATTTCGGATGTTTTCAGGAACAAAGGATCCCCTCCCAATCAAGGGTCCATGAACTCCTGATCCGTCTGGCATTTTTAATCCCAATGCCAGATGCGAAATCAGAATCTTTCGCTCTGGATAAATCCTTGAAACCACACATTCATCCTCCAGCTTTAGATCCCGTGGATAAATACCCAGCTTGATACTAGCCAGTTGAATTAATTGGGCCTCTATATCCTCACAGGCTTTAATAATGGCATTTCCCGCTGAGTACGTAATCCGGCTGGCAACGGTTTGCCATTCATATGGATTATTGGCGGTATCTCCAGTTGTAATCGCAATTTTTTCCGGTGGTATCGACAGCACCTCTGCTGCAATTTGTGTCAAAGCAGTGTCAGATCCCTGGCCTATGTCCTGTGCACTGACGGATAAATAGACAGTCCCGTCTTCATTAATTCTTACAATGGCAGAAGAAGCTGCGTCGTTTGGCATAGAAGGGGACTTCATTCCACAGGCCAAGCCCTTAGCCCGTACTTTATAGGATTCCTTCGGTTGCTCTGATGGTGTGTAATATTCCATATCCTTTACCACCCGGTCAATACATTCCACTAATCCACATGCCTCATCCACCTCTGCATTGGTGGCGGTTTTTCCTCCTGGTCTATGGGCGTTCCTTTTTCTTAATTCAATTGGATCCATCCCTAGGCTATGGGCAATATAATCCATATTCTGTTCAATACCAAAATGGATTTCAGCCATGCCGAATCCTCGATAGGGTCCCCCCACTGGATTATTTGTATACACAGCGTAGGAATCACAGGAAATATTAGGAACTTCATAGGGTCCAGTTGCTGCAAATCCAGCAGATTTTGCGATGTTCACCCCATATTCAGTATAGGCGCCGCCATCCCAGGCAAATTGATTTTCAATGGCTACAATTTGACCATCCTTTTTCACACCAGTCTTGAATTTGGCATGCATGGCCTGCCTAACATAGGTGCTATTAAATTCATCTTCTCTGGAATAGCTTAGCTTCACAGGTCTCCCCTTGGTCTTCATGGCTAATGGGATAATAATCCCCTCTAGGGTCGTTCCAGCCTTGGATCCAAAGCCTCCCCCTACGGCTGGTGAAATCACCCTGAGTTTATGTAATGGAATTTCAAATGCATCGGCCAAGGCCATCCTTACCGCATAGGGCGATTGGCAGCTTGCCCAGACTGTTAAATGTCCAGATCGATCTATTTGTGCAATGGCCACATGATTTTCAATGGGACAGTGCTGAATATGTGGCACATAAAATTCATTTTTAAAGACAAAATCTGCTGCTTCAAATGCCTCTGCCGCATTGCCCTTTCTCAATTTGAAATGTTCACTAATATTGGTGCCGGGAATCGTGCGAAAAATGGGTACATGTTTGTATTCTCCTAGTTCTGGATGGATCAAAGGTGCATCCTTCTTCATGGCATCTAATACATAGCTGACAGTTGGCAGGACCTCGTATTCCACTTCAATAAGTTCTATGGCTTCCTTTGCAATTTTTTCAGTCTCTGCCGCCACAGCTGCCACAGCCTCCCCACGATATCTCACACGATCTACCGCTAGAAATGTTTTGTCTGCTAAATATAGTCCCACACGTTTTGGAAAGTCCTTTCCCGTTGTCACTACCTTTACACCGGGTAGTGCCTCTGCTTTACTGACATCAATATTGATAATTTTTGCATGGGGATAACGACTTCTCTTAACAGCGGCATACAACATATTCGACATTTTGATATCATCCACATATTTCAAATCCCCAGTTGCTTTCTTGACACCATCTACTCGCGGCACATTTTTTCCAACATATTTCATCATGGTCCCTCCTTTCCCTTCACTCTTGATTCACTTCACTCTTGATTTCCTTCAACCACTTCCATGATGGCTTCTATAATCCGCTTATATCCTGTACATCTGCAGAGGTTCCCACTAATCCCCTCGGTTACCTCTTCTATGGTGGGAGATGGGTTCTCCTTCAGTAATCCCTTGGCCATCATAATGACTCCCGGGGTACAATAGCCACATTGCAGAGCGCCATTAGTGATAAATGTACTTTGGAGCTCATCTAGGCTATCTCCCTGAGATAGACCTTCAATTGTTGTTATCACCCGTCCATCAGCCTCCAGGGCTAAGAGTAAGCAGGCGTTCACAGGCTTATCATCTATTAAAATAGTACAAGCACCACATTCTCCTTGTCCACAGCCTTCCTTTGAGCCAGTTAAATCAAAATCCTCTCGTAGCATGTGTAATAGGGTTTGGTTTGATCTCACCTCATGCCTTATTTTTTCATCATTTAATATAAATTGAATTTCATATTTCACGCAATCCACCTCCTACCCTTCCTTTACTTCCTCCCTGAGTTCCTGTAAGCTCCGACGAACTAAGACCTCCACCATATGGACACGATAATCCTTCGTTCCCCTGACATCATCAATAGGAGTTGCTTCTGTGGTAGCAGCCAGTCTAGCAATTTCTTCTATGACATCATCACTCAGCCGCTTTCCACGTGCAAGATATTCGGCCCTACGTGCTCGTATGGGTGTGGGTGCCACAGCACCTAGGGCAATTCGAATTTCATCATGAACTTTGACAACCGACGTACAGACTGTGGCTAAATCCACATGCCTTCTTCTGGAAGCCTTTTTAAAAACCCCCTTCATATTTTCAAATGATGGAATACAAAGAGCTGTCACAATTTCTCCCGGTTGTAGGCATGTCTTTCGAACGCCCTTAAAAAAGTCGTGGATTGAAGCCACTCGTTTCCCTTTTACTGAATAAATTATTACCCAAGCATCTAATGCTAGAAGTGGTGTAGCCGTATCCGCCAATGGCGACGCATTACAATTGTTTCCTGCCATTGTGGCGATGTTTCTAATTTGGCCTGACCCTACCATTTCAGCTGCATCTGCCAAAATAGGATAGTGTGTCACAACATTTTCATCATGAGCCATTCGATTCAGGGTGACACAAGCCCCTACCCTTAATCCTGTATGCTGATCATATTTGATTTCATGCAATGATTCAATTCCCTTAATGTCAATAACAGCCTTTGGTGCTGCAAGGTTTTCCTTCATCCTCACCACTAAATCCGAGCCCCCATTTAAAATAACCGCTTCTTCTCCATAGCGCAGTAATGTTTCACTGGCTTCCTTTAGTGTTTGTGGTTTGAAATACGAAAACGCTTTCATACCCTTCACCCCCATTTCCTCTATTGATACATGTTTATTACTGTCAATGAAGATATAGGTTTGTTATAATCTAATAAAGTTTTAAGGTTTTAGCCTTATATTTTTGTGAAATTTCACAAAAATTCTCCACCAAAAAAAAGCCTATACCATAGACTAGAATATCTGTCCTGGCATAGGCTTTTCGTTTATGATGTTTCGACTTACTAAAATGGGTTGACTAAAACTCAAATAAGTTATTGTTATTTTGATGCAAGATCATTGAACAAGGCTATTTTTCCGATGGCCTGACCACTTTCTAACTGTCTATGGGCTAAGCTTACCTCAGAAAAACCATAGGTTTTTTCATCTAATAAGGGTTTAATAATCTCTTGCTCGATCAACTGACTAATTCTTCTTAATGTATATCCCATCTCTTTTCTGCCACTTCCATGTAAAAGAGGTAACAGTAAGAATACCACATGAAGGTTTAATCCTTTTGCATGAAGCATACTTAAATCATGGGTTGAACGGGTATTGGTTGAGATCACAGTTCCCGTCATTGCTGCCGCTTCAAAGGAACGATCTAAATTCTCTCCACCCACCGTATCAAATACAAGGTCAAAGCCTTTTCCCTCAGTATATTGATTGACATATTCCTCTACGGAGGTTTCTTTGTAGTTAATCACATGGTGAGCCCCTAATTTGTTTGCTATTTTAATTTTTTCATCGGAAGAAGCTGTGGCATACACTTCTGCCCCTAAATGTTTAGCAATTTGAATTGCCATATGTCCTACGCCTCCGGTTGCTCCATGAATCAACACCCGATGACCAACTTGAACTTTTCCTCGGTTAACCAAAGCATCCCACGCGGTTAATGCCACCACTGGGCAACAGGCTGCTTCATCCATAAAAAGATTTTTAGGTTTGATGGCTAATAGATCCGCATCCACTAGCATATATTCTGCTAATGCACCTCCCGTTCCCTTGACGCCACCACCGAGTCCATAGACTTTATCTCCTACCGTTAACATCTCTACATCATCTGCAACTGCTTCAACCACCCCGGCCACATCTCCATGAAGAATTGCTGGAAGTGTTTCCGTGGCGGCCTTGACTAATCCACCGCGTATTTTAACATCTATGGGGTTCATACAGGCAGCTTCCACACGAATTAACACATGTCCTGGCTTCAGTGTTGGCTTTGATACCTCTTCTAACTTAAATACTTCAGGCCCACCAAATTCCCTAATTACCATTGCTTTCATCACCTAAACATTCCTCCCTTACATTACTCTTATCTACTTTATGCCCAATGTAAGGGAGGGCAAAACAATTAAGTGAATAACGATCATGGTCTATTTATAAATCATACTTTTTTGCAACGTATTGGTGGATCACTTCCGCAACCTCTTTTGAGAAACGAACCGCCTCTACTACTGTTTTGGCACCTGTCACCACATCTCCCGATGCAAACACACCTTCTCTTGTTGTTCTTCCATGTTCATCTGTAATCACCAAACCATAATGACTGATTTCGATTCCCTTGGTATTAGAAACAACATTAGCCTTGGGACCTTGGCTGATGGAAACAATGACGGAGTCACATTCAAATATTCCCCTTGGGTTATGTGTGTTATTGATCTCTCCCTCATCATTATTTTCTTCTGTTTTAACATAGCGCACCCCTTGCTTGGTAAATTCTACCGGTGTTTTAAAAAGTTCAAATTTGACCCCATCTATCTTGGCATACTGAATTTCATACTCCCTGGCAGGCATATCCTCTGTACCCTTTCTATACATGATGGAAACCTCTTTTGCTCCTTTTCTTAATGCTGTTCTAGCAACATCCATGGCAACATTTCCTGCACCAACAATACATACTTTTTCCCCCAGATCATAAACTTCTGGATTCTTTAAATAATCTATGGCATAATGCACATGTCCTAAACTTTCACCCTTTATATTGATTTTCTTTGGTTTCCATACACCAGTACCAATGAATAAAGCATCAAATCCATCCCTAAATAAGTCTTCCACTGTCAATACTGGACCAATTAGCGTGTTGGGTCTTATTGTGACACCTAATCTCACCAGCTTATATTTTAACCTTTCCAAAATATCTTTAGGTAATCTAAATTCCGGAATACCATATCTTAAAACCCCACCGATTCTATCATTTGCTTCAAAAATTGTGATGTTATATCCTTTTAAAGCCAGTATAAATGCAATTGTGATTCCTGCAGGTCCCGCCCCAATGATTCCGATATTGCCTTCTAGCTTTTCTTTAGGCTTTAAATCCATAATGTCTAAGCTGTAATCAGAAATATAGTTTTCTATTGCGCTTATATGAACAGGGTTAGATTTCTTGCCTAATATACAATTCCCTTCACATTGCTTCTCGTGGGGACAGACTAGTGAACAAATAACAGATAAAGGATTATTCCTAAATAACATTTCACCGGATGCACGAATATCTCCCCCTAATAATGAATTAATAAACTCAGGTATTGGCGTATCTATAGGACATCCCTTTCGGCATGCTGGTTTTTTGCACTGAAGACACCTTTGGGCTTCATCCACCACGTGTTTCGACATTTAATCATCTCCTGGCTCGATATTTTCAACTCTTCACTTTTAGTCTCTCCTCTTAAAAACAATTATCTACATAGTAAAACAGCTATGTCATTGACATTTGTTCCTGTAGATCCTGTTATAATCAGGTCGCCACTTGCCTTAAGTGCATGGTAAGAATCATTATTATCTAGATAGATTTCGGGGGATATGTTAATCTTCCTCATACGTTCTGCTGTTGTTCCTTCTACAATTCCTCCAGCTGCATCTGTGGGTCCGTCGGTTCCATCTGATCCCACGGAAAATATGACGACATCTTCAAGTCCTTCAATACCTAGGGCTGCAGATAATGCTAATTCTTGATTTCTTCCACCTTTCCCATTGCCCAATAAACGCACCACTGTTTCTCCACCTACAATAATTGCACAAGGGGGGGTGAATAAAGTTTGATTTCCATTATTTAACTTGATTTCTCTAGCAATTGCTGCCATAAACTTACCAGCATCCTTTGCCTCACAATCTAAAGTAGAAGAGAGAATCATTGGCTTATATCCTAACTTTTGGGCACCTATTACAGCCCCTTGACATAGAGCACTGACACTTCCTGTAATAACTGTTTCACAATTATCAACGGTTTTAGGGGTTTCTATATTTAATACCCCTCTTAGATGATCGGAAATTTCCAATTTATACCGATTGATTATATCCAAGGCCTCTTTTGAGGTGGAGCTGTCTGGATAGGCTGGACCAGAAGCAATAGAGTCTAACCGATCTCCTATTACATCCGATAATACGATGGCATATATACTAGCATCCCCACATAAGGATGCAAATTTCCCTCCCTTTACTGCTGAAAGACGTTTTCTTACTGTATTAATTTCAACAATATCTGCCCCACAGCCTAAAAGTTGATTGGTGATATCCATAATATCCTCAAGGTCTACTCCCTCCATGGGCTTTTCAAATATAGAGGATCCACCACCAGATATTAAAAAGATGACATCATCCTCTTTCGTTAAATTTCCAACTAATTCTAGCGCTTTATTTGTACCCCTAATCGAATTCTCATCCGGGACTGGATGTCCAGCTTCTATGATTTCAAATCCCTCTATGGGTCCCTTGGAATGTTCATATTTTGTCATGACAACACCCTTTGAAACTCGATCTCCTAGGGTGTTTTTCGTAGCATTAGCCATATTCCAAGCAGCCTTCCCGATAGCCACCACTACTGTATTACCTGTAAAATCCTTTTTTTGTAATGCTTTTATCACGGCGGCTTCTGGCAAGACAGCTTTTATAGATTCTTCAACGATAATTAAAGCATCTTCTCTAATGCTATTTGAATGCTCATCAGTTTTAATAGAAACAACACAGTTTGGCGGTGCTTTACCATCGAGGACTGAAAAAATATTTCTAGCACAGGTCTCTCCCATCTCTATCCGGGTGTCTAAAGTAGATGTACCCACATGAGGGGTAAGTACAACCTTTTTGATATCTAGTAAATCACGTTCCACTACAGGTTCTTGCTCAAACACATCAAGACCCGCACCTCCAATTTCATTATTATGAAGGGCCTTTACCAAAGCTTTCTCATCAATTAATGAACCACGAGAAGTGTTTATCAATATAGCTGTATCTTTCATAAGTTTTAACTCATCAGTCCCAATAAGGTGCTTGGTAGAAGAAAGTAAAGGCACATGTATTGAAACAAAGTCAGCTTCTCTTAGGAGCGTTTCCTTATCAACATATTTACCACCAGTTGCCTCTTCGAAAGTAGCTTTAGGCTTTGGGCCAGTATAAATAATATTCATATTAAACCCCTTTGCACGTTGTCCTACAGCCGTACCAATACGACCGCCTCCAATAATTCCAATGGTTTTTCCACTTACTTGGCTACCAAGTAAATTGATAGGTCCCCAGTTTTTTTGTCCAGAACGTATATACTGGTCACATTCAACAATCCGCCTTGCAGTAGCTAAAATTAGCCCCCATGCTAAATCCGCTGTGGCCTCGGTTACAGCATTAGGGTTATTGGAAACATAGATCCCGTACTTAGTTGCTGCATCCACATCTATATTGTCATAGCCCACTCCATAATTTGCTAATATTTTGCATTTAAATTGAATGGCTTCACATATTTCTTCGTCAATTTTTGTTCCTGAAACCAATATAGCATCATACTTTTTAAGCTTTTCTAGTAGTTCTTTTTTCGATAGATTCTCTGAATCACGTTTCATTTCGACATCACACCGTTCCTTAAGTAATCTTAAGGCTTCTGTGGGCAAAGGTCGTGTCACATATACCTTTGGTTTTGTCATCCCTATTCCTCCTCATATTCTTTTGCAAATAATTTCTACTCCATCATTCATTTGAGCAAGATATGGCAAAACAAAGATTTTCAACTCAATATTCCTTGAAATTTTTAAATAATAGGATTACTTAATCTACCGATCTTTTCGATGTAACATTCTACTACATCTCCGGCCTTCAAATATTTTGGAGGATTGAATCCCATTCCAACACCGGCTGGCGTTCCAGTGGCAATCACATCTCCTGCCTCTAGGGTTAACCCCTTTGATAATTCACTTATCACCGTAGGAATATCAAAAATAAAATCCTTGGTATTGGAGTGCTGTCTGATCTCTCCATTGACTTTAGAATAGAGATCTAATTCTACTGGTAGGGAAATTGTCTCCTTTTCCATAATCCATGGTCCCATGACCGTGAATGTATCTAAGCTTTTTCCCTTTACCCATTGGTTATGGCGACGTTGTAGGTCCCGAGCACTGACGTCATTTAGTATGGTATATCCAAATATATGATCTTGTACTTCTTCAGGAGGAATATTAGTGCCCCCCTTACCAATAATCACTGCCAATTCCACTTCATAATCTACCTCCTGGGTGATTTGTGGATGGCTATTAATTGCTTCCTGAGGTCCAATGGCCTGCGTAGACATCTTTGTAAAATACACAGGAAACTCAGGCATCTTAATTCCTGCCGATAAAGCTGATTGTGATTCTGCCACATGGGCCTTGTAATTGAGTCCAAGGCAAATGACATTTCTCTTCAATCGCGGGATCGGTGCAATCACCTTTACCTTGTAAATGTCCGTTCCTTGTTCTTGCCATAATTTTTTATTGTCGATGACTTCCTTTGCTACTTCCCTAAGCTCATGGTTCCAGCCCTCTATTAAGTTTAATAACTGGTCAAATTCTTGAAATACTGTTATTTTACTTAAGTCTAGTACCTTGCTTTTCTCATCATTCAATATTCCTACTCTTTCTACCTTATCCTCTATATATGTTGTGAAATACATGGTTAATCCTCTCCCCTATAATTTTATATTATATTCATCTTCACTGTATTGTTAAAATTCCTCTGATTCAGTCTTGCCTTATCAACTTCTGCTACCAAGCCACTACTGCACCATCTGTCCGTGCTTCCGTTCCACCACATAGGGTCTCTTCTTCTGTTCGCCATATAATTTGTCCTCGACCAAAACTACCCGTATTTAATTGGATATTGATTTCATGGCCTCTTTTAGCCAACTGCTGTGCAATATGATTAGGAAAATGAGGTTCGATATCTACTCGTTTTCCCTGGATCCATTGCCACCGGGGTGCATCTAATGCCTGTTGGGGATTCAAATGAAAATCGATTGTATTCATGATGACCTGCATATGCCCCTGGGGCTGCATAAACCCACCCATGACACCAAAGGGTCCAATGGGTTTTTCTCCTTGGGTTAAGAATCCAGGTATAATTGTATGATACGGTTTTTTGCCACCCTCTAAGCAATTCACATGGGCTTTATCTAATACAAAGTTATGTCCTCGATTGTGTAGGGCAATTCCTGTCCCTGGCACCACTAAACCCGATCCAAATCCCATATAGTTACTCTGGATAAAGGACACCATATTTCCTTCATCATCGGCGGTGGCTAAGTAAACAGTCCCCCCCTGGGCCGGTTTACCAGCTTGTGGCAGGATGGCCTTTTCACCGATTAGCGCCCTCCGTCCTTGTCCATAGCCTTCGGAAAGCAATGCCTCCGCCTTCACATTCATGTTACTGGCATCGGCAATATATTGTTCACCATCGGCATAGGCCAATTTCAATGCTTCAATTTGTTTATGATAGGTATCGACACACTCTTTTTCTAGATAATCAAATCCCTTTGCAATGTTCAAAGCCATTAAGGCCACAATCCCATGTCCATTAGGTGGCATCTCCCAGACATCATATCCCCGATAATTAACTTTGATCGGGTCTACCCATTCCGGATGATAGGCCTCCAAGTCTTCTCTTCGTAAGTATCCCCCATAGGCCTTAGAAAATGTCACAATGGCCTCCGCTAATTCTCCTTTATAAAAGCTCTCTCCATTGGTTTGAGCAATTGACTCCAATGTACGGGCATGCCCTTCCGAAGACCATATTTCTCCTGGATTTGGGGCCTGGCCTTTAGGGGCAAATGTTTCAAACCAATGATTAAATTGAACTCCCCTTAGCTGTTCTTTATAAATGTCATAGGCCCGCTGCCACGCTTCACTGGTTGTGGGTGAAACTGCATAGCCTTCTCTGGCATATTGGATTGCAGGAGCCAGCACCTCACATAAGGATAACTTTCCAAACCTTCGAGATAGTTCTCCCCATGCTGATGGTGCCCCTGGTACCGTTACTGGAATCCATCCATACTTTGGAATTT
This sequence comes from Alkaliphilus metalliredigens QYMF, assembly GCF_000016985.1. Taxonomy (NCBI): domain Bacteria; kingdom Bacillati; phylum Bacillota; class Clostridia; order Peptostreptococcales; family Natronincolaceae; genus Alkaliphilus; species Alkaliphilus metalliredigens. The sequence continues at coordinate 714,015 of NC_009633.1, read as the reverse complement.
CTTCGTATCCATCTTTTTTCAACGCCTCCACAGATAGTTTCCGAGGAGCAGGCCCACTGGCATTCAAACCATGGAGCTTCCCCTTTGTCCAAACTAATGCAAAAGCATCTCCACCGATTCCATTGGAAGTAGGCTCCACAACCGTTAGACAAGCTGCGGTGGCAATGGCAGCATCAATGGCATTACCGCCCTTTTTTAAGATTTCTAATCCCGCTTGGGCTGCCAAGGGCTGTGATGTGGCCACCATTCCCTTCTTCCCATAGACCACATTTCTTTTAGATGGATATGGATAATGTAATGCATCATATTGCATATCCTTTCACTCCCCTAATTATAGCTAGGAAATAATAGCTACGAAATATTCTACCTTGGGTCTATATTCTTGATATACCTTCAAACTTCCTGCAAGGTCTTTTATTTTTCATCTTTATCGATTATCCAACCCCCCTCACATCCACATAGTAAATCGATTGCTTTAGGATAAAATAGAGGAATTATAATGTTTCTGTCGAATGTACACAATAGTTTAAATGTTTTGTCTATTTAAAGTTATATATGATCGTTTTATGACAATTTTGTTTTTAAATTATATCTGAAATGATCACGACATTAAATATATGATAACGGGGGGTTATTATTATGTCAATTATTGATCCAATTTTCGCACAAAAACTAATGAAGTTGATCCAAAAAGAAACAAACCAGAATGCTCACTTTTTTGGAGAGAAGGGTATCATCATTGCCACTACCCAACCAGAAAGACTGGGTACCATTCATGAAGGCGCTAAGGATATTATGTCGGGTAAAATTGATTTTATCGCTATAACAGAGGAAATGACCATGCAGTTATCTGGTACCCGCCCAGGGTTCAGCGTGGCCATTGATACTGAAAATCAACGTATCGGTGCCATTGGCATATCAGGTAATCCAACTGACATGAGACCCATTGCTATGATTGCTTCTCACATGATTGTCATAGAATATGAACGTAAACTCTTTATGGATGACCTTAATCAAATGGCCAACAATATTAATACCAGTCTTCAAGAATCTTCTGCTGGATTAGAGGAGTTATCCGCCTCTTCAGAAGGGCAATCAAGTACCATTGTGGAGTTAAGTGAAATGGTAAAGAAAACCCAAGAAGAAATTATGGAAACAAATAAAATCCTTGATTTTATTCATAAAATCTCTAAGCAAACCACGATTCTGGGAATCAATGCTTCTATTGAGGCAGCTAGGATTGGAGCTGAAGGAAAGGGTTTTAATGTTGTTGCCAATGAAGTACGGAAGCTTGCAGACAATACAGCAAACTCCGTTGGACAAGTGGATGATGTTCTAAGTAATCTTAAAGAATTAATTACCAATGTTTCTGATAATATTACAAGCTATTCAAGTGCTACACATCAACAAGCTACTGTGATTCAATCTCTGTCCCATGAAATTGAAAATATCACCACATCAGTGGATGTATTTGTAAAAAAACTGACATAGTTTTATCCTTTAGTAGTATCCACTTTCCTACTATATAAAAAAGCAGCCCCTTAATCAAAGGAGACTGCTTTTTTATTACTTAATATCACTCACTTATTCTAAGTGATTCAATTTATTTCTTTACAAGCTGCGCATCTTACACCTTCGCCTTATAATCCTTTTAACTGATCCATGACCATTTCAACGACTTCGTCCGCTTCGACTTCTTTCTTTTCATCCGTTGCCCTTAGTGCAAACTCCACAATGTTTTCTCCCGCGTTCTTGCCGGCAACAACACGAATTGGAATACCAATCAGTTCTGCATCCTTAAACTTCACACCTGGACTTTCTTTACGATCATCTAATAATACTTCTACCCCTTTAGAAAGTAATTTACTATAGATTTTTTCACCTAACTCTCTTTGTTCATCCTTATTTGGATTTACAATGGTGACAACAACCTGATAAGGTGCCAAAGCTAATGGCCATTTAATGCCTTTTTCATCATGATATTGCTCAATGACCGCTGCCATTGTTCTTCCAATTCCAATACCATATGATCCCATGTAGAAATACTGTTCCTTACCATTTTCATCAAGGAATGTGGCATTTAAACCCTTGCTGTATTTCATATCCAATTGAAATATATTACCCACTTCAATTCCACGGTCTAATTTTAATGTTTCTCCACAGGTTGGACATAGATCTCCTTCTTGTACAAGCAGTAAGTCTTCCACAAGCTCTCCCTCAAAGTCTCTGCCATAGTTGACATTTTTAATGTGATAGTCAGTTTCGTTAGCTCCTACCACAACATTTTTCATTTTACTTACCCGTGCATCTACATAGAGCTTGACTTCGCCCTTTAGATTCATCGGTCCAGCAAAACCCACTTCAGCTCCGGTAACACGCTTGACTGTCGCTTCACTGGCCATTACTAATTCATGACCTGGAATATTTAGCATATTAACCAATTTAGTCTCATTCACATCTCGATCTCCAGGAATACTTACCGCCACAACCTTTTCTCCAGCTTCAAATAAAAGGGTTTTAATAAAATGGTTTGCATCACAATCAAATAACATTGTTAATGCTTCAATGGTTTTCGTATTAGGAGTATGTATCTTTTCAGTTTCTAATAATCCTTCGTCTTTTTCCGTTACATCATAAACAACTGTCGCTTTTTCGTCTGTAGCCGCATAATCACAGTGATCACAGTAAGCCACAAGGCTTTCTCCATACTGAGACATGGCCATAAATTCATGGGACTCACTATCTCCCATGGCTCCAGCATCTCCTTCAACCACTTTATACTTTAATTCACAACGGTCGAAGACACGTTCATAACCCTTCCACATGTCTTCATAGGATTTCTTCATACCTTCTTCATCTTTATCAAAGCTGTAGGCATCCTTCATAATAAACTCTCTAGAGCGCATCAATCCAAATCGCGGTCTTTTTTCATCACGATATTTTGTTTGAATTTGATATAAATTTAGTGGTAATTGCTTATAAGACTTCAACTCATTCTTAACTAAATCTGTGATAACTTCCTCATGAGTTGGCCCTAAGCAGAATTCTCGGTTATGACGATCCTTTAATCTCATCATCTCTGGTCCAATGGCTTGCCACCTTCCCGTTGCCTCCCATAGCTCTTTGGGCTGTAATGCAGACATCAGTGCCTCCTGGGCACCTGCACGGTCCATTTCCTCTCGTACAATTTGTTCAACCTTTTTCAATGTTCTGTACCCTAATGGAAGGTACGAGTACACTCCTGCTACAAGCTTTCTAATCATCCCTGCTCTTAATAGTAATTGATGACTTGGTAATTCAGCCTCCGAAGGTACTTCCCTTAGGGTAGGCATGTATAGTTTAGACATTCTCATTATTTCTTCCTCCTCTATTTTCATTTATTAGTCTTTATAGCTAAATTTATTAATTACAATGGAAATTTAGTTTTCATACAGTTATCATATACGAATCTATGCAATTGGAAAACTTTTTTTAAGCTGCGACCTATTTTTTACTATTTTACTTGATATCTCGAAGAACAGTGGCTTTTGCCTTTCCCTCTAATAACTTTAATAAAATATTTTCTACCTTGCCGTTGGCTATGATCACTGGAGTATTGCAGTCATTTAGTGTTTTCGCTGCATTCATTTTTGAAATTATGTCATCGGTTCCAATCTCATCTAATTCTCCAGTTTGTATCATTTTATCTAATTCATCAATATTTTCCACCTCTTCTAGTAGCTTGGCATCAGTATATTCCTTTGGGTTTTTATTGTATATTCCATCAGTATCACCCAAGAAAATTAATAAATCTGCATTCCATAACTTACTAGTATACGCTGCTAATGTATCATTATCTTCTGTTTTGATTTCCTTTACACTTACGGTGTCATTTTCATCAATAATAGGAATAACGCCTTCATCTAGTAATGTAAATAGAGTGTTTCCTATGTTAATCGTTCTTTTATAATTATAAAAATCCTCTCTATTTAACAGTAATTGTCCTATATGAATATCATGTTCCCTAAATGTCTTTCTGTATGCATTCATTAGTTCCACTTGACCTATAGCACAAAGAGCTTGTTTATAATGCATGTCATCCTTAAGCTTCCATTTACCTAGTGTTGCTAGGCCAGCAATCCTTGCTCCTGAGGATATGATCACGATTTGTTTGCCTTCCTTTATTAAATGGCTTATTTGTTGACTGAGGTTGTATACACGATTTATGTTTATGGTTCCATCATCATTTGCCAATGCATTAGTCCCTATTTTTATGACAATCTTTTTACTGCTTTCTATTAAATCCCTTATCATCCTTTGTCCCTCCTCTCTGTTTTTTGAAAACAAAAAAAGCCCTCATCCCATAGAAGGGACGAGAACTTTACCCGCGGTACCACCCTAGTTAGTCAAATAGACTCACTCTGTATAATCATAACGGGATTACAGCCGTAATAACTTTATCAGTTATATACTCCAGAGCGGGTTCAAAAAAATAGTTTGCAAGGCTCTCACCGTCTCCTTACTCTCTGTGAAACATCTTCTTTTTACTATTCTCTTTCAACGTATTTATCCATATTATATTTACTATTTTATAGTTAAAACAAATTATATACAATATAATATCAAGTGTCAAGCAATTTTTATCCTATTTTTTGTAATTTATACTTCTAACTGTCTGATTCAAATATCTACTTCTTTTTTTGAAATCACCCCTCTTTACAAATTAATAACCGGTGGTCTAAGTTAAATTTGTAAAATGGGGTGATCATCACTCAAAATGATTTATTCTATTTACATCTATCTTATTTATTTTCCTACTGGTTCTGCCTCTACGCTTGGCTTCATTCCCGATCTAAGCATTGTAACCGCTGTATATAAAATAACAGCAATTACCAACCACGTAAGAACATTCATCGGCAGCCCTGTTACTAGATATGCAGCAATAAATACTGCTGGTATTCCACCAAGTGCAAGTCCTACAGCAGCCTTAGTATTTAATGCACCATTTTTTACAAATTTCACACTAGCCGTTGGCATAAGGTATGCACAAGAACCCATCATGATTGGAAATGCAACGATTGGACTCATTCCTAATGCATAAATTAGTGCCATACAAGGTGCATAAAGACCAATTCCTAAAGTCATTAAAGCTCCAAGAAAAAAGTTTGCAACCACTGCAATAATTAAACGCGTACCACTTAATCCGATGGCATCGCCACCAGCTGGCATCAAATCAAGTCTTCCTAATAACATAAAACCTGCTGTAATTAATAGTGCAATTCCCATTCCTAGCTGTACTTTTCTCTCAGGTAGTCCAGACACGATATCTGCACCTAAGTATGCTCCGATAACCGCTGCAGCAAGCATTAAAGCAAGGGTTAGTGGTTCAACCTCTACTCTTTGAATGAAAATAAATGACATTACAATTACTGGCAAAGTATGTCCCACATTTAATGTTCCTGGTATAATTCTATCCTTAACAAGTCCTGCTCCTTTAAACCAAGCGGTAGTGGGAGCAAAAGACCCAATCCCTAGGGTATCAAAGAAATTCGTTACAAATCCTACTGTAAATAAATGAGGTGTCGGAGCCACAGATTCTTCTTTCTTTAGGCCCTTCAACCAAACCAAACAAAACCATACAGCCATAAGTCCTAATATCCCTAAAACAACATTTGCTAACATTTTTAAAGCCCCCTTTTATTATTTATAATTATTACTTAAAAAAACTTTATGAGTTATACACAAAAGCCGTATTTCAATGGATCTTCAGGATCGATTACAAAATGATTAAATCCAGTAATATATGCACTTCCAGTGATCTCTGGAATAACCGCATCTATTTCTCCTACCTTTGTTGTTTCTAATACTCTTCCCTTAAATAATGTTCCAGTAATACTTTCATAAACAAACTCTTCATTTTCTTTCAACATTCCTTTAGCATAAAGTGTCGCTAATTTAGCACTTGTTCCTGTTCCACATGGGGAACGGTCTAGCTGTCCTTGTCCAAAGATAACAACATTTTTGTAATGGGCTTCTGGATGAGAGGCTTCGTCATAAATCTCAACTAAATCCACTGTGTTGATATGAGCTTTCTCTGGATGCTGTACCTTAATGGTTTTATTAACAATATCTCGTATTTGTAAGCCAAGTTTTAGTAAAACATCTGACTGACTTGTTTCTACCTTAACACCTAATTGTTTTGCATCTATAATGGCAAAGAAGCTTCCTCCAAAGGATATGTCTAGTGTTACTTTTCCTATTTGAGGCACTTCAATTTCTACATCTCTTTTGTAGAGAAAAGAAGGTACATTAACAATTGATACTTCCCTGGCTTTTCCATTTTCCACCTTAACTTTTCCTTTTATTAACCCTGCTGGAGATTCCATTGTAATATGGGTAAAAGGCTCTTCAACAACTACCATACCAGATTCTACAGCTACTGTAGCTGCACCAATGGACCCATGACCGCACATGTTTAAATATCCGCCACCATCCATAAAAATAATACCAAAGTCCGCTTCTTCATCTGTAGTAGTCGTAATAATTGAACCAAACATATCATTATGTCCTCTAGGTTCATGCATTAAAGCGGTCCTCATATAATCTAAATTTTTCTCTAAATATGATTTCTTATCTGCCATTGTTGCACCAGGGATTCTTGGTAATCCTCCTACTACAATTCGAGTAGGCTCTCCCATCGTGTGGGAATCAACAGTATGGATACTATTACTAAACTTCATTGTTACCCCTCCCTCATTTTTAGCTTTAAAAACGCCAACGTTTTTTTAGCATCTAAATAGTCTGCATTGTTCTCTCCTACAACTTCTGTTTCTATGCCTTTTTCTGATTTATTGAAATCTACTATGGTATTCATATATTGATTTTCTACTACAAATTTTGCCTGTGTTCCAATAAAGCTCAGTCCCACTACTGGTATGCCTCTTTTACCAATTTCTTCAATGGTGTTGGCATAGTCAACATGACTATTTCCCCACCCATCTACCGACACAATGGCACCGTCTACTCTCATAGCCTCTAGCCATGTAGCTGTCCGTTTGCCAACAAATTCTTTATCTTCATTGTTCTGAGGAGTTCCAACGATAATAACCCCCAACAAATCGATATCTTCATCATTAGAAACCACATCTAAAAGTGGATCTCTAAAATGATGTAGCGTTGTTTCTTTTGTGGATGGTCCAATCCCCATATCTCATCACCTTCTTTATGTCATTGCCCTCAGTGCTCCATCTCTATACTCATTTGGAGTCAGTATCGTGGGTGTGTTGCCTAAATCAATCATCGACCTTCCACCACTATATCCACTGGGTTCATTTGGCAATATTTGATTATCGTACATGGCACCCTGTCCCGCTACTTGCTTGACAATAGCAACCTTTTTCTTATTGAATCGACTTTTATCATAAAATACATGTTTTTCTGTATGGGATTTACTATCTATTGTTTTAAGTACATTCCTTATTTCTTGAATGAAAACATCACATAATTTATGAGTCTCCATAATTGCCCTTCTGTTACTTCCTTCTCCAGCCTTTAAGGTGACATTAAAAGATACAATGTAATCCCCTTGAGAAGGTGTCCCCGCTCGATTCAAATAAAGCTTTTCCTTCAAAATTCCCTCAGAAGATCCAAATTCGGCAACCTGCTTACCTATTTCATCGATTCCTGTCAGCATAACATATACCCCCGTCAAGGTATGGGTGGTACCTTCTCCTAGTTTTCCTAAAACCTTAGTTGATATGGGAATGATATCCATAATACTGTTTGTCCATCTGTCATGTTGACCTGGCTCAATAATTTCAATCTCTAATCCCTTGATGTACGAGGAATTTGATAATTTTTTATCAAACTTATCTAAAGAAATAGTGAGGGACTTTCCAGTAATGGTCACTTTATCTGCTACACAGATATTTTCCACATGATATGTTTTTATGACAAGTCTTCTGAAAATTTTTTCTTCCGTTGACATATTGATCACCTTACTTGTTACGGGAGTCTACCTACCCTCAAAAGAGAGAATAGGTAGTAGACCCGTTATTTTTTATACTTTAATCTATTATACCTTTGCAACATATTCGTAAGGCAATGGTACGATCTTACCAGCACTAGGAATTTCAATCAGCTGTTTTAATGAATCCATTACAATTCCTCTTTGCATTTCTTTGTCATTTGGTGCTCCAGCATTTGCACCCATTGGTACCAACGGAGCAACTGCCCTTGGCGCACCATTTTGTCTAACTACTGGAGGTAGAGCAGCAATAATGATTGTAGGAATCCCCGATTCCTCTATCGCTCTCTGCACAATAACTGCAGAGCGGTGGCAGGTACCTCAGCCAGCTGTTAGAAGAACTGCATCTACACCTTCTTCATTTAATTGTTTCGCAATTTCAGGGCCAGTTACTTCCTTGAATTTCGTTTGATCTCCACCACCACCCATGAAACCGTGGTTCACAGAAGAGATCGCTTTAATAAAGCCTTCTTCTGCCAATTCTCTCATTCTATCGATTGGGAACATGCAGTTAATGTCTTTGTTGACATCTCCATTATCATATCCACCATGAGACACCATAATATCCTCTATTGGTGCGTCTCCAGCAACTACTCTGAAGCTAAAATCACCTGCTAAATTAAACCTCTTGTCAGATTTCATGTGTACTCCTGCTGCCGTTACCAAGGCCACCTTCATATCTTTAAGTTCTTTTTCTACCGGTGTCCAAACAGGTGGCGGCGTAATAGGTACAAATATTTCTGACTGAAGACCTTTTACTACTGTCATATTAGTCATCCTTTTGCCTCCTCTTCTTTTTTCTTTCTTTTTTCTATATTACTAACATACTCTTCATTTACGCTTTCACTTAATACCTCTACAAAGCTCATATTCAACCCTATTTCTTGCCCTATTTTCAAGGGATGATCATTGATGATCATACGCATCGGTACTTTTAAAAATCCTAGTCTACCTTTAAAATCAATGGATACAGAACCATCATGTAATTCTACTATAATACCTTCCATATAAATGATCTTATCGCCATACTTCATGAAATCACCTTTTCATTTATAGAGTAACTACTTTACGCCTTTGTTGCTGCTTACGCTTCTACTTCGTAGATTTCCATTCTTTTTTTACTTTTTTCTAGTATTTGCTCATTTGGTACTAACTCAAGCTCTTTGCCTGTTTGTTGTTCAATCATATCTACATTGTTTTCTTTTACATTTGGATTAAACTTTCTTTCAGGCTCTTTTACTTCCTCACCTGCCATAACAGCTTTTAACATTGCAAGTGCTCTAACTGCGTCCTCTTTACACAATGTATTATTTGAAAGAATTTCATTTTCAATTCCTTGAGCTGATTTATTATGATCGATCATATACTTCATATATTTGTTTCCTACTACTAACGCACCCTGTTGCGCACTGAAGGACATACCAACTACAGCAACGTCTCTCATACCAATTTGTTCATGATGACTAGCAAAATCAATATGATTGTTTCCAAACCCTTCTGTTGTAATGAATGCACCGTCTACGTCCATGGCTTCGATTGTCATTCCTAGTCTTTCAGAAACATAAAATTTCTCTGAGTTAACCTGAGGTGAACCTACAAATATAACACCTGCAAGATCCACGTCTTCATCATTCATTACTTCTGTTACTAAAGGTTCTCTCCAATAATGTCTAGAATTCTCTTTAGAAGCAGGCCCTATACAGGTTAGTGCATGAATTCCTCCATCTAATACTTCTAGTGGTGAAAGCATGATCGGAAGATTCCCTAAGTCTACATTGGCTTTTGACCCAATAACGCCTACAGGCTCTACTGGTAGGATTAAGTTGTCATGCATTGCACCCTGACCCATAATTTCTTTCACAATCACTACTTTTTTCTTTCCTGGTCTTCTGTATTGCACTAATTCTTCTTTTTCAGTAACTAAACTTTCATCAGCATTCTTTAAAGCTTCTCTAACCTCTTGTGTGATAAAGTCCGTTACCTTGTGTGCAGCTAATGGACCAGGTCTTTCCATATTTGTATTCTTTTTAATCACAACTTCAGTCTTAATGAAGATCTCACCTTTATCTGGTGCTCCTGGTCTTCCCCACATAATATTTTTGCTTAGGACACCCTCAGAGGATCCAAACTCACCAATTTGCACACCAGCTTCATCTGTTCCCGTTACCACTACTACCACGCCATCGATCACTCTGGTAATCCCTTGACCTAGTTTGTTTTCTGGTTCTTTAGTCGCGATAGGCTGAACATCCATAATCGTTTCACTATATTTATCATAATCATCAGGAGTGATGATATCTATCTTAATAGATGTGACAAGATCACTGATCTTGACAGCATCATCACACACATTTTCTCTAATATAAAGTGTTGTTCCATCAATTTTCGTTTCAGGACCAAAGGCCACCTTGTCAATTTTAAAATGCTTTTTAACAAGTCTTCTCATTTCTTTTGCTTCCTGTGATTGTCCAACTTCTGTATTCATTTCTTCTGCTTTTACCGTAGTTGTATTTGCTTCAGGTGCTACAGCAGGTTGATTATTTGTGGCCATACCTCCGGCTAATCCAATTGGTATTTCAAGGTTAATATTCTTACCTTCTCCTATATGAATCTTTACAACCCCACCTATTGTCTGTACTACTGGTGCAGCCTGAGCCATTGGTACAGATTTTGCTTCTTCAACTACTTTTTCTTCTACCTTTTTTTCATCTGCTGCCATCACTTGTATATCTTCTAACAAGTCTGGTGTCAGTGGAACTAAGGAATCAATTGTTTTCACTAATTTTGCACCCAATACCTCTCCGATTTTCAAACAGTTGTCGGGAATTGTGATTAGACCAGAATCCTCTAAGTCAGCAAAAATTGCTGGGTCTTCTAAATGACTTGCTTCAATAATCGTTCCTGCTTGTGTTCTACAACATACGATCGCTAGATCATTCATATGTTCCTTTGCAGTTTCTACAGTTATTGCCATGTAAATCGCCTCCTATCTATATGTTTAAAATTACTTTTTACTTTTTACTCTTCAGTTCTTCTTATTAGTCTTTCGCCTGTTGCTCTAAGTACATGATCCGTACTGTGGTAAGTGGGAACTCCTAACCTAGGAGCTACATTCATCACTGTGTTAGTTCAGTCGCCGCAGGTTCCAGTTAATAATACTTGTATTCCTTTTTTCTTCATACTTAAAATCTTTTCTGCCTGACCAGGACACTCCCCTGGTTTATCACAACGATATCTTCCGTTTATTTCTACCATTCGTTTGCATTTTTCTGCTGCTATGACTTCTGCCCCCATAGCATTTGCAATTTCCCTTAATCTTTCTTCCTGAGCGCCGCATTCACAAGCTAAGATCCCCATCTTTCTTGTTTCTTGTGGAAAAGGCATAGAAACTAAAATGCCACCTAAGGTTTTCGTAATGGGGGTCTTTTCATTGCCGGCACTACCTGTAAAGGGTCCCCCTAGGGTTATCTCGCCATAGGGCATTACATAACCGCCACAAAGCTCAATATATTTACCTACTGGTTCTCCTAATGCCACATCTAAAAAGACTTTGCCTTTTCTACCACTCTGCACACGTCCTGCTACAGTAATGTCTTTCGTAATAAATGGTTTTCTCAATTCTATGGCATTCACAATATGCTTTATGGTTTCTACATTTTGCACGACTGCTCCAGCTTCTAATGGCAACTTCCCAGGCTCTAATACAACACCTAAAAGTTCTCTTATAATCACTCTTTCGTCTCCCGAAGGATATATATCAGGTAAGAACTTAACTTCTATACCTGTTTCAATTGTACAGGCTTTTTTGAGTCCCCTGACTGCCTTTTTATATTTTGACTTTACAGCGATATATCCTTTAGCTGCATTGGTAATTTCCATGATATATTTAATCCCTCTAATAATGACCTCTGGGCTTTCCTCCATTAGTTTCAAGTTATGTGCTAAAAGTGGTTCGCATTCAGCACCATTGACAATAACATATCCACCCTTCAGATCCGTATTCAGTTTTATATGGGCAGGAAACCCTGCGCCTCCAGCTCCTACAATTCCAGCTTCTTCAATGGCCTTTAGATTGTCCTTGGTTTCCTTAATCTTTATATATGCTTCTGGTTGCTGTTTATCAGGAGTAATGATAATGCATTCTTCATTAATACGATCAACAGTTCCATATATACTGGCATGTATGTTGGCACCTAAGCCCTCTGGCACAGCAATCAATTGTCCTTTTTTGACTAGATCACCTGTTTTCACCAGTGGCTTGCACGGTGCACCTACATGTTGTTTTAATGGTAAGACGATATTCATTTACCTCACCTCCTTCTGCCACTCTATACTTGCAACTGTTATGCCAACTTTCATGGGAATCCAAAACAACTATTGTTTTTTTCTATAGATACAGCTGAACCCATTGGTATTATTGAATTACATTTTTCTACATTTTTCTACTAGCTTCGCAACGAAAAAATTCGTTAAGATAATATTTTAACAAATGCGTCAGCTCACTGACATTTTTCCGTATTTTCGACTTAAATCAATTGAATTCAGCAGCATAAATCCCTAAATTTAAACAATCATACTAATTTCATATGAAAATCAAAAAGTGTCAACCTGCTGACTACCGTCAACTGACTGACACTTTCCCTCGAAAGTTTGTTTATACACAAACAACATCACGCTCATTCATCTATAAATATTCCTTTATATTATAAAATTTTATTTTATAATATAAAGTACTCCTAGGAATATTTAAAAGCTTAGCCGCTTGCATTTTATTCCCATTTACTACCTCCATGGCCTTTCTAATTGTAACAGTTTCTATATGTTTTATATTTTCCTGTAGATCATAGTTTTCCGGAGTATCTACATACTGTGAATCTCCTATCTTCTCTAATATGTGCTCTGGTATGCTACTCATTATTATTTCTCCATTTTTAGAAAATACCACTAAATGTTCCACCGTATTTTTAAGCTCTCTAATGTTTCCTGGCCAATCATAGTTCATCAGTGTATGAAATACCTCCATACTAATTTTGGGAATAGACAGGTTATTTTCTTTACAAAATTCTGCCATGAATTGATTTAAAAATATATGTATATCTTCTACCCTATATTTCAAACTAGGTAATTGTATATTGACCACATTCAATCTATAAAATAAATCTTCTCTGAATTTACCCTCCATCACCATTGTTTTCAAGTTTCTATGGGTGGCAGAAATAATTCTTACATCTACGTCAACAGGTTTTTCTCCTCCAACTCGTACAATCTGCTTTTCTTGCAGCACTCTCAAGAGTTTTGCTTGCATATATAAGGGCATGTCCCCTATTTCATCTAGAAATAGCGTCCCGTTCTCAGCTAATTCAACCTTTCCTATTTTCCCTTTATTCAAAGCACCTGTAAAAGCGCCTCCTTCATAACCAAAAATTTCACTTTCAAAAAGATTCTCTGGTATGGCACTGCAATTTATTGCTACAAAGGGTCCCTTTCTTCCACTGACCTGATGAATGGCCCTTGCAAAAACTTCTTTTCCTGTTCCACTCTCGCCACCAATCAACACGCTACTATTGGTAGAAGCTACTTGTTTCGCTTTATCTATTTTTTCTTTTATCACTTGACTTTTACCTAAAACTTTATCAAAGGAATACTGATTTTCGTTTATTTTATTTACTTCCATCTGTAAATAATCAAGCTTTTCCTTCGTTGTCTCTAATTCAACAGATAAGTTAGCGGTTTCTGTTATATCCCGATCAGTTGAAACCGCAGCCACAAGTTCACCATTAATATATATCGGCACTGCACTTATAATCGCATAACTTTTATCCCTAGGACTGTGATAAACATTTCTAATCGGTTTTTCAGATTTAAGTACTGTAAGCAATAAAGCAGTGGGAAAAAACGACTCCAATTTTTTCCCTAAAAGCTCTTTTGATTTTACTCTATAAAGTTTCTCTGCTGTATCCGACCACAGCATTACGATTCCATCCTTGTCAACAACACATACCCCTTCATGAAGATTGTGTATAATATGTCCTAAGGCCTCATGCATTTCATCAATTTTAGAATATACTTTATCTAAAATATCCTTTGTTCTAACGATCCCAATCACTTCATCATTTTTTGTAACAGGCAATCGTCCTATTTTTTCTCTTCGCATTAAATTCCGCGCTTCAATTGCCTTGGCCCCTTCGCTTATATCCAACACTTCTTGTACTTCATGGCTTTCTAATTGGATTTCTAGGTCCCTTTCAAATTTTACAGGTCTCATAATATCTTTGAAAGTAAGCACACCTACTACCTTTTCTTCATCGTTGTATATAATAATCTCCTCTACATTATGTTCTAGCATCTTTCTAATGGCTTCCATTCTAGATGATCTATGATGGATTTTCAAAACATCGGTACTCATAATATCCCTAACAGTATAATTATCTAACTGATCAAAAAACATGGAATCCCTCCAGGATTAAAGTAGCATCTACCTCTTAGGGCTATACTCTTCTTTTATAAAATACAATACTTATTCATAATACAATGATAACCACTATTTTATAAAGCTTCAAGGTATTTTTCGTATAAAGTTTCCTTAAAGTTACACAATAATATTATATCAAATAAGATTCAACACAATATCCTTTAAGGAGGGCTGTTCTGTGGACCTATTTATTCCTGAAGTTGCTTACATTAACCCCCAAGCTTTAAAGCACCCTTTAGGTAATGAAGCCTATCAATATTTAAAATCTCTTGGCGTACCCATTATCGAATCTAATCGGGTCTCTATTGATACCGACTCCCCAGTTAAGAACTATGTTAAAGCAAAAAAGACAATTTTATTAACGGTGTCAAAACAGAAAAAGCTTCAACAATGTAAACCATCGGCTGATTATCAATTTGCTTTATCAAGCTCCTGCCCAGGCCATTGTGAATATTGTTATTTACAAACAACCCAGGGAGAAAAACCTTATATGCGGCTTTTCGTTAATATCGAAGAAATTCTTGAAAATATACAAGAATATATAGATGGGAATAAGCCTAATATAACAACATTCGAGGCCGCCAGCATTACTGATCCAGTAGGTCTTGATCATATTACAAGAGCCTTGGAAAAGTGCATTACGTATTTTGGAGAGAGCTCCCATGGACGCCTACGGCTGGTTACAAAATTTGATCATGTTGATCCTTACCTAAAGCTCCCTCATAATGGTCATACAACTTTTCGATTTACAATCAACACCCAATGGGTGATTAAAAATTTCGAACATCATACTTCCAGCGCACATGAACGAGTTGAAGGAGCAAAAAAAATTGCCCATGCCAATTATCCCCTAGGCTTTATTATTGCACCAATTATGCTTTATGACCATTGGGAAAAGGACTACAAGGATCTCCTTGAGGAACTGAGCTTAGCTTTAAAGGATTATGAAAAGCCCATTGGCTTTGAACTGATTCAACATCGATTCACCTCCAAAGCCAAGGACCTTATCCTACAGCGTTTCCCTAACACGAAGTTAAATTTAGATGAGGAATCTCGAAAGTTAAAATGGGGTCCCTATGGCCAATTTAAGTATGTTTATCCAAAGGAAAAAAGTGATTATATGAGAGACTATTTAACAGGACTCATCAAAGATTTATTTCCCAATGGTAGGATTGAATATTTCACTTAATTAACGTTGTACATATAAATAGATTTACTGAAACTCCCACAACTTTAGTCCTGGGAGTTTCAATATTTTTTCATTTCTATAATATGTTTAGACTCACTCTTCTTGATGTAAATTTGTACAGGTTGCCTACTTTATTTCCTATTTACTTATGTTCAATACTATTAAGTTAAAATGGTCCATAATCAATCAGAACTGCTATAGAAATAAGAACGATTCCAATTGCTGACCAAATTAAGAAGAGGGGGAACATCCATTTCGCCCATTTTTCCCATCTGATTCCACCGATGGCCAGTGCTGCCATGAAGTATCCCGATGTAGGACTAATGACATTGGTAAATCCATCTCCGAATTGGAATGCTAACACTGCTGTTTGTCTGGTAATCCCCACAACATCAGCCATTGGAGCCATGATAGGCATCGATACCGCTGCCTGCCCACTTCCTGAAGGTACAAAAATATTAATTAGGGTTTGAACAAAAAACATACCAATTGCACTTAATACAGTAGGTAATCCTTGCACAAGATTAGCCAAGGAATAAATGACTGTATCTAAGATATTTCCTTCTTGCATAACAACCATAATGGAAGTCGCTAATCCAATAATCAATGCCCCATAGACTAAATCTTGGGCTCCCTTAATAAACTCTTCTGCGATTCCATTCATGCTGAGTCCCCCAACAAGTCCCGCCGTGATTCCCATCACTAAGAATAATGCTGTCAACTCATTAATATAGAATCCCCACAATCCCACGCCCAATGCCAATAGGATCATTCCAACACCAAGAACGGCCATTACTGCCTTATGCTTTCCTGTCATCTCTTGCAAATCATTTAAATCCAGCTGATAGCTTCTGTTTTGGTCTTCCTCTCGGGTGGCGCTGAGCTCTGGATTTCCTTGAATCTTTGTGGCATATCGGTAAACATAAATAATAGATGACCCTAATATCAGTACATAGGCCACAATTCTAAAGGCCAAACCCGAGAATAAAGGAAGTCCAGAAATCCCCTGGGCAATTCCCACTGTAAAGGGATTGGCAAAGGCTCCTGCAAATCCAGCTCCTGCCCCTAATAAGATCATGGCAGTTCCCGTGATAGAGTCAAATCCTAATGCAATGGCTAAGGCAATCATAATTGGATAAAAGGGTAGTACCTCCTCGGCGATCCCTAGCATCGCCCCTGCTAGTGAGAAGATAAACATAACAATGGGGATAATGAGTTTCTCCCTACCCGCCATGGTTTTTACCACAGTCCCAATCCCCGCATCAATGGTTCCTGTGGATTGTATGATTCCAAATGCCCCACCAATCATTAAAACAAAGAAAATAATCATGGATGCTTGAACCATCCCTTTCGGAATCGCTTGAAATAAACCAAAGGGAGATACTGGTGATTGCTCTACATATTCAAAGCTATCTGTAACAACAAAAATACGTCCCGTATCGGGGTCCTCCGCCCTATCAAACTGTCCAGCCGGTACAATATAGGTCATGACCACTGCAACTACAATCACAAAAAATAACAATACATAGGTATGCGGTATCGTGAATTTTTTCATTGATAACACCCCTTTTTATATTTTTTATTCACAACAAAACTTTATGATTAATCGGTAATATATTTCTGCAGCCTGATAAATCTCAGCGATACTACAGAATTCATCATTTGCATGGGCCTGTTGAATATTTCCCGGCCCTAAAACAATGCCCTCTGTCCCTAAGTGTCTACTTAGAAGTGCTGCGTCACTCCATCCTGGAAAATCAGTCGCCTTGGTTTTTTTGCCTGTCACTTCCTCTACTACCTTTAATGCTTCGATTACCAAGGGATGTGCTTCATCAATAGCATGGGGAGTATTCTTTAAAGAAGCTGTTTCTTCTTCCATGCTCCTCATAGAAAAACTTCCTCCAACTTCACTTACCGCTCTTTCTGCTAGTTCCTTCAATTCCTCATAAATTCCTTCTAGTGTCTCACTTGGCAACCACCTACGATCTATTTTAACAACACATTTATCTGGGATGATATTTGGATCATCTCCACCGGCAATGACACCTACATTAATCGTTCCATTTCTCAAAAGTGCATAGGTCTTTTTTTCGATTTTTGGTGCTAATTCCTTTCTGATCATCTCTATAAAACATGTTGCTGTGTAAAGAGCATTAATTCCTTCATAGGGACGACTCCCATGACCTGCCTTACCTTTAAAAGTTACCTCAATCCACTCCATTCCTTTATGGGCAATGGCAACATTTAATTGAGTGGGTTCCCCTATGACAACTAAAGCTGGTTTCATGTTCCCTGATTTGATAATGTCCTCTGTTCCTTTGGACGCCTGTTCCTCATCAATCACCCCTGCAAAAACCACAGATTTTTTCAAAGGTATTTTTCCCCTTTTTATGGCTAAGAGGGCAACCATCATCGCTGCAATACCACCCTTCATATCTACAGAACCCCGTCCATATAGCTTTCCATCCTTAACAAATGGTTCAAATGGCTCATAGTTCATCTGAAATCCAGGAATTGTATCCGTATGACCACTTAGCATCAATGCCACTTCATCCTCATCTCCATTGATGCATGCATACACATTGGGTCGGTTGGTCTCCACCATTTCCATAAAGCTTTCAATTCCTCGTTCTTCAAAATATTGGTGGATCCATAGTGCAATCTCAAGCTCCTGGGTCTCTACCTCCTTATGTCCTTCTATGCTGATTAGTGTTTTAGTCAGTTCAACTACCTCGGCACTGCTTACAAACCCTTGGAAAGCGTTAGAATATTCCGATAATTTCTTTGTTTTTTCTACTGCCATCACCCTTTTCATCTCCTTATCTCATGGATTACATCTTACATGCGTTTATACGTGTAAACATATAATCACATGTAACATACAACGTCCTACTTCATGGTGATCATCCCTAATCTTTTTGAATAAAACAAACTAAGTAATTGGCTCAAAAGTTAAAGTATAAGTGGCTAAATCTGGTTTTCTCCCTATACTTAACCTTATGTAATATAAGTCAGTACTTATGTCTCTCTTCCAAGGAATTCTACCAATAGCCAGGACTATGGCGGACATTCCTGCTGCTTTTCTTTAAAATTTTCATATAAAATGGAACAATCCCCTTTCACTACTAGGGGATTGTTCCATTTTCTCTTTTCTCTTTTCTCTTTTCTCTTTTCTCTTTTTTATTTTCTATCTTCTATTTCTAATTACTGTCATCATCCTTGGATCAAAAAACATCCTTTAGCTCACTCCTCGTCAGTTTTATACTTTAAACTTCTCTGTCATCTTTTTTAACGA
Organism: Alkaliphilus metalliredigens QYMF; assembly: GCF_000016985.1. Lineage (NCBI taxonomy): Bacteria > Bacillati > Bacillota > Clostridia > Peptostreptococcales > Natronincolaceae > Alkaliphilus > Alkaliphilus metalliredigens. The sequence goes on along the minus strand of NC_009633.1, from coordinate 695,054 downwards.
TTCCCCCAGCTCTCTTTGACTACTGGCAATCATTGTCACTTCATCTGTAGCTACACTAACTTGAGCAATATCTTGAGAGATTTCATGTGAGCTTAAGAATCCATCTTCTACGGTAGTGGCAACTGCTTCAACGGCTTGATTAATATTTTCAAAGGCTACCAAAGTATCTTCACTATTGTTTGAAAAATCTTGCACCAATTGATTCATCATGTTGGCATCTTCAGTATACTGTTTACTTGTTTGTTTAAGTAACTCATAATCTTCAGAGATTTTTTCAAGTATAAAACCCATGGCATCTTCAGTACTCTGTGAAATAGAACGAAAAGATGATTCCACATCTGCTGTTACCCCTTGTATTCCTGCTGCAGTGTTTTGAGACTGTTCTGCTAGCTTTCGAATCTCTTCAGCTACCACTGCAAATCCACGGCCATGCTCTCCTGCCCGAGCCGCTTCAATGGTTGCATTGAGTGCCAATAGGTTTATCTGTTGTGCAATAGATGAAACATCGCTAGACATTTTATTAATTTCTAAAATCACCTGTCCTTTTTCAAGAGCATGACCAATGTCTCTTTGTTTTTCCTCATACATTTTTTTAGTGATTTCTGCTGACTCCTCAGCATTATTACTTAATTGATTAGCTCTTTGTGAGATTTCTTTGGTAAATTGATGCCCCGCCTGGGCTTTTCTAACAAATACCCGTGTTTTTTCTACAACTTCGTGTGTTGATGCGGTCACTTCTTCAATAGAGGCATTGTTTTCTTCCATTCCCTTTACGATATTTTGCACTCTACTATTAGCACTTCTAATTTGATCTGCTATTTTATTGGACATGCTAGATAGTTTTTCTCCAGATGCGTTTAACTCCTTTGAATATTCAGCCGAATCCTTTAAAATAAGTCTACTATGATCAATCGCATAATTAAGAGACTCCGCCAAGGATTGAAATTCATCATTGGACTGCAGTTCAACTCGGGCTGTAAAATCATTATTGGTTAATCGATTTGCAAATTCATTGAGTTCATCTAATGGTTTTTTTAGAAATTTATGTACAATATAACGAGAACCCAATGCCCCGAAAGCAATACTCGTTAAAGCTGCAACAAAGTTGAACATCCCGATACTAAAATACTGCATTAAATAGGCTTGAAAGCCTACGGTAAAAACTGTCCATATCACAAGTACAATGGAAATTAGTACAACAATCGTTGCCATTAATTTAACTCTAATATTCATTTTGCTTTTTAACTTTTCAATTAATCCTTCCTGATTTACCTTAGCTGACTCTATCATCTTATACTCCCCCAAACTATTTTTGTGTTTAGCCAATACCTATTATTTAATTGGCTAGCTCTATTCTCCTCGTTCAATTTCCCCACAGATCTTTTACTTATTTTTATCTTGTTACAATTTAATTATAATGGATAATTCTAAACTCCTATTAAACAAAGTATTAACTGTTTCTTAATTTAAAGCATAAAAAACCTCTTAAGGGAATGTATTCTCCCTTAAGAGTTTTTTTTATGTCTTATCTTATCTTTTTAATTTTTCTGATGAATATACTGTTGTCGACAATCCCAGCTACAAAAATACTGTGTCCCCTCTTGTTCTACCACTTGATATGCCTTGTCTTTAGGCAGATACACATCACATACTTTATCATATACCGTCTCAATGGCGGTCTTTTCTTGCTGTTCCTCTGTGACACGATTAATATGAGCTGCATCCTTTTCTTTTTCTACTTCAGCCCTACCATTCTTTCTTCTTGAAAATGCACTAAATATCATTCTGACCATATAAAATATAACCATAATTCTTACCATACTCATCATGAAATCCATCAATTGTCCCTCCTTTTTCCCAAATAATAACGCCTTAAACGAATGTAAAGATAACATGCTAATCCGATGCTATCAACGGTATTCACCCTATGGTCTAGTGACTACCCATAAGCTAAATGCTTCATAGCAATTTTATCATCAAAGTTACCAACAATCAAATCAGAAAAATAAGTGATGATTGTGCTTCTTTTTACAATGCCAATAAACACACCATTATCATCTACAACCGGCACAAAATTTTGATTGATGATTAAATGTACCAAGTCTTCTACCTTAGCATTAATCAAAACTGGTTTCACATCCATATATTTTGAAACTTCCTTTATTTTCACTTTATTTGTATCCTTCAGGGTTAAGTCTTTCGTATTTTTTAGCTTCCAAAGCAAATCTCCTTCGGTCATGGTTTCTATATATCTTCCTGCTTGATCTACAATTGGAACTGCTGAGTATCGATGGTGTTCCATTTTTTCTAATGCTTGCCTCATGGTGGCATCTTCAGTTAAATAAATGGTCTCCCTTTTTGGTGTCAGAAAAAAAGCAATATTCATATCATGTTCCTCCCTAATAAAATGAGACTTAATTCATAAGTCAAGGATCCAATAACGTCGCCATACTAAGCCCTAAATTTATACCCAACGCCCCAAATGGTTTCAATGTATTTAGGATTGGAGGGATCTCTTTCTATTTTTTCTCTAATTCTTCGAATGTGCACTGTCACAGTAGAAATATCACCAAATGAATCCCATCCCCAAATGGTTTCAAAGAGTTCTTCTTTTCTAAATACCCGCTGTGGGTTCTGTGCAAGCAAATATAATAAATCAAATTCCTTAGTGGTTAAGTTTGTTTCTTTTTGATTGACAAAAACGCTCCGTGATAATTGTTCAATGGATATTTCACCTACCTGAATCAGTCCTTTATGAATGTCTTCATTTGAAGTCAGTCTTTCAAAGCGAGCAATATGCGCCCTTACCCTAGCCACCAGTTCATTAGGACTAAATGGCTTTGTCATATAGTCATCAGCCCCTAAACCAAGCCCTCTAACTTTATCGATATCTTCTTTTTTCGCAGAAACCAGCAATATAGGCGTATTCTTAGTGAGTCTAATTTCCTTGCAGATCTCAAAACCATCCTTACCGGGTAACATAATATCTAATATAATCAAATCGTAGTCATGATTTAAGGCTCTTTGTAATCCTTCATCTCCTCTTGCTTCAATATCCACATCAAATTGATTAATTTCTAAATAATCTCGTTGTAGTTCAGCAATACTAATGTCATCTTCTAGAATCAATATCTTTTTCATCTGTCTGCTCCTCTCTAGCATATTTGGGGAGGGTAAAGTATACGCGAGTCCCTTGGTTGACTTCACTTTCAATCCAAACCGTTCCATCATGCTCTTCAATTATTTTCTTGAAAATGGCCAGACCTAATCCACTCCCTACAGTATTGGCATTTCTTGAAGGGTCCGCTCGATAAAAATCATCAAATATATGGGGCAATGCTTCCTTGGAAATTCCCCTTCCATTATCTTGGATCTCTACCAGTACATCTTCCTTCCGATTCTTTAGGGTTAAATGAATTTCAATTGGTGTGCGATCTGCATATTTAATACAATTATCAACGACATTTGTAATGACTCTTCTCAAGTTATTTCCATCTGCATTGATCATTATATTCTCCTCTGGGAGCTTTAATGATAACTGTATTTGTTTTTTCTTTAGATCAAAATTTAATTCCTCCCCAATATCCTTCAGATAGCCCACAATATCAAAGACTTTAAAATCAAAGGGAAGCTTTTGTAGATCTAGCTTTGACAAAAGAAATAAATTCTCAATCAAGTGATCCATATCTTCTGCTTTTTTATAGATGGTTCCTATATATTTATCCATCTTTTCCGGAGTATCTGCCACACCATCCTTAATTCCTTCAATATATCCTTTGATCGATGTGATTGGTGTTTTTAAATCATGAGAGATATTTGAAATTAATATTTTACGGTTTTCCTCATACTGTTGCTGACTTTCTAAAGATTCCTTTAATTTTCCCCGCATTCCCTCAAAGGATTTAATGGCTTCTCCAAACTCATCGTGAAAGTGGTTATCAATTGTATAGTCTAAATTGCCTTCCCTAATTTCATTAGAAGCATATTGCAATTCCTTCAAAGGAGTAATAATACTTCTATAGACTAAAATAGTTAAAATTCCATTGGTCAATCCCAAGGCAAGTAATGAGAAGATTGTGAATAGCTTTCGGAGTTTTAGCAGTCCTGCTCTCAGCGGCAGTGTGTTTACCACTAAATACACACTTCCTTCACTACTATCGGAAAAATAAAAATCATACAGTCGCATCTGGATCATCTCTTTGGGATTACCTAAAATAGATTCGCCCTGTATTCCTTCGCCTTTAAAGGGGAGTAATGTAATCTCATTTTTTCTTTCCTCTAAAAATTCCGGCACATGAATGATTTCGTCATCCTTTCTAATAATCATACCTGCATTACTGAGGGCAACCCCACTTTCTAACTGTTTAATATAATCCTGATTAGCTAACTGGTCAGGATCCTCTAGTATTTGTCTATTAATGACACCTAGCATCTGTTGGCTTATATCTAAGGTTTTCTCTAGGGGATTATGATTTTCTAAAAGCTCATAATTCCCACCATAATCCAGCACTTCACTAAGGAGCCATCCTCCAATCAGCATGAGTATACATGGAATGATCAGCATAGCAATGTATGAAATTCTCAGTCTCCACTTAATGGTCATAGGTTAATCCTCTTTTCTAATGTGTTGCACCTTTTTTTATCTATTATGCATCCTATCCATTCGTGCTAAATTAAGTTTCCTGTATACTACTATTATAATTTATATTTATGAACTGTGATTAAACAAATTATTAAATGTTTATTAATTATTTACCTTCGATGTATTTCTAATCCTTCAACTAAATGATGAATAATGGATCCTCCCTCTTGAAATACTGTATCGGCATTGGCAATGGCAATAGCTTGAAAAACATGTTCCTTCTTCCCTTTTCATATTTAAGCATATCCGTGGTGAATTTTTTTATAAAACACCAATTGTCTCTCATTTTCATAAACTAGAATGAGAATTAATCTAGAATAAAATTTGTAAAAAAACTTTAATAATAAAAGGGATGATTATATGATAACAAAATATGACGAAGATAAATTAAATTCTTTAGTTGAAAATTTTAGATATGCACGATTCCGACATAATGGCCGCTCTTTAGAAGAAGGACTAGATTGCTTGGGATTTTTGATTCTGGTTTACAAAGAATTTGGGATCGACCTTCCCTCAGGAGATGGCTTTGATGTTAAATCTAACTGGTATCGATATGATCCCGAGAGATATTTAAGAGGATTACAGAGTCTAGATGGAGAATCTGTTCCTTTCGAGTCTCTCCAGACTTTAGATCTAGTATATTTTGCGATCAACAGAGGTGTTGTGACTCATACAGGAATCATGATCAACTCCAATGAATTTGCCCATGTGATGCTGACGAGAGGGTTTAAAATCAGCTCAATCCACGGCTATTGGAAAGTAAAGTTCCGAGGGGGAATTCGTCTGGTTACGTAATGATATCCAGTAAATTCATAAATTTTAAAACGTCTTTTTGTCCTAGGTTTCTCTATTGACCTAGATCAATTAGGTGTTTTTTTTTATTTCATGACATATTATTTATTTTTTATGTATATTTATTAATTAATTTGCATATTTATATTGCATAATTCTATTTTTTTGTTATAATAGGATTTAAGATAAAGTCGAGGAGGTTTTCAATATGGAAACAAAAAACAAGAAAAAAGTTGTATTAGCTTATTCTGGAGGCTTAGACACTTCCGTGATACTTAAATGGTTAGAAGAAACCTATGGCTATGAGGTCATCGCGGCCTGTGTGAATGTCGGGCAAACAGAGGATTTTGCAGCTATTAAAAAGAAGGCCCTGGCAACCGGTGCTTCTAAGGCTTATATTGTTGATGTCACTGAAGAATTCATTACTGATTATATATTCCCTACCCTTAAGGCCGGCGCTGTATATGAAGATGATTACTTATTAGGTACTTCCTTTGCAAGACCATTGATTTCGAAAAAACTAGTAGAAATCGCTGAAAAAGAAGGGGCTGTTGCCATTGCCCACGGAGCCACTGGCAAAGGAAATGATCAAGTACGATTTGAAGCTACGATTAAGGCATTGAATCCAAATCTTAAAATCATTGCACCTTGGAGAACATGGGATTTAAAATCTAGAGAAGATTGCATTGATTATGCAGTACAGCATGGGATTCCAATCCCCGTTACAAAGAAAGACATTTATAGCCGTGATGAAAACATTTGGCATATTAGCCATGAGGGTGGTAATCTTGAAAATCCATGGAATGAGCATGATGATACTATCTATAAGCTCAGTGTGTCCCCTGAAAAGTCACCGGATACACCTACCTATGTTGAACTTGAATTTTACAAAGGAATTCCTGTGGCAGTTGACGGTGTCAAATACGAACCGATTGACATGCTGACTACATTAAATAAACTTGGTGGCGCCCATGGGGTAGGCATTATTGATATTGTTGAAAATCGTCTAGTTGGAATGAAATCCCGTGGGGTTTACGAAACACCAGGTGGTACCCTATTATTTGCAGCACATAAGGCATTAGAAAAATTAACATTAGACAGAGATACCACAAGCTTTAAGAAGGGCATTTCTGTAAAATATGCACAGTTGGTTTATGATGGTCTTTGGCATACACCACTGAAAGATGCACTAGATCAATTCGTTAATAGTACACAAGAGTTTGTGACAGGCCAAGTTAAATTAAAGCTCTACAAAGGAAATTGTACGGCTGTTGCTTCCGCTTCTCCTTTCTCTCTATACAATGAGGACTTTGTTACATTTGGAGAAGACCATGTTTATAACCAACAGGATGCTGAAGGATTTATAAACTTATTTGCCCTACCATTAACCATTCGTGCCTTAATGCTTGAGGAAAAGCTACAAGGTGAGGCAAAGGAAAAGAAAATCATATGAAACTATGGGGTGGGCGTTTTTCCAAAAATACAGCTGCACTTGTAGATCAATTTAACGCATCCATCGAATTTGATCAAAAACTGTATAAATACGATATAGCCGGCAGTGTTGCCCATGCAAAAATGCTGGCTCACGCTAACATCATTACAAAGCAGGAATCACAACTAATTGTAGAGGGACTTCAATCCATCTTAGCTGATATTGAAGCGGGCAAAGTTGAATTTCAATTAGAGCTAGAGGATATCCATATGAACATTGAAACGCTTTTGATCGATTCCATCGGAGAAGTTGGTAAAAAGCTCCATACAGCACGAAGTCGAAATGACCAAGTGGCTGTGGATATCCGTCTCTATTTACGAGAAGAAATCCTTGAAATCTGTGAATTAATTAAGCAATTGTTGATAACATTTACTGATATTGCTGAAAAACACGTTGATACCATTATGCCAGGCTATACACATCTTCAAAGAGCCCAGGCTGTGACATTAGGACATCATTTTATGGCTTATTTCCAAATGTTCAAAAGAGATCACGAACGACTATTGGACTGCTATAAGAGAGTCAATGTGATGCCCTTGGGTGCTGGTGCCTTAGCAGGTACCACCTATGCCACCGACAGAGTCTTCTTGGCAAAAGAGCTTGGATTTGACGCCATCTGCGAAAACTCATTAGATGCTGTCAGTGACCGAGACTTTATCATCGAATTTAACAATACTGCCTCCATCATTATGATGCACCTCAGTCGATTCTGTGAGGAATTGATTATTTGGAATACTGCAGAGTTTGGCTTCATCGAAATGGATGATGCCTATAGCACCGGTAGTAGCATTATGCCCCAAAAGAAAAATCCTGATCTTGCAGAATTAATCAGAGGAAAAACCGGCCGAGTCTATGGGAACCAAGTGAATATCATGACCATGATGAAGGCTTTACCTTTAGCCTATAACAAGGATATGCAGGAGGATAAAATCCCTCTATTTGATACAGTAGATAATGTAAAGGGTTGTTTAGAAATTTTTAATGAAATGATCAAAAGCACCACCTTTAAAAAAGAAAACATGAAAAAGGCCACAAAGGAAGGCTTCATGAACGCCACCGATGTCGCTGATTATCTAGTGAAAAAAGGGGTTCCCTTTAGAAGTGCCCACGAAATCGTTGGAAAAATGGTATTGCACTGTGTACAAACCAGCAAAACCATTGAAGATTTAACCTTAGATGAATTCCAAAACTTTTCACCAACATTTACAGAAGATATACTTGAAGTGATTCAAATCGAGAATTGTGTTGCCTCTAAAATTTCACAGGGCTCCACATCTCCTACCAATGTTTTGATTATGGTGAATCAAGCTAGAGTCTTTATTGAAGAGGTTCTTTCTTAAATGTGGAAATTCCATATTTAAAGTTTGGGTTATGTTGATGTAAAAGAGGTAGATGATTATCATCTACCTCTTTTTTTATGTCTCATTTTTTGCCTTCCTTCTGTTGGAAAGACTGATTCATAGCGTATAACTTCGTAATGATTTCAGTACTAATCTCATCTACCGTTTTATCATCAGTTTGTATTACCATATCGGCAGATTCGCTATAAGCTTTATTTCTCTGTTTTAATAGGTTCTCTATACCCTCTAGGCTCATCTGATCCTTAAGTACAGGTCTTGTATCATCTTGTTTAATTCGTTGATAAATGTTCTCTGGCTCTGCTTGAAGCAGTATCACTCTTCCATTTAATTTTAAATTAGAGACATTTTGTCCCTTCAGAACCACACCCCCACCACAGAAAATAATCGTATTTTTAAGATGACTCACCTCTGCCACCAATTCCTCTTCCAGCTTTCTAAAATATGCTTCTCCATACTCTTTAAATATTTTTTTAATGGTCATACCCATTCTTTCTTCGATCATTGCATCTGTGTCCACATACCTCATCTCTAGCTTTTGAGATAAATCTCTCCCCACAGTAGATTTACCCGTCCCCATGAATCCTGCCAGTACAATATTATATGGAAAAAGATTTTTGGACTGTATACTTCTACTTAATTTCATGATTCCTTGCAAAAACTGCTCTGCTTCCTGTACATACTGTTCCCCATTTATGTTTCGCAACGCTTTCTCCATTATCTCTTGCTCTCTTTGGGCATGGAAGATCGGTAGGTTATTTTTTCGTTTATTTTCTAAAATCTTCATAACCAATTCCATTCTTTTTTCAAATGTTTTCATTAATACGCGGTCACATTCATCAATTTCTTTTCGAAGTTCCTCTATTATTTCCAAACTATTCTCCACCTTTACGCTCAGTTATACATATAAATATGTATATAAAAAAGTAGCTAACTCCTCTGGAGTCAACAAAACCTCTTGAACATTTCCCTTTCCCCTAGGTAAAATAAATGAGATTTTGCCTCCTTTGTTTTTCTTATCTTTTGTCATGGCATCCAATAAGTCCGTTAATATAAATTGGCTTATATTTAAATCCAACCCTGTCTTTCTAATAATCATCTCTATGTCTCTAAAGTAACTTTCATCTATATAACCCCTATTTTTAGCTATTTGGGCCTCATAATACATCCCTAGTATGACAGCTTCCCCATGGGTGTATTTCTCATAGTGGGTTAAGGCTTCTATACCATGCCCTATGGTATGACCAAAATTTAATATTTTTCTTACACCCATCTCCTGTTCATCCTGTGAAACAATGGCTGCTTTTATTTCACAGCAACGCTTGATTATCTTCGTCACCACGGTTTCTTCTAAGGCTAATAGATTCCATAGATTTTCATTGATGTAATCAAAAAACTCACCATCATAAATAATACCGTATTTAATGATTTCACCAAGGCCACTAATCAACTCTCTATGAGGCAATGTTTTTAATAAATCGATGTCAATCACAACAACCTTGGGCTGATAAAAGCTTCCTACCATATTTTTACCCTGTTCCAGATTGACTCCAGTTTTCCCTCCTACACTACTGTCTACTTGGGCTAATAGGGTTGTTGGGACTTGGATAAAATCAATTCCCCGCATATAGATAGAGGCCGTAAAGCCTGCGATATCTCCGATGACACCACCCCCTAGGGCAATCACCTTGGAGCTTCGGGTAAGACCCTTCTCTAACATAATCTCTAGCAAATGCCCTACATTTCCAAGATTTTTTGTTGGTTCCCCTGGGCGTAGGATCACTTTTTCTAAAATACGACCCTCTACTATCTGGGTTATTTGATCTCCATAATATTTTTCTACATTTTCATCGGTAATGAGTAGGATTTTGTCTGCACCGGCTACATGTTTTCCTAGGGTTGGCAGCAATCCTTTCCCGATATAAATCCAATAACTATTTTCATCTAAATTGATGTATAACTTTTCCATGTTTTTCGAATCTCCTCTAAAGAATCTGAGCCGAATTTTTTTAAAAATTCTTGGGCAATAACAGTAATGGCTACCATCTCCCCCACAATGGAGGCCGCTGGAACCGCACAGCTATCGCTTCGCTCCACTGTGGCTAGGACAGCTTCCTTTGTTTCTATATCTACAGTCCGAAGGGGTTTGTAAAGAGTGGGTATGGGTTTCATGGCACATCTAAGGTGGATGTTTTCTCCATTAGACATCCCCCCTTCTATACCCCCTGCATAGTTAGTCTTTCGATAGTAATCCTTTTCTTGACTAAAAAAGATTTCATCGTGAACCTGTGAACCCTTTTTCTGGGCCTGGTCAAATCCACAGCCTACCTCCACCCCTTTGATTGCCTGTATACTCATAAGGGCATGGGCCAGCTTAGCATCTAGCTTATGGTCCCACTGAACATAGCTTCCTAATCCTCTAGGTACACCAGTGACATGAATTTCAAAAATGCCCCCTAGGGAGTCTCCCTCTTCTTTAGCCCTTTTGATTTCCTCAATCATGGCCTTTTCTACCTCTGGGTCAAGACATCTCACTTCAGAATCCTCTGCTCTCTTGATTTTTTCTATATTTTCTACTGGCTCCCCTAGGGATACGCTACCGATGGCCGTCACATGACTATACACCTCGATATGAAATTCTCTCATCAATTGTTTTGCCAGACTCCCTATGGCTACCCTTACAGCTGTTTCCCTGGCGCTACTTCTTTCTAGAACGTTGCGAATATCATCAAACCCATATTTAAGAGTCCCTGTTAGATCCCCATGACCAGGACGGGGCTGGGTCACCCTTTTTTCTTCTCCATCCACAGCCTCGGGGTTCATATAGGGCTCCCAATTGGCATAATCCTTGTTCTCGATCAGGAAGGAAATTGGACTGCCTAGGGTTTTACCTCCCCTGACCCCCGATAAAATCTCCACCCGATCCTTTTCTATTTTCATTCTACCCCCTCGACCGTAGCCCCTTTGCCTTCGGCCCAAGTCTCTGTTGATTTCCTCTATATCTATTTTCACATTTGCAGGAAATCCTTCTATCACCCCTACTAAACTTTTTCCATGGGATTCTCCTGCCGTCAGTAATCGAAACATATTCTCATCTCCTTAGTAAACCCTACCTATGGGATAGGACCCAAAAATCTTGAATTTATTGACTTCTTTTCTGATACGTTCTAACACGCTTTTACACTTTTGATCCTCTCCATGACCATTGAAATCAATATAAAAAATATATTTCCCTAGCTCTGCTTTGGCCGGACGGGATTCCACTCTTGTTAAATTTATTTTTTCCTGGGCGAACTCCCTTAAGATGCCATACAGGCTCCCAGGGTAATCCTCATGAAAGGAAAAAGCAATAGAAGTTTTGTCATTACCTGTAGTTATTGTATCTTCTATTCCTATGATAATAAAGCGGGTTTGGTTATTTTTATTATCCTGTATATCCTTGCAAAGGGTTTTTAGTCCATTGTTCTCCCCTGCCCAGCTGTTGGCAATGGCTGCATAGGCAGAGGCCTGGTCTTTCTCTTTTATCATTTGACAAGCAGCCGAAGAGCTTTCACTGGGAATTAACACCGCATGGGGGTAATGAGTTGCTAAAAACTCGCGACATTGTTCAAGGGCTTGGGGATGGGAGGCGACATAGTTGATCTCTCCTATACTTTCCCCTAAGCTCAACAGATTATGTCGTATTTGAAGAACCAGCTCTCCTTTGATTTTAGAATCCACTGTTTCCATAAGGGCATCCATTGTTTGGGTAACAGCTCCCTCTGTAGAATTCTCTATCGGCAGGATGCCTTCCTCTATTGTTCCATTCTCTACACCCTGAATAATTTCCCTAAAGCCCCTCATGCTAATTAATGTTCCTTGGGGAGCATAACACTTTGCTGCGGTATAGCTATAGGAGCCCTCAGGCCCTAAATATCCTATCTTCATTTCAGCCCCTTCTTTCTAACGCTATCTTTGATTTATCTAACAACGGCCTTTAATTTCTCTTCAAAGTTCGGGAAGGATATATCGATACATTGACTGTCATTTATTTTGATAGGCTCTTGGGCAAACAAACCACATATAGCCATGGCCATGGCGATACGATGATCCCCATAGCTCTCTACCCTGCCTCCAGTGATGACCTGTCCTCCCTCTATCTCCATACCATCAGGTAGCTCTGTCACCTTGATTCCAACTTTTTGCATCTCGGTTACCATGGCCGTAATCCGATTGGATTCCTTCACTTTTAGCTCCTCTGCCCCGGTAATGATGGTCTTTCCTTCAGCTGTAGCAGCAATGATGGCTAGCACTGGAATTTCGTCAATCAATCGAGGTATTATCTCTTTACCAATTTCAGTCCCATAAAGCTTCTTTCCTCTAATCATGATATCCCCAATTTCTTCTCCACCACTTTGTCGGAGGTTATGGATTTCAATATCCCCTCCCATGTCCCGTAACACATCAATAATACCCGTACGGGTGGGGTTTAGCCCTACACCTTCAGTGATTAAGAAAGAGCCTGGTAGCGCTGCTGCCCCGGCCATAAAAAAGGCCGCAGAAGAAATATCTCCCGGTACTTCTATTGATTGACCGTAGAGCTCTGATTTCCCTAGCCTAGTCACACCTTGGTCTGTAGAGATATTAGCCCCTAGGCCCTTCAGCATTTTTTCCGTATGATCACGTGAGGTGATTTTTTCTCTGACAATCGTATCTCCTTCACCATAAAGTCCCGCCAGTAAAATAGCTGATTTTACTTGAGCACTGGATACAGGGGAAGCATAATCCATTCCCTTTAGGTTCCCCCCACGAATGACTAAGGGTGCTAGGTTGCCATAATCTCTTCCTTCAATAAATGCTCCCATTTTTCTTAGGGGTGTGGCGATTCGCTCCATGGGTCTTTTTCTTAGGGAGGCATCCCCAGTCACAATGGTTAAAAACTTCTGACCAGCCAATATACCAGATATGAGTCTAATGGTGGTGCCAGAGTTCCCAGCATCTAATACATTCAAGGGTTCACTTAGACCATGAAGTCCCTTTCCCTGGATGATGATTTCAGTGCCTCTGTCTTCTATATCAATCCCTAAATCTCTAAAGCAACTAATGGTACTGAGGCAATCCTCTCCCCGAAGAAATCCCTTCACTCTGCTGGTGCCTTTACTAATACTAGACAGCATGATAGCCCTATGAGAGATGGACTTATCTCCCGGAACCGTCATTTTTCCTTCTAACTTCTCCACTTTATTTGTTACCAACATCTTGGCCCTCTCCTTTACGATAGGTTAATGAAAATCCCCCTTGTTTTAAAACATGTAACGCCTTTTCTTCTTCTGTTTTGGAGGCCAAGGCAATTCTTATGGCTCCGGTTTCCCCTTCTCTGGCATGTAGAATTTCAATTTCTTTGATATTTATATTGTTCTTACCCATGATTTGGGTAAGCTCTCCTAGAACCCCAGGTCGATCTCCCACGTCAATAATCAAATCGTAGAGAGGAGGGATATAGTCTCTAGAGGTATGTGGGATACTATCTCTGATTAATTTTGCCCTTTGTAAATTTTCTAGCACTTCTTCTGATTCATCATCCTGTAATAGCACCTTGAACTCCTGAAGCATTTCCCCAAGGGTATCGATGCCCTCTAGAATTTCTTTTTTATTATAGAAAAAAATATCCTGCCACATTTTCGGGTTACCTGCAGCTATTCGAGTTGTATCCCTAAATCCACCACCAACAAAGGGTATATAGGAAATACTATTTTTCCTATCCAGCATATTTGCCAGTAAAACCGCTGCTAGATGGGGTATATGGCTAATAAGGGCAACAATCTCATCATGTTGCTTGGTCTCTACCACTACAGGAAATGCTCCCAGTAGCTTAACAAAATCCTTTAGTCCCTCAATGGTTTCCTCCTTGGTATAAGGATTGGGTGTGAGGAAGTAATAGGCATTTTCATAGAGAAAAGGACTGGCTGCATGGAACCCTCCTTTTTCCGATCCTGTCATGGGATGGCCCCCTACAAATTGAATGCTTTGGGATAACTCCTGTGATATGATCTCCTCTACACAGCCTTTTACACTGCCTACGTCCGTAACAACAACATCCTTAGGAAGCGATTCAGCTATTTCTTTAAGGACTTGCCTATAATAACCAAGGGGTACGGCTAGAATCACAAGATCTACTTCTTTTACGCCTTCCCCTAGGTCTTGATAGCCTTGGTCAATGGCTCCTATGGCTTCAGCCTCCTCCAAGGATTGCCGTGATGAATCACATCCAATAATTTCCCCCTCATATCCCGCCTTCCTTAGGGCCAATGCAATAGACCCACCGATTAACCCCATACCTATAATGACCACTCTCTGAAACGGAATCATTAGCATTCACCCCCTCGTACAACATTGATTTCTGCAAGCAATTCACGTAATCTTATTTTTAATTAACTACTTTACTGAATATTTCTATAATTGTCAAGCAATGTTTTTTTGCTCTATACAATTTTTTAACAAATTCAACAGGTTTTTCTTCTATCCCATATACCCACTTAAAATATTTTCCGTACTATTAAAATTTTTTTCGTTGACACCCTGAACTTTTCGCTATATAATCACTTTTAAAACATTCTGTAAATTTCTACGCATGTTTTAAGTTTGCTAGGGGATAATGAATACAAGATGAAGGATGGGATGATTTCTATGTTAAATACCATTAGAGAGAATAGTCAATTGAATCGCTATTATTTTAACTTTTACTGGGGCTTTTACTTTTTTAGCGCCAGCTATTTTGCATGGAAAAATAATAGAGAACAATATTTCTTTCTAAGGAACAAAATCAGCCAACAATGGATACCCGTATAGTTTTACTCACAACTATACCTCAATCTTTGTTATACAGGTGGATTCCTCTTAGGAATCCACCTTTTTTATATATAAGCACTTAAATTTTTTTTAAAAATAAAGGAGGAATAAAAATGGTAATTGTAATGAAACCCAAGACACCACAGGAAATAATCGAAAAAATCAAAAATAAGATGATTAGTTTAGGATGCCATGTCCATGTAGTCCAAGGAGATGACCACTGCCTATTAGGCTTAGTTGGTGATACAAGAAGAATCAACCCCGGTCAAATCGAAGCAAATGAGTCTGTAGAAAAATTGATAAGGGTATTGTCCCCTTATAAATTAGCCAGTCGACTTTTCCAGCCTGAAGATACGGTTATTGATGTAGATGGCTTCAAAATAGGCGGCGGGCATATTGCCATTATGGCAGGCCCTTGTGCCGTTGAAAGCGAAGAGCAGCTCATGACCATCGCCCATGCTGTCAAAAAAGAGGGGGCCCAATTTCTAAGAGGTGGGGCCTTTAAGCCAAGAACCTCCCCCTACAGCTTCCAGGGAATGCAAGAAGAAGGTCTGAAGCTTTTGAAAAAAGCCAAGGAAGCCACGGGAATGCCCATTGTCACTGAGGTTATGTGCCAGGATACCTTTGATGTGGTGGAGGAATATGCTGATATTTTACAAATTGGCGCTCGAAATATGCAAAACTTTCCCCTATTGAAAAGGGCGGGAAAATCTAATAAACCGATTTTATTGAAAAGGGGAATGTCTGCCACCCTTGAAGAACTTTTAATGTCGGCTGAATACATTATGTCTGAAGGCAACCTCAATGTGATCCTTTGCGAAAGAGGTATCCGTACCTTTGAAACCTACACAAGGAACACATTAGACATTAGTGCTGTCCCCGCAATTAAGGAGTTAAGTCATCTTCCCATTATTATTGATCCTAGCCATGCCGCTGGAAGATGGTCTATGGTGGAACCCTTATCCAAGGCTTCCATTGCAGTAGGTGCTGATGGGTTAATCATAGAGGTTCATCACCAACCAGAGTTGGCTGTGTCCGATGGTGCACAATCCTTGAAGCCCTCTAAATTTGCTCACCTAATGAGGTCAATCGAAAAAATAGCAAAAATATAATCATATATGATTCACAACATTCTAAGGGGGAAAAGTAATGAAGAAGTTAAGTATTGTTTGTATGATAATTCTAGGGCTGGTACTATTAACAGCCTGCGGAGGAAATAGCGATGTGGCTGGTGATGGGAATCAGACTGTGCGTATCAATTTCCCAACAGCAACAACTACAGGTACCCTTTATCCATTAGGGGCTGCCATGGCCAATGTTTGGAATACTGAGTTAGATAATGTAAGGGTTTCTTCACAGGCTTCTGATGGTGGTGTTCACAACTTAAACCTGATGAGAGATGGCGATGCTCAGATTAGTTTTGCCACTTCAGGTATTATGCT
This sequence comes from Alkaliphilus metalliredigens QYMF, assembly GCF_000016985.1. Taxonomy (NCBI): domain Bacteria; kingdom Bacillati; phylum Bacillota; class Clostridia; order Peptostreptococcales; family Natronincolaceae; genus Alkaliphilus; species Alkaliphilus metalliredigens. The sequence goes on along the minus strand of NC_009633.1, from coordinate 678,500 downwards.
AGAAGCTTTAGAAGGTACAGGAACCTTTGAAGGTAGACCCTATGAAGATCTGCGAATTATTGCAGGACTCTACTATAACCCAAATCAATTTGTTGTGAGAAAAGGTTCTGGTGTGACAAATATTTCCCAGATAGAAGGGAAAAATTTTACTCCTGGAGCAGCTGGTTCTACAGTTGAAGTTGAAACAGGCGTATTGCTTAGAGCATACGGTATCGATTATCCTGATGGTATTCGACCTCATTTTGTTGGTTTTACTGAAGCGATTGATCTAATGAGAAACAATCAAATAGACGGTGCCTACATACAGGCAGGTCTTCCAACTGCAGCCGTAACAGAAATGATATCCACTGCCGATGGCGCTCTTTTAAGTATGGATGAGGACATAATTGAATCTTTAATGGATGACTATCCTTGGTACTCACGTTTTACCATACCTGCAGATGCTTACCCTAACCAGACTGAAGGCATTGATACAGTTGCAATTAAGATGATGTTAATGGCAGACGCATCGGTATCCGATGATTTAATCTATGACTTAATGAAGACCTTCTGGGAAAATGTAGATAAACCTGCATTAAAAGATGCTCACAGAATAGTAGAGCAAATTAAAATTGAAAATGCAGCAAGTGATCTCTCTGGCATGCCTCTACACCCAGGAGCAGAAAGATATTATCGAGAAGTTGGAATAATAGAATAGCTTTACCTTAATTTATAATATCATACATTAAAATGCCTGTAGAGGTTGAAATGGACTAAATCCAATCCCACCTTGACGGGCATTTTATGTACATTTTAAAAAGGTAATCTTAATAAGTTTATCAGAAAAGGGGGTTTTCAAGTGCTTAATGAAGAGAAACAGGAGGAAATCACAGGTAAAGCAAAGGAAATTTTAGAAAAAAATGAAGATGTATATAAAGTAAGAGTTTATTTAGGAAGCTTTAGTAAAGTCGTCACCATAATCGCAGTATTCTGGTCCTTATTTCAATTATATGCAACTGGTTTTGGAGTTTTTGATGCAATTAGATTAAGAGCATGGCATATCATTTTCTTATTCACCATGGCATTTTTATTATATCCTACCTATTCCAAAGAAAAAAAAGTGAGAAGCGTACCACCTATTTGGGACATTGTCTGCATTGCCCTTAGTATAGGATCCTTTGGATATCTACTTTTAAACTATCAAAATATTGTTTTACGTGGCGGCTATCTTCTTCCCATGGACTATATCATTGCATCCGTTGCTATCCTTTTGGTTTTTGAGGTATCAAGGCGAGTTGTTAAAAACCTAGCAGTATTGGCAGCAATATTTTTTCTTTATAATTTTTTAGGTCAATACATTCCAGGGGCATTTGGACACGGGGGCTTTTCTTGGAGACGTGTTGTACAACATATGTTTTGGGGCAGTCAGGGTATTTTAGGAGTAGGCGTAGGGGTTTCCACTACATTTATTTTTGTTTTTATCCTGTTTGGTGTTTTTCTAAAATATAGTGGGTTTAGTGAGTTTATTAATGATTTAGCATTGTCTGTTGCCGGCGGTACCGCTGGGGGACCTGCTAAGGTAGCGGTTCTTGCAAGTGCTTTAATGGGAATGATTAATGGAAGTGCGCTGGCCAATGTGGCCACTACAGGAGTAATCACCATACCTCTGATGAAGAAAAATGGATATAAAGCTGATTTTGCTGGTGCTGTTGAGGCTGTGGCTTCCACAGGTGGTCAATTTGCACCTCCTATCATGGGGGCAGTCGGTTTCGTTATGGCTGAGTATTTAGGTGTACCCTATGTCACAATAATGTTTGCAGCTGCCATACCTGCTTTTTTGTACTACTTATCTCTTATCTTGGCCGTACACTTTGAGGCAAAAAAGCAAGGTCTAAGGGGCATTTCTAAAGAAAATCTTCCAAAGGCAATGGAAGTGATTAAACAAAGAGGACATTTATGCTTACCTTTAATCACATTGATCATTATCCTATTCCTCGGTTATACAGCATTATATGCGGCTATATTTGCAATGTTTTCTACAATTGTTGCCAGTTGGTTGAAGAAAGAGACGCGAATGTATCCTAGAACCATTCTACAAGCACTTGATGAAGGTGCTAGAAGCGTTGTTGGTGTAGGCGTGGCATGTGTCATCATTGGTATTGTTGTTGGTACAGTCTCCTTGACAGGGTTAGGTCTGACCTTTGGATATGAAGTCACACAGTTTGTAGGGGAAGGCCAGTTACTCTTAGGTGGCATTCTTATCATGCTGATTAGTATCGTCCTGGGCATGGGGGTTCCAGGAATAGCAGCTTATGTAATTGTAGCCGCAGTGGCGGCACCAGTATTAATAAGAGCTGGTGCAATTCCTATCGCAGCCCATATGTTTGTACTGATGTATGCATCACTATCCAACATAACGCCACCAGTGGCCATGTCTTCCTATGTAGCAGCAGGAATATCAGGAGCTGATGAAAACAAAACGTCATATATCGCCATGAAATTAGGGTTAACTGGATTTATTATTCCTTTCTTCTTTATCACCAACCCGATCCTACTTTTACAAGATGCTAGTATCGGGCCAGCAGTCATGGCTACCCTTTCAGCTACAGTTGGCATTATCGCTTTAACCAGTGTGCTTCAGAGGTGGCTGATCACTAAGAATAACCTGCTTCAGCAAGCTATTCTTTTAATCACAGCATATCTAACCATTCAACCATCTGTTTATTATGATTTAGTAGGCCTTGGATTCTTTATTACAATCCTAGTATGGCAAACCCTAATCAACAAAAAAGAAGCTTCTGCTTCTGTTGAAGAACAAATTCCCCAATGAAATAGAGAAAAACATTTCAAAATTCAAGCTTTAGAATACAATCAGAGTCAATCAAAATCATAAAGACAAGATAAAAAACCTTCGTAAGAAGGTTTTTTATCTTGTCTCCTATTATATTCTCTCCTTAGGTGTATATTTTGTATGTAATAATTTATGGGCTAACTCACCATAAAAAGGCTCTCCTAAATATTCTTCATACATTTTGATGACTTCAGGATTCTCATGGGATTTTCTGATTTTCTTTCCTTGGTCCTCTTTGTAAAGAGAGCGTTGTCTTGCCTTAACCACTTCATCATTACCATAATGATAAGGCTGACCACCACCACCGATACAGCCTCCCGGACACGCCATGATTTCAATGGCATGATATTCAGATTTACCATTTCGAATATCCTCCAGTAGCTGTCTGGCATTTCCCAATCCATGGGCAATCCCTATTTTTATTTCTCGTCCCTTTAGATCTACAGTGGCTTCTCTTAGTCCATCCATTCCCCGAAGCTGGTGGAATTCTACTTGCTCTAGTTCTTCTCCGGTAATCCACTCATAGGCTGTTCTCATGGCTGCTTCGATGACGCCACCGGTTGTGCCAAAAATAACAGAGGCTCCTGTGGATTCTCCCAGGGGATGGTCATAGTCTTCATCTGCTAATTTATCAAAATCGATACCAGCTTCCTTTAGCATATCCCCTAGCTCCCTGGTGGTAATGACAATATCCACATTATCGTGATCATCAATACTCAGTTCCGTCCTAGCTGCCTCTGCCTTTTTAGCTACACATGGCATAATCGAAACCACCACCATCTTTTTAGGATCGATTCCCATTTTTTCAGCTAAGTAGGTCTTTGCTATGGTTCCAAACATAATATGAGGAGATTTGCAGCTAGAGGGTATATCCACCATGTCAGGAAACTGATGCTCAATAAAGCTTACCCAAGCAGGACAGCAACTGGTTAACATCGGCAGCCTACCTCCGTTTTCCAATCGATCTATTAATTCCTTGGCCTCCTCCATGATGGTGACATCTGCGCCAAAATCCGTATCATAAACTTGATCAAACCCTAGGCGCCTTAAGGATGCCGCCAGTTTTCCAGTTACAAGGCTTCCCGCCTCCATACCAAATAATTCTCCTAGGGCAACTCGAATCGCTGGGGCAGTTTGAACCACCACATATTTATCTGGATCATGGAGTGCCTTCCATACCTTCCGGGTATGATTCACCTCTGTCAATGCAGCGGTTGGACACACTGCAACACATTGTCCACAATAGGTGCAGGAGGTTTCCACCATTGGCAAATTAAATGCAGGCCCCACCACTGTATCAAATCCTCTGTTTAGTGCAGATAAAATACCACAGGTTTGTATCTCATTACATGCCGTTTCACATCTTCGGCATAAAATGCATTTATCCTGATTTTTAATGACTGCCTGGCTAGATGTGTCTAAATGATATTTGTTTCGTTTTCCCGAATAATGTATTTCTCGAACATTCAATTCCTTCGCAAGGGATTGCAGCTCACATTTTAAATTTCTTTGACAGATCAAACAATCGGTAGGATGGTTGGATAATAGTAGTTCAACCGATGTTCTTCGAGCCTTTATCGCTCTATAGGTATCTGTCCGAATGATCATGCCATCCTTCACTGGTGTTGCACAGGCAGGAGCCAACCTTGGACTATCCGCCACCTCCACCATACAAACTCGACAGGATGCAGTTCGGTTCACCATTTTCAAGTCGTGGAGGTCTAAATGGCATAGGGTGGGGATCTTGACCCCAGCCTCTATGGCTGCATTCAAAATCGTATATTCTCTAGGCACTTTTACCTTTTTATCATTGATTGTTACACTAACTGATTCCTTCAAATTCACACCACCTTTATCAAGATTTCATCTTCGGGCTTATCTGGTTCGGGCCTGACTCCCCGATGTTTCAGCTTCCTGAAACCAGTTCACTTTATGTTGTGGCCTTAGCCTTTTTCTTACCCATAGCACATACCCCAGCTGGACATGTTTTATCCATCACATGGGCTTTGTATTCATCTTCAAAATATTCCAGTGTACTCAAAATAGGATTGGGGGAGCTTTGGCCTAATCCACAAAGAGAGCTATCCTTAATGATTTCTCCTAGACTTTTTAGATTATGTAAATCCTCTCGTGTTCCTTTGCCATTGGTAATTCTAATTAATATTTCGTGAAGTCTCTTATTTCCGATTCTACAGGGGGTACACTTCCCACAGGATTCATCTTCAGCAAATTCAAGGTAGAACTTTGTAATATTCACCATACAGTCATCCTCGTCCATTACAATCATTCCCCCTGATCCCATGATAGAGCCAACCTCCTGTAGGGTTTGATAGTCCACATGGGTATCTAGATAGGCTTCAGGAATACAACCACCAGAGGGTCCTCCTGTTTGTACAGCTTTAAACTTTTTATTGTCCCTGATGCCCCCTCCAATATCAAAGATAATCTCCCTTAGGGTGATCCCCATGGGAACCTCCACTAGCCCTACATTATTTACCTTTCCAGCCAGTGCAAATACCTTTGTCCCCTTACTATCCTTTGTTCCAATACGGCTAAACCACTCCGAACCCTTCAAAAGAATTTGTGGAATATTGGCCAGTGTTTCTACATTATTAACACAGGTGGGTTTATCCCATAGACCACTTTCAGCAGGAAATGGGGGCTTGGCATTTGGCTCTCCTCTTCCCCCTTCTATGGAATTAAGAAGTGCTGTTTCTTCTCCACAAACAAAGGCTCCCGCTCCATACTTCAGTTCTATATCGAAATTGAAATCACTATCAAAAATACGCTCCCCCAGAAGTCCATATTCTCTAGCTTGCTCTATGGCAATGTTCAGCCGTTGAATCGCCAGGGGGTACTCTGCCCTGATATAGATATATCCTTTTTCAGCACCAATGGCATATCCGGCTATGGCCATTGCCTCAAGGATGCTATGGGGGTCTCCCTCCAATATACTTCGATCCATAAAGGCTCCAGGATCTCCCTCATCTGCATTACAAATAATAAACTTCAGATCATTTTTGTTTCCATGGGTTAGCTCCCATTTCCTTCCTGTGGGAAATCCGCCACCGCCCCGACCTCTTAATCCACTTGCCTTTATAACTTCAATTACTGCCTCTGGAGTCATTTCTTTTACTGCTCGTCCCAAGGCTAAGTAACCATCTTCAGCAATATATTCCTTTATATTCTCTGGATTAATAAAACCACAATTTCTTAATGCCAGTCTTAATTGTTTTTTATAAAAAGACATTTTTTCTTGCTGCGTAATTTTCTGTTCCAGGGCAGGTTCCTCGTAAAGTAATCGTTCGACGACTCTCCCCTTAATCACATGCTCTTCTACAATTTCATTAACATCCTCTGGTTTCACCTCTACATAAAAAACATGGTCCGGGTGAATTTTAATAATGGGTCCCTTCTCACAAAATCCAAAGCATCCTGTTTTAACAATTTGTACTTCTTTTTCATATCCCTTTTCTTTTAATGTTTCCTCTAGATTCTTAATGATCTCTTTACTCTCTTGGGATTCACAGGCGGTTCCTGCGCAAACCAACATATGTAAGCGGTATTGTTTCATTAACTTCCCTCCAATACTTTAAACCCGATCAAAGGATTTAGAGATAATTAAATCCTGTAATAGTTCACCTTTTTCGATGTGCTTCCCTATGATTTCAATTGCTTTTTCCTGATTAATGTGACCATACAAAACAGGGGACGCACCGGGTGCATTGACCTGTACAATAGGTTCATCATGACAATAACCCATACACCCCACTTGAACTAAGTACACATTTTTCATTTTTCGCTTATCTATTTCCTCTAAAAGTGTATTAAATGTATCTCTTGCTCCAGCTGCGATTCCACAGGTGGCCATTCCCACCATAATTTTGATATGCTTTTCATCCTCTGATTTTCTTAAGTCCATTCCTTGCTGTACTTCTTCTCTTATTTTTTGTAATTCTTCTAAAGATTTAATAGATGACACCCGATCTCCTCCTATGGATACTCCGACATAATTTTTTCTACATCCTCTGGTTTCACCCTACCATAGACTTTTTCATCCACCACAATTAACGGCGCAAGCCCACAGGCCCCAACACAACGTACATCCTTCAATGTAAATTTCATATCTTCAGTGGTCTTTCCAAGCTTTATATTGAGTTGACTTTCCAATTCTTCAATGATTTTTCCGATCCCTTTGACAAAACAAGCCGTCCCAGTACAAACATTAATGGTATGCTCACCCCTAGGCTCCTGTGTAAAATAGCTATAAAAAGTAATGACACCATTTACCTTTGCCCCAGATATACCCAACCTCCTAGCCACAAACAGTTGAATATCTCTAGGTAAATATCCAAATATTTGTTGTGCTTTATGAAGTATTTGAATTAATCGACCCTCAAGTGACGGCAAATCATCAATATAGGCTTCTAGTTCTTGGTATTTTTCCTTAGGTAATGGCTTTTCAAGATCATTTCTTTCTTGTTCCTTTAGATCCTCCGCCATCTATGCTTCCCTCCTGTCAATTTTGATAATTTATGATATTCAAATGTTAGTTTTAGTTATTTTTTGATGATTTATACAAAAAATAAAACCGACTCCAGCCAGAGTCAGTAGTTAATTTAATAATAGATTTTATTTGTTTTTTATCTCTATTTAAATATCATTGGTTTGTTTATGATAACCTCTATTCTACTTAATGATTTTTCTATATATTTTCAGCAGGTTTGGCATATTTATAGTCAATATCATCGTCGTATCTTGGAATAATAACCTCATCTACTTTTTCAACCTCTACTTGAACGTTATTGTAAAAAGTTTCCATTTCCCACATAAATCCCTGCCTTATGTATAGCGCAGACTCTAAATCCTCAGGAGTCCCTATGGCAGTAATGACAAAAGGTGGTTTCATAGGAACTGAATTAACCATGATATTATTTGAAGTAAAATATATCGCTGTATTATCTATATATCTTTGATCATTGATTGAAATTGCCTCTGCCATTGTGGCATTTAGAATACTAATTAAATATACTATCATTTCATAGTTATACATAAGTACGCTTGACGCACTATTAAAATCATATGCTGGGGAGCTTGGAGAATCAGTAAGCGTAATTTTCAATCCAGGTCCTTTTACATCTGTAGATCCAATCATCATATGATATCGCTGTAAATCAGTTTTCAGATTATTTATAATTACATTCTCATCATCTCGAGATATCTTATATTCTGCGACTCGTTTTTCTAAATTTGTTAATTCCTCCATAAGCATGGTTCTCTCATTTTTTAGTTCATTTAATTCAATAGATATTTGTTGTCTGTTAAATTGAGGTATAAAAGCTTTATTACTGGTAGTTTTGTTGCTTTTATAATGTATTGAAATGCTAATCCCTAAAAATACACATAGCATCACGATCATAAGTCTTCCACTGAGATTATTCATTTAATGTCCCTCCTGTTTAAACTTATTCCATATAAATCGAAGTGAATGTCATAATAAAGGTGTCCTAATTATCAAAAGATGACCTAATTTACTAGGGCATCTTTTGTGTTTGAGGCAGAGCTATTTGTATCTCCATAACAGTGCCCTTATCATTTAATTTTATATATCGATTTACCTGAACAACCTTGAAACAACAATTGCCATTAATCCCCCCACAAGAGATGTATAAAACTGTGGTAGAGACAGTGCCGCAATTAATGGTGGCGGTATCTGAGGCACAAAGAACACCACCACATACCTTATGGAGAAGGCTAAAAATCCAGCCTTCCCAATGGCAGCTATTCCTAAAGCAATATACTCCCATTGCCTTCCTTTATTTTTTCTCATCACATGAAAAAGAACAACAAATAGACAGTTTCCCATCATAATAAAGGGTACCACAGGAAACAGTCCCATGATGCCTACTAAAAATGCAACCAAGGGAGTGAGGCATCCTATCATCATGCCAGCAGTTACCCCCACTTTTATCACACTCATGATTAATACCATATTCACTAAGGGGCCAACCACTGGCTGAGCAAAACCTGTGAATCCAATTTGAAATACCAATGCCAAAGCCAATAGCACCCCAGTCCTTGCTATATAATTGTTTTTGTCCCTTACCTTTGCTATCATTTATCTTACACCTCCAGAAAGAATACTCGTTATTATATCTATGTCATTATATCTATGTCAATTTAGGATAAACATATTACAGGTAGGTAGCTCAATAATATAGGAAAACCCAATTTCCTTTTGTGAACATTGGCGTAATCATATTGTCAAAATTTAAAAAAGTCTTAACAACACCTTTATTTTCACTTCATCTCTTATATCTTCCATATTCTCCCCCCCCTTTCGTTTAGATTAATTCTATATATAAAACATAGCATACACTATAGTAACATAAATAATCAAAATATGGAATAATTATCATAAGTTTACATATTTTTGGTGCAACAGTTGTGCAACAGGAGTTGTGCAACTGGGACGGTTCTCGTTGCTAAGTTTTCTTGATCACTTGTCTAGTAATCCCAGTTATTCTTGAAATCTGGAGAATAGAAATCCCCTCAATTTCCTTGGCTTTTCCTAATATCTTATTTCGTTTATCTTTTTCTAGTTTTTGAAGGTCTGATATGCTTTTGGGATTGTCCATTTCTTTGATCCGTTCTCTTGCTTTTTCATCAGTTAATCTTATATTATTTTTAATTTCTAAACACTGTTCATCACTAAACTCATTCATCTAATGTATATATCTTTTTATCGCCATGTCTTTTTCTCTACTCAGCATCCTCAGGTAAAATTCAACATCGGTGATACCATGTCCTTCAATATAATGATTGTAACTGCTCCATTTATAATCTTTTATACTTGATACTTTTGCTTTCACAGGATTCTGATGTATATATCTTGTGACTGTATGAAGATATGAATCAGTTTCTACTACTTCGCTTTTATACCGATCTTGAAATAAATGTCCATTCCTCTCATATTTGCAATTGAAATAGTGCACATAGCTTGTGCCAATCTTTTTAAATATCTTTGATAGTTTTACTTCTTTTTCTTTGATTAATAAATGAACATGATTATTCAGTAGGCAATATGCATATACTTCAAAACCAAGCTCATTCTTAAATCTCGCCATTGTTTCTAAGTACCTTTTCCTATCTTCATTATCTTCAAAAATATTTTGTTGGTTTATTCCTCGTACTATCACATGATAAATTCCTGTTTTACTTCTTTGTCTTGCTTCCCTTGGCATCTCTATCACCCCTACTTGCAATATATCATATTTAAAAATGTACGCCAACAAGAACCGTCCCCATTGTCTCCTACATAAAAAACTAGTGAATTCAATGCTTTCACTAGTTTTTATATGTTTTTAAGCAAGAGCTATTATCATATTGTTAATTCTTTACTAGAGACTTTTTCACTGATCCCCAAACGTCCCCTTAGCTTCATTGTCTTTACATAGAAAATATTTCCTCTAGAATCTTTGTGCTTTTTTTATCTAGAATATAGACTAATTCCGTTCCTGAAAAAGTTATGTATGATTTTCCTTCCAGGTTGTCAATTAAAATATGTAGAAGAAAAGAACCTTTTTGTATTTTATCATCCTCAATATACTCAAATTCAGGCCTTATGTGGAAGTAGTACTCAAAAGACTCTAGATTAATATTATCCGGAAGATCTATTTTTTTAATCCCTTCTGATGTATCTAACGAATTTATTATTATCATAAATTTTGATAACTTTCCTTCATCATAGATGACACCTATTTGATTATTGCTAAATTTAGAGAAACTGTCAAATTCATAAATTTCTATCTTTTGTACTGATGTAATTTCTATTCTTGTTTTATCTGGATTAAAATAGTTATTGATTAAAACAGCAAATATAATAATAAGTATAATAAAAATAATATAATTAGTTTTTTCCATAATAATATTATCTAGGAACTACTAATCCTGAGTGTTTATGATATGTGTAAGGGCAATGGACTCCAGAATCTTTATCTTTAGTAAAACCGGAGCAATATGCAGGTCCTTCATTTGTATTACAATTACATGAACCTATACCTGTACACCTACTGCCTGCTTGAACTATTGCTATATGACAATCACTTGAATAAAAATTTCTCAAAGCAGCAGCTCGCTCTAAAGCAGTTCCATTCCTCCAATCATAATGTATATCATCTGTAAGTTGTCCATTAAATCTATTACAGTGAACCCAGTCACCAGGATAATATATATCACCATAACCTTTACTGGAAATATTAATAGATTCATCTTCTTTTTCAGCCATTATCTAAATTAATTCTCCTGCACTAGTTCTGAAAACAACTTCTGATTTATTTGAACTAGTCTTCTCAATAGAAGCGGTAAAGAAGTCTTCAATTATTTTAGCATCATCGTGATTAGAATGGCTAATAATATTATGTTCATGCTCAGCATCTGTTCTTGATATTACTTTTGTATCTTTAGCTACCCGAGTAGTACCTTCAGGACTAACATTTACTGGAATTCCGTCTGCATAAAAAACAAGTCCTTGTTCAGCAGATGGTAGTATTCTAGTTTTAATTTTCACACTCACATAATCTTCTGTATAAATTATATCAGCATTAAAATATTCTCTTAAGAACTCTATACCTTCTTTTGTAAATACTTCTTCAAAAACATCTCTAGGAAAATTATCAACTGTTTCAGTAAAAACATCTACTTCTTTCAATTCAACAGATAGATCTACTTTATTTGTGTGTGATATGTTTTTTTCATCCGAAGATAAAGAGTTATTTTCAGCAAAAACCACTGTTGCTAGACTTCTTTTTCTATATTTGTTTATTTCATAGTTTTCTAATGGTTTATTAGGGGTATCTAGTGGTGCATCTATGGGTACTAGAATAATGGAAATAATAAGGAAGATTGGTAAAAAAAATTGAGGCTAGGTTTATTAACATATATTTTTGTAAAGGTTAGTATATTCGTGACAGCTAAGCGCATGGTGGTACTGAAAAAGTACACACATGGTTCTATCTCATCATATTATTCAACTTTTAAACTTAATATAGCATGCAAGATGATTTATAATCAATACAATTGGCTTAAGTGGTTGAAAAGGTGTCCTAACTAACAAAAGATGACCTACTTTACCAGGTCATCTTTCTATTTGAGGCAGAGCTATTTGTATCTCCATAACAGTGCCCTTATCATTCAATTTTATATATCCATTGTTTTGAACAATTACTTTTTTTATATTTCTTAATCCAATTCCATGGTTAGATTTATCTGGCTTTGTTGTAAATGATTGTTCTATACTTTCTTCATCTATAAAATAAGAAGGTGATTTGGTGTTTACTATCTTTATAATAAGGTATCCTTCATTAACGTACATCTTCAAATCAATCGTCATGTTAACGGAATTCGAGCTTATACATGCTTCAATAGCATTATCTAGCACATTACTTAAAACGATCGATAAGTCAATATCATCAATGGTTAAATTCCTAGGCACATCAATTTCAATATCAAAAGATATTTTTTCTCTCCGTGCTTTTTCTCTTTTAATATCAACCAATACCATAATGATTGGATGGCCTATATCTATAATCTCATTTACACTAGAGAATTCTTCTTCGATACAGTGCAACAGGGACGGTTCTCGTTGCTAAGTTTTCTTGATCACTTGTCTAGTAATCCCAGTTATTCTTGAAATCTGGAGAATAGAAATCCCCTCAATTTCCTTGGCTTTTCCTAATATCTTATTTCGTTTATCTTTTTCTAGTTTTTGAAGGTCTGATATGCTTTTGGGATTGTCCATTTCTTTGATCCTTTCTCTTGCTTCCCTTGGCATCTCTAGCCCCCCTACTTGAACATATCATATTCTAAAATGCACGTCAACGAGAACCGTCCCCACTGTACGCATTCGATTAGCAAGACTCAAGAATATACCTATTATTAGTGCAATGATTCCGTTAAGGCCAATTAAAGATAGTCCTCCCTTAGGTACCATTATAATAATGAGAATATAATGAGAAATTCTGAAAGTGTAAATTTTTTCATGTAAATTACTCTCCTCTATACAATCATGAGTCATCATATAGTAAAACAACTAATATACCCTATCTAGCTATTATACGATCTGGAATAAATCTTTCTAAGTGCCGATTTATCCTTGCCTTCTCTTCAATATTAATCTTCAAACAACAATTTGCTTTCTCTTGTATCTCTTTTTTATTCTTTTTCCAGAAAAACAGTAAAAAAGGTTTAGAGGTCCAATAATAGTGTATCTCTAAAGTGCCTGCTTCTTTCCATTCAGCTAAGACTATGTTTTCCCAAGGGATAAACCCTATTCCATGATTAATTCCATTTTCTCTTATTTCTAGTTGTCGTAGAAGCCGTAAGACCAATAAAAGTCCAAGTTGCAAAAATACATACAGTACAGCAATGTATCTCAAAAGCCTCATTAAAATCATTCCTTCTATGATTTCTTGTGATAAACTTGACTCCATAAGAAATTGGACATAATTATTAGCGCTAATATAGATAAACCCTATCAATCCTAGTAATGCTATCAATACAATCCAAAGAGAATAATTGATTTTTTTTAGCTTCACCTTCATTATTTTTTTTCCTGCCCATTGGGAAAAAAATATTTCTCTATAAATAACCCGTAGGCCTAGAGGTATATGTATTATGGCAATAATTATTGGAACTTGCAAAAAATTTTTTAAGGTTAAGGATTCCCAAGGCAATTCAAAAATATTAATACTATCGATGCCGTCATTGTTACAAGAAGTTAAAAATAGGGTAATCGTAATAATTAAAGCAAGAAAATAACGTTTTTTATCCATTCAATATCTCCCTTTCTTCCATGTTTACTGATTTTTCTTTCTAAAGTTCATTTATATAAATCATCCCTACAAAACTTTAAATGATCAATATCCCTTGACCATCTCTGTATGATTGAAAACTATGAAGAATATCCTTCTATCAATCTCTAAAAAAATAATTGTATAGGCTTCTATTTACTTAGGTTACTTCATAGTTTTATCTTATTTATTGTAATACATAGTAAAATTTTTATTGATATGCTAACAAGATGAAGTACAATTCCCCCATAGTCGGATGATGGTATCTTGATCCAAATATGAGGGATATAATATCTTAAGTTCTTTAAAGCACTACAATAAATTTTGAACGACAGATTTATAAATTAGGTGCCCATGCAACATACCTATCAAACCAATCACCTGCCGGTACATAGTTACCCTGCATATCAAGACCTAATGCACGTTCATTATATGCATATGTTTTAAAATGTGTTTGATGCTCGAACTTTTGCTGAGTGAATCTGAGAGTGTTTGTTTGAGCAGCAATTCCCGAAGCAAGTATAGTTGATGCAAATACACCTGCATAGTCCGCTTCTGGAGGAAGAAGCCCTGCTAACCTTGCTAATATAAAAGTAACTAAAGCACCTGCACCTATGTCTATAATGCTTTCCATCCATGTATTGTCTACGACTCTTGTTGTAATATATGTCCAACTCCCACCAGGGTTTGGAATCGTTACGTAACTTGACATTGGTGCAATAATATCATCCCCTACAAGGTCTTGCTCTAATTCATCTTCTGCATATATGACATCCTGGCCATTAAATGATACCACTTTTTCTTGCTGATAGGAAACTTCTTGTTCATAAGCTATTTCTCTACCGTTAACGGTCATTATATTTTCTTTTTCATATGATATTACTTCTACGTGACCATCTGTAACAGATACATATACATCATCGTTGGATGTACTATAAATTAACACTGGTTTTCCTTCATGCACCATTGCCCAAAGCAAGTTATTAAGTTCTTTTACATTTTCATCTGCTATTTTCTGCTCTTCAACTGACAGTTCACTTAAATTTGTAAGCCCTGGTTTATGTAATCTTTCTTCGAGCATATCTCTTTCAACCTTACTCAAATTACTCATATACTTCTGTACTTCTGAGTTTATCTCTAGGTGGTTAAAATTGCTCTGTGCTGAAACTGTAAAAACAAAGGACATACAAAATACTAATACTAATGATATTATTTTTTTCATTTCATTACCCCTCTCAAATAGTTTTTTAGTTCACTATTTCTTTCCAGGATACTTAGGTTGATACAAGAAACCAATACAATTGATACTACCACCAACTTCAGCAAATACGCCAACGAGAACCGTCCCCACTGTCCATAACTTTTTGAATAAGACTCCTACCAATACTCAATATCCTCTCAAGTTGGCTAATACTGGCGCCGGTCTCTTGTTTCCTTCTCTATAAGATGCAAGAATTTATCATAATTATCCTCTGCGACAAAAATATTCCTTTTATCTATCCCCCGCATCATTACATGATTCATTCCTGTTTGACTTTTTTCTCTAGCATTTCTTGGCATTTTCATCACCCATGATTATATTATCATTATCAAATATAGGTGTCAGTCAAAGCGTCCCTTTGACTTCAGCGTCCCTTTGACTTCTTTAACTTTTATTTAAAATAGTTCATATATTTTCCATAAAAATATATAAACTTTCATCAGGGTATTTTTTTAATTTTATATGTACTTTATATGTACTTTGTCACCCTTATTTAAATCTTGAGTGCGATCAACTCCGTTATAATACTCTGATTGTGCCATATTAACTCTAAAAATTTCACCATGACTATTCTCAATGTAATAAACTAGTATATACAAATTTCTAACATTGCAGACATGTCTATAATATACTGTATAGGGCCTATTGATTACTTCCCATTCTATAAACTTCCCTCGTAAGTTTAAATAGATAGCATTCTTTTCTACTCGTTGCTTTTTTATGTACTCATATGTTTCTACTACTGCAATAAATCCTCCTAGTATCAACATGCCTCTCCACACTATAGCACCTCCAATTTAACCATAATCATTATTTTACTTCAAGAGAATCAGAGTGACGTCAGAGCGCGCTGTTTTGTACATTCTAATGCTGTGAAAACCCATCTTCTAGGTTAAAAGATGGGACTAATAATAGACATCAACAACATAACCGTCTAGGAGGATACCTTCTATGGTTGGAGGAATAACGTATTTTTCCTGCAAATCGATGATTCCCAATCCATTTTCTTCCTGTACTAAAACGAATCCATCATCACTAAAACTGGCATTGCCAACGGGGAAGGTTCTCATTGCTACAGGTTTTTCAAGGTTCCTCTTGTTCTCTTGTCTGAGATTTTAAAAAGAGCCTTTCATTCTTCTATATAAATTTATTTCGGCTCATTATTTTCTTTTTTTACGACCCTTGTCAAGAAACTTACTATCCATACCAGAAGTATTCCTGCCGCTTTGTAGGTAAGTCCTGTCGCCTGTTCATCCTCAAACGTAATAAACCAAAGAATAATCAAGAGAAAAGTAACAATATCAGAAATAGCAACTCCTTTAACTTTATTTGATAGTTTCGGTATTCGGTTAGCAAGACTCAAGAATATACCTATTATTAGTGCAATGATTCCGTTAAGGCCAATTAAAGATAGTCCTCCCTTAGGTACCATTATAATAAGGAAGAATATAATGAGAAATTCTGAAAGTGTAAATTTTTTCATCTAAATTTCCCTCCTCGGTACAATCATGAATCATCATATATTAAATAAGTTTGATTAACCTTTTATATTTTGAGGTGAAAGTATAACATTTCATTATTTATAGAAAATACACTCACTGACTAACAACCTGAATTCCCGAAAAGTGTAACGAGTAAATTCGTTATAAACCCAGTAAAATCAATTGTTTAAGTCTTATTTTTATTGACTTTTACCTCGTTATACATTGTAATGTATAACGAGGGGTGGTGAATTTATGGGTATCGTTTATCAAATAAATAAGAAAACTGGTATCACCTATGCTTATCAAAATGAATCCTATTGGGATAAGGAAAAGCAGCAGTCCAGAGCAAGACGAAAGCTTCTGGGAAAAATTGATCCAGTGACTGGAAATATAGTATCTACTCGTAATTATCAGAAGAAGGAGCAGCAAGAAGAGCTAGCTCCTGCTAAGCCAGGACCGGTTGCAATCACAAACTATCAGCGTTGCTTCTTTGGTGCCACTTATCTGTTTGACCAGATCGGAAAGACAGTTGGAATTACTGCCGATCTCAAAGCCTGCTTTCCTGAAGACTATAAGAAAATCTTATCCATCGCCTATTATTTGATACT
Source organism: Alkaliphilus metalliredigens QYMF (assembly GCF_000016985.1). Classification (NCBI taxonomy): domain Bacteria; kingdom Bacillati; phylum Bacillota; class Clostridia; order Peptostreptococcales; family Natronincolaceae; genus Alkaliphilus; species Alkaliphilus metalliredigens. The sequence continues at coordinate 661,467 of NC_009633.1, read as the reverse complement.
GGAAGAAAGCAATGCTTTGAGCCGTTTCCCTCATTGGCAGAAGCTACATATACACCCTTATGGAGAAGATATCCCATCTCAGCGAAGCAGTGAGTTGTTCCAATCCATTGACGAAGAAAGCAGGATGCGTTTCTTTGAAAAACAAGGTAAAAGGCGCATTGAAAAGGAATACTGGGCTTTTGATATTACTTCCATATCCAGTTATTCAGAAACACTTAGTCAAGTAAAGAAAGGCCGCAACAAAGAACATGACCGATTGCCGCAAATCAACCTAGCCCTGCTATTTGGTGAAGAATCAGGATTGCCATTCTACTACAGAAAGCTTGCAGGCAATATCACGGATGTCAAAACAGTCAAGCAATTAATGACAGAGTTCGATGTCATGGGTTACAAAAAGGTTCGTGTCGTTTTAGACCGTGGCTTCTACAGCAAGAAAAACATCGATATGCTGTATAAGAATCATCAGAAGTTTCTGATTGGTATCAAGCTTGGGCTGAATTATGTCAAAAGCGTTATGGAAGAAAAACGCGCCAACCTGAAGCTTTGGTCCAATTTCGAAACTCAATTCGCCACTTATGGCATATGCCGCACCATCGATTGGGACTACGAGCAGGAACGTCCCTATAAAGGGGACACAATTAAAGAGACACGTCGTGCTTATCTGTTGCTGTTCTATAATCCTGAAAAAGTAGCAAAAGACCAAGCGGATATGAATGACTACCTGACGAGCCTTTACAATGACTTGAAAGATAATTCGCGTAAGGATTATCGATTAAAAGACTATGACAAGTATTTCACCGTTACAGAAACACCTAAGCGTGGGCGCAAGATTGTTCCGAATGAAGAAGCTATGAGCGAAGCTGCTAAGAACTATGGGTATTTTGCATTGCTATCTAATGAGGTCAATAAACCCTTTGAGGCATTATCTGTCTATAGAAGCAAGGATATCGTCGAAAAAGGTTTCGGCAACCTTAAAGAGCGATTGAATTTCAGGAGAATGCAGGTTTCTTCTGAATTATGCTTGAACGGCAAGCTTTTTATTGAATTTATTGCACTCATCTACTTATCCTATGTGAAAAAGAGGATGCAAGATGCAGATCTTTTTGATAAGTGGACGCTGCAAGGATTATTGGATGAACTCGATGTGATTGAGTCATTTGAGGCGCCTGGACATGGTCGGATACTAGGCGAGGTCACTGATAAACAGAAAAAGCTCTATGAAGCCCTGGAGGTGGAACCACCCTCGTTATAAATTGTCGAGTAGACCCAGGGAACTGCCCCCCCGAGTCTCTCACAGAACCTGGACTTGAAAGTCTCCCTTCATCCGGCTCTTCTTAATCAGTTCTTGGGACATATGCCCATCTTCCAGTGGACAAACAGTGATGGTGTTTCTTCTGCAATAGAGCTTAATCTCCTTAAAGCTGCCATAAATTTATTTTTATAGCGTTTAGACTTCTTCATCATCCATCTGGCAAGACTCAAATTGACACACGATAGAATTGCATGAACTTTACTTGCTGTAAATTTATCGAAATAGTTAGCCCAACCTCGAATAATAGGGTTCATTTTCTCTGCTAATTCGGTTAAAGACAGATAGGAATTCTTTCTTAGTTTCTTAATTTTATCCATGAAGCTCTTTATGGCAATTTTGCTAACTGCCGGGGTGAATCCTGTGAAATAATTTCCCTTCTTTGTTTTCACCGTACGAGCTCTGAATGTATATCCTAGAAAATCAAAGTTGGTGTGGATATGGTTTTGTTTCCTGTTGTCATCTTTGCAGTAAATAATCTTGGTTTTATTTGGATGGATTTCTAGGTGGCAATCTTTAAATCGCTCTCCTAGTTTAAGCAAGAGTACTTCTGCTTCTTTTAAACTATGACTGTGTATTAATCCATCATCTGCGTAACGTACCCAAGGGTTATTTGAGTGTTTTCGTGTCATCCAGTGGTCAAAAGCATAGTGCATAAAGAGATTTGCAAGCACTGCGCTGATTACTCCACCTTGGGGGGTTCCTTTTGTTCTTTCGACGTGTATTCCATCTGACATAACCATCGGCACTTTTAGTGTTCTTTCAATATATAGGATAACCCACTTCTCATTTGTATGTTGCTTCACTGCTTTCATGAGAAGGTCGTGATTAATGTTGTCGAATAGACCCACGATGTCAAACTCAATTAACCAGTCATACTCCCAACACCGTTTTCTCGTCACTTCGATAGCATCTATAGCACTTTTATTCTCTCTATACCCATATGAATCCTCATAAAAAATGGGTTCTACTTTGGGATTTAGCTCCGAGACCATAACATTTTGTGCGATACGATCGTCAATACTTGGAACACCTAAGACTCTAACTCCTCCGTTTTTCTTGGGAATTTCTACACCGCGTACAGCTTGCGGAAAGTAACTTCCTGAAGACATGCTATTCCATAATTTATAGAGGTTATCTTCCAAGTTGTTTTCATATTCTTGGAGTGTTACCTCATCAATGCCTGGAGCACCTTTGTTAGCTTCTACTTTTTTAAATGCCTCAAACACTGCGCGTTTTGTAATTTGAAAGGGTTTCTCCTTCTTCATAGATTCCTCCCATCTGTGGTTGACCTACATTTTAGGATTGATTAAGTGAGTCCCTTTGCTCCACGACTATTACCGTCGTTTCTTCACTACTACGGACTCATCCGCCCCTGTTCACGGCTTCGATACTTGCATCCTAACATTTCTTGTGCTTGGATTCTTCTCTTAACATCCGTCAACAGGTTCTCCTGTTCCATCTAAAAGCCTAAACTACGCTCCTGCAACCTATGCACCGGCTGTCATCTGGTCAGTAAGCAGATTTCTTCCAGACTTATCCCAGCATTTCCCGACTACACTGGTTTTGACATGCATTTTTCCTGATAACGATGCTTTAATGGTTATTCACTTTCGTTCAGCTTCGCAGTTCACACTTGACTGTTTATACAGCCTTTTTCCCATAACGCTCAATACCGAAGACATTAATCTACAGCACCTATGGGCAGTTTGAAACCCGTATCTGCATACCGATTTCGAAGGACCGACCTTCATCTTTTAGATAGCATCATTTCAGACGTTTTAAACCTCCTTTCTTTGTCTTACTTTGTTCAGGACACACTCGGGAATGCAGGTAACAAATAGCTATACATATACATAAAACTCCTTTAAATAGCACTTAATTCTACTATTTAAAGGAGTTGTTAAGTGCAAAAGAAATACATGTTCTTTCAAACAAATATAAATATGATAAATATCCAAAGCAAAAGTGTCACATATTAAGTAAACAATCGGTTGGGTACTCCCCTTCTTTTGTACAAACTGCTATAGGGATTGTTTAATTAAATTAAAAGAATTTTTTGCATTTTGTGCAGCTGCACAAGATAGAGCTCCATCAATAATAATAGAAAATGGAAAAATTACGTTTGTAAAAGCGTATAATGCGTCAAAAACTGCATCCTCATAATCACCTGAACGAGTGCTTTGATAGGAATTTGAGAGACTTAGGGATGTTCCAACAACAAAAGATTTCGCAGTAGACAAATCCATAGTTAATACTTCCACAACGATACCTCCAGCGAAACTACTCCCACGACTATCAAGCATTTCAATGTCATCTCGAAAATATGTAGCTCTTCTAATGGTAGTTGCATCGGATGAATTACTTGGATTTAAAGCAGGTGTGGCTATAGAGTCATCATCAATAGTTAGATTATACCATACTGAATGAGATACAGACGTAACTATATCTCTTCTTCTGTAATAATGATCTTTAAAAATCGTGCCTCTATAAATCACTTCAACATCATCTTCAATGTGTCTGGGACTAACCGTATGATTACTATTATATACGTTTAAGTCCATTATAACAGGCTCGCTTACTGATTGGGCATTCAACCCATTTGCTTTTTCTTCTCTTATTATCATATTATTAATTTTATCATATGTTGTTATAAAAGTGTTACCATCAGAATCTGTTCTTTCAACAACTCTTTCTTTATTGTTATCAACAATAACTTTCACAGTATGTTCTACACCATCTCTTGTATAAACATAAGGTGAATCATTAGATTCTAATGCAAAAGAAGGCACTATAGTTGTAAGTAACATTATCATAATTATTAATATTGATGTGAAATTCAATGTTTTTTTCATAAATACACTCTCCTTAAAGTATTTTTTTAATTTAGTTAGTTTAGTTGTCTTCTCAGATAAAAATTTACCCACACTCCATTTTTTCCCTATTTCCGTATTATTTAATTAAAACTCACATCGAAACTCGGTAATAATCCTTTTATTCTTTTAAAGTTCACTATTTCTTTCCAGGGTACTTCGGTTGATACAAGAATCCAATACAATTGATACTACCACCAACTTCAGCAAATACAAGTACAACAGCTGCTAACCAACTCATTGCAATGCTAGTAAATTTCACTTTGATCACCTCCTCTGACTTATATTTTAAGTTTATAATGCTTTCTTTGAAAATAAAGGTACTAAAGTAATACCTTCACAAAAGAAACCTAGTGAAAAAATCAATCCATATATAGAGTGATGTGGACTTGTCCAACTTAACGCTAAAGCGAGTATAGTTCCAATGATTACCACAATATAACTTCTAGTTTTGTAAAGCCTTTTTTCATGAGATGTTAATGGTTTATTGGGAGTTTCAATGGGTGCGAATTGAAGAATTAATTGGATAGTCCAAATGAGAAATGCAATCTGAGATATCAAAATAAAATCAGTGGGAATTATGTATGCGATATAAATAGAAGTGAATGTGATAATATCTGTAATGAAAAAACATTTTAAAAATGACCTAGCATGAAATCCTCCTGCTTGCATTCTTAAAGAGCTAAAGGCTAAAATAAATATTGTCGCCTCTATCAACAGGCCAAAGAAACAAGCGATAACAAACAATCCTATACCTTTTGCTAATGTAATGATTAACATCTCAGTTCCAAAGATATAAGAATCTATATCTTGTCTAGTGATAGCATTAGTTTGCACCATTTTATTTGCAGTATAGCAAGCCAATTTATTAATCATTTTTACCTTCCTTTACTTTTAAACTTAATATAGCATGCAAGATGATTTATAATCAATACAATTGGCTTAAGTGGTTGAAAAGGTGTCCTAACTAACAAAAGATGACCTACTTTACTAGGTCATCTTTCTATTTGAGGCAGAGCTATTTGTATCTCCATAACAGTGCCCTTATCATTCAATTTTATATATCCATTGTTTTGAACAATTACTTTTTTTATATTTCTTAATCCAATTCCATGGTTAGATTTATCTGGCTTTGTTGTAAATGATTGTTCTATACTTTCTTCATTTATAGAATAAGAAGGGGATTTGGTATTTACTATCTTTATAATAAGGTATCCTTCATTAACGTACATCTTCAAATCAATCGTCATGTTAAAGGAATTTGAGCTTATACATGCTTCAATAGCATTATCTAACACATTACTTAAAACGATGGATAAGTCAATATCATCAATGGTTAAATTCCTAGGCACATCAATGTCAATATCAAAAGATATTTTTTCTCTCCGTGCTTTTTCTCTTTTAAGATCAACCAATACCATAATGATTGGATGCCCTATATCTATAATCTCATTTACACTAGAGAATTCTTCTTCGATACTTTCTATATATTGTTTAGCCGTTTCGATTTTATTTAAAGATAACAGCCCATATAGAGTGCCAATATAATTATTTAGATCATGCCTTTGGGATCGAATACCCTCTATCAATTCTTCAGCATTCTTTAAATAAAGACTTTGATTTTCATATTCTCTAACTTTTAACTTCATTAATTCTTCTTGCTGCTCTTGGTATACGACTTTCCTCGTTAAAATATAACTTAGCCAGTTAAATAATAATACAGCACATATAACCGAAAACAATAAGATTTTGCTTATTGCTAAACTACCTTCTAAATATCTGTAGAAAACAAAGACCAGATAAATGATAATAGTGTTAAAAAGAAACATTAATACAAGGGGCAATTGCTTTTTGTTTTTAATTGATTCTAAAAGTGGCATACGCTCTGTCCATTTATGTATAACCATAAAGGAAATGAATTTAGCAAGTATGATGGCCAGTATGCGATAAGTGTTCAACATTAGCATTTCTGATGGATCTACGTTGAATATTAGAGCTATCCCATACACAACGATTAACTCCGAAAGAAACAGAAGTGCTAATCCATATAGGAAAATAAGGGCTATATTTAAGTAGCTTCTATTAAAAATCAAGGAAAGCGTATAACTCATTGTAAAAAGTACAAGAATGTAACCAACTAGATTTGCAAGACCTAGAAATTGATTGATAGTTGTGTTAAATGCAATAAGAAACAATAGCTTGTACATGTCTTTAGGTTCAATTGGTCGAAATTTCATGTTATTTACAGTATAACTAATAAATAGATAAAGTAAAAATATGTCTATGGTATTAGTAATCAGATTAGCTATTATATTCATGCTCAATACCTACTTTTCTCTAAAAATATTGTTTTGGAGATGTTCTAATATCAGAGGTTTATATCGTCTGCTAATTGGTATGTTTTTATCTATATCATTAAACATAATCATATCTCCTTGAACTTTTAAGATCTTTTGGGTATTAACGATAAAACCATGATGACATCTTACGAATAAAGCATTATCTAAGCTGATTAGAACAGACTTCAAGGTATCTCTGAATTCATATGACCCTTGGTCCGAAAAAACCAATACTTTCTTACCCTGTCTTTCAAAGAAATAGATTTTATTATGCTCTAATTTGATTACGTCTTTTTGGTTTTTTATAATGAAATACCTTGATTGCTCCTTATACGATTCTTTTTCTTTTAATCGTATCATAATTTTTTCGACCAAACTTTGAAACTTCGAGTGTGTAATTGGTTTGATTATGTACTGGAATGATTCTAGATTAAAAGCTTCCAGAGCATAGTGTTTATATCCAGTAAGAAAAACAATGATAGCTTCAGGAAACATTTTTCTAATTTCTTTACCAACCTCTATTCCGTTCATACCTGCCATATCTATATCAAGAAAAGCTATGTTTATAGACTTGTTTTGAGCCTTATCTAACAGCTCTTCACCACTATATGCCTCAATAATGACGGTATCGTGCTCCTTAGTCAGTTGACAAAGAAATTCTTTAATGGATTCTACATGATAGGTGTCATCATCGCATATTGCAATATTCAGTTTCATGACTGTTCACTCCATTCTATTTTCCTCATCACAAGTTTGGATTTTCTGTATAATGAAGATAGCGTAAATTAGTATATATTACACTACTTACTCTATCTTCATTATACTCTATTTTAGTATTGTTACTGACAAGTGTTTTCGCCTCTTTTAAAGAACATTAAAACCACAGCAATATCTTAATACTGGATTCTGCTTAAGGTTTAGAACGAGATCTTTTACAGTTTGAATTTTTTCTAATTTAGTTTCCTGCTGAAATTTCATAATTTTTTCAAAGGAAATTAAAGTCATTTGTCTAATATACATTAAGTGGTTTCACTCCTTTCGGATGATTTGGTTCACACTTAATTAATTCGACAAATTGGGGTGAAACCCCTTTTTGTTTCTATAAAAAATAAGTAAAATCAATGATTAAGAAATATGAAATTTACTCAAATAAAAAAAGAAGCTCCTTTCTGACAATACTACCAATGTATAAGTCGGAAAGGAGTTTTAGAAAAAAAACTTTTATTTCAAAATTTTGATAGAAATCTGGATTAAATACTGATCATATTCCTTAACAGATAGTTCGTCTAACAATACATCCTCATAAAAATAACCCTCTGGCTTTAAACCTTCATTTTTTGCAAATTCCAATATTCTGTCATAGGTATCTTTAATATTTAAGTAGCCTTTTGTGTGATAAGCGGTTAAATAACTTCCTTTTTCTCGTATAAAATTATAAGAATCTGATGTTTTGGAAACTTTAGTAAAAAAATAATCATAACTATCAAGATCATCAAATACTTTTTCTGAATCCACCATACAGCCTAAAGAATAAGGACTAATAATATTATGTTCATTCAGATACTCGTAGTGTTTTTTTATTGAGGCTGCTATACTTTTTTCTCCTGTAAAGGGTACTGTCTTAGTAATTACTAAAAACTCATCTTTAATCTTTTCTTCAAGAAGAATTTCTGATGTATTTATTCCAACTGCAGATTTTGTAATACTAATTTTTTGAGAAATAAGACCCTTCATTTTTTGCAACTCTCTTATCTTTGTATCAAGGGAGGCTTCTTCTTTTTCTAACAAAAGAATGTACTCATCAGGAGTTCTTTTATTGAGATAGGCTTTTATTTCTTTAAGGGGCATATTCACTTCCTTAAGGGTGGCAATAACATTAAAGACTTCAGCTTGGTAAACTGAGTAATATCGATAATGATTATTTCCTTTTATTTCAGGTGAAAAAACACCTATTTTATCATAATGAAACAATGTGTCCTTACTAACACCAACTAGATTGGCAAACTCACCTGTGGTGAAATAAATATGGGATTTCTTTTTCATTCTATAAATCACCTCTTGACTATAGTGTTACACCATACTTTATTATAAATCATGTTAGCTCTATAATCAACAAGGAGGATTAATTTCGTGGAAAATTCAATCGCAAAAGAGTACAACTTAGTTTCACTTTTGAAATTTGCTTTACCAACCATTGTTATGATGGTTTTCATGTCCATTTATTCAATAATTGATGGAATCTTTGTAGCAAGGTTTGTCAGTATAAATGCATTGTCTGCAGTTAATATTGTTTATCCAATATTAAGTACGATTCTAGCAATGGGTTTAATGTTGGCCACAGGAGGAAGTGCCATAATAGCAAAGAAAATAGGAGAAGAAAAATTAGAGGAAGCTAGAAAAAATTTCACCCTTATCATTCTTGTTGGTACTGCTATTGGCTTAGGTATTATGCTTTTGGGACTACTCTTTATTAAACCAATACTTTCAATACTGGGAGCCAATAAAGAACTTTTTTATCTTAGTCATGAATATGCTACTACTTTTTTATTTTTCACCCCTTTAGCTATACTTCAAATGCTTTTCTTGAATTTTTTTATAACAGCAGGAAGACCCAAAATAGGTTTGGCTTTGACTGTTATTGGAGGATGTGCAAACATTGTACTTGATTACTACTTTATCGTTACATTAGGCATGGGACTTATGGGTGCGGCACTTGCAACAGGTATCGGGATGGCCATACCTGCTGTAATTGGATTGTTTTATTTTTCTTTTTACAGAAAAGGTATACTTTATTTGGTAAGACCACAATTTGACACAAAGGTTTTAGTACAAACTTGTATTAATGGCTCTTCGGAAATGGTGACTAATTTATCCCTTGCCATAGTAACTTTATTATATAATTTAATTATGATGAAGTATTTAGGGATAGATGGAGTGGCAGCAATTACAGTACTACTTTATACACAGTTTTTGCTAACTGCAATATTCTTAGGGTTTTCAATGGGGGTTGCACCTATCATAAGCTATAACTATGGTAGTCAAAATATTATACAGATAAAAAGAATTTTTAAATATTCTATGATATTTACCTTTGCAGGATCACTGGCAGCCTTTGTAAATTCCCTTCTATTTGCACCTTTCTTAATACAGATTTTTGCCCAGAAAGCTAGCAATGTATATACGATTGCCCTTGATGGTTTTACCATATTTAGTATTAGCTTTTTATTTTCAGGGTTTAATATCTTTAGCTCAGCAATGTTTACAGCTTTTTCAAATGGTAAGGTTTCAGCAATCATTTCTTTTATGCGCACCTTTGTTTTCATAGCTATAGGATTGTTGTTACTACCATTAATCATGGGAGTAACTGGTGCATGGTGGGCAATTACACTTGCAGAATTTTTATCAATGCTGATGTGTCTTCTTTATCTAATTAAATACAAAAAAAGGTATAGCTATATGTAGCCACTGATAAAAACCAAAGGGGGCGGCTCTTGTGTTTACTAGTGAAATCACAAGAACCGTCCCTTTGGTTTTTATCTACTTTTTTAACTTTCTTTTAAACACTCACTGCCCCTACTGATTCCATTTCTACTGAAGGGTCCACTTCATTATAAGATAAAACAACCAAATCAGATGTAAGTTGTTCAGATAATCTTTTGAAATATAATCGAACGATGGGTGCCGTAATCACAATAGGTTGTTCGCCTAGGGACATCATATTTTGAACTTGCTTTGAAAGATTTCTTAATATCACTTGAACAATTTCTGGATCAATTGATATAAATGTACCTCTTTCCGTTTGTTGCAATGAATCCATTATTTTTTGTTCCAAACTTTGTTCCAATGTAATCACCTTTGCAGGTTGGGTTGTGATGAATTGTTTTGTAATGGCACGTCCTAATCCTTGTCTCACATATTCTGTCAACATATCTACATCACGGGTCATAGATGCATGATCTGCTAAGGTTTCGAGTATCGTCACCATGTTTCTTATTGAGACACCTTCCTTTAGCAAATTAGCCAACACTTTCTGTACTTCACCAAGACTCAATTGACTTGGGATTAATTCTTCAACTAAAACAGAGTTTGTTTCTTTTACATTATCAATCAATTTCTTCACTTCTTGTCTACCTAGTAACTCATGAGAGTGCTTTTTAATAACTTCAGTTAAATGGGTCGCAATAATTGAAGGTGGATCTACAACGGTATAGCCATACATCTCTGCATTTTCTCGTTCTTCCTCATTGATCCATTTAGCTGGAAGGCCAAATGCTGGCTCCACAGTGTCGATACCTTCTAATTCTCCCTCAGCCAATCCAGGATTCATTGCTAGATAGTGATCAAATACAATTTCCCCAGATGTGATCTCAACACCCTTTATCTTAATCACATATTGATTGGGTTCTAGTTGAATGTTATCACGAAGTCTAATCATAGGGACAATTACCCCAAGTTCCATGGCACACTGTCTACGAATCATCACCAATCGGTCAAACAGGTCTCCCCCTTGGTTGCTATCAGCCAAAGGAATAATGCCGTAGCCAAATTCTAGTTCGATTGGATCTACATTCAATAATGGCATAACATTTTCTGGCTTTCTTTTTTCATCTGCTGCCTCTTGAATTTCATCTGGCTGTGTTTCAATTTCTGATTCCCGGAATTTTTTCCTTAAATTCATTCCTATATAAAGAAATAAAGTGCCTAAGGAAAAGAAAGGAAAAACTGGCATCGGTGTTGCAAATGCAAAAGCCATGAGAAACCCAGAAATAATAAACATAATTTTAGGCTGTTTAAAGAGCTGACTAATTACATCGCTACCTAGATTGTCTTCTGAAGCTGCTCTTGTCACCACAATGCCAGTTGCGGTTGATATTAATAGGGCAGGTATTTGACTCACAAGTCCATCACCCACAGTCAACAGCGTATATGTTCTCATGGCTTCGCCCATGCTTAAGCCACCCATAGATCCAATTGCAAAGCCTGCCACGATGTTAATCATGGTAATGATTATTCCTGCGATGGCGTCTCCCTTTACAAATTTACTGGCTCCATCCATGGCACCGTAGAAATCCGCTTCTCTTTGTATCTTTTTTCTTCGATCACGGGCTTGATGATCATCTATCAGGCCCGCATTTAAATCTGCATCAATGGCCATTTGTTTACCTGGCATGGCATCTAATGTAAACCTTGCTGCTACTTCAGCTACCCTTTCAGATCCTTTTGTAATGACTAGAAACTGCACAATCACAATAATTAGAAAGACAATAAATCCAACGATTGCATCTCCACCAATTACAAAGTTACCAAAGGTATCAATCAAACTCCCAGCATTACCAGTTGATAAAATATATCTTGTTGTTGTGATATTCAACGACAGCCGTAATAAAGTTGTTAAAAGAAGTATCGATGGAAAAATAGAAAATTCTAAAGCTTCCTTTGTATACATTGCAATTAACAAAATCAGGAGCGCCAATGATATATTAAAGCTTAATAGCACATCTACTGCTGCTAATGGTATAGGAATAATAATTATGATTACAATGGCAATCACGGCTACTGCCACGATAATATCACCAAACTTCATTTTGTGCCTCCTTAAACCTTGTTATTCGTTCTATATATGCATGCTAGGATTTTAGTTCCCTTCTTTACCCTAACACCTTTTGTACAGCTTGGATCACACCATCTTCTTGGAAGGGTTTTACAATGAAGTCCTTTGCTCCTGCTTTAATAGCTTCAATTACCATAGACTTTTGTCCCATAGCAGAACACATGATGACCTTCGCATTGGCATCTATCTTCTTTATTTCTTTAACCGCTTCTATACCATTCATTTCAGGCATGGTGATATCCATTATCGTAAGTGTTGGCTCTAATTCTTTAAATTTCTCTACTGCCTTCAAACCGTTTTCTGCTTCTCCTACGACTTCATATCCATTTTTGGTTAACACATCCTTGATCGTCATTCTCATAAATCCTGCATCATCAACAATTAGAACTCTATTCGACATATCTCTTCCTCCTTATGATTACAATCACAAAATTATTTGCATGAGGGTTACTATATTTATCATTTTTTTGAAGTATTTATCGTTCACTTTAGCTTATTTCGTTAAGTTTTGTTGATAAATGAGTGGTTTTTTATTAGATTTTTGATAATCGATTACCTACTTTTGCGATCTCTGTAATTCTAGTTCCATAATTCTCATCTATGACAACAACCTCACCCTTGGCTACATATTGACCATTCACTAATATATCTACATGCTCTCCAACCAGTTTTTCGACTTCAATGATGGTTCCTGGCCCAAACTCCAGTACCTCACTAATTTTCTTTACAGTTCTCCCTAGCTCTACAGTCACACTCAGAGGGACATCTTGAATCGTTGAAATATTCTCAGGAACCCCTTTGCTAGATACTTGTTCAAATGCCTGAAATTGAATGGGCTGTACACTTACTTTGCTTTGTTTTGTAGATGGTTGTACTTCATCTATCCTATCATTATCTGAGGATATATTAGTACTGCCCTTAAGCAGCGCATCAATTTCTTCTTGCGAAATCATATCATCATTCATATATCTCATCCCCCTTCTGGTCAATTCCCGTCACCTTTACAGCCAATTTATTCTTTGAGGTTCCAGGAAGGCCCCGATATCTTATTTTGTCTCCTACCAATATCTGTAGCTCTTTGTCTACTGGATTGTCCAACATAATAACGTCGCCCATCTGTAGTTCCAGAAAATCTTTGACAGTTACACATGTACTGCCTAACTGAGCTGTAATGTCCACTGCGCTTTTTTCCACTCTTTTTTGTAATGCCTTTTTATCTCTTTCTGTTACTGGTTTACTACTATTTGAAAACCAAAGCTTTGTACTTAACTTATCTAAAATGGGTTCAATCACAATGTGTGGGATACAAATATTCATCATCCCCTCCACATCACCAATCTTTAGATTTAGAGTGATTAAAGCCACAGTGTCATTGGGAGACACAATTTGAGCAAACTGGGAGTTGGTTTCAATCTTATCTAGCTTAGGTTGCAGTTCAATGACATTTTCCCATGGATCAATCATCAAGTTGATTACCTGTCTCATTAAGTTTTTGATTAAGGTTGTTTCTATTTCTGTAAAAGGTCGTATTTCTTCTGTCTCTTTTCCCATTCCTCCAAGAATTCTCTCGATTAAAGTAAATGAAATACTTGGAGAGATATCAACTATAATCTGTCCCTCTAAAGGCGTAAAGTTTATAATTGATAACACTGCTGGATTCACAACAGAATTACTAAATTCATAATAAGAAAGTTCTTCTACAGTTAATACCTCTGCTTGAACGTAGGTTCTTAAATAACCTGCTAAAAACGTATTTAACATTCCGGAAAAATTATCATGAATGATTTGTAATGTTCTTAATTGGTCTTTCGCGAGTTTTTTGGGACTTTTAAAGTCATAACTTTTAATCTTCTTTTCTATCTTTTCATCCTTCATTTCATCAATTTCAACTTCACCTGAGTTTAGTGCTTGAAATAGGTCATCAATTTCATTTTGTGACAGTACGTCAGACAACAACTTCACCTCCTACTGGATTATGTAATCTACAAAGTATAAGTTTGTTATCTTATCAGATTTTGTTACATTTGAAATCACACGGATTAATTCTTCTCTCAATTGTTGTTGTCCATCAGGATCCAAAATATCTACAGATTCTTTTCCAATAAAGACTTTGATGATTTGGTCCCGTAACTCAGCGTTCTTCTCTACAAAAACGCTTAGTAATGCTTTCTCAGTTGTTTCAATCACCATTTCGCCCTTAAAATAACTTCTAACGGTACTTAAGTTTGTGCTAAATCCACCTAAATTATATTCATATACCTTTACCTCTGCTGGCATTTCATCAGGCGTTCTAAATATTGTAAAGTATAAAATTCCTCCAAAAACAACAGTGGACAAGACCAATGCAATTAGCGCATAAATGATTACTTTCTTTGTCTCCATGTCTTTCCCTCATTTCTCGAGCTATTATGCTTCCACACGTTCCTGACTTCGTTCTTCTTGATTTCGTCTTAGCTTCGGCGACAAAAATGCTTTTAGTTTTTCTTCAATAATTCTTGGGTTTTCCCCAGCTTGTATTGATAGCAATCCTTCTACCATAATCTCTTTTCTTAAAATTTCTTCTCTACTTCTTAGTTTAAACAATTACTTCATCTCCTCCACCTCTAGCAATAATAATTTCACCAGCTTCTTCTAGTTTTCTAATGATATTTACAATCTTCTGCTGTGCTTCTTCTACATCACGCAATCGTACAGGTCCCATGAATTCCATATCTTCTTTGATCATTTCTGCCATGCGTTTAGACATGTTTCCATAGATTACATCGGACACTTCTTCGGTAGCTCCCTTTAGTGCAATGGCCAGTTCTTTATTATCAATTTCTCTAATAAACCTTTGAATTGATGTGCTATCTAAGCTAATAATATCTTCAAATACAAACATACGTTTCCTAATTTCTTCAGCCAATTCAGCATCTTGCATTTCCAATGTATCCATTATATTTTTCTCTGTTCCTCTGTCTACTGAATTTAGTATGTCGACAATGGCTTGAATGCCTCCAGTAGATGTATAGTCTTGATTAACTAGTGAAGATAGTTTTCTTTCAAGAACCATTTCTACTTCTTTTATAATATCCGGCGACGTACGATCCATGGTTGCAATCCGTCTTGCTACTTCAGATTGCTTTGCCTGGGGTAGTGCCGATAGTATTTGTGCTGATTGTGTTGAGGATAGATATGCTAATATCAATGCAATTGTTTGTGGATGCTCATTTTGTATAAAGCTTAACAACTGATTTGGATCGGCTTTTCTAGCAAAGTCAAAGGGTTTTACTTGTAATGAAGCTGTTAGCTTATTAATAATATCCATTGCTTTCTGAGAGCCTAAGGCCTTTTCCAATACATCCTTGGCGTAATTGATACCTCCCTCAGATATGTATTCCTGGGCAATACAAACTTCGTGAAATTCTGCCAGTACTTTTTCTTTTTCTAGGGGAGAAACCCTACGCATATTGGCGATTTCTAATGTTAATTCTTCAATCTCCTCATCAGTCAAATGTTTGAATATTTGTGCGGAATATTCTGGTCCTAGACTAATCAATAAAATCGCAGCTTTTTCCCGACCTGTTAATTCTCCTTTACCTGCTCTCTTAGACATCTCCTCACCTCTATTCTTCATTGATCCAATTTTTCAACATCTGGGCAACTGCATCTGGTTTCTTATTGACTAACTTTTCGATTTGCTGTTTTACTTGAGAGCCTGATAAGTCTAAGTTGATTTCCTCTAGTTCATCTGGAATCATCACATCTTGAACTAGAATCTCTTCTTCTTGGCTTCGGTTTTTTCTAACTTTGTTAATGACAATGTATGCTGCTCCTAATATCAATGTTGCTAGCAAACCAATTAACCACCATGGCTGGCCGCCTTCACCTGCTGCCAAATTTCCATCCATAGCCAGCTGCCATTGATCCGCCAGAGAATCATTGAATTCTTGAACACCGACTTGGACAACTCTTGTATCCAAGCCTGCAGCTGCCGATACAATATTAATCAGTTCTCTTCTTTCTTGATCTGATAAGTCCCCATCAGCCAATGTGCTCTTATTTACATATACTGCTACGGAAATGTCATGTACCTGTCCATGTGCTTTTACGATTTTTTGGCGCAGTTCATTGATTTCATAATTAATTGTTTGACTGGCTTCGTCATATCTAGAAAGATATTCATCATCTTCAACATTTTGAGGGATGTCTCCCACATTTGGATCTACTCCGGGAATTCCACCTCCTGGACCATCAATGGCAGTATGGGTTAATTCATGCATACTTCGAATGATTCCAGTTTCTTGACCTTCAATAGGTGGTGCAAACTCCACTAGTTCTGTCACATTGCTATCAAAGCCCAGTCTCACCCCTGCCATGACAACAACATTACCATGTCCATAAACGCTTGATAGGAAGTCAGTAATACTTTTTTCTAGATCTTTTTGCACTGCTTGTTGTAAGTTCATTTGATCGCTTGCCCCTAGCAAGCTACTATCGCTTCCTGCTTCTTGGTTTAACACCCGACCATCAGGTCCGTGAATCGTTACATTCTCTGGCTCAAGCCCTTGGACTGCATTGGACACAAGGATGGCAATCCCTTTAATACTACCGCTTTCCAGGTTCGCATTACTTGATATATCAAGCCAAACTGAAGCCTTGGCATTTGCGTTATTGTCAGCCATCATAAACCCTGTTCTTTCTGGTATTGTCAGGTTTACCACAGCCTTACTGACCCCTGGGATTTCTTCCATAGTACTGGCTAAATAATTTTGCTGGGCAATTAGAATTCGTTGTGCTCGTTCCTCACTTGTCATCATCCACGAATTTCCCGAAAAAGCATCTTCATAGGAGAAACGTGCCGTAGGCAACCCCTGTGTAGCAACAACGACTTGAGCTCTTTTTTCATCTTGTTTTCTAACAAGAATTGTTCCACTTGTATCGCCAAAGTCTGCGCGAATATTGCTACCCTGTAGTGTTTCCATCACTGACCCAGATTCTTCTGGGTTCAAATTATTATATAACACCACATAATCTGGTCTTGAAAAAAAATATATAATTCCTGTAAGTGAGATTAAAATGAAAAGGGCCGAAAGGCCAATCTTAATCTTTTTGTTCTTATCTAATCCTTGAATATATTCATTCAGCTGATTACGTATTTGTTCTACGACTTCCGACATCAATTTACCTCATTTCTACCAATATTAAATCTTTCTGCAGTTAATCCACTGACACCTGTGTTGATTGCATTGAAAAGCACTTAATTTCTTTCCCTATAATCCCTTTGTCATTATGTTCCTCCTTTAATGTCCTTTTGAAATTATTGAATTGTTAGTTTAACCACTCTTTTATTTAGGAGCTACTATTCAACATAAAATTTGAGGTCCACACACTTTACCTAAAATATTAACTCATAACAAATTAGTCTATTTTTTGTATATTCCTCCTTTTTTTTGTATATTTTTGTAGATTGAGGACCTTTGCACTAAATGAAAGTAGATATTTTGCTTATTAATGTAATATATTGTCATATTCTAGCCATCCATAATACACTAAAACAATCCTAGTTAAATACTTTCAAAATAGTAAAAACCCTTCAGAGTATGATTTTTCTCCAAAGGGTTTTCCATCGTTTTAATCTGTCATTCTATAACCTGTCACCTAACAGCAGGTGTGACATCTGCGTAACCTGGCCACACACACCACGTCGCCTCTTATAGCTGCATTAATACTTTTTCTGGTGTAGCCGGTAATTCTTTGATTCTAACGCCACAGGCATTATAGATTGCATCAGTGATGGCCGGTGCAACTGTATTGATGACCACTTCTCCTATGGATTTAGCTCCATAGGGTCCCGTTTCATCATATCCCGCAACTAATTCCACCTGTATATTTTGGATATCCCTTCTAGTGGGCATCTTATATTCCATGAAGGTATCATTCATAAGTCTTCCTTCCTTGGTATAATTAACTTCTTCATAAAGGGCAAAACCAATTCCTTGAACGATGCCACCCTCCACCTGTATCCTGGCTAAATTTGGATTAATGGGAGTACCACAATCCACCACACCAACAAAGTCAATGACTTCTACCTTTCCGGTTTCAAGATCTACTTCAACCTCAGCAAATCCAGCCATATAAGGGGGGGCTGCCTTTTTAGGCACATAGGAGCCCGTTACGGATAATTGCTCATGTATCATGCTATAGGTGATTTTCTGCGAAAATGACGCCAATGTAATTTCTTCTCCACTATCCTGACATGTAATTTTAGTCCCATCAAATAGGATATTTTCTTCTTGGGTCTCAAAGTACTTAGCTCCAGTAGCGATGATCAGTTGAATCATCTTTTCTGCCGCATCGATGATTGCATTCCCAGTTGTATAGGTGGTACTAGAGGCATAGGCCCCACTGTCAAAGGGTGTTAAATCCGTATCCGATGTATAGGTTACAATTTTATCCATATCCACCCCTAGGGCTTCAGCGGCTATTTGTGTCAAGATCGTATCACTACCGGTACCTATATCAGATGCCCCTAAAAATAAAGTAAAAAATCCATCATCATTGAGTTTCAAGGTGGCAGCAGCCATATCAATATTGGGAAGACCTGAGCCCTGTTGTGAAATGGCCATTCCCACTCCCCTTACCTTTGTGGCACTACGCTCTGTCCTAGGATATTTATGATCCCAGTCTATCAACTGCTTTCCTCTTGTTACACATTCCTCTAGTAAACAGCTGTCCATATACATGGGGGCATCTCCTGCACCCTTTGTCACCATATTGTATAAGCGGGTTGTTTCCCCTTTTTTGATCATATTGATTTCTCTTAATTTCACAGGGTCCATCTTAAGCTCATGGGCCAACTCATTTACCGCTGATTCCAAAACAAAAATCCCCTGGGTCACACCAAATCCCCTGAATGCGCCCCCAGGAACATGGTTTGTATAAAAGGCCTTTCCTGAAAAGCGACAGGCATCTACTTTATTGTATAGGGTTAATACCTTTTTACCTGCTGATCCAAGGGTGGTTAGGGCATGTTCTCCATAGGCCCCTGTATCCCACAAACCATTCATATCAATTGCCTTGATCTTTCCTGATTGACTGGCTCCTATTTTGATTGTAAATGTCATGGCATGTCTTGAATTGGTACCTCTAAAAACCTCTCTTCTACTATAGACAATTTTTGCAGGTTTTCCAGTTTTCAAGGTGACAAGGGCTGGGTAAAATTCCGATTGAGCTGTTTGTTTCGACCCAAAGCCTCCTCCTATTCGAGGTTTGACCACTCTAATTTTACTGGCGGGAATGTCTAATGCCTGTGCTAAAATCCGTCTTACATGAAAGGGGATTTGGGTTGAAGACACCACCACTAGCCTATTGTAATTATCTAAATAACTATAGCTTGCTTGGCTTTCCATCATCCCTTGGGCTTGGGCTTGGGTACGATAGGTTCTTTCTATGATGACGTCACTTTCCTCTAAAGCATTTTCGAGATCTCCTAGTTCAAATGCCACCTTTGCCACGGTATTTTTTTCTCGGTCAAAGCCCACCTCTAAGTTAGTATAAATATCTTCCTCTGGATGGACTGGGGCACTTTCTTCTGCTTTCTCCAGATTTAATATGGGTTGTAGTACATCATATTTTACTTTAATTAATTTCATGGCCTTTGTGGCTGTTTTTTCATCTTTAGCTGCAATAATGGCCACATCATCGCCCACATGCCTCACATATTCATCCAATAAAAATTTATCATAGGGTGCTAGCTCTGGATAGCATTGTCCCGCCCTTGTAAAGGCCTTTCTGATGACATTCTTGTAGGTAAAAATACAGGCTACCCCAGGCACCTTTTCAGCAATGGCAGTATTAATGTCTGTGATTTTTGCAAAGGCGTGGGGACTTCTCAATACCTTTACCACCAATGCATCCTTAGGAGCGAGATCATCAGTATAAGCAGGCTTCCCTGTGACTAAACTCATGCCATCTATTTTAGGTATGCTACTATTTACGATTTTCATGTAATCTCCCTCCAAAGTACTTTTTGATCGCCCTTAGTTGTCCAACATATCCTGTGCATCTGCATAAATTACCATTTAAATAGTGAAGGATTTCTTCGTCTGTAGGATTTTCAATGCACTTTTCCAAATACAAAATACTCATGATGGTCCCGCTACTACAGTATCCACATTGGTCCACACCTTCATCAACTAAATGTTTTCCAATTACCTTTGCTTTCTCCTGCACACCTTCTATGGTGGTAATTTCAGAGCCATCTACCTTTGCGGACAGCAGTACACAGGATAACACAGCCTTTCCATCTACATGAATGGTACAGACACCACAGGTTCCAGTATCACAGCCCTGTCTGACTCCTATATAGCCATTTTTCCTTAGGGTCTCCACTAAGTATTCATCGGGACTAATTTCAAAGGATGTATTTTCATCATTAATTTTGACATTAATCTTCATGAAAACCCACCTCCTCCAGTCCATTCTTCACCAATACCCTACAGATTTTTTCTCTATAGGCTTGGCTTCCTCTTCCATTGGTTCCAAAGTTCATTTCTTTAGTTAAAAGATCCAAGGCATGGGGTAAACTCTCTGTTGAGATTCCATTTTCCTTGAGATATGCCATGGTTTCATATGCTAATGTAGCTCTTCCAGGTCTTGCTCCTACAGCGATTTTAATATCATTTCCTACCTTTGATACAGCAGCATTTAAAATGGCATAGTCTCCCTTTGAGTTTCTCATGGCTTTAAAGGCAGCTTTTCTGTTGTCTTTTTTAATGAGGACGCTTTTAAGTATATCCTTGCTTTCAGGACCTTTTATTAAAAACGTCTCCAAGGGAATGAGGCCTCCTTTATGGAGATTCACATAGGTATCTAGAGCCAATAACCCTGTAATCAAATCAGAAAAACCATATCTAGAATAAACGGTGCCTCCAACTGTTACAATATTTCTAAGCTGTACCCCTACGATTTCCTTAACAGAACATGCTAGTAAGTCATTAAAATGTTTTTTTAGTACATCAGATCTTTCCATCTCTCCAAATGTAGTCATGGCGCCTATTTCAATATCTGTTTCCGTTTCTATGATTCCCTCAATATTACATTTTGAAAGATCTATCATATAGTTCGTTCTCTTATTTCCCATCCTAATAAAGGCGCCCCCTCCCAATAGCATTGCTAATCTATTGGAAGCTAAGACTTCATATGCTTCATCTATGCTTTTAGGGACGACATAATTTTTTATGTCAATCAACTTTATCCCTCCTTCATTTCCATCTCTTCTCTTTCCGCTTTTTCATCGGCTAAGGATTTTTTAGGTAGTATGATATTTAAAGTAAATACAACAACAGTGGCAATGACCACTGGAGAACTACCAAATACCATCATAACCCAATCTGGAAATAATTCCAGTGATTGTGGAACTGTTGTAATCCCCATACCAAGGGCTACAGCTAATCCAACGATGGTCACATTCCTACCGGATAATTCATCTTGAATAATCAACTTAATCCCCGTCATGGTGATGATGGCAAAGACCGTAATGGTAGCCCCTCCCAATACACTTTGGGGAATGGTGGTCATGATGGCTCCGAATTTAGGAACAAATCCACCAATTAAAATTAATCCTGCAGCCAGGGCCAATACAAATCTGCTCACTACCTTTGTCATGGCTACAATACCAACGTTTTGGCTATAGGTTGCAGTAGGTAGTCCTCCAAAGAAGGATGCAACCACACTGGATACCCCATTACCTATAATGCCCCCTGACAGTTCTTCGTCCGTTACCTCTCTACCCATGCCCCCCATGGTTGTGGCAGATAAGTCCCCCACAGCTTGAACAGAATTGACGATATACATAATCACCATGGTAATAATAGCCGATGGGTAAAATTCAATTCCAAAGTGCAATGGTCTTGGAATAGCTATCCATGCAGCTTCCGCAACTGGCGTGAAATTAACAATTCCTATCATAATAGCAATCACATACCCCACAATAATACCAACTAATATCGATGCTAATTTGAAATAACCCTTTGCAAATTGATTACAGAATAATACCACAGTAAGGGTGATCAACGCAATCCCCCAATTGGTAAAAGATCCATAGGTTGCTGCTCCTACTCCCCCAGCCATATAGTTAATGGCGATGGGATAAAGAGAGAGTCCAATGGTAAATACAACGGTTCCTGCAACAAGAGGTGGAAAATATTTTCTGATTGGTTTGATAAATATACCCACTACGATTGCAACTAATCCACCTACCAGCTGAGCTCCAAAAATCCCTGCAATACCATGCTGTGCTCCTATAGCAATCATAGAAGGTACATAAGCAAAACTAACACCCATTATAATCGGCAGTCTAGATCCAACTCTCCCTATGGGATACAGTTGTATGAGTGTCGCGATCCCTGCGATAAACATAGCCATTTGTACCAATAATGTTCGGTCTGGTGAATTCAGTCCAACAACCCCTGCAATAATAATGGCTGGTGTGACATTTCCTACAATCATGGCCAAGACATGCTGAAGCCCTAGAGGTGCCGCTTTCCCCAAAGAAGGAACTCCATCTACATTAAATACAGACCTACTTTTACTCGAATTTTCAACCATACAATAATCGCCCCCATGAATTTTTTTGTTTCTTATCAATAAAAAAGATCAGCACAAAAGAAGTTTTCCTTCTTCAGTGCTGATCCTTTAAAGCCTAACAAAATTCGTTATCTTTACTCATTATCAACATATATGCAGTTTTATAATATTACAATCTTTTACCAAAGGAGCCTACCTATGGGATCTGGGATCTCCTGTAGCACTTCATTTCATCTTGGGTTTAATATAAATTTGCTGAGGATTAAATTCCATCTAAAATTCACAATCTTTCGATAATACTTTGATAATATTATAACGTATTTTTAGATTAACTTCAAGTAGAGATTGAAAACGTTATCTCGTCAATTTTTTTCCTGCAATCACAATATACTTCTTTTAATGTAACAGGCATCCCAATAATAAGCGTCAGGGCCTTCTCTATTTTGCTGGATCCTTCCATATAAAATAATTTCCGATTATACTCCACTAAGCTATGGTTTCTATTATTAGCAATCAGCTGAAGTTCAAAGGCTGTTAGGGATTCGAATATATTGACCTGTATGTGATTTCCCTCTATAAAAACCTGAAGATCCTTTGGCCCCCTCCCACTATATTTTTTTATAAAATGAGCCAATTCACTTTTTATTCTTTTCTCTAGCTCTGCTTTTTTTTCTTTATCTCCTAGCCAAATATGGTTTACATCTCCTATGTCAATTTGATGGCTTAATATTTCCTTACCAATGGATTCCATGCTCATCATAAGCTCCTTAGGATGAATGGGTTTAACGACATATTTCACAATCCCGATATCCACTGCCGCCAGTATTGTCTCACTATCTGAAAGGGCTGAGGTAATGATAATGGCAGGTTGATGCTCCCTGTTTCTAATGGCCTTGATCATCTCTAGGCCATCCATAACCGGCATCTTCAAATCAGTTACAACAATATGTGGCTGATTTTGGTCGAATGCGGCTATGCCCTCCAGTCCATTTTTTGCAACATAGAGCTTTCCAACCCGCCTCTTTAGAAACTTTGTCATTTCCTCTCTGGTATCAGGTTCATCCTCTACGTAGAGTACCTTTAAATGATAGAGCACACTATTCTTCTCAGTCTGTGACATTTCCATCCACCCCCTTACAAGGTATCCTGATCATCATTTTAACCCCTCTGTCTGTATTTTTCCAATGAAGGCTTCCCTTTAAATTTTTCTCTATAATCACCTTAGTCATATACAATCCCAATCCCGTTCCCTGTGTGTCTTCTTTGGTGGTAAAGTAGAGATCAAATACTTTATCTGCTATGGCCTCACTGATTCCCCCACCAGTATCTTCTATTTCTGTAATCACATCATTGCCTTGTTCATAAATACCAATAAAAATTTGTCTTTTTCCACCTTTTTCGTCTATTAATGCGTCTATTGAATTGCTGATCACATTAAAAATCCCTTGGGCAAATTGATTACTATATCCATAGGCCTTCTTTGTAGAAATATCTTTAAAAACCACCTCAATATGGTGAAGCTTTATTCTTTCTTCCATTAGGTCTAACACCATCATGATGTTTTCATGTATTGAAAATTCATCTTTTTTTGTGTTAGGATTGGAAAAATTTCTAAAGTCATCAATGGTCTCTGACATTTTGTGAATCAATCTCCTAGAGCGCTCTATATCCTCCTCTAGACTTTTCTTTGTTAACTCCTCATAGTGATAGGCATCCTCTATATTATTAAGAATCAAGCCTAGATTATTCAGCGGTTGTCGCCATTGGTGGGCTATATTAGCAATCATTTCCCCCATGGCAGCTAATCTTGCTTGATAGATAATAATTCCCTCTTTTCTTTTATTTTCCTCCCATTCCCGCTGAAACATTTTCTCTAACTTTCTAATGGTACTTTTGGCCGTTAAATAGATAATCAGCACAATCAAAAGGATCACTACACTTATTAAAGAAAATATTTGTAGAAATTTCTCTTTTCGCTCTGCCTGTTGTTGCAATATTCTGTCATAGCTAAATATAAAATTCTCTCTATCTAGATCACCAGAAACTAGATTTAATTTTTTTAATACTTCCTGGGTGCCCCACCATCGATGTGGGTTGATATTTCCAATCTCAACCACGGGATGAAGGGTAAGCTCCAGAACCTCCCTAGCTTGAAATACATTAAAGGCTCTAAATTCTTTCTCTGTTTTTTCCTGTGGTGGAAAGGCTACAACCATCTTTTCAATTATTTCTTCAGGGTTTTCCAATGCATATTCCCAGCCCTTTAGGCTGGCTCTTTTGAATGCTTCTACTTTGTCAGGATTTTCTTTGGCCAGACTGCCCCTTGTAAAAAGACTATCTCCATAAAAATCGATGCCATAATCTATTGGCCTGATTGATTTTAATTGCACCCCTTCCTCCTCAGGGTAAGTCAGAATATTTCTCAAATATATTGGTACCATGTCAAAACCATCATCACCTAAATCTTCTATAGCGAAATTCCCTCGGTGTTCATATAACTTCAATTGTTTAGGATCAATTCCTTCCGCCATCAGCATGGCCTGTAGCTCAATATCCATCAAATCATCTTTTCTTCTTGCCACCTGCAAATTCACTAAATCTGCCATGGTACTAAAGGGAGTCTCTTCCTTCATAAAAAATTCCACTGCACTTCGTTGGAATATAGATGCCAGCACCGCCAAATCCAATCCTTCATCATTGGCGATCAGAATGTCTACGGCTCCCACACCAAAATCCGCATCACCTTCTGCTACCTCCTGTGTGGCCTGCAGCACATCTCCCTCTTCTGTAAAGGCAGAGCGTATCTCTACCTCCAATCCTTCTTCCTCATAATAGCCATTCCATAGGGCTGTATAATAACCTGCAAACTGAAACTGATGATCCCATCGTAGCTGCAATACAGCCTCATCCAATCCCTGCACTCTATCTATGGGAAAGATGTATAGAATCATGATGATGATCACAACAATATATGTCTTATTTTTATTCATTTGCACATCCCCTAAATATTTCTCATTCGTTCTTCCTGTGCTAAACTCTTTTCTATTCTATACTCTTTTTCTGCAAATAAGCCTCATTTCCTTCATAAAACGTCATTTAATTCACAGGTAATTTTTACTGCATCATCAGCTGTATATATTTTATAAATGCTTTGATCGAACCTTTAAAAAGTCTCAAAATGCTTGTGATGCCAAACCTACTGATCATATATAGGATATTGTTTCTGACTAAATTTACATATAGAATCGTTTTTAATATCTCGTAATAATATTTTCTTAGACTCATTTTTGAAGGATTGATGGTAACTTGTCCAAAGCTCCACTTTTCATATTCTTCCTTCTGAATCAGAAGCCTATCCTTGTACTCATTGTATAAAGGCAGATTGGGAAAGGGTGTCAGGGGAGAAAATGTTGATATTTCAGGATTTAACTTCTTTAAATACCTTCTAAATTCCTTAAAATCCGCTACACTCCAATCGGGATGGATCATGAAGGATGCCCATACATCTAGTCCTATCTCTTTTAAAAACTGACTGGCATTTAGGTTGTCATCGGTACTTGATTTCTTTTGATATTTTTTTAGCTCCTCTTCCTTAAATGTTTCATAACCCACTAATACAGTGCTTAAGCCTAGCTTTGTAAACCTCTTAATCACTTCTTTATTGCTCAAAATACTATTGACACTGGCATAGCAAATAAAATTCTTATGGATTCCCTCTTCTTGTAAAAAATTGCAAAGTTCTTCGATCCTATCCCCATTATGCAAAAAATCATTATCAAAAACCATAATATTATCTTCTTCAATGCTTCGAATTTCTTCTTTTACAAAATCCATGGGCAAATATCTTTCTGTAGCCCCTTCTATTCTCCATCTTAAACAAAAGCTACAGGTCTTGGAACAGCCCTGGGATGTTCCCATGATGGCACAGGGCCTATATCCAAAATAAGAATATTGTCTTCGGTATTTAGCTGTGGCCTTCCTATTGGGATGAACATATTGGTTCATTCCACATTTATCTGTGGTTTTGAAATCATTCACACCACTACAGATTCCATGGATGATGGGAGGTTGTTCTCCTCTCTGTAAATAACCAAACAATGTTGTCATATTTTCAGTGTTGGTATATTTCATGACATGATCGATTGTCTCTGTAAAAAAAGCTTCAGGATTAAGAAAGCTTTGAGTTCCGCCAACCATTGTAATGATACTAGGATCATACTTTTTCACAGCTTCTGCTAAGGCTCTGACTGCAAACACATCTATACAGAGGGATGTAATCCCAACTACCTCTGGTTGAAACGCCTTTAATTTATCCTCCAATGTAATTTTTTCTGACATCATATCAACAATCTCCACATGATGTTGATTCTCCAACATGGCATATACCATTTCAAGTCCAATGGGCTCACTATACATAAACTCTCCCAGGGTCACTGCTTGTTTGATTCTAGCGGGTCTTACCAAAAGCACTTTCATGCATCTCACCTCACTAAAAAACGATGCCCGGGCTAGACCACGGGCATTGTTTTCATGATTTTATCTTTATTTTGATTTAATTTGGACTCCCTCTTCTAACTCGCCACTAGGTGAAACGATCACCTGATCACCTTTTTGTAATCCACTGACAATTTCTACCCGTCTTTGACTCTCAATTCCCTTTTCAATTTCCCTGAGTATTGCTTGTTCATTAACATTCACAAAGACAAAGTCCCTTCCTGCCTGCTGAAATATCGCATTTTCTGGTATAAGCAACACATTTTCCTTGCTTTCAATAATAATGTTCACATCCAGATCGTAGCCTGGTCTTAAAATAGCCACAGATCCTTCAAATTCAATATCTACCTTAATTCGTTTCTGTTCGATTCCTAGGTCTGATACACTGCTGAAGGCTTGGGGGTGAATTTTTGTGACGGTTCCTTGTAAATCAATAATCCTTAAATCTTTATTAGATATAATCACCGGTGCACCCACTTCAACATTGGCAATATCTCCGATCAAAAGATCACTTTCTATATAAAGTATCTCTGTATCGCCAATCTCTAGTAGGGGGACTCCTGGTTGTACATAGCTGCCCTTTTCTACAGCCTTCATCAGTACAGTTCCACTCATATGAGCTGTGATGACAAAATCTCCACTTTGGCTTTCCAGTGCTTCCATTTGGATATCAAGCTGGCGTAGCTGGGCTTCATATTGAGCACTGATATTTTCAGAAATAGGCTTTTTGATCAGTTCTAAATCTAACTGTACCCCCTCTAAATTACTTTGTTCAGCTTCAAGACTTGTAACTGTAATGTTATATTCCTCATAGCTAATGGCCCCTGCTTCATACAATCTCTTATTATTTTCCACAACTCTTTTTGCTTCTTTTATTCTTCTTTCAATGACTTCTATCTCCAGCTCTAGCTTTTCAATTTCTTTTTCATCAATTGATTGTGTGGCTTCATTATATTGGGCAATGATCCCCAACCTTTGAGCTTCTAGTTCTCTTTTTTGTCTGGAGAGTTGCTGGGAATCCAATCTAACCAACACATCCCCTGTATTAACTTGCTCCCCTTCTTTTACCAATACATCGGTTACACGCCCGGCTGTATCTGCATAAACACTTGCTTGATTTTTTGTCTTGACAACGCCCAATTCTTCAACATATTTTGCTATATTGCCTTGGGTTACAGCTGCCATCTCCACTTCCACAACGATGCCTCGATTCATCATGAAAAATGCTGCTGCTCCCAAAACAATCACAATGATAATGGCACCAATTATTTTTTTCTTCATTTTCATCCCACCCTTACTCTATAGAATAAAATCCTTTTTATTTTAAGAAATTCTATTTTTTAATGCATCAATAAAATTCATTTTATAGATTTTTCTGATGGTAGCCAGCTGCGCAATGGCCACGAAGAAGGCCGTCATCATGGCTGCAAAAACATAGCTACTTGGTGTAATAATGAGTGGGATCTTATACAGATCTGTTTCAAAGGCAGAAACAATCCCATAGCACATCCCGTATCCCACTGGCACACCCACGGCAATTCCAAGCACCGTCATGACAGCGTTCTCTCTACTAATCATCTTATATATTTCATTTTTTTCAAATCCCAATACCCTCAATGAAGAGAACTCCATTATACGTTCGCTAATGCTAATAATTGTTGTGTTATAAACAATGGCGAACCCTAAAATCCCTCCAAATAGCATTAGGATACTCACGGAATAAATCATCATCTCCATAAATTCTTCGAAGCTGTTTTTCATGTCCTCTACGGATTGTACCAGACTAATGTTTTTAACATCTTGAAGCTTCAAGGATACATCATCCTGTGAATCAATTAAGGCCCCAGTGATTATGCCTCTCTCACCTAGTACATCATTCATGGTTTCAATATCCATGTACCCATTACTCCCTAGTAATTGTTGGGTGATCCCACTTACCCTAATCAACTGATCCTCTTGGTCAGGCATAAAGCTTTTAAGCAATATCTCATCACCTATTTGGGCTCCAAGGCTTCTGGCAATGCCTTCCGTTATAATCATTCCCCTGGTATCTAGATTAATGGACTGTTTCGATGGACTTGTAAAATGATAAAATCTAGTATCCCTTGGGACTGCGATGACACTGACAACTTGCTTTCTCCATCCATTTCTCAGCTCAAAGGGAATCTCGATCTTGGGCTCGATATGATCTACATCAATGATTTGCTGTAGTTCCCGAATGGCGTTGTCATTCATTGGATGGGCAAAGTCAACATTGTATTCCATGGTTTGGAACTCTCCATAATGTATGGTGAACAAGTTTCCCCAAACACTTGTCATAAATATCGGTAGCATTGTGATACCGAAGGTTAAGGCGATTCCCAGTACTAAAAAAATGCCTCTTTTTTTATTTCTCAATATGTTTCTAATGACCATTTTCCAGCTAAAGGAAATTCTGTTCCAAATAAATTTGACTTTTTCTAATAGGATTCGACCTCCTGCCTTCGGTGCTTCTGGTTTCATTGAATCAGCAGGTAGAATTCTCAAGACACTTCTGGCCCCTATCAACCCTGAGACAATACAAAAGACACTGGTGAGGATGAGTCCATATAGAACATAAATATAATAAACATCCATCTGTAGTAGGGGAATATTAAAAAATTGAATATAAAGATTCGTAAATGCCTGGGATAGAAATACACTAAAGATAATCCCGATGACCGCTCCTACCAGTCCAATGGCCAATGCATACTTGACATAATGTCCCATAATATTAAAATTGCCATATCCTAAGGCCTTCATCACCCCAATGGCCATTCGATCATTTTTCACAATTCTAGATAGCATGATATTAATAATCACCGCTGCCACCACGAGAAATAATAAAGGCACTGAAGTCGCCATCTGGTCTAATTGTGAAACTTCCTCCATCATCATTGAGTTGCTGAGCTGGTCTTCTCTTTTGATTGTCCTCCTTACACCATAGCGATCCAATTGATCTTCAATTTCATCCGTAATGCTATCAATTCGATCTAAGTGCTCATCCTCTATTTTAATCATGACTTCATTATAACTTCCTTGAAAACCCAAAACCGATTGAGCAAACTCCTCTGTCACATAGATAACACCAAATCTTTCAGGGGTCGGCAGTAGGCTCTGTTGATTTTCCATTAAATAAATATACTCTGGGCTCCCTACAATACCGATCATTTCTAGAGGATATTCTCGCCCTGCAATATAGGGTGTGATTTGATCTCCTAGCTGAATCCCCCTTGCCTCGGAAAATTGCTCCAGTACCACTGTTGTTCTGACATCCTCCTGCATTTCTCTTCCCTCTATTGTATAAAGCTCATTAATCCGATAATCCTCCCTTGGTAGGGATACGATTCGAACATTCACTTTCTCATTGGGATCTTCAACTCGCAAGGGAACATCGGCAGTGACTCTCCCCTGGGCCACCTCAACTCCTTCAATGGTGGTCAGTTGATCAATAGCCGCCCTTGGTATTCGTACGACTTCAACAAAAACATCCCCAAAATTTGTGATTTCATAATAATGAGAGATGGTATTTCCCATATTATCCGCCATCATATTGAAGGACCCGTAGATGGTTAATGCTAAAATGATGACCACAACAATGGAAATAAACTGCCCCTTGGTGTTTTTGATCATTCTTAGTAATCTTACATCTAGCTTCTTCATTACCACTCAATCCCTTCAGGATGGATTGGATTGTCATTCACCTTTACTTCAATGATTTCACCGCTTCGCATTTTAATGACCCGATCTGCCATTTCCCCGATAGGCATGTTATGGGTAATAATCACCACTGTTTTATTATAATCTTGATTAATCTTTTTCAACAAGGATAGTATTTTAATACCTGTCTCAAAATCTAGGGCCCCAGTTGGTTCATCACAGAGTAATAAAGCAGGGTTCTTGGCCACTGCCCTGGCAATTGCAACCCTTTGTTGCTCACCACCACTCATTTGAGCTGGAAAATGTTCCTTTCGCTCTCCTAATCCAATTGCCTCCAGTACCTCATCAATATTCAGTGCATTTTTGCAGATTTCTGTGGCCAGCTCTACATTTTCCCTGGCGGTTAAATTGGCCATCAGGTTGTAAAATTGAAAAACAAAACCAATTTTCTCTCTACGATAGTTGGTTAGCTTTCGATCATTGTAATCGGTAATCTCTTGGCCTTCCATGAAGACCTTTCCCTGGGTTGGCAGGTCCATCCCACCTAAAATATTTAACAAGGTACTTTTTCCCGAGCCACTGGGACCCAGTATCACCACAAATTCCCCTTGATATAATTCAAGGTCTATTTCCTTTACTGCTGCTACCTTGACTTCACCCATTTCATAAATCTTATTTACATTTTCTACCTTCATCAACACATTGCTTTCCATTTTAATTACGCTCCTCCCCCTAAGAGGCCATATTTTAGAAAGTCAAATAAACTCTTGGTCAACCCCTCTAGATCTTCCCTATTATTTATTTTATAAAAATGTCGTTGGCCAAATGCTTCGATCATCATAATGATCATATCAGCCATAAAAACAACATCACCTCTTTTAACTTCTCCTTTTTCCATTCCTTCCCTAATCATACTTTCAAATAACACTTTATTTTTTTCATTCTTCACTGCTATCAGTCTTTCTGTAATATGAGGGATGTTCATAATATCCTTGTATAATGCAAGAGAATAATCTTTTGCTCCCTCCAGACTGTAATTCATCATAAAGTTTATTTTTTCCAGGGTTCCTGATATGTCATTAAGCTTTGCTTCTATTAGATTATATTGTCTATCCATCAAGAGTAGCATGACTTCTATAAAAAGTGTTTCCTTAGAATCAAAGTATTTATAGATGGTCATTTTGCTGATCCCCGCAGCTTCTGAAATTTCATCTACTGATACTGCCTTATATCCGAATTGTATAAACAGCATCTCAGCTTTCTCTACTAGTCGATTGTATTTGATTTCACTTTGACTTGCCATTTTTTCATCTCCTTACCGATACCATAAGTAGTACGCTTTGTACTTTTATACCTTTTCAGTACAATTTTATTATACGCTCTTTTCTAATATTAATCAACTATGTATTGGTAAATTTAACTATTTTTCAACAGACGCAGGGACAGGGACCTGTCTGTTATACCCCTTTATCTGTTTAGGAAGGAACGAACAAAAACAATAAATTTATGAAATTTTCTGTAAAATCATTCTTAAAAATCATCAAAAATAAACTGAATAAAGCTCTCAGCCAATAATGCTAAGAGTTTTATTCAGCTTACTTGTCTATAGCAACCAGCCATAATCCTGCCTGCAATCCACCACGGCATCTACATATACGGTGCTCTCCTTCACCTGATAAACCAGCAGATATCGCTTCGCCATCAAGAGCCTGCGGTATTTGCCTGATGGTACCAGTAGGTCGAAAAGCCATGGGTTTCGCTCTGGAAATCTCTCCAGGGACTTTGCTTTTTTATTAAACTCGGCAATGAGTTGCAGGGCTGCTGTTTCACTGACCTGTGTAAGAAAGCGAGAATGAGATACCAGCATCTGAGCCGCCTCATCGGAGATAATCACTTTATATAACTTACCTTCATTGTCCATCCAATACCTCCTTGACAGCGTCCTTCATCATATTGGACACTTCGTCAATGGAATAGCCTTTTTTGCCACTCAACCTGCCTTCCTCCGAAGCAATCAAATTTTCTCTAAGGAGCAGCATGCTTTCTCGTCTGGCAAAGGCTTCAATATCCATTACCACCAGATCTCCTTCTCCGTTTTTAGTCAGATATACTGGTTCTCCCGACCGTTTGCACAACTCAGAAATCTCATTGTAGTTTTTTCGAATTGCCGCAGAGGGTTTGATATTCATCATCCCGATCACCTCGTTTCGTAGCATTATTGTGTGCTTATTGTATGCTTATTATACTACAATACAAGAGATTTGTAAATCTCAGACATAGGCTATGTTATTTACCTCGTCAGTAGCTCTACACGTTCATGGGCACTTGTTTCAACCATGATAACCCCTCCCCTTAGTTTTCTTTTATTCATTAATGTATATGATATATATACCTTTTCCTGGGAGAATGTATCAGATTAATCCAATTCACTTCAATAGTTCCATCAATTCCTGTGAGTTCATTTTTGCAAGGAATGTTTCTCCAGGTTGAATCACTGCATTAATCATTTCTTTTTTCCGCTCTTGAAGCTTGAAGATTTTTTCTTCAATGGTTCCTTGGGCAATGAACTTCATCACATGGACTTTATTTTTTTGCCCAATGCGATAAGCCCGATCCGTTGCTTGATCTTCTACCGCAGGATTCCACCATGGATCAAAGTGAATCACTGTATCTGCACCGGTTAAATTCAGGCCCGTCCCGCCGGCTTTTAGGGAGATCAGAAAGATGCTTCCTTTACCTTCATTAAATTCCTTTACAATTTCACCTCTGGCTTCCATGGGTGTGCTGCCATCTAAGTAAGCATATTCTATTCCCTGTTGATCTAGCTTCTCTCTAATCATTTTCAACATGCTGGTAAATTGAGAAAATAATAGAATGCGATGTCCAGCCTCTAAACTCGCTGCCACTACTTCCTCTAGTAGGTCTAACTTTCCACTACCTCCCTCATAGTTTTCAACAAATAAGGAAGGATGACAGCAAATCTGTCTCAAGCGTGTCAATCCTGCTAATATCTTCATCTGACTTCTTTCAAAGCCATTTTGTTCAATCTCTTCTTGTATTTGTCCTTTAATTTGCTTTAAATAAGCTAGGTATAACTTCTTTTGATCTTCCGTTAACTCTGCCACCATTTTACTTTCTATTTTTTCAGGAAGCTCTTGTAATACATCTCGTTTCATTCTTCTCAATACAAAGGGACGAATGAGTTTCCCTAGACTTGCCAATGCCTCACTATCCCTATCCTTCACAATAGGTTTTTCAAAACGTCCTTTGAACTTATGATGAGACAATAAATATCCTGGCATGACGAAGTCAAAAATTGACCATAACTCCGTAAGAGAATTTTCAATGGGTGTGCCTGTCAATGCAAAGCGGTGGGTTGCCCTGATGGCTTTAACAGCCTTTGCATTTTGAGAAACTGGATTTTTAATATGCTGGGCCTCATCTAAAATACAACACCTAAAAGAACGGGTTTCATAAAGTTCAGCATCTCTTCTAATTAAGGGGTATGAAGTGATGATAATGTCATATTCATCAATTTCTTTCATGATCTCTTCTCGCTCGTTCTTGCTTCCGACGATCGCCTTGATCCGAAGTTCCGGGGTGAATTTTTCCACCTCTGCGATCCAATTATAAACCAAAGAGGTTGGCGACACAATCAGAGCAGTTCCTTGCCCTCTTTTCTCTTTTTCATCCACCAAATAAGTAAGTATCTGCAATGTTTTTCCCAGTCCCATGTCATCGGCTAAAATCCCCCCTAACCCATACCGAGTCAGAGATTTTAACCATCGAAAGCCTAATCTTTGATAATTCCGAAGGATCTCCTTTAATTCTTGGGGTTCATCATATTCCACCTCTTCAAATTCCTTAATATCTTCAATGAATTGTCTATAGGCTTTATTTTTCTTAACAAAACCGAGATCCCGTTGTTTTAAAAACTCGTCTACAAATATTCCCTTGAATTTAGGTATTTCAATCACTTTTCCGTGAATATTTTCCCCAGATAAATCCAATTGCTTCATCAATTCATCTATTGCGATGAGACGCTCTTCTTCTAATGGAATAAAGGATCCATCCTTCAATCGATAGTATTTTTTCTTCTTTCTTAGTGACTCCATTAGATCTGTTAATTCATGATCCTCAATGCCATCTATATCAAATTGAAATTCCAACAGATCCTCTTCTCGATTCAGTTGAATCCCTCCGCGAAAACTAGCCGCACTTTTTAACTCCATCCCTTTAAAGGTCTCAGAGTAATAAACCTCACTAATTTTTTGTAGCTTGTCTAGTTCCTTATAAATAAGCTGAAAGATTGCAGCCTCTTCTTCTAAATAGATCTGTTTGTTTTTAATCTTGAATTGATTTCGTTCAAAAAATCCGATGATTTCTTCTTCTTTTTTGATATCCCGCAGTAAAATCTGTCCTGCTTCTTTTTTGCTCTCTTCAAAGGGACGTAATGTCATGTTTCCATAGACCCAACGAATTTCTGCCTTCACCAGTTGATCAACCTGATCAAAATACACCTCTGCTTTTAAAGGAGGAGAATAAATGGTTTTTGAAAGCTCTGGGCTAATTTCAACCTTTCCCACTGCTTTCATAATTGGATAAATTTCCGAAATAAATTGCTCTTCCTTCTCCTTAGGAATCACCAATTTATTGGTTTGGTTGACAACCATAGTGCGGTAAAATGGCATAAATCCACTTCTTTGCTGCTCTGTCACTCTACAAATCCCGTGATGTGTTAGAAAGTACTCCCCATCGGCTACTAGACGGATGACATCTCCCTGGTAATTCAGCTTTAAAATGGTCTCTTCTCCTTGCTTCTCTAATTGAAAATCAACAGGAAGATCCCCTTCATAAACCAATATATTTTGAGGTTCCCTATCTAAAATACAGACCTTCACCCTATCCTCAGTTTGTAATTTTTCTTCTCTTATGAGATTTAAAAAACGCTTTAATGCTTGATCTCCTAACTGGACTCTTTTTCCATCAAATAGTGTGTTCCCCGACTTTCCTAAAAAAGAGCTGTCCGATAATGTTTCATTTTCATGGATTTCATAGATTAAATCCAATACCCTTTGATCCCCTTCTCCGAATCCATGAATTTCTGGCTCGAATGTAAATTGTTTCCCAAAGTATTGGGGCTTCACATTATAGACGTTCTCAATAAACTCTTTTATATTTCTAACCACATACATCCGTTCTTCTCCAACCTTTAAGGTAAGATAGGACTCTACAGTCTCATCCATTGAGTGTCTTTCCACCTCATAGTAAATTTGCAGCTTGACAGAGATACGCTCATTTAATTGTTGGTTATGAAAGTACTCTAAAATACTATCAATTTGCTGATTACCATTTTTCTTGTACAGTCCTCCCCTTTCATCTATTTCTTTAATTGATAAAAGCACTGCCACAATATGCTTACAATAACCCCAAAAACGATCATAGGCTGGACAGGTACAGGTGGCCTCACCCATCTCTCCCTGTTGATTGAAGTTCACTTCTATATCATAGTGGTTACTTCCCTTTACCTTTGCAATAAAGTGTTTCTTGTCTCTACGGAACTTTAAGTCTACCACTCTATTTTTTTTATGATATTCCACACCATTATAATAGGCATTTGGGTGACTCACGATGTCCTCCAATAGCTCTCGATTAATTCGTAACATACTTTCCCTCATTTCCCTAACACTGTGATTATTTGATGACTTAATTTTAGTCAAATATACCAACAAGATGAACCCTATTTTTTCTTTATCACTATAGTATATCATTAATCTTAATTTACTAACAATTATAAGGCCGTCTAAATCAAAAAATTTAAAATTCCCTTTGATTCCCTTCATTATTCCCATAATTAATTAACAACATCTACAGCCCACTCGTTACATTAAGCCTTTTTAAAAGCCCAGAAAGGAATTAATTCCTTTCTGGGCTTTTAATCGATAAGTTGATAAACAAATATTCACTATTACATACAAATTATTCTGTGATTTTCATTAAATTAGAGTTTATTGGGTATATATATGATAATAATATAGTAATCAATCCCTATGAAAAGGAGGAATATTATATGCAATCTGTTGATCAATCACTACAATTGTTAAAGGATATCCGAAGCATTCGAAAGTACAAGAAGGATCCGGTTTCCCGTTCCATCCTAGAGCAAATTATAGACTGTGGACGGATGTCTCCAACTGCTAAAAACCAACAGCCTTGGGAGTTTATCATTGTTGATGATAAAAAACTCTTGACAGCGTTAGGAGAAGTAACACCTCACGGTGAGTTTCTGAAGAATGCACCTGCCTGTATTGCTGTTTTTACTAAAACAAGTTCTTCCTATTATATTGAGGATGGATCTGCTGCAACTCAAACCATCTTAATTGCAGCACGACTCCATGGTCTGAAAAGTTGTTGGATCGCAGGGAACCAAGGCTCATATGATGGGGAAGAAATCCCTCTTTGCGAAGGTATCCCTTGCTACGAACCTAAAAACAGCATTCCATTAACCGAAGAAGTCCAAAAAATTCTAAAAACACCTCAAGATCTTCAACTCATCTCTATTGTTTCGATTGGATATAGTGATGAAAGTCCAATTGTTGAAAAAAGACCTTTAGAAGAAGTAATCCATTGGAATCAGTTTTAAAACAACTGATTCCCCTTGGGGAACAGCCCGTAAAGGCCACCGGTATGGATAAAGAGAATGTTTTTGAATCCATTAAAACTTCCCTTTTTAATTTCTTCCACTAAACCATACATTGCCTTACCTGTATAAACAGGATCCAGAATAATACCCTCTAGCTTTGCAAAATCAAGGATAAATGTCAGTTCTTCTTGTCTACTTTGAGCATATCCTTCGCCTACATACCCATCAATCATATGAATGTCTTCTTTTTTGAAATGAATGGGTCTTTTGGTATACTGTATGCTTTCATGGACTAATTCTTGTACTCTATTTTTAAAATGATCTGCATCATCACATACATTGATCCCATAAATTTTCGCCTCATTCTTTCTGAGTTTATTAGCGTAAAATAACCCTGCGTAGGTTCCCCCAGATCCTACTGCTGTGACGATGGCATCGAACTTGACATCCAACTCCGCTTCTTGCTCTAAAATTTCTTCCATGGCTTGATAGTATCCAAATGTACCGATCCCATTAGATGCTCCTTCGGGTAAAATATAAGCCTTATGTCCTTGACCAGCTAGCTCTCTTTGTATCTCTTCCATCACCTTCATCCGATTATCCCTATACTCTTCAGGGGT
Source organism: Alkaliphilus metalliredigens QYMF (assembly GCF_000016985.1). Lineage (NCBI taxonomy): Bacteria > Bacillati > Bacillota > Clostridia > Peptostreptococcales > Natronincolaceae > Alkaliphilus > Alkaliphilus metalliredigens. The sequence goes on along the minus strand of NC_009633.1, from coordinate 623,331 downwards.
AATGAGACAAATTTCCGCCCCAAGAATCTTATTTAGAAAATAATTCCCTTCAACGGGATCGTCCCCATTGCTTCTCAACACTAGGTATGAGTTAATGTCCAGCTTAGCTGCAACCGCCGCCGTGGCTCTAGCATGATTTGATTGAATCCCACCACATGTAATTAAATAATCACAGCCTTGGTCCAAGGCCTCTTGTACTGCAAATTCCAGCTTTCTCACCTTGTTTCCTGATACTTCTGTCCCAGTTTGATCATCTCTTTTGATATAAATATTGATGTCTCCCAGACTTTTAGACAATCTCTCCAGCTTTTCAATTTTAGTAGGTAGGTTTGCCAATTTAAGTGACTTTGGTATTGTCATTTTTTATCCCCCTCTGTTATCCTTTACTTTGTATTTTGATTAAAAATCATCACTATAATGATAGTATATCATTTGCCATGGGCTACTTAGAACTTTCTTATACTTTACGATATGATAAAAGTCCTTCAAAGAAGTAAACGCTTCTTCAAAGGACTTTCTATTGGTTTTAGCCACTTAAATCAATTGTTTAAAGAGTTCTTTTGTCGCAGGATAAATTTTTGTGTACTTTCCATATTTTTCATTATAAATCTTGCTATTTTCCTCATTAGGATTAATACTTTCAGTAATTTTGATAAACTGAGAACAAGCCTCTTCAACTGTATGAAATCGTCCAAATCCAACCGCAGCAAGTATTGCAGCTCCATATGCAGGACCTTCATTTGAGTTTAATTTATTTACCTTGACATTCAATACATCTGCAATGATTTCACACCAAAATGTACTCTTGGCACCACCACCATTAATACTAATGTCATTAATTTCAACTCCCATTGCCTTCATGATTTCAAATGTATCACGAAGGGAGAATGCAACTCCTTCTAATACAGCTCGCGTCATGTGTTTTCTTTCATGGGTGATATTCAATCCGATAAAGGTTCCTCTGGCGTTAGGATCATTATGTGGTGTTCTTTCCCCCATTAAATAGGGAAGATAAAATAATTGATCATCTACTTCCGCATCTTTAGCTTCATTTAATAGTCCATCGAAATCATCTGATTTATTAATTCCTTCAACCCACCACTTAAGTGATGCTGCCGCTGCAAGTGTGACACCCATAAGGTGATATTTCCCATTTGCATGACAAAATGAATGCAAACTATTATTTTCATCAACAAAAAAATCTTCATTCGATGTAAAAACAACCCCAGAGGTTCCAAGGGATAATGAACATGAACCTGCTTTCACAACGCCACCACCAACGGCTGCAACCGCTTGATCTCCACCACCAATAATAATTTTCACATCTTTACTTAATCCTAATTCCTGTGCAATATCAGGCTTCATGCATCCAATTGCTTCATAGGATTCAAATAAATCAGGTAGTTGGCTTTCAGTCACCCCTAGAACCCGAAGCATTTCTGACGACCATTTTCTATTTTTCACATCTAAATATAAGGTCCCTGATGCATCTGACATATCTGTGGCAAATACACCTGACATTTTATAAGCTACATAATCCTTAGGAAGCATAATCTTCTTAGTCTTTGCAAAGTTGTCTGGTTCATTTTCTTTTAACCATAATATTTTAGGAGCAGTGAATCCTGCCAATGCTAGATTTCCTGTCCACTGGGATATTTTGCTTTGCCCTATTTCATTATTTAAATAGTTGCATTCTTTTTCAGTTCTTTGATCGTTCCAGAGAATTGCAGGTCTGACTACCTTATCATTTTCGTCTAGGGTAACTAACCCATGCATTTGTCCACTAAAACCAATTGCCTTTACTTCTTTTTTGTCTAAGTCATCTAAAAGTTCTTTAAATCCATTTATCGATTGCTTCCACCAATCTTCTGGATCTTGCTCAGACCAAAGAGGCTTAGGATAGGATAGTGGATACTCTTTGCTAACGGACTTAACAATCTTCCCATCCTCATCAATGGCAATGATTTTTACTGATGTTGTTCCAATGTCTATACCTATAAAGTACATGACTATCTGTCACTTCCCTTCTTTCCCCTTACTCAATTTACTTTATCTTAATCACAGCTTTGACTACATCGCTTGCGTGTTCAGCAACAAAATCAAAGGCTTCCTTGGTCTGCTCAAAGTCAAACTCATGGCTCACGATATCTTTTATATTGATTGCTCCACTTGCAATGGCATTAATTGCAATTGGATATAAATTACGATAACGGAACACTGTTTTTACTTCTGCTTCTTTCCCCATTAGCTTCATAAAGTTGAATTCTACTTCATCTTTAGGTGTCATACCAACCAAAACGATGGTACCACCAGGCTTAACAGCATCTACTGTTTGTTTGACTGTAATGGCGGCTCCTGCTGCATCAATCACAACCTCTGCACCTTTACCGTCGGTTAGTTCTTGTATTTTCTTTAATACGTTAACTTCTTTTGCATTAATTGTATCCGTTGCACCTACTTTTTTTGCAACTTCAAGTCTATTCTCCAATATATCAACAACAATTATCTTGGCAGCACCTTTGGCTTTACAGGAAATGATTGTCATTAGGCCAATGCACCCGGTTCCGAAAATCACAACAGTATCACCTAGCTTGACTCCACCTTGATCAGATGCGTGCAACCCAACTGCAAGTGGTTCCACTAAAGCGCCTTCTACATTCGACACATTTTTTGGTAGTTTGAAACACATGTCCTCAGGGTGAGAGACATAGTTAGTCAACACACCATGATAAGGAGGCGTCGCAAAGAATTCCACATCTGGGCAAAGGTTATATTTTCCACCCTTGCAAAATTCACATTTCCCACAAGTCTTACCAGGTTCCATAGTCACTCGATCCCCAACAGTTAATCCCTTTACCTGTTCCCCGACTTCTACAACTTCACCGGCAGCTTCATGTCCTAGGATAAACTCTCCTTCAACCACGAAGTCACCAATTTTACCATGTTTATAATAATGAACATCCGAACCACATATACCAACAATATCTACTTTTATTAGTACGTCTTTTTCTTTTATCTTTGGCATTGGCACATCCTTAGTAACCATGTTATCTGTACCTTGCATAAAGACTGCTCTATTTTTCATTTCATAACCTCCTAATTATTTAATCTCTATAGTTGAAATTGGCGCGCGTACTATTTCTAGTCGCACGCCTAGGTTTCACTAGTGATTCATTCCTACTATCTGATAGCGCCGGCTCTTTTGTGCATTTCTACATATTCTTCAACATTATCACTATTAATCACAGGTGCATCAATATCGATATCAATTTGTGTTTCAGCACCAGTTAACAGCTTATTGCTAGTATCTAATAGTGCTGTGGCAAGATCATAAGCACTTTGTAGACTTGTTTGTGTCATAACACCTTCTTGTATTAATAAAACAGCTTCAGCAGTTCCATCAACACCATAAGATAACATACCAGCAAAGTTTGAATCATCTCTAACAACTTCCAATGCCCCAGCAGCCATGTTATCATTCATAGCGATGATGGCATCAATTTTACTATTTGCTTGTACCCATGTTTCCATATAAGTCATTGCTTCATCTTTATTCCAGTTTGCAATTTCTTCTCCAACGATCGTTACATCTGGACGTTTGTCAAAAAACTCTTTTTGCCAGCTGTCTCGTCTTGCATCGGCATGGAAGTTTCCTGGAGGCCCTTTTAATACAACTACATTTGCATTTTGAGGAATTTGTTCAAGAGCAACATCAGCATTCACTTTAGCTTGTTCATATGGATCAGCATCTACAGAAGATGCTCCCTGCACACCTTCAATTCGAGCATTAGTCGTGATGGTAATGATGCCTGCTGCAACGGCTTGTTCAGCATAGGATTTTTGTGCTTCCCCATTATTTGGCTGAATGATAATCGCGTCATAGTTGCTTGTAATTGCATTTTCAATTAATGAGTTTTGTGTAGAATCAGAAGCTTGACCATCAAATACGTCTATGATTATGTTATCGTATTTATCAGCTTCTTCTGAAATTGCATTTGCAAGCCATGCTGCAAAGGAATCCGACTGCGTTCTTGCCACATAAGCCACTCGATAGACTGTCTCTCCATTTTCGTCTCCACCTGCGCCATTATTTGCAGGACTTGTACAACCTGCTAACATAGCCATTATTAATGTAATCGCCAATAAAACAATTAACTTCTTTTTCATTTTATTCCCTCCTGAATTTTTATTTTAATAGATATGCTCTATTAAGGCCTACTTTGACTTTTCCTGTATATTTCCGAGCTTTTTCTTGGTTCTTTTTTGTTTTGACCATATATCATAGATAACAGCCAGTGCGATAATGGCACCACGTACAATTTGTTGTAAATACGAGTTGACTCGTGTTAACACCATGATATTGTCTAGAAAACCAACGATGAATGAGCCGGCTAATGTGCCTACGGCTGTACCAATACCACCTGTAAAACTAGTTCCACCTATGATCGCTGCGGTAAGTGATTTAAATTCATACCCCACTGCCCCATTTGGCATTCCGCCATTGACACGGGACATGAATATGACCCCTGCAATCCCAACAAAAATACCATTTACGATGAAAGCCTTCATCTTTACCTTATTTACGTTTATGCCAGATGCATTTGCCGCTTCTTCATTTCCTCCAATTGCATAGACAGATCTACCTAGGGTTGTATGCTTCAATATATACCAGGTTATGAATAGAATGATAATCATAAATACGATTGGGGTGGGTACTCCAAAAGTTGACCCCTGACCAAACTTCACATAATCTCCAATTTGATAAATGTTTTGTCCATTTGTATAAAGTAGGGCTGCCCCCCTAGCCATTGTCATCATCGCCAGGGTGGCAATGAATGGAGGTGCCTTGAACTTCGTCACCATTAGTCCATTTAGCATATTACATGCAACACTGGCCAATATTGCCACGATAAATGCCAGTAAAAGCGATTCGGTCATTGTATAGACCGATACAGAAAGAACACCCGCTAGGGCTAAAACTGAACCCGAGGATAAGTCCAACATACCACTTATGATCAGTATGGTTTGCCCGAAGGCTAAAATTGTTACCACAGCAATCTGTCTTGAAACATTTGATAAGTTGCCCACGGATAAAAAGTTTTCATTTGCAATCCAACTTACAATCACCAATGCGGCGAGGACTAAGAAAATACTGTATTTACTTTTTATATCTGACCATATTTTTTTCATCCTATCAGTTTTCATTTTATTCACCTCATTTTAACTTGTTTTTTTAGTTGCAAGCTTCATAATGCCTTCTTGTGTAAATTCATCTCGCTTAAGCTCACCCATGATTCTACCCTTTGCCATAACATAAATTCGATCACACATTCCGATTAGCTCTGGAAGTTCTGAGGACACCATGATAATTCCCTTTTTCTGCTTTGACAGTTCTGACATTAATTTATATATTTCATACTTAGCACCTACATCAATACCTCTTGTTGGCTCATCTAAAATCAAAATATCTGGGTCCGTAAGCATCCATTTAGCTAAAATAACCTTTTGCTGATTTCCACCACTTAAGGATTCAATGGAAGTTTCAATGGACGGTGTTTTCACCCTCATTTTTGTAGCGTAGTCCTGAATTGTATCAGTCTCTTTTTTTGCATGAAGTTTACCACCATAGATAAATTTTTTCAAACTACTTAGGGAAACGTTTTCCTTTACGCTTCTAACAGGTATAATCCCATATCTCCTACGATCCTCTGATAACATGACCATTTTTTTATCTATACTGCTTTTTACATTTTTAATCACTACTTTTTCACCTTTAATGAAGACTTCGCCTTCCTGGTACCCATCAAGTCCAAATATAGACCGCATAATCTCGGTTCTACCAGCTCCCATAAGACCTGCAAATCCAACAATTTCACCTTCATTAACATGGAAATTGATATCCTTAAAATTCCCCTGGTTTGTTAAGTCTTTGACTTCGAGTATTTTCTCACCAATTTTGATATCTTCTTTGGGAAAATTACCATCTAATTTTCTGCCAACCATATGGGCAATAACCATGTCTATATCATATTCATCCTTTGGCCTTGAATCCACCACACACCCATCTCTCAGTACTGTGATTTCATCGGCAATTCTAAAAATTTCATCCATCTTATGAGATATATAGATAATACTTGAACCTCTGTCACGTAATTGATTAATCTTTTTAAACAAAACCTCCACTTCTTTCTGAGTAATGGCGGAGGTCGGTTCGTCCATAATTATAATCTCAGCGTTATAGGATATGGCTTTTAAGATCTCTAGCATTTGTATATCTGAAACTGACAAGTCTTTAAGCTTGGTTTCAGGAGAATAATCTAGGTTTTCCTTCTCTAATAATTCAATGGTACGTTTTCTTATTTCGGCCCAATTGACATTACCGTACTTATGAGTAGGCCAACTACCAACAAATAAACTCTCTTCAATTGTCATTTCTGGCATATAGTTTAGCTCTTGAAATATCATTGATATTCCCAGGCTTCTTGCCTGAATCGGATTTTGTATCTCAACAACCTTCCCATCAATTAAAATCTCTCCCGCATCAGCTTTATAAATACCATTTATAATTTTCATTAAGGTAGATTTGCCTGCACCGTTTTCTCCACATAATACATGAACTGAACCCTTTTTAGCAGAGAAATTAATACCATCTAATGCTTTCACCCCAGGAAAAGATTTCTCGATATTAGAAACTCTTAATTTAATTTCTCCATTCATTTTTTTCTCCCCTCATGTATTTATAATATATTTTGCTAGTTTTAGCCCCGCGTTGATCTGAATAGCCCTTTGGTTAGATTATATAGATGCTGGATCCAAATCTTTTAGCGATATCGTAGTCTCTCTTTCTATTAGCTTTACTTCCATAATATAATCTTCAATAAGAACACCCTCGCCATTGATGATCTTAATTAATAGTTCAATAATCGTATAAGCTAACGCCTCTATCGGTTGATTGATAGTCGTTAAAGAAGGATACAGTAATTCACCTATAAAACTATTATCGAATCCAATAATTTGAACTTCTTGGGGAATACTCACCCCTCTTTTTTTCAGAGCCCTCATGACGGTGGCTGCAGCAATGTCATTAAAAACGAATATCCCATCATAATTAACAATGTCTTTCATACTATTAATATCTTCTTCTAACATCTTAACTTGAAAGTCATGTTGAAATTCAATGAAATCGATTTCCAAATCCTTAGCCCTTGCCCCATCTAAAAAGCCTTTGTACCTTAATTCTGTGGCCTCGAAGACTTCAGGTCCCTTTATATGCAGGATTTTTCGACATCCCTTTTCGTAGAGATGGTCAAAAGCCATTCTCCCTCCATTGTAATTATCAGAAGAAATTGTGATGATATTGTCCAATATGTGGTTTTCAAATGCCACTACTGGAATATCTATGTTTGCATATTCGTCTTCACATTGACTTCTAGAGGCAATAATTCCTGCCACTCTATGACTTTGCAAAACCTCTAAATACGTTTTTTCCTTCTCTTTATCATCATCTGTGTTACATAAAAAGAGAGTGTATCCCTTGTTTTTGGCATACTCTTCAATCACCGAGGCCATTTGATTAAAAAATGGATTTGATATATTCGGAACCATTAATCCTATTGTCTTTGAATTTTTTGTAAACATTGCCCTAGCCAAGGCATTAGGCGTATAGTTTAATTCATCAACAACTTTTTGAATCTTTTCTCTTGCGTCTTCACTTACATAACCAGTATTATTTAAATGTCTTGATACTGTGGCAATACTGATCCCTGCTCTTTTTGCTATTTCTCTAATATTTGCCATAAAACCCTCACCTCTATTACGCTTCAGTATGGTCTAACTCAAATCTAATTTGAATAAATCCATGTGTAACATGTTACATATTGCCTATAGTGAGCATCTCAATGTTTTTGTAAACGTAGGTTCACATATCATCTGTTTACATAGTACCCAGAGTTCATATGAATAGTTCATATGAATTATCTTTTTCTTCATTTCCATTTTCTTACTTAAAAACGATTGTTCCAGTAATAAAACCATGTGGAACATGTTTCACATTTATCATACCACAAAGTTTTATTACTAGTCAATAGCTTTCTGAATTTTCTATTTATTATTTGTAACACCCTTGTAAAGTAGTACTGCTTCTTTACTAAAGTGAATATTAAATACAAATTGCCTGGATGTAGGAAAAATAACTAAATATCCAATTCCAAGACAACAGGGCAATGGTCACTCCCCATAATTTGAGGATGAATTGCAGCCTCCTTCAATTGATTCTTCAACCTTTCTGATACAACAAAATAATCTATTCTCCAGCCTGCATTTCGCTCCCTAGCCTTGCCCATATAAGACCACCATGAGTATGCCCCTTCTAGATCAGGATAAAAATATCTAAAGGAATCTATAAAACCAGATGTCAATAATTCAGTCATTTTTTCTCTTTCTTCATTGGTAAATCCCGCACTTTTTTTATTGCTTTTAGGATTCTTCAAGTCAATTTCTTCATGGGCTACATTTAAATCTCCACATAAAATCACGGGTTTAATCGCATCTAGCTCCTTCAAATGTGCTCTGAATTCATCCTCCCAGATCATTCTCCCATCTAATCTTTCCAATCCCCTTTTAGAATTAGGGGTGTATACATTCACTAAATAGAACTGATCAAATTCTAAGGTAAGCACTCGTCCCTCTTCCTCATCCTCTTCTTCTCCCACCCCATATTTCACAGAAATTGGCTTTTCCTTCGTAAAGACTGCGGTACCGGAATACCCCTTTTTAACAGCATAATTCCAATACTGCTCATACCCTTCTAAGTCTAACTCAATTTGTCCTTCCTGCAGCTTAGACTCTTGAATACAAAATATATCTGCATCTACCTCATTAAAATAATCTAAAAACCCTTTTTTCACACAAGCTCTAATTCCATTTACATTCCATGATACTAATTTCATATGGCAATACCTCCATTCCTTTTATCTTTAGTGTATTCTATTATTTAGCTCTATTCAGTATAACATTTCAAACAATTCCCATACAACTATGGAAGGCATCAAAGACCATACGAAAGCCCTTTAAAGAACAGCTTCCTCAAAGAGCTTTTCTGCACAAATCTCCATCACATATCATTCAATCTTATCTCTTTAGAAATTCTGCTGTTACATTTTCTACCCGAGGCAGATTTGATTAAACAAAGAACCATGAATAATTTTTCCTATCACATTGCCTGATGCTCAGTTCTAGCAATAATCTCATCTTGCAATCCTTTATTTAGATTATTAAAATAATCACTGTATCCTGCCACTCGAACAATTAAATTTTGATACGCTTCTGGGTTTGCCTGGGCTTTTTTCAATGTGGCGGCATCTACTACATTGAATTGAATGTGATGTCCATCCAGCCTAAAATATGAACGAACTAAATGCACTACATTCTCCAAGCCAGCTTCTCCCTCTAGCATATTTGGAGTGAACTTTTGATTCAATAGCGTCCCTCCGGTCTTTAACTGATCCATTTTTGAGGCTGATTTAATGACTGCCGTGGGGCCTTTCTTATCTGTGCCCTGTACTGGAGAAATTCCTTCAGAAAGGGGCCTTCCCGCTTTTCTTCCATCAGGAGTGGCTCCAATTACAGACCCAAAATAAACATGACAGGTAGTGGGTAGCATGTTAATTCGATAAGTTCCTCCCCGCATGGTTTTTCTACCATTAACCGCTTGGTAGAAGGCGTCAAATACTTTCACCATAATACTATCCACATAATCATCATCATTTCCATATCGTGGGGTCTTATTTAACAATAGCTGTCGTATCGGTTCATGACCTTTGAAATCCACATGGAGGGTCTCCATTAATTGTCTAAGGGTGAACAGTTTGTCATCAAACACATGGGACTTGATGGCAGACAGGCTGTCGGTAATACTGGCAATGCCTACTCCTTGTATATAATTGGTATTATATCTTGTTCCCCCAGCGTTATAGTCCTTGGCATTTTTAATGCAGTCATCGATTAGAATCGATAAAAATGGCGAAGGCATGTAATGGGCATAAAGTTTTTCAATGATATTGTTTCCTTTGATTTTAATATCAATAAAATGATTCAGTTGGACTTTAAAGGCTTCAAACAACGCTTTAAAGGAATGTAAATTCTCTACAACCTCGGTCTGCACGCCAATTTTTTTACCCGTTACTGGATCAAACCCATTATTCAATGTAATTTCTAATACCTTTGTCAGATTAAAGTATCCCGTTAGTATAAAACTTTCCTTGCCAAAGGCCCCTGTTTCCACACAACCACTGGTGCCACCACATCTTGCATCTTCAATAGATTTCCCCTGCCGTAGTAGCTCCTCCACCACAGCATCAGCATTAAACACCGAGGGCTGTCCCCATCCCTTTCTAATGACTTCTGCTGCTTTTTTAATAAAATAATCAGGATTTTTCTTACTCACCTGGATATTTGAACTAGGCTGTAGTAGTTTCATTTCATCGATCACTTCCAATAGCAGATAGGACACCTCATTGACACCATCTGATCCATCTATTTTTAATCCGCCTATATTAATATTGGCAAAATCTGTATAGGTACCACTTTCTTGAAGAGTAATGCCTACCTTAGGTGGTGCTGGCTGATTGTTAAACTTCACCCAAAAACATTCCAGAAGCTCTTTAGCACCTTGGGGGGTTAATGTTCCTCCTTCAATGCCCTTTTGGTAAAAAGGATGTAAATGCTGATCCAATCTACCTGGACAAAAGGCATCCCATGTATTGAGTTCTGTAATTACACCTAGGTGCACAAACCAATAGCTTTGTAATGCCTCCCAAAAATTTCCCGGTGGAAGGGCAGGTACACGAAGACATACCTCAGCAATTTTTTCTAGTTCTCGCTTTTTTTGAGGATTCTCCTCATTTTCAGCAAGCTCTTTAGCTTTCTCAGCATGTCTATGGGCAAAAATGATAATGGCATCGGCACAAATCTCCATTGCCTTCAGCTGCTCTTGCTTTTCGTATGCTTCAATGTCATTGTAATAGTCTAGTGATTCTAATTGTTCCATAATTTCTAATTTGAAATCTAAGAATCCCCTTTTATAAATTTTGTCATCCCCTACCGTATGTCCAGGAGCCCTTTGCTCCATAAACTCGGTAAAAATCCCTCCATGATAACAGTCCTTCCATTCTTCAGTCATTTCATTAAAAATAAAATCTCGAATGGATTTGCCCTGCCAGTAGGGTATGATTTTTTCTCTTTGAATTTTTTTATCCTCCGCAGTGACAGTAAATGATATTTTTTCACGGTCATTCATCATTTCTAAGTCTTCTATTGTATGACAGCATAGCTCTGGATAGGTAGGTGCCGATTGAGGTGTAGGGCCTCTTTCACCAACAATTAACTCATCATCGTTAATACAGATGGTCTTGTTTTCCATTAAGTGCTTAAATGACAATGCCCTCAGCATAGGTTCAGAGACCTTCCCACTGTATTTTTCATATGCTTGGGTCATCAACACCGCTCTTTCAATGGAAATACTGGGATGAATTGTCTCACTTTGTTTTCTTAATTTTTTAGTTCGTGCATTTATACCCCTTAATTCTTCCATTTTATGATCCTCCTATTCTAATGTTCAGTCCAAAGCCTCTCATCTTTTCTGCTATGGCTATCATCTGCTCCTGAGAAGGTACTTTAACATGTACTAGTCTGTAATCCTCTTTTACCTTTTGATATTTATCAATGCCTGTATCATGATAAGGTAAAAGAGTCACATTCTTTACATTTAATGTAGCAAGGTAACGACTGGTTTCCAAAATATTTTCATCATTATCATTAATATAAGGGATAATAGGTATACGAATATAGATATTGTGGTGAAGGGCAGATAACTTCTCTAAATTTCTTAGAATCCCTTGATTAGATACCCCTGTATATTCAATGTGTTTGTCATTGTTTATATGCTTTAAATCATATAAAAACAAATCCGTCACTTCAGCTATCTTTTCTAACTGCTGCCAAGAACTAAAACCCGAAGTATCTACCCCTCGATGAATTCCTTTCTGGCCACATACCCTTAACAGTTCATATAGGAATTCCCCCTGACTCAATGGTTCTCCTCCTGAAAATGTCACACCACCCTTTGACTGTTCAAAGAATATACGGTCCTTTTCGATCTCCCCCATGACCTCCGCCACCGTCATGTCTTTTCCAACTAGCTCCAAAGCTTCAGTAGGACATCTATCCACACATTTATTACAAAGAGTACAGTTTTCTCCATTAATTTTCCCTTCCTGTATAGCCTTTTGAGAACAGGTATCATGGCAGCTACCACAATGAATGCATCTCTGCTGTGTAAAGAGTATTTGCTGTTTCCTATCCTTGCTTTCAGGGTTATGACACCACCAACAATTTAAGGGACATCCCTTCAAAAAAACCGTGGTGCGGATTCCTGGCCCATCATGCAATGAGTACCGCTGTATATTAAATATCCTTCCTTTTTCCAAATTATCACCTCATTTGTAAATAGCAAATCACCTTAGTTAGCTATCACACCCATAGATCGCTTATATTTGTCTATTTAATATATTATAGATCTTTTAATGGTAGAAGAACAATATTTTTACAAAAATAGTAAAACCCCTTGGGTATGTGAAATTACCCAAGAGGTTTTACTTATCTATTCATGGCTCTATGGTTCTTTTAAAAGTATATTGCTATTTTAATACTTAAATTTAGCAATGGCCCCTTGCATTTCTTCAGCTAATCGTGCCAATGAATCACTTGCATTAGCTATTTCTCCCATAGATGCAGTCTGCTCTTCTACCGATGCCGAGGCTTCCTCAGTCCCGGCTGCATTTTCTTGTGATATGGCTGAGAGATTCTCAATGATTTCTATGATTTGGTTCTTTTTCCCTCCCATTTTTTCACTTGATTGATTGATTTCCGTTATGATTTCCTTCATCTTCTCAATTGCACCATTGATGCCTTTAAATTTATCGTTGGTAAACTGGACACTTTCTGTTTGTGATGCAGTGACCTTCTCCACCTCTTGGATTGTGTCAACGGCATGTCCTGTTTTATCTGTTAATTCCTTAATAATACCAGCAATTTCCTTTGTAAATGAATTAGATTGTTCTGCTAGTTTTCTTATTTCTTCTGCCACTACTGCAAAACCCCTACCTGCATCCCCTGCTCTTGCTGCTTCTATGGCTGCATTTAGAGCTAGTAGGTTCGTTTGTTCTGCAATACTTCTAATCATTTGGCTGGCATTTTCTATTTTTTCTGCACTTTCATTCGTATTGACAATAATCGTATAAACTTCTTCTGTAGATTCACTATTAATCTTTGTTTTTTCCACCAAATCCTTTAATATTTTAAAGCCTTCATCCTTTAATTTAGTAGCTTCATTTGCAGAAATATTCAAATCTTTGATGTATTGTTGATCTTTTTCAATTAACTCACCTAACTCATTGACATGTTCAACTCCCTTTTCCGTATCCTTTGCTTGGTCGTTGGCCCCTTCAGCAATTTCTTCAATGGTTTTAGCTACTTCATCTGCCGCAGTAGCAGATTGTTGGCTGGTAGCAGTTAACTCTTCAGCGGAAGCCGCTACTTGCTGGGCTGTCCCAGATATGTCTTTAACGAGATCAATCAAATTCCTTTGCATAACATCCAGTGCCCTGGTAATGGTTCCTATCTCATCTTTATTGTTTAAATACTTTTTCGTTTTACTATTTTCGTCAAAATACAAATCATAATTTGATATTTTCTCAATCTCCAAGGCTAAAATAGCGATTGGATCTGCGATTTTTTTGGCTATTGTATATACAAAAATAATTCCTATTATTAATCCAATTACTGTCACCATCGACAATCCATTTCTGAGCCCGTTGATATGTCCCTGTATTAATTGATTGGATCTTTCTCTTGGTACACCAAGAAATAATATTCCTATTGTATTTCCACTTTCATCATTGATCGGCTTATAGACAGTCATATAGGCATTGTCTAAAATCATCGCTTCTCCCACAAATTGTTTTCCTTGGGCTACATCACCATAAGCCAAACTATCTTTCCCCAGATATGTACCTACGGCTCTTTGTCCGTCTTCTCCCATAATATTTGTTGCAATTCTTTTGAAATCGTCATCACTTTTAGCAAATATAGTGGCTGCACTTCCCATGTCTTTTAGAATGGCATCAACCATTTCATTATTACCTTCTATGTTATTCCCTTTCGCATCTATCAATTGACCATTTTCATACTCTACATTTCCAAAATACTGCTGTAAATAGAATGTCGATGAAGCAATATCCCCCATCAGTTTTTCTCTTAATAATTCCTCTTCTAATTCCTGCATCCCATTTAACCCGCTATTATATGCTAAGAAACTGATGATTAAAGTGGTAAAAAGAATTAACGTACAAAAATAGATAATGAGTTTTGTTTTTATGCTTTTCATTTTTATGTTCCTCCCCGTTCAGATGTGTATAACTCTATACGTGTCATCAACCATAAATCTACTACTCATTTGAGACCACGAAGTAATACATACCTCCCTTTATATTGTCTTCTCCCTCATGATTACAGTGTTTTACTTGCTGATACCCTAAAAAAACATATAAAAAAGAAGACCCCTTGATAAAGGTGCCTTCTCCTAATAGATACATTAGTCTAAGATTTGCAACCTGACAATCATAGGAATAAAAACTTCCCTTAGACTCATGGCTTTGCGTCCTTACTTTTCAGTAAGTTTGCCCTTATCAACGTTGATATTATACAATTTAAGTTAAACTACAATGGCTTTCATTGTACAGTTTAAGCCAAACTAAATCAATAGTAATCATTACCAAAATAGTCTTTACTGTATAGTATCTTATTACCCTAAGTAGGTTTAAATAAACAGGTGCCCACAAGATCATAGCCCCCATTTCCATAAATTTCAGACCCTCTCCCCGAAGGGAGAGAGTCTAAGGTTTTTAAAATATTACTATGGCCTTTTAGCTCCAAAGGCCCTATTTACCAAGAAAGCAAAACCTACTACATAAAATCCCAGTACCAAAATCATCATGATAATAGAAGTTCCTGACATATAATCTCCTCCTTATAAGACACTCTCGTCATCACCCTGGGTAATGTCTCTACCTGCACCAATTTTACTTGCTAGCCAATTATTGGTCAGTAGTGCAATGACAATCAAGATTGCCCATTGGAATACAATGGTTCCTGCACTAAAGACCTCAAATGGAGCCCACCAATTACCTGGATACCACGAGATTGCTTGCATAAACCACCACCCCGTAACCACAACAAAGAATACCGGGAATAATCGAATACATGTGGACCACCATTTTCCAACTTTAAAGTCAGCCCATTCTGTATTAATATCATTATTTCTAGCTCTTTCAAGACCATACTTTGCCAAGGCAAAGGCAACAAAGAGACCACTGACTAATAGTCCCACTCCCCAAACCCAATCTTGATTGTCTAGGAAATGCAAACTATAGGCTGAAGGAATCCCTAACAGAAATCCCGCTACCACAATTGAAGCCGTTGCCTTTTTACGATCAAAACCCATATCCATAAGGTTTCTAACCCCTACCTCAATCATAGGAAGCAGAGAGGATAAAGCTGAAATTGCCATTGCCAAGAAGAAAATGGCTGCTAAAAACTGTCCTGCTGGCATTGTTGTAAAGAGCTGTGCCAAGTAAATAAAGGTAATTCCTGTGTTTCCTGAGGATAAGGCTTCAGCTGCAAACTCAGGGGTTGGGGATAGGGCATAAATGGCTGGCAATACTGTCATCGCTGCAATCAAAGCCCCAATATTGTCTCCAAAACCCATAATCATACAGTTTCCTGCCACATCTTCCTTCTGCTTGGTGTAAACAGAGTAGGTAATGATAAATCCCCAACCGGCTCCAGTTGACCATGCTGCTTGGGTAAATGCCTCTAGCCATATTGTTGGGTTCTTTAACATATGAAGGTTCGGTGTAAATAAGTATTCCAATCCTTGTAATGCCCCTGGAAGTGTCAAGGCTCTAATGACAGCTGCAATTAACAAGACGAAAAGTGTTGGGATCATAATCTTTGAAGCTTTTTCAATCCCACCTTTAACTCCCTTGTAAATAATAAATCCAGCAATCAACATCGATAGAAAGTGAAATGTGATTGTTTGAGAAGGTGTTGTGGTGAACACATTCCAAATTGCTTCTGTTTGCGCCGTGGTGACTCCAGGTTGAAATGCACCAGAAACCGCTAAAGTGAAGTACTTCATTGTCCATCCCATTACTACTGAGTAATAAAACATAATGCCTAAACAAACAACCGCAATCCATGTCCCCATCCATGTGTATTTTTTTCCGACAAAATCTCTAAATGCACCGATGGTTCCCAATCCAGTTTTCCTACCCATTACCATTTCACCCATTAATAGTGGAATAGCCCATACAAATAGTGCAATGGTCCATGCAATGACGAAGGGTCCCCCACCATTGGCTGCTGCTACCCTAGGAAAACGCCAAATATTTCCCGTGCCTATGGCCATCCCAATGGCTGCTGCAATGAATCCTATTCTACTTCCCCATTGTTCATTTTTTTGACTCATAAATCATCCTCCTTACTTTTTAGAGTGAATAAACTTTCACACTTTTGCTTCTTCTCTCCTCTCATTTATAAATCAACTCCTTTATATATTACCCTATTTTCTGAAACAGGTCATTAAATTATGAAAGTTGATGTTGTCTCTATTTCTTTATTAAGTATATTCAAGGAAGATGATATTTTGACAAATATATAAAGTCTATCTAACTTTTCTGTCATAATAAATCAATAATTTATTTTTATGAATAAAAAAAATATTTTTCTTGCCAATTAGTAAGAATTATTAGATAATATAGTAATATACTTTTATTTATGCATTCCAAATCATGTTTATACATTCACTGAAGTTTTATCCATCATGTAGAATTCAATGATTGCCATTGAATGATTTGGTAGCATAATTCACAAACTAGTAACGGAAGGAGTGGCTTATAATGGAAACAAAAAAATTCAAACGGATCCTAGTGGCAAATCGCGGTGAAATTGCCATTAGAATTTTCAGAGCTTGTCAGGAACTTAGCATTCGTACTGTGGCAATTTATTCAAATGAAGATAAGTGCGCTCTGTTTAGAACAAAGGCCGATGAATCCTACCAAATAGGTTCTAATAAAGGACCGGTAGAAGCGTATTTAGCCATAGATGAAATCATTGCCCTTGCCTTGAAAAAGGGAGTCGATGCAATTCATCCAGGATATGGTTTCTTAGCAGAAAATCCAGAGTTTTCAAAAAAATGTGAAGAGGCAGGGATTGAATTCATTGGACCCACCCATGTCATGATCGAGCAATTAGGAGATAAGATCCAATCAAAGCTCGTGGCAAAGGCCGCTGGGGTACCGGTTATTCCTGGAGTAGAAAAACCTATTGCTGATGAGGCCCAAGCATTACGATTTGCTGGGGAATGTGGATATCCCGTTATGTTGAAGGCCGCTGCCGGTGGTGGAGGTCGAGGAATGCGCATTGTTACCCAAGAAGAAGATCTTGTAGAGTCCTTTTTAAGTGCTAGAAGTGAAGCTAAAAAGGCCTTTGGTATCGATAGTATCTTTATTGAAAAATATATTGAAAAACCCAAGCATATTGAAGTGCAAATCTTAGGAGATAAATACGGAAATATCGTTCATCTTTTAGAGCGAGATTGTTCTATTCAAAGACGTCATCAAAAACTAATCGAATTCGCCCCTGCAGTTTCCCTATCCCAGGAAAAGCGAGAGGCAATCTGTCACGACGCTTTGAAAATAGCTAGAGCTGTACATTATCGAAATGCTGGCACTGTGGAATTTCTAGTTGATGCTCATGGTGACCATTATTTTATCGAAATGAATCCAAGGATTCAGGTAGAGCATACCGTCACTGAAATGATTACAGGGATCGATATCGTTCAAAGTCAAATTTTAATTGCCCAAGGCTATCCATTGAACTCATCACAGGTAGGCATTGGCTCTCAAGAAAATATCAAGGCCAATGGTTATTCCATCCAGTGTCGCGTTACCAGTGAGGATCCTGCTAATCACTTTGCTCCAGATACGGGGAAAATCACAGAATATCGAACTGGATCCGGCTTCGGGATCAGATTAGATGGTGGCAATGGATTTACAGGTGCCACCATTAGCCCTTACTATGACAGCCTCCTGGTTAAGACCACTTCTTGGTCTAGAACCTTCGATGATGCCATCAAAAAAGGGATTCGTTCCATTAAAGAGCTAAAAATAAGTGGTGTTAAAACCAATACAGCCTTTTTAATTAATGTACTCAACCATGAAACCTTTATAAAGGGAGATTGTGATACCAACTTTATTGCGGATCATCCAGACCTATTTGATATTGCCCCCAAAAACAACAAAGAGTTGAAAATCCTAAAGTTCATAGGGGAAAAAGTAGTCAATGAAACCAAGGGTATCAAAAGAGAGTTTGATGTTCCTACCGTTCCATATGTTGAGAGACCTTTAGGGTTGAGCGGTACTAAGCAAATCTTAGATCAAGAAGGACCTGCAGGTATAGTCAATTGGGTTAAAAATCAAGAAAAACTACTCTTAACCGATACAACAATGAGAGATGCCCATCAGTCCCTCATGGCAACCCGGGTACGTACAAAGGATATGGTGAAGATTGCTAAGGCCACTTCTATATTAGGTCAGGATTTATTTTCTCTAGAAATGTGGGGCGGCGCAACATTTGATGTGTCCTACCGCTTTCTAAAGGAGTCCCCTTGGGCTCGATTAGAGGCCCTACGAAAAAAAGTGCCTAATATTCTGTTTCAAATGCTTTTAAGAGGAAGCAATGGCGTTGGTTATAAGAACTATCCAGATAATGTGATTCGTGAGTTTATTCAAGAATCGGCAGCCAGTGGTATCGATTTATTTAGAATTTTCGACTCTCTCAACTGGTTGAAGGGCATGGAGGTCGCCATCGATGAAGTGCTAAAAACAGGTAAAATTGCCGAGGCCTGCATCTGCTATACAGGTGATATTTTAGACACAAGTCGAGATAAGTATTCACTACAATATTATGTAAATATGGCAAAGGATATTGAAAAAACAGGTGCTCATATTTTAGCCATTAAAGATATGTCCGCCCTATTAAAGCCCTATGCTGCTTATAAACTGATCCATGCATTGAAGCAAGAAGTATCCATGCCCATTCATTTGCATACTCATGATACAAGTGGCAATGGCGTTGCAACCATTTTAATGGCCGCCGAAGCAGGGGTAGATATTGTTGATACCACCTTCAATAGTATGTCAGGATTGACAAGTCAACCTGCATTAAACTCTGTTGTGGCTGCCCTAGAAAACACAGAAAGAGCTACGGGGATTAAGCTTGATGACCTTGAAGCAATTTCAACCTACTGGGATGCCGTTAGACCTGTTTACAGCCAATTTGAGTCTGGATTGAAATCAGGAACAACAGAAATTTATAAGTATGAAATCCCTGGTGGTCAATATTCCAATCTTAAGCCTCAAGTAGAAAGCTTTGGATTGGGTCATCGATTTGGTGATGTGAAGGAAATGTTCAAGCAGGTAAATGACATGGTTGGTGACATCGTTAAAGTGACTCCTTCCTCTAAAATGGTAGGAGATCTGGCTATTTTCATGGTACAAAATGATTTAACACCCGAGAACATCCTTGAAAAGGGACAGGATCTTGCCTACCCAGATTCTGCAGTATCCTACTTCAAGGGAATGATGGGACAGCCCATGGGAGGCTTTCCTCCAGAACTTCAGAAGTTAGTTTTAAAGGGAGAGGAACCAATTACAGTACGACCTGGGGAGATGCTTGAACCCGAAGATTTCCAAGCCATCCAACAGCATTTAAAGGATAAGCATAAACTGACCCCCACAAAGCAAGACATGTTAAGCTATGCCCTCTATCCAAAGGTTTTTGAAGATTATTTAGAATACCTTAAAGACTATGGGGACTTCAGTCGCATGGGAAGTGATATTTTCTTCCACGGTTTAGAAGAAGGGGAAACCTGTGAGGTTGAGATAGCTCAAGGTAAAGTCTTGATTCTTAAACTATTGCATATTGGAAGATTGAACAATACCGGCCATCGAAATGTGATATTTGAGGTCAATGGCAATCGAAGAGAAGTTCAAATCTTAGATAAAGATAGAGGATCTGAAATCAGCGTAGACGCCATCAAAATGGCAGATCCACATAACAAGCTTGAGATCGGTGCAAGCATTCCTGGAACAGTCTTGAAGGTTCTTGTTAAGGAAGGCGACACCATCAAGGCAAAGGAACCCATCATCATTCTTGAAGCCATGAAAATGGAGGCAAGTATTACCGCTCCAGTATCCGGTGTGATAGAATCTATCTTGGTTAAGGAAAAGCAACAGGTTCAATCAGGTGAGTTATTGATTAAATTTAAAGAACAGTAAAAGAGTAAAAAACTAAAAGAATCCAAAAAACATAAGAAATGCCCATTTGATGATTAGCCATACTTTCATCAAATGGGCACTTTTTTACAAAAATCATATCACTTTTCTCTACTATTGAGCTCTTGATAGATCGCCTCAAGGGACACACCCTTTTCTACTAACAATACCAGCAGGTGATAAAGTAGGTCACTTGTTTCACTGACCAGCTCTTCTTTTCCGGGGTTTTTAGCTGCAATGATCACCTCGGAAGCCTCTTCCCCTACCTTTTTTAATATTTTATCAACGCCCTTATCGAATAAATAATTTGTATAAGACCCTTGTTTTGGATGTGCTTTTCGATCCACAATTCTTTCATAAAGAGAACTCAGTAGCTCCTCAATATTTTCACTTTCCTCCAACATAGCTTCTTTCTTCTTGACTGCTTCTTCTTTATATAACGTGCTATAAAAACAGCTCTTTTCTCCCGTGTGACAGGCGACTCCAGTTTGCTCCACTTTCACCAGCAATGCATCTCCATCACAATCGTATCTCATTTCCTTAACCCGCTGAATATGCCCTGAAGTTCCGCCCTTATGCCACAGTTCACCTCTACTTCGGCTCCAAAACCAGGTTTCCTTGGTTTCCAGTGTCTTTTTAAGGGATTCTCTATTCATATAGGCTACCATCAATACCTCATTACTACTCATCTCTTGTATAATGGTCGCAACCAATCCTTTTTCGTCAAATGTAACTTCTTCTAGTCCTTTCACCCTCATCCCTACCTTCTCATTGATATATCCATTTCATGCAAGCTTTGCTTTAACCGAGGAATTGATACTTCGTTATAATGAAATAATGATGCGGCCAGAGCTGCATCGGCCTGCCCCTCTATAAAGGCATCAGCAAAATCCTGAACACTACCTGCACCTCCCGATGCAATCACAGGAATATTCACTGCCTGGCTGATTCGCTTTGTAATCTCTAAATCATATCCTGATTTTGTCCCATCTCGATCCATACTGGTTAGGAGGATCTCCCCTGCCCCTAATTGGGCTACCCTTCTTGCCCAGTCCACTGCCTCAAGTCCTGTCTTTTCTCTTCCCCCTCTGACATATACCTCATACCTGCCATCTGCTCCTCTTTTGACATCCATGGCAATCACCACTGCTTGGCTACCAAATTGTCTGGCACAATCTGTAATCATACTAGGATTTTTCACAGCACTGGAATTGATGGAAACCTTATCGGCTCCAGATTTTATAATCTGTCTCATGTCCTCCACTGTTCGAATGCCACCCCCTACAGTCAATGGAATAAAAATCTCCTCCGAGGTCTTTTTTACGACATCCAGCAAAATATATCGTTCCTCATGGGAGGCAGTGATGTCTAAAAATACAATCTCATCGGCCCCCTGGTCATTATAGGCCCTAGCCAAGGCCACAGGGTCCCCGGCATCCTTTATGTCAACAAAATTGACACCCTTCACCACCCGTCCCTTGCGAACATCGAGGCAAGGAATAATTCGTTTGGTAATCATATATCCATCCCCCTTAATTTCCCCAGTTGAACCTTGCCTTCATAGAGTGCCTTTCCAACGATCACCCCTTTAACATCCATCTCCTTTAATCCCTGGAGATCCGTTTCACATGAAATGCCTCCCGATGCAATCACTTCCATCCCCACTGAATCCTTCATCCTTTGAATCTCATCAAAGTTGGGTCCTTGGAGCATGCCATCCTTAGCAATATCTGTATACACAATTCGTTTCACACCTATCTCCTCGATGGATTTAGCAAAATCCAAAGCCCTTCGACTACTGGTTTTCACCCAGCCTTCCGTTGCTACATAGCCCTCTTTGGCATCAATGGAAACAATGATCCTATCCCCATATTTTTCGATAGCCTCTCTTAAAAATGCTTCGTCGGTTAAGGCCTTGGTTCCTAGAATCACACGGGTTACCCCAAGGTCTAGTAGTTGTTGAATTTTCTCAATGCTTCTAATACCGCCCCCTACTTGAATGGGAATCTCCACTGCCTTCACAATGGCTTCAATAGCTTCCATGTTCTCTTCTCCCTTACCAAAGGCACCGTCTAAATCCACTACATGGATAAATTCGGCCCCCTCCGCCTGCCATCTTTGGGCTACTGCCTGAGGAGAATCAAAGTACATTTTACGTTCTTCTTTTTTTCCCTGGGTCAGTCTAACACACTGTCCTCCTTGAATGTCTATTGCTGGATAAATGATCATTGATACACCATCTCCCCAAATTTTTTTAGGATTTGTAGTCCCACATCGCCACTTTTTTCTGGATGGAATTGTACCCCTAGAATATGATCCTGTTGTACAATCGCCGGTACATTGATACCATAGCCTGCTCGGGCCTTGATTACTTCATCAACCTCAGGTCTTACATAGTAGGAATGGACAAAGTAAACATAATCTCCCTGTCCAACTCCCTCTAGAAGTTGACATTTTTTAAGGTCTTCTAGTGCATTCCAGCCCATATGGGGAATTTTTTCTCCCTCGGGTAGCTTCACAACATCTCCCTTTAATAACCCCAAACCTTGACATCCTTCCCCTTCTTCTCCCCACTGAAATAGGACTTGCATTCCTAAGCAAATTCCTAAAAGAGGGGTTTGTTTTTCCACTGCCTCCATAATCCACTGATCTAATTTTTTGTCCCTTAGGTTTTTCATGGCATCCTCAAAGGCTCCCACCCCAGGAATTACTAATCCCTGGGCTGATTCAATCACAGCTTGCTCCGCCGTGATAACCGCTTGTATTCCCATTTTTTCAAAAGCCTTTTGAACACTTCTTAAATTGCCCATACCATAATCTATAATTGCGATCATTTCTCTCACTCCCCCTTAGAGACTTCCCTTAGTCGATAGTACCCCTTCGATTCGCGGATCGATGGTGATTGCTTCCCTTAGGGCCTTTGCAAAGGCCTTGAAAATACTTTCTACAATATGATGATTATTTCTTCCATATTGGGTTTGAATATGTAGGGTGATCCCACTATTAAATGCCAGAGCTCTAAAAAATTCTTCTACCAGCTGTACTTCAAACTGCCCTACAAACTCTCCTGAGTAGTTTACTCCATACTGTAAAAATGGGCGTCCGCTGATGTCCATGGAAACCATGGACAGTGCTTCATCCATGGGGATGAAGGCAGTGGCATATCGTACAATCCCTTTTTTATCTCCCAGGGCCTCAGCAATTGCTTTTCCCATTAAGATCCCCACGTCCTCTACTGTGTGATGAAAGTCTACTTCAATATCTCCAACAGCCTTGAGTTCTAGATCCAACTGTCCATGCTTCATAATTTGCTCTAGCATATGATCAAAAAAACCAATACCAGTTGCAATTTTCCCTTGGCCCTTCCCATCTAAGTTAAGAATGAGTTCGATATCCGTTTCCTTTGTCCTACGATCCCCTCGATAACTTCTTGTCATATTTAATCCCCCTTGTGAAATCTGCCTTGTTATGCACTGACTCCCGACGCCAAGGATTCAGTTTTTTTAATAAAATAACCCTTAACTGCCTTCATCAAAACCCGATTTTCTTCCTTTGTTCCCACGGAAATTCGAATACAATTCTTCAATGGGCCCTGTCCACCAAAGTAACGTACCGCAATACCGGTTTCTGTTAAATAGTTGAATAATAATTTTGCCTCTTCTACCTCTATCAAAACAAAATTCCCTTTGGTTTTAAATGTTTTAATTTCGTCAACGGATTCCAATGCCGCTATCAAATTCTCTCGTTCTTCAATGACTTCCCTTAGGCTTTCCTGCAATAAAACTTTATTTTCCAGACATACCTTTGCAGCGATTTGGTCTAGGCTACTGACATTATAGGGTGGTTTCACCTTCTTCAACACCCTGGTTACTGTTTTATTGCTTATGGAATAACCAATTCTAGCCCCTGCCAATCCATAGCCCTTGGACAGTGTCCTTAAAACAATTAAGTTTGAATAGTAGTTGACCAAGTCCGCCACTGTCTCTCCATAAAATTCATAATAGGCCTCATCCACCACCACCACAGCTGTTGTGTTCTCAATTATTTTGATGATATGTTCTCTTGAAATAACCCCTCCGGTTGGATTATTAGGATTGGTTAAAAAGATCATCTTTGGTTCTACTTTTTTTACTGCCTTAATGAATGTAAAATAATCAAATTCAAAATCCTTGCCTAGGGGCGCTTCCACCGTTATGCCTCCAGCAATGTCACAGGCAACCCTGTACATACTAAAAGTAGGGGATAGGGTTAAAATTCGATCTTTAGAATCCACAAATGCATTGAATAGCATGGTAATCAGTTGATCAGAACCACAACCAATGACCAATTGATCCTTTTGAACCCCCAGTTGTCTTCCTAGAATCCCTTTAATCTCTTCTGCATTAGTGTCAGGATACTGATTAATCTGTAATCCCATAAGGGCCTTGGCAATTTTTTCGTTCCAGAGCATGGTGGCACCATTATTTTCATTGGCATCGAGTTTGATATCACAATAAATTTCATTAGGTTCGTAGGGCTGTAACTTCTCAATACTTTTTCTAACCAAATCATTCCTCATCTTCTTCAAACCTCACCTTCACTGCATTTTTGTGTGCTGTGAGTCCCTCCACCTGGGCAAGGATCATCACCTCATTTTTCACCTTTTCCAAAGC
This sequence comes from Alkaliphilus metalliredigens QYMF, assembly GCF_000016985.1. Taxonomy (NCBI): domain Bacteria; kingdom Bacillati; phylum Bacillota; class Clostridia; order Peptostreptococcales; family Natronincolaceae; genus Alkaliphilus; species Alkaliphilus metalliredigens. The sequence continues at coordinate 598,226 of NC_009633.1, read as the reverse complement.
ACTGCGGTCATAATAAAGCAAACTGGATTTCTTAATAAAATCATCTACAGATAATGGCGAATAGAATTTAGCTGTTCCACTGGTGGGAAGCACATGATTGGGTCCAGCTATATAATCTCCCAAGGATTCAGGAGCGAAATGTCCTAGAAAAATTGACCCTGCATTTTCGATTGCCTGTACTAGCTCAAATGGCTGGGCCACGCAGAGCTCTAAATGCTCTGGTGCAATTTCATTAGCCAAAGTCGTTGCTTCTTCTAGTGTTTCCACAACAATGATTTGACCAAATTGCTTCAGGGATGCTTCAACAATCTCTTTCCGCTCTAATTCCTTTGTTTGTCTGATGAGTTCTGTCTTGATCTGCTCTGCCAGGAATCTGCTGGTGGTAATGCAAATAGCTGAAGACAATGTATCATGCTCTGCTTGGGATAGTAAATCCGCAGCCACATATCTTGGATTGGCACTTTCATCTGCAATCACTAAAATTTCACTGGGCCCTGCGATCATATCAATGTCTACATAGCCATAGACCAATCTCTTGGCTGTGGCCACATAAATATTACCAGGTCCCACGATTTTATTCACCTTTGGGATACTGTCTGTTCCAAAGGCTAAAGCCCCAATGGCCTGGGCCCCTCCTACCTTATAAATTTCTTCAATTCCCAGTTCCTTGGCTGCCACTAAAACGTTAGGATTAACAGATCCATCCTTCAATGGTGGCGTCACCATTGCAATTCTTTTAACGCCAGCTACCAGGGCTGGTATGGCATTCATTAAAACCGAAGATGGATAAGCTGCGGTTCCCCCTGGCACATAAATGCCAACCCGGGCAATACTGGTAATCTTTTGCCCTAAAAAAATTCCCTGTTGCTCTGAGATAAACCAAGAATTTTGCCTTTGTCGACTGTGGTACGCCCGAATATTTTCAATGGCCACTCGAAGTGCCTTAATAAAATCCTCGCTCACTTTTTCATAGGCCCTTTCAAATTCTTCAGGCTTCACTAATAGATCCCCACTGGTTAATTTCACCCCATCAAATTTTTCCGTATATGACAGTAGGGCCTGATCTCCCTTCTTGTTCACCTCATCTAAAATTTCCTGAACCACTTCGTTATATTCTCTAAAATCCAAGGTGTTTCTGCCTTCTAGCTTTGCCAATAGAGTCTGTTGATCTATGTCTTTAAAATCTAAAACTTCCATCCATTGCTCCCCCTTTACTTTCCTGTTTTTTCAGCAATCCGATCAATCAATCCTCGTATTTCCTGATGTTTTGTTTTATAACTTACTTGGTTCAATACTAATCTGGCACTAATCTCAACAATATCTTCAAAAACCATAAGCCCATTTTCCCTAAGGGTGTTCCCTGTTTCTACTATGTCCACAATAACATCGGCCAAGCCTACCATGGGCGCTAACTCTACAGAACCCTCTTGCTTAATAATCTCCACCGATTGTCCCTTAGATTGAAAGAAATTCTTGGCTATATTAGGATACTTTGTGGCCACTCGCATATGTGGTGTAGGGTAATTTTCCATAGAAGTACTTCCCGCTACTGAAAATTTACATTTCCCAAACTGTAAATCCAATACCTCATAAAGCTGTTTATTGGCCTCCAGCAGAACATCCTTTCCCACAATCCCCATGTCCACAGCCCCATGCTCCACGTATGTGGGTACATCGGGAGCCTTCACAAAAACCACTTCCAAATGATCCTTAGGAAGTGCCACAATCAGCTTTCTTCCCTTATCTAACAATGGCCCACAATCGATTCCAATGGACTCCAATAATTTTACTGATTGATCCGCAAGCCGTCCTTTAGCTAATGCAATTTTAATCACATTCATTTAAATCCCCCTTAAAACTTAATCTGAATTAACGCTGATTTACTTAAGTGCTCCGTGAGTCCTTGTCATCACATTAAACGAATTTCACTGCCCAAGGACCTATTTTTTCTCTCCTATTTCAATAATTTTATCTACGCCTCTTCGCTTAGCATAGATGTCAATGGCCTGGGGGTCCTTTAGTAGGCTTACCTCCACAATACAGCCTGTTTTCTTCAACCGCGTTGCTTCCTTTGCCACTTCCTCATGACGTCCTTCATGGCTTACCAATAAGTAATAGGGAGGTCCTGATTCCTTTTTTTTCTGCTGTCCGAGATGTAGTGCCTTTCTGATCTGATCAATGAGTAGAGCAAAGCCCGTGGCAGGACAGTTCATTCCAAAACTCATTAGCAATCGGTCATAACGTCCCCCACTACAAAGGATGGTTCCTAAGTCCTTTGTAAATCCTTTAAAAATAATACCGGTATAATATCCTAAGGGGGCAGTCATACCTAAATCTACGGAAATATATTGCCCAAATCCATATGCTTGTATCATGTGACAAATCTGTTGTAATTCTTCAAGTGCTCGTTTTATATTGTCATTGATGGGCAGGGCGGCTACTGACTCCATTACCCCCTGGGGAGTTCCGAAAAGATTGGGAATCTCCTTTAAAATCAATCGTGTTTTAGGATCAATGTCCAGTTTCTCCAATAAAGACTCCAGGGTACTAAAATTTTTGTTATGGATTAGCATGATAATTTCATCTTTTTCATCAGTGGTAACTGCCATTGAATCCAATATACTTTGTAATATTTTCGTTTGTCCTATTTCAATTTGAAAATCACTCAAACCTAGGGCCTTAAGACTTTCAATCGCAGTGATAATCACCTGTCCGTCAGCTTCATAAGATTCCACCCCAAAAACCTCGACCCCGGCTTGCCTAAATTCCCTTTGCTTTCCGGCTTGTTCTTGATCTAGTCGAAAAATATCCTGTATGTAGCAAATCTTAAGGGGATATACCATATCCTTCATTTTTGTGGCTACCATTCTAGCAATAGGCAGGGTGCCATCGGGCCTTAGTACAAGTAAATCTCCCTTGGCATCTATTAGTTTAAACATTTTATTTCCCCTGAGCATTTGCTCTCCTTGCCTGAACAAGTCATAATACTCTAAAGTAGGACTACTGACCTCCATATAGCCTTGTTTGACCCATTCCTCCATCAGTCGCCCCTCTATCAATCGCCGGTGATGGCAGTCCTTCATGAGTAGATCCTGTACCCCCTCGGGCAAAAACACCTTTTCTAAAACCATTCCCCCACTCCCTATCCTTAAATTAGTCGCTTTCTTTACTACGTTAAAGCGTTAAATCGAAAAAGTATATAGACAATATTTTAATATATTCTCATGCCATTGTCAACAGTTATAAAAAAAAAAGCTGAGAACAATGATCATATGATCGTTCTCAGCTTTCTTGTTTTAAGATTTCATCCCTTGCATTACTCATGAAATTGATTTTTTACCAGCTGGATTAAAGTCTCTAGGGCTTTTTTTTCATCACTACCATCACAAATGATCGTAATTGAATCACCAGTTACAGCCCCCATACCCAATATACTAATAATACTCTTTCCATTATACTCATTATTGTCTTTGAGAATTTTTATTTCACACTTGTACTTTGACGATTCTTTAATAAATGCACTTGCAGCCCTTGCATGCAATCCCAATTCATTTGTTAATACGACCTCTCCCCTACACATCCTTACTCCCCCTGTCTCCTCATGACGTACTTCTAAAAAAAAGCTCCGCAACAAACCCTTGTAGAGGACCTGCGACGGAGTTGGATTTTATCTATTGTACCCTGAGTACGCAAAAATGTCAATCACCTATGAAGCTCAAAATCTATTTTTTTAATTTTTTGCTTGAGCTAGTGCATTTTTAATGGCATCAACAGCACCTTCACTTGATTTTGTACTAAATAAATTCTTGAATTAGGGACTGATAATCTAATTCAATACCTGGGCACCTATGTTATCTCCTTTTAAATCTTGTATTTCCCAATTTTCCTCCATGCGATAAATGATATCTCTAAACTTTATTTCCCGCTGTCCCTCTTTTTGCCATCTCAGTAAGATCACTGTTGGTCCCGCTCCACTTAAAAAAACACTATCTAAATGGGCTTTTTCTGTTTCTAAAAAAACAGACTCTAATGAGCTCATGAGCTTAGCGCGATAGGACTGATGTAGTCGATCCTGTAGGGCTGGTTTGATTTTCTCTAGGTCTCCTGAAAACAGAGCCGCCACTAACAATGAAGATTTCCCTACATTAAACACAGCATCTTCAAAGGCCACAACCCTTGGCAAAGCATCTCTTGCTTCCTTTGTACCGAGAGGCACATTAGGAATTGCTGTTAAAAACTTCAAATCCTCATGCACCAGAGCCCTAACATAATGGGTCTTTCCTTCATACCGATTGGATACAACAACACCACCAAGTAATGCAGGAGCCACATTGTCCGGGTGACCCTCTACCTCCACGGCAATTTCTAGCATTTCATCTTGGCTCAATGGACTTCCACACATTTTGTTGGCCGCCAAAACTCCCCCGACAATACAAGCAGCGCTACTTCCTAATCCTCTGGCCACAGGAATGCCATTATACTGCTTGATCCTTAATCCTGAAGGTTGGTACCCAATGGCTTTAAAAGCCTTTAACATGCTTTGATAAACTAAATTTCCCTCATCTTTTTCAATCAGATCCTGATCCACACCACTTACTTCTATGACCAGTCCCTCAGGTATTTCCTCCACTTCAATATGATTATATAGAGAAAGAGCAATTCCTAAGCAGTCAAATCCAGGTCCCACATTGGCAGTGGTAGCTGGTACAGTCACATGTATCATATTACTCTCCTCCTAAACATTCATTAATGAGTATTTTTATTTCCTCCGTATGTACGCCATAGACCTTGAGTTCCTTCTCCACATCTACTACAGAGGGATCCTTTAACCCATTCCCCGTCAACACGCATACGACTTTTTGACCCTTTTTAAAATAACCTTTTTTGCTAAGTTGAATGACCCCAGCTACACTGGCAGCAGAGGCTGGCTCAACAAAAATCCCTTCCTTTGATGCTAAGAGTCTTTGGGCACTTAATATTTCTTCATCAGTTACCTTATCTATCAGTCCTTTGGAATCATCCCGGGCAGCCACTGCCTTTTCCCAGCTGGCAGGGTTCCCAATTCGAATGGCCGTTGCAACAGTCTCCGGATTTTCGAAAATTCGATTTTCAACGATAGGTGCAGCCCCCTCAGCCTGAAATCCTAGCATGACAGGTAACTTTTTCAGTTTCCCTGCTTCAAAGTAATCTTTAAACCCTGCCCAGTAGGCAGAGATATTACCTGCATTCCCTACAGGAATAGATAAATAGTCAATTTCCCCCTCTAATTGCTCACAAACCTCATAAGCCCCTGATCTTTGACCAATTAAACGATAGGGGTTAACTGAATTCACTAGAGTCACCCTTCCTTCAGCCGCAATCTCCTGTACAATCCGTAGGGCATCATCAAAGTTCCCCTCTACAGGTATGATCTTAGCTCCATAAATAACGGCCTGTGAAAGCTTTCCAAGTGCAATTTTTTTATTAGGAATTAATACAAAACATTGTATACCAGCCTTTGCAGCATAGGCTGCCGCTGCCGCTGATGTATTTCCAGTTGACGCACAGATAATGGCTTTGCTTCCTGCTTCCACAGCCTTAGAAACCGCCATGGTCATCCCTCTGTCCTTAAAGGATCCCGTTGGATTTAATCCTTCATATTTCAGATATAATTTGATGCCTCCTAGCATCTCTCCTATATTCTCTGCTGCAATTAAAGGTGTATTTCCTTCATTTAACGTAATGACCTTTTCCCCATCTGCTACGCCAAAATAACTGCTATATTTTGATATGATACCTTCCCACATAATGAATGCCTCCCTTTATTAGCTATTTAAGCTGTTTTTAGTTGTTTTCTATCTAGCTATTCTCCACACGAATTAGGTTGGCAAGCTCTACTACCTCAGGGACTGCTATAATCGCATCTAAGGCTCGCTTTATATTACCTTCATTTGTTCGATGTGTAATAAAGACAAGGGATACAGAAGGGTCCCCTTCCCCCTTTTGAATCACTGTGGATAAGCTGACACCACTATCTCCTATTAATGAGGCGATTTTTCCCAACACCGCAGGTCGATCCTTCACCATGACACGAATATAGTATTCACAATTTATTTCGGACATAGGCTTCACAGACTTATTTGGCTTTTTGTCTACTGTTTTCAAGGATTCATCAGCTAAATTACATTTGTTTTTAATAATGGATATCATATCTCCCACAACCGCACTTCCAGTTGGTAAATCCCCAGCACCCTTTCCATAAAACATTAATTCACCTACTGCATTGCCCTTTAAAAAGACTGCATTGAAAGCATCCCCCACCGCTGCTAATGGATGGGATAAAGGGATAAATGTTGGGTGAACTCTCAATTCCATTTCGTTGTCCTTTTCCTTGCCTATGGCCAAAAGCTTAATGGCATATCCCAATTCATCTGCATATTCAATATCTAAGGGTGTGATTTTTGTGATCCCCTCTCGGTAGACACTATCAAAGTTAACATTTGATCCAAAGGATAAGGAGGCCAAAATCGTTAATTTATGTGCTGCATCATAGCCTTCAATATCTGCAGTTGGATCTGCTTCTGCATAACCCTTATCTTGGGCTTCTTTTAATACCGTTTCAAAATCCACTTTTTCTTTGGTCATTTTTGTTAAAATATAATTGGTTGTGCCATTGACAATTCCCATGACTTCTTGAATTTTATTGCCTGATAACCCCTCTTTGATTGCCTGTAGAACTGGAATTCCCCCACCAACACTGGCTTCATATTGGATTATCACCTTTTTCTCTTTTGCTTTTTCTATGATTTCATCTCCATGGGATGCGATTAATGCTTTGTTGGCCGTCACCACATGTTTTTTATTTTCAATGGCCTTCATAATATAGCCCTTAGCTGGCTCAATGCCTCCCATGAGCTCTACCACGATTTCGATCTCTTTATCATTGACAATCTCTTCATAGTTTGTTGTCAATAATGACTGTGGAATATCTGCATTTCTCTTTTTTTCTAAATCCCTCACTAAAATTTTTGAGACCTCAATTTCATAGCCACAGCTTCTCAATATCTCTTCTTTATTCTCATGTACAATCTGCCATACTCCGGTTCCCACTGTTCCCATTCCTAGCAAAGCAATTTTTATTTTCCCCAATTTTATCATCCCCTCGTCCTTGCTTACTCACTTAAGCAATATAATTTAAAACTACTCCTGTGCAAGTATATTGATTTTCTGCACTCCTTTTATTTGTTCCATCTTTAAAATTAACTCTTCAATATTGATTGTCATCTGTCTCGTTTCTAATGCTACGGAAATATTGGCGATTCCATGGGCAGGAATACTTTGGTTAATGGTTAAAACACTAGCCTCAGACTCCGCTATTTGGTTTAGTACCTCGGATAAAATACCTGGAAGATGTTTTAATATCAAATGCATTGTAATGATTTTCCCCTTATTCATTTCATAAAGAGGGAAGATGTAGTCCTTATACTTGTAGTAGGCACTGCGACTCATGCCTACCCGGTCCACTGCTTCATGGATGGTCACGACCTCACCTTTTTTTAGTAATTCCTTTGCTTCCACGGTCTTTAAGAGTACGATCGGCAGTGCTTTTTCGTTAACAATATAATGGGTACCCCCATCACGCTCCATCATTACACCTCCCTTTTGTTTATCTACAGTGTACATTTGTTGAATCAATATGAACATACTATCACAAAGTCTTTTTCATTTCAACAAAAAATTCATAATAATATGATTTTATTTCAATTCATTTTCCTGTTATATAAAAAATGTCCTTGAAGAGTTGATCCTTCAAGGGCATCTTTATCTAAAATCCAATTAATTAGAATCACTGGCTACTATAGGCAATACATTTGCCGCCTTAGGAATCACATAGGTTTTTAAGATTGCATCTTGTATTCCACCAACTAACTTTAATGCCGATTCTAGGGTGCTCACTACTTTAATATTGGCTGCCTCTAGCAGTACTGGATCAATTTCAGACACCAGTATCACTTTATATTTAGCAGCAATTTCAGTGACTAAAAAACCAGCATATTTTGCAATGGTATAATTTCTTCTCAATTCCGTTTCACGGGCTAGGTTACTTTCAAAACCAGTGATGATTTCTTGAACCTCAGGATGTCCAAAGCCTTCCTCACACTGACATAACAATATCATTGTTCCACCTGGCTTAAGGGCTTCCTTACCATTACTTAAAGCCTTAGAAGCTTGATATAGGTTCATATCCTTGGGAAATCCACCTGCAGAAGCAATAACCAAATCTGCCTTTTCATTAATAAATATACCATCACTTTCACTGACTAGCTTTCGTCCTACTTCATGGGCCCCTTCAAAATGCCCTGCAACGGCATTTCCAATGTTACCTGCCTCATCCATCATCACATTAAATAAAAAGGAAGGATTGACAATACCGGCAGCTTCTAACATATCCTCATGCAATGGATTTTGGACAATATTCCCACTCTTGACATGGGGATGGGTTCCCGCACCCTCTATATGACTTAAGGATAATCCATGGTTACCCATAATGGACTGATACCCCGCAATTCCAGGAAGGATTGATTTTTTGCCCCCTCCCCAGCCAACTAAATCGTGGTATACAATGGCTCCGGTTATAATAATATGATCACAATCCATGGCAATTCGATTGATTTGAACTGGGGTTCCAAAGCTTGTCTTCCCCAGATCAACTAGATTACTCTCATCTCTGCAGTCATGATCGATCACCTGAAAGCGCAGCGCTAGTTCTTCTCCTAAAAGCAGTTTATGTTCTTCTCTTGATTGTTTTCGATGAGAACCGGTTGCACAGAGAAAAATAATATTTTCATCTAGGATTCCCGCTTGGTTTAGTTCTTCAACGATATAAGGAAGATACAGACTCATTTTCTGCCAAGCTCTTGTGACATCGGAAATCACAAGGCATACCCGCTGTCCTGCCTTCACAATATCCTGCAATCTATCGGTTCCCATGGGATTGCTCAAAGCCTCTACAATAATGGCTTCTTCAGTTTTTTCATGCCCATTGGGCTTGCCTTCCAATACTTGCACTAGGGTTTTTTCCGGTAACCCCAATAATACTTCTTTTCGACCGTATGCCAATCCGATAGGTTTCATTGCACCCACACCTTTCTAAGTACGAAATGACGCTAATTTCTTTAGAATGATTATACACTTTAATTATTATTTATACAAATGTAATTTAGACTACATGTTTTATTCTTCTACTATTTAACACTTCTTTTTACATTATATACTTTCGATGTCCCATCCCACATGGCATCACGAATTCCATTGATATCCAGGAGCTCTTCAAAGAACTTTTCACCATAAAATTTCGAAGGTATTTTGACCATAAAATGAATTTCAATAGAATTACTTTCATCGTATTCATCGTATTGGTCATATTCATTAATCACTTTGATATCCTTTATAATAATATTATTCTTTCCTAATAAGTGTCCAATGTCCCCAACTAATCCAGGTCTTTCTCTACATTGTAGAATCAATGACTTGTATTTCTTTTTGAAAAGCTTGTTTTCAACTAATCCTAGACTTTTAAGCGTAAAAAAAACAATCCCTGCAGTGGTTAATCCCCCAATATAATATCCACTGCCTATGGCTAATCCAATTCCACCACATACCCAGATACTTGCTGCTGTCGTCAGTCCACTAATGTTATTCCCCGTACGTAGAATTGTACCTGCCCCTAAAAATCCGATACCACTTACGACTTGTGCCGCTAACCTTGCAGGCTCTCCTCCTTGACCATCTACCCCCAATCCATCAAAGCCATACATGGATATAAGCATGATCAATGTTGAACCCAATGTAACTAATACATGGGTCCTCAGTCCAGCAGGTCGATTGTTGGCTTCCCTCTCCATTCCCACCAGTCCACCAGTCAGTGCAGAAAGAACGAGTCTTAAAATCGTTTCACCTATACTTATCATATTAGTCCCCCCTCGTTTTTTATACAATAGGAAACAAAACTTTCCTATTGTATAAAAAAGCCACATCTAAAAAAGGTTATTACTCTCTTTTAAATGTGACTCGCTCTCTTTATTCAGCCTTTATCTTGACTTGAAATATATTATTTGATTACAACTCCCATAATTCTTTTTTCCCAGTGGAAGCCCCTAATGCCCCGGCCTTCAAGACTTCAATAATATCTTGCTTACTTTCTATTAATCCGCCTGCAATCACAGGTGTGGTTAATTTCTTAGTCATACGACCAATAACGCCCGGTATCACCCCTGGCATGATCTCAATCATATCTGGATGTGTAAGCTCAACACTTTTAATGGTCATATTATAGGATTGATTATCAATGAGAAAAAAACGTTGTATCGTAAACATTCCTTTTTCTTTGGCAATCTTTATGTGGCTACTCTTGGTACTAATAATGCCATCCGGTTTAACCACTTTGGCAATATAATCAATGGCTTTGGCATCTCTTCCTATTCCCTCTAAAAAGTCCATATGAATAAAGACACTTTTATCATTACTTTTAATCTTGTCAACTAAATATTTAATATTAAAAATATCCGCACGCAATAAAAATATGGTGTTTACCTGAGATAGTAGCGCAATGTCTAAGTCAGATTCTTTCTGAATAGCTGCAATAATTGGATTCTCTACTATTCTCTCAAATATCGTTTCCTTCATCTCATTAACACCCCTTTTATAAATGTAAACACACACGCCAGCTATTCGTTATGATATGGCTCATTCAATGCCAATACTCATGTGTCTTTCTCACTGTTTCACATAATCCTTCAATAGACAAAAATATATAATCTACCCTTATTTTAACATATCTGGAAAGTTAGAAATGATGCCATCTACCCCCATATCCTTAAGCAAATTTGCATTTTCTTTATCGTTTATAGTCCAACAATACACCTTTATATGATTATCCTGTAGCTCTTTGATCACTTCATGATTGATATAATACCCGCAAGCATGAAAACTATACAGGTTCAAATCATTTTGCTTGAAGTAGTCACAAGGGTTCAAAAGATAGGCCTCATATAAAGATCCAATTTTCACCGCGGGCTTTAATTTTTTTATCCTTTGAATCTGTAAATGATTAAAAGATGAAACAATCGTATTCTCTATTCTATCATATTTTTCTAAAATCACCAGTACCTGTTTTGCGATATCCCTATCATCAAATGCCTGTATTTTGATTTCAATATTTAATAACAGAGAATGTGGTACATGGTTAATCACTTCTTCTAATGTAGGTATTTTTTCTCCTGTGAATTTTTCAGAAAACCATGACCCTGCATCTAGTTTTTTAATTTCTTCTACTGTTAAATTTCTAATTTCTCCAGTTCCATTTGTGGTTCTATCTACAGTCCAATCATGACAAACAATAACCTGTCCGTCCTTTGTGAGTTGCACATCCATTTCGATGCCATCACAATTCTGCTTTATTGCTAAATCCATAGCTGCTATGGTGTTTTCTGGAGCATCTCCCGATGCGCCTCGATGGGCAATCATTAACATCTATTTTCAGCCTCCTAAAATTACATTAGATTTGGTAAAAATAAAATTAATCCTGGTAGGTATGTCACAAGCAGTAATGCAACAAGTAATGCAATAATAAAGGGATAAACCTCTCTGATGAAGTCAGTAATCGGAACCCCTGTAATGGTACATGTGGTGAACATCATGGATCCAAAGGGTGGTGTCACCCCGCCAATCATGATATTGACAATGGCAATAATCCCAAAATGGATTGGATCAACACCAAGACTCACAACCACAGGAACCAGTAATGGTGCCACAATAATCAGTGCTGCGCCCCCTTCCAAAAACATTCCCATAAACAAAAGTAACAGGTTGATTACCATAAGCATCATTACCTTGCTTTCTGTTACATTTAATAAAACAGAAGTAATACTTTGTGGAATTCTTTCCCAGCTCATATAGTATCCAAATACAGATGCGGCAACAATAATTAACATGACTGAGCTTGTACCATAAATGGTATCCTTCAATATTTCAGGAAAGTGTTGTATTTTCAATTCCTTATACACAAAAAATCCAACCAGTGTACAGAATAATACAGCGATGGCACCTGCTTCTGTAGGTGTAAACATTCCAAAACGTAATCCCATGATAATGCCAAAGGGTAAAAATAATGCCCAAATTGATTCCTTTGTTTGTAGTAAAACTTCCATTAATGTTGCTTTTTTTTCTCTAGATGGCTTATAACTTCTTTTATTTGAGATAATAGACACAGTCACCATTAGAGCGAGACACATCAACAACCCAGGTACATATCCCGCCACAAACATCCTTCCCACAGATACATTTGCAATCAGTGCATAGATGATCAAGTTAATACCTGGAGGGATCACCGGTGCAATCGAAGAGGAGGCTGCGGTAATGGCCGCTGAGAAAGCTCGATTAAACCCTCTTTTTTCCATCTCCGGCACCAAAATTTTACACTGCATTGCAGCATCTGCATTGGCAGACCCTGATATGCCACCCATTAGGGTGCTTAACACCACATTCACCTGTGCCAGCCCACCCACCATATGTCCAGTCAGTACATCGGCCATTTTCATTAACTTAGAGCTGATCCCTGCGTAGTTCATAATGGCACCTGCCATAATGAAAAATGGAATGGCTAATAGCGGAAAGGAAGCTGTGCTAGTAATAAACCTTTGCAAAACCAAATCAACCGGCATACCTGTATTGATAAAGGTAAAGTATGATAATGTTGCAGCAAATAGAGCAAAGGCTATTGGAATGCTTGAGAAATATAATAAAAATACAATTGCCACTGGTACATAAGCCATTTTCATCACTCCTACTCATTTATATTCTTGCTGTTTCCTACTTTGATATGATATTGGCTTCTTCCACTTCTTTATTTACTTCCCCTGTAATCAATACCTTTACTCCCGCAATAAAAAATCGAATAGAATGGAAGGTCATAATGGCAAATCCAGCTAATACTGCGGCACTCATATATGCAGATGAAATGCCTAAAACAGCCGTTGGCTTGCCCACAGATGCTCTTACAAAGACGATACTTAAGTAGGTGATATATCCATTAATTCCCACTAGAGCTAAATTGACTAGGAGATGAATAATGCCTTGAACCTTTACGGATGCCAGCTGTGTCAATAAATCAATTCCAATATGCATCTTTTTCTTATAGCATGCACCTGCTCCTATAAAAACACTCCATACAAAGCTAATGGTAGCAGCTTCCTCTGACCAGTATATTCCCATATTAAAAACATATCTTAGGATTACATTTAAAATGACTAAAGAAACGGTTATACTTACAAAAAAGGAACTTATGATTTCCTCAAGATTATTGATTATTCTTCTCATACTCATCACGACTCCTTACGTCCTCATGGTTGAATTGATGGTAAAAAAACGATCCTAATAGATGAATGATTATAGCAAGTAATCTCCTATAATATTCTTATTCTATTAGGATAATATTAGTTGTCTTTATTTATAATTATATTAAGAACCGACCTATTTCTACTATTGTCCTCTTATGATAGCTAGCTCCTCTTGAAGCAAGTCATAGATTCCAGGTGTTAAACCAGGGAATGTATCATAAATATGAGCAGTTGCTTCTACAAAAGCCTCTCGGTCTACTTCATTAAACTGGACACCATAGGATTCTAATTCCTCAACAACACCTGCATGTTGCTCTGTTAATAGTTCCACCATATGAATGGCACCAGCATTGTACTCATCTTGGATAATTTTTTGGTATTTTGCTGGAATTCCATCCCATACGTCAGTTGAAATATAAACACCGCAAGCACCAAGGAAATGACGGGTTAATGCCACATTTTTTCTTACTTCATAAATACTGTTACCAAGATTTGTGAATTCAGAGCCTTCGATCCCATCAACAACCCCCTGTTGCATAGCGGAAATCGTTTCTCCCCATGGTAGCGGTGTTGAATTGGCACCCATGGCGTTTAATGTTTCGATAAACAATTGACTTCCAGGTACTCTTAATCTAACACCATTTAAATCCGCTGGGGTTTCGATTACTTTGTCTGTGATTACATTTCTAAAACCAAATACATAATCTAAAGAAAGGATTTTGATGCCTTTTTCTTCTGCTCTTCTTTTCATGTCTGCCACTAATTCGGTATCTGTCATAGCCACATATTCAGCATAAGTATCGTATAACATAGGACCAACCATTGCGGTAAAGTCAGGTACATAGTCTCCTATGTATGAAGGATCCTCAACAGAAATAAAGTCTGCCCCTCTAACCACTTGCTCTACGCCATCCTTGTAAGCAGCGATTTGTCCCTGTGGAAATGTTTGGATTTCAATAGCACCATTTGTTTTTTCATAAATGCTATCTGCAACTAAATCCATTGACTTAGTCAGTTGCTCCTCAGGTGAGAATACATGACTCAATCTTAAGACCAATTTGTAGTCATCGTCACTTTCTACTTCTGTTGTTACTTCACCCTCCGTTTCCGCTTCTGCCGGTGTTTCCCCTCCGCCGCATGCCGTCAAAACCCCTGTGATTAGTAGTAATAACACCAGTATAACGCTTAACTTTATTCCCAATTTTTTCATAATATAATCCTCCCTTTTTTGAGTTCATACCTTTAGCTACCCTTAGATGGACATGCATTCTAAAATTAGACTTGGCTACAAATTTGTTTCTTCATGCCCCCTTTCTATTGTTAATTTGATTAACGTTAACGTTTTCCTCTAGCTTGTGGCAGTTTAATTATTTCATAAGTAAACGGGACTTACTCCTGTCCATAATCCACTTATTGAACATCCCTTAGATAAATAGAGTCAATAAAATAGACATGCAATAAAAAGCAACAATAGAACAATAACCCTGTAACTCACAGCTACAGTACATTATATTGCCCACTGTTGACGCTCCAATTCTCCTGTCTCCAATAGTTTCATTATATTTAATTAAATCCTCTGTAAAAGTACTTTCTGAAAATTGAAAAAATACCACATATTGTAATTCCTGTTAATATATTCTCATGTTACCACATGCTTTTTACTTTGTAAAGTACTTGAAAACAAATATAGCGCTGTTGGCCTTTGTGGTACCATTTGTTGTTATTCCTCTTCTAGCTCCCATTTCAAGGCACGATTCACTGCTCGTTTCCATCCTCTATACATTTTTTCTTTTTTAGTATTTTCCATTGTTGGACTAAAAACAGTATCCACCTTCCACTTATTAGCAATTTCATTTTTATCACGCCAAAAGCCTACTGCCAGTCCAGCAAGATAGGCAGCTCCTAGGGCGGTTGTCTCTATAATCTCAGGTCTATCTACCTGGACTCCTAATATATCCGCTTGAAACTGCATTAAAAAATTATTCGAAACAGCACCACCATCGACCTTTAAGGAGCGTAATTCAATCCCAGAATCCTCCTGCATGGCCTCCAATACATCTCTCGTTTGATAAGCAATTGACTCTAATGTGGCTCTGATAATATGTTCAGCTTTAGCTCCCCTTGTCAACCCTAGGATTGCACCTCTTGCATACATATCCCAATAAGGTGCCCCCATACCCGTAAAGGCCGGTACTACATAAACACCATTGGAATCCGCCACCTTTGTGGCTAAATACTCAGTGTCCTCTGCATCTCTGATTATCCTTAGTTCATCCCTCAGCCACTGAACCGCAGCCCCAGCTACAAAGATACTTCCCTCTAAAGCATACTCTACCTTCCCATCTACACCCCATGCTAAAGTAGTTAAGAGTCCATTTTCAGATGGCACAAATTTTTCACCTGTATTCATCAACATAAAGCATCCTGTTCCATAGGTGTTTTTAGCCATTCCAGGTTGAAAACATGCTTGGCCAAATAATGCAGCCTGTTGATCCCCCGCCGCTCCTGCTATGGGAATGTCAGCGCCACCAAATGTTTGATGGTCTGTATGTCCATAAACTTCACTGGAGGCCTTTACTTCTGGAAGCATAGATTTTGGAATATCTAATGCCTCTAATATTTTTTCATCCCATTTTAATTCCTTGATATTATATAACATGGTTCTTGAGGCATTGGAATAATCAGTTACATGTACCTTTCCTCTTGTTAAATTCCATATCAACCAACTATCCACTGTACCGAATAACAATTCCCCATTTTCAGCCTTTTCTCTTGCTCCCTCTACGTGATCTAATATCCATTTCACCTTGGTTCCGGAAAAGTATGCATCTACCACCAATCCCGTGTTCTCTCTAATGTAGGTCTCCATGCCTTGTGCCTTTAATTCATCACAAATCCCTGCAGTTCTTCTACATTGCCAAACGATGGCATTGTATATAGGCTTGCCTGTGTTTTTATCCCATATGATTGTGGTTTCTCTTTGGTTTGTAATCCCAATTGCTGCGATATCCTGAGTACTGATCCCCGTTGTTTCTAAAACCTCTCTGGCAACACCACTCTGTGTTCCCCATATCTCCATTGGATCATGCTCTACCCATCCTGCCTTTGGATAAAATTGAGTGAATTCTTTCTGTGAACTTCCTACTCTTTTACCCTCTTGATCAAACAATATTGCCCTTGAGCTTGTGGTTCCTTGATCTAAAGCCATAATATACTTCTTCATTTTATGCGCCCCCCTATATGATTAACTGATACTTGAACATTCACTACACTGTCTTTCCCTTTAAAAAGATTAGGTATTCCTGAATCGCTTGCTTTCTTTTTATGTTTCTATATATTCTGATAAATTCCTTCTACTATGTTTTCACACTGAAAAAATAGCCAGAAGCTAGAGGGGCTTCAAAGCCCCCGACTTCTGGCTAAGTATAGCTTAGCATCACCTCATCCCCAATTTCAACCCTCTTCTCCTTGACCACTCGCTAAATTCACAATCATCATATAATCTATCGCAACAAAAAAGCCCTCCAAATTACCACAGCTTTCGAAGGACTTTTTATATATTAAATAAAATTAATTTATAATGTAACACCTGTCTTGAATATAGATATTTCTCTAAAGTTATTTTTTTCGTTGTTTACCAATTTTCCATTGGCCACTTCAATAATATATTCAATAAATCTTTCCAAAGCTTCTTCCATTGTCTCATTCTCTACCAAGGTGCCTGCATTGAAATCAATCCAATGTGGCTTCAGATTATATATTGCTGAATTAGTCGAAATCTTTATGGTTGGGACAAAGCTTCCAAAGGGAGTTCCTCTGCCCGTTGTGAACAATACGATCTGACAGCCAGATGCCCCCAATGCCGTTGCTGCCACCAAGTCATTTCCTGGCGCATCCAATAAATTCAAACCCTTTTTCTTTAAAGTTTCACCATACTTTAGTACATCCACAACTGTGGCTATGCCACCTTTTTGAGTGCATCCAAGGGATTTTTCTTCAAGGGTGGTGATTCCTCCTTCTTTATTGCCTGGAGAAGGATTTTCATAAATTGGTTGCTTATGTTCAATGAAGTACTGTTTGAAATCATTAATAAGATTCACGGTTTTATCAAATACATCTTCATTTTCTGCACGACCCATTAATATATTCTCTGCTCCAAACATCTCTGGCACTTCTGTCAAGATCGTTGTTCCACCTTGAGAAATAAGGAAATCAGAAAAAACACCTAGTAATGGATTAGCTGTGATACCAGAGAGTCCATCGGAACCACCACATTTTAATCCAATCTTTAATTCAGAGATAGAAACAACCTCTCTTTTATCGGTTTTCATTTCTTCATAAAGATCCTTCAAGCGGTTAACACCCTCTTGAACCTCATCACCTACCTCTTGGGTAATGAGAAAACGAACTCTATCTTGATCATATTCACCTAGATCTTCCTTAAATGCGGAAATATAATTGTTTTCACAGCCTAATCCAAGGACTAACACGCCACCGGCATTAGGATGTCTCACAACATCACCTAATATGACCTTTGTATTTTTATGGTCATCCCCCAGCTGAGAGCAACCATAGTTGTGCTTAAATACTTCAATGGCATCTATGCCTTCTGGTTTGACTTCCTCTTTGAATTTCTCAATAATCATTTGTGCAATACCATTGACGCACCCAACCGTAGGTACAATCCATAGTTCGTTTCGGATCCCCACACTTCCATTTCTTCTGCGGTACCCATCAAAATTCAGATTTCTATTTTCCGCTATTAATTCATTGAGTTTTTGATTGAATTGATATTCACTCACTCCCTCTAGATTTGTTTTGGTATTATGAGAGTGTACCCAATGACCTTTTGCTATTGTCTGTGTTGCATATCCGATGGGCGCACCATACTTTAAGATGTGCTCTCCTTGTGTGATCTCTTTCAATGCAAACTTATGGCCTCTTTTTATTTCTTCTTGGAGTACCACTTGTAAATCGCCTAGTTCAATTATTTCACCGTTCTTTAAGTCAGTTAAAGCCACCACTACATTATCCGTTTCGTTGATTTTAATGAATGATTTCATTTTATTTCATCATCCTTTGCAATACATTTTTAACTCCATGTTCTTGAATTTTGCTAAGATAATTGGTCACCATATCCGTTAACCCACTAATTTGATTTAAGTCCATTTTCCATATCTTTTCATTGGATAATATAGTTGTTACGATATGCTTTAATTGGTCTTCTTTTCCCTCATAAGCTTTCCAAAGGGTTTTGTATTGTTCTAAAATGGCTGCATCATCAGTTAACGCAATTTTTTCTCCATTTCGTTCTCCTTTATAGAAGGCAATTAATGCTGCTAGCGAGAACGTTAATTTTTTCGGCAATTCACCTTTTCTATTTTCATACTCTAAAATAGAAGGAAGTACCCTTGTTTCAAATTTTGACATTGAGTTTAATGAGATGCTCATTAATTGATGCTTAATAAAGGGGTTTCTGAATCGGTCTAATACATCATTTGCAAACCCGTCCAATTCTTCCCTAGGTAAATCTAAAGTGGGAATGATTTCTTCAAAAATTGTTTCCTTAATGAATTGACCCACTACAGAATCTTCCACAGATTCTCTAACGGTATCAATTCCGTATAAATAGGCTACAGGAACCATACTGGTATGTGCTCCATTTAAAATTCTAACCTTTCTGGTTCTATAGGGAGTCATGTCATCTACCACTAACACATTTAATCCTACTTTATGAGCTGGGAACGCTTCCTTGACCCAAGCTGGCCCTTCAATTACCCATAGATGGAATGGTTCCCCTTCTACTACTAAATCATCATCATATCCTAATTCTTGACGAATCTCTTCCATTCTTTCCTTGGGATATCCAGGTACGATTCGATCAACTAGACTATTACAAAATGTATTGGCTTCATCAATCCATACCTTAAAATCATTTTCTAAGTTCCAAAGCGCCGCAAGCTTCAGTACCGTTTCCTTAAGCTTTTCACCATTTTTTTCAATTAATTCACAAGGAATAAAAACAAGACCCTTATCCTTACTTCCATTGAAAGTTTTAAATCTGTGATATAATAGGGCAGTTAACTTGCCTGGAAAACTAGCTTGAGGTCTGTCTTCTAATCGGTCTTGCTCATTATAAGTAATTCCTGCCTCTGTGGTATTGGATATCATAAATCTTAGCTCTGGGTTTTCTGCTACTGCTAGATATTCATCATAATTTGTATAAGTATTGATGCCTCTAGTAACACAATCAATGACTGCGTGCTCACTTACAACTTCACCATCCTTTATACCATTGAGATATAAAGTGTATAAACCATCCTGGTCATTGAGTTTATCTATTAACCCTCCCTGTAAAGGTTGAATCACAACAACCCCACTATTAAAATTGGCTTCTTTATTCATTTTGTCTATTGTCCAATCAGCAAAGGCTCTTAAAAAGTTACCTTCTCCAAATTGCACTATTTTTTCTGGGTAATTCCTAGCTTCCTTATAAATGGTTTTATTCAATTTCATTATTTTTCCTCCTTTTTTAATAAATTCCTGGTTTTACAAAATGTTTATGCTTAAAAGCCCTTTGCACAACCACCAAAGAGCTTCTTTTATTTATTATTTATACTTTATCAAACTCAACCAGTACCTTCATTTTACTACCGTCATTATTTTTTAGTAGGTCAAATGCTTCTTTCACATTCTCCAAGGGTAAAATATCCGATACAATCTGAAGGATATCGATTTTATCTTTAGAAACCAAATCAACTAGTGGTATAAAATCATTCAAACTATTTCTTGAACCATAAACATCTAATTCCTTTTTTAGTAAAATAGAATGGTTAAATGTCGTTTCTCTTTTACCATTCCCGATTAGACCTATTTTCCCCCCAAAGCATACATTTTCAATGCAGTCTAAGAAGGTTTCTGGCATTCCTACTGCTTCGATACAAACGTCCATTCCATTTCCATTGGTAATGTCTTTGACACGTTCTTGTAGGTTTTCATTCTTTACATTGATCGTTCCGTCTGCTCCCATTTTCAATGCAGCTTCAAGTCTTTCATCAAAAATATCAGAGATATAAACCTCAGCACCTCTGAGCTTCGCTGCAAGTGCTGCAAAAATACCAATGGCCCCTGCACCTATTACCAAGACCTTGTCGCCCTTTTGTATATTAACTCGATTAACAGCATGGTAACTAATACTAAAGGGTTCAATGAGGGATAATGTCTTTGCATCTAGCCCTTTACCATCCACGATTCTTTCTATTGGCATGACAATGTACTCCGCAAAGGATCCATCTCTTTGTACGCCCATTGTTTCATTGTTCTCACAGCAATTTACTTTTCCTCTCAGACAGGAGTAGCATTTTCCACAATTAAAATATGGATTTGCAGTGACAATCATCCCCTTCTGTAATCCCATATCATTTTCTTCGATTTCTATGATTTCAGCAGAAAATTCATGGCCTGGAATCCTTGGATATGTTGCAAATGGTTGATTTCCTGTATATGTCTGAATATCGGAACCACAGATGCCACAGTATTTTATCTTTAAAAGCGCCTCTCCCTTTTTAGGTGTTGGCCGATCTATCTCTACAACTTGTATTGTAGCGTCGTCGTTAATATGAACTGCTTTCATTTTTTCCATATTTATCTCTCCCTCGTATGCCCTTTAGATTAGAACATCTATTGTTTTAAAGTCAATTATATTTTTTATCTTTAATACGTCTTCTATTTTTCACTAATAAATTCTCATCAAAGCTACTTCACGAGAATTTATTAAATGTCTTCGTATTGTGTCCTCTATTCGTTTCTCATCCTTAGAAATTAGCGCATCAATAATATCAAAATGTTCAGGTGATGATCTTTTTTCAACATCATCTCGATCTAAAGTTGACATAACGCGAATCCTATAGTCTAAGTCAAATATCTCATTCATAAACCTTATCAAATGATTGTTATTTCCCCTCTCAAGGATATACTTATGAAATTCTATATCTAGGTCAAAATACGCCATATCACTTGCGCTATCTAAACCAAATTTTATCGCTTTAAATTTCTCTTTCAACCCTAGCAGGTATTCTTTAGACATATTCTTACAGGCGGTTTTAGCCATATGAGGCTCTATCATTTCTCTTATCTGAAACACTTCTTGTATGTCC
Organism: Alkaliphilus metalliredigens QYMF; assembly: GCF_000016985.1. Classification (NCBI taxonomy): domain Bacteria; kingdom Bacillati; phylum Bacillota; class Clostridia; order Peptostreptococcales; family Natronincolaceae; genus Alkaliphilus; species Alkaliphilus metalliredigens. The sequence goes on along the minus strand of NC_009633.1, from coordinate 576,694 downwards.
TTAACAGATATTGAGGAAACAATCATTCCTTTTCGAGGATATATCGTTATAAATCCCTCTCGGTTCAATTGTAATACGGCCTCTCTCACGGGTGTTCTACTAATCCCCAGTTCCATGGCAATCTGTGCCTCTGACAGATCACTCCCTGGCATGAGTTGGCATTTAATAATTTGCTCTTTTATTAAGTTGTAGGCTTTATCTTTCAAGGGTAATTGTACTGCATTAGATTTATTCATTTAGACGATCCCACCTATTTTGGAATTTTATTAGTAGACAATTCAAATCCCTGATTTTTATAAGTTTAATATGGAATTCTTAATTTCTACTTGCATCTCTTAGTATATCAAATCCACAAGACCAGTGGAAAATACTGGCACGAATGTTAATAGCATTAAACATATCAAAAGTAGTATATAGAATGGTATCGCTTCTTTAATAAAATTTTTGATTTTGCACTTTGTGATTCCACATGTGACAAACATAAGTGTCCCCATAGGTGGTGTTAAACAGCCAACAGCCATGTTAAATATGAATATCATTGCAAATTGTATTTCATTAACACCGTACTCTACAGCAACTGGTGCTAATAATGGTACTAATACAATCATAGCCGCATTTCCTTCAATAAACATACCTACGAAAATTAGAAATATATTTACTGCAATAAGGAATACATATTTGTTGGAAATCATACTGACAATGAGTCCTGTCATTTGTTGTGGAATCTGCTCTCTAGTCAGTACCCATGCAAAGGCAGAAGCTGCCCCAACAATAAGCATAATAGAAGCAGTACTAGTGATGGTCTCCTTCAGTCCTGTAATGATGTGTGAAAACTTCATTTCTCGATAAACCGCCCCAAGTATAAGTGAATAGATAATTGCAACAGCACCAGCTTCAGTTGGTGTGAATATTCCTAAACGAATCCCCCCAATGATAATAACAGGTAAGAAGAGAGGTAACGCTGCGGTTCCAAGCCCACTGATTAATTCCTTCGGTGTGACACGGGTCTCTCGAGCTGGCTTATAGCCACGTTTTTTAGAAATGACCGATACTAATATCATCATTGAAACGCATAATAATATACCAGGTCCAATCCCAGCTATAAACAATCTGCCTATGGAAACATTTGCGATAGATCCATAGATAATCATTGCAATACCGGGCGGAATCAATGGTGTAATCATAGCAGAAGAAGCTGTAACTACTGAAGAGAATTCCTTAGAAAAACCCTTTTTCTCCATCTCAGGAACCAACATTTTTGCCTGCATTGCTGCATCCGCTAAATTAGATCCCGACAAACCACCCATTAGCGTAGATAATAATACGTTTACCTGTGCCAGTCCTCCAGACGTCCTACCCATAAGGATTTCACAAAATTCCATTACTCGTTTTGTTACTCCTGAATAATTCATAAATACGCCTGCACAAACAAAAAATGGAACTGCAAGAAGAGGGATACTCTCAATACCAGAAATAACACGTTGTGCAATGATCTGTGTTGGAATATTTGGCGTTAGCATGAAATACGTAACAGAACCAGCAAGCAAGGAAGCAAAAACTGGAATCTGTAAAAATAAAAATACCAATACAATAATAGCTCCTAAGCCAACAGCACTTATATCCATTCTTCCTCAGTCCCTTCTGTCTCAACTTTTTCTGTAAAAAATAACAGGGCTGTAACAATTGTGTGATTGATCATCATTAATACACAACCGATTGGAAGCGCTGAATAGATAACAGGATACGGTACCTTTAGTATATTTGTATACCTACCTGTATCTAATAGTTGTTTTACAAGATTCGATCCATGAAACATGATATAAGCAAGTATAAACATAACCACTATATATCCAAATACCCCTACTATTTTTCTTGCAATAGGTGGCATAAGATCCACCACAACATCTATGGATACATGGCTACCACTGCGAAATGCTGCCCCAGATCCAAAAAACACTAACCAAACAAAACACCAAAGCTGAAACTCCTCTAACCAAGTATAAGGGTTGTTGAAGAAATAACGCATTAGAACACCCATAAATGTTGTCCCAATAAGCATAATCAATGATATGCCTGCAATAAAATAATCCATATCTAACAAGTACTTAAGTACTTTATTTTTAATCTCCATGTATGCCCTCCTCAAGTAAATATCCAGAAAACCGTTAAATTTTATTGTTTTTGCTATATCTTAGTATCCGGAGACTAGATAGTCTCCGGATACGATATACACCTTATAAAATATCCTTAGTGATAACTGAAACTATGCTTTATTTCATAGCATCTTTCACTGTGTCATATAGTCCTTCTGACCAGATAGATGTAAATTCTGGAAGAGAGTAGAAAGATTTCGCAGCTTCTTGGAATACTGCTGGATCTACCTCAATTATTTCAACACCTTCAGCTTTAAATAATTCTAATGTCTCTTCATTTACTTGTTCTTGAAGTTCGTTGTTGTATAGGCCAGCTTCATTACCTGTTTCCATTAAAATTTGTTGTTGTTCAGCAGTTAGGGAGTTGAAGAATTCTGCACCCATAACCCAAGTAGTAAAGTTTCTAACATGTCCATCTAGTGTTAAGTACTTAGCAACTTCATGGAATTTACCATTGTAAAGTACTGGTAGTGGATTTTCAAGTCCATCGATTGTTCCTTGTTGTAGGGCTGTGTACACATCGCCTAATGCCATAGGTGTTGGTGTCGCTCCTAAAACCTCAAACCCTTTAACTTGAATTGTGTTATTTGGAACACGAATCTTCATACCTTTAAGATCTTCTACTGTCCTTACTGGATTTGTTGTAAGCGTGTGTCTGTCCCCATACATCCAGTTAGAAGTTAATAACTTTAATCCTTTTTCTTCAAGCAGACCAGATTGTCCAGCATACCAATCACTTTCAGTCAGCTTCCAAGCCTCTTCCCAAGTATCAAATAGGTATGGTCCAAACACAATACCAAAGTCTGGAACACCACGATCTGCATAGAAAGCACCATCAGCCAATGTAATAACCGAATCCCCTGCCATCATTTGGTCTATGATGTCATTTTTAGATCCAAGTTGACTAGAAGGAAATACCTGAACCGTCATATTTCCATTACTTCTTTCTTCAACAAGTCTTTTCCACTCATTTACAGCAAGATCAAGTGGCTCACCAGGGTGATTTTCATAACCTATTTGAATTGTTACTGGCTGAACGCTTTCAGTTGCATCTTCCGCGTCACCCTCTGTTGGTGTAGCAGGGGAACTACATGCAGTAAGTAAAGATACTAGCAATATGGTTCCTAGAAACATGGTAATAAGCTTTTTCATTTCTTTCTCCTCCTTATATAGACAATTATCTATTTAAATGTGCAGTAGCACACTTAAAGCTAGGATGTTAATCTGTAATCGTTTTCATATATCAGCAATATATTGTTGATATATTACTGATATATCACAAGAGTAACTATATAGTATTTCCATTTTTCTGTCAACATATTCTCCTCTTTTTTAATATAAAATATTATTAGTTAAATCAACTTGTCCATTACTTCACCCTCATGGTGTCACACCTTAACTTAACAGGATTAAACCCTGTACCTTAGAAGAACTTTTATAATTAACTAAAAGTCTATGTGTATTATTCAGCAAATCACAAATAATAAAATATGAAAGATGTTAGCTATGTGACCAACAGAAAAGTTAAAGTACAAACTTTTGGTCATCTACTTAAACAAAGTAGGATGTCATCAATCCATTGATTGCCTTGGGTTTAAATTGGAGGAGGGCAATCAACGTATAGCTGACTAAGTGACTGACACAAAAGTTAAAGTACAAACTTTTGGTCATCTACTTAAACAAAGTAGGATGTCATCAATCCATTGATTGCCTTGGGTTTAAATTGGAGGAGGGCAATCAACGTATAGCTGACTAAGTGACTGACACAAAAGTTAAAGAACAAACTTTTGGTCATCTACTTAAACTCAAAGGAATGAAGGTGATTACAATAGAATTTTTCGAAACAACTTATGATTATTTTCTAAGGACAGTCTTTGGCATTGCAAATCCCATTAAAAAATCAATTATCAAAACCCAATGTAAGGTTCATAAATTTATTAATATCCAGGCCTTGAAGATCCTCAGAAATGATGGCTATGCTGAGGAATACAACTTTTTTAGCAGTTATATCTTAGACATTAATAAAGGAGCCGTTTGGGCCGATCAAGATTTTAAAAGCTCAAACCATTTTTATAATCCCTATAAGAAGAAGGGACTCTATGGCAGAAGAAGCGCCATGGAACTGGGAGTGGACTATTATTTTCAAGCCATTGGTTTATGGAGAGAAGGGGCATTTAATGAGTCCCTGTTTTATTTAGGTGCAGCCTTGCACATTATTCAGGATATGACCATTCCTCAGCACGCCAACATCCGATTACTAGACAGTCATCGTCAATATGAGACCTTTGTTAAGCGTACCTACCAATATATAGATGACTTCAAAGTGGAAAGAGGCACCTACCTATTAGATTCCGTAGAGGACTATATTCGATTCAATGCCAGAATCGCCCTTAAAATACATAAACGATTTAAGAAAATCGTAGATGAAGAGCATCGTTACTATCGTCTGACAAAGTGTGGTCTGCCCTTAGCCAAGAAGACCACAGCTGGAGCAATGATTATGTTTTATAAAGATGTCTTTTCGAAAAATCAATAAACCTTTAAAACAAAATCTTATTCCGACATCACCATGACACATTTGTCGACTAGACTATAGATAAGTTGATGGACACGAAATCAACGGATTAAAATATATCTTTAGGAGGCAATAAAAATGAAAATGAACACAAAATTTAAAAAATTATTATTTATAGGTGTATTGGCTGTCAGTATGGTTACCTTGGCAGCATGTGGTGGCGGCGCAGAGGATAGCCCTTGGGAGGATGACGCCAATGAAAATGAAATTGGGATTGAAGAACCCGTTACCAATAATGAGCCATCTCAGGCTGAATATAGTGAAGAAGAAATGGTCCCAACCGACGGTACTTACACAGCAATGGGAATGACTCAAGATGAACAAGGTCAAATAGAAGTAGAATTGACCGTAGTGGATGCACAAATTAATGACTTTAAAGTCATTGCACAAGATGGTATTGAACTAGATGAATCCACAGTTGAAAGCTTTAGAGCAGAACTTTTGAATAATAAAGCCATTGAATATTTTTCAGTAGATGAAGTGTCAGGTGAACCACAAGAAATTGATGTGTTAATGCAAGCAACCCTTGAAGCTTATCTACAAGCCTTACTTGGATAGAGTTGTAGTTAAATAAGCTCAAGTTTATATAATAGATTTCCCCCCCTTTTAAATAGAAATTAGATACAGTAAAAAAGCACTCTGGAAAATCTCCAGAGTGCTTTTTTCTTTGCAAATTCTTATGTTTCACATACTATAGTGTAATCTCTACACTTAATCCTTTATCTCTACCATTCTTAATGTTGATTTCACCACCATGTGCCTCAACGATATGCTTACTGATGGTGAGTCCTAAGCCTGCACCACCAGATTTCTTTCTGCTGGGGTCAGCCTTATAAAATCGCTCAAAGATATAGGGAAGATGTTCTTCTTTAATCCCAGGACCCGAATCATGAATTTCTAATATAAAATTCTTATCCAAGGACTTCTCTAAGCACACTTCAATTTTTCCATTTTCAGGCATATGACGGATGGCATTATCCAATAAATTTATGAGTACTTGTCTAAAGCGTTCTTGATCTACCTCTGCAATAATTGTTGTATCTAGCCTTTTTTCTACTCGTATCTTTTTTTCTTGAAGGTGAAATTTCATTTGAAGGAACACGCCATCAACTAAATTTCCTATATTATTGGGAGACACATCAAGCTTCACAAGCTTTTTCTCAAAGGATGAAAGAACGATTAACTCTTCTACCATTCTTCCTAATCTCTTGGTCTCATCTAGGGCAATTTCCATAAAATTTTCCTCTTGGTCCTTTGGTACTACTCCATCTAAAATCCCCTCTATGAAATTTTGGATCGTCGTTAAGGGGGTTTTTAACTCATGGGATACATTGGCAATTGAGTCCTTTCGTAACTCCTCTAATCCTTGAATTTTAAAGGCCATATGATTTAATGCATGGCCTAGCTCCGCCACCTCATCTTTACCTTGAACCGCCACTGACTGGGAAAAATCTCCCCTTGAAATATTATGGGCTACTTCATTCATATGAATTAAGGGAGTAGTAAATTTTCGTGAGATGAAAAAAAGTAACAAAGCCAGTGGTATACTAATGGCTATAAATGTCAAAAAGATTGATTTATTCACATTAGCGGTGATCAACTCCACATTGGCCACTGGATTATAAATTAAAACCTCTCCCATTAATGCATCATCTATTATCAAAGGTATGGATACTGTCATCATCTGAATGTCTCGTTCTTCTTCCGATTCAAAATAAGCAATAAAATATTCATTTTCTTGCATTTCATGATTGGTGCCTGAACGATTTGAACTGACAGGCCTCCTACCAAACTCTTCTATGTTTGCTGGCTTGTGCTCATCCAAGATCACTGAAATTCCTATTTTATCGTTGGTTTGAATCATGTTTAACATATTGATAAAGTAATCCACTGAAATTTTATTGTCTTCTAACTGAAAAAACAGTCGATTTACCTGCAACGCCTTCTGCTCTAAAAATTGTTCCCTTTGTCCATAAATCTCCTGCTCCATAAAATAACTAGCAACACCGGCCACCATTAATAGACTGATAATAGAAATTGCCATATAGGTAAGTAGAAATTTTTTGAAAATAGATTTAAACACTTTTCTCCACCTCAAATTTATATCCGATTCCCCAAACGGTTTTAATAGACCAGCTTTGTTTGGTTTTACTTTTTAATCGCTTTCGTAGACGTTTAATATATAAATCAATCACACGATCTTCTCCTTCAAAATCCCATCCCCATATCCCTTCAATCAATTCCTCTCTTTTGAATACCTGATTGGGATACATCATTAGATACTTCAAGAGCTGTGCTTCTCGTCTTGGAACATTAATAATATCCTCATTTAAATAAATAATAAAGGCGTCTATATCAAATATCAAATTATCGTATTCTAATCGATTACCCTCTTTACGATTAACTTCCTCATGATCCTGCTCTATACGCCGAAGCATGGCATGGATCCGAGCAAGGAGTTCATGAATTTCAAATGGCTTGGTTACATAATCATCTGCCCCAATATGAAGACCCTTTACTTTTTCCTCCAAGTCTCCTTTGGCTGTAAGCATAATAATAGGTGTATAGCTTGTTTCTCGAATTTTTTGACAAACCTGGTACCCATCTAATCCTGGGAGCATTAGGTCCAGTAACACTAAATCATATTTGTTTTTTAAGAAGGTTTCACAAGCAACGATTCCATCATAGCAGCATGATACGACAAATCCTTCTTTTTCTAAATACAACTTAATAATTTTACTAATATTTTCATCATCTTCAACTAAAAGAATCTTTTTGTCCTTCACTACTTCACCCCTTGTCTATACCTACGACATCTTATTTCTTCAGCATATCAGAAGGAGTCTTTATATTCAACTATGTCCTAAATTGTATCTGCATTAGAGTGTCTTTCTAGTGTATTGTTTGTTCTTTTTACATGCTATGTCAGTATATATTCCATTAATGGGTAGTCACAATTTTATGGTACCGTCCTTCTTTTTTCATTTTTTCAATTATCACGAACCCTATAATGACTGACGTCACCCCAATTAATCCATTGCTAACAAGCATAGCGATCCCCACACTCTCACTGCCTAAATTGGTGAATGTTTGAAATAAGTATAAAGTCGGTATTCTAAGGGCAAACAAACGCATAAAGTTGATTACCAGTGATAGTTTCGTATAGCCAAAGCCATATAAGAGTCCCATGACTGCAGATGAAACTGTCATTGTGACCACAGCCCACCGTTCGTATTTAAAAACGTTTGTAATTTCCTCTGCAAATGCTAAATCCCCCCTGGCAAATACCCTAATAATCTGGTCCATAAAAACCGTTGTTAATAACAACCCCATACCGCCAAGAACCAAGCTAACAATCAATGTCTTTTTAAAGACATTTACGGCTCTCTCAAAATTCTCATTTCCTAAATTTTGACTGATAATCGAGGCTTCTCCCTCCTGAAAACCATTCCCGATACTAATGATCACCCCTCCAATGTTATTAGAAACACCAAGGGCTCCCACCACCATACTTCCATAAAATGCACTCATGGAATTGACGATGACCTTACCAAAGCTAAATGTAAATCTCTCAAAAAAAATAGGTAATGCTAAAACTAATATTGGCCAAATAAACTTAAGAGATAAATCCACATCTTTAAAGGATATCCTAAATACATTATCCGGCCTAAGCATATGGGTCATAGCAAACACCGTTAACATCAGATGGGCGATTAATGTAGCCATAGCCATCATTGTGATGCCATAGTTTAAAACGTATACAAATAGTGCTGTCAGCGCTAGCTTTACTGCAAGTACCATTAAATTTAAGTGTAGAATACTCTTGGTATTCCCCTTTGCCTTTTCTATGGCTATATATACATTATTGATAAATATAGAAATAATCATTATAATTTCAACAGTAAAGTAACCACTGCCAACAGCAATTAATTCCTCTGGTGTGTTGGCTAGCCTCAGTATTTGTTTCGTAAAGGGCAACAAGACAGCTAAAAGTATTAAACTAATCCCAATGGTTAGAAAAACCAATGTATTAGCACATTTCTTAGCATTTCTGATATCATCTGCACCATAATATCTAGCGATGATAATACCACCACCAATGGCTAAACCAGCTCCTATTGCCATAATCATGGTTTTAATTTGAACAAGATAAGATATAGCAGAGACAACCTCAGAGCCTATATGAGCTGCCATCATGGTATCTAAAAAGCTAAATAAATGATTGAAGCCATTATAGATAGCCAAGGGCATGGATATAGATAAAACCACTTGCCATAGGTCCCCCTCCAATATAAATTTTCTTCTTTTACTATCTTTCTTATTTAGCTGAATACTCATATTCTATTCATCCTCACCTTTTCTTTTAACCTCCTTATATTTTCAATCCACTTTCGCAATGAGTCTCCTTCTATTTGATTTCATTTGACATCACAGCCTTTACTTTTATCATTATACTTAAATTCCCCCTATCATTCTGCACATATTTTGTTCTTTTGTTCCGATTATGTGCATATTTTGCTTTTTCCCATTCACAGTGCATGATATAATGTGAAGCAGGTGATGAATATGAAAAAAACAAATATAGATTTCGACTACCCAGACCGCTCCTTTCATTTTTCTGCTCGAGAGGTATTTGGACATTATACAATGCTTTCTAATCATTTCCATGATCAGTACGAGATTTATTATCTCTTATCTGGAGAACGGCATTATTTTATCAAAGATCGAATTTTCCATGTTAAATCAGGAACCTTGGTTTTAATTAACAGGCAAGATGTGCATAGAACAACCGACGCAGACACACAGGACCATGTTCGGGTTTTGCTTAACTTTAGTAAAGATTATCTCTTGTCCTCACCCTATGTAATTGCACTGTTGGATGGCCTTTTTATGAACAACAATTATGTGATACCGTTTTTGTCAGCTGAACAACAATATGTGGAAGTTCTATTGGATAAAATGATCCATGAAATTGAGCACCAATCCACGGGATTCCAAGTGGCACTACAGGCACTTTTAATGGATCTTTTAGTTTATACCAGTAGATATATCGAATCCAACCGTCACGACGTCTTAGCCCCCCCAAGTCAGGTACACGAAAAAATATCGCAAATTGTTCAATATATCAATACCAATTACCAAACCCCTCTTACCCTCTCCTCTGTTGCTCAAAATTTTTTCGTCAGTCAGTATTATTTAAGTAGAACCTTTAAACAGGCCACAGGATTTACATTTGTGGAGTACATCAATAACATTAGAATTCGAGAAGCCCAGCGTTTACTTAGAGAAACAAATCATAAGGTTATTGATATTTCTGAAGCAGTTGGATTTGGTAGCATCTCACATTTTGGTAGGGTTTTTAAAGAAGTGACACGTTTTTCTCCATTGAATTATAGAAGGTTAAACACAGAATAGTATAAGCTAAATAATATGGTTTCAGTTCATTTTTTAATCTAAGGAGGACAGCTATGAGATCTTTAAAACAGTTTTTTACGATATTCTTTGTCATCATCTTTTTTCTCTCTACTCCTATGGTCAGCTGGGCTAATACAGACGCCCCCCTCCAACCTTTATCTGAGGTTGTTAGAGGTCGTATTATAAGTATTGAAACTCCGGAGGTTGATGAGGAAAAACACGGTAGTTTCACAACAGATGTGCAATCCGTATTAGTACAAGTCACCCAAGGAGAGTTTAGGGATAGTGAAATCACCATCGATCACACCCTATCAGGAAACATGGCCAGAGACTTCTACTACCAAGAAGGAGATCGGGTCCTACTATGGATAGAGTCTACCAATGGTGAAATGTCCAGAGCCTACATAAGAGAAGTAACAAGGGATCATTACCTCATGTATTTAACCCTCTTTTTTATTTTTTCTCTACTGCTGATCGGTGGAAAAAAAGGAGCTAAGGCCATTATTACCCTATGCATTACGGGTCTACTAGTCATTAAAGTACTTCTTCCCCTTATTCTTGAGGGTTTTAATCCAACCATCGTCACCATCGTCATTGCGTCAATTATTGTTTCTAGTACCCTCATTATCATCAGCGGCTTCAACAGAAAAACCTATGCAGCCATTATCGGTACCATAGGAGGCGTGATTATAGCTGGTATTCTTGCTTCAACCATGACCTCCTTAACAAGGCTAACTGGTCTATCAAATAATGAGGCACAAACCCTGATGTATCTTCCCCAGGGAACCAGATTTAATTTTCAAGGACTCCTTTTTTCTGGTATGATCATCGGGGCCATGGGTGCTGTATTAGATGTTGGTATGTCTATCTCTTCTAGCATGGATGAGATCAGTCGAGCCAACCCCTCACTTACCACAAAGGAACTCATCGGTTCAGGATTAAATATAGGAAGGGATATTATGGGAACCATGTCAAACACCTTGATCCTAGCCTATACAGGTGCTTCTATGCATCTACTGCTGGTCTTAAGTGCTTATGATGTGCCCTTATCCCGTATTATGAGTGTGGAGCCCATTGCCACAGAGGTCATCCGAATCTTATCTGGTAGTATTGGATTGATTTATGCAATTCCATTGACTGCCATTGCGGCAGGCTTTCTTTATAACAGTCCTGCTTTACAGCAAAAGAAACCCATTAAAAACAAGGTTTAAGTTCTCACAACGAAAAAGAGCATATCATAACGATATGCTCTTTTTCTGCATTCTATTAAATGATTCATACTATGGAAGCATTAATTGTTGACCTGGATAAATTAATGCCGCTTGATTAATTATTTCTTGATTTACCTCAAGAATTTGATAATAATAGGTTCCACTACCATAGTGCTTTCTTGCAATGTTCCATAGGTTATCTCCAGATTGAACAACATGAACCCTTGCTGTTTCAGACAGTGTCGCACTCTCCTCTACAACTTCCTGTACAACTTCGGGTATTGTTACTTCTACCTCTACCACTTCTTCTTGAATCACTTCAGGTTCTATTACTTCCTCAGTAGCTACTACAGGCGGGAAGTTATAGGTGTATAGTCCCCAACCCTCTTCTTCACCAATATAGCTTACATTTGTTAATCCTTCACTCTCGATATAATCCTTACCTAAAAGTGAACTTCTAAAGATAAGTCTTCCCGCAGTTTCAATCGGTAAAATAGACCAATTATTTTCTTCCTGTGGGTCAGCTTCTCCCATTTCTCTAATATAATCAATAATAATGTTACGGTTTTCATCTGTTGACGACAATATGATCTCAGCGCCCTTTAAATGGTCTCCACCACCAGTGGCTCTATAGTTGTTTGTGACAACAACAAATTCCATTTCTGCTGTTACAGGTTCTCCCTCATAGCTTAAATTAACCACTCGGCTACCAGAAGGCTGTGTGACATCGATTTGATACTCAATATCTGTAAATACATCGAAGTTGTATCCTGCAAAAGCATAATCCAACAACACCTGATCCTCCGTCTTACTTGGATCAATTTGTTCAAAGTTATCAGCGGCTGTTTCAATCCACTGAAGTAATTCTTCTCCATTCACTTTAACAACGTGAAGTGTATTGTCATAAATATAAATATCCGCTACATCCTTAATTGCGATTCCACCAGCTTCAACATTTGTAAAGTAGGTTGGCCCTTGGCGTCCCATTTTAAAAGGTGCTGTTGAAGAAATCAAATTAGCATCCTCATACTCTGTTCCTTTAAAGAAGTTATTTGCATACCAAAGTTGTGCATCATTAACAAGCTTCGTTACCTTGTTATCCATAACACGACCAAAGAAGGTGTTTAAGTTTGCAACTGTTCTACCTACAGCACCATTTACATATTCAATTGTTGCTGTATGTCTTTCCTTAACAAATTCAACAATACTCGGTTTTGCTTCTACCTCTTCCACGCCTTCAACAATCGATTGAGAATCTATTACTTCCCAAACACCATCACGATGAACAAGCTCTAGTTTAATTAATCCTAAGTGATTTCCCCAGGATCCTGGCATAATAGTTGGAACCCCGTTGATCAGTCCTTTTTCAACATCAATTCCTTCCATGTCAGCATAGGTTTCACTAGGAAACAGTCTATGCTGATGTCCTAGGATCATTGCATCAATACCTTCAACCTGACTCAACTGGTATCCTACATTCTCACTGGCGTTTTCAGATATATCAATACCAGTATGTCCTACTGCAATGATTAAGTCTGCTCCGTCTTCCCTCATCATAGGAATAAACTTTTCAGCAGTTTCAACGATTTCTCGTGCTTCTACCTTACCCTCTAGGTGTAGCTTGCTCCATGTAGTAACTTGAGGAGGTACAAAACCAATTACACCTACTTTAATTGCCTTTCCATCTACTTCTCTGTCAAGAATAACATAGGGAGTAAAATAGGTTTCATCAGTGCCTACTTTGTAAATATTTGCACTAACAATAGGGAATTGTGCATCTTCATGTGCACGTTGTAAAAAATCTAAGCCAAAATCAAACTCATGATTTCCGATTACAGCCCCATCATACTCCATGATATTCATGGCGTTAATAGTAGAGTGAACTTCCCCCTCTTTCAGTGGTTCCACTACGGCCTCTAAATACGCTAGCATGCTTCCTTGAATGGCATCTCCAGCATCAAAAAGAAGTGTGTTGGCATGTTGTACTCTTTTTTGATCCACCAGTGTGGCCGTTTTTGATAATCCAATCTTTGGAGCCTCTGCATCCTTTAGATAATCATAGGGCATGATGTAGGAGTGGATGTCAGTGGTCCCCATAATAACCAGTTCATGAACAACTTTTTCCGCTGCACTAACCTGTGGAACAGCAACTAATGCAAAAATTAGAACAAAAGCCAATACCATGATCGTCGTTCTGCTAAAAGCCTTTTTACATGTGCGTTTTCCTTTTTGTAACATTTTCTTCCCCCATTCTTTTTTTTTGAAATAAAGTAAAATAAGTAAAAATACTACCCTCTCTTATATTTCGGTAAATGATAGATAAACCCTTTAATGCAATGTAATTATTTTACACGTTTTCCTAATTGATCCTATTCTTTGTGGCTTGTTTTTCTTACTTATTTCCCTTTATTTGGACTAAATAGTTGCCAAGCCTTCTATGATATTAATTCTATTCAGCCTGCCACTAAAAATACCTATTTTCATACCAGTAATCTTCTAAACTTTATCGAACCTCTTTCCTCTACTAGAATAGAATGTAGTATACTATCATGTCATAGTATACATCACATCATTTTAAGAGGAGGGTTAAATTATGTACTATAGTCAAGCACCGTGCCCCACCGGAACAATCTCTTACACCATTCAATCTGGCGATACCTTTTATGCCATAGCCAGAGCTTATAATATCTCCCTAGATGTTTTGCTAGCGGCTAACCCCGGAGTCAACCCAGATAGATTGATGGTTGGGCAGAGGATTTGTATACCAATCAGCACACCACCATCAACTGGCTGCCCCGTGGGAACAGTCCCTTATACCATTAGGGCTGGAGATACTTTTTATTCCATAGCTACAACCAACAACATTCCACTAGATGCACTGCTAACAGCTAACCCTGGAGTCAACCCAGACAGGTTGATGGTTGGGCAAGTCATTTGTGTACCCAGAAACACACCACCACCCACTACTGCATGCCCTACTTTGAGAGTTGGAAGTAGAGGCCCTGATGTGGAACGACTTCAGCGACTTTTAAGGGATAATGGCTATGACCCAGGACCCATTGATGGCATCTTTGGAACTAGAACACAATTAGCAGTCATCGCTTTCCAGAGGGACTTGAATATCGTTGCCGATGGCATTGTAGGTCCTCGAACATGGACTGGACTTGGTGTAGATTGTACGGCACCACCGGTACCACCGACACCGCCATCACCTACTTGTCCTACAGGAACAACACCTCATACCATTGTAGCAGGAGATACATTCTATAATCTTGCTATACAGTACAACACGACCGTAGACGCCATTAGAAGAGCAAATCCAAATGTTAATCCAGATAACCTGCAAGTCGGCCAAAGAATTTGTATTCCAGTCACTACACCACCATCGCCTACTTGTCCTACGGGAACAGCTCCACATACGATAGAACTCAGAGACAGCTTCTATAATCTTGCTATACAATACAATACCACTGTAGAAGCCATTAGAAGAGCGAATCCAAATGTTGATCCACAGAACTTGATCATTGGGCAAATCATTTGTATTCCACTACCATGATTCTAGTAGAATCAAAAGGCTCCTTAACAGGAGCCTTTTTCATTGCTTATGAAGCCCTTGTCAGCTCTCTAAGAATTAGATATAATTCACTCATATATATCCTTTTACGAAATTTTATCTACTATTTTAGGGGGAATCATAATGATCAGTGTACAAGATATACTAAATGCCAGAGAACGTATTCAAGATTACATTACGGTCACACCCTTAGATTTTTCTATGGGTTTGAGTACTAAGACAATGAAGATTTATTTAAAGTTAGAGTGTCAGCAAAAAATGAAATCCTTTAAAACCAGGGGTGTATTAAGTAAAATGACCTCATTAACCAATGAAGAAAAGAAAAAAGGAGTCACTACCATTTCATCCGGTAACCATGGAGCTGGTATGAGCTATGCCTCTAGCTTGCTAGACATACAAAGAGTCAAAATATTTGTTCCAGAAACAACGCCCCTAGCCAAGGTTAAAAAAATTAACTATTATGGTGCCGAGGTTGTCCAAGTAGGGCGTCATTATGATGAAACCCACAAAATTGCCATGGAGATCATCCAAGAAGAAAAGTTAACCTTTATTGACTCCTGTTCAGATACAATGGTGATCGCAGGCCAAGGAACCATTGGATTGGAAATTCTAGAACAAAACCCTGACATCGATGTTATTGTTGTTCCCATCGGTGGCGGTGGCATTATTACAGGCATCAGTATTGCAGCCAAACATATCAACCCCAACATTCAGGTGATCGGGGTGCAGCCAACTGCCTGTCCTGCCATGGTGAAATCCTTAGAAGATAAAACCTGCTACTTAGAATATCCCTCAGAAGAAAGCCTATGTGATGCCTTAGTTGGAGGGGTTGGTGAGATTCCCTACAAAATGGCAGCACAATGCATTGATGACATTATCGTAGTAGATGAAGTAACAATCAAACAAGCCACTGCAATGCTCTTAACCGAAGAAAAGGTAGTGGCAGAGCCCTCCAGTGCCACAGGTGTGGCTGCGATTATGCTCCGGCAAGAATTGTTTGAAGGCAAGAATGTCGCCATTGTCATCACAGGAGGAAACCTTGATCCAGCCTTGATGAAACGACTACTAACAGAATAATACATAGAACCGGCAACATACTCTCTACCATCCATGGTAGAGAGTATAGACCAAATTAAGCCCTTTGAAGGATCCTCATCCTCCAAAGGGCTTTTAAATTCTGCCAACACTACATTTTGTAAATCTCTATTTAGTTAGATCCAACTGAATTACTATGCCTTAGGTCCATCAGCAGCTGTCATTGCATCTAATTCATTTGATTTCCCTTTCTCTCCTCCCCGTTTAGTGATTCCCTTATATAGTACAGGAATCACAACAATCGGCAGAGCCAAATAAGCCACATAGCTGTACCCGATTGCAACAAGTGGGATCAATCCCATTAATGCAATAGACCAAGTAATAAATACATAGATCCCTGAGGCGATAATACGTTTATTTTTGATGCTTTTTTCACCTTCTTCAGGCTTTGCCCAAACACTGACAATTCTTTTAGATCCTCCGTAGATTAAATTGACACCGGTGGAGATAACCCCTAAGAATATCAGAAGTGATACTAATAGCTCTAAAGCAACACCCCCAAAGCCATTTCTAATGATAAAAACCACCGGTACAGCCTCGGATATAATTGTCGGATAGTAACTTAAAACTACCGCAGAAGCCAATACCATAATCCCAGCATTTAAAATGAACCCACAAATTGCAGCTCTTTTTACATCCTGCTTATTCTTCAATACATCAGTTACTGCAACATATCCGCCTAGTAAAGCAGCCTGTAAGCCTGCATATTTTATTGACTGCCAAAGTGCGTACCAGAACCCCCTTGGTGCTGGTGCCTCATTTAACA
This sequence comes from Alkaliphilus metalliredigens QYMF, assembly GCF_000016985.1. Lineage (NCBI taxonomy): Bacteria > Bacillati > Bacillota > Clostridia > Peptostreptococcales > Natronincolaceae > Alkaliphilus > Alkaliphilus metalliredigens. The sequence continues at coordinate 559,905 of NC_009633.1, read as the reverse complement.
CTGTCATTAGGTTTGGTAGTGTCACAACTAAATTGCTACCATAGATAAACAGTAGTCCTGTAATGACAATGACTGCAATCCATGAAGCCGCTGCCCGAACAATATTTGCCCCATATATAGTTAATATAAACATAATTATTGCAATGACAAGGGTGTTGAGTAGATAGGGTGTCCCTAATACGTCAGCCAATGTTGCTCCTCCTGTAGCAAAGGCTACTGCAGTTGCCACAACCAAAACCAGGTTAAATACAACATCATAAAGATTAGAAAATACTCTTTCATAGGGCTTATAAAATGCATCAGTCCAGCTTCGATATTGAAATTTTTGATGGGCCACACTAAAATCCCATGCATAGTAAAATACCAGGGCATTGATAGCAATGGCAATGACCGGTGTAAACAATGCATACCATCCATATTGGACAAAAAATTCAACAAGTTGCCTCCCAGAGGCAAAGCCTCCCCCAAAGTGTGTCGTAAACCATACAAATGCAACGGTAAAATAAGCTGGCATAAAATCCATCGGATTCCTTTTCATTCTTGGCGACCCCCTCTTTTAAAGTGATTTCATGAATTATATATCTAAAGGGAGCTTAATACAAATGTCAGGAAAACGTAACCATTCTTCTTCTGAGCTTATTAGCTCTATATATGACTTACTTCCTCCATTTATCTGAATTGTTAGACTTTTTAGTTTGTTATTGTTAAACAATTTTATTGTATATTTATAAATTTTAAGTCATTTCAAATGAACATTTTATATAAAAAAATAACAGTTGACATCTGTATTTTGAAGACTTATAATGAAAAACAATTACCCACTAAACTGAAATTTCAGGTTTTAATAAATATTAATAAATATGAGGGGGAGTCTACTATGAAAACTGTTGAAATGAAATATGGTACTGGTTCCACAAATGTTTCTATACCCGCTGAGCATTTACTCAGCATTATCAAAAATAATCCTATGAACATAAATGGAACTGAAGAAGAAATTATCCTTAATTCCTTAGAAAAACCCGTTGGAACCCCCAAATTAAGAGAAATCGTTCATCCAGGTGAAAAAATATGTATCGTTTTTTCTGATATCACCAGGGCTTGGCAAAAAATGAGCACCTTTATTCCATATATTGTAGCGGAATTAAACCAGGCAGGAATTAAAGACGAGGACATTTTATTTATCTCCTCTACAGGTTCCCATAGGGGACATACAAAGGAAGAACATAGTTGGTTACTTGGTGCAGATATAACTTCTCGATGTGAGATAATCGATCATGATTGTTTGAATGAAGAAAACTTAGTTTACTTGGGAACAACAAGCTTTGGGACACCTGTTTCAGTTAATAAGCGAGCTATGGAATGTGATCATATTGTTTTAACAGGTGCCATTGTCTTCCATCTTTTGGCTGGCTGGGGAGGGGGTAAAAAATCTGTCCTTCCTGGAATCTGTAGCTACAATACAATCATGACTAACCATGCCCTATCCCTTAGCCCCAATGTTGGAGAAGGAAGCAATCCCCTTGTCAGGAGTGGAAACTGGGTAGATAATCCCCTCCATGAGGATATGCTAGAGGCTTCAAGCTTTGTCAATCCCTCCTTTATGCTAAATGTCATTGTGGGAGCTGATGGAAGCATCTGTCATGCTGTCTCTGGCCACTATGTGAAAGCCCATGAGGCAGGCTGTCAGGTTGTGCAAGAAATGGACGGTGTTGAAATTCAAGAAAAGGCGGATCTAGTTATTGCAAGCGCCGGTGGATATCCAAAGGACATCAACCTGTATCAAACCTCCAAAACACTGATTAATGCAAAGGAAGCTGTTAAGGATGGCGGTACGATCATCATTCTTAGTCAATGTATTGAAGGCTTTGGAAACGATCATGTGCAAGAGATTATTCAAAACTATGACACCGTTGTGGAAAGAGAGAATGCATTGAGGGAGGACTTTTCCATTGCAAAGTATATTGGATATTTTGTCAGTGAGGCTGCAGAGAGATTTAATCTAATTCTAGTGTCGGAAATGGAACAATCCTTGGTGGAAAGGGCAAACATAAGGGTGGTAAAAACCATAGAAGAAGCATTGACCCTCACCTATAAAGAGATGGGAAAAAACCTCAAGACACATTTAATGCCTCAGGGCGCCAACACCTTACCACAAGTGAAATAGTTTCAGTGAACTGAAACATCAAGAAATCAGATGGGGAGATGGTTGCTAGAATTTATCATATAAGTTTTAACTTAAATTATATCAAGGATCAGGATTTTGTCGAAAGAGTAGGTGCTGAATTCAAACAAGTTGAAGGACAGATCAAATGAGGATCAAATCACTTGCTATTTGATCTCTCTTCTACTTCTTAACTGTGCCATCAAAGCAGATTCTCCATGTCCTGGATAAACCCTTACATCATCATCCCATTTAGAGACCTTATTTCTGATGGTTTTCCTTAGCATTGCTTCACTTCCACCAGCTAAGTCCGTTCTACCTAAGGCATCACTAAAAACAGTATCCCCTGTGAAGATAACCTTTTCATCCTTGACGGCTAAACAAATACTTCCTGGAGTATGTCCTGGAGTATGAATAACTTCCAGTTGCAATGCTCCCACAGAAATGGTATCCCCATGGGATAACAGCACATCGGGAGTAATTGATACTTCTTTTGCATATTCCCGTTTAGAGTAGTTAATTTCAGGATCCTTCAATCCATCAATTTCTTTTTTGTGAGCATTGATAGGACATTGATATTTTTTCTTTAAGGCTTCCGCTGCTGCTATATGGTCATAATGATAATGGGTTAAGATAATTCCTATGGGTTTCAAATACCTTTTGTCAATATACTTCATAAATGTTTTTGCTTCGTCCCCGGGGTCAATGACAACTGCTTCCAATGAGTTTTCATCATAAAAAATGTACCCATTGGCTTCTTCTATACCAACAACAATTTTTTCAAATTTCATTCTATAATCCCTCCTGTATTTTAAATAATGCACTGATTTTTCAACATTTATTGCATAAATCCCATGTGTGATTTCATCTCATTCTATCATTTTTTTAGATTTAATTATATCCTTAAAATTCGTCTGATGCTACCGCATCGACTCATGGCGCACTTAAATTTAAAACGGGCTTTGTTTAAAATTTCAAGTGCTTAAATAAAATTCGTCTGATGCTACTGCATCGACTCATGGCGCACTTAAATAAAGCCTTTCAAGGGATCGTTTCCTTGAAAGGCTTTTTGTGCATTTTTGTATGATCTTAACGGATCACCAATGTTTAATCACAGCTATCTGGTATCTTTACCCTGTTTTTTATCTTTTCTTTTTCTTTTTCATTGTTTTTTTCTGTTTGATTTGACTTAAGCTTTCGATTATTCACCATATCTTCATTATCAATGGCACCAATGTCTCCGGCTAGCTCATAATTCATTTCTTTGAAAAAGTTTTCATCCATGGCTCTTTTAGGTTGATTTTTCTTCACTCTCATCACCTCGATTGTATTTTTTGCATAATGGCTCCTTATATACAAGGTAATTTGAGGGAGTGTTTTTTGCTATTTATTAAACTTCACTGAAATCTTCTCTCTCATTATATATTCGCCATCCTTAGCACTGTATTCTCCAATTTCTAAGCTTCCCCCTTGGGTTTCCGGTTCCGGATATTCTATTTCTTCATCAAAGCTTCCCCAATTAGGTCCTCCAGTATCTGCCTGTAGGTGTTCTTCATGAATAAGCTCCTCTTCATCATCTAAAATTCTCAAAACAAAGGCTCCTTCGAAGGCAATGATTTTTCCCTTCACTGGGACAGGATTATCGATCTCTTCATCGGCTTCAGGCATTTCAAACTTTGCAAAAACCAACTTATCCTCTAAGTCAAATACATTCCCGTCTACGGTTTGTACCTCGTACTGGCTAGCCATTTCCGACTCAATTCCTAGGATAATCGAGGGATAAGTAAGGGCCTGAGTCACCATTTCATCTTCTCCAGGTTCTCTTATTTCAATTGTGACCAGCCTTGGATACGCATCCTCATCATAGTCCTTCACATGAATGCCATATCCCCCTGTTCTTCGTTCTCCAGCGTTAATTTTAATGTAGGTCATGTCAGGATGCTGGTACACATAGGCGCCTTCTTCCGCTTCATCAAATTGTGCAAACCATTCTCCTGCTTCTTCCAGTACTTCTTCCTCTCCAAAAATTTCGATATCATCCTTTAAATTATCTTCAATGGTATGGGCTTCATCTGGTACCACTTCCTCAGATTCCCCATTGTCTATGACATCTTCTTCCTCTATGGGTTCTTCTGGGGGTGGCGGTTCGCTTTCTTGGGCACAGCCTAATAGGGCAAATATCAATAGTGCACTGATTATTAAGAACAAAATTTTCTTCAATAAAATCCCTCCTTTTTACCATTAGTATTTGATTGGATCCTATATTTTATTTACCCAATTTACCTACATTCTAATTTTTCCCAATAATAGGATTGTATTTATGTACTAAATTGATTACAATTTAAATAAGAATAGTTTGGAGGTGTATCAATGCCATATTTTGTAGCCATTTTAGAAATACTAGATCCTGAAAAGGATGCACAGATTTTAGATATCCATAAGGCTTACTTACAGAAATACATAGCCGAGGGAAAAATATTCGCTAAGGGTCCCTTTACAGATCATACAGGAGGCCTCATCATCTATCAAACCAACTCCTATGAAGAAGCTAAAACCCTGGCAGAAAATGATCCTGTGATTAAAGAAAACACCCGTAAAATGATTTTCAAGCAATGGAAAAGTACATTACCAGAGTAAAAAATGAGGAGAGATTTCATGAAATATATAGCTCCCATCCTGATTATTATCTTAATCGCTGGACTTATAGGACTCTATGGTTTTGGTGTCCTTTTTGTTCTAGACAGTATGAACGCACCACTTCTCATTACGATAATCATTAGCATCGTATTTGTTGGATTAATTGCTTCTTTAGGGTATACACTCATACAACGAATAAAAGAAATTCGAAAGGAAGATGACGATGATCTTAGTAAATACTGATTACATTTCAAAAAAAGAACTAGAAACCCTTACGATCGTAAAAGGCTCTACCATTCAATCAAAGCATTTAGGGAAGGATATTTTAAGTGGGTTCAAAACCTTGGTTGGAGGTGAGCTGACAGCTTATTCCGATATGATGAATGAAGCTCGGGCCATAGCCACTAAAAGAATGGTTGCGGAAGCCCAAGGAGTAGGTGCCGATGCCATAATTAATATCCGTTATGCCTCCAGTGCCGTTATGGGTGGTGCAGCTGAAATTATGGTCTATGGAACTGCAGTTAAATTCGTCTGATGCTACCCCCATCGACCCATCACTGAAGAGAAAAGTAGAGATCCTTCCAATTGATTTACTGGAGAATCTCTACTTTTTTTCATTGTTTTCTCTAATTAATTTAGAAATTCAATAAGTCTCATATGCCTCCTGAAGATGACTGGTATCTCCATAGAGTACGATGCTAGGCAGATTATTTTCTATCCGTATTAAACTGACACTAGTATTTTGAATAAATGGGGGTTCCCATAGCTTTTCTAAGGATTGTTTTTGAAAATGGCCCATAATGGTTTTTACCGTTACCGCATGGGTTACGATTAGTATATTACCTGCAGACTCCTCTTCTATCAATTTATTTATTGTTTTTAATGCTCTCTTTTGAACACATGTAAAAGTTTCTACACTTTCACGATTATATAAGTGAGGCGCTTTCCAAAAATGCTGGTACGCCTTTGGATCCATCTGCTCAATCTCCTCAGTGGTTTTTCCTTCCCAGTTTCCTAATCCAATTTCCCTTATATTATCATCTTTTATAATTTTTAGCTTTCGTTCTCCTTTAATCAACTCCGCAGTTTTGAAAGCGCGACTGCTGGGACTGGCATATATACTGTCAAACTCAACCTTTATGAGATGATCATGTAGCGCTCTTGCGTCTTCTATTCCTCTTTCTGTTAAATTAGAATCCTGCCATCCCTGCATTCTTCTTTGGGTGTTCCATTCTGTCTCTCCATGACGCACTATATATAGATTCAACAACCTAATTCCCCCTTATATCCATTAGTTGGCTCCATTATATCATAGGAGGATAATCACATAAACCTATCCCTTCCATCTGACTTTTTCACTTCGAACATCCACATGAATGAATGTCCTATAGATGCCAATCCCTCCAAATCCGATTCCCTCTGCCACCCTTGCAAGTGATTCTAATTCCATTCCAGGTACCATGATGTCTGCTGCCTTACCTAAAAGATGCTGACTTCTAGGACTGCCTCCCACCTGCTGGTTGTAGCTTGGGGTTCGATAGCCTGAATTGATGAGAACAGGCCTTCCCGTTTGTTCTCTCAGTTCCTGTAATTTTTTCAACACCTGGCTATCTAATCTGACTTGATAACCTCCATCTCCACATTGAAATTCCTTTAACTTAAAGTTTTTTGAAATTTGAATATTATTCATTTAACTCCCTCCTCTTAAAATTTAGCTTATAAATACATTTATTTAACCGCCCTTATATGATAGATGTTTTAAGAAAAAAAAAGTTAGTAGTTCAAAATGATATTGGTCAATACAAAAAAACTTGGTTTAGATGAGAGTCAATCGCCATCCAAACCAAGTTTTCTTTATTTCTCTCAAATAGCAATGTTCTTTTTGCTCTGTACAGAAATCCCACCCATAATAGCTCGGCTATATATTTTAATACACTTCTTACTTTCTCCATCACCGTTTTGACTGGCCTTAGTAGATGCAACGATTCCACCGGTGGCACGATCTAATAGCTCGATCCCTCCCAGTATACTTGTTCCCTCACAAATTACTTGGATATTATCTGGCACCCAAATGTCTATTCCACCCATGATGGCTGTTAAATCTAGTATCACCTCTTCATCAGGTATGTTAGCCAGGGTTAAATCTAGTTCCACGCCACCCATAAGGGCAAAATAAGAACTACTTTCCAAATCCCAGCGATCTCTTTTTCTTTCAATTCCACCCATAATGGCCATATTTGATTTTTTCACCTTGTTACTACCCTTTAGGAAACTCACTCCCACTAGGATAATGATCACAGGCCAAAATAGATTCCAGAATAAAGATAGATCTAAATAAAATAAATCTAGATTTCTTCCAATGAATGTCACCCCGAGAAAAACCAATATCAACCCTGATACGACTTCTCCCTTACTGCCACGGCTGATTAAAGCATCAATTCCCCATAAAACCAATAAAATAGGCCAGTAGGTAGAAATCATATCCGATAATCTCAGTTCAGTAAACCCAAAATTGTTTAACAAAGCGATAACCCCTAAAAATATAATCAATACCCCAACAATCCATCTACTTTTCAAAAAAGACATCTCCATCACATCCCTTCACATATTAATTTATCATTCTATTACAATATAATCATACCCTTTATATGACTTGTCTCGCAATCATATTCAGATATATTCAGTGAGAATCCAGTACATTCGGCTATAGAAGGCAAAATCCTCTGAAGAGATAGAACTCTTCAAAGGATTTCACTTCAATCCACCTTATGTTGGATCAATTAACCCACTCATTCTAATAACCTCAATGCCCTTTTCCTCTAAAGCCTTGGCAAATTCGTTAATCCCTACAGAATCACTGGCCATATGCCCTGCCACAACAACATTTCCTATGTTTTGTTCTCTAACGGACTTAATGACATCCTCTGGCATATGCATGGCGACCAATGTCCCCACACCTGCCTCAAAGTATGCCTTAATCACGTTCTTACCACCGCCTGTTCCTCCGGCCATGGTGACGAAGGTCTTTCCGGCATAATCATCCTTTGCCCCTACCCTTACTGCAGGCTTAGCCATTGTTCTTTGATATTCCGGGAGGGTTTCCAATGCCTTGATGATATCCTGTAAAGTTGCTTTGGGCTGCTCCTTCAACTTTTCATCTAGAAGTCCTTGCACCTTACGCTCTGCTAGAATATCTGTTGGTGTATGAATTCCCATAAAGGGCATCTTTAATAGCTTAGCCGCCGATACAGCCCTATCATAGTTAGAAACATGAAGTCCCCTTTCTATTTCATCTTTTTTTTCCTTCAACGCTTTTTGTGCTTTGTTAATTGGTACCCCTGCCCTGATCATACTGTCTATTTGATTATCCATCACCTTATGTAAGTTAATTCTCGGACTTCCCCCAGAGGGATGATGGGTAATGACTAAATCGACTCCTAAATCTCTTGCCAGCAGCATCTCTGCCAGTTCCATATCTACACCAATGGCCACCTTTTTGATATGTTCACCTTCAACAATAATACCAGAATCCGCTGGTATTTCATTTAATCCAGCTAGTTCTAATGCAATATCCATTATTTCTTTTGTATTCACTACACAGTCCTCCCATTAATAAATTTAATTTAAAAACTTTTCCTTACTCTATTATATGTTGAGTTCAAGAGATTAACAAAGAAACCCAGAAGATAATTTTTTAGACTTCCTGACAATTTTTTTATAATTTCGACAATTAGTTATGATAAACTGATTAATAATATTGGTTTCATGACTAAAGTCCTATTTACATATAGATGCACATCCTAAAATCAGAGGAGGAATTCACTTGCCTATTATCCCAACCACTCATTTAACCCCTGGAGCGAGAACTTCTAGAGACATCGTTGCTAAAAATGGTACCAAGCTTCTCTCTAGTGGCACGGTATTATCTCAATATATTATTCAATATCTCAATCGATGGCAGATAAAATCTGTTTATATCCAAGAAGAATCCATTGAGATTGTCTCCACACGGAAAAGAAATCAACAACAATCCACACAACTTTATGAAAGTACCATTGCTGCAACCGAGGGGATTATGGTGAGATTTAAAGGAATTAGCCGATTGAAACTAAAAGAGATCAGAAAAATCATTGATGACATCAGTAGTTTCTCCGACATTTCATTAACCCTTGACGCAATCACACAGATAAATAATCAGAGCAAGTATACATATCATCATAGCGTTAATGTGGCAATTTACTGTTCCTTTATTGGAAAATCGTTAAAGCTAGAGGATGCGTTACTAAAAAAACTCATCTATGCTGGTTTCCTCCACGATATTGGGAAAACACAAATTTCGCCAAGTATCCTCTCTAAACCTGGTAAGTTAAATGACCAGGAGTTTCAAGAGATTAAATCACATCCTATTTATGGATATCACTTGGTTAGAGAGAATACCCTCTTCAGCCACGATATCGCCCTAGGCGTTCTTCAGCATCACGAAAGAGAGGATGGAAAAGGATACCCACTTGGCATTAATGGAGAACAAATTCACTTGTTTGGCAAAATCATTGCCGTGGCAGATATATTTGATGCCATGACCTCCACTCGCCCTTATAAAGGAAAGCAGTCTGCTTTAAAAATTGCTGAAGAACTTATGAATGATTATTTTGGCGTACTTGATCAAAAGATTGTTAGAACCTTTGTCAGTAAATTATCCGATTTTTATATAGGCTCTAGGGTCATCTTGGAAAATGGAGATGTTGGTGAAATCATTGCCAAAAACCCAGATTCCCCTATGAAGCCATTGATTAAAATAGGTAATAGGTTTATTGACTTGAGTGTCACCCCATCAATGAAAATACTGGATATTCTTGTTTTTTAGAATCTGCCTTGGATTCATTTCCTTAGAAAATCTTGATTTAAATATCATATAAAAAAAGCGTCTTCGACGCTTTCGCTAGGAAACCCTAGGTTTCCTTCGACACCAGCGAAGCTGGCTGAGCACCTTCCTGAGAGCGGGCAGGGGATTCCATCCCCTACAACCCCTATTTTTTATATAATAGGAAAGAGAACTTTCCTATTATATAAAAAAAGCCACCCTCAGGTCCCATGCCTTTGAAGGTGGCTTTCATATTTAAGGATGACATCCATTTTAATAGATTGTTTGTAAATTCTACAGAATCACCACATAATTTTCAGTCTCTTGGAGTGCCTAACAACTCTTTCTCTTTTGCTTTTTTATTCCGTAGAAAGAAAACAGATCCGATGACCACGAATATAGCAACAACCAAGCTTATTTTCTTCCACTTGGAGCCATGATTACTATATACTGCTGGATCCCCTACCTGCCACTCTACACGGTGACCTAACCCATCATCGGCTACAATACGTGTGGCATCTAAATCAGTATCATAATAGAAGTAGCCATTTTCATCTAAGCTTCCTGTTAAAATTTCTGCTCCATTAGAATCATACACCACCACTTCTGTTCTACTAGAAACACTACCATCCTCGTAGTTTACTTTTATCACCCCATCCTCTATGGGCTCAATAAGCATTTTATGAGCATAAACCGGTGATACGGTAAAAGCAAATAATAATATAATCATACAAATAATACTGATACGCTTCATGATTAAACAACCCCCTTGAAATTATTATTTTAATCCATAGTTCAATATCCTATATTCACTTCTATCTACTCTGTTTTTCAAGTAACTTCCCTAATAACGCCCTTCCCTCTTCACTATTTTTAGGCCTTAAGGGAGTATCTTTAAAAATGGAATATAAATTAGGTACTTGTAGCTTGGCTTTTTCCATGAGACTTTTATCTTCAAGTAGCTGGGTAGAACCATGGGCCAATAATTTTCCGTCCCTCAATATAACACATTCATCAGCCCAGCTATAGGCTAAGTCCACATCATGTGTGCTAATGATCAATGTATTTCCCTCTTTATATAATCTTTCTAATATGCATAAAAGTTGTTCAAGGGAATAGGGATCTAATCCTGAAAAGGGTTCGTCCAACACCATGATTTCTGGATTCATAGCAAGAATACCAGCAATGGATACTTTTTTCTTCTGCCCTAAGCTTAAATTATAGGGGGGCCGTTGCTGTAGTTCTTTTGCCCCTACCAAGGATAGTGCTTTATTAACACAGTCATGTACCGCGTCTTCATCATAACCTAAATTTCTAGGACCAAAGGCAACATCATCATAGACCGTTGTGGAAAATAATTGATCTTCAGGATTATCAAAAACCATTCCCACTGCTTTTCTGATTTCTCTAATGTTTTTTTTGTTTATTACATTTCCCATAATTTTTATGGACCCTTCCTGGGGAATAATCAGTCCATTTAAATGATGTAGCAAAGTAGATTTCCCACTACCATTGGCACCCAAAAAAGCAATTTTTTTCTGTTTCTCTATGGTAAGAGATATATTATCTATGGCCAGGGTCCCATCAGGATAATTATAACGCAACCCCTCGATCATAATTGCCTTCATACGAACCACCACTTTTCAATGATATTAAGTGATATGATCACACCCACAAATAAAAATGACTTTATGATATCCCACCTTGTAATAGACTGGGGCTTTGAACTAGATATTCTACCTGAAAATCCCCGGGCAATCATTGCTCTATAAAGCTTTTCAGATCTATCAATTGATTTAATGAGTATCCCTCCCATAACCTCTCCATAGGTTTTAAACGTACGTTTCCTAAATGAAGTATTGAATAGCCTAGAAACCAATGCACTTTGGGTGTTTTTTAAGGTATCCCATAAAACAAAAGTATACCGCCATGACAAAAAAAGAATCGAAATAAAGAAGGGCGGCAGATGCATATGGGACAAAGCATTTAAAAATTGTTGTAGCGGTTGACTTAAAATCATAATAAACATAAGTAAAGAAACAGATAATGCTTTCAAAGTTAATATCAAAGGAAAAACAAACCGATCATTGGTGACTGGAAATCCAGGACCAATGATCAGGGGCACACTCATTAAAGCCAGAAAAGGCAGTAGTAACACCAGCTTAGAGAGTATATACTTGATTGAAAATCCCATGGAGATTACAATGAGCAACAGTAGAGAAAAGGAGAAAATCAGGAGTGATAACTTATCCAAACCAATTAAACCAAATGCTGTCATAAAGCAAGTCATTATTTTGGTCCTAGTCTCCCAGTTTCTCCCCCAAGATATTAATTTTTCGTGACCATTATGATAGTCTGTTCTCTTTGTCGGTTTAGTGGATACCATAAAAGACTCCTTTGTACATCTAATTTATTTAAGATGTTGTTTCTAAAATATGAGGACGAATCCGGTATATAAATGAAATAATAAATCCAGTAAGAATTGCCTCCATTGCAATTAATGGAAGATAGCCTACTGCCAAGACATTAACAACAGAAAAAAAACCTTCACTATACCGACTATCTGTCATAAAAAGAACCAATATCAGTAAGGAAACACAGGTGAAAACAGCAAATCCCCCTATAAAACCAGCCCATATGGCAGGTGATTTTTTGTTACATGTTAATTTCGAATATAGTTTGTAGGAAGCCAAAGCTGGTAAAGCAACAAGCAATGTATTGACTCCCAAAGTGGTAAGTCCTCCATGCTGAAAAATGATGGCCTGTAGCAGTAATCCAATAAAAATAGCAATAGGACTACGCCTACCCAGCATAATACCCAGCAACCCTGCTAATAAAGGATGTACACTACTTGGTCCTATAGGAATACTTATTAATGCAAAGGTAAAGAAAGCCGCCGTCATCAAACTGATTTTAGGTATTTCTTCTTCTTTTATCCCTTTAATCGCATAAATCATAACTCCCCCGGCTGCGATTGAAGTCGTTACAGCCATAGGAAGATTCAAAACACCATCTGACAAATGCACTTGAATCACCTCCAGTTCAAATATACCTTTTAAAATCACCTTGGATGCCCGGGCAAGCATCCAAAGTACAAAATAACATCCTTAATGCTGATGATCACCCTCATATTCAACCATATCTTTTGCCATAAGTTCATTTCCACTGGAATCTAGTACTTGTAAGTCAAATTCTTCTGGAAAATGTTCTACAAATAAAAAGTATTCTCCTGACTTCTCCATATCAATGGTAAAATTGCTTGTATCAGGATTTAAAATCAAGTTATAGCCATATTCATCTTTTGCAACAAAATGAGAATCCGCTGCAATGTCTTCCATGTCAGCCTCCATGATATGAATGGCATGGTGTTCTATGTCTGTTATACCACTCTCTTTTGAGATAAAGGCTATCATACAGCTCTCATCTCCTTCATTTTTGTTGAACTTCAAAGTATAAGTATCTTCTTCAAAGGTATAAACACCGCTCCATTCATAAGGAATTTCGTGTCCATCATCCTCAGCAGTATTCACCTCCTCCTCATTACTTCCACAAGCCACCAAAACTAACATTAATAACGCAACACCAAATAAAATACTTAGTTTTTTCTTCACAACACATCTACTCCTTTTGTGATAATATATTGTGAATATTGTGTAACTGGACATTTTTATAAATAAAAGCCCACACTTACTATGTATGTGCAGGCAATAAAAGGCTATATACTTTGTCTCTATACTGTACATTTAGGAAGAAGAATATAAATCATAGAGAGCAATTCCTAGATATAAAAGCATAAAATCAAAAGCCTCCAAACCCATGCACCGTGGGTTTGAAAAACGTCAAATTAAACAAGTAGGTATCCTGGCTTAGGTTCATCATCTTTTTACACCTTCCCAGATATTATCCAGTGGTATACTTAATAAAAAGACTCCCCATTACAGTGGCGGGACCGCGTTGGATTTTCACCAAACTTCCCATTTCATTTTTAAATGAAAGCTTGTCTAACACAATATTCAATTCGACTTAAGTATAACATTGGAAAAATAATAAATCAACTGTTTTAGCCATGGGACAGAAAATAACTGGTCAAAGATGATGAGGCTATTTTGTGTCAGACAAGGTGACAGCTTCCGCCCATAGCAAACCCTCTGAATACCAATCATTCTCCAGAGGGTTTCTACTCACTATTTACATGTCTTGTTCTTAGCTTAAGAAACTTTAACTATGACATTAACTTACATATATCGTTTGTAAATTCTACAGGATCGTTAATTGTCAGTCCTTCAATCAGCAATGCTTGATTGTATAGTACATTTGTATAGATCTTTAGCTTTTCCTGATCATTGTCAAAGGCTTCCTTTAGGGTTTTAAATACATCATGATTGATGTTAATCTCTAAAACTCTTTCGGCCTTTATTTCTTGATTATTTGGCATTGCACTTAATATTTTTTCCATCTCGATGGTCACATCCCCATCGGTTGCAAGACATACTGGATGGTTTTTTAATCTCTTAGAGGGTCTAACATCCTTGACTTTCTGAGATAATGCTTCTTTCATAAATGCGAACACTTCTTTACTACCTTGTGTTTGCTCTTCTTGCTCCTCTTTTTCATCCTTCTCTTCAATCCCTAAGTCTCCACTAGATACAGACTTAAATTCTTTCTCTTTATAATCTACCAGCACGCGAATAGCAAATTCATCTACGTCATCAGCAAAGTATAAAATTTCGTAGCCCTGCTCTGCCAAGAGCTCTGTTTGAGGCATTTTATCAATTTTTTCAATAGAATCTCCCGAAGCATAGTAAATGTACTTTTGGTCCTCCTTCATTCTACCTACATACTCATCTAAAGTGACCATTTTCTTTTCCTTGGAAGAGTAAAATAGTAACAAGTCCTTCAGTGTTTCTTTATTTTGTCCAAAATCACTGTAAACCCCATATTTGATCTGTCTACCAAAGCTATCGTAGAATTCTTCATAACGTTCTCTCTCATTTTTCAGCAGTAATTCTAATTCACTTTTAATTTTTTCTTTAATTTTTTTAGCAATGATTTTCAGCTGACGATCATGTTGAAGCATTTCCCTTGAAATGTTCAGTGATAGGTCCTCAGAGTCAACCATTCCCTTTACAAAGCTGAAATAATCAGGAAGCAAGTCTGAGCACTTGTTCATGATGAGTACCCCACTGGAATAGAGCTCTAATCCCTTTTCATATTCCTTTGTGTAGAAATCATAGGGTATTTTTTCAGGTATAAACAAAATTGCATTGTACCTGACTGCTCCGTCTGCACTAATATGGATATGCTTTAGTGGCTTATCAAAACCGTAGTGCTTTTCAGAATAAAAAAGATCATAATCTTCCTTTGTTAGCTCATTTTTATTTCTTCGCCACATTGGCACCATGCTGTTGACAACTTGCTCTTCTACTATTTCTTCATATTCACCTTCTGCCCCTTCTTTGGGCTTGCTTGTCTCAATATCCATCTTAATTGGGTATCTGATAAAGTCTGAATATTTCTTGATGATGGTTTTTAACCGATACGCCTCTAGGTAATCCTCATATTTTTCATCTTCTGTATTTTCTTTGAGTTTTAGGATGATTTCTGTTCCAACACTTTCTTTTTCATAGGGCTCAATTGTATATCCCTCTGCACCTATTGATTCCCATTTATACCCTTGGTCACTTCCTAATGCTTTACTAATCACCGTCACTGAATCCGCAACCATGAATGCAGAGTAAAAACCTACCCCAAACTGTCCAATGATATCAAAGCCATCCTTTATTTCATTCTCTTTTTTAAATGTAAAGGAACCACTCTGTGCAATAACACCTAGATTTTCCTCCAGCTCTTCCTTTGTCATTCCAATTCCCATGTCAGATATTATCAGCATCTTATTCTCTTTGTCCGTCGTGATTTTTATGTAGTAATCCTCTTTGTTGAAGATCATGCTTTCATCCGTCAATGCTTTATAATATATCTTATCAATTGCATCACTAGAGTTGGAAATCAGTTCTCTTAAAAATATTTCCTTATGGGTATAAATTGAATTGATCATTAAATCTAGTAATCGCTTCGATTCTGCTTTAAATTCTTTTTTTATCATTGTATTTTTCTCCTCCTATTAAAATTCGTCTGATACTACCATAATCAACTTAATTAGCACTCTATTGAATAGAGTGCTAATTATAATCTATCAAATATACTGGATTTGTCAAGGGCTTTTATCATTTTAGGCGCTGCCCCCTGCTATTTTTACATATTTCCATTTGCCCTGCTTAAATAGCAAATATGACAGTGCCCCAGAGATAAATCTAAGGGAATCATGAGATTGTTTAACATCATTTATATACTGTTGATAACTATTGATAACCATTTTTACTTATCAACAGTATTATGCCCTTATCCACATTATCCTGTGGTTAACTTTAGGTGCACCACAAAATATCGTATCTCTATAGGGCTAAATGAGAATGGTAGGGTAAAATAACACTTAATTCAATGGGTACTTTCCCCCTAAATTTTCATCCTAACAAAGACATCCAATATAAAAGTAGTCGTATATAAAATATTCTGGTAGAATTAGTTTATAATGGAAAAATCATAAGGATTTACTGATTTGGTTCAAGAGAGGGGTAATCTTCATGTTCAAAACAAAAAAGACAAGAGTAATCATGAGTTTTAGTTTTGCCATACTATTTACTTTGCTGTTTTTACCTTTAAGTATGGCCACAGAACAAGCGGACCCTTTTTCTGAAATCCAAGAAAATTTGACTGGCATTTCCCAAGAAGAAAGACAAATCATTGAAAACCTATTTATACTGGTACAGGAAATAGAAGAAATGGAAAATGAAGAAACGGAGCTCCTCCTAGATCTATCAGTCATTGAAGGGGAGTTAAAGGTTTTAGAGAACCTAACCCGTAATGAAGAGTTGGCCTATGAAGAAAGACGAGATGTCTTAAAGCATGTCCTAAAGAGCTATCAAAGAAGAGGTCCAGGCTCCTACCTGGAGATCGTTTTATCCTCAGATAGCCTTTCCGCTTTACTAAGAAGGCTCAACACACTGCGGGATTTGACCCGTAACACCGGAGCACTTTTAGACGAGTTAGCCGAAAGTAAGGAGAAGCTCTCCATTGAAAAATCTAAGTTAACTGAAAAAGCCATGCTAGTGGAAGCAAAACAACAAGAGCTTCAGCAATCCATAGCAAGAAACTTACAACTACAAGTAGAACAGGAGGCGTACTTAGCATCCTTAGAGGATCAAAGAGAATATTACCAAGAGCACTTATCTAACATCCAGAGTGTATGGGATGAGCTTAAGCTCATATTTTCAGCCTCCACCAAAGAATTCTCCCGTATTATTGGAGAAGGAAACCTCCCCACTGATGCCATGGAAATATCCTTTACCTCCTTAGGGATTAAAGGAACCATCGATGAGGATGTGATTAATGCCCTGATCTCGGAGTACTTAGATGTTGAGGAGCTGCGATTTAACTTTCATCCTGGAATGGTTCAGTTAAAAATGCCTAATCAGCATTTGGTACTCACAGGAACATTTGTGATTGAAAATGGACACACATTAAAATTCGTTGCAGAGGAAGGCAGCTTTTACGGGATTTTATTAACCTCCAGCGCCGTAAAGGAATTATTTAAGGAGGGTGCTCTGGTACTCAACCTCAAACCCTTGCTTTTCGGTAATACCCTACGTTCTGTAGAAGTCCAAGAAGGATCCTTAGAATTACTCAGTAGACTCAGATTATTCTAGTCTACCATCAGGAAGGTGGCTAAATCATGATTGAAGCAAAGGGAGTCTATTTAACATACCCCGACGGTACCATGGCTTTACATAACATTGATTTACAAGTTCAACCAGGAGAGATCCTTTATATCACTGGCCCCAGTGGCTCAGGTAAAACCAGTCTTTTGAAGCTTTTACTAGGAATTGAGTATCCCACAGGAGGCTCCCTAAGGGTGTTAGAGCAACCCATGTCTAAGGAGGAAGCTACCAACATCAGGCGTCTACGGATGGTACTGGGCCCAGTTTTCCAAGAATTCAGGCTGATAAAAGGAAGAACAGCCATGGAAAATGTCATGCTGGGCATGCGGTTCCTAGGTCTACCTCATCATCAGATAAAGAAAGATGCCCATGATGCCCTAGTCAAGGTAGGTCTAGAGCACAAAAAATTTGCACCGGTGGAAAACCTGTCCTGGGGCGAAGGGCAACGGGTGGCCATTGCCCGAGCCGTGGCCAGAAAGCCAGCATTAATTTTGGCAGATGAACCTACGGGCAATTTAGATAAGGATAATGCATTGAACATACTATCGCTTTTAAATTCCTTTAGAGATGAAAAAACGGCGGTGGTGATTACCACCCATGCAACCCATTTGATTGAGGAGATCGATGATGGGAAATTTATTCAGATGGAAGCCGGCGGTATTTGCGGTGAAAGAATGGGGGCAACGTAGCATGAAAAACATTCTATATAATACGGGTTATTTTTTTAAAGAAGCAAAAACCATCATCCGCTTAGATCTCCTATCCAATGTTTTTTCTCTTTTTAGTACAGGTCTTATTTTCTTTATCCTTTCCATGGTGATTTCTGGATGGTGGATCAGCACTGAAGTCATGGAAGTCATCCAAGGAGAATCAGAAATCAATATTTATTTTGATGAAAGTATGAATTCTGACAATAGCCTGCAGCTGGTTGAAATGATACAAGGTATTAATGGGGTCCGAGAGGCACGGATCGTTGATGCCTCGGAAGCCTATGACCGAATGGAGTCAATCCTTGGACAAGAGGCCGAGGTTCTATCATTCTTTGATGATAATCCCTTCAGTCCTTTCATCGAAGCAAAAATCTATCTTGAAGAAATTGATCCAGTTCTTGGAGAATTGAATCAGATCCCAGAGGTTTCCCATGTGAGGGATAACCGAGAAGTTTTAGATCGATTGAGCAGTCTTGCAAGCATATTAAGCATTTTAGGATATTTGGTGGTGGCTGCTGTGGGTATTTCCACCCTGGTCATTATCTCCCATATTATCCGACAGGGGATCTATAGTAACAGAGATCAAATTAATACCCTGAGACTATTAGGGGCCCCAGAGCTTTTTATTGCCCTACCCTTCTTACTGGGAGGACTGTTATTAACATTAGGAGGAGGCCTATTGGCAAGTATGATGTCAGCAGCCGCATTAAAGCAAGTGTATGCCCAGATGTCCGGTCCCCTTCCCTTTATCCCCCTCCCGCCACGGGACATACTGATGTCAAATCTAGTTATATTGATCATGAGCCTCAGCGCAAGCCTGGGACTTATGGGTAGTCTATTGGGGCTCTCTTCCTCAAAAAATCATTAGAAAAGTGAGGTTTTCAACAATAAGTCCAAGATAAAGCACTGTTCCTTTTTAGCTATTAATCAGACAAGCCTTTTTCTTAAATAATAACTTAGTACATCTATTGACATAATCATAATGGAAATACCTAAAATCAGGAGCCCCACCCGCTCCCAGTTTCTCCAAGTGATATTCATAGATAGAATCGTACCGATTCCCCCTGCTCCTATGATTCCCAGTATAGTTGAAGTTCTGATATTCGACTCTAATCTATATAAAACCAAACTTATAAAAGCAGGTAGGGTCTCAGGTAAAATCCCGTATCTAAAGGCATTTAAATTGGTAGATCCAGTAACCAATATACTATTTTTAATATTTTCATGGGAATTCTCAATGACTTCGCTATATAGCTTTGTCAGAACACCGGTTGTATAAATACTCAAAGCCATGGCACCTGCCAAGGGTCCAGGTCCCACCCCGCGAAAAAAGATAATTGCAGTTACGATTGGAGGAAAGGTCCTTAAAAGATTGACCATTCCTTTCGTCAAGAAGGATGTGACCTTCAAGGGTGCCGTGTTATATGCAGTAAAAAAGGATAAGAACAATGCACCTATGGCCCCTGTCATGGTGGCAAAAATAGCGATAAAGAAGCTTTCCCTAATTCCTTCAAGTAATCTTGGTACATAGGCCCATTCAAACCTGATCATTCTACTGATCATCAAATAGCCTTGTTCTAATCCCATGATTAGTCTTGCGTAGTTAATATCTATGGCGTTCATAATCCAAAATCCCAGTACTATGGATAGGAGGATTAATTGTAATATTCTTTTTTGTGGAGCCCTTTTATAGGATTCAATTGATTGATGAAGGATAAATGATCTTTTTATATAACGTCTTACAATGAAACTCAAAGCATCAATTGTACCAATTGTTAGCAGTAAAATTAAAACCAGTGTAGCTAGATTATCGTACCTCAAATGGTTCAAGTCCCGCCACATGATCTGCCCGATTCCACCTGCTCCCACTAGCCCAAGGACAGTGGCACTTCTTATGTTTATTTCAAGCACCATAAAGAAAACCGATGCTGCCAACTCCAAAATAGTCGGTAATACACAGTATCTAAGAACTTGAATTTGATTTGCACCTACAGATTTTGTTGAATTTAAGAGATTTTCATTAATGGTCTCTATATTTTCTCTAAAAAGCTTTAGGGCTATTAAAAAACCTGTGATTGTAAGGGCCACTATTCCTGAAAATTGACCGATACTGAAAACACTAACTAAAAGGGCTGCCCAAATGAGATTTGGAATGGTTCGTAAAAAAGCGAAAAAGCGATTTAAAATCATGGCTACATGCCTACTCGGGGTTATATTACCTGCTGTCAATAGTGCAAAGGGCATGGCTAATAAAACCCCTACAAAAGATGAAGTCACTGCAATTTCTATTGTTTCTAGAAGCTTGGAAAAAACCTCCTGTGTATAGGACAAATTAGGAGACAGCATTCTTTCTACTAGATTATACATGCTAGGGATCCCTTGATAGATTCTAAGGAAACTAAAATCTATCATCACGCAAAAAAAAGTAAGGGCGAATATTGCAAGTCCTAAAAAAATGTATATTTTTTTCCTTTTATGACTCATATATTCTTTGTACTTGTTGGTTTTACTGATATGCTTCTTATACCTGCTGGTTTTTCTCATATAACTCTTGTAGCTCTCTATCATCTATTTCACCTACTTCTTTATCAAAAAAAATTTTTCCATCCTTCAATGCTACGATTCTTGAACAATATTTTTTTGCTAAGTTAACATCATGAAGGTTGATCATAATTGTTATCTGGCTTTTTTCATTGATCTGCTTAAAATAGTCCATCACAACTTGAGCCGATGATAAGTCCAGACTAGATACGGGTTCATCGGCCAAAATAATTTTAGGCTTTTGACATAGGGTTTTGGCAATGGCAACCCTTTGCTTCTGTCCTCCACTTAATTGATCTGTCCTGGCAAACATTTTGTCTTTAAGTCCAATCTGTTCCAATGCATCTACCGCTATTTCATAATCTGTATCATCAAATAATCCAAAGAAGGATTTTAAGGAAGACTTGTAACCTAGCCTTCCTACCAAAACATTTTCCAATACAGATGATCTTTCCACAAGATTAAAATCTTGGAACACAAAACCTATTTCTCTCCTGATATCCCTCAGCTTATCATTCCTTAATAAACCTATATCTGTACCTTGAATGTATACATTTCCCTTTGAGGGCCTAACAAGTAAATTCACTGTTTTTAATAGGCTTGACTTTCCGCTTCCACTCAAGCCTATCACCCCAACAAACTGGCCTCTTTCAACGTCTAAGCTAATGTCATCCACGGCTAGATTTTTTTTATTATATAAGACAGATACATTTTCTAGCTTTATCATTTCCTCAGCTCCTAGTTGGCCTCTTGTAAGTCAACATTCATTGATTTTGCAGTTTCTCTGATAATATTATAATCTTCATCTGTTGCTTCTACAAACCCATACATATTAAACAACTCTTTTAAAAGTGCTGAGCCTTCTTCATCTTCTGCTATTGTCAATAACGCATTTTTTATTTTCTCTTGCATGTCAGCATCCATGCTTCCCTTTACCGTTACACTGATGTTAGGTATATCATTTGTATATCCTAATACCCTTGTTTGTTCCATGGCATTAGGAAAATCCTTTTCATATCTCTGTCTCACATCAACAAATGTAGTGGCCACATCGACATCACCATTTAAAAGAAGCTGTAAGGCCTTATCATGTCCACCGCTATAAATGTATTCAATATCCTGTTCCAGCTCTACACCCTCTGCCATTAAGTGAGCTCCTGGAAATAAGTACCCCGATGTGGACGACGGATCTACGAAAGCCACCGTCTTATTATGAATGTCTTGAAAATCGTTAATATCTGAATCACTTCTCACTAAAAATTGTGACCGATAACTACTTTCTCCACTACTATTTAAAGCTGTCAATACAACTTGGGCATTGCTTTCACTATTAGCCAAAACATATGCAAATGGAGGAATAAACCCGAAATCCACCTGTCCTGACCCTAAACCTTCTACTACGCCAACATAGTTTGTGGCTGTAAAAGCTTCTACTTTTACGCCAATTTCCTCTGATAGCATTTCAGCTAATGGCTCAACGGATTCAATTAATTTATCTCCATCCATCATGGGTACAAAGCCCATTCTGATGGTTTCCTCCTTTGCACTGGTACATCCAGCTACTGCACTGATCAACACAATCATTAAAATAATCATCAACTTTTTATTCATTTCTCAAGTCCCCCTAAATAGTTATATCCTTACTCATATTTTACACTAATTTCAATCTTTTTTCAATACACTTTCAGTACAATTTCTAAAATTGTACCCCTGTCGAAGCTTTTAATTAGAATTGTATCGATGCATTATTAAAGACAAGCCCTATCCCTTATATTTTCTAAGTAGGCACCGGAGTTTTTATTTATTCGAAATTTTACAGCGTGCTTACGCATAAATCAATCCATATTAAACATACTAAAAATACTTGTATTATTATGGAGGTTTTTTGATTGAACTTTCTAAATCGTTTTTTTAAAAATAAAAAAGAGAGCAAAACAGAAATCAAAATCAGTGATGAAGTACATATCCCCCTTCACATTTCAAAAAGTGTGAATATCAATAGAGAAAATTTAGAAAAAGCATTTGAAAACTGTGATGATCTCACATACCGAACAGTGAAATTACAGGACCACGAAAAAACCATCGAAGTGTTATTAATCTATTTAAATAATTTAGTGGATTTAAAGGATATTAATCAAAACATAATTAAACCACTCAACTCTTATGATGCAAGTAATAATGTACAATCCAGGGATGAAAAAATCAATATAAACACAATTGAAGAAATCATTAATACCCATGATATACAAAGGATAAATAATATGAAGTACGCTATGGAGGGGATTCTATCGGGAGATACCCTGTTACTCATGGACCATGATGTCGATGGACTGCTACTACGGACCCAGGGGGGAGAGATCAGAAGCATAGAAGAATCCGATGTTGAAAGTGTTATCAGAGGTCCAAGGGATAGCTTCATTGAAAATGTTCATGTGAATATAGGCCTCATTCGAAAAAAAATTAAAAGTCCCTCATTAAAGGTCAAACAATTAATCATTGGAAGCGAAAGCCATACAATTGTTTGTGTTTGTTATATGGAAAACATCGTTAATCAACAGGCCTTGTCTAATATTATGAATAAGCTTAAGGAAATTAAAATAGATGGTATTTTTGAGAGCGGCTACATCGAGCAATATTTAGAAGGGAGTCCCTATTCCCCATTTCCTCAAATGCAAATAACAGAACGCCCCGATAAGGTTTGTGGAAATCTATTGGAAGGAAAGATTATTATTTTAGTCGATGGGAGCCCTGTGAGCTTAATCCTCCCCATAAGCTTTTTTCAGCTTTTTCAATCTCCTGAAGACTATTATGAAAGAGTCTTATTTGGAAATTTCACAAGACTTTTACGTTTTTTAGGGTTTTTTATCGCGACTTCACTACCCTCTATTTATGTGGCCCTCATTTCCTTTCATCAGGAAATGCTCCCCATGGATTTAATCATAGACCTTTCTAGGTCCAGGGCTCAGGTTCCCTTTCCCCCAGTCATCGAAGCTATATTAATGGAGGTAACCATTGAGCTCTTAAGAGAATCCAGTGCCCGTCTTCCTGGTACCATTGGACAGACCATAGGGATTGTTGGGGCCATTGTCATAGGAGATGCAGCTATTCAGGCTAATATAGTAAGCCCTGTTATGATCATTGTTGTTGCCGTTACTGCTCTGGGAAGCTATGTACTTCCCCATTACAGCAGCACCTATCCCCTACGGATGATACGATTTCCGATTATTTTAATGGCAGCCACCTTTGGGGCCTTTGGTATTATCATCGCTTGGACCTGGATTATCATACATTTATGTAGTATTGATTCCTTTGGCTATCCCTATCTTTCGCCCTTGGCTCCTTTAGATCCAAATATAAAAAAGGATGCTTTGATTAGAGGTACACTATGGGGTTTTAGAAAAAGACCACAAACAGCTAATAAGGGAAATAGAAGTCGATGGTAAAGAGAGGAGGGGTTGAGCATGTATCAAAAACATAAAAATGGAGAAATAACTGCTATCCAATCCGCCATCTTTCTGATTAGCATTATGATAGGCACTGGAATCTTAGGTCTCGCTAGATCCGTAGCTGAGGTCTCAAATCAGGATGCTTGGATTTCAGTTTTTATCAATGGACTCTTCATTAGCTTTGTTGTGATGATTATTGTTTATACGGTTAGCAAGTTCCCCCAGCATAATTTCCTTCAATATAATTGCTATCTACTCAGTAAACCCTTGGGATATTTTGTTACCCTATGTTATGTCATTTATGCAATATTAGTTACTGCCATCATTACCACATTTTTAACTGAAATGGTTTATACTTGGCTATTGCCCAATACCCCTATGACAGTCATTAAATTAATGATTGTCATCACAATGGTCTATATGACTCGAAATGGGATTACTACTTTAGCAAGATTTACTGAATCTATTGCATTTTTGTTGATTCCCTTTGCCTTTTTGATATTCGTAGGCTTACCAGAAGCCTCCTTCATTAACCTAAGACCCATTGGCGGTTCTGGTTTAAGCTCTATTTTCAAGGGTACTATTCCTTCTTTTTTTGCCTTTGCTGGCTATGAGTCCCTTTTGGTTTACTATCCTTATATCTCCAACAAACAAAAACCCATTATGAAGTATTCTATTTCCGCCATTATGATTGTCACAATATTTTACACTGCTGTTGTCATGTCTCAAATTGCATTGTATGGATCTGACGAAATTGCGGTGGTGCTATATCCTTCTATTAATTATTTGACCGCCATCGATTTTCCTATCATTGAAAGGACAGAGATATTTTTTACGATTTTTTGGATCTTTACTGTACTGGCCACCATTGGCATTCAATATTTAGTAGCAGGCATTTTATTACAAAATATTTTTCAAACAAAAACCACAAATATTTTTGTTTATGCTTTATCTCCAGTGATTTTTTTATTATCTCTTTATCCTAAAAACACAGCAGTAGTGGTTTCCTTGGGAGAAAAAATAGGACAACTAAATATCTTTTTTGGGTTTTTATTTCCATTTTTATTATTAATTATGTATTTGATAAAAGGAAAAGATAATCGACATAACAAGGAAAATAGAACAGGATAATAAAGGGAGGGGTAATCCCCATGAAAAAAGTAATTAAACTCCTCATTGTATTATTGTTGATATCATCTCTGTCAGCCTGTTGGGATGCTAGAGACTTAGAGGAGCTACTAATTGTTTTTGGGCTTGGTATTGATATGAGTGAAGAGAATCCTGAAAACTATTTCTTTACCATCGGTTTTCCTACCATCATAGAAGAAGCTCCCGAACAGAAATCGGAATTCTCCACAGAGGCCCCTTCTCTTGGTAAAGGAAAAAGTAATTTACAGCAAAAGGTCTATAGAGCGATCTCCTATGATAATGTTAAAATTGTTGTTTTGGGCGAGGAAGCAGCTAGGCAAGGTATTATTCAACATGTTGATTCAATGCTCCGGGAACCTCTGTTTCGTGGGACAACTCGATTTGCTGTTGTTAAGGATAGGGCTGCTGACTTATTTGAACTACAACCTCCTGTTGCCCTTTTTGTCAGTACTTTTATTTTTGACTCCATTCAACAAAACTATGAAAACACAACAGTACCCATTACGACCTTGCGAAATTTCAGTAACCAATACTATACCATTGGCATTGAACCCGCTATGCCCTTTATCTGCTATGGTGCCGATAGAACTGAGCTTAATGTAGGCTGTGTAGCACTGTTTAGGGGCGACAAGATGATACATCGCCTTCAGGGACATGATAGCAAGGCCTTTATGCTTCTAATAGATGAAATCCATGGCGGACTATATACTTTTGACTATATTCCAGAGGGGACAGAAAAGGGAGAATTTATATCAATTACCCTTAAGGGGGGACGGAGTAAAATCAAGACAAAACTCATTGACTCACAACTATACATCTATCATGATATTTCAATCAACGGCAATTTAGGCGAATACACAGCATCAGAGCATATCATGACAGAAGAAAAGATTGAAGAGACTGAAAATTATCTTGCCGGAGAAGTAAAGAAACATCTGCAGTCTACCGTAGAAATATTACAATATGAATTACAAAATGATAATGTTGGCTATGGAAAATATGTGAAAGCCAATCATCCTGAGTTTTTTAATGGTGAGAATTGGAATCATCAGTTTTCAGAGGCTGTCATTCACGTTAATCCCTCTGTTAGAATTAGAACTGTTGGGATTAGTCCTTAAGGACCCTTACTCCTTTTATTGTAGTATAAAAAGTCCCCTGTTAATAAATACTATAAATGTAAAAATAAATAAAAACATCCACACTATTGCACAAGACATTGGATATTTCCACGTATTCACATCAAATTTAATTGGAGAAGGAGGATAAAATGAATACAGGACCACAACAGCCTCAAAATACCATGGAACAAAACAGTAAAAATGAGAAATTAGATTTGCATCGTGTAGATCATAACAATGAATTGCTTACAACAAATCAAGGGGGACGGGTCTCTAATACTGACGATTCCCTCAAGGCAGGTGCCCGGGGTCCAACGTTAATGGAGGATTTTCATTTCAGAGAGAAAATGACTCATTTTGATCACGAGCGCATTCCAGAGCGTGTTGTCCATGCCCGTGGATTTGGTGTCCATGGCTACTTTCAAGTTTATGAACCAATGGCCGAACTTACTAAGGCTAAATTCCTACAGGATCCAACAAAAAAAACACCAGTATTCGTGCGTTTTTCAACAGTGGTAGGTTCTAAGGGTTCAGCCGATACCGTCCGGGATGTGAGGGGTTTTGCCACTAAGTTTTATACCGAAGACGGCAATTATGACCTTGTCTCCAATAACATTCCTGTGTTCTTTATTCAGGATGCAATTAAATTCCCAGATGTAGTTCATGCCATTAAGCCAGAGCCTCATAATGAAATTCCACAGGCTTCTGCCGCCCACGATACCTTTTGGGACTTCGTTGTCAATACCCCAGAGACTGCCCATATGATTATGTGGCTACTCTCAGATCGAGCTATTCCACGAAGCTTCAGAATGATGGAAGGCTTTGGCGTCAATACCTTTCGATTTGTAAATGAACAGGGCAAGGCACGGTTTGTGAAGTTCCATTGGAAGCCCTTGTTGGGTGTCCATTCCCTGGTTTGGGATGAAGCCCAAAAGCTGGCAGGAAAGGATCCAGATTATCATAGACGGGATTTATGGGATGCAATTGACATGGGAGAATATCCAGAATATGAGCTGGGGGTACAAATAGTAGAGGAGGAGGAGGAATTCAATTTCGATTTTGATATCCTTGATGCCACTAAGATTTGGCCTGAGGAAATGATCCCCGTTAAACGAATCGGTAAGATGACCTTGGATAATAATGTGGCCAACTTTTTTGCAGAGACGGAGCAAGTGGCATTCCATCCTGGCCATGTGGTGCCAGGGATTGATTTTAGTAATGACCCCTTATTACAGGGTAGGTTATTTTCCTACTTAGATACGCAGCTCATCCGTTTGGGTGGCCCTAACTTCCATGAGATCCCCATTAACCGACCCATGGCCCCTATACATAATAATCAGCGGGATGGCTATCATCGTATGACCATAGACCGTGGCCGGGTTAGCTATTCACCAAACTCCCTCCAAAATGATGCACCTCATCCAGCTCCCGAAGCTGATCATGGCTATGTTCATCATGCAGAGAAGGTCGAGGGTCAAAAGGTTCGTGAGCGTAGTGAGAGCTTTAGAGATCATTATAGACAAGCAACCCTTTTCTGGAATAGTATGTCTAGTGCAGAAAAGCAACATATCATCGAAGCCTTCCACTTCGAGGTGGGAAGCGTTATGGATAAACAAATTAAACAGCGGGTCGTGAACATGTTTAACAATGTAGATGGACAGCTGGCCACACAAATTGCAGTTGGTGTGGGGGCAGATTCACCAGCAGCCCTAGGTGGAAATGGCGTCACAGCCACCTCACCAGCCGTAAGCCAGGAGAATACCGTCAAGGATGCTCGGACTAGAAAGGTTGCCATATTATTAGAAAATGGATTTAATTATCCAGAAGTAACCCAGGTAATGTCTGCCTTCAATGGCGCCGGCGTCCATACAGAAATTGTCAGTAAAAACCTGGGCATGCTGACAAGTGTTGATGGCCAGCAGTTGGAAGTAGGTAAAAATTATGCAACCACTGCATCTATCAAATACGATGCGGTTTACGTACCTGGAGGTCCACAAAGCATCAACAGTTTAATGATGCAGGGTGATGCATTGCATTTTGTCAACGAAGCCTTTAAGCATGCTAAAGCAATCGGAGCCACAAATGAAGGCGTTGATCTGTTGATGGCCTCTGCTATTCAAGGGGTCAATATGGCTGGTGGCAATACACAGGATCAACTCATTACAGAAATGGGCGTCGTCACAGTTCGAAATGTGACAGACACCAATCAATTCAGCCAGGAATTCACCAATGCCATCGCTCAGCATCGTCATTGGAGTCGTCAGAACAAAAAACAAATGATCCCTGCTTAGTTTCTATCTCTCTATGTATATTGAGTATATGAAAAAAACCAGTTTATCGTTTTATTTAGATGAACTGGTTTTTTCCATATTTCTATTAAACATTATTGTTTGCTTCCTATCATTTCTTATCTTCTTACCAGCCCTTAACACTTTCTAAAATTTCATCAGGGACCCTTCCTGCTTCAACATCACATAACGCTTCTTCAATAATATCTAGGGCTTTATCAAGTTCTTTCTTTGATATGGTAAGTGGTGGGGCAATCCTAAGCACATTACCACTAAAGAATGTGATGAACAAGCCTTTTTCCCAGCATCGATAGGAAACCTTTGCTGTTTCATCCTTTGCCCGCTCTTTTGTACCACGGTCTTTAACCAGATCGACTCCTATCATCAGACCCTTTCCACGAATATCACCGATTAAAGGATGTTTTTCCTTCATCTCTTCAAAACGTTTAATCGTATAGTTCCCTAATTCTTCAGCCTTCTTTACAAGTCCTTCTTCTTCAATGATATCTATTGTGGCCAGGGCTGCCGCACAGCATATGGGGTTTCCTGCTGTTGAATAAGATCCAGCCGGTGCTCCCCAGCCCTCAAGTATCTCTTTTCGTGCCACTAAGGCTGCCAATGGCATTCCCGATGCAATGCTTTTTCCAAGTACGATAATATCTGGCTCCAAATTATAATGCTCACTTGCAAACCATTTGCCAGTACGTCCGAAGCCACTTTGAACTTCATCCACCACCAAAAGAATCCCATTATCTTTGCATACCTTAACTAATTCTTCGATATATTCTGCTGGTGGCTCTATCACTCCCGAATCTCCCTGGAATGGTTCTAGAAATATTGCAGCCACTTCCTCCGCCGGTACAACTGTATTAAATAATTCTTTTAACTTTTCCATGCAATCCATATTACATCCAGAATCCGGTGATTTACGATTACATCGATAACAATCTGGATAGGGTATATGATAGACATCCGGCACGAAGGGTCCTAGATCTCTTCTCATGGGTAAACTAACCGCCGATAGCGATAATGCACCATATGTTGTTCCATGGTATGCACGGAAATATGAAATCACTTTTGTTCTTTTTGTATAGCTTCTGGCGACTTTAATGGCATTGTCATTGGCATCACCACCGGAAAGACTGAATGCTACCCGCTTTGGAAAATCCCCAGGTGTGATACGAATCAGTTCCTCTGCTAGATTTCCCATTTGTTCATGAACAGCATAAGCCGGGTTATAGTGAATAAATTTTTTCGTTTGTTCAATAATTGCATTAACCACCCTAGGATGACTATGCCCAACATTTGATACACAGGCAGCTGATAAAAAGTCTATGATCTCATTGCCATCATAATCCATTAATATAGCTCCCTTAGCCTCTTTGATTGCCAGTGGATAAAAAGCAATTCTCGTCCCAAGGGATATCAATTCATCGTCTTTTTGGATCACTTCAAGGCCTTTTATAATGTCATTCATATGCTCCCCCCCTTTAAAACTCACATAAATTTTTGTATATTATGATCCCATTTTTTCTATATATTCTTTAACAAAGCTACTGTCTTTTCTTATTTCTTCAGCAAGATAGTCAATATCTTCTTTTATAAGGGTCTTGATATCAACATCCTTTAAAGCATTTTTTAGATAAGAAGTTCTTAGCTTATCTATATCATAATCCTTTACTGACATCTGCTCTGGCTTTTCAGGAATCACCACTGACTTTCCAGGAATACCTTCTTCAGGATTTCCCCTTCTCACTTCAATTCCTTGCTTTGTGGCAAAGGTAAGCTGGGCTGTGGGATGCTTTCCTGCACCTGTGTACTCTGTTTCTTGTACCACAATTACTTCATCATCATTTAATTCCTTTGCAATGGCAATGGCCGCCGCCAATGATATACTACCTGCAGGTCCTCTCTCTATCCCCTCTAGCTGAGCTAGCATCTCACATGCATAAAATACTTCACCTTGAGTCATCGTTACATATCTATCGATATATCGAAGAGGCCTTGCGGCATTTTTCGGAACATCGGATCTATCTGGCCAAGTCATAAAAGGCATTCCAAATCCAGTGTGTCCCGTTGTAAAGGATTTTTTGTTAAAGTCTTTATCCGATGCCATATGTAGCCCCGAAAGATCCACTGAAGCTGCAATGATTTTTGTATTGTCACAATGAGCCTTTTTAATGCCTCTTGCTGTTCCCGTCACATTTCCACCACCTGCATGGGTCGTGATCACAGCAGCAGGTTCTTTTCCATATCTTTCCTTAACCTCTGTGGCGATTTCATAGCCAAGGGTTTCAATTCCGGCTATACCATATGGACTATATAATGATGCATTAAAGAACTTAGTCTCCTCCAATAGCACTAAAAACTGATAAAAAAGCTCAGGTCCTACTGTTAATTGAACAACCTCCGCCCCTAATGCCTCACAGATTCTTCCCTTTTCTAAAATTTCCGGTTGCCCTACCCCTCTACTGTCATGGGTTTCTTGGACAACAATACATTTCATTCCTCTCATTGCAGCCTGACTGGCAACTGCCGCACCATAGTTCCCACTTGTTGCAGCAATCACACCTTCATATCCCCTCTTTTGGGCTTCATATACAGATAATGCAGCCCGTCTAGCTTTAAAGCTTCCCGATGGGTTTTGGGCTTCGTCCTTCACAAGAATGGTGGCTCCCTTTCCGGGTTCAGACATACTACGAACCAATTTAGTGATGTTCTTCATTTCAACAAGCGGCGTTTGCCCCACACCAGTCTCTCTTTGGATCCTGATTGTTTCCTCTAATGGATAACCTACTTCCTCCATCATTTTTTCGTAATCAAATCCTATGGTCCCTATGGAAAATCTATCATAGTCAATTCCCAGTGCATCTTTCATAATTTCATTTTTTCTCTGGGTTACTTCATCGTAGGATTTACCCGCTCTACTCATGATCTTTCCACCTTTCCGAAAACAACCGACTTTTTAGCTCTGTTCCAATGGTTAACAGTTCCGGTACAGGCTCTCCATAATCAAATTCATGTCTTGGGTTATCTATTGTCAGCTCTCCCTCAATCACTCTTCCAATTAAAGTTCTTATTTTTACTCTCTCTCCAACTTTAGCATCCTGTAATAAAAAACCCTTTACCCTCATTTCTAGAGGGACCTGTTTTGTATCCTCCGGCAAGTGATGCGCTCGCTGGCTGGTTTGTAGAATAATATCATGGATTTCCACCCATTTACCTTTCTTGACTTCCATCACAACATCTCCTATCTTGTATAAAAAGTTTTAAAGCTTCACCGTCATACAGTTTTACTTAAAAAGAACGACAGGTCTCTTAAATTACCGATACATTTACTTTCCAATTCCGATGAATTTTCAAAGCCATATCCTGAAGCTTTTCTTTTGATGGGGGTCTGACTCCCTTTAACTTATAATTCCGATCTAATTGTTTATATTTAGACTCCCCTAACTGATGATAGGGTAAAAGATGCATTTCTTTTATTCCTATCTCCTTAGCGAAATTAACTGTTTCAACCATATTGCTCCAGCTATCATTGTATCCAGGAACAATGGGAATTCGGAGGATGATCTCTTTATTCATCTTAGCTATCCGTTTTGCATTTTCAAGGATCAACTGATTAGATGTACCCATCACTTCAAGATGCTGCTGAGCATCCATGGTCTTAATATCAAATAAAACCGTATCTATGTTTTCAATCACTGACCAAAGTAGATCCCATTGCTGATACCCTGATGTTTCAATCGCCGTATGAATATCTTGTCTTTTTGCCTCTTTCACCAATGCCGAAGCAAATTCTGGCTGCATCAGAGGTTCCCCTCCGGATAAAGTCATGCCACCTCCAGAGCGGTTGTAGAACATCTTATCTCTAGAAACCACATCTAGAACCTCCTGAACAGTTGCAATACGACCAATTTTTCGTTCTCCCATTTCCTCAATCTCAATTTTTTGAGATTCTGGGTTAGCACACCAGAGGCAACGTAATGGACACCCCTTAAAAAAGACCGTTGTTCGGATACCAGTTCCATCATGGATAGAGTAGCGTTGTATATTGTAAATGACTCCTTCTATTTCAAGTAATGACTCTGCCATATTTAAACACCTCTAAAGCTACCAAATTTTCTAATCACAGTGTATTGTATTCTGTTCTTCTTATGATATCGTCCTGCAGCTCCTTAGCCAGCTCTGTGAAACGTGCACTATAGCCAGCTACACGTATAATGAGATCCTGGTGCTTTTCAGGATACTCTTGGGCATCCTTCAGGGTACTTTCATCCACTACATTCACTTGGATTTCTTGACCTTTTAGATCATCGAAGTATACACTGACCAAATTAACCAATTGCTGTAGGTTTTTCTTTTCCTCTAATGCCATCTTCGTGAATTTTAGATTAACCACATTTCCTTCAATGGTACGGGTTTGGTCTATTTTACTAGCAGATAGCAACATCGCCGTGGGCCCTTCTTTATCCGCTCCATTAGATGCAGACATGGAATCCGCAACTGGCATTGTGGCCTTTCTTCCATTGGCAGTGGCCCCTGTAGTCCAGCCATGGGGAACTGTGGCCCCCAGGGTAAGGATGGTGGAGGTATAGAAACGGCCATCTATATCCTTATGTTTCTCGATTTCATCAAAGAAGATATTGATCATTTTTTGCATGACTTCATCTGCATAATCGTCGTCATTTCCGTATTTCGGCATAGCTAGGAGAGCTTGATATATTTTTTCCCCCTGAGCACCGGCAAAATTGCTATCTAAAATTTCTTTTAACTCCTTCATACTAATCAGTTGATCATCGAAAACAGCTTTTTTGACTCCTATCAACGAATCAGCAGCAGTGGCTTCTCCAACATGGAGAATCGGAGTCCCGCCCCATAGGGAGCCTCCCTGGGTCATATCCTTACCATTTTCAATACACCCCTCCACAAGGGATGACAAGAATAGATGCGGTGTATGCTCTCTTTGCACCATATCTACAACTGCTGCATTAATCACTTGGTGCTTTACGAAATATGCTGTTTGTGTTCGAACTGCTGTCAGAACATCATCAAAATCCTTTAAATCTTCTGGTGCACCTGTTTGGGGTCCGATCTGCTCATTTGTCAAACGATCCACACCATTATTAAGAGCCAAATCAACAACACGTGCTACATTTAAAAATCCACCATTAACACGGCCCTGGAAACCCCTAGGGGCTAATTCAACACAACCCACAATTCTATAATCTCGAATCCGTTCCATTGGCATATCTGGACAACCCCGCTTCAGAGCGGCTATACAAGCCTCATCCCCGAACATTGCTGGCATGCCAGTTCCTAACTTCACGACTTCTACCACCCTCAGCTTAAAATCCTCTGGAGTATCCTTATGAAATCGAACCGTAAATTGTGGATTTGTCAATCGAATATGTTCTTGGCTATTTAGCATTAAATAGCTTAACTCATTTGTCGCATCCTCACCCTCAGGTGTTTGTCCCCCAATGGTTACAGTTGGAGTCATGGGGAATCCAGGATGAATACGAACAGACTCACTGGCTTGAATTTTAATGATTTCATTCAATTTGATCCAAAGACAATCTAATAATTCTTGAATTTCATCTATTGTATATCGACCTTCTGCCATATCATTTTTATAATAAGAGTAGAGATACTGGTCCAGACGCCCGGGACAAACTGAGTCTCCATTTGTTTCAGTCTGAATAATCAGTTGCATAAAGGCCACAACCTGAATTGCATCCCATGTATCTCTTGCTGGATTTTCTGGAACCCATTGGCAAACATCGGCAATTTTTTCAAGCTCTTTTTTCCTTACAGGATTCTTCTCTTGGTCAGCCAGCTCTAGAGCCCTCTGAGCATAGCGTTTAGCATATGCAATCACCGAATCACAACAAACAATCAACCCTTCATAAAAAAGCTTCTTTTCAAGTCCTTCACTTGTGGTTAAATCAAGGGTCTGCATTTTTTCATTGACTTCGCTTTTAATCCCTACAAGCCCAACCTTTAAAAGCTTAGGAATATCATAGGCAGTATGGCCATAACCATTTTGTTCAAAAAGACCACGGGTGAACATATAAGCATCCCTAGCTCTTTTGGTTTCATCCGGTAGCATGGCCCGGTATCGATCATGGATGGTTTTGCCTCGCCAATATGGAAAAATGTCCTTCAGATCTTCCTTCACATTTTTCGGAACAATAAAGGTATCTTGGGTTCTGGTTTCCAATATTTCATCTAATTCCTCTTCCAACCACTTTGTAGAAAACTCAGGAAAAACAGGTGCTGATCTTCGCCCATTACTTCCGTGACTCCCTACAATTAATTCACCTTCAAAAATATTTTGCGTCATATTTCCTAGGATTTTTTTCAAGGCAAATGCCCTTCGGGTGACCGATGGCAGTGCTTCCGTTTCAGCATATGCCTCCGTCACCAAAAGCGCTCGTTCACTACATAAAATTGGCTTTGAATGAACAATTTCTTTTCTCATGGCTTCAATTCTAGGAGTCATGGATCTTCTAAGTTCTTTTTCGTTATATGTCACAACATTTTTCATTTTTATTCCACCACCTTTAACTCGTCTCGTGCCGCTCTAAATCAAACCACGCCAGATACTACTGTTATATTTGGTCTTGAGAAATTGCTTCAACTGACTGGATTTGTTGCATTATATCTTTACATGCTTGATAAATAATTCCTGTATCTCCAGCATAGGATATATACTGCACGCCTAAATCAATCCATCTATGAGCGCCTTCTGGACTTTCAACAAATGTCCCCACTGTCTTTCCTTTTCCTTTGGCTTTTTCAACAACCATTTCCATCATTTCCACCACTTTAGGGTGGTCTACCTCACCTGGAACCCCTAATGATTGAGATAAGTCATAGGGTCCTATAAATATGACGTCTATTCCCTCTACTGATAAAATTTCATCAATGTTCTTAGCTCCCTCTTCTCCCTCTATATGAATAATCACCATGGTTTCTTCATTGGCTTTCTTAAAATATTCTTTCTTATCAAGATGACTGTACTCAGCAGCTCTAACATAAGGACAAGAGCCCCGCTCTCCTAGTGGAGCGAACTTAGCAGCTTTAGCTACTCTTTCTGCATCTTCTTTTG
Source organism: Alkaliphilus metalliredigens QYMF (assembly GCF_000016985.1). Taxonomy (NCBI): domain Bacteria; kingdom Bacillati; phylum Bacillota; class Clostridia; order Peptostreptococcales; family Natronincolaceae; genus Alkaliphilus; species Alkaliphilus metalliredigens. The sequence goes on along the minus strand of NC_009633.1, from coordinate 524,105 downwards.
TGCTGATTTGTGGTACCTGCACCGCATCTGCTCCAATATCCAATGCCCTAGATATCATAACAGGATCATTGGCACTGACTCTAATGACAGGCGAAATCCCTACAAGTTTAGCCGCCCTTACCATATCTTCAGCCTGGAGCATATTTGTAGGTCCATGCTCACAGTCTATAATCACGTAGTCAAATCCGGCTTTCCCCATAATCTCAACTATTGCAGGGCTAGCTAGCTTCATAAATGGACCCACAACATATTTTCCTTCACTCAGTTCATTTTGTATTCGATTACTCATTGTTATCCCCCCGGATTGTTCATCTATTTTTTGTTTATCGTATTTTAAGCATTCACAGCAAGCTTTGATTTTCCCAGCATAACAGCCAGTCTATGGATTCCCTCCAATATATCTTCTTTCTTAGATGCCAAAGAAATACGTATATAAGGGCTTCCCTCAGGTCCAAAGGTATTTCCCGGTGCGATTGCTACCTTATGTTGTACTAAAAAGTCTTTAGCAAACACTGTAGCATCCTTGCACCCTATATTTACCCATAGATAGAATGCACCCGTTGGTTGTTGATAAGGAATTTCATATTCGTCCATTAGTCTAGTTGCTGCTTCCATGTTGTCTTTATAGACCGCCACCATTTCTCTAATGCAATCCTGCGATCCTTTTAAAGCAGCTTCAGCAGCCTTTTGAGCAATGCCACATGCATTCATGACATTCACTTCTTGGAATTTACCTACTTCTTTTATAATCTCTTTATTACCGATGGCGTAACCTAATCGATACCCTGTCATGGCATAGGTTTTTGAAAAACTAAATACGCCAATTACGCGTCCATCAGTATCATATGGAAGCGTACTAATATGGTCTCCTTCAAAAATGATTTCCTCATACACTTCATCAGAGATAAGAAATAAGTCATGTTTCTTAGCAAATTCTACTAGCTCTTTTATTAGTTTCTGTGGAATCACGACTCCCAAAGGATTTGAAGGTGAGTTGATTACCAGTACCTTGGTTTTAGGTGTCACAAGACTTTCTAAATTTTCAATGGATGGTAAGAAATCATTGTTAGGGTCTAATTTATAGAATACAGGTGTTGCATCAATACAATCAATTGCCATCTTATAATTTGGCCAGGCAATACTAGGTATGAGTAATTCATCTCCGGCATCTGCTAACACACGGATTAATGAAGAAACAGCACCTACGCCTCCTACTGATACAGCTACATTCTCCCAACTTGTTTCTAAGTTAAATCTATTGTTTACATGATTGGATATTGTTTCTCTTAGAGATAACAGTCCTAGGTTCGCAGTATATTTAGTAAACCCATCTCTTGCAGCTTGACTAGTTGCTTCAATGATATGCTCAGGTGTATCAAACTGTGGTTCTCCTATTTCCAGTCTAATCACATCTTCCATACCCAATGCTAAGTTCATAATTTCTCTAATACCAGATTCTTCTAAGTTTAATATTGTTTTAGATAATGACGGCATGTTGATTCCTCCTACAATTTTTGATTAAGTTTTTATTTTATTTTATTTTTTAAAAGTCCCATATGTTGAATTTCACATTCTACTGTATCTCCCGCCTTCAAAAACCTTGGAGGTGTAAAACCCATCCCCACTCCTGATGGCGTTCCTGTGGCAATGACATCCCCTGGCAGTAGCGTCATTCCCTGTGAAATCTCGGAAATAATTGTGCTGACATCCTTCATCATAAACTTTGTATTGGAGTTCTGTCTCAACTCATCATTGACCCTCGATTTAATATCAAGCTCCAATGGAAAACCTACGGAAGAACCATGTACAATACAGGGTCCCATGGAAGTAAAGCCATCAAGACTTTTCCCTCTAAACCACTGAACATGATTTTTTTGAAGACCCCTGGCTGAAAGATCATTCAGTATCGTATATCCAAATATATACTCCTTGGCTTCTTCTTTTGAAATATTGATTCCCTCTTTGCCAATAATCACAGCTAACTCTACTTCATAATCCATACTTTCATTTAAATGACTATGGCTTTCAATTTCTTCTCCAGGGCCCTTCACCTGATTTGCCCTTTTAGAAAAATACACTGTGTGTAGCGGTATTTCCATATTTTCATCAAAACCCTTTTTTGTTTCATCAATATGTTCCGCGTAGTTTAGTCCAACACAAATCACATCATGAATGGTTCTATCAATAGGAGCACCTAAAGTTATTTCCTCTACATGATACGTTTCGTATTCTTTCTCTTCCACCAAACTAATGACTTCCTTTAATACATCAATATCCTTCGGCTTGATATTCTTAATCAAATCATTCATATCATGGAAAAAGCGACTTAGTCCTATGGTATTCAAGTCAATCACTATACTTTCACTATTTTTATATACGCCTAGTCGTGTGTTCTCTTTGTCCTTTGTTGTAAAAGCTATAAATTTCATGATACACCCCTCCTTTAATTTGAAGTACATATCGATCAAGTGTTACATTTCTTGATATATTCCCTAAAACCAGATCCCACTCAATAATTCAGTTCTTATATAAGAACAGAAGTCTTATATAGGAACTTCTAATTGAAGATTATCATTTTTCTGGTAACATGTCAATATCTTTTAATATACGTTCATCTCAATCTGCGAGACTTATTTTCTCAGTTTACCTCGATACATATCCTGTACCTATATGTATATAACAATCCCACCTACGCTAACGCTTAGGCGGGATTGTTATATAATCAGGTGGTAGACTCTCCACCCTGTTCCCTCATTTAATAGCCCGCACCTTTCATTGCTGACACTGCAGAAGTTGTATATCTCTTAAAGAGTCCTTTTCTAGGTGGTCTTGGAATAACACCGTCTTTAGATCTTTCAACAAATACCTTATCCACCTCTTCTGATGACACTTCAGCACCGTCAATACCCACAACATTTAATGTACGCTCATGAATGTTATATTCTATGATATCTCCTGTGGCAACCCAAGCTAATGGTCCTCCTGAAGCAGCCTCTGGAGACACATGCCCAATTGCAGCACCACGAGTAGCGCCTGAAAATCTACCGTCAGTCACTAATGAAACCGTACCATTTAACCGTTTATCACAAACAATCGCCTCTGTGGTCATTAGCATTTCAGGCATACCATTTCCCCGAGGTCCTTCGTAACGAATTACAATTACATCTCCTGGGTTAATCTCTCCGTTTACAACTGCATTGTGCGCATCTTCTTCACTGTTATAAACCCTTGCAGTCCCTTTATGAACAAATAAACTTTCATCACAAGCAGAATACTTAACCACAGATCCTTCCGGAGCTATGTTACCCCTAAGGATAGCAATAGATCCTATTTCCTTTGCTTTCTCTATAGGGAAAATTACATCTTCACTTTTGAGTCCATAATTAGCTAAATAACCAAGATTTCTATCAAAGAAGTTTTCTTTTTGCAAGTCTTCAAGATTCTCACCTAAGGTTTTTCCGGTAGCTGTCATAACATCAAGGTTTAAATGCTCCTTAATCATAAGCTGCACCATTGGAATTCCTCCAGCAAACCAAAATGACTCTGTCAAGTGTTCCCCACTTGGATTGATGTTTCCAATGTATGGTATTTTATGGTTAATTTCATCAAACAATTCAGGAGTTAACTCTATTCCCAACTCTGAAGCTATATCTGGAAGATGAATCGTTGCATTAGTAGAGCCCCCAATTGCAGCGTGAACAATAATCGCATTTACAAATGCTTCCTTCGTTAATATTTGACTAGGTGTAATATTCTTTTCAACTAGTTCCATAATCTTTCTACCCGCTTTACGGGAGTTGCGGAGGATATCTGTCATGGTTGCTGGCATAAGAGCCGAGCCAGGTAAAGCTAATCCCAGGGCTTCCGACATACATTGCATCGTGCTGGCTGTTCCTAAAAACGTACAAGCCCCAACTGAAGGACATCCTGTTATCTTGTAATCTCTCACTTCCTGATCTTCAATTTCACCCTTACGTTTTTGACGTAAGGAGATGTCTCCTGCGACTAAAGAGGTTGTCATATTGGGTCCAACCCTCATACTTCCACCTGGAATAAATATTGTTGGTATATCAAGTCTAGCTGCAGCCTTTAAGTGGGCAGGAATAGACTTATCGCAGGAAGAAGCTAGTATCATACCATCCCAAGAACAAACAGAACCATGAACCTCTACCATATCGCAGATTGCTTCACGAGAAGCTAGTATATAGTTCATACCATCATGTCCCTGTGCGCAACCATCACAAATGTCTGTGGCGTGGAATTGTGCAGGAAATCCGCCAGTTTCAAATACACCGTATTTCACCTGCTCCGTAAGTTTATTTAAATGAACACTACCTGGATGGCTGTCTCCAAATACATCTTCTATTAGTATTTGTGGTTTTTTGATATCTTCCTCGTCCCACCCTGAACCAAGCTGTAATGCATCGAACTGTGCCCATAAAAGTCTTTCGGAAGCACTTTTTTGTTTTATATTTCTCATAGTTAAAATCTCCCTTCTGAATGACTATAATTTTTAAAAATCAAGTTTGAACAGTATGATACTGTTCAAACTTGGGAGTTTGGCTAATTAAATTATGTTAATCTATCCTAAAAGCCCTATTGAGTTCAGTACAAACACAATTGCGAATAGGATGATACTCATAACGACACTTGGGAATGTAATATATTTTAATGCCTGCTTTGGATTTAGATTGTAGAATCCACTGAATACCCAGAATCCGCTATTATTTACATGGTTAGGTCCAATTGCACCGGCACCGATAGCTAATACTGCTGCCAATGGTGATATACCCAGTGATGGTAATATTGGTAACACCAAGGCTGCCGAAGTTAATTGTGCCATTGTCATAGATCCCAAACAAGCCATCATAGCCATCGTAATTACCCATGGAATTGCTAAAGCTGGTATTCCTGATGCAGCTATTGTTTCTGCTAAACCTCCAGCTGCTGGAGCTGCTGCAAGTACTCTACCAAAGGCCCCACCCATACCCGTTATAAGTAATGGAAGTACTGCCATCTGCAATGCTCTTGTTACCCAAGAGCCAAATATACACTCTAGTAAAGAACAATCTTCTCGTAGTCTTGAATCATTTTTTCTAGCAATTGCTTTCACTTTTTCCATTCTACCTATTGCAAGTGTCATTGCCGCTGCTACACCAATCAGTAGTGCAATTACACGGTCACCAAGGAATGTAATAATGGTATACGCTGTACTTTGCGGGTCAAATGATACTTTCATAAAGGAAGCAACTGTGATTAGTATTACTGGTAAAAATAATGGTAAGAAAGAATGGAATGTTGATGGTAGGTTGTCAAGCACCCCTTCACCGGTTGCCGCTTGTTCCTGTTTACCAGCCAATTCTTCCGGAAGTTCCAGATACTCTTTAATCGGTTGTATCATTTCTTTTCCCGACCAGTCTCTGAGTAGGAAGTATAATATGAAGAATCCGATGATTCCGATAACTGAACCGAATAAAATTACTCTACCTAAGTCAGCACCCATTTGGAGGGTAACCGCTAATATACCTGGTGTTGGCGGTACTAATGCGTGGGTGATATTTAGTCCAACGCAGATAAATACTGCCATCTTAGCCATACTTATCTTATGTTTTTGTGCAAGTGTACTGGCTATGGGTGCCATCAAAAGTGTTGTGATGTCACCAAACACTGGAATCGAAAGTATGTATCCTGCCAAAGCTGGCCCAAGCTCAACATTCTTTCCACGTACTAATTTTACAAAGAAATTTGCTATGGGTATGGCTGCCCCGGTATCTTGAACAATTACTGCCATGATACTACCTAAAATAATAACAATACCTATGGATGTCAGTGTTGCTCCAAAGCCCTGATTAATAGCCTCAATTGCTTCTGCTGGTGAGTTACCTAAAAGTATTGCCAGCGGAATTGTTACAAGTAGTATTGCTAAAACTGGATTCATTTTCAGTTTTAGAATAAAAAACATAAGAAATACCACTGCCCCTATTAATATAAGTAAAAATGTACTTGGTAGCATGTTATTTTTCCCCCTTAGTTTTTGTAATCTCTTATCCTTCTCTTAAAAAGAAATCGTTTTCAAATCATTGAAAAAAAATACCCTAGTATAGCTATCCTATCTTCCTCACAACTACTATTGAATACAATTCGCCCCCTTTTTTATTAAATAGCTTTCAAGACTACCTCGATATACACCTTGACTTCGATATATATCACACAAGCTACGTTCTTATATGCGAACCATCTTCGTATATAAGAACTATTAATGAAAGATTAACATTTTTCTAATAACATGTCAATACCTTTTCAAAATATTACGTCAAAAAGTTAACTATCGATTCTTTTTCTATGATTACTGTAAAACCCCTATGAAATTTTCAATGTTTTGAGTATAATGTTTACTATATGGTTCATACAAGAACCTTATCGTATAGCATTTTAAAAGGAGGTTTCATTGATGAGCCAAGAAGAACATCGTTCAACAGCTAGGGTTCTAGATATACTTAAACTACTAGCTTTTTCAGATAAAGGTTATTCTCTAACGGAAATATCTAAACTTATTGGTGCACCCAAAAGTAGTCTTTTTCCGATTGTTCAAACACTCCACAAGAGAAATTTTATTGCGCTAGATCAATCCTCTTCAAAATATACGATTGGCCTAAACTCCTTTATCGTTGGGTCTTCCTACATAGAGCACTTGGATATTGTCTCCTATATAAGAGAAGAAATGAAAACCATCGTTGCGTCCTGTTCAGAAACCTGTCAACTGGGTATTTTGCATAAAAATGAAGTGCTCTATATTGCTAAGGTAGATTCATCTCAGCCCATAAGGCTTATATCCTACGTGGGGAAAAAAATTCCTGCCTACGCAACAGCCCTTGGTAAGGCATTATTGAGTCAATTTACCGACGAAGAGGTTCAGATATTATATCCTGAAGCATTAGTTCCTTACACTGAAAATACCATTGTAAATATTAAAGAACTTATTCATCAATTACAGGCAGTTAGAAAAACAAAAATAGCCTATGAAAAAGAGGAGGTAGCTGAGCATATTCAATGCATTGCCGTTCCCTTAGAAAAATCTAATCAAATTATCGCTGCCATCAGTATCTCGATTCCAATATTTAGAGTAAACAAGGAGAAACTTCTTGAAATTGAAAAACAATTATTAAAATCAAAAGAAAGAATTGAACAATTGCTCGACAATATAAACTTTGACCCCGATAAATTTTTCTCTGTTTGACAAACGCTCATCTGAATTAACCACTTATCATATCATCACTTATGCCACTCACCATCTCCATGAAAGCATTCTCTATCTGTAAACTTAAATAATCCCCACCCTTTAGTAAGGTGAGGATTATTTTTTACGTTTACATTTTTCTCAACACGTTGATAAGTTCATAGGTTGGTGACATGCATACTATCTCTCTTGAGAAAAAAATGATCAGAGATTTTTCAAAGCCTTATTTCATTAATCACCTTTTCCTAATTTAAATACTTTTGAAAATCATTTTATCTCATTAGATTCCTAACAACTTATGATGTCCAAATAATCTATAATTCGCTTTTTCTGATTACATAAACCCTTTTCTTAATGATTGCCAGCACAATAGCTACACTAATGATAATCATCCCAATAATTGCCGCTGAAATGACCAAAAGAACTGCCTCAGTACCTGGTGCAGTTCTTTTTAAATAAATCCCTAAAAATGCCCAATCCACCACTAAAGCATAAAAGATATCCTTGTGTAAATAAATAAAGAGAAGTGCCAATACTATCCCTACGGACATCACACTCACTGTCCATATGGCTGGAGAGATCCCAAATCCATTCCAATCAATATCCACTAGAAAGGCTGTAATATTGGCAATGGTGGCAATGCTGATCCAACCTAAGTACACACTGAAATTGATATGGACTAACAATACCTCCATTTTACGACTTCCCCGTTCCCCAATTTTAAGCTTTCTATAAATGATGATGAGAGAAACAAGCATAATCAACATTACCATCACCGACAACCCAACAAACTTGTAATGCCACAACAGAATCCAAAAGTCCTCTAAAGAATTTCTTCTTTAGAGGACTTTTACATTAAATGCCATAGGTTGATCCACTTCTAGGTAGATTTAATACCAGCATTCGTTACTTGAAAAGCTTGTCTTTGAAGCAGTGCTACGAACCATGTTGTCAATACAATCCCCTTGAAAACGCTTGTCATGCTAATACTCCACCAAACCCCATTTAACCCTAGCATACTAGCGGAAAGGATCAATGCTGCTGGAATCCGAAGGGCATTAAATGCAATACCTACAATGGATGGTGGGATGGTTCTCCCTAGTCCATTAAAGGCTCCAGCCGTTGTGATCTCAATACACATAAAGACCTGAGAAAGGCCCAAAATTTGCAAATACACAATGCCATAAGCCACTGCTTCTGGCTCCGGTAAAAAAACACTAAAAATGGGCCTCGCAGCAAAGATCAACAAACAGGTAACCCCTAACCCAAACACACTGATAATCCGCAGAGAAGCATAATAGCCCTTCTGAATTCGCTCCCACTTTCCAGCTCCATAATTTTGTCCAACAAAGGCACTGAGGGCCGTTGAAAATCCGTTTGCCGTCATCCATGAGAGTGCTTCTATCTGAGACCCTACCCTTTGTACTGCAATGGGTACCGCTCCCCATTGTGCAACAATCCTTGCGATGAACATGGCGAAAACGGTGAATAATCCGCTCTGCAAGCCCGCTGGTAGTCCCAGTCTAGCGATGACCTTCATATGATGTAAATCTGGCTTTTAATTGATTGGGACACCCCTACCTCTTTAAGTTTGCTGACAACGATAAGTGACACTTTATTCTAATGATAGCACCTCTACTGGTACAATACAGTAATTGTGATAAACCAATGTCGTGCACTATAGCTTTCTGACTGGGCTATGGTCATCACCTGCTTGTCTTTAATGAAAAGATTGATTTCCTCTTTCAATGCTTTTCTATTTGAGCCTGAAAAAATTTCAATTTTCATTTTATGTCCCCCTTAAAATCCATTTACTATACTATATGAGCTTGTACTTTTTTTAGGACAAAATTTGTGAAATAACTTTCGCTCATTAATTTTTTTGCAAAAGTTACATTTATCATCACATAGTGGCCATTTATCTAAAGATGTACAAAGAAAAAGGACTTAGATAACCCGAACGATCTAAGTCCCTTACTTTGTTATGGTATTTTGAGAACTTGTATCCTGGGTAATCAATAAATTCTTTCATAAATTGTTGCCTTCTCCTTGAAATTATGAGAGAAAAATCCCTCCAAAATAGATCATCAAGGAAAAGTATGCGATAAAGACTGTCCATGCATATAGCATTACTCTTTTACCTACTCTTTTACGTAAAAACCAAATAAGCACCAACAATGCTGGAACAATTAAAAGCTTAGTGATAGGAAACAAAGGTGTATGTAGGATCCCATCAACAAGAGGATTTGCCTCTTCATAACCCATTCCAATGGCTTTTAATGTCAGAAAATAATCACATACATTAAACACTCCTGTTCCAAACAACAGTACCCACAATAATTTATATTTTTTTTCCTTGAACATAGGCTCCTCCATTGCTGAATGAGTATTTTTCACAACTGACTAACTAATGTTCTTCATGTAATCCTAGCAGCTTGCAAATTATGGTGAATGCCTCAGCTCGGGTAATTTCTTGCTTCGGTTTAAAGCTTCCATCGGGATAACCACGCAATATTTCATGACTGGTTCCTGCCTTGACATATTCCAATGCCCATTCTCCGATATCCTCTTTATCTGTATATTCTAACTTCATATCAGGAGTCAGTTCTTTTTCAAATCCCTTTATCAGTACCGTCACCATTTCTTCTCGGGTGATATTCCGATTTGGCCTAAATAATTTCATTGGATATCCAACGAAGATATTCTTCTCTGATACAGCAATGATATAGCCCTTGGCCCATCCCGGTAGTGGGTCTATATAGCCTGAGAAGAACTTATCCTGTTTTTCAATCTTTAATGCCTTTGCAATCAATACCGCTGACTCTGCCCGTGTAATTGGGTTATTTGGCTTTATGCTTCCATCAGGATATCCGACTATGATTCCCTCTCGTAGCAATGTCTCGATACAATCGTGGGCCCAGTGTCCGTTTAGATCAGGTATGATCTCTACCGGTTCCTCCACTAACTCCTCTTTATCATTTGACCCATTGTTTCCATTGTCTCCATTGTTTCCATTGTCTCCATTACCTCCATTACCTCCGTTACCTCCGTTACCTCCATTACCTGGATCATCAATTATATCTCCATGAACATTAATTAAAAATGATAAGTCTGCTCTTACGCTTTGAAGTTCATTTCCAGCTTCTTGGTCCATATATAATGCGTACTGTAGATCTATAAAATCGTTTCTACTGATGGAAAATTGTTCTGAAGACTCCAACATATATCCATTTTCACTGGCATCATTTTTTATATACAGTAAATCTTTTAAACTCCTATCCTTTATTATATGCTTTTCAAATATATTGGATATAGGTAGCTTTCCTTTTCTAATGCTTAATTTCATATGGTTGATAAAAGAGTCATACACCATCCCTTGGTCATAGGCTTGATTAACGTTCTTTAGTTCAACCCCCACACCTAGGTTACTAATTTGGGCAGCATTATACTGGTTTTGTATACGTATAACACCACTAACCCCATCCGCTTCTTTTCCTGGGTACAACAATTTATCTCCAAAGAGATTACCTTCTTGTGATATGCTTCCATCGTTATTAATGGTGACAGTTACATCAGGGCCACTTTGGTTTATAGTGGAGTAGGTTAATTCTACAATATCACTGGCAAAGTAACCTACAACCAGTATGAGAACAAGAAACTTTAAAATCATCTTAACAAAATTCTTCTTGCTTTTCATTTCTTTCCCCTCCTACTTTAGAGAATACAAACACTTATCACCATTTATTGTACCTTTTTTATTGTATTTTCTCTCCCTGCATAAGGCTACTTTGTAGTCCTTACTTTGTATTATTTTTATGGTACAAAAGGAGTAATCACTAGCATATTGAATAATCCTTACATTCAGCACAACAAAATATGCAGCATATTACTTATTTTTCACCTTTACGTGAAGGTACCTCTACTTTACTCATCATTTTAGATAAAGGTTACATAAGTATATATTATTCTGTACCAACTCCTTATATATAACAAAAAAAGAAGCCTTCTGTATAAAGACTCCTAATCTATCCTTCTATTTTATTGAAATATAGTCTAAATCAAAGCTCTTATAACGCTATTATTTAATAAGTTAAGATTCTACTGCACCGTCTTCTTTGTTGCTCAATTCTTCTTTGTTGCTTAGTTCATTTTTAACAAATGTTTCATTTAGGTCTAATATGTATACTTCATCCTCATTAGTTACATAAAACTTCTTTATCTCTTTATAATCTGTGTTATGCTTATACATCATAGGTTTACCTATTTCATCAGCGATTCTAACTAAATCCTCTATAGATTTGACATTATTGCAACTTTCAGTGGTAATTACTAGGTCACTATTTAGAGCTACAAGTCTATCACCATGTTTTTTAAATATCTTTTTAAGCTTCTTCTCAAGGGGGTCTGTAATTATTTTGCTCTTGGTAAAGAATATCATGAGAATTAATACTAAAATAAATATACCAATTATTATTCCATAAATCATGATTTTTTTATTATCTACTGGTAATTGTACTTGTTTAGTTTCTTCAATATTTCCAGATCTTCCTTCAGCTAAATTCCCTGATATCTCAAAACTACTTGTATTGAGTGGCATTACGATCATCGGATTCAACTTTTCTTCAACAAGTCCATTGCCTGTATCTGCCTTTAGGTTTATATTCATTATTACAGATACTTCAACGCTTGTACTAATTTTCGAAGCTTCAATAACCTGCTTGGCAAAGTCATTATATTCATCTAGGCTTATGCTAATCTCCTCTTTAAGTATTAGACCTTTTTCCTTTGTATTAAACTTTTGTTTTGGAAATAAGATAAAATTTTTCTTCCATATGCTCCTGTAGCTTTCTCCAGAGCCCGTATACCCCTCAACCTGCGCGATAATTTCATAATCACCCTCGATTTGTGCATCACTTTCTCCATCAAATTCATAGCTGTAAGAAGTTCTTATATAATCTACAAATTCTGTTATATATACCTCTCCCTCACCAAGACGATCTTGCTCATATAATATATTGGGTTTTAAAAAAACCTCATAATTAATATTCGTTCTATTATTATATTTATATAATTGTACTATCTCAGCTTGATATCGTGGATTTTTATATTCTCTATACAAAACGCTAGCTGTAGTCACTAAAATAAGTGCAATGATAAACAATAATGCAATTCTAATCTTCTTATTTATTTTAAATTTCATATATATCAACCCCTATACTTAGATATAAAATACATATTCTACAATATTTGTTAAATTCCTTTCAAAATTCATTACTAATAAAATAAAGGTTAGGAATTGCGTTCCTAACCTTTATTTTATTAAATTTATGAATTTACTCTAACTAAATCATTGTGTTTGTTGTTCATATTCTAGCTTTAAATCAAACTCTAAAGTTTGACCTTCAAGATCATTATCATCTATGCCATCAATATTCGTGGGCATTGAAATGCTATATCCGCTTCTTAAAGCTTCAGTTTCATCGTATTCTATGGTACCGCCACCTAGCCACCAAGGCAGATTGATTATAATTAACTCACTTGGTTGAAGTGTAACGTCTTTTAATTGCTCTTTTAATGCCAGTCTAAATTCATCTAGTGTATCCGCTTGGATTGGTGTCTCTATTACCTCATAATTGGTATAGATACCACCATTGTTTTGAAATTTAATTACACTTCTAACTGAATAATCAAGATAATCCTTTAAACCAGCATAAGTCTCATCTACGCCTTCAGTTCTCACGTCTTTTAACTTTGCAGGCACTGTTCCTTGGTTAACGATTATAAATGATACAAATCCTCCTGCACCTGGATATATTTTATCAAATGTAACATTTATGGTATCTTTACCAGTATAACCTAAATTTACATCCATATAATCCGACCCATCAAAATGTCGTGGTGAAGATAAAAGAGCTAAAATATCATCAGGTAGCTGAATTGTACCACTATAATCTCCAGATTCCAAAATGTTAACCGGAAGGAATTGCACATCCAAATCTCCAGTACTCACAGTATTTGTGATCGATAAATCCTGTGACCAATAGGCATAGCCTGCGCCCATTGCCATTATTGAAATGATTAAAATAAAAGATAAAAATTTAGTTTTTTTCATAAATACACCTCTCTTCTTCAATATTTCTATTTATCGTTTTGAAATCCGATTAGATTTCATTATATTGATATGCAGTTGCATTGATGGTAAAACTTATGGCACCTGTCACATCCTCTTCTAGATAAAGATCTGAATCCACTTGGTTATCTGCATCTGGATTAATTTCAAGAACCAACTCTACTGATACCGAATCATCATATTCAACAGAAATTCCTTCGTTATCATTTAATGCATTAAAGGCATCAAGAACCTCTTGTAATGTCGTATCAGTAGTTAAAGATTCTGTGCTGTTTCCTACAGTATAACTTCTTACTAATACTAAGTCTGCATTATTATTTGTGTCTGTAATGTCGAAATTTCTAACATTTGCTGCTAAAGTACCTGTGTTTGCTAAGTCAAATGAAACTGTAAAACCTGCGCCTGGATATGCATCAATCAAATCTAATTTTAAATTATATTCTCCGTCTGTATCCGCAGGTAGAAATGAACTTGCACTTCCCATATATGCAGCTCCCTCTACATCTAATTCTAACTCAGTGAATTGTACATCTAATTCACCCGTGTTCACTGTGTTTTGAATTGTCAAATCCTGTGTCCAATACGCATATCCTGCACCCATCATCATAAGTGCTACTACTAATGCTAAAGCTAAAAATTTTGTTCTTTTCATTCTTAATCTCTCCTTTTTTGTTTTGTATTTTTATTTGAGCTACTATGAACTCTTACATAGGTAATTATAAGATGTTAAGGACCTTATTACGCCATGCAAAAGTTTACTTTATACCTAATCATATTGGATTATCTTATTAGTACAAATTTCCTAATATATCTACTACTTTTGTACCATACAGTCACCTTAATATAATGACAGCTTCATACCCCATATTTCCAATGGGCAAGTTCTTAAATTCCTCTGATTAGCCTTGTAAGCCCAAAGGTATTGAATGTTAACTTTATCGTTATGGGTTTCCTATTGCCTATGAAATGCACAAAAAAACAGGGTAGTTTAAACCCTGCCGATCAACTATATTTAAAATTCTATTTCCTCAAATGGAATCTCATCTTTACTTTTTATCAGTAATGTTGGCCAACCTATTTTAGGAACAACATTAACAATCCTTCCTTTAAGCTGTTCTGGCATTACTAAATCACTATCTTCACTGGAATTATTATCCCCCTTAGTGCTAAAGGCAATCCCCTCATTCCCTTCAACGACCTCTGTTATCCTATGAGAAATTAGAATACGACCTTTTTTGAACTGTATTATATCACCTGTTTTTAGATTGTCTATGCCTTCCATATCCACTATTTTTTTTACTAAAATTATATCTCCGGGTTTTATCATCGGTTCCATACTCCCAGTTGCTATAACCGAAGGATATACAGGGAATACGCCTACAGCAAACCATATGATACCTATGGATATAACACTTGTGATCATCCAGCTAAGGGAGCTTTCTTCATCTTTTCTTCTATTTTTTTTTGTTGTTCCATTATATATTCCTTGCATAGACATTAAGCAGAATACAGGACATAATATGCCTATTAAGGCAGTCGTGATCCACTTTAGGTTAGGTAGTATTGGCGACAGCCAATGAAAACCCTGTGTAATCCCTAAATAGATTATAGACGTCAATGGACCTCCTATAAATACTAGATATGTAGCTAAAATGTTTTGAGCAAACCCCGGAGCTAAATATTGTGCAATAAATTTCACTATATCAACATGTCCGCTTAGATTGGTAAACCTACTCAGGGAAATACTTGTTACTGTCATCAGTATTGAAACTAATGTGAACACTAAATAGTTTTCTTTGTCTGTCAAATTATTTACTAAATAGCTTCTTATAAATTCTCTCCCCACTATTGCTCCTCCTACGAAACCTATGTTCTTTAGTATTCCCATAGGGGTATGACTATATGGACTTCTTCCTAGTCCATCTACGATTCCAGCTAAAACTGATACAATGATATAGATTACAGCAAAATTCAATGCCCAAAAATTCAAAAAACTTCTCTGTTTTAGTTTAGCCTTAGATTTAACTCTAGGAAATAGCCAAATTGTATAGGTTATTCCCATCCAAATCATTGGTTTGATGATATAATTTAAATGATTACTGCCAATATATGCTACAACCGATGAATTTTCCATGACATATATTCCAATTACTAATAATACCAATAAAACACATTTTTCTTTTGATTTTTGAGTTGGTAAGAAATTCCCCCCGATTATCATTGGTTCCCCCCATTTATATCGTTTGATTGTTTATTCAGTTATTTGATTCATCACTTTCTGATGTCTCGTTTGATTCATTACTTCCTGATGTCTCGTTTGATTCATCACTTTCTGATGTCTCGTTTGATTCATCACTTTCTGATGTCTCGTTTGATTCATCACTTCCTGATGTCTCGTTTGATTCATCACTTTCTGATGTCTCGTTTGATTCATCACTTCCTGATGTCTCGTTTGATTCATCACTTCCTGATGTCTCGTTTGATTCATCACTTCCTGATGTCTCGTTTGATTCATCACTTCCTGATGTCTCGTTTGATTCATCACTTCCTGATGCCTCGTTTGATTCATCACTTCCTGATGTCTCGTTTGATTCATCACTTTCTGATGTCTCGTTTGATTCATCACTTTCTGATGTCTCGTTTGATTCATCACTTTCTGATGTCTCCACTTCTACATCATTCTGTGAAATCACATTATCTACTAAGTCCTCTTCTTCTGTTTGACTATTTTCTTCTACAATATCATCCTTTGAAGACGCATTTTCTTGAGGTGTTGTATTCGTATTTCCTGCTTTTCCTTGGGATGATTCTCCTCCTGAACCCGTTATAACATCATTGTTTATAGTGGGTTGTTTTACGGTCTCTCCTCCTCCTATAGGAGTGCTTACACCTCCTACATCTAGCATTTGTGGAGATTGAGCTGCTAAAGATTCCTGTGGTTGAATCAGTTCAATATCATCAGAAATTTCAATCGTAATCTCATCTCTCCAATTTCCATATCCAGTATTGATTACATAAACTGCAAATATTAAGCTCAAAGAGATAACTACTGTTTTATTCTTCATATTATATCCCTCCTTGTCCATATCATCTTAACTAGAGAAATCTCTACTTAATTGTTTATCTAAACTTCATTTAATACAATTGTTCAAATGTCAATTTAACATCATGATTGTTATTATTTATACTTTCTTCTCTTGCATTAATCGTTATATTATTTATTATTATCTCCTTCGTGCTCTGGGGCTCTAACATTATTTCTCCATTTTCTAAATATCCATTATCCACTTGAGCAAGTCTAACAGGTACCGAACCATTATTTTTCACTCTTAAAGTCAATGTCCTATTTCCACTTTCTATGATCCTACCACCTATTTTCATTCCTCTTTCACCATGACTAATATTAAACTCATCCTCAATTACAAGCTCATCGTTTATATTCTTGCTTAATCCTTCTATTTCATAATGTTCAAATATTAGTTCCATGTTCCCTGTGGAAACCTTACAATCAAGCCTCGTGCCTTCACTCCATGCAGCATAACTTATACCCATAATGTTCAACATGGCAATTATAGTTATATATATTACTACCCTGCTACTCAAAGTTGTTTTTCTTCTCTTTTTATTTTTTCTTCTCATCTACGCTACGCTCCTTACTATATATTTTTTAAAGTCCATTATATCTAGATTAAATTATATATTTATTGAGTTATTCACAAATAACGCAGCTTGAGTTCTATGGTTCAATTCTAGTTTTGATAATATATTGCTCACATGCTTCTTTACCGTATGTTCTGATATGAATAACTGCTTTCCTATTTCAAAATTACTTAGTCCCTTACCTAGTTCTGTAAGCACATCTCGTTCTCTCGGCGTAAGTTCATCCAAATGACTATTTTCTCTAATATCTGAAGTTTGATATTGAATCACTTCTGGATCAATAAACTTCTTACCCCTCAAAACGATACGGAGGGCATACAATATATCCTCTGCAAAGGCTTCCTTTAATATGTATCCATCCACCCCCGCCTCTCGGGCCCTTAAAAAGTCTTCTCTTTTTGAGGATGAGGTCAGAACAATAAACTTAGTTGCCATACCTTTAGCTCTTGCTTTGTTCACAATCTCTAACCCATCTTGTCTGCCAAGATTTAGATCTATTAGGGTAATCTCAGGTGAAAATTTAGCCATCATATCAATTGCTTCTTCGATATTTTCAGCTTCTTTTATTTCATGTACATCCTTTTCCAAGAATAAAATTGATGCAATCCCTTTCCTAACTAGTGGATGGTCGTCAACAATCAAAATTCTCATACTACCTCCTCCTTGTACATTTCTTGTATTACATTAGGAATCACAATGTTTATCCGAGTCCCTTTCCCTATTTGACTTTCAAATTTAATCGTTCCATTTAATGAATGAGTTAGATGATAGATATTCTTCACTCCCAACCCAAACCTTTCACTTTTGTCTATGCCTCTCATATTAAACCCTTTACCATCATCATTTATTATCAAGGACATGCCCTGTCTTCTACTTATGATACTCACTTCTATGTTTTGTGCATTTCCATGACGTACTGCATTGCCAATGCCTTCACATATGATTCTGTACATGGCCTTTTTTTGCGCTATGGACAGCAATTCATCATCGCCGGTTAAATCAAATTTGATGTCTATATTATTTAAAGCTTTTATTTCATTAATATAGCTTTCAATATCTGATATAAAATTGTTTGCACCATCCTTCTTCCAGCTTAAACCATAGACCGTAGATCTTAGATCCTTCATTACATTGTTTACAGCCCTTCTGATTATATTTAGCTCTTCTTCTATTTCATCAGTGTTCATTTCTCTTACTCTTTTAACGATGCTAAATACCCCACAGGATGTGCTAAAAAGTCTTTGTAGTATCCCATCATGAATTTCATTTGCGATTCGGTTCTGTTCTTCATTGATTAACAATCCTTCGGTTACTTTTTCTAGCTCAAACTTTTCAAGAGTGATGGAGCTGAGACTCGCTAAAAACCTTAATTGTTCTGTTATTTCTTCATAATTGTTCTGCATTTTTGTTGATGTTCTAGTGATCCCTAATATGCCAAAAACTTTATAATTATACTTTATAGCTATAAATACGTATTTCTGGTCTTTTATAATCATCTCTATAGGTATTTCTGATTCCACCGTATTATGCCATATGCTTGAGATTTCACAACAAATAACTTCTTCTAGGTCTTCAGCTAAATTGTTTGACTCAATCACTACTTTTTTTCCTTCTCTCCTAGGATGTATAAATATAACCGTATCGGTTTTCATAACCTTTTGACTATAATCAAGCATGAGTTCAATTAAATCACTTGGGGTTTCCTGAGTGGTGAATAATTGTGTTGCTTCATAAAGCTCCATAATATAGCCCAAAGACTCTTTATTTTTTTTATTCGCTAACACTAATTTCCTATTTGTTTCCGTAAGCTTGAGACCTTCATCTTGAACTCTTTTGGCATATTTTGTGAGAAGTTGGATAATGCCAGTGATTAATATAAAACTCAATATAAGATTAGACTCTTCAGAGATTATTTGCATCAAGGTTTGTTCTTTTTGTAAAATCAAATGTGAAAGATAAGTTGAGCTAAACAGATAGACCACTAGGTTAATCCAACAGTATTTTTTATGTAGTGCCACAGAAGCAATGACAATTGTATTCAGTGAATACCAAACATATGGACTATTCAATCCCCCTGATGGGATCAGTATAAAAGAATTTCCAATGGTTTCAATTAAGATTAATATCATGATTTTATCAGTGCAATTTTGATTTTTTATATATAAGTAGCTAATGATGACAGAGGATATGCTGATACAAGCCACGATAAATATTTTATTTTCAAATGAATGTGTTGAATCTGCCAATAGGTAAAAAGAAGATGTGACAATCAAAGATACATATCTATACAAAAATATTATTTTCATAATTTCTGATTGTTCTTTTAAAAAGGATATTTTCTTGTAAAGCTGTGGATACATCAAAAATTTTCCTCCTTAGTGTAATTTTACTTGTCTTTGTATAGTACAAGTATATTAACCTGATTCTACTTATATACTATAAAAATACCTCTTTTGGAGTATTTCCACTTTATACTAATTTATAACTTTATTCCTAATTATAAAGAAATAAAACTCACCTATTTATTAAACAAAATAGGTGAGTCATACCAAACCAAACAAAAATTCGACTACAATCCCCAGGGTATCTTCACCCTCACTGAACTGTAGCCGAATTAATAGATCATTCATTCATTTACTCATTCATAAAAGCATTCATAGAATCCGCTAAATATTCATTGATCACTTCTTGAATGTTAGAATCCTTTAATATGATGGATATTTCAATTCTTCTATTTTGAGCCCGATTTGCTTCTGTAGCATTACTGGCAATAGGTCTAAATTTTGAATAGGCACTGGCCATAAAATAAGATGCATAACGATTTTCCAAAGTGGGGTTTGAATTCAGTAAATAATTGACCACCTCAACAGATCGATTAGCCGATAGGTTTCGATTGTATTCGGCTGATCCAATGTCATCGGTATGTCCTTGAATATTGATGGCATCAATATTTACTCTGACCTCTGGATCCCTTAAAATATTTTCAAAGGCCATGGCCAATTCATCCAATACCTGACGTCCAGCGGGTTTAATCTGATAGGAATTTAAGTCAAATACCAATTCCTCATCAATGACAATATTACCATTATCAGCGATATAAACTGGACTATCTCTTCGGTCCCTTGTCCTTGCCATCTCTTCTTCTACAGAGTCCTTTACCCGATTCAGTACATCTAGTCTCAGTACAGCAATTCCCTGAAGACGACTTCTTAGATTTCCTAGCTCCCGATTACTCTCGGCAATGATTTGACTTTGGTCTTCAATTTGTAGCTCAGAAAGTCTGAGGGCAATTTCCCCGTCCTCTACTTCTGCCTTGATCTCATCTACTCGGTCCGTTAGGAGTCGCAGTTGATCTTCCGCTTGGCTAATCTCTAAATTTGATGCCTCCAAGCGTTGCTGGGTATCCTGTAACTGCCTCCTGGCATATTCCAAATTACTTCCCGTTACGATATTTTGCACATAGGCTAGTATCATCAGGAAGAATAGAATCAATGCTATCGTTGAAATCATATCAGTGAAAGAAGGCCAGAAGTTCTGATCCTCCCTGAACTTTTTAAAGCTTCTTTTTCTCGCTTTCATTCATATCCCTCCCTATCTATAAGGTCATTTCTATAGCCTTTCCGACAGCTTGTCTATGGCCCTGGATAGGCTTTCTACTGCTTCCTGATTTTTAGATAAGTCCTTACCGTTTTCCTTAAGATCCTGAACAAGATCTGCAAAGGCAACATCCATTCGTTCTATATTTGTTCTTAAATTATGATTAAACTCTGAAAAGTCTCTGGTATTTTCGCTAAAGGTTTCAATGGAATGATTAAAGGACTCCATTGAGGATTGAATGGCTTCTGCAGAGGTCTGACTCTCCTTTGTGGCTGCAATCAATTGTTCTGCTGAAGTTTCTAGTAGAACACTTAACTTTTCATTTAAACTGTTGGTGAATCCTTCCATGACTTGTCCCATTCCAATCTCTAAATTGCTTCTTGGTGCCGCAGGATCCAATGCCTGTTGTCGGGCGAAGTCTAGGGCCACTTTATTGTCAAGGTATTCCTCAATTTCAACCATGATGGCTTCTTTACTGTCCTCTATATTAACGAAAACAATGATAATCGTTAATATAATAGAAGAGGCGATACCAAATAAAGAAGTAATAAAGGCAACGGACATTCCTGAAACAGAGTTAATCAGTCCTTGTACAATGGAATCCATACTATTAAGCATTTCGCTGCTACCACTGCCACCAAGTAATGCCACCAGGTCTGCAATGGATAATGTTAATCCGTAAAAGGTACCTAGTAGACCGAGAATAATCATAAGAGAAACCGCTTGACGGACAAATCGCTCTCCTAGACTTAATCCTCTATGAACCCGGTTAAAATTCTTTTCAATAATGGCCTGGGTATTGACTTCATTTGGATTTCTTGTGGCTGCCGTCTTATAATCTTCGATGATACTGTTTAACACCGCATATTCATAGATATTTCTTTCATCTTCCGAGCTGTTATGTAGATCTTCGCTTATTTTTTCATATTTCTTTTTCACCATAAAAGTCATGATGATTGCACTGACTAATATCGTCACAATCATGAGGATCATAAGCATAGCCAATGGGTTGAGTGTTCGTATTAAATTTGTCAAAGTAAGCCCTCCTTTAGATAACTGAATTATAATCTATATATACCCATTTTTATTAGAATTACCCATTTAGAATACTTATCCATTTATATCATGGCACGAAAAAAAGAAGTCTTCTATAATGACATGATGATTTTTTATCAATCGATCATACATTTTTCCAACAAATGATTTTCTTTCAAAACAGCAATTAATGTTTCTCCCATTACATCCGGTGTGCTGGCTACTTTGATTCCACAAGCTTCTAATGTTTTTATCTTTGAAGAAGCCTTTCCTTTACCACCGGATATGACGGCTCCAGCATGGCCCATCCGTTTACTAGGAGGAGCGGTTTTTCCCCCGATAAAGGCAACAACCGGTTTTGTCATATTGCTTTGAATCCACTCAGCAGCTTCCTCCTCAGCTGTTCCCCCAATTTCCCCAATCATCATCACTGCATAGGTTTCTTCGTCTTCATTAAATGCTTTTAACATATCAATAAAGCTAGTTCCATTGACTGGATCGCCTCCGATCCCCACAGCAGTTGATTGTCCGATTCCCCTTGTGGATAATTGATGCACGGCTTCATAGGTCAATGTCCCGGAACGGGACACAACCCCCACATGTCCTTTTTTATGAATATAGCCCGGCATAATTCCTATTTTACAGACCTCTGGCGTAATCACCCCAGGGCAGTTGGGTCCAATCAATCGGGTTTTCTTGCCCTTCATAAATGCTTTCACCTTGATCATATCCATGACAGGAATCCCTTCCGTAATACAAATGACCAGCTCAAGTTCAGCCTCAGTGGCCTCTAGGATTGCATCGGCTGCAAATATGGGAGGAACATAAATCACCGATGTATTGCCCCCCGTTGCTTTAACCGCTTCTTTCACTGTATTAAAAACCGGAATCCCCTCTACCGTGGTTCCCCCCTTTGTAGGTGTCACCCCTGCTACAATATTGGTTCCGTATTCCATGGCCTGTTTCGTATGAAACAATCCCGTAAATCCGGTAATTCCTTGAACGATGACCTTTGTGTTTTCATCAATTAAGACGCTCATCTCTAACAACACCTTTCCCATTGACTAATGCCACTATCTTTTCTGCACCTTCTGCCATAGAATTTACCGTGATCACATCTAACCAGGAGGATTTAAGTATTTCTTTTCCCAGTTCCACATTGGTTCCCTCTAGCCGTACCACCAAGGGCACATCTAAATCCAATGCGTTTACCGCCTGTAAAATCCCCGTGGCGATGACATCACATTTCATGATCCCCCCAAATATGTTTACAAATATTCCCGCTACCTTTTTATCTGAAATTAATATTTTAAAAGCTTCCTTTACCTTTTCAGCCGTAGCCCCACCACCAACATCTAAAAAGTTGGCCGGTGCCCCACCGAAATGATCAATCATATCCATGGTAGCCATGGCTAATCCCGCTCCATTGACCATGCAACCAATATTACCGGATAAAGAAATATAGCTTAAATCATATTTTGATGCTTGGACTTCCCTAGGATCTTCTTCAGTCAAATCACGGTATTTTAGAATCTCTGGATGCCGACAAAGGCTATTGTCATCAAAGCATACCTTACAATCTAATGCCACCACCTTATGTTCCTCCGTTGTAATTAGTGGATTGATCTCTACCATTGAACAATCCTTTTCCATAAACAACCGATAGATATTCATAATACATTGAGCTGCCTCTTGCAAGCATGCTTCATTTATTCCCATATTAAATGCTAGGCGACGGGCTTGGTATTGCTGTAATCCAATAGCTGGATCAATGGACTCTTTAAATATTTTATGGGGGGTTTTCTCTGCCACCTCTTCAATATCCATTCCTCCCTCAGGGGAACCGATGAGCACCACAGTAGATGTTGTACTATCTACTGCACAGCTGAGATAACACTCTTTTTCTATTTTTAATCCCTCTTCAATGAGTACTTGATTGACTACCTTTCCCTCTGGTCCTGTTTGTTTAGTGATGAGGATTTTATCTAAAATTGCTTCTGCTGCGCTTTTGGTCTCCTCTAAAGATCTGGTAATCTTTACCCCACCAGCTTTGCCGCGACCTCCCGCATGAATCTGGGCTTTGACAGCTATGACCTCACACCCTAAATCTATGGCTGCTTGAACCGCCTCTTCAACTGTGAATGTAATCCTGCTCCTTGGGACGGAGATCCCATATTGCTTCATGATTTCTTTGCCTTGATATTCATGGATATTCATAAACTAGCCACCCTTCTTATCAAACCCTAGAATCGGATTTATTTTTCATCCAATAGATGCTCCATTACATGTTTGATTATACTTGGTGTTCTCTCTAGAAGATCCCTTTTATAGACCCTTTCTGTGAATTTATGAATGTCTTTTCCCCAGGGACCTATATTGATTACGGGAATGGATAATTTCTCAATTTCACCAAAGGGAATATGATATATCTTATTCCATAGTGGCATATTAGGTCCTAGAGATGTTACCACATCTGTTCTTTCATTCATATAAAAATAACTCATATCCGATATACCCATAAAATAATTTTGGGATCTATACATTTCATTCCACTTATTAAGGGTAAACCTGTTGATTTCATCACTTAATCCCTCGATACTGGATGATAAATGGTGAAAATCTCGATTGGATACATGGAGATAATAGGGAGGGATAAAACCAATAATCACTCTGGGGTCCATATCATCAATATAGGCCAGTGTCTTTTCAATTAATATTGTTGTGGCATCAGCCAATCCAATTAACTTATTTTCAATCTCTTTCTTTATCTTTTCTACAGTTTTATTATAGTCTAACGCAAAGAGTTCTCCCGATGTCCCTTGGGCCTCTTCATATAATTCAGCAAATGTTGTAATTTTAACATCCCACCTGGCTACTTTTTCAGATGAACCAAGCTTATCAATATAATCCTTATGCTTTTTTCCAATTTTATAGATCGTCTCCTCAGAAGCCTTTATTGATATGTCCTTTAATCTATCGGTAATTTCCTCTGGAGTGCTTTTAAGGGTTAATATACTAAAATATCCTACCGCAGCGTTAGGTATAGAGACATCATAGGTTTTTTTAAGATCTCTAAAACACACAAATGACGGTGGTGGAGATACCTCATTATGGGCTTCATCTGAAAAATCAGGGTTTAGTTCCACTTCATCTGCAATTTTACTGAGGAGGCTAATTGGATTAAACCCTTGAAATACATTGCCTATATGGGACTGTTTTCCCCTTACATAAATCACAGGCATCATCTTTCCTACGGACCCCCCATGGATCGTTCCAGCCCCTTCTTCACTTCTTTCATGGGGTTCACAGTTTATAACAAGCTCATAGTTCAGGCTATGCTTTTCTTTCAAATCATTTAATAAAGACAATGATGCAATCATCCCTCGGGATAGGGATTCTTCATCTGGAACAGATAACAATAAGATATTTCCTTTAAAATGTGCTACTTTAGAATACTGCTCCAGTAATGCCAGTTGAATGGCTATACCAGCCTTCATATCTGCGGTGCCTCGACCAAATATCCACTTGCCACTACCTAGGTCATCCCTTGCCTCCTGGGGCAGTTTTATCTTTTTCAGTCTCGTCATTAATATTTCTGGATTGTAGGCATAAGAAGACAACAGACCATAGTCATCTGCATTGACAACATCATGATGATTCAGTAAGATAATTGTTTTTTTTCCTTCACCTTTTCTTAGGGCCCATATGGCCCCCCGCTTCAATGGATCCTGTGGTAGTTTATAACACCCAAGGTATTCCGGCTTCTCTCTAAAATATTGCAGTTCTTTAAGCCAGTTGTGCATAAAGTTTTCAACATTGATTTCTAGCTCCGTTCCAGTATCACTTTTAATGCCAACTAAATCAGTAAGTAGTAAATCGATGGATTCTAATAAGTGCTCATCTACATTCCCCAATACAACACCCCCTCCAAAGTCATATACTCCTCTTACTACAATATTAGTGAAAAAAACCAATATACCTTTAAGAATTTTCAATAAAATCAATATACCAATGAAGGATCATCCCCTCAGGCCATAAGCCCGAGAAAACGATCCTTTTCTTTGCATTGGTATTTTAATCTTTCCCAGGCACCTAAGTTTAAATATCCTTTAAGACCTCATTCATACTTCCTGTTCTATAGCCATTTAAATCTAGGGCTACATAGGTATAGCCTATCTCATTGAATTTTTTTCCTACCTGTCTCATTAGGTCTTTATTGATAAATCGATCAAATTCACTTTCTCCCAATTCAATCCTGGCTGTATCTTCATGATGTCGTACCCGTAACTGTCGAAATCCTAGTCCGTATAAGTAATCCTCCGCTTGTTCTACCATGGTTAGTTTTTCTCTGGTAATCTGATGACCATAGGGAAAACGAGAAGATAAACAGGCAAAGGCTGGCTTGCTCCAAGTGGGCAAATCTAACTGCTTAGATATGGCTCGAATCTCATCCTTGGTCATTTTTGCCTCTCTTAAAGGTGATACAACTTTCAGCTCAGATGCTGCTTGCATCCCTGGACGAAAATCTCCTAAATCGTCTTGATTAGAACCATCAGCTACATATTCAATATTATTTTCTACAGCCACTTCCCTAACCTTAGTAAACAGCTCCGACTTGCAATAGTAACAACGATTTATAGGATTTTCAGAAAACCCATCGATATCTAATTCCTCTGATTCAATAATAATGTGCTTTGCCCCAATATCCTTAATCCACCTTTTGGCTTCTTCAAATTCTCTTTGGGGATAGGTAGAAGAAGTAGCTGTAACAGCAATCACATTATCTCCCAGCACATCATAGGCTACTTTAAGTAAAAAGGTACTATCCACGCCACCAGAATAGGAAACCGCCAAGCTTCCTAAATTTTTTATATAATTCTGTAGAAATTCATATTTTTCCTGTAATAACATTTAAATGTCCTCCTTTATTTTTTCACTAGCCAACTGACCAACCGACCAACTAACCAACTGTTTTTGTTTTTTCTACTTCATCATACACCCTTTGAAATCCCAGCCCCGTTTCATTACAAATGCGCTTTATATCTTCATATTCAGGATAATAATATGTTTCATTTTCAAATTCACAAACCTTAACCCTGACTTGACCATATTTTGTATCGATTGTGGTGACCTCTCTTTTTAGAACCGTACGACGAATCTTATGTTTTCTGATACCAATGGTGGTGGTGTTTTTAAAAATGATTGACTCCATTATTTTTACATTCTCTTTTGTACATATGACGCTGAGCTTGTAGGCAGGTCTATTCTTTTTCATATAAATAGGTGAGAAAAAAACATCATTTGCCCCATTTTCTAAAAGCCTTTCCATTGTAAATCCCAAGCTTTCACCGGTAGCATCATCTATATTGGTTTCTAAAACCCAGGCTTCTCCATCATCTAGACTATCTATATGATCCTCTACAGCTACGGTTTTTTTAGGGTAGTTACGATTGTCTTCTATTATGTAGGCCCTTAATATATTGGCCTTAGGAAGATCCTTGGTACCAGATCCTATCCCTATTTTTTTTATCCCATAGCTTGCTGGTAAAGTATCCTTTGTTTTTATGGCTGCAGCGATTGCCGCACCAGTAGGTGTCACCAGCTCTCCCCTTGTATCGGTTATCCTTAAATTTAGTCCGTTATCCATCACTATATTTGCAACTGCCGGTACAGGAACAGGTAAAACCCCATGTTGACATTTTACATGTCCACTTCCTTCATATAAATCTGATATCATCACCTCGTTGATCTCTAGGTTATCCAAGCAAACTGCAGCGGCAACAATATCTACAATTGAATCAACGGCACCCACCTCATGAAAATGCACTTCATCTATTGCAATTCCATGGGCTTTAGCTTCGGCCTTTGCCACCACATGAAAAATTTTCTTAGAAAGGATTTTGGACCTATCTGAAATCTGAGAGTTGTCTATAATTTCATAGATATCCTTTATATTTCGATGAACTGGATGCCCTCCATGGTGATGGTCATGCTTCTCCTGGTGGTCATGATGATGATTTGCTTCACCCTCTAGTACCACATCAAAATAGCAGGCATCGATTCCACATTTTTGTCTTCTTCCTATGTTTATTTCATAGCCTTCCAAATTTAAACTGTGCAGGGATTTCTTTAATACGTCTACATCGGCCCCTAAATCCAATAGGGCCGATACTGCCATATCCCCACTGATGCCTGAATAGCATTCTAAGTACAATTGATTACTCACTGCCCTTCACCGCCAATCGATTGATCTGCGTACCTAGATACCCTGCACCAAAGCCATTATCAATATTCACCACAGAAATTCCTTCGGCACAGGAATTTAACATGGTTAATAATGCAGACAATCCATTAAAATTAGACCCATATCCAACTGAAGTGGGTACTGCAATGACTGGTTTATCCACTAAACCCGCGATCACCCCTGGCAAAGTCCCCTCCATGCCAGCAACGGCTACAATGACATTTGCTTTATTAATTTCTTCCATTTTAGAGAATAATCTATGAATACCAGCGACGCCAACGTCATGAATTCTCATGACATTGCTCCCAAAGAATTCTGCCGTCTGGGCTGCTTCTTCTGCTACTGGAATATCTGAAGTCCCCCCTGTACATACGGCGATGAGTCCAATTTTTTTGATATCTGATCTGACTACCTTAATGATTCTAGATAATTCATCGTATTCGGCTTCTTCTACGATGGCTTTTACTGCTTGAAATTGCTCCTTAGTGGCCCTTGTCCCTAAAATATCAACCTTTTTTTCATTAAAGCTTTGGAAAATCTTAATTAAATGTTCTGTACTTTTACCGCTACAATAGACAACCTCTCCAAATCCAGATCTCAATTTTCTATGATGATCCAGCTTAGCAAATCCTAAATCTTCGTAGGGTAATTTCTTTAATAGGGCTTCAGCACTTTCTATATCCATTTCATTGTTTTTAACTTTTTTTAATAATTCATGAATATCCATATGATCCTCCTTTACTTAATTCACAATCCATTTTCATTTGCAACTCAATCTTTCTTCTTTTGACAATATTTAAAATCAAGTTCCAAATTCCCTATCTCTTTCAAAAAACAAAAACCAAAAACCATGAAGCCATCCCTGATTCTCAAGAGATTAAAACCTTCATGGCTTCTATTCATTCAATATTTTTAAAATACTTTAGTCTTTCCAGTTCATTGATTTTTTTAGATATATAGTCTGATACATTATATTATACACTATTTCTTAGGGATCCCCAAAGACAAAAAGACCGATAATTTTATCGGTCTTTTTGTGAATTGTTATTTTTCTATTTTCCTAATACATGACTAGCTGCCTGCATTCCACCAAGACGTCCTGATGTGAATGCATATCCAATTCCCACACCGTTTCCAACATAGGTATCATTATATAATACACCTGCAGCTTCTACGCCTACAGCATATAATCCATTGATTGGAACACGTGCTTCATTAAGGACTTGGAAGTTTCTATTGACTACGATTCCTCCAATTGACCCTAAATTATTTATCTCAGCAATGATTGCATAGTATGGTCCTTCTTCCCCCATAGAGATTAAATAATCTGCAGTTTTTCCAAACTCAGTGTCTGCACCTGTTTTCGTAGCTTCTTCATAATTTTTCAATGTTTCCACAAAAACCGCTACATCCATTCCTGCATTTTCAGCTAATTCTTCCATTGTATTTCCTTTAAACCCATGACCCTTTTCAACCATGGAATCAAATACTTTATCTGCATTTTCCCAAGGATTATCTAATGTAAATTGATCACTAAAGTCCATATAGAATTCTGGTGGCATTCCCGGAAGCTTAGGAGCCTTAACACCATTCATTCCTTCGGCCATCAATGAATCTAATTGAAGTTGTGAAACGATAACGTAATGATATGGACCATGAAATGCACTGGTATTAGCAGCTGCAACTGCTTTTAATGTTGCTGCTTCGTCCCTAAATCTTGCTCCCGAGGTACCTACATTCATAAAGTTCGGAAGATATGTCAACATAAGTGGATAGCTGGCTTCAAATGACTCATACTCAGTTTTCAAGTCATTAGTTGCTCTAGCCAGTGTTTGGTGTAGCATTTGTCCCCCAATATTATCTGGCACTCTTGCTCCAGCTTCCCATGCCATTTTTATGCCTTCTCCTATATTTTGGCCCAATCCGCCATTAACACCTTCGAAGCCAAAGTACTCTTTGACCATTTCTGCATTGGCTCCATAACCACCTGTGGCCATAATCACACTCTTTGCTGTTATTTCTAGAGTCGTCCCATCTGCCTTTTCAGCGATGACACCGACCACATCTCCAGCTTGATTAGTCATGAGCTGCTTTGCAGCTGTTTCAGTAAATACTTGTCCATCTTGTTTTTCAACTGATTCTGCCAACATTTCCCTCAATGTCTCTTGGCGTGTTTCATAGGGTGGCAACATATGCATTTGCTCCCCAGCAAAGTTGATGTATTGTGTCATATATCCTTTTTCAGTTAACCAATCATAGGTCTCTCCAGATTGAGTCACATACTGTCTAATGACTGCTGCATCAACTCTCCAATGATTATTTTCAATCCACTCAGCAATTTCTTTTTCCTCATCAATGATCAATTCATCTTCAATTGCTGCAGAAGAATTTAAAAATTTACCTGCCCAGGATAGGTTGCTTGCACCTCCAATGGCACCTGTTTTTTCAATAATAATCACATTAGCACCTTCGTCAGCTGCTGCTATTGCCGCTGAAACCCCAGATGCTCCAGCGCCAACCACAACAACATCAGCTTCTAGTTTTTCAATCTTCCCTTCACTAGGTTTTTCAACGCCATTAGCTTTTAGGGCTTCAACATCGCCACCTGCTTGTTGTACAGCATCTTCAATAGCAGCAATCATTGCGCTACTAGAGATAGTAGCTCCAGCTACAGTATCTACAGCTAATGTCTGTCCAACTAATATCTGCTCTTTCATTCTTTCAAGAGCAGCATCTCCTAAACCTGCAGTTTCTGAATGACTCAAAATCTCAGCATCGGTTATTTCCGTTTCACTAAATGTTACTTCTACCTTTACAGGGCCACCATAACCGTCGGCTTCTGCTGCATAGGTCCCCGCTGTATACCCACTGGCTTGTATTGAATTTGTCTCTTGTTGTGTACATCCACTCATCATTAATACAATTAATAGCATGTAAAATGACATGATGGATAGTCTTTTGATTATGTGTTTCTTTTTCATTTAATTTTTCCTCCCGTCTCTTCTATACATAATAGTCGTCCCATAATCCATTGCTCCTGAAAATCTTCATATGAACTATGCTCATAGGGTGGATTACGTCCCTTATTCTATTTTAAACTCTAGTACTGCACCAAGGTCAAGAAGTTTGTTAAAAAACAATCAACATTAAAATAAAAAAACAGATTCTTAAGAGAATCTGCTTTTTTATTATAATTTAGAAGGTCCACCTATTTGTCAGTGAACACTTACCTATCAAGACATTATTCATGAGACTGTATAGGGATATTCAGCTCTAAATAGGATTTGTTTTTACCATTTATTTTTTCAGTCAGTATTATTTTGCCGATGATATCCTCTGTTATCTTATAATTATTTTCTTTTATATAATCCATCATAAATTGTATTGAATCCCTAGTGATATGCTCCCCCTGGGAGGAAAGTATTATAGAGGATAGGTAGACTTTAGGACTAATGTACTCAACATTCTCATTCATTTTCACATCAAAGCAACCTATTTCATCTTCAAATATAGCCAATCCCCAGCTATATTCAAAAGCTTTTTTTAGGGATACAATTTCCTTTTTTTCTATCCTAAAGGAGAAAAATGTATAGGGTAAGGCATTCATCCATGTATCTACCAAATCTCTTAAGAAATCCTCTTGTATCAAAACATTGCCCTTGGTTTGCTTCAATCTGTACATCCCAGGCATTGCCTTTATTTTGCACTTATTTATTTCTGTTTTTATCTCCTTTAACTCTTTGTTGATTCCTACAATCTTATTTAGGAGCATAGTGCTTTTCTTTATTTCCGCTTCTAAATTTAGCTGTGTTTCATTGACCTTTTCAGCAATATTATCTAAAGAAGCATTTTGAGTTAGGATAGCTGCATCCTGTAATGGTATTTGAATACTTCTATACCATCTGCTCGTAAGCAAATTTCTTGCATCTAGATCATTGAAATATCTATAATTATTTTCACTATTTTTAATTGGACTAATAATACCATATTTCTCATATAACCTCAATGTATCCACCGTTACCCCAAGTGTGGCAGCAAATTGCCCAATAGAATATTTCATTTAACGCTCCCCCTATCAAGAATTACCTATATCATATTCCTTAATTTTATTATACAATGTCTGCCTTTTAATGTCTAAAATTTCAGAGGCTTTGGTTTTATTGCCCCCTACCTTATTTAAGGTATAAATGATTAATATTTTTTCATATTGCTTCAATGTTAATTTTGTTTGTCCCTTGAGAAACTACCTAATATATGTAATAATATACATAATTAGTAATATACCATATGAAGAAGGTGTACTCATGGAATTAGATAATAAGAATCACTTGGTATTCTTGATATACTATCTTTGAAAGTATGAGGTGAATTATGGATAAGAAAAAAATCATTGAAGACATGATTATCATAGATGGCCATACTGATATACCTAGGGATGTCTATTTAAGAGAAAAGAAGGGCGAAGAAAACGTATTTAAGGAAAATCATTACCTACAATTAAAAAAATCAGGTGTTAACATCATTTTCGCTAATATTTTTACAAAATGTCCGCCCAGGGATTCTATGAAAGTAGCCATGCTACACATTGAAAATCTTCTCGGAACAATAGCAAAATATGATGATGTCGTTCTTATCAAAAATAAGTCTGATTTAGATTTTGTTTTGAAAACAGAAAAATTAGGTATCGTTCTTTCCTTAGAAGGGGTTGAACCCTTAGATTCTAGTTTAGCGCTTTTAAATATATATTATCAACTTGGTCTCAGGGCCGGAATGCTCACCTGGAATAGTGCCAATGAATTTGCCTCCGGGGCCGACCACATAGAGGGTGGTTTGACAGACTTAGGCAAGTTAACAATAGAAAAGATGAACGAACTGGGAATCATCGTAGATGTATCCCACCTTAACGAAGAAAGCTTCTGGGATGTCCTTCAATTGAATAAACGACCTACCATTGCATCCCATTCAAATGCAAAGGCATTGTTTAACCATCCAAGAAACCTGACAGATCAGCAAATGTTAGCCATTGCAAAAAACGGTGGTGTGATTGGGGCAGTTTCCTATTTCTCTAAGGTTGATAAGGAAAATCCAGATAAAATCCGCCACTCAGACGATGATACTGAAACCATTGATGACTTTATAAAACATATTGAGTATATGGTGAATCTCCTTGGATACGATCATGTGGCATTCGGATTTGACTTTAATATCTATCTTGGAGACTTCGGTGTTGAAGGACTTGAAAGTGCTGAAAACATAAAGGATGTGATCGCCTTACTAATAGACAGAGGTCATTCAATTGAAGATATAAGAAAGATAGCCGGTGGGAACTGGATTAGGATATTAAACACAATACTATAGATGAGTCGCTTTATAACGCAATAAAAAACCAGTTTATCAAGTAGATAAACTGGTTTTTTATATGAGAACCTTTTTGATTGATTTAATATCTAACTTCTTTAAGCTATTAAATGGTTGCACTTTCCTCCATCACAAGCTCTCCGGTATCAGCATTCAAATGGGCATTCACACCAAATGGAACCGTCACCTTTGGACGACAATGGCCAGCCTTTAGATCATAAATGGTTGGTTTTCCAAAGGGCACAATAATTTCTTTAAAAACTTCCATTAAACTCAGACTACTTTTATGTTTTTGAGGATCGCAGTCATTCCAATCCCCTAATATAATTCCTGCTGCATCTTTAAATTTTCCCCCTAGGGCTAATTGTGTTAACATACGGTCTACGCGATAGGGCTCTTCTCCGATTTCTTCAATTAGTAAAAGCTTTCCCTTTGTATCCACCTCATAGGGGGTCCCCATGGTTGCTGTAAGTAATGCAAGATTCCCACCAATGATTGTTCCTTTGGCTTCTCCCCCGACTAAAGTTTGTACTTTGATTCCATTGGGATTTTGTATCATTCCCATAGGCTCTGGATTTGTAATAGCACGGATGAATTCCTTCTCTGAAAAGTCATCTAATCCCCCAGCGATATCTGTTGCTGCCATAGGTCCATGGAATGTGACTAAACCACTGATTTGATTCATTGCTATATGCAGTGAGGTAATGTCACTATAGCCTACAAAAACCTTTGGATTGGCTTTAATGGCTTCATAATCAATCTTGTCTACTATTTTAGGTGCGCCATAGCCCCCTCTCAGACAAATGATGCCATCAATTTCTTTATCCTTAAACATGTCATTCAAATCGTCAGCTCTCAGCTTATCTTGACCCGCCAAATAACCATGAGTTTCATAGCAGCTAGAAGCCATCTTTACTTTGAATCCCATTTCTTCCAACTTTTTATTTGCCCCAGTTACTTTTTCAGGTAGAGCTGGGCTAGAGGGTGCAATGACACCAATTGTATCTCCCTTTTTTAACGCCTTTGGTTTTAACATCTATTTCTCCTCCTTTCCATGACCCTTGAGACTAACTGTCCCATATGATTCCGTCTATGTTTTTAAATCCAAACCCTGGATCATCGGAAACAGTAATTTTGTAATCTTGGAATATTGCCCCACCCTCTATGGGATCTTCTTTACAAAGCAGGGGTCCATCTAAATCTACTTTTGTTATGACACTTTTTGCTGCTGCTAAATGTACAGCTGCAGTCACACTTAATTTACTTTCAAGCATACAACCTATCATGCATTCTACTCCATACATCTCAGCAATAGCGCAAATCCTTAATGCATTTCTAATGCCACCAGTTTTCATAAGCTTGATGTTGATTATATCTGCTGCCCTATTTCTTATTATTTCTATGGCATCCTTCGGTGAAAACACACTTTCATCAGCTAATATGAGTGTTGACACGTTTTCCGTTACTGCTTTCATTCCTTCTAAATCCTCTGCCTTGACTGGCTGTTCCACAAATTCTATGTTAAATCCCTTATCTTCCATTTTCTTGATAGCATATATGGCTTCCTTAGAACTCCAACCTTGATTGGCATCTAACCTAAGATGAATGTCATCACCCACAGCTTCTCTGATGGCATCCATTCTTTGAAGGTCTAAGTTTATATTTTTACCTACTTTTATTTTCAAAGTCTTAAATCCTCTACTCACTGCATCCATACTATCCTTAACCATTTCCTCTGGATCATTGACACTAACGGTTATATCCGTGGTCATTTCCTTTCTGTATCCCCCTAGTAGCTTGTACACAGGTGCATTATACAGCTGTCCGAATAAATCATATAGTGCAATATCCACAGCAGCCTTTGCACTGGTGTTTTTCACAAGTGATTTTTCCAGTCTAATCATTATTTCTTCAAAGTTTGCAATGTCCATGCCTAGGATGTTGTTTTTTATATGTTCCTTAATGGCCCCAGCAATTGATCCCCTTGTGTCTCCTGTTATCACACCTGTAGGAGGTGCTTCTCCATATCCCACATGTCCAGTATCTGTTTCAATTTTTACGATTATATTATTCACATGCTCTACAGTTCTAAGTGCGGTTTTAAAAGGTTTTTTTAATGGTATTAATATCCTTCCAACCTTAATGTCAATAATTTTCATATTTATATCTCCCCCTTACATATGACCGGTCCCCTTTATTTGTTTGTGTTAAATAATTGACAACAAAAAAGCCCAATAAATGAAAACCATCATTCACTGAGCTTTGATTACGTTAATGTTTTGGACATCATGATAACCAAGCAGCAATTATTCAATTGTTTTATCTTCGGGAATCAGATTTTTACCTGAGTCCTCAATGTTTCAGCTTTCTGAAACAAGTTTACTATGGTTATATTATAAAACAATGTGTTCATTATATCAAGTAAAATTATTTAAATATTCAATTATTACCAACTTTCAGAAACCCCGGGAATGATTATCCTTATTGATCATAGTATCGTTGTTTGCATTCGTTAAACTTTTTCACACCATCTTTATAAGCCACAATAATAGCCCGTTGGGAACTACCAAAGTATCTTCGTTTTATTTCCTCTTCTATTTCTTCATCAAATTCACCTAACTTTTTTCCAATAAATAAACTATGAACAAATTTTTTAGTTATATCTACGGTAGCCGAACACTCTAGATCAATAATCTCTGTTGTCTCTATTTTGACCACAAAGGATATGAAGAAAATTTTGTAATGATGTGTGATTGCATTGTCACTACTGGTTCTACCATGTCCAACTATATAGACAGTGTCTTTATCATACATCTCATTTGCTCCTTTCTTTAATCACGCTTTCGCCCTTTTATAAATATCGTCTCCTTATCGTCTCCTTAATTTATTCTTTATATCGTGATTTTATCCTGCATGTTCTCAAAGAATAAAAATTAATTAACAAATCAATGTACTGAATTACATTATTATCCTTGTTCCTTTTCAATTATGATGGGTATATAAGTATAAGTAGATAACCGAAATCTTTGATTTCGTGTTAGTCACTTAGTTAGAAATTTTATGATTCCTTTCATCCGAAATAATCCTAAAGGAATCATGAAATTCCCTAACTACCTTGATTTTGTATCAGTCACTTAGTTAGAAATTTCATGATTCCTTTCATCCGAAATAATCCCAAAGGAATCATGAAATTGCCTAACTACCTTGATTTTCGGTTAGTCACTTAGTTTATTCATCTATAGGGGGAACAAAAATGAAGTATGACGTAAAAGATATTGCAATTATTGCACTGACTGCTGCATTAACGGTGGTCATTGGTTATCTATTCTATGTAGTGGGAAGCTTTTTTCCGATTCCCGGATATAAATTTATTATCTTTGCACCATTTTTAGGATTTATGATATTTATTCCCACACGTAAAATACAGAAAGTAGGGGTTATCTCCGCTGTGAGTATTGTTTTTGCGGCTTTAATGACTCCTGTTAGCGTATTTATGGGGATTGCCATTTTTATGACTGGAATCACCACAGATTTGCTTACACTGCTACTCCTTCATAATTACAATCAGATGTGGAAAATCACAGCCTCCGTTGGCCTATACCCCATGTTCTCTGTGTTGTGGTCCTTTTTAGTATCCTACTATTTCACAGGAAATGCAATGTATCAACTGGTAGGAGGTTGGATCTCGATCCTACTATTATGCCTTGTTATTTATATCTTAGGTGTAGTGGGTGCTTATCTATCCAACAAGGTGATCTTTTCCAGAATTTCTAAAAGCATAATTTCCTAGATATTAAAAAAACCTAGGGACCCCAGATTATATGTGATGTAAGGGTCCTAGGTTTTTGAATTAACAAAGAAGATGAGGGTTTTTCAACAGTTTTTATTTACTACTTTCCATCATACCTTTCACTACTTTCTCGGGGGTAATAGGTAAATTTCTCACATAGACTCCTGTTGCATTAAAGACTGCATGGGCAATGGCTGGCGGTGGGGTATTGATCACCACTTCTCCTATTGACTTCGCACCGAAGGGCCCTGTTGGTTCATAGCTAGGTTCAAAGGCCACGGTTATTTTATTGATGTCTTTTCTACAGGGAATTTTATATTGCATAAAACTGTTTGTCATCATTCTACCTGCTTTATCGTAAAGAACATCCTCATACATTGCCATACCAATCCCCTGTACCAGACCTCCCTCTGCCTGGATTCGAGCCAGGTTAGGATTAATCACTGTACCACAGTCTATCACCGCTACATAGTCTATCAAAACAATTTTTCCTGTTTCCAGATCTACCTCTACCTCCGCAAATCCTGCAATAAAGGGTGGAGGACTTTTATCTCCTCCAAAGGTACCTGAGCCCATTAATTGTTCTTGCTTTCCTTCTCCTGCCCCTACATCGGCAGCAATTTCATTTAAAGACACTTGCTTGTCTGGATGATTAATCACCCCTATTGTATCCCCCTTAAAGCGTAAGCCCTTCAATGGAACCCCCAACATCCCAGAAGCCTGTCTCATCATTTTCCCCTTCAAATCTTCAGCTGCCTTAATCACAGCATTACCCGTTACATAGGTTGTACTAGAGGCATAGGAACCGGTGTCATAGGGAGAGAGATCAGTATCAATTCCATGGACAATGAATTTATCCATGCCTATCTCTAAAGTCTCCGCCGCCATTTGAGTTAAAATGGTGTCAGAACCCATTCCCATTTCAGTGGCACCTATTAACAGACTATACAATCCATCATCGTTTAACTTAATGGTGACAGCTGCAGTATCAATTCCAGCAATACCTGAACCTTGCATTGTAATTGCCATGCCTACAGCCCTTACCTTCGTATCACTCACCCTTTGACTGGGATATTTTTCCTTCCATCCAATCAATTCTTTACCCTTTTCAATACATCGATCTAATGTACAACTATCTAATTTCCCTGGCTCTCCTGCCTTTGAACCACTTAAAATAGGATTGGTTTCCCCTTGTTTAATGAGATTTTTCTCTCTAACCTCTGCTGGATCCATATTTAGCTGATCCGCCAACTGATTAATAGCGGATTCCAGAGCAAAAATACCCTGTGTCACCCCATAGCCCCTTAAGGCTCCTGCTGGCATCTTATTGGTGTAGACCGCTTCTCCACTATATCTGACTGCCTTTGCAGTATTGTATAACGGCAGGGTTTTATAGCCTGCCACACCTAACACCGTAGAAGCATGCTCTCCATAGGCACCTGTATCCGATAGGGCTTCCATATCAACTGCCTTGATATTCCCCTCATGATCTGCCCCTAGTTTTACTTTTATTTTCATGGCATGTCGACTACTTGTACAGCCAAGATTCTCTTTTCTATCATAAATTATTTTTGCAGGTTTCCCTGTTTTCAATGTTACAATGGCTGGAAACACTTCAACAGAAGCATTTTGTTTACCACCAAACCCACCTCCGATTTTAGGTTTGATCACCCTCACCTTGCTTTTAGGGATTTCAAGGGCATTGGCCACAATTCTTCTCACATGGAAGGGGATTTGTGTTGAGGTCACAATGGTTAATCTGCCACTGACATCTAGATAGGTAAATGCCCGTTGCGTCTCCATCATACCGTGGGCCTGTGCCTGGGTATAATAGGTTTCCTCCACAATTACAGGGCTATTTTTCAATGCTTCCTCCATATCTCCATTTTCTATCAAGACTGTGGCTGCAATGTTTTTTTCCCTTTTCATGCCTATATCAAAGTTTACTTCAAGATTTTCTTCAGGATGGATCACCGAAGGATGCCCTATGGCTTCTTCAAAATTCAATACCGGCTCTAGTATTTCATATTCTACCTTAATCATTTTCATGGCTTCAATGGCTGTTCTTTCATCTACTGCCGCAATAATGGCCACTTCGTCTCCTACATATCTTACATACTCATCTAATACCAAACGATCATAGGGGGAGGGTTCTGGATAGGATTGTCCCGCCATGGTAAAGCGTTGGTTGGGAACATCCTGATGGGTTAACACACAGGCCACACCACTTCTTTTTTTTGCCTTTTCTACATCTATGGATTTAATCTTTGCAAAGGCATGGGGGCTTCTTAATATTTTAACCACCAATGCCTTCACATTGACTAAATCATCTGTATACACAGGTTTTCCCGTGGCGATATCCATTCCGTCTATTTTAGTGATTGATTGATTGACTATCTTCATCTTCACACCACCCCCATATACTTTTTCACTGCCCTGAGCTGCCCTAGATATCCTGTACATCGACACAGGTTTCCCGTCAAATAATGGATGATCTCCTCTTCAGTAGGATTTTTCAGTTCTCTTTTCATGGCCAGTATCGTCATAATGAAACCAGGACTACAGAACCCACATTGTTCCGCACCCTCTTTGACTAAAACCTTTGCAAAGTCTGTTGCTTCCTCCTGAAGTCCTTCTATGGTGGTAATCTTTTGATTATTTGCCCTCACAGCAAGACTACTACAGGAAAGAGTGGGTTGATCATTTATCCAAATGGTACATAATCCACAACAGCCTGTGTCACAGCCTCTTTTCACACTATTAAAGCCATATCTTCTTAAGGCTTCTACTAAAAACTCATCATAACCAACTTCCATTTCTAATTGTTCATCATTCACTGTCACATTGATCTTCATCATGAGAGCACCTCCTTGATTCCTCTTTTAACTAGCGCCTTACAAAGAATCTGTCTGTATTCCTTTGTTCCTCTCATATTGCTCCCAAATGTCAACTCCTTAGCTGCCAGGATACTAACCTCTTCAATCATTGCTTCACTTAATTGACCTTCTCCTAAAAGCTTTGACGCTTCCCTTGCAATCATCGCCCTTTGTGGTCTTGCCCCTACCGCTATTTTGAATTCATTATTTTCTTTAGATACCGCTACATTTAATATGGCATAATCTCCTTGAGAATTCCTCATGGCATGAAAAGCTGCTCTTGTGTTTTTCTTTAGGATCACTATTTTGATTAAAATATCCTTTTGACATCCCTGGGCTAAAAACGCCGCCAAAGGAATTTTTCCACCTTTGTATAAAATCACATAGGCGTCAAGGGCTAGCAGAGCTGTAATGAAATCAGAAAACCCATACCTTGAATAAACAGTTGCCCCAACCGTTACCACATTTCTAAATTGGACCCCTAAAATTTCCTTTACGGCCCTTGGTAGTATGCCATCAAAATGATCATTTAGAATAGAACTCACTTCTACAGCTCTAAAACTGGTCATTGCCCCTATTTCAATGGCGTTTTCATCTTCTTTTATCTTATCTAATCCCAGATGGGACAAATCAATGGCTGTTGGTATGGTTTTTTTGCCCATTTTCAAAAACCCACAACCTCCCAATAGGGTGTTGGCTCTTTTTTCATTTAAGAGTTGATAGGCTTCTTCTATTGTATTTGGTATGGCATAGTTTTTTATTTGAAACAATTTAATCACTCCCCATTCCGCTACTTTCTAATATAACCAGAGCCTATTATCTCTCCAGTAATACGCCAAGTAAATAAATCCTTCACTATTTCATCTAAATGTAGTATAACATAAAACGACATTTTATTCGAACATTTATTTGTTTTAGAATTGTAAGGTTTGTATTATCTGAACAATTAATATGTTTTTTCATGTTTATTGTTCGTGTTTTTCTCGATGCTTTTATTTTTATATCTGATTTATTATCGTTACACTTTGTTAATCCATAAAAAAGCATCTTCGATGCTTTCGCTGGATGAAACAACTAAGCGATCAACACAATTTAGAAAACCAAAAATTACCAGAGAGGAGTTTTGTTATGAGTACATTACCGAAGGAAGTATTAAGGAGCATGATCAAGGACAATGATTTAATTACTGCAGGGGATATCCACTCTTTTCTAAAGGATCTATTTAAGGATTCTTTATAGGAGATGCTTGAAGCGGAGCTTGAGGTAGGTCTTGGATATTCAAAGCATGAGAAGAAGGCCAAGAAGACAGATAACGCTAGGAACGGTTATTCTTCTAAGAAGATGAAAAGCCAGTTTGGTGAGTTTGAATTGAAGATCTCTCGAGATCGTAAAGGGGAATTTGACCTAGGATTGTTCCGAAGTATCAAAAAAATATATCAGGTATTGAAGAACAGGTAATCTCTCTTTATGTAAGAGGTATGTCTACTCGATATATATATGATCAGATTAATGATATTTATGGCATTGAAGTCTCTTAAAGTGGTCAGTAAAATCACTGATAGGGTCATTCCAGAGATTAAAGAGTGACAAAACAGACCCCTGGATTCCCTGTACCCCTTTGTTTGCATGGATGCTATAAATTATAAAGTGCGTCATGAAGGGCAGATTGTCAATAAGGCCGCATACGTAGTATTAGGGGTGAATGTTGAAGGATACAAGGATATTCTAGGCATATAGATAGGAGAAAATGAAAGTTCTAATTTTTGGCTGGGAGTTCTCACGGGATTTTAAAACTGTGTATACAGCAAGAAGGCACAGCCCTAACTAATCTAAGCTCTGTAAAGGACAAATGGGGAGTTAAATATCCCTATGCGATTAATAGCTGGGAAAATAACTGGGATGTAAAAAGTAAATGGACCCAGCGCTACCATAACTGGGACCAAGTGTTGAATCAACTATTAATCATCTTTGAAGACAGACTAGAAAAATACATTTAGGTGAAATTTTCATCCTAGCCTTTTCAGGCTCAAAGAATAATTAATAAACCAGATGGGAGGCTAAACTACTCCCATTCTAAAAATTTTCTTTGCCTAAAAGTATGCTTTGCATACGAACTGTTCCATAGTCTTATTTGTCCCTTAACCTCTTCTCCACTGCCTTTTCCTCTAGTAATCTCATCTTTTTCTTTAGATTGATCTTTGTTTGCTAGTAAATTTTGATTTGGCAATCGTTGTTTATCATTAGCAATTACCTTACTTTTTATGAACATCATTAATCAATTAGCTACTTTGTTTTGAATTGTCCAATTAAACTAGTTAATTCTTCACCTATTGTAGATAATTTTTGAATAGAACCCATCATCTTTTTAAACTCAGTCCCTTGTTGTTCGGTACCACTTGCTACTTCTTCGGTGACTGCGGATGATTCTTCGATCACTGCCGATATTTCTTGAACAGTAGCAGAGATTTCTTGACTAATACTTGCTACATCTGTAGATAAGCTATTAATCTCTTTAACTTGTAATATACTTTCTTCCGTACCTTGAATAATACTGCTAAAAGCATCTTTAGTTCTTTGTGAAGTTTCTAACCCCTTTTCTATTTGCTTATCTGCATCATTCATCAAGCTAACAGCTTTACTCGTGTTCTGTTGTGTATTTTTTATCAACGCCTCTATGTTTTCAGTTTCCCCTTTAGAATTTTCAGCAAGCTTTCTAATTTCTTCTGCAACTACCGCAAAACCTCTACCAGCATCTCCTGCTCTTGCTGCCTCTATAGAAGCATTTAAAGCAAGAAGATTTGTTTGTTCAGCAATATTATTTATCATTTGTAATATTTGTGAGATCTCATCGGAATCATTTTTTAATGTTCTTATCGTTCCCCCTAAACCATCGGTGAAATCCGCTATTTCTTGCATTACATTCATATTTTCATCTATTGTAACTTGTCCAGTTGCAGCTTTTTCCATAACACTATCTGTTGATTCATCTAATTTCTTTAGCTTTACATCAATATCTTGTATATTTTTGGCTAGTTCATCAACTGCATGTCCAATATCCGTAATGCTTTGACTTTGTTCATTGGAACCATTGGCTAGTTGTTGAGTGCTATTGGAAATCACTTCACTAAACTCATTCATATCACTAGAACTATCAGCTAATTGTTGGGTAGACAAGTTAATCGTTTCAGTAGCATTCTGTATTTGTCCAATTAGGACCCGTAAATTTTCTATAGTATGGTTAAACATATCAGACAATTGTCCAAATTCATCTTTACTTTTAACTTGTACTTTTTCCGTAAGATTGTTATTTGCTAATCTTTTTCCTAGATCAGTTAAGCTATCTAATGGTTTCTTTATAAAAAACTTAATGATACCAAAAGCTACACAACCAGCTAAGAAAATTGAAACTAAAGTTGACATCACATTCATAAGCAATAGATTATCCATCACTTGAGATGCATATTGCAGAAAGATAGAGTTGCCTGTAGTGACAAAAGTAAATGCAAGAACAATAAAAACAGTCAATTTAAACTGTAAACCCATCCCAGCTTTTCTGATACTTTTAATCTTAGAAACGTTACCATTTGACATTGTGATTCCTCCTATAAACACTTAGTAGCAAACTATTTTAGAACTAAAAATGTATTATCAGGACCTCTATTTCTTCTTGTATGAATACATCTATTTTTCTCATCCCCCCCCTTTTTTTTTACAAATTTGTTATCGTATTTTAAAACTCACATTCCGCTGAATGTATATTTATTTTTCACTAATTATTGATTTATGCAAATTAAATCCTTTTATTTGAATTAAAGGAAATTTGCAACTGTGATATTTTTAAATAATTTCAAATTTTTATTATGATTT
Source organism: Alkaliphilus metalliredigens QYMF (assembly GCF_000016985.1). Taxonomy (NCBI): domain Bacteria; kingdom Bacillati; phylum Bacillota; class Clostridia; order Peptostreptococcales; family Natronincolaceae; genus Alkaliphilus; species Alkaliphilus metalliredigens. The sequence continues at coordinate 480,311 of NC_009633.1, read as the reverse complement.
TAGAATATTTATGCGGAATGTAAGTGAGAACTTACTATCAATAAAAAATCTTTATCTCTTCATAAAAAATGGGCCTCTATTAAAGGGGCCCGATGTCTTAATACACAACTAATCAGTAAGCATATTGGCTTTTACACTTACTAATTAGCATTCCGGCAACCTGGCAATCATAGGAATAGTGTCTTCCCTTAGACCCATAGCTTTGCGCCCTTATTTTTCAATAAGTTTGCTTTTATCAACATTATTGTTGGTATTATGCAATTTTCAATTAAACTATATTCTCAGTAGGACTTTTTATCTAATATAAGTCCCGTTTAGATAGTACTTATACTTCAACTCTAAAACTATATTTCGACATTTTTTCTACAAATTCCTTCTTTATTTTACAAATTTTTATATTTTTTCAAACTATAATCCTTATAACATTCATTTAATTACAGTTATTTTCACTAGTGTTCAAAAATTAGATAATATTTCTATTGATTTTTAAAATTTTTTTCAGTTTTGTTGATGGAGCTCTACAATTAAGCCTTCAGGGAATATATTCCAGTAAAATTAAATACAACTATCCTTATAAAACAATACTATTCCTGTCATTGCTTCATAAGTGGTACATCTTTCGCGAAAACGACTTAGGCTTCGGTCACTTAAAGGCTGTTCCATAGAACTGGTAGTATGCAGGCCATACTGAAAACGTATATCGAATATAAGTGATTCTAAAATCTCTTCATCTGTAACTCCATGCATCTCCTTTAATATCATGGCCCCAATAATAACATTAACGGGTGTATTAGGACGGAATGCTTTATCGCTATAGAGGACAGAAAACTCTTCTTCATCAATAGCAGGAAATACTTTTTGTGCAAAGGCTTTTGCCCATGATTTCGCAAGAAATTTTTTCTCTCTTTGTGTAAGGGAAAAAGCACTGTCATTTAAAGATATTTGATTATAATCATTTGCTACAAAAGCCACTTTTCAATCCCTCCATAATTAGTTATATTAAACTAATTATATCAAATTCGGATAAATAATGGTGTTTGTATTAAATTATCTGGTGTATATAATTCATTTTTATATGTAAGCTTTTGACACTCTAATCCTATTACATAAAAAAGTACCAGATAATAAAATATTATCTGATACTTTTTGTATTACTTTACCTACTGTTATATTTATCTTCAGTGTCGTTCTTGTAAATTAAACTGCACTTTCCTTTGCCTTTTCAGGTGTACTTGTCTTTGGAAAAACAATATTAAGCACAAGAGCAACTGTTGCCGCTATAACAATACCCGAACCACCAAATAAAAGTCGAATTCCTTCCGGCATATTGACTAATATTTCTGGAACAGAACTCATTCCTAGCCCTAATGCTAAAGCAGTCGCAAGGATGATTCCATTACGTCCATCCAGTGGCTCTTGGGTAACCAAATTAATCCCACTGATGGTGATCATTGAAAACATAATGATTGCTGCTCCGCCTAGCACACTACTTGGCATAATGGATATTAGTGCTCCAACCTTTGGGAATAATCCCGCAATAATTAAAAATATGGCTCCAGTTGCTATGGCAAATCTATTCACAACGCCTGTCAGTGCGACGATACCCACATTCTGACTAAATGAAGTATTGGGTAGTACGCCGAACAGTGCCGCAAGAGAGCTACCAATACCATCCATTATTACCCCACTAGATAATTCCTTATCAGTGGCGTCTCTTTTTAATCCTCCCATTGTGATACCTGAAATATCACCTACAGTTTCAACAGCTGTGACAATGTACATAACGCCCATTGCTACAATGGCATCCCAATGAAAGGCTAAACCAAATTTCAATGGCGTCGGGAAACTGAACCATCCAGCCCCCTGCACAGTACCGAAGTCTACCTTACCCATTGGAATCGCTATCAGATAACCTACTATGATTCCGATAAGAATTGCAGAAGCACTTGAAAATCCTTTTGTGAATTGCTTAAGCATTAGTATTGTTACCAAAACCACAGTTCCTAAAAAAAGATTTGATAGAGAACCAAAATCAGCAGCTCCCGATCCACCTCCAAAGGATCTTACTCCTATTGGAATTAGTGAAAGTCCAATGGTAAGTACCACTGTTCCCGTAACCAGTGGTGGAAAAAACTTTCTTAAAGGCTTAATAAAAAAACCTAAGACCCCTTCAAAAACACCTCCAATAAGAGAAGCTCCCAAAATTCCCGCCAAACCATATTTAGCTCCTATGGCTAGACTGGTTCCTATGAAGCCAGAGCTTGTCCCCATGACAATCGGAAGCTTTGCGCCAAAATACAATTGTAGCAGGGTCACAACTCCCGCGATGAACATAGAAGCTTGAATCAAAAAAGTTCTATCCTGTACAGAAATTGATAAAGCACCTGCAATAACCATGATTGGTGTAATATTCCCAGCAAACATTGCCAGCACATGTTGCATACCTAACGGTATGGCTTCTTTTAACGGTGGTACACCCTCCAACTCATAAACACTTGACTTTTTTTCCATTTTAAGTCCCCCCTATTTGTTGTTGATGATTTTATATTTCTTTTGAAATAGCATAACATAAAACAACATAATTTGCGAATCTTTTTTCGGTATATTATATTTAAGTTTGTAATATTAGTAACAATATGCATTAATTTCGAGTATATAGTTCGTGTTTTTTACTTTCCATCCCTTTTTCTCCTTGACTTTCCTTCCCCCCTTTTATTTAGTTTCACCTTACCTTTCTTGCTAAACCAAAAAAAACGTCCACAAATCAAAAGAAATTAATCTTTTGTTTGTAGACGCCATTGCCTATCAGAAGGATTCAATTTTAAGAAGTATTGGTTTTAAAGAATTGTTATTTTAAAATATAAACATTATTATAATTTATTTTTCAGAATTTTGCAACACTTTTCTTCAATAATTGTTATTTGGCTTTTATCAGAATCATCTGATTGGTTTTATTTTTAGAACCTTACCCAGTACTCCTTCATTATGCCAGTGTAACCTTAACTAACAATTTTAACAAAAATAAAATGATTGACTCTATGGACCTTATCCTATAATATTATATTGAAAAGTATAGAAAAAGTAATAGGTGCCTCTTTTGAGGATAATAGGGAATGAAGTGAAAAACTTCAACGGTCCCACCACTGTAATGGGGAGTTTCATTGCTGATACCACTGAATATCTTATTTGGGAAGGTGCAATGGAATGAAGATCCTGAGTCAGGAGACCTGCCTATCACTTTTTTATGTGTGGATGATGGAAAAGTCTGCAGTTTATTTGTTATTCAAATAAACTGCGGACTTTTCTTTTTTTATATAATAGGTTGTTATATACGAGGAGGAATAAAAGATGAACAAATTAAAAGAAACCATTAGAATGATTGAAGAATTAGATCAAGAGACAATGCAAAAGGCAAGGGAACGGGTGGACAATTTAATCAAGCCCCCTAAGAGCCTGGGTAGATTAGAGGACTTAGCAGTCCAACTTGCGGGGATTACAAAAACCATCCATCCTACTGTAGCCAATAAAGCCATTATCGTTATGGCAGCAGATCATGGGGTTTATGAAGAAGGCATTGCTGGTTTCCCCCAAGAAATTACAGTGGTACAAACCCTGAATTTTGTAAAAGGAGTTACAGGTGTATGTGCCTTAGGAAAGGTTTCCGGAACAAAAATCATACCAGTGGATATAGGTGTCAAGGAAGACTTAGATCCCAATGCCGGTGTGTTAATTAGGAAAATAAAATATGGTACTGACAACATGGCTAAGGGCCCGGCCATGAGCAGAGAAGAGGCTATCCGCGCATTAGAAGTAGGGATAGAAGTAGCCAATGAAGAAATAAAAAATGGTGTCACCCTATTAGGAACTGGTGAAATGGGCATAGGTAATACAACCGCCAGCACAGCTATCTTATCGGTTTTAGGAAATTTTGATCCCAAGGAGATCACCGGTAGAGGAGCAGGGCTTTCTCCAGAAGGAATTCAACGAAAGGCAGCGGTGATTAAAAGGGCTATCGAGGTCAATCAGCCTGATGCCACTGATGGTATTGATGTTGTTGCTAAGGTTGGAGGTCTAGAAATCGCTGGCATGGCAGGGGTGATGCTGGCTGCAGCAGCCAACAGAATACCAGTTGTGGTTGATGGGTACATCGCCACAGCCGCTGCTCTGATTGCCGTTAGCCTTGAACCAAAGACAAAGCAGTATCTCATCCCTTCCCACGCATCAGCTGAGATCGGAAGCATCAAGGCCACTGAATTATTAGGTATCAAGCCCATGATTCACATGGACCTTTGCCTTGGTGAAGGCTCCGGTGCCGCTTTGGTTTTTCCAATTGTGGAAGCAGCTTGTCATATGATCAATTGTATGCCCACCTTTGAAGAAGCAGGAATTACAATCTAGATTATTATGAAAAACCCCAGTCAACCCTTACGTAACATATAGGGTGGATTGACTGGGGTTTTTTGCGTTTCTTATGCTCACTAAGGTTTATCTTCTTCATTTATTGCAAGCTCAGCCATTTTCACGATGCTCTCCAATCTTCTGGCCACCGCAATGAATCTTCCCGTGTGACAAAACACCGCATCCGCCACCCCGGTTACCTCAGCCAGTTCCTTTTCTTCTTTCCCTACCCAGGATTTTGGAAGATATTTTTTGTCCTCTCCATCTTCCCCTCTTACTGTCTGTATTGCATAATTATCCTTGTCAGGATAGACCACGAACAACACTTCGTTTCTTTCATCAATCTCACTAAGGACCTTCTGCCATGGACAGGATTTTTCCAAGACTAGAATCTTAGGATTTTCCCTTCTTTTATATGCCTTAGACACTGGAATCCTTGTCCTTAATACCGCTAGCTTATGATCAATTGTATTATTCAATACAGATGATGCCACTGCCACGGCCCGATCAAAGCATTCTTTCTCAGATTTTTCCAAATCCCATGGTGGATTAAACATTGATACAATTGATGAAATATCCATGAGATCTACGATTTGTTCCCCTATTCTGACCCCATTATCAATGGCATCGATCCCTTTCATTAGGGCCCTATCCACAGATTCAAAAACCAATTCAATCTCACTTTCAACCAAAGAGGACTCTTTCATCGAAATAACCTTTCTCCCAAATTCATTCCAGATCAGTCCGCATGCTGCAAAGGGAATGCCGTCATCCCTGTATACCTTTTCAATGCCATGATGGTCAAAAACACCTCCCCCCACATCGTACACAATATCTAGCTTACTTAATATTTTGGGGTCCCTTGTTCTTGTGACTTCTATTTCAAATAGTTCCATCAAAATTGCCGTTGCCATTACCTCATCCGCGTGAAATCTCCCATGATGGGTTCCTACTCTTTTATAAGGTTTTTCCATGTCGATTCGATCACCTTCTCCTTCTATGTTTTTGTGTTAAGTCTCATTTTATCTTTGGTACATTGCTAAGACTGTGGTTTTTCTCAGCCAGGGCATCCTTAATCCAGACAATGATATCCCTATACACCTCTTCACGGTTAATTTCATTTAACATCTCATGACGTCCACCTGGATAAAGCTTATAATGAACTTCTTCAATCCCAAGTCCCACATAGGTTTCATAAACCACCTTAACTCCCTTTCCATAATCCCCCACAGGATCACATTCTCCGGAAAAAATATAAAGAGGCAAGTTTTTAGGGGTTTTTTCTATATTCTTTTGCTTATGTAGCTCTTCGATCCCCTTCAACATGTCATAGAAGGCCTCCGTGGTAAAAATAAATCCACATAGTGGATCCCCTATATAGTCTTGGATCATTTGAGGATCCCTGCTTAACCAGTCAAAACTAGTTTCAGTTGGTTCAAACCGCACATTAAATCCCCCAAAGGCTAATTTATCTAACAATTTGTTTTGCTTCTTTTTACCATATACCACTTCGCTTAGTGCTGCAACCTGTATCCCTATTCTACCCAAAAGCCCCTTACTGCATCCCGTTCCACTTAAGATCAAAGCATCTACTTCTTGGGGAAAAAGTTGAACATATCTACGTGCTAAAAAGGATCCCATGCTATGTCCAAACAAGATCACCTGGGAATCAGGATATTCCGCCTTTATTTTTCTAGTCACTTCATTTAAGTCCTTGATGACACGTTCCCAACCCTCTTCATCAGCAAAATATCCTAACTCCCCGCTCTCTTTTGCTGTACTCCCATGGCCCCTATGGTCATGACCATGAACAATCCAGCCTTCCTTGACTAATGCCTTAGCAAATTCATCATAACGTTGGATATGTTCTGCCATGCCATGGGCAATTTGTATGACCACTGGCTTTAGAGAAGAAACCCTAGGTGTCCATCTTTTTAGATGAATGGATTGGCCATCTGACATTTTGATTGTCTCAGTAAAAATATCCACTAGATTATCCACATATACCAACTCCCTTTACCTATATAATAATCTAAAATGCTGGCAATTGCATAAAAAAATTCTCATCTTCATTATATAAATAACAAACCTTCTAATCACTTTCTTTGCCTTTCTAAAAACTCTTTTCCATAGTAACTGGATATTGTGATAAATATACCATATAATAATCTTGATACTAACTTGGACAAGGGGTGTTAAAATGATTAAAAGAATCAAGACGAAATTAGATGTCATTGAAGGTATGCTTTATTATTGGCAGGCCACAAGTGAAAAAGATAAGGTAGGAGAAAAATATATCATTACCATGGCTGAACAAGAAGAGATGCAGTACATCTATGATGAGGAGTTTAACCAAGAATCTGTACGCAAGGTCCTCAGTGCCATATCCAATAGAGAGCTTCTAAATAGTGAAAGTAAGAAGGCGCGAAAGTTTTGGAATAATAACATGTGGATGCTGGAGGACTTAGAATATACAAATTTGATGATCGCACCATTGAAGACATTGAACTTAGATGCACTGATTGATAAACTAAACAATAAAGCTGTAAACTCACAATATGAGGAACCTGAAGTCATTTTCCTTCCAGGACATCATGACGAATATACAATCAAGGACAATAAACTCATCATCAACTTTTTCAGAGTTAAGGCAGACCTATACGAAGAAAATAAAGTGATGATTGGCGATCAGCTTTTAGTGGATTATATTGAAGAAAAACTGAGTGAACTAGTGAGTCAATAAAATTGCTACCTATTACCCAATCCTCTAAATCTCCAAAAACAACGAAGAGCTTACAAAAGTTACATACAACTAATCTATAAACACCCTTGGGACCATAATCAGTTGGTCAAAAGGGTGTTTTTTTACATACATTATGATCATCTATAGGCAAATTATCGTAAATCAATTTTTATGGTTTGGTTTGTTTCAGCTGCCAACATAGCCGCCTCCACTATTTTCAATGCCATGATACCATCTTCTCCAGTCACCACAGGCTCTCTATTACTGATTATCGCATCAATAAACTCATCAATAACACCAGTTGAAGTTTGGTTATCATTGGATTGGATTTGTTCTAATTCATAACAAATTTTTTCTTTGCCCATTTTGTTAATTACAATCTGGTAATCAGGATTATCATATATCATCATGGTCCCTTTTTCACAATATATTTTCGTACTATTATCTTCGTCTCCATAATATGACCAACTAAAGGCGGCAGTACCTATATTCCCTTTTTCCGTTCTTAACAGGCATACCATATTATCTGGCACGTCAATCAAATCGTTATTTGCATTTCTTTTATTCAAGCTTCCAGCCATTGCACTTACTTCAACGATTTCATCCTCCAGTAAAAATCTTAATAAATCCACTTTATGAATCCCTAAGTCTCCTGTTACCCCTAATACTGATCTGTTTTTATTAAAAAACCAAGTATTCTTACTTTTATCTGCTCCCCAATATTCAGGGCCCTTATGGCCAAAGGTCGTAGTAAATGTAATCACTTTTCCCAGTTCACCGCTCTTCAATATTGCTTTAGCTCGTATATGGGCACTGGTTAATCTTTGATTGTGATCTATCATCAAAATTCCCTTAGAATTCTTTTTTGTTTCAAGTATCATGTTCGCATTTTCCACTGTTGTTGTCATTGGTTTTTCACACAAAACAGATTTATTATTTTTTAAAGCAGCAGAAGTGACGATATGATGTGTCTCATTTGTACTACAATCACTGATGGCATCTATGGTTTTATCTTGAATTAGATCTAAGTAATCGCTGTAGACTTTACCCCCATATATTTTTGCAAGTGCTTCAGCTCGCTCTACATTGTGGTCATAGAATCCTTCAATCTCAACATTTGGATTCTCATGATATTCCGGGGCATGTCTAAACTTTGCGATAGAACCACATCCTACAATACCCACTCTTATTTTCATTTTCATCCACTTCCTCCCTTCTATTTCATATTATTGTCTTGAAATGGCCCTCTCAAGATTTTCTTTGCCTATCAATAATCCTTCCTTTACAAGTTCAGAATTCCCCTCATAGCTTGGATCTTCATGTTCTATACTGACGACACCTTTATAGTCCATTTCTTTAAGTGTTTTAAAGAAATTGTTCCAATCAACGTCTCCATTTCCAGGCAGCTTCGCTTCAACCCATCCTAAATCAAAAGGATCCATTTTATGGAGCTGTTTTCCATATATCCCATAACGGTTGAGGTTTTCTCTAATCATTTTTGTATCCTTGGCATGGATATGGAGTATTCTTTCTTTATAATCCTTTAGTGCTTTAATATAATCGATTTGAAGCCATACCAAATGAGATGGATCAAAATTTAATCCAAAGTGTTTATGTGGAAATATCTTAAACATTTCATCCCATAGCTCCGGTGAATAAGAAATGGTTCCAGCCAATCCATCTTCATGCCAAACTGGCATTGGACAATTTTCAATGATTATTTTTACATTTTTCTCTTGTGCAAAGTCTAAAATATCAGAAAAAACAACTTTAAATTCTTGAAAATTTTCTACGATACTGAGTCCTTGGTGTCTGCCTACAAATGTACCTACTAATTCAACACCTAACATGCTTGCAGCATTGATTACCTTTTTCAAATGATCATGATAGCTTTTTCTAAGATTTAGATCCTCATGCAAATGATTATCGTAATATGCCAGTGAAGAGATGAACATATTTTTTTCCTTCAAGAATTCATTTAATTCATCTGCATCCTCTTGTGTAAAGTGATCTACATCAATATCACTTGCAGAATAATCTCTGCTATTCATTTTGGGCCAACACGAGATTTCAATACAATCAAATTTTGATTGATGTGCCCATTCTATTTTTTCTTTTAAGGGTATATCCCCCAGTGCACCAGTCAAAAAACCTAACTTCATATCCTTATACCTCCTTAGTCATTATTCTCCTGATTTTTTCCTTTGCAATAATACTGCTACGACTATAATAACGCCTTTAACCAAGCCATTTAAAAACGGTGGTATTTTAGCAGCTATTAAAATCCCTTCAATCATTTGAAGCATTATGATTCCTAAAAAAGTACCAAAAATTCTACCGCGCCCACCACTCATTGCCGTACCACCGATAGCAACTGCAGCAATGGCGTCAAGTTCAAAAGCCATGGCAACATTAGCAGCGGTAATTGAGGTTAATCTTGCAGATAATAAAAAAGCCGAAATACCTGTTAGTAACCCTGTTATTGAAAAACTTAACATTTTAATTCGTTCTACATTAACCCCCGTAAGCTTTGCAGCATTACTATTGGACCCTACTGCATAGACATACTTACCAAACTTAGTTTCCCTCATTAAAAATGCCATGGCTACTGAAATAAAAATGAAGATGATGGCTAAATTGGGAACACCTAAAATCTTACCAGAAGCGATCATTCTAAAAGAGGGATACATTTCACTGCTAACGTTAAATGGCCCTCCTTGTCCTAATTGAACAACAATGGATCGATAAGCACTCATGGTTGCTAAGGTAACGATAAAGGAAGCAATTTTACCCTTGGTGATTAACAAGCCATTGACTGTTCCTAATAAGGTTCCAAAAGCCATACAAAACACAAGCATGATGAAAATATTTTCAGTTGAATTAAGAACCACGACACCAAGCCCTGCTACAAAAGCACATGTAGAACCCACTGACAAATCAATCTCTCCTGAGATAATGACTAAGGTCATGCCAAGGGCAATAATTCCTTTAATACTTGATTGCATCACAATGGTAGATAGATTGTTATAGGTTAAAAATCGATTGTTTACAGCGATTGCAATCATGACTAAAATGATAAATGAAAACACATAAGAATATTCTCTAAAGATCTTTTTTAAATCTTTTTTATTAGTTGATTTTATTATATTTTCGATGCGCATTTTACACCCTCCATATTAGACCCTGTGGCATAATACATAACCTTCACTTCTGTCATCTCATTTTGCTTGAGTTCCGCGTTAATTCTACCTTTATACATTACCAAACAGCGATCAGCAACCTTTTGAATTTCGGAGAATTCTGCACTAAATATAATCACACTTTTTTTGTGTTTTGTTAGTTCATTGATTAATCTATAAATTTCATATTTGGCACCTACATCAATTCCTTGGGTTGGATTGTCTAAAATGTATATATCAGAACCTAATTCTAACCACCTAGCAATGATTACCTTTTGCTGATTCCCTCCACTTAAAGAAGTGATCAGGTTATTGGGATCACTGGCCTTAATGTCAGTGAGTTTCCGATTACGCTCGAATCTTTCCATTTCTTCTTTCTTGTTTACTCTTACTTTTTTATGATGGGTTGTAAAATAAGCCATAGATAAATTATCTTTAATACTCATATCAAGAATAATGGATCGTTCTTTTCGATTTCTAGGCACCATCCCGATACCTGCCTTCATCACCTTCCTAATATTAGAAAGGGTAAGTGCCTTTCCATTGACGATTACTTTCCCACTTGTCACTTTTCTTGCACCAAATAAGGCCTCCGCTAACTCACCTCTACCGTCTCCATGCAATCCTGTAATCGCAATTACCTCTCCTTTATTTAAGCTGAAATTGATATCTTTAAAAAAAGGTTCACAACTGAGATTCTCTACTGCCATTACTGTCTCATCCATTACATCGTTTCTCTGAAATGCCATATTAGATATACTTCTTCCTACTAACATTTTTGTCGCTTCTTCCTCGTCAATCTGTTTAAATGCACCACTACTAATAAACTTTCCGTCTCTCAATACTGTGAAATTATCACAAATACTAAATAATTCCGGCATTTTGTGAGAAATATAAATAATGCTTACCCCTTCTTTTTTTAGGGTCCTCATTATTGAAAATAAGTTCTCTATTTCATTGTTGGTAAGGGCTGTTGTTGGTTCATCCATAATAATTAATTTAGATTGAAACAAAAGTGCTTTCGCTATTTCCACCAATTGCTTTCTAGATGTATCTAATTCACTTACCATCTGATTTGGGTCGATGTCAATTTGCATACCCTTGAAAATTTCTGCAGACTTCTCAATCATTTTTTTGTGATCTAGTAAAAAAAAGTTTTTTACAATTTCCTCACGAAGAAATAAATTTTCATAAACCTTCAAGTCATTTATCACATTCAATTCTTGATGAATAAATCTAATGCCTATTTCTGTGGCCTTAATCGTTGTCATTTGATGGATTTTGTTATCATTAAAATATATTTCTCCTGAAGTCGGCTGCATAGCACCTGCTAGGATATTCATGAGTGTTGATTTTCCAGCACCATTCTCTCCCATCAGGCCATGTATTTCCCCAGGCCCTACTTCTAACGATACGTCTTGCAAAGCTTTTACAGGACCAAAATTTTTTGAGATGTTTTTCATTTGTAAAAACATCTTAACATCCCCCCTGTTTATAGTATAAGAGTCGACCATTTTCATGGTCAACTCTTGTTAAATCTATAAGTCGCTCTCGTATCTGATTTTATAGATATCGGATCCTCTAAACTCAACTTCATTACTTTCATCAATTTTCATCGTATCAATTAAATATAAGCCTGAAAACGACTCTCCATTTAAAATTTTAGCACCATACTCCACTGCATCCCTAACCATTGTTGGGGAGAACAAGTAAGTAACTTGATCAATAGCATAACCCTCTTTTATTGGTTTGAAAGTATCTAGATTTTCTCTTCTACCACCTACGCCTGTTGCTAAACGTATATCAAGTTGCGCAGGACCGTTATAATCCATAATTGCATCTAATACACCTAAAACAACTTCATCGTCATGGGTGAAAATGGCTTTAATGGCTTCAATCTCTTCAACACTACTGGCTGTTAAAAATGTTTCCATTTGCTCTTGAGCTGTGGCTCTCTGCCATCCAGTACTAAATTCTTGTACAATCACAATATTTTCATGTGCCGTTCTTTTCAAGCCATCTGATCTTTGCTGAGGTACTGTAGAGTTATCTCCCTTGAATTCAAGAATATGCACTTCTCCTGCAGCTAATTCATTGGCAAAGTACTGATTTAAGTATTCACCAGTTTCTTCTCCAATTGTAAAATTATCTCCCATAACCTCCATGGTAGGTTCAAATCCATCAATGAGTCGATCATATACAATAAGAGGAATCCCTGCATCCATAACATTCTGAGCACCCGATCTTACTTCATCGCCATTATGTGGCCATAGAACAATGGCATCTACATTTTGATTGATTAATGTATCTAGTTGATTATTTTGTTCTGAAGACTCTGCAGAGGTAAGAAATTGATATTCAAATCCATATTCCTCTGCATAAAGCTTAGTTGCTGCTTCAGCATGTTGAATACTCTCGCCTAAAAACCCGTGGGTTGCATTTGGCATAACAACACCAAGTACTTTACCATCTTCTACTCCAGTACCTGTGTCTTGTTGACCACAACCTACGATTAAAACAACTAGAATTAGCATAAGTAGCATGATTCGTATCTTTTTCATATTAACCCTCCATCTTTTTTTTTATTACAAAAGCATAACGCTTTGTAAACAAATTTCTGTTATTCCACCTGTTTCATTGTCGATTCTCTTATAATGAGTTCAAAGTCCATAATGATTTTTTCAATCTCTACATCTTTATTCACTATCCGATTAATCAATAATCTACAGGATTCACGCCCTATTTCGTACATTGGTTGCGCAATGGTTGTCAAAGCTGGATTCATCCTAATGGCAAATTCAATATTATCAAATCCCACCACTGCAATATCCTCCGGTACAGATAACTTCATATCTCTAATGGTTTTCAGGGCACCAATTGCTAAAACATCAGAAACCAGGAAAACAGCATCTGGTCTGTCTTTGCGTGCTAAGAGTTGTTGCATACTTTTTTGCCCTGATTCAAAATCATTTTCTCCATTGATAATAAAATCTTCATTAATCCCAAGTCCAGCTTCTTCAAGGGCTTTTAAATACCCTTTTTGTCTTAGTCTGGCATAAATAAATTTATTATCAGAATTGATAAGGGCAATTTTCTTTTTCCCAATAGAAATTAAGTGTTTTACTGCCTGATAGCCAGCTTGAAAATTGTCTATGGTCACATATGGTAAATTTAACTCTTCTGAATACTCACAAGACTGAACAATGGGATAATCCTGTGACACCCCCCTTAATACATTAATATTTATTGTTGGGTCTAAAGAAATCAGTCCATCTGCTAATCGTTGTTTTAATAGATTAATATATACCAATTCTCTTTCTAATTCGGAATTTGTTTGACAAAGTAAAACATTATACTCATTTTCTCTTGCAACATCCTCTATTCCCTTGATAATCATCGTATAAAAAGGGTTTGAAATACTTGGTAGCAGTGCTAAAATCATTCGACTTTCAGACCTTCTCAGATTTCTTCCAAGCATATTTGGCTGATACTTTAATCTTTTTATTGTCTCTTCAACTATACTTTTTGTCTTTGGTGCAACGCGATCACTTTTATTCAATACTCTTGATACCGTCGCTACGGATACACCTGCTTCTTTAGCTACTTTCTGTATGGTTGTCATTGAGTTCCTCCTACTAATGTAACGGATTACATTTTTTTATAAAAAAATATCTTATCATGTCTCATTATCTATATGTCGACATTTTGTCGACATTTCCCTACCTGAACCCTTGTAAAACAAAGAATGTAATCGTTTACAATTCTAATATAATATATATATATTCGAATTGTCAATATATATTCAATATTCAATTTATTTATTTTTTTGATATTTCTCTTAAAACCAAAATATCTAAGAACCTAAGTACATAGTGGATAGTCAAACCCTTTACATAAGATTTTTAGAGGAATATATCAATGAATAGCGAAAGAATCTGTATAGCGTGTGAAACTTTAAAAGAGAGGGTGCAAATATGAAGAAATTATTAATCATTAAAACAGGTACAACATTTCCGTCGATCCTAAAGGCTCATGGAGATTTCGAAGATTTTATTATGAATCAAATAGAGATTAGCCCTAAAGACGTTCATGTTTCATCGGTCTATAAAAATGAATCATTACCTGATTTAAATCAGGTATCAGCCATCATGATTACTGGTTCCCATTCAATGGTTACAGATTATGAAAACTGGAGTGTTCATCTGTCGCAGTGGTTAACACAACTTCTATACCAGCCTATTCCAGTGCTTGGTATTTGTTATGGACATCAGTTATTGGCACAAACATTTGGAGGAAAAGCAGATTATAACCCAAAGGGAATAGAGATTGGTACCGCTAGTATCGCCCTTACTGAAGCAGGAGAAAAAGACTCATTATTAGGTGTACTTCCTAAAACCTTTTTAGGACATGTGGTACATTCACAGTCAGCTACCATGCTACCCAATCATGGTCAAGTATTAGCCCAGAATGAGATGGATCATCATCATTCGTTTTTTATCAATAAAAACATATGGGGCGTACAGTTCCACCCCGAATTTAATGTAGACATTATGCATTCATATATTCATCAACAGGAAGGGTTTCTTACAAAAAAAGGCTATAATTTAGAAAAGGTCTACGCCTCGGTTAAAGAACATGGTTACGGAAAACTTCTATTACAAAGATTTATGGAACTTACATAATTTGGTCCCTCACCCATAACCGCTTCACGTGAAACCAATTCAAAAAAATACCAAAAGATCACAATCAGCACTCTAAACTCGGCTAATCATGACCTTTTTCTTTATTTTGCCCAATCCTAAATACAACCCGATTCCAACCATAGCCCCAGCACTATCAATCAAAACATCCCTTAGCTCACCGCTACGTCCAGGGACATAAAGCTGATGGACTTCATCTGAAATTGCATATAACACACAAATAAAAAATGCAATGACAATTCCCCGAATACCTGATACACCACTTCTCCGCATCCCATTTAAAACCAATACCCCAAGGGTTAAATAAGCAAAAAAGTGGGCGTTTTTTCTTATTAAATAATTTAACATTCTTATATCTAGCTCTGCTGCTACATCAGGAGCAACTCGCTCTACTGTCTGCATGAAGATCTCTGTTACTCCCTCACTTACTTCCCTAGACTGTGTAGCCGGCTGTGCTGAGAGATAGAAGATCAGTCCCATCCAGAGAAGGACTGCTATCCATGAAATTACTATTATTTTTTTGTTTTTAAACATATATGTCTCCTATCACTCAACATGCTTTGGGTTCTTATTACTATTTATATAAGGACTACCTTATTTCTATTTTATCAAAAAAGTAAGCGACCTGCAAATTTAAAAATATTTCCCTACCCTAGCTCCCCTTTTTTTACTTTACACCATCATTATATATACTTGTTTTCATTCCTATTGTTGTCACAACTTGGTTGCAGGCACTATAAGCATTAATGACAGGCCTACAAACTCAAGGATCATTTGTCTCCATTATTTTTTCCATCACAGCCTTCCTTTTTGCATTTTTTTCTTCCTTATAGCGCTGCTGGACTGTCTTTACGCTTCTAATAGATAATCTATTGCTCTTCAGCATTTTTTAATTAATAGAAGTGGTCGGATTCTTGATGTATCTATTAACACTTTGAGAAGTTTAGTTTCCGTTCTTTTACTAGTCCTTATTTGCAGTGTATTAAAATGGGCTAAAAAACAAAGAAAGACCCATCGCAAAATTCCACAGCGATAGATCTTTCTTAGGTACAGAATCAAGTTCATTGTAGTCTATACACTTTTATATCTTTGTATATTATCATCATTCAAAAACTCATATGCCTCACTGATCCCTTGAAACATCTTTGTTGCATCTGCCGCTTTATTTACATCTGGATGATACTGTTTTGCTTTTCTTCTATATGCTAATTTTATTTGATATTTATCTGCATCATAGGATACACCTAAAACATCACAGCATTTTTCATACTTCTTCTTAAACTCAACAATGGGGTTTGCATAACTATGGCCGTAGTTCCCCTGGCCACCATAGCTACCTTGCTCCCTCTGGGCATTTTGCTGCCGCCATTGTCTTAATCGCTCTTCCCATTCTCTTTGCTGCTCATAATGACGGTTTTGTTCTTTTCTTTTTCTATCCTCTTCTGCTTTTCTGTAAGCTACTTTGTATTCACTAAAGGCTTTATATTGATAATTTACCCCATCCATCAGGTAATTGCCTAAATTAAATAAATACGCCGTCGTAATGTATTTTAGATACTTCAAATAGGATACAAGGAGAGCCCCAAGTATCGGAAACACTAAAATAAATAAGATGGCAAGTAGTGCAGTGGGATTCCTCAATATCCTAGATCCTATGGGAAAAACAAAAAACAAGAAAAACAAACAACCACCCATGCTCATTAAAGCAAGGCAACCTTTAGAAAAACTCCTGGCAAGTAGCACCATGGTCTCTATGAGCTGTATTAAGCTGTCCAGTATTGCAGATAGCGCCTTGGCTATTGCATATATGACTTTACCTACTATTTTCTTCATTACTCTCATCTACAGTTACTCTCCTTACTGCTTTAAATTTTATTAAATGGCAATTTTGTTATGTCTTTCTGGTACACTTTGTTTTACACTTGGGACATGTCACCAGGATTTCCCCTTTGCCCTTTGGAACCCGTAGCATGGTCTTACAATTAGCGCACTTAAAATGTTTATGTGTCTTGGCGCCTTTAATACGACTTTCTACTTTTTTCAGCTTAGCGTAAATGGGGCTAATAAATATAGCAAACTTATAATTCTCCATCCTACGCTTTTGCACATCCTTTGAAAGCACTCTGGAAATAGCCACAAATAAAGGAATATAACCTATTGTCACTACTATTGATGTTCCAGCAAGCTGACCTATCACGGTTAACACCAATGATAAAGCAAGTAAATAAATAGAGAGTTGATCTCCTCCAGACCTTCCAATCATAAACTTTTTTAACCAATTCATCATCATCACCCCTAATAAAATAAGAAATCTTTCCTATAAACCACCATTATACAGTAACTTATGAAAAAACACTAATCATTGTAAGACAATGAAAAACACCTCTGGTTTTACTTAACCAAAAGGTGTCATGATTGATTTCATTTCCTGTATTTCCTGACTTCGGAACATCATTCATAATAAAAAGTGCTGAAGCCATCTGTTTACAGAGGTTTCAGTACTTTTTATTTTTGTTTTGCACTCACTACATCTTTTTAATTATATTGGAGATTTCATTACTCAGTAGAACATTCTTTTCAATTTTAAATATGTCTTGGTTTATTTTGCTCTTAAATAATTTGTCTGAGATCATATATAATTTGTCTACTTTGTAATCAATCTCATCTATAACAAACCCTTCTAGACCATTGATTATTTCATGGGTAGATATTTCAACGTTTTTCTCTTCTAATTTATACTCTAATACTCTCTGGATGACTAAGGCCAAATAACAAATTAAAAAATGTGACCGGATTCTTCGTTCTTTAAAGTGATACACAGGTCTTGCTTTTAAATTTGTTTTTAATATTCTGAAGGACTCTTCAATTTTATACAGGGATTTATAAGCCACCATTATATCTGCTGGATTCATCTCTACTTTATTGGTAACGATGTAAAAATATCCGAAATTCTCTTGTTCTTGTTTAATTTTTTCTTCATCGATCTCAATGTTTATTTTCTCTTTAGGATTATCAACAGCTTTGTAATACTTGCTTTTAGATTTAGTTGTTGAATTAATTGTAAAATCTTTTATATTTTTTTTCGCTCTTTCAAGCATTTTATCTTGTTTAAACATCTCCCGTTCTTTGTAGACATCTGAATATTTTTTTATGATTAATTCATCATAGGTTTCATCATTGTGACTCACTTTTCTTTTACTGGTGATATAGCCGCTTTTATATTTAGCCTCGGCTTTAGAAGTGATGTTCCAAGATGAATTGAATTTCTTCTCTTTTAGATCTTTAGGCACTGCACTGCCCTTAGAACCTACAATGTAGTTAAGCCCTTTGCCACGGATCATTTCTAAGTTAGCCCTTGAATTTAAGCCTCTGTCAGCAACGATAATAATTTCTTTTATGGTGTAATTATTTAATATATCGTCAATGACCTCTTCCATGGTATGTAATTCATGTTTGTTGCCTTTGAAAAGCCTATAGGAAATAGGGATGCCATTTGTGTCTATTAATAAACCCATAACCACTTGTGTTTCATTTCTTTTATTATCCTTACTCATGCCTCTTTCTCTAAAACCGTCTTCATCAAAAGACTCAAAGTAATAGGTTGTGCAGTCATAAAAGGCTAAAGATATATTTCTTTCTGGAACAATCTTTTCCATATGTTTATTGAGATGTTTGAAAAGTTTGTTTTCATTCATTTCAAAATTACTATCATAAGACGTTATTAGTTCTTCTAATTCGTGAGAGGTATTGTTTATGTTAGTTTCTAATATTTTTTTAGCCTCTGAATCAACGGTATCTAAGAGAATCTCCATATCGTTTATGACTTGAATGCCATCTTGTAACGCTTTAGATTTATGTTTATTAAATCCAGAAAAAACATCCAAAGAGGAATAAATATTATCGTTATTTACAAAATTAAAATCATACAGGAAATCATCCTTTCTAGTAGCTACTTCAAGCTTACTAGAAGGATTGAATAATCTACCAAGTACTTGATAGAACATCATATCGCTAAAAGAATAATCAAGTTTAGAGTCTTTGACCATCTTAGAAAAGAAACTTTGTAATTTCAATTGGTTAAAGATTTCTAAGTATGGTAGATAGCCAATATTTTTATGCTTAAGAGAAAGCTTATCTTTTGACATGGATACAATAAAATCTTCAAAGTTTTCAAATCCTCGAGAAGCTTCATCTAGTCTAATCATTTCTTTTAGCTCAGCTTCAGCTTGCACAAGAGCTTTCTTACCTGATTTAGAATCCAAATCATGAGTACCAAAACCTTTAATCTGAATTTTTTTTGATTTCTTAGTTTCAGGATCTCTAATCCCCTTAGCAATTGATATGAAATACTTACCATTTGGTCTTTTAGATTTACTAATATACATGCACAATCCCTCCATAAAATCCCTCTAACTACATTATACATCATATTATTCACCACGACAAGTCGTGGGCGTAAATAAACAAAAAAATAATGAGAAATGTTCAAATTTAAACATTTACTCATCATTTGTTCTGAATTTATGTTCTGAAGTCAGGTTATACAGTAACTTATGAAAAAACACTAATCATTGTAAGACAATGAAAAACACCTCTGGTTTTACTTAACCAAAAGGTGTCATGATTGATTTCATTTCCTGTATTTGTTCGTCCATGTTATCAATTTTACTACTTAAATCAGAGTACATTTTTTCTAATAAATTAAAAACCTTATCCTCCACCTAAAGATTCCTCCTTGTGTCGACTTGCCTTCGTGCATCAATATACATGTTTAAATCCTCTATGATATATTCTCTACAAGCCATATCCTGTGTTCCATGACTTGCTTTAATGTAATCAAAAACATGGTACTTGTTAAACAGTTCCACAGCCTCTCTCCCCCTAAGGTTTTCCGCATTTTTATAGCTCTCTATACAATATACCATAAAATCTAATGTCTCATCCATTTCTATCCCTCCTGTGGAAACTTAATGATACCTGTTTCCTGCTCTTCAATAAACATACGTAAGAGGGTCGGTACGCTTAAGTTCCAAACCTTGGTTTCTTCCCGCTCTAGCTCTTCGTATAACTTGGATAAATAAAGGCTATCTAAAGCGGCTTTATCAGATAAATCCATCTCCCTGGCAATCATTTGTGCCAATCTACAGACAATCATTTGTAATACAGGTTGAAATTCTTTCATCTGGCTCATCATACACCTCCTATAGAGATAATATGCCCCATTCTTAACAAATCATTATTATTTATGGTGTATATTCCCATCAATAACTTGAAATAAGTTTCTCAGCATCAATTTCATCATCTGTTTTTCCACCAACTGCCTGGGCTCCTTCGAACTTATTAATGTAAAAAGTACTCTACATCATAAAATTTAATAAGTTGGGTCAGACACTTTTGGTTCTTTTTTATCTTTATATTTGTTAGTTAAATTTTGTGTACTAAATGAACTAAAACCGCATATTTGTATTATAAAGCTACATTGTCAACAATTACTTAGACAAGGATATGAAGAAATGTCTTTTCTGGGTGCCTTGTATCCAATTTTTTTCTTTTTAATCGGGGCTCTCCTTTTGGTTTGGACTACACCAAAGAGTTTGTTTGGTAGCCTGAAGAACAGTGGGAAATGGAAAAGTCCCAAAAGAGTTTGGGACAATAGCTCAAAGTGAACTGGTTCCAGCAAGCTGAAATTATGGATAATATAAGAAAAACACCTCTTTGTTCAATTTCAATTAATCTATAATCGTTCCTGGATTCAGTATGCCATTAGGATCAAAGGCTTTCTTAATCCCCTTCATTATCTCTATTTCTCTGTCTGAGAATTGGAGATTCATATGTTTTTTCCTAGTCTTACCTGTTCCATGTTCCGCTGTCACTGTTCCCCCATATTTTATGGCAGCCTCGTACATTTCCTGTCTCATTTCATCAAGGTATGATGGTTTTTCACCATTGACAAGCATAATGAAATTATGGGTGTTACCATCCCCAATATGACCCACCACCGGCGATATTGTATTGTACTTTTTGGCGATTGTATTGATATCCCTCACTAAATCTGGAACCGACGCTGGGGCAACTGCCATATCCAATGCATCAGCGATCTCCTCTTTAAATGCTGTATAGGCATTACTTCTTATTTCCAGTATATTACGCTGTTCCTTTGCAGTCTCTGCGATCATACTATCAACCGCATGATGTTTTTCACACATTTCTACAATGATTTCGCTCTTGGCATACAATTCATCTTCCGTTGTTTCTTCTAGAATAAACATTAAATCCACACTGCCTTTTTTAGCTGGCCAAGTTAGCCCCAGATGCTCTGCTGCCTTTTCCACTACATACCGCTCCATGTACTCCATTGCCAGGGGCGTGATTCCTCTTTGTAGAATTTTAGGAACAACCGCTGCAGCATCTTCCCCAGTATCAAAGGAGATCAGTAAAGTTCCCCTGTGATTTTCCTTGGCATAAAGCTTGAGGATTACCTTGGTTATGATTCCTAATGTGCCTTCACTGCCGATCATCATATGCAGCATATCATAACCCATATTATCCTTAATCAACTTTCCCCCAAAATTAACAATTTCTCCCGTGGGAAGCACCACCTCAAGGCCCTTCACATGATTTCTCATAATCCCATGTTTTACAGCACTGACGCCGCCTGCATTTTCAGCAACCATACCGCCTATTTGTGCTCCCTCATCACCAGGATGTATTGGAAAAAATAGATTTTTTTGTTTGTTTAATTCTTCATTTAATTGAGCCAGTGTAAAGCCACTGTCCACCGTTACCATTAAGTTTTTATCATCTAATTCAACATATTGATTCAGTCGTTCTAGGGACATGACGATGCTGGAGTGAGTTGGTATGGCTGCGCCACATAAGCCAGTCCCTCCACCCCTAGGCACCACTGGTATTTTCTCCTGATTTGCATATTTCATGATTCCAGATATCTCCTGTGCACTACTTGGCTTCACAACAATACAGTCTTCATTTGCCTTAGGCTTTAATAGATGCTCTGTCTCATCGGATAGGTAACTCTGCATCCGTGATAGCTCAGTCACCACCCAATCCACTCCCACAATGTTTTTCATTTTCTCAATGATTTCAACCTTCATTTATATCCCTCCATTTTACATTGATTTTACCATGCTATTTAAATCCCCTGTGCTATCCATGGTTCACAGGGGATTCCTCTTAGGTGTGATTGACTATGCCTTGGCCTTTGTTTTGGGTTTCAACCCAATGATTCCTTTTATGATCACCGGAAGTATGATAACAAATATGGATATATATCCCAATGTCCCATATCCCTTTGCAATTAATGGAATTAATCCAAATTGTGCGATACTCCAGGTAATGGCTACATAGAGGGCAGATGCACCAATATTTCTTGTTCTTTCCTTCTCCTTAAACACCGCCGGACTTTCACTTCTACCCAAGTAATTCACAATTCTTCGGGATATACCATAGATTAAGTTGACCCCGGTTGAAACCGCCCCTAGAATAATCAAAATAGATATTAATGGGACCATCCATGAAGATCCAACCCCATTTCTAACAACAAATAATGCTGGTATACTTTCTGTTAACACCCCATCATTATAGAATGCCAATATTCCTAAGGTAGAAAGCATTAACACCGTTGAGTTAATGATAAAACCCCACAGGGCAGCCTTCTTTGCATCACTTTTATCCTTAAGTATGTTGGAATGAACGATGTACGCACCGATGCAAGTCGTCTGAAATCCAGCATAGACAAGGGATGACCACATTGCACTGAAAAAACTTGTATCATTTTGTATGGCACCGCTTCTTAGATCAGCTACATTTTTAGTGATTTGGCCAAATGAGCTAATGACATTAGGTACATAAATCAGTACCACACCGGATATGATTATCACAGCAATAATGGATGCTGCTTTTCGGACTAGCTCTGCACCAAATATCGTTAATAATAATAGTGCCATGGCAATGACCACTGTATTTAAAAGGTAGGGGGTGCCGAATACACCTTCTATGGTAGCTCCTCCAGTTGCAAACGCAACAGCCGTTGCAGTGACCAATACTAAGTTATACATGATTTCAAATACATTGGACATAATTCCTTGTATTGGTTTATAAAACTCATTGGCCCAGTCTCTGTAGTCAAACATCTTCTTCTCCAATGCAAACTTCCAAGCAAAGTATAGGACAATTGCGATAATTAACTGTGATATAATCGGCGTAAAAATTGCAAACCACCCAAACTTAACAAAATACTGAATTACCTGTGCACCCGAAGCAAATCCCCCTCCAAAATGTGTAGTAAACCATACAAATGCTAATGCAAAAAATACTGGCATTCCTGACTTTTTATTCATTTATACTCCCCCTTTTTTAATAGCCCCACTCGTCAGTAATCTATCACTACACAATTATACTTTGCCTCTAGATGCCTTTAACTCCTGATACAAATCCCATGGACATTGTATTATTATTGCAATAGTTAAACCTTTACAGCCCTCATGCTTTTAATCTTATTGATTAATAGCGGCACAACCTCATATAGATCTCCCACTATCCCATGATCCGCAATACTAAAAATCGGTGCAGAGGGATCGGTGTTAATGGCAATAATGGTCTCTGAATCCTTCATCCCTGCCAAATGCTGTGGTGCTCCCGATATACCACATGCGATATATATCTTTGGCTTCACTCGATTGCCACTATATCCCACCTGATGGTCCTTTGAAATAAAGCCCCCCTCAACCAATGGTCTAGAGGCTGCAACCACACCATTAAGTAGATCCGCCAGCTCACTAAGTAATTTGAAATCCTCAGGACTCCTTAATCCCGTCCCAGCTGACACCACCACACTTGCTTCTGAGATATCTAATTTCTTCTGACTGAGTTCCTGGATAAATACCATGGCATCATTTTGATAGTCTAGACTGCTGGATTTGATTATTTCTCCAGTCCTACTGATATCACGTTTTGCTTCAGAAAATTCCTTATATCTTACTGTTGCCATTTGAGGCATGCACTCTGATTTAATGTGGGCTAAAATATTTTCACTAAATGCCGGCCTAATTTGTATCAGTTTTCTATCTTCATCAATTTGTAAGTCTGTGCAATCAGCTGTAAGGCCTGCTCCGATAGCCGCTGCTACCCTTGGGGCTACAGATCTTCCCAGTGAAGTCGCCCCTGAAATACAGATTTCTGGCTTTATTTTTACAATTAAGTCCTGTAAATTACGAGCATAGACAAGCTCATCAGGTTCATTAAAGGCTTCATTATCTTCAATATAATAAACCACATCTGCACCTCTATAAATAAGCTCCTGGGCATCTATATCAGCAGGTCCTAATAATGCACAATAAACCTGAACCCCCAATTGATCTGCCAGCTGTCTCCCCTTATCTAACAGCTCATAGGTCACCTTGTGTATCTGTTGATTTCTTTGCTCTGCATAGACTAATACACCCTTATATTCCATCTCCACACCTACCCCTCCAATACCTTCTTCACTTCAAATAAGTCATATAAAACATCCACGGCTTCAGTATGATTATCTCTCCAGAGCTTTCCTTCTCGTACAGCAGCTGCTGGCACTTCTATTTTCTTTACCTTAGTGGCGGATCCCTTAAGTCCGATTTGGTCTTCCCTTAGATAATCACGTAACTCATTTTGCCCCCATAGGGTGATTTCTGCCTTCCTTGCCTTCATTTTGTTCTTAAAAGAAGGCAATCTCGGATCGTTAATCTCTTTTGTTACTGTCATTAATGCAGGAAACTTTATTTTTTTTAAATAAAGACCTTCCCATATGTTTGTGGTGACAGTCACGGATTCATCATCAAAGTCATTGAGTTCTTCAACATAGCTTATTTGGGGGATCCCTAGGATTTCTGCTACCTCAGCCCCTACTTGACCAGTGTCCCCATCCACTGTTTGCATCCCAGCAATAATTAAATCATAATCACCAATGTGATTAATACCAGCAGAAAGGGTTAGTGCCGTTGCTTTCACATCGGAGCCCCCAAACTTTCTATCACTTAGGAGTATCCCTTTATGGGCCCCCCTTGCGATGGCTTCCCTCAGGGCATTTTCAGCAGATGGAGGTCCCATACTCAGTACAATAATTTCAGCCTCTATTTTTTCACTCATTTGTACAGCGGCTTCTAGGGCATTTAAATCAAATGGATTGATTGTAGTTTCGCAAACTTTTTTGCAAAAATTCGCAAGATAACTTTCAAAAAAAACTGTGGATATATGGGTTATTTTATTAACCTATCCACAGTTCTATTTTATATGTTTTTATGTAATTTTTCTAGTCTATTGGATCATGTGCTTTCTGTATTCGTGCTCTACGTTTGTGTTCGATATCTGAGCATATATTTGAGTTATCGAAGCATCTTCGTGTCCGAGGATTGCCTGTACGGTTCCTAAGTCAGCCCCGCTATTAAGTAAATGAGTGGCCATAGTGTGCCTAATCAAATGAGGATAGATACTTTTCTTGATTCCCGATGTTTTTTCTATCTTGTCAAATTCCCGTTCTATGCTCCTTCGTCCTAGTTTTTTTACTGGATTTCTTTCAGTTACAAACAGAGCTTCTTCCTCATCTAATCTTGCCATGAGATACTTCTGGATATGTACTTTTGCCTTAGCATTGATATAAACCGTTCTTTCTTTGTTTCCCTTACCGATAACCTTTAACTGTAATCTTTGCCAGTCTATATCGTACTTTTTAACATTTTCTACTTCCTCCAGTCTGCACCCAGTACTATAAAAAAAATTCTAACAAAGCCTTTTGTCTATAAGTCTTGCAACCGTCTCTTAGTATTTCCATTTCTTCATTTGTGAGTGCCTTCCTGATTCTTTTTTCTGGCTTAAGGGATTTGATTTTTCTAAGTGGACTTTTATTTATGTATTCTTCATCTTCAAGCCATCTAAAAAATCCTCTTAAGATATCTGTTTCGGTCCCTATCGTGCCATTTTTTACACCTGTTTTAGCGTAGCTTGCTAAATACATCCTGATGTCCATTGTCGTGACATCCTCAACGTTTTTGCGCATATAATAGGCAAACCTATTCAGATTTCTACTATAACCTTCAAGCGTCCTCATTGCTAGTCCGTCAATTTTCTTAGAAGCTAGATATAGTAGAATTTTGTCGTTCATGTCATCTTGGACAACTAATGACCTCTGGGCAGGATTTACATCATAATCATAGAGCACTTCTTGGATGATCTGTCGAGCCTTTTGCTGATCTAGCATTCCATTAAATTCTAGGTCTAGTCTTCCTACGATCCTAACAACAGCTTCTTCTTTTCTCAATCTAATCTCCTCCTGTGTTTCTCACACAGGAGATATAAATCCTAAATACAATTCTTGTCAAAAATTACATATGGTGATATACTATAGGCAAGATCTCCTACGTGAGATTGGATTTGAAAAGAGCCTTTTACTTTGCGAGTGGGGGCTCTTTTCTCTTTTTTGTTCCTATCTATATTATACCAAACATATGTTCTGTTTACAATTATTTTCCAACTTTTTTTATTGATATTTGAACCTTTTATGACGTCTAAAGTTCCTATTGTGTTGTTAAATACTTAAATACATCTACAGCTTTACAATAAAATTCATGTTTAATTTTAAGCGTAATAACTTTTGATTCATCAATATTGCAATACTCTAAGAGGTGTTCTATGCCTTCTTTTTGATGTCTCCAAAATTTTAATTGTCTTTTAAAAATAATTCGCTTTATAATAACAACGACCTCCTAATTATGACTTAGCAGGATATAAAAATCCCGTTATTTCTTGATATTCTTCTTCTGAAATTGCCTTACCTACTACATTAAAAACTCTGTCAATACTCCATAGTCCTGTTTCGTAATACTCTTTTACTCTATTAAACATCAATATCAACCCCTGTCATTATGGCTATATAATCAATATCAGCTCTATTCTTTTCTTCAAGTGTCGGTTCTTTCGGTGCTATCGGTTCTAAATCCTTTCTTGCTTGATATTCTTCTTCTGTTAATATCTCAATTTCTTCTTCTGTAAGTCCTGCATTTAGTGCGTTTTGTAGCATTATTTCAGAGGAATTACTAGAACCATCTATTACCTTTGTAGTGTTTTTAATTACGCAATATTTCATTTTATCCCTCCCCATGATAAACAACCATAGCAGTTATTGTAATAGTACCCGTATTAGCCCCAGAAACTTGACTCCATAGTATATCAAACCCATCATTTTCCACGTTGCGAATGTTACCACTGAGCCTATTTGTAGTATCTCCCTGTGATATAAGTATAGCGGAGCCCGTGTAAGGTCGCCATATTCCACTACCCGAACCTGAATAAAAGGACTTTTGTGCTCCTATTTGCCCAAAAAAACCTATACTTATAGTCGCTTGGCCTGTAATGTTTGCATAAAGCGTAATTCCCTTTGGCTTTCTTGGTGTAGCAATATGCTGTGTTCCTAGGATACTCGCATCTCTTTGAAAATCTATAACTTCCGACACACTTTCTGCCACATGCGAACCTAAGTCCTCATCTAAATTCATTACTTTTTGCCTGATTTCTTTTATGCATTTATATATTTTGTTAAACAACCAGTTAAACCATCCAGCAGGAGGTTTTTCTGTTGGCAACCATCCATCACTTTTCTTTTGTGCTGGTGGTTCTGTGCCCTCGTTTAACCATTCAGGTAATTGTTCATTAAACATTGTATCCCTCCTAATCTAATGGTAAGTTTGTATCATCTACAGGATCATAATATTCTCCCAGCATACCTCCCGATGTTTGATCTGTATCTGCAAATCCTACATCAATATCAAACTCACTTTCGTTTTCAAGGCTAGAAAAGGCAAAAGTACCTGTAAATAATACATTTGCCCTTACTCCTGCCGCTACAATTCTATTAACCAATCGTCCAAACTGATTAACACTAAATCCAACCGAATTTAATAATGCAGCAGGAACACTAACAAATATAGCGGCAGGTTCATTATCTAAAGTGCGATACAACTCTTGTATATAGATATTTTTCTGCTCAGTGTTTAAGGTAATAGCTAAGACTCTTATTATAGTGTTGATATCACCTTTAGATAAGTTTCTTGCTATCTTTGATTTTAGAAGTATTCGATAAACTTCATCAGGAGCTACACCTCTAAACTGTTGCACGTTCACGCCAATTTTATCTAAAGTAGCACCTATGGCTTGATCTATATCTCGATATTTTTCAGTAGTTTCTAAACTATCCTTTACTTCTTCAAGTTCTCCGACTACTACATTTAAAAGTTTCCCTATATTGATACTAGAGTCTTTTCTATAGTTATCAGTTAATCTTTGCAACAAATTAAGCACTAGTAACCACCACCTTGGTGTAATCAATTTCAGCTACTTCTGCCTGTGCTATGACAATATTATTGACACTATAGTTTATACCATCTACCCCTATTTCCAGGTCTACATCATCAATGCCATCTATACGATAGATAACTTTAATTAGCCTAGTATAGACAACATCTTGACCCATACCCAAGCCTGTGTAAACATTAGAATCTTCATCAAGTCCGCCGATGAATTTTATCAATTCAGTTCTAACAAGATCGTCCCCATTGGTGGGATATTTATCATTTTTAGTAATGCTAATGTTACTGTAAATATCTACTACATCCGCATAAGTAAATTTAATATCATGTGGATTTCCTGAATCATCATTTACGGTTACTGTTTCTTCACCAAAGCTTTCTATACCAGCTGCTTTAGTATCTAATATAGATTTACCTACATCTTCACTATTACCACCCAAAACATAGCACTCTATACTCTTAGGAGGTCTATCATCAGCATCAGTAATCATTGTGTTGTTCTCTACCACTAGAGATGCTCTGACTCCATCTAATTCAAGTAAACTAGCTCTAATACTATCTAATGTACTGGCACCACCACGACTAACAGATATAGCATATCTTTCCTTAAACTCTTGATCTAATTCTGGGTTTCTACCATTTGTTGTAGGAGCAGTATTAGTTACTTCATCGATGCCTTCTGTAGGGTTTGTAATCTCTGTAATCGTATTAGCTGGTACATTGCTTTCTATACCTGCTACAATTGCTTGTATAGGCACTGTTACTTCACCAGCTCCATCGATTGTTGCTTCCTCTATAGTTTGAAACTGTATACCATCATTAGTTTCCACAACAAAGCCCTGGGGCACAATAGTACTTGCGTCACCGGTAATCGTAAGTTCACCTTCCGACAGTTGGGCCAATCTCCTCTCAATGCCAATATACTTTCCTACATAATCAAGTTGATTCCCTTCTGCTGTATCCACATAACCACTAAAGTAAACCTTCTCAGCAAGTTGCCATAATATAGCTACACTCCATGAAATTACTCGAAAAAATAGCCCCAATGGACTTCTGGGACTAACATTTACATCTTCACCGAACAGGTTTCTTGCTCTAGTGTTCATGCTTTCAATTATGTCATTGTATTTCTTTCTTTTAAATCCTTTAGCCCCTAATCCAAAACTAGGCAATATCTAACACCTCCTGACCTTCTAAGAGTTCCCCTGATTGCATTTTAACTTTAAAGTCAATCGTGACCTTTCTGCTTTTTCTTTCAACTATAATGTTTAACTCTTCTACCTCCTGGACTCTTGGGTCTTGATTAGCTGCTTCAATAACCGCTAACCTTATTTGTTCTTCATCCACTTGCTTTGTCTGCAAAACAGAATAGTCAAAGCCATGCTCTGGTTCTAAAAAAAATTCATTAAGCCTGGTTGTGAAAACCCTATTTATACTTTGAATTTCTTCATCTTTGCCTTCTACCATTACAATGTTGTTCTGTCCATCAAAAACAATATCGTCATCAACTATTTTAAAGGTTTTCATCATATCACCCCTAGTATCACTGCATCAGTTAAATCGTGTTTCCTACTTCCGACTCCGTCTAAAGCTCTTTCGCTAAAGGCCACAGCCACAACATCATCCTTCTCTAGTGGTATATTCTTCAACTTCAGGGGATTTATAATAATAGGGTAAGCTTCCGTTCTCCCATTTTTATATTTGCGCTTTGGAATAGGTCTTATCGTTAATTGCGGTGTAATAGATACCACTCGGCATAACATAAAAGTGTGTAGGTCTGCTAATCTTTCTTCTAAAATATCTTGTATCACTTTATCTATCATATCGGCAACACCTCCACCTCTGTAATAAAATCCCCAAGATGCTGGCCTTTCACTACTCTAAAGTTGCCTGTCACAATTCTAGATTCAATCTGGACCAAACTATCTGTATTCATTTTATTATTCAATAGCATATTCACTTTGTATCCTTTTTTATCATCGATAATGATAGGCTCAGGAGAACCAACCATACCAGTCTTGCTACTTAGCAAGAAGCCTGTGGCAGTCCCAGCATTGGGAGGCCTAACGAATGCAATGTTATTTTTAATGTAAAGCTTACTCCCAGCTTCAGTGGCAATATTTTTAATTGTGTTCTTTAGCATTCCACTTACTACCTTGCCTTTACTGTAAGTAATATCATTTGCAAGTCTCAGTTCACCAATTTCAAGACCAAAACTACTTAAAGCATCCCTTAATATTGTGGATGCTTTCATTCCCTCTTTGTAGGACTTGCTAAAAGTTTTACTCATCCACCTATCAATGCCTGGTGCAATCATCATTTTGAATTCTAAGTCAGTACCAATATTTCTCTGCTCATAATCAGCAACTGTTCCTACTAATATAGCCCCTATATCCTCTCCATACCCTGCATTCAGTATTACTTCAGTACTCTTTCCGATTCTATTAATGCTATCCATACTCAAATTGTATATTGACACATCACATATATTTGGTTCTGGATCACTGTCAAATGGCACACTGAAATCAATATCAATGTTATCGCTCAAATATGATTTATTTCCTATTATCAATTCAACTTTTCTATTGAATAGCATCAGGTTCATCTCCTATAATGTATAGAAATACTTTTACGTTAAGGTTCTCGTAAGTCACCCTAGTCTCTTCATCTGCTAAATCAAGAGGCACTATCAGTACAGGCGGTATGGGTAGATGCAGAAATGTTGTAAACAAAGGTTTTCCATATACTATCTTTTCTCCCAATAAAACAACTTCTTCTCCTTTATAAAGGTCGATAGTAAAATAATCATACTCTCCATTGTAATTAATTTCTGACGTGAAGGTAATCCCACCTAGCTGGATATCAAATTGATAAGGGATTAAGTTTTTTTCTATTGAAATGTAATCTATCATAATGACCTAAACCCCCTATCAAAGCTAGCTTGTATTTTTGCCGCTGCTTCGACACTTCTTTTTTCTGCTTCATATTTATCATACAGAGCTTGGTATCTTTGTGTGTCCGCGGATTGTCCTCTGACCGACTGTGTCCCTTTGTTAGTTACTTCTTTAGTCTGTGTTTTGACCGCTGCAACTGCTACAGCAGGAGGTTTAGGACTTACAGGATCAGCTAATGGTATCTGTATCGTTTGACTCTTTGCAACCTTTATCTCCTTTAATAGCATGGTAAAGCTAAACCCATTAGCGACCCTATTATTGTGATCCGTTCTAAATATTTCAATAGACATGTTGTCAAAAATATTTCTACCTACATACTTTAATAATTCTTTGGTCTTAAAATATCTTCTCAATACGCTTATTTTTTGTCCTGCATGTATTCCAGTAACATACCCATCTATGGCCAGAATTGTAGGCTTATTATTGATATGATCAGATACAGTGCCAATATCCTCTACAGGTCTATCTGTGATTTCATTACTGAATTCAGGACTTTCATTTCCTACCGTTGAAAATTCTACTTCGCCAAGCTTTACTCTAGCCATCTTTTCACCTCGCTATGCCTCTGTTAATGCAGGATTCCTCAGGCTTAATTTCTTAGCATATCTATCCATAAGAGAATTAAATTCTCTTTCTAATTCATTTGCTGCTTGCCTAGCATTTGTACCATTTCCCACTTCTATCTTGACATTAGGGCTAAATGTCATTTTAGAGTTGTTTGTTACTGCTCCACTCAATGCTCTGTCTGTCATGCGTTCCATAGACTTTGTTGTGTTTGGAATAGAGGAATCGATTCCTGTTTCTAATCCCCCTACTATATTCCCTCCATATTCGATCATGAGCTTTGAGTCTGAATTAATACCGAAGAAGCTCTTTACTGAATTGCCTATACCACTCGCTACATCCCTGGCTGCTTGTGCTGCATCCGAACCCATACTTGTTATACCATTGATTAAGCCCTGTACAATGTCAGATCCTACTTCACGAAGATCAATCCCATTCAAATATGCTAGGGTCTCATCCCATACCTCATTTACAGCTTGTAATGGTGGATAGCTCATTATAGAATCTATGATGTCGCTTGCCATATCATTTACATAGGCGCTCGCTCTACTTCCAAGTTCAGCAAATTTATCAATTGTACCATTCACTACATTATCCGATTTATCTAATAACCAATCCATGGCATCGCCAGACCTTTCAGTAACTGCATCCCAGTTCCTCCATAGTTGCCATACACCAACGCCCAAAACTGCTACTGCGCCGCCTACAGCTCCTACCGGAGTCGCTAAAACCGCAAATGCTGCACTAGCTATTTTTGCTGCTGGTCCCGCTGCTAGCAATAAGGGTACCAAACTACTTGATAGCTCAATCAATGGTCCGTATTGATAGGCCAATTGTTCTGCTGCACTGGTTAATTTTTGCATAGCTGTATCACCAGAGTTATTGGCGTCTGCTAAAGCTTGCGTCAATCCCTCAGCCTCTAACAGTCTTTCACTTTGATTCTCTAATACTTCTTGTGACACGCCTAGTTCTTTCCAAAACCTCTCTATATCGCCTTCGGCATCTTTTAAAGCATTTTGAAATCCAGATACCGCTCTAGGACCCCTGATGCCTTCTGCCTCTAATCCTGCCATAGCAATTGCTATTTCATCTACATTTAATCCCATGGCTCTTAACGTCGGAGCTTCCCTTCTCATTAATTGTCCCATCTCGCCCATCCCTACGGTAGTTTGAGTAATAAGCCAAGTCATTGTATCAAGATGTTCTTCTGCTTCAGTCAGTGGTATATCCAAAGCTGACAGCGTACGATCAAAGAAGTCTATACCAGAAACCATATCCTTTCCCGTCGCGTCTGCAAATGTATCAAACACAGGCAATAAACTTTCGAATTGGCTTTGCGTGTTATAACCAGACTGTTGAAGCCTGTCCATTCCAGCTAGAGCATCCTCAGTTGCAAAAGTATGATCAGTTAGTGAACCAACCATTGTTCTTATTTCCTTTTCTGTCATATCTGTTGTGACAGCTAATCCTCTAGTAGCAGTAGTCAATTCAGCTTGTTGTCTGGCCATTTTTTCAATAGCTAATCCTGTAGCTCCTGCTGCCAAAGTAATCTTCTTCCAATTCTCTTCTATTACCTTCCCTGCACCCATTGTAGTTCTTCCTAGTTCATCAGTTGCTGAATCCATGCCTTCGATGTTTTCGGTTGCTCCCATGGCAGTTTCTCTTAACTCATTGGTAGCATCATCCATCTGTACAACAGCGCTCGCATTCCCGTTGAATGCAACATCAAAAATTAAACTCCTGAGACTCATTTCTTCCCCCCTTCATTACGTTGCTCTATAATAAGGTCAATGTATATGTCGAGGGCTGCATTAGCTTCTTCTAAGTCATCCTCACTCATACTACAAGCTTCCGTATAGCTAATCTTGCCCTCCATCACCAGTCTCCATATTAGCCAATTCTTTCTGGCCATGTCGTGATAGTTTTTGTTCTTCTTTTCTTTGTCGCTTGCATTGAAAGTTTATGGCTGCTGTTATGACCTCTTCTAACGTTTCAATTTCTTCGAAATCATCTATTCCCACTTTAGGACTTATAATTACATGTTCAAATACTTCGGTGTAAAGGAGCTCTTGAGATGAATTTCCGTATTTATTTTTTGACCTTTCCCTAATTTTAAGCCATTCCCTTGGTGTAACTTTTTGAAATATATACTCAACGCCCTCGACTGTAATTTTATTTTTCATAATTTCCCTCCTATTTTTGGATATTAAAAAAGCACCTTCTCAGATGCTTTCTTATTACTTTTACAAATAAATCAGTAACATTACTAATGTAGTAAATGTGAACGAAACAATCAAAAGTATTCTTGCGAATTTAGGAAATCCAGTTAGTTTTACTTTTTCTGCACTTACTTCTTTTTTTTCTTTAGGCTTACCCTGAAATTTTTCAATTGGAATATATAGAACCGCTAGTATCAATCCTATAAAAGCCCCTGTTGTTTCTCCAAGTAAATATCCGATCCATGGAAAACTAATAAAAGCACTTACTATCCTAAACATAATACCCCCCCTAACCTTTTGCCTATATTATATACAAGTCAGGGGAATTTTACCACTATCTTGCAGAATAATCCGCTACGTAAATCCTATATTCTCGTTTTGACTCTGAATTAGAAAATTCTTTCTTGCTTGTCCTTGTCACTCTACATCGGTTCCCACCTGCATTCACTCCATTTGCAGTTAAGTCTACAATTTGAGCTGATACAATAGCATTTTCACCTTTTCTGTTTGCCAAGCCATCGAGATATGGCACTGATGGAGATGTTTGCTTTAAAATAATTCCAATCGCACCCGTAGGATCGTTTGTTTCAGAGAAGGTTACTTCTCCCTTCACCCCAACTTGGACAGAAAATTTATCTTCATTTGCCTCTGATGTTATTGCAGTACCATCTGCAAAACCCGTGATGAACCTACCGCCAACAATTACATTAACACCATTCATATCATAAGTTGTTACCATCTATATCCCTCCTAGTACTTTAATACACCGCTAATAGTTCCCTCATGGATAGCCCCTGCAAGGTCTGCACTCCAAGATACACCATTATAAACTCGATTTGCGATATCATTTGTAGGAGTGTCTTCACGTTTAACGTAATTGATTTGAAAAACTCCATTATCATCATCATCCCGTAAAATGATACCCTGTGTTACTCCAAGTTTTAATACCTTTTCAGCTACAGATACCAATGAAGCAATGCCAACATTATCATAAGCAATCTTTTCTGTGTTAACAGCAAGTAAAGCACTTTCTTCTTCCATTTTAAATTGCAAGAAGAATGCGCCCAGGACTACATCAATGTACTCACCTGATGTTGTTTTTCCTTCGGTAGTCTGTAGCACTCCCATTTTTCTAATGTAGGAGAATCCGTTGTCATCGTGCAATTGAGCTAATTCAGTGGCCGTTATTTCTGATGCCAATACGCCTGAAATACTTCTAAATTTTGCAGTAACTCCACCTATCATTCTAACAAGCATATAAGCTGCCAAACCTTCTGCAACATAAGCTTCAGGGCTGTGATGGAACATTACTGTTGTTTGCTCAGACTCGATTTGTGCTGGTAAACTAAGGTCCTGAGTCGTAGTAAAATACATTTTTTCTTGAGTGTCGATCCATCCACTCAATGCAATAACTTCGGCATTTGCATTCTCCGTACAGGTTAATGCAAACCAATCATTATTAACATTTACCAGCTCGTTTAATGCTGTGACTAAATCAGCTGGTTCACCTATTTCACTGTCATACTCTTTGCCAAATATAGCTACTTGCTGAGGCGCTGGGTTTTGTCCAAATATCCTACTTGCAATCTTGTAGGCATCATCTGTAACAGCATAGTCATCCGCCACACCTTGTATGTCATTATACAGGGTGTATGGATGATCCTTCGAGGTGTCTAGAACAAGAATTAATCCAAAGCCTCTTTGTTTGATTGCAGCTGTCAACTTGCTTATATTAACTACAAAGTCTTTCTTCATCTACTTACCTCCTATTCAATCCGACTGAATGAATATGTTTCAATTGTTTCGATCTTCTTTTTTAACTCTCTTGTGTATCTCAAAATTACATCAAATCCATATCGTCTTTCATAATCTATAATCATCAGTGCATCTCTATTTTCTATAGTAGATGTGCTTACTGTGACTATATTTTTTCGTTTGAGCCATTCACACCCATGGAACTTAAAAAAATCTTTAGTTTTCATTGCAACGCTTTTAGCTTCTTCCGCCGTCTTAGCAAATACATTTATAGAGAAGCTTGGCTCAGAAGTTTCTATTTTCTGAACTTCAATGTCAGAATCAAAGTTTGGATTTTCACTTTCTACTGTTTCATAGTTGTAAATTCCCACGCTAGGATCATCAGGCTCAGCGATGATTTTGAATGTAATGTATGGATACTGTGGTTTTTCTCCTTTTTGATCCGCAAATATTGCTTTAGTAACATTTGTGAATGCTTTTAACTCCTCCAAAATATCTCCTAATGTCTCCTCATTCATTTGACCACCTTCTTTTTAGTCATATACTTTTTATAATTCACGACCTCGGGTGCCTCTAATTCTCTGTCGATTTCATATTCACCGTCATAATCTATGATTATATCGCCTTTCTTAAGTAACAACTCGTTGCCTTGCATGTCTTTCAGCTTTTCTTTTACATAAAGCTTCTTATCCTGTGTAGTATAACTGCCACCCTCGCTATAACGTATTTCCCTATCAGACATAGGTAAAAATGTACCTCTAAAATGTCTTACTTCGCTTATGCCTTCAGTCCATTTGCCACGTATATATTGACCTGTCTTTTGTTGAACTGAAATTTGTTTTTCCCATCTTTGAATTATTCTAGTAAAATCCATCATAAGCTTACCACTTCATAAGTGACTGCATTTCGAAGCCTTCCAGTTTGGATTAATGGATTATCTGTCCCTTTGTTGGCAACTGTTAACGCACTATTAGCTGGGCTTTTAGTTTCTTTTATTTTTCTTTGAATTAACGTCTGTAGATATAATCCCAGTCTATTATAGAGCTGTTCCCCTGTGAGTTTCCCCTCTAGAACATTAATCAATAAATCTTGACCCATTTCATTAATTTTGTTCTTGTTTTCATCGAAGGTTGAGCGTATATAACTTCTTTCAGGAATCATAACGCTCTTGAGTAATACAAACATAGGGATAAAATCTTTTTCTCCCTGGCCTTTAGGTTTAGCTAATATTTTTGTTCCTCTGGGCACAAATAGATCATCGTGATCTGCTGGTCTTGTATCCCCAGCAGCAGGAAGAGGTATAGCTAGATACTTTGAATTTTTAGGCTTTATAGTTGCTCCAAATTCATGGGTTGCAGCAATCATTATCAGCTCAGAATCTTCTTCTCCCATAATTCCTGCTTTTAAAGCATGTGAATCTAAATAATCTAATTCTCTTAATAGCTCAGGTACTCGACTTTCATCTTTTACTATCAATGACATACCCTCCTATGAAGTAACGAGCATGCTTAAATTGCTTTTTTTCAGTAATCTTAGCACCTCTTGTCCATATTCAGTAGATTTCAAACCTTCTTTTCCAGAAGTTGAATCAGAGAAAGCAATTGCCCCAAGGCCATCCACCTTCTCTGATTTTATTTTTGGATTGTCTAATGTGGCATAATGCGCCGTTAGATATCTCATGATTTTTTCTTTGAAGGATGCCTTGAATTCCATGCTGTTCATTTCTAACTTTGCATCTTCGATGTAGATCTCAATAGTAGAATCAGGCAAGCCTCCCAAATGAGAGGCTATTGCCCGTACCCTTTCTACAGTTGTTTCCATTGTTACTCACCACTCTTGATGGCTTCTTTTAACTGTTTTTGAATAGCCTCTAAAACAGTCTTTCTTTCCTCTTGCTCAGACCATTTTTGCAATTTTTCTTGCGAAAATGTTGTTTGTACAATCTCAATCGCCTTGCCAGCTGGAGTGATCTCGGAAATGTCTTCGATAAGTCCTTCTT
This sequence comes from Alkaliphilus metalliredigens QYMF, assembly GCF_000016985.1. NCBI lineage: Bacteria > Bacillati > Bacillota > Clostridia > Peptostreptococcales > Natronincolaceae > Alkaliphilus > Alkaliphilus metalliredigens. Next base: position 442,448 of record NC_009633.1, on the reverse strand, counting down.
TCACTTCAACCACTTTATCTTTTAGCCAATCTTTCACGATAGGATGTTTACTCTCTTTATCCCAATCCTTTTTTTCTACTTCGTTGGCGCCAATATTTAATGTCACTTCTCCAACATGCTTGATGAATTTACTATTATTAATTACTGTAATTTCCATTAATGTTCCCCCTCCTTATATTCCGTCAGCTCTGCAAATCCCCATTGGGAATCTTACAATAGCTCCACCAGTACGCTCTTCAAGGTTAATCTGAGATGACATATTTGCTAACATTACTTCTGGGTGTCTTGTGATATCAAGAGGTAATGCCATTTCTACGACATCCTTGCTGCTATCGAAAACAGCAAGACAATCTGTGGAAGAATCGCCTGCACCTTCTAGGTCTGCAACTCTAATGATATTAGTAAACCACTTTTGTTCTTGTAACCATTTGCGAATTGTCATGTTGTAGTTTTCAGCGTTCACCGGTTTATCTAAGTCCTCATACTGATTAGGTGGCAATAATAAGGTGTCCACTGTTAGTCCTGGAAGCGCATTAACTTTCTTTCTAGCTAAACGAATATCTTCAATAATCTCTTCACTGGTTTTATCTTTCCATTTTGTAGATGTTTCCCCAGCGTTTAGGGCTACAGGCATCGTTTGGATGCCAGTGAAGTTCAATAGTCCTTCAGCTTGATGCGCTTCTGATCCAACATAGAAAAAGCGGTTTTCCTTCTCTGCAACAGCTCTTCTTGCCGCTATTGCCTTTGTAATGTCGATAGTCCTATTTGCCATTTGTGCAGCTCTTTTCTCTTGAATACCAATCGTGAAGCCTACAACTACTCCATATACTTTCTGTGTGTGTCGCTCAACGTCAGCATCCACTAATGGAATATCATCCGATGCACCATAGGCAAATATCTTTGCAGCCCCTCTTCTAGTCATTTTGTCATAACTGATTGTCTCAGCACCTTCATGGTCATCAGTTTTTAAACCAACCACGGTTCTGGCCGTTAATTCTTCTTCCTTTGCTTCATAAGCGACTTTATCGATACTTTCTAAATCTTGGTTAAGCAACATTCCATCTTGTCTTACATGCATTCCTCGCATCTTTTCTCCTCCATTCTTCTCTCTATAATTGGACTACTTTTGTAGTACTTGGTAGGTTGATAGCTAACATTACTAACTCACCAGCAGCTGCACTAGTAAGGTATTCACTACCTTCAAGTTCGACACCATATACACCATTTGTATCTACACTAAGGGGAGCAGCAGTAAAATCTCCATCTTCTAAAACAGCAGCCTTTTGTCCAGCTGTTACACCAGCAGAATCAGCAGATACTTTAACCCATACAGTACCTTTTTTTAGTACAGAAACAGGGTTACCTTGTAAATATTGATCGTTGTCCAAATCACCTGTAACGCTATTTAGAGCAATCCCTGCAAATATATCTGTAGACGCTGCACCATCCCAGGCTTTCACCTGAATCTCTTTATCTGTTCCTAATTTAACAGCTTTGCCATACTTAATTGGACTTCCTTCTGCTGCCATACTTCTTGCTGTTGCTGACATACTAGCTTCTGCGATTCTTCCTGCTCCTGTAGCAGCTGGTTGATATTTTTGTACAGTCATTATTTTTCCTCCTCACTATTTTTTCATTTGAAGTCTTTTGCTTTTCATGCTTGTTACTAGATCCCCTGCACCTGCATCATTCTTAATTTTTAAGTTGTTGGCGCCTGTGCTAGAGTGTTCTGTATTTTTGTAAAAATCAACAATTGTATCAAATCGCGCATCAATGTACTCTTCACTTTTCCCTTCTCCGGTGAAGCTTTCATCGCCTAGAACCTTGATGCAATCTACTTTAATTTCTCTAGGCTTCTTGCCCTTAAAGTCGTAATCTGGATCTAAAATAATGGCCGCATCTTGTACTACTTTCAATCTGGCTTCAATTGCTTGATCCAACTTTATTTCTGATAATTGATTTTTTTCTAGTTCATCTTTCTTCTCTTGAAGCTTCTTAATTTCGTCCTCTTTTCCATCTAGCTTGCCTTCGAGTTGTCCTACTTGCTTAGTCAACTCATCACTCTTTGTTTCCAATGCAGTTACTCTTGTTGCTACCACTTCCGGTACTTCGTACTCCACTCCGTCAAGTCTAATTTTCATTTCCTTCATCCCTTCCTTTTCTTTATAATTTTCAATTTCATCAGTTCTGATCTGAACTGCAAAGCTCTCTTTTTCATCAGTTCTAGCTGAACACTCAGGACCACAACGACCTTTCTTGACCATGGCCAAGTGATTGAATTTAAAATCTGTTTGTCTTCTGTCATACTTTTGACCTTCATACACGCCGCTTTCATCGATGACTCTACACTCAAATCCTAGCGAACATTCTTTTTTCAAACCTGTGACAATATCGGCGATTAGTTTAGCATCAAACACAGTTGCTTTATTTACCATAGTCACATCTTGCATCTCTGCCTTTTCATGTGTCCAACCAGCAACTAATTCTTTTGAATTATGTGCAGATATCAACTCATAAGGATGTCCATCTGTAATAGGTAGGTTGTTTAGTTGTTCAACTACTTTAATCAAATCGTCTGGATGTTTAAGTTCATAAATCACTTGACCAGATTCATAATCCATATAGGGGTATACTCCTGGCTTCACTGCTGCAAGACTATAGTTTAAAAATCCTCTCCCATCTTCTTGCATCATATTGACTTCAACTCTGTCATATCTTTGCTTTAACAATTTTTCACCCCCCTTATATATTAAGTAATTCATCGGGATCTACTTCAGCTGTGCATCTGCATCCATAATCTTCACCTGGAAGCAGGCCTTCTGTACCAGCTCCTTCTGACCACAAAAACCTTTTACCATTAAATATTTTGTGCTTATCTCTTACATTCCCATCACCTACATCACTCCAAATAAAGCCTTTCAGTCCACTTTGCTCATACTTTGCTTTATTAATATCTGCAACTAGACTACCTGTTTGATCTCGTGCGATGAACTTGGCTTTAGTCCTGCTTGTTTTATATGCCTCCTGGAGCCCATCGGCAATTTGTTTGTTCGACCTACCCCTACGGACACCTTGAAGTATGACTGTTTCAACGTTATTATGATAGTTTTCAGGTATAGATTTTATATAGGCAATATTTTCTTTGTTGGCTGCTGTGATAATATCTAAAAGTTTACTATCTCTACCAATTGGATCTACCCCTAAAACTGACCTAAATTGATTTGCAAATTGCTGAACAATGTTGTTTCCAACGGACTTCGTAAATGCATCTGCAATTTTTACTATTTTATTTTCATCAAAATAGTATTCTAGTGTTTCTGTTCTCAAGGTATCTAATAGCAGGTTGATTTTCAGAATAGCGTTATCATTACGTTCATTAAGACCATCATTTCTTATATTATGAGATATCTTCTTTTCGAAGGTCTCTATAACATTAGCATGACTACTAATTAATAACCCTCTGACTTCCTTGAAATAATCCCATGCAGCACCAGAAGGGAATCTAGACTTAGGTGTTTTAGCCATGGTCCATCGCCTCTTTTGCTTTTTTTACTTCTCTTGCAATTTTAAGTAGCTCTTCCTCACTCATATCTAGTTTTTCAATCATTGAGGTTTCGTTAAAGCGCTCTTTCCTGGTTTCGTCCGGTGATCTAACATTATGAGTAAGATAAATGTTATCTATCTCAGCATTCATCTTTCTAATCTTTGCATCAGTCTCAGCGTCTAACTTCCACAGGGGATTGAATTTCATTTTGTACTTCACGTTATCGGGTTCAATCGACTTTGTCCCAACTCCACTTTTACTCGCTAAAAGTGATAGGTCTATTAAGTATTCCAAAGGCTCTCTTACATGTGCTTCTTGCATTCCTGCTATTCTCATATAGTAATTCAGACTATCAAACTGCCCACCTGTCACAGTTCCTTGGGGTTGACCCATGATGTGTGATTTTGGCATTCGACTCACAGCAGATAACATTTCCCAGAGAAAATCGTACATATCTTTCAGGGGTAAGCTTACCGAGGGGGATATATAATCTAGGTCATCTTCTTTACCTATCACAGCAAGACTTAACGTATTGAATTCAAAGTCTAATTCATTTTGTATGTTCTGTCTCAGTTCCTTGTCTGACATATCTACGCCATCGGTTTTCAATCTTTTATGCACCATCGAGTACATCAATTGACCTGTTGACCATGTTGCATTGTCAAATATCAATAGCAAATCATAGAGAATTTCAATCAAAGGTATGCCACGTTTTTCATCTTCAATTTTTCTTGTTGCAAAATGAATAATTCTATCATTGTGAACTAGCTTTGTATCTCCAGCTCCTTGAATTTCAAAAAGTTCTGTACTTCCATATTCAGGTGAGAACACATCTTCATTTTCTATATAGTCTATTAACTTGACTCCACTAAAAGCGTGGATATAGTCAATATCAGTTAGCTTTGATATCTCTATTGGATCAGAAATCTTGAATAACCCTGTTTGCTTTGCACCTATAGATATAAGACCATCACCCCTAAGTCTTTCAAATTTTAGAGCCTCTTGGAAGTTGTATTGCGCACCTAGGTTGGAGAGTTTATTCATGATCTGTTGTGCCAGTGCATCTTCCACGCCAGCAATAGAAATCCATTCTCTAGTTGCATCCTCGGCTGGGATGTTCACTATATTTTGAAATATACCGTTTACAGCATAGATGTCGGATATCATCCACTGACTCATTCTGTGCCTTGTAATGCCCTTTTGTCTGCTCAGTGGGTCTTTGGCTGTTCCCTTACTACTGGTTGATGACTCGAAAAAGTCTTTTTTGTATCCGCTGCTTACGCTATTACTTTTCTTTTGTTTTGTCTCTTGTCTTTTTCCCAAGTAATCACCTCCCACTTTTAACGGTATCCATCAGCTATGCTATTTGCCTTTACCTTGACTTCGCCATTGATCACTTCTACAAATCCAGTTATCGCGTCTGGACCATCATCATGCTCGTTTTTGCCTTTTCTTTGATACTTGGCCATAGCTAAATAGTACTCATTGTACTTTTTAGCCCAATCTTCTGGCATGATAACTTGCTCTATAACATTAGAACTATTGACCAGTATTCGAGTTTTCTTGTTCTTGCTCTGAAAGAACCATTTGATGTTACATTTCTTGTTTTTATACTTTTTCCTGAGAATATCTTCAACTTTTCTGGCGAAGCCACGGCCACCATTATTGGACTCAAATATGGCGTTTTTAACGCCATAAATATGAAGTCTTCTTGCCACTTCTTCCTCCGTTACTTCCATTGCTTCATCGGTATAATAAATATCTTTCACATAACCAAGTCTTCCAATTACGCCACCGATAGGCATACAAAGATAGTCGCGCCCTTCATCGGCGGTATCAATATACGCAATAATGTCTTCAAATGCTTCGTCATCCACAACATCATAGGTTTTGAACTCTTTGTACAAGCTGCCTTTTTTATCAATAGGCCTTTGTAGATAATTTGCTTCAAAGATGTCTTCATCGATACCGCCTTTTTTGTCCATGATGGCATCATAGGATAGTATCTCATCACATAAAGGTTCATCTTTTTCATTTAGTACAGGCATCTCTAGTACATATGTCTTTTCAGGGAAGTTTGCTATCACCCTTCCTGCTAAGTCATCTGTAGCCCATCTAGTTTGGATGATGATTTGTATGGCACCTTCTACCATCCTGGATAAGAATGTGTTTTTATACCAATCCCAGTGCGCTTCTTTGACCCTTTCATTAACAGCTTCCGACTTATTTTTTATAGGATCATCAATGATTCCGATGTTTCCACGCATACCGGTAATTGATCCATCAAAGGATGTAGCCAGGTAACTCATATATGCTCCTTCTAAACTCCAAAGGTTCATAGCTCCATCACCGTCTTTGATTTTCACAGATGGAAAGAAACTATTAACTACATAATAGTTGTCATCACCTTCGATTTCTTGGTCCTGTATATGCTCTCTAACCATCTTGGCAAATCTAATTGAGAGGGTTTGATTATACGAAACCGATATAATCTGATTACTGACACTGTCTCCAAATGCCCAAGTAGAAAACATTCCAGCAGTGTAACTTTTCCCGTGTCCAGGAGGGAGGTTAATTACAAGTATGCTATAAGGTTTGTTGGTCTTAGGATTTATGAGCTTTTTTTCATAAATAGCTTGTATGGTTTTGCATACCTTATCCTGAAACGTCCTAGACTCTCTAAAAAATTCAGGATTCATTCGGTTGCAATACTCTCTAAAATCACGTCGCCCTACAGCTATAATTTTAGATCTTTCACTATTCTGTTTTCCTTGGACCAACTCGTGAATGATATTCATATTCTAGTCTCCCGTTATATATCGCGTTACTTCCCCGTTACTTCGCGTTATTTTAAAGTTACTCCCCTCACGAGGTACGATAGGTCTGTTTAATCTGCTAAGTTCCTTAGAATCGATTTTAAGGCATTTTTTGCTGAAATTTAAAAAGGACATGCTTCGCCATTTGATAACCAGCCTTTATAGATAAGCTTGTTACCAATTTTGAGCCGTCCTATGTTCTCGAAATGCTCAAGCACAGCCGCAACATGTACTCGTTTTATTCCGATACCTTTATGATCTCTATGCCTAAATCCACAGTCTTTGCATCACCTAGTACAGATAAGCAAACCTTAGCCCTGCCTTTTCTTTTATCAACCTTAATGATATGCCCTTCCATGCCCAGTAGAGGTCCTGACACAACCTGTACTTTATTCCCTTCTTTTACAATTACCTTGGATAACCCTATGAGCTCTCCTTGATTGCACAATCTCAATACTCTTTGCATTTCTTCTAAGGGGATGGCCTCAGGCTTTTCAAGGCCTAAAAACCTATGGATACTTGGTATCCTTTTCAATTTGTAATATGTATCTACATCTAGTTCTACGTTTAAAAAAAGATAGCCTGTAAACAATATCTTTTTAACATGCCTGGTCTCTCCTTGCCTTTTTTCAGGAATTATTCTTTGTGGAACGATCACTTTGATATCTTCGATTTCTTTCTCCACAAGCTTCTTTGCTTTCATTTCTTCATTGCTTTTTACATGCACTACATACCATTTTTTAATTGTTCTTCGCCTCCATCTTTTTGGATATGGAATCTACTTTCTCAGATAGTTTCATCAGTAGCTCTGGATCATTCTCCAATTCTATCCGTAGTTCCATCTTGATAGCGGTGATGGCATCTTTGATGCCTTTGCTGTACTGTAGCTTAAACTTCTCTTTATACACTGCACTTCGTTCTAATGCGACAACAATTCTTGCTGCTTTTTCAATTGGCATGTTTTCTATTTCTTCTTGAGCTGTAGCAATCTTTTGTGCTAGGCCAATAGTCAACATTGAAGTTGTTGCTCCAATGGCATCAAAATTGTTGTTCTTTTTAGCTGCATCTACAATAATCCTTGTTTGTTCAGCTACTTCCTTCATTCTTTGCACAACTGCATTTTGACGCAATGCATATCTTCCAACACTGGATTTTGATATTTCATATCCTAATTCAGTTATTTCATCCGCAATTTCATGATAAGTAAAGTTAACATCAGCTAGTCTATCGTCTAATAACTGTCTTATCTCTTCTGGTAATTCATCTACCCTTGACTTGATTCTGTTTCTTTGTCTTTCTTTAGTCATTACAGCTCAACTCCAGGATCATCGATGGTCTCTTCAATCAAATCAACTCCCTTGGCCGTCAACTCCACCTGATCATCATCTTTAATTTCAGAGAGCTTTATAGCCGTAACAGTGATGTACTCCTTATCCTCTAAATAGTGTAGAATCTTTGTCATGTCTGCTGAAAATGTAACACCTCTCGAAATGAGAGCGCTTCGTATGCCATTCACACTGACGGAATCGGGGTAGAAAAGAGCTAGTGTCCTAAGAACTTGACCTCTTAACATTTTATTTTTCATTACTTGTGCTTCCACGTCATACACTCCTTTTGACAACTAACACGTCGTGTATTTTGTCTAGTTTCTTGTCAACGTTAGACATAGCCCTGATGAAATCATCTTTATGTACATATTCCTTGGCAATTCTTACTTTGTGTTCATTGAATTCTTCTTTCAATTCCTTAATATCTTCTTGGTTTTTGTTCGTCTTCCAGTTAGTTTCACTTATGTTTTTATCAATGCTCTTTTTGAATTCTTTGAGGAAATATGCAATTGTACCTAGTCCTAGCATTATTATAGTTTGTATGACCCAGCTTAGATTAAGTTCCATACTATGTCCTCGTTCCCAGCCGTTCAGTATTACTCAAAGCTTTTTGTATTTTAGCTGTTATGTTCTCAATGTCATTTGCTTTAAGTTTCACCTCAGGAAAAATCGTATTAGTTTTAGTAGCTTTAACTTTCTTTACCTTTTCCTCAATTGTGTTCATGATATAGGTTTGTGCATCTCCTAAACTTGCTTCAATTGCTTGTTTGTACTCTGGTTCTAAAGTCGTCAGAATTTCACTGTAGGCTTGCATTGCTAAATCGCTAAGCTCAGTCTTATCTTTCTTTCCAGACTTTACTGCTGCTCTAAGTACTTTTGCAGTTTTTTCCTCAATTTTGGTTACGGTTTTCTCTGCCACATCTTCCAGACGCCATAGTGCCATCTGTAATACTTCTCTTTTACTTTCCTCTTGAATCTTTTCTGTTTCTAGCTGCATTTTCTTTGATGCTTTGTTAAGAAAATATGTTACATATGCCCCTGCTAACCCGATTAGTCCAATTGCCACGCTGACAAGAATTTCCCTTAGTGCTGTTTGAATTGCGCTCATTATTCGCCCTCCTTTTTTTGAATATAAAAAAATCGTAGTATGATTTTTTATCACACTACGATTTTACATTTATTTTCTAGTATTTACTTTTGAAGGCTTCAACAAAGAATTCAGAACAGTGACAGTTGACTGTGATGCGGTTTGTTTCTTTCTTTTTTAACCAACTCCGAACATATTTCCCTTACCCATCTCTCAGTAAAGCCGTACTTTGCAGCTAACTCACGATAATTATATCCATTAAATTCTTCTTTTATGAGCTCTTTTCTCTTGGGGTCACAGGACTTCACAATCGTAGGGAAATATATTTGACTTCCTTGAACCATCTTAGCTAACTCTAATGTAGCTTCGAATCCTATTTTGGTTGCTATCGTATAATAAGGTTCATCCAAATCATCTATCGTAATCTTTTCTAACCAATTTTCCATGACCTCACCACCTTTATCATAATTAAGTTGGCTTAAAATATCAACACATTTTTTTATTTGAGGAAGTTGGAATTAACAAATCCAATCAACTCTCCACGTCTCACTACCCACCAGGTACCATCAAAATCAAACAACTTGTCAACCTTATACCCTGCTTTAAATTTACCTATGATTGTTCCCATTACATCATTTCTAACATTCAGGGACTCAGTAATAACTTCATGCCTATCTTCAAGAGTTTGTTCTTCTTTTTTCTCCTGGTGTAAATCTTTGAAAGGTAGCCCAAAGAACTCACATGCCGTTTTGATTTGTGCCCGTGCTGCATTCTTTCGGAAGGCACTTGAAAGGAGTAATTCTTTGTCAAGTGGGTTTGTCATGAACCCATTTTCAGACAAGTTTGCTGGCATATTTGTCGCTCGTAAAACATAGAAATTTGTCCAGTGATTTAATTGACTACCTATTATGCCTCTCGATGGATTCTCTAGAAGCTCTTTTGCATTTTTTTTCCATATCTCAGCGAATTTTTTAGAGTTTGCAGATGTGCCCCAGTAAAAGGACCAATGTCCTCTAACTCCAGCGTTACCGCTTGCATCCGCGTGAGTGGATAGATATAAATCTACTTTTTCAGCGTTCGCCGTTTCGACTCGGTGTGAGAGGGGAACCTCTTTCCCGTTCAATGGTTGTACTAATACAACTTTAAAGCCGTTGTGTTCTGCTAATTCCTTCGCCATCCCTACTACTGCGCTATTGAAAGCAAACTCTGGCAGTCCAGGGACGCCCTTATTCGGTGGGTATGTGTCTACGCCATGCCCTGCATCTAATGCTATGTACTTGTTAGATGGAGGGCTATCTACTTTTTTCCCGTAATTTCATATGGCTCCTTTGTATAGATCAAGATGCCATCCGCTACAGCTCTGTTGTCATAGTACTTGTTTTGAATCTTGCCTTCTACATCCATGGCGGAGCTTCCACCGCCATCCGCATTAATAGCTGTATTACATCCGAGTTCTAACATTACCCTTGCGCTCTCTACAGCAGTCAATCCTTTTTCTTTAGTCATTCTACCTTCTGTTACAACGAATATATAATTTTCCTGATTGTCACCTATCAATGTCCGGGGATGTGATTGGTTTGTAAAGGGAAACTTGTCACCTTTCATAATGTTCATTTTCCCACCGACTACCAAGCTGTATGACAATGATATTGCCCAATTTGCTTTTTTATACTTAGTTTTCAGTTGATTGGCTGTAATATCATCAATGTGTAATTTACCGTTCTCGTGAACTAGCTCTAAAAATGCGTCCCCTGCCCAGCTTTCAGAAAGCAGGAATCCAGAGTCTACGTAGAACATTCCGTAAGGAAGCGTTCTATTTCCATCAAAGAATCCACCGTTAACTGCACCGATTCTCTTGTATCCGTTAGCTTCAAAATACGAATGTCTTATCTGTTGCACCGGTTGTCGCTTTGTTCTATCTCCCAAGCAAGGCATTATGACAACACCTTGTTTTGGTACTTCGAGTACATGAATAGTAGTATCGTACCTTCTCATTGTGTACTTCATTATTTGTAATTTCAATTTACTTATCCCCCTTAGTATACTAATCTAATATCTAAATCCTGTATTCCCCATGCAATTGCACCCTCATAAGTCTCCTTGAATATGTCTATCCTTACATTTTTCTTATCATTTCTTAAAGCTCCCCCAGTATCTTGAATCTCTACTTCTCCAAAGTTAGGTATGTATATCTTAGTGCCATAAGGGAGGCGCTTGGGATCTGCTGCTGCATATATTTTACCTGGTGTTTTTCCTGTTGATGTTATGCTGGGATTAGCATCTGCATTTATTCCATTTCGATCATCACTAGGGCTGTAGGCCGTTACTTTAGCTCTAATTACTTCTAATCTCTCTATTTGTTCCTGAAGTTCTTTGATGAGCTCTTTTTCGTTAATTATGTTTTTATTCAATAAATCTTTTTCCAAATTCAGCTTATCAATCTGCATCCATAGCTCTTCATTTTGTTTCTGGTGTTCTTTTACAGTAGTATTCGTACTAGCCATGATAACCATTAAAAGCAATATCCCCCTTTTCTTACAAATAGCATTTAGTAGTTAGTCTCTAGGATCAAGGACGCTTCCTAGATACCTTTTATAATCTTCTTTTGCTAATGCTTCTTTTTCAGCTAAAAATTGTATTCTTTTAGCACATATGCATACCTTATCGGGTTCTGAAATATCTCTTATAATGCTTTTGGTTAAGTCCACAATCTCTTCTAGAACTTTAAGTTTCATCACTTGGGACCCCTTTCGTTAATGTCCACTTTTGGATTTTCTATAAGCATTTTTGGTAGCCATTATATTTCTTATAGATTTTTGTATATTCTTTGCCTTTTTAAAGCTACCATATTTGTACTCATAATCCCTCCAGTGAGCTAAACTCATTAATAATCCGAGATTATCTGGATCTAACTGATTATCTTCTCTGTTTATAGGTATTGCTTTTAAGGGTCTTATCTTTTTCAAAAACATACTTTCGCCTCCTTCCAACTATTCTATGTGTTGATAGCAAGCCACTTCATCATATTGGGGTTCTTCTGTTCTAACAATTCTTGTGTTACAAATTCGTTTACTGCAAAACAAACATTCATCCTTTATTTTGGTCATGCTTTTCATCCTTTCTTGTTGATAACTTGCCTATTTATCTAAATAAAGTTAATTGATCAAGTTTATATCTAAAATCTTCAAAATCAACTTCTAGTAGTTCTTCCTCGTGCATTTCATATCTCACTCTATATATTTTCTTGTCAATACAACTCACAGCTAATTCATAAAATGGATTACTGCCAGTTATATGTAGCCTTTGAACATTTACTATTTTATTCACATTAAATATATTATTTTTAACGACTATGACTGACATGTATGCTTCTCCTTTTTATTGCAATGTGACTTAACTTACAGTTTCAAAATTTTCTTCAAGTGTTTCTTGCGACAATTCTAACCACCCTAATTCATCATTAGTTAGTCTAATTTCTCCACCAACAACTCTAAATGAATCTTTCTGGATATTCCAAATAGTACCTTCTTCTATAGCTGTATATTCATTTTCTATTGTAAACCCATTGTCATCGCTCATTTCCAATGAAAAACCTTTAATACATTTCATTTTAATAAATGGTTCTACGTCTGTGCTTCCACATTTTGAACAAACGCATAAAAATCTAGTTGTTTCAGATATTGTGTGTGTTTTCCATTCGTTATTACATTTGTTACATTTTAACTCATACATTTTTATCCATCCTTTCATGTCGCATAATCTAAAAAAATGCGACTTACCATCCTAATTCAATCTCTTTTATATCACCATTTAACGCTAATTCAAATATCGTTCTCTTTTTATATGGCTTTACTTGTATTTTGTAACATGGAATATTATAAATTTCGCAAGGAGATAACGCCCAAGAACCTCCTTGTTTTCTTTTGTAATAGCCATGATGCCTTATTTCGCCCATATAAGTTACTTTTTCATCACTTACACTACCTATCCAACTTTGTAATTGTATAGTGATTTTTTCGCCTACTTTCAGATTTTTAACTTTTACAAGTAGCTCCAATTTCATCACCTCTTTGCTTTTCCGTTTCAATTAGAAGTCTTCTCTTCTAAATTATAGGCAGTAACCACCTTCATGCGTGCAATCCCCATCTTCTGTAGCATATGGACAGTCTATGCATTTATCCATCTTCATTCTCCTTTCACTTAATGATTACTTTTCCAACCCGACTTCCTGTCTTATCTTTTCAAACTTCCTCGCTAGCCTTCTTAACTTGTTCCTGCAAGTTCTGTGTTCTCTCTCATCCCATACAACCCTTAGACATTTCATCCAAAATTTTAATTTTAATATCATGTGTATCCCCCTTATTTTTCAAATAAATTTGTTTAACTTGCTATTAACTCAATCACATTATTGTTCTTAATCAAGTGACTCTTTAATGACTTGAATGAAGTCCAATAGGGTTGATAAGTAGTATACTTGAATCTTTCTTCCATCTCTTTAAGAAGCTTCTTTGATAACTTCTTATAAGCTTCTTTTTTATCCTTTTGAGAGAACATTGACCTGGTCGTTGGTTTGAAGAACCTACGCCTTTCCTCGCAATCTTCAAGATACCACTTTCCTTTTATAGAACCATTTACATAGACGGCTATGACATTTTTAAATTGTCCCATCCTCTCTAACTTTAATGTGACTTCATATCCATCACAATCCAGTTTCACTGATGTATAAAAGCTTTCAAGCTTAACCTCCACCTTTTTCCATTCTTCCGATTTCATTAGCAGCACTCCTCTTCAAAACATTTTTCTTAACTTTTGATAAAGCTTATCCTGGTATCTCTTCTCGATCCTAGCAACATAACTTTGAGATATACCTAGTCTTTGTGATACATCTATTTGTGTTAATCCCTGATATCTTAGCCTTATAGCCATTTGCCTTTTAGTAGATTGTTCTTCAATGCTTTCTTCAATTAGATTATCCTTTATGATCGATCTAGCTATGAGCTTCTCTTCTCTTCCAATAAAACTTTCTTCTAGATTTTCGTCACTAGCTAATGTTTCAAAATTATAGATACTAGATCCATCATCAAAGCTTAAGTTTTTAGCATCTAACCTCACGAATGTCCATCTACTCCCTTTTTTAAGTCTTTTGATATACAGGAGTATTTCGTTTTGTATGCATCTATTAGCATAAGTATCAAATCGTGTTTGCTTGCTAGGATCATAGCTATCTATTGCTTTAATCAAGCCAATGCAACCTACACTAAATATGTCTTCACTATCTTGATTTTTATACTTATAAGCTTCATATGCTACCAACCTCAAGTTTCGTTCGATAAGGTGTTTTCGAATTTCTTCATTATTCAATTCCCTAAATTGATTTATCAAACGTTTACTTTCCTCTTCTGTCATGGGTTCTTTAAAATTCACCTTGTGTAACAATTTTTCCACCGCCTCAGCTAGAGCGACTTCCTCTTAATTTCCAGTTACATTTTCTAGAGGCCATTCTTACAGTTGCTCCTTTTACATACGCCATATAATCTCTTTGCTTCTGCTCCCTTTGTTTAGTTCTTAACTCAATAACCTTTTCCACAAATTCCTCTTTGGATGGAAGCACGTTTGTCCCCCCTTTTTTTGCAACTTATTTTGCAAATTAGCAGCTTTTATTGAGTTGTTCCTTCGTCACATCATTCATTTTCAAATGTGAATCCATACATCAGAAGTGTTTCTTTATCCATGGGTTGACCAGCTAAAAAACCTTTATTCATTAGAAACCTTCCGCTCCGAATCATCTTGACCATTCTGTCTGTATTAGCTTTGTTTGGTAGAATTCCCCGTTCCTTTAATGACTTTTTCATGTCTTCAATATCAAACTCAATGTCAATTTTGATACTAATCATTTGTTTAGCCATCCTTCTCAACCACCTTCTCCACTTCAATTCTTTTAATCATCTTCTTTAATATTTCGATTAGCCTGCTACATCCATAACCGTCCAGCCACTCAAGGCGCTCTACCTCAAACATTTTCTTTACAAATCCATTGATTCTGTCATTGTCATTGTTCCAACCTAATTCTTCTGTCATTCTGTAGATAGTCTGTCTTTGAGCCTTCGTCGAACTTCTACCACCATCATCTGTTCTTTTTTGCTTTTTCTTCTTCTTGGGCCTAACCATCGCATCAATTACTTTGTTGGCTTGCGCTTTTGTCAATTGCTTCATGCTTTCCTTCTTAGATTCTCTATAAATGATCGTGTATAGATCTTCCTTTTCTAATCCAATCTCTCTAGCAGTCGCCCATATCTTCTTTATTTGCAAACCTGTAATAACTTCCATACTGCCAGCTCCTATCTTTTTTATGAAAAAGGACTAGTAAAACTAGTCCCTATTCATCTTTTTCATATTCAACGCCGATCTTCAATGTCTCATCTACGATAACAGCATGTTTTAGTTTTTTAATTGCATCCTGAAACCCCGGTGTCCCTTCTTCGTACCCTGATACTTCCATGAAGTTCACGATTCTTTCCCAAGCTGCTGCCTCTGTAATAAAATAAGCCCAATGCTCTGCTTCTTCTTGGCTATGTCCTATAGTCTTCAGAAATTCTACATCCTTTTCAAAATTACCCTTCAGCTTCTTTTTAGCTACTTTTGCTTTACCCTCTGAAAGGTTCATTTCTTCGATGATATCTAGCACCTTTCTCTCAGTGTAATTCCCACTTACCAAAGGCCCGACGACATTCTTAAAAGGTGCTGTAAGCTTATACTGTATCTCTTCTTTAGCAAAATCCTTCAGAATGTTCTCTGGTATTACTCCTCTTAAATACTCAATGCTTACCAACTCAACCTTTTCAGCAGTGGTAACTATTGCACAGTTGCTGTCATCACCATAAAACTTTACTTGCTTTACCTTGCTATTTTCCAACGCGGATGCAGCTTCATTCTGTATGGAAAGTTTATGTTTGTTCATTTCTTTTCTGCCATCTGCCATCAGTGCATCCCACTTAGCAAGTTCATTAACCACTTTTTTGATGTTATCCATCTACCTTGTCCCCCATTTCTTTAATACATTTAGAGCATACATGGTTGTTTTGGTACCTTACCACACCATCAATAGTTCTACAGAACATACATCTTGGAGTATGCTTTGAGATTATCAACTTCCCTGCCTCTACCTCAATATCAACTGCTTGCCCTTTGTCCATGTCAATTTCTCTTCTGATGTCCGAAGGAATGGTGAACCCTCCACTTTTATTAATCTTTTTTGTTTTCATATTATTTTGCCTCCTCAATTATATTTTTTGTAAGCTCATGGAGCTCATTAACAAATTTCAATATCTCTTCCTTGGCCACAATAATGTAGTTATCATAATTTTCTTCGTTGCGAATCTTTATGGTGGCTTTATCTATTTCATATTCCATTATGTCTCCTTTATATATTGTCATTACCTTTCTTAAAGTCCCCTTCTCAGAATGTGGCGCCTCTCCTATAGCTTCTTGGGCTTTTGTTCTAACTTTTGACAATCCAGCTTCATTGATAACTTTGGTTAAGCGATCATTTGCTTTCCAATCAAGGTCAGTCTCTTTCTTGGAATCAATCTCGTCCTCTTCTTTTCTAATATTCTCGAACAGTTCATCAACTTCACTTTTATCTCTTTTTTCTGCTATCAGATCCGCGATGCCCCACTTACCATAGTAGGTTTTGATTGTTAACTTTGATAAGCCATACTTCTCACTAATTGTTTCAATAGCAGTATTGTTCCAACCATATGCTATGCATTCTTTGAGCAAGGTTTCTTTATCAATACTTTTTTTCCTAGGCACAGTCTCTGTTTCCCCCTTTTCTAATACTTCTATCGTGGTGTTCCCATTGATAACTTCCAACTTCGATGTGGTAACAATGTAACTTCCTTGATGGATGGTAATGAAGCCGTCATATTCACCTACAACGATACCTTCGAAGGATTTTGAACTCTTAGGCTTTTTAGAGTTGCAAGTGACTTTAATCCTATCTCCCTTTTGAAATTCCAACATTTCCTTTGGCTTCTACTCGATTGATAAAGAGCTTTAAAGCTCCTTTGCCGATGTATTCTTTTTCGATGTAGTTTTTTATCTCTTCAATCGTCCTTTCTTTTGTTTCTAAACCCTCCACCAGGCTATTGATATTTACCTTTAAATTTTCTTCAAGTCTCTTCCGTTGTGCAGCTCCTTCCATCTTGATCAAGACATCTTCCATTTTACGCCCTCCTTTTTATTAAGTTTTCTAACCGCTCTATTTCCTTCTGGCAGCTTCCCAGCATACGCTTCAACATCTGTAGGTCTTCTGTCATTTCATCCTCATAGTGGAGTCGGCTGGCTTTATCTTTCATCAATTGCGTTTTGTTTTCTGCACATGCTGGGTGGATGAATTGTTCATTGTAGAGAATCCAATCATCTTCCCAAACGAGATCATCACACACCCAACAGGTGTCTAAAATACAGCCACTTGCCATTACAGCATCATCATTTTACTAACCTTTTCGATTGTCTTCAGGTCAATTTCTCGTTCGTCTTCCACCAGGCGTAATACGTTTCTCAGTGTTCGATCCAATAAGCGGAAGCAGCCAGTGTTACTATTCGTGCCACGAATAATCAGTTCTTCCCTTGCTCTATCAGATATTTTGCAAAACTGTAAGTACTCAATTACTTCTTCCCTAGACAAGCCTTTAAGAGTAATGCAGAAATCTACTCTGTTAGCAAATCTGGCAATAAAGCCCTTTACCATGCTCTCTAATTTCGGTTCTCCGGCAATAACCAAACCTACTGTGTCCTGGTCAAATATTGTTCTAAGAATCTCCATCTTTTTTTGTGTGTACTTTGTAACTAGCTTGTCAGCTTCGTCCACGATTAAGAGGTACCCTCGATTCACTTCGAAAAATTCCTTAATTCCCTTGACTCTTTTCCAGATCGAACCGTAACCCTGAGGCAGCCCTATAGCTTCTTCAATAGCCTCCACTAAGTCTCTACTTCCCATGGAATCATCACATTCCACATAACACACTCGGTCTAGCTTTGCATATTCCTTCAATGTTTCGGTCTTTCCAAAGCCTGATTTACCTACGATAACACCAAGCCCTTGATCTTCTTGGCACCCCTGGCATACTCCCATGATGTCCTCCACATCTCGCGTAATGAAAAGTTCATCTCTTAGTTGTCGCACTACCTTCTCTTTTCCTGCCTGTTTTTCATCTAAAAACCTTCTGATTGCAAGTTCTAACTCGATTGATTCATAGTCACCTGATAAGTATCTAGATAATGCAGTTCTGCTGTACCCAATCTCCTTGCTTGCTTTTTCTTTACTCATGCCAGTTCTCTTTAAAAGCTCCTCCATCTCCTGTGCAAGCTCCGGTGCATTTCTATATAGTTGTACTGCCATTATTAATCATCCTTTCTATCCTAGTTTTTTTAGTGCAGCTAAGGCTTTCGCCGATTGACGTTCAAAATATTCATTCTCATCACTTTTTTGCTTTGTCTTTTTGTGTTTGAGTTCATCTTTATATTGTTCGTCCTGGGGAATCGCCACAACTTTGTCATTCTTATTCGCCATTTCAGGTGTGACAATCTTTTTATCAGCATTTTCAATAATATCTTTCTCATGCTGCTGTCTTTCCTCGTAAGTCATCTGGCGATATTTTACTTTATCAGTCTCATTTCTTAAATGACGTTTTTGATCTTTATTGTGCTCTTCAAAGGCCTTTTGTGACAGTTTTGGTGCGATTCGTAACAGTTCATAAGATACAGCTTCACAAACTTTTTTACCTTCTTTGTTATAAACATAGATTCTTGTAATATCTTCTGGATGGTACCTGATATCAACTCTTTGTCCAATGTATTTTGATAAATCTTGATTTTGATAGTAAATTGCCTTCCCATCCCGTGTAATCTTGATTCCCATGTTGGTTACACTTCGCTCTTCACTTTCTAATAAGAGACTTAAAGCATATTCCAATGGTGGCGCTGCTTTATAATATCTTTCAGCGTGGTGAAATACATCGACTGGAACAGGGCTTTCTTCCCCTTGATCCTTTAATCCGCCATGGACCCTCGTATGATACTTTTCTACCACCCATTTTTCAAATTTCTGTGCAAATTCTTCCATTGTCATTAACTCGCCATTTTCTAGCATCTTTGCAATATCTTTCTTCACCTTGGCGTCGGTCTTTGATCCCGTTAACGTGCCGGTGTAACTAATCGTTCTCTTTGTGAACTTCTCACATACAGTTCCAAAAAATCTCTCCACTTGCGCCTTGCTCCACGGTTGGAATGGAAGAGATCTCATATCATCTTCAATACCTATGCTACGGTAAAAACCTTTCACGTCTGCATCCAGTTGTACCCTGATTTTTCTAGACCTTCCTGTTAGAGATTCCGCCGTATACTCTTTCCCATTGTCAATCAAGAGATATTTACAAACCCCGTAAGGTAGTAATGAATTTACTTTAGGATAAAAAGCATTTATCAAACTCTTCTTGATGATGAGTGCATCAGGATTCTCTGCAACAGCCCAACCCACTAAAGTTCTACTTCTCATATCCAACCAACCAACCAATGCAGGACGTATTGCTT
This sequence comes from Alkaliphilus metalliredigens QYMF, assembly GCF_000016985.1. Classification (NCBI taxonomy): domain Bacteria; kingdom Bacillati; phylum Bacillota; class Clostridia; order Peptostreptococcales; family Natronincolaceae; genus Alkaliphilus; species Alkaliphilus metalliredigens. Next base: position 423,080 of record NC_009633.1, on the reverse strand, counting down.
GGAGCTTTCCATTGGATCTTCTCACAGACACCCAACAGTCAAATGAATGAACATCTCCTTGCAGCACTTCCAGTACTTGAAGACTTTCAACGTCTCTTTTCCGTTTCATCATAAAATCATTCTTCCACTGCCGTTTCCCTCTAGCCACTAATGCAGTTGCCCCTTCTCCGTCTTCCTTCTCTATATGTCCAATGTATCTCCATACGGTGTCATAGCTAGGGAGAGGTAATCCTTTTTCAATTGTCCAATCCTCCAGGTCTTCGTATAGGTTTGTCAGCGGTTGATTGTTCTCTTGGAATACTTTGGAATAAAAGATATTTTCAATTTTCGTCTTCACCGGCTCCGTCAGAGACGGGAATTGGTTTTTCTCCCGTGGCTTTCGGCATAAAGCAAGAACCATGAAATAGTCATAATTTTTCTTGCTAGCTTCTTCCATGGTATCTGCCCAGGCTTTAGCTTCTATATAATCTTTCACGCGACTTAGTAACGTTCGACTGCTAACCTCTAACTTTTTTGCAATTTCCGTTGCGAATTTCGTTTTGTTTTTCCCTTCATAATTGAGATAGATTTCAATTTGCTTAGAAATCTCCACCGCCTCATAAAAATATTTACTGTAGTTCTTTCTGTACCAAGATATGTCCACTTGGGTATACCAAGGAGCTTCCTCTTTATTATCAGGAACTTCATGCTTTGCTTTATAAGTTCGTCGAGCTTTTTTAGTTAATGAGTCCAGGGCTACCATCACCCTATCCTTCCCACCGCTCTCCGACGGCTCAATTGTTGTTTCAAAGTCTTCTTTGTTACGCTGAATTTTTCTATAAAGCGTATAGTAGGCAACTCCTTCTAGCTTAGCCGCTTCCTCTATGCTAATGTATGCTTCCAAGATATCCCCCCTTTACAGTTGGCATGGGGAGAGTGTATAATGAAGGGGATTAGAACTCGTACTGTCAGTTTCTAATTATCCTAGTTTTTCGAGGTGTCGCTCTGGTGCGATGCCTCTTTTCTTTTTTGCTAAGATATTCCCCTTCATTGGTTCTCCTTTCATGCCGTTTTACTTTTTACCGCTATCTTTTTTGCCTGTTCACCTTCGATTACAGATCGAATTTTGTCACGGTAATCATAGCCAGGGCGCAGTCCATACAAAATCATAGAGAGAAACCTTTCATCTATGCCTATGCTTTCACTTAATTCTCGCTGAGTCATATCCAGCTCTAGAAGGCTTTGCTTGATCCATAGACCAAATTCTGTCATCTTGTTCTTCCTCATATGTCTCACCACCTTCCTCTTACACTAGTTGTTCCTAATGACAAATATCGTTGCAGGTCCTTCCTCTTTAATGCGAGAACCATTTCCCTTCACTTGATAAAATTGCCCCGGACTTACTTTAATCATCTTAGCTCCATGTCGATTGGCTAGTTCTTTAGCTAGCTCCTTCTCCTTGTAGTCCTTTAGCTTCTTTCCTAGTCCAAAGAACACATCATCGTCCCCCTTAACTTCTTCTTTCTTAGCAATCCCAAATGTTTCTTCGAAAGAAACACCCTCTTGCCTTGCTTCACAAATCCTACTCTTCTCATCATCGAACACCCAAAGCACATTTACTTCTAACAAAGGTTCTATTTCAAACGTCCTGCCTACGTACTTCTTCAGCACATTAGATGTATAATTTTTGTTTTTATACCTTATAGATCCACCCTTGCCAACCTTTCTTTTCTCTATCACATAAACGCCCCCTTCTTTAGCTAGCAGTAGCCAGTATTTCATCTCTTTCACTTCGTAATGCTACAATCTGTCTTTTTAGCTCCTGCTTTCTTAGCTCCACACCAGGTGTATTAAAAATGTCTATGTGCTCCTTCGCTAACCTGGTGTGTAATAATGTAATTTCTTTCAGCCTGTCCCATTGCTGCTCGTTTAAATTCCTGATATGCTGCAATGTTAGCTTCATATCTAAGCCTCCTTTCCTTTGTTTATATTTAATTGATACCTTTTAAAGGTTTGTCCCTCTTCTTTGTAGAATTTTGTGATATAGGAAGGGGGTGAACCTTATGAAATACAAACAACATGATATTAATGGGAAAGGATTTTATGTCGATCCCGAGTTACTAGCTCACGACTTAGCTATCCTGAAAATATCTAAGTCCGAAAAGCTTAAAGAGTCAACAAATGAATTTCTGTATTACCAAGCCTACATTGAAGCGCTTCATGATTTTAGAACTATGGTAGATGGCAAAATTCGTTATGACAGTACTATCTCGGTTGATAATCGTGCTAAAACTGCTTTAAGTAACGACTAATCTCTTATACTCTTTCTTGCTGGGGTCATAAGGGCAGTTCCCTCTACTCTCCCTATTGCTTCTTTTAAAACTCCAATAGTGTATAGAGCGGTTAAATTGCCCTTCCCCTCTTCTTCCATTTCATCAACTATCAATTTGATTATTTTATTAATAACTACATCTTTTTCAACCATCATTTTCACCTCCTCTCAACGTTGAATTTTCAAAGAAATATACTTATCTACATTAAATCCTTCTTTCTCCGGCACCATGCAGGGTGTGCCTTGCAGCTCTATACAGGTCTTTAAGATAAAAACCCGTGAAAGGATGTACACAATACATATGTTTGGTTAATACTTCTTAAATATGGTAAAATGTTTGTAGGAAAGTTCTAACATAATTAAATTATACCACAAATGAGAACTAAGTCAATAATTAATTCTCATTATTTCAACATAGAAACACATTAATACAAATAAGGAGAACATTAAGGGGGAGTTTGTAATGATTGAGAACTTTTCTACAGTAGGGAAAAGAATAGAAAAATCACTTGAAGTGCTTGGAATTAAAGCTGTTGATGTATGCAGATCATCTGGAATATCTAAAAACGCTATGAGTAACTACATAAATGGCAATAGAGTGCCAAATGCCGAAATTCTCGTTAAGTTATCTGATGTTCTCAAAGTTTCAATTGATTGGTTGCTAACAGGCAAGGGCAAAGGTCCTGAAAAAGCAGCTAATTTTATTTTTCAAGAACCGGTAATAGAACAGGATCTAGTAGCAGAGTCAGAAGCTTCTTACTTCCATCAAGTGGAAGACATCGTTCGTTATAACATTGAAATAGGAAAAAATATTACTCACGTTAGAGAAGATGCCAAGATGGATGTTGAGCAGCTGGCAGCAGCTATAAATATTAAACCACAGGCTTTAAAGGATTATGAGTCAGGAAAAAAGGTTATCCCTTCCTATGTGATCCACCGGATATGCAAGGAACTTTCGGTGCTTCCACTTTTCTTGCTCGATCCAGAAGAAGTAATAGATAAGGAATACAAATCCGAAAACGCAGACTTCGGGCATTCCTTGACTCAATTTGAGCAAGATACACTTCACTTTTTCAGGGAATTATCCAGGAGTGACCAGGAAGAAATTGCACATATGATTACATTCAAGCATGAAAAAGGTAACAAAAAGGGACGCTCATCCAGATCCACGAATGGAGACAACAGAAACGATGAACAAGCAGCAGCCAGTGAAAAAAAGATGGCTTAATTTTTATGTCTTTTGTTAGAGTTTTCTAACGTTATTTTTTGTCCCATTTGTTGGAGTTTTCATACAAAATACACTGTTTTTTTGTTCAATTGCTTTTTGTCTTATTTTTATCGTATTGTAGCCTTCTACCTATTGCAAAAACTTCAATTGAACAGGTTTTATCAAAAGACTCGATTTTGTTCAATTGCTTTTTGGCAATTTGCAGTGTATTTTTTACATATTATGGTTAAAAACCAACTTTGTTTTTTTATGATGAAACTCTAGTAACGGTTGATTTTACTCAATTCTTGAATTTTATTTTGTTAATTGTAACGTTCACTAACGTTTCGACTAACGGTTTTTGAGTTTTTCAAAAATGTCCCATTGCTTATTAAAATTCAAAAAACGTAAAAAAGCACTTAAACCCTTATATTACAAAGGTTTAAGTGCTTTTACGTTTGATTTTAAATTTAATTTGCATTTTAATTTGCAATTATCCCGCAGGCCTATCCCACTCCACACCGACTTCCCCCTAGGCTTCCCATGATAACTGGGTTTGTCGTGACTTAACTCGACCTATCCCGGTTCTAATTTTACCCTGTGTCTTATGCAGGTTATCTTACAAATCTACATTGATTTCCGTACCGGCTGAGCTTCTGTCGATTACGCCCTTTTCTCTATCAAATTTTACACGTTCCATATCAGGTACTTGTTTTACTAAAACAATTATTTTCATAAACGCTTCCCCCCTTTATAAAATGAAACCCATTTCATCTTTTTATCATACATCATTTTTCAATTGGTCCTACCATTTCTCGTGAATATAACGTCTATCTTACCATACAGGATTGCCTTTGTAAATGGTCCTACCAATTTAATAATAACTTAACAAACTAATTTATATTGCTTTTTAGAAACAATATTGAATTTTCAATCATTTTGATTATTCCGTCAATTTATTTTTGCAAAAAAATAACAAAGAGGGCTAAATACAGCCACTCATTGTTAAATAATTAACCTATCCTCTTGGTTATTCATAAACCACTCTTTACTAGACCTGCTTGAACATAGAATTAATCACTTCCATGTGTTCTTTGATTGCCACTTCAGCAAGTTGAGGATCCCTACTTTTCAAGGCTTCCAATATCTTTTTATGAATTGCTGACACCACTTCCTCAGTGCCACCCCCTTCCAACACCTTTATTCTGATATTATTGATAAATGCACCCATCAAACTTGACATGACATTGTAGCTATTAAGAATTAATACGTTCCTTGAGGCCTTTGCAATAATATGATGAAATTCGATGTCGTATTTAGCCTTATTCACATCATCAGTTTCTCGGATCATATTCTGATAAGTCATCTCAAGCTGTTGAATTTCTGCATCTGTTATTCTCGAAGCAGCCAATACAACAGTCTGAACCTCTATCATATTTCTAAATTGAAATATATCATCTATCCCTATTTCTTCTAACATAAATACCATGGACAAGGGCTCCGTAAGACAATCATCAAATTGTTCTTTAATAAATGTACCGTCTCCTTGTCTTCTAACAACAAGTCCAATGACTTCTAGAATTTTCAAAGCTTCTCTTATTGAATTCCGACTCACACCAAACCTAACTGATAAATCCCTTTCCGTAGGAATCTTATCCCCTTTTTTCAATATGCCCTCTTTAATTAGACAACTTATATAGTCAATTACCTGTTGATATACTTTATCCGTCTTTTGTTCCATACTCACGGCATTGCCTCCCAAAAAACATTCTCTTTTGTATAATGACTCAAACAACTCTATTGATTAAGTGGTCTTTGCTTCCTTTAATGAGGCCAAGGGTAATTCATTCGCCTTAAGCTCTATTTCCATTAACTCATCTATTCTGTCTACTACTTGATCCTGTAACCGTTGAAATCTTGGAGTATATTTATTAGCTATATTTTCTTCCCAATAAAAAGCACCTCCTGGTTTCATTTTACCAAAAGGTGTTGTTAATTGAAATAAGTTAATTTATTAAGCGCTTGACACCGTTGCCTTTTTCCTAGTTTTATTCGTTGGTTTATAAAAACTTTTCATACATTTTATACAGCTCTGATCGCTTTGCCTTTTTAGCATTATCATAAGTGGTCTTTGCTTCCTTTAATAAGCCCAAGGGTAATTCATTCGCCTTAAGCTCCCTCTCCATCTCTATTAAAAGCTCATTAAAGCTACTATCTACAGAGTCTTCAAGCATAGTAGCGGCTTGCATGTACTTCCTAGCAAAGCTTGTTCTGCTAAAGTCCTTAGTTCCTCGCTTCTCCTGATATTCCTTATACCCTATTTCCATTAACCCATCTATTCTGTCTACGACCTGATCCTGTAGCCGTTGAAATCTTGGCGTATATTTATTAGCTATATTTTCTTCCGTGATAGTAACTACTTTTTTCTCAATCATATCTACATATGAATCTTCATTTTCTTTGGAATTCTCTACGACATCCTTCTCTTTGTCAGTTTGACTAGCATCAGTTTCACCACCAACTGCCTGGGCCTCGTTTACAAGTTTCTCATCTAAATTTAAATCAGAAAAATCAAAAAAACCTATCTCAAATTCTTGGCTTATTTCGGCTCTCAGTTTTTCATTTGGACCTAGAAAATAGCGATAACCCACCATGCCTGTGGCTAATAAAAGTATTATGATAGATACAGTAATTATTAATGTTCTTTTTTTCATTTGACTGAGCTCCTTCAAACTTATTGATGTAAGTTGTCTGTCTTAATGGATGAATTATATAATTGGAAGCTCCAGTACTTTGGATTTTTCCAACTTCCAACATAGCTTCCAATATATCTGATTTTACCTTCATGAATAGTTCTTGTTTCCCTTTATATTCATGAATCTTAGAAACTAGATTCATTATCTCTGGGACCATTAATTCACTATTAATTTCCCTATAATCAAACGCTTTTAACTTTCTCACGTGCCTATTATTCAATCTATGTGCATTATTTTATCATTATTTTATGTATATAACAATTCGAATACGCAGATAAACTTTCCTATATGGAGAATATGGCCTTTTCAGGCTCTAAATCACTTTGGCAAGCTTTAGCAGAAATAAGTTAAGATAAGTTGGTGTCTGGCACCATGGGTTTTCTGTTACAAAAGAAAGACCATGACCAGCAGCACTACTCACTGCTAATCATGGTCTTTCAATTTCTCCTGACTCCATATGGACTAATCACTCCTTCCGATACTTATCTTCCATAATCTGGTACCGTTCATGGTTTATCTTATTCATCAAGGATTTTGCTATTTACTCCAGACATCATACTGATATCTCCTCTGATATTGTTTTAAAAAGTTTTTGTAACAATTTCCCACCACCTACGCTAATACTTAGAGGCGGGGGCTTCTTAGGACGTATTAAAGCGACCATAAGTTAAGTTCCTGGCACCCTTGGTTTCAATCTATATCAACTTCATTGGGAAATAGAATTTTAAGATAATCTCTTCTAGCATATAAAATGCGATAGATGGATACCGATTCATTATCTGCTTGATAAAATACAATATAACTTCCCGATACTAAATATCTAAAATCCGTTTGCACATTTACCTTCGTTGATAAATCTACTCCCAACATCGGAAATTCTTTCAATTGCTCATAACTCTCGATAATCTTTCTTACCACATTAACTGCAGCCGTAGGATTTTCCAATTCTTTCATTATATAATCTCTAATCTCGATTAAATCTTCAGTTGCCATGGGGTTTATTCTGAGTTTATGCATTGAATCAAATCCCCAGCTTTTCTTTCACCTGATCTTCTGTCATCCAATCATCATCAGTTTTAATTCGGTTTTCCGCTTCCATAAGTTTTGATAACAATTTTATAGTAGCTTGATTTTTTTCGTACTCTTCAATATCTACGATTGCAAATTTTCCTCTACCATTCTTTGTCAAAAACACCGGGGAGCCAATTGCAATATCTTTTAAAACTTCATTATAATTTCTTAAATCTGAAACTGGCTTTATATTAGGCATAATAATCAACTCCTTTAATAATATTATACCCTTATTTTACTTAAAATTCAACGTAATATACTGCGCCATTCTTAATGGTACTTCTACACTTTTTCCTTTTTCAAAGCATATTTACTTAATTTCCCGTCAGTCTTTCTACATCAAGACGTGTAAATATAGCATTAGGATATTTTAAACTCTCAGCAATTCTGCATATTTCATGAGTTTATTTAAATCTTTATCTTTTATTTTGAAGTATATTTTAAGAGCATGGTCAGTTGGTTTCAGGCACCCGGTTTTTTTGAATAAGTTGACAAGTTGGTGTCAGGCACCGCTGGTTTCCAAAACATCTTACATCTTAGATTTTTTACTTGAGTAGTTTAGGCCCCTTAAATGGGGCTTTTTATTTTACTCGTATTTCAAACAAATAGCTTTTAAAGCCTGCCTTCTCGTCCATGGTACTTTTAAGAATGGTTCTTCCTAAGAGAACACACTCCTTCCCGCCTTTGATGACGGGTTTATTCCCTGACTTATCTTGAGTGATAAGGTGATAGTTCCATTTCACCCAATTCGGTATTATAGGACCATCTGGATGAAGATAAACAGCTGCTTTTACCTTTTAAATTGTCATACAAACTTTCCTTTCATCTATATCTAGAACTCAGTAGTTGACTATAATTCAATACACTATCTTTTAAAAAACTCCAGCAGTTCAACACCGAAGTTTTATGATTTTTAACTGCTCTTTTGTTCGGTTGTTACGGCAACTTCCTCTAATGCCTTACTCTCTCTTTCCTTCTTTACAACATCCTCCAGGTAGTTTAAAAAACCTTCCCTTAGATCTTCACGTTTCAGAGCAAACTCCACAGTTGCTTCTAAGAACCCCTGCTTGTCTCCCACATCATGCCTTCTTCCTTCAAAAACATAAGCATACATGGCTTCCCTATGGGCTAGTTCCTTTAGGGCATCGGTTAATTGGATCTCTCCACCCTTTCCAGGCTTGGTATTTTCCAATATATCAAATATCTCTGGGTTAATAATATATCTTCCTAGGATTGCAATATTAGAAGGGGCTTCCTGGGGAGATGGCTTTTCTACTAAGTCCTTTACTTTGTATATGCCACCCTCAATATGCATTCCATCTACGATTCCATACTTGTTTACACTCTCTTTAGGTACTTCTTGGACCCCTAGGATCGTGGTCTTATACTCGTCATACATCTCCATCATCTGTTCCAAACAAGGTTTATCATTTTCAACAATATCATCCCCCAGCATAACTGCAAAGGGTTCATTTCCGATAAAGCTTTTCGCACAGTGGATCGCATGACCTAATCCCTTAGGCTCTTTTTGTCTTATGTAATGGATATTCACCATATCCGATATTGCTCTCACCTGCTTTAGTAATTCATCTTTACCTTTTTTCTCTAGTTCTAGTTCAAGCTCGATAGATTTATCAAAATGGTTCTCTATGGAAGATTTATTTCTTCCTGTTATAATTAGAATTTCTTCAATACCTGAATCCACAGCTTCTTCAATAATATATTGTAATGTAGGCTTGTCTACGATCGGTAGCATTTCTTTAGGTAGTGCTTTTGTTGCCGGTAAAAATCGTGTTCCTAATCCCGCTGCTGGTATGACTGCCTTACGTACTTTCATTATATTATCCCCCTTCAATAGTTCTTTACCTGATATTATTTCTTAATATTAACTTCAACTAAGATAAATACATATTTCCTAAGGTTTATAAACAACTAACATTATAAATCAACCCTTATTGCTTCCTTCTAATGACTTGTCCTATTTTATAAGATAAAGTCTCTATATTACTCTTAATAGATTTATATGTTCGTCCTAAGAAAGGACTATTCTTTTTATACTTAAAGTTACCCCATTTGTATACAACCCCTACCCCCAGAATAAAAGTGATAAGGGATAAGAATTCAAGTTCACTAGGAAAAAGGATTCTAGAAGATCCTAGAATCAGTCCTGAAAAGAAAAATAAAATTTGAGATCCATGGATTGAAAAAAGAGTTTTCAATAACTTAGCTAAAATAAATACACCTAAAGCAGCTCCCATTACAAAAATGGATAAATTAATTAATTGAAACCCATTAATCACAAGGAGCATCTCTTCATAAATCCCTAGAATAATTAGCACAGCACTTCCAGAAACTCCAGGAATCATCATAGTGCTACTAGAGATAAATCCAGCTATAAATATATGAAAAGCAGTTAAGCCTCCTGCCTGTAAAAGAGTTGGCATCTCCATTAAACCATAGGCTAAAATTCCACCAATAACAAATAGAGCTACATCTTTTCTAGTATAACCTTTGCTTCTTTTAAGGATAAAGGGAATTGACATAAGAAGACAACCTAATATAAAAGCAGAGGTAGGATTTCTATAAAACTCAAATAGGTAGGAAAATGCAAAGCTTCCGGTAAAAACGCCTAACAGTGCCCCAAATCCCATAGTTATATACGGTTTAATATGAAACTTCAATAAGTCATCCAGCATTTTCTCATACATTCCAAATGCTATCATAATGGTTCCCCCACTGATCCCTGGAATGATGACTCCCATACCTAATATAATTCCTTTCATTAGTAGTAAGGTTTGATTTTTACTTACTCCTATAACATCTTCCATTGCTTTTTCCATAGTGCATCCCCCTGCCTAGTGTTTCTTTTCTTATTCCCCTTTTATCTCCGTATCTCTCATCTCAATCAATAAGTTCGTGACAGACACCTTTGGTTTAATAAAAGGTGCTTTGATTTACAATAAGTTAACAAGTTAAGTCCCTGGCTCAAGACGTTAGAAATGATAGATGCCTCATTGCACCATTTTATTAGCTGCTACAGCTGATACCTCAACGTGGTTACCTATTTCTTTAAATGTATAGCCCTGTTCTACAGCGGCTTTTACATAACTGATTTTGTAATTTCTCAAATATCTTTTTCTTGATCCAGACTTAATAAGTTGAAAATCGTCTTCATTATCAACCACGTCTCTTAGAATTTCATCTAAATTTTTATTATTATTTCGACTCTCAGTAGGGCTAGAGTTGTTTTCCTTTTCTAATTCTCCTATTTCATGCCCTTCTTCATAGAAGTCCTTTGCTTTGATGATTGGCTCCTTTTGATCCATGAATCTTTCATATGCCTCCAGGGCCATTCTTCGATTAGGAGAAAACATATTCAATATCTTATCGATATGCACCTGTTTTTTAATGTTATTACGATAAAATTGATCACTACTCCAGTTGTATTGGGCTATGTTTTCACACATTTTAGCTCTAACTGGATTATAGTGGATGTATCTCAGCAAAGAAAATAAGTATTTGTCATCCTTGACTAAAATCCCTTTATATCTCCCTCCAAAAACATGGTCTGATCGTTTATGCCTTTTGTTGTAGTTTTTGCTGTATGTATTATTCACCTTTTGCATAATCTTATGAAGAGGCTTTTCTTTTGTTTCTATCATCAAATGGTAGTGATTATCCATGATCACATACCCTAATAAATTAAACACTTCCTCTTTGTTTGCATCTTCTAAACAGGCTAAAAGACTTTCTTTATCCTCCCGGTTTTGGAAGATATATTCTCTATTATTTCCCCTCTTTATCACATGGTATATCGCGCCCTTATATTCTACCCTTGGCTTTCTCCCCATGGCTACCTCCATCAACGAAATTGTTTTTATTAATCTTGTTGATATTTTACTACATTTATTGCTAAATGTAAACAAGTTTATAAGTTGGTGTCAGGCACCGGAGGTTCAGGGAGGTTTTAAGGCATAAAAAAATCCCCAGGATTAGCTCCTAAGAATTTTTTGTATTATATGATGTTTTATTGAGACAGTTCACATTATTTCGATGACTTATTTATCAGTATTAGGATTAATCAATGCAAATGTCAGGCTGGCACTGCAGGCTAGTTCTTCTCCTACATAGGCCTTTCCTTCTGCTTTTCCAATTCCCCGGCGTAGTGCCGTCATTTCAATTTCTAATCTCAATACATCCCCTGGTACTACTTGTCTACGAAACTTACACTTATCGATCCCAGTAAACACACCGAGCTTTCCTTTGTTTTCTTCTAGACCCATACAGATAAGCGCTGCCACCTGGGCCAGTGCTTCTGTCATCAGTACCCCTGGCATAATTGGGTTACCTGGAAAGTGTCCTTGAAAAAAGGGTTCATTGGCAGTAACATTTTTAATGCCCACCCCTCTTTTCCCTAGCTCGACTTCCACCATTTTATCTACTAATAGAAATGGATAACGATGGGGAATTATTTTTTGAATTTCTATATTGTTCAATTCCATAGGGCAAGCCTCCTGTTTTTAATCTTCTGTCACAACTTCGTCTATTGCTTCAGTCTCCTGATTAGATGCCTCTTGAGAAACTGTGGCTCTCGGTTGAACATGATGAGACAATTGACGATAAAGCTCCTGGGCGATGCCAATCCCGCGACCTTTACTCATGACCTCAGCCATGTTTTCATCCTGCATCTCTTCGAAGATTCCTCTGCCATAGCTCTTTTCAGTCAAGCCCCCTTCAGAAACGGTGGCTCTCATTTGCTTAAGCATCATGTTAATGAAAACCGCCTCGAAATCCTGGGTGACTTCCTTTAGACCCTGGGCATCTTCGTTTCCCTTAAGTTCAGGAGCTGATTTCGTCGGAACATATCTATGTATAGCATTCATTGGATTCATGATTATTCTTCCCTTCAGTACTCCTATTTATTACCTTCTAAGGTTATTTGCCATCCCTAGCATCTCATCTGCAGTTTGGATGGTCTTAGAGCTTGTTTCATAGGCTCTTTGTGCCGTAATCATTTTCACCATCTCATCTACGATTTGCACGTTAGAGGTTTCTAAGAAACCCTGTAAAATACTACTGGTACGACCTTCCCCCTCCATTGGGATTTCTTCTCCCGAGGCCACTGTTTCCTTGTACAGGTTCCGCCCTACTGATTCAAGGCCCTGGGGGTTTAAAAATTTCACTAACTTGATTGTATCTAGTTCTTCAATATCCCCAAACTCATTTTCTGCAGTGATGACACCACCTTCAGAAATTGCAATATTTTTCATACCTTCATCAAAAATAATTTCGAAGTCAAAGTCCGAAAGCACTGTATAGCCCTCAGAGGTCACAAGACGCATCTCATCCATCTCTACGCTGAACTTGAGGCTACCATCCCTTGTGTAGTAAATCTCTCCATTAGGGCCTTCAATGGCCAGGAAACCCTCTCCATCGATGGCAACATCCAATGGATTGGCAGTCTGCTCTAAATTCCCTGTTGTAAACATTCTAGAAGTCGCCACCGGCATCACCCCATGACCTACCTGTAAATTGACAGGACTTCCTTGTCCATTATTTAAATTAGTTCTTTTCATGTTGGCATATAATAAATCCTTAAACTCGGTTCGTTGCGCCTTATATGCCGTGGTGTTAACATTGGCCATATTATTTGCAACCGTATCAATGTTTAATTGCTGAGCCTTCATCCCAGAAGCAGCGGTCCATAATGCTCTCATTGTTTTTCCTCCTAATTAATAGTACGCTTTTTTTGTTTCTCCCTCATCACTACAACTTCCCGATTTCACCAACCGCCTTCTGTAGAATCTCATCATAGGCCTGTACTACTTTTTGGTTTGCTTCATAATCTCTAAATGTGCTAATCATTTCCACCATTTCTTGAATGCTGTTAATATTCGATTCCTCTAAATACCCTTGGAGCACTTCACCTTCGAAGGGAGCTAACTCTAGTTCAAAGCCTTCTTCTCCGTAATAATAGGACTGTCCATGCTTTCTTAAGTCCTTCACATTGTTGATGTTAACAATCTGAATTTGGTCTACTACAACGCCATCTAAGAGGATCTCTCCTTTGTCGGTGATTTGAATGTTTTCCGCTGCCATCAATTGGGCTTCGTTAAATGTAATGGCCCCAGCATTTCCCTCTACTTCATGTCCCTCTGTGGTCACTAATTGACCTTCATTACTCATTGTGAAATTTCCATTTCGTGTATACATTTCTCCATTAGGAGTTAATATTCTAAAGAATCCTTGTCCATTTAAAGCCACATCTAAGGGATTGGCGGTTTCAGCAACTGCCCCCTGGGCAAAGTTTGTCTCTATTTTTTGAATGCGTACACCACTATTCATAGTCCCCAGCACATGCCCCAATGGTCGATAGAGTAAATTGGTGGCACCACCACCAAAAGTGAGCTGTCCCTGGTTGTTTACCTCTAGATTTCCATTATCTACTTGGACCCGTTGTCCTGTGGCATCTAGTAAATAGTTTCCTCGTGAAGCATCAATCTCGCCATTAAGATCTCTTCGATAGGTTCGTAAGAATCCATCTTCATCCGGGGCAAAACTCGCCTCACGATTATGACTGATTCCTTGATCTGTTTCCACCCGAAAGAACCCTGCATCCGTTGACAATCCAAGGGCTTCTCCTTCTCTGGTCACTTCAACTCCAGAATTTAAATTAAATGGCCTTGGACGAATATCATGGTTGATCTTTCGAATCAATACCTCTGGAAAGCTTTCAGCCGCAACAACATCCTTTTTAAAACCGGTTGTATTTATGTTGGCTATATTATTTGATGTGACATCTAGCTTTCTCTGAGCCGTTTGCATTCCAGAGGTTGCTGTGTAAAGTCCTCTAAACATAATGTACACCTCGAACTTTCTATTCTTCTCTATCAATTTATATCGGCATTAAGGGCTACTTTATAAAGGCCTTTCCACAATATTTTTTATTCTTTTTACTTCCTCTTACTGGAAGTGCTGTATTACATCTAGAAAACATGCTGATTTTACTCTGATTTGATGGCCTCTAAAGCACTTAATTTCATGGCCCTTCTAGCTGGGGAATACCCTGAAACAATACCGATCACCGTGGCAAAGGCAACAGCTGCCAGGGATAATTGAATTGGAATGATTGATATTGCTGTATCTCCGCCTCCTGGTCCCATGAAGCCAACATTGATTTTATTTAATCCAAAGGAAATGGTATAGCTTAACACCAGGCCCATTATTCCGCCTAAAAGTCCAATCATGGCTGCTTCAATCAGGAAAAGCTTTCGAATATCTGATAAGTTTGCCCCTAGGACTTTAATAATCCCGATCTCTCTTGTTCTTTCATATATACTCATGATCATGGTATTCGTAATCCCTATGGCAGCTACAAATAAACTCACTGCACCAATACCTCCCAGAACCATTTGTATTGTTTGAGCAGTTTCCTGCATTGAGTTTAACATGTCGGTTAAACTAAAGGCTTGAAATCCCATATCCTTTACAATTTCTTGAACCCCTAGCACATCATCGATTTCATTTACTTTGATACTCACCCGTTCATAGTCATTTTCATTCTGGCGCATATTGCCCATGGACCGATCCTGACGATTGGCCCGCCGATCCTCTTCTAATATTTTTTCTAGGGCCGTGATATTCATATAGGCATTATAATCCTTCTCACTAAAGCTTTCTTCTAAAATCCCCACCCCTTGCACATTATGGGGCTTCGGGGGTGTATAGCTTTGATCGGTTTCTTGCCCCACATTCCTCACTTCACCATATTCCATATTGGTGGTGAGCTCCAGACGATTGCTAATCAAATTAACCTGGGGCTGTTCATTTCCCCAGCCCCCTCTTTGGGCATTTCTGAGTCTAGGATTATACATATTCATGGCAATATTTTTACCAAACACGATGGATTCCTTGTCAGTGGGCATCAATATGCGTCCCTCAGCTACTTTAAAGCCGAAGGCCTCCATCACCAGGGGATCAATCCCGATGATGGGTACATAGCCCACCATGTTTCCAGCTGCCATCTTCATATAGGCTGATTTAGTGGCCATAACCCCTTGCACCTTTGGAATTTGTTTAAATCGTCGGACTGCATCATCATTTAGATGCACCTGCTTACTTTGGCTAGAACGTCCATCTCCATCATATCCTCCATAGTTGTGGACATCAATCATGGTTAGATCTCCCATATTAGATAATTGATCTTTAAATCCCTCATTCATGGCAATCCCTAGGGAAAGCATCACAACAATGGAGCTGGTTCCAATGACCACACCCAATACTGTGAGCACCGTCCTGGTCTTTCGCCTAAGAAGATTATCCAAAGCCATTTTAAATAAGTCTAGGCTATTCATAGGCTTCCACTTCCTCTGCCTCCGCTCTTCTTTTCTTTCTTCTCCGCCACACAAATCCACCAATCACCAACAGCAGCATTCCTCCGCCTACTACGATCCGAATCATGGGGCTGTTTGATTGCTCATTAAACTCTTCAAACTCACCAAAATCATCCGGTGGATACATTTCCATTTGATCCATTACTTCAATAGAGAATTCCTTCTCTACCACATAATGTTGATCAATCTCATCATCGTACTCAAAGATCATACGGCCGGTTGTTGTGCCTGGTTCCCTAGGGGTGACTGTCACATCATAATAATTGTTTTTTCCAGGCTCTAGATTGCCTATATATAAGCTTCCTTCGGTGATATCAATATCCCCTTCAGTTCGTATCACTAAATTTCTAATGAGAGCCCTACCAGTATTATAAAATTCCACCGATAGTGCCGTTGGATTTCCTGAGTAGTTCTCCGGTGAAGTCATGACCTCATCTATCATCAATGTGACATTTTGTACAACTGGAATTCCCACCATTTCCTTGACACTATAGGCCTCTCCTTGGTCATCCTCATACTCTATGTCTATAAATAAGTTATGGGTATCATACTCTGCATCCACCTTAGGTCTCAATGAAATATTTTTCATTGTACTCCCCTGGGATGTAATTTCCGAAATGAAAAAAGAGTTGCTTCCCGTCACCGGTGCAAAAACATCTCCAGTGGAAGAAATACTCACCCGAATGTTCTTGACTGTTTTTTCATGATTGGTGTTCAAAAATGAAACCGTCAAGTCAAAGGGTTCTCCCGCCTTAACATACTCTCCATCATAATCATATTGATCAACAATAATTTTAGGAGCTCCGGCAGATGTTTTTTTATCCTTAACAAATACACCAACATATTGTTCGAAGGATTTCATCTCTTTGGTTCGACCACTATCGGTCTCATACTCTACAGTAATTTGAATGGGATAATTTTTGTCTTCAATACCCTCCTTGGCAAAAAGAGTAAACTCTACAGGTTGTTGTTTACCTGCTACTAGATTACCAATGTTTTTAATTGGCATAGACTTAGGCAGGATTCCTTCGCCACCATCAATACTGACTTTAACTTTCTGTGCATCTTCTGCTCCAGTATTTTTCAAATCAAAGGATATGGTGAAATCAGTATGTGGTTCAATGGCAGTTTCTGGATAATTAAGTTTTTCTAAAGAGAAACTCGTCTCCACGCTACTACTTGCAACTACAGGAATACGTACCTTGCTTTCACCTTCGTAAGCTTTATTATATTCATCCTTGTATTTCATAATCAGATCTAAAACATAAGTTCCATCCTCTAAATTATCATCTGCTACAATTGTGTAGAAAACCTCTTTTTTCTCTTTTCCTTCCATCTGATCAATTTTATGAGTATCAATCGGTGTGATTAGACTGATGCCATTGGCTTCCACGCCAGTCAATTGCACCTCAATATTCTTAGCTACTAAATCCCCTGTATTTTCAATTGTTAATGTCACAGGTTGATTTTGTCCTGCTACTAGCTTATCCTGAGCCATTTTCATCAGGTTCAACCTTAGATTCGGGACTTCTTGGTCATTTTCTATTTGTATATATATTGTCTCTGAAGTTTTAGCGATGTTTCCGCTAGGCAATGTATATTCAATATTGAATTGAATCGGATATGTTTTAGGCTCTATATTTGACCGTACTTGGAAATTAAAATGAACATTTTCACGCGTTTTTCCTGCAATGGCAGCAATCCGCCGACTAGGTATCATTTGATCTATTACAAAAGGAAATTCAGCCGGGTCATCAATTATCGGTGAAACATATATACTATACGCTTCACCAGATGTGGTGTTTTCAATTGGTATAGATAGTCTCTCTTCATTTCCCGCCTGTAAAACAGGAACCTTATAGTTTCTACCAATCACTAGATTAGCATCTTGTATTCGATCCTGTGCATATCCGCTAAATGGTTGCAGTATCAAGATTAATAATAATATTATAGATATCTTATTTATTCTTTTCTTCATGTTTTATCCCCCCATTTTCGAGCTGTTCACTTCGACTTTTTCAATATTTCCATCTAACATATAGTATACTTTGTGGGCAAATTTAGAGATACCCTTATCATGAGTCACTAAAACAAGTGCTTGATTATTCTCCTTAACTAATCGAAGCATCAGTTTTAATACTTCATCAGTTGTCTTGGAGTCTAAATTTCCCGTTGGCTCATCGGCAAAAATAATGGGTGCCTTTGTCACGAATGCTCTGGCAATCCCAACCCTTTGTTGCTGTCCGCCACTCATTTGAGTTGGCTTGTGTTTAATATGGGTTTTTAATCCCACAGCCTCTAACATTTCCACTGCCAACCGCTCTCTTATTTTTTTGTTCACCCCTCTAAAGGTAAGGGGTAAACTCACATTTTCTATGGCGGTTAATGTTGGCAAAAGATTATAGGACTGAAAGACAAACCCAATATTTTTCTGTCTGAATTGAACCAATCGATTCTCATCCATTTTCTCCACATGTCTTCCATTGACAATCACCTGTCCCCTTGTGGGTTTTTCAAGCCCCGCCATCATATTTAATAGGGTGGACTTTCCAGAGCCGGAAGTCCCCAATAAACAGCAAACCTCTCCATAGTCTACCGAAAATGATATATCATTCAATGCGATGACCTTTTCTTCACCTACCCGGTACACTTTTCTAACATTTTTTAATTCAATTGCTTTTTTAATCATAATCCCCCCTAAAACCTAACCCCTGTTTGAACTCATAGACTGCCTTACTCATTACATCAATACAACTCAAACTTTTAAATCCAACTTCCTGGCATAAACATAGGAATCCTTTGGCGCCAGGATTCCTATACATTTCTAGTTTGATTATATTATCGTGATTGAATCTGTTGGTTCTATTAGGTAGCTCTTCTACTTTTACCCCTTATCGTCTGCCACCTCTTTTGGCATTTGCACCTGATTCTAAAAGATGTATGGAATCTAATGCCTGCCCGGTTCCCTTAGCCACACAGGAAATCGCATCTTCTGCAATATAAACAGGAATTCCTGTTCTTTTTGAAATCAACTTATCTAGCCCCCACAAGAGTGCACCACCACCAGTCATGACGATCCCTTGATCACTAATATCCGCAGCTAACTCCGGTGGTGTTTTTTCTAACACACTATGTACGGCATCGGCAATGGATGATACCGATTCCTCCAGTGCATCTAATATTTCTTCGCTGGAAATCTTGATGTTAACAGGAAGTCCTGACACAAGATTTCTCCCCCTAACATCCATGGTCACTTCCTTTGCCCGAGGATATGCGCAACCGATTTCGATTTTCATATTCTCAGCAGTTCTTTCACCAATCATAATATTATGTCTTTTACGCATATGGCGAATAATGGCTTCATCAAACTTATCTCCAGCTACCTTAATGGATGTACTGACCACAATTCCACCTAGGGAAATAACAGCAACATCACAGGTTCCGCCTCCAATGTCCACAATCATATGCCCATTTGGTATCGAAATATCCAATCCTGCTCCAATGGCCGCAGCAATAGGCTCTTCTATCAAATACGCTGTTCTGGCCCCAGCCTCTGTGGTGGCATCTACTACAGCTCGTTTTTCAACTTCTGTTACACCACTGGGTACACACACAATAATCTTGGGTTTAAAGAAAATGCGCTTTCCCGTAGTCTTTTGGATAAAGTACCTTAACATCTTCTCTGTCACTTCATAATCAGAAATCACACCATCCTTTAGGGGTCTAATGGCCACGATGTTTCCCGGTGTTCTTCCTAGCATCCTTCTTGCTTCTTCTCCTACAGCCAAAATATTGTTGGTGTTCTTATCAATGGCTACCACCGATGGTTCCTGTAACACTATTCCTTTACCCTTTACAAATACTAAAACACTTGCAGTACCTAAATCAATTCCAATATCAGATCCAAAACCAAACATACTTATCCCCGCTTTCTTTAATCCGCTGTTAGTCATTCCATTTATGTTATTAATTCGTTTACTCAAGGTATATTGAATATCCTTTCTTGATCTTCGGTATATTACCAAGACTCCCTGTGGATAAACACACTAAGGACTGCCACAAAAGTAGATTTAAGTCTCTTCTTATATGTACGCAATATGAATAGGTTTCGATAAAAAAAAACAAAATCCTTTAATTTTTTTTAATTTTTTTAATTTTTTTGTCTTCCTTTACTTTTGGTCCTCTTAAACCATGAAAATATGAATTCATATAAAAAAATCTCCTCAAAAAAACCGAGGAGATCCCTTTACTTTCACTTTACTTTTTCACTGCACTCTTCTATCTTTGCTTTTATATTTCATCCTCGTGGCTTTTCCACCTCTTATGTGTCTTTCTGCCTTGTTGGTATCAAGTATATCTTTCACTTGATTAGCCACTAGAGGGTTAATCTTCGGAAGTCTCTCTGTAACATCTTTGTGGACTGTACTTTTACTCACCCCGAATACACGAGCTGTTTGTCTGACGGTGGCTCCTTGATTTATAATATAGTTTGCGATTTCAACGGCTCGCTTTTCTATATAGTCCTTCAACGTTTACCCCCCTCTATGATCATATCTTAATTTATCATATGAGGGGGGGAGTGGCTTTAGAACAATAGCCACTTAAAATACTTAATTTAGTTTAGGTAAATACTTTAATTTAATACTCAGAATATCTTGTTATAGATTCACTAATTTAAGCCTTCCTTCCCCTGAATAACAAAGTATGCACAAGGAATGACAAGTAATGTTAGAACAGATGAAACCAACATACCAAATATAATTGAAGTAGCCATCGGTGCCCACAATGCACCACCAGATAAGGCTAAGGGAATCAGTGAAATAACCGTGGTAATCATGCCTATCATAATCGGTCGCATCCTGGTTTTACACGCCTCAATAATAGCCTCTTTCACATCATCCTTTTCTTTTACTAAAAGTTTAATAAAATCCAGCAAGACAATCCCATTATTAACCACAACCCCCATTAAACTTATAGCCCCTAAAAGTGCCATAAATCCTATGGGATATCCCATCCACTTTAGCCCCCATATAATCCCTATGAAGGATAAAGGAATTGTTCCCATGATAATTAAAGGTTCTTTTAAGTTGCCGAATTGTATCACTAAAATGAGATAAATAATAACAATTGCAAGGATAGCAGGAACTTTCATAGAATCAAAGGCATCGCTACGTTCTTCACTTTCTCCCCCAAACTCTATGGTGTATCCATCTGGTAATTTATAATCTTTTAAAAGTTCTTCCACAGATTTTGAAATTTCATTTGAGTTGTACCTACTTTCAACAAATATTCCTACAGTAATGGTTCTTCCTCCATTTCTTCTCACTATTTTGTTTAAAGAAGTCTCTGTCTCTATCTCAGCAATTTGATTGATAGGAATATTTTTATCTGTAATTTGAGAAGTAATAAAAATATTATTTAGAACATCTCTATCTTGTTTCTTTTCATCAGGAATTTTAAGAATTATAGGAATAGCATCCTTTTCTATGTCCTCTTCTTTAAGCTCTGAAACTGTAAGTCCGTTAACAGCCATTCTTACAGTGCTGGCGATATCATAGTTTGTAACACCCACTAAATTTGCTTTTTCTTCGTTTACCCTTATATTAAGCTTATAGGAATCATATCCATAGTTATCCTCTATGCTTTTTATGCCTGGCACATCATGAGTAATATCTTTTATTTCCTCTGCTATACGTCTCAGCTCCGATATTTCCTGTCCTGATACCCGTACCTGAACTGGATACGTAACAGGTGCTGCATTTTCCAATTGCCTTATGTTTATGGAGACCCCTGGAACCTTTGTACTCAATTCTTTTTCTATTCTACTAACCTCATCACGATCACCATTTATAAGAAATTGCACCTTGTTAGAAGCTGGGTCATTTGGGATAAATGTAACATAATATTGCAGCATACCATCACCCACTTTGTATGCAAAGTCGTTAATAGTCACATCTTCTTTTAGTAAATCACCTATCATTATGGCTGCTTTTTCAGTTTTTTCTACATCACTACCGTCTTGTGTCGTAACATCGATAACATATTGATCTCTCTCTACAGGTGGAAACAGCTGAACCCCTAATGATGGTATCACCCATAGACTTGCTATCAAAGTCCCTACAAAAAACAATATCACAAGAACCGGGATCTTTAATGCTCCCTTAAGCAACCTTCCATAAAGATTCAATATATATGCGGAAAATCCATCTACTTTTAAAACTTTTGCTATCTTTGTTTTTATTCCTTTTCCTTCGGTATCCTTTTCTTTTACCTTTAAAAGCTTATAGCCTAGGGCAGGTATAACAGTTAAGGCTGTAATATAGGAACCTATTAAAGCAACCGAAACCAAAACAGGCAGACTTTTTACAAATTTCCCTGAAACTCCCTGCATCATAGCCAAAGGTATGAAGGAAGCCACCGTCGTAAGGGTAGAGGTTAGAATAGGAATCTTCACCTCCTGAATCCCCTTTGTGCAAGCAGTTAGTCTGTCATGTCCCTTTTCCAGGTAAACATTGATATTGTCATTGACAACAATACCATTTGCCACCAATAGACTAAGAGATATAATGAGTGAAGCTATTGAGACCTGATGCAATGGTATACCCGATAAATACATGAAAATAAATACCATGACTATGACAATGGGGATGGGCAAAGACACAACGATGGCACTTCTAAGCCCCATTGTTACAACTACCACCATAACCACTAGTAGGATAGCAGAAAGAAGATTTTTTTCAAATAAGTTGATAGCATCCTTTGTAAAATTCGCCTGATCTGTCAGTGTAATAAGTTCCATATTTTCATAGAGCTGATTCATGCTAAATTCATCAAGGATGGTATTTAATCGTTCCCCTATGGCAACGATATTTTGTCCATCCATATATTCTACACCAATAAGCAAAGCCTTTTCATTGTTGACAGAGGCGAATATTTCTTTTTTTTCTTGTATCCGTACCACATCTGCAACATTTTTTAAGTAAATGGGTGCCCCTGTTTCAGTGGATACAGCTACAATGGTGTTTTTGATTTCTTCAATGTCCTTATATTCTCCCGACACTTGGACCGGTATCTTCACCTGATCCATTACAAGATTCCCTCCAGGAATATTAATATTTCTAGCCTTTATTGCGGTGGCAATGTCTGTTGGAGAAACAGTATATTGCTCTAGCTTAATCATATCAAGATTGATATGGATTTGATCATTGATCTCTCCATCAATGTCAATAGCCTTCACACCTGGATCTGTTATCAGTTCATCCCTCAATTTATTTGCAACTTCACTTAAGTTCTGGTAGGTATAGTCCTGTGAAGTAAGACCTATAATGATACCATAAGAACTTGCAAGGTCTGTTTCCATCGTTGGCTCATGAGCATCTGGTGGCAACAATGGTTTTACGGTGTCCAGCCCAGATTTTACTTCATTCCAAGCTTCATCAATTTTTCCATCACTTAGATCCTTCAATGTCACTTTAACAATGCCAATACTATCTAGAGCAAAGCTTTCTATTGTTTTTATGTCAGAAATTCTGTTCATTTCATCTTCAACAGGCTTTATAATGAGTTTCTCTATATCTTCAGGTGTCGCACCTGGATAGATTATCTTGATTACAGCTACTGGAGCTGCAACAGTAGGATTTTCTTGTCTCTCCATAGCCCCATATAAAAATCCACCCACTATTAGTGTCAGAACTACAAATAGCATAATGATACTTTTATGATTTACACTCCACTTAATCATACTATCAGCTCCTCTACCACAACCTGCTCTCCCTCACGAAGAAGGAACTGCCCCTCAATAACTATTTTTTCATCAAGCTCCAATCCTTCAATCACTTCAATTTTATCCTTTACGATTTCCCCCGTTTCAATCATTCTCATACTAACCGTTTGAGTCTCTTCTGAGTAAACATAAACAGCTGAACCAGTAGATAGCTGTAGGACACTGGATAAAGGAATCAGCATTTTTTCCTTATTGCTTAAATTAAGGTTTACCTTCGTAATCATCCCTGGTTTTAGTTCTCCATTAGGATTATTTAGTAAAATTTTCACAGGAAATGTTCTGGTTTTTGTATCTGCTAAAAACGCAATCTCATCAATGATTCCCTCCACAGTCTTATCTATACCATAAATATAAACATCCGATTTTTGACCGATACGCAAAGCATTTATATATTCATCCGAGACACCGATTTCCGCCCAAACCTTGTTTACCTCACCAATTACGACGATAGGATGCCCCCCACTTGTTGTTTCCCCTGACGCTACTATTTTCTGTAAAATCACCCCATCTATAGGACTGTAAATTGTCGTATCACTTATATTAGCATTTGCTAAGTCAAGAGATGCCTCTGCCATTTGAAGTTTTGTTTCTGCAACTTCTTTTGCATCTACTGCTTGATTATAAGTATTTTCGTCGACGATTAATTTTGTAGAAATTTCATCCAATTGAGACTGAGAAACAGCCCCCTGTTCAAATAGAGCTTTGACTCTATCATACTTTATCTTTGTAAGTTCATATTGTGCTTTCGCCTGATTCGTTTTAGCTGGAATTTCCGTTTCAATTTGTAGTCTAGCTGCTTCTAACTCTGCTTGTGACGCCTTAACCCTAATTAAATAATCTCCTTGTTCCATTGTGGCAATAGGTTGACCCTCTTTTACAACATCTCCTTCATTAACTAAAACGTTGGAAACAACTCCAGGGATTTTAAAGGATAGCTTAACCATTTGAGTTGGAACTACATTGCCACTCAGGGTTAAGTCATTAGAATATGCTGAAGCCTCTATCGTTTTTGTATAAACCTTCTTAACAACTTCCTTTTCTTCTTCTATGTGTTCAGCAGTACAGCCTGTTAATATTAGAAGACTAATAAGTAGAATTGATGTTATTCTCTTCATATTGATACCCCCTATTTAATGTGTGCAGCACTATAAATAAATGAATATTTATTTATTTATATTTAAAAAAAATTATCTCATTGCATTAACACATATTGTTGTTATTCTTTTTATCTCTTCTTGTGTAAATTTCTTATCTTTATCTAATTCAAATGAGATTAATAAATATCTAAAGGGTATCGTAAAAGAAACAGTTAATACTTCCGTTGCAGTTACCCTTTGATTAATTTCACCAGTTTTTTTTCCTAATTCGATGCATTTACTCGCTAGTTCTAAGATGTTTTTGAAATTATCAGCTTTGTTTTTTGCTGGTATCCTAACATCCATCACAACTGAAGCCATAAATTTTGCTAAAATTGGTTCTTCATTGGCTTTCATAAATAATTTTCCTATGGTTTTATATGCGGCTTCATAAATCGTGCTGGATGTATCAATATCTGCTATGAAGCTGTTAAAAATTTTACTCATTTGTGAATCTACCAATTCCTGTACTAACTCTTCTTTACTACTATAATGTCTATATAGATAACCTGGTGATACACCAGCTCTTTCACTGATTGAAGCAATGGACATACCCGTATATCCATGTTCTATGATCGCCCCCATTACAGCCTTCTTAATATTCTCCATTTTTTCAGGTTCAGTAATTCTTGCCACAGTTATTCCTCCCTACGCAACAATAAATAAATAATTATTCATTTATTGTATATTACTAGTTTACTATTGTCAATATGTAATTTTCCATTTAGATTATCTACAATACCCACCTATATGTTCTAGTCATAGTGCAATTTTTCATAAATAAAAGGTGGAATAACTAAAGCATCTTTAGTTATTCCACCCTGTTTATTACTTTACCTCTACAAAACTCTTTTTAGAACAATAGCCACTTAAAATACTTAATTTAGTTTAGGTAAATAAGCCTGTGGATCTACTGGTTTGTTATCCTTCAATACTTGGAAATGAAGTAGTGCCCCTTCTTCTCTTTTATTGACTGAGGTTTTTCCTACCCCGCTAATGGTTTTACCCTTTTCTACATGATCTCCTACATTGACCATGGCATCGGTAGACAGGTTACTGTATCTTGTCATCAATCCATCCCCATGATCGATGGTCACGGTAATCCCAATGATGGAGTCATTAAGGACCTCAACAACCTCTCCAGTTAAGACTGTCTTGACCGGTGCACCCTCTTCAGCATGAAGGTCAATCCCATGATGTGTTGCCCATTGCTCTAGTGTTCGATGATAAACAAGACGGTCATCGGCAAAGGACATGCCTAACTTCCCAACCACAGGCAGTGCCATGTCTTGGGCACTGCTAGCTGTAGGTGCCACTTCTTCTTTAGCATCCTTGTCTTCTATGATTTCCTGTGTTTTCGGTTTCTCTTCTTGCTTTGGTGTTGCCTCTACGATTGGTTTTTCACTTTCCTGCTCTTGTATTTGCTCTTGCTCTTCAAGTTTTTCAGTGTTCTGAGAGGTTTCTTCAGAGGGTTCCCCTTCCTCCTCAGATTCACCTACAATAGCCGTTTCCCTAGAGTCCTCTTCTTGTTCTTGCTCCTCCCCATCACCTTCCACTAAGGTAACATCAGGGCCTCGATCCTCAGGAGCTTCACTAATAAAGTCATCTCCACTTTGATTCGATACCCAAATTGCGGTCACTGCAACAATACATACACATAAAAATAGAATAATATAAAATCCTTCCTTGTCTAAAAACTGGTACAATGTTTTTTTGTCTTTCTTTTTGTCATTATTGTTTTTATTATTATTTTCGTTTGACATAAAGCCCACCTCCATTTGGTATTATCACCATTTCATGATGAAATATACAAATTTAGCAAATGGAAGAAGGTAATTTTTTATACATGATGAAGCAGGGAAGGTTAATTTGATCTAGCCTCCCCTACTCTCTATAGGTCACCAATCGACTTAATGTCACCCCTTGATAATAATGCTCTAAAATTTTCTCGAAGCTGTACCCCTGTTCTGCCATTCCATTAGCCCCCCATTGGCTCATACCAACCCCATGGCCATATCCCTTTGTTATAAACGTCACATTATTTTGACTAAAATTCATCTCAAAATCTGCAGAGCGCAGTTCAAAAAATTCTCGAATTTCTCGTCCAGTTAGTTCTTCACTCCCCACCTTAATTCTTGTGATTCTTCCTCCGCTACTTCTTTCTAAAATGTCTATTTGTCTGTCTAGGTTACTTTGGTTTAATTCTATTCTAGGATATCTGTCTTTTATGGTATCAATGAATTCTTTAATCGATACTATTTTTTCATCAATAAGCACAGGGGATCTCTCCTCGTATGGACTGGAAACACTCCGTAGATAAGGGACTGCTGATGCAAACACATCCTCTGAGTTTTCCGTCATGCCACCACTGGTGGAGTGATATAGGGGTTCAATGGGCTGCATGTTATAGGTCATAATCACACCCTGGGTTTCTTCCACCGCCTCTTGGATCTTAGGCCAATAATCATTCATCCATCGGCTTCCATGACGTTCTAATAATTGTTCCTCCGATAACCATTCCTGGGAATCCCTATGACTTGTTGATAAAATGGCACCAGGATAGTTTGGATGTCCTTCCTCCCCATATAGATATCGCCTCCAAATTGTAAATGTTCTTGCGGCAACAGCCTGGGCTTTGATGGCTTCCACTTCAAAGGCAGCCGGCACTTCAGCTGCAACAACATTTGTCACATAATCTTCCAATGAGAGCTCCATGATTTCCCCAGTATCATGGTTATACACATTCACCTTTAAATCCGATTCAACCACCGCTGGATCCCGTGACTTGTCCTCCTCAGGAGTGGATAAATCACAGCTCCTAATAATCAGCATAGGAATGAGCAGTGTCGCCACCGCAAAAGCAATTACTGTAAAAAAAATACGCCGCATCCGTCACCTCTCCTCACTTTTGCACCATAATAAGGTATATGCGGTTGCCTATAAAAAAATAACCACCTATTCCCTAATGGAAACAGATGGTTATCAATCATTTCATTTATTCTTCTCGATATATAATTGCTCCTACATTTCGTAGCTTCTCTTCAATATCCACATAGCCTCTGTCAATATGATAAATATCTGAGATCTCTGTTTTACCTTCAGATACAAGTCCTGTTAAAATCAAGGCTGCTCCAGCCCTTAAATCCGTTGCCTTTACAGGAGCTCCCTGGAGATCAGTCCGTCCTTCAATGACAGTACTACGCCCTTCTATTTTGATGTCAGCACCCATTCTCTTGAGCTCACTGACATGCATAAAACGATTTTCAAATACGGTTTCGGTAATGACACTGGTTCCTTCAGCAACACACATCAAGGCCATAAACTGGGCCTGCATATCCGTGGGAAACCCTGGATAAGGCATGGTTTTGATATCCACTGCCTTAGGACGGTTTTCCGCAATAACCCGGACACCATTTCCTTCTTCGCTGACTTCAATATTACATTCCCTGAGCTTAGCCATGATAGGCTTGAGATGATCTACCATCACGTTATCGATGAATAGGTTTCCTCCGGTAATGGCTGCCGCAATCATATAGGTTCCTGCTTCCACTCTATCTGGAATCACTGGATGAACAGCGCCTCCTAATTTGTCTACCCCATTAATCTTAATGGTATCTGTTCCAGCGCCTCTCACATCAGCACCCATTTTGTTTAAAAAGTTGGCTAGGTCGATTAACTCTGGCTCTTCAGCAGCATTTTCAATAACTGTCTGCCCCTTAGCTAAAACTGCAGCCATCATAATATTCTCTGTTGCCCCAACACTGGGAAAATCTAAATAAATACGACTTCCTATTAACTGGTCTGCCTTTGCTTCTACAAAGCCATGCCCCATTGTAATCTTTGCTCCTAATGCTTTAAACCCTTTTAAATGCAGGTCAATAGGTCTGGTGCCAATGGCACACCCTCCAGGCATTGAAATTCGAGCCTTCCCTAATCGAGCTAATAATGGTCCCATGACTAAAAAGGACGCTCTCATTTTTCTCACTAATTCATAGGGTGCTTCAAAATTATCAATATCTGCAGCACTCACTTCTATTTTATCCCTGGAAATCCTTCTTACGTCGGCGCCTAAGGATGTGAGTACTTCACAAATGACTTCTACATCTTTGAGGGCAGGAACGTCTTCTAGTGTACATTGTTCTGTGGCTAATAAGGAGGCGGCTAGAATCGGTAAAACTGAATTTTTAGCGCCACTTACCCGAATGGTTCCTTGTAATGGTCCACTTTTTTCTACAATGATTTTGCCCACATTTTTTCCTCACTTTCTATATCCAATTCAATTAGTAAGTGGTGGTAATCAAAGGGGTTGCAATCCATAAATAAGTTCGGTTTTCATATGAATTATAGCGCATTGCCAGCTGTAAGTTGACAGTTTTTCCATCATACTGAATTGCTTGGGGTATCAAGGATGTATATCCTGTTAGCATTGTGTAATGCTCATCCTGTACTTGTTCGACTTTTTGTCCCATAACAGCATGTAAAACTTCTTCTAGCTTCGCCAACTGTGCTTTCGTTTCTATCTCTTCGTCATAGGTCCCCACAATTATAATAGTGGTTTCCATATCCATTCCATATTTCGATAAAATTCCCTCACTTTGATTACATGTTTCCACTATACCTTTATACTCTTTATTCTGGACAATGTCAACAATAATATGTGCTTCTTTTTCTCCATCAAACTCCGTTGCTTGTAGGATAATTACAGATATTTTCCCACTATTTTCAATGGCAGTCAATGTTATTTGTCGATATCCTTCCTCCTGAATCTCGTTAGAATAAATAACATCTCCCTCTATCTCTTCGTAATCTTCAATAAAATAAGGGTCATGATGCTCATAATTTATTATATCTTTTCTCTGGCCATTAAGTTCAAAGGCTTTGATCAAATCCTTTTTTATGATTCTCATTTCCTCAATGGACCAAAATGTGTCAGGGATAGATAAAGTTGTATTGGTGTTATATTCCAATAAACGACTCTCACTTATTTCAAATGCCTGGATAATTCCATGGATTTCCACATCTCCAATATTTTCTTGATCCTTTATAAAATAGGCTGATGCATAATAAACCAGTCCAAAAAACAACGAAAAAATAATTGCCATGGTTGCTATCTTTTTCATAATATGTAGCCTCCTTTTCTTTTTTAGAAAGTTGCATATTTAAATGGGTAAATTCCATAAAAATATGCATAAGCAAAGGGAAGAGACCTAAGTCTGTAAAGTACGATGTTAAAGGGGGACGAAAAACATCTATATTTTACATCTTGAGCCTCTTCCCTTCTTAGTTTAATTATTGACCCGGTCTAAGGAGGTTATACACTTTGTGAAAATTTTTTATTTTTTTACATCAACGGTCCACCGTCTTCTTTCTTTTCACAAGCACTACATTTGATTCCTATCATCTTATTAAAAAAGTTAATCTGTTTAAATTGACTGACGTAATCAGGAGCGATCTGTTCTAGTTCACCATAGCATTCTCCACAGAGCTCCTTATGCCTTAAGTGCTTGAATTTTTCTGGGAATCCTTGAATTTCTGGCATCACAGCCTGTCGGTCAATTGCATTTCGACTGGCCACCACAATTCCCATAGCCTCTGGATAATCTGTTGAGACAGAGCGGTATTCCTTATTTAAGTCCTTTGCCACACGCATATACTTGGAAGTCACTTTCATTGGTAGGCTATAGTTTAAGATGAGCATCTCACCCATAGGATCCCGTAGGGCCTCCTCCACGTATCTTTCAGCCTCCATCATCCCAGCCTGTTCCTTGGTGAGTCCTAGGACAACCCTTTCCCTGAATTCTCCCAACCATTTTTTCTTTTCTTCTCTCTTGATCTCTGGTGTCCCATGGAGACCCACTTCAATTGTTTTATCTAATTCACTTTTCTTGGACATTTTATCACCTCTATATGTAATTATCGGAGAATGAATTCTCCTGCACCTTTAGGATTTCTTTCTTTTTGGAGAATAAATTTTCCCCTACATTTACAATCATATTCTTTTATTAATATGCTCATTACTAAGTTACCCAAAAAACTGGGACATAATTCTTTTGAAAAACTTTGTTAAATAATATATAATATAAAATGATTGTGTATGAATAATTTATCTTTCTGTGTGTGCACAACTTAAAAGCTTACTAGAATATACGAAGACAGTGCATTTGCAGAATATGACAATATGACGATAGTACGCTTTACCTACTGGGAGGTTTCACTTTATGTTTAAAATGATGACAAAAGGAGATAAAATTTTAATCTTTGCCATACTGGCGCTGAGTGTGGCTTCAATCTTTGCAATCCCTAGACTTTTAACAACTGTCGAGGAAGGAAAAATGGTGGTTGTCAACCTAGATGGTACAGTGATCCATCGATTTCCACTAGAAGAGAGTCCCGAAGCAGAATTTTTAGAGTTTCCCTTCGAAGTTAGGGGTCAATCCTATACTGGGAAAATCGAAATGAAGGATGGGCGAGTGATGCTCCACCGTCTCTCAGACGACATTTCCCCCCTCTCCATCCACACCGACATGGGCTGGATCAGCGAATCCTATCAAATGATTGTCAGTCTACCCATCCGCCTCATCATCACCATCGAGGAGGAAGATCCACCAGAGTACGATTTTGATATTATATCATATTAGCAAGTGCTCAAAAAATTCGTCTTATGCTATCGCAACGACTCATAGCGCACTCTATTTTTAACGCCCCTTTGTTAAAAATCACAAGTGCTTAAAAATTCGTCTTATGCTATGGCAAGTACTCAAAAAAGGAGCCAGGGTTACCCCTGCCTCCTTTCTTTATTTATTTTTGGTCAACCCCAAACGATTGGTTGCCTTCTTTAAAGCAATCTCTGCTCTAAAGGTGTCCACTTCCTCTCGTTCTTTCTGAAGTCTCTCTTCGGCCCGTTGCTTTGCTTCTTCTGCCCTAGATACATCAATTTCTTCAGGCCATTCAGCTGCATCGGTAATGATGATGGTCTTATCCTGATCCACTTGAATAAATCCGCCAGCAATAGTGGCTTCCTTAAGTTCATCCCCTATTTGGATTTTCATCTTGCCGATTTTCAAAGGTGTCACCATTAGCATATGGTCACTTAATATCCCCTCATCACCAGAAACAGTTCTAACAACAGCCATTTCTACTTCTTCATCTAAGAATGTTCGATCTGGTGTTACGATTTGCAAACGGAACTTAGAAGCCATACGTACCACCTACCCTTTATTTGCTTTTTCTACAGCCTCGTCTATACTTCCGACAAACAAGAAAGCGGATTCTGGTAAGTCGTCATGCTTTCCATCTAGTATTTCTTTGAATCCTCTAATTGTCTCTTTTAATGGGACGTACTTTCCTGCCATACCTGTAAATTGTTCTGCAACAAAGAATGGTTGAGATAGGAAACGTTGTACCCTTCTTGCTCTTGCTACTGTTAATTTATCTTCATCGGATAATTCATCCATACCAAGAATAGCAATAATATCTTGTAGTTCTTTGTATCTTTGTAATACTTCCTGTACCCCACGGGCTACCTCATAATGTTCTTGTCCAACAGTGGCTGGATCAAGGATTCTTGAGTTTGAGTCCAATGGATCCACCGCTGGGTAAATTCCTAGCTCAGAAATCTGTCTAGAAAGTACTGTGGTTGCATCCAAATGGGCAAATGTTGTGGCTGGTGCTGGGTCAGTTAAGTCATCGGCTGGTACATAAACTGCCTGTACAGAAGTGATTGATCCCTTCTTAGTAGAAGTGATTCGCTCCTGGAGGGCACCCATCTCCGTAGCCAGTGTCGGCTGGTAACCAACGGCACTTGGCATACGACCTAATAGGGCCGACACCTCACTACCGGCTTGGGTAAATCGGAATATATTATCAATGAACAACAGAACATCCTGTCCCTCTTGATCTCTAAAGTATTCTGCCATAGTCAATCCTGTTAAACCAACACGCATTCTGGCTCCTGGTGGCTCATTCATCTGACCGTACACAAGGGATGTTTTATCAATAACCCCAGACTCGATCATCTCATGATACAGGTCATTTCCCTCTCTTGTACGCTCACCAACTCCGGCGAATACAGAGAGTCCACCATGCTCTTTCGCTATATTATTAATTAATTCCATAATTAATACGGTTTTCCCTACACCGGCTCCTCCGAATAGTCCAACCTTTCCACCCCTTGCATAGGGAGCAATCAAGTCAACGACTTTAATTCCTGTTTCGAAAATTTCAGTGGCTGCCTCTTGCTCTTCAAAGCTTGGGGCTTCACGGTGAATCGGTAAATGCATTTTAGCCTCAACTGGCTTCCCTTCATCTACTACTTCTCCTAATACGTTGAAAATTCGACCTAGGGTTTCTCTTCCTACAGGGACCGTAATAGGTGCCCCTGTATCAATGGCTTCCATTCCCCTTACTAGACCATCGGTTGATCTCATTGCCACACATCTAGCGGTATCATCACCGATATGCTGCGCGACTTCAACAGTAACAAGTCCATCAGGTCCTTGGATCGTAATCGCACTTAATAGCGCTGGAATCTCCTCGCTACTAAATCTTATATCGACAACCGCTCCAATAATTTGAACCAGCTTTCCTACATTTCCTGTAGCCATCCTTCTACCTCCTTTGTTCTATTTTAATGCCTCGGCTCCACTAACGATTTCTGCAATCTCTTGAGTAATGGAGGCTTGTCGCGCTCGGTTATATTGTAATTGTAGCCCGTCAATCATATCCGTTGCGTTATCTGTGGCACTTTCCATGGCAACTCTTGTTGCTCCCTGTTGACTTGTGGAAGACTCCACCAGGGCACCATAGAGCATACTCTCTATATATTTAGGAATTAAATAATCCAATACCTCCTCTGGAGAGGGTTCATAGGACATAAATTCATCTCGTTCCTTTGGCTTTTCAGCTCCTTCTCCACCAGTCTGTGGCTCTAGGGGCAGTAGTTTAACCACCCTAGGCTTGTGAGTGATGGTACTAACGAATTCAGTATAGACTAAATAAAGCTCATCAACTAATTCTTGTTTATAGAGCTCCATCCCTAGCTTTCCAATCCCTTGGGCATCAGAAAAAGAGGGGTTCTCTGATATCTTGGTGAATTCCCCGTCTAGATCATATCCACGCTTTCTAAAGAAGCCTCTACCTTTTTTGCCAATGGCAATGATGGAAACACGCTCCTTCTCCTGCAAATGGTTCACCGCCGCCTTAATGACATTGGCATTGTATCCACCGGATAATCCACGGTCTGCAGTGATGACAATATATGCTGTCTTTTTCACTTCCCTAGGAGTAATCAAATCATGTCGAATTCCTTGAGTAGAAGAAACAATGTCATTGATGGTCTCTTCAACAACCTTAAAGTAAGGACGGGTTTTTTCCAGTTTCAGTCTTGCTTTCCTAAGCTTTGCTGAGGAAACCAACTCCATTGCCTTTGTGATCTGTTTTGTACTGTTAACACTTTTAATGCGTCGTTTAATATCCTGCATACCTACACCCATAACTTTTCACCTCCTGCTTTGAGCAGTTGCTTTGGCACTACTCCCTTTCGGCCTTAAATTGCTTTTTGAAGGCTTCTATAGCCTCTTTTAAGGTTGTTTCAGAGGCCTGGTCCAAGACCCCATTGTCTCGAATTGCCTGACCAACTTCAGCATGGTGCCCTACCATATAGGATATGAATTGGGATTCAAATGGTCCAATTTCAACTACCTCAATATCCGTTAGATATTTATTTGTAATGGCATAGATCATCATGACCTGTTCTTCCACAGGCATTGGTTTAAATTGTGGTTGTTTTAGCATTTCAATAATACGTTCCCCTTGGGCTAAACGGGCTTGGGTTTCTTTATCTAATTCAGATCCAAATTGTGCAAAGGCAGCCAGTTCACGATATTGAGCTAACTCAAGTCTCAGGGTACCTGCAACCTTCTTCATTGCCTTGATCTGGGCATTTCCTCCAACACGGGATACAGAAATACCAGGGTTAACCGCTGGTCTAACTCCTGAGTAAAAAAGCTCAGACTCTAGGAATATTTGTCCATCAGTAATGGAGATTACATTTGTTGGAATATATGCAGAAACGTCTCCCGCCTGTGTTTCGATCAGTGGCAGGGCTGTTAAAGAACCGCCTCCTCTTTCATCACTTAGCTTTGCCGCTCTTTCCAATAAACGACTATGTAGATAGAATACGTCTCCAGGATAAGCTTCTCGTCCTGGTGGTCTTCTCAGCAACAGGGACATGGCACGATAAGCCACCGCATGCTTAGATAAATCATCATAGATAATCAATACATGCTTGCCGTTTTCCATAAACTCTTCACCCATGGCACAACCAGCATAGGGCGCAATATATTGTAATGGGGCTAGTTCACTGGCTGTAGAAGCAACGATGATGGTATATTCCATAGCACCATTTTTTTCTAGTGTATCTTGAATCTGTGAAACAGTGGATTTCTTTTGTCCAATGGCTACATAAATACAAATAACATCAGAGTGTTTTTGGTTGATGATTGTATCGATGGCAATGGCTGTTTTCCCTGTTTGACGGTCTCCGATAATCAGCTCTCTTTGTCCTCTACCGATTGGAATCATGGAGTCAATGGCTTTGATTCCGGTTTGTAATGGCTCATGCACAGACTTTCTTGCAATGATTCCAGGCGCAACTCTTTCTATATCCCTATATTTATCAGTTTGAATCGGTCCTTTACCATCTATCGGCTGTCCTAATGAGTTAACAACACGGCCTAGTAGTGCTTCTCCTACTGGCACCTCAACAATTCTTCCGGTTCTTTTAACTGTGTCGCCTTCTTTGATCTTGTCATCGGATCCTAATAATACACACCCGACATTGTCTTCCTCTAAGTTTAAAGCCATGCCGTAAACGCCGCCTGGGAATTCTAATAACTCTCCAGCCATACATTTTTCCAGTCCATGGATTCTTGCAATCGCGTCTCCAACCTGAATTACTGTTCCTACATCTTTGACTTCTAATTTATTCTCATACCGCTTAATTTGCTCTTGGATTATTGAGCTAATTTCTTCAGGTCTCAGATTCATCTGACATCACCCCTATTCTATACTATAATTTGTAATAATTGATCCTGCATCTGATTCAGTCTGGCTTTAACCGTTCCATCAATGATTTTATCTCCCATTTTCACAAGGACACCACCAATAACCGTCGGGTCGATTTCATTTTTCAGCTTAACATTTTTTCCTGAAGACATGGATAGGTTTACTTGTAGCTTTAATAAATCATTGTTGTCCATGGGTAGTGCTGTAATCGCCACTGCCTCTATTTTGTTTTTACCGGCATCCGCCAGTATTTTATATTCTTCATATATTTCTTGAAAATCCCCTTGACGACTTTTATCAAGCAAAATGCGTAAAAAATTAAAGACCTCTGGGCTGATCTGTTCTTTAAAAATAGTGGAGAGGATTTCTTTCTTTTCTCCTAAGGTAATCACAGGGCTTTTCAGTAGTTCATTAAGATCTGAATGTTGCTTTAGATTTTCAGCAACAAAGGCAAGCTCCTCTGTGACATCCTCATAACGATTCATTTCAAAGGCCACTTGAAACAATGCTTTTGCATATCGCTTTGCAACTAATTCTGCCATTTTGTTTCCCCTACCTCATCAATAAATTGTTGAATCATTTTATGGTGGGTTCCCTCATCTAAATCTTTTTCAATCACTTTTGTAGCAGCTGCAATGGCCAATTGTGAAATTTCATTTTTCATTTCATTTAAGGATTTTTGCTTCTCACGTTGAATTTCAGTCATTGCTCTTTCTATGACCTTTTCAGCTTCATCCTCAGCAGCCTTGATAATCTCATCTCCACGCTTTTCAGCTCGCTTAGTGGCCTCATCAATAATCTGGCTTCTTTCTTTTTTAATATCCTGAAGCTTCATATCATATTGGGCCTTGCTTTCATCTGCCTCTTTATTTTTCATTTCAGCTTCCTGAATTGAATCAGCAATGGACTTTTTACGTCCTTCCATATACTCTGTTGTTGGCTTAAAAAGAAACTTCTTTAGAACCCAGTACATGATCCATAGATTGATTAATGTAAAAATGAAGTTCGATAGCACAAATTCCACTAATCCCTGCATTCTCGTGCCTCCTTTCTATGAGTTATCGGGAGATGCTTTGATCTCCCTGTTCTCCTTGTTCTCCCTGTTATAATAGACCGACTAATGGATTCGCAAATAATAGGATTAGTGCAATGATTAATCCATAAATCCCTGTGGTCTCGGCAACAGCGGCACCTAGTAGCATTGTTCTTACGATATCTCCTTGGGCTTCTGGTTGTCTACCAACACCCTCAGCTCCCTTACCAGCGGCATATCCTTGCCCGATTCCTGGTCCTATCCCTGCGATCATCGCTAATCCTGCTCCGATGGCAGATGCTGCTAAAATTAATGCTTTTCCTGTAATTGGTTCCATGAGTTATTTCCTCCTTTTATTATCCTTTAGAATTTTTTAAACTTTACAAATATAATGGTATTTCAAATTTCACAAGGTTAAGTAATGCTTACTTTCTTTATAACAACCCAACTAATGGATTTGCAAACATCAAAACGAGCGCAATGATCAATGCATAGATACCAGTAGTTTGGGCTACTGCCTGACCTAAAAACATGGTTCTAACAATCATGGGTTGGTACTGAGGTCTTTTCCCCACCATTTCAGTTCCTTTTCCAGCCGCATATCCTTGTCCAATCCCCGGACCAATGCCGGCGATCATGGCTAATCCTGCTCCAATAACTGAGGCAGATAATATAATGGCAGCACCATCCGTATTAACAAGGGGATTGGCATAAAGCATGATTAATGCCACAACCAAGGATAAAATCCCCGATGTTTCAGCTACTGCTGCTCCCAGTAGCATGACCATTGAAGCTGACTTAGCACTCTTGGGGTTTAAACTCGCTGCTTCGGCACCCTTACCCGCGGCAAAGCCTTGTCCAATCCCTGGACCAATTCCAGCAATCATCGCAAGCCCTGCTGCAATGGCAGTGGATGCAAGAATCAATGCCCTTGGTTCAAAGGTAGCAAGCCATTCAAAAAACATTGTGATAAAGTCAGTGGTTCCCATTTTGACACCTCCTCTGTGTTCCTCTATTGTGTCTTCTTCCCCAGATGATTGTGACGCCTTTCTTGGCTGCTATGTACTCATCTCTAATCCATTGCCATGGCGATGAACACCATGGAGAGCATGACAAAGATAAAGGTTTGTAGCACCCCCGCAAAGAGGTCAAAGTACAAATGCAATGCAACAGGAATTCCTGCTGCGAAAATAGGAAAAGACTCAAGTCCTATCATGCCACTTACACTGGCGAGCCCCCCGTAAAGCAAGGCCATGATGATGAATCCACCAACGATATTTCCGAATAAACGAAATGCCAATGAAATGGGTAATGAAAGCTCACTCAAAATATTAAGTGGTAGCATGAAAGCAAATGGTTCTAAAAATCCCTTTAAATACGTTCCTAAGCCCTTTGTCTTAGCCCCAAAGAAATGAATCATTGCAAATGTTGTCAATGCCAATGCAAAGGTCACATTCACATCTGCAGTTGGGGGCCGAAGACCAAAAATTCCTAGTATATTAGAAACCAATAAAAACAAAAACAATGTTCCCATATAAGGGGCAAAACCCTTTTTATCCGCACCCATGGTTTGAGCTGTTAAACCATTCATTTCATCCACAATGGCCTCGGTTACATTTTGTAGACCTGATGGAACCCGTTCAAACCTTCGGGTGGCAACAAAAGCAAATGCAAACAATACCGCCATGACAAACCAAGTCATCACAACTGTTTCAGAAATCGGAATGTTCCCTATGTTAAATATTATCCTTGGTCCGAATCCTACCTCCATCGCTTCTCCTCCTTCCTTTCTTAAAAATGTTTTTGAAATACTCTTTGTCATTAAATAACTCCGTTTTAAGTATGACTAGTTTAATGGATAATAAACCAGCAATGGTACCTAAGACGTGAATATGTTCCGCCTGGATGGATATATACACCACAATTCCAGTCACTAGATATCTGACCATGTACCGAGATGCCGTATAAGCTTGGGCTTTATGAGGCACCATGTGCACAGCCTTTTCCAGTGTCAAGTACAAAAGACGGAAGTTGAGTATGACTATAATTGTGCCAAAAAGCAGTCCCATTATATAGGGTATGGGCTCCTTGACAGCAAAAAAGAACAGTATTGCAATGATGACGTTAAGTACTAGCACCCCCTTTACGACTCGCAATTGGGTTTTCCATAACGGGTCAGACATTGGATCACTTCCTTTTCTTTTGCTCTATATCCTTTGCCGCTACTTTAAATAAATTCATGAAGGAAACGATGACCCCCATAATGATAAACACAAATAGAAAAATAGGCTGGGTATTAAACCGAGCATCTATCCATCTTCCGATATAAAGACCTCCAATGATCGGTACAATCATTGAAATACCAATAAAACTGAGTAAACTTAGGTTTTCCATTACATGTCTTTTTTTTCCCATTGATTTATCCCCATTTTTCAATATTCACTGAATGCTTACTCTTCGGTGTATTGCTTGGTCTGCCTATGATTAGGTTCTATTTTATATTATAGCATAATATTAAGAATTTTCGAATAGGGTAAATTGTTAAATTTTTATTAATTCGTCAGAAGATTTTTGGTATATTCTTTCCATCGGCTTCATATCAGCATCTTTCTGACAACCCTAATTAATATTCAATACCCTTACCCTAGATTCCTGCTTTTTATGTATATTTATTAGGTTTATTTTATGATTTTAATCACATCGGTTTTTAATCACTTGTGATATGAAGGTTTTTTGTTAATTTTATATCATCTTTGCAGACCATCAAATTTCCCGTCATACTCATATTTCACTTGCTTTACTATAAGCATTTAATAACCCTTCAACAATTCGTCCACAAGCCTTGCCATCTCCATAGGGGTTTACTGCATTGGCAATGGTTTCATATGCTTTTTCGCTACTGAGGAGAGCTTTCACCTCAGCTATAATCCGCTCTTTTTTTACCCCTATCACCTTCACAGTCCCCGCTGCTACTGCTTCCGGGCGTTCTGTTTCAGTACGCATTACCAAAATTGGCTTCCCTAAGGCCGGTGCCTCCTCTTGAATGCCACCAGAGTCTGTCAAGATTAGATAGGCACGGTTCAATAGATTTGCAAAGGGTTCATAATCTAAGGGCTCAATTAAATGAACATTTGATACATCTCCAAGGAATTCCTGGGCCAGCTGTTGAATTTTGGGATTTAAATGAACAGGGAACACAACTTCCACCATTTCATTACCCTGGGCCACTTCTCGTATTGCTTGAAAAATGTTTTCCATGGGCTCACCCCAATTTTCTCGACGGTGACAGGTCACCACAATGACCTTCTTATGAGCATAATCTATTTGATTAAGGGTTTTCCCTTGAAAAACATAATCCTCCTTTACAACCTGTAACAGGGCATCAATAACAGTATTACCTGTAATCACAATTTTATCTGGATTAATGCCATCTTTTATTAAATTGTCAAAATTCCCTTGGGTCGGGGCAAAATGAAGATTGGCCAAGGTCCCAGTAAGCTTTCGGTTCATCTCCTCTGGATAGGGAGAGTAAATGTTCCCACTGCGAAGACCCGCCTCCACATGTCCTACCTTTATCTTTTGATAAAAGGCCGCCAGGGCACCTACAAATGTGGTGGATGTGTCTCCATGGACCAGTACAATATCAGGCTTTTCCTTTTCCAGCACTGCCTCCAAGCCCTTTAAAACCTTCACAGTAATATCTGAAATCGTCTGACCATGGGCCATGACATTTAAATCATAATCCGGGGTAATGTCAAAGAGCTCCAACACCATATCTAGCATTTCCCGATGCTGTGCCGTGACACAAAGAGTGGATTGAATCCGCGGCTCTGCTTCCAAAGCCTTCACCAAGGGTGCCATTTTAATGGCCTCTGGTCTTGTCCCAAATATCGTCATCACTTTAAGCTGTTTCATATGTCTCTTCCTTTCTATTTAAATATGTGGTTTTATGTACTTTATTTACTCTTCCGTTTCACTTGTTCAAAACATCATAGAGTCAGGGGCTTTTAAGTTCACTCAGTAAAATTCTACACAGTCATAGCATTTCCCTTTTTTTAAATCTTAAGAAATTCATTTCAAGTTAAATGAAGGTAGAATTATATTAGCTTCTTTAATATATACGATTGTCTATGTAGACAATCAATCAGGATGCCATCTCTTGATTTGCATCAAAGTTTGTCAGATTGCAACTAAAAAACACTTGCATATTACCCTATCCAAGTGTATAATTATCAAATATATAGATTTATTCAAATTTTCTAATAATTTAGCCTGGGAGGTGAATCAAAGCAATTTATTCTATTACGAGAAATTCATTGCACTAATGTCTTATTATCTATATTAGAAATTTATTTAAAGGAGGGTGTTTTATAATGGAAAAAAGTATACCAAAAAGAGAGAATTGGGGCTCAAGAATTGGCTTTATCATGGCAGCAGCAGGTTCAGCCGTTGGACTTGGTAATATTTGGAGATTCCCATACCTACTTGGTGAAAATGGCGGTGCCGCATTTCTTCTTATTTATTTAGTTTTCGTTGTGTTTATTGGAATTAGTATTATGATTGCGGAATTTGCCGTAGGTAGAAATTCAGGTAGTGCAGCTGTAGGTGCTTACAAAAGCAAAAGTGGTAAATGGACCTTTGCAGGGGTAATTGGGGTCTTAAGTGCATTCTTCATCATGGGCTTCTATCCAGTAGTTGGAGGTTGGTCTCTTGCCTATATCGCACAAACCTTTACTGGGTTATTGTCTAATCCCGAAGCAATAGGTGGTACCTTTGGTGCCTTTATCGGAAGTACGACTGCACCATTAATATGGATGATTGTTTTCTTAGCACTGAACGTGTTTATCGTGGCTAGAGGTATTGCAGGTGGTATCGAAAAAGCTGGTAAAATATTAATGCCTGTATTATTTGGTCTTTTAGTCCTGATTGCCATTCGAAGTCTTACTCTTCCAGGTGCAGCGGCAGGACTTAGTTATATGTTTAAGCCTGACTTCTCAGCGGTAACAGGTCAAACCTATTTAGCCGCATTAGGTCAAGCTTTCTTCTCCCTTAGTCTTGGTATGGGTTGTATGATTACCTACGGAAGTTACCTAAACAAAAAAGAAGATCTTGCAACTAACGCTGTCCTTGTAACTGGAATGGACGTTGGGGTTGCTCTTTTAGCAGGTCTTGCTATGTTCCCGGCAATATTTGCCTTAGGAATGGCGCCTGATGCTGGTCCTGGTCTTGTATTCGTTGTTATCCCATCTGTGTTTGCTGCAATGGGCGGTATTGGTCCAATATTATCCGTCATCTTCTTTGTGGCCTTAACGGTTGCAGCTCTTACTTCTTCTGTATCCTTAATGGAAGTTGCAGTTGCCTACTTTATTGATGAAAAAGGAATAGAAAGAAAGAAAGCAGTTTATTCTGTAGCCTCAGCCATGGGTGTATTGTCTATCCTATCCTCCCTTTCTCTGGGATCAATGTCAGGTGTGACACTATTCGGAGTTGGGTTCTTTGACTTCTTCGACATCTTAACTGACAAGATCTTCTTGTCCATCGGTGGACTCTTACTTTCAGTCTTTGTTGGATGGTTCCTTGATAAGGAAATGCTTAGAAAAGAGCTTACAAATGGTGGAACCGTAAAGTTTGCATTATTTGAAGCATGGCATTTCTTAATCAAATATGTTATTCCAGTGGCAATTTCCATCGTTGCATTCTATGGAATTAAATCAATCGAGCAAACAAGCTTAATGATCTTTGGACTTCTGATGATCGTGGTATTGGCAGTATTCTCTAAGAAGCTATAAGCAAGTTATAAAAAATAAAAGCTAAGCTAGGCGGTCACAGTTCGATATGCATCGGACTGTGACCGCTTACTTTTTTGTAATCTTAAGTACATGAAGCACACAAAATACACAAAAGTACACAAAAAAAGAACCCAAAATTTCTCTTGGCTTCTTTAATATATCTGGTATAGTATCACTTATTTTATCATTCACTGGCTGTCTGATCTACAATCATGACTAAGAATTTGCCTTTTCCTCTGCTGATTTCTTAAACAGTCCAATCCGGATGGCACCTAACAGTACCGATGTGGCAATGAAAACAATTAATA
The DNA here is from genome assembly GCF_000016985.1 of Alkaliphilus metalliredigens QYMF. Lineage (NCBI taxonomy): Bacteria > Bacillati > Bacillota > Clostridia > Peptostreptococcales > Natronincolaceae > Alkaliphilus > Alkaliphilus metalliredigens. The sequence goes on along the minus strand of NC_009633.1, from coordinate 380,229 downwards.
GGTATGCCGTTCCTCGAGTTGCATCAGCGATGATAATGGCACTTCCTCCTAATATAATACTAATCGAATATAAAACCAGCACAGTCTGTTTTTGACTCAACCCTCTATCTAACAGGCAATGATGCAAATGCCCTTTATCAGCTTCCATAATCGGTCTTTTGTTAACAAGTCTCCTAACGATTGCAAAGGCCGTATCAAAGATGGGTACTCCCAATGCTAACACAGGAATTGCCACTGCAATGGTTGTGGCACTCTTAATCACACCTTCAATGGATACACTGGCTAAAATAAAACCAATAAAGAGAGATCCCGTATCTCCCATAAAGATTTGTGCTGGATTAAAGTTATAAGGTAGAAAGCCTAAGGATGCTCCAGCTAAAATCACCAATAGGACTGCCACTTCAGGTTGTCCATTTAAGTAGGCTACTGCTGCCAATGAGATGGAGGCAATGACAGATACCCCTGCTGCTAATCCATCTAAACCATCAATTAGGTTAACTGCATTGGTCACTCCAACAATCCAAAAGATGGTTACGGGTATACTCAATATCCCTAAGTTCATTCCAGCTCCTGGAACCAGTGGATTACTAACATAAACAATTCTCAAGCCACTAGATACGATTATTAATGCAGCAATAATCTGTGCTACCATTTTATATTTTGCTGAAATTGGCTTCACATCATCAATGATTCCTGTTAAAACAATGACCGTAGCCCCTATTAAAATCGCCATCAGTTGGCGATCAATCGGTAGGGAAATCAAGGCCGTTATCATGAAAGCTGTGTAAATTGCGACCCCACCTAAGCGAGGAATGGGTTTTTTATGGATCCTACGATTATCCTTTGGCACATCAATGGCACCAATTCGATAAGCGAGTTTTTTGGCATAAGGGGTCAGTATATAGGAAATTGCCAATGCAACAAAAAAGGTAATCATATACTTTTCCATTTATTCACTCCTCATCTGAGATCAATACATATGTCTGATTTTATAACAAATATTCGAAACAAGCAATGTATATTGCTTCTTACTTACTCAAATTTCTCCATTTCAATCCCAGCTTCTGTCAGCATTTTCTCTGAAAGATCATCGGGATATTGACCTTTGAAAACAAGTCTTTTCACGCCTGCATTGATTAGCATTTTAGCACAAAGCACACAGGGCTGCAAGGTGACATAAAGGGTTGTCCCTTGAATTTCAACTCCATGATAAGCCGCTTGAATAATCGCATTCTGTTCCGCATGTAATCCCCTACAGAGCTCATGCCGTTCTCCAGATGGGACCCCTAACTGTTCTCGTAAACAGCCGGTTTTCTCACAATGCTCAATGCCACTTGGGGCACCATTGTATCCGCTACTCAGCACTCGTTTATCCTTAACAACGACTGCACCTACCTGCCTGCGCATACATGTAGACCGCGTCTTAACTACTTCTGCCATCTCCATGAAATATTGGTCCCAGGACGGTCTCATATCAATTTCCCCCTTACATTTTTGAAAACACCTACTTAGTTCTATATTTTATCATAAAATTGGGCTTTTATGTAAATTGTCATTAAATCTTAATATTTACAAGTGCCTGGGCGGGAATACCCCGCCCGAAGGCTCGCATAAAAAAGTAAAAACTTATAGAGTAGATTCCTCTACACCATAAGTTCTTTCTAAAGATACTCTATTTACTTTGTTCCAAACAAACGATCTCCTGCATCCCCTAAGCCCGGTACGATATAAGCATGGTCATTTAGCTTTTCGTCAATTGCTGCTACATAAATATCCACATCTGGATGCGCTTTCTGTACAGCTGCAATTCCCTCTGGACAGGATACAATACAAACTAATTTCATGTTTGCCACACCACGATCTTTGATGGCCTTTAATGTGGCATTGGCAGATCCCCCAGTGGCAAGCATTGGATCTAACACGATAATTTCTCGCTCCTGTACATCCACAGGAAGTTTGCAGTAGTATTCTACGGGCTCTAATGTCTCGGGATCTCTATACAGACCCACATGTCCCACCTTAGCCGCTGGAATCAGCTGTAAAATGCCATCCACCATTCCTAATCCCGCACGCAAAATCGGTACAATCCCTAGCTTTCTACCGGAAATCACCTTTGATTTTGTCACACCAACTGGGGTTTCGATCTCGATCTCTTGTAATGACAAATTTCTTGTTACTTCATATCCCATCAGCAGAGAAATTTCCTTTACCAAATCACGAAAATCCTTTGAACCTGTATTTTTGTCCCTAATTAACGTCAATTTATGTTGAATCAAAGGGTGATCAATCACAAACACTTTACTCATCGCAATTCCTCCTTATTATTTATAATATTTACTTTCAATATCAGTGATTTTATCGATTCGCTTTTGGTGTCTTCCCCCTTGAAATGTAGCAGATAACCAAATATCTACAATTTCTAATGCGAGGCCCGGTCCAACAACCCGTCCCCCAAGGGCCAATACATTGCTGTCATTGTGTTCAGTTGTTGCTTTTGCTGAAAAACAATCTCCCACAAGGGCACAACGAATTCCCGGCACCTTATTGGCTGCAATGGAAATCCCAATCCCTGTACCACAAATTAAAATTCCCCTTGCATAGTCTCCCTTGGCAACTGCCTCCGCCACCCCTTGGGCATAATCAGCATAATCACAGGAATCCGTGGATTCAGTACCAAAATCCACCACTTCCAGCTTCTTATTCAATAGGTGTTCCTTAATCAAGTTCTTTAGTTCATACCCACCATGATCACTGCCAATTGCAATTTTCATATATCCACCTCCAGGATTTTTCTATCATCAAACAAGTCCGATTAAATCATAAACCTATACTTAATTCGACAAATATCGCAAAGTTCCTGCTTGTATTTTTTATTTTTTAATCACTTTTTCTCATTTTTTTCATCTTCTAGCTTTTCTAAAAGTTGCTTCAGCTGACCCTCAATTTCTTCAGCACTTCGACGATAAATCACAACAGGCTGGCCAAAGGGGTCTGATATATCCAGGGAATCTACAGTCCCGGTATATTCCTTTAGGGTATAGACTTTATCTTTGGCCTTAGGATGAATCTCCAGCACTACTTTTTTATGATTCGCTGTCATGGTCAAAACCAAGTCAGCTTCATCGATGAGGCTCTTTGATATGGGGGTGGCACGATGCTGCCCTAGGGAAATACCCTTTTCATTCATCACCTCCACAGCCTGCCCGGATGCAGGCTCTCCCGATGCTGCTGATACACCTGCCGAGAGTACTGTCACTTCACCTAGGGTATGGGGCTGTTTTGATAGCAATTCTTTCATTAAAGCCTCACCCATGATACTTCTACAAGTATTCCCAGTACAAATAAATAATATTGTTTTCATCCTTTTTCACCCTTTCATCTATGCGTTTATTTTTTCATTCCCAGCAGCCTTCATCAAACGATTCATAACAGCTTGCCCGATTCCCACTTCCTCAACAGCTTCTGATAGTATGATTGCCACATTGGTTTCATCAAATTCCCTTAGCACTCTAAAAAGATTGTTTGCAATGGTTTCTGGATTTTGACGACTTCCCATGCTCTTAACACAGCATTCCTCTACTTGATCATAATAAGCAAGAGACTCATCGGTGACAATGACACCCACGGACAATCCCTTTTCTTTATAATATGCTACCATTTCTCTAATTTTTCTCACAACTGCGGCTTCGACTCCCTCAATAATGATGACCTTGGCCTTCGGTGCATAGTGGGTATATTTCATTCCTGGAGATCTTGGAACATCCTTCATTTCACCTCGATGATATAGGCCTGGGTCTAGAGCTACCTCTCCAATGACCGCCTCCAGCATTTCCTTGGTGACACCCCCGGGCCGTAATATCATTGGGGTCTCTTCAGTGACATCTAGCACTGTGGATTCCACCCCTACATCGCAGGGGCCTCCGGCAATAATTGCGTCAACCTTCCCCCTTAAGTCTTGGATCACATGGGCTGCCCTTGTGGGACTGGGCTTGCCTGAGGTATTGGCACTTGGCGCCGCAACAGGAACACCAGCCTTCTCAATTAATGTCCTGGCAATGGGATGAACTGGCATACGTATGGCCACCGTCGAGAGCCCAGCAGAAATTTCCCCAGGAATTCCATGGGATTTTTCCATCACAAGGGTCAAGGGGCCTGGCCAAAAATGGGCCATGAGTTTCTTTGCCTTTTCAGGAATGACTCTCACCAGTGCATCCACCTCTACCCGATGAGCCACATGTACAATTAATGGATTGTCCGAGGGGCGCCCTTTTGCAACAAAAATTTTGTTAATGGCTTTAGAATCCAAGGCATTGGCTCCCAGACCATAGACAGTTTCCGTTGGAAAGGCCACAGTTTTACCCTCTCTTATCATCTCTCCACAGGCAGTTAGTATTTCATCTATTTGTTTTTCATTCATCTCTTCTAGTTTGATTATTTTTGTTCTCTTCACACCTAATTTCCTCCTTGAATTCCTCTTCCGATCAGATCACGGGCAATGGGGGCCGCTGCAGCTCCTCCGGTTTGTCCTTCACTCTCTAGAATAACAGCCACAACAATTTGCGGTGCTTCAGCAGGGGCAAATCCCACAAACCAGGCATGACTTTTTCCTGTTACGTTCTCAGCAGTCCCTGTTTTTCCCGCCACAGAAACCCCTTGTACCCCAGCATTTCTACCTGTTCCCTGTTCAACAACACTAATCATCATTTCCTTGACAGTCTCAGCTACTTCAGCGGACACAACAGTAACGACTTCCCCTCCAGGCCGAAGAACCACTCTACCCGTTGGACTTTGTACCTCTTGTACGATATGAGGAGCCATCATAACCCCCCCGTTGGCAAAAACAGAGGTCATGGCCGCCATATGTAGTGGTGTCACCAGGAGCCTTCCTTGGCCAATGGACACCGCCACCAGTTCAGTATCCTGCAAGCCACCCTCATAGGGATACAGACTGCGATTCACAGGCATATCCGATGGAATCCTTTCTCCCATTAAGAACCGCCTAGAAATCTCAGTGACAGACCCTTCTCCTAGCTCCAATGCCAGCCTAGCAAAACTGGTATTAGCGGATACTGCCAAGGCCTCCCCTAAGGTGATTTCTCCGTGGGCTGTTTCACCATAATTAGAAAGAGTATAACCATCCACCACAATAGAACTGGTGGATTCATACACATTTGTCTCAAGTCCTTCCTCCACACCCTTTGCCGCCATCAATATTTTATAAACAGATCCCGGTGTATAAAGCCCGGCAATGCTTCGATTAAGCAATGGACTGTCCTCCCGGATGATCAAGTCATTCCAATCCCCCACCAAGGTATTGGGATTGTAATCAGGCTTACTGACCATGGCCAGTACTTCCCCATTTCTAGGATCCAATGCCACAATTGATCCGTTTTTATTGCCCAGTAGTTGATGGGCCAACTGTTGTAGCTCGTGATCAATGGTTAGTACCAGGTCATTTCCTTGAATCATTTCTCCCGTGATTCGATCTCGAATTCGTGCCACCGGCCGCTCCATGAGGAGATCCATTAGATGCTCATTATAATAAAATTCAATTCCCGTCCGTCCATATTGCCTATTATGGTATCCAATCACATGGCTATAAAGCCTGCCATGGGGATAGCTTCGTATGGGTCTTCCTTCTTCTACATCTGAATCAGCCAATATCAGTCCATTTCGGTCATAAATCCTGCCTCGTAGGGTGGTGTCCTCCCTGGCCCAATGTCTTGGGTTAAAGGAATTTTCCGCAATGGTAGTGGCTCTAAAAACTTGAAAATAAGTCAGATAAGAAATGAGACTTAAAAATAATACGCTGGTCAAAACAATCAAATGAACAATTCGTTTATTTCCGTTCAATTTCCAGCCGCCCCCTTCCCGGTTTCCACTTAGTAGAAAGGGCCTGTAAAATACCAAAGGCCACAAATCCCGAGACAAAGGCACTTCCCCCATAGCTCACAAAGGGTAGGGTGATCCCCGTCAATGGAATCAGCTTAATGACGCCACCTACAATAATAAATGTCTGATAACCATAAAGCAGGGTAATTCCTAGGGCTACTGTCTTTCGGAATGGCTCATTAATCGTCAAAACAATCTTAAACCCCCGGTAAATCAAAATAAAGTACAATAAAATCATGGCAATTGCCCCGAAGACCCCTAATTCCTCTGCAATGGCCGAGAAAATAAAGTCCGTATGTACCTCTGGAATGACCCCGGGGTTTCCCAATCCGATCCCCGTTCCAAAAAAACCGCCACCGGCAATGGCAAAGAGGGATTGGGTGATCTGATAACCCCTTCCGGCAATATCCTGCCATGGATTGAGCCACGCTTCAAATCGCACCCGAACATGGTTCATGGTTAAGTAGCTGATCACCGCCATGAGCCCAAAGGGGACTGTATTATATAAAATCAAACGATAGTCCTCAATATGCACATAAAAGAGACTGATAAAAACAGCATAAAAGAGTAGCACCATGCCCATATCCCGTTGAAGCATTAAGAACAGCATATGTAGATAGACAATCCCCAGAAAAACATACACATTTTTCACCTTCTGGGTATGTTTAAAATAACTTGCTATCATAAAGACGAAAATGAGCTTGATGGCTTCCGCTGGCTGAAATGTAAAGCCACCTATTCGAATCCAATTGTTGGCTCCTTTGATTGTGGTACCCAAAAAGTAGGTTGCAGCAAAGAGCCCTACTCCTGCAATCACATAGAGATAAAAGTATTCATCCCATTTTTTGACCCACCGAAAGAAAACATAGGTCAGGAAAAAGAGAATTAAGCCCACCCCATACCATATGGTCTGGCGAATGCCATAGAAGGGGTCCAACCGATAAAGCATGGCAATGCTAATGCTACAAAGGAGAGACAAAATGAGAAATATATAAGGATCCCCCATCTTCCCCTTTACAATGGCAAATTGAGATAGAATGGTCAATAAAATAATCCCCCCACCGATTGCCAATATTAAAGGATCCTGGGCTTCTCCATAAAAAAACAACAAGGGAAAGAGCAATAGATTAATTAGAACAACAATATGTATTGGTCTTGCCATACACCTAATCCTCCTCTTCCTCTTCCTCTTTCACAAAAAGAAATTCCACTTGTCCCAAACCAATTCGGTCACCGTCTTTTAGCTTTGCCACATCCTGAAGTTTTTCTCCATTTAAATAAGTTCCGTTGACACTGCCTAAATCTTCTAGAAAGTATTGGCCCTCATCAAGGGCAATCCTGACATGCCTTGTGGAAATAAATTGATCCACTATTTGAATCTCATTTTCTTTTCCACGTCCGATGGTGGTCTCCTCATGGAGATCATAGAGCTCATCTATTTCAAAATCCAATCGCTCCTTACGATTGACCAGCTTTAAATAAGGGGTCCTTGGACCCCTTGCTTCCTTTTCGTTAATGGCCTTAATATCAAGGTAAATCAAACGGATAATACTGTAAATAAAATAGTATACAAGTGCAATCAATAAATAGCGTACGATCCAGGATAGTATTTGATACATTATTCATCACCTTTATCATCATTTTCTTATAGACAACCCGTAAGTGACATGTTCACTTTTTACTATTGTATACCAAAAAGGAAGAACTTAACAATCATTGTTAGAACCTTTTTGAGATTAACATCCCTAAAACAAAGCCAAAGGTAGCACAAATCGTGGATATTCTTCCTTGATCTAATTCCTTCCCTCTGGGAATCAATTCTCCAAAGGTGATATAAAGCATGGTTCCCCCTGCAAATGCAAGGCAGATCCCAATAAACCCATCTGCAACCCGTCCAAGTAACGCCCCAAAGTATGCTCCGATTCCCATGGGCGTCCCAGCTAACAACGTAAGAAAAAATGCCTTACTTCGACTATATCCCCCCACCCGTAAAGGTGTTACCATGGCCACTCCTTCCGGCATATTATGGAGGGCAATGACAATCGCCAGCCCGATTCCCAAACGATTCTGGGCTACGAATCCCGACCCAATGGCCATTCCCTCCGGAAAGTTATGCAGGGCAATTCCAATTCCCAATAATGCAGCGGTCTTTACATATCCATGCTTGCCACCATGTTTTCGACTGCTTAAACGGGCAATGAAACCATCTAGTATCGTGGCAATCAAGACCCCTCCAATGAGTCCCACAACTGTCCAAGGCACCCCGGCAATCATAAATGCCTCTGGTAGTAGTTCAAATGTAACAATGGCCACCATCAGTCCACTGGATAACCCCATGATGGCACTTAAAAACCGCTTGGTTGGATTGTTTAACAGAAAAGCCATGGATCCCCCTAGGCCTGTGCCTATGATACCTGTTGAAAAGCCAATGAGTGTTGTTCTCCAAAGATCGCTCAAATTGATTCCCCCCATAAATTCGTTCATTCTATATATATATTAATAGGAGGAAATAATTATCGCTGTTAATGACATTTAGGATAAGCCCAAAGGAATAAAGTGTCTGAACGCAAATAAAAAGTGAGGGGGGTCCTCACTTTTAGCTTGTTATGCTTATTGTACTTCTTGCATTTTTTCTGCTTGAGCTGATGTAATTAGGGAATCGATCATTTCATTGATTTCACCATCTAAGAAGGCATCTAGCTTGTAAACAGTTACATTAATTCTATGATCTGTCACTCTTCCCTGGGGGAAGTTATAGGTTCGGATTCTTTCGCTTCGGTCTCCTGTTCCCACCTTGCTTCTTCTATCTTGGGAAATTTCTGCATCTTGTTCTTGAATCATTTGATCCAGTAGTCTAGATTTCAGGACCTTCATTGCTTTTTCCTTATTCTTTAACTGAGACTTTCCATCCTGACAGGATACCACCAACCCGGTTGGAAGGTGGGTAATTCGAACAGCGGAATCTGTGGTGTTAACACTTTGTCCTCCGTTTCCTGAGGAACGGAATACATCAATTCTCAATTCATTTGTATCAATGTTGACCTCTCCCACATCTTCAGCCTCTGGCATAATTACCACGGTGGCAGTGGAGGTATGAATGCGTCCACCTGACTCTGTTGTTGGAATTCTTTGGACACGATGGGCACCACTTTCATATTTTAGCTGAGAGTAAGCACCCTTCCCTTTGATCATGAAGATTACTTCTTTGTATCCACCCACACCAGATTCATTTAAACTCATCATTTCGACTTTCCAGCCACTTCTCTCTGCATATCGTGTGTACATTCTAAAAAGTACTGCAGCAAAAAGCCCTGCTTCATCTCCACCGGCTCCTCCACGAATCTCTACAATCACATTCTTATCATCGTTAGGATCCGTCGGCAAAAGCATCACCTTCAATTGTTCTTCCATTTCAACAATTGACTCTTCAAGTTCCTCTACTTCCATCTTGGCCATTTCCTTCAGCTCTGCATCAGTAGCCTTATCATGCATAATCTCCTTAGTTTCCCCTAAGGCTTGCTGCGTGGTTTTATATTCCCTGTACTTCATGACAATCGGTTCTATTTCCGAGTGCTCTTTAATCAGCTTTTGCCACTGCACTTGGTCATTAATGATTTCCGGATCACTGATTTTCTCACCTAAATCTTCGTACTTTTCTTGTAAAAAAGCTAGTTTATCTAGCATTTCATTCACCTCATCTATTTATAGTCAATATGACATTTACTCTAACTTCATTTACCGTCGCTCTTCAACAGTATACTATATCACATTCATAACTGTTTGACTACCTATTTTCAACAGTCCATTGTCCAATGACCACTCTATCTAATCCAGCTAAATCCCGAATGACTTCCACCCGACTGAACCCTCTTGTCTCCATCAAACCTTTTACTTGTTCTCCTTGGTCATAGCCAATTTCAAAGCAAAGCCAGCCCTTCATCTGGAGATATTGAGGGGCCTTCTCTACGATTTCACGATAGAAATCCAGTCCGTCTGCGCCACCCTCTAGGGCCATCCGGGGCTCATAATCCTTTACTTGGGGAGAAAGCTCCTCCACCACATCTGGTGGGATATAGGGTGGATTAGAAATGACAAATTGAAAGGTTCCCTCTAAATCATATCCCTTTAATGGCTCAAATAGGCTTCCATAGAAGAAACTTATCTTGTGCTGCACTTCATTGGTCCGCCCATTGTTTTCAGCAATTTCCAATGCCTTTTCCGATAAATCAATGGCATAAATCTTCGACCTCTCAATGAACCTAGCCAGGCTAATGGCAATGGCACCACTTCCTGTACCAATATCCATAAGCGCAACTGCCTCATTATTATAGTGAACTTCGTATAATCCCAATACGCTCTCCACTAATATTTCCGTATCTGCCCTGGGAATCAATACCCCTGATTCAACCCGAAAGTCTAAACCCATAAACTCCTGGGTCCCCACAATATATTGTACAGGCATTCTTTTTTTCCGCTTTTGAATACCTTCCCAAAATTGTTCTTGGACTTCCTCATCAACTTTACGTTCTGGGTAAATATGAAGCTGAATTCTTTCTGTTTTTAATAAATGACATAGAATCACCTCAGCATCAAGCTGAGGTGTATCGACATCGATTTCTTTTAAAACAGCTGTTGCCTCTTTCAATAAATCAACCACGGTTTTCAAAGGGCTTCCTCCTTGATTTTTTCCAACCTATCTTATTTAAACACGTCTATTTTAATATCATCAATCCAGAGGACACTCTTGACTTCTGAAAATATAATATGTAGCTCATCTATTTCACCATTCTTAGGTTGGAAATCTATTCTCTCCCAAAATTTTATCACACTTGGTTGATAATTAATAGTTTGTTGATCAAGTAAATGATCATTTCCATAACCTTCTAATGTGATTTTTAAAGGTGCCGCAGCATCGCTTTGAACCCAAAACGAAACAAAGGATTCTACTTCCAATATAACATCTTTAATTTGCACACTTCCTCGTTCTTGAACTTCACCATCTAATCTTAGTGAATACTTTCCACTTCGTAAATTCCCATAATCCCTCGCAATGTTTTCTTCTTTCCCATAGGTTAACGCTACATCCTCTAACCTTTCCCTAGGATGTTCTGTGTTTTTTTCATTATTCTCTTCTTGTTGTTCTTTTCCTTCTCTAACTATCTTTTCCTGCACTTCATCGCCATATTCATTGAGTACTTCTGTAGTGGCTTCTTCTCCGAGGATTTCCGTCGGTTCCGCTATGGTGTCATCCGTATATAAATCAAACAAAAACCCACCCCAATTAGAATAAACTCCCGCTATACCGACCATTAAAATCCCAATAACGCCTACCACTAATGATGTGTTCCTTGTCTTATTATGAGCTCTCTTAGCTGCTTCAACCCGTTTTCGTCGAAGCTGTGTTACGATTTTTTCGTCTTGAAGTTGAATGGTTGGCGGCATCCATATATGATACGTATATAATCCTCGAAAAGAATTAAATATGTCCCTTATATCTCGATAATGATGTTCATCCTGTTGTAAATTTTCAATGAAATTCTGGATTTCACCTAAATTATTCACTTCTTTACTCTCTGCTATTTGTCCTTCTGTCATAAGATAATTTAGGACTTCCCCAATGTTTCTAGTAATGACTTTATATCCTTGTTCCGAGAAGTCAGTTTCCTCCAGAATCAACAACTCAGTAAAAGCAATATGTTCTCCATCTATCACAACTTGTCCTAGGCCGATCATCATATTTTTAACATGGTTAGGAAGAGGCTCATATCTAAGGATACCTTTTAAGTACTGATGGATTAATACAAACCTTTCTTTTTCAGAAAGACTTTTTTTCTTCAAATAGCTTTCTACGGTCTCTCTACTTTGAACTGTTGTAATCAAAGTAATTTCATCATCAGTTGCTTCAAATAAAATCAATCCATCTAATGTAGATCGCCACAATGCTTCATTATTATCTAATAGACCCTTTTCATTGTTTAAAATATTAATTAACACAATTTCATGTATTTTCTTGATATCTGTTGCAATCATAATTTTTTGAACAGAGTTATTTTTTATAATCTCCACTACCTGAAATCGATCCCTATATGAATTATTCATCCCATTTACCCACCTATTTTTTATAAGTATCTCCATATATTATCGACATTTTTTGCAAAAATGCTTATATTTATATACCAGGACTTTTTTCCCGTTTTACGTTGAACAAATCTATGCCATCACATATTGAACATCTTAAAACAAAAACGACCAACATATTGTCAATCGTTTCACGGTATTATATGGCTTATGATAATTCCTTTAAAGCTTGTACAATCTTCTCAATATCTATTTTGTCCTCAACAATGACTTCTTCCCCGAAGCACACAGCTGGGATGCCAATCTCCATGTTTTCTATCTTCATGACAATTTGAGGATATTGATCTAATTCATCTGAAAAAGCATCAATAAAATGAAGGAGTTCAACCTTCTCTTCAAGCCCTGCCTTAATAATTGCCTCTTCTAAGTCCTTCACTTCATCAATAATTGTTTTAGTTGATCCACAACTAGTTACAGGGCCTCAGCCACAGCCCTCAGGCTCTACGCCAAATATGTTAATCGTTATTTTTTTCATTCTGTCATCTCCTCGTCATTAACTTTTTCGCTACATTTCATATGTATTATAAAACCAATCCTTTATATTATCCCCACAATCGGCGCAAATGTAAAGAATAAAATATTTAAATCTTTTTCATAATTTTCTGTTTATCCATTTGTTTACCGGGTATCTTAATAACAAATAGAATCCGGTAGCTCCCTAACAGCCAACTCAATTCTATTACTCGATTTAAAAAAGATTCAATTCTTCACATATTACTTGAGTTAGATCCTTCTCGTTTAACAAAATTGATTTCAAGGGAGCGTCGATAAGCACATGACAGATAATAGTCCACCAAAGTTAGAAATAGGCTGGTACAGCTACTTCCGATTCTATTTTCTAAAATAAAGAGGGGCGATTTCAAAATAGTGAAATCACCCCTCTTATTATTTTTGCTAATTGCACTACCCTTGTTATTCATTTGTGTTTATTTTTTTGTATTTATTTGTTTGTAGCTGCATTTTCTCCTGCTATACGACCAAATACAAAAACATCAGCTATGGCATTTCCACCAAGTCTATTCCCCCCATGTATGCCTCCAGTTACTTCACCAGCTGCATAAAATCCTGGAATAACATTGCTTGCTGTATCAAGTACTTCACCTCTTACATTAATCTCTAATCCACCCATTGTATGGTGAATAGCAGGTTTTGCAGGACAAGCATAAAATGGTCCTTCTTTTACTTGCATTTCAAATACAGCCTTTCCATATTCAGGATCTTTTCCAGCTTCTACATAGGAATTATACTTTTCAATCTCATCTACAAAGGTTTGTGGATCACAACCTATAATCTCTGCTAATTTCTCTAATGTATCTGCTCTATAGATAAGACCGTCTTCCACCATTTTATCAATCATTTCTTGAGTAGGACGATTTTGAGCTGATAAGGCCATAGGCTGGTCAGCTATGGTGTAAAACATTTCATCCGTCTGCTCTAGGGCAGCAAATGCAAGTTCATCTCGAGCTGCATATTCGTTGATAAACCTTTTACCTTCTTTATTTACAAAAACATAATTCTGAGGTGCTACTAAAAGCCCATCCGTTAAAGAACCGCTTTTTTCATTGGCAGTAGGCATTAATTGGATAAATTCCATTCCTACCAGATTCGCATCAATTTCTCTTCCCATAATAATGCCATCTCCCGTAACAGTAGATACATTTGTGGTCTTCATATCTTCAGGAATGGATGGCCAGTAGTTATTGTACTCTGCTGCTAAACTAGGATTTGCACCATAGCCCCCCGTTGCCATAATAACACCTTTGTTAGCATATAACTCCACCTCTGTTCCATCTGCTTTTGTTCCCTTGATTCCAACAATCCTTCCGTCTTTTACAATCAATTCATCTGCTTTTGTTTCCAGCATAATTTCGCTGCCATTTTCTACAATATAATCAGCTAATGCATCAAATATTTGCTTCTTTCCAACTGGATTATGTCCCCTCAGCCACATTGCTCCAACAGGTGAAGTTAACTCCTCAGAAAAGGCTCCACCTAAAGATTGTACCCAATTTAAAGTTGGAAGACTATTTTCTGCAAATGTAGTTAATAGATCATAATCATTTTCAATCCAATTTCCATCTCGATCCTGTCTTCTACCACCTTGATACGCTTGAATAATATGAAATTCTACAGAATCAAATACAGTCGAAGCATCTCCATCCAAATAAGTAGTAATTTGCTCCTTCAATGTTTTTAATATATCTGTAAATTCCCCAAAACCTTCTTCATCTAGTTCCAGTACTCCCTTTAACATTTCTATTTGTCCCGGCATGGTGCCTATCTTCCCTTGAATTTCAGGATTAGTAGCATTCCATGCAAATCCTGAAGCTAATGTATTACCGCCTAATGCAGCAGCCTTCTCAATTAAAATAACTTCAGCCCCATTTTCTACCGAAGAAGCGGCTGCAGCTATACCGGCTCCACCGCCACCAATAACAATTACATCTGTTGTTTTTTCTATTTTCTCACCCTTTGTAGAGGCTACAGCTTTATTCTTTAAAATCTCTATGTCTGCACCCGCCTGCGTTGCTGCATCTTCTACTGCATTCAAAATAGCTAAACTGGTTATGGTAGCACCTGTAATCGAATCTACACCAAGAGATTGATTAGCTACGATGGATTGAGGTATACGCTCCAGCGCTGGATCTGCAATACCTTCTGTTTCTTGATGTTCTAAAATTTCAATTTTTTCAATACGATCCTCAGTAAAAGTTACTGCAATCTTTATGTCCCCAATCATACCTCGTGCACTAGCTTCATATGTTCCTGCTATAAACTGTCCCTGTGTAGTAGCTTGTTGACTACAGCCAATAAAACTCATTAATGACATAGCAATCAATAAAACGATAGCAATATTTCTCTTAAAACCTTTCATTAAATTCTCCCCCTTATAATTTAGTTGTTAAATATATAGCAACTTAATCATAAGGCATACAACCATTGTAAGGTCAACAAAATAATTAATATTTCTAATTTTATTTATTTTCATTCTCTATAGGTATGAAAATTTTATGAAATCTCTTATGCATATCCTTTTCCACATAGGAACCAATGGTCATTCCCCAAGCATTGTCAGATATTTTCATATTATGTTTTGCTATATAATTTACTGCTCTCTTTAACATACTAGCCTTTATATGGTCTTCCCCTTGACTACTGATGATTGTTGTCAAACAAAGCTGGGAAGGAATGAATATCATATCTGGTGTCTCCATTAGTTCCAGCTCTTCAGCTAACTCTTCTTCAACTACAAAACCAAATTGATATTCCTCAGTTTGATTGTAAATTGCTTCTACTGAAAACTCAGGCGATATCCTAACAATAGGCATTTTGGAAATCCATCTATATACATAGGTGTTTGCAGCCTCTTCTGCCGATAAAAAATTTTCATATTGACTTCGTATCCTATAAACTGCAGGGCTCTTTGTTATTTCAAATTTATGAGACTCTTCAGATATAACTTCATATTCTTGTCTTTGTTTTTGAATAAATTCTAAAACCAACTGCCTCCAACGGATTTCTTTTTTCATGTTTTCTTCCAAGGTATCCAAACTTTGTTTTACTTTTTCTAAAGAAGCACCATAAATAAGGTGTTTTACTTCTTCTAAAGAAAATCCCATTCCAATTAGCTTTCTAACCCCCATCAAAATGTTTACGTCCCTTGTTGAATAAGAACGATATCCACTGTTATCTCGCTCTGGATTTATGATTCCTAGTTTTTCATAATGTCGTAAAATACCAGGAGAAAGGCCCAGTATATTAGCTACATTACCAACACTGTGTTTCATTCCATTCATCAATAAACCTCCTCAAACTAACAGAACTATATCTGTAAATTCTTAAAATCTTTTTCAAAATTTTCTGTTTATTGTTTTTTTTACTGGGTATCTTATTATTATCAAATAGAATCAAGTAACTTCCTACCAACCAAAGTAATTTTTTTTACAAATGAAGAGTAGATTCAAAATTTACAAATCAGTTACGTACCATCCTTTTTAATTAACAAAATTTGAAATTAAAGGAGAGTTGATGGAACATATGACAGATATGACAGATAATAGTCCACCTAAATCAAAAACCGGTTGGTATAGTTACTTTAAATTCTATTTTAAACAACAAAATCACAGAAGATAAAAGGGGCGATTTCAAAATAATGAAATCCGCCCCTTTTATTATTTTTTGTTTAATGACACCAATAACGCTAACACAAAATCCCTTATCATTGTGCGGTTAGAGTCCCATTACCACACCTGCTATAAACAATAAAAATGAGATCAAGATCACCTTTACCCAGCCCACACTTCTTCTGGACTTCTGCTTAGATACTCTGAAAATTGGGGAAAGAATTCCCACTACTGTTCCAATTATTCCAATAATCATCAATGCATTAGACACAAGGACACCCCCTTACCTTATCACCACATGGCATTTTCTGCATCTTGCTTCATAGCTTTCCTTAGCCCCTACCATAATGATGGGATCATCATACTTAGCAGGTCGTCCATCGACTAATCGTTGTGTTCTAGTGGCAGGCATCTTACATGTCATACACACAGCCGTGAGCTTTGTCACGTGCTCAGCAATGGCCATTAAGTTCGGTACCACTTGGAAGGGTTCACCCCTAAAATCCATATCTAGCCCAGAACAAATGACTCGTTTTCCCCGATTGGCAACATCTTGACATACCTTCAATACTTCATCACCTAGGAATTGTACCTCATCAATTGCCAAAATATCAAAATCTTGTTTTTCTATGTATTCCATTACTTCCTTTGCGTCCTTAACTGGGATACATTTCAATTGTTTTCCATTATGAGAAGTAATGTGTTGCGCGGAGTAACGATTATCTATTGAGGGTTTGAAGGCCAAAACCTTCAATTCTGCTATTTCAGCTCGATTGATTCTACGGATCAACTCTTCACTCTTTCCAGCATACATAGGTCCTACAATGACCTCAATACTCCCATCCTTTGAGTATTCCATAATATCTACCATGCCTTCATCTCCTTACATTTTACCTTCGGTGTGAGCAAAAAATCAAGGTTAGAAAGAAATCTTTCCAACCTTGATCTGCGTCACCATGTGGGACAAATTACATACCGAATTTTTTCTTGAATTTTTCTACACGTCCACCTTTTTCTACACTCTTTTGCTTACCTGTGTAGAATGGATGGCAGTCTGAACAAACCTCAACTCTAATTTCTTTATTTGTAGATCCTGTTTTAAATTTGTTTCCACATACACAATGTACGTCTATTTGTTGATATGCTGGATGAATATCCTTCTTCATGCTCTTCACCTCTTTCCTCTGAAACGCTTATATAATTTTAAACATACAAGTCGAATTTAACTATTCCAGTATAGCATACAACTTTTACTGGTGCAAGACATAATTCGCCTATAAACGCTTGGCTAACATTTCTACGAATTCGTGATTGCTCTTGGTTTCCAGTAGGGAGGCAATAATCTTCTCAGTGACATCCTGAGGAGATGAATTACCCATAGCTCGGCGGATTTTCCAGATGGTTTCAAGCTCACGCTGGCTCAAAAGTAGTTCTTCCCGCCTTGTTCCAGATTTGTTAATGTCAACCGCAGGGAAGATACGTTTTTCTGAAAGCTTTCGGTCTAAATGGAGCTCCATATTTCCCGTTCCCTTAAATTCTTCAAAAATAACTTCATCCATTCGACTGCCTGTTTCAATCAAGGCCGTGGCAATAATGGTTAAGCTCCCCCCCTCTTCAAGATTCCGTGCGGCACCAAAGAAACGCTTGGGTTTGTGTAGTGCCCCTGGGTCTAATCCTCCAGATAGAGTTCTTCCTGTGGTAGGAATCGTCAGGTTGTAAGCCCTGGCCAGCCTTGTAATACTATCTAATAAAATAACAACGTCCTTCCCATGCTCCACAAGTCTTTGGGCACGGCTCAGTACCATTTCCGCCACCTTGACATGATGACTAGGAAGCTCATCAAATGTTGAGTACACCACTTCGCCTTTGATTGACCGTTGCATATCCGTTACTTCCTCTGGTCGTTCATCTATCAGTAAAACAATTATTTCTGTCTCAGGATAATTAAGGGCAACACTATTGGCCACCTGCTGCAGTAAAATGGTTTTTCCTGCCTTTGGTGGTGCTGCAATCATTCCCCTTTGACCTTTTCCAATCGGTGCAATCAGGTCAATTAATCGGGTAGATAATTCCTTTGTATTCAGTTCTAAATTAATTCGTTTATTGGGGTATATAGGAGTCAGATCTTCAAAGTTTGGTCTACGGGTGGCTGTTTCTGGATTCAAGTCATTGATTTGCTTCACATATAGAAGAGCTTTAAACTTTTCGCCACTTTTAGGGGGTCTTGTAATACCTGTGATTTTATCTCCAGTTCTCATATTAAACCGTCTAATTTGAGAAGGGGAAATATAAATGTCTCCATCACTGGATAGATAGTTATACCTTCTTAGAAAACCATATCCATCACTATGTATTTCTAAAATACCTTGTGCTATATTCACTGATTCATCCTCGGAAATTTCATCTGTCAGATGTGAGGGCAACCCTTGTTCCTTTGCCTGTTGAACCACGAGACTATCCTTTTTTTCTGGTGGTATTTCTTGAACTCCCGGTTTACTTGTTTTCTCTGGCTCTTGGGTTGCTTGACTAGGCTCTATGGGCTGTTCTATTTCTTCTATCGTTGTTCCTTTGTCTTCAGTGGGTTCTTGTCCAATGATCCGTTCCATCAGTTCACTTTTTTTATATTTTCCTATGTTTTTAATGCCCAAGGCCCTGGCAATTTGCCGCAGGTCTTCAAGCTTCTTCGTGGCTAATTCTGTTTTATCCACTGTGCACCTCCATTTGGTTAACGTAAATTACTGAAAGAGGGACAAAAGTTATCTTTGTCCCTCTCTTTTATGCTTAATTTTATCACTCTTGGATGTAATCGTCAATGAGAAATCAGTAGGCGTCCTTAGTAAGAGTATGTGGGCTTTTGATTTAACCTATGGATAGCTTCAATAAACCGAATGGTTCCAGTTTCAGATCGCATGACAACTGAATGGGTTTTAACAATTCCATTCCCACCATAAACAACTCCCTTTAACAGATCTCCATCAGAAATACCTGTGGCTGCAAAATACACTTCATTTCCCTTTACTAAATCATCCATATAGTATACTTTGTTAACACATACACCCATTTTTATACATCGTTCAGCTTCGCCCTCTTCAAATTCGATGAGCTTCCCTTGGAATTCTCCTCCTAGGGACTTTAATGCGGCTGCAGCGATCACACCCTCCGGTGCCCCACCTATACCCAATAAAATATCGATTCCCGTATCGTCAAAGCAAGTGGCGATGGCCGTGGCCACATCTCCGTCACTAAAGAGCTTAATTCTAGCCCCAGCATCTCGACATTGCTGAATAATGTCTGCATGCCGCGGTCTATCTAATATTGTTACGGTTAAATCTGATATGCTTTTGTTCAGTGCCTCTGCCGTTGCCTTTAGGTTTTTATGAACTGGCCAATCAATATGAATCTTTCCGGCAGCCGCCGGTCCAACAGCAATCTTGTCCATATACATATCCGGTGCATGAAGCAAACATCCCTTAGGGGCCATGGCTACTACCGCTATGGCATTAGGAAGTCCCTTTGCTACAGCTGTGGTTCCTTCTACAGGATCCACCGCAATGTCAACCTGAGGTGCATTGTGTCCCCTCTCCCCGACGACTTCCCCGATATAGAGCATGGGAGCCTCATCCATCTCCCCTTCACCGATGACAACAGTTCCTTCAATGTTAATGGTATCAAACATTTTCCTCATACCATCCACACCAGCTTGATCAGCAGCTTCCTTATCTCCACGTCCCATATGCTTAGCAGCACCAATGGCAGCCGCCTCAGTTACTCTCACTAGATTAATAGCCAAATTCCGATCCATTCCCACTCACTCCTTTATTGTGCTTGTTTCCTTACCGTTGGTGCTTCTTTAATACATCCGTTAATGTCTCATTTTTATCTAAACGATGTAGTGCTTCTACAAATCGAACCGTTCCGGTTTTTCCCCTCATGACAACAGAATGGGTAGAAGCACGGTTATTCCCTTTGTAGACAACTCCCTGCAGTAAATCTCCCTGGGTGATCCCTGTGGCTGCAAAGAAACAATCCTCACTGCTGACCAAATCATCTAATGTTAACACCTTTTTCACATCGTCCTGGGATAAACCCATCTCCCGACATCTAGTCTCTTCCTCCGGACTCATGGGATTCAGGATTGCCTGCATATCTCCCCCAAGACACTTCAATGCAACGGCTGCAATCACCCCTTCTGGAGCACCACCAATTCCCATCAGAACGTCCACACCGGTTTCCTCAAAGCCCGTGGCAATGGCCGTGGCCACATCGCCATCTCCAAAGAGCTTAATTCTTGCTCCAGCTTCTCTAATTTCTTCAATCAGTTTTTCATGCCTTGGTCTATCCTGAACAGTAACCGTTAAGTCTTCAATTTTTTTATCTAATGCCTTGGCAATGGCATGTAAATTTTCACTTGTTGGGGCTGCGATGTTAATGACACCCTTTGCCCTTGGTCCTACAGCAATTTTTCTCATGTACATGTCCGGCGCATGAAGGAGTGTTCCCTTTGGTGCGATGGCAAGAACTGCAATGGCATTAGGTAGTCCCTTGGCAATCAAAGTCGTTCCCTCTAGGGGATCCACTGCAATATCCACTTCTATTTCCGTTTCATCTCCGCATCCCACGGTTTCTCCAATATATAACATCGGCGCTTCATCTAAATCCCCTTCACCAATAACCACAGTTCCTCGTATAGAAATACTATTAAAGGCTCTTCTCATGCCATCTACCGCGGCCTGATCAGCACCTATCTTGTCCCCTCTTCCCATATAACTGGCGGAAGCCAATGCTGCGGTTTCTGTTACACGTACTAATTCCAATGCTAAATTACGATCCATTCTTTTTTCCTCCTCGATTTTTAAACAACCCTATCCTATGTAAAAGTTTCGCTATGAGTTATCTTCGGTATATTGCTATCATTTTATCAATGATGCTAGCTAAAAGCAGCTAGCTAAGTGACTAACACGAAATCACAGATTTCGGTTATCTACTTATACTTATATGTGACATACTTTTTCTGTTCTACATCTACCAATATAATATACTATTCTCCTCTAATTCTCAACCGTATTATTTCACATTTACCTCCATAATATGTTGTGAATAGTCTCTTTTTACCATAAAACTCGGCTAGTCCTCAATGGGAGTTTTCACTTCCACTGAATCCTAGCCGAGTTTTATCGTACCTCACTACCAAATTTTCAATTTCTCTGCTGCCCCTAGCCCTGATACAATGTCATCTCCACTTTTTATCTTTTGTAGCGCTTGTTCTACCGTTATGATTTTAGCCTCATATACTCCCCGTTTCTACTTTAGAAGTCTTCATTCTTTTATCCATCCATTCCTTGGTTCATCACTAAAAAACCAAGAACTTGTACGTTGAATTCCCTCATTTTTTCATAGCAGGAGGCATGCCCGGCCTCTGGTAGCATCACAAATAAAGAGTTTTTGATTTTTCTATGAATCATCAACAGCTCCTCATAGGGGGTGACAACATCCTTATCCGATGCAATGACTAGAGTAGGCACCTCAATAGAGTGGATTTTCCCACTAATATCATAGCCCTCTAGACTACTTGAAAGCCTTAGATATCTTTGAAACCACTGGGCTGTAGCCGCTTTCCCAAATTCCCTTGCCCTATCTTGAAGCCATTGTTCTTTTCGTTCATAAAAAACATCTGAGTAAATGAGAGGCATGGCCAATTTAAAGAACGTTTCTCCATCCTGAAGTTTTGCACCTTCATCCCAGGCAGCACCGATTGCCCTTAGATAGGGAGTGAATCGACTCATGGTATTGGCCAAAATAAGTCCCCGTACCATTTCAGGATACGCAAGGGCCAACATCATGGCCACCTGACCGCCATAGGATATACCCAGTACAGTACAGCTTTTAATTTCTAAATGGGTTAATAACCCCTTTAGGTCCTCCACATGCTGTTCATTGGAGTAACCCCCAGGAGAGGATCCAGATTCTCCCTGGTCTCTAAAATCCACATTGATCACTTTGTACCCCGCCCTTGTATAGGTGGGTACCATCTCCATCCAGCTGGCAACACTCATCATAATTCCATTTAAGATCATTAATACTTGGTCTCCTTTTCCAGAGACCCGATAATGGATATCTACATCGTTTATCTTTACCTTTGGCATTTCATCACCTGATTTCTTCTATAAAATGAACAATCTTATTTGCCAATATCTCAGGACAGTCCACCATTGACGATGATAATTGCGTTTATCTCATTATTTCACGAGACCCTCCCAGTCCTTTAGAAATTTTTCAATGCCTTGATCCGTTAAGGGATGTAGTAGACTTTGCTTTAGGACTTTGTAGGGGACGGTGGCAATATGGGCCCCAGCCAAGGCTGCGTCTGTTAGGTGCTGTGTGTGCCGAATGCTGGCTGCAATGATTTCTGTCTCAATCCCATGGATGTCATAGATCTCGATGATCTGTCTCACCAATTCACTGCCTTCCTGTCCAATGTCATCTAGTCGCCCCACAAAGGGACTGACAAAGCTAGCACCGGCTCTGGCTGCCAGCAGTGCTTGATTGGCCGAAAATACTAAGGTCACATTTGTTTTAATGCCCTGCTCCGAAAAACCTTTTACTGCCTTGAGACCCTCGGCTGTCATGGGTACCTTAATGACAACATTTGGATGAATGGCAACCAGGTCTTGGGCTTCTTTAAGCATTTCTTCAGCCTGAAGACTCACAACCTCTGCACTAATGGGTCCCTCTACGATGGCTGTGATTTCCGCAATAACCTGCTTAAAATCCCGTCCTTCCTTCGCAATTAATGAAGGATTTGTTGTGACCCCACTTAAAATACCCCACTGGGCCACTTCTTTAATTTCTTCAATGTTGGCTGTATCAATAAATAACTTCATTGTTTAACCTCCTATTTAAGTCCCAATATATGTCTTGCTTCCTCTGGTGTAGCGATCTCTCTGCCCAATTCCTTTGCAATTCTAAGGATCCGTGCCACCAATTGGGCATTGGATTCAGCCAGCTCCCCTTTTCCATAGTACACATTATCCTCGAAGCCCACCCGAACATGGCCACCCATGATCATTGCCATTGTTGCCAATGGCAGCTCAGCACGGCCAATGCCAGCCACGGTCCATGTGGATCCCTCCGGTATGCATCTCACCATATAAAGGAGATCCTCCACCGTACCAGGGGCTGCTCCTGGGACACCTAGAACAAAATCAAAATGCAATGGTGTCTTGGCTAAACCCTTCTTAACCAGCCCTTTGGCATTTTCAATCATCCCTCTTTCAAAAATTTCAATCTCTGGCTTAACTCCTAACTCCATCATGCGTTTTGCAAACTTTTCAATATATTCCTGGGAATTCATAAATACATCGGGTCCAAAGTTACAGGTCCCACAACTTAGGGTTGCCATCTCAGGCTTAAGCTCCACTGGCTGCAAGCGCTCCTCAGGGGTATGCCACACTGCCCCTCCTGTGGAGGGCTGAAAAATGATATCACATTTTGCTTGTATTTTCTGCTTAATTTCTTCATAAACCTCATAGGATTGTGTGGGTTTTCCCTCTTCATCCCTGGCATGTACGTGAACAATCGATGCCCCAGCTTCATAGCACTCATAGGCTGCCTGTGCAATTTCATCTGGTGTCAGTGGTAAATTTGGCTGTTGTTCCCGGGTGACTTCAGCACCGGTTAGGGCAGCCGTAATAATCAGTTTTTCCATTTATTCTCTCCTCCTACTCCCGCTTCAATCTCTTTTTATCCCTTGTGACAACGCAAGTACCAGAGGCCTTACACACAACAATAGGCTCCTCCAATACGTCACAGGCTGATTCATTAATGTCGTAACGGGGAACAATCACCTTTCTTGCTTCAAAAACCATCTTCCGAGAGGTGTTTCCCACCTTAACAATCTCACCCACAGCTTCAATATAGTCCCCGGCATAAACAGGCGCTGTAAATTCCACCTGGTCATAGCCTACAAAAAGACCTTCATCTCCATCATGACGGATCAATAGCTCTGTGGCCACATCCCCAAATAATTGAAGCATCTTTGCCCCATCCACTAAATTACCTCCATAATGTGCATCATGCATACTCATTCTCATACGAATCATTGCTTTCATATAATTTACCCCCTAAAATATTTTATTAATCATTTTTAACATTCTTTTAAAAATTCCAAGTGCTCAAGATTCATGGGCGAAACCGTATCGCGTGTACTTTTTATTAAATCCAACGCTACTTATCCGTTAGATAAAATGGATGCAATACAGCTCCTCATCTCTATGATATCGAAGGGTTTTTCTAAAAACGCCTTCACCCCTAATTCTGCTCCCCTTTCTTTGTGCCTAGGAGTATAATTGCCCGTGAGCATGACAAGCAGTAAGTCATTTTTTATTTCTAGCATTTTTTCAATCAGATCCACACCGCTCTCTTGTCCCAGGTTCATATCCACAATGGCCAAGTCCGGTTGGGCTGTTTCTATGATCTCAAGTGCTTTGTTAGCCTCTGTGGCTAGATAGACTTCGTAATCTTTTTTAAAAACTTCCTCCAACAAAGAGCATATTCTTGGTTGGTCATCAATGATTAGAATTTTATGTGGCAATGCTCTTCAGCTCCTCTTTTCAGTCTCTACATTTAATACATTTCGGCATCCAAGAAAAAAAACCTGCAAAAGTATTAATAATTTTATGAATTATCTATACCCTAGTTGCTTTTATATCAAATACAATTGCGTGAATTGTTAATAAACTAACGCTTGCCTATTTCGACAAATTCTTGTATAATTATTAATCGAGGGCCAATTTTTAAAATTTTCAGTTTTATTAAACTAGTTTAATGATTAAAATTTTTTGTGAATATTTTGGCATCATTTAATCATAATAAGGAGGTGACCAAAAGAAGAACTGTCGGCAATTTATTTTATCATTCATCACAAGGAGGGTCTTTATGGCAAACTTGAATAACAACACAGAAAGAGACCAATGGGGTTCAAAGGTTGGATTTATACTGGCGGCGGCAGGATCTGCTGTTGGACTTGGTAACTTATGGCGATTCCCTGTTACAGCTGGACAAAACGGTGGGGGTGCCTTTGTACTTGTTTATTTCGCAATTTTAATTTTAGTTGGTTTTACTTTAATGATGGCAGAGTTAGTACTGGGTAGACATACGCAATTAAATGCACTTGGTGCCTATAAAAAAATTCGTAATAACTGGGCTTGGGTTGGAGGACTAGGTGTCCTAGCTGGATTTTTAATCCTTTCCTTCTACAGCGTTATCGGTGGTTGGGTAATCAACTATATGTTCAAGGCTATCACCGGCGCTTTTACAACAAGTGACCCAGAATTTCTCGGTGGCATGTTTGGTGCCTTTATCTCCAATCCTGTTGAACCACTATTTTATCATGCAATCTTTATGATTCTTACCTTAGGTATTGTTATTGGTGGCGTTAAGGGTGGTATCGAAAAATATGCTAAAATTCTAATGCCAGCGTTATTTGTCATGATGGTATTAACCATGCTTCGATCAGTTACACTACCAGGAGCCATGGAAGGAATTAAGTTCCTATTAGTTCCAGACTTCTCTATGATTACTGGAGCCGTGCTTTTATCAGCCCTTGGACAGGTATTCTTCTCCCTCAGTTTAGGTATGGGGGCAATGATCACCTACGGAAGCTACTTAAGCAAGGATGCAAACATCCCTCAAAGTTCTTTCATTATTCCATTAGTTGATACTGGTATTGCTTTATTAGCTGGTTTAGCTATACTACCAGCGGTATTTTCCTTCGGGTTTGACCCAGCAGAGGGACCTGGATTATTATTTGTTACATTACCAGCAGTATTTTCTCAAATGCCTTTAGGAGGTTTATTTGGATTTGTTTTCTTCCTACTTGTATTGTTTGCTGCTCTAACTTCTTCTATCTCATTATTAGAAGTGTGCGTAGCCTATGTAGTAGACGAGTGGAATATGACTCGTAAAAAAGCAACAATCGGTTTAGCTGCTGTCATCTTCTTATTAGGAATTCCTTCTTCCTTAGGAATTGGCGTTTGGAGTCACATTAGTCCCTTCAGAGGATTAGACATTCTAGACTCCGTTGACTTTATCGCAAGTAATGTATTAATGCCTGTTGGTGGATTCTTACTTTGTATCTTCATCGGTTGGGTTTGGGGCTTAGAAAATGCCATCAAAGAAGCAACTAACGAAGGTACCATTCCATTTAAGCTTGCAGGATTCTGGTCCTTCATGATTAAGTGGGTTGCACCAATTGCCATTGCAGTTGTATTTGTTCAAGGAATTTTATCTTAATTTAAACCGACTGCTTTAGTAGGTGAAATTAAATAGGGTATTGAAAAAGGTGGCCTAGGCCACCTTTTTCAATAATCGCTTTGTAGTCTATTCTCAATATCATGGGCTAGGCCTGGTTTTGTCCCCACACAATAAATTTTGTCTAAATAGTACTCTTTTATTCCTCCAAAAATTACAGCTGTTGCTATTTCCTTATTTAAATCTTTCCTGAGCTCTCCTCTATTCATTCCTTCCTCTATCAACGAAAGCATCAATCGAAATATCTGATTTCGACCTGCTACCATCCACTGTTTAAACTCTTCCGGCAAGGAATCGGATTTCAAGAAAATCATTTCTGCCTTGCTATGATGCTCATGCATAAATCCTCCATGGTAGGCTGCAAAGCCCATAAGTTTTTCTCTTGTGGTTCCTTCATGGGCAATGACCTTTTCGATCCCTTCTATATAACTATTTAATTTGTAGATAATCATTTGTCGAAATAACTCTTTCTTACTTTCAAAGTATTCATACAGGGTTCCTTTACCAATTCCCGCCTCAGTAGCAATGTCCTTCATCTTAGTTTCATGGAATCCATGTTTATCAAAAACAGTCATGGCTGCTTGGATGATTTCTTCCTTCCCGATTTCTCGTTTATCCTTCATCAGTCAAACACCTCGATTCATCTACTAGTCCACTGCCGGTTCTCCATCTAGCTTCTTAATTTTTCGCTTAATCCAGATTGAGAAATCATCAACGATTGTATACACCACTGGAATTAATACCAGTGTCAATACGGTAGACAGCAGTAACCCACCAATCACAACTGTGGCCATAGGTGCTTGAATCTCCGCGCCCTCTCCTATGGTAATGGCTTCGGCTCTGTCCTTACCTTCAAGCCACAGGGTGTTGATATAATCCGCCAGTACAATGGCATTGTTAACCACGATTCCTGCCAATATGATTACTCCTATGAATGCAGGTACACTCAAGCTTCTGCCTGTTACAAATAGTCCTAGGGCTCCCCCTGCAAAGGCTAATGGAACCGATAGAATAATTGTAAAGGGATGGAGCAATGATTCAAATTGTGCTGCTAAAATCATATAGATTAAAATAACTGCTAATCCAAGGGCTAAGGATAAATCAGCAATGGCATCATTTAGCTCTTGCTCCTGTCCCCCAAACTCATAGCTATATCCTTCAGGCATATCATAATCTGCAAGCTTTGTTCCAATGTCATCGGTGACACTTCGCAGGTCTCTCCCTGTGATTTGCCCACTGACACTGACGGTTCTCACTTGATTTTCACGGTTGATTTGAACTGGTCCCCTTTCCACAGAGACATTGGCAACCTGGCCTAGGGGAACCAGTGCCCCCATAGGTGTGGTGATGTTGACCTGCTCTAAATTGGTCAAACTCTCTTTGACACGCTCAGTTCCTCTAATGACAACATCAATTTCATTTCCTGCAGTTTGGTAGCGTGTGGCGGTCACACCATCGGTAGCCCCCCGAACAGCATTGGCAACCTGTGCCGTTGTTAATCCGTAGCTAGCGGCCCGAACTTTATCTACCGTCACCTGTACCTCTGGCATTCGTTCTCCAATACTTGTGGAGGCTTCTCGGGTTCCTTCCACAGATTCCACAATTCCTTTTATATCATTAGATATCTGATCTAATACCCCTAGGTCATCCCCTTCAGATCGGAAACGGTAGATATTTTCCAGTACAACAATGGCGTTATCCACCAGCATTCCACCCCCAGGGCTAATCCTCCAAGGGTCATTAGGTTGAGTGTAATCCCATTAAGGTACAATAGAGTAAATGTGGCCATAATGGAAACTGGAATCGACGTTCCAATAATTAAAGTGGTTCGAATATTAGATTTTCCATTTCCTCAGGTCCTACCCCGGAATAGGAAGTCGATACGATTGCAACTGGCACTTCTATATCTGGTAATAAATCCAAGGGCAGTCGAGTTAAGGAAACGGTTCCCAATAGCACAATAACTAGGACCATCATCACAATGGCGACGGGTCTTTTAACTGCTAGAGCTGATAAATTCACGGCTATCTACCTCTACTACTTTGACTTGTGCCCCATGGGCTACATACTGCTGCCCTCAAATGATGACTTGTTGTCCTTCGCTTACTCCTTCAATAATTTCTACATACTCTGCGGTATCTAAGCCTAGGGTCACCTTTCTCTCCACGGCATGATCATTCTCCACTACATAAACCAGTGTTTCATTGTCCTGGTTCAGGATGGCTCTACTTTCAATAATCAATGCATTTCCTGTTTGATTGGTAGCTACCTGTACTTCCCCTGTACTTCCCGGTCTCACTAGGTCACCAGACTTAGTTAAGTCTATTCTAACAGGATAAAGCTGGGTTCTTTGGTCCGTCGCAGCGCTGACTAGTCCAACCGTTGCCTTTGCGTCTCTCACATTGGCAGCAGGAATTGAAACAACAACCTCTTGACCTCTTTTAAATTGGTTGATCATATTTTCTGGTAATTCAAACTGTATATATAGGGCATTGACATCCACAATGGTTGCCACTGGCTGGGCATTGGTTACCATTTGTCCAACTCTAAGATCAAGTGTTGAAATAATGCCACTGGCTGGAGCTTTCACTTCTAAATGATTTAAGTTCGTTCTCGCCTGATCTACACTGATTTCTGCCTGTCTTAGCTGTCCCAATGTTTGCTGATAGCTAATCTCCGCCTGGGTGATTTGTGATCTTGCCGCCACGAGACTTCCATCGGCGGCAGCCATTTCTGCTTGATCTAGCTGTGTTTTAGGGACAGCTCCTGCATCATATAGACTTTTGATTCTTTCTAGGTTCGCTTGGGCATCATCATATTGATCCTTAGCCATTTTGTATTGATTCTCGGCTAATGCAATCCCTTGGGCTGCTTGCTCTGTTCCCTTTGTGGCTGATTTGACTGCTTCTTCAGCTTGTTCAATTCCTAATAAAACACTACTGTCTTGCTCTAATACAAAAAGAACTTGATCCTTTTGCACTGAATCTCCTAGCTTCACATTAACACAATCCACAATACCCGGTGTTCTAGGCAGTACCATCACCTCATTTTCACTAAATACACGCCCATTTAATGTTGCTTCATTGGCAAGGCCTCTCATTTCAACCTGAGATACCTCTACTGCCACATAATCATCCGTCGGTTCAGCTTCATCTCCCTCAACAGAAGTTGTGCTTGAACAACCTGCTAATATTACGGTTGTTATCATAATCAATAAAAACCATCGAGTCATTCCTAATTTTTATATTTCTCTACTCCTCCTCATTCCTTTTACTAATTCATTATTAATTGACCTACTTGGTTTCACTCTCGACTTTCAGAACCTACCAGTCGGTCGGTCTTTTTATTATATAATAGGATATAACGAAATTTAATCAATCCATTGATTTGTTCAGAATATTTAATATTTCATAGTCTATGCTTAATAATTTGTACTTTATACTTCCTATTTTGGGAATTTATATTGCCTCTATAGGCACCCTTTCATTTTAAAAAGAGAACTACTTATTTTTTTCAATAAGCAGCTCTCTCTATGAATCTATGTCAACCCATTCTTCAATTTCGTACCTAAGAACAAATCTCTTGTCTCAAATCACTTTATCATTTCACTGGCTGCAACCGCTTTTTCTTTTTGATGATGCTGCCATCTCATCTTTAGATATGTGTAAAGGGTACATCCCCCAACACTGAACCCATAGACAAAAATGACATTCAATCCAAACCTTCCTGTAATGGAGTAGATCCCTAGCTCGTCCCATGTTCTTTCTGCTAGAAAAATCCCTAGAGGATGACTCAAGTAAATATAAAAGGAACTTTGGCTAATCAGCTTAAATACCGGAGATGTTTTTTCACTCCGCTTCGAGAGCCAAAATCCAAAGGCATAGAGGGTAAGGATGGCCATAGTAGAAAATGCCAGCCAGGTGACCTCCACTGCAAAAACATTCACCGGCAGATAGCGGGCATGATAGCTACGAAACTGATAGGCATAATATCCAGCTACTGCTACATACCCCAATAAAAGCATCCATTTCCACTGTGTGAGTTTTTCACGAAACACATCTACAAAACGAGCTCCATAGCAGCCTAATCCAAAGAAGAAAATATACCGTAAAAATGTCCGATCCATATATTCAAAATCTGCGTATCTTAGAAAGAGCAGATTAGTGATCAATAATCCCACTAATAGCATATGGGGATTCCATTTTTGAAATCCCCGTAAAAACAATTTGAATGAAATATAAAACTGCACAATGATAAAGATAAAATACAAATGATAGCTCATTTTAGCCCAGAATAGATGCTCCAGAAAAAATGAAGTTGAGGGAATGTAGGTCCCCTCGTTGACAAAGAAGCGATAATAAATTAATGTCCACACAAAATAAGGAATCAATGCACTTTTAAATCGTTTCTTAATAAATGTTCCATATTTCAATTCTCTAGATCGATAGGCATAAAATAGGGTGAACCCACTTAAAAAAATAAATGTAGGTGTTGTAAATTTAGTCCCTCGGTTTAAAAAAGAAAAGATCATCATATGCACACTATCCGGTAGCAGTGTGTCAACAGGAATCGCTGTTAAATGAACAAAAATCACAGCTAAACAAGTCAGGGTTCTAATGATATTGAGTTCATCAGTGCCGGTCTTTTCCATTACAACTCTTTCCATAGGACCACCTTCCTTCTTTCTACTGCCACAAACACCTGCTTCAAGTATAACCTAAAGCCGATTACTGCTGGGAACCCTTTGTCAGGCTCAACTGATGGACTCCAGATAACTCCATAGTTGCCACTACTTTGTTAGAGTAGGGGTTCACCCTAGAGGGGAGTTCTCGCCATCTTATTCCATTAGATTCAATCATCTGGAGTTCTCTTTGTCCCCCAACTGCTTCATATGTTTCATACCAGTTATTTCGATTTTCGGTGTCATTTAAATAATATAGGGTCAATTCTCCTTGGATAGGTGCTCCTTCATAGACTAGGGTCCAAATGCGATTAATGCCAACCACAGAAGGGACCTCCTTTACCTCAATGGAGAGTTTGCCTTCTTCAGCCAAGGCTTTTCCTTGCCATTTCCCAATGACCCAGCCACCCTCATCCACAAAATACAGTGGTTGATCTAGCTGCTGCTCGTTCCAACGAACCGTGCTTTCAAACCTTCCTTCAGCAGGTAAACGTCCTTTATGGCCAATGTATTTCCGTAAATACTGCCCTCGTAATGCCACATAATCCTTGATTGCTTCCACGTGATCTTCAAAGTTCCCCAGCTGTCCAAAATGATTTCTTGGATTCAATCGGAAGGCCCCTACACCTGGACTGACTTCTACAGAGGGTCTGATTTTTTCTGCGATTCTATCAATCTCAATTGAAAGCTTTTCTAGGGTGAAGACCTCATCTAATAGGACTTCTGTTCGTTCATAAACCAATGCCATTAGCTGGGGTGTCTCCATAAACTTAACAATCAAATCATTCTTCACCCAGGGCATTCGCATTTGAAACTGATAATAGAAGTAATCATTACTTACATTATAAACTGGACGCCACACAGAGCCAAATGTTAAATCCTTATCCCAAGGAATCCACTGCCACTTTGCATCCGCCACCCTATGGTCTAGGTACAACCAATAATCATCATAAAAGGCATCGATATCCCCCACTAATAAATGAACCGCCAACCAATCAACAAAGCTTTCAATGTCAATCCGTTCCATAAAACCCCTGGCATATTCCGCCCCAGGTTGGGTTTCTTCTACCCATTTTCCAAGCTCAAGTAAAGCCTCCCAATCAGGGTTGCCTCGATAATCAAAGTTGTCCCTTACAAAGGCTTCAGGATCATCTATCCCCTCTAGATCAAATCCAAAAAAAGATAAATCCTCCATATCTGCCCGCTGGACTTCTCCCCGAAAGCCATCTCTTACCAATGTTCCCTTGTCCGAGAGTCCCATGGCTGTCAAAAAATCCTCATCGATCCGTTCAACATGCATGTACAATCCTTCATAGACATCATTAATATACAACTCAACATACTGGGTCCGAGGGGCGGGATGCCCTAATCTACTAAATAAATCCATGGAAAGTCCTTCCCGCATCATAGAAGGATCCGTATACATTGCATTTAAATTCATTCTTCTACTGCCAAAAATCACCTCTTGGGATTCCTCAAAGGTGATTCGAAAGGATTTTTTAGGCTCTTGTCTAGAGCTGTTTCCACGAAAGCGCAATCCCCTCAGGGCCACTTCTTCCCCTTCAGGATCGTACTTTACCACTCCCGGGATCTCCTCATCAGAGTAGTCATCTCGCTCATATAAATAATTGAGATCCATTTGATCAATATAGAGATAAACCTTCTCTACTTTGATTGGATCTCTAGGGGCCTGGCCCGTATGGATAGCGCCCTCATCCTCATATAAAACAGCCACCAGAAGCAGTAGCAAAATAGTGGGGATCAGGGGCCATATCATTAGCTTTTTCCCGGATATTAGTTTGTCTTGGTTATTTTCCTTCACCTTCAACACCTCTTTAAAGGGAGTCCTGTTACATCCTCTGCCAAATGATCCTACTCATAATAATCCTGGGCATTGAGTAAAATCGCCACCCTTAGATTGGCATTTCGACAGCGAATCCCATCAATGAGTTCCTTGTCCTGCTGCTCTTCCTTACTTCTAATAAAGTAGGTGAGCTCAAACATTGTTCCTAGGTTTGTGGTTTTCACACTGGCCAGGGAATAGTCTATTAAATGTTCTTGAAAAAGATCATCAAATAAGCCTTCATAATTTAAATTTTCAGGAACTGTGATCTTTAATATCTTATTAACTTGTCCTCGATCTCCATAATTAAAGGTATAAAGTCCGTAAATCACAAATGAAACCACGATGGCAAAGACAATGGCCACCAGGTAATTACCAGTTCCAGTGGCTAAGCCCACAGCCATGGCAAAAAAGATAAAGGCCACATCCTTAGGATCTCGAATGGCACTCCTAAAGCGAACAATGGATAGTGCACCGGCTAGACTAAAAGCCCTTGCAATATTACTTCCAATAACCATAATGACCACGGAAATGACAATATTCATGATCAGCAGGGTGTGTACAAAGGATTGGGAGTAATTAGCCCCCTTGTGGGTCTTTCTATAGGTATAGGTAATGATCAACCCCACACATAAACTGACAATCATGGTCACGATCACATTAATTACCATTTGCATAGGTGTGACACCATTTAATTGTATTGCTTCTTCAAATAACTGCTCCATATGATTTCCTCCTAGCCCACTTGTTTCTTTTGGCTGTTTGCAGCCGTCAATGACTGCTGGTATCCGATACAATATTTTGAAACACTTTGTCGATAACAGCCACATTCATTCAGAGTCCTTGAAAGCCAAAGGGGGATCCGGTCATTGACCTTGACCTCCAATACACTCACATCTGAACCCATAAATTGTGTCCCTAAATTAGCCCCATCTATACGCAGATCAAATTCCTGCTTTCTTAGGTTGGTATCAAATGTAACCCTCAGGTCTTTTTCTTCAATCCCTTGAAATGCCTGTCTGTCATAGGAAACTAAAATCTTAGGAGTCAGTAGGTGAAACTCCTTTAAAAAGTGAATTTCATTTAAAATTTGTTTGTTTGAGGATGCATATTGCTGAAGAGCCTTTTGATCTACCCCTAGCTTTAAAAAATCATAGGCATCCTTTACCCTCATCTGGGTTCTTCTTTTATTCACAACCCCATTATGCTTTTGCTTCACCTCTAAAAAAACATCATCTTCCATGGTCACGTGATTATAGGCCCGCAATCGTAGCTTTTGTCGGAATGTGGTCCCATCAATTGTTTCATGGAAAAAAGTATCTGCATCGGAATCATAATACAGGCTGAGGATTTTATAAAAACCATCAGGATCCCCATTGCCATCCACTTCAATCCGACCCTTCAACGCCTTTAATACCTGTTTATATTGATTCATATTAATGACATATTTAAATTCATATCGATTAAAAACCTCTTGGATCATTTTGTCACCAGCCTTTCACCGTAACGCCCCATGTATAGGGCCCAATGCCTTTTCGTTTTTTCACAGAATCGTGCTCATACTATTTTACACGAATTCCTTGGTTTTGACAACTTTTAACTAGAACACAGCAAGATTTGAAGGGTATGGAGCCTACGAACAAAAAACCTTGGCATTTTTTTACCAAGGGTTATCCATTTTTACCTACGGTCATGGGTCTGGGCTTTTTAAAGACCACCCACTTGCTCAGTGCATAGTTCAGCACAATCACACCCCCATTGACGATCAACTTACTAATGAGCTCATCCATATCCGCCAGCTGAATGAGTAAGATCAATCCAAACAAATCAAAGAAATAGGTTCCAATCCGAACAACAAAAAAGGTGCTCATTTCCTTCATCAGGCCCTTTTGCTCCTTAACATCACTGTCAAAAACCCATTTCCGATTGGTGTAAAAGGCCACAGAAACCGCTAGGATAAAGGCAATGGTTGTACTGATCAGATAGTGAAGCCCAAACCGAATCAATATGGTGTAAATCACCAGGTTCACTGCGGTTGTTAATACCCCAAAAATGAGATAATTCATATAATGTTTTAGATTTCCTAGCATGAGTGCACCTCCTGATCCTTTCTGATTCTACTTGAAGTTAATTTCCTTCTCTACGGTATAAATTGGTCTTGCCCGAGCTTCGTCATAAATCCGCACAACATATTCTCCAATGATGCCAATGGCAAACAATTGAATCCCACCAATGACCACTAGCAGTCCATAAATCCCAGAGAAGAATAAAAGTAGCATTCCCAATAGGAAAATAACAATTCCAGTACCTTCAATCCACTTGACAGGCTTAAAGGAGAAGGATAAAATGCCGTCGGCTGCTAACTTTAGCATCTGCTTCAGTGGGTACTTTGTCTCTCCTGCAAAGCGCTCCTGTCTTTCATATTCAATGGCTGTTTGCTTAAATCCTATCCAGCTGACCATTCCCCGAATAAATCGGTTCTTCTCAGGCATATTGTTAAAGATATCTACTACCTTACGATCCATCAATCGAAAGTCTCCTGTATCAAGTGGAATATCCACCTCAGTGATACTATTTAAAAATCGGTAAAAATATTTGGCCGTGGTCAGCTTAAACCAGGTTTCCCCTTGACGCTTCTTCCGCTTTCCATAGACAACATGATAGCCTTCCTCCCATAGCTTGATCATTTCTGGAATGAGCTCCGGTGGATCCTGTAGATCTGCATCGATGACGATCACGGCATCCCCTTGGGCCCGCTTAATCCCTGCGGTCACTGCTATTTGATGGCCAAAGTTCCGGGCAAAGCTAATGACCTTTACCTTTTTATCCTGGGCTGCAATAACTTCTAATATAGATAGGGTCTCATCGGTGCTACCATCATTGATAAACACCATTTCATAGGGGATCTCATGCTTTTTCATCACTTCTTTTAATCGTTTATAGCATTCCTTAGCGACTTCATTTTCACAATACATGGGTACCACTAAAGAAATCAGCTTTTCTTTCATTATACACCGCTCCATTTCTATTTAATCATCGGAAGGAAAACAGACTCCCCTACCGACTCTTTATTCTTTAGGAGA
This sequence comes from Alkaliphilus metalliredigens QYMF, assembly GCF_000016985.1. NCBI lineage: Bacteria > Bacillati > Bacillota > Clostridia > Peptostreptococcales > Natronincolaceae > Alkaliphilus > Alkaliphilus metalliredigens. The sequence continues at coordinate 344,160 of NC_009633.1, read as the reverse complement.
TGCCTTACAATCTAAGATATTTAGTAAATGCTCAATCCTGATGAATCCCCTAATGATTTTGGTAAAAATCATTAAGTTAAGGTGGATACACATCTTGTCATATGATCAAATGGTTTCGCGAAAAATCAATAATCAGACAACAAGATGTGCGAACTCGATATTTTACACGACTCTCTTTACCAATTCTGCCCCGAATTACACTTAAAACGACTCAACAGCTTAACGTTGGCTTGCCACGCATTACTTGACTGTAAAACTCTCACTCTTACCGAACTTGGCCGTAACCTGCCAACCAAAGCGAGAACAAAACATAACATCAAACGAATCGACCGATTGTTAGGTAATCGTCACCTCCACAAAGAGCGACTCGCTGTATACCGTTGGCATGCTAGCTTTATCTGTTCGGGCAATACGATGCCCATTGTACTTGTTGACTGGTCTGATATTCGTGAGCAAAAACGACTTATGGTATTGCGAGCTTCAGTCGCACTACACGGTCGTTCTGTTACTCTTTATGAGAAAGCGTTCCCGCTTTCAGAGCAATGTTCAAAGAAAGCTCATGACCAATTTCTAGCCGACCTTGCGAGCATTCTACCGAGTAACACCACACCGCTCATTGTCAGTGATGCTGGCTTTAAAGTGCCATGGTATAAATCCGTTGAGAAGCTGGGTTGGTACTGGTTAAGTCGAGTAAGAGGAAAAGTACAATATGCAGACCTAGGAGCGGAAAACTGGAAACCTATCAGCAACTTACATGATATGTCATCTAGTCACTCAAAGACTTTAGGCTATAAGAGGCTGACTAAAAGCAATCCAATCTCATGCCAAATTCTATTGTATAAATCTCGCTCTAAAGGCCGAAAAAATCAGCGCTCGACACGGACTCATTGTCACCACCCGTCACCTAAAATCTACTCAGCGTCGGCAAAGGAGCCATGGGTTCTAGCAACTAACTTACCTGTTGAAATTCGAACACCCAAACAACTTGTTAATATCTATTCGAAGCGAATGCAGATTGAAGAAACCTTCCGAGACTTGAAAAGTCCTGCCTACGGACTAGGCCTACGCCATAGCCGAACGAGCAGCTCAGAGCGTTTTGATATCATGCTGCTAATCGCCCTGATGCTTCAACTAACATGTTGGCTTGCGGGCGTTCATGCTCAGAAACAAGGTTGGGACAAGCACTTCCAGGCTAACACAGTCAGAAATCGAAACGTACTCTCAACAGTTCGCTTAGGCATGGAAGTTTTGCGGCATTCTGGCTACACAATAACAAGGGAAGACTTACTCGTGGCTGCAACCCTACTAGCTCAAAATTTATTCACACATGGTTACGCTTTGGGGAAATTATGAGGGGATCTCTCAGTGCTCAATCCCCACCACGGCTGTGACAATAAAGAAGGGGGAGATTGGATGATGGTATCGAGACTGCACCTCTATTAAGACATGGGCAGCAGCAAAGATCAATACAATCATGGCAAAAAAACCAACTGCATGACTGGGAACCTTAGTAAGGAGTCGCCAGCAGCCTAATAGGGCCAGTAAAATAATGGCCATATAATAGCTTTGGGCAAAAATGTTTACTTCATTTTTATTTTCATCTACCCACAGACCAAAGTCCGTCTCGGGGTAGCGCTCTAGCATGCTCCAATAAAGTCCATAGTCATCGGTTCCCCACTGGATGGCAAACTTCCGTTCAGCCAGTCCAACAAAAGCCCTTGGGTCTTCTTTGATTCTTTCAATGGCACGACGTTGGGCTTCTCCGTGGACCCGGTCAAAATCATGATCGTATTCTTCGATAATCTCCCAGGCCGTGGGATTCCACATGCCGTTTCGCTCAGGATCCGTCCCCACATAGAGGTTAAATCCACCTGCCGTTTTTCCTAGGGGTACTTTTATCTGATCAATGTACATCCAATTCAGGGCCCCCATTGTCAGTGTAAATGCCAATATAATTAGTACCATTATCTTCAGCTTGTCCTTCACAAAAGCCCCAAGGGAATTGCCTACCCCTTGGTAAAACAGCAAATACACAAGCATGGGAGGAAATAGTAATGAGGCCACAGGTCTCACAATATGGGAAAATGCCATGACAACTCCGATTAGTAGTAGCCTTAGTAACTCCCATCCCTTCAGGGGCTTTTTCGTATAAATTAGAAATAAATATAAGGCCAATAAAAATAACAGTAAGAAAATATGCTCCGAAGCCAATACAGGGGTGTACATAATCAATGTGGGCCATAGGGCAAAAAGGAGTCCAGCTATTCTGCCCCCTCGTTCTCCAAAGATCTCTTTACCTATTAAATAGATTATCACCGCCGTCATCACAGCACAAAATAGATTAAATGCCTTTCCTACTGCCACACTGTCTCCAAATATTCGATAGACATAGGACAAAATAAGGGGATACCCACTCAAATGAGGAAACACATTCCGAATCTCCAAATAGGAGTCATATTCCCCCCTGATCAATGCCTGGGTGTATTGGTGAAACCTGGCAAAGTCATACACCGGTACCGTTGTAATGAGCCTCACCCAAATGTATCGTGGCACAAAGGTGATCACCCCTAAAATAGGAATAAATACCCTAGGATCCTTTAAAAATGGAACCCTGTCCAATAAATAAAATACCCCAATCATCAGTGCTGCCCCTAATAATGCATAGGTCAACAAATAAACCGTGGGTCTTTTGAATAAATAGGGACCCCGGATAAACATGCCATAAATGACAGTTAATATGAGAAACACTACATAACAGCCTGCCACTGTCCTTTGTATACGTTTTTGTGCCATTTCTTTTCTCCCTATGTTCTCAAAAGTTTAATATATCGCTTATAGTTGTGTTGATGTAAAATGTCATTATTAAAAGGTAATTATGCAATGTCATTATAACACAATTTAAGATTTAAATCCATAAGGGTTGGAATGATGCCATTTCCAGGCAGTTCCGATGATTTTTTCCAGTGAGTCATATTGAGATGTCCATCCCAACTCTTTTCTTGCTTTATCAGAGGAAGCAATTAACACTGCGGGATCTCCTGCCCGTCTTGGAGCCATCTCTGCAGGAATGGGTTTTCCAGTGATTCGTCTAGCGGTCTCAATGACCTCTTGCACGGAAAAGCCCTTTCCATTGCCTAGGTTATAGGTGCCACTTCCCTCACCTCTTTGTAATCGTTTTAGAGCCAATAGATGAGCATCTGCTAAATCCATCACATGGATGTAGTCTCTGACACAGGTGCCATCCTCCGTTGGGTAATCCTCTCCAAAAATGTAAATCTTCTCTCGTTTCCCCAGGGCCACTTCTAATACCAGTGGAATCAAGTGACTTTCAGGGCTGTGATCCTCTCCAATTGTTCCCTCTTCCTCAGCTCCAGCTGCATTGAAGTAGCGAAGCACAACAAACTCAATGCCATGGGCCTCCTGGGCCCACTTCAGCATCCGCTCTACAGCCAGCTTTGTCTCGCCATAGGGATTGGTTGGTAGGGTCAAACTCTCCTCTACAATAGGAACTTCCCTTGGCTCTCCGTAAACCGCCGCCGTAGAGGAAAAAACAATTTTCTTCACACCGTGTTTCGCCATTGCCTTTAACAAGGATAGGCTGCCATATACATTGTTTTCATAGTATTTCAAAGGAGCCTCTACACTTTCTCCCACCAAGGAATCCGCAGCAAAGTGGATCACTCCATCAATTTCATTATCTATAAAAATCCCAGCCAATAACTTTTCATCTCGTAGATCTCCTTGGTATAGCTTTACCTCAGAAGGTAGAGCCTCTCTATGTCCTTTACTCAAATTATCTAATACAATGACCTCAACTTTTTCCTTTAACAAAGCCAAAACCGTATGACTCCCAATATATCCAGCTCCACCACAAACAAGTACCGCCATTTTCATCTTCCTTTCTTGTTTTCTGATCCTCTATACCCAAAGTCCCCATATACATCACTTTGACAAAATTCATCTTATTATTATTCTTTTCTACTGTAGTTAGGTTCTATACATGTTGATGAAATTCCTGTTAAAACAACTCGATTATACAAAAAACAAAAACCCCAGTCCCTTAAGAGGTTGATTGCTCCCAAGGTTTGCTGGGGTCGTTAGTTTTGGTGTCCATTTAAAACCATCATTGCAATGAATATTTCACACTTTTTTCATATAAAACTTCTGGATCAATGTCAGCTTGATTACACCATTCAATACTATCAAAACTTACTCTGACCGACTTGAATTTTTTCTCGTCTTTTAGCTCTTTGAATATACCTTTGTCTAAATAAGGCTTCATATCAAAGATTCTTTTTTCACCATTCTCAAAAGTTAAAAGTAATTGGTAATCAATTAATGGCTTCACATTCATAATAGCTAAATACATAAATTTACACCTCCTATTTTAACGGTTCAACTTTAAAAGGAAGTTCACTATTCATTGCTAAAGTCCAATTTGCTAATAAGTCTTCTTGTCGTAGTTCAGCCCACGCTAGAACAAGCTTAAGCTGTTTTTTGGGTAGATTACCTTCAATTAATTCACAAGTTCTTATATCAACTGTTGCCTTATATTCTCCGTAATAAGCATGGAAGTGTGGTGGATTATGTTCTCCTGGAGCACAAAACATTCTAATTATTATTCCATAAAACATACATATGGTTGGCATTTCATCACCCTTTCCATAAAAATATATAACTATACAAGTTTAGTATACCATTTATCTAAATTTTCTTCAATATACTCTTCATCTTATACACTCTTTCGCAATTGAAAAAGAGACTACCTTGTGATGCCGATAGTCTCTTGATGTCATCTCTCTTATTTTAGTGTGCTTAGAATATTTTCGATGCTTTCTCTGACTGGTACTGCCTCAGGTGCTACTTCTATATATTTTTCTAAATTCATCTTTGCTTCTTCTTTTAAATCCAGGTTCAATTGAGATAGTCCTAGGAATCTGTATGCCTCAAAATATGTTTCACTATCTGCCTCTATTAAGAATTGGAATCCTTCAATTGCTTCTTCATTTTTGTCTTGAATAAAGTATATTTGGGCTTTTTTAAATGTGAGTTCAAGATCTTCTGGAGCTATTGCCAGACCCTCTTGTACCGTGGTCAGTGCCTGTTCATACTGATTATTTAACATGTAAAGGCCTACAGCGTTGTTGTATGCCTCTCTGTATTTAGGTGTTTTCTCTATTGATCTCACGAAGTTGCTTAGGGCTGTCTCTTTTTCATCTTCTCTCAAGTATATATTTCCCAGGGCTATGTGGTAAATCCCTTCCGTGGCGTTCAGCTCTATTGATTCTTCTAATATTCCCTTGGCCTCTGCTAGCTGATCTGCTTTGATTAGTTGTAATGCATTTTTATAGTTTGCATTGGCTTTAGCCACAGAGGGGTCTTCTTTTTCTCCTAGAGAGCATCCGGAAAGCATTAACACCATAGCCAATGTCAATATCATTGCTGTCTTTATTTTCCAATTCATGGTTATCCCCTTTCTCCATATAAGGAAAAAGAACTCCAAACAATCTGAAGTTCTTTTTCTCATTTTAACTTTTTCCTATTTAGTCTCTGCTATAAACAGATTCTACAACACTTGTTGCTTCACCTTTTCTAATGAAAATGTCAATGTCTCCTACTTTTGTATCGCCATATACCTTTAGGGTAACTGTTTGACCTGTAGTTGTTTGAAACTCTCCGATTCCATTTCCTACTCGAGTTGCAAATTCAACTCCAGCATCTGGTGCTTCAGAGAAGTTAATTGTTAGGGCATTTGCTTCAGCATTATAAGTAACTTCATCTGTCATTAACTCTGCTGCTGCCTCTACTGCCTCTTGATCAGTTACTTCTCCTTCTCCATCAGATAGCTCACTGATGACCTTATCTAAGGCCGCAACAGCCTCAGCTCTTGTCATTTCCTTTTTAGCTTGGAAGCTTCCATCAGGATATCCGTTCATATATCTTGCAGCAGATACCGCGCCTATAAATCCTTTACTCCACTGAGCAATTCCTTCATGGTCAGTAAACTCAGCTGCTTGTTCAACATTTTCTTCTAATTTCATAATTTTTGTGATGATTGTTGCAACTTCTTGACGGCTAATCGGTTGATTTGGTTTCATTGTTTCGTCATCATAGCCAGATATGTACCCAGCACCATTTGCTACAGCTACTACTGATGCAAACCATTCATCCTTAGACACATCTGAAAAACTACCTTCTTTCTCAACTGTGTAGTCAAATGATTTATTGACTAGAGACATAAATTCAGCCCTTGAAATCGATTGATCTGGCTTAAAGCTTCCATCTGGATAACCTGATAATAGCTCTGCTGCTACCCAATCTTGTATTCTTTCTTTAGCCCAATGTCCATCAATATCAGTTAAATTCTGAGCAAAAACCCCACTTAATGAAGATACAACCAAAGACCCTGCCACCACAGCTCCAATTGCTTTTCTTTTTACATTGTTACTTTTCATTAAAATCCCTCCACTTACTTCTATAATATTGAATGGTTTTTTCATAGTTTTATTACTTACGAAGAAACAATTCTATATCTATATTATGATTTTATCCTAAAAGCATTGAAATTTCAACGTTATAAGGAAATCTCTTCCAATGTAAATTAAGGGAAATAAATCATCTCCACTTAAATAAAAATAGCGCCAAGGATCAAATTATATCCTCGACGCTAAACCTATTCATCAATGTAATATCGTAATCTCAATCCTTCGATTATTGGCTCGTCCTTCATTGGTTTCATTGCTATCAATGGGCTGTTGTTCTCCAAACCCACTGACGGAAATCCGACTTTCTTCAATATACTCTTCATCAATCATATACCTGGCTACACCAATGGCCCGTGCCACCGATAGCTCCCAGTTTGATGGAAATTCATTGGTTTGGATGGGAATGTTATCGGTGAACCCTTCAATAACAATGGCATTATCAATGGTTCTTAGCTTAGCCGTTACGTGATCCAACAGCATATACCCCTCTTGAGAGATCCTAGCCTGTCCACTTCCAAAGAGAACACTATCTCTAAAACGGATCACAAGACCTCGCTCCTCTTCAATAACATCTACCCGGTCCAGTAGGTGATTCTCTCGTAAAAAGCGGATAAATGTCTCTTGGGATTGGACTAAATCCAACTCAATGTCTTCTAATCCAAATAAAAGGGCTGCCAAGGATTCCTTTTCCTCCAGTAGTCTCTGGTTTTCATCACTTAGATCCGCCACTTCAGAGGTTAAGGCTTCCTTCACATGATAAAGCACACTGGCTTCCTCAGCTGTAAATGTAAAGAAAATGATAAAAAAGCATAATACGATAGTGATCATATCACTGTAGGTGATGAGCCAGCTATTGGAGTATTCAGTTTCATATTTCTTGCCATCATACTTTGAACTCATAGCTTTCATGTTTCCTTTCCTCTTGGGCTCGTCTAGGATAGATCAATCTATTTTCTTCCTTTAGCATCACGTTCATCTTATCGAAAACATTTCTGGCGGTATCCTCTTGTGCGATCAGCAGTATTCCTTCCTTTATGATTCGATATTGCAGTACTCTTTGTTCTATATGTTCTTTTAGTCTAGCCATGAGAGGAACCGCAATTATGTTGGCAATTAGGCTCCCGTATAATGTGGAAACTAAGGCTGCTGCCATATTGTTCATAATTTGATCTGGTATACTGATATTGGCAAGGAGCCCAATCATTCCCACCAAGGTTCCAATGAGCCCAAAGGCAGGGGCGATGTGGGCAATCATATTGAGGACATTATGACATTTATATAGATTCATCTGTCTTGACTCAATGTCATTGTCTAAAATATCTTCGATTGCATCGGAACGTTTATAATCATTTAACAGGATCATTGCATCCCGTAGAAATGTGTTTTCCTCTTGGTCGATTTCTGCTTGTATGGATAAAACACCCTTTTTTTTAATCTTAACCGTTAGCTCATAGATTTTATGGATTGTCTCATCATAATTAATATCATTTGTAAAACTTTCCTTCACAAGTTTTACTGTATTGGTCAAAATCTCCAAGGGAAAGCTCATAAAAACAGAAATTAAAATCCCTGCAAAAATGATCTGTAGGGCAGTAACATTAAAGACAATCGATAAAGACATGGTTCCAATTAAGGCCTGTGCCACTACTATCATCAACACTGCAATCACAACTATTTTCATATTCCTTCCCTTAAAATCAAACTTCTTTTCCATGTCCCATTTCATATCTTATAATCCTCCGATTTCCCTTGGGTAAATGATCTCTTATTTATATTTTATCCCACTTTTAATTATTACTCATCTACACAATTCTATCATATACCTTCGACAAATATCTACAATATAAAAAATAAAGACCCTTTGCTAAGATACATTAGGTCAATTGCTCTACCACCCCTTAACAAAAGGTCTTTATTAAAATTATTTATTTTATTCCTTATCTGTCATGGCCACTTCTTGAACTTGTACCTGGGTTTGTTCACGTTCTACTTCCCGACGTGTAATCTTTTGTAAGTAAGCTAAGAAATCTTCTCTGAGATCTTCTCTCTTTAATGCAAACTCCACAGTAGCTTCTAAAAAGCCCTGCTTATCCCCTACATCATATCTTCTTCCTTCAAAATGATAGGCATACATGGCCTCTTTTTGAGCCAATACCCTTAGGGCATCGGTTAATTGAATTTCTCCTCCTTTGCCTGGTGGGGTATTCTCTAGAATTTCGAAAATATTTGGTGTGATAATATATCTTCCCAGGATGGCCACATTAGAAGGTGCCTCATTCACAGCTGGTTTTTCTATCAAATCCTTCACCTTATAGATTCGATCCTCAATATGCATTCCCTTAACAATCCCATATTTATTAACGTCTTCCCATGGAACTTCCTGAACACCTAAAATACTGGTTTTGTATTCATTGTAGGCATCAATCATCTGCTTTAGACAAGGCTTAGGTGCATCCACGATGTCATCCCCCAGTAAAACTGCAAATGGCTCATTGCCAATAAAGCTTTTGGCACAGTGGATGGCATGTCCTAGGCCCTTTGGTTCCTTTTGACGAATGTAATGGATATTCACCATATCTGAAATCTTACGTACTTCCTCTAACAGCTCTGTCTTACCCTTGCTTTCAAGCTCTAGCTCTAACTCCACAGACTTATCAAAGTGATCTTCAATGGACTTTTTATTTCGACCTGTAATAATCAAAATCTCTTCAATCCCAGAAGCCACGGCTTCTTCAATAATATATTGCAGTGTTGGTTTATCCACAATGGGTAGCATTTCCTTTGGTTGCGCTTTAGTAGCCGGTAGAAAACGTGTCCCTAGCCCCGCCGCTGGAATAATGGCTTTTTTTACCTTCATCATATTTCCTCCTTGTATTTTCACTAGTAGCTATAGTATATCACTTACATGAGTTTTTTTCATATGACTGGAAATTTTATCAAAAAGGACGATATGCCTTACTGCTCATATTTAAGCAACGCCCTATGAATGGCCCCTGTGATCAACTTGCTTAGCCTATCGACAATATCTTCTGGACGCTCTTTCATACCTTGATGAATCCACTCCAACATTATTCCCACAAAGGCATACTTATAAAAATCAGCAATGAACCCCTTGTCGTCTTCAGGTACATTCATACCTTTCGCTTGCTCATTGATTACATTTATCAGCAACCTGTAAACTACACTATACAAGTACCTCTCCACGTGTTCACGACCCATAGAATGATATGCATTATGCACAAGCATTTTGTTTTGTTCCACATACTGAAATACCCGTAAAAATCCTTGTTCCCAGGTGTCATAGGTTTTATTGGTCGAGATCGCTTTCGTGCCTTCAGTTTCAAAAATCCATTCCAGTAACGCAAAACTATCCTGAAAATGATAGTAAAACGTCTGACGGTTTACCTCGCAATCTTTTACGATATCTTTCACTGTAATGTTTTGAAGCGTTGTTTTGCGCAAGCGCTCTTTAAGAGACGCTGCCATGGCCTCTTTTGTTTTCTGGGTCACTTTATTCACCTCCTACTTTCTAAATTTTAGAATAATTGTATATAAATTAAATCATCTAGATACACTATTGTTAATGACAAATCGCGATCCTATTCCTTTGTATCCAATAGTCAAATATAAAGTAAGTATAAAGCAGCCTCTCTTTTTCAAATAAGAGGGAGACTCTGTTATACTTACTTATTTATTCACTATATATCATTATAAACTAAATTTCGAGGACTATTTCTTAACTGATTATTAAGAATAATCGCATTAGGTATCCCCAGCCCCGACTTGTAATTTATGAGGATGTCCATATAAGATTATTATGTTTATGAAAACAAAAATATTTTAAAATATTTAAATTGTCATCATCATAAGCAATCCACTCAACACCTTCTTTTTCATCTTAATTTGTCCCCTAAATCTGTTCCACCTCTCTCCCTAACTATATTACTTAGTCACTTTGACGTTAATTGGGAAGAGTTTCATCAATAATCGTTTGATTCCGTAAAAAATTCCCAAGAACTCTAGAGTTCTTGGGAATTTTTATTTTTATTTACTTTTTTAATGAATAATTTTTGCAATTACTGTAGCTGCTTCTGCTCTTGTTGCGTTATTTTTAGGTCTAAAGGTTCCATCTGGATATCCATTAATAATCCCTTTAGCGTTAGCAGTTTCTACTGCTGTCTTTGCCCAATCAGAAACGCTTTCTGCATCTACATAACTTTTTGACATTGTCGCATTTTCTAAAGCAGCAGCCTTTACAATCATTACCGCCTTTTGCTCACGGGTAATAAAGTCGTTGGCACCAAATGTATTTGCATCATATCCGCTTATAATGCCATTAGCATAAGCTGTTGCAATATAATCCTTCGCCCAATGATCTGCTGTATCAATAAACACTTTGCCTGATTTTACTTCTAAATCCAGAGCCTTCACTAATACCGTAGCAAATTCAGCTCTTGTAATATTGTTGTCTGGTTTAAATGTTCCATCAGGGTATCCACCGATAGCTCCTGTTTTTACTAAGTTGTTGATATGTGTTTCTGCCCAGTGTCCTGTAACGTCTGCAAAAACTCGCACTGGTTTTTCTTTTTCTTCTTCTGCTGCATCTTGGTCTATAGCTAACACAGCAAACTTCGTAAAGTGATCTACCTCTCCACTTACATTACCTATGGATTTATTTACTTTTATATTGTCTAATTCAATCCACTTATCGGTTCTCTCATTCAACCAGAAAAGAGATACATCATACTTATCAAAATCTACTTTAGCCTTATCAAAAGGTAGTGTTAAGGTTACATCATCTTTGAAATCACCACTTCTGTTCTTAGTAATCTCAAATACATCTCCCGCAAATTTCATATTTGAAGGCATTGGTAAACGAGAAACATTACTTATTTTTGCAATCTTGACTTCAAAATCATTATCCATTGCATTAGCAGGGAAATTGATCACAACTCCTTGCCCTCTTAAAGTAGCGGATTGAGATGCTCTTACTGAAGTAGTTGAAGTTGAAGTTGAAGTACTTCCACCACCGCCGCCACCGCCGCCGCCAGAAGAACTAGTTCTGTCGGTTGTTACGGTTACTTCATTGGAATGCGCTGATTTAACACCATCTACGATGACTCTTGCTGTAAATGTATAGCTTGTATTTGCACTTAATCCTGTAATCGTATATTGATATTTACCTGATTCTTCTGTTACAAAAGTAGCCGTTCTCTTTGTCTCTCCTGTAAAGAATTCAAATCTTGCACCTTCAACCTTTGAATAAACCTGAAGTCTTACACTGTTACGATCTTTAGATACAAAAGTTAATTCTGGTGCTTCTATAACTTCTCCGTTGTCTACATCATCTCCGTTGTCTACATCGTCTCCGTTGTCTACATCGTCTCCGTTGTCTACATCGTCTCCGTTGTCTACATCGTCTCCGTTGTCTACATCGTCTCCATTGTCTACATCGTCTCCGTTGTCTACATCGTCTACATCTGCTAGATCTACAGTAAACGTAAATGTAGCAACTGGACTACTAAAATCCAAAGTTCTACTAAGTTCAACTGTTACCTTACTATTTGCATTACCTTTTATGCTTATTTCATCTGTTGACTGAACGTATACCGCTTCTGTTACGCTAATGTCGTTCTTATATACACTAGCTACTACAGAACTAGGTCCTTCAGTTGCCCTTAAGTATACACTTTCAGACACTGTAAATGTAAGACCACTCATCACTTGAAGGTCTGACCCAGTGCGATAAACGCCTTCTGTTACTGTTTGGTACTCATCACCATCGTACACATCACCTGTCACGGTAATGTACGGTGCACTTCCGTTCACAGTCGCCTCTGCAACCATTGGTGCCATTGCTGGTAATACGGTAAATACCATTGCCATTACTAGCAACATTGCTAAACTACGTTTTTTGTGATTTACTAACTTCATGTTCTTTCTTCCTCCTCTTTTATATCTATCACTCCTTATCCAAGATAAGTTTAAATTTTTGATCTCCTCCTTATCTTCTTGATTTTTATGGTGCCTCTCATATACTACGAGTCATACAATATAAGTATTCGTTAAATAATTGGTAAATCCTTCTTGTTATAATAAAATATTTCCAATAAATCTTTTTTCTTACAAAACCTCATTTCGTTATCAGTAGCCATTAAAACATTTAATGCTTAAGTTAATCGATTCCTATATTTACGAAGGTCTTTACTATCTTTTACTTCTAAACCCACTTCTCCTGCTAAGGATTCTAGATGATGAGTAAATTCATGGAGTAAAGTATCCTTTAACTTTTCATAGAGCCTTTCTTTAGACATTCCTTTATAAAGCCTTTCAAATGAGCCATAATACATTATAATTTGTCTACCAGTGATACTCTTACGATATTCCCCCATAATATACAGTTTATCCCTAGTACGACTCTCAAAATGCAGCTTATGTTCTGGTAGCAGAAGAATGCCTTGATTTAATTCTTTGAAAAATACATCTGGTATCTCTTGAGCTATTTCATCTAATATATCATGAACTTCATCTATAGAAGGAAAATTATTCATAACAGTGCTCCTTTCTTTATTTACTTGCTTTTTTATAGTGAACTCAAGTCTTCTTGAGTCAGCTTAGTAGGCTGCCATAAATTTTGTTCTACCTTCTCCAGTACCAACTTGTACACCTCTTCTCTTCCTTCCTGATTTACCTGTAAAAATACCTTCACTGCGTTGGCACTTTCTATATTCGGTGCTAAGCGAGGCATCCTACTTAACCAAAATTGCACTTGTCCCAAAGTAATCTCTTTATCCTCAAGTTTACCTGGAAAGAGCTTTCCTATTCGAATCTTTTCTATGGTTTCCTGAAGGATTTTCTCTATCTCCTCTCTCTCCACGGCGTGGGGAAAAGTACTAAAGCCTGTTACATACCAACGCTCCTCACTTTTACTTAACTCCAAAGCATAATCCGTAGTGATATCTCTCCCATATGAATTCTTTATGTTTACGTCAATGACTACAGATGCACTACCATCAGCATAATCCATGACATAGCTCTTCAGATCAATCCTCATGGCATAATCTCGCCTTGATGATCTGTTATCGTTTTCTTGAAGCATATTTGTAACATCAAAATAAGCCCATTGCTCAGGAGAGCGTGTATTCTTAAAATACTTCTCTATTCTATTCCGATCTTCCTCTCCCTTCATTTGGAAGTCATAAAGTGTCATCATGGCACCTCTAATTGTTGAATATATCTCTTTTGATTCATCTAGTTCTACATCATGTTCTAAATCAACCTCAAATAGCTTGTTTTCTAGAAAGTCCACCTTTTGCCATACTGGTCCACTAATATAACCAGAGTTTCCATCAGGTAAAAGTGCAATATTGGCACCATAAACCTTAGCTCTTTTCAATTCACTTCCGTTATTGCTCACTATATGCAAATAAAACAAATTATCATCTATGTCCTCCGCCTTTGTGGTATAGGCTATTTTCCCATCAGCAATAAATTTAACATCGTAGACATACTCCTTTGTTAAATCCATCGCATCTTCTGGATTATTAATATCCTCTACATAAGATAAACCAAAGCCTTCTTCACCAACTACCACTAATGATTTCTCATAAGAATCCCTAAATATTCCAGGAATGATAACTTTTATTGTTTTACCTTGTTTATCTAAAATAACAGTCTTAATATTTCCATTAGCTAAATCCCACTTTGTTCCATAATAATAATCACTATTTAATTTACCCTTATAGTAGGTCTCCTCTCTGGTTTCATATGCTTCCACTTTTCTTTGAGAAGCCAGATAATAGATACTACCATTAGCCAAATTAGGTTGCTCTGTGTAGATCTTGTTTTCATCAGTAGGTGCCCAGAAAAATCCAGTGATGGGATCCTGTGCTAGTTTTCCCTCCATAATGATACTTCCATCTTTGGCATCATAAATTGTTAACCTATCTCCACCACCGAAGGACACTATATTTCCCTCTGTATTCCATCGTACTTTCGAAACAAAAGGGATATCCTTTGCTACAATTACTTGATCTTTAGTAACCATATCCTCCCTTATAATCCTTACCTTCTCCCTGACGTCTCCCTTAATAACTGGTGAAAGCTCGGTTGTTTCCATTCTCTCCATTAAATATATTTCCTCACCACTTGGGGCAATGGTCAATAATATTCGGTTTGAATCCTGCAGATCTACAATATTTTGGTTAACGTACTTTTGAAAGGGGATTCTTCCCTCAATATTTAAAATATCACCAGTTTGTTCTTCATCATAATTCTCATCTTGTACTACATACACTTGTCCTTCCTTTATTTCCTGTTGACTACAACCCATTAGGATCACAATAAAGCAAAGGGAAAAAACGATCCTCTTCATGTTATCATTCCTTTCACTTATCTCTCCCTAATTATACATTTTTTAAGATATAAAGAAAAGAGACCCCTTTTAAGCAGGCCTCTTTATCATTTATCGTATTAGTTTATTAGCTTTTTTCTTCTTCTTCTTCTTCTTCTTCTGCATCTGCATCTTCTTCTGCGTCTACATCTTCTTCTACATCCACATCTACTTCTGCGTCTACATCTACTTCTTCTTCAATCTCAAGTTCAATTTCAGTTCCCTCTTGTTCTGTGATTGTCTCTTCTTCTGCATTACATGCAACCATTACAGTTAAACTCAGTAGTAGTACTAATGAAAGTGCTAATATTTTTTTCATTTTTAAAATCCTCCTTATGTACTTATTCTCTTTAACAATTCTTATTGTATCAGAGGATTTTATCCAATTTAATTCTAACTTGTAAAATTTTTGTAAACTCTTTGAGGAAAATCAACTTTTATCTTTGTACCTTTTCCTATCTCACTTTCTATTTCAAAGATAGCACCGTGTTCCTTTACTATTTGATAGCAAATGGCTAACCCTAATCCTATGCCTCCATCTTTTCTAGAGCGGGATTTATCAACGCGATAAAAAGGTTGTATTACTCTGTTTAACTCCCATTCCGCCATACCTTTTCCTTCATCTTTTATATACAGACTAATTTTCTGTGGTGTTTTTTCAACGCCCATGGTTACCGTTTGTCCCTCTTGACTGGCATTAATCGCATTATCCACTAGATTGATAATGGCAACTTTAAACAGTTCTTTATCTATTGAAATTTTTAGATTTTCTCCTTGTACTTTTAGTATGACACCTTTTTTCTCTGCCTTTACTTTCATGATATTTTGTATCATCACCAGTAGAGACATTACGTGTTCCTCCTCAAGCTGCAACGACCTCTCTCGAACTAAAATCATATCCATCAAGGTTTTAGCTAATTTTAGCATCCGATTTCCCTCTGAGTGGATATAGCTCAAACCCTTATTAAATGTTTTAGAATCATATTCTGCCTTTAGCAAGTACTCTGCATAACCAATAATCGATGTCAGTGGCGTTCGAAGCTCATGGGTAAGGTTGTCAATAAAACGTTGCTGCTGTTGTCCCTCTTCCTTCAACTCACCCATCTTTTGCTCAATCTCGCCTGCCATGATATTAAACTGCTCTGCCAACAAGCCAACTTCGTCGGTTCTGTTGACTTCTGCTCGTACATGATAATTGCCCGAAGCAATGTTTTCAGCTGTTGAACTTAATTCTCTAAAGGGCTTCAGTAGGAGTATACTCAATGCCCAGGTGATGAGAGCAACAAAAATCAATCCCATTAATCCCGTTCTCATAAAAAGTAGATATTGTTCTCTACGATAATGGTCTACATGGGTAATATCCTTTATGAGGGATAACACAATTTTTTCTTCACCAATCTCTAAGACGTTAGAAACAAATAAATAAAGCTCATCTTCATCTCTTCTTAGGACAAAGTTTTTTTGTCCCTCCAAAGCCACATCCAATTCTTTTCGGGAAAAAAACCAAGCCTTTGGTGCATTTGTTGCTAAAAGGTTTAGGTTCTCATCAAATATCTCCAGATAATTTCTATCTGAATTAATCATGTCTACCATGCTCTTACTATAGTTTTTTAATTCAATTTCTTCTTGAGCAATCCGTTGATTGTTTAATAAATATACCGCCAAAGTAGAGTGTAGATTACTTTCTTCTTCTACTGTTCCTTCTACTTCATTTTTCAACAAGCTGGTATAGGTATTTTCACTGACTACAAATCCTGTTATGGTCAGTGAAACAACATAAATTCCCACACAAAGAAGAAAAATCTTCCAGCCAAGTTTCATCCTTTAGCCCTCCATACGATAGCCTACCTTGTAGATCGTCTTAATCTTATCTGCCCCTATTTTATTCCTTAGTCGTTGAATATGCATATCAACGGTTCTCGTATTTCCCTCAAATTCATAGCCCCAAACCAGTTCCAATAATCGATCTCGAGACATGACATTCCCCTTGTTTTCAATCAATAGTCGTAAAAGATCAAACTCTTTATAAGTTAAATCTACTTCTTTGCCATCCTTTAAAACCTTCCATTGGTCTAAGCAGATTTCAATATCATCCATTACGATTTTTGTTTTTTCTTTATCGGATCTCCTTAAAACACATTTGACCCGAGCTAAAAGCTCCATGGCTTCAAAGGGTTTTGTCACATAATCATCGGCACCCATTTCTAAGCCTTTTACTTTGTCCTTTAGTCTATCCTTTGCTGTCAGCATAATTGTAGGTATATTCTTCTTTAAGATTTTAGGCAGTAGTGTATAACCATCCTGTTGAGGAAGCATGACATCCAAGAGTACTAAATCTATTTTTTCATTGTTTAGATACTGGAGACCCTCTTCCCCATCACAAGCCTCTAGCGTTTCATACCCTGCCATCACCAAATTTAATTTGATCAACTCTCTAATCGGATCTTCATCCTCTATAATTAAAATCACACTCACAAGCTTCACCTCATTTTCATAAACGCCTTAATCTATACCTGCATTCTATTTTATTATAGAAGGTTTTGCAAGAATTGGGTCTTTGTTTCAACCGGATCCTAAAAGAATAACTAGTTATACTTACTTTCTTTTCTACAAAAGGGTCCTCACCTTTATGTCAGATGAGGACCCTTTTTTACTTTTCCTTCTTTTAAAAAAGGCTTTTGTGTTTATCTATTATTTTCCATATAATCTTGTCGTATTTTAGGGCAATATTATCCCAATATTAGTTGGCGTTTTTCGGAGGTTTCCCTGACACTCTGATTTTTTATTAAATCCCACAGCATTTCTTATATTTTTTCCCACTTCCACAGGGACAGGGTTCATTTCTCCCAATCTTAGGCTCTTCCCTTACATGGGGCTCTTGATATTCTGAATATCCAAGGAACTCATCATCGTCATCTTCATAATTCTGCTCAAAATTCATCGCCATTTCTTGAATGATTCTGTGCATCCTTTTTCCTTGCTTTTCGTAGCTCCTTGCCATCTTACCCCTTCTTTTGGGATCCATGGCTCCTTCAAAAAAGTTGGCTTTCTTTTCGTAAATTCTAGGGTATTTTTCCTTAAGTCGATTGATGGACTTCCTAAAAAGATGAATTTCCTCCAATATCCTATATTCAATCATAAAAACCAAATCTTTTCTATGGTCTTCCTCTAGTCCCAACATTTCCCTTGGTAAAACTTCTAATTCCATTAGGTTTCTAATATCCTCTTCAATCAAGCCATCTAGCATTAGTTTCTCAAATTCTTTTTCTAAATCAAAAAAGGATTGAACCTCTTTTCTCACCATTTGAATTTCTTCATTATTTGGAAGTAGTACTTCTGCTTCCTCTAGGAGTACCATGGCTTCTTCCATGAATCCATTGCCTAGCAACAATTGAGATAGTTGACTTAAAATCCAGCCGATATGCTCTCGAGATTCCTCTTTTTCCAAAGAGGCTTTACTTAATTTCTTTACGGATTTCTTCATTTCATCTAGATCACCCATAGCCAACTCGATATGAATTAATGTTAAGTATAGGGTAATATAATCCCAATCCTTATCTTTTCCCTTTTCTAAAGCCCTTAGTAATACACTTTTAGCCTTTGACATCCATTGCCCTGCTGCATAGGCTTTAGACAAACCTAGCCACAGAGAAAGATTATCCTCGTCGATTTCCAAAGCATCTTCATAGGCTTTAATCGCTTTCTTATGCCATCCTCTTTCTATGTAGGCATGGGCTAGATGACCTTTAAATCCCGCATTTCCTGGGTGCTCTTCCACAAGCTTCTCCAATATCTTGATTGCCTTTCCACTATTTCCATTACATAAATATGCCTCTGCCAACAGTCCTTGAACCAGTGAAGAATCGAACTGCCTTTCTAATATGAACTCCAGTATCTTGATGGCTTTTTTAGTCTCTCCTGCTTGAACTAATTGACGACTCTTCTCAAAAAATTCTCTATCCCAGGCAGACATTTCCATCATATGATCGTATTCTTCTCGGGTTTTCTCATTGCTTAAAGCTTCATAGGCCTCTCGTATGTCCATAAATTCCTGGGGGAATCGATCCGAGGGATATTTTCTGACAAGAGAAAAGTATCCTCTTTTGATTTCTATAGGGGATGCCTTCAAATCAACATTTAATGTTTCATAATAATTTTTCACTACATCCAACCTCTTTCTTCATTTTTTATCCTGCAAACCACTTTGCAAACCATGATTTTTCCTCTAGATTCCCTAGGGATTCTTGAATATACCTTAGAGTGTATGGGTTATCTATATCTATTTTTAATGCTTGATGCCAGACATGTAAGGCTTTCACTTTTTTTCCCTGTGCCAAGTAGCATAATCCTAATAAATTTTGAAAAGAAGTAATCTTTATAGAAGCAAATTCCTTACTATTTAGTATTTTAATAGCTTTCTTGTATTTTTTTAATTTGGCCAGCATGAGGGCCTGATTGTATTCCTTGCATAAATCCTCAAAATCCCCTTGTTCCATTTCCCCTAAGTAATGACTGGCTATATTCTCTTGGTTTTTACATGTTAAGCTTCTTTTCCAAGCCCCTTTGGCCTTAGAAAAATCTCCTAATTCATAGAAGCACAACCCTTGTAGGTTTAATGCTTGCCAATTCTCCCCTTGTAATGCCGTTGCTTTTTTAAGTTGCTCTAATGCTTTCGTAATATGGTTCTCCTTTGCCAGTCTCAACCCTTGATGAAAATAATAGTTAGCCAAATCCTGCAGCATTATTCCTCTTCCTCCATGTCATACAGTAGCTCTAATAGCTCTTCTTCTAGCTCCTCTAACCGTTCTTTGCCCTCCTCTAAGATCAAGGCTCTTTTAAATTTCTTTAATATTCCTTCTAGTTCCGCTACAAAAACAACCTCTTCCTCTTCTAGAAATTTTTCTCCTTTACGTATCAATGCCCGATATTTTTTCGCCATGGAAGCCTTTTTCCAGCCCTCCAAATCAACTTCCTGTTCCATCTCCACACCGGTTGTATCAATGGTAATTTGAGCCTGCTTTCCCGTGCTGACAATCATCCCCTCCACCTGTAAAATGCCATTGACATCATAGGTAAATCGAATTTTTATTTTCTCTGTAGAGGCTTTTGCAGGAGGGATGCCACTTAATTCAAACTTTCCTAATAAGTTATTTAAAGAAGCCTTTTCATAATCTCCCTGATAAACAATAATTTCTACCATTTCTTGATCATCCGATACCGTGGTATAGATCTTTTCTCTCATAACAGGAATCGTTGTGTTTCTAGGAATAATCACATCATAAACATCTTCTAGGGGCATACCCATGATAAAATCCATGGTTTCTACGCCTAGTGTATAGGGGCATACATCAGTAATGACAATATCCGTCTCTGGAGAAAGGTCCTCATTGATCATCCCAGCTTGTATAGCTGCTCCCGTTACCACTGCCAGATCTGGGTCTACTAAGGACTGAGATCCTTGTCCTAAATGATGATCTACAACGCTTTTTACCAAAGGAACTCGAGTCGATCCCCCTACCATTAAAATCAGATCAAGATCCTTCGAAGTTAGCTTGGCATCTTTTAGTGCTATCGTAATGGGCTTTAATGTGGATTGTACTATCTCCTCAATCAGGGATTCAAAAACCTGCCTAGTAATTGTTTCCTCCAAAGACACAGGGTTTCCTTCCTTTTCTGCTATAAAGGGGATTAATACGTGATAGGCCTCGTGGCCACTTAAGGTAATCTTACATTCTTCTGCTGATTTTTTTAACTTTGCCATAGCCCTTAGGTCACTTCGTAAATCTATATGATATTGTTCAAAGAAACGATCGCAAAGGTAGTCAATCAATTTCTGATCGAAGTCCTTGCCTCCCAATTGATTATTTCCACTACTTGCCTTTACTTCTAGAACACCCTCAAACATTTCTAACACAGTTACATCTAAAGTGCCTCCCCCTAAATCATAGACCAGTATATGCTGATTTTCATCCATATGATCGATGCCATAGGCTAGAGCTGCTGCTGTTGGTTCATTAATAATCCGTTCTACCTTCAATCCAGCTAATCCCCCGGCTTCTACCGTGGCCCTTCGTTGTTCATCTGTAAAATAGGCTGGCACCGTAATCACCGCCCGTAGGACTTCCTCTTCTAAGTATGCTTCTGCACATTCCTTCAAATATTTTAAGATAAAAGAGGACATTTCCTGAGGCCTATATTCCTTTCCACCCATTTTCACTTTTTCTCTAGATCCCATCAACCTTTTGACTTCCATTACCGTATCCTCTGGTTTAAACAGCATTTGGTCCTTTGCATCCCGACCAATGATCAACTGTCCCTCTTCACCCAGTCCGACTACTGATGGCGTGATTTTTTCATTTAAATGATTTCCAATGACAATAGGCTTACCGGTTTCGAATATACCCACCTCAGATGTGGAAGTGCCTAAGTCGATTCCAATAATTTTACTCATTCGTACTTCACCCTTTCTTCATTTTCATTAACAATAACCCTTGCCTTTCGAAGGACTCTACCTCTATAAACATATCCCAACTGAATGACTTCTACGATCTCTCCATGGGATCGATTCGCATCCTTTGAGATTCCCTCTGCGATTCCATGATGAGATGAAAAGGTGGTCCCTTCTTCCCCGATTCGCACAATCCCATAGTAAGATAGTTTCTGACCCAATTTTTCCCATAGCAAAGATAGCTGTTCTGCCCAGGAACCCTCATTATTTTTCACCGTATAATAATAGAGATCCTCTAAAGCATCCGTTACCATTATGATTGCCAAAAGTAGGGCATCTATCTCTTCGTCCTTCTTTTTTGCCTCTTTTCTGAGGTCACCATAAACCTTGTCCTTTTCTTCACTTGCCTCCAAAAGCTCCAGTACCTCTTCCACTTGTCCTAGGGTCTTATATTGATCTTTTCCAAATCGGTTTAGAGACTTTTGCAAATGCTGAAGGACTTCGATAAACTCGTCCTGTTGAAGCTCTTCTTCTTGTGCTAGATCTATAGGTTCATACTTCTCAATTTCCTTCCTTACGTCAATCATCCTTCTTCTCCTCGTACTTCATTATATTTACACCACTTTATAGGTAATGTAGTGATTTAAAAACAACTTCTAGTTTCATTTTATCAAAAGCTGTTGTTAGCTGCAATATATTAATAAGTTAAGTTCTTGGCACCTTGGTACATACCCTAGAATGTTTCCTGGGTCATCAATTATTTTGATAGCATTTTCATCATGTTTTGATTTATTTATCTCTTAGTGAAATATGCTTTCTTTTACTGCAAAAAAACACCCCTTGAAAACCATATTGGTTATACGATTCAAGGAGTGTTTTTTGTTACTTTTTTTAGGTTTTAGATACGATTATCGCAACAAAATATTTTAAGTGACCTTTTCTACGAAACCGTTTCCTTTATTTCTTTATCAGTTAAAGCTTCATCTATTATTCCATTGCCTTTTTTATCCCTACGCCTAAAGAGCATAAATGCTGAAGGAATGACAAGCATCGTTAGTATAGAGGATACCATCAGTCCAAAGATAATCGCGTAGGCAAGTGGCGCCCATAGACTTCCTCCGATTAATGCCATCGGTACTAATCCAATAACAGTGGTTATCATTCCAATCATGATAGGTCTTAGTCTAGTGGCACAAGCCTCTATCACTGCTTCTTTGGCCTCGATACCACTCTTTGCTAGGATATTGATATAATCCAACAATACAATCCCATTGTTTACAACGATACCCATCAAACTCACCGTTCCCATCAGAGCCATAAAGCCTAGGGGATATCCGGTTATTTTCAGACCCCATATGACACCAATAAAGGATAATGGTATGGTTCCCATAATGATTAATGGTTGCCTTAAATCCATAAATTGGAACATCAGAATCACGTAAATCAACATAGCCGCTAAAAAGAATGGTCCGATAAGAGATTCAAAGGCTTCTGTTCTATCTTCACTTTCTCCACCAAATTCCATCATATAACCTTGAGGAACTTCAAACCCTTCCATTCTTTCCTCTACTACATTTAATACTTCTGCAGCTGAGTATCCTGGTTTTGGATATAAGCCTACCGTAATCGTACGATCTCTATCTCGCCTTAGTATTCTACTAAGAGAAAATTCACTATGGATATCAGCAATTTGTTGAATAGGTACATTTCTACCTGTAAATTGAGAGGTAACAAAAATATTATCTAATACCTGTACCGTATTCTTTTCATCTGTTGGAATTCGTAGAACCACGGGTATATCATCATCGGTATCATCTGGTCTCATTTTGATCACTTCGTGTCCATTGATGGCCATTCTTACAGTTGATGCTATGTCGTAGTTAGTGATACCTACCATGCTTGCTTTATCTTGATTAACGTCTATCACCATCTTAAGCACTTCATGACCATAATCATCCTGAACATGCTGACCTTCCTCTACAGTGTATAAAATTTCTTTAATTTCATTAGATGTTCTAATCAAGGTATCAATATCGTTTCCACTGACTCTTACCTGGATAGGTAGGCCTACCGGTACCGCATTCTCTAGCTGTTTTACTTCTACTCTGGCGCCCACCACAGTCTGGTCTATCCTATCTTGCAGGGCAACCATTTCACTGACCTTGCCATTTACGACAAATTGGGCTTGATTGCTAGCAATCTGATTAGGTACAAAGGATGGATAAAACTTTGGTATACCATCTCCCACCTTACTCAAAAAGCTATCTACTGAAGGATCCTCCTTAAGCATTTCTTCTATTTCTGTAATCACTTCCTTGGTTTTTTCAGCGGAAGTTCCTTCTATTAAAGTCACATCAATCACATATTGATCTCTTTCTACAAAAGGAAATAGTTGTAAGCCTAAACTAGATATCATGGTAGTACTGAAAACCAGTAAACCCATCGCCACTAAAATTGTAATGATTGGCATTTTCAATGTGGCTTTCAATATAAACTTGTATTGTTTTAGGAAAAAATCGCTCACATCGCTAAACAGTGATTTTTTCTTTTCTCCTTGGCTTCCCTTTAGAAAAGTATATCCCATTGCGGGAACAACTGTCAGGGATAGTATAAAGGAGCTGAACAGGGCAACTGTCACCATGATCGGTAAGCTCTTTACAAACTTTCCTGCTACCCCCTCCATTAACAATAGGGGTAAAAAGGAGGCCACCGTGGTTAATGTCGATGTTAAAATTGGAATTTTCACTTCATTAATTCCATAAACAATGGCTTCTTTTCTTGACATTCCCTTGGACAAATATAAATCCATACTGTCGTTAGCTACAATGGCATTGGCCACCAGAAGTCCTAAGCATACAATTAAAGAGGATATAGAAACCTGATGTAGTACAATTCCCGTAAATCGCATAAAAGCGAATGTAGCCATAACCGTAATCGGAATGGCAGAAGAAACTACCAGGGCACTTCTATAGCCCATGCTGATTAATACAACCACTACCACCAAACTAATAGCTGATAGTAGATTTTTTTCAAAAAGATTGATGGCATCCTCCACATACTCTGCCTGATCCGTGATGACAGTGATATTCATATCCTCTGCTATGGTATTCTTATACTCTTCTAAAAAGGTCATCACTTCTTCTCCAATGTTCACAATGTTCTCTCCATCAGAATACTTCAAGTTCATCAGCAGTGCTTTTTCACCATTACTGCCAACAAAAACATCTCTATCGCCTTCCACTTGTTCAATATCAGCCACATCCTTGAGGTAAATCACGTTACCCGCCTCTGACATCCCTACAATTGTATTTTCAATATCATGGATATTTTTATACTCTCCTGTGGTGGATATGGGTACATTGGTACCACGTAATTTCAAGCTTCCCCCTGGAATATTTATATTTGTAGCCTTTAGTGCCATCCCGATTGTCTCCACAGGAATATTAAAGTGCTTCATCCGCAAGAGATCTAGATTAATGTGTATTTCTTCGTCTATGTATCCATTGATGTCTACTTGAGCGATACCATCCATTTTCTCCAACTCTTCTTGGAGCTCATCTGCAATTGACTTTAATTCCTTATACTCAAAGCGATCTCCACTTATGGTAAAGAGCATTCCATAGGTATCAATAAGATCAGTGTCGATTTCTGGATCCCAGGCTTGTTCTGGTAGCTCTGCCTCATCTACCTTTTGTCTTAATAGGTTCCAAGTCTCATTGATATCCTCATCACTTAAATCTTCCAAACGTATGATAATTACCCCTACATTATCTAAAGAGTAAGAAAGCATCATCTTTACATCAGGAATCTCCCCAATCTTACTTTCCAGTGGTTTTACAATAAACTTTTCAATATCTTCTGGTGTAGCTCCAGGATAAATCGTCTTTACTGTTGCTCCAGGTGCAACGACATCAGGGTTCTCTTGTCGCTCCATGGTTGTATAGACGAAGATCCCGCTTAAGAAGATGAAAATAGATAATACCGCAACAATACTGCGATGTTCCAAGCACCATTTCGTCATTATTCTACTACCTCCACTTTTACATTATCCCCGTCTATCAGTCTATAGTGACCTTCTATTACAATTTTTTCTCCGTTTTCCAAGCCTTCGATTACTTGAATTTCATCCCCAAATATCTCACCTAGTATGACTCTTCTTTCTACTACATAGCCTTCTTCTTGATAGACAAATATCTTAGCACCATCAGGGTCATTCATGACAGCGTTTGTTGGAATCATAATCGTTGTCAACTTATCGGTGTTCATCATCACCTTAGCAATCATCCCAGGACGAATCCGATTCTCTTTGTTATCAATTTCCACCTTCACACCAAAGGTTCTTGTTTCCAAGTCCGCTGTCGTATCAATGCTAGCAATCGTTCCTTTAATTTCTTTATCCAAACCATATATAAACACATCTACATTTTTTCCGATACGTATATTATCTACTAATCCATCCGGTACTCCTATTTCCACCTCTAGCTTATCCAGTCTTCCTAAAATAATGGTAGGGTGTCCAGGAGCAACTGTTTCCCCAACTTCAAAAGTCCTCTTGATCACTGTACCAGTAATAGGACTTTTTAAAATAGTATCTCCTATTTTTGACTCTGCTGCCTCTAGTCCTGTTCTTGCTTGATCTAGTTGTGCTTCAGCAATAGGAGAAGCATCCAATGACTCCTGATACTTATTCTGCGCCACTACAATTTGAGTTTCCACCTCCTCTAAGGTTTTTTTAGGAATGGCTCCTTCCTCATAGAGCTTTAGCATTCTATCATACTGAGTATTAACAAACTCTAAATGAGCTACTGCTTGATTCACCCCTGAGTTGATACTACTCTCCGCTTGTTTTTGCAAAGCTTGATATTGAGAGCGGGCTGCATTTACCCCTAGTTGATAGTCATATGGGTCCAGTTGCATAAGAGTCTGTCCTTCTTTTACTATATCTCCCTCTTCCACATGAATATGATCAATGACACCTGCCACTTTAAATCCCGATCTGATCAATTGAGCAGGCTTTACATTACCACTAATTTCCATGTCTTTTGAATATTCTTGTGTCTCTACCACTTTCACCTTCACAGGCTTTAGAACCTCTTCTATTTCATTAGCAGCGGTTTGACTACAACCATATAGAAATGTTGTACTGATCAGAAAAATGGTCAATATCGCTTTTTTGTAAGATTTCAATTTTTCTCCCCCTTATATATACCTTCACTTTATAATTTAGTCGCTTTTTTTATTAATTAATGAAAGTTTTATACATATACAGGTGGACTTCTTAAACCAATTGCATGCCCTCTTATAATTTGATTTTTTATTATCAAATATCGTGGATTATAGGCTAAATATTTTTTGTTCTTACCCTCCATATGATTATACTCAGTATCCTCGACACAAACACGATCTCCTTCAGCATCAACTCTTTCCATGACTTTTGATCTTTTTTTAATAATAATCTCTCTAGAATTATTACTTTTCAGATTCTCATATGTGTCTCTACTTCTCTCTATTCTTTCCCTTAATGATTCTCTTCTTTCACCAATTCTAGAAATGACATTGGAAACATCCAGTCCGCCTTCATAAGCCACAACCACATTGTGTATACTATCTCTGTTTAGTGGTTGCATCCCATAGATATTCTCCACCTCTACTATATTCAAAGAGGTCAGTGTCAGTATCAGTATCATCAATATCAATACGAATTGTAAAACGATAATATACATTGGCTTACGCATCACAATCTTCCTCCCAACTGGTAAAATTTATCTCATCCTGATTTTTTCATATTACATAATATTTGATAATTTTTTATTCTACAAGTAGTTATAAGGAATTTAAGTTTTAATTAATAACTTCATCGCTTCATGACAGCATTTTGCTCACATATTTATCTTATTTATGAAATATATCCTTATCTTGGCGTGTTGACTGACAGCGGTCCCGACCATACATTAAAAAGAGCGTCTACGACGCTTTCGCTAGGAAACCCTAGGTTTCCTTCGACACCAGCGAAGCTGGCTGAGCACCTTCCTGGAAGCGGGCAGGGGATTGCATCCCCTACAACCCCTGTTTTTTATATAATAGGAAAGAGAACTTTCCTATTATATAAAAAAGCGGTGCAAGTTCACTGTATAAAAATACATTGAACCTGCATCGCATTCCTAATAATTATGCTTTTTCCCATTATTTTCAGTATACCATTTAGCTTTTCTCCATCAGCATCAAGGAATATCGTTCCTTTTTCAGCCCCCAAGGGTGTGAGGATCGTAATATTGTAGTTCCCGTTCATGGTATCTTCCTCCTTTATCTATAGCTGGTGTTCAGTGCTTTTAACAGTGTTCGAACATCATAGCGATGTGGTGTGACAGGACAGATCTTTTTATCTAAGCCCATCAATGTATACACCACAATATGAGCTGCACGAACAGAAACTTCCTCGGTAAATACCATGTCTTCAGGAATTTCAACAAATTGACTGATCATAGCCAGGTTAGTAGACCCTTCAGGTACAACCTGTGGTCTGTCTGTCATGGCTCTTGGCTGAAACTGAGAGATAATGCAGGGCATATCCCCAAAATATCGTTTCATCGGCAGTTTGGGCTTTGAAATGGGGCTGTGCTGCCACAACCATGGACATAAGCCCGCTGGAATCTTTAAAAGTCATCAGTGCACCGCTACCAGGAACATTCCTCGAATATTTTTCAATCTTTTTGAGCAATATCATTTTAGTTCCAAGCTTTTTTTCTTATAACTCTATTCTACACAATGATATTGAGATGGGATATAGACATTGAAGGCACAGTGTCTAAAATTCCAACACCGCGCCTTCAATGTCTAGTTTCCTAGCATTTTTTCTCATTCTAGCTTTTTCCTATTTAGTCTCTGCCATAAACAGATTCTACAACACTTATTACTTCATCTTATAGATCCGATCCTCAATATGCATTCCTTTGACAATCCCATATTTATTAACATCCTCTAAACTAAGTCTCATTTAAGGCAATAAATTAATGGCTCCAAGTGCACCATAGCTTAATGTCATAATTACAATGGCGGCAATAGTGTTTCCAATTAGGATAGCTGGAAAAGCAATCTTAAAGCGCATATCTAATAAAACCGCTGCTAATGTTCCACTCCAAACACCAGTTCCAGGCAGGGGAATGGACACAAATAGGATGAGTCCCCAAAATCCATATTTCTTTACCTTTTCACTATTCCTTAGCGTTCGTGCGCTGAGCCTATGAATCATTCCCCCAAACAACCTGGTTTTCTTTAAAATATCAAACACAGGACGGATGGCACAAATCAAAAAGGGTACCGGAAGCATACTCCCGGCAAAGCTGACCATTGTGGCATGGAGAGGCGACATTCCCAATGAAACCCCTACAGGAATCGCTCCCCATAGCTCAATAATGGGTAGGCTGCAGTGAAAAATACGGTGAATTCTATTGTTAAAAATACCAGTAATTGATTTAACAAATTTGTCATAATACGGTACCTTTACCCTTTCACCCTATTTCTTAATAACTCAATTGAAATTTTGATAGCCCTAAGACCATTATTATTCTAGCATAACATTGATTACTATTATTCTAAATTAGAAGTATTTAGTATTCGCATCAATAACACATGAAAAAGCACCAACATCAGTTATCAAGTAATACTAATGGAGGTGCCTTGTTCAATTTTCACTCTCTCAGCTTGTCTCTCTATGATATGTAGGAACAATCTTCACCATATATTCTTTGACTTCCTCTTGGTCTCTTAATAATAAGAGATCCGATAAAATGTCCAACTCTCTTTCTAAAAACTTTAAATCAGTAAAGAATGGTTTTCCCACAAAAATCTTATCATGCTTGGTTGACTCTAATCCTTCTTCATCCATCAATAGCTCTTCATAGAGCTTTTCTCCTGGCCTTAACCCAACCACCTTAATGTCCATATCCACATCAGGCTCCATCCCAGAAAGGCGAATAAGGTTTCTGGCTAAATCAATAATCTTCACTGGCTCTCCCATATCCAAGACAAATATTTCCCCGCCACTTGCCATTGAACCAGCTTGGATCACCAGCTGAACTGCCTCAGGGATGGTCATAAAGTATCGAGTAACCTCTGGATGTGTCACCGTCACCGGTCCCCCTTCTGCAATTTGCCTTTTAAAGAGGGGAATCACACTACCATTGCTCCCTAATACATTTCCAAACCGTACCGCCACGAACTCAGTTTTACTTGTTAAATCAATAGACTGGATCAACATTTCTGCTACTCGCTTGGTGGCACCCATAATATTAGTGGGATTCACCGCTTTATCTGTGGAAATTAGAACAAATCTCTTGGCACCAAATTGATCAGCACATTCTGCTACATTTTTGGTTCCAAAAATATTATTTTTAATGGCTTCCTGAGGATTGGCCTCCATCAAAGGAACATGCTTATGGGCCGCCGCATGAAATATGACCTCAGGTAAATATTGACCAAAAATTTCCTCTATACGGTCCCTTTCTCTTACTGAAGCAATCAACACTTCTAAATTCAACTCAGGATATTTTCTTCTCAATTCATTTTGTATATCATAAGCATTATTTTCATAGTTATCTAATATTAAGAGCTTCTTGGGATTGAATGTGGCAATCTGTCTGCAAAGCTCAGACCCAATAGATCCTCCACCTCCAGTAATTAAGACCACTTGATTATGTAGATACTCACTGATCTCCTCAAGATCTATATTAATGGCATCCCTACCTAATAGATCTTCAATCTCCACATCACGGGCCTTTTTCATACTGACCTTGCCATCGATCAACTCACCAATGCCAGGTAATATTTTTAGTTTACACTTGGTTTTACTACATTCCTCCACGATTTCCTTGAGTTCTTGTCTAAACCCAGAGGGTATGGCAATAATGATTTCATCTACTTGTTTCATTTCAGCTACCTTTTTAATATGATATCGATCCCCCAGGACAGGAACCCCATTGATTTTAGAGCCTAACTTTGACTCATCATCATCGATGACTGCCACTGGTTTGTAATTTAAGTTATCATGGATTTTAAGCTCTTTGATGACCACAGCCCCGGCAGTCCCGGCTCCTACAATCATCACCCGTTTACAGTTTTTCCTTCTAATGAAACCATGCTCCCGTAGTCCCCGAGTGGCACGATAGCTAAAGCGTATGCCCCCTACCAGTAACATGTCCAAAATAAACATCAACAGGTAAATACTCCTAGGTAGATGCCCCTGTTGGGTGAGGACCATATAGCTAACCACACCTGTGTTGGCAACGAAGGCTGCGATCATAATTTGAAAGACTGCCTCTATGCTGGCATATTTCCATAGGTTTTGATACATACCAAAGGCATAAAAAAGTGCGATTTTAATCAAAGTGAAAGTTAATAAGTTGTCCGTATAAATAGGAATATACTGCCCTGCGAATCTACCTGAAAAAGCCCCATCAAATCGTATGTAAAAGGCAATGACCACTGCAATGTTTATCATGGCAGCATCCATCATCATCAATAGCCCACTCAACACCCTTTTCTTCATCTTAACGTTGCCCCCTTACCCTTCCATTCCACTTCTACTCATAACTATACTACTTACATACTTTCAAGTCAATTGGGAAGAGTTTCATATTTCCCTTCACTTATTTCTAAACCCCCGTCATTATCTCCTTGTACAGCCATGACACTTGGCAGCACTTCTTTTGTATACGCATCCTGTGCTTCACTATCCCCATTTAAAAACATCATTGTACCAATCAAATAAGTCACAATCGCTAGCCTTAAGACAATGCCTTCTTTACTTTGCCCATTCATTCTTCTCCTTATATGTTATCCTTTACATTGTTTTTAAGCTTTGATAATACTCACTACTACCCTTCCCTCTTCTATTATAAACAACACTTGGCGTCCTTTGATGTTATAAAGTATATAATCCTCTGTTTCACCAGTAGTATCAATGCTACCTTCCTGTGGTTTCCCTAAAACCTTCTCTACTTCCTCTATGGACATACCCTTGCGAACCCCAAATATCTCTTGTTTTGCTCCAGTAAAGGATACTGAACTTGGACCCCATCCATGGGCATTCCCCCCCAGAAAAGTATAGGTGGTATCTTCATAGATAAGATGTGGTTCTCCGTCCCCCTCCGTTGCTCGAGGTTCTCCGTGAAAGTGTAGTACCTCCTACTTCGATAGCATTAAGAGCTTGTCGACATTTTTTTCATTGACAACAACCTTATGGTTTTTCAGGGTCTCCTTTAATGTCTGATCCCGTACACCTTTAGAGGTTTCTAATTTAAAGTTAT
Source organism: Alkaliphilus metalliredigens QYMF (assembly GCF_000016985.1). Lineage (NCBI taxonomy): Bacteria > Bacillati > Bacillota > Clostridia > Peptostreptococcales > Natronincolaceae > Alkaliphilus > Alkaliphilus metalliredigens. Next base: position 312,531 of record NC_009633.1, on the reverse strand, counting down.
AGGGTGTTACCTTTACATCCACCAGCTGCCATTTGTTAGTTTTCCATTGATAACGCTCCTGGATGTTTCCTAACCCCATTCCTCCTATAGGAGATACTATCAGCTGTCTTTCCACTAAAAGTCGATTCTTAGTATCAACAGAAATAGCATCCTTGTAATAAGCGAGATCCTTTGGATTACCACCTCTAGCTACATAATACATACAGTCCTCCCGTTGACTTTGGTCCAATACCATTGAATAGGTGGTATAGAGTTCAGGATAATATAGTCCACCTCTCCATCGCCATTCACATCTCCTACCCCGTAATCCTCTAATTGCCCTTTCCTAGACTTCGTCAGTTTTTTGATAACATCTGCATAGTCAGCAGGATCGACCTTTGCTACTATATATTCCTTATCTACATCAGCATCCTTGACAGCCATCTCTTGTACCTCTTTTTCTGTCTCTGATGTTATCGCCTTGGCCAGCGCTAATTCTTCTTCCCTATATGGGCCTATCAGAAAACCCATTTGATGGTCTTCAGTTTTATCAATAGCAATTCGATGTCCTTCTTCACTATAAAAGGCAATCACCTTACCATACTGTGGATCCTCCTCTAACTGTTGATGAAATAAAGTAAATCTACTGTTATCATAGGTGGCACTGCTTTTTTCCCATTGATACATCGCTCTTTGGAAAAACGCTTCAAAACCCTCTGTTGAGCCTTCTTGAAGCATTTCAGCAAACAGACTTTCCTCATAATCTCTATCCAGCATAATCCTAGGAACTTTATCCAGTACCACTTCCCCTTCATGGTCGCTAATCATATAGCCTTGGTACTCCATGTCTAAGAACTGTATTTCACTGTATTTTCCCTTAGAACGTATTACCTGAAGATAGACGACTTCAGAAAAGCCAAACTTCGCAACATACAACTGCCACGGTGTTTTTTCCTGAATCTTGTCCATTTTCACCTTTTCAGCATCCTCAAAGGCCTTCTCATTGAGAATAAAAACCCTTGTATCTTCATCATAAGTACCATAATCTTTCCCCTGTCCTACCTTTGGTCCACAACCCAATAAAGCTAAGGAAACCATCAATATTATCGCCATTAACCCTAATTTTTTTCTCATCCAGCTATGCCACCCTTTCTATTTTCCTATTTACATAAAATCAGTATAGCATAGGGTTTATTATTTTTTTTGTCCGTTTATATCGAATCAACAAACCTTTTGGGCCCCTTCATAGTACAATGAGGGTCTTCCTGTAAAATGCCATCAGCATATTGCATTACGTTAAGTGCCAGGGAAACCTCCGAAAAAAGAGTGGAGGAGGTTTCCCTGGCACCATTGGTTCTCTTAGTTAGGATCCATACTAATATTAGTGCTCTGGTTTTAATTTGTTATATCATATGGCGGTTAAAGAAAATATAGCCTACAGAAGAAAATGTAGGCTATATCTTGTTATGATTCAGTTTATATCCATCCCTTATGCTTTTTTCCCAATGATCTTCATCTGTCCAAATTTTGAATCGATATTAGCTTCCATGGTATCCCCATTTACTGTACCCTTTGCACTGAATGGAATCTTTGTAATAAGCTTCTTTAATTCACTAGAGAATTCAAAGCTATTTCCCTTTGCAGTACCGGTAAATTCCTTTTCATTTCCCATAATTTTTAATATCCCACTCAACTTTTCCTCATCAGCATTAAGGAGTATCGTTCCTTTTTCTGGACCTAATGGTGTGATCATTGTAATATTGTAACTTCCATTCATCATGTTCTCCTCCTTTATCTATAGCAGGTGTTCAGTGCTTTTAACAGTGTTCGAACATCATAGCGATGTGGTGTGACAGGACAGATCTTTTTATCTAAGCCCATCAATGTATACACCGCAATACGAGCTGCACGAACAGAAAATTCCTCGGTGAACACCATGTCTTCAGGGATTTCAACAAATTGACTGATCATAGCCAGGTTAGTAGACCCTTCAGGTACAACCTGTGGTCTGTCCGTCATGGCTCTCGGCTGAAACTGAGAGATAATGTAGGGCATCATGCAAGGGATCACATTGACAACATCCTTCATGATTTCATCCATCTCCTCATCAAAATGTAGATGATGCAGTAGTTCGATGAGCATTTCCTCGCCAGTACAGTCACGCATAGGCTTCTTCACATAATCACCAACTTTATTAGTATGCAGAGCATATCCCCAGAATATCGTTTCATCGGCAGTTTGGGCTTTGAAATGGGGCTGTGCTGCCACAACCATGGACATAAGCCAGCTAGAATCCTTAAACGTCATCAGTGCACCGCTACCAGGAACATTACGTGAATACTTCTCAATCATTTTCAGTAATTTGTTTCCCTTCATGGTTACAGTAAAGGATTCCCAGTTGGTTTCTTCCGCGTTGCCAAAGAAAGGTTTCGGATCACCAAGACCACTTTTCTTGGCTGCGATATTGGCCCACAGATCACCAGAAATTGGATGTTCAGGTTTAAGAGGTGCTGGTGTATACAAATCACCTAATGTTGCACCGTCAGTCATACAACCGTTGGTGACGATGCAAATATCATCTTCTTGAAGCCGAATGATGCCATCACCATCTTGATCCTGATAATGAATGGTAGTCACAGTGATCCCTTCACCTTCCTTGAAGTCAAGGTCAGTGACCGTACATTTGATCGTAAAATCTACTCCATGGTCATCTAGATATGCTTTCATTGGTAAAATGATAGATTCATATTGGTTATATGGTGTTCTGGTGACCCCTTCTAATGTTTGAATACGAGAGAATTCAAATATCATACGGAACATATAACGTTGGAATTCAAACAAACTAGACCATTTTTGGAAAGCAAAGGTGGTTTGCCACATATACCAGAAATTTGTCTCAAAGAAATGTGGACCGAACCAATCTGATATTTTCAGATGATCCAACTTTTCTTCTGGTGTCAAAAGCAGTTTTCCCATTGCCATCTGGTCTTCTTTATCAAATCCCATACTCATCACATCTAAAACTTCACCGTCTTTATTGATAAGACGTGCATTAGCGTGGGTAGGATGAGCATGGTCAAATGCAAGAATTTCATCAGTTACGCTCATGCCCTCATGTTCAATAGAAGGTATCGAGGAAAAAAGCTCCCAGAAGTTTTCATAAGTTTCCTCGTTAAGCATCCTGCCTCCTCGACATACGAATCCATCCTCTGGAGTACCCATTCCGTCATTAGAGCCTCCCAGGATATGCATACCCTCCAGAATGTGGATGTTTTCTCCTTTGAAGTGACAATCTCGGATCAGATAAGCCGCACCTGCAAGTGAAGCGATCCCTCCTCCTACAAAATAAACTTGTTTGTTCCCATAATCTTTTTTCATGGTTATTCCCTCCAATAAAATGTTATTTACAAGGTTTTTTCTTGTAACTCCATTGTAAACAATCCTATTGAGACACACTATAGACAGTGAAGGCGCAGTGCCTAAAATTCCAACACCACGCCTTGATTGTCAAGTTTTTCGACATTTATGCTTGTTTGTCTAAAATCGATTCTATAAAACCAACCTGCATATATGCTTTACTGCTCATACTTAAGTAGCGCCTTATGGATATCCCCTGTAATCAATTTACTCAACCTATCGACAATATCCTTTGGACACTCTTTCATACCTTGATGAATCCACTCCAACATTAGCCCTACAAAGACATACTTATAAAAATGAGCAATAAACCCCTTGTCATCTTCAGGTACATTCATACCTTTCGCTTGCTCATTGATTACATTTATCAGCAACCTGTAAACCACACTATACAAGTACCGCTCTACGTGTTCACGACCCATAGAATGATATGCATTAAGTACAAGCATTTTGTTTTGTTCCACATACTGAAATGCCTGTAAAAATCCTCGTTCCCAGGTGTCATAGGTTTTATTGTTAGAAATTGCTTTCGTACCTTCTGTTTCAAAAATCCATTCCATTAAGGCAAAGCTATCCTGAAAATGATAGTAAAATGTCTGACGGTTGATTTCGCAATCTTTCACAATATCCTTCACCGTAATGTTTTGAAGCGTTGTTTTTTCCAAGCGCTCTTTAAGGGATGCTGCCATAGCCTTCTTTGTTGTCTGGGTCACTTTACTCACATCCTTTTTCTAAATTTCAGAACAACTGTATGTAAATTAAATCATCTAAATTCATCATTGTTAATGACAAATGACCATCCTATTCCTTTGTATCCAATAGGCAAATATAAAGTAAGTATAAAACAGCCTCTCTTTTTCAAATAAGAGGGAGACTCTGTTATACTTATTTATTCACTATACATATCATTATAAACTAAATTTCGAGGACTATTTCTTAACTGATTATTAAGATCAATTCCACTAGACATCCTTACCCTGATTTATAATTTGTGAAGATGTCCATATAAGATTATTATTTTTATGAAAACAAAAAAGACCTTTAAATATCCATAATGTCTATTCTTAAGAGCTGTTGATTGTATAAAAAGAGCATTTCCCTAATCATGAAGCTCTAAGGAAATGCTCTTTTCTTATTTCATTAAACGAACTTGTCTCTCTACGATATGTAGAGCTCTAAAAGTCAATTAAAAAACCTTTCGTAAATGTCAAAAAGATAAACCGGAGTTTCTATCATAGGCTTCTAAATAAATGTTTTTAATATCCTCTTTAGAGACTTTCTTTGGATTACTACTAGTGCAAATGTCTTCCAATGCCATGGCAGAAATTTCATCCAATGAATTCATGAAGCTTTCCCGATCCACACCAGCTTCTTTTATAGTTGCAGGAATTCCCATGGCGATCTTCATGACTTTGATGGCTTCAATTAAACCCAAGACCCCTGTTTCGACTGTAGAGTTGGGAAGCCCTATGTATTTTGCCAGCTCAGCGTATTTCACTGCTGCTGGATTATACCCGGTTTTATCCTGACCTTTACTATTAAATGCAATAATATAGGGCATTAATATGGCATTGCTCCGACCATGGGACATCTTAAAATGACTCCCTAAACTATGGGCCATACTATGATTAATTCCTAATCCAGCATTTGTAAAGGCAATTCCTGCCATACAAGAAGCATTGTGAAGCTTTTCTCTAGCTTCCATATTAGACCCATCCTTGTAGGCTACTGGTAAATACCGAAACACCTGGACAGTGGCTTTTTCAACTAGGGCATCAGTAAAATCCGAAGCATCCTTAGAAACATAAGCCTCAACGCAGTGGGTCAAGACATCAATTCCTGTATCTGCTGTAACATGGGATGGTATGGTTTTGGTGAATATAGGATCTAATATAGCCACATCAGGTACCATTAAAGAGTCAATGATGGGGATTTTTATATTCTTTTCTTTATCTGTTATCACAGAATAGGCTGTGACCTCAGATCCCGTACCACTAGTAGTAGGTATTGCAATAAAAAAAGGCTTGGGTATTTCTTGGGTATCCAATAAGCTTTCTTTAATTTTAATACAAAAATACATGATGGCCTTAGCGGCATCAATGGCAGAACCACCTCCCACTGCAATGAGTAGCTCTGGTTTGTTTTTAATAATGTGATTTAAACCTTTGTAGACAACCCCAAAGGAGGGATCTGGCTCCACTTCAGAAAACACATCATAGTCTATCTTATTTCTATCAAAAATTTCGGTTACACGGTCAACAACTTTCAATTGAACCATTGTGGGATCGGTGACAATGCAAGCCCTTTTATTTTTGAATCTTTCCAAGTATTGTATTGCATCAATTCCATGTACAATTTCAGTCATTTCTTTAAAATTCTTCAAGAAGGCACCTCCTTTCCCCAACATCCTTAAGAGGCTTTAGCCCTCTATTCATTGGCATGGTTTTTAATGTTCTTTTCGTTTTGTTTCCTATTTTTCCTATTTTCCCTCTTGTTTCGTTTTAGTGTTGCTTAACTGCATCTTCCTTTGACATGCTTTTGTTGGCAATAAAAATAGCCACCATAACAGCAGTCACGCCACCTACCATTTTACCTACTACCATTGGGAAAATCATATCTTGGTTGACACCAGCAGTAAATCCAAGATGATCTCCTAGAACAAAGGAAGCACTGACTGCAAAGGCAACATTAATGATTTTCCCACGATTATCCATATCCTTCATTAATCCAAACATCGGAATATTATTGGCTAGAGTAGCTACCATGCCTGCAGCAGCAACATCTCCCATTCCCAATAGTTTCCCCATCTTCATAAGAGGCTTATTAAATACCTTGGTGACCACATAAACCATTGGGAAGGCCCCTGCTAGCATAATGGCAATCTCCCCTACGATTTCGATTCCATCGGATATTGGTGCCATGCCAGGGATTACCACAAAACCCGTTAAGGTTTCCACAATAATAGCCGCCAAACCGATTGTAATCACCACCACAACACCTTTACCAAAAACAGTAAATCCTTTAATCATTTTCTCAGGCATCTTCCATAATCCAAGAGAAAGCAATAAAGAAACTAAAATAATAGGGACTAGGTTGCTTAAAATCATTGAAATATCAAATCCAGCCACCACGCCACCAACAAAAGCGCCTATGGGAATCGTCACCATCCCTGCTAAAACCCCTGTTGCTAAATATTTGTGATCTTCTTTTTTAATAATGCCCAGGGCCACAGGTATTGTGAACACAATCGTTGGTCCCATCATGGCTCCTAGGATTAATCCAGCAAATAGCCCTGCCTCCTGAGTTTGGGCCAACTGCATGGCCAGAGGGTATCCACCCATATCATTAGCTAATAATGTGGTTGCAAACATAGCAGGGTCTGCACCTAAAAATGTATAAACTGGTACAACCATTGGCTCCAAAATTGTCGCTAAAACTGGAGCTAAAGAAACAACTCCGACCATTGCAACAGCTAAAGACCCCATTGCGATCATTCCTTCATCAAACTTTTCTCCTAAACCATATTTGTTGCCTATGATTTTATCTAACGCACCCAATACCATAAATCCAACCATAATATAGACAATAATTTCATTAATGTTCATCCAATACACCTCTTCCTTCAAATTTTATAATAGTTTTTCAAATAGCTCTTTTCGTGGAGATGGAATGACACATTTTTCTACTAACATCCCCTTTTCCTTACCTATTGTCGCCCCAGCTTCCACCGCCTCCTGAACAGAACTGACATCCCCGCATAATGTAACAAAGGACTTGCCCCCTATAGAAAGACCTAAGCGAATTTCCATAAGGGTTACAGCAGCAGCCTTGGCAGCAGCATCTGCCGCAACAATAGATGTGGCGATATTAAAAAATTCCAGCACCCCAATGGCACTCACTTCTTGTACACTATTGGTACCATGGATGGCATCGATTAATTGGGGATGTATACTAGGTAAAATGAGATGATCAACAACGTATCCTCCACCTATTTTGATTCCAGTCTCTATGGCTGTTTCAACAGCTCCCACATCGCCGCATATCAGTAAAATGTACTTACCAGGACAGACAGAGTGGGCCTTTAATAACTCTACATTGGCTGTCTTAACCATGGCATCACCGGTTTCTATTCCCTTGGCAATGCTATTTAATTCTATTAATCCTATGGTTTTTATCATTGTATCACCGCCTTTTCTCCAGCCTCAATCCAGATAAACTCATTGATCTCACTAACCACACCTTGCATACTGGCATGGATATTAGCTCCTAAATCCCCTGCATTTACCCTGGCAATCAATTGCCCTTTTTCTACTAAACTTCCCACCTCAACAATAGGTGTTGCAGGCTTTCCAATGTGTTGTTTCAGTGGTATTTTTACCCGATGAGGCTCAATAGAACAGTACCCATCCTTAACCTGATCTGCATACCCAGAAAGCTCTAATCTAGCTAAAAGTCTTTCAGCTGGCACTTTTCTATATTCACGCATCCCATTAACTTCATTTTTCACGGATGTATCTGAATATCTTATGCCCTCCTGGCGAAGAAGATTTTTGATTTCTACGTTAATGTTTTTTGGAGTTTGCCCCATGGGACAGGCATATACCTCGCATACACCGCACTCACAGCATAAAAGGGCTTCCTTCAGTACCCCATACTGCTCCTTATCTCCCGACAGGGTTCTCATGATTCGATGGGGTCGTAGGGGATGGCCAATTAAATTTCTTGGACATAGATCCGTACAAAGAGAGCATTGGATACAAGTAGATCGACTTCTATTAATCATTTGTGTCAAATCCTGTTGTTTATCCCTTAACATAAAATGTTCTTCAGGAAGTACAATGATCCCACCGGTTGTCTTGGTGACCACCTCTTGATTTAACTGACTTTTTTCGATTACCCTGCCCATCATGGGCCCCCCTAGGACAATGCGATACGCCTGTATGGTTGGTCCTCCCACCATTTCGATACACTTCTCAATGGGAGTTCCAATAGGTGCGTACACCATAGAGGGGTTTTTCACTTCTCCTAAGATCGTCACCAATTTATGAGTAACAGGTTTTTCATTTAAGGCTTCATAAATATTGACCACTGTCCCTACATTACATACCACAACACCCACATCCTTAGGGATTCCCCCTGGAGGTACTTGCCTTTTGGTGATTTCGTAGACTAGCATTTGCTCATCCCCTGCGGGATAAAAATTTTCAACCAAATGAAGTGTTACCTTAGATTTCAAGCATTGTATCGCTTCTCTTAGTGCTTGAATTTCTTTGGTGTTTTTTTTCTTTAACCCAATAACCATTTCCTTTGCTTGGATGTGATTCCCCATGATTTCCATGGCTTTAATAATTTCTTCACTCTTATGTCGTGTGATAAACTTATCGGTTTCTAGTAGGGGTTCGCACTCCACTGCATTAACCAGTAGGTACTCTGCCACACCATCAAGCTTAATATGGGTTGGAAAACCAGCTCCACCTGCTCCAACAACGCCGGCTTCAAATATCTTTTCTAAAATATCCATCGTCCCCCCCCTTACTCACTGTTATTTTGTAATGTCACTTCTACCTCATCTATGATCCCTACTATTGTGGCATCCACCGCCGCACCCTCTTTTTGAAGGGCCTTCCTTGCGGCATTTCCTTTTACAACCAAGACCCGTTCTCCAATGCCCGCACCGACGCCGTCCACTGCTACAAAGGACTCTCCTCTTTGGTTTCTACCATAATCTATGGATTCAATCACTAAAAGCTTTAACCCATTTAAGGTTTCATCTTTTCTAGTGGCCCATACATTACCGATTACCTTTCCTATAATCAATTCAATCTTCCTTCCTCACTACACTCTAATAACTTGTATCTTCATCATTCTAATATAATCATTTGCCATGGGGGTAACGATTGCCTTTGCAGTAATGGAAATCCTGCTTTTTTCTCTGCAGCCCATTTCCTTCAATGTATTCTCAGTAATCAGTTTATTACTTATCAAAGGGCTTTCTTTTTCATCTACTTGCTCTGTTTTCACTGATTCTTCAGTTTTTCTGATTTCTTCAGCTTGCTTTATCGCTTCTGTGGAGGATTGCTCCTGCTGTGGTTTTTGGTTAAGAAGAGACAATATTTTCTTTAGGGTCCCTATTTTAACACCAAAGCCCTGCAGCTTCTTTTCATAGTCCATATACATCTGATAGAAATGATGCTGACTGGTTTGTTCAAACTTTCTGTGCTCTATTCCTTCACACAAAACAAAAATCTCTTTTCCATATAACAGACCTCCAATGGCACCTTTAGAAATCTCATCTCCCTCAACCCCTCTAGCAATATAGCTTAAACTGCTTAAGGGCAGGGTCAACAGGATAATATAATCCATGTTTCTTATTTCATCTTCAGGACATTCTCCTAAAGATACACATTCAACCCCCATGGTCTCCAATTGCCTTATCTCTTGTTTGTTTATTGGATTTTTATCCGAAAGTATCAGGGCTTTTTTCGAGAATTGAGGTTTTTCATTTTTTTGTCTTCCTTTAAGCTGTTTCATTACTTCCTCTGTTATCTTTTGAACCAATACTTCTATCTCCATTAAATCACTCCCTATTCTCTACAATTCATAGCAATCCCTAAGGGGGTCACCAAAAAAGGGTTATGTGGTTTTTGGGTGGAAATTCCCGTCTCTTTTTCAACTACATCTTCAAAGCCGTCTAAGCAACAGGTTCCCCCTACTAAATAAATTGTCTCTACATCATAATCCACTATATTGTTTTGAATAATCGATGCCATTTTTTGAATTACAGGCCTTACAATGGCTAATACTTCTTTTTTCCGTGTTGGATCTTTTTTGATTTTCTCCGCCTCTTCAAACTTCACACGGTAATTGCCCGCTAGGACCAGACTAAGATGAGTTCCCCCTGTGGCTTCATCCACAGTATGGATAACCTCATCATTTTTAATAATGGATAAACCCGTCGTCCCCCCACCAATATCAACAATCACGCCATTTTTTACTTGAAGAACATTATTAGCAGCAGTGGGCTCATCTACAACAGACACAACCTCTAGCCCTGCCCCCTCCACCACATAGTTATGGGTTCTACTATCCTTTGACCCCGTCCCCGGTGGCAAGGCAATGGCTGCTTTCAGCAAAGACTGTCCAAGCCTCTTCTCTAGCTTTTCCTTAAGTTTCCGTACAATTTGAGTGGCTCCTATATAGTCCACCACTAGACCATCCCTTACCACCTGAGCAAATTCCATTTCACAGGCAATTGGATTATTCTGTTGATCTAGTACCACAATCACAACATATGCTGTTCCTAAATCAACCCCTACCAATAGCTCCTTGCTTCTATCAAAGGGAAAAGTCTCATGAATCGATTTTTCAACTTGGCTCACCAGATCATTTACTTGTGTGAAATCCACTTGTTAACCCTCCAATTATTTTATCATTTTCCCTGTGGTTCCCGGCTGATAGGCCGCAGCATTTCCTTCATCATGATCAATATGCATACTTAACCCGTATTTTTCATTGACCCTCACCAGGACATCCTCCAAAACAATAGGCCGCTTACTTTCAATCCTCACCTTCACGTGCTCTCCATCCTTTACATGAAAGACTTCAGCATCCTTAGGTGTCATATGAATGTGTCGTTTGGCAATCATGACCCCTCCCTCTAAATTGATGGCCTTATGTCCCGTCGCAATAATAATTCCCGCTGTATCCTGTAAATCTCCCGACTCCCTAAGGGGCGGTTTGATTCCCAGGGCTCTCGCATCAGTATAGGATATTTCCACTTGGGTTTCATCTCGACTAGGTCCTAAAATAGCAACATTTCCAATGGACCCCTTAGGTCCAATTAATGTAACTCGTTTATCATATTGGAATTGCCCGGGCTGGGACAATTCTTTTATTATACTCAATTGATCTTCGCTTCCAAATAGCAACGAAATGTGTTCTTTGCTCAAATGGATGTGTCTAGCAGAAACTTCCACTGGAACTTCCATTGGGACTGATTGAGCCTCTTCAAATGTCTTAATAACCTGCTCTACAATTTGCTTAATCTGTTCTTCCTTCATGGCTAGCTTCTACACCTCCTACTTGTAGTACCCACCTTGCCAGCGGCACATCATAATATACAAACAGCTACTGAGTCGATTCAGTGCTTGAATCATATCGACTCTTTTTATATCTCCATTGGCTCCAGTAAAGGCTTTGACCCCCACTATCTCCACTTCTCTAGCAGCACTTCTCAATGAATTTAATTTTATCAATACTGTTCCCATAGAATAATCTGGAAGAAAATGATTGACATCAAAAAACTGCTCTGGATTGTGGGACATTTTTCTTAACTCCGCCTCCCCTAATCCCAATATTTCACATTGGTTAAAGGGCTCCTCTAGCACTTCGGCTCTTAAAATACTTCTAACAAATGTGAGTACTTCGGATAAATCTGCTAGAAGCTTTTTCTCCTTGCGATTATTTAAAATTACCTGCACCTCTAAAATCTGAGCCTGAAAACTGTCTAGCTTCCCTCTGAGTACAATTCTAGGATGATCCTTATTGACTAGAAAATTTCCATGTAGCTGCGTCATATGCTCAGGCTTACTTTCAAAAAATCCTCCACTAAAATAACATTTGTATTTAGGAAGGACCTGTTGTTTTTGTTTTTGATTTACTTCCTTTGGGTCTGTTGATACCACCTCTTGTTTTTCTAGATCCTGTTCTTCTTCTACGATTAGCTCTATTCTCTTTTCCTTTAAATATTGCTTCGCTGAAGGCGTTACTAATATCCCCGAATTGATCGAATAGGTTTTTGGAAACTTGTTTTTGAACTCCATTCGAAGACTGGTTTCTGTCAAAACCTTCATAGGATCCCTCCCTTTTATCAATTAAAACCTCCCAGATCAAGCATTGATCCAGGAGGAGCTTATCTTTATTCTTTGATTTGCGGAAGAATCGTTTCCACTTCACCATGAGGTCTTGGAATCACGTGTACAGACATTAGTTCTCCCACTCTCTCTGCAGCTGCGGCTCCAGCATCTGTTGCCGCTTTAACTGCACCAACATCTCCTCTTACCATTACTGTGACTAAACCACCACCAACATGTTCTTTACCTAATAATGTTACATTTGCAGCCTTCACCATTGCATCTGCTGCCTCAATTGCACCTACTAATCCTTTTGTTTCAATCATTCCTAACGCGTTTGAAATTGCCATTTAAAATTCCTCCTCTAAGTTAGTTATATTTTATTTTTTAAACTTTCCATTACTAATTGGGTAATTACTTCAATATCTATACTACTTAATTCTTTTGAATCTTGGGTTTCTCTTTCTCTACAATCGTCTATTCCATAGGCCATTCTTCGGATATTGATCAAGTTCATCGGTCCCACATTATCTGATGTAGCACTTCCACCAATAGCTCCACAGCCTAAGGTAAAGGATGGTGCTAGGTTCGTGCTAAGCCCAATGGCACCTTGGGTTGATGGGGTGTTGACTAGGATTCTAGAAACTGGCTTTTTAAGAGCAAACTCCCTAATAATGGATTCATCCTGAGAATGAATGGCCAGGGTATGTCCTAGGCCCCCATTTTCTAATAGGGCGTAGCAAAGCTCACAGCCTTTCTGCCAATCTTCCACTGTATAGAACCCTAAAAGGGCAGTCAGCTTTTCCTTAGAAAAAGGAACATTCTTCCCAACATTTTGTTCTTCACAGAGAAGTATTTTTGTCTCCTTTGGAATTTCAATTCCTGCAATTGTTGCAATATCTTGGGCAGACCTTCCTACAATTTTAGGATTCATTCCCCCTGTGACAGTCTCCATGATTGCGGTTACCTTTTCCAGCTGCTCTCCAACTAGAAAGTACCCACCTTGGCGTTTTACTTCTTCCTTCACCTTTTCACTAATGCATCTTTCTGTGACAATGGCTTGCTCCGATGCACATACAGTTCCATTGTCAAAGGTCTTACTGGAAAATATTTTCCCTATTGCTTCTTTTATATCAGCACTTCTTTCAATAAATACAGGAACATTACCAGGTCCAACTCCTAGGGCTGGTGTTCCAGAGCTATAGGCAGCCTTCACCATGGCCGAACCTCCAGTGGCTAAAATCAAATCCACACCACTATGCTTCATCAGCTCGCTAGTTCCCTCCATGCTTGGCAGGGTCATGCAATGGAGTAAACCATCTGGTGCTCCCGCCTCTACAGCAGCTTTATTTAAAATCTCTACTGTCTTCAAAATACTTTTCAATCCACTTGGATGTGGACTGAAAATAATGGCATTACCAGATTTTAAAGCAATAAGTGCTTTATAGATGACAGTGGAAGTTGGATTCGTAGAGGGAATCAATGCTGCAATCGTCCCCACCGGTGTTCCAATTTCAACAATCTTCTTTTCAGCGTCCTCATGTATCACACCAATGGTTTTCATGTTTTGAATATGATTATATACACCTTCACTGGCAATTTCATTTTTTGTTTTCTTGTCCTGCCATTTTCCAAACCCTGTTTCCTCAGAGGCAAATTTCCCAAGAAATTCTGCTTGGCTATAGGCAGCTTGCTTCATCCCATAGACGATTTCATCAATGGCCTCTTGGCTGAACTTAGAGAATTCCGTCTGAGCCTTATTGGCTTTTGACACCATGTCTCTTACCTCTTGTATGGATAACAAATCCTTATCTTGTAATTGCAATTATTCTACCTCCATTCTAAAATGACTTAATAGAGCGGCTACCAACTCTGATTTATTAGCAAATTTGATGGTTTTTGCTTCCATGGAAAAACCATCTAATCCCCTAGCCATCTTTCTCAGCTCTACTACCTTCATTCTATTGAGATCTTTTTTAGACCTTATTTTGATCTCTTTTCCATTATGGTGATTCCCTGGATTTTCACTCTTGTTTTGTATTTCTACTTCCTCTAATTTCTGAGATGGCGCTTCCTCCAGCTCCTGAGTGGCTTCCTTTTCCTCCAACTCCTGAGATTCCTCATCTAGGCTGATGGAGACAGGTCCCTCTACTGGCTGTTTATTTTTTCCCTCATGGCTTTGTAGTAAAGACTTCAACCCGATATCAGGCCTCGGGATCACATGCTGGGAAATCACACGGCCTATGGTTTCTGCCGCTATGTTTCCAGCTTCAATAGCCGCTTGAACAGCTGCCACATCTCCCTCCACCATCATGGTCACCAGCCCACCACCAGTGATTTGAAAGTCCTTCAATGTCACATTTGCTGTCTTCAAGGCAGCGTCCAGTGCTACAATTGACGGAGTGTAGCCGTAGGTTTCTAAAAGTCCCAATGCGTTGTTACTCATAATAAACTCAACTCACTTTAATATTTTGTAGGATTATCCGCCACAAACTTAACAGCTTCAGCAAAAGCATCGCATGCAGCTTTACATGCAGATTGGCTTCCAGTCAATAATCCCCCACCAAAATTGGTTTCAGAAGGAGGTCCATAGAAACATACCATTTCAACATCCGCTGCTTTCATGGCAGCATCTAGGGCATATATTGCTTCCATGGGAGGAGCGATCACATAGGCTATGGCTTCACCCTCTTTGATTCCTGCAACCTCGGATAAATAAGATCCTGTTCTAGAGATACAATGGGCATAATAGGCAATGGAATCATCCTCATTTGCACTATAAAAGCAAGCATTATTTTCAGCAAAATCGATTACAGCATCCAATCCACTTCTTACTTCAGCGGGATTCGGTCCAGAGATGATGCCAATGACCTCTCCTGCCAACTTGGTATTGGCATTGGCCGCCCCCCCATAAAAGGACTTTGCATAAGCCACTTTAATATCTGCTTTTTTCGTGGCTTCATCCAGAGCTGTATAAAGCACATCGTCACTATCAGCTGTAAGGATTCCAATACTCCTATGTCCCGGCTCTAGCTTTAGTTCCTTTATCATATCAGGACTTGCATTGGAAATGATTTTTGCACTCAGGACCGAGGCACGTAATGCATCATTTTTCATCTTATTCACTCCATTCTTTAGACTTATAGCTTGAGATCTAATCCACTTGCTTTTTGGTTTATCATTTCCTTGACAATTTGTGCAATATGGGCACCTGCTTCAGTGGCTGGTGTGCCTCCCCTATGAATATTGGATATCACTGTTCTTCTGGACTCAGGCATCCCTACAGTTCCACCATAGGTCATATAACAGCTCATGCTTTCTCCCGTAGCCAACCCTGGTCTTTCACCAATTAACACCACGGTTGCTCCAGCATCAAGGGTTTCTGAGATCACATCCATGGCTGGTACCCTACCATGTTTCACAAAAAATGGGGTTCCTACCTTGAGTCCCTCATTCTCTAATCCTTGCATAATAGAAGGTAGAATATCCTTAATATTGGCCTCAATGGCTGTGGAGCTCAAACCATCAGAAACGTAAATTTGTACTTGTGGACTTTTCACACACTTTTCCTTAATCATTTCAATGGTTTCTTGACTAAATTTTCTGCCTAAATCAGGTCTTGTCATATATTCATCCTTATTACGGCATAGGGTGTTCACTGAAAACAATCCCACTTCTTCTAAAAGTTCTTCAGAAACATAGGTGAAAACGGCGTCCATGGCAACCGCATGATCTGCCCGAAACCGCAACAATGTCTCTGTAGAATTACGAGACCCGGTTCTCCAAATACCAACCCTGGCAGGAGTCTGTTCCTTAAGTCCTAAATAGACTTCCTTATTTTCTGGATTGGGTACTGCAAAATAATCCTGCATCTTAATTTCAGTTAAATCCTTTAGGTTCTTATCCTCTATACATATTTCTGGTTGTTCCTTTCCATCTGTTTCTTGGGTATACTTGTCTTCAGTAGTCTGCTTTTGACCTATGGTCATTTGTTCAACTATCTGCTGAACCATTTCTTTAACTGCTTGTTCTGAAATCAATCGAAGGCCTCCTTTTTCTTTTTATTTATTTACTAAAAAAAATAGATGCATCTCCTGCTCGCTTTGATAACCTGCCATTTTCAGAGATTCCCATTTTTTCTAACCACTTCTGAAATTCAGGAATTGGTGTTAGATTCAATAGCTCTCTTAAGGTAGCGGCATCATGGAAGCTTGAGCTTTGATAGTTAAGCATAATGTCATCTCCTGCGGGTGTTCCGATCAAGAAATTACATCCAGCGCTGGCTAATAGGACACTTAAGTTTTCAATGTCATTTTGATCAGCCTTCATATGGTTGGTATAACATACATCTACCCCCATTGGAATCCCCGACAGCTTACCCATAAAGTGATCCTCCAGCCCTGCACGCATCACTTGTTTGCTATTGTACAAATACTCAGGCCCAATAAATCCAACAACTGTATTCACCAAGAAGGGACTGTGTTTTTTAGCCAACCCGTAGCATCTAGCTTCTAGTGTGACTTGGTCTACTCCCATGTGGGCATCTGAAGAAAGCTCAGAGCCTTGACCTGTTTCAAAGTACATCACATTAGGCCCCGTAGAGGTTCCTTCTTTTAGTACAAGCTCTCGAGCTTCAGATAAAAGACTGTCATTTAAACCAAAGGCTTCATTACCTTTTTCAGTTCCTGCTATACTTTGGAAGATCATATCCGAAGGTGCTCCCTGTCTAATGGCTTCCATCTGTGTTGTGATATGAGCCAGCACACAGGTTTGGGTTGGAATTTGCCATTTTTGCTTGACTTCTTCAAACAAATTCAATACATTTTTAACACTGTTAACCGTGTCATTTACGGGGTTCAATCCCAATACTGCATCTCCTACCCCATAGCTTAATCCCTCATAAAGAGATACCTTGATTCCTTCTATGTTGTCGGTTGTATGATTAGGCTGAAGTCTATAGGCCAATGTCCCTGATTCTCCAATGGTTGTATTGCAATGGGCCGTCACAATGATTTTTTTAGCACCATATACCAAGTCTAAATTGGACATCAATTTAGTTACCGCTGCCACCATTTCACTGGTGAGCCCCCTACCTATCCTTTTGATGTCACTACCGGTGGTTTCATTGCTTAAAATCCATTCCCTAAGCTCAGAAACCGTCCAGTTTTGAATCTCCTTATAAATCTTTTCATTGACACCGTCTTGGATAACTCTGGTCACCTCATCTGTTTCGTAAGGAACAGCGGGATTGTTTCTGATGTCCTTTAGTGTGATATTACTCAATACTTCCTTGGCTGCTACCATTTCTGTAACAGATTCAGCTGCCAGACCCGCCAGTTTATCCCCTGACCTTTCCTCATTGGCTTTAGCCATCACTTCATTTAAACTTTTAAACTGATAAACCGTACCAAATAACTTTGATTTTAGTATCATATCGTATCTCCCTTCTATACTAATAATTAAACACCAAGGTTTTGACAATAACAGGCACTACCTTCCCATTGGCCAAAGGCTTCCCAATGTCAATGTAATCCCCATTGTCAACTTTAATCGAATCAATGCAGATCACATCCCTTTTCCCAGCTAGGTGAGCATGGATTCCTTGCCCTAATATTTTTCCCATGTCCTGTTCCACCACAATGATCAGTGGTTGCTTTTCCCCTAGCTTATTTTCCATCCCTTTTATAATGGCCTTTGCCAATCCTTGTATCTCTTTAAAGCTTGGATTCTTCAACCCCCTCATGGCTAAGGCCACCAGCTGTTGTCCATTTTCCAGACGAAACCAATCTAGCTTTTCAGCGATACGATGACTTAGTTGATCATAGACCAGCTCTTCATCCTCCTGATTTAACCTTAAAATGGGGATGTTTTTCATAGGTAAAATCGATGCTTCAATGGTAATGGTACTGCCACTGATCTCTGTTGTATGGGTTCCTGCACCAACAACTGTTGCCCCAATGGTTTCACTGGCTTGAATCACCTTAGCAGTTTCTAACCAAGGGGAAGATGCAATGGATTTACCAAGAACAATACCGATGTCACCATATTTAAAGGGGGGAGCAATCTCTTTGTTAAAGATGCAATCTGCCACGCCCCCGGAAAAGGAAATACAATCAATTTCTCCCTGCCGCTTTAGGGAGGTTCCCGTTAGCATCTTCTGTAGAAGAGTTGTTTCAGGGATCAGCCCTATGCTCTCGGCTAAAACCTCCCCCATTCTTCTACTGATTCGTTCTACTTCCTCTACTGACAATTTGTTGCCTACTTCAACATCGATGCCTATCTCTTTGGCTAAAACTTTAATTTTACCAGAAGCATAGCTTACTTTCAGTTGATCATTGGCAAACTTAATCAGTCTACCTCCAATATCAAGACAAGCAGTGTCAATTACTTCTCCATTTTTGAAAATAGCGATATTAGTTGTGCCGCCACCAACATCCAGGTTGGCAACAGTACATCCTTTCTCCTTAGAGAACTTTCCTGCCCCAGCCCCCTTACCCGCAATAATGCTTTCCAGATCTGGTCCTGCAGTGGCAACAACAAAGTCACCGGCCAGCCCACTAAGGGTGCTGAGGATTTCATTGGCATTTTCCTTCCGGGCAGTTTCTCCAGTGATAATAACCGCCCCTGTATCTATTTTTTCAAAGGAAATATTTGCTTTTTTATATTCTAATTCAATAATCCTTCTAATGGCATCTCCATCAATTCTTGTATCCGATAGCAAGGGAGTAAAATGTATGTCACTTCTGTAAACGACCTCTTTGTCAATGATTTGTATTTTCGGAATCGCCATCATTGAAGCGGTGTTTTCAATGGTCAGTTTACTAAATACTAATTGAGTTGTTGAGGTACCAATATCAATCCCTACACTAAAAACCTCTTCCGTCAAAAGTTTCCCCTCCTTTCTTCTGCAAAGACAATGGGGCCAAGGATCTATGTATTTTCATAGATCCTTGGCCCCATTGCCTTGAACAAACACACCATTGTGCTTGATTTTATTTATTTTTGAAATTAAACCGTATTTCCGTTCCCTGATTAGAAGAATTCATTTGCAGATTACCATAAAGTCGTTCTCTAACAATACTCTTGACAATGCTTAATCCTAGACTTTTTGTTTTAACCTTCTCCGCATCAAACCCCAGGCCACTATCCACAACAGTCACATCAGTGTAGATATCACTTTTTCGAATATGAATTCTTATCTTTCCCTCTTGCCTTCCTTTGAATCCGTGTTCTAGTGCATTTTGCAAAAGCTCATTCACAACTAGGGCAATGGATGTCGCCTTATCTGAGTTAACAATGATATGATCTCCTTCTATGGAAATACTGATCATTTTATCTGGAGATATGACATAATCCATGGTACTTTCCTTTATTCTCTCTAGTATGGTTCGTAAATCAACATCATCTACACCCCTTTGGGCTAACAACTCATGGGTGATGGCAATACTTAAAATCCGACTAATACTTTCATTGAAGGCTTGCTTTGCTTTGACCTCATGGATCCGCCGTGACTGTAATCTCAACAAACTGGCAATGGTCTGTAGATTATTCTTAACACGATGATGTATTTCACTAATGACAACTGATTTCGAAACCAATTCCATTTCTTTTTCCTTTACCTCTGTGACATCATTGATGATCATAATGAATCCAATCACTTCATTCTCATCTTCCATGGCTACATATTTCACTCGTAGTGACAGTTTTCCTACTTTGACTTCCACTACATTAACCAAGTCTTTATGAATGACGCCAGAGAAAGTCATCCCACCCAAAGTTAAGTTGTTAAAGGATAATCCAACAATTTCATCTTGATATCCCAGCTTCTTATAAAGCTGATGAGCCTCCGGATTACAATACGTCGCAATGCCATTACGATTGAACATAATAATCGCTTCATTAACATGATGAATAATTGTGCTTTCAGCACCCTTCAGGGTACTCACTGTTTCCGTTAGTTTTTCCGCTGTTTGCAATAAGTTTTCCATCTCTTTGTCCCTCTTAATGTCCTTTGTAATATCCTGCTCTATAATCAAAACGCCTATCATCTGGTCTTCTTTATTTCTTATAGGCTCTACACTTTGTCTAACCGTTTTGTTTTCCTGGGTCAACGCCTTTAAATCCCGAGAAGCAAGACCAGTCTCTAACGTGCGCAATGCAGCGGGTTCGTTCTCTCCCAGAGCAAATTTGCCAACTACTGAATGCTGGTACATGGATTCTTTTTGACTTTGCTTAGCTTCTGCCACAACAATAGCTGTATTGGGTATATTCGTTAGACAATCGATAAACACATCAGCTCTAATGGCACTAGAAATAAGTGGCAACATCTGCTTTGCATTTTCTAAAATAAGAATATCTGAGTCGGATAATTGCGTATAGGTCTTACAAAGCTCCTGTAACATCCATTCACCCCTTAGTACCTTCTTATTGATTCATCGTAATGATTTTTGCTATTTCACCCATAGAACATCTTTTGGACATACTCAGTTTTCTTATCTGGTTGTAGGCTTCTTCTTCTGAAAGCATTTCTTTTTTCATCAGAATTCCCTTGGCCCTCTCAATTTGCTTTCTATCCTCTAATTGAACCTGTGCTTTTTTGACTTGGCTTTTCATCTCATTAAATTCTTTGCTTTTAGATACCGCAACCTCCAAGGTCGGGAGTAGGTTCTTCTCATTAATTGGTTTCACAACATAACCCATGGCACCTGCTTTTTTAGCCTCTTCTACAAATTCTCTTCCGCTATAGGCCGTTACCAATACAACACATGCTGCTAGTTCATCTTGGTTAATCACCTCAGCGGCCTTCAATCCATTTAGTAGAGGCATCTTAACATCCATTAATACCAAATCTGGTTTATGTTTTTTGCACAACTCAATTGCATCAAATCCATCCGAAGCTTCGCCTACAATGTCATATCCTTCCTCAAGTAGCATTTCTACTATGTCCATTCTAGTAATAGGTTCGTCATCGGCTATTACCACTCGACCTTTCATAGCGCCTTCCTCCTTTGATACTCACATAATCTCCATTGATTATTTCACTCATCTATTACCATTATACAGTTAATTTAAGCTGAATAGGGTATTTTCCTGTTACTTCAGTCTACTTCTTCCATATAAACTCTAAGCTCCTCTAACCCTTCTCCAGTAACAGCACTTATTCTAAAAATTTGCTGAGCTCCTGCAGCATATAAGTCGCTTTCCACATTGCCACTATCATGCTCTAGATCTATTTTAGTGATAATGCCTATAACAGGTTTGTTAAAAAAGTTTCCAAAACCAGGGGGAAAAATGCAATTGGGTTCATCAATGGCTTGTAGGATGCCTATGACATCACAATCAGCGGAAGCACTGATAATTGCATAGTAAAACCTTCTGTTTTCAATATATTCTCCAGGCGTATCTAATACCCTGTCAGAAAATTCCATTGCTTGGGTCTTCTTATAAATCAGTTCTTGTTGGTTGAGTCTCTGGCTGAGGGAGGTTTTTCCACTACCCGTTCTACCTACTAAAATAACTTTCTTCATCCAGCTTCCTCCTAGGATCGAGTTAATTCTGCCGGAGTAAATTGCAGTGTGTTGGTCAAACTCTCTATCACCCCAAGCAAAGCCGATTCTACACTAGCAACATCTCCTGTGATGACCAAAGAACCACTAAAACGGTCTAAGAAACCGATTTCAACGCTGGCGGACTTAGTCGCCACATCAGCAGCAATAATGGCAGCTTCACCAGGAGTTATGGTCAAAATTCCGATGGCATTGTATTCATCTTCTATTAGTCCAAGTTTTTTATAAATGCTGTGTTGAGGATGCGCAATTAAATGAGCTAATGTAACTTGTTTTCCTGGTACATACTCTTGAACCATCCTTTGTTTTTCTTCTGTGGCCATTCAATCACTCCTTTACAATCTTGATTCAAAAACATAAAAAAGCTTGCAAGGAAAAAATATTTTCCTTCCTGCAAGCTTCATCGCTTTTTAATCATTGCACGCCATTGTGCAATTGTTTGAAATTATTAATTATTTAAATCATACCATAGTCTCATTAATAGGACAAGTTTATTTTAGAAAATTTCCTCTTCATTTTTTATCTATCTCTTCAATCTATAGCGGGTTTCTTTTCAACAACATATATATTGTGATAAACATATCATAATATATGTTCATTGGCAACCACCCTCATATAAGCTCCAGTAGTCTCTTACCCCTTTCTGTTGACATCCTTGGTGCTCTGTGTTACATTGCTGGAGTGTTTTATCCTTACTCTTTATAGTAATGTAACATCCCTATTTATGTGGCTCTCTACTGTCAGTACAAGTGTCAATAGAACCGCCTACTATTATTTGGCTATTCAGATTTCTATGATGCTCCCAGCGTCAATAGGGTATTTTAAAAAAGGTTTTTGGTAAATAAAACACACAATATTTTCAAGGGGGGAAAGTATATGTCTACAAAAATGAAAAAGAAAAGCATTGCCATATCTATTATTTCCTATGTGATACCAGTTGTTTTAGTGATTCTTGTCAGTATCTCTTCTATCGGATACATATTTTCTAAGAACATCATCGTCACTCAACTAGATAACATAATGGAAACCAAGCTAACAGAAACAGTCCGGTCAATTGAAAACACATTGTTCACACAAAAGGCAATCACAAAGAGCATGGCCAAAACCATAGAGTCCAATTTTGATAATATGACAATGGCGGATTATGATGACCTTCTGATCAATTATATCTCTATGTATGATGAAACTTTTGGTATGGGGATCTGGTTCGAACCCTATGCATTTCAGGACCTTGAACAGTATGCTCCCTATGGCTACAGAGATGGCCCTCACATCGTGGCAGATGACAGTTATACATCTGGTGACCTTAACATTTGGACAACGGAATGGTATGAAGTAGGGAAAACAAATCGAGACGGCGGCTGGACAGAATCTTATTTCGACCCAGCAACAGAAGTTGCTATGGTTACCATATCCTATCCTATCTATGATCCCTCCCATAACCTTTTAGGTGTGGTTACTGCAGATATAGACATATCTAGCATTCAAAACACGATATCCACCTTAGATATCGATTATGACGGCAGTGCAATACTGATAGAAGAAAGTGGTATTTACTTAGGCGGTGTCCAAGAACATCAGCTCATAACAGATAGTTTGAAGAATCATGACAATCCATCTTTAGTAGAAGCATCTGAAGGTATGTTTGTAAACCAATACGGCAAAGGTCAGTACATAGAAAATTCCGACAACCACCTCTTTTATTATGAAACGATCCCAGAAACAGGTTGGAAAATAGGTATACAAGTAAACGAATCTACTTTATTTGAAGATTTAAATAGTTTATTACTTATTTTTGTTATGACAAGCATTGTATCTATCATCCTTGTGATCATTTTAATCGCAATCTTTGCCAATAATATACGTAAAGTAACTAAGAGATATAGTGATGTTGCTCAAAATGTCTCTAATGGAAATTTAAAAAATGTTTTTCATGAAAAAGAATTAACTAGAAAAGATGAATTAGGTGATATCGGAAGATCGTTAAATGAAATGCAAAACAAATTAAAAGAAGTGGTAGAGAGTTTTAAGCTAAATGCCACCAACATAGATGAGCATGCTCAAAATCTATCGGCTTTTTCTGAGGAAATGAGCACCACTTCCGAAGGTGTTTCTCTAGCAATAGAAGATGTGGCAGAAGGAGCTTCAAATCAATTTCAAAAGCTCAAAGATGTCGGCAATGTTATCAATAGATTTGGAAATGATGTAGATTTCATGAGTCAATCCATAGATGATGTAGAGCATTCTGCTGAAGACATAAAAAATATGGCCAATACTAGTAACGAAGAAATGAATAAAATGACAGCATCTTTTGAAAAGCTTGATTCAACATTCAAAGATCTTATCAATTGCGTAAGATCGGTACAATCTAATATAAACCAAGTCAATGAAGTCACATCACTCATCAATTCCATCTCCAACCAAACAAACTTATTATCTTTAAATGCAGCCATAGAAGCTGCTAGAGCAGGTGAAGCTGGAAGAGGGTTTGCTGTTGTTGCTGATGAGATTAGAAAACTGGCGGAACAGAGTACACAATCATCGGAAGAGATAGACAAAATAATCAGTGATATTGCTATAGATACAGAAAAAATGGTTGCTTCTACCGAAGAGGTTAACATAGAAGTATCCTCTCAGAGAAACCACATAGACACAACAATCAATTCCTTTAAAAACATTATCCAATTAGTAGAAAATATCACCCCCAAAGTAGCATTAACCAAAGAAATCTCCGAAAGAATTAATCAGGATAAGAATTTAGTACTTGGAGAAATAGAGGCAACAGGTGGGATTTCTGAAAATGTTGCCGCTTCAGCAGAAGAGATAGCAGCTTCAGCAGAAGAAATGACAGCCTCCGCACAGGAAGTATCTGCTTCCTCCACAGATCTTAGTGGAATGACAAATGAAATGAGAGAAAATATCAAGTTTTTCAAAATCTAGAAAGGAAACCTCAAAATAAACCTCCGAAATCTAACATCCCAGAGGCATTGCTAGACTTGGATACAGGGCAAGCTTCAATAAGAATAGAGAGCAATTCATCTGTTTATATGAAACTTTTAGACAATTTTATAAATAAAGTCCCCAATCATATAATAATAACTTATAATAACAGTAATGGTGCACTTTATGATGCTCTATGGATTGACAATAAAACAAAGAAGGTAGGTAGATAATATGAAAAAAAACAAAGTAATGATTGTTGATGATTCATCATTTTTAAGAAATATTATATCTGATATTTTACAGCAATCAGGTTTTGAAATTGTGGGACAAGCTGGTTCAAAGGAAGAAGCATTAGAAGTCTATGATAAAACAAATCCAGATATAGTCACAATGGATATCGCTATGCCAGGAGCAGATGGGTTTGAGTGCGTTAAGGCATTATTTGAGAAAAATCAAGATTTAAAAATTATCATGATTAGCTCTATGCAGGATGAAGAACTACTCACCAAGGCAGAAAAAATGAAAATTTCTGGATTCATACAAAAACCTTTTGAAGAAGAAGATTTAATTTCAGTAGTTAAAGGGATTATGGAAGCCGAGGAAAATTATGAATTTTTGAAATCCATTTCTACAGAAGCATTTAAAGATGCATTCAACAATGGCATAACAAGATTAACGAAAAAAATTCCTACTGCTTTTAGAGAAGAAGAAGAATTAAATCAGTATCATTCAAAGGGAGTGACCACTTTAGTAGGAGTAATAGGTGTTTATTCTGGAAGAATGATCGTAGATATGTCCTATGATACTGCTGACAAAATCGCTGCAGAAATGTTACGACGACAAACAAAGGATAAAGAAGAAGTGCTCAATACCATTTCTGAATTTGCTAATATTATTTGTGGAAATGTCTGCTCGAATATCAATAAAACAAAAGGACTCTTTGGGTTAAGAGTGGCCCCTCCGATCATTTTTTATGGTGAGGATTTACATTCATCCACCCCTAATATTCATTCAAAATCACTATGGGTGACTACAGACTTCGGAGAAGTGTGGCTAAATATAGGTTTTAAGAGAAGTGAGGGGTTAATATGGAAGTAAAATACATCAATCCTTTTGTTCAGTCATTTATTAATATCATGTCTCAAATCGGTTTTGAGGATCCTAAAAAAATAGGAGCATCTGTAAAAACATCTAATTTAAATGGTTCAGGTATCATGGTCATTGTGGGTATTATGGGAGCAATTAAAGGCAATGTTATCTATGGAATTGATGAAGATTCAGCAAAAAAAATAGTTTCTACTATGATGGGGGGAGTGGAGGTAACAGAACTAGATGATATGGCTCAAAGTGCGATTTCAGAACTGGCAAATATGTTGACTGCCCATAGTGGTATTGTTTTTTCTCAATCTGAAATCAATATAGATATTTCAACACCAACACTGATGCATGGTAGTGATTTTCAAGTAAAGGCTTCTACAGAAAAGGTGCTCTGCGTTAGAATGTCCGCAGGAGAAATCCAAATGGATATTAATATCGCACTACATTAGTTAAGTACTTCTTATTTGAATTATTTAAAACTCAACTTTCGTAGTTAAAATATTGTTTTATATCCTAGAAATAAACATATTTGTTCAGGCTCAGGTTTGCCTTTTCATATTGACATAAAGTTTTTCGAAATCTAGAGCACCAAAGAGAGCACCGTCCTTAGTCATAAATTCATTCTAAGGAGGTGCTCTCTTTAACACCAGTTTACAAGTTTGATTAAGCTACCCAATCCTTATTGAGGAAGCCCTGAACAGATTCTTTAATTGTAGAATAAATTTTAGCACTTTCGAAGCTCAGTACGAAACTGTCAAATATTAATTCTTTTGTAATTTGAACGCCTACAGTTCTTTTGATCAATTGTGGACTTTTGAATTGATACTTTTCGTATCTTTTGTCCATGAAGGGTAACAAACACGCAAAAGTATATGCTACAAACAATAGATTAACATATCTTTCGATTGCGGCCTTGTTTCTCACCATATAGTTACCGAAGGACCAAAAAAATTTATGCTGGTAAAACATCACTTCGATGTTCCATCTCATTCGATAAGTGGTCAGTGTTTTACTGGTGCATTCATCTTCATTTTGATCATTCAATGCTCCTTTGGTATTTAGGGCGGTATTTATAGTTTTAATTTCATCAGGATTGATGCTGCTAATAAAAACTCTTATGGATGAGAACGGTTTAATATCTGTAGTGGTTACTGTAACGTAAATAGGTTTTTCAAATAAATTAGCCATTACTTTTTTCTCAGCAACATAGTATTTACCTATCTTAGTATAGGAAAATTCTCTAGTATTTAGTTTTCTACCTCTTTTCTTAGGTCTACCTCTTTTCCTAGGTCTCCCTCTTTTCCCAGTAGGGGCTGGAGGAAGATCATATATGGCAGTATCATGACGTACTGCCCCTATGATTTTTAGATTATCAAATTCTTTTACAGTATCTAGGATAGATCCTTTACTATACCAGCTATCACACAATAAAATCACTTGAAACATTTCAAGTTGAGGCATGATACATTTAATTATTTGTGATGCCATTTCAAGTTTGTTCTGCTCCTTTGAATATAGGCGATAGCCTATTGGTATACTTAAGTACTTCGCTTTATCTTGGTAATATAAAGGAATATTCAACACCACAGATACAAAGCAATGACCATTAAGATATTTGGTTCCATTCTTTTTTGTATGGTCAAAATGTTTAGCATAACAATCAAATTTAGCACCGTATTTTGCTTGAAGAGTATCATCAATTGTTATAAATAAGGTGTTCTGTCTTAATTTTTCTGGTATCAAGGATAAAGCGATAGAAACTGTGATAGTGGTTAGGGCTTCTATTTGTATAGATCTTACTTCTTCTGTGCAGAGGATTCCCATAATGAGCCAGTAGAAAATATCAAAGCTCCGCTTCTTGAAAACTGATCTATACTGCATTAAATATTGGTGTAATGTTTGTTTCATTGAATTACTGGAAATACTAATCATATCAGGCGCCTCCTAGGGGTTTTGATTTATGCTAAGATTAGTATTCCTAGGACTAAGGCGTCTGATTTTGTTATTTTATGGAATTATTTTTGAATCACTACATTACTTGTAAAGTGGTGTTATGTTTTTAGTATCCTGAGTGCATATTTTTTTAGAAATATACCTACCTTTAAGTCAAAAGTTTATAAGCTTTTGAATTTCTTTGCTATCCTTTATTTCTAGACCTTTTTCTCCTGCTAGAATAAGTTAAGTGATTGGTTTTTCTGGTTTTACCAAGGCACATTATTTTATTTTTCTTATTATTACTTCTTCATGCTTATTTACTTCCTCTTCAATCCTATCTAATTTCTCAGAGTTTTGTTTATATCCATCAAATAATACATCTAGTTTTTTCCCATGGCTATCTTCCATATTTAATACTGTTTTTTCAACTTTATCCATTCTAAATTCAACACTACTCATCCTAGATTCAACACTATCTAACTTAGTATTAACTTTTTTGAATCCTTCTTGCATTTCACTATACATCTTTTCCATTAATTGAAATAATTTATCATCCATCTCACTCAACCTCCGCATTGTATTCTTATTGAATACATTATATCACTAAAACTAACTTTCTAAAATAATAAAAGCCCTTTAAGGAATTGTTCCTTTAAAAGGACTTTCTAACTAAAGCTCATTAGCAAGATAAGTTGTACCGCCAATCATGAGGGTTAATAAGTTAAGGGTGCACTGCCTGGCACCTCTGCCTTCATACCGCTCCGTCTTTTGCAAACAGGAGGCTTGGATAGTCCGGCTCTATTAGAACTTTTCCTTCATTAAATGGTTGTTCTACATACGTTGAAATATTCGCAGGATCACGTTCATGGTTGCCTCGTACAAAGAAGAAAGTAATAGGCCAGACTTCCAGATCTTCCTTTAAAAGTGCATCCCGCTCATTTTCATAATAGTTGACTCCAGCATCGCCAAGCACAATCATTAAGTCATCTTTTGTTGTTTTGGATAAGTTGGTGTCAGGCACCGTTGGTTCTTGGAAAACCGAAGTAGTAATCATCAACAATACTCTCAAGCTTTACAATGAAATGCCAGTCATCACCAAAGTCATAGGCATATCTGATTTCCTTATACTTCTCAAGATAATCATCCACTTTAAGTCCTGTGGGTTTACGCACCTCTCTTTTCAGCCTTTCCTGATGTGGTTCCTCAAACTGAAGCATTTCAGGTGGCATTGGTTGTAACCGTTCTTCGTACATCGCCTTGTTTTTCTTATAGTGCTGATGCTCCAGGTAAATTTCTTCATCATTGGTGATGATCTTATTTTCATCAGTCAAATCAAATTCAAATAAGTGATACCCTGAACTTGGGTACCCACTCTGAAAGTTGGTCACGTTCTGGATGATATCATGAAGCCTATTGAATGTAGCCCCTGCTGGCATCACAACTCTTCGCCATATTAATGGATTCGATTCTTCTAGTTCAATTCTAATAATGTATGATTTCATTCTAGAGTAACCTCCTATGGTTATCGGTTATCACCGCTGGTTTTAACTGGATGTTTGTTCAAATGAACAACAGCTCCTGGTTTGGCTCTACTAAGAAGAGTTATAGATGGATACAAATTCATTATCTGCTTGATAAAATACAATATAACTTCCTGATACTAAATATCTAAAATCCGTTTGCACATTAACTGCAGCCGTAGGATTTTCCAGTTCTTTCGTTATATAATCTCTAATCTCGATTAAATCTTCAGTTACCATGGGGTTTAGTCTGAGTTTATGCATTGAATCATACCCCCAGCTTTTCTTTCACCCGGTCTTCTGTCATCCAATCATCATCAGTTTTAATTCGGTTTTCCGCTTCCACAAGTTGGTATCAGACACCGCTGGTTCGACAATGTTCTGATCCTAGGGTTTCATATCACTTTCTACACACTATGGAAAACTATTTGCCAAAATTTCTCTAAAAACACTTGCCAGTTACATAAGTACCTGGCACCCTGGGTTCCTACCGACATATTTTTTTCTATCGACAAATTATGACACTAAATTTAGTAGTTTTGTAATATGATGATATTGTTATTTCTATATTCTTAGCTATCTATAGATATATGCTTTTGTAAAAGTATACATCTTTAAATGGCAAACGTTTATGTATAGAAAACTTATATTTTAACTTAAGAAAGGGTGATTTGTTTGTCTAATTTACAATCAAAACTAGGTGATGGTTTCTCAAAGCTTCAGGGAGGACTTGAGCAGGGTAAAACAAGACTTCAAACTGTTCAAGAAATCAATAAGCTAAAGAAAATGGTGGAGGATACTACCGAGAAAAAGTCGAAGCTACTTTTAGACTTAGGCCAGCTTACTCATCTCTGGATAAGAGAGGGTAAACTTCAGGATTCTAGTTTTACTGAAATCTCTAATGCACTTACAGAAGTTGACCAAGTTATTTTTACCACCTTTAAAAAAATTAATGAATTATCTGCTAATCAGGAAGAGGAAAATCTTTGTGAATGTGGTGCTCTTATTACACCTAACGACAAATTCTGTGGAGAGTGTGGTCTAAAGCTAGAGGAGGAAGCGACAAAAGAAGATATAGAAATGATTCATTGTTCTGTTTGTCAAGAGGTTATTATCAGCAGTTGTAACTTCTGTGGATGCTGCGGTTCAAAATTAACAGCTTAGTGAAAGGAGGGAGATTCATTGTATTGTAAAAAATGCGGATATGCTAATCCAAAAGAAGCTTTATATTGTTTAAATGATGGTTTTGCTTTACAGCACTTAAAGGGAGGCTATCACTATGCCAGCGCCAGCTCTAGGTTTTGTAATTCCTGTGGTGCAGAAAATGAGAAGCATCTTATTTATTGTAGTACTTGTGGTAATTCTTTGCTTAAAGTAAAAAAGACTTCCTTTGATGTAGAAGGATTAGTTGCTGCAACATCTACTGTTAAAAATATATCTACAAAAAATATTGCTTCAATAACTAATAAGCTAGAAATGAATCACTTTAAAAATGCACTGCCGGGATCTTTAGTGACTATAGGTATTCTCTGTATTATTGCTCTTATCATCGGATCTGTTATCTCAGAAGAAATTAATATGCTTTATGCTGAGCCTCTTTTGTATGAATTGGGTTTAGGTAACCAAATCAATAATTTTCAATTAATTAGTGGAATCGATATTATATTATTAGTAAATTTAATAGGTACGAATCTTACTTTAATGACTAACTATGGTCGTGAGGCCTTTTCTGGAAGCTTATCTTTAAGCTATGGATTTTATAGCTTTTTACTTCTCCCCTTTTTAGTCCTCGTAATAGGTGGTTATATTACAGGTGTAAAAAATCCTAATACCTCTATAAAAGAGAGAGCTTTTCTTTCCTTAGCAACCGGTGGTATATATGCAGGCTTTTTATTACTGGTTTCTCTTATATCTAGAACTTCGACCGAAATCCCTTTGTTCTACGAACCCGATGCCTTTGTTAGATTCACTCTAAGCTATTCCTTCCTAAGCAGTATCTTAAACGGTATTGTCTTCGGTGCATTATTTAGCTTTATTGGATTACTAATACAGGCAGGTTCATTAAAAGCTATTAGTGCTATGGTAACCGCTAGATTATATGGTGAGTCTATTTATCAAGGTATAGTCACTGGCTTAAAGGGTATTATTATCAGCACTGTTATCGTATTTTTATTCTTATTGAATAACGCAGGGTTCTCATCGGATAGTACAGGAGCTGCCTTGTTTGGAGAAATGTTTCTACTATTTATTATTGTGCCGCAGATGGGTGCATATCTATGGAATATGCTAAATCTAGCCTCCTTCACCTTCAGCATTCAAAGATTTAATGATGTTGAAAGCTATAGTGCCTCTATTCTTTCCGGCACTGAGGAGTTAAGGCATCTACTTAGTTATATCGATAACTTTGATGTTTATTTCTATTTAGCTCTATTGATACCTATTGCTCTATTTCTCTGGGCAGGCAAGCAAATCAAGACTTCATCCTCTGGAAACCTTATCCATGAAATTTTAGTTTTTAGTGGAGTATTTAGTATATTTAGTAGCTTTTTGGTTTTTATCACTAATTTTAAAATCAGCGGTTCTGGCCAATTATTTAGCCTTGACTTCATAGGACGTATGAGCGCCAGCATAGGATTTAACAGTATTGCTGTGCTGTTTAGCAGTTTTATTCTTTCCTTTGCTATTGCTTATCTATCAACCATGATTTTTAGTAACCGAAGTAATTAGTTAGAAAAAAGTTTATATCCTTAAGGAGGAACATCCCATGAAGTTTTGTAAAGAATGTGGCGAAAAATTAACAGATGAAAATAAAGACTGCCCTAAATGTGGTACTGTGGTGCTTAGCGATCCTACTAAGCCCGCTACTACTAAAGGGATAACCAATGTAA
The DNA here is from genome assembly GCF_000016985.1 of Alkaliphilus metalliredigens QYMF. Taxonomy (NCBI): domain Bacteria; kingdom Bacillati; phylum Bacillota; class Clostridia; order Peptostreptococcales; family Natronincolaceae; genus Alkaliphilus; species Alkaliphilus metalliredigens. Next base: position 280,333 of record NC_009633.1, on the reverse strand, counting down.
ATTTTTTAGAGAATCTAAGTAAAAAGCATAAGGTAATCATTATATCCGTGCTAGCTGTTTTCATCTTTGCTTTTATTGGCATTCGAATAGGCAACTCCATAGCTACACCAGAGCGTTTTGTAGATAGTTTTCAGCAGGCCCTAATTGATAATGATATGGATCAGCTTAGTAAGTATATTGTATCTAGTGATCCTAGATTAAAGGTTGATGAAGGAAGCATTGAGGCATTTTTAGCCCATATTAATAACAACCCGTCCTTTTTAGGAGAGTTAACCAACTCCTTAAATCAACAAACTGAAGCATTAGAAGGTGGACATGATAGTACCAAAGAGGTCTTTGGGGATGCTAAGGATAATGAACACATATTGACCCTTAGAAAGCAGGGAAAAAACATGCTTTTCTTTGATCGATATGTGGTAGAGCCTATGGCTTATTATATTACCCTATATACCAATTATCCTGATACCAAGCTATACATTAATGGTGAAGAAATAGATATCACCCATAGAATGGATTTTGCCAGAGAATATGGTCCCTTTATGCCGGGAGTTTATACCCTTAAGGCTGTTCTGGAGGGAGAGTTCGTAGATTTAGAAGTAGAAGAGGAACTAATCATTTTTGATATCTATCATAACCATGTTAGTGTAAATCTACATTTATATGGATCCCATGTAAATCCTACCTCTAACTATAATGATACGAGGGTTTTTGCCAATGGTATAGATACAGGTTTAACAGTAAGTGATATTAGTGAGTTTGGTCCGGTATCCACAGATGGCTCTGTAGTACTTCATGGAGTGAAGGAATTTCCTTGGGGAACTATAGAAAGTGATGAGGTGAAGTTAACTGGGCAGTCTAGCGCACATCTTGCTATTCCTGCTGTTAATGATGAGCTAAATGAACAGCTTATGGAAGCAATGAATAGTTATTATCTAACCTCCATCGCTGCTTTAATGGAATTGGATGCTTCTCTTTTAAAAAATACCACGCCAAATAATGTCGCTACTATAGAAAGTGATATAGACCATTATACCGAATATGGTCATGATTATCATATGGAATTAAAAGAGATTTTATATGATTTAAGTAGTGTTTCTCTGTTTCAAGAAGATGGGCAATATAAGGCCCATATAAGCGCAAGACAATATCTTCAGTATACTGATTACTCTTATTTTGATGAAAATGGGGAACATGCTATTACAAACCCCGATTATGATAGTCAACATATATTAGTTTATGATAAAGATGCTGGGGAATGGCAATACAAAGATAGTCACGGCTTATGGAGTATTAATACCCATACTATAAAGTCATTTGAATTCTAGAGTTAAAGAAAAAAGAGACGGTTCTATTAGAGGTCGTCTCTTCTATTTCTTCATCCGTATAGCTAGGTAGATCATGTCATATATTTTCATCATTCAGTATATACTTATTAACATATTTTAAAATATATAGTACAATGTCCCTCATAAAAGAACATGTCTATCTAATGTATTAGCAAATTGTTAGGCACCGATGGTTCACTCACTATTTGTATTTTAAACGCCCCCACTTATAAACCACCCCTACTCCTGCCATAAAGGTGATTAAGGATAACACCCCGAATTCACTGAGAAAGAGCATTCTAGCGGACCCTAAAATCAGTCCTGAAAAAAAGAATAAAATTTGAGACTGATACTTTGAAAAAAGCGTCTTTAGAACCTTGGCTAGGATAATCAATACAGCACTTCCAGAAACCCTTGGAATCATCATGGTACTACTGGCAATAAACCCAGCTAAAAGGGTTTGACCAGGGGATAAACTGCCTCCCTCTAGTAACGTAGGCATCCCCAGTAGACTAAAGGATACCATTCCCCCAATCACAAATACATAAGTACTTTCTTCTATAGGTTTCCATCTTCGTCCTCCTCACCACTGTTTGAATTCAACAGCTTAGAAAAGTCAATGAAGGGAAGCGCTCCATAATTCCCTTTAAAATAATTGATCAAGAAATTATGATCATTCCTCACTTCTTCTGAACCAAAATCTGCTAAGGAATAAATAACACTCTCATATAAATCTGTATCCTTCTCAACGAACCGGATCTGATCTCTTCTGAATATCTTGTTATTCAAGTAAATCGGATTATGCGTCGTAAAGATTAATTGTGCACCAGCCTTATTGCGATCACTGTCATTAAAAAGAGCTAATATCCCTTTGATGAGTTCAGGATGAATAGCTGCATCAAACTCATCTAGAACAAAAACGCCACCTAATTTAAAGAGTTTCTCAAATGGAATAGCAAAATCAACCAGCTTAAGTGTTCCTCTTGATTCCATCAGCTCTGCAGGAATAACAATGTTCTCATCATTGTATTTGTAGATGGATACGAGTTCCATGTTTGAGGACTCTTTATTTTCCGATTTGTTCGATTTAAATGCTATCCCTTGAGGGCCCAAATCAGCATTTTTAACGAATCCATCCAGTATCTTGTTCCATGCAAGAAAGTCTTTCTTTGGGCTGTCTTCCAGAGAAAAAGTCAAATTGGTTTTCTTTAGTGTAAAATCACTGACCACAATGAGTTCTTCTTTAAAGAAATCCAGTACCATATCAGCCAGTTCATTACTGATTGTACTTTTAAATGCTCTTGATAAGAATAACTCTGTCTCATATTAGCTCCGTATATAACAGCTGAAGGAACAATTCTTAAATCATACTCCCTGATCAAATTATCATTCAGTGTAGTTTGTCTGCCTGCTGTCATAGATAGACTGGCCATTTCTTTAAACGACCTGAAATTCGCAAATCTATAATCAATTAACATTATTAAAACCTCCACTCTTAAGCTGTTCTATTTTCCATCACTGGTATAACAAGTTAAGTGCCTGGCACCGTGGGTTCTTGTGGGTTCTTGAAAAAATATACTATCAAGTTTCTGCTACAATTCTAGATGAAATGACTAGAGAGCGTGAATTACGCCCTCTACAATCCATATCCGATAATTATCCAAAATATATTCTTACCATGGATCAAACTATTTTCAACGACTATTCCGGTATTAAAGTTCAAAACATCTTAGATTTTTTACTTGAGTAGTTTAGGCCCCTTAAACGGGGCTTTTTTATTTTACCTCATATAAGTTAAGTACCAGACACTCTCAAGTGCTAACCCTAACCCCATATCTCGTTAGCATCAGTGGCACTTCTGTTAAGACGAGAAAAATCTGTTCTAATGAATGAATTTGTTGATAATACTAAAAAAATTAAGCCTACAGCTACAAGAATAGCAAAGGACATAATCGGTGTCACAATAAAACCATTTATATCAATGGCTAATCCCTCTTTCACAAGTTCTGCTGTTGATAAATTTGTTTTTTCCAAAACAATCGTACGAAAAAAAGCTGTTGCGTAGGTCATTGGATTAATACGAGCAACATATTGAAGTGAAGTAGGTAACATCGCTATCGGAATATATGCCCCGGATAAAAACGTTAAGGGCATTGTGACTGCCGTTTTAATAATTTGAAAAGTTTGACCACTGCGTACAATCGTTGCTAGAAATAGCCCAACACCCGAAAACACAAGTCCTACACAAATCATGGCTAAAAGAACGAATAGAGGTGTAGTCCATGTGGTAAACCTAATCCCTACAAATAAACCAATCACTAAAATTAAAATCCCTTGAATCGTAGACACAGTGGCAGCTGATAATAGTTGTCCAATTGCAACGGATATTCTTTTAGCAGGAGAAACCAAAACTTCTTTCATAAATCCACTGACCATATCATCAACCGTGGTGGAGGCTAGATTAAGTGCACTTTCAAAAACGGTAGCGATGATAACCCCAGAGAGCATATATGCAATGGGATTCTGTATAAATTCATTTTTGAAAATTGCACCAAACACATAAACAAAGAAAAATGGAAAGATAAGTGAAAAAATCAATCCTGTTCTATTTCTTATAAAGGCTTTCAGCCCTCTTTTCCATAATGCAAATACTGTGTTCATATTATGCATCCTCCCTAATCTTTTTCCCAGTTATTTCTAAGAAAACATCATTGAAGGTACCCTTTTTTATTTCTATATCAGTGATATCTTCTTTTTGCAGACTTAGAACCTGTAATAAGAGGTCAGTTTTTTCAGCATCAACCTTATAATAACCTTCCTTTTTTACATATTGTAATTCATATTGTGCTAACAACTGCTCAAGCTCTGGTCCTTTCTCTGTTGTGATATAAGCCTTATCTTTTGTGAACTCTTTTTTAAGAGCATATGGCGTATCATGAGCGACGATGATTCCACCATCGATTATCGCAATCTTATTGCATATTTCCGCTTCTTCCATATAATGTGTCGTGAGAAAGATTGTAATATTTCTTTCCTTTTGAAGTTTCATGATATATTCCCAAATATGAGACCGAGTTTGTGGATCCAGCCCTGTTGTCGGTTCATCAAGAAATAAAACCTTTGGAAAGTGTATGAGTCCACGGGCAATTTCTACACGGCGTTTCATGCCACCTGATAGCGCCCCAACTAATTTATTTCTTTCGCCTAATAAATCAACTAAGTTCAAGACAAACTGTATACGTTCTTCAACTTCTTTTTTAGGGACATTATAAAAAACACAGTGCATTTTAAGGTTTTCATCAATTGTCATTTTTGAATCTAAGGTTGAATCTTGGAACACAACACCAATCGTAGATCTGACTTCACTTTTTTGTGTAGTCACATCTTTTCCATCAATTACAAGGCTTCCTGATGTCTTTTCAAATATTGTACATAATGTATTTATCGTTGTACTCTTTCCAGCACCATTTGGTCCTAGAAAAGCAAAGATAGTCCCCTCCTCCACATCAAAAGAAATGTCATTTACAGCGATAAAGTCCCCGTATTTTTTAGTAAAATTTTTAACCTCGATTATTGGATTCATCTATTCCTCTACTCCTCTTACTTTCATCAATATATTTTGTGGATTAATTATATCCTACATAGTGAGATTTTTCAATTATCTGAGGATATTGCACAATAAAAAGAACACTTCATTATCTCCGAAATGTGACTAATAAAGTGTTCTACTCTTAATAAGTTAAGTGCCTGGATAAGTTAAGTGCCTGGCAGCGTTGGTCGTTCTGCCCGATTCGTTTCGATTACCAATTTCGCAGGGAATGGATTTGAAAATTCTCTATGGATTAATAGATTAGAAATCGCTTCTCTAAAAATCTTATCCCTTAAACTCACCCGCTGATCACCTTCAAGATAGAATTTATCATTGAGATGCTTTGCTATAAACTGCATTAATCTTTCATAGCTTCGTATAAGATTTACTCGAATGTCATCTCGATCATCATAACGATCTAAGTTTTCTCTACGTAAAATAGCATCCGTTCTATGATGCGGAAGAGCCGCATGAATCTCTTCTTCATGAGCAGCGCTTCTTGTATTTTTTATTACTGCCATAAGGCATGGTTCACTTCTTCCGATACTTATCTTCTATTATATTGTACCGCTCATGGTTAATGTTGTCCCACTCGGTTTTCTTATAGTTAATCCCCTTGAGTCTTTCGTTTATCCAGTCAGGATCATACTCTCTGAAATATAAAGATTCAGCCCACGTCTTTATATCCTCATATTCAGGATGCTTTGGATCACGATAAGCTTTTAGAAACTCATAAAACCCATGGATCCCACCCACATCCTCAGGTGGAGCTGTCTCTACTCCATCAAGTAGTGTTGGAAAACCAAAGTAATAATCATCAACGATCTCTTCAAGCTTTACTGTAAAATGCCAGTCATCTCCGAAGTCATAATTATATCTGATTTCCTTGTATTTTTCTAGAGAATCATCTATCTTTAATCCAGTAGGCTTACGAACTTCAATTTTTAATCTTTCCTGGTAGTTCTTCTCAAATACTATCATTTCTGGGGGTATTGTCTTTAATCGCTCTTCATACATGGCTTTATTCTTCTTATAATGCTGATGTTCAAGATATGCTTGTTCATCGTTGGTGACGAGCATATTCTCTTCGGTTAGGTCAAATTCAAATAAATGATACCCTGAACTTGGATACCCGCTCTGAAAATTGGTCACGTTTTGTATGACATCATGAAGTCTATTGAATGTCGCCCCTGCTGGCATGATGACCCTTCTCCAAATTAATGGATTTGATTTCTCCAGTTCGATTCTTATAATGTATGATTTCACTTTGATATCGCCTCCATTTAGATCTTCCTCATCTTCAAAAATAGTCTGCCTATTAATTCCTCGAAACATTACATGATATATTCCTGTACTGCTCCTTTCCCTTGCAACCCTAGCCAAACAATTCTCCCCCTTGAATCATATCTTTTTATATACAAAAAAGCAGACCCCTTCGTCTCCCTATCTAGTCGATACTTTAATATTATCAGTTTTTATATGTTTTTTCTATAGTATTCTAGTGACATAAGTCCTTCATTTAAGGAATCACTTATTTAGAGAACCATCTCATTGTCTCCAGACCTTTAACAGGGACAGAGAAACTGATGCACTGTCATGAAGCATGAGGGACTGTGACCCTACCCTTGATTTTCTTCCCAATAAAAAACACCTCCTGGTTTCATTTTACCAAAAGGTGTTTTAATTTGAAATAAGTTAATAAGTTAAGTGCCTGACACCGTTACTTCCGTTATTTTTTTGCTACTCTTAAAGTACACAGTCGCAATAGCTATACCAGCTACGATTCCGATCATTGAAGTTAGCGGCTCCGGCAATATTACCATAATGGCACAAATAAGCAGTGAGTACCTCTTTAGTTTTGTGTTAAGTGGAATAAAGAGATGTCCAGCTATAGCAGAAGCCAGGAAAAAGGTGCCTATGAATAATACAATTGTTGCAAGGATTGTATCCATGACAGTTCCCATAAGAAGGATTTCTGGTTTATATACAAATACAAAGGGGACCAGAAAAGCAACTAACGCATATCGAAATGCAGTCCACCCGGTTTTCCAGGCACTTGCCTCAGCAATACCTGCAGCTGCAAATGATGCCAGGCATACTGGAGGCGTTATTTGTGCAATGATACCAAAATAGAAAATAAACATATTTGCTGGTAACGAAGGAATTCCTAAGTTAATTAAGGACGGCATAAATAGTATATACGCCGCCAGATATGCAGCAACTGTAGGTAGGGCCATACCTAGAACCATACATCCTAGTGTTGTAATAACAAGAGCAAACGCCATATTATTTCCACCTACTGAAGAAATGATTGCTGCTAACTTATTGGCTAAACCTGACATCACGACAATTCCAATGATAATCCCACTGGAAGCTGTGGGTACAGCAATCTCTGCCACCTGCTTTGTTCCTTTAAAGAAGCTATTAATTAGCTCTTTAGCACTTAGTCCGTTTTTCCCTCTTAAAATGTTAATGACTATAATGGCAGCTGTACCTATCAACGCAGAACGCATCAGAGATGCGCCTCTAACTATAAATATTACAACAAGTAAAATAGGAATCAAAAGATATAGTCTTTTTAGAATAGGTTCTGTTTTAATTTCTTCAGCCACATGTTCTCCTGATATCTGTCTTTTTCTAGCTAATAGGTCAACGAGAATAAATAAAGAACCAAAATAAGCTAATGCGGGTATGGTTGCAGCTAGAGCTATTTGACCATAGGGCACCCCGATCATTTCAGCCATTATAAAAGCTCCAACCCCCATTATAGGTGGCATGATTTGCCCTCCCGTAGAAGCTACAGCCTCAATTGCGCCTGCTTCATGTGACTTGTATCCTATTCTCTTCATCATTGGTATTGTCATGACACCAGTGGTCGATACATTTGCTACAGCGCTACCATTGATCATACCTAATAATCCACTGGATAAAATCGCTGCCTTTGCAGGTCCTCCAGACCCCTTACTACCAGCCTTCATGCCTATATCCATCAGTACAGATTCGCTTCCACAGTCAGCAAACAGCGCACCAAATATAATGAAATAGTATAAAAATCCTGCTGATGCATTTAAGGGAGCTCCATATACCCCACCCGTTCCCATTACCATTAATTCCGTAAATCTTCTAAGGGTAAATCCACTGTGAGATATAACCGTAGGCATATATGGTCCTAACCATGCATATCCAATAAACAAAAATATAAATATTAGGAGGTTAGCACCAAGAATCCGACGCACACATTCCAGTAGAATCCCTACAGTCATAAACATTATCACATAGTCCATCGTAATTAATGGATCAATATTTTGAATTCTGTGTACGATTCTATACTCATTTGTCATGTAATAATACGCCATAAATATTAGTGAAGCTAAAATAATCATGTCTATAATAGGTAGCATTTTTTTCCATTTAGGCAATTCATCATCCTTTGTTTTTTTGACTACAGGGTAGTAAAGAATGGCGATAGCCAAAGCCAATATAAAGTGAAGCGGATTTTGCATCAATGGCTGTAATGGCCTAATGAAAGCCAAGTACATCTGAAAGGCAAAAAAAGTTACTGTAACCATTACGATTGCGATTTTTCGCCAGCCTATAGCTATTAATTTCTCCATCAAGCTATTGCTAGCAATCTGTTTATCCATAAATTGCCTCCTAACCTCTAACGAAGCACTGCCTCGCTATTGATAATGATTAATTGGATTTTGTGACTGTATTTCATCACAAAATCCAATTAATGCATTGTATATAAATTATTAAGGGGTCAAATTTTATTTCATATAGCCCATTTCTCTGTAATATCTTTCAGCACCTGGATGCAATGGCGCTCCAGCATTAGCTGGCTCCCAAGCTTTTGTTGGATCAAATGCTTCGAAAGCAGCAAAGGAAGTTACAAGCTTTGACTTACCTTCTGCCATAGCCTCTGTAAGTGTATAAGCAACCTCTTCATCCATATCTTCTCTTACAAGTAAAGCAGTTGGTGATCCAACAGTTTTAATGTCTTCTTTTACATAATTATTAAAGCTTCCCTCTGCAATATCTTGATAAGCATAACCCATTTCATGTAAACGATCTAGAGTTTCATCTTGAAGCTGTACATAGTATAGTGGCGTAGTCATAGAAAGCTCTACATAGTTTGGCTGGTTAATATTTGTATGATCGATTGTCATATCAGCTCTGTTATCCCTTAACATATCCACCACATTACTTGAAGAAGTTAAAGTGAAGTCTCCACCCCAAGACTTGATGTCATCATATGTTACATCAAATAGCGATAATACTTTATTGGCTGACATTTCCCCAAAGGAACCTGTTGCCTTTGTGGCTACCCTTACAGGATGTTGTGCTTCAATGACTTCCTCAAGGGTTGTAAATCCTGTTCTTTTTTGGAAGGCTTCAGTAAATATTACAACCAGTACAGGCTCATCAAATCCACCACCAAGTGAAGCCACTCCTTCTGCAACGCCTCTATCATCTATACCTTCTGAAGTTGCCCAGTTCGCTGGAGCAGTGTTACCAATTGTTAGATCTGCAACTTCAGCAGAAATGATGTAGGATGCTGCGATACCACCTGGGGAAGTCGTTTCTACGTCTATTGAAGAACCCCTTGGTAACTCAGGCATAAACACCGTGTTGAATGCGTTTGTCATTGAGTTGAATGAAGTTCCTAAATCTTGAGTAGAAAAAACAAGTCTCACAGGATCTGTAAGTCCAGCAGCTTGGCTTTCATCATTCTCTTCTACAGCTTCGTCCGGTGTACTATCAGTAGGTGCTTCAGGCTCAGTACCTGCACATCCCGTCAATAAACCAATAGCCAACATAAAAGCAATTGCTAATAAAAATCCTCTCTTTTTCATAAATCATCATCCCCTCACCATTTTTTATTATAATTTTCAATTGTAATAATTGTATGATTACAACTGAATAATTTCATACCTGTTCAAGATATTCTTTATGAATACGTTTGTAATAAAAACACACTTACGTTATGAACCAATTTATGCTGGGATCTATCACCATTTCAAATCAACTTCCTTATTTAAAATCCTTATAATAAGTATGAAGTACCCTCTGAATTTCTTCCCTGATGGATTCAGAGTTGGTATAAAATGGTTTGCGACAGGGTCCTACTGGGTGACCTAACAGATTTGTAGCAATTTTAACGATCGTATTGGGATTCCCTAATTTAAAGCAGTTTCTAATCTCCCTAATCGAATCCTGTACCTTCTTCGCTTCTGCGAATTCTCCAGCCTTCCATAGTTCATAAATCGATGCCATGGTATGGGGAAATAAATTAGCAATACCACATATTGCACCCTTACCACCGGCTTGAAGCGTCCAAAGTACTAAAGAATCATTTCCCGATAGTACAGCAAAGCTATCATCCGTTGACTCAATATATTGGAGAATGTTATCAAAGTTTCCACTGCTATCTTTCACACCTGTGATATTAGGTATTTGACTCAGCCTTTTTAAAGTATCCACGTTAATATTCGCCCCAGTTCTCATAGGGATATTATAGGGAAGAATTGGAATATCCACCGAGTTAGCAACTGTCTTAAAATGCTCATATATTTCATTTTGCGAAGCAGCAGCAAAGTACGGTGTGATAACAGATAAAACGTCAGCTCCCAGTTCTTGGGCTTTTTGAGATAATTGAACGGTTTCCTTTGTTCCGATGGCTCCTGTCCCTACAAACACTGGCAATCTTCCAGCGTTTTCATGGATTACAATTTCCATTACTTTAAGTTTTTCCTCTTGGTTTAAAATATAGAACTCACCATTGGTACCCAAGCAGAATAACCCATGTACCCCTGCCTCTATTTGTCTATTCACCTGAGCCCTTAGCTCTTTTTCATTTATCGTTTCATCTTCATTCATCGGAGTAACCATTGCGGGTACGATACCATGAATATTTACCAATTAAACTCCCCCCTTAGTTTAAACTTTCTAATTATTTATTTTCCAATCTTGTTACCGCTAATCGAGCTCCATAATCTATTGCATTAACAAGACTTTCTTCGTTTGCTGTACCTTTTCCAGCTTGACCAAAGGCTGTACCATGATCTACCGAGCTCCTAATAATGGGTAAACCCAGGGTGATGTTGACACCGCTTACTGTGTTCCACCGCTTTAATTCATGGTTATATTGAAAACCTACAACCTTCACTGGAATATGCCCTTGATCATGATACATTGCAACTACAATATCATATTGCCCCCCTAGGGCTTTAGAAAAGAGCGTATCCGGCGGCTCGGGTCCTTCTACATCGAGTCCCTCTGACTTAGCCTTTTCAATAGCAGGTATGATCTCATCAATTTCTTCCCTGCCAAACAATCCATTTTCACCAGAATGTGGATTTAACCCTGCTACAGCGATTCTAGGACGATTAATACCTAGACTTTTACAAGCCTCTTCAGCCAGCTTAATCACACTACCAACTCTTTCCTTTGTGCAACGATCGCATGCCTCCCTTAGAGACACATGAGTACTGACATGCACAACTCTAAGATTACCATCTGCAAGCATCATTGAATAGTCCTTTGTACCTGTAAGCTTTGCATAGATTTCCGTATGTCCACCATAATGGTATCCAGCTATATTTAATGCTTCTTTATTTAGAGGGCCAGTAATCGTTCCATCTATTTCACCCTTCATGGCAAGATCAATTACCTTTTCTATTGCTTCATATGCTCCTTGCCCCCCTATTTTACTCACCTGTCCTCTAACAAGGGACCATACATCTACATGATCTTGATCGAATACATCTATGGTTCCAAATGCAAATTTGGCTTCCTTCACATTTGAAACAACATTTACCTTTAGATCCTTATTACAGATGGCTATAGCTGCCTCTAGTACCTTAGCACTTCCCACAACTATAGGGCGACAGACTTCATAAACATTTTTATGCACAAGGGCCTTGGCGGTTATTTCTGGGCCTATCCCACAGGGATCTCCCATAGTAATCCCTAAAATTGGTAGTTTATTCATAACTTCATCTCCTATAATATTTCTAAATAAATATTCTTAATATCCTCTTTAGTAAGCTCTTTTCTATTATTATTCAACAATCTCTTTACTTCAAAGGCAGACGCCACCAGTTGATCTAAATCCTCTTTTCCAACATTGTACTCACTTAAACTTGATGGAATATGGGTATCCCTCACGATCTCTTCTATCCTTTTAACGATCTCTTCTGCCTTCTCTTTATTTGATCTAGCGATCCCCCCAGGACTAACTGTATCTGCAAGGATTGCCAGTCTCTCTTCACAGGCTGCCATATTATAACGCATTACAGGTGCCAGCAGTATTGCATTGGATATACCATGGGGGATATGATATTTCCCTCCTAAAGGATAGGATAGGGCGTGCACTGCAGTTGTTCCTGAAGATGCAATGGCCACACCGGCTAAAAAAGCTGCCCTCAACATATTTGTCTTTGCTTCCATATTGCCTGGTTCATGATATGACTTGACAATGTTTTCAAAAATAAGCTTTGAAGCTTCCTTTGCAACCAGATCACTAAAAGGATTTGCCCTATTGGATGTAAAGCATTCCACAGCATGTGCTAGTGCATCCACACCAGTTGAAGCTACAATGTGTTTGGGTAGACCTGCGATCATTGAACTATCTAAAATAACATAGTCTGCCATCATATTTGTGTTAACGATACCAACCTTTAGCTGTTTCGATTCTACGGCTACAATTGAGTTAAATGTAGACTCACTTCCTGTACCGCAGGTTGTAGGAACCATTACAGTAGGTAACCCATTCTCCATAATACTGTTATCCTCTAACAATTGGTGTATCGTATAAGATGCTCCCTTCATGGCAGCACATAGCTTTGCCATATCCATGACACTACCACCGCCAACTGCTACCACCAGTTCTCCATCTGATTGGTTCAGCTGTTTAAGCACCTTCTCTACATCAACCGTTCCAGGCTCCGGGCGAATATCACTTATTACATCATAGTCAGCACCACACTCACGAATAACTTCAAAGACTTTATCACAAATACCAATTTTAAGTATTTCTTTACCTGTGAACACCATGACTTTCTTTGCTTTTTCACGTGTAATAATGTCCGCAATTTTTTCTAGACTATTTGTGCCAGAGTATACGAACTTTGGCATCACCAATTGGTACTGTTCCATCATCATATTAACACCTCAATCCTTTATATTTTCACGCCATGATTTATTGCTATGACATTATGCATAAGCTAGCTTATTTTTACGATCTTCAAGATACTCAATCACCTTTATTAATGAATCCTGATCTCCAAATCCACCTGATTTTGTTACAATGGTCATACCATCTGCAATGCCATCTATGACACGCCCCACTGGTATGCCTGATAATATTTCACTTTCTAAGTGTATTCCCTTTGCATTCAATGCGTCCAGTAACTTTTGTGATGTGTCCCCTCCGGAAGAAACGATGGTATCTATAGAGTTAGTTTCATAGATTAGTTTTGCTAACTCTCCAATGGCATGGGCGATGTAGTTTGAATCCATTAAAGCCGCTTCCGAATCCTTCAATTGAACTGTAAATCCTTGAAATAGCGTGTCAACTACTATAGCCAAAAGTCTACATCCGTTATCTATTAAACTAGATACTTCACCTCTAGTGTTCTCTATAATAGCCTCCCTTCCGCCATTTAGAACTTCTCCCGTCATTAGGGTCAATACTGGTATTCGCATTTCTTCCTCTAGTACCTTCAGTTGCTGAGACGTAATGTTGTTGCGGGATCCGATTAGTATTAATGTCGCCTTATCCTCTATTTGAGTTACTTCATTACTTTTCTTATTAAATATTTCTCTACCACTAAGGCTGAGCTGCTTAGCTAAGCCTGCAGATCCGCACAACACAGGAGGCACTTTTAGGCTTGTGGCTGCACCCTTAATGACCGCAAGATCTTCATCACTTTCTGCATCTATTACGAAAACCTCTACCCCTTCTGAAGTTCCCCTTTCAACTACTTCAACAATGCTGCTTATCCCTTCTTTTACAGTGGATAAATTTATACCCCTTACCTTACGCTTCATATCATCGGTAAATAGCTCAATGACATCTATGACAGACTTATTTCCTTCCCAGTCTATCAGCTCAAGCTTTCCATTCATAAGCTTTCGCCCAACTTCTGGGAAGCTTGTGGCCACCAATGCGATCTTGGCATTACTTGCATCCATTACTGCGTCTAATTCAACGCCAGGATTTCCTCTTACTATGGAATCAATTTTTTTGTAAATGTAATCAACCCCAGTATTTTCGAACTTTTTCACTAGATCATAAACCGTGTGGTATGCATCATCAGGAAGCTTAGAACGTGTATCCACATTTATCGAGATGACATCATAACTTTTTGATGTCGTCTCTAGAAATTCTACATCGGTTTTTACAGTCACTAGGGTTCGAAAGCCTTGCTTCGTATATTGAATGCCAGTGTCATTTGCACCGGTTAAATCATCCGATATAATGTAGATCATTTTTCAAACTCCTTCTGTTTTATAAATTTTCATCTATTTTTCATATCTATTATCTAAGCAATAACTGTTCCAACTTTTGATGATTTTTCGAAAAAAAATTAAAAACCTTAAAAGAACTGAAACTTCCAAGGTTTTTAATAAGAGATTTTAATAAATTTTTAAATTTCTGATATATTATTGCCATTTAACGTAAAAATAGTTTGAATCCTCTGGTTAAGGTCGTTGTAATTTGCAATGCAATTTGCAACGCTATTGCATTGTGCATCATTTCTTTTTCTTTTTTCTCCATAGGGTACTTCGATCGATTCCTAAAATATGACATATTTCTTGCTTTGAATCACTATATTTATTGGAGATGTATTTTATATATTTATCTTCTAACTCCTTTAGAGAATACTCCTCATCAAAGATATTGGAATGATTGCTTATGATTTGATCTACATTATAGGCGTCAGATTCTATTATATCGTCTAATTTAATCTCATCCCCAGTGCATGTAATGACTGCTCGCTCAATCATCCCTTGAAGCTCCCTTACATTGCCATCATAATGATGTCTTTCTAAATACCCTAGGGTATCCGATGAAATTTTCATTGAACCCTTTTTATATTCATCACAAAATAAGCTAATAAAGTATTCTATTAGTAATTCAATATCCTCTCTACGTTCATTAAGACTTGGGATATTTAATGATAAAATGTTAATTCTAAACAGAAGGTCTCGCCTAAAGTCTCCCTCTATCACCATTTCTTTTAGGTCTCTGTTTGTTGCACAAATGATTCTTACATCAACGGGAATTACCTTATTATCCCCTACGCGCATAACTTCTCTTTCCTGTATAACGCGTAGTAGCCTTGCCTGAAGATCCAGGGGTAACTCACTGATTTCATCTAAAAAAATAGTTCCCTTATGTGCCATTTCAAATATGCCTGGTTTGCCACCCTTTTTAGCACCTGTAAAGGCCCCCTCCACATATCCAAATAATTCACTTTCAATTAAGTTGGCAGGCAGGGCTGCACAGTTTATCGGTACAAAGGGTCCCGTTTTCCTTTTACTTATATTATGAATGGATTGCGCAAAAATTTCTTTACCTACACCACTAGGGCCGGTAATGAGAACCGATGAATCGTAGCCACCATAAGTACGGGCTCTTTTTATACATTTTTGCATTAGACTGCTTTGATGAACAATATCCTGGAAATTGTACTTTGCAACAAATCCCTTTTTGCTCAACTCTAGACGAATCTTTTTTTCTAGGCTTTGAATTTTTGATATATCTTGAAAAGTGATAATACTGCCGGTATCATCTCCATCCACAAATATAGGTACATGGTTAAGTGCTAGTTTCGTGCTTCCTAAGTCATAGATTGAGTCAACCTTTATTGATGGAGATTCAATTAGCTTACTGATTTGATCATATTTAAAGATCTGAGAAATTAACTGCCCCTTGGCCTTTTCCTTGGTTGTCCCTAGTATGACTTCTGCATTTCGATTAAAAACAGTAACCCTTCCATCCTTATCTGTGGCAATGACGCCATCACTGGTATAGTCAATTACTGCCATAAAACGTTGCATCCGGTCACTTTCCACCTGGGCCGCCTTAAGGACTCGTATGGCCTCGTTCATGGCACTTAAAACCGCCTCTTCTCCTGACTCGATCAGTATACTTTTACATCCATACTGTGGAGCGATACGATTGACAACAGTGTCTCCCACTACAACCTTCACGCCTTTATTCACGCATTCCTTTATCTGCCCCTCCACAGACTTAGTATTATCTAAGATTATTTTGGTTACATCCATGTCTACAAAAAGATCTTCAATTATATCATAGCCCTTAATCACATTGTGATACCCAATAATGGCTAAAGGTTCTTTGATTTGTTGTATGAGCTTAAAGCTTTTAAGAATATCAAAGGCTGTGATGCCCACCTCAACAACGGGCACATCTACTTCCTTTAATATTGCATTGTATGTTCCGCCTCGAGAGATTATCACCCTGGTTCCATTGTTCACTGCTACCCTTGCCTTTTTAGCCCCTTCTTCAAGGTCCCCCATCTGTACATCAATTTCTTCAAACCCCTGAAATTTAATTAGTTTTTTAGCAATCTTATAAAGATCCTCAAAGGGAGATATAAATAGTATATCTTTTTTCATACTGACGCCATCAACTCCTTCAAAACCTCTTCAAACTCTTAGAAATTTTTGCACTTAAGCAAACAAAAATGAAATAGTAGAAAAAATAAATTAAGTGCTTGGCACTACTGG
The DNA here is from genome assembly GCF_000016985.1 of Alkaliphilus metalliredigens QYMF. Taxonomy (NCBI): domain Bacteria; kingdom Bacillati; phylum Bacillota; class Clostridia; order Peptostreptococcales; family Natronincolaceae; genus Alkaliphilus; species Alkaliphilus metalliredigens. Next base: position 263,656 of record NC_009633.1, on the reverse strand, counting down.
GTTGCTACCGTAGGCACGGCATTTGAACCAATCGCTTTTTTAAGCAATCCACTTGCACTATTTTGGGTATCCTTCAAGCAATTGATGTCTCCAAATACAAAAAAATTATCCTTTGCCCGTGAAACTGCCACATTCATCAAACTTTCATTTTCATCAATAAAAAAGCATCCATCATGCCTTCCATACACCGTAGACAATATAATGATCCTTCTTTCTGCCCCTTGAAAGGTATGTACTGTGCCGATACTAATTTTAGTAGCATATCTTGGCATCTGCTTTTTTAACTCCTTCTTGATGCAGCCAACCTGTGCCCTAAAGGGAGTAATCACCCCTACTAGGTTTTCCACCGGTTCTTGTGAATAGACTTCTTCAATCAAGTTTACATTTCCCTTTAACCAGGCTACAATTTTTTCAGCTTCCCTTTGATTGCATCGACTGTTGCCCTTCCGGTAGGAAACATCTGTGTCCACCTGTCTAAATCCCATTTGAGGCCATTCCTTGATGGCAAGTTTTTGATCCTGACTGCCCTTTCCCCTCATAGGCTGGAGATTTCCTTTATACACCAATTTATTGCTGTAGTTAATAATTTCATCATAGCAACGACGATGCTCCCTTAGGAATAAGCCTCTTTCATCGAATTTTTCATATTTGCAGCATTTAGCAGCAACTTTCATCACGCTTGATCTGGAAGTATTTAACCCTGCTTTTTCTAACAATTCAAACTCACCCAAAGATTCGACGACACCATGGGACCATGCCAACGCCTTGTCCAGACCTGGGTTGATAGCCCATATTGGCTCGATCTGATAAATATCCCCCACGACAATGGCTTTTTTAGCAAGGGAAAAGGCACCGGCAGCAATTTCAGGAGATACCTGTCCCGCCTCATCAACAATGAGTAAGTCAATGTAGTTGTAGAGAAAAAAGTTTTTTTGATCTCCATATGCTAAAAACTGCCTAGGCAGCATGTAAAATGTCATCACCAGGCATGGTGTAATCATACTAAGCCTACTGTAAAACTGGTCTAAAACATTTTTAAAATTTCTTCCCTTCTGCTTCTTCGACAGTTTGTCCTCACCGCTGACCCATCTGCACTCATAATAATGAACCGCCAACCAAAATGTTATATATCTGATTTTTTTATCCAATACATCATTGATAAAGTCCATCTCAAGCCTATATTTTTCTTCTTCCTTTTCATAAAAAAAGATATGATGCCGTTCTAGCTCCTTCAGTTCCTTATCATATCGACTTTTGATTTTTTCTACTGAATCTTTTTTCTTCCTCAGATCATAAGTTCCTTTATTATACACAGCATATTGCTGGCTATATTTTTCTTTAATTTCATCAAGGCTCATATATTCATTAATAAAACCTTGCTCTTCATTATTCATAAACAATCTGAATGCTGTTTGAATTTTTCGAGAAAATGGCTTGATAAACTTCAACAGCTTACAGAAAAACGGCATACGGTTGTAGCAGTCCTCCCAATCCTTGACTCTTTGACCAATAGTAGAAACCACTTCCTGTTTCACTTTCATTTCATCTTGTAAACCAATAAGATATTGATCTAATGTCTGTCCGTTCAAATCATATTGAGCAGCTTCCTGAGCCAATGACAACAAAGTATTTTTGCTCTTTTCGAAAAATAACAATTCCTCATGTAACCTATTCTTGCAGGCATTAATATCTTTGTATTGGGTTTTAAAATATTCATTACAGCTTTCTATTAGCTTCCCTTCAGACTTTTCTATATTTCCTTTATCCTCAACATCGGAAAAAAAGAACTCCCCTTTTTGATTGGTATATTGATAGCCTTGACTCTTTGCTTCTTTTATTTTTGACCCCGATGGGAAATAGGCAGCAAAGCTATCGACGCCTTCGATCCATCTTTCTTCCAGATTGGATATTCCCATTTTTTTGATGTTTCCAAAGGAAGCAATGATATTGGTTACTGCTTGATTGTTGGTTGAAGAAGCTACAACCAACGGCGCCTTTTCCTGGTTCAACGCTCTTTTAACATACATATCTGCAACAATGGATTGCAGCAGAGTAGTTTTGCCTGTGCCCGGGGGTCCATTCACCGCCAAAATCTCCCCATCCTCCATACAGTTGAAGTGGTTGACTGCTTCCCTTTGTGAAGGGGATAAAGAATATTCTCCACCCATCTGACCCGAATGGACTTGCATCCTAGCTATGTCATTTTCTACAAGGGGATTGATATTGGCTATTTCCGTGGATATGAAATTATCATAAAGGGGCTTCGGCTGATCCTCCTTCATTAAATGATTGTACAACCTCATAATGTGGAAGGTAGAATGAACCGTTTTATCTATGAAAACATACATATTATTTTCTAACTCAAGGGCAGACGCTTGGTCCTCCATATTTCTGATGGTCTTCTCCTCAAACTTCGATTCCGCTATAGACTCATAAAATGTCTTGAAAAAGGCAGTATAATCAGACCAAGATTTTATTTTTTCGATTTGGTCTACATGATTGCTGATATAATCATCCACTGTCTCGGCATTCCCTATTGCTAGCTTAGGTTCAACCATAGGATGTAGATATTCCCTTGGAAACCAAGGAATCTTTTTGTCAATTTGATTATAAGAGAGCATTCCCTGCTGGTCCAAAATTACCGGTATATAGAAGATCCCCGTTAATTCGTCTATTTCATCCTGTGTTTTTTCATTAGCTTCGAAGATTGTTTTTATTGCTTTGGCACAAATAATGACTTTTATAAAGGATTTTTCATTTGATTCATTCTCATTCTCAAAGGCACTTTTGCTGGCCTCTGCAAAAATACTTTGACATACCTCTAGCCCTATTTTCCCTTGGATTAAATCTTCTTTGTCAATGATATGAAATTCATCTTTCTTAAAATCAATTCCCATATTCGCTTGGGCCGCCACAGCACTCCTTAAATATTTGGTTATCGCTTCTGTTTTGTAATTCATCTCATTCCCCCTGAAGTTTTAGTCTTACTGCTTACACTTTTTCTGCATTGTATCTTTTAAACTATACAAATAAGTATTGAGGCAAGGGCCAGGAGAAACCACATTCCTCATGAAGGTGGCTCAAATAGAGCGTCAACACCTTGTGTATACACGCCCTTATCTTGGCGCACTGCCTGGCACCTCGGGTTTATTCTATTAATTCATCATGGTGTATGACAGTAGCGTATGGGTCCGTTCTCCTCAATAAAATATTTTTATTATTTTCATTTCATCTATCATATCATAATACATTGATTGGAAAAATCTTTTAATTCACAATCAAATTTTATCCTTTTTAGATTGATATCCATGACAACTAAAGGTTTATCATTAAACAATAAAAAGAACACTTCATTATCTCCGAAATGTGACTAATGAAGTGTTCTTTTCTTTATTGTAATGATACTAACTGGTCTCCTTGTGATACGTGGGGACGATTTTCATCATAATAAGTTAAGTACCTGGCATCATTGCACCATTTCACTTAATTTTATCGAAAAATTTCTTTCATATAGTCTTCATCAATATCTATATAATAGATACCATCTATAATCATACCTTCTCCTCGAAGGGTAAATAATTCGATATTCTCTGACTGTACGCTCTTTAAGAATAACAGTAGCGCACCCGTCTGATCTATCTCTAGGTTGGTAAATATCTTGCTTTGCATTTTAAAATATAAAGGTAGCACATCAGAGAACTTACCTTTCTCCTTCGTTTGCTGGAATAAGGCCTTCATAAACCTTTGTTGTTGTTCTATTCTTGCAAAATCTCCAGTAGGTGCATTTCAATAGGTTAAGTGCCTGGCACCCTGGGTTCGTTGTTCTTTCCATCTATTTTCACAGTAATATTTTTGTTTTGGACTTCTAGGTTTATCAGGTATAGTTAGTTTTAATAATCCACCCCTTACTAGTGGATTTATAAACTTTGATAAAGTATGCTTTCTACTCTTAAGTCTAAGAAAATCCTGAATTTCGCTTCTTGATCTTGGCTCTTGGCAAAATTCTAGTAAGGCTTTTATCTTTTCATCCTCATTTGTATTATTAACATGGGTACTAACATGGGTACTAACATGGGTACTACTATCCATGTTAACGTGGGTACTTGCTAGAGGTTTAAAAGGAATAATAGTTTTAAATATATCTCCCTCAATAAATTCCGGATCCGCTCCTGAGTAAATCTTATTGTATTTATAAATGTTTCTTACTCCTGAACCAAGCTCGTCAACCCATCCTATCTCCTTAAAAAACTTTGCTATCGTCGGGTTCTTGGGATAAGGAGAAAAGTTCTCCGGATCAATGATCCCATTTCCATGAGGTTTGTTGCTATTTTCAATGTATACTCGATTCATTTCGATTACCAATTTCGCCGGGAATGGATTTGAGAATTCTCTATGGATTAATAGGTTGGAAATCGCTTCTCTAAATATCTTATCTCTTAAACTCACCCGTTGGTCACCTTCCAAGTAAAACTTATCATTTAGATGTTTTGCTATGAACTGCATTAACCTTTCATAGCTTCTTATAAGATTTACTCGAATGTCATCTCGATCATCATAACGGTCCAAGTTTTCTCTGCGTAAAATGGCATCTGTTCTATGATGTGGGAGAGCTGCATGAATCGATTCTTCTTTACCAAAAATCAAGATGCCTCCTAATGTAATGCCCTGCTTCCCAGTATTGGGATCTCTTAAGTATAGTCCGACGCTCTTGAGAATTTCCAAGTCATCCATTGAGGTCCAGGGATGATTCGCTTTCTGATTTGCTGCTAGCTTTCTAACCTTTGTGAATACCTCTGATTCCAGTTCTTCCATTTCAGCATAGGGAAAAATCTTATTCTCTGTGTAAGTGCTTTGTTTTCTCATGTACAGCTTTGAAACTAAGGTTGTGTTATCAGTTATATTAAAGTCTCCATCTTCATTTCTATCAAAAATCTTTCCTTTACAACGATGCACCTGTGAACTTTCTGGTATGTTTATGTACAAAATTACGTTCCCCTCAACTTCAACATCTTCAATGTTTAAATAAAAGGTTGGATTAAGCATTTGAGGGTTATTTAAAGATGTCACAAAGTTTTTCTTGAGCTGCTCCACCGAATCTTTATCAACACCGGTAATATCACCGTTATCTTTAACTCCTAGGAAAAGATGACCCCCGTAACGGTTTAAAAATGCACAGACCGATTCATATACATCCTTATTAAGCTTATTTTTACTTTCTTTAAACTCTACAGTGATGTTTTCACCACCACTTATTATCTCTTTTAATTTTTCTATCTTCATATTATCAACTTCCTATTTTATTATTTAGGGATAAATGTCTTTATAGTCGATCTATCCTGCGTTTATAGATTACTTACTCTATATCTTCTCTTAATTTCTTTCATTTATATCACCTCCTTAACCCATTTCCCTCCTGGTAATGAACTAATTTTTCCCTCTAGCTCTAGTATTGTCATGACCTCCAGTAATACTAACTGCTGTAACTTAGTTTCTTCTACTATTTGAGCCATGGTTTTGGGGGTCCCAAATAGTGCATCTATCACCCGTTGCTCTGTTGGTGTATTCACTTGTGGGCTGGCAATTTTCATAGCTTCCATGGCTTTTCTCTTTTTGTTTCCTTTGACAGGTTTTAGTCCATTATCCCCTATGATTTTTGCTTCTACATTCATGACTGGTTCCGTGTTTATGAGTTGTTCTGGTCCTAAGTATATTGTTGCCCCTTCTTTGATTAATTGATTTGTTCCCTTTCCCATTTGACTATAAATTTGATTGGGAACGGCTAACACTTCTCTTTTAAGCTGCTTAGTATATTGTGCTGTGATTAAGGCCCCACTTTTAGCACCCGCCTCTACCACCAATATTTTTTCTGACCAGGCACTAATCAAGGCATTTCTTTTGGGAAAATACTGAGGCTTTGGTTTTGTTTCCGGGGGATACTGAGAAAGCACGGCACCGCTTTCCATGATCCTTGCCATTAATTCATCATGCTCCTTTGGGTAACAAATATCCACCCCACTGCCTAAGAAAGCCAATGTATAACCCCCAGCCTTTAAGCATGAAATATGGGCATAACCATCTATTCCCTTGGCCATGCCACTGATGACAGGGATGTTATTTTGCGCTAAATATTGCCCCGCTTGCTTAGCAATTTCTTTTCCATAGGAAGAACACCTTCTGGCCCCTACAATGCCCACACCAATGCTATTTTCTACTAGATGACCTCTATAGTATAATAAAATAGGACATAGGGGGTACTCCTTAGCCCTTGATGGGTATCGTTCATCGTGAAATGTTAAGAGTTGGATGTTCAATCCATTGCACATTCCAAGGATTTCCTGGGCTCTTTTCAAGGATGAAGTAGTAATTTCCTCGGCTAAATGGCATCCGATCCCCGGCACATTCATGAGTTCCTCACTGGATGCAGTATAAATAGCTTTAGGGGATTGTAAGTATGCCAATAATCGCTTTTGCATAACGGGACCGATTCCCTTCACTTCACTCAGCCAAATCCAATACAGCATCGTCTTTCCCCCTATAACACCAACATTCCTGCCTGTTCCTTATCAAGATCCCGGGCCATCAATGCCGCTGCAATGTCTTTTTTTCTAATTTTCTCAGACCCTTCCATGTCTGCAAATGTTCTCCCTACCTTTAAAAACTTATGAAAAGTTCTGGCACTATATTGAAATCGATCATAGGCTAAGCGCAATAGCTTTGTGCCATCCGCCTCCAATTCACAGTACTCCTTAATTAATGAAGGGGTCATCTGGGCATTACAGTTAATTGCTTCCATTGAAGCATATCTGGTCTTTTGAATGTCCCGGGCAAACTCTACCCTTTCACGAAGTTCTGCAGAGCTCCTTCCCGACGTGTGCTCAGAGAGCTGTAAAAAATCCACTGGTTGCACATACTTCTGGATATCCATTCGATCTAGGATGGGTCCAGAAATCTTTTGTCTATATTTAATGACTTCATAATCACTACATTGGCATCGGTCACTGCCATAATGACCACAGGGACAAGGATTCATGGCCGCCACCAGCATAAAGTTAGCTGGATACGTATTGGTATACCGCACCCTTGAAATAGTGACCCTTCTATCCTCCATGGGTTGCCGTAAGGCCTCCAATGTTTTTTTGTTGAATTCAGCAATTTCATCTAAAAAGAGAACTCCATTATGGGACAAAGAAATTTCCCCCGGTAATGCGTTATTTCCTCCACCGATTAGAGAGTTTGTAGAAGCATTATGATGAGGGGCTCTGAAGGGTCTGTCTTCAATGAGATATCCCCGTTTCCTCAATAACCCCGCCACACTATAAATCTTAGTCACCTCTAGTGATTCTGCCTCCATCATACTAGGTAAAACCGTGGGGATTCTTTTGGCAATCATGGACTTTCCGCAGCCTGGAGCGCCAATCATCAACAAGTTATGCCCACCAGCTGCCGCCACCACAATGTATTCAATCATGGCATCCTGACCTTGTACTTCATTGAAATCCAATCCATAAAGATGCTGTTCCTGATGCTTAGGGGTTAATTCCAGGGGAATTTCATATTCCTTTTTACCCTCCAAAAAATCTGCAACTTCCTTTAAGGCTGAAAACCCAAATATATTCATTCCTTGTACTAAGGAGGCCTCTTGAATATTCTCCTTAGATACAATGATATTTTTTATTCCCGATTCCTTAGCAGCCATCACCATAGGCAACACCCCAACACAGGATCTTAGTTTGGCATTTAAGGATAGCTCTCCAATAAATCCATATTTTTGTATTTCCTTGGGTCTGATCTGCCCCGATTCCATTAAAAGTCCGACAGCCATGGCTAGGTCGAAATGTGTGCCGGCTTTTTTTAGATCACTGGGAGCTAGATTAATCACAATTTTCATTTTAGGAAAATGATAATCCCCATGGTTTAGTACTGCCTCTAAACGCTCCTTGGCCTCTTTGATGGCCGTATCGCCCAATCCCACAATGGATATCATTGGCTGTGAATCAATGGTCTTTGTTTCCACTTCCACCACATACCCATCTACACCTAATAAAGAAAAGCCCTTAACTACCGACGCCATGCCTTCTCCTCCTTTGATATGGAGCAATAAACAATCGCTTTTTTAACACTTGAAATATTTCACTCACTAAACTATTAGTTATAAAATGGAAAATCCCTTTAAATATTTGTCAAATAAAACTCTTTTTTGTCTAGAGCCAATATCAATAAGCTGACAAGCTGATGTTACCCAACTGGGTTTGTCAAAATCTCTCCGAAAACATACCCATAATAAAAAGGTCATAACCAGCAGCTTCAACTGCACATCATGACCCTTCCTTTACTTTATTTGGCTGATCTTAGTACTTGCAATTTTATCTCTTGGTTTTCCATTTTATTAGGATAAAGTGATGTCTCGCTGCCAATAAATTAAGTGCCTGGCACTGTTGGCTCGCTGGGTTTGATTAATGTTTTAAAACATAATATGTACTTCTTCCTTGTCCCCTTACATTTATCAACCTTTTATCCACCATATCTTTTAATATCTTTCTTCCTCTTCTATCTTTAATATCTAAAATCTTCATTACTTCTTTCGTTGTCACTTTCCCATCATTATCTTTCATATATAATATAGTTATTTTCTCTTGCTCAGTTAAGTTGCTATAAGATTCCGGCATTTCTATATATATCTCTACGTTTACAAAGTCACCTGTTTCTACAATTAAACTCAAGGGTTTTACTTTCACCTTTATTTAGTTCTTCTATTAAACCCATTTTTTCACCACCCTGATTCTTTTACAAATCTCTATCTGACATATATTTATAACTTATGCTTATTATACCATATGAAACATATACCTACCCTCTTAACCTCAACTTCTTTATTTCTATTCACTAAATATATACACCCAGAATAGTTGATAAAAAACCTAAAGAAAAAACACCTCCTGGTTTTATTTTACCAAAAGGTGTTGTTAATTATTAACAAGTTAAGTGCCTGGCACCGTGGCTGGGCTGGATGTTCTCCGTGCTCGTTAATTCAGTAACTTATTAATTTCTTCTTCACTCAAACCAGTGGCTTTCATAACTTTATCTAACTCCACACCTAAACCTATGAGGTTTCTAGCTACCTCTCTCTTTTCTTCCAATTTACCTTTTTCCATGCCTTTTTCCATGCCTTTTTCCATGCCTTCTTTTAATAATTCTTCTGCAATAGTCATGATCTCATCACTCCTTTCCACAGATACTTCCTTCACTAAATCATATATTTCGGTTAGAGTAACCCCTTTTCTTGCACTTAAAATATAATAAATAAATGTCTTGAAATACTCTATTCCCTTTTCTTGTTTCTCCAGTTTATCTAGTACTTCTACTGCCTCTTTAAATACCTTAAAAAATTCTTCATCATTCCTGAAAATAGATCTTAAAATCTTAATTACAATTTGTAGTTGTACATCTCCCTTAACCTCATCATCAGTGTAACCTGAAAGGTCATAGATTAAGTATTCATACTCTGGTATATATTTTCTTATTTCTTCTGGTAACTCTTCATAACCTTCCATAAGGTCGGATAGTCTTAGGGCTACATTCCAGTTTTCCTTGCCATGATACACTGTCATTGGAATGATCATTGGAATCTTTTCTTTCTTTTCTTTAAGCGATTTGTCATCCCAAATGCGTACCATATAGTGAAGTAGCTGTATCGCAATTCTTTTGGATGGGTAGCTCTTGTGTTCAAATAGAAAATATAAGTATCCTTCTCTACCGTTTATATTTGCCTTAAATAGTAAGTCTGAAAAACTTTCTTTCAAATCATCCTCAATGTAGTGCTCTTTTTCTGGTGTTAGTGTTTCAATATCTACAATCTTTAGCAATTCCAATGGTAAGTAATTGGTCATAAAATCCTTTGCTAATGCTAAATTCCCAAACATTTCTTTGAAAAATTTATCATGTGGCTGATGAATGATTCCCAAATAATCACTCCTCTTCGACTTCTCTAATATATATATTATACCATATCTCTTCAAGCCCTACGCATTTATTCTTTCTACTTCTTTGCCACCTAATAGCTGGTAGCCCTAAGGTTTTTCATCGTCGTCTCTTACAGCAGCGTTACACACTTTTTCCTTTTATGCTGAAGCCTTAAGAAAACACAAGAGACCTTATGACTTAGGATTACTCCCTTCTCTTTTCCCGCCTCTTTCATAACTTGATAACTTCGTGGCAGGCACCACTGGTTCTTCTTATTCCCCTTTTATCTCCCTATCTCTTATCTCAATCAATAAGTTCATAAGTTCGCATAAGTTCGTGACAGACACCGAGCCCTTACAGATCGCATCCTTTGTGTTGCTCAGGGTGAATAAGTTGATAAGTTGGTGTCAGGCACGCTGGTTCCGAGTATAGGGATGGATTCGTTTTTTATGCTATTTTTCGGAGGTTTTCCTGGGGGGGCATCATTGCATTTCACTTAATTTTATGAAAAAATTTCTTTCATATAGTCTTCATCAATATCTATATAATAGATACCATCTATAATCATACCTTCTCCTCGAAGGGTAAACAATTCGATATTCTCTGACTGTACGCTCTTTAAGAATAACAGTAACGCACCCATCTGATCTATCTCTAGATTGGTAAATATCTTGCTTTGCATTTTTAAATATAAAGGTAGCACATCAGAGAATTTACCTTTCTCCTTCGTTTGCTGGAATAAGGCCTTCATAAACTTTTGTTGTTGTTCTATTCTTGCAAAATCTCCAGTAGGTGCATTTCGATTTGACAAATAAGCCAGGACTTGTTGCCCATCGAGTTTTTGCTCTCCCTTTTCTATTCGAATTCCACCAGAATCCATACTGCGCTCCACATCTACAGTGACACCACCGATGGTATCCACAATATCTTTCACAGCATCTAAATCCATAGTAAGATAATAGTCAATATTAATATCTAGCAACCCTTCCACAGCCTCAACTGCATATTGATTTCCCTTATTTCTAGGTCCTCCGCCAAAGGCCATCGCATGGTTAATCTTGTCTTTATTATCGTTACCCGGAACATCTGTATAACTATCCCTTGGAATAGAGACCAGTTTTACGTTTTTAGCGTCTAAGTCCATTGAAGCTATCATGATGGCATCACTTCGATACCCCATGGCCCTTCCCTCTCTAACTTCTGAACTATCTACTCCTAACAAAAGAATCTTAACCACGTTTCTATTCTCATCCATACCTTCTTTTTCTCTATTATCTTTCTCTTGCTGTAAATTTTTCTCAAAGGCTTGATGTGGATCAACTATATTTTGATACTTCTGAAACCCAACTGACCCTATTATTAGTAGTATACTCACTATAGAAATTAGAGCGATTAAATTTTTTCTATTTTTATTCATTCGGTTTTCTCCTAAACATGATTAGTGCATATCTCTACGCAATAATTAGTTTTTTATACCTTTTCTCTCAACTAATGGTTCTCTTTTTACTTACAATGCATTTTATATACAGCCACTTCGCTGACGGATATGTTTTCTCCAATTTCTCTCATGGTATAGTTAGCTGCTAAGGATCGACTAATATATTTCTGTTTATAAACAGTTAAATTTCTTTTTCTTGAGCCTTTTTTTATCTCATCATGGATGGCTTCATCCTTTGTTACCTCATACAAGATTTCATCTAGGCTTTTCCTTTGAATGACTTCTACTGGCTTACTCATAGTCGTCTCCTGGTTTTCACCGATAATCAACACCTCTTCAAATGTACTACCTTCCTCCATTTTATCCCTATCCATAAATCTTTTATATTCCTTTATTGCTTCTTGTCTGTCTCTAGAAAACATATTCAAAATAAAACCGATGTCTACCATTTCTCCTTGTCTGTTCTTTCTATAATATGGATCACTGCTCCATTGATAATCCTTCACTTTTTCACACATCTTTGCCCTCACTAGATTTTGATGTACATACCGAATCAAGGATAAAAGATATTTTTCATCCTTCACTAAAATGCCTTTATATCTGTTCTCAAAAACATGTCCAGTTCTTTTATTCTGATAGTTATAGTACTTACTATATTTATTGTTTATCCTGTGCATAATATCCTGCAAAGGTGCATCTAAGGTCTTGAGAACCATATGGTAGTGGTTATCCATTAGCACAAATCCATACAACTCGAAATTCATTACAACTTTATATTCCGCTACTAGTTCCAGCAGATATGCTTTATCTTCTTTTTTCTCAAATATATACTCTCGGTTATTTCCTCTTTGGATGACGTGATAAACACCACCCCTATACTCTACCCTAGGTTTTCTTCCCAATGAAAAACACCTCCTGGTTTTATTTTACCAAAAGGTATTGTTAATTGCAATAAATTAACAAGTTAAGTGCCTGGCACCACTGTGATATTTATAATGAGGGAAGGCATGTTAGGCTCATAGCCAGGCATCACCTTAACTTAACTGCATGAACAGCTCATATTACAAAGGTGATGCCTTTGATGCCCAATGACATGCCTTTGGAGGCTCGTTGTAAATAAGACCATGGAATAAATGCGGAATACATGAGAATATCGCTAGTGGCTCACCTAGCGTGAGGGTGGCTCAACTCAAGCGTATCGATGGCTCTGGATGAGCATATTATGCATCTTCTATGGGTGTTGTTGAGAAGTCTTTATATGAGTTCATTTTAATGACAGCCTTTGGTAGGTTGCCATAGTTCATTTTGTTGCTATTAAGTATATAGTCAATTATTTTTATTCTATCAGAAGTAACATTCTTATCAATGTTCTCTTTTTCAATAAAATCTTTAATCTCTTCATAAAAAGTGATATTCTCAAGCTCATCAAAAAACTGATTGATGGATTCTGTGGCTATTTTGTCATCTAAGTATTTATAAAGGTCTTCAAACATCCTCGTGGCTGCACCACTGGCAGGTATAAACTTCACACACTTCAAATTTAAATAGTCATCACTTGTATCATTTATAGACGTCAAGTGATCCCTTCTTACTGCGGATTCTATATTGACGTATTTTGCCCCTTTCTTGAACCTTTCAATGCTCTTCTCCATCTGTGCCCCCCCCTATATGTTAAAACAGCCCTAAACAGTGTTAGGGCTTGTCCATAATTAGTCTCTACTAAATAAATCTCTTTTAGAAATTTTATCTTTTACATTTCTTTGGCCATCGTCTTAGTAGCTGATATGACTGATTTGCGTACTTTCATTTTGAAGTTGTCCTCATTTTGAAAAAAATTCTCTACGCTTTATCTGCTTTTTTTCTTTCTAGATAGCTTTTTCTTGAATAAGTTAATAAACCAAAATAGTTCTTTTACTTTCATCAAATAAATTAACAATAGATATACTAATGCACCAAAACCAATAGATACTGAAAGCACTATTAAATCAATCAAAGTGCTTCCAGTAAAACTGAAGCTAAGATAACGGTATACATGTAATGTAGCGAACCCCATAATTAACGAGGATGCTAACACCTTGATTCCTGTTGTCAACATGTTTTTAATCCCTAAAGGCCCAATTTTTCTTTTAAGCCCATATAATAAAAGTAACGAGCTTAGTATTGCTGATATTGAAGTTGCAAGTGCTAAACCTCTATGTGCCATAAACTGTACTAGTATAAAATTCAGTACAATATTTACTCCAATAGCTATAAATCCATTATACATTGGTGTTTTCGTATCTTGCAAAGCATAATACGCTCTATTTAAGAAACTCTTTAATCCCATACCTACGATTCCTATAGAATAAAAAATTAATGCACCTGCAGTCATATAAGATGCTGTAGCGTCAAAAGCTCCTCTTTCAAAGGATAATCTTACAATCGGTTCCGCTAACACAATCATCCCTACAGTTGCTGGGACTGTTATTAATAGAATCGTATTAACACCATATCTAAATACACTTTTAAATTCATCGTGATTATTTTTATCTGCTTTTTGTGAAAGTAATGGAAACAGAACAGTGACAATTGCAGCTGTGAAAATACCAATGATCAGACCTTTTAATCTATTACTATAATTTAAGGCAGATACACTTCCGTCAATTAGAGTTGATGCTAATGAGCGGTCAACAATCTTGTTAATATCACTCACAGCAACACTAATTAAGACCGGTGGCACCAAATGTAATATTTTTTTTACATAGTAATCTTTTACATCAAATATAAACTGATATTGAAAATTGATTTTTCTTAATCCAGGAATTTGAATAAGTATTTGTGCACCAACAGCTAATACACTAGCTACCATTAATCCCTTAATGCCAAGTAAATCTGCCAAAAATACAAGGAAGAATATATAAACAAAGTTAAATGGAAATTGAGCAATCGCTGACTCTGTAAACTTCATTTCACTTTGAAGGTAGCCTCTAAAGATTCCGACAGCACTTGCAAAAAAGAAAACAGGTAACCCAATTCTCATTAATAATACAGTCTGATTGAACTGTTCTCCCTCAAAACCATGAGCTAAAATTCTAATAATTAATGGCGCTAAAAACCACGCAACAATAACTAGAAAAAAAGAAATCACCATTACAATATTTAATAAATTATTAGTATGACTTCTTTTGCCTAAAATCCCTTCTTTACGTTCAACTTCTGATAATATTGGAATCATTGTAGTGTTTATAGACTGAGTGAAGAAGGTTGTGAATAGAGTTGTAGCAGTTAGGGCAATAAAAAAAGTATCGGTCTCCACACCAGAACCAAATTTTGCTGCAATTAATATTTCTCGAATAAAACCTAACACCTTGCTTGCTAATGTAAAAAACATTATTATTAAAACAGACTGTACTGCCTTTTGTGATTGTGTCATAGACTGCCTCCATAGTATTGTATTCTTAGAAGATGTTTATAAATCAGATTAGATAAAGTTATTTTACGAGCTGAATCAATCTGAGTTGTTACATCTATAGTCTTTTAACTTACCAAGAGCGCTAATATGTACAAACCCTATCTGTGCAGGGATAAGCGGTATACCTAAAACTAATGCTATTGCAAATCGATGGTATCCTGCACCACCAAAATATGGCTCACCATTTGGTCCTAAATGTATGTACACGCCACCGTTTTCCCTAAATGCCTTTTCATCTAGTTCAGCACGAGTTAATAGTTTATTTTCTTTTTTTATCTTTTCGAATACATTGTCTAGTTTTTTATACTTTAAAATTACATCTTCCTTGTTTTTACATCCATCATCAAAGACTCCTCTTTCTATTAGTCTGTAGTTATACTCATATATTCCACAATCTGACCAAGGAACTCCATCTTCCCAATGTAATTTTAGGTATTTAATCTTTTCTATTTCGTCAACATTTACTATATGGGCACCACGCGGTGGCCATTCCTTTACAACTTTACCCGAACCTTTTCGCCCAATATCTTTGATGAGATATTTACAATCCCTTGGATTTATCCAGATTCTCTCTGCAGATTTAGGAGCCTTTATCCCATAAACCAACATATTTGAAATGTCCCTTAGTAAAACTCTAAGCCATATTTTAATCCTGTTTATTACCTTTTCTAGTATATTAAAACTTTCATCTTACATTCACCCTTCATTCGTCACAATTTTCAACCTAATTTAAAATCTACATACATACCGAAGCAATCCAATCATATTTGCTAACTGAAGACGCAATTTTTGGCTAAGCCTGCAAACCCATTTTTATTAGTGCAGTTTTTACTTTTCTTTTTATACTAGCTTTAAGATTATATCCTGCATACTTCTTAACTATATACTCATATCCGCGTAAATGGTAATCCTGCCAAAACTGTTCTCTTTTTTCCGACACTTTGGACGATTCTTGCAAGTTGCGTTGCAAACAATCTTTGGTGTTGCTTTCTCTATATATTATTTTAGATTTTATATCTTCAAATAGTTTTTGTCCTTTAGCTGTGTTGATTAAGGTTAAAGAAATACCTTTGTTATCGTCAAATTGTGGCATGGTTTTTTCTATACCCCAAAAATCTGCGATTGTGATATCTGAAGGTCTTTTAAGGTTTGCATATCTGCAGTAATGGCATGAAGGTCGTAAGGCAGCATCAGAGCTAAATATATTTGCAAATGATTTAACATCAGCTGTGTTTAATTTGCTTTTCCCATTATCAAAGGCTGCATAAACATTATATCCACGCCATCCTGCTTCCTTCCATCGAAACGAATGCTGTAAAAGCTTGCCCTCGTTTTTATTTTCTAAAAAACTAACATGCTCTTTCCACAATAATGGGCTAGGTGTGCCGTGACAAACAATATCGCATAAAATTAGATTCTCCGTTTTAACCCTTGCCAAATCTAAAAAGCTTTTTAGTCCTGCATTTTGGCATGGTGTACCGGTAAATAACACTGCTTTATTTTGTTTAAGTAAATTTTTAATTTCAGAGTAAACATGATTCAACTCACTTTGAACATACTTAGAACCTCTAAATTCATCTCTTTCTTCTTTTGTAGCGGCAATTTTATGAACTACGTTCATATTTTCATCAAAGGCAACACCGCTTACTAAACCATCGCTATCTAAAATATGATCTGAAATAGCAGAGAAGATACCGCCGGATGAACTGGCCATCCTGACATCTTCATGCTTATTTTTAACTGCATAAACTTTTGGAGCGGCAAAATCATCTGAAATGTCATATCCGTTTTGAAACGCACACACTGTCCTGCATAGTCCGCAATCATTACATAGCTCTTGGTTTATTTCTGGATATAAAAAGCCTTCCTCGTCTGGTTTCATTTCTATTGCCTTTGTGGGGCAAATATGCTGACAGGACGTGCAGCCACAACAATCTTCTTTTATATCAAAAACGGATATCATCTTTTCACCATCTCCTTAGAATTTTAAAATCCTTAAACTTCAAAGTAAATTAGTTTAAAAAACATTATGTTGAATAAGTACTTTAACTAAAATCATACTTAATTGCTATTAATTATTTCTCTAATAAATTTTACTGAATTTTTTCTTTCTCCATTCAAAACTTTATTCACATTATCATAATCAATAGTTTTATCATACATTGAAACGTCTTCACTAAATATTAGCCTGTCTTTCAAGCCAAACAAATCTAAAATATTCGTTAATCTAGAATTGGTGCCAAATGCTTCCGATAATGGTTCAACAAAAAACTCTTTATTAAAGTTAATAGCAAATGCTGTTCCATGAAAAGAGTTAGTTACTATATACTGTGCGTTTTTTAAAATACCTAGAAACTCCTTTGGTCCCAAAGATTTTTCATATAAAATGCCTCGCTCATTATAATAAGGGTTCGCAATATGAACTATCTTACATCCGGTCTTTTTTGAGAGGTTTTTAGCAAAATTCATTTTATATTTCGCTTCACCAAACCCATAGACAAGTATGTAGTTTTCATTTTTTGTATAATCTTCGGCTATCTCAAACCATTTTTCTTTAGTTAATAAAAGTGTTGGGTCTAAAACTGTTTCAACATCCATACCCAGTAGTTCTTTAATAATTTTGGTACCTTGGATTTCTCTTACAGACATTTCTTTGTAACCTTTTAACATATTATAATAATCGCCAATTTTATTATCCGGAATTTTTTCAAAACCAAAACTGGCAGCATAAGAATTCTTTTTTCGACTATCATTCACAAAATCTAAAAAATACGCTGGATCCGTATTACTAAGATTTCCATTCCATACTTGATCGCTACCAGTGATGAATTTGTCATATTTTTGTTCATCTTTTTTAAGTTCATCAATAGTATAATAGGGTTTACTCAAATTCAGATAACTCTCACTAAATGCCCTAAAGGCTTTATACTTTAAATTATTGTTTTTTGATAAGAAAATAAATCTTATATAGTCCTTAATTGTTTTGCAATCGCCAATTTTTGTTTCCCTGTGCTTACTCTCCAACAAATCATTTCTATAATCTAATACTGTGCAATTGCCACCAAGTTCCTCAATCCTTTTTTGCAAGGCATAAACTTGTAAAACAGCACCATAATTTATAGCCCTATGAAATGCAATGGTGGCAATGTTTTGCTTGTTATTAATATCCATTGTTTCTCACCCTCTCAATATTACTTTAATACGATATTTGCTTTCTTTTATTCTCTACATACCCCACAAAAGCTATCACAACGCCCCAAATCATCCACATCCAGGAGCTTCCTACATTAGAGCTTGATGATATTGCACTAACTATAAAAGCTGACATTAGTGATATAAGCCCTAGAGAAGTTGTTCTGATAAATTTATCATCTGATTTTATGTACGCCTTGTAAAATATCTTAAACATTTTTAAATACGTCCATATATAACCCATAAATATAAATACACCATAACCCACTAAAATTTCCATCCACCAATTATGCATGTTTCGAATTGTACCTGTATAATACACTTTATAATTCTCCATCCAAAAGTCTATATTCCCTGCGCCCACGCCGAAACCTATCGTTTCTTTTAGAAATAACAACCCATTCTTTATTAATCCAACTCTAATACCATCTGAGCCTGTTCCAGCAAAGTTGAAATTAAGTCTATCTGAAACAAATGTTAGTATTTGATTTAAAACGAAGGGGTTAAATATTAATAGCGGAACGCCGAACATTAAAAGTATAGTCTTTACAGTGAGCTTCCTATAAAAATTTAAATAAGTAAATACCAGTATCCCAATAGCCAGGCCTAACATATTTGCCCTGGAATCTGTTCTCACTAATAAATAAATTGATGATATTAGATTAAAGATGCTTATGCTTTTTAATATTTTTGAATTTGTATTTACAAAAACAATATAAGTTATAAAAATGCCTAATGTTATTACTGTGGCAAAATCATTTGTATTACCAAACATTGATACAGGTGTCCTTGCAACGGCATTATAACCAAACTGGCCATGCCTATCTATTCTGGTCATATCTGCAAATCTATACACGCCTGTTGAAACTTCGTTTAAACCAATTAGGTTATGTATTACTAGCATTATAAAAAACACAAGAAACACTTTTGAAAAATCTTTTTTTTCTTTTAAGTAAACAGAAAAAGTCCATATACAAAGAAAACCAACCGTGATGTAGAAAACAGCTCTTATCCAATAATCATAATCTTTAACCCATCCTAAACTGAGAATTGCATAAAATAGCCACAAGAGGTAGAACCTAATTATTTTTGATTGAATGCTTAGGTTATTTAGTGCAAATTTTTTATTTGATTTTAGATAATTAAAGATTGTTAGAATAGCTAACAACATTAAGCTTATACGGAATAAAGATAATTCCATAAAGCCAAGGCTTATTGATATAAAGTCTGCTGCCATCAATGAAGACGCAACAATTAAAAGCACTGATTTTTTCATAGTTGTACCTTTCTGTCTTTTAAAACATTCCTATATGTCTCCGTTAGTCGCTTAGCAATTGCTTCAGGAGAAAATTTATCAACCATTTCTTTTGAAATTTTTTCTCTATCAAACTTATTGCTTTCGTTATACATTTTTAACATAGAATTGGTTAGAGCTTCGGCATCATCTACTTCAATCAAAATGCCATTATCTTTATGGACAAATTCTTCCGGGCCACCGCAGTTTGTTGCTATAACTGGTAACCCTGCTGCTAAAGCCTCTATATATGCCACACCAAAGGTTTCCAGTTTTGATACTAAAACAAAGCAATCACTTTCATGCATTCTTTTTGCAATTTCTTTTCTATCCCTTAAACCCATCAAAAAAATTTGCTCAGTTAGTTTGTATTCAGCAATCATTTGTTCAAGTTTAGACCGCTCTGCCCCTTCACCAAAAATATATAGCTTAACTTTTTTCTTATCTTTAAAAGCTATATTAAAAGAATCAATTAGCACGTCCATACTTTTTCTAGGTATTAAGCCTCCCGTTGATACAAACACATAATCGTCATTTTCTTTTCTTCTGTTGATGTAGTTAAAGCTTTCTGTATCAACCATATTGGGAATTACTGTGGCTTTAACTTCAAATTTTTCTTCAATATTATTTGCAAGAGCCTCGCTTACGGTTATAAGCTTGTCAACATTTGGGTAGGTTTCAGTGCCTAATGTAATGAGACTAGGCTCTAAAGCTTTATTATTCATTGCTGATAAATGTTCTGTTAGTGCAATAGGAATGTTCTGCTTTGCTAAAACTTCGGTAGAAATATTGCCATAACCTAAAAAATGTGCGTGAATTATGTCAGGCTTGCCATATTTTGATTCAATTCTTTTATATAAATTTTTAAGCCCTTGCATTTGTATTTGCCTTAAGATTGTTTTGGGAATCCTACCACCAGGTATATTAATAGCCTCTACTTGAACTCCATCTTGTTCGAAACTTTCACCCCCCCATTTTCGCCATCTTCTAATAGACCTAACATCAATGGCAGCATAAATAACCTTATGCCCCGCTTGGACTAAGGCTTTAGCTTGGTCAAACTCAAAAATTCCATTCATTTTATATTTATCTGTTGGGTACCCTCTAGCAATTATTAAAATATACATTAAAACACCTCGTCTCTTGACATTTCAACTTTTATAGAGTGCATTATAACTTTCAGCAATTATATTCCAAATGTGAAACTTTGCTTCTTTTAATCTAGCTTCATTCGCTGTAAACTCTACTGAAGTTTGTTTAATACCTTCGTCTCCAACTTCATTTGTTGGATCAATTCCAGCCTTATATAATTCTATCTTCTTTTTATTTAGGTCAAAACTTATTACATCAATCTTCTTAGCAAATGCTACTACTAAAGGCATGCCTACATAACCTAAGCCAATAACCAAAATCTTTCTTGTCTATTTATTATTCTTTCATATAACTACGTTTTTGACATTTCAAATCACATCCTAATTTTTATTGCTTTCTATTCAAGGGAATCTATACATTGTGTTGAATTAACTATCTTACATCCATACTGAAGATTTATCTACACAATATATCTGCTATCCTCTTACTTGCAAATCCATCTCCATAAGGATTACTCGCTTGACTCATTTTGTCATATTCGTTTTGATTTTCAAGTAATTGCTTGAACGTCTTGTAGATAACCTCTTCATCCGTTCCTACTAACTTGAGTGTTCCAGCAGCTATTCCTTCTGGCCTTTCAGTCGTATCACGCATAACAAGAACTGGCTTCCCCAAACTCGGAGCTTCTTCTTGAATCCCACCGCTGTCTGTTAAAATCAGATGAGAACGAGATAAGAAGTTATGAAAATCTAATACTTCAAGTGGCTCAATTATTCTTATTCTATCCGTATCTCCAAGAATTTCCTGTGCCGCCTTTCTTACAATAGGATTCATATGAATTGGATAGATCGCTTTTATGTCGGCTGTTTCATCGATGATACGTTTGATCGCTCTAAACATATTTCTCATAGGTTCGCCAAGGTTCTCTCTTCTGTGAGCTGTTATCATGATTAACCTACTATCTGCAGCCCATCTCAAGTGCTCATGACTATAATCACCTCGAACCGTAGTTTTAAGGGCATCGATTGCTGTATTACCAGTCACATGAATAGTTTCAAGATCCTTCCCTTCTTTAAGAAGATTCTCTTTTGACATTTCAGTTGGTGCAAAGTTGAAATTTGATACAATGCCAACTGCTTGTCTATTAAACTCCTCTGGATATGGAGAGTAGATGTTGTAAGTTCTCAGTCCCGCTTCTACATGTCCCACAGGAATCTGCAGATAAAAGCAGGCTAGCGCAGTTACAAATGTAGTAGATGTATCTCCATGTACCAACACTACATCAGGTCTGACTTCTTCGAGAACAGCTTTCATTTTTTCTAGAATGTTAACTGTGACGTCAAATAGTGTCTGCTTCGCTTTCATAATAGAAAGATCATAGTCTGGGACCACATCAAATGCATTTAAAACCTGATCTAGCATTTCTCTATGTTGTCCTGTTACACAAACAACTGTATTCAGTTTTTCTCTTGTCTTTAGTTCTTTAACTAGGGGACACATCTTTATTGCTTCAGGTCTTGTCCCAAAAACCACCATTATTTTTTTCATGTCTACTCATCCTAACTTATAATTTATAAACCCCATCAAAATCACAAATATTCTTAGTATCAAGTATAAATTTATCTTTAACTAAATCTAAATTATTTTTTATATGATCATGAGCTGTAATAATTACCAGAATCTTTATCTCATTTAAGAAATCTTCGAAGTTCATGAACTGATGATCAACGATTCTCTCTTTAATGAAAGGATCATACACTTTAACTCCAAAAGCTAAATGCTCGTCCATTCTTTCGAGAAGCTGAAGTGTAGGGCTTTCTCTAGTATCATCAACATTTTCTTTATAAGCAAGTCCATAAATACCGATTTTTGAGATATCAGTAATTTTGTGCTCTCTCATGATATCTCTTATTCTTCCTAATACATGGGTAGGCATAGAATCATTAATTTTTCTAGCTGTAAGAATCAAATTGGTTAGATCTGGATAATCTCCTACTAAAAACCACGGATCTACTGAAATACAGTGACCACCTACCCCTGGCCCTGGCTGAAGAATATTAACCCTTGGGTGCTTATTAGCTATACGTATAATCTCATAAACATCCATCTTATCTGTTCTACAAATCTTAGCTAGTTCATTAGCAAAAGCTATATTAACATCTCTATAAGTGTTTTCTACTACTTTTGACATTTCTGCTGATCTAATATCAGTAACTACAATCTCCGATTTGCAAAAACTCGAATATATTTCTTTTACTTTCTCACCTATAATAAGATCATCAGCACCAACAGTTCTCGAATTATATTCAAGCTCATAAATCATGTTTCCAGGTATAATTCTTTCAGGAGCATGTACTAAATGAACGTCCTTTCCAAGTTCAAAACCTCTTTTAGCTATCTCAGGTCTAACATATTTATCTATAGATCCTGGTGATATTGTAGACTCAATAATTAAAACCGCTCCTTTTTCACATACATCAAGAACTGTATTAACTGCTGAAATCACATATTTAGGATCTAGTTTCTTACTTGAATTTATATAAGGTGTAGGGACAGCTATAATATAAGTATCAGTTTTTTGATATTCGGTCGTAAACTTAATACCTTTTTCTATAGCATCGTTAAAAAGTTCTTCTAAGCCTTCTTCCTCAAAAGTCAACTTCCCTTTTGCAAGTGAGTCTATTAATTTTTCGTTTAAATCCGTTCCAACTACTTCAACTCCACTCTTAGCAAACATTAAAGCTGTTGGCAAACCTATATATCCAAGTCCTATTACATTAATTTTAGATGTCATCTATAATCCCCCTAAATAATTTTTCCGATAGCTTTTATTAAATTTTTGTTATGCTTATTCAAATCCCAATCATTCCTAAATAATTGTGATTTTTCTTCTATGCTTTTTAAATAATTAAGATCCTCTTTGAGCAATGATAAAACTTTTATTAATTCTGTTTTAGAATTAAAAAGTATCGTTTTTCCTATATCATATTTTTCTACTATATCCCCTAAATAAGTATTTTTTGATGCGATAATAGGTGTAGAAGTAAATGCAGCCTCATACAACCTATTCGGTAGAGCTATCTGAACATTTTTTAATTCTGCATCATAAACAGAGTAAATACAATCAACATGCTCATATAATTTTTTTATTTCTTCGTTATATTTATACTCACCATAAACCTCTACATTCTCATAATTTTTAGCATATTCTTTGATTCTAAGATAGTCTTTTCCTGCACCAGCAATAAGCACATTAATATTTGCTTCAATAGATGCATCAATTAGCATTTCCAACTGTTCAGCATATCGAATGGCTCCTATAAATCCAACAGTGAATTTTTCATTTGTTTTCCTGTGAAAACCATCAAACACAAGTGGATCAGGTGTATTAGGCATAAAAACAACTTTATCTTTAGAAATAAAATCTTGATAAAACTGATTGTAAAAAAATTCTGAAGTTACTATTAGCAATTCTATTGATTTACATAATGATTTTTCAGTTTTTTTAATAAGCTTGGATATCAATTTCTTATAAGTTTTCTTCTGCTGATCAACCATTAATGTATGTAAATCACTAACCTCATAAACTAATCTTACATTTGTTTTTGTAATCTTTTTATATAATACAGCCGCAAAAAGAATATCTGTTTTAGATAAATAGAGAACATCCGGTTCTACCCTTTTTGCGATTGCAATAATTTCTCTTATTACACTTATAGTTGCTCCTAATCTTTTTATGGGACTTCCTTCGTTTGCCTTTCTCTTAATGACAGTAACTTTAGATTCCTTAGGCAACTCATTTATTTTTTTATTTCCTAAATTTCTATCCCAATAAATTACATGAACATCATAATTTATAAGTAAAGCCTTTACTCTTTTAATCATCCTAGGATTAGGTGTATGGGGAAAAACAACTAAAAAAATTTTTTTAATATTATTCATATACTCACATCCAATTTAGCTATTATATTTCTATTTTTTATCTTGCTATACTAGCTTTCTTAATTCAATTTACTTCTTTTACCTGTAATTCAATACCTTTTTCAAAACTAATGGGCTTATACCCAAAGTCCTTAGTTGCCTCGTCATGTGAAAAAGCTTTATTTTCATTTAATCTTAGAACTTGCTCAGCTTTGAGCTTGGGCTTGCTCGATATATTTTCATATATCTTCAACAGACTATAACTTAACTTCATCGGAACATGAATTTTTAATATCTTCTTACCGAGTACCCTCCCCATAACGTCCACTACTTCGTTGTAAGTAAGTGCTTTTAATCCTGAAATATTGTAAGCCTTCTTTATACTCTTATCAGTTTCATATGCACTTACTACAGCCCAAGCAAGATCTTTAACATAAACAGGTTGCTGCAAATATGTTCCATTTCCCAATATTGGCAATACAGAAAACTTCTTAAGATATTGAACTAATCTCCACATATTTCTGTCTTTCGGAGTTCCATAAATCATGGTAGGCCTAATTATTGTATAGTCTAAATTGCTTTCTTTAATTAGCCTTTCCGCTTCAAGTCGTATGCCTTTGCTATCTGGATTCAATTTTGTGAAAATCCCTGTAGTACTGATGAAAATTGCTCTATTGATATTCATTTCCTGACACGCATTAACGATATGGGGAGCATGTCCAAATCCAAGAGATGCTATATTTATTAAAGTTTCTTTATCTTTTAATGCATTACATATTGACTCGTAATCATCTAATTTACCAAATATGTAAGGAACATTCAGCTCTTTTATTTTCTCTAGATTACTTGTTTCTCTAACAAAACATGTAACTTTATGTCCTCGCTTCACCATCTCTTCTAGTACAAATCCACCAAGAAAACCTGTAGCTCCAGTTAATAAGATCATCTTCCCACCCTCTACGCATTATTTATAATTTCTAAGTACCTTTCAGCAAGCTTATTCCTTAAATAGTTTTTCTCAACAAATTCAGGCCCACTGGCTTTCATTTGATTATATTTTTCTTTGTCATTTATTAGTTCTTCTATTGCTGCTGCTATTTCATCCGAATTGTCTGGTTTTACAACAACTGCCGCTTTAGAATCCTGGAGTATTTGCGCAGCTTCTCCTTCTAAGCTTGCTACAATAGGTACTCCACAAGCCATAATTTCAAACATTTTTGAAGGAATAAAAGTCTTAAATAATTCAATATTCTTTAAAGGTATTAGGCATAAATCTGATAAATTATAAAACTCTGGAATTAGTTCCTTTGGTTGTGCATCAATAAACTGAACATTTTTCAATTCTTCTTCTCTAAGAATTTGTTTAAGTTTATCCTTTTCAGCACCCTCACCAACAAACACAAATTCAATATTTTTATATATTCTAAGTTTTTTTGCGACTTCTAATATCGTACTTAAGTTTTGAGAGATCCCATGTGCTCCCACATATGAAACCACAAACTTATCTTCTAAGTTATGTTTATTAATTAACTCTTGATTCTTTTCTTTCGGATAAAAAAGATCTTGATTAACGCCATTGGTAATAACATGTACTTTGTCTCCACTAATACCACGGTTAACCACATTATCTTTAAATGATTGAGTAACCATAATTAGCTTCTTGCTTTTTCTATAAAAGAATAATTCCATTTTCTCGAGCACTCTCGTTATAAAACCTTCTTTCATTACACCTAACTCTATCATCGCTGCTGGCCATAAATCTCTTATCTCTAGAACAAAATCGGCTTTCTTTCTTAAGCTATACCAATAGCCTGAAAAAATCGAGAAGAAAGTTGGCGAACTTGTTATAATTATATCTGGTTTATCAATCTTCTTCATAGAATAAAACACAGATGAAAACATAAACGAAATATGGCCCAATGTTTTTTTTATAAACCCTTTATTTGGAGTAGCATATACATAATTTCTATGCACATGAATTCCATCCATATTTTCTAACTTATATTTCATACCTTTATATTCATCAGGAATAATCCCAGTCGGATGATTAGGAAAGCATGTTACAACGTGAACTTCATTACCTAATTCAACCCATCGTTTTGACATCTCATATAATCGAGCAGATGGTGCACCTATTTCTGGAGGGAAATAATGACATATCACTACTATCTTCATATTTTTTCTCCCAACTTGTTTAAATTTATAATAAACTCTTTATCTGTTCTAATCGTAAGCACATCATTAGATATTTCTGCATTACACTTAATATCCTTAAGACAAATTAAATATCCAAAGAAATCTAAGTCGTCACTCTTCGTGAAAACAATGTGCTCATTTTCTTCTTTCAAATTAAAAGCACTAGAATACCAACCTTTTGATATAGATACATCTTTAGCAGAGACATGGATGATATTTATATTCATACTATCTTTCTTAATTTTTACAGTTTCACTAAGAGATACTTTTACATTAGGATTTAGGTGAACATAACTTCTCACTTCTTCACTAGCTTTTGCTTCTACTTTATCCAGTACCAATAGGACATTCTCATCTATCTCACCAATATACCTGGTGTGTTTTGCTCCAAAGTATGTCTTATAGGCACCACTGATAAAACTTAGTCCTTTATAATTAAAGCGACGTCTTATTACATCGCTAATCCTATTTGCAACTCTAAAACTCCCCCAAAATTGTGACTGCTCTCTATTACCAATCATTACTGTGTTATGAGCTTTAGTTTTTCTAAAGTGATTTCTCCACTCTCCACCTTCATATTGGTAGGTCCCTGAATTAACTAGTATTGGTATCCCATCCATTGATAGCTCATAACTTAAAGCGTCACAATGTCCATGAGCTGGCAAATATGAAGGGCATATTTCACCACAATCAAGTATCAATTTATATTGATCATTTCTAAGAATGTAATATCCACTATCCTTAAATGAATCTATATACTTAGGGGTTAGGTCAAACTCTTGTTTGCAAGTTTCTAATAAGCAATCATAATTTTTGCTAATCCCATCTGTACTATCATTAAATGCAGGTGTTTTGCCGAATCCTTCTTCAAAGCTATACATTACATCTATCATTTTTTTAATGTACTCACTTAACTTTGCATATACAGATTCATTCTTTAGCCGCACAGTTATTTTTATCAAATCTTCTAGAATAATCTTATGATACATAGGAGTTAATTCAAAATGCATTCCATCTTCTAATATCTGTTCTTCCAGTTGTTTAAGCAGCTCTTTAGTAAATTTAGACTTAACTTGTTCTTTTCCAAAAAAAATACTCCCTATTATTAAGGCTTTAATGTTTTCAAAATAATGATTGCCTAGAACATCTTTCTCTAGATTCTTCTGTAAGTAACTATATTGAGTATAAAGAGATTTAGCTATCTGATCTCTAAAGTCAATATCATTATTAATTTCATCTATGAATAGTTCATATGTTGTAATCCAATTAGTGATTCTTAATGAAATCGTATATGGATGCCAACCATCACCATATGGGCATGGATTATTGACAATCCAATTAATTATTAGCTCTTTATATTTCTCATAATACTTGGGGTTCTTATCGCCATTGAGATATTGAAATCCCAGTTTGTACAAATACTCAAAATAATGAAGGTTGTACCTCCAAAGATGCTGAAGAGACTTATCATTCCATGCACTATCTAAAGATACTTTGTGGCTGATATTTATAAAGTCAAATTCATTATTCAGGATTCCTTCTATATCGAATCTATTTAAATATTCACTATCAAAATCCAAACTTGGAATTAAAAATTTCGCTTTCTTTATTGCTTTGATTTCACTAGGTGTGTTGATTACTAAGATCTTGCGTTTATAAAGTTCTCTTTTCAATCTATTTGTTAATCTGTAGACGCCTTGAGAAGGTTTGAGATACTTTATTGTATTCATAAAAAGGATTAATTTATTGTCCATTCAAAGCACCTCATCTAATCATTATTGTCTAACTGACTCTTTATCAGCTTTTTTCGTCCCAGTCCCACCTTCAACAACTCCATCAGTCCTCAGTACGCTTATCACCGTCCCAAAGAAGCATCTGACATCCATCATGAAACCAATCTTCTCAGCGTATTCTCCATCAAGTTTCGCCTTAACATCAATCTCAAGTTCATCTCTACCATTAATCTGCGCCCAGCCCGTGAGGCCAACAGGAACGTCATTCGCACCGTACTTATCTCTTTCTTCAATCAGATCATACTGATTCCAAAGCGCAGGCCTAGGACCAATAATACTCATTTCACCTTTAAAAATGTTGATGATTTGTGGTAGCTCGTCCAGAGATGTTCTGCGTAGGAACTTACCCACCTTAGTAATCCACTGATCCGGATTATCTAAAAGATGTGTTGGGGTGTCCTTTGGCGTGTCAATTCTCATGGTTCTAAACTTCAATATATTAAAATGACTCTTATGGATCCCCACTCTCTTCTGTTTAAAGAGAACAGGTCCAGGGGAGTCAACCTTGATTGCTAAAATAAGTACTAAAAAAACAGGAGATAATATGATAAGTCCTAGTGATGAAAGTATGATATCTATTAATCTTTTGATTTTTAAGTAAACCATGGTTAGTTCCTCCTGCTATGACTGATTTCAAAATATTTTATAGGTTGTTACCATTCCATGCTAAACCCATCTCTTATATTTACGATGAACGGTTTGCTCTTTCCATGACAAACTCCATTTTTAACTAAATAACATTCAATAATGTGTGTTCCAACATAAGAGGTTGATTCTTTTCTAATTCTTTTCCCTTCAACAATCTGACCATCATAAAAGTCCCCTCTCAAGCAATTACTACTTTTTGCCTCTGTGCCTGTATTGGTAACTTGCCAATGAACTTCATATTGTTTTATATTTTCAGCTTTAGCTTCAAATTTTAAATCAACGTTTTTAGTAAGAAAATCACCACTATTAAACTGTTTTGGAAAGCTAAAACCACTTTTAGTCTTTGTTGCTTTGATATAAATATCAACCCAACTATAGACATTCCAATTTGGCTTCTGTCTGTGAGGAATAGCCTCAACTCTTGTCATAACTTTATCAGCCTTAACTAAATCTTTTGATTTAGCCTCAGATATTCCTAATTGCTCTGATATCTTCTTTTGAAAATCATCACCATAAATATCAATTGATTCGTTGTATGGCGTTAAACTCTTCTTAGCTTCTTTTAGCCAAGTATCAAAATGATTCTTAAGTGATTGGTCTCCATTCCATTTGTCAGCAAAATTTTCAAGTGGATTAACCGGATTCAAAATACGATACTCGCCATTAATTTCTTGAATATATCCATTCATATTATCAACAACATACTTCAATACATCTCGGATATTATCTCCACCTCTATATGCTTTTGCAGCAAGGGTTGAGATGATAATCGAAGAAGGTTTTTTCTCTGGATTATCTTTAAACATAATATCTCTATGACGCTTGAGTATCTGAATCGTCTTTTGTAGTGGAGTTTTAACTTTATATTCTTTAAGCTCTTCTGCTTTCATCTGAAACTTTTCAGCCAACATTGCTCGCTTTTCAATAAAGTTTGATTGCTCCTGAAACCATAAATAGTAGCCTTGAGGATTACTTATTTCCCAGTCATTTGAGATCATATTATAAGCTTCTGACCTTTTATCCGTTATTGCTATTGCTCTTTCTTTATAGCTTGTAGTTTCTGCATATTTAAATATTTCTAGCTGGTCAATGAACTTCTTCGAGTCATCTACACAAGGTAAAATATCCATGTGGAATTTTGCTTCATCATGATAATTTAGTGTCCAGCATCTCTTTCCATTCTTAGGTTCATTAATCATGCCTTTGCTTTTAGCATAGGTAGTTACTTCTTGACCCAATAACGTCTTCAATTCCTTCTGACTAATCTCTTGTTTTGATAGATTATTAAATTTGCAAACCATATCTATGTCATAGCTATCATTTTCGCCAATCGGTTTTATTACTGTCCCCAATTTAAAGGAACCTTGTAAAAAAATTTGAGGCTGATGCTCTCTTAAGGTTGAATCATCCCGACCTAACCAGTTACTAAAAGAAGAATAACTGGTGTTGGCTTTTTCATAGTAACTCTCAGGGATATCGAGTTCTTTATAAAGTTGTTCGTAATAATCGTCTATTTCAGAAAATAGAAGCATTTATATTACATCCTTTGCTTACAAAATATGCTTAGCGTGTTCACCTATTTTTTTTGATGAACCGTCCAAATCTATGCACTCCTTGCAGATATCATCTTGACTTGCTAGAATTGCTTTGTTTGAATTGTCTCGAACATATTCAACAATTCGTTTTTCCTCTTGCTCGGTTAAATCAAGCTCATAAATTTCATAAATCAAAATTTCTTTACATTTAAAGTGTTTTGAATAGTGAATATTGGTGTTAACAGTTTTACAGTACTCAGGAGTAAAACTTCTCAAAGAATCAATTTCTAATATTCCAGTCTTTATCATCTCTTCATAGAATTCTCTATGTACTCCAACTTCTCGATTTTTTCTGGTATAAAACCAGCTTAATAATTTCACTAAATGTTTTCCTTGAACCCTGATTCTTAAGTCGTCCTTGCTGGTTTCGTCTATTGGTAATCGGTCATCATCTGTTATTTCATAGTTATGTTTTATGTCTTTAAAGCTAGGTAACATTTTAAAGACACCGCCAACCGGCTGATATTGATCGATTCTATTTCCTTTTACCAACATGTACTTTCCACTCACTCTTATTCGAAACAAATATGAAATACTTACTCGAATTTCTGTATTCCATAGGCGCATAGCCTTTATAGTAATCAATAAGTGTTTTCTATTCCCTATAACATATCTAAAAATCCAAACCAACCAGCCTGATACAAGTCCTGCTAATACTGATAAAATAAATGCAATTATATTTTCATTCATAACAGAACTCCTTCCTTATCTTAGTCTATATATTGTATAGGTACTTATCTGAGCACCTCTGATTTTCCTAATTTCTCCATTATGATTGGATGCTTACACCTGCAATCATTCTGTAACATTAGTACATTTTAAAATTTCACTGAACCCATTTATATTGCTACCTTATAACCCTGTTAATCCTTTCACCATTCTCACGTCGAACCAAGCACCCAATCACAACCAAGGCACTTCATCCCCAGGTTCTTCATTTCCATCTTCATGCACACTACACTTAACTTTTTCATATTCATATCTAAGCACACCACCAGTTGGACATACCTCATCAAAATTTTCAATAAGAAATTGACTAAATATACTATCCTCATGATCATTTTCAAGCAGAAAAGCGCTGTACATCTTTTCTACGGTTTTACGATTAGCAGCACAAACTCTTTCCTCTGCTATTCTTATATATCCAGTTAATCTTGGGACAGCTATTGCTACGATTATTCCTAGTATTGCTATGACAACAATTAATTCCACCAAAGTAAACCCATTAGATTTTTTATCCATTGTATTCACCCTTAAAGATTAATCATTAATTTGTCTCTCCAATTGACGAGTACTCCAATTACCTTCGATGCATTCTTCTATATAAAATTTTCTAACGTCTTCATTTTCTACCCTAATTAACAATCGATAATATTTCCTTTATAGAGAGGTATACACTCTTTTATAAATCGACTTTCCCACGCTGTCAATGTGTTTTTTAAGCTCTTCATTTGTAATCTCATGATAACAGATTACATCAAAAAAATATGGCAATGGATATTCTTCATTTAAGTCATCACTTATTCTTCTTAGTATATTTCTACTGATATTCTTTCCTACTATGGCTAAATCCACATCAGAACCCTTTTAAAAATTTCCCATGGCTCTGCTACCAAATAGGATAACTTCTTCAATTTCTTGATACTTACCAACAGCTTCTAATATAAGTTTTAAGTCTCTATCTAACAATCCATACATTTCTATAGCTCCTTAACTAACTTATGATATAACTTTTTGAGCTCTGGAAAATACACCTTTGCAATATCATCAACCATTTTCCTCGCCAATTTTTCATCATAGGTATGAACCGTTAAATTTCTATCTGAAAGGGCATCAATCCAAATATGTCCATCATCAATTAGTCCTATTTGAAAAGCCTGTTTGATCGTTTCTCTTGGACTTTTCACACTAAGCTCTTGGGATTCAAGGTAATCCTTCATCAACTTCCAAGAAAGTTCAAAAGAGATTTCAAAGAACTGTATAATGCCTGCTCTTTCGAGTTCTGTTTCAATCGGTTGGTTAATATATTGATTTAATAAATTATAGGATTTTTCAAAATTGATAAATCTTTGCTTCCATCTAACATTTTTCAAATGATCCATCTAAATACCCCTTTCTATTTTTTTCTTACAACCACTCCACCAAATTAATCACTTTCTCATAACGTGTCTCATCAAACTCATCATTTGTTAAGTTTACAGTAATTAATATAGCCCCTGGTTGAATATCCTGTTCTTCCTTGCCAACCAGTAATACTTTTTCTGACACACCTAATTCCTCAACAGCCACTCTCACCAGTTGACTGATTTCATCCTCTTGTAATTGTATATAAACTGTCTTGCATTCTTCCATTAACTGTAATAGTAGCTCTTTCACTTTTTTCTTCGTTTCCTCAATCACTTTATAATGCTGTCGAATATAATTATAGGTTTTATTGGCCTTCTCCACTATTCCTTTAGGGGTCACCATATATGCCACTCGATTGGCAGGGATACTTTCTACCTTGATTAGTCCTTCTTTTACCATTTTTTTTAGTAGTATATTGACACTGCCTAGTGACAGTCCTGTACTATGAGCCAGTTGTCTTTGGGAAATATGCTGATTTTCTTTTATCTCTTCTAATACCATATATTCTTTGTCCATCATAACACCTTATCTTTATATATTTAAAGCGTTCAATGATTGAACGCTTTAAATACAGTATATTATTTCTTACAACATTCGTCAACAAACAACTTCACTTTCAATGAATTTGTAATGAAATTGTCATATTACTTACTCTATTTCGTAAATCATCACCTGATTTACTGTAAAGCTTTGTTCACTATCGCCATAGTGATAGAATCTAATATCCTGTCCTCCTGGCTCAATATCATCAGTTGTTTCAAATGTAAATCGATAGAGATTACCCTCCATCGGTTCTCCTAATGATCTTTGACTAAACTGAGTAGCAGTTCCACTTCGGCTATGAACGACTATTTGTATATCATCATCTTTTACATCACTACTTATTTGCACATCTACGCCATAGGTTTTGGATGGATTTAACTCTAATCTAGGTGATAATAATATCCCAAGATCTGTACCGACATTCGTTACATTAGCACCTTCTTCGGTTACTTTTACCTTTACTTCTCCACCCTCTCGATTCCAGGTCCACCATCCTTGGGGTAGTGTATTTTCCTCAGAGACATGAATATCTAAATAAGCACTAAAAATAATGTTGTCTAGGTTTGCTAATTTTTCTTCGCTATCAATATTTTCAACGATATACCTTGCATTAAATACTTGGCTCATCATTTCTGAGGTTAATGAGAATGGTTTATCTAGCTCTTGATTTGTTCTCCTCAGATCCTCTATCACTTCCAACACTTTTTCATACATCTGCAGTGCAAGTTCATCTTGTGATTCACTTAAATAATAATCTCCTATAGCACTATAAATGTTAGCCTTCACCTCATAGCTTGACTCCCGCAAAGGTGCTATTTGTACTAGTTTTTCCACATAAACCTCTGCTTGGGCGAAGTTTCCAGTTGATAGGTAATAGCCAGCTAACCGTTGTAGTACCTCTGGCTTGTAAGGAGCATACTTTTCAGCATTCAATAGCTGCTCCTCTGCTTCTTTCATGAAGTTTGCTTGGCCGTCTTCCGTGACAATACCCCTTAGTACCTGGGCGTAGTCTAGGCGAAGATTCTCGTTGAAAGGATCTCGAGTCACTGCGCTTTCTAATAATTGAAAGCCTCGCTGATGGTCTCCGGTCTCCATGGCATAGATCCCTTGTCCACTGGCTTGGTGGGCACTGTAGAATGAAAGTGTTACCAGTAGCAGTGGTAGTGTGATGACTAGGGCACTTAACTGCCCCCCTACCTTAAACTCTCTTTCTTTTAAAGATTTTAGTCCCTTTAGCTGTTTAAGTGGCGTTACATCCAAGAGTCCAATGAGTACCCATAGAATTAAGGCAATGGATAAATAGGAAAAATTAAAGTCTATGGCACTGTGACCAAGTAAGGCAATAATTCCCATCACAATACTGTATTGGACGATATTTTTTCCTTTCATGGCGTAATATCCTAAGGTGGCAATGAGTACAATTAGCCCAGTGATCAATGTTATACCAACCATGCCCGTCTCTACCAATGTTTGCGAATAGTAGTTATGGGCCTCAGTACTGTGGTATGGCTCTGATTGGTATTTTGTATAGATCCCACTCCAAGCCCCCCCCCCAGCTCCAATGAGTGGATGCTCTTTGAAAATGGATAGACTATCTCTATAATATGCAAATCGCGTTGTTGAACTACCTTCAGATAAATCAATGGCGTTAAACCTGGATACCAATGTTTCTGGTAAGTACTTATAGCTTAGCTTCACATCTTTTATTAAGTTGTCTTGGTTGTCATAAAGACTTACTTGTTCAAATGTTACCTTTGTCTCGGGGTGTTGATTTCTAAGATAAAGAACTACGTCAGTTGTTCTCTCCAATGTATCAAAGGGAATCCTTACTTCTCCTGATTCATTTATCTCCCCGATTCGTTGTTCTAATAACTGTCGTTGTCCCGCTTCATCTACACCATAGATTTGTACTCTCCATGGCCATTGGCTTTCATCTATACTGGTTGATTCAACCTGGAGCTGTAACTCATACTGGCTTAGTGGATCCACCTGCTGTATTGTTCTTTGAATTTGATTGGTCCTATTCTCTGAAACAGTTGTGTTATCGAAGGTTAAGGGTTCTGTTATGTTTAAAGCTACGTAAACGAAGCCTCCGGCAGCCACAAATATCACAGCTAGTAAGACATAGATTAAACGTTGGTGCTTCTCTGTTAGCTTTCTTTTTACTATTTCTAGTCCCATGTAAAGAACTGCGAAAACCAGCATTCCTACTGCTACAATGATGATTCCCCCTAAGTTCGCTTCTTCTGCGCTTAGAGAGCTGGTAAAGGGCTGTAGAATTAGTATGTTGGGGACAGCTACTGCTATCATATAAAATATGCCATCGGTTCTGCTTTTACCAGGAGCAAAGGCTATATAGAGTAGCGCAAAAATAGGAAGCATCATCCAAGCAGCCCTGGAGTAGGTGAAAATAAAGGTGAAGATCATTAAAAAACCACTGGTAGCATAGAAATACTTCTTCCAAGAATTCTCTTCTTGACTTTGTAGGCCTGTCACAATGAAAAACAAAGCCATCATCAAGGCTGCCAAGGTGTTAGGATATTGAAATGTAGAGGCGATCCGATTTCCCAATACCACATCTGCCAAATTCACAATACCCACTGCACCTAATATCCCAACGATGGCCGTTATCACTCCACTTAATAATACGATGTCTAAAATCCATCTTCGATACTTTTCCTCTTGGGCATACTCCTTCACCATAAAGTAAACCACAAATAGGTTCACCTGCCATAGTATCATGCCAACAGCCTCTCGCAAATTAGCCCATTGGAAAAAAACAACAGGCAACACATACGCAAATATCAATAGTCCCCCTATATAGTCAAAGGGACTATTGACGTCAATTTTCTCTCCCTTGATAATCTGATCCATCAAGTACGTCATAAACAATCCAAAGGAAAGAGCATGAGTTAATAGTCTCTCTCTTTCAAAGAAGAGTCCTCTAAAAAACGGTGGATAAAACACCAATACTCCTAATAATATAAAAAGCAATACACTTTGTCTTTTTGATTGTTTTGTTACTCCTGCTTTTGTCTTACCCTTAGTCCCTTTTGTGAGCACTTTCAACACTCCATTCCCGTCCCATTTGCCTAGACTGTTTACACTTTTTGTTTAGATGCGTAGTCTAGTTCTTGTTTTATACTATCTATATTTTTTATTTTATTTCAAGTGCTTCTTGTTCTTTCCCAGATGTTTTCCAATACTCAATGAAGAAGGCAGCAAATACGCCTATCATCACACCTAATACGCCAGCGATGGCTACATTTAGGGTTTTTCTAGGTCCAATAGGTGTAGTGGTTGGAAAGGCTCTAGAAATCACCGTAATACTTGCATCTCCTATCTGAGAGGACTCTGCTACACGAAGCTCTTCGTATTTTTTCACAAAGGCATCATAGTTATTTTCAGCAATGTTAACTCTTTGATTGATTAAACGCTCTTGGTGTTTTTTATCTTGAAGTTCTACCTGGAGTTCTTCTATTTCATCTTGAATCTCAGTAATTTGTGTCCTAAAACTTTGGATATTAGATTGGACTTCAGCCAATTCTATTTTTAGTAGGGTTTCTGTACTTTCCAATGTGATCTGTTGCGAGCCTGCATTATCATTGATCATAATTTGGCTATTTGTATTCCCCTCTGCCTGGGCTACTTGTATGGCAGATTGCAGGGCCGGTTCTCTTATTTCTAGATCTGTCAGCTGTGTTTTAAAGCTAGTGGCTTGTGACAGGCGCGCATCTAGCTCCATTTGTAGCTCTGACACTCCTCTAGGCTGAGATAAAAACTCTCTTAGCTCTACCAGGGCGTCATCCAACTGCGCCTCCTCAACTTCCATTTGACTCACCACATATTGGGAAGATTGAGACGCATGCTCTTGGGCCTTTTCTGAGACAAACTCTACAAACTTTTCTCCTACTGTGTTTACGATCAGGGCTGCTTTTTCCGGATCCCCATGCTGCATTTTAATGGTAATTAGGTTTGTATTTTGTAAGGTTTCTAGACTGATGGCTCTAGCCAATCGCTCCACGTCATAGTCCTCTTCTAAGCCTAACTCTTCGATGGTAGCACGCATAACCCGCGGTGCTGTCACCTGTTGACGATATGTATCTAATGTCATTGCTGGATATTGCGAAAGAGATTCCAGCATTCCTTCCACACCGTTTCCGGATAGCTGATTTGGCTGTAGTCTTTCTGTAAAGTTCGACGCCATTAATACCATTCTTGTTTCATAAACTGGCTCTAACATAAAAAAGCTAAATAATCCGGTTGTTAGGACGGCGATCATGGTGATCCCAATAATTAGTTTTTTTTGTTTTAATAAAGTTTCTATAAGTTCCCGCAGGCTGATTTCTTCCATAATTTTCTTTTCCCCCAAATCTCTCTTTTATCTAAATTTTCTTTTTCTACTTTATTCTATAATAATTGATATAACAATTCAATAGATGTCAACAAATTGTAATTACTAATATATAGGAGACCGATCCTCGATAGTTCTATACATCTTTTCATTAAAATTCTTTAACGAATAAAGCCCTAAGGTTAAACTGAAACCCTAGGACTTTTATGATTTATGATTTATGGTTTATGGTTTATGGTTTATCCTTTAGTCATTCAACACAATGATTCGATTGGCAACAAAGATATCATCTTCATAGGAACCATTGACAAAGACTTCATCTCCTCTATCCAGATGTCTCATTTCAATCCGTTCCCCATCTTCATCAATGATCACAGTATCTCCAGTGACATAAACAGATGTTTCTTCATATCTTCCTGTTGATTGTACTCTATGTCTTACGATCATTCGGTCAATACTATCGTAGAATCGAGTGATTTCTCCTTCAATTGCATTGTTCTGTCCTCGTTTTGTTGCCTCAATTTCGGTAACGAGTCCTCCCTCAATTTCTAGTTCTACTTCATAATTTGTTCTTAGGTCATAAAAATCTGCTCTAGAGTCATCTAAATAGATGACTACATTGTCCGCTAATTCATACTGAATTTCCTCATTATCCTCTGTCAAAATTATTAAGTTATTAGGTCTACCAGCTGTAAGGGATACGATCCTTCCCTCTTCGTTGTTAGATCGTCCAGTACTCGTTGTGCTGGCATCTATGGAAGTGACCTTTCCATCCTTCATTCTAAGTGTTACGATATCTCCTCTTTTTAAATCTTCCACCTGTCTTCGCCGATTATCGATTTGGACAGTGGCATCATGATCAATTTCATAGGTTATTAACTGGTTATTAAAACTTCTAACCTCCATCGTAAAAGGATATCTGTTAAAGGATATATTTGAGTCCAAAATCCCTACGATTTGTCTATCGTCCTCATAAACCTCTACTTTGATAGCATTATTATCTTCATAGTATACAACAACTTCATCTCCCACCTCTAATCGATCATAGGAAGATTCATCATCAAAAATAATTACCTGTGTTGATCTATCTACTCTAAGAGTTCTTCGAGTACTAGATCTATAAGGATCTTCTATAACGATTAGGGCATATTCTTCATCGTCAAAATGAGTAATATTTCTAATTTCCCCATCGACTCGATCACGCTGAGGATTCACCTCGATTTTTACAAGTTTATCATTTTCAAAGGTTAATTCCGCCTCATTCCCTTTTCTCAGATCTCTTAGATCTTCTCTTTCTCCACGAATTTCAATGACTGCATTTCGCTCTACTTGGTACAGCTCTAGTTGGTCTTTATCGTTGTATGCAAACAAAATATAGTCTGTTGCATTCACTTGCTCAATGGTTCTTGTGATTGTTTTACTGTTCGCTGCTGGTTCTTCTTTATCATTGTTATTGTTTGGGTTAGAAATATCAATGATAATATCCGGTTCACTTTCTAGTACATCATATGCTTTAGAGCAAATGGCTGCCATTTCAGCCCTAGTAATGGTACTTTTAGGGTTGAATCGATTATTATTATCTCCTGAGATAATTGATTCTCTCACCAAGAAATCCACATAGGTTACAACGTCTTTATTGATCATTTCGCTGTCTAAAAAGCTTAGATTTGGTGATTGTCTCAAATCACCAGAACTGGCCATAGCTCGACCAAAATACATGGCAATTTGTTCTCTTGTTGCATTGACTTGTTTTCCATTTGACATGAATTGAGCTAGATCATCTTCATCAATAATTTCATATTCCAACGCATAGGCTACAGCTGGCTGTCCCCATGGAATATTATTGTTTTCTAAAATGCTGTTATATTTTGATGCATAATTACTACTAGACTCTAATTGTCCCGTTTCCTGTAATGTCTTATAAATTAACTGCATTGACTCTAGCCTGGTAACAGGATTTGCTGGTTTAAATACCAATTTCAACGTACTATCGTCTACATATCCACTGATGATGTTCTTATCTACCATTCGCTGAATATGTTCCTTTGCCCAAGGCACCTCATTGATATCGTCAAAGGCTATACTACTAGCGTAGGCAGCCGATGCTGTGGCAAGAACCATTACTACTGTTAGTATGATCATGATTAGCTTTCGATTCTTTTTCATTTCTTTTTACTCCCCCTTTTTCTTCTCTCAGTGTTCTTGCACCTCTACTACATATAATTCTATATCTTGGCATAAAATCCTTTTTTTCTTCATAAAATTTTTATTTTTAATTGACATGTACCTCTTCCTGTAAGTCAAACTGTCTCATCAGATGCTCATACATGTAAGCTGGCCTTTTCCTTCCAAATTCTCTCATCACCTCTACATTGTCATTCCAAACTGATATAGAACCGAAGTTTGGCCATCTTTGAATGTTGTAACCCATTTCCTTCTCAATACCACTTTGCATTTCATTGATTAGATTAATCACATATTCCTCTTGAAATGTTGTCTTTAAGTGGTCCTCAAAACGGTTAATAAACTCGTTTCTAAATTCTTCGTTCTGCAACAATGTGCGAAGCAAAAAAGTATACTGAGGTGCATTTCGATCCTCTCCTTGGTCAGTTGTTGCCCATTGGAGGGTGTTGTGCTGAACCATTTCTTGGTTATCAAAAGCAAATCCAAAGTCTACGTCATAGAGCATCCACCTCCACCTGCCATCATGGCCATAGGGGGCACCTGGTTGATATTCTTCAGTCCTTAGGCGCCAAAGCCGAACATTATTAGCTAACCAATCTGTATTGGCAATATAGATTCCTGCAATTTGATAATCTATAAAATTCTCAACATCCATTAGTGTTTTAATATATTCATAATTAGACTGTTCTTTAATGTCATTTTCCTCTAAAAAACGTAGCATATTTTCAAAATGCTCGTAATCCTCTGGGAACCCTTCTTCCACAACAGGTCCACTTGTATTAATCAGTACCACGTCCTCTGGATTGACATCATAGTTCGTCTCTAAATAATTGGCGTCATATCGTTCACGGATATTATGAATCCCCCAGTATTCGCCATTAATAAAGACTATAGCAGGTCTATGGGCCTGGGTGTCAATGTTAAAGTCCTTTACCAGTTCTTGGATGAATGCATCTCGAAACATGGTGACGCTCCAGTCATTTCCTGAGTTTCTTAGTATCAGTCTTCTAAATTCATTTAATGGCTCATGATTCACTGCCTTTGTTGCCCCTGGGAATACCTCATAACGAAAGCTATTGTCTTGATCATAGTCCCTTCGAGCATATAACCGAAGACTTTTCTGAGCCCAAGCCCTTGT
Organism: Alkaliphilus metalliredigens QYMF; assembly: GCF_000016985.1. Taxonomy (NCBI): domain Bacteria; kingdom Bacillati; phylum Bacillota; class Clostridia; order Peptostreptococcales; family Natronincolaceae; genus Alkaliphilus; species Alkaliphilus metalliredigens. The sequence continues at coordinate 222,730 of NC_009633.1, read as the reverse complement.
GAATCCACCATGAATTCTGAGACCTGCTCCTTGAGAGAATCCTAATACCCCATTGGGCTCAAAAAACTCAATATGAGCTGTTCGTTCTGCTTCAATTGTTCTTGCATTATAATTAGCCGGGGTATTCCCAATGACACGCTCTGTAGGGTTTTGATTTCGCCACTCATAAAAAACTTTACCTGGAATGTAAATACCTTCTTCATAACTGAATAGCCCCTTTGAATCGGTGGAAATTGAAATAACCGGCAGATCAAAGCGTTCATATATATTTTCATCTACAAAATAACTATGGGTTATGATTCTGCTGGCTTGTCCCTCTTCTCCATAGGCTCTAGCTCGAACAACCGCCCCCATCATTTGTTCTCCTTGTGGTGCTACCCATCTATATCGGTCATATCCCCATTCTTCCGACAGGTCTTCTGCTGTGGTATTAATGAAGGATAATGGCGCTTTAGGAGCGTCTCCTTGTTGGATATCCTGCATAGGAAAATGATCCTCAAGCATTTGTGGTGTAATGGTAATAGTCCCTTGGTAAACCAAAGCATTTTCATCGGGTTCCGATCCATCTAGTGTATAATAGATTTTACTAGATTCATCGGTGGTTAAGGCTAATGTAATCTCATCTGTATAAAAACCTCCTACATGAGAAAAGGTTGGCCCCCTAAGCAATTCTTCATGACCTGCCACTTGATTATTTGATCTCCCAGGGGTAGGGATGTCAAAGAATACCCACTGGCTGTCTCCATCCGTCTCTCTGCCATAGGATACATCTCTTGGAATAGCCATGACTTCAATGGCATCTACTATGGTTCGTCCATCGGGACGGGTTAAAAAAATAGGCTCTCCTTGAGAACTAATACTAAAGTTTGTATGTACTTGTCCCGCTTCAGTTGCCATATCCTTCCCCGATGCCCAAACAACTAAATGCGCTTTAGGTTCAATAGTGACTCCAGGGAATTGCCACTTCGTTACTGTTGTATTATCATCAGATAAAAAATACCCCCTTAGATTGATAGGTTCTTCCCCACCATTATATAATTCAATCCAATCCGCATAGTCTCCTTCTTCGTCGGAAACCGTATATCCATTGGATGACATGACTTCATTAATCACCAGTAGTTCATCTGCTTGCTCTCCTGGCAACAGTATTAGAATCGTCACGATTAATATCACAAGTCCAATCCCTAATAGAAAAAAACGCTTTTTATCTTGCATCTTGATCTTCTCCTTTAGCTTTTCTTATACTCTATACAATTTTCTCGTCTATGTTCTATCATAGGTGATTTATTGCAAAAGTTCAATAGGGTTCAGATTTTTATTCAATGATAAGAGCTACTGAAAAACTCCAGTAGCCTTTTATCATTCTTTATTTTTTTGATATGCCTTCAAGCAACACATCTATCATGTCTTCAATCTCTATTTCACCTTGATCCTCTTTATTAAAAATCAAAGCATCCTCATAAAATTCTTTCATCATCCCAAGGAATATCATAGTAATCATCTTGGAGTTAAGATCATCTCTAATTTCCAGCTTATCTTCCCATTGAGAGAAAGTCTTACTAAGGGCATTATACAATTTTTCTCTGATTTCAAGTAGCCCCACCTTAGTCTCTTGGGATAATATATTAGAGTTTCTTATGAGGTTTTCTACTGTCCCCATATTCTTTTCCGTAAAGTTTCCAAGATGCTTTGCTATGGCTATAAGTCTCTCCCTTATGGAATGATTTTCCAAGATAATTCTCTCAACCTCTTGCAAGTAGATATCCGCTGTATAAAAGATAGTCTCCTCATATATCTCCTTTTTACTGTCAAAGTATTCATACACGGTTCCTTTGCCAATCCCTGCTTCTTCAGCAATCATCGAGATTTTTGATTCATGAAATCCATACTGTCTGAATACCCTGAGAGCAGACTCAAGGATGAGAATTTTTTTCTCTTTCATTTCCCTCACCATCTCTTCACCCCAATTTTTGACTAGAAATCGCTGTTTTATCTTTTCCTTTCAATTTCCTTTTCACAGCTGCAGAGAAATCATCCATTAATGTATAAATAACTGGTGTAACCAGTAAGGTTAATACGGTTGACAGTAATAATCCACCAATTACAGTGGTCGCCATCGGTGCTTGCATCTCTGCTCCTTCCCCTATACCAAGTGCTAAAGGTACCATGGCTAATGTTGTCGTCAATGTTGTCATTAAAATAGGTCTTAGTCTTACAGGACCTGCTATTTGGATCGCTTCGCTTCTCTCCTTGCCTGAGCTTCTAAGGGTGTTGATATAATCCACTAGCACAATGCCGTTGTTAATAACAATTCCCGCCAGCATTAGGAGTCCTATGAATGCAGTTACGTTTAACGTTCTTCCCGTGATGAATAAAGCTAATAATCCTCCCGAGAAGGCCAATGGCACAGACATAATAATGGTAAATGGATGCATTAAAGACTCAAACTGTGACGCCATAATCATATATACCAATACGACAGCCAAGACAACAGCTAAAATCAAATCGGCAAATGTTTCTTCTAATTGCTCATTTTCTCCTCCAATTTCATAGAGGTATCCCTCAGGCATTTCGTATTCAACTAATAGTGCTTCAATATCCCGGGTTACACTCACTAGATCTCTACCACTAATGTCACTGGTCACCGTCGCTAACCTCTGTTGATCTTCCCTGTTAATAGCGGTAGGCCCCTGGGTAATGTGTATGTCTGCTACTTGGTTTAATGGCACTGTCCCTCCCATTGGGGTCTGAATGCTTAATTGCTCTAGGTTTGCTAAATCTTGTCTGATACTTTCTTCTCCTCTGATGACAATATCTGTTTCGTCTCCACTCTCTCTAAACTGTGAAACAGTGTTACCAAAGGCAAAGCTTCTAACGGCATTGGCCACCTGGGCAGTGGTCAATCCATAGGTAGATGCCTCATACTTGTTAATGTGAATCTGAAGCTCCGGTATTCCTTCTGTAAAACTAGTTTCTACATCTCGTGTTCCCTCTACCTGTCTGATCGATCTCCTAAAGTCATCGGTAATTCCCTCTAAAACAGTTAGATCATCACCTTTTACTTTAATTTCAATAGGCGAACCTCCCATAGCCATTCCATCGGCCGTCGATACAGAAATTTCCGCCCCGGCAATATCCTTAGCAAGATCTCTTATCTCATCGGCAACCTCAACATCACTTCGACTTCGCTCGCTAAGCCCTAGGAGCATAACAGTCATGCTTCCTTGGTTTTCACTGCTTCCCATGAGTCCTCCTCCTAGGCCGCCGCCACCACCTACCGTGGTAGAAGTAATCTCGATCTCCTCTAGGGGTTCAATTAACGCTTCTATTTGTTTGAGCACATCATCTGTTTCATATAATTGTGATCCCGTTGGCAAGGTAACATTAATACTGATTTCTCCCTGGTCTGCAGAAGGCATAAACTCTACCCCTACAAAGAACACGGAAGAAACACTTCCTACAAATATCAGTATAGCTAATAGAACAGTTGATTTTCTGTGTCTCAAACCCCAGCCCAATGCTTTCTTATAGGTTTGTTCTAATGCTTCAAACCCACGGTCAAAGGCTTCATAAAAACCTGGAAATCGCCTTTTTTTCTTGGGTTTCATGCCTTCTGTTGGCTTCCCTACCACTGCAGTCTCCACCTTTAAAATCTTAGAGCATAGCATTGGAATCAAAGTTAATGCCACCAGTAAAGAAGCTGCTAAGGACAACGCAACCGTCATGGCAAATTCACCGAATAGAATCGAGGTTATCCCTCCTACAAAGATGATCGGCATAAACACGGCAATGGTCGTAAGTGTAGAGGCACTCACTGCCATTGAAACTTCCTTCGCTCCTTCTATGGCTGCATCCTTTCGAGAATGACCCTCTGATCTATAACGATAAATATTTTCTAGTACAACAATGGCGTTATCCACCAGCATCCCGACTCCAAGGGCTAGCCCTCCTAGTGTCATCATGTTTAGTGTAATCCCATTGAAGTATAACAGTACGAATGTTGCAATAATGGAGATAGGTAACGCTGTTGCAATAATCAATGTACTACCAATATTTCTCAAAAATACATATAATACCAAAACAGCTAATAATCCACCTACTACAGCATTTTTAGCTACACTTGTGATGGAGTCTTGGATATATTCTGCTTGATTCATAATGGTGATCAATTCAAACTCAGGATGCTCTGCCCGTAGTTTTTCTACTTCCCTGTCAATTGAGTTAGCAACTTGAACAGTATTGGTTCCTGATTGTTTTTGGATTTGAATCCCGATACCATTTTGACTATTTGTTCTAGATATTGTTGATATTTCCTTTTGAATAACCTCTACCGCCGCTACATCCTTCAATCGAATAATAGAGCCTGAAGGTAGTGTGATTGGCAATTCTCCAATTTCCTCTACGGTTTCAAATTCACCCATCGTTCTGATGGTTAATTTTTCAGCCCCTCTTTCTACGGTTCCACCGGGCATATTCATATTAGAGGCACTTATTACTTGGGTTAATTGATCGATTCCAATACCGTAGGCATTTAGTTGCTGTTGATCTACCTTTATTTCGATTTCATTGGTATAGTCCCCTATGATGCTGACTGAAGCAACACCACTGATCCTTTCTAATCTTGGCTGTATGGTGTCTTCGGCTAATGTCTGTAGTTCGAAGAGATCAGCCCCATTGGATAGAGATAGCATCACAACTGGCATGGCATTTGGGTCAAGCTTCATTACCATGGGGGATGTTGCCCCATCCGGCAGTCTGCCCCTTGCCATATCGACCTTTTCTCTCATTTCCAAGGCTGCAAAATCCATGTCTGTACCGAAATCAAACCGTGCCATCACCATGGAACTCCCTTGTGAAGATACAGAGGTTACAGCTTCTAAATCAGACACAGTGGCTACAGTGTCTTCTATTGGTCGCGTAACTAAGTTTTCCATTTCATGGGGGCCTACCCCTGAATAGCTGGTAGTCACGATAACTACTGGTATCTCTATATCGGGCATCAAGTCTAATGGCAATCGAGCTAAAGAAATGCCTCCTAGTAATAATATTACCAGCATCAACATGGCCGTCGTGACGGGTTTATTTACTGCTATTTTTGATAAGCTCATCTATTATTCACCTCCTACAATCTTAACTCGTTCTCCATCTACTACATATTGCTGTCCTTTAACGATTACGCTCTCTCCTTCCCTTAATCCTTCTACGATCTCTACTTCCGCTCCAGTGTTCATGCCTAGTACGACTTGCCTTTCAATAGCATGGTCCTCTTCCACAACAAATACAATATCTTCTCCTTCTTGATTCAGAACGGCTCTACTATTAATTACTAACACATTATCTCTACCATCTAAATCTAAGTCCATGGAGCCACTCATACCTGTTCTAATCTTACGTTCTTGGTTATCTATATTTACTTTTACCGTATAAAGGCGTGTATTGGGATTTGCTGTGGAACTAATGAAATCAATGGTTCCAATTATTTCCCCCTCTAAAGCTGCTGGGATATTAACAACTACCTCTTGCCCATCTCCCAGCATGTTTACAATATTTTCCGTTACATCTACTTGGAAATAAACTCTATTAATATCAGCAATGGTAGCCAATGGTTGTGTCCCACCTGCCAGCTCTCCAGCTACGACATTCAAGATTGAAATAACACCACTCATTGGTGCTCTCACCACTGTGTCCTCTAGGGCATCCTGTGCTTGTCGATAACCTATTTGAGCCTGTGATAATTGATTTAGAGCTTGTTGATACCCTATCTCCGCTTGACGGATTTGATTTTCAACAGTCTCTAAAGGTCTTCTCGAAGCCGCTAATTCTGCTTGCTCCAACTGGCTTCTTGAGGCAGCCCCCGCGTCAAAAAGCTCCTTTGTTCTTTGTAAATTGATCTCAGCATTTTCTATGTTTTCCTTTGTGGTTTCAAAGCTGATTTTAGTGGTCTCAACAGCATTTTCTGCTTGCTCCACACTTCTTTGGGCTAAATTAACGGATTGTTCAGCCTGCTCTATGCTTCTCAGAACATCTTTTTGATCGATGGTAAATAAAACACTATCCTTTTGAACAAAGTCCCCCAACTTCACATTGACAGAAGTAACACGTCCTGGTATTTTGGGCAATACCATGGCCTCATCATTGGCATGTATTTTTCCGTTTAAATTGACACCATTTCCGATATATTTGGTTTCTGCTCTTTCAACCTCTACAGGTACATAGGCTTCTTCCTCTAGTATTGTAGTTGCCTCTTCTTCTCCACTGCAACCGACTAAGACAGTTGTTAAAAGCAGTGTGAGTAATAAAAAATAAATTACTTTTTTTGTCATTTCATTTCCCTCCAACATCTTGTTTTATTAAAATTTTTTACCAAATCGTCAGTAATCTACTTTTTTACCTGACCGACGGTTCGATACAATTTATACCATATTATATATTACTTTTATGTACAAAATCAATTAATAATATATTATGTTTTTCTTAAATCTGCTTAAAAACAGTTAATAATATATTACATTTTCCTTGTATCTCTTCAAGAGGGTATAAATTTATGTTTGAACATAAACTTATACCCTCTGTATATAACCTTTATTCCAGTATTTTTTTAAAGTTTAAAGGGCTATAAACAACAAGCCCTCTACTCTAAATTAATTCATTTTTATACCACTAACCACGGTTTCTCAAACATCATTCTAACTTGCTCATAGGAAATTAACAGGGTTTCCATTTGGTTTTTTATACTGGTTACTGGCATTTCTGCCATCTCTACATCTAGGGCAATTCCCATGCCTACATCATATCTTAGCTGGGCCATATCCCGATCATTTTCAGCCTTCTCTAGCATAATCTTCATGGTCTCATATTGAGTTTCTAACTGTTTCATTTGATTATAAGTACTTTTAACAGATTGTTCAATATTTTCCTTTAGAGATGATAGTTCAATTTGAGATTTTCTCAGTTCTGATTCTTTGGCTTCATAAGGTGAATCGCTTGAATTAAACACGTGTAGTTGTATATCTAATTCATTCAATCTAATCTGTTGCTCCTGACTCCAAACAGAAGGGTGCTGGCTTCTCATTCTTTTGGCATGCGTGTCCACATTAACATCTTCCATCCATTCTACTTCTTTCTCTAAAGCTACATCATACCTTTCTGTCCTATCAATACCCATGGTCGTATTAAGCTTTAAATAGAGATTATCTAACTCCTGTTCTAATGCAGATTTCTTTTGGTTTTCCTCGTTGTATTTGTTTAGCTGCACTTGATGTTCATAATTACTGGCGGTACCAACTCCTGCTTTTCTAGACAACTGTTGCAATTGCTTTTCTACATTTTCAATCATTTTAACTTGCAGCTCTATTTCCTTCTTTTTTTTCACAATATCATCATATTCTGTTCTTACCTTAAAAGCCAACATATCCTCTAGAGTCACTTCTTGTTTTTTGGCCATTTGAAGATTGATCTCTGTTGATCGCAAACCAAAGAGTGATCGTATTGCCAGTTCATCTCCCTGAGGACCATAGGGAATGAACCTTACTCCTTGAGCTGCTTGTTTTCTTATTTCCTCTAACTGATCAATTGTTTCCATTAAGGATTTTTGATCATAGCTTTGCTTCAATGCTTTTTCCAATGCTTCTTCATAGGTTAAAACAAAAGCTTCTTCACCTTCCACTTCTGTTTGATCCTCTACATTTAGAGTGTTTTGTTGTGTATTGGTATTTGCATAGACAGTTAAGCCTGACCCTGTGCTTGCCAGTAATACTCCTAATGTCATAGCTGCCACATAATTCTTGTAGTTTTTCATCTTTTTCTCTCCTCATTTTCACTTTACTTTTTATAGATAAATAGTTAACATGGTTTTGTGTAACTCATATGTACTTTTACCTTACTGCTTTATTCACATCTCGATCTATCACCTCCTCATTATTTTATCTGATTATTTCTTAGTTATTCTTAAAATATCCTCACTCCATTACTTCGTTCTATGTATCACTTCTTCCTTATCATCCTTTAATCCTATTTATAGTTTCTATTATATTTTAAAAAAGTCCAATGTTCAATATTTATATCATTTTTTAATAAATTGTTAATGGTTCCGTAATGTTTATGTCAAAAAATAAAACCCTTATAAAGCACAACCAATGATCCAGTTGCATTTGCCTTTTAAGGGATAAATGAAATGATATGCATACTCTTTATCTTTTTATTTTATCTTTACTTTACAACTTAATATCAAAAACAACTTCTTTTTCTTGTGGAGCGTGCAAGGTATTTTCTCTCACTAGGAACTTGATTGTCAGCTTCTCTGTATCCTCCGGTATGACAGGCATACGCACAAGGCTGTCTACATTATCATCTTTTCTTATATCATTATACCATGCGGATACATAGGGATTTACTATCCTCGTATCTAATTGTTTATATTCTTTCCCATCTATGGTAATCACAGTCGCACTTTGATCTAATTGTATAGACACATTGCCTTCATTAAGAAGAGATACAAAAACTCTAGTTTGATCATCATCTATGACAATGGTCTGTACTCTCAATCGGATATCTCCATCATAATAGGTGATTGGTAAGGCGTCGTATATTATTCTCGTCTCTTCTTCCTCTTGCTCTTCTTGCTCTTCTTCCTCTTGCTCTTCTTCACCTGTCATTTCATCTTCTGACAAATCAGGTTTCTGTTCTTCAGGTTCTTTTAATTCCTCTTTCTCTGGACCTGTAATAATAATATTTTGATCAGCCTCATCCCATACTACCTCAGCTCCTAAGCCCTCTGCAATAAATCGAGCAGGCACATAGGTTCTTCCTTCATAGGAAAGGGTAGTATATCCCCGTGGCACTGGTTTCATTACACCATCAAATTCAAATGTAATATGTGATGCTAAATGAGCTGTTACTTGGTTAGCTATATCACCATACACAGTTAATCCTAGCATAGAAATGCCACCAATTAATATGCCTGCAACAAAGAGACTACACTTTTTAAATTTCATAACAATCCTCCTCTTATAAGGAAATAACGTCTACGTTTTTCCTTTTTCATTGAGCAATCCTTCAACATTAATTTAATTATGTTTATAAAAAGAGGCTCCCGAAGGAGCCTGCTTTTTATGTTCATCTTATGGTTTATCTAAGTGTTAAACTTAGTTAATTGTTACAGTTCTTGTTGCTTCATCCCATTGTACATCTACGCCTAGAGCAATTCCTAAGTCTCTTAATGGAATAAACGTTCTATCTCCTGTGATTACAGCTTGTGATCTCATTGGAATGCTCATACCATTTACAACCATTGCGTCGCTTCCGATTGTGAATAATACTCTATCGCTTCCTTTTGTTACAAGAACAGTTCTTGATGCTTCGTTCCAATCAACTTCTGCACCTAATGTTCTTCCGATAATGCTTAATGGTAGCATTGTACGGTTTTGTGCATCAATGTATGGAGCAGCTGGAGCTACTTCAGCATTTCCATCTACTGTGAATGTTGAAGAACCAATTGTTAATACAACTTTTGGCATATCTGTTCCAGGAGCTACTCCTCCAGCAAGGATATCTGCTATTTTAACAGAGTGAACCCAACCAGTATCAAAGTATCCTTCATCAGTTGCGCCATTTGCAGAACTAAAGTTTGGTCTTACAGCATCTCCAGCTATTCTTGCATTTACTGCACCGTCAGCAGGAGTTCTGTCTACGTTAATAGCTGCGTTTGTGATTTCGATTGTGCTTGGCACTGAACTCGTATCTGAGTTTGTAAACGTAAGGATTAATTGGTTGTTACTGTCATCTACATCATCAATTTCTAAGTCACCGTCAACTACAGTTACTGTATAGTCATCCCAAGTAACTCCACCTGATAAGTTGACAATTAATTCACCTTCTAGAATATCTTCTGCATCAATTTCACTAATTATCATATCAGGAATTGGTTGTCCTTTTGTTCCGATATCTAATGTAGTTACTGCACCTACTACTTCAAAATCAACAGCTTTTCTAGCTGTACCAAGTACTACTGTACCTTCAGCACCACTTCTACCAGAAACGACTGCTTCGATATCGCCTTCTCTTGAAGCTTGAACAGATACGTAGAATGTTAATTCAACTTTTGTTTCATCACTAGAATCTGAATCGATGGTAAATTCGATATCATTTGAACCACGGTCTTCTTCTTCAAAGATATATAGCCCTGATCTTACATTTTCAATTCGGTCTTCATTGTCATCTTCAACGCCATGGAAAGTAATGTTACTATCTCCACCTGAAACATCTACATCTACACCAAGTATTTTTACCCAGCTTGGTAATTCAACAGTTGTTCTTCTGTTATTTAATAGAGCATCTCTTACTTCTTCTTCAATAACTAAAGTTTGTAATTCATGAGCTTCATCATCAAAATTACTTTCAAATCTACCAGAGATTAATTCAGCTGGCTCACCATCAGCTTTTACTGTAACGTCAAAATCTGAATATTTAGCTACTAAGAAAGTTTCAGAAGTTACATCTCCACCAGAAACTCTTACTTCTACATCGCCTTCTCTTGCAGCACTTGTAGCATAAATTTGTGCACCTTCAATTAAGATTGCACCTCTTGTTCTGCTTTGTTCATCGATTGTGATTTCAATCTCTAAATCTCGTTGTCCATCATAACGAGTTACGTTATCACTTGCTTTTCCATTTAAACCATTAATGAATCTAACTGTTGGTTCTGATCCAGTCCACTCGAAGTTAGATGGTAATCTTAGTCTAACTCTGTGAGTTCCCTCACCTAATGATCCCATAGAAGTTTCTTCGATACGAATCGGATCTAATGAACCTACTTCGCTAAATGTAATTACATCATCGATTGTTGTAATAGTTGCACCTGCAGCAGTGTTCGCTACTGTAAATGTTCCACCTGTAATACCACTGTCTAATGGATCAACAGTTACTCTTACAGGACCTGAACCGTCTGCCTTAAAGTATAGAGGCATTTCAAAATCATTGCCGCTAGTGATCGCTCTGTCTAGTTGGATGTCTAGCACTCTATCAGTTCTACTAGCTATGCTGTACTCTCCATCATGATCCACTCCATACACACCGTCTGTCACGGAGTATGCAGCATTGCCAGACCAACTACCATTTTCAATTCTTAATTGAAAATTTGTTGCGTCTACTGAATAATTGTCCTGTCTAATGATTATAGAGTTTAGGCTTGTAAATTCACCTCTTCTAACTTCACTGTCATAATCATCTGCCACTCTTGGCACTCCGCCCCTAATAATGGTTTCTGTGTTTCCTGATGCAGCAAATGCTGACATTGGGATCATAGAAATTACCATTACAAGCGCTAATAATAAAGCTAATTTTCTCTTCACTTGTAAAACCCTCCTTGTAATTTGTATTCTTTTTTGAGGCTGTGCCTCTTTAAGTAAAGCTTTTATTAGGTAACTATTTTGCTTCATATGAACCACCAGTGAATGCTCGGTCACTGAAGAAGGATAGCTTCCCAATAAAATTCTTTGAACTTAAGGATAATGTTTTTTTCTTTTGCATTATCCTTTGAAAGCATACTATCAGATTTCCCTGTTGTCAAATATGTAGGTGATAATATGTTTTCAAAGAATAACATCTTGTCTATGTGATATGAATTATTATATCAACTTTGGAATTGTCAGTCAACTATGACTTTAGACTTGTAATATAAGTGTAACCTTACTAGGGTTCACGATGATGTTTGTGATTAGGGGCTTTGCTTGCCGTTTTTCTAATCTCTATTGTCATTATACATAACCTGAGCCTAAATTACCATTACAAAATGGTTACAATTCATTACACATTGGTGACGCCTTAGGTCTTTATTGCTTGTCACTCTATTCTACCACAATTATAACATATTCGCTCTTTATGAAAAAATACCTTCTTTAATTGTAAAAAAAGAAAAAAAGAATTATATTTGTTTGAGGGAATTGCATATTTAAAGTTGAGTTGTGTTAATGTAAAGTTAACCTTCCCTGCTTAGTGTTCGATGACTTTTACTGTTTGAAAGTATTGTAAAAAGTCATCTCTCAATGCGCGACCCTTTAAGCAACGGAAAGCTTCAACTATGATTTTTCAACAGAAGCTTTCGTTGCGCTGGGAGTAGATGATTTTAAATCTACGACTTTCTTGTTACACTTTGCATCTTCTTAACTTGTTATTCTTTAAAGATAATTACACAATTCCCTCATTTATAAAACTTATTTTGTTTCTACTACTTCTTATTCTCCACCGAAGCCCTAACAAACTCCCTAAAGAGTGGGTGCGGTCTTGTTGGTCTGGATTTGAACTCCGGGTGGAACTGTGCAGCCACAAACCATGGATGATCCTTTAGTTCTACGATTTCGATTAATCTTTCATCGGGGGAAATGCCACTGATGACAAGTCCTGCTTGGATGAGTTGATCGCGATACTCATTATTATATTCATAACGATGACGATGGCGCTCGTAAATTAAGTCCTCACCATAAGCTTCCTTTGCCTTTGTTTTTGGGTAGATCTTGCATGGGTACAGTCCTAGTCTCATGGTGCCACCCATGTCCTCTACATCTTTTTGCTCTGGCATTAAGTCAATCACAGGGTATGGAGTTTCAGGATCCAACTCAGAACTATGGGCTCCTGCCAGTCCTAGAATGTTTCGGGCAAACTCTACCACTGCCAGCTGCATTCCTAGACAGATTCCCAATAGGGGTACTTCATTTTCTCTAGCATATTGTAATGCTAGGATTTTACCCTCTACGCCTCGATCGCCAAAGCCTCCTGGAACTAAAATACCATGGGCCTGTCCGAGTTTTTCTCCTACATTATCCTTTGCCAGCTCCCCAGAGTGGATCCATTCAATATTTACCTTGGCTTCATTATGTATCCCTGCGTGGGTTAATGCTTCTGAAACAGATAGGTAGGCATCTCTCAGTTCCACATATTTACCTACTAATGCAATTGTAATGCTGTTTTGGGGGTTCTTATCTCGTCTGACGATTTCCTGCCATTCCTCTAGCTGGGGTTCTCCTGCTTCTAATCCTAAGCGTCGAAGGGTCATGGTGTCTAAACCTTCTTCTTTTAATAGTAGGGGCACTTCATATAAACTATCTGCATCGATGTTTTGTACGACATTTCCTGGGTCTAGGTTACAAAACAAACCGATCTTATCCTTCATTTCATTGGATAGGGCCTTCTCGGTTCGGCACACCACCACGTCTGGTTGGATCCCAATACTTCTGAGCTCCTTTACACTATGCTGTGTTGGCTTTGTTTTTAACTCGCCGGCCCGCCCTAAATAGGGTACTAGTGTCACATGGATGTACATGACATTTTCCTGTCCCACATCATATTTCACCTGGCGGATGGCTTCTAGGAAGGGTAGGCTCTCGATATCTCCCACTGTGCCTCCCACCTCTGTAATGACCACATCAAAGTTTCCTTCTTTACTAACCCGATAAATCCGTTCTTTGATTTCATTGGTAATGTGGGGAATCACCTGGACTGTCCCCCCTAAATACTCTCCTTTACGCTCCTTGGTAATGACAGACCAGTATACCTTTCCTGAGGTGACGCTGCTGTTTTTACTGAGGTTAATGTCAATAAACCTTTCATAATGACCCAGATCTAGATCCGTCTCTGCCCCGTCGTCGGTGACAAAAACCTCTCCATGTTGATAGGGACTCATGGTTCCTGGGTCTATATTAATGTAGGGATCAAATTTTTGAATGGTTACCTTTAGCCCCCGGCTCTTTAATAACTGTCCTAGGGACGCCGCTGTAATGCCTTTTCCAAGGGAGGAGACCACACCCCCTGTTACAAAAATGTACTTTGTTGCCATATGAACACTTCCTCTCTCCGCGCTTTTTCTCATGCTTGCAGTGTTAACTTCTATCATTTTCCATATACAGGCTGAATTGTAGAAATTTTGTTTAATCCATTCAGTTGTGTATAGCAAATCGGGATTTAATAAATCCAAAAAAGAGGGTAGGAAGCCCTAGAAGGGCGACCTACCATCTTGTGTTAAGAAGCCACCCTTTCGGGCTAGCTCAAATTCTTTTTTTAATAATTTGTATAGTATATCATTAACTTTTATGCTTTTCAATAAAAATAGTTAATAATTTAAAATTCTTTCCCGATAATCATAGCGTATGTCTTCCCGTAGGTAGTCAATGAAGTTTGTTAGCATGGCTGCGGCTTCTGCCTTTGTTAGGGTGTTGTTTGGATAGTAGTATCCATCTGTGCTACCACTAACTAGACCTAGCTCTCTTGCTAAATATACTGCATTTCTTGCCCAAAGGGGGATATGCTGATCATCCCTAAATCCTGTACTATACTGCTGGATGGGTGCTAGGTTTTCAAATCCCAATGCTTTAATGAGGACCACTGCTGCTTGGGCCCGAGTTAGGGACTCATTGGGTTTGAAGCTGTTGTCACCAACCCCTGCCATAATCCCCCGTTCGTAAACCGCTTCAATGAAGCTTTGATTGGGATGAGCTTGGGAAACATCGTTAAATGTTTGGGGTGCCTCTACAGGTTCTTGCCCCCTGATCCTTCGAATATTTTCCGGTTCCTCTTGTTTTATATCCATGAGGATGGCCACTGCCCGGGCAAAGTCTCCTCGACTCATGGGTAAATTAGGACCAAAATCCGTACTATTGGGATACACTGCCTCTAGACTGGCCAGTAGTAATACATGTCGTTCAGCCCAGTGACCACTAATGTCTCTCATGGCCGGTATGGTCAATCGTTGATTCATCGGATTTGTATTTAGGCTGGTACTTTCGGTCCCTATATTTCTTCCCCGAAGAGTAAAGCCCTCTTCATCTACCCTAGGTAGGTCGTAGCTATATTTTAAAACGCTCTCATCTCTTTGGGTTAAGAGATAGCCTCCACGAAAGCTAATTTGTGAAGGGGTGTTGGGTTCATAATGATAGCTTTTTGTCCGATTGTTGGCCACATCCACCTCTACGGTTCCCTGCCATCGGATGGAATCCTCTTCATCAACTTGCCTATCGTAGTCAATGTAGTGGCTGATGGTTTGGGTTTCTGTTGTTCCCCAATTGTGGTCATATCCAACTACGTTGCCCGTGGTTTGAACTGTCACGGATCCTTCATTTCGATTGATGGTATATACTTTTTTGCCATCCCAGTTCCCAGCAAAGTAGGTGACTCCTGGCTTTTGGTGATAAATGTTGGACTTACTCCATGGGTGGTTTTGTTCTGTGAGCTCATAGCGTACGCCATCTACCCGAATGCTTTCTCGATAGCGACTGACGCTGTAGATCTCTTGTCTTTGTCCACTGCCATTTTCAATGATCTCTTTATCAATAGTGACATTACGGGTCATGGTGACACCCCGGGCTGCATTGCTTAGGTCTCGGTAAATGTAGCTGACCCGATCCCCTCTGTCGGTGATGTTTAGGGTTCCCTCTACAACAATTGGCTCTCCAGTAATAAAGATAACCTCCCGATAGGCCATCTCATTTTGGATCCCCCCTTCATATCCAGGGATTTGTAAAGCGAATCCCTGGACACTAGCGGCCATAAATAGGAGAAGTACAAAGCATATCATTACTGTTTTTTTCATGTGGTTTCCTCTCCTTCTATTGCTCCACGATGAGTATATAAGCGTCATCTTGAGTCGATACATTCTTATTTTTAATTAAATAAGCCTGGGCCCCTGAACGAAGTAAGTATACTTCTTCCTGGCTGATGGGCCTGTCATTTAATAAAATGACGGTCTTATGAATGTCAATTTCCTGCTGTCCTTGGCTTCTTTCCCAGCGATTATTTAACCCATTCCAGTTACGTACGTTGCCTAGGGTGATTTGTCCCTGGTCTAGGTCTACCCCTTCAATGCTGGCGGTTGCGCTGTGCTCTGTTTGAACTGATCCTCTGTCATAAATCACATGTGGGGTGATGTTGAGGGCCAACACCTCTCGGTCCACTGTGTCTCCATATGTTCTTTCCCGAACAACAAAGTAAGCACTCTTATCAAAGTAAAAATCATCCTCTACCCGTCTCCTGAGTTCATCATCCTCAATGTCCTGTGGATCAATGAATCGAGAATCAATAAAGTGACTGCTGTCAATCTCCAGCTCCAGTTCACTGTCAAATATAAAGCTATCCTCCGTCAAGGTGAATTTTTCTCTTCTGCCTACCTCTTGCCAACGGTGGTTTTCAAGCTGTAGATAGTTGAGCTGGTACCCTAGGCGTCCAATGGTGACACCATAGTGGCCAATATCTTCAATGTTTCCTCTGTACACTACAATACGACTGCTATCGATACGATCATCGATGATGCTGCTACCTTCAATGGAAACAAATGCTGCGTCTCGACCGCCTCTATTGAGGTCTCCTGCCAAGTGGATTGTTTGTCCCCTGTCTAGGTTTAGCACATCCACCAATCGGTTGTTTTGTACCACAATGGTCCCGGGATGGAAGCCCATGCTGTGGCCGTCCACCACCATTCGATTTGTGGCAAATTCAACGTCACTAATTTGACTGTCATAATAGAGGGTGGATCCATCCTTTGTCAGTAGCTTGGCCACCCCCGGGGTACCGTAGCTATTTTCCACCGCCACATAAACCTCACTTCCTCTAAAGCGACTGAGCCCAGTAAGGTCTGTTTGACTTGGTCCTTGGTATAGGTTGCCATTGTCTACCCTGAGCTTCATTTGTGTATCTCGTACCGATTGCCATCTTCCGTTTTCATAGCGGACTAGGCTTCCTAGGACAATTTCATTGCCCCTGGGGTTCACCTGCTCCAATCGACCTCGATAAATCCCATCGATATGTCGTTCGTGATCCTCCACCCGGATACTTGAGATATCTGGGCTATAGATGTCATCAAAGGTTAGGATGACTCGGTCCCCTACTTTAACCTCAAAAAGGTTTGCTCTTTGGTCGTTTCTCAGTACCTGGGTTCCATTGACAATCCGATATTTCTCCCGTTGATTGTCCACCCGTATTTCCACTTCGTTTTCATCTATAAAGAGAATGTCCCCCACCTTGATACGACTTTCCGGTGGAATGTATCCATGTCGATCCGGATCTTCCTCTAAAAATGCCTCTATTTTGGTGACATTATTCCCCTTTACGGTGACAACCACCTCTTGTCCATAGAGAATATTATTGAGGGAGGAAGCTCTTTGGTTGACGGTGATATCCGCATTAGGGGCCACCTGTAACACATGTCGCTGATCAGCAAAGTCTGTGACCATAAGCTGTCTACTTTCACTATTGACGAGTTCCACAAATCCTTCTATTTCTCTAGATTGAAGGGGCTCGACAACACCATAGAGTACCTTGTTTTCTTCATTAATATAGTATCGGAGGACATCTCCTCGTCTTAACCGGTTAGATAGTCCCATGGTACCATCCTTTTTCACAATAAAATCATGACTTCCGGCAACAGCACTTAATACATGATGACTTTGGTCTTGTTTTCTAATGGTGAAAAGTGTGACATCCTGTTGATCCTGCTGCACTGTTTCTACAGCTGTGATGTCTCCTGTATATTTTGTGATGCCGCGGGCGTCCATCATGTCATCATGGGCCTTCGTAATAATTTGTGCCATTTGTCCTCGGGTTAATTGTCCTCGAGGCACAAAAGTCGTTCCTGAAGTGCCAGACATATAGTTCCCCTGTAGCATGGCTTCAATGAAGGGGACTTTTTCTGTATCGATATTTTCCCAATCCTTGAATTGACGCACCTTGGTCATCTTGTCTCCATAGACAGGGTCTAACTTCAACGCTCTGGCTATCCATTGTCCTACTTGTTGTCGGGTAGTAGGCTGATTCCATGTGCTGTTGATCTCAAGCTTCTGTCGGATCTGCTGTTCAATAGCAGCCAACTCTTGGGCTGTGTAGTTTCCTTCATTGTAATTGTCCAATTGATCCTCTATCTGCTCTCCTATGGTCTCCAATTGATTCGGTGTTAAGTTTGAAATTTCACCGGCCTCTTCAGGGGTGACAATCCCATTTTCTATGGCCACTTGAATCGTTCCTTGGATCCAATGATCTGCAGTACTCAGTAGTGATAGGTTCCTCACATCGGCTGGAGCTTGGTTTTCTCCAAGCTGCTGGGCTTCCCCTTCCTGTCCTATGGCCTTGACAATGACCGTTAGGGCATCGGCATAGGAAAGAATTCCATCGGGTTGAAATCTTTGATTATCCACCCCACTCATTAGAGCGAAGGCTGCTGCTTCTTGGATCGCTTCTCTAGCCCAGTGATTGTCAATATCATTAAATTGAGTTTCATTATATCTTTCTATTGGGTCAGAAACCCCTTCATAAACAGGATGGCTCGATAACCCTTCGATTGCGTAGGTCGGTACCAAAAGTAAGGAGAATAAAACCAATATGCCCATGCACCCCGCCAACCTTCTTTGAAGCATTTTTCCCATAGCGCTCTCTCCATTTCTATACTTTTATATGTAATCACTTGTGGACTTTAATAAGGAGAGCCCCCGAGGGGGCCCTTTATGCTAACGGTCAGACAATAGCATGTATCGACCTGGGTATTGTACTGCAACTTGATTGTTGTTCCCAAGTCCTGTGAATTGTCCTTGGCTGGCATCATATTGTGCCATAAAAATACCGTTGCCGTTGGCATTTGGGTATCGATAGGCGTCAAAGTTCAAGTTAAATCGCCCCTGTGTCAGCATTCTATGGAGTGCTGTGGTGTTTCTTCCTGTCTGTAGCTCAAAGTCAATACCATAAATGTCGGAGGCTCGTCTTTGGGTTCTTGGAATGGCTCCAATTAGACTCTGCTCTGCCTGTCCATTGACCTTTTCAAAGATGATTCTCACCGTGGCATCTTTTTGTTCATCCCTTGGGATTTGAATGACTTCCCTTGTATAGAATGCACTGGGTGAAAATGTAAAGCTTCCCCTGCCATCTGTGATGGTCACTTGACGAGTAATGGTATTTAACACTTCCACCGGAATAGCCACCACAAATCGATCGTGACTGCTATATTGGGCTGGGGAGAAATCAACCACATAGGCACCCTGTCCTACTGGAATTTGATCTCTTCCTAATGTCTTTACCAATGTTCCGTTAATGACTTCCTCTTTTCCTTCTTGATCTAGCTGCTGCTGTTCTCTCTCTAGCTGTTCTTCCTTTTCCCTGGCCTTGTCATCTTCCCTGGCACTCAAGGTCCTGACAGTGATCTCAGCGAACTCTATAGCGCTTCCATATTCATTTAAGGCCCGAACCATAAAGTCGTATCGAACACCATTCTCTAGGCCCCTCACCAGGTACTGGGCGGCTTCTGTGTCACTCAACAGGGAATATTGACTATCTCCCGATCTTCTACCGTAAATTTCATAGTGATCTGCAGCATTCAGTACACCTGGGTCTGAATCAGACCAAATCAGCTGCACGGTTCCTTCAAATCCTGGTATGGCTTCTAATACCAGTGGTTTGGTTGGGATGGGGATTTCATAATCAAAGTCATTATAGGGGTCGGATATCCCGCCGTCGGGGTTGATAATAATCAAGTCATGGTTATCCAATTCTGTATCCTCTAAGAAGCGAAGGGTCATTTTATATTGGTCTTCTACGATTACATTGGGTAGCTGCCGCCCCCCTACAACGCTATATTCTATGTTATTTCCTGATTCATCTACATCGTAAATTCCTTCTCCCTGTACCTCCATGTCTGCGGTTACATCGTCACTTCTGACTAGACTTCCTCCAATGACAACCATGGCCCCTCCTTGGAACATGCGACCCTCTATTGTCACTTCTCTTTCCACGTCATTGGCAAATATACCCCTTGGATCAGTTCTTTCTATTTTGGGCTTGCTAATAAAGGTAAAGGCATTTCGATAGATGGCAAGGGTTCCATCGGGGTTTTCTACTCTAATATCAACGGTACCTGCCCTTTCACTGGAGGGGGCGACTACCTCTAGGGTTCTGTAGTCAATATAGTTAATGTCATCTTCATCAATGCTGACCTCTCCAAAGTGAACATTTAGTGCGCCATCCTCAAAGCCTTCCATGGCTTCTCTAAAGTCATCACCTTCGATTCGAACCCGGGTGCCACCTGATGCGGGCCCTTCCATGGGTTCTATGTTTTCTACGCTTGGATTACTTTCTCCCCTAAAAAACTCAATGTATATAGGAGGAACCAAGCCATCGGAATAAGCTGATCCACCATCTCTATTGCTTACAACAACCCTGTGGCGCTCTCCCACGGTTTCTTCTCCCACATTGGGCATTTCAAATGTCAGTCTATCCAGTATTTCTGGTCCCGTATTGAAGGGGTTTTCCACTCGATCCTGTTCAATGTCCTCACTTGGTATATTTGCAATACTGGCTATTCTGACCTCTGTGTTTTCTCTAAAATCCTCACCATAAATATGAATCATGTTGCCACCTGAATAAATGACCCTAAGGATCTTTATAGTCTCTCCTTCTTCTTCTCTTACTTGAGGTTCCTGTCCGTCCCTTAAGATCTCTATAATCCTCGGTCTGCTATCTGGAAAAAGATACTCAAAGCTACCCTCGGACTTACCACCATCTGGATTGATTATAAAGACAGGCACATTTCCCACCGTAAAGTAAGCAGGGGTATTGACCCTAATTTGCCGGTTGTTTACATACTCCGTATCCCTTGCATAGCCTCTTTCTACTAAGAATCTGTTATCATCTACTTCAATGCTAATCAATTCATCCCCCCGTAGAGAAAGTGCTTCATCTGGATTTTCCTCAATATATGGGTTGTCTTCTTCATCCTTTAAAATAGAGGTTGGGATATATTTAAGTCCTCCTTGATAACCTTCGATGGTGGTCTTATAAAAATCATCTCCATCTTTTATTTCAACTTCCACGGTTCTGTTGCTGCCGTCATACCTTAGGGTTAATTCCCCTGCTAAAACTACCGTGGCTCTATTGGTACCTGTGAGTCTTCCTGAATTATCATGCTCAAAGGGTAACTCTCTGTTTCCTATGGCAGTAAACCTAACCAATGGGTTATTGTCTTCTGTATATTCACTAACCAAAGAGTTGTTTTCTATTGTATTTCCTGTATAAATACGCCTTGTACTTCTATCAAAATCACGACCTAATATATCGATCCGGTCTCCACCTAGTCTAGAGCCCCTTGGGGGAATGATTTCCTCTATAGTTGGATCCGATGAAGTATAGACGAAGTTATGAGCTGGAGACATACCAGCATCATTGTTTACCACTAAAACAGGTGCGTTTCCTTCTGGATGCTGTGGTGTTTCCACTTCAATAAAACCTCTACCAAAGCCCATGATCTTAGCCTGTCTACCCCCAAAGGTAACCCTGGGCATGACGGGTCTTATTGTTTCATCGAAGCCCTTTTCTATGATTTCATCTAGGGCTTCTTGGCTTAGGTCTTTTAGGGCTTCATCTACCGTCTCTAGTATGCTGGTTTTATCCTTTCCAAGCCATTGGTAGCTTGGTGTAATGCTGTCAATGTCCCCTTCTATATCCTCCTTATAGTGGAGATATAGCAGGTAGTTCTCCACATCGTTCATGGTAAAATGCCTAAAGTCATCCCATCTGCCATTCTTGTTTAAATCATTAAATTCCTCTTCAACATTCCAAATTCCATCTCTATTTTCATCATCAAAGGGTTCATAAAATCTAAAATCATTACCCCTTATTTCTACAAGTTCTCCGCCAGAGGCATTACCATTACCTGGCCTAATCGATGAAATCTCTGGGTTACTGGTTGGAACAACATAAGTAAAGCCGTCTTCAATTCCATCACTGGCTCCATCGGGGTTGACAACAACTACCGGCACCGATAGTCTATTGACCCCAAAGTCCTCTCTTAAGTTTCCTTCATAGGAGGGGACCCTCAGGGTGATTTCATCTCCTGCTGGACTTATGTCAATGTCTCCACCAGGTACCTCAACACCATTGATATGAACCCCTGCCTTCATGGTAGCAGTTTCTAGAAAATCACTTCCTGTTATTCTAATGGTATAGCCACCCTCAACAGAACCTTCATTTGGGATAATTTCCTCAATTCTTGGGTTTGTATTTGGTTGGGAGTAATATCTAAATCCATCATTACCATATCTTCCATCCCTATTGGTATCTGGATTAACGATCTCAACATCATAGTAGCCATCTCCCGGAAGAATGGGTACTCGAAACATCAGCTCTCCT
The DNA here is from genome assembly GCF_000016985.1 of Alkaliphilus metalliredigens QYMF. Taxonomy (NCBI): domain Bacteria; kingdom Bacillati; phylum Bacillota; class Clostridia; order Peptostreptococcales; family Natronincolaceae; genus Alkaliphilus; species Alkaliphilus metalliredigens. Next base: position 200,584 of record NC_009633.1, on the reverse strand, counting down.
TGGTGATTTACCCTGACTTTGTTGCCTGTTATTTCTCCTGTGTTAACATCTACTCGATAGGGAGTATACACGCCCAGGGTCTTTCCATTAATATCGATGAAGTCCTGACCACCTTCACTTCTCAGTAGCAGCTCTTGTCCATCCTCTGTTATAAACCTACTATTTACTTCTGTATGTACACTTTCAATTATATAGGCATTACTTAATCCATCGGAAAGAATGATGTTTCTCTGATTGTCATAGGTTATGGTATAAAAGTTTCCTGTGTTTTCATCCTTCAGCACCACACTGTGATAATAGTCCGAAAGTGTAACCCTATTTCCTCTATCATTTTCCCTTTGCAAGAGCTTGTTATCAACCAATGCTTCATACCCTATGAAGTTAATATTTCTATTGGCATCAAGATTATAATTATTAATATCTTCCCCCTGGAGTCTTACCCTGGTTCCGATTAGCTTCATTTCTTCATCCCTGGTACTGGTTCCTGTCGGATCAGGCTTTAGGAGGTTTTCTCCCTTGACAACAACTAGAGTGTCGGTGCTACCTTCCTTAGGTGAAAAATCAAGGAGTACGGGATCTGTATAGGTTTCAACATATCTAAAGGGTGCCGTTGCAATACCTCCTTCTGGGTTTAAAACCTGAAGCTGGGTCTCCCCTGGATTTCCTGGAGGCGCCATGAATGTGATGGTATCACCGGCTCCTGACCTATCAAAATTAGTGATTTCTTCCCCATCTAAAAACACCCTGACGTTTTCTCTAAAATTGCTACCTCTAATGACGATTTCCTCACCACCTTCGGTTGTCACAACATCGGGGTTTACATTGTTGATCCGTGGACGAAGCCCTTGCTCTACTTCAACAAATCGCACCTTTCCGGCACCGGTTATGGAATTCCCATATTCACTGGAGTCCTTTATGGGGTTGTACATTCTAACGTCCTGTAAAATTCCAACCCTCCCTGGGCTTATACGATACAAATCCGCCTCATGATCCCTTGGTATGCGAATCACCATTTTAGAACCCAGTTCATTTCCTTCGGTTCCATCTACCAATTGATTGTCATCGTTGTATATCCTCATGTCTAAGTCAGTGTTAGAGGCATTTTTAATGCGATCTTCATCTGATGCCGGCGGAACATTTTCATCATCATAATCTTCTTCGTTTCTATTTAAAATAATTTCATTCCCAAGCAGTATGGCTGGATATCTTGTGAAGGTTTGTCCATCATGTTCAAACCTAGTAACCATGAAATTTTCACCATAGATTGCAACTAGCATTTCTTCTTCTTTTAGGTGATAGAAGCCGTCACCCTCTTCCACTTCAATTCTTTCTGGTATAATCACATCTATCTCTGGAACGTAGCTGCTTGGCTGGAAGGTAAAGCCATCTTCTCTAATGATTTCTTCCGTTAGGGTTAATGTGTTTTCTACACCACTCTCTCTATAAGTGATTTCTGTTTCTATCATAAAGGTAATATCCACCGGTGTGTCTTCCTCTACCAAATCATAGGTTGGGATGTTTACCCTTATTCGGTCCTGCCCGTGGGGGTTCGTGGATGTTTCAGGCCTGAAGGTTATTTCATTTCCAATAACTGCCCTAAGGGTTCTTTCTAATTTAACAACTTCTAGATCGTCTCCACCAATTTGGTTGTATTCACCAATTGCAGTGGTGCCATCTCCATAGGTTAGTTGAAGGCTTCTGGCACCAAAAGTTTTTGTGGCTTCCACACCTTCTGCAGGTGAAAATATATTGGGGCTGATACTGCCTATGTATCTTCCTTCTATGGTTACATTGTTGACGCCACTATCGGGTCCTTTATTGGGGTCCACACTGGTGATCCTACCTAAGTTGGTGTCCTGTATAACAAGAAACTTATCTTCAATCACCTTCTCCCGGCTTACAACCTCCTGGGCATCTTCTCCGTCGGCCACATGGTTGGTCAGTACGATGTAATATTCTCCAACGCTTATGTCTTCAGGAACTTCGGCAATAAATCTATCCTTTGCACCATCGTCTCCTTCTATAAAGTTAATATTTCTAGCCTTATTTTCCCCTGTGAAATGTTCAGCTTCAAGGTCCCTCAAGAAGAACACGCTCATGTTGTTGGTATTAAGTAAGCTCTCTCCTTCTAGGGTAAATCGTGAGCCCGCCACCCCCTGGTTTGGGAAAATCGTTATATCGTCTGATACACTTAAATCATCATATATTTGAAATATGTTGGCATACAAGTGGGTAATTTCTACATCAAATTCTTGACCACCTAACACTTGACCCTCTAGGTCTTTTTTAAAGCGGATGGTTTGAAATCCACTTCCTGAAATATTAGATATGTTTATCTCATTATTATTTATATCTATGTTTCCAGCTTCATCAGTAATAGGAGTAATGGTATTTCCTCTAGAGTATCTTGCTGTTATCTGATTAGCTTCGCCAATATTGGCGAAGCTTTCCCCTCCTATACTCAGGGTCTGCCCCGCCTTAACTCTTCTACTACTGGGGTCAAAGGAGCCGATGGCGGGCATATCATCTTCACCTATTTCCACCCATCCAATACCGGATACCCGGATGGCATCTGCAATGTTATCTGGGTCCACTTTTACCTGTACATAGACCCTTGAACGATAGATGTAATCGTCTAATTCTTCTATTTCACCATCTGGCCTACGAATCAAAATTTCTATGTCCTCTAAATGATTTCCTTCTATATCTATATAGTAGGTATCGGGGTTTTCAATATTAGAATAGGATCGAAATATACTGATTTTATTAATAATTGGATTAGGATCCTCCTCTGCAAAAACCATTAATGTTTCTATTCCCAACATGGTAAATAGCATCGTAAATACCATACTTAAAGCGATTATTCTTCTTATATTTATTTTCTTTTTATACTTATTTTTATACAGACGCTTTTCTTGACTCTCTTTCTTCATATGCCTAAGCACCTCCGTAGATTTTTTCCTTTTATCTTTTAGCGAAAAGCTTCCTCTCTCATTATATATCGTCAAATTTACCAATAAAATGAGGCTTATTCAAGACAAATTCAGTAGAATATTTTGGTATTTATTTATGATAATTATAGCATAAATGACATCTTTTTTCTTTTTTCGACGGAATTGTAACCAAAACGAAACAATGGTACTAGAAATTATTGTGGTTTTCTTTAGTTTTTTTTGCTTTTGTCCGATATACTATTTATAGGAACTTTATCTATTTCACAAAAGGAGGCCATACATTTTGCGTATTCAACGGATTATTTTCATTTTATTATTATGTATTTTATTGCTATCTTCATCAGCTTCAGCTCTACCATCGGGCTATAGTCGAAGTATTGTTGGGGAGTTCCATGATATGGACATTACCATTAACAATGATTTTATTAGACTAGAGGAAGACCCTTTCTTTTATAGTGGACTGCTCTATGTACCCTTAGAGTCCCTGTCCACCTATCTGCCTATGGAAATCGACTATAACCAAGGAAGTGGGTATATTGATTTATTAACCGGTGGATTTACTAACTACCGGACCGAAGAAGAGTATAGTGTAACGTTATTACAACGAAATTATTTATTAGCAAAATTGAATCAAGAACAAAAACAACTTGAAACACAATTGAACAATCGAGAATTCACTCCACACCAAAGGATTACAACCCTTGCTGAAATGGAAGACTATCTACAGGATAGATATGATCAGTTGTTAGAAATTCCAATGACGATACGCCTTCGCCGTGGTACCGGCGACTACTATCGATTGCAGATCACCTTCCCTTATGAAGACCGTCAGGATTTTAGAGAAGTGGCTAAGAGAAGAATTGAGTACTGGGTTGAAGATATGCTCTATTCCGTAAGAGATCTTCATGATCCCTATGCCCAAGTAGAAGGTTGGATTCGGGATGATCGTTCTGATTATACCATTGACCACACCTCTTATGTCGATTTTGAGAGCAGTCAAAGATGGATTGATTTTGATTTTATTTATGACGATTCTAGAGTAAGGCGTCTTCACCTTCATGAAGCCGCTTATGCTGATGAAAAGAAGCAGGGAAGTTCTGAGAAAAGTATTCGTCATCAGCCTTTAGCAATTTGGGTGCAAAATTTAGAAGTTCGCCTTGATGGACAGCGACTTCCCTTAAGGGGAGAAGTATATCAGATTAATAATGAAATTTATCTTCCTTTAGTGGATTTAGCCGATAGTTTTTATTTTTCGTTTTCTTATGATGAAACAGCGCATCAGCTTGATATTTTTAACGACAACTTCTTATGGGGTGACGTTCCCTTTCAGCCTAACCAATTAGGTCAAAAGCAAGATAGTATCGACAATGTCTTAAAGGAGATTGTCTCCCTAGAACAAGAATTACGAAGAAGTCGAGACCGCCTGTACCCCCATCGTCAGATTTCATCTGTGACTCGAATGGAAGCTTACTTAAGGGATTATTTTTCAGATTATGATGGAATGGAATTGCGTATCCACTTTACTGAGTACCGGGATCATGAATATCGTCTTCGAATTCGAATAAGTGAAGAAGACTCACGCCTTTTTGATCGTAACAACCATTATATTTTACTGGATTTAGTCAGTGACATGTGGGATGTCATCCAAGATCTATATGACCCTGACGCTATATTGGTAGGCTCTATCCGAAGCTCTGCTGATGACTCCGATGATTCCTTTTATGTTTTCTTCGAAAGTGATGAGGATTATCTTGACTTTGATTTTGCTGACTATGACACCTCAACCACAGAGTCAGTGGATGCAGAACGCTTAGAGCGAGAACTCCAACGAAGTCTAAGACGATACAACAGACGCTCCCTTGAGGTGACTTTCAGATATGAAGCTATCTCTACTCGAAGAGACATCGATTTGAATATTTACTTTACTCAATCTAGATTCTATGAATGGGAATTAGAGGATAAGATGGACTATCTATTCGACCTTCAACGAGAAATTGAAAGCTTGTATGGAGAGATTGGTGTAAATGGTAGGATAATCGATGAATCCAGAGATGAAACAGCCCTACGCTTTAGCTTTGAGCAGGGCCATATTCGCTCCTATGATTTATTAACTGAAATAGAGGCTTATTTGAATCGTCACTATTCTAGGTTTTCATTTGGTGGTGAGGTGTTCTCCTTTGACTTTTCTCTTTCCGAAAGGGATTTAGATGCCTTTGATTTAAGACTGGCGGGGGATTTTGCTCAACAGGAAAATTCCTGGCGTGCTGTTGAAGAAAGTGAGGGTGATGAGTTCCACGCATTTGTCCAACAGGCTGTCAGCTATATCAAGCGATTTTGGAACGTCGATGTACACCCCAAGGTGTTTGATCGAAACCTATCAACAATCGATTTGCTGTAGGATGTGCTGTGGTAGAGCTTCAAATTTACAATGAAATATTTTGTCATATTTCGTCATATTTTGTAATGGAACCTTAATGTCGTCCCCCGCCTTGCTCTGATATAATAGAGTCATCAAAGAATCCAACGAAATGTTGGTGATGGAGGGAAAAACATGAAGAAAAAGCTTACTTTGGTACTGGTCCTCATCTTATTTTTACACGTTGGCTTGGTCAGTGCCACAGCTAGTCCATTAGAACAAAAAGCTGGAGACACCTTAAGGGGACTGGGGATTTATTCTGGATATGAAGATGGGACACTACGTTTAGGAAATAGCATCACCCGGGCGGAATTCACCACCCTAGCTGTTAAAATAGTTGGGTTGTCTCATCAGCATGAATCCAGAATGGGCAAAACGCCTTTTTCCGATGTCCCCAGTGACTTTTGGGGCTCAGGCTACATTAACATTGCGGTGGATGAAAGTTTGATGAGTGGATATCCTAATCAAACATTCCGACCTGAAGGAAACATTACCTATGCCGAAACCCTAAGCGTTCTTGTTTCACTATTGGGATACAAGGATGATGCAGTGAAGCTGGGGCAATGGCCTGAAAACTATTTACAGCAAGCAGAGGGTCTTAATTTGACCAAGAACATTTCCCATGATGCAAATCATGTGGTCACCCGCGGAGATGTGGCTGTGTTAATTCATAATGCACTTTCGGTACAGCTGAAAAAATAGTGTGTCAACAAAAATTTTAAAACCGGATTTTAATATAAAAAGATAAGAGCCTCTTAATTAGGGCTCTTATCTTTTTTGTATATTCACATTTACTTAACTACAAACATGCTATATCCGCTGAAATGTCGTACCGCATGCTTTAGTTGTTCATCCTGATCTGGCCCCTGGATCCATTGGTTAAATAGACGATCTAATGCCCCTTGGGTGCTAAAATCCAATATGCCATAGGGATAGAGTCCTGCATCCTCTTGAAATTGGTAAATGGCTTGGTAGGTACTTTCTCCCATTACCCCTTGAGGGTCTTTAATGGTATAGCCCATGGCCTTTAATCTCTGCTGGGCTCCCTCAACATCTGAGCCTTCATCACCGATTTGTGGCTTTCTTGTCATTTTCAATGGTAAGAAGTCCACGGTTAACACATCTGGAACAAAGCGCTCTACTTCTATATGGGGTGCAACCCCTACATTGTCAATCTCATTTTCTTCAGGGCTTAGGTAACGTGCCTCAGTTAATTTAAAGCCGGTTCCAGTTGGCAGGGTGTACACTCTTTGTACGGACCCTTTTCCAAATGTGGTTTTACCAATAAGCGTGGCAATCCCTGACTCCTTTGCTGCCACTGCAAAAATTTCAGAGGCACTGGCACTGGCTTCATTAATTAAAACAACCATGTTTTCAAAGGGTGGCTCCTCTAAATAAGAGACAACTGTTGTTTGATGATCTCGATACTGAATGTGTACAATCGGTCCCTTAGGTAACAGCAATCTACTGAGTTTCACCGCTTCGTCTAAGGATCCTCCTGGATTATTTCGAAGGTCAATAATAAGTTTATCTACATTCTGTTCTTTAAAACCCATCAGAACCTTTTCAATATTTTCCGTCATATGCTCATTAAAACTTTTTATCTCTATATAACCAATATCCTCTATCACCTGATGTGCCACAGGGTTCACCGTAATAAAGGCCCTATCCATGGAAAAGATAATGGTGTCTTCCTGTCCCTGGCGCTTCACCTCGATCTTCACCTGGGTTCCTTCTGGTCCCTTTACCATGGCAGCCACTACATCTAGGGGGCGTCCCTTTACATCCTCACCATCCACAGATAGGATCTCATCTCCAGGTTGGATTCCTGCTCTTTGGGCAGGAGAGTTTTCAATGGGCTCAGCAATAATGACCTTCCCCATTTGTTCTGTAATGTAAACACCAATGCCAGCAAACTCTCCTCTGACATCCTCTAAAAACATTTCTAGATCTTCCTTGGGAAAATACGTACTGTAGTCATCTAGTCCAGAGAACATCTCCTCTGGTGTCTGTCCTGTGATTTCATCAAGGTCTATTGGTTCTACGTAGCTTCCTCTAATGTAGTGTCGAATCAATTCCATTTCATAGTCTGATGCAGGCTGTGCATATACAGCGGATGTGGTTAATAGGGCGATCAAAAATACCAGGACGATCGTTGGCTTTTTCATTTTCATGAGCTTGATGATATTTTTCATTTTGTCTCCTGCCTTTCGGTTGTATGATTATTTACTTTAAGAATAATGTGATGAGTTTATTTATAATTATGGTTATTACTACTATTATCCATTATATCATAGCTTTACCCTTTTTATTATCACAACTCATGTATCGTACTCACTAAAAAACTAAGGTAATTGACTCAAGCTTTTAAAAAATGATCATTGTCTTGGTTACTTCAAAACCCAGCACCTTTACGTATCATCATACGCTGTGGTTGCTGGGTTTTCTTATGTCTGAAACCTGAAGTTTTTTACCAATCTGTATTTCGATTGGTTTATCCATTTGCCTTATTCTTCATCATATATTCCTTAAGTATTTGATCTACTTCTTGACTGTGGGCCTGCACTTTTTTAAGCTGCTCTTCTGCCTTCCCTTCTTCTACCTGGCTTGCTAACTCCTTAACTCGTTTTTTAAGTTCTGCCACCTCGTTGTAAAATGCCACGGCTATTCCCCCTTCTAATTACGAAACTTATCCATATCAGTGGTTGTTTGTATCCGTAAATGTCTCATCTAAATCCAATTGTTCAACAATTTTCATTCTGTATTTGTTGCCTGAGCGTCTTCCTCGTAAAATCATGCTTAAATAAACCTCAGATGTACCAATTTCCTTAGCAAGTTCTCGTTGCGTCATATTTAGTTGAACAAGTCGACCATGGACTGCAGATCCTAGTCTTGTCAATCTTCTTTTTACCATCCCTCTCCTCACCCATCCTAAAAACTTTCTATTCTCGTTTCATCAAAATTTATGATAAAATAAAATTGATTAAGATTTAATCATAGTTAGAGATCTCATTTTAATAATATATCTTTTAAAAGATATTGTCAACAATTTTATCTTTTATCAGAAAAGGAGGTAACAGATTGAATTCCATCGGAGAGCGTATTCGGTTTTCTCGAAAAGCAAATCATTTAACATTAACCGATGTCAATAAATTGACTGGACTGTCCATTGGCAATCTCAGTGAATTAGAAAACAATAAATTTATGCCCTCTACCAATGCGCTACTTGCCTTTAAGAAACTTTTTCAGGTCTCCATCGATTGGTTGTTAACTGGAAAGTATTCTAATGAAATGACCACCAATCCTCAGATAGAAGTATCAGATATCACTTATGAAAGTGGCCCCGTCTCGTTTTATTCTCTCTCATCAGATGAGCAACGACTTATCGAGAGCTATCAAGGGTTAAGCGTAGAGGACCAGCGTGCAATTTGGGGGTTTATTTCTGTAGCATCAAAAAAATATGCAAAAGACAAAACCTCTCCCCTCCCCAAACAACAGAAGTAATCCTTCATGGGATTTAGTCTCTGCTTATTTTTTAGCATTGTATGATTAATTTTTAATCATTTATTAAAATCAGCTACCTGTAAAGTCTTCCAGTGATCAAGTGGCATTTATGGGTATATTCTTCGGATTTTTCAATCAAACTGTATAAAAGAACATAAAAAGGCAGTACAAATAATCATTTTCGATTAGTTGCACTGCCTTTTTATGTTCTTTTTTTTATGTTCTTTTTTTATGTTCTTTATTTTGTTTTCCATACCTTAGTCACCATAACCGTCATATCATCTAGTGCCTTATTGTTTGTAAATTCCATGGCTCGATAGAGTATTTTATCTGCTAGCTCCTGGGGGTTTCTTGTATCGATGTTAGCAAGGAACCGCCTCAACCATTTTCCGTCTCCCGCTTCATCTATTTCTAAAATACCATCGGATACCATAATAATGAATTCATCATCCTTCAGCTCTTTTACATTCCCCTCTACTTGTATCCCGGATAAAATCCCTATGGGGAGTGTGGAGGAATTAATTTCTTTGATTTTGCCCCCCCGTTCCTTAATAAATGTGGCGGCACTGCCTACCTTGACAAAGTCTACGGTCCCCTTATATAGGTCTAATAGGGCTAAATCAATGGTAGAAAACATTTCTTCAGTTGATTTGAGCATCAACATGGAGTTGATGGTATTAATGGCAATCTCCCGCTCAAACCCTGCCTCCATCATCTTTTCAAGCATGGAAATGGTGGCGTTTGATTGAATATAGGCCTTATCTCCTGTTCCCATTCCATCACTGATGGCCATCATGTATTGATTGTTTCTCAGGTCCATGAATGTATAACTATCTCCACAGAGGGTATTTCCTTCCTTCTTGGCCCTTGCCACCTTAGTGGATGCATCAAATTTTCTGGCTTCCACTAAAGTAAAGCGACAACCCTCCTGGGCATTTTTCAAGTTGCAATTCTTGGGCTGCTTCACTAGCTTTGTACCCACCACCTGTGAGATCACTGGAATAAAGCTTTGGGTACAGCTCTCCCGATTGTAGCAGGGTCTTTTCTCTACGGTAATTTCCAGGTTTCCACCTTCATCATTGGCCACCATAATGTTTTTCACCGCAAGTCCATGCTGGTCTAAGGCTACATAGATGGCATCCTCTAACTCTACATCAAATTTGATGCTGCCATTGAGCTCTTGGGCCAACTCTCCGATGATCTTAGATACGCCCTTCATCTGTTCCCCTACAAGGTCCCTGCTTTCTCTTAATCGATTTTGCCAAAGCATATTCACCTGATTGATTTCATAGACATGGATCATATTCTCTAAAATTTGTTTTGGATAAATACAGCGTTTTTGAAGACCACTTGGCAGGTCCTTAGGATCTAGTTCTTCTGTTGTTTCGATTTGTATTAAAAGATCGTTCATGGCTTGGTAGGTGGTATTAAAGTTTTTCTCCCAGCAGCTTCGTTTCATACCACAATCGCCACACACTTTGTTGACAGCCCGTTCCATGAGCTTTGATAAATCCTCCTGGGCAAAAATTTGTTGCTTTTCTGCAATACTCTCAAAAGTCGCCGACAGCTCTGCAAATGTGCTGGAGAAATCTAGTAACCGTTCATTGGTAATTTTTTTCATCCGCTCGCTATGGCTCCTACTGGTATTTAAAATGCCATTTTTTGTGTTACAAAACTTTTCTAGCTGTGCAATCCACTCCTTGGGCATCAGGATGAATAGGATGAATGCACCCATAACCTCCCTAAACTGAATGAGGACTTCATAATATCCATTGATGTAAAATGTTAAGATGGCATTGCCCATTAAAAACCCAAGGGCACTTCCTGTTTTTCCTAGGTCCTTAAATATGCCAGCTAATAGCCCTGAAAAAGCAAAGACGCCGATGACAACCGGTGTGCTTCCTGTGGACATACTGGTAATTAACCCTAGGGTTACCCCCACGGCAGCCCCTACACCGGCGCCACCATTATATGCAAATAATATTGTCAATAAAATGCCTAAAATGTTTTTTAAGGATAGACTCATAATCATGATGTCATTAACTCCCGATAGTGCCAATGCCGCAATGATGGTCACACAAATAATCTCTTCCGTAGATAAAATCTTTCGATTACTTCTATGGAGTCCCACTGGTAAAGCGTAGGAAGCAATGTAGATCACCACAAAAACAACAATTGTTTCAAAGCTCAGCATGGCTAAATCATAAACATAGAAATCTTGAAATGTAAATGCCAGGCTTCCAATCCCTAAGTATATGCCACTGCTAATCAATGCCACCTGTATGGTACTGAGCTTTTTCCCATTCAATACAAAATAGAACAACCCGGTTATGATGGCCAGGGTGACGCCATAATGAACTGATCCACTTATCCCTTGAATGGTGATAATACCAATGAGGGTACTTAGTCCCACTGTCGCTCCCTTGGATTCCTTGACAATCAACGCTGCAAAAAAAGCAATTCCAAAGGGAGTGAGTCCTTCTAAAATAGAAGCTCGTCCTAATAAAAACCCGATCAAGTGCAATATCACTATTTTTTTAGATAAATAAGGTATTGAAAATCTGCTTTTCGTTATTGATTGTAGTCCTTCTAATTCTACTGTGGCCCTTATATAAGGGGTTATCTTTTCTCTGTCTGCCATGGTATCACCTTCCTATTTTTCTTTTGGATTAAGGTTAGTTTACCAAAGCTTTTCCGAGAGATTTGTCAGTAATACTGGATAAAACATCATAATCGTTAGACAAACCTTGAGGTGGTTTTGACAAATTATATCAAATATATGGTAGCTAAGACAAACAGCCACCACTATATATTGTGTTTTAGGCTTTTTGATACGGATTCTTTGACGATCAATGCAGACCTTTGGAGAATGGTTTTTGGAATAATTTTTCAAACAACAATCCTTCTTGATCAACTGATTCACCGATTCTTGTGGTATTTACAAACTTTTTTCTATGTATGATTACACAAAAAAGGCCAGGATTCCCCCTGACCTTCTGCACTGATGCACGATTAAGCTCTTTTGCTATTGTATCCGTTTCCTTTACGGCCATCTTTTCCCTTTGACTTGACAGATTGCATCTTTTCATCACTGTCTTTTAGGAATCGACTCACCTTATCGTCAAAAGACACACCGTAATTAGACTCCGTTTTACGAAAATCTACTTCTGCTGGTTTAACACTTTTCTTCTTAGGAAGTGCGGTTTGCTTAATTGATAAGCTAATCTTACCATCTTTACCAATTGACAACACTTTCACTTTCACTTTTTGATCGTCTTTCAAATAATCCCGAATGTTTTTTACGTAGTCATCTGCGACCTCAGAGATGTGTACTAATCCCGTCTGTCCTTCACCTAAGTCAATAAATGCTCCAAAGTTAGTAATCCCTGAAACTGTACCTTCAACGACTGTTCCTACCTGTACCGGCATAGATTTAATACTCCTCCTTTAAAATCAAACAATTGCATTTTTTCCTTCAAGTATATTATAGCACATGATTCAAAAAAGGTATAGACCTTTTTCAAGCAGTAAAAACAGCTATACAACAACGAACGCCTCAATAGAACTCTTCTAAGAAAGCATTACCAAACTAGTTCTTACTTCGATTTAAGTCTATAAATATAATTTCATCTTCACCAACCATCTTTAATTGTTCTCTTGCAATGCCATTAATATATTCGTCGGTTCCACTGTCTTCTAAGCGAGTCCTTAAATGCTGGACATCGCCACTCAGTCGTTCTATTTCTTCATGAAGTGCAGCTTCTCTCTGGTCTAAGTATCTCATCTCTTTTTGTTGGTCATAAAGGGTTGTGGTGACAGATCCACCGACCAGCACGACGATCCCTAACATGTATATTTTCATTTTATTGAAACGCTTTTTCTTTCGTTTCACGGAACTTCCTCCTCATTTATCAACCACTACTTCTTCTTAAAGTATGTACCTACACTTTTGGTAATCCCTTTTTTAATTCTACCGGGAAGCCTGGAAAGCTTCTTTGTCTTATAGTATACTGGCTTACCCTTATTTTTACAATAGGTAACAGGTCCTGCTAACATAAATTTTCCAAGTCGAAAGGGATATACCGCAATTTGGTATAGATCTTTGAAGAAATGCTGAAGCTTTCTAATGATGAAAACCAATGCCCTTAAAACAAGATTGCTTAGTAACAATTGATACCCCACTGCCCCTATGACAAAACCTAAAAAATTATAAAATCGCAAGGCCCCTTGGTTACTAAAGATCAAAACATAAAAGGACACAAAGAAAATCATTGTCCAAAATAACAGATCTTGAATCACAGTTGCTTTTTTACTGGGTTTAAAAACGCCACGAAAGATGCGGTATAGATCATAAATAAAGCCAATTAATATACCCCCATAAATCGTCGCTAGTAAAATATAGGCTTCTTGGGAAATGGAATACATCATGGTCAACCCTCCAGAAAATATAATTATGCAATTTCCTCAGATATTAAACTAGTTATATATAGTCTATTCTTCAGGGTTTTGTCCTGTGACGACATATGCAAAAAAAACAGCTACCGATTTTTCAATCGATAGCTATTTGAACATTTTACTTAGTAATCCGCTTCCCTTTGTTCCTAGGCTGGAACGATCGCTGTAGATCATGGAGTAAATTCTCCCTTGAATCGATGCATTCCCATCATCTAGGCTTAGTTTGCTGACATCTAAGTCTTCTCCCTTGAGGGTTAACACCCCATCAATGGTTTCCACAACGATGAGTTCACTATTGAAGCTATTGACATGCTCAACACCTGAGATGCTCAGCTTTTCTCTGTTTTCTAGTATCAAGCTATGTCCTCGGTGATTTGTTTTTTTGCGCTCTTCCATTTACCTCACCCTTCCCCATAACTAATCTTACTTTAAGGTTATGAAGGGTGTGGTGAAATTAGAACTGATTACTCCCAAAGCTTCATGATTTGAACATCTTTGAAATAGTGGTTCACAATGTCCTCTGCACTACTGCCATCCTGTGCCATTTGATAGGCTCCCCATTGGCTCATTCCGACTCCATGGCCATATCCTGTGCCACTCATGGTCACTTGGTCTCCCTCTACTTGTACACTTTCTAGTTTTGTGGATTTCATTCTTGTGCTATCTAGGGCGATACGGAAGGCTGGAGCCGCTACGGTTGCTTCTCCAATTTGTAGCTGGGTTGCCCGCCCGGATGGGCCTGTTTCCGCCACTTCAATTGCGGTAAAATCCCCTGGCTCCTGGCCACTTTCCTGGGCCGCTGCAATAATTTCTGCCTTAGTGAATGTCTCTGTCCAGTTGGCATCATCCTCCGGTGCTTCTTGGGAATCAGGAGATTCGATTACTTGTATATAGGGTGGTTCCTCTGCTTCAAATCCTAGTCCTTCTTGAGCTGTGGCAGTTTGCATCCCTGCATGGGCATGGAACCAAGACTTAACATATTGACCCTCATAGACCATTACTTGTCCCCGGGTGGTTTCCACTGCTTGCGTGACCAAATCATTTACTTCTTCTTCACTCCATGCCTGGGCCTCTTCGATATCCGTCGACACATGGGCTCCTTCATACTTAGATCCGCCCTTGTCGGTAATAAACTCCATCACGAATGTTCTGGCTAAGATAGCTTGGGCTGCTAGGGCTTCTTCAGGCCAGTCATTAGTCATTTCTCCCGCCACCACAGGGATTAGGTACTCTTCTATGGACATCTCTCTAATCTCTCCAGTTTCATGGATATAGACCTTCAGTACCGGCTCTTCTCCTTCTCCCCTGGTAATCTCGTCAGGAATCGGTGGTTGTTCTCCCTCTTCCGCCTGATCTGGTGTCTGGTCATCCTCAGGTCGTTCAGCAGCCCGACACCCAATCAAAGCAACAATCAATATCATTACAAAGAACAGTATACTTATTTTTCTAAACTTCAACATATAAATCCTCCTTTTTCATATTATTGTTGATTCTTTTTATTTAGTATTTTTAGTATTTGAAAAAGATGGCTTTATATACCTTAAATTAAATAGATAAGAGGACATCCCACCAATCAATTATCTTGGAATGTCCCCTTATATCCATTTGTTATTCATCATTTTGCTGATTTCACCACTTGTAGTTTAAGCTCTTGGTTGTCCACCTTATCAGCTAATCTATCTACCCGTTCATTTATTGCGTTAATTCCTTCTATGCTTTGCTTGTACCCATCATAAAGAGCCTTATGGTTTTCATCCATCTTGGCTTCCAGTCTAGCCATATCTTGATTCACCTTTCGGAAGCCTTGCTGCATTTCTTCTTTGGTGGCCATAGTTGATCCTATTTCTTGCATTTCTTCTTTGGTGGCCATACTTGATTTCATTTCCTGCATTTCAATGTACATTTTTTCTAATAGACTAAACACCTTTTCATCCACCAGTCCGCCCCCCCTATTTTAAAACCTATATAAATTGATTATACCACGAGCCACAATACATATAAATCAATTAATCAAAGTTTCCAGGGGAAAATGCTTTAATTGTTTTCAATGATCTGAAACATTTCTTTGGCCTCATCCTTTTTCACATGCTCAGCCAACCGTGTAACTTCTGCCCGAAGTACCTTATCTCCAAAGCGTATTTCAATCTCATCTCCTACAGCTACTTCTGTTCCTGGCTTGGCAGTTTTTCCATTTATGGATACCCTACCACCTTCACAGGCTTCCTTGGCCACAGTTCTTCGTTTAATAATTCTAGAGATTTTTAGATATTTATCTAAGCGCATTTATTTCCCTCCAAAAATAAAAAATCAGGTCCAATGACCTGATTTTTATTATACGTTAATTTTTTCTTTTAATGTCTTACCAGCTTTGAATACAGGTGCTTTAGAAGCTGGGATTTCGATTACTTGCTCAGGGTTTCTTGGGTTTCTACCTTGTCTTGGTTTTCTTTCTCTTACTTCGAAAGTTCCAAATCCTACTAATTGAACTTTATCACCATCCACAAGTGCCTCTTCTACTGATTCCATAAATGAGTTTAAAGCCAGTTCTGCATCCTTCTTTGTTAATTCACTTTTTTCTGCCATTTTAGCAACTAAATCTGCTTTGTTCATTATATATTACCTCCTTAGTATATTAGAATACGTATAGTCATATTCTCTTTTTTATTTGAAATTCCTTCTTTTTTAAGGATTTTCTTCTGCTTTTTTGTGTATTCTTGCTAATTATTCATTTTTTTTGGCTTTTTCCCATAGAATGTCCATTTCTTCAAGGGTCATGTCCTCTAAATTCAACTTCTGGGACTTAGCAGCTTCTTCTATGTAATGCAACCTTTTAACAAACTTTTGATTGGTTTTGTTAAGGGCCACCTCTGGATCAACCTTGAAAAATCGTAGTACGTTCACAACGGCAAAGAGTAGGTCCCCTGACTCTTCTTGGATGTGTTCTACTTCCCCCTCAGCCTTGGCCTCCAAAAGTTCCTGTAGCTCTTCATGTACCTTCTCAACAGCCTCTCGAACATCGGGCCAATCAAATCCAACTTGCTTGGCCTTCTTTTGGATTTTATAGGCCCTCATCAGGGCAGGTAATTCCTTGGGGATTGACTTCATTGATTGAGATAAACTGGTGATTTGCTTTTCTTCTTTCTTAAGGGCCTCCCAATTTTTCAAAACCGTTGTGCTGTCTTCAGCCTCTACTTCTCCAAATACATGGGGATGTCGGAAAACAAGCTTTTGACAAATTCCCTCTATGACATCTTGGATGCGAAAGGCACCTCTCTCATGGGCAACCTGAGCGTGAAAGACTACCTGCAAAAGCAGATCCCCTAGTTCTTCTTCTAATCCAAAGTCATCTTTTTCATCAATGGTCTCTAACACTTCATAGGCTTCTTCAATCAAATAAGGCTTCAAACTTTCATGAGTTTGCTCTACATCCCATGGACAGCCATCTTTACCCCTTAATCTTTCCATGATCTCTATTAAATTATTCATATTATAGTATTTTTTTTGAGGGCTGTCAATCCTCGGAATGAATACACTGGTTAAATAGTCTATCCAATCTAGTCGGTCAAGCTGATATAACGGAATCTGCTCAATCCTTTGAACTCCAGGGATTCCAGCACCCTTTACCACGAAAATTTCCTGTTCATCATCATAATAGTCCATCAGTCTCAATTTTACCTCTGAAGCAATAAAGGGATCATAGACCTGTGTGATGATATTAGCCCGACTTGGATCAGGTCTCTGTTCTTCTAATTGCAGTCCATCCACCAGTTGAAATCCATCCACCGGATCCAGCTCCAATGCCACAAACATGGCATCTACAAAGCTCATGGCTGGATAAACTTTTCGCTCTAGCTGTAATTCATCACATTTTTTAATTAATTGTTGCACCGTGGTCTCGGCTACATAGGGATTCCCTGGCACAGCATAGACCACATCTCCCTGTTCCATCATGGTTAAAACCTGATTGGTGATTTGATCATATACCCCTTGAAAGCTTTCCACTTCTTCATATACGGCATCAAATGTTTTAAATCGGATTCCCTCGGTCTTCAAATAAGAAACAACGGGGTGTCTTTCCGTTCTCAAGTAAACATGCTCATGATTTTTCATCGCCTGTAGCCCTGCCACAGTGATGTGCTCATCTCCCCCAGGTCCTAAACCCACAATGATCAATTTTCCCATCTTATACACCTTCCTATTTCATCAATCCAGCCTTCTTCAACACCTTAGATATTTTACCGCCCCCAGGTAATAAATCAAAATCATCCTGTGTAATGGCATCTGTCTTTAAAAGGATTCCCCCATAAATAACAGCTCCGATACCAATGGCACTAATGGTAGCTAGGCTATTGCCTATGATACCAGACAATTGGGCATATGTCACCCCTACTGTTACTCCCATGAATATGACTGCCACAATGGGTTTCACAAATGTTTGGTATAAATCAAACTTTGTTCCTGTATACTTTTTCACATCAATAAAGTTGAGCACCGCCGCCACAAGATAGGCCACCACAGTTCCGATGGCTGCTCCCCTTACGTTGAGGGCTGGAACCCCCGTTAGCACATAGGTGACAACTAGCTTTGTCCCTGCACCGATCATCAGGTTTCTAACAGGAATAAATGGTTTACCTAGTCCTTGTAGCACTCCTGTTAGGGTTTGTAATTGTGTTAGGAATAATACAGCCAAGGATAAGAAGAATAAAATCTCGCCTACAGAGGCTGGCTCATTAGGGAATAATAGTTGCATAATGGGTCCTGACAATACAGCTAATCCAATGGCTGCTGGCAGTCCAATCATGATGGACACACGCATGGCCGATTGGGTATCCGCCCTAATTGTGTCATAATCTCCTCTTGTTTTAGATTCGGAAATGACAGGGACCATACTCATGGCCAGTGCAACAGTTAGCACCTGTGGTAGGTTCACCAGGGTTGCTGCCATTCCTGTTAGTTGTCCAAATAAACTGTTTGCTTCCTCATAGGTAAAGCCGATGGCCTGTAGCCTTCTCAAGACAATCATGGTATCAACGATATTAATCAATGGCATCACTGCGCCCCCAATGGTAATCGGCACTGCAATGGTCACAAGATCCTTGATAATTCCCCTTGTTGGCTCTTCCTGCTCATCGGGTAAACGATCAAATTGGGCTAGAATTCGTTTTTTATGTCTTAAATATATAATTGATATCACGCTGAGCCCAAAAACGCCTCCGATGGTTGCCCCAAAGGCAGCTCCAGCGGCAGCATAGTGAACGCCTCTATTCAATAGCACTACGGCTAACGTCAATCCTAAAATCACGCGTCCAGCCTGCTCTACCACTTGAGATATTGCAGTGGGGGCCATATTTTTCATCCCTTGGAAGTAGCCTCTAAATGCGGCTAGTAAAGGAACAAAAAACAGAGCCGGTGCTAAGGCCAACACAGCATAGTAAGCGTTGGGGCTTTGTACTACCTTTGTAACTAAATAGTGCGCTCCAAAGCCTAATGTCAAAGAGCCTATGACGCCTAGACCTAATAGAATAGAAAATGACGTTCTAAATACTTTATGGGCTCCTCCTGGATTTCCTTTAGCCCTTTTTTCAGAAACTAGCTTGGAAATGGCGGTAGGAAACCCTTGGGTGGAAAAGGATAATAGTAGGGTGAATATAGGATACCCCACTTGATAATAGCCTAACCCCTCAGACCCAATAATAATTCCTAAGGGAATTCGAAAGAAAGCCCCTAATACTTTTACAACTAATCCTGCCATCCCTAAAATAAATGCACCCTTTAAAAAGGTCTCTTTTTTCATCTCACAACTCCTCCTACAGCTCGCTTCAGCGTCTAAATTCAGACAAACTTAATTATAACAGATTCTTTGGGCTTCGTACAGTCCACAAAATTCGTCTGGTGCTTAAAATTCGTCTGGCGCTATCGCGCCGACTCATAGCGCACTTAAATCTTAAACGGGCGTTGTTTAAGATTTCAAGTGCTTAAAATAAAAATCAACCCTGAGTCGAAACCCAGGGTTGACAATGTATTATTGCTCCATCTGTTTTGAAAGGAAGGCTGCTGCTGTTTCTGCAATCTTCGCCTCCATTTCTCCCATTGTAATATTTTGGTCCTTTGAACACAGAATAACACTTCCAATTGGATCTCCATGGGTGACGATGGGAGCGATGACTTGTGCTAAAAATCGAGGTTCTTCTCCTTCATCTATCACAAGGGGGTGAAGCTTATCCCCTTTATTTAGAACAGACACCTCTCGCTCTTCCATTGCCTTTTCTAAGGATTTACTGACTCTTTTTTCTAAATATTCCTTTTTAGAACCACCAGCTACAGAAACAACAGTATCTCTGTCTGTAACCATTGCAATATGTCCTAGTGCCTCATGTAAAGATTCTGCATATTCTGTAGCAAATTCACTTAATTCTCCAATAGGGGAATACTTCTTTAAGATGACTTCTCCTTCTCGATCAGTGAAGATCTCTAGTGGATCTCCTTCTCTAATCCTCAGGGTCCTTCGAATCTCCTTTGGGATGACAACTCTACCTAAATCATCAATACGTCTTACGATTCCTGTGGCCTTCACTATATTATTCCCTCCTATGTTGTTAGGTTAATTGGTTGTAATGCTATTATTTTACCAATCAAGTCTTTTTATACACAGAAGGAATTTTTTTATAAAATTTAACCAAGTTTAATGACTATAATGATTCTCTTTTCTGAACCTCTGCATTTCCAACTAATTCTTCTAAATGTTTTTCAAACTCAAGGTTCTTTAGGTAACCCATAATGGATTCTTTCATTTCATCAAAGTCATAGGAATTGTCAACACGATCTTCAACTAAAATGATGTGATATCCGTGCTGTGTTTGTACAGGTGCACCTACTTCTCCAATGGGCTGTGTAAAGGAAGCTTCTTCAAACTCCGGAACCATGACTCCCCTTGGGAAAAATCCTAAGTCTCCACCTTGTACTGCACTGCCTGGGTCAGTAGAATATTCTTGGGCTAGGGTGGCAAAGTCTTCACCGGATTCTAAACGCACAACCAACTCATCGGCTAGTGCCAGATCTGCTACTAATATATGTCTTGCACTTGCCTCTTGCGTTGAGAACATTTCTGGATTCTCATCAAAAAACTTTCTAGCTGCTTCTTCTGTCATTTCTAAATTTTCATTGTAAAAGTCTCGGTATTTAAATAAAAGGATATCTTTTTTTACCTGCTCTCTAATAAATGTCTCATCAATTTCATTCTCTTTTAGAAATGCACTGAAGTTTTCATCACTTTCTTCATACACTCGATAAGGCTCATAGGCTTCTGTAATTTCTTCTTCAGATACTGTTAATCCACTTTCAACTGCTTTTTCAGCAATTAATACATCTGATATCAGTTTCTCCATAATGCCTTCTTTGATGTTCTCTAATAATGTCATCCCGCCAATATCTTGTTGGAAAATGTCTTCATTATAGCCATATTGCATTTCATAGCTTAGTTTAAAAAGAGCCAATGTTTTATCAAACTCTTCCATGGAAACAGTGGCCCCATTTACTTCAGCCGCAGCATCCTGGCTAAGTTGTGCAGGGGTAGAGCAAGCTGTGATCAATAACATGATCGCAAGCAGTGCAGTCAATAAACCAATTGATTTATTTTTTATCTTCTTCACATTCATCATCTCCCATTCTGTCAATGCTTACTTCTTTCATTATACCGAATCCGCCTCGTTATGGAAACCACTAATTTTTTCTATTACTTCCTTGATCTCTGTTAATAGCTTATATTGATCCGCCGTTCGAATCTGATAGATCAAATAGGGTTGATCGCTTCCATGGAAACTGACCTTCCTAGGATATTGATGCAGGACGCTCCCAATGTTTTCGGGCTTCAGTTTCTGGCTCCTCGTAAACTGTATTCGTATTTCCTTTTCTTTTTGGGTAATGGTTTGAACACGAATTTGATTTCCCAGGGCTTTAATATATGAAATCATTAAAAGATTTCTCACACTCATGGGGATGTCTCCAAAGCGATCTTCAATCTCTTCCTCTATGGCATAGAGATCCTCCTGGTTCCTGATGGAAGCAATCTTTTTATAAATTTCAATCTTATGGGTGGAACTACCAATAAAGCGCTCTGGAATATAGGCGTTGACATTGAGTTCCATGTTGGTGTCCTCGTACTTTTCCACCACTTCACCCTTCATTTCTGCCATGGTTTCTTCTAGTAGCTTAATATACAGATCATAACCGATGGAAGCCATATGTCCATGCTGCTGAGATCCCAATAGGTTTCCTGCACCACGGATCTCTAAATCCCTCATGGCAATTTTAAAGCCAGATCCAAACTCCGTAAACTCCTTAATGGCCTTCAAACGTTTTTCTGCCACCTCTGATAGAATTTTATCTCTTTGGTACATCAGGTAGGCATAGCCCTGCTGGCTGGAACGTCCAACCCGTCCTCGGAGCTGGTACAGCTGAGAAAGCCCTAGCTTATCTGCATCATGGATCATAATGGTGTTGACATTGGATATATCTAGTCCCGTTTCAATGATGGTGGTACAAACCAACACATCATATACCCCGTCTAGGTAATCCATCATGAGCATTTCTAGCTCTCGTTCACCCATTTGCCCATGTCCAACCGCCACTCTGGCCTCCGGGATCAACTCCTGTAGCTTTCTTGCCACTTGATGGATTCCATCCACTCGATTATATACATAATAGGTCTGTCCCCCCCGAGCCATCTCCTTTGTGATGGCATCAATGATCATTGATTCATTGTAAGGAATCACATAGGTTTGAACTGGGAATCTTTCCTCTGGTGGGTCTTCGATCACACTCATGTCTCGAATCCCTACCATGGACATATGCAATGTCCTAGGAATCGGCGTTGCCGTTAATGTCAAGACATCAATGGACTCCTTCATTTGCTTCATTCGTTCCTTATGCTTGACACCAAATCGCTGTTCTTCATCAACGATGAGTAGACCTAGGTCCTTAAACTCAATATCCTTGGATAACAGGCGATGGGTTCCAATCAGTACATCCACATTTCCTGTTCTGACTCCTTCTAAAACTTGTTTTTGTTGGGCTGGGGTTTTGAAGCGACTGAGCATTTCCACCGTCACTGGGAACCCTGAAAATCGTTGTTTAAAATTATTAAAATGTTGCTGGGCTAAAATGGTTGTGGGCACCAGGAAGGCCACCTGCTTGCTGTCCATGACTGCCTTGAATCCAGCCCGGATAGCCACCTCTGTTTTTCCATATCCTACATCTCCACAGAGTAAGCGGTCCATTGCACCCTCCTGCTCCATATCAGCCTTGACCTCTTCGATACTCTTTAGCTGATCTGGGGTTTCCTCATAGGGGAAGAGATCTTCGAATTGTTTTTGCCATTCCCCATCATTCCCAAAGGCATGGCCCTTGTTTCTTCTTCTTTCGGCATAAAGCTTTAATAACTCCTCCGCCATATCCTCAATGGCTTTTTTAACTTTTCCCTTTGTCTTGACCCATTCCACACCCCCAAGCTTGTTGAGTTTAGGGCTGCCTTTGTCACTTCCGATATACTTTTGTATGAGGTTCATTTGGTCTGTAGGTACATAGAGGTGGTCTTCACCGGAATAACGAATTTTAATATAGTCCTTTTTGATACCCTCAACGCTTAGTTCCTCTATGCCTATATATTTACCGATTCCATGTCCCTCATGAACCACGTGGTCTCCCACCTGTAGATCCACAAAGGATTTAATACTGACTGCATCTTTTCGCCTGCGTTCCTTCTTCTTCCGTTTATGAACCCCATAAATCTCATAATCTGTAATGGTCATATATTTCATGGATGAATATTCAAAGCCTCGATTGATGCTTCCTTGCATAATGAAAATTTGTCCCGATACAATCTCTTCTTTATGGCTCACAACAAATTCTACAGGAATTCCCCTTTCCCGCAAAAGCTCCAATAGGCGCAGGGCCCTTTCCTTTGTTCCCGGCAGTAACACAATTTTATAGCCTTTATATTGAAGACTTTTCAGCTCATCAATCAATAAATTGATTTTCCCATGAAAGGACTGAACGGGTCGTGCCATGAAGTTGATAATTTCCTTTGGGGGAAAGTCTGGTGTGTTTTTAGGAAGTAATGATAGGGTAATGACCCTTCGTTCCAATACACTTTTCACTAATTTATCGTAGGCAAGAAGTAGATTTCCCTGGGTGGGAAGCACTTCTCCCCGCTCTAGTAATGTCTTAAAATTCTCTTTAAATTCCCCTTCATAGCCCCTGACCCTTTCCTTACATCTTTGGGGTTCATCTATGATTACCAGGGCATTGGGATTTAAATAATCTAATAATGAGGCCTCTTGCTCATAAAGATAGGGGGCATATTGTTCTACACCGTTGAAGTGTCCAAACTCACGGAATTTGTTACTGACCTCCGCCACCTTTTCAGCCAACCGCTCCTTGGGGCCACCCTTTAATTTTTTGGATAAGGCCGCTCCTTCAGCTTCAATGGCCTGAATCACACTTTCCACTGCACTTGGTTCAATGATGGTTTCAGCCACGGGATAAATCAGTAGCTCTTGTACCTTTTGAGTAGAGCGCTGGGTATCTACCTGAAATTGCCGTATGGAGTCTACTTCATCATCAAACAACTCAATTCGATAGGGAGATATCTCTCCCCCAGAATAAATGTCAATGATACCCCCACGGATACTAAACTGTCCATTTCCCTCCACTTGTTCTACCCGCTCATATCCTTGCTTCACAAATGTCTCGGTGACCTTTTCGAGGTCAATGCTCTCTCCCACCTTGAAGCTGATCTGATCCTTTTTGTAAAGGGCTGGAGGAATCAATTTTAATAAAAGAGACTCAATGGATGCCACCACCACATGTTTTTCTCCTGTGGCGATCTTTTGCAGGGTTTCCATTCTTTCCTGCTGTGCATGGTCGGTTTGGGCTTTTAAATCATAAAAGATAACCTCTCTTGAGGGGAAAAAGAGGCCACGGTCTCCGATATAGAACTTTAAATCCTGCTCAATTTTTCTAGCCTCTACCTCACTATAGGTTAAGATACATACCTGTTCATTGGAATCATCAAACAAGCCATAGCTCATATGTCCTTTTTGGGAATCATTGAGTCCATGTATTGCCACCGGTGTCTTTTCTAAATTCACCCGATCTAGCAGTTGATGATACTCAAGACTTTGTCGTAGGGGAGATAATAACATTTTTTTGTCCATGGTCTTCACCTGCCTTGGTAGAATAGTTTTATTAAAATTTGGCGAACGGCTTTAGCCCGGGATCCATCCTCCCGGGCTTGTCTACCGCTATAAATATTTTGTAATGTACCAATTCCATCCACTATGGAAGATCCAAGCTGCCATGATGGACAAAAGTAGTGCTTGGGTTTGTGTATAAACGAAATAGGTAATGCCGCCAAAAAAGCTATGGCTTAGGATACTGGCAAGGGCTGCCCATTTACCAATTTTCTTTGATGATGTCATCATATCATAAACCCCTTCAACACAACCAAAAACAAAGTGGGCCTGTATGAAGGAGGTTTTTAATAAAAAGGCCACGCCACTTTTGGCTGCCTCTTCAATAAAAGGGACCAAGGCAATCAACCCCCGTTCTCCTACCCCCTTTAAAGCCCACTTATTTAATAAATAAGCAAGTAATGCCGCAATTATGCCTGCAATAATCCCCATCCTTACGCTCCTTTTAGTCCTGATTTTTAAAAAGGGTGTCAGACCCCCTGCCAAGGGTAAGCTGGCTGGGATCTTTCACTGTTAGGATGGGCCTGATCTATGGGATTTATTCAATTTCTATCCATTGTACCGATTCATGGCTTTATCAATTCCATCTATGACAATGGACTCCACAGTCAAGGTTGCTCGTTCAAGGGATTCCTTCATTAAGGGAATTTCGTCCTTTGTAAAGGAACCTAGTACGTAGTTAGATAAGTCACCAAATTCAGGTCGCCCCACACCGATTCGAATCCGTGGGAATGCATCGGTCTGCAGCTGATAAATCGTAGACTTCATACCATTATGGGTTCCTGCGCTTCCACTTTGTCGAATCCGCAATGAGCCTACCTTCACATCAATGTCATCATAAATAACAATGAGGTTTTCGGGATCAATCTTATAAAACTGCATCATCTCTCGTATGCTTTCACCACTTAAATTCATAAATGTTTGGGGTTTAGCCAAAATCACCTTTTCTCCCCCAATACGTGCCTCTCCATAGAGGGCCTTGTGCTTCAGTTTATTGACAGTTATCCCTAGCCTGTGGGCTAAGAGATCAATGACATCAAAGCCAACATTATGTCTTGTTCCACTATATTTTTTACCTGGATTTCCTAGTCCAACGATGATGTACATTTGTGCCACCTCTTATCTAATCAAATAATTTGCTAACAGAAACATTATTGTAGATTCTTCGAATGGCCTCTGCGAAAACTGGGGCCACAGTCATAATCTTGATCTTATCACTGTGTTTTTCTGGCGGTAGTGGAATGGTATCGGTGATAATTAACTCCTTGATGACGGAATTTTCAATTCTTTCCATGGCAGGTCCAGATAATACAGGATGGGTGCAACATGCATACACATCCTTGGCGCCAAATTCCTTTAGGGCATTGGCTCCTTGGGTAATGGTTCCTGCTGTATCAATCATGTCATCAATTAAAATTACATTTTTACCCTCAATTTCTCCAATAATATTCATGATCTCTGCCACATTTGCCTTAGGTCTTCGTTTGTCAATGATGGCAATAGGTGCATCTAAATGGTTTGCAAGATTTCTTGCCCGGGTAACACTGCCGAGGTCAGGTGAAACAACAACAACATCCTTGAGGTTCTTTTCCTTGAAGTATTTTGCTAGAATCGGTACCCCTAATAGGTGATCCACTGGAATATTAAAGTATCCTTGAATTTGAGCAGCATGTAAGTCCATTGTTAATACGCGATCCGCACCTGCAGTCGTCAAGATGTCTGCCACTAGCTTGGCTGTAATTGGATCTCTGGCTTTTGCCTTTCGATCTTGTCTCGCATATCCGTAGTATGGCAGCACTGCAGTAATCCTTCCTGCTGAAGCACGCTTAAAGGCGTCAATCATAATGAGTAATTCCATTAAGTTGTCGTTCACTGGAGGGTTTGTTGATTGCACAACGAATACATCTGCCCCACGAACAGTTTCCAAAATATTAACGGAAATTTCGCCATCACTGAAGGTTGATACTTCAGCCTCTCCAATCTCTCCACCAAGAATCTCAGCAATTTTACTTGCTAACTCTGTATTTGAATTACCACAAAATATTTTTATCCCACTTCCACTCGTATTCATTATTTACTTTTCCTCCTTAAGTTTTGTTCAATCTGACTTCATCAATTTATTATTTTTTCCCTACTCCTTTTCGTGCTACCCAGCCTTCTTTATTTTCTTGTCGGCTTCGTCCAACGGCCAAAGCGCCTGCAGGGACTTCCCTTGTAATGGTGGATCCACTAGCTACAAAGGCTGATTCCTGTATGGTAATAGGGGCCACAAGGTTACTGTTACTACCTACAAAGGCATGATCCTTTATAATTGTCTTATGCTTTTTGATTCCATCATAATTGACAAAAATAACACCACAACCAATGTTCACATGCTTTCCAATCTCTGCATCTCCTATATAGGCTAGGTGAGCAGCCTTGGAATGATCGTCTATTGTGGCATTTTTAACTTCTACAAAATCCCCAACTTTAACATGCTTTCCAATGTGACTCTGGGGCCTTAGATAGGCATAGGGTCCAATGGTAGCGTGATCATCTATTGTACTTTCAATAATTGTGGAGCTCTGAACTTCAATGCCATTTTTAAGGATACTGTTTTCAATACGGCTGTTATGTCCAATGATACAATCTTCTCCTATTTCTGTGGCGCCCTTAAGGATTACGCCTGGGTGAAGAATGGTATCCATTCCGACCTTCACGGTTTTTTCAATATAGGTACTTTGGGGATCAATAAATGTAACGCCTGCTTCCATATGCTTCTTCACAATCCGCCTTTGCATGACTTCCTCTACTTCAGCCAATTGTTCTCTGGAGTTCACCGCCATAATGTCTTCATAGTTTTCGATCTGGTATACCCCTACCTTTAACCCCTCTTGCTTTATAATGGTCAGGGCATCGGTTAAGTAGTATTCTTTTTGGGAATTATTGTTTTGAATTTTTGGAAGTGTTTCCTTTAGGACCTTAGAATCAAAGCAATAGATCCCGGAATTAATTTCTCTGACTTCCTTTTCTCCTACCGTGGTATCCTTCTCCTCTACAATGGTTTTTAACCGATCATCATCATCTCGGATAATTCTACCGTACCCAGTTGGATTTTCAAGTTCTGCTGTTAACACAGTGGCACTATACTTCCCTTCTTGGTGATAGGTCATCAATGCATTTAATGTTTCTTCTGTAATTAATGGTCCATCTCCGTAGAGCACCAATACTGTTCCTTGGGTCTCAATATGTTCCTCTGCCACCATCACCGCATGACCGGTTCCTAGTTGCTCTGCCTGTAACACTGTCTTGACTCCCTCAGGTAAGGTTTTCTGAACTTCCTCAGCCCCATGTCCCACAACAACAATGCATTCTTCAGCCTTAGAATCCTTTGACACATCGATGACATGTCCTAACATTGTTTGTCCACATACCTTGTGAAGTACCTTAGGCATTTTCGACTTCATTCTTGTTCCTGTTCCTGCCGCCAATATGATTGCCTTCAGTTTCATTCTTTCACCTTCCATCTCTCTATTTTTAATTTACCATTCCCTCTTTTAACGGATTTGATTCTCAGTGCATTACTAAAACTCTCCCCTTAGATAAGACGAGAGAGTAGCCACGATTTATGTCCATTTATGTCTCCTTAATAGTTTATTACATTTCAGGCAATTAATGAACCCTTTTTTGAAATTTAGATAACTGACTGGTTATTTTCTTGAAGATGCCTACCAAAAAAGAAAAAGACCCTTTTTACAGGGCCTCTTCGGTCACTTGCACTTGAACTTGTACTTCTTCATTCATAATTGCATATTCTGCGAAAATTGCGTCTTGGATCTTGGATCTTGTGTCGGAATTAATTGGATGAGCTATGTCCCTAAAATCCCCTTCACCCATTTTTCGACTTGGCATGGCAATAAATAACCCGTTCTGTCCTTCAATGATTTTAATGTCATGTACAACAAATTCCTCATCAAATGTTACAGAAACGATGGCCTTCATTTTACCTTCCGCTGCCACTTTTCTAATACGTACATCTGTTACCTTCATCGTCCTTCACCACCTTCCTTATGTCTTGCTGAACTGTGTGAACAAAAAAATTTACTTATCCTTTGTTATTCTCCATGGTTTTCCAATTTCCTTCTTTCTGTAATTATAATTTTCTGAATTTTTTTCAGTTCTCATTTTATTCAATAATAATGGGATTTGGGACCACATCAATCTTTCCTTGGCTCTCCCCGATATCCTCTAAGATCAATAGTGGCACATATTCGTCGACTAACTTTTTACGCGGCTCCTTGGTGGCGATCAAAACACCAATTCCCTCTACCTCTACTTCAAATTCCTTCATCATGTCGATCATTCCCTTGGCAGTTCCCCCTGCTTTCATAAAGTCATCAATAATGATCACCCTTGCCCCTGGCTTTAGGGCCCTTCTGGATAGGGACATCCTTGAAATTTTGTCACTAGATCCAGAAATGTAGTTAATACTCACTGTGGATCCCTCGGTTACTTTATTATCTCTTCTCAAAATAACCAGGGGCAGGTTCATGGCCTTTGCAACCATCAATGCAAGGGGAATTCCCTTTGTCTCTACGGTAATAATGGCATCTACATTTTCGTAATTAAATTGGGTGGCAAAAAGCTCTCCCAGGTTATGGATGGTCTGTGGATGGTATATAATATCTGTCATGTATAAAAAACCCCCGGGTAAAATTCGGTGGGATGAATTCATCTTTTCACAAATATTCTGCAGAATCTGCTGACTTTTTTTAGCACCTGTTATGGGAATGTATTTAACGCCCCCTGCAGCCCCTGAAATCGTTTTTATTTTCCCTAAATCCATCTTTTCCATGGCTCCCTTAACCACGACAATGTCTTCACTAATTGTTGATTTTGCAGCATTAAACTTTTCAGTGAAATAATTTAATGTAAAAATATGATTTGGATGATCTCCTAAAATCTTAACCATGGCGGCAATTCTTTCATTACGTTTTAACTTAGTCATTTTTTCCCTCCTTGTAAGGCGAATGTTCGTATTTATATTTTCCATTTTATTCGTTTTTACAGAGAAAATCAATAAAGTACTACCTAGATAGTATATTTCAAGCTTTTTTTATGTTATCATACATATTAGAGTTTCATATTATAAATTAATTAAAATATATATTTAAGGCAAGAATACAAAAAGATATCTTATGAGACATTTTAAATGAAAGAACCAATGGAAGGAGTGAAATTCATGATTGCTTTTAATATGGATGAACATCAACTAAAGCATATTCATTTAATTGGCATTGGCGGTATTAGCATGAGTGCGATTGCAGAAATTTTGTTAGAAAATGGATACCATATTTCTGGTTCTGATATGAAGGAATCAAATCTTACACATAAATTGAGAGATCATGGGGCGGAAATTTTTATTGGTCATGCCAGTGAAAATATACAAAACCCTGATTTGGTGGTTTACACCGCCGCTGTTAAGGCTGATAACCCGGAGCGTATTCGGGCAGAGGAGTTAGGAATCCCCCTGGCGGATCGAGCCGAAATGTTAGGCCAAATCATGAAGAAATATGAAAAGGCCATTGCCGTGGCTGGAAGTCATGGTAAAACAACAACGACTTCTCTTATTTCTCTACTGATGGAATATTCTAATTTAGATCCCACCATTTTAGTGGGGGGAGAGCTCGATGAAATTGGAGGCAATATTAAGATTGGCCAAAGCCAGCATTTTATTACAGAGGCCTGTGAGTATGTAGAAAGCTTTCTGAAATTTTATCCCTTTATCGGTATTATACTCAATATTGACGAAGATCATTTAGACTACTTCAAAGACATTGAACATATCAAGTCTGCCTTTAAAAAATTTGCCCAACGCATCCCAAAGGAAGGCTTCTTAATTGCCTCCTATGACGATGCTCATGTTAGGGAAATTTCTAGGGATTTAGACTGTCATGTGATCACCTACGGTATTAAAACCAAAAGTCAGTTCATGGCCCATAACATCGAATTTAGTTTCGAAGGACTACCTTCCTTTGACGTATCCTTTGAAGGCAAGACCATCGGGTCTTTTTCATTAAATATTCCTGGTCTACATAATGTTTATAATTCTTTGGCGGCCATTGCCACCACCTATGTGCTAGGAGTGGACCCCGTGGCTATTTCAAAGCACATTACACGATTCAAGGGAATTCACCGACGGTTTGACCTCTTAGGTGAGGTAAAAGGAGCCAAGGTGATTGATGATTATGCCCATCACCCAGTTGAAATCCGGGCGACCCTAGAAGCGGCTAAAAAATATCCCCATAAAAAGATTTGGTGTGTTTTTCAACCCCATACCTATAGCCGTACCCAAGCCCTATTGAAGGATTTTGCAAAATCATTTTATTTGGCTGATCATGTTATTATCACAGATATTTATGCGGCTAGAGAAAAAGATGAGGGTATTGTCAACAGCCAAGGCCTAGTGAACCTCATCGTACAAGAGCACCCTGCTCAATATATTGGAGGATTTGAAGAAATTAGTCGCTACCTTTATGATCATATTGAGGCTGGAGACATCGTACTCACCATGGGTGCAGGAGATGTTTATCTAATTGCCCAAATGCTATTAGCTGAAAAGTAACTTTTAAATTTAATTGATGTAAAATGTCAAAAAAAATAGCTTTTTGTTGTTTAACGGAAAAATAGAGGGGTAATTTAATAATAAGTTAGTCCCCCACCCCCTTATCCAGTCACCACTATAAATGAAAGAGAGTAGGAATTCGATTCCTACTCTCTTTCTATGTTGTACTTTACATTATTCTTCTGTTGATCCTTTATAAATTTCCATTAATCGATCCCTTGTTGCTTCAGGATCATGGAAATAGTAGGATACGCCCCCTTGATAAGATGCTTCACCGGGTAGTGTGGCAATTTGTACATTTGCCATATCCATTCCCACTGCAGCAGTTGCCAATCTCATGACATCCTGTAGATCTATATCTGTACGGACATGTCGAAAGGCCTGGCCGGCGACACTGGGAAGTCGTGGTCCCATTGCTTTACTGATGGCCGATTGGATAAACTCTTGCTGTGCATCAATTCTTCCAATATCTCCATGACGATCTAATGCGCCTGATCCTGGGTTTGGTTGTCTATATCTTAAAAATTTCACTGCATCTGGACCCTTTAGTACATGATTCCCCGCTGCAAAGTTAATGTGTAATGGGGGGTTATCATAGGGATCATCGTAGATCATCGGTTTTGAAATATGAACCGGTACGCCTCCTAGGGAGTTGACAATGGCACCTACCCCTTGATAGGTCATTGTGATATAGTAATCCACTGGTACATCAAATAATATGTCTGTTACAACGGTTTTAACACCATTGGCACCATGATCACCATGTGCCGCATTGATTTTCTTTTTACCAGGACCCGTATATCCCTGTCTTGGGTAGTAGGTGTCTCTTGGAATGGAAATGCCATCCATTCGCTTTTCATCGGGATCAAAGGAAACAAACATCATCATGTCACTTCTGGTATCGTCTAATCCAAGTACAATAAAGTTGATACGGTTGCTCTCCTGAACTAATCTCAGCAATTCATCTATTTCTTCTACATCTTTATCATAATGATCATCTTCTTCTACTCTGGCAACAACTTCATCAAAATCTGCGCTATCTTCCTTCATCAATGTATTAAATGCCATGACTCCTACACTAAAAACAAGTACGAATATAATAAAAGAGATGGCAAACACTTTTAAAAATACCTTCATGCTATATCACTTCCCTAACTTTAATAATCTGTAATCATTATAGCAAATTTTTTTGCAAAATACTACAAAATCCTCGAAGATGAAAAGATTACAAAATTAACCTTCCTTTCTTGTGTCTCACAATCCTCTGTTGAGGGGGATCCATTCACTGATAATGTCCTGACTTGATATACTTCACATATAGATACTTCCAAAGTCCCAGGTGGTAACGAAGCTTTTTATCTACCTGCTTCATTTTTCTTGGGCATTCGATACCCCTCTATATATCGGGCAGGAATCCCTTGGGTTCTGAGCATCACCGTCATTGCCGTGGCATAATAGGTACAATACCCTGTTTGGGTCTCAAATAAAAAATGGTCCACAAAGTCCTCATACTGGGGAACGATGGTAGCTGATAGGGAATAAGGATAGTTACTTTGCAAGTAATTTTCAATTGCCTGGGCTTTTTCATAGGGCAATGTGATCCCGTAAACCACCTCTTGACTTTGATGAAGCCTCCCAGTGAATCCGCTTCATAGAATCTCCTATTTGGTAGGGTCGCAGATCCGATATATGTGTTTGATTCTGAAACAGTAGATCATTGACCCACTCTACGATATAGCCAATAATGTCTTCCTCTACATAAACTGCCTCTACTTCCCTCTGCATTTGCAAAATTTCATTAAAAAGCGATCCAGCTGGGCTTCGAGTAATGGGAATGTCCCTTGATATTCTACTGGGTTTTGAGTGGCTAAAACCATGAAGGGCTTTTCTAGGGTAAGGGTCTCGGTTTCTGTGGATATTTCTCCTTCCTCCATGGCAGCTTCCTTACCCAGGATCATTGCGTTCATATTTTCTAAAATGGTCAGTGCTTTTTCTCTTATATACATAAAAATCACCTCATCATGTAATTTGAATCTCATTTAACCTGGGTGACTTATACAAACCCCCGCTAAATTAAGTCTCATTTTATATACATGATAAGGTGAGTGAATTCCTGCAAAATTCCGAATTTTTAAAATTAATTTTCCGAAATAACTTTGTGTCTATTTTGTTACTTTATTGAAAATTGCTATCCTTTACCATTTCCCTGTCCCAGTACTCTTACCTGTTCTGCATAGGGATCCTCAGTTCCTTGGATCAAGGTTTCTTCCTCTTTTAAAAGCTTAATGTGATCAATCATATCCTTTGTAATCCGTTCTCCTGGAGAGACAATGGGAATTCCAGGGGGATAAGCCATGATGGACTCTCCGCTAATTTCTCCTTCGGCGTCCTCAATGTTGACTACTTTTTTACTACTATAGTAGGCATCCCTGGGGGACACAATGGCATCAGGGTTCTTCAATACATTGCTGATGACTTTGATTTCCTCAGGACGTCGGTGTTTTTCTGCGATATCCTTTAGTGCCTCTACCAAAGCTGTCACTTGTTCTTCTTCATCTCCCACACTGACAATGGCTAAAATATTGTAATAATCCGCCAGTTCTACTTGAATATTATACTCATCTATTAAAATATCATAGACCTCAAATCCTGTTAACCCCAGCTTTCTCACATTAACCCCAAGCTTACTTTCATCAAAATCATAGACACCTGGATTACCCACAAGCTCAGTTCCAAAGGCATATAATCCATCTACTTTGTTGATTTGTGCTCTGGCATTTCGTACAAGCTTTAATACCCTGGTAAAGATTTCTTCTCCTTCTGTGGCCAGTTGCTTTCTTGCTACATCTATACTTGCCATGAGCAAATAGGACCCGCTGGTTGTTTGCATGAGGTTTAGGTTTTTTTTAACAGTATAAGGATCGATGGCACCTTCCTTAAGTAGTAAAATAGAGCTTTGGGTTAAGGACCCCCCGGTCTTATGGGTACTGACAGCACTCATATCCGCCCCTAACTCCATGGCACTCATTGGAAACCCTTCATGGAAGTTTAGGTGGGCACCGTGGGCTTCATCTACTAATACAGCGATTCCATTGCGGCGGGCAATATGAATGATTTCTTTAATGTCTGAGGTGGCGCCATAATAGGTTGGGTTAATTAAGAAAATGGCCTTGGCATCGGGATGTCTACCAATTATGTTCACAACGCTTTCTACGGATACCCCCATGGCAATTCCAAGATTCTCGTCGATTTCCGGTTGAATGTATATGGGTAGGGCACCGGCTAATATCAATCCTGCAATGGCAGACTTATGAGCATTACGGGGTAAAATGATTTTATCTCCTGGCTCACAGGCACTCATGATCATGGCCTGTACCCCTGAGGTTGTGCCATTAACCAGGAAGTATGCATGATCAGAACCAAAGGCATAGGCTGCCAATTCTTTAGCCTCTTTAATAACGCCTATGGGATTACATATATTATCGACGGATTTCATTGAATTGACATCTAGCTCCATCACAGTGGTTCCAACAAAATCTGTGAATTCCTTTAATCCTCTACCTTGTTTATGACCCGGTACGTCGAAGGGAATCACTTTTTTTTGACTGTGCTCCTTTAGAGCTGTAAATAAGGGTGTTTGATTTTGATTTAAATAGTAGGACATTTGATCGCCCCTTTCAAAAAATTTTGCACAATAGATATATTAAACATGATTTTTCATAATAATGCAATCCTTTTTTATTTAGATAAAAATTCGTCTGATGCTATCGCATCGACTCATAGCGCACTTAAATTTTAAACGGGCTTTGTTAAAAATTTCAAGTGCTTAAATAAAAGGGTACCCTAATTTATCATTAGGGTACCCTCGTTTATTGGTGGTTACTCTTTAGTTAGCAAATGTTTGTATAATCTGTGACACCATTCGAGCACTATTAACTAAATCTACGATGTGTAAATGTTCTTCTAGTGTATGTGGTTTTTTCTCTCCGATTCCTAGGTTAACGGACTTAATGCCATTGCCATTAAGAATATTGGTATCACTTCCACCACCGGTTGCCTTTGTATAGCTTTCGATTCCAAGGGCTGTGAAGACTTCCTTTACCTTGATTACGATTTCCTCGTCTTCACCAATATTAAATGGTGGGTACATTCGCTCGATGTCTAGTTCCACGGATCCGCCTAATTCTTCAGCAGCTTTTTGGAACACTTCCATCATATGCTTTGTTTGTGCATCTAGCTTCGCTTCGTTAATACTTCTAGATTCTGCCTTCACTTGTACCTCTGGTGTCACAATATTTGTAGCTGTTCCACCACTGATGACACCCACATTTGCTGTGGTTTCTTCATCAATTCTTAAAAGGTTCATATTATTAATGGCTCTAGCAGCAATCATAATGGCACTGACGCCCTCTTCTGGTGCCACCCCAGCATGGGCTGACTTTCCTTTAATTGTTGCGTTTACCTTGTCTTGTGCGGGTCCTGTGATGATGATTTCTCCAGGGGAACCACCACTATCTAAAACGAAGCCATAATCAGCCTTAAGAAGACTGTAGTCTAGGTTTTTAGCTCCAAAGAGTCCGCCCTCTTCCCATATACTAAATACCACTTCAATATCTCCATGCTCAATGTTGTTTTCCTTGATGATTCGAAGTCCCTCTAGTACAGCAGCGATTCCGGCCTTATTATCGCCACCTAAAATCGTTGTTCCGTCACTGTAAATCACACCTTCTTTAATGATTGGCTTTATGCCTTCTCCAGGTGTTACTGTGTCCATATGACAACTAAATAGTATGGTCTTTCCTGACTTGGTTCCCTTTTTTCTTGCAATGACGTTTCCCGTTTCTCCGCCGATCTTTTCACCAGCGTTATCTACTGTCACTTCTAACCCTAAGTCTTTTAGCTTCTGAATAAGTACCTTGGCAACTTGCCCTTCCTTGCTAGAAAGACTATCAATTTGAATCAACTCTAAAAATTCATTTACCAATCGATCTTGATTAACCATTTATTTCCCTCCTATGTAAAGGTTATTGTATTCTACTTCATTATAATGTTTACCCTCTATGATGTCCATGAAAGCAGGATAATATGACAAAAACTTCGCATTCACCTGCCTAAAATTTTCCGTTTTATATCTAAAAAAAGAGTGCCACTTGGGCACTCTTTAGTAGATGATTAATTACATTCTGATGTATGCTCCTGGCCCTAGTGGTAAGCCAAATGCAAACCATATTACAAATAAGATAATCCATGCCGCTAAGAACATCAGTGAATATGGAATCATTGTAGAAATCAATGTACCAATTCCTGTCTTTTTATCATATTTTTGTGCAAAGGCAATGATGACTGCGAAATAAGACATTAATGGTGTGATAATGTTTGTTGTAGAATCTCCAATTCTGTAAGCCAATTGGGTGAATTCTGGTGTGTATCCAACACGCATTAACATTGGGACAAATACCGGTGCCATAATGGCCCATTTAGCAGAAGCACTTCCGATAAATAGGTTAATAAATCCTGCCACTAGGATAAATCCAATTAGCATTGGGATTCCTGTCATTCCTGTTGCCTCTAAAACGTCTGCCCCTTTAACCGCTAAGATCGTCCCAAGATTACTCCAGCCAAAGTACGCTACGAATTGGGATGCTACGAAGGCAAGTACAAGGTATCCACCCATGGAAGACATCGCTTTACCCATGAATCCTGCAACGTCCTTGTCATTTTTAACAGTTCCAGATGCAATACCATAAAATACACCAGGGATTAAAAATGCCATTGCGATAATAGGCACAAGTCCTCCCATGAAGGCTGACCCAGATAATAATGTGCCGGCATCAGATCTTAAAACTGCATTGCTTGGTAATGTTAAGGCTAACATGATTAAAAAGAATCCTAACAACGAGAATCCAGCCCATTTTAGACCCTTGGCTTCATGTGTGCCTATTCCTTGAATTGCGCCATCGCTTTCGCCCTCATAGGCGCCAAGTCTCGGCTCAACAATACGCTCTGTCACAACTGTACCCACCAATGTAATGATAAAGGTCGATGCAATCATGAAGAACCAGTTAGCAGTTGGGTCAACTGTATACCCTGGTTGGTACATTTGCGCTGCTGCCTGACTCAATCCTCCAAGCAATGGATCCAATGTACTAATCATTAGGTTAGCACTAAATCCACCGGATACCCCTGCAAAGGCTGCTGCTAGACCTGCCAATGGATGACGTCCAAAGCTTAAGAAGATCAATGCACCCAATGGTACCAATACAACGTATCCAGCATCGGAAGCTACGTTTGACATAATACCAGCGAATACAACTACCGCTGTGATTAGTCTTTTAGGTGTTGATAATACTAATTTTCTTAGGGCTGCTTGCACTAGTCCTGTTCCTTCTGCAACCCCTACCCCTAGCATGGCTACAAGTACGGTTCCCAGTGGCGCAAATCCAGTAAAGTTCGTTACCGCCTCTGAGAAAATCCTTCTAATTCCTTCTACAGTAAGTAAGCTTACTGCCGCTACTGTAGAAGCTTCTGTTTCGCCTGTTTCCATGTTAATTCTGTCGAAGTTTACTGAAACCTCCGAACCTGCCGCCAAGGCAGAAATGATGATAACTGCTAAACTAAAAATTACGAATAATGTCACTGGATGAGGCAGCTTGTTTCCAACTCGTTCAACTACGTCAAGAAACTTATTAAACAGCCCACCCTTTTTTACATCTTGTGTCTTTACACTCATGAAAATTCCCTCCTTTTTTTGGTTTATCTGCTACTAACTAGCATTTCCTTTTTTAGTATAACTTCACAAAAAAACCTTGTCAATTTATTTCAAAGATTACAAAAATTTAGTGATATACAATGTTAACAAATTCGTCACATTTATCAATTGGCTTATTAGTGGATTTGAAGCCTATACTGATTAAACATCAACATCATGCTTTAAAAGGACTTCTTCACACCTTTTTTACCCTACGAAGTCTCCTTTGCTTTTAATTTCAAGCTTTGTGGTGCTTATATGTTCATTCCTTACAACGGTATTTATTTGAAAACGATTGCATGAAATTTCAGTTTTTAAGTTTTTGTAATATTTCGCCATTTCCTTCGTCTTTTATTCTAATTTGTTGAAGTTTGACTTTCACCGATGAGTAAGCCCCCATGCTGGGCACACACAAAAACACCCTTTGCTTTTAAACAAAGGGTGTTTCTACTCCATTAAATAAAACATGACATGATGCTAATTATAATCTAATATATGCTCCTGGTCCCAATGGTAATCCCAATGCAAACCATGCAACAAATAGTATGATCCAAGCTGCTAAGAATACCAGTGAGTATGGAATCATTGTAGAAATCAATGTACCAATTCCTGTCTTCTTATCATATTTTTGTGCAAAGGCAATGATGACTGCAAAATATGACATTAATGGTGAGATAATATTTGTTGTAGAGTCACCAATTCTGTAAGCAATTTGTGTAAATTCTGGTGAGTATCCTAATCTCATTAGCATCGGTACAAATATCGGTGCCATAATCGCCCATTTAGCAGAAGCACTTCCGATAAATAGGTTAATGAATCCTGATACTAGGATAAATCCAATTAACATTGGAATTCCTGTCATTCCTGTTGCCTGTAAAACATCGGCACCTTTAACAGCTAAAATTGTACCTAGATTTGACCAGTTAAAGTAAGCTACGAATTGAGATGCTACGAAGGCAAGTACAAGGTATCCACCCATGGTTGACATGGCTTTACCCATGAATCCTGCAATGTCCTTATCGCTCTTTACTGTTCCAGCTGCCATACCGTAGGCAATACCTGGTACAAGAAAGAATAATGCAATGATTGGAACAAGTCCTGCCATGAAAGCTGACCCTGACATTAAGGATCCAGAATCACTTCTTAATACTGCATTAGCTGGTAGTGTTAAGGCTAACATAACAAGTAATAAACCAAGTAATGAAATCCCAGCCCATTTTAAGCCTTTTGTTTCATGGTCACTTACTTTCTCAATGCTTGCTTTTTCGCCACCTGTGTATGCTCCTAATCTTGGTTCAACGATTTTTTCGGTAATGATTGTACCAATGATTGTAATCACAAAAGTAGAGACAATCATGAAGTACCAGTTAGCTGTTGGGTCAACTGTATATCCCGGTGAGTACATTTGTGCTGCCTGTTGACTAATTCCTCCTAATAGTGGATCAATTGTTCCCACTATTAGATTGGCACTAAATCCACCAGATACCCCGGCAAAGGCTGCTGCTAGACCCGCCAATGGATGACGTCCAAAGCTTAAGAAGATCAATGCGCCTAATGGTACCAATACAACATAACCTGCATCGGAAGCCACATTTGACATAATACCAGCAAAGATCACCACTGCTGTGATTAATTTCTTTGGTGTTGCTAAAACTAGTTTTCTTAGAGCTGCTTGTACTAATCCTGTTCCTTCTGCAACCCCTACCCCTAGCATGGCTACAAGTACGGTTCCCAGTGGCGCAAATCCAGTAAAGTTCGTTACTGCCTCTGAGAAAATCCTTCTAATTCCTTCAGCTGTTAACAAGCTAATAGC
Organism: Alkaliphilus metalliredigens QYMF; assembly: GCF_000016985.1. Classification (NCBI taxonomy): domain Bacteria; kingdom Bacillati; phylum Bacillota; class Clostridia; order Peptostreptococcales; family Natronincolaceae; genus Alkaliphilus; species Alkaliphilus metalliredigens. Next base: position 160,841 of record NC_009633.1, on the reverse strand, counting down.
CACAACTGTTGTCAATTCAGTTTCACCTGTTGCCATGTCAACTCTGTCAAAATCAACAGTTGTTCCTGCAGCGGCTGCCATAGCTGAAATAATCACAACAGCTAAACTGAAGATTGCAAATAATGTAACTGGATGTGGTAATTTATTACCAACCACTTCAATAACGTCTAGAAATTTAGTAAATAGTCCTTTTTTGTTGCTTGATTGTATTTTTGCGCTCATGCTGTTACCTCCTTTTTTAGTAAAATGATAAAATAATAACAAAGTCTGTTTTCCATAAAATCCCTCGGGTAACCTCCAAATACAAAATGAATATTTACTCATTGCATAGACCTACGCGTATAGCCCTATCTAGTGACAGAACTTAGTATATCACCTATTCTGACATAATTCTACAACAATTTAGTCTTTGGTAAAAAGTTCTACTTTTGAAAATCGTTGCAATCTTTCGAATAAATATTTTACTTTAAGAAATACTATATGCCATGAGAATTGATTCGAAATAGTCTTAATTTTTAAAAAACAACACCCCTAATCCCACTTTATTGACATATAATTAACAACTTTCTATATAAACTAGTTCTCAGTTTTTTAGATACGTAATGATTTTACCCTCTTGTATTGATTAGAACAAATTCGGTTAAAGGAGAAAGTCCATGTACATCATTTATTATGGAACAGGTACTGCACTTACAACCTCTGTGGCTGCCTCGATTCATCTATCTGATCTCACAAATCCAGAAGCGTTTCAGAAAGAGCTTGTCAGGAAAATCAATGAGTTCTGGCTTCTGGAGCAGCAATCCTTAGGACATCTCTATTATCTGGGTACCGATTCTTTGTCTCATGATGTGTTTTTAATGAATGTGGCCCAGTCTGAAACCATTGTATTGCCAGGATTTAAGTCTGTCTTTGAAATTTTACAGCTGAGGTCTACCCAATACTTATTAGTTGATACAACTTCCTTTGTTACTGTTTATAATCTCCTGGGATTTAATCTATATAAGAGAAATCTATTTCGCAAGCTAGGACACAGGTGTCTACTGAAAGGAATTGAAAAAAATCTAAGCAAAATTTTTTTGCTAGTTGAAAATACAAAAAAACAACTTGAAAATAAGGATGGTTGAGTCAATCAACCATCCTTATTTTTATCAAAATTATATCTTTTGGGTTAAGGCCCCCACCTCTAAGCGTTAGCGTAGGTGGGCTTTATAATCAGGTGGGGTAGGCTCCCCATCTGATTCCCCGATGATTCAGTTTACTGAAACGAGTTCACTTGTGATGTGGTTTAGTACCAAGGTCCATATGGGGGCCTATAAGGCGGTCTCACAGGAGGTCTAATAGGTGCCCTTCTGCCTCTTCTGCCCAATAGCTGTTGAATGAGCAAAATAGTAATTAAATCTCTAAAGGGTCCTCTTGTAAACTGCTCTGATTGTACTTCTGAAATTTCTTGACGATATATTTCTTCCACCATCTCATCCAATAAGGTAGGATCTACGTATGGGTACATTCTTGGATTGCTTGGAATATCCATGCGCCCACATATCTCCTGTACCCTAGGATATAGCCTGTGATATGAATCCGGATACATTGCCATTAACCTTCTTCGGTCTTCGTATAGATCCATGTGCTGTGGTGGCATTCCACAATAGTCATCATAATGATATGGCATGCTTATACCTCCCTTCTTTCGATACATCTTATGCAACAAAGCCATAGGATGTCACGCTTTTATTTTTAGGATTTCATAATATTTATCCATAGGATTCATATATTTAAAACATGACATTTTATCTTCGTTGGGGAGGGAGGACTCGTATGTTGGTATTCTCGCAAAATATGGTATATAACTTTTTTATTGCTTTAGGAGTCATGTTAGGTGCTTGCCTATTTGGAGGCGTTGCTGCTACTTTAAATGGACATCCACCATTGAAAACAATGTTAGACCTTGGGGATAAGATTAAGATTTGGGCTGCTGTTGTGGCCCTAGGTGGCACATTTCCTTCTCTGAAAATAATCGAAATAGGCATCTTTAATGGGGAATTCCGTGGTTTGATCAAACAGATGCTTTATATTGTCAGTGCCTTGGTGGGTGCCCATGTTGCCTATAAGTTAATGGTTTATCTAGAGGGCAGTGGCAGATTATGAAGGGATGGACTTTTTATTTGTCTGTGTTTTTAATTGGTTTTTTAATGGGTCTTGGAATAATGAATTTATTTCAAATGCATACCCTAGACCGTCTTTATCGCACGCAAAACCAACTAACCAGTCAGTTGTTAGATCAAGAGCTTAAGCTAGAGCGCTTGAATGAAAATTTAAAAAGCCAGCAGGTCTTCGTCGTCAAGGATCTATCCATTGTGGTAGACTTTGATGGCAATCCTCTGGTTCAGGATGAAATTGAGAATAACATTCGCTTTTACTTGTCTGATTTAGTGGGGAGAGAGCTTTCGCGAATAGATGGGGAAATGATCTATAAGATTGTACAGGATCGTATCTTACATATTGGAGAACGACAAATTCTGTTGGAAATGAAGTATATTATTATTGAAGAAAAAATACAGATTGGGGTCAAGGCCACAGTGCTGGATAAGTAAAGATTCTCTGAATAGACAAAGGAAGTGACTAACACAAAATCATAGATTCTGGTTATCTACTCATACTTATAAATTAAGTCTCCGATCTACGTAGAGAGTTTGCATATTGTTACAAGTTCTTCAATATATTAGTAGTAGCAATGGAAAATAGATAAGGGGTGAAAAAATGCGCATTTTTCTCATTAAAAAGCGGAACCTCTATATTGCTGTAGGTGTCATCATTGCTCTTATCATCGGAGCTATCTTTTTTACAGCAGTAACAAGGGATCGAACGGTCAGTAGTCAGCATCTAAAATATGCCTATCGGAATCTTCTACCTGAGGAAGCCAATGACCTGATTACCAACAATCCTCATGTACTGATTTTGGACGTACGCTCCCCAGAGGACTATACCCAAGGGCATTTACATAATGCCCTTTCTGTTCCTTATAAGGAGTTAAAAGGTCAATTGGATGAGTTTGCCCAGGAAAATACCTACCTCGTCTATTCCCAAAGCGGTAAAGAAAGTACTAAGGCTGCTAAGCTCCTATCAGAGTCTGGATTTCCTAGGGTTTTCACATTGGTAGGAGGCTATCATAAATGGCCCTATGGCATTACTAAAGTATCACAATAGATTATGGTGATACTTTTCTTAAGTAATCAATATTAAATACACTGTGGTTAAGTAGACGACAAGAATAAACACCGAGTCCCATCCGATGTTTAAAATGGTCCGTTGTGTCCGATAGAATAATCCGATTAATGCAATGGCACTCAGTACGATTCCCGCCATGGCTGTTATGGTATGATCAATATTGATATCAGAAAAAATAGAGCCTGGAGAGTATGCTAAATCTGCCACGGTAATAATAATCATATTGAAAATATTGCTTCCAAAAACATTGCCCACGGCCATATCGTGGGCTCCTATTTTTATGGCTGCTATGGTCGCCACTAGCTCTGGTAAAGAGGTGGTCCCAGCAATCAATAATGTACCCACAAATGTATGTCCCAGTCCAGTTACCATGGCTATTTGGTCTCCCGCTTGTGCTAATGTCATTCCAGCCCATATAATAATGGCCGCCGCTAGGCCAAATCCAATAATGGCATGTTTGATAGAAGTATCTTGGACTTCTGCTACCTCTTCTATTTCCTTGGGAGGGGTCATTCTGCTTAATTTATTTTCATATCGTATAATCAATATTGATCCCAGACTATAGGTTATAAAAATAATTAAGCTATTGATACTCACCCATCCAATTTCTAGGTCTAGCCCTCCAATTTGATTGATTAAAATGGACAAGGCTCCTAATGCTGATAATAAAACACCAAATAGACCTGCTAATATATGATTCATCTTCACTGTCTGCAAAAATCGACCTTGTCCATGTAAAATATCTGCCACAGCTAAAATCATTAGGTTAAATATATTGCTTCCATAGACATTCCCAATGGCAATGTCCGGCGCCCCCATCAGAGATGCAGACACACTTGTGACAAGCTCTGGTAAACTTGTGGCTGCGGCAATTAGTACGCCTCCAACGATCCCATGTCCTAGTGAGGTGTTATTAGCAATCACATCTCCATATTTAGATAGCTTCATGCCGGATATAATGACTAAAACAGCACTAAATAGAAATAATGCATATGTATTAAACAAATTAGACCCCTCTCTTTCCTATTCATCCTTATGTTGTGTTTTCTTTGCTTTTTTGATGCCTGCTATACTATAATTCTTTACAAAAAAGACCTTTACCCTATACACGATTTGTGTAGGATAAAGGTCTTGCTCCATTCTTTATTATTGTCCGGATGAGTACTCATCGGGTATGGCGAACAATAAAACCGCGATCACTGCGGTGAGCTACTCCCCTTTAACTTTCGTTAACTGTTACCACTAAATATAGCATATCATTTTAATGAGGTCAATCACCACCGGTCTTGTTTCTAACTAGTGGGCCATTCCTTTTTATTGGTTATTTTAACGCAGTTGCAATTTCCCCTGTTTTAGCATCTATATGCAATAGCCAATAGCCACTGGTATTAGGGTTGGTATGATCCCCATTACAAGAATACCAGTTAGTAAATCCTGTGCTTCCACGATAAGGCTGATCCTTCGGTAGCTTTGAGCCTGGGATTCCATATACATAATACTTTACACCTTGATCCCCATCGTAGCTCATTCCAAATAAATAGTGTTGATAGGTATAAATTAGCCGCTGATACTCCGAGGGATAGTAATAGTAATATGGATGGTGCTGCCCCTCAATATACCCGATAAAAGGCATTGCCGAGCGATACATCGTCTGTTGATCATATTGAATTTGCCACCACTGATAGTCATCAAATCGTTTGGTAAATGGATCTGCCTTAGGGAAGCCCTTTAATGTGCTTTCCACATAAACCTGCAGTCCTTTGTTTTGGGACTCAATGTTTTTTTTCTGAGCTTCAATGTTTTCTTCCTTTTCTTCCTTTAATTTAGGATGAGGCACTGCTTCTGCTTCTTTTTTCTCTACTTTAATTTTAGGTGTTTCTTGTTTGACCTGAGGAGCCCTTGGCCCTTGGTCCTTTACTGGGTTTTCCTGTGGGCTCTGGCCCTTTTCTTTAGGATCCTTAGACTCTAGTGTTGGCGTTGGTTTTTCTTGTGCCTTTTCAGGTGTTTTTTCGGGTGTTTTTTCGGGTACTTTTTTTAATGGCTTTTCTTTAAGATCTAATGGTTTTTCTTTAGGCTCTAAAGTAGGTTTTAATTTTTTCGTTTCCTCTTTTTTGGATTCTAAAGTAGGCTTTGGTTTTTCTTTAGGGTCTAAGGCTACGTCTTTTTTAGGGGAATCTCGCTTTGATTCCTTTATGGGTTCAAAGGATTTCTTTGCGGGTACAGATAAGTGTTTTGCCAAGTAGTCTTTCCACCCAGTTTTTTCTTTATCAATATACCCTACTAAGGGTGCTGAGAATTCTTTTTTTTCACCCTTTTCCTCTACAACAAGTGCAAGAATGTTAAATCCATCGATTTTTGAGTTGGAGCCCTTAACATTTTCTCCATTAAATTCCCATACCAATTCACCTTTACCATTCACATCTACTTCCATTGGTCCTATATCCACGATAATAGGCTCCCCGGTTTTTCTTGTGTTTACTAAGTACCATCGATATCTTGCCCCAATCGGGTCAACCTTTTTCAAGTTTTGACAATGCAAGGACAAGGTTCCCTGTTCATTTCTCACTTCTATTTTGCCATAGCCCTTTGGTTCTTGGGATTTGCTTAGTTCAAAACCTCTGTCTTCCCCTTCTAACATCACAAAGTATCGTTTATATCTTCTACTCACAATAATGACCCTCCCCTTATAAGAATTTTGCTCTTATAGTTATATATATGTAGGGGGTAGGAGAATCGTGAAAAGAATTTTCTTTATTGTCTAGCGGCGACTTCTTTGGTTAATGTTGCGTACTCTTCTATTGTTAGGGTTTCGCCCCTGCGGTTTTCATCTATGTTTGCTGCTTCTAAGGATTCTCTTACAATCTCTTTCGATAACTGTAGTAGTCCTGAGCTTAATGCGTTAAGTAATGTCTTTCTACGCTTACCAAAGGCGTCTTTCACCAAGGCGAACATCAAATCATCTCTTTCTACCTTCACCTTTGGTTCTGGATAGACCTGTAGCTTGATCACGATTGACTCTACCTTTGGCTGTGGAATAAACACTGATGGTGGCACTTTTAATAGTATTTCAGGATTGCAATAATATTGCACCGCAATAGACAAGGCCCCATAGTCCTTTGTTCCAGGTCCTGCCTGCATCCGAACTGCTACTTCTTTTTGAATCATAATCACCAGAGAATCCACTGGTACCTTTTCTTCTAGGAACCGCATCACAATTGGTGTTGTCACGTAATAAGGAAGGTTAGCAATGACTTTTACTGGCTTTCCTTCAAATTTATCAGCAATTAGTTGATGTAAATCTACCTTCAAAACGTCTTGATTGATGACTTCAACATTTTGATAATCTGCTAGGGTGTGCTTTAAGATTGGAATCAAATTTCGATCAATTTCAATGGCCACTACTTTATGTGCCTTCTCTGCAATGAATTGTGTTAGGGTTCCAATTCCAGGACCGATTTCAATGACACAGTCATCTGGCTGTATATCTGCGCCATCCACAATGTCTTCTAGTATGTTTTGATCAATCAAAAAGTTTTGACCCAAACTCTTTGAAAATCTGAACTTATATTTTTCTACGATTGCCTTCGTTTTGCTTGGTGAGACGATCTTATCCATTTTTCATCCCTACTTCATCTAAATTTTTTAAGGCTTCTATATATTCTTCCCTTGTCACGCCATAATGATTGAGGCGGTTCAGGAATTGCTTTGCATTTCCATAGCCAATTCCTAGTGTTTTCCCAATTTCATCTCGCCGGTAGGAGGCTTGGTTATCTCCCATCAGACCATTTCCGATGAGATCCACCCTTGTGAAGACCTCTCTTTTTTCCATTGATTCACTTCTAGCCTTTGCTAGGGCTGCACAAATGCTTTTGGGAGTGGCATTTTCAATTCCGATATCACCATCCTTCATGGCTTCTTCCTTTGGTAGAAAGGCATGCTTACAACCAGGCACCCGGTTAGCGATTCTTTTACGTATCTTGTCTCCTGCAAAATCCGGATCAGTGAAAATAATGACACCTCTTCTTTTGGCCGCTGTTTCAATTTGTTTCATCACTCTTTCAGGTAAGGAAAAACCACCCGTGATAATGGTTTCTGCTTCCACTGCCTTTTTAATGGCTGATACATCATCCTTGCCTTCTACTACAATGATTTCCTTTATCATCTCTTCACCTCAAAATTATTGTTCTTTATTTTCCGAAATAAAACTCGTTATATTATACCCTTTTACAGAGATTCCATCTACTCATTTTCTTGATTATCTCCTTGAACATTTTTCTTAGTTGGTTCGTTTTTACAGAAAAAAGACCAGCATCATGTCTGGTCTTTTTTTCTTCCACCTTATTCTAACACATAAACCTTCACAGTTCTACGCCCAAAACGTAGGGCTTCACTACGACTTTCATAATACAAATCAATTTTATTTCCTTTAATGGCACCGCCGGTATCCTCTGCACTGGCATATCCGTAATTACCAGTCCCGTCGGTTGATTCAATATACAACTTTGTTCCTAATGGAATGACATTGGGATCAACAGCCACAACCCCTGGTCTTACCTGAGTTCCACTACGGGTCACTCCGTAATACTGGTCCCCGGGTCTTTTTCCTGTACTCTCATAGCCTGCATCATATGCCGTTGCTGTCATGGTGAGTGCTTTTGTATATCTACTATTTCCCCGAGAGGTAGCAATCAAGTTGGCTGTTCCTCTTTCCATGATTTCATTAACAGCTTCTGTGGTCACATATTCTTCTATGATGGATCGTTCTACTTCTTCTCCATCCTCATATCGAATCGCAATCTTCACTTCCTGCAAACCCGGCTTTCCTTCTTGCAGTTGATTCATCTTCCCATAATCCATTTCATTATTATGTTTTATTACGGTTTGATATGGAATTTCCTGGGTTTCTGCCGTGAGCTCTTCTGTTACCCTTGTGATTTTAACTGTATCCCCTTCCCCTATGCTTACGCCTAAGGGTGGTTCAACGATGTCCATGTCTTGAAGCTCTATATTGAGTGATTGTAGTAAACTTTTGACCGTCTCTACTGCTGTTATAATAGACTGTGTATTCCCTGATTCTATCAATTGAATTTCATAGGCCCTATGAATTACAATTCTTTCTCCATCCTTAACCCTCTGATTTAGCTCGGGTACAGTTCTATCTGCTTCTCCAATCTCAATTCCTTCTTTTCTCAAAACGCCTTCTACGGTTGACGCCAAGGTTGAAACCTGAATTTCCTGTCCTTCAATAGCAACCACTACTGTTTTATGTAGGCTAATCGTTCCTACTAAGATCAACAAAAGTGATCCTACAATCGCTGCAATAATGACCTTCGAATTTAAAAGTCTTTTACTGCTCTGATGACTCTCCATTCATCTTCCTCCTGTTCAAATTTTATTGGGCCTTTGGGTTGTTCGGATGAAACTCCACCAATTTTATTCTACTTGGTTGTTTTTGTCAAATTTTTGCCCTATGTGTCGAATGTGTAGAGCACTTCTACTTTTTCCATTATTTCCTCTTTTTCTCTTTTTATACTTTTCACGAAGCAATACTCTATTCTATGGGGGAACTTCCCTTAACATACACTAAACCATTCGACAATATGATCTTTTTCTTGTTTCCCAAGTCGATTTCCCGGGAAATTTCATCCTATTGTTATGATTTTGTCTTTTATTGCCCCTCATAGGAGAATTTAGAAACCACGACAGGCAGGGGATTTCAAAGCAAAAAAGTTGTAACCGTAACGTCATGATTCCCTGGTCAATAATTATAGTATAATAGAACAATAGGAGTTGGTCACATGAAGTTTTTCTTATTTTTGCTATGTATTGTCATTCTTAGTTTTGGTTTTCTTCAGTTTTTTGACCTTCCCATAGAGTTTTCTTTGGACTTTATTGTCGAACCTCAGGCTACTCCTTCGGAAGAACCTTCTTTTCCCCATGCACCAGGACCAGAGGAAATAGAGTTAGCTGCCCCTGGAGAGGACTTTGCCTTTTCCTATAGAGGAATTTCCCTTGGTACTTCCCTAGACAAGGTCCACTCTATCCTAGGAGCGCCCCACAGTATCCTTCCTAGTGAATATCCCTTCCAATGGTATATTTTTCATGAGGACTATCAACAATATGTTCAGGTAGGCATTGCTAATGGTCATGTGGTTGCGCTTTATAGTAATGATGCCCAATGGCAAAATCCATGGGCCTTTGATTTCAACACCCTCTCCACCACAGTGGAATCAGTTTTAGGCAATTCCCTTGATCGTATTCAAAAAGATAATATCATCTATCTCCTTCCGGAGGATCGCCATTATCTTCTTTTTGAAGTAGAACGTTTTTATTTAACTGTTTTTTTTGATATCCATAACAATAACCAAGTGACTTCCTTTCTTTTAATAGATCAGGAAATAGAGAATAAATATCACGCACCCCTTGACCCAGATATAGCCTTAGCCGAAGCTTACAAAGAACAGGTCTTTTATTTAACAAATGCCATTCGGGTTCGTCATGATCTACCCTTACTGACTTGGCATGAGGGAGCTGCTGTTACGGCCCTAGGCCATAGTAAGGATATGGCAGTACAAAATTTCTTTGATCACCGTAACCCACAAGGAGAAGACCCCTTCGACCGAATGGCCGCCCAAGGCATCATGTATCGTAGGGCAGGAGAAAATATTGCTGCAGGACAGCAAAATTCAATTTTTGCCCATGAGGGTTGGATGAATTCACTAGGCCATCGCCAGGCGATTTTAGGGGATTTTAATTCCCTAGGAGTTGGCGTCCACTTAGGGGGGCCATTAGACGCCTATTATACACAAAACTTTTTATCGCAATGATTTTATTTACCCTAGAAACTTTCACAGTTTCATAGCATTAACGGAGACTTATATACAGAAAAAAGCGATGAGGCTCGATACCCCATCGCTTTTTTCATTTTATCTATAACAAATCATTTTGTTTATTGTATCAAATCAAGCTTTAGTTCCACTCCCTTAGAAATAGGAAACCTTGATACTACAGTTCTACCTTACGATCATAGAGGGCTGCTGTGGCAAAGAATACCCCTGCTGAAGTGACCACAGTTATGATTGTAAATAGTAATGTATAGACGTTTAACATTGTTTCCATGGCTGTCATCATTGTGACGTCCAGTCCCATCAGCTGACTCTCTATTCGCTCCCCCATACCCTGGTCAATGAAGAAGTTGCCTATCCAATCAATGAATTTTGAATTAATCATTGATATGCCGATAAATGTAATTAAGGTGATGAGCCCTGAGAATTTCTTAAAGAGCTTACCAACAACAGCACTGAAGAATGCGAATATAATGGCCTGGTTCATGCCTAAGATGCCAAGTAGACCTATTTTCAATGCATTCCAAATTAACCTGACGCTTGTGAATTCCATTTGTATTTGTTCCAGGACATAGGATACCTCCGGGATAATGGGAATAAAGAGGGAAGCGCCTATTAGGGCAATGATACTAAGTCCTATCAATTGTGTTAATAGGGCTAATAACTTGGATAAAAAAACATCTACCCCCGTAATGGGTAAAGACATCACTAAGTACACCGTGTTTTCCTTCCACTCATTCCTAACGACGGAGAAGGCTCTAAAGAAAGTAGTGGCTACAACAAATAACAATAAGAATAAACTAAAGATAAAGCTGGCTTCTACGGGCCATCCTGTTTGGTGTTTATAAAATAGAAACGCATTGGCTCCTAAAATGAAAGTCATAATCATTAGGAGCTCGTTTTTAGCTGCTACTAATTCTTTTTTATATAAGCTATAAATCATGCCTACTCTAGATGTTTTCATTTCGATAAACCTCCTTCATCAACTCTACCAAGGATTTATTTTCTTCGCTCCGAAGGTCTTCCGCTTCTCCTTGACGAAGGATTGTTCCTTGGTGCATAAAAACCACATAGTCTAGGAGACTTTCTACTTCATGAATCTCATGGGTTGAAAGAATAATGGTTTGCTCTCCTTCGCAATAATCCTGAATAATTGTATCGATAATTTGATCTCGGGTGAATATATCAATGCCCGATAATGGTTCATCCAGTAAAACCAGCTTGGCATTTCGTGAGAACACCAATAGGAGCTTGGCCTTTGCCCTCATCCCTTTTGAGATTTTTTTTATAATCATTTGAGGTTCCAGATTTAAAAACTTCATCAGGGATTGAAACTTTTCCTCATTCCAATCATCATAGAAGCTTTTCATGAACTTTCCTGCTCCTTCAATGGTCATCCAGGGATAAAGATAGTCAATTTCCGGTAGATAGGCTAAGGTTTCCCTTGTTTCTTTAGAAGGACTCTTGCCATCAATAGTGATTTCTCCCTGATCTGGCTTATTTAATGAGGCGATCATTTTTAAAGTGGTTGACTTCCCGGAACCATTAGGCCCTAGTAATCCAATAATCTTCCCCTTAGGAAATGTCATGGTCACATTATCTACGGCTATTGTACTGCCGAATTTCTTCGTTACACCCTTAAATTCAATCATTTTTCTTCCTCCCTTACTTCTGTTTTCCATTTCTCTATTAGTTGAACCATTGCTTCTTTGCTATAGCCCAATGAATACATTTCCTCTATAAAGTGTCTTAGTAGATCTCCTGCCATTTCTTCTTGAATGACTGCTAGCATTTCTTCCTGGTTACAAATAAAGGTCCCTTGCCCTCGAATGGTTTCTACCAGTTGCATACTTTCCATCTCTCGGTAAGCCCTTTGAACTGTATTGGGGTTGACCTTCATTTGTTGAGCAAATTCTCGCTGGGAAGAAATCTTGTCTCCACCCTTTAATTCACCCCGAATTAACTGCTTTTTAATATAATCGATAATTTGTAAATAGATTGGCTTTGAATTGTTAAATTCCATCCTAGTTCCACCTCTCATTACACATCTAGCGCACTAGTTTTATAGTGCACTATTATCATAATATTTATACCCTTGTCTGTCAAGGGTTTTTTGAATTTTTTTTGGATTAAAAGAAGAGCGTCTTCGACGCTTTCGCTATGGAAACCTAGTTTCACTTCGACGACGACAAAGTCGTCTGAGCACCCTTCTGACTACGGAAGGGGAATACTTCCCCTTTCAACCCCTGTTTTTTATATAGTAGGAAAGGAAAACTTTCCTGCTATATAAAAAAGGCGCTGATCAAATTCATCAGCACCTTTTTTATAACACAAAATAATATGAACTTAAAAGATATTCTTCCTTGTATTTAACAGCTAACTTCCATAGATTTCGCTTAATGGATCTAATTGAAGTTTCTTTTTTTATAAATTTATCCATGTTCTTTAGAAATGCTTGTTTTTCTTTTTCACTTGCTACATCTTTGAAATATCCCCAAACATGCTGTGCGGCATTGACTGCATTTTCAATGGTCCGCTCTTTTTGTAAAGCTTCTTCAACTAAGGTATAAAAAGAAATTGCAGGGTACCCATCCTTATCCTTGAGTATTTTACGAATCTCCAAATAGTTTACTGGTGAGGTTTCTAAAATTGTGTATTTATACTTACTCCACTCAAGCTCAAGTGCCTTAATTTTTTTCTGTGTTGACGTGCTATTAATACATTTTACTGCTGAGAGGTTTTTGTCTTTTACTTCTAGCATCATATCAAGATCATCTCTTTTGATCTTTTGATAAAAGACCATAAACTCATTAATCCCAATACTTTCAGAATGAGATCCAGCTCTTTTTTCTGGATTCTGCTGTGAGTAATGGATTTTTTGATTCCCATCCTTTTCCTCCCATGTTTTTCTACACGCCCCGATCCAATAAAGTTCATCTCTTTCCTGGTCACTGGGGTTAATTTCATTATGGAGGTTATCAAAAATAACCGGTATATTAAGTATTGCTCCGATTTCCAATACATCACTTATGGTATAGGATTTATCATCGTTTTCTATCACAAGCCTCTTTTTAACTGCTTCCTCTAGGCTTTGGTAATTCCTTATAAATCTATCCATCGCTTCCTTTTTATCATCATAGATGCCTCCGATATGTAATACTATCTTATGCTCAGGACCTACTCCTAGACAGTCCAGTACTCTTGCATGATAATTTAAGTCTTGAATTGCCCTCTCCACAACTTCTTCTCTTGGTGAGTTTAATACGGTATATTGCCCCGGGTGCATGGAAACCCTCATACCGCTCTTTTTAATTTTTTCACCTATTTTTGAAAAATCAGATCTATACACATCCCACCAATGGAGTGTGTTCATCGGACTTGAACCAAAGGGGATTAAATCCGAGCTAATCCTAAAGAGTTTTATTTGGTTTTTGATATTATAATCAATGATATTTTCAAGAGCAGATAAATTGTAGGCGACTATTTCTGACAATCTGCTTTCACTTGCATTTTTAAGCATACAGCTTTTCTGATCGGTATTTTCAACCCCAACCGTTAAACACGCATATCCTATACTCATTTTTGCCTCCTTTCCTCTGTTAATCAGAATCTATATACACGCAATAGATACGGTGAGGGTGCTTGCAAAATGATATGCAGGCACCCTCCTTCTGTATCAACAAAATTTTATAGATTTTTTACATTTAAAACCCTCATGGCGTTAAATACTGCGATTAGTGCTACACCTACATCGGCAAATACGGCTTCCCACATGGTTGCAAGACCACCAGCTCCTAGCAGTAGAACAATCCCTTTTACTCCAAAAGCAAAGATAATGTTTTGCCATACAATACGCTTTGTTCTTTTTGCTATCTTTATGGCGCTGACTAGTTTCATTGGTTCATCAGTCATTAGGACAACATCAGCCGCTTCAATAGCTGCATCAGATCCCAATCCACCCATGGCTACACCAATATCTGCTCTAGCTAAAACCGGGGCATCATTGATCCCATCTCCAACAAAGACCAATTTCCCTTTTGGTGATTTCTGTCTATCTAATTGCTCCAGCTTCTCAACTTTTTCATCAGGTAGCAGTTCTGTGTGTACCTCATCTATGCCTAATTGCTTCGCCACTTTTATTCCTACTTGCTTGTTGTCTCCTGTAAGCATCACAATCTTTTTAACACCAATAGCCTTTAATTCTTTAATTGCACGCTGAGAATCTTCCTTTATCTCATCTGAAATAATGATAGAACCAGCAAGTTTTCCGTTAATTGCTACATATACTATGGTTCCTATAGCTTCTACTGGTTCATATGCAATTTTTTCGCTATCCATCAATTTAATGTTACCTGCTAAAATTTCCTTATCTTTGACCTTTATTTTAATACCATGCCCTGATATTTCATTATAACTTTCAATTTCTTCTTTATTTACTTCTTTTCCATAGGCCTTTAAGATAGATGTGGAGATAGGATGGTTAGAATAACTTTCGGCATAAGCCGCATATTCTAGCAGTTCTTCCTTTGAGATATTTTGCTCTACATTTATCTCCATTACCTTGAATACGCCCTTTGTCAATGTACCTGTTTTATCAAAGACTACTATATCAACACTGTTTAGGGCTTCCAGATAGTTTCCACCCTTTATGAGAATTCCGTTTTTCGATGCACCTCCAATACCCCCAAAGAACCCTAGTGGTATAGAGATTACCAATGCACAAGGGCAGGAGATTACAAGAAATACCAAGGCTCTATAAATCCATTCTGAAAAAGTAGCACCGTCAATCACAAGGGGTGGTATGATTGCTAAGGCTAGGGCTACAAATACAACTACCGGTGTATAATATCTTGCAAATTTAGTGATAAAGTTTTCTGTTGGGGCCTTTTTACTGCTTGCATTCTCTACTAACTCTAAAATCTTAGATACCGTGGATTCCCCAAATTCTTTACTCACTTTAATTGTTAATACACCGTTTTTATTAATAAATCCGCCTAATACATTGCTATCTACTTCCACTTCCCTTGGCACAGATTCACCTGTTAAAGCCGAAGTATCTACCATGGATTGTCCTTCTATCACAACACCATCAAGAGGTACTTTTTCTCCTGGTTTCACTAGAATGTGGTCACCTACAGTTACTTCTTCTGGAGAAACCTTCTTTACATCATTTCCAACCTTAAGATTAGCATAATCAGGTCGAATATCCATCAGCGCTCCGATGGATTTTCTAGAACGATTCACCGCTAACCCCTGGAAGAACTCACCTATTTGGTAGAAGAGCATTACCGCTACGCCTTCAGGGAATTCTCCGATAGCAAAGGCTCCTATTGTTGCAATACTCATTAGGAAGTTTTCATCGAAAATTTGACCTCTTCGTATATTTCTACCTGCCTTCAGTAATACTTCTCCACCTATAAGTAGATAGCTTATGAAGTACAATACAAATTCAATGGAATCTGACATTTGAAAAGCAAGTGCTATGGCATATAATATAGCCCCAATGCCCAATCGTATAAGCTCCATCTTATTGTCTCCGCCGCCGTGACTATGACCCTGTTCATCTTTCTTTCTACTTTCATCAATGACTTCAACATCAGACTCTATATGTTTTACAATAGCCGTTACTTCCTTGGTAATTCTGTGCCAATCATGTGTCTTTGCCTCAATTACTAATTTCTCCGATGTAAAATCCATATAGACACTATGGACGCCCTTTAATTCTTTTACTTTATCCTCAATTTTTGTAGCGCAGCTTACACAGGATAATCCCTTTAGCACTAAAGCTTTCTTCGATACTTTATCAATCATCTTTTCTTTTACGATGACATGGGGTTCAAATTGATTGACGATATCCTTTGCAGCTGAGACAACAGACTCCATTTTACTCTCATCATCTATTTCAATTGTCAACGTCTTCGTAACAAAATTTAAAGACACCTCTTTAACACCTACTAATTTAGCTATGGCTACTTCTATTTTAGAAGTACAACCAGCGCAGTCCATACCTTCTAGAATCAATTCTTTTTTGATTACATGGCTTACATAACTCATGTCATTTCCCCCTTTATTTATGAGCAATATGAGTATATCCTTGATCAAAAATATTTTTAACGTGCTCATCGTCCAAGGAGTAGTAGACTACTTTCCCTTCTCTTCTATACTTGGCTAATCCCGCTTGCTTCAACACCCTTAGTTGATGTGATATGGCAGATTGGTTCATGCCAAGAAGTGCAGCAATATCACACACACACATTTCTGACTCAAATAAAGCATAAATAATCTTAATTCTAGTGGTATCTCCAAATACCTTAAATAGTTCAGCGAGATCATAGAGTTTTTCTTCCTGAGGCATAGATTCTTTTACTCTATTGACAATATCCTCATGAATGATGGTGCAGTTGCAAGTATCCATTGTTATTCTTTCTTTTTCCATCAAATCAGCTCCCTTTTTTGTACATATGCTCATGTGTTCATATGTTTGATTTTATTATACTCTTATCTCATTTATTTTTCAACTAAATTTTTTTAAAAGAGCAAAAAAACAGACGAGACAAGGGGGAATGGTTCTGAGACATCAGTGTAAAAAGATGCTGATAGAATTCATCAGCATCTTTTTTATAGCGTTCTCCAGTAGCTTTTTATTTATAATGACTATTTATTTTTCATATAAAATGTTCATATCGGAATCATAAATCGTTACTTTTAGATAGTTTATTATCTTGTCACTTTCATTATTTGTATGTATTATAATTATCCCCTTATTATCTATAGGTTCTTTTACCTTTACCCCATCAGTAAATAAAATTTCCAATTCAGTTGCTTTATCTAAAACGTTATCGTCATTGATAATTACTGTAACGAATGGATTTTTACCCGATGCTACTCCTCCTAATGAAAGTGTGTTTTGTTGATAATCTTTATGTCTCATTGCTATGACTTTTCCATCATATAATTTATTATTCTGATCTCTATGCAATACATAGTGTCCAAATCCATTCTCGTTTTCATATAACACAATAGTAAAATCCTCTGCTTCTTTAATCGCTAATGCATTAACTGAATTGTCAGATATAAATTCATTCACCTGTTCTAAGCTTGGTACAGAATATTGAAGTTTTTCACCACAAGCAGCAAAGATAAATAATGCCGCTATTATTAAAATTATTCTTTTATACATACAATTCCTCCAGTTCATGGAATATTCGGGACGGTGGAATATTCGGGACGGTTCTTTTGATTACGCAATTGATGGAATATTCGGGAATATTCGGGACGGTTCTTTTGATTACGCAATTGATATCATTGTCTGTGAAACCCCTAAAAGCCTCGCCAATTGACGCTGCTTTACACCCTCTATACATTTAGCCTCTCTAATTATCTTATCTCTTTGATCTTTTGGCAAACTCTTTATTTGCGCTATATTAATTCCTGATAGTATCTTCTCAATTTCTAACCTTGCTTCTTCATCTCTAAGACTTGTAATGATAACATCATCCAGACAATTATCTTTATTTTCTTGTTCATTAAATTTCCTAAATTCTTTTATTGCACTCTCTCTATCATTTGAAAATAGTCCTAGTATTCTCTCACTATCTAATAGTCCTTGGAGATATTCTTTCTTTCCATAGTATCCTGAACAACTACTCCACTTCCAATCTACAGGCTTACTTACAAGTCCAGCTTTTACTGGATTTTGATGTATATACCGGATTACTGTTATCAGATATTCATCACTTTCCACATTCTCACTTCTAAACCTGTCTTGAAACAAATGCCCTGTTGTATCATATTTCTGATGGTAATACCCTACAAAGCTTACACCTATTCTCTTCATAGTTGTCGCAAGTTCCTCTTTACCTTCTTGAATGAGTAAATGCATGTGATTATTCATCAAGCACCAACCATATATCTTAATTTCTGTCTTCACTTTATATCTGTCTAATATTTCAAGAAATCTTAGACAGTCCTGCTCATCATGAAATATCTCCTGTCTATTTGCTCCTCTAATCATCACATGATATATACCGCTTTTGCTTTTCTCTCTGGCAGTTCGTGGCATATTGATTGCTCCTTTACCTTTTTTCCTAATTATACTACTTTATCATTGCTTAATCAAAAGAACCGTCCCTATTATTCGCCTGATTATTCATCAAGCAGCAATCATATATCTTAATTTCTGTCTTCACTTTATATATTTCTAATATTTCAAGGAATCTTAGACAGTCCTGCTCATCATGAAAGATCTCTTGTCTATTTGCTCCTCTAATCATCACATGATATATACCACTTTTATTTTTCTCTCTGGCAGTTCGTGGCATATCGATTGCTCCTTTACCTTTTTTCCTAATTATACTACTTTAATCATTGAGTAATCAAAAGAACCGTCCCTGTTATTCTCAGGCACCCAATCATTGCTGCATTAATTAATGTCAAAAGAGAGAGGGTATTCAGAGAAAAAATAGACTTTAGTATTGATATAGATGTCCCTAATACTCTTTCAATAGATGATGTTGACTTATCAATCATTCTTGGTAATTCACTTGATAATGCCATTGAAGCATGTACTGCCTCAAACTCAACAAACCTAGCAATTGATTTAAAGATGTATGTTAACGAAGTATATCTTATTATAAAAATATTAAATGCTAAGCCTACCA
Source organism: Alkaliphilus metalliredigens QYMF (assembly GCF_000016985.1). NCBI lineage: Bacteria > Bacillati > Bacillota > Clostridia > Peptostreptococcales > Natronincolaceae > Alkaliphilus > Alkaliphilus metalliredigens. Next base: position 142,111 of record NC_009633.1, on the reverse strand, counting down.
CATATACGCTAAGCAATGAAAGTATAGATGAGTCCTTCACAACTAAGAAAGATAAAGAAAATCATGGTTTGGGTTTAAAAAATATCCAAACAACAATTGCGCAATATGATGGATTGATAAACTTAAAAGATCAAGGGGATACTGTGGAGATACAAATAGCAATACCTAAATAGCAAAAGATGACCTATCTAGGTCATCTTTTGCTATTTAGGCCGTTTTTCCCACCACTTATGCTATATGTATTGCTTTTAAAACTGCTTACATGCTATATTGTGTTTAAAAGTTAAGGAAGATGAAAATGATTAATAAACTTGCCACATACACCGTGAATAAAATGAATGAGACAATTACCATTGACAAGGAAAAAATAGATTTTTATATCTATGGAACTGAGTTATTTATAATTACATTAATAAAAGGTATAGGATTAATTTTAATCGCCTCGATTCTTGGATTATTGACAGAAGCTCTAATATTTATTTTAGCCTTTAGTATTTTGAGGATTCAAGCAGGAGGAATCCATGCTAATTCTTTTTGGAAATGTTTCTTGTTAACAGATATGATTACATTTACCGCTATTTATTTAGTATATTTAATACCTAGTAACTCTATGCTGACTTTTCAAGCTTTTTTTTCGTTTTTTTCTATACTGTTAGTTCTCTATTATGCTCCTGTTGAATCTCCTAACAAGCCTTTGACATCTCATGAAAAGAGGATATACAAAGATAGAAGTTGTTTTATAGTATTAATTGGAATCGTAATTACTTTAACAATAAGTTGGATAAGTCCTTATCATTCGATGTATGGATTGATTTTTTCATTAGGTTTCTTCTGCGAAGGCATTACTTTGGTGCCAGCATTTCAAAGAAGACTTTATAAACTAAAAATAAGAAAGTGGAGGTGTTTGGATTGAAGTTTACTGGTATTGCAATGAGTTGGTTAGCTGTTATTGTAGTTGCATTCGCTGAAGTTGGCAGTAATATCAATTGTATTGGATTTTTGTATCAGCCGAAGTTTCCGCAAAAGAAAGAATAGGGTGAATTTACTTGGTAAAAGTTATTGGATATCTATTACTACACAGCAAGTAGCTTTTTTAGATATTTAAAAGCAATTCTTGCATAAGTTAATAATTTGAGAGGAGTGTCAACAAATGAAAAAAACGCCTGTTTTAATCATGATGCTTGTAACGCTATTTAGTATTTTAACTATCGGATCGGTAAGTGCAATACAAGACTCTACCAAAGAAATAAGTCAGGATGTTGTGTATGACTATAATTTGCTTCAAGAACATTATGAAAGGTCAAACAATAAAGCACTTGAATATATTTTAGAAAATAAAACGATAGAAGGAATAAACACTTTTAGAACTTCAGAATATGATCTGTATGTACAAGGGGTTAAAAATAATGAGATTCATATAAATGGAGTAACGACAGATAGCATCGAGTTAGTAGAAGTTATAGATGATATATTTATTGATAGTGCATATTCTACTATATACATTTACTCTGATAGTAGTTTTATAATTGAAAGTATGAAGTTTATAGACACATCTAACGATAAAATCATTGAAGCAACTGTAGCCGATATTTCTGTGAATTCAGCAGATTCTTCATACACATATGTTGTTGAAGATTTTGATATCCCCAATAGAACTCCAATTAGGGCAGAAGCATGGTATACGGTGAACCTAGGACTAGTCAAGTTCCAATTAAATACTTTTATCGATGTAGAAGATGTAAGCACGGTTAATGTAGCGTATCACAATACAAATGGGTCATATAGTGCTTCGCCTACTCTGGACTTGGTGGAACAATCTTCTAGAGAATTAAATGATAATAATTTAAGTAACGTGTGCTTTACTGAAGGACTGTACACTTTAAGAGGTGGTTTTAACAGCTTAAGTGACAGTTATATACAAAAGGCAATTGTATTAGAAAATAGCCGCCTTTTAGTAACTTCTTATCTTTATTTTGATCAGTAATTTAAAGGAGGGTTAGTAAATGAAAAGAATAATGAGCTTAATAATCATACTTGGGATATTATTGAGTATTTCAACTGTAGGAGCGGCAAGCACATCACAATATCCAATAAAAGAGCTAAAGCAGAATAATATTGATGAGTATAATTTACTTTATCAACATTATAAAGAGGCAAATAATCAAGCGCTTAAATATATTTTAGAGAATAAAACTATGGAAGGGCTAAGTGATTTTAGGACTTCAGAATATGAGATGTATATACGGGAACATACAAATAATAAGTCAGATTTTAGCGTCAAATCAGCAGATAGTATTGAGTTAATAAATATTATAGACGGCTTAATTATTGATGATACATATTCAACTATCTATATTTATTCTGATAGCAGTTTTATCATTGAGAGTATGAAGTTCACTGATACATTTAATGATAAGATTCTTGAGGCAACTCTACTTGATATTTCAATGAATTCAGCAGATCGTTCCAAAACATATGTTATTGAGAATTTTAGTATACCGACTAGAAGTCCTATAAGAACAGAGACAAGTTATACTATAAACCTAGGGTTGACAGGGTTTCAATTGAATACTTTTGTTGATGTGAAAGATTCTAATACAGTTGATTTAGCTTACCATAATACAAATGGTACGTACAATTTAGATCCTTATGTAAGCATAGAAGCATCTTCTAGAGAATTAGACGAAAACAACTTAAGCAATATGTGTTTTACTGAAGGCATGTATACTACAAAAGATCTTCTGTGGGAGAAAGATCATTTTATACAAAAGGCTGTTGTATTAGAATACGACAAGCTTTTGGTAACTTCTTATTTTTATTTCGATCGTTAGTATAAAAATAGTTAAAGACCACACTGATATCAGTGTGGTCTAATCTTCCCCAATAAAATAGACACAAAAATGGAGCGGCTTCTCCTATTTTCTTTGAACTCCTTTAGTTTTTACTGAGGCAACTGTGCTGGAGCCCTTGTTTTAAATCTTATCCAATCGATTCAAGAATATATCAAGTTTTTATTGTCCGTTTTCTTGACAGAAGACCACTTTACCAAGAAAAATCTTAGGCTACCTAACTCCTGATGAATCATTTGAAGATCAATTAAGAGAAGTTCTATATAACTAAATATCCAAATTATTACAGTTTGTAAATCAGTTCAATTTGCTATTGTAATTTTTGTATTAAAAATTATGTAAATAAAATATATCAATAGAGGAGATGATTACAATCTTAGATATAGAAATCATTAAACAAAATAAGTTCACTATATTATCAATTGTTATCTTTGTAAGTGCTTTATCTAAGAATATAAAACTTCTTATTGAAAGCCCTAATGAATACATGATATGGATTACTATATTAATACTTTTTTTATTAATTAGCAAAATTTGTTTGCCGTTTATTAACAACAAAAAACTTTTCTATAAGAGTATATTAATAGTCTCTTTAAGTATCATTTATTTAATCATAGGGGCAATGTTTATTAGATATAATGCTGAGCATATAGATTATGAAATGAATAAAGAACAAAAAGCTGGGACAAAGGTAAGATATACGTTTTATATGACAGGCAGAATGAATTCACCAATTTCAGTAATAAAAGTGATCCCAATTGGTGCTAAAGGTTTGGAAAAACACGAGATAAACAGTAGATATACTAGAGACATCCGAGATAGTAGTATTGCAACAACTATGACATTTGTTATTAGCGAAGAAAATATAAAATTGCCAACGAGGACGATTGTTATATACAGAGCTCTAGGAGTAATTCCAATGATAAATATAAGAACGAATGAATTAGCGGGGATGTAAGACGAGGGGAAAGACGAGGGGACGGGGTTATCGCTTCATAGCCTCCAGATAATATTTGCAGATACCCCCGTAACTCTCGAAAGCTGCCTTGTAGATACACCCTCAATGCTCAATATTTCCTTTAATATTCTCTCCATCATTTCTCTAGGCTCGTTTCCAATCATGGCTGCTTTTATTTTATATGTATTATCAATAACTTCTCTTAAATCATCATCCTTTAACTTTTTTGGTTCTCATCAATTTCTAAGCACTTATCCTCATTTAATGTATCTGAATACTTTACAAGTTCACCAAGAGCGATTGAAGGATCTTTATGAAAGAATTCCAATACATATTCTCTGTCTGTTAGCCCTTTTCCTTCCAGATATTCTTTATAACTGCTCCATTTGTAATTCTTAATGTCTTTTGTTACACCTGCTTTTATTGGATTTTGATGACTATATCTCAATACAGTTAAAAAATATGTATTATCTTCTACAGGTTCACTTTTAAATCTATCCTGAAACAAATTACCTATTCGGTCATATTTCCAGTTGTACCAATAGACATAACTTCCTGCAATACGCCGCATTATTTGTTCGTAAGCGTAAAAGCCAACACACATGGTTAAGTCCAGTAAAGTTTGATACCATAAAACCTGACTTCGGAACATCATTCATAATAAAAAGTGCTGAAGCCATCTGTTTACAGAGGTTTCAGTACTTTTTATTTTTGTTTTGCACTCACTACATCTTTTTAATTATATTGGAGATTTCATTACTCAGTAGAACATTCTTTTCAATTTTAAATATGTCTTGGTTTATTTTGCTCTTAAATAATTTGTCTGAGATCATATATAATTTGTCTACTTTGTAATCAATCTCATCTATAACAAACCCTTCTAGACCATTGATTATTTCATGGGTAGATATTTCAACGTTTTTCTCTTCTAATTTATACTCTAATACTCTCTGGATGACTAAGGCCAAATAACAAATTAAAAAATGTGACCGGATTCTTCGTTCTTTAAAGTGATACACAGGTCTTGCTTTTAAATTTGTTTTTAATATTCTGAAGGACTCTTCAATTTTATACAGGGATTTATAAGCCACCATTATATCTGCTGGATTCATCTCTACTTTATTGGTAACGATGTAAAAATATCCGAAATTCTCTTGTTCTTGTTTAATTTTTTCTTCATCGATCTCAATGTTTATTTTCTCTTTAGGATTATCAACAGCTTTGTAATACTTGCTTTTAGATTTAGTTGTTGAATTAATTGTAAAATCTTTTATATTTTTTTTCGCTCTTTCAAGCATTTTATCTTGTTTAAACATCTCCCGTTCTTTGTAGACATCTGAATATTTTTTTATGATTAATTCATCATAGGTTTCATCATTGTGACTCACTTTTCTTTTACTGGTGATATAGCCGCTTTTATATTTAGCCTCGGCTTTAGAAGTGATGTTCCAAGATGAATTGAATTTCTTCTCTTTTAGATCTTTAGGCACTGCACTGCCCTTAGAACCTACAATGTAGTTAAGCCCTTTGCCACGGATCATTTCTAAGTTAGCCCTTGAATTTAAGCCTCTGTCAGCAACGATAATAATTTCTTTTATGGTGTAATTATTTAATATATCGTCAATGACCTCTTCCATGGTATGTAATTCATGTTTGTTGCCTTTGAAAAGCCTATAGGAAATAGGGATGCCATTTGTGTCTATTAATAAACCCATAACCACTTGTGTTTCATTTCTTTTATTATCCTTACTCATGCCTCTTTCTCTAAAACCGTCTTCATCAAAAGACTCAAAGTAATAGGTTGTGCAGTCATAAAAGGCTAAAGATATATTTCTTTCTGGAACAATCTTTTCCATATGTTTATTGAGATGTTTGAAAAGTTTGTTTTCATTCATTTCAAAATTACTATCATAAGACGTTATTAGTTCTTCTAATTCGTGAGAGGTATTGTTTATGTTAGTTTCTAATATTTTTTTAGCCTCTGAATCAACGGTATCTAAGAGAATCTCCATATCGTTTATGACTTGAATGCCATCTTGTAACGCTTTAGATTTATGTTTATTAAATCCAGAAAAAACATCCAAAGAGGAATAAATATTATCGTTATTTACAAAATTAAAATCATACAGGAAATCATCCTTTCTAGTAGCTACTTCAAGCTTACTAGAAGGATTGAATAATCTACCAAGTACTTGATAGAACATCATATCGCTAAAAGAATAATCAAGTTTAGAGTCTTTGACCATCTTAGAAAAGAAACTTTGTAATTCCAATTGGTTAAAGATTTCTAAGTATGGTAGATAGCCAATATTTTTATGCTTAAGAGAAAGCTTATCTTTTGACATGGATACAATAAAATCTTCAAAGTTTTCAAATCCTCGAGAAGCTTCATCTAGTCTAATCATTTCTTTTAGCTCAGCTTCAGCTTGCACAAGAGCTTTCTTACCTGATTTAGAATCCAAATCATGAGTACCAAAACCTTTAATCTGAATTTTTTTTGATTTCTTAGTTTCAGGATCTCTAATCCCCTTAGCAATTGATATGAAATACTTACCATTTGGTCTTTTAGATTTACTAATATACATGCACAATCCCTCCATAAAATCCCTCTAACTACATTATACATCATATTATTCACCACGACAAGTCGTGGGCGTAAATAAACAAAAAAATAATGAGAAATGTTCAAATTTAAACATTTACTCATCATTTGTTCTGAATTTATGTTCTGAAGTCAGGAATAGACATAACTTCCTGCAATACGCCGCATTATTTGTTCGTAAGCGTAAAAGCCAACACACATGGTTAAGTCCAGTAAAGTTTGATACCATAAAAATACCGCTTACCCAGTTAAGGTAAACGGCTTATCTTTAATCATTCTTTTCTGTTTTATGTCTGACCTCATTAGGTAAGGATTCTGCCCATGGCAACATAGCGTCCAAGGCCTCTGGATCTTCAATATCCAGGTTTGGAAGCTGTTCAAACAAATATGTTAAATACTGAAAAGGAATCAGTTTGTTGGCTTTTGCCGTTTCAATAATAGAATAGCAGAGGGCACTAGCCGTTGCACCTTTCGGTGACTTAGCAAAAAGGTAGTTTTTTCTTCCTAGGACGAAGGGTTTAATTCCTCGTTCGGCTAAATTATTATCGATGGCAATGCGTCCATCTTTCATAAAAGCAGCTAGCTTATCCCACTGTTTTAGAGAATAGCTTATGGCTTGGCCTAGCTTGCTTTTAGGAAGCGTTCTTTTTTCCTCGACTTCAAGCCAGGTTTTATAAGCATCTAAAACTGGTTGAGTTTGCTCGATTCTCGCTTCATAACGCACCTCTGGCTCCATCTCTTTAAAGGATTTCTCAAGCCTGTAAATCTTTCTTAAAAGCGAGAGCCCTTCGTTGGCTTTGGTTAAGCTTACATCCGACCCTTCGGGAAGCGCTTTAATGGCGTCGGTGTATTTCCGCCGAGCATGAGCAAGGCACCCAACCTGAACCACATTTTCAACACCGTTATATCCAGCGTAGCCATCGGTCTGAAGGAAACCTGTGAATCCTTCTAAAAATTGCTTTGGATGTTTCTTAGCTCTCGAAGGCTGGTATTCATAAAGATATATTGGATATTCACTGGTTTCAGCCGTTGCATAAAGCCACATATAGCTTTGACTTTTATCCTTTTCATCAAGCACTTTTAGGGGGCTTTCATCAGCATGTATTACTGGTGATTGTTTTAAATGCGTATGCATTCTATCATACAAGGGACTCAACCATTTTTCAGCACCTTGAATAATCCAACTGGCCATATTTTGACGAGATAGATCAATTCCATAGTTTACAAAAGAAGCTTCCTGTCTATAAAGGGGAAGGGCCTGGTTGTACTTGTTTTCCATGATAAATGCAAGCACTGATGGCGATACCATGCTGCCAGGAAGGACAGGTTTGGGCATAGGTGCAGTAATGATGGTACCACCATTATCACTATCAATGGCATCACACCCCCTACAAGCATAGACCTGTTTGATGTGGTGGACCACTTTTACCTGTGCTGGGATGATTTTCAGTTCTTTTCGAACTTCAGTTTTCATCTCGTGCAAAGTATGATCACACTTAGGACACTGGCGTTCTTCATCCGAAAGAGTATAATGAACTTCTTCAATAGGAAGATCCTCATACTTCTTTTTACTTTTAGATTTACCAGTTCGTCGCTTTGTTAATACCTCTTCAGCTTCAGGTTCTTCATCGAGTTTAACCGAGAATTTTTCGGCTTCATTAAAAATCGACATCTGATCAGGGTCCGTTTTTTCACTGGACGATCCATATTTTTGCGCCTGACTTAAGCGGAACTGCTCTTCGTAGAATTTCACTTTTGCTTCAAGTTCTTCTATTTTTTGTTCTTTTTGGGCAAGTTCATTCTCAAAGAAAGCTAATCTATCTTCAGTTGTACTTGTTATGCTATGAGTTGAATTTTCAATAGTTTTCATAATAGTATTATATCATTTTTCGTGAGATTTTACCACTAAAGAAAGCCCTAAAACACAGTAAAATCAATGTTTTAAGGCTCATATAATTTGTCGTTCTTCTATGGTTTTATGTGCATGGCGTTCTCTGATACTCAGCCCATCAAGTAGCCATCTAAAAGCTCGTTCATCGACTTCCACATGAGTGTTATCTGTCACTTCTGGCCACTGGAAAACATCTTTTTCAAGTCGCTTATAGTGAAGCCAGAAACCGGTTGTATCCCATTCAAGAACTTTAATCTTATCTCGTTTTTTGTTACAAAATACAAACAGACTCCGAGAAAATGGGTCCAGCTTAAATTTCTCTTGAACGATGAGTGACAAGCCATCAATGGCTTTTCGATTATGGGAAGCTTCCCATAATTAAATACTTCTCATAATTACGAAGATCCGTAGAGCCTACAGCCAGATATACCTGGTAAGATGAATGGGACTTAAACATAATCTGTAAGTACCCTTATCACTGAGGTGAGAAGTATAGGGTCTACATCATCATCGATTTCCACGGTGGCTTTACCTATACGAATACGCATTTTTGATACCTTCTGTAGCGTCACTGGTTTAATGGCTACAAATCCAGTACTTTCTTTAGCTTGCTCAGGCTTAATCTGTAAGCGGTTCTTCCAGTATCTGAAGCTATGGATTTTTACACCTTGTTCTTCACACCACTGAATTTGTGTCTGTCCGCTAGAAAGTTGCGAGTTTATATGTAACTGCCATTTTTCTTTATTCTCACTAGACTTCATTGTCATCACCTCATTTCACAATTTATGAGATGATTATATCAAAACTTTTTGTGAGAGAAAATGTGTACTAGGCTTTACGCTTACTGTGAAACCCCTAAAAGCCTCGCCAATTGACGCTGCTTTACACCCTCTATACATTTAGCCTCTCTAATTATCTTATCTCTTTGATCTTTTGGCAAACTCTTTATTTGCCCTATATTAATTCCTGATAGTATCTTCTCAATTTCTAACCTTGCTTCTTCATCTCTAAGACTTGTAATGATAACATCATCCAGACAATTATCTTTATTTTCTTGTTCATTAAATTTCCTAAATTCTTTTATTGCACTCTCTCTATCATTTGAAAATAGTCCTAGTATTCTCTCACTATCTAATAGTCCTTGGAGATATTCTTTCTTTCCATAGTATCCTGAACAACTACTCCACTTCCAATCTACAGGCTTACTTACAAGTCCAGCTTTTACTGGATTTTGATGTATATACCGGATTACTGTTATCAGATATTCATCATTTTCCACATTCTCACTTCTAAACCTGTCTTGAAACAAATGCCCTGTTGTATCATATTTCTGATGGTAATACCCTACAAAGCTTACACCTATTCTCTTCATAGTTGTCGCAAGTTCCTCTTTACCTTCTTGAATGAGTAAATGCATGTGATTATTCATCAAGCACCAACCATATATCTTAATTTCTGTCTTCACTTTATATCTGTCTAATATTTCAAGAAATCTTAGACAGTCCTGCTCATCATGAAATATCTCCTGTCTATTTGCTCCTCTAATCATCACATGATATATACCGCTTTTGCTTTTCTCTCTGGCAGTTCGTGGCATATTGATTGCTCCTTTACCTTTTTTCCTAATTATACTACTTTATCATTGCTTAATCAAAAGAACCGTCCCTATTATTTCTTTCCACCTATTATTTCCGGTCGGTTAACTTTTAACTTTTGTTTTTGTTTTATATGCAAAAAATATAATAATTAAATATACAACTAAAAGGAATATACCTATCTCACTTTCGGTTTTGTATTTTTCAAGTGGGTTGTTGAATTTTAATAAAGAAAGTGTTATATGTATTAACGCTCCAATAAAGATTAAAATTTGCATTTTTTTAATACTCATTAAATCCCCTCTCCTTACTTTGATTTACACAGAATTACTTTAGTGCTCATAAATTCCTTGCTGAGAATTTATGAAATAAATTGCTATGTGTATATATTAACATTACTAGGAAAATATGGCGATACTTGGGGCGGTTCTTTTGATTGGGTAATTGATATCAACGTCTGCGAAACCCCTAATATCCTCGCCAATTGACGCTGCTTTACACCCTCTATACATTTAGCCTCTCTAATTATCTTATCCCTTTGATCTTGATCTTTTGGCAATCTCTTTATTTGTGCTATATTAATCCCTGATAGCCCTATGACTTTTCTATACCCTTTTAACTACCAGCTTCACACGTTTTCAACTGCGTACGCCATGAGACTCATGAGACTTTAGTGTAAAAAGGTGCTGATAAATTTCATCAGCACCTTTTTTATACAGTTCCTCAGTAGGTTTTTCATTGTAATAACTATTTAATACCAAAAAGCCTCTTAGCATTTTTCGTTGTCTGTCTTGCTACTTCTTCAAATGATATACCCTTTGCCTCGGCAATTTTATCGGCTACATGCTTGACATAGGCTGGTTCATTTCTTTTTCCTCGATAGGGTACTGGTGTTAGATAGGGACTGTCGGTTTCCACTAAAAGCCATTCCAATGGGATTCCTTGGGCCACTTCATAAGTTTTCTTGGCATTATTAAATGTAACCGGCCCTGCCAGTGAAATATAAATTCCCAGCTTAATGTATTCCTGGGCTAACTCAATGCTTCCTGAGTAGCAATGCATAACGCAACCAAATTCCCCTGCGTTGTGCTCCTTTAGAATCTCAAAAACTTCACCATGGGCATCGCGGTCGTGGATAATCATAGGCAACTGTAGTTCCTTTGCCAGTTCCACCTGTTTTTTAAACCATTTTCGTTGCACATCCCGTGGTGAATGATCATAATGAAAGTCTAATCCAATCTCACCAATGGCCTTAACATTTTTATTATTGGTAAGAGAACGAAGTATTTCAATTGTGTCCTCGTCCATATCCTTTACGTCATGGGGATGAACCCCTACAGCTGCATAGACGCAATCATACTTCTCTGCCAGATTCACAGCCTTTACTGATGTGCTGAGATCTGCCCCTGGATTTAAAATATAGCTGACTCCATTGGTCTTTGCATTTTCAATCATCTGATGCCGGTCTTGATCAAATCGTCCCCCATCTATATGGGCATGACTATCAAATAACATATAAAATCCCCCAATTAGCTTATGGTTGTTCCTGCTTCAATTTCACCGTCTATTGTTCCTAAGACTAATTTTTCTCCTGTTACAGCGGCTAAAATCATTCCATGGGATTCGATTCCCCTTAGCTTAACAGGCTTTAGATTTGCTACTAAAATGACTTGCTTTCCTATTAATGCTTCTGCTGTATAATGTTCTGCGATGCCTGATACAACCTGTCGCTTCTCATTACCAACCTGAAGCTGTAATACCAATAGTCGATCAGCCTTTGGGTGCTTTTCTACCGCTAGTATCTTAGCAACCTTTAAGTCCACTTTATCAAAGTCATCAATCGTAATTTGCTCCTTTGTTTCAAGCACGACTTCTTCCTCCTTCTTATCCTCTTGGCCACTGTTCATTGACTTTGCATATTGGGCATTAATTTCCTCTAATTCCGCTACTTCCTTCTCTACATCTAGTCTTGGGAATAGGGACTCTCCCTTTCTTACCTTGACGCCTGAAGGAATTTGATTAAATAGTGATGCATCTTCCCATGTTGTTCCTTGGTTTGCATCGATTCCCAGCTGTTCCCAAATTTTATTTGTTGTTGCTTCCATAAATGGTTGGATAAGAACAGAAACAATACGAAGTGTATCAGCTAAATGATAAAGTACAGTATTGAGTCGCTCTTTATTCTCTTCATCCTTGGCCAAAATCCAAGGTGTGGTTTCATCAATGTATTTATTTGTTCGTCGGACAACCTTCCAAATTTCCTCTAGGGCTTCATGAAACTGAAGTTGATCGATGGCCTTCTCTACCTTAGCTGCAGCACCTGTTGCCACTGTCCTTAGATCTTCATCGAACTCTCCTGCCACCTTTGGCTCTGGGATGATACCACTATTATATTTTTCAATCATGGCCACAGTACGACTGACAAGGTTCCCCAGGTCATTGGCTAGGTCGGCGTTTAATCGAGTTACAAATGTTCTATTGGTGTAGTTACCATCCTGTCCAAATGTAAACTCCCGAAGCAAGAAATACTTCAATGCATCGATGCCATATCGCTCAATCAATGGCTCTGGATACACAATATTTCCCTTGGATTTAGACATCTTATCGGATCCAAATAAAATCCAACCATGTCCATAAACCATTTTCGGTAATGGCACCTCTAAAGCCATTAATATGGCAGGCCAAATGATGGTATGAAATCGCACAATTTCTTTAGCTACTAAATGCACATTGGCAGGCCAGTATTTCTTATATTGTTCTTCATTTTCTGAAGTGTATCCAAGGGCCGTAATATAGTTACATACAGCATCAAACCATACATAGATCACATGCTTTGGATCAAAGGGTACTGGAATTCCCCAATCAAATGTGGTTCTAGAAACACAAAGATCCTCTAGCCCTGGTCGTAAAAAGTTATTTAACATTTCATTTTTCCGAGACTCTGGATAGCAAATCTCTGGATATTTTTCAAAATGCTCAATAAGTCGATCTTGATACTTAGATAATTTGAAAAAATAAGCTTCTTCCTTGGCTAAATGAGCAGGTCTTCCACAGTCGGGACAGCCCTTGTCTTCTTTTAACTGTGTCTCTGTCCAAAAGGATTCACAAGGGGTACAATACCATCCTTCGTATTCACTTTTGTAGATATCGCCCTTTTCATATAGGGTTTGAAATATCTTTTGAACTGCTCTTTCATGCTCCTCATCGGTGGTACGGATGAAAATATCATAGGATATATCCATGCTCTTCCATACTTTTTTAATTTCCTCTACAATTTCATCTACATATGCCTTGGGATTCATGCCATTCTTTTGTGCTGCCTCTTGAATTTTTTCCCCATGTTCATCAGTTCCTGTTAAAAATTGTACATCATACCCCCTGGTTCGCTTAAACCTGGCTAACACATCGGCTGCTACCGTAGTATATGTATGTCCGATATGTAGCTTTGCACTGGGATAGTAAATCGGTGTTGTTAAATAATAGGTTCCTTTACTCATTGTTGTTTAGCCTCCTCATATTCTATACTTTCACTTTAAAATGGTAAATAATCATACTAATATATAATAAAAAACAAAAAAACCCCATCCCTATATGATATAGGGGCGAGGTTATATTCACGGTACCACCCTAGTTCTACATTGCCTTGCGACAATATACTCTGTAAGTGCCATTGCACTTTTGCATTGCTATCGGATGCAAACCCGTCATGACCTAAAGAAAATTCTTTCTCTCAGCCACAAAGCTCAGGGGCCATCTTCAGTAAGCTTCGTCAGACCGGCTTTCACCTTACCCGGCTCTCTTCAACTAACGCCACCAACCTACTCTTCCCTTCATTGCTAATTATTATTCTTCTTATATTATACCATAATATAATATATTATTCATCTAGTGTCAATTAAAATGTGTTTTCACACTCTCATTTTCAAAATTTACTAGTAGAGCCTGTTCAAAAAGTCCATAAATTCAGGAAAAAATAAAGTGCACCTGAGCAAAAGGTCCCAGTTTCGGTAGTACTGGGTGCTTTGTGTCTATAGAAGCCCTTAATATGGTTATATAGTCTTCTTTTGTGGCTATATACTCTTATTCGGAAGGATATAAAAAAATTTTATAGAAAATATTTGTAAATGCTTAGAGAACAAGCATTTAGGGGGTGATAAACATGAGAATAAGATTACCAACTATATAGATTGCAATTAAGAATTAACATTTTAAAATGATTACTGTAAATATAATTAGCTATTATCTCAGTAATCAATGTAATTTTTTTATTGCAAATTATATAATTAATTTTAATTATATAACCTTAGCTATGAAAACAAATGTTAAAGACAAGGAGAGTTCTCCAGATTATAGTGTCCACTAAACAAGTATGGTCAAGATTTTAATTATGAGGAGGCGAATATTTTGAAAAAATTATTAATGTTAAGTTTAAGCTTTGTATTAATTTCAAGCTCTATGGTTGTTTATGCATCTCAAGGTAACGAAAAAAGTGATAGTCTAGTAGACTCTACAGCTATAATAATAAAAGGGGAAGAAAATATAAAAGCTTATGAGGAAGCAGGGATTATTAGGTCAGTGCCGAGAGTAAGAAGTAAATCTTTTGAGATAGAAGGAAATCAAACTTCAAATAGTGATTTCTCTATTGTAAGTACTAGTATACCTACTAGCACTTGGGATTTAAAAGTTAGATCACGAGACTTTACTTATTCTTTTATGTCACATATATATTCAAATTATAGGTATTTACCTGCAAGAGATTCTCTATCATCTACAGGATTTGGCATTTACCATATGTTTGAGCCTAACTCTAGGCAAAGAATGACAATCTTTTGCTATGATGTAGATGGAGATTACATATCTGGTCGAACACTTACCATGGATGATGTAACTCTTTATGGTCTTGCTGTTAGAAATAAAGCACACTATTTTAAGTATGAGAGTCCAGGAGGAACTAGAATAAGTGGTTCTGGTTTAGTATATTAATAAAAATAAATCTATGAAAAATATCACCAATTGAAAGGTTGGTGATATTTTCTTATCTACCTAATATAAATCTGTTTATTTATTTGAAATAAAAAATATGAAAAATAAAGAAAAAGTGTAAGTTTTTTTAATTAAAATGTGTCTAATAATTGAAAGGAGGTTTATGAATGAGTGGAGAAATACTAAATGAACAAGATTTCAACCGTTTGATAAATGAATACGGCACAGAAATCCTAAGACTAAGTTATTTATATTTAAAAGATTATCAACTGGCTGAAGATGCATGTCAAGACACTTTTTTGCAAGTTTATAAGAAATTTCACAATTTCAAGGGTGATTCATCAGAAAAGACTTGGATTACAAGAATATGTATCAATATATGCAAGAATTATTTACGGAGTTCGTGGATAAAAAGCATTGTATTAAATGATAAAAAGCTAAATGATAAGGCGGTTTCAGATAAAGAGTTATTTAATAAACTGGAAAACAATGATTTATTTAAATTAATAATGGATTTAAAACCAAAATATAAAGAAATCATATTAATGTATTATTATCAACAGTTCACTGTCAAAGAAATAGCAAAGATTTTAGGTATTTCTGAATCCAATGCATTTACTAGGTTGTCAAGGGCAAGAAAGGATTTAAAAGATAGAAAGATAGGAGGAATGATTTGTGAATAATCTTGAAAATTTAAAGGATTATGTAAATGAAAATATAGAGAATATAAAAATTACAGAAGATATTAGGAGTAATATAATAAAGAGAAGTGGAAAAAATACATCTAATAAATTGATGTATACAGCTATGATAGTTACACCTATACTTTTAATATCATGTTTGTTTTTTAATGATCAAATAAGCTATGCTACACAAAGAGGATTAAGATACTTACCGGGCGTAAGTAAATTGTTTTATACAGATATTGAACACCAGGCATATGGCCTTTCTGGTTCAATAGAAATGCCTATTGGTGAGAAATATATAAAAGTTAATTCAAGTTATAGTGAAGGAAATACTGTAACAATAATAATAGAAGGGAATATACCTTTTGATCAGTTGATTGTAATGGATGAATATAAAAAAGCAGCAGAATCAATGTCATGGGATATAATAGGAGATGCCGACTTTGAGCAATGGAGTGGTAGAATGACTTGTACATTTACCGATAGTATTAAGAGATTTTATTTAGTTTATGATAAATATGAAATACCTATAATTATGACTGAATTACCAGAAGTATTTTCTAAAGATCGTAACTATGTTTCTGTAGAAGGTATTGGTATAGATATCGCTGTATTAACTAACTATGTTGAAGATAAGTTAGAAGTAAACTTATTAGCACAAACTAATAACCCTGCTAAAACGATCTCTTTTCCACTAAGTGATATCTATCTATTAAATGATAAAGGGGAAAAGTATTATGCTACAAATAGTAATTTAGAAAATATACTTTATTTTGATAGAAAATTGGAGCCAGGTATAAGATTAGTTATTCCTTATATTTCAATTACAGATGAATCGCTGCAATCTAAAGTAACTATAAGTAAAGATGATGAAGCTCCAATTAATATAACAGTTGGTGACAATGTTTTGGTAATCAATAGTCTTGAATGGATTCAATATGTTGAACGCTTTAACTTTAGAACACCACAAAATGATTATCATCTAGTAGAAGAAGTAGCACAAAAAGTAAAACTAAATTTTAATAAAAGTTTAGTTGGGACAAATGAATTAAAGCTACACAATATCTTAGCTGATGTAGATGAAAATCAATTAAATAAATATATAGTAGAAGGTGTCAATGTTATATATAGCGACCCTAGTGAGGAAAACAACTCAGAAATGGCTAATGATAAGGAATTGATTCTTTCTAATATAAAAGAAGATCAACAGGAGATTGATATAACTTTCACAAGACCGGTCTTTTATACAAGCAAGGAAGTGATAATCCCTTTACAACCTTAATAGAAGCTTTAAAATTACTAGATTGTACAGGTTTCAATCCTTTGATTTATTTGAATAGTCCTCTACATCCTTTGCCAATCTGCCACCTATGAATGTATCCTGTAATTACTAGCATAGGAACCTTTGAGCCCATGGCATCAGCAATATCACTTATCATATTGTTTGTGCCTACTCTACCTGCTGCTATACATACTCACAACTTCTTAGATATGCTGGCATATTTAGCGGCGACTATGCAGTGCCAGCTTCATTTTTAGTTATTATAGGTTTGATATCTACATTATTTACTGCATCATATATTGCGCTAACCGTCCCTGCAGACATACCAAATATAAAATCTACACCATTTATTTTTAAATATTGCATAATGTATTCTGTTATTTTCATATCAAACACGTCCCCTTTTTTAAGGTAGTTGTTAAATTATAGTCTTGGAAAAATAACTCTCCGCAAGCAGGTTACCCTACATTGTAAATCCGTTTATCTCTCAATTTAAAATCCCAAATCGTCGATCGTTTTGTCTTGTTGAAGTGATATTGACGCTTTTGAACAGGCTCTAGTAGGTAATCAGTTAAAAAAATTTTTATTTATTATGGACATAAAATGAAAAGCCACTCCTATAATCAGAGTTGCTTTCCATTTTAAAATCATTGACTGATTTTCTTATTCACTCATGAACTCTATGGTTCCCCCTGCCTGTTGAATTGTATTGACTATACTAGAAATATTCAGTCCACCGGCTCCTAGGATTGGTAATCTTACGATGATACAGATGCCGCTAGGAGAGGTTATTTCTAACAGGTTTAATAGATTGATCACAGCCCCTGCCGGAATAAAAACCCTTAATACCGTTCCAGGTAATTGTGGACATACTTTAGAAGTTGTTGCATTTGTGTTAGATTGCTTTTCCATTTTCTTCCCTCCATTCTTTGCTTTTCACTACATTCTATTCACTGGAGGAAAAAAATGTGATAAATCCTCTAAAGAATACAGAGCTCACATTCCGTTTACTACTCAGTACAGGTTACTCCTTGCACTTTCTAATAGTTCGTCTACCGAACTTGCAAGAATTAGATTTGATACCACAGCGTATTTTTTCCTAAAATTATATGAATTTATAACATTTTGTTGAACATTTTGTTGAACTCATTGAATAAACTATTTATAGGAGTGTTATGCAAATTTAACCGACTATTTGATATTTAAAAAAATTAAATAAAATTTAATACACCATACTCTCTTAAGGTTATATGATGTACAGAAAGGAGGAGAGGCTATGGCAAAATATTATATTGGGAATCCTAATAGAGTCTCCTACAGGCCAATTGAACAGAGACCTGTACATTTTTCCAATCACGCTGTTGAATATAAGCAAAGGGACTCTTCATGTAGATGTAACAATGTACTCGGGATTAAGGTACCTATAGACTATCTCGTAAATATATTGGCTGTACTTGGTCTTTACTTTTTTAAAACACAAAATTTAAACATAGACACATTTTTGAGTTTATTAACTATAAATGATAATAATGTGGAGAATTTAATTAAACAATTTATGAATACATTAAATCCGTCATCCCAAGAAGGAAAAGTGGATTTAAACTCAATACAAAGCATTATTAATAAAGTTGTAAGTAGTATGAATCCATCCAATAAAAATATTGATCCTTCCAGTATCGAAAATATGATTAAACAAGTGATGGGAGTCGTAGATAATCTTGATTTAGAGTCAATTAAAAATTAATATATTGCCGATAAAAATTCATTGAGTTATGATATAAATACCCATCTTTGACAGTTGTCGAATAAAAAAAGCTTGAAATTAGTTGTAAAAACTAGGTTCAGGCTTTTTTTGTGCGTTCAAAAACTGCGTTCTTCTGAGATTCCCTACAGTGTGCTTGCTCAGATGATATTAGTGGCCATTCATCAAATTTTTTACAGTGTTCAAACCATTGTTTATCACGCTGGGGCTCAAACTCAGGGGGATTTTATGTACCCTATAGACAATAGCATTAGGATCGTTCTTAAACCCTTAGAAATACCTGAGAATATCTTTATACGAGGTAGTACTTATTTTTAAAAAGCCTAGAAAAAACTATCAAAAGCTTGTATCTACTTCAGCGGAATGTGAGTTATACATAATTAAAAACCTCTAAATATAAAGATTTTCCTATAAAATTCTTATTTTATACTAGAAATTACATTTTTCGACCCCTTATCTAATATATACTTTTTAAGTCTGGGTTTTACTTAATTAAATAGATAGATAAAGAGGTGATGTTTATATGTGCAATGCAAGTAACTCAAAAAATAAAATAGAAAATTTGAGGCAAGAACTCAACCTGCTTACATTAAGAGCAAAGGACCTTACTTCAATTCAAATAATTAATACTAGTCAGAAATTAGATGAAGCATTAAATAACTATCATAAAGTTAATAAGTAAATATAGACTAATCTCAAAATTAATTAAACATCCTGGTTTAGATTCATGAACTTCAATTAATTTTGTTCAATAAAAGTACCCACTTTTATACAGGTGACTTTTTCTTCAAACAAATAAATCCAGATATTTTATGCGGATTTATTTGTTTGAAGTTCACTTATTTTTTAAAAGCTTTTACCCATAAAATTCAACGGAAAACTAAATACACAGCAACAATTATCCATAAAAGTAAAACAATTTCTGCAGCATCTATTCTTTTAAACATTCTCAACTTCCTTTAATATTATGTTTTGATTAAAAAAGGGAAAAAAGTTTCTTTGTCGAAGGAGTAAAATATGAAATGCTTATTATCTAATGTGATATCGGGAGGTGGCAACTTGAATATTTTAGTTGTGGAAGATAATGAATATGAAATAAATAATATAGCAAGGGTACTTCAATCTATTTCTAAAGAATTTAGAATTTATAAAGCATTAACAGGAGAAGAGTGTTTTAAAGTAATAGAAAAAGCAGATATTGACTTATTTATTTTAGATATTGAATTACCTGATATATCAGGTGTTAAAATAGCAGAAAAAATTAGAAATATATCTAAATATGAGCTTACATATATTATTTTTATTACTACACATATATATTTACAGTTAGAGGCCTTTAAAACCATTCATTGTTATGATTTTCTTGAAAAGCCATATAAAAAAGAAGAATTAATTAAAATAATTATGAGACTATCAAGGGGCATTTCAAGTGAAAAACAGCAGAATAAGCTCGATAGACAGCAAGTGTCTTTTCAAATGAAAGATTTTATCATAAAAGTATATATTGATGAAATTCTATTTGTGGAGGCACAAAAAAGAAACTGTATTATACATACTAAGGAAAAGGTTTATACAATTAAAAGTATGGCAATAAAAAAAGTTATAGAAATTTTACCTAAAGAGTGTTTTATGCGAACACATAGATCCTATATAGTCAACCTTAAAAATATACATAAGATAGAAAAAAGCGAGAAAAATTCTTGGATTATATACTTCGAAGGCTATTTTTTACCAGTTTATGTAAGTAATAGTTGCAAAAAAGAATTTTTAGAACTATTTTGTGGGTAGTTATGTAACTAGGAGGGGTTAGATGCAGTGGTATGAAATATTTATACTTTCCATATTAGAAACTGTATCAATACTAATTGTGTGGAGTAAATTGAATAGAAAAGTTAATGTATTTAGTAAAAAAGGTGCTTTTATAGTAATTATTATATCAATTATAGCAGTACTGTTTTTCATCTATGAGACTGATATTGGATTTGCAATTAATTTTTTTATATTATGTACTACGATTATATTCTTATTTAATGTAGCAATAAAAGAAACAATTTTACAATTTTTTATTGTATTAAGTATTATGATAAGTATTCAATTGACATTTACGTATATTCTATATTGGGTTACAGAATCCATGGTGTTTTCATTCAATAATGGAGTTGTAGTTAATATAGGCATTATTGTAGTAAGTGCACTTATATATAAATTTATTATATTTGATGAAATATATAAATATCTTGTAAGATATAGAAATTATATAATAATAATAATGATTAACATTTCAGGAGCAGTTTTATTACTTATCTATATATGGCAAATCAATAAGGAATTTATAACAAGCTATATAGCATATCTATTATTAGCAGTTTTTATATGGGAAGCATTAAATCTATATTTTTTATATCAGTCTATTCGTATTAGAGAACAGCAAAAAGTGATTGATATTCATGAAAAGTATACACCTTTTTTAAAAAGTATGGTACAGGAAGTAAGACAAAAACAACATGACTTTAAGAATCACCTAAATGTACTTTATGGATTAATTCAAATTCAAGATTCTGGACAAGTCAATATGGAAATTAAGGAGTATATAGAAAAGTTAATTGAAAATATAAAATCTACAGATAAATTATTAAATATTAAAGATCAAGTATTAAGTGCGATCATATATAGCAAAAAAGTTTTAGCAGATGAAAAAAATATTTGTTTTGATGTTGAATTTATATCTCAAATACCTGTATATCCATTGGAAAAATATGAACTCGTTGAACTTTTTGGAAACTTATTAGATAATGCAATAGAAGCAGCTGAAACTAGAAAAGATGAATATCCCCCTAAAGTAGTTCTAATACTAGGTATAGAAGGAGACTTTAAAGTAGTAGAAATTAAAAATACTGGCGGAACACTTCAAAACGAAGAAATTGGTAAAATATTCCACAGAGGTTTTTCAACAAAAAAAGGAAAGCATAGAGGCTATGGATTATATAATGTAAAGAAGATAGTCAGTCGCCATAGCGGAACCATAGAGCTTTCCTTTGATGATGATTATACAATTTTTAAAATAAAATTTTAAGTACTTGAAATTTTATTTCAGTAGATTTTTAGGGCATTTAGCTTCTCCCCAAAGTAGTACTGACCCTGAGTGCAATTACATCTGAAGCCATATCAAACATTAATAATCATAATTGTACATATTTACAATATAATCTACTTTAATATAATTTTTTTCTAATAATTAAAGCTTTACTATTCTTTCACATATTTTAGATACATCCTTGTCGTGGGTAACTATAATTATAGTTTTTCCATCTTTATGGACTCTTTGTAGAAGATTCATTATAATTTCCTTATTCGTATCGTCTAAAGAACCCGTCGGTTCATCTGCTAAAATTATACTACACGGTTTTAAAAACACCATTGAAATTGATATTCTCTGTTGCTCTCCACCCGATAATTCATATACTTTGTTATTCAGCTTATCTCTCAAACCCATTTCCTCTAACATATTAGCTTTTATAGTTTCTTTATTTTCACTTTTCTTTCTATAGGCTAGAGCAATATCCAAATTTTCACTTACAGTCATATTATCTATAAGTGCAAAGTTTTGAAATATATAACCTATCTCATACCTTCTTAACTTTTCTGCGTCTTTGCTACTAGAGGTTAGTTTCTTTTTTCCTGCTATTACTAACTCACCAGAGTCACAATCGTCCAACATTCCTATTATGTTTAATAATGTGCTCTTACCAGAACCACTATCCCCTACTATAGCAATGGATTCTCCCTTCTCTATTTCTAAGTTGAAATCCTCTAAAATCTTATTCTTTCCAAAGCTTTTACTTATATTTTTCAAACTCACTAAGCTCATTATAATTCTCCTTTAAGAACAATTAATATGGATTTATTTTCTCTTTTATTTAAAAATAAATAGGTTATAATCAACTCCAATAAATAAAATAATATTCCTAATACTATTATTAAATAGTATATTTTAACTGATGAATCAATAAATCTTTCCAAAAATATAGGCCCTATTATAATAGATAGTATTATTGTTATTAAATTAATAATTGAAATCATAATAAAATGACTTTTATATCTCTTTAAAAAGCCTAGCCCATATAATTTAAATACACCAATTTTTTTCTTATTTCGATATAAATAATTAGAGCTTTCGTAAAAAATCAGACCTAACATGATTACAATACAGATAATAGATATACCAACTGAAAGTATAAGCATAGTTCTTGTATTATTAATCTCATCAACAGCATAATCATAAACCGTAGTTACCTCTGCTAGTGCATCTAATAATCCATTTTTCTCAAGTAAAGGCACGATTCCGTCTTCAGGATATTTATAATCTTCAAATCTAAATTTCATCGTTCCAGACATAATTGCAGCGTATTTTCTGGTTTCCTTTAAATTATCATTAGACACCACAACTAATATTGAGTCTGTAATAGTGTTGTCAACTTCATTATAATATTCCTTAAAGTCATGTCTATATAATTCCATTTCTCCAGTATCATAGGTAAACATTTTTTGATTATCTTTTGTATAAATAATTTTTTGATTTAAAAACGAATATTCTTTTTCAATATATTCTATAAACTCAGGAAGATCTCTACTCTCTTTTCTTGTGCCGGTTTCCAGTTCTAATCTCTCTTTATATCCAAGATCATAATTACCCAAATGAAAATAACGAAGTCCCTTCTTTAATAATTCTTCTTTCTCTTTAAATTGACTGGGCACAAGTACAGTAAGTGTGTCCTTATCATCATCTATTTGAGTTATCCTATTTCCATTTTCATCAAATATAATGTTTTCTTTCAAATAATTTTCATTTATTAACATTCCATATGCCAAATTAGATAGCATTTTTTCTTTTTCTATTATATCACTTCTAAATAATTGCTGATATTCAGCCATTATCCCTCCATTATCATTAATGTCATTCCATAAGTTACCTAATTTAACTGAATAAGGATAAAATTGTATATTATCACTTATATCTATGGTATAGGAAAAATTAACTCCTATGAATCCTAGATTTTTCGCTTTATCCCAATTATTTAAATTGTTATTTTTAATGTTATAGCTATTAAAAATAACAAGGTTTACAATCAACATTAATATGACAATAGTAGACATAATAATCTTCATATTTGCATTTAAAAATATAATATTTCTTCTTTTTCCTTTTAACATTAATTGTATATTGTTTCTTCCCTTAAAAAATACAGTCATTGTCGTTAATGTTATCATCAATATTAGATCTATTGCGCATAGTGCTAAAAAATATGTACTAAAATATTTTCCAAATCCTATAAAACCATTTTTAAAATAAAGCAAAATAGTGATCACTAAAATGGAAGAAATATTAGAAAAGATTATTACTTTAAAAATATCTTCTTTAAATATTTTAAATATTATTTTGAAATTTGAATGTCCGTATAGTTTTTTGATCCCAAAGTTTTTATTTCTTCCAATAATATCATAAATAAATGATATTATTCCTAAAATCAGTATGAATAATAATGTAATCCCAATGTAATACATAAAATATATATCATATTCATTTATATCTACATAGATTGGAATTGAAGAACCTTTTTCTACATAAAGACTTTCTTGCTCTTGATTTATGGTATTGATTATTTCCTCTAAGGTGTATTTATCATTATTTAAATGCACCTTGTAATTACTTTCAACAACTCTATTTTTCATATCCGCTAAAGGACGAATATATATTTCTTGAGAGTTATCATCAAATATAGAAAATTTGCCTACTTGATTTTCATCTGTTGTTTCTATATTGCTTAAAAATTCTCCTTCCTCTAAATTGGATGTAAGTTTTTTTCCATCTTCTATCCTTAGCGTACGATTAAACCAATCAAAATCATTTATAAATACATAGGCTGTTAAGCTCCTTCTATATTTCCCATCTCCAGGAAAAGCTATGGTTCTTTCCATATCCATATCATATCTTTCACCGTATTCTTCCAAAATACTCAATACATCTTCTTTTGAAATATCCTCTACTATCCTTAAGTTTATGGAAAAGTCATATCTACCTGTAAAAATTCTTGAATGTTCATATATTCCGTAGTATTTAGTAAATACAATTGTAAATAAAAGAAAAAATACAAATAACAAAGTTTTATATGTTCTTTTCATAGTGCCTCCCTTTAGTTGCAATAGAAGGATGTACAGTTTAGCACATCCTTCTACTACAATAACATTTAAGAATGTTTTCTATCTATCTTAAATTGTTAATATGTGTTCCACCATGCTCTATTGCCACCTAAAGGATTTTTAGCAGTTGTAGCCCTTGCTTCTGTTCCAGCAAGTTGTCTATCTTTCCTTTCCCTTAGTCCCTTAACTGTAGCTGAATGTTCTTTTGTCATATGTTGATAGTAAGAGTATACATTAACAGAGCCAACGCCATACTCCCAACGACCTCCGCCAACTTCTTGAACAGAAAATGGGGTAATTAGTTGACCACTAATTTTATCTAAATCAACACTTCCTCCTGCTAAAGGCGTATTTGATGAAGCAAAAACACCTTGACTTGTTAATAAAGATGATATAACCACTGCTCCTAAAACTGATTTTTTAAATATTCTACTCAAATTATTCTTCAAAATAATCTCCTCCTAAAATATTTAATAAGTTTATTTAGTAATATTTTCACAGATTATCGTAAGGTGAGTCTCTAGAATTATTATCCACAATTTTTCCTCCTTTCTCTGTTTTATTTATTTGTATGTCCTTCTATTAAAGCATCTTCAGCATAGCATATAATTACTATTAATTGGTTTATTTGTAACCAGATGGGAGTAAAGTGTAATGAAATGGTATATAAAACTTTTTCGTTACAGTTTACTCCCATTTCATTACAATTAGATTGTATAGATTTAGTTAATATGTTATTATTCCATTTAACTGGAATGTATTATATATTAAGCAAGTAAAGTTAGAGGTGAGTTATAAATGCACAGTCTTATTGATATTTTTGCTTATAAAATTTATAAAGAAAAGCTTTTATCTCATGCAGATATTCGCAAAATGAAATATGCTATGACTGTTATTTGGAATGAAATAGTTAAGTTTATCATATTGCTAATCATATTTTCAGTATTAGATAAAAGAAATTTATTTTTATTTTCTTTGTGTTTGTTGTTACCAATTAGAACTTTTTCAGGAGGACTGCACTTTAAAAGTAGCTTTATTTGTTTTGTAACAAGTCTCATGTTTTTCTTATTATCTGTAGTTATTTTACCTAATTTATTTACTATGAATATAAACTTAACTATAATCTTTATAACTGTCAGCATATTAATTATTTATATTTATTCTCCTATACCTTCTAGCTTTCGACCTATTTTAGATAAAAAAAGAAAACGTTTTTTAAAATACTTGTCCGTTTTCTTTACAATACTATCTACTTTTATTCTGTTTACATTTGCTTTAACATATAATAAAGCTTTTTTTGAATGTGGCATATGGACAATCTGTATGCAAGCATTTCAATTAATGCTAGGAAAGGAGTTGAAATAATGAAGAAAAATTCATCTTTATCTAAAATGATTCTATTTTCTGTTGCATCTATGTTTGTTATAGCTTCAGATGTAATTGCTCACTCAGGGTCAGTACTACTTTGGGGAGAATCTAAATGCCCTAAAAATTTATTGAAATAAGATTTCATTTTTTCAAGAATATCTAGGCGGGAATAGGGGGGGAATATTTAGGACAGTTCTTTTGATTAGGTAATTGATATCAGCGTCTGCCAAACCCCTAAACCCTCGCCAATTGACGCTGCTTTACACCTCTATCCTATCGTTCTTTTTTAATAATTTGGGGCATATCACGTTCATTACCTGCCTTAACTCCTTCTACAATAGCTTGTTCCATGGCCTCGATGGCTAACATCCCAATGATATTGACATCACTTTTGATTTGTCCCGTTGCCATGGCATAAATGGTATCGCCATCATATTGGGTATGTACGGGTCGAATGGTTTTTGCATAGGCATTGTGGGCCATGCTGGCTACTTTTTTAGCCTGGGCCTTTGTTAGGATTGCATTGGTGGCTACGATTCCAATGGTGGTATTCTGAGCAAAGGCGTTGCCTACCCCTCCAATGGCCTTTTTCATGATCTCCCAGGTATTTGCAAATCTCTTGCCATCCTCTGCTTTTGCCCCGGCTATGATCTCTTGGGTGCCAGGGTTAACAATGTCCCCAAAGGCATTAACCGCCACAATGGCCCCCACAATCAATTCACCTACCTGTATACTCCATGTCCCAATTCCTCCCCTCATGACCCGGTCATTTCCTAATATTTTCCCCACGGTGGCTCCGGTTCCTGCCCCAATAAGCCCTTGTCTATATTCATCTTGATTAGCTTCTTCAGCTGCCAGATAGCCCATTGCCTGGTCAGGTCGAGCACGGTAATCTCCAATGGCTAGGTCAAATAAAACTGAGCAAGGGACAATGGGAACCTTCGTTACCCCCACATCAAATCCCACTTGCCTTTCTTCTAGGTATTTCATCACCCCCGAGGCAGCATCTAATCCAAAGGCACTCCCACCCGCCAGTACAATGCTATGTACTTTTTCTATCATGTTGACAGGATCTAAAAGGGCGGTTTCTCGACTTCCCGGGGCACCACCCCTAATGTCAACCCCTGCCACAGCCCCCTCTTCATATATCACAACGGTGCATCCAGTTTGTCCCTGAAAATCACTGGCATGTCCCACCTTGATTCCTGGTACATCTACAATTCCTCTTTTCATTTGTCCTCACCCTTTCATCTTTATATGTTATATTCTTTTACCTATACCCTCTAAATCCTCTTTATTATAATCTCCTTAATAATACACTCCAAACCACCACAGATGCAATCACCGAAGCAAAGTGTGCAATTAAGGCTGCCGGGACAGTATGCCGACTCCTTTGAACACCAATGGCGCCAAAATAGACTGCCATTGTATAAAAAATCGTCTCGGCGGATCCCATCATTGTGGCTGCTACCCTCCCAGGAAAGGAGTCTGCTCCATAGGTACCTATAATATCCTTTAAAATCACTAAGGATCCACTGCCTGATAGAGGACGCATCAGGGTTAGGGGCAGTACCTCTGAAGGAATACCTACTAGTCTTGCCAATGGCATCAATAATTGAATTAAATAATCCATGGCTCCTGATTTACGCATCAATCCAATGGCTAGAAAAATAGCTACTAAATAGGGCATAATCCGGACAGCAGTTTGAAATCCTTCCTTTCCACCAGCCACAAAGCTATCATAAAGGGGTACTTTTTTAATCCAACCGTGGAGTAATATCACAGTAATCATGGCGGGAATAGCTAAAATTGAAACCATTGCCATCGCTTCCATTATCCCTCACCCCTCTCCAAAAGCTTACAGGTCACGATACCTACAACTGTTGAAATAGCTGTTGCAATCATTCCGGGTCCAATAATTTCCGTTGGCATGGCTGAGCCTGCATCTGCCCGAATTTTTAATACCGTTAGGGGAATCAATTGAATTGAAGACATATTAATCACTAAAAATAGACACATGGCATTGCTGGCGACTTTCTTCTTTTTATTTAATGTTTGTAGCTCTTCCATTGCTTTTAACCCTAATGCTGTGGCTGAATTTCCCGCACCAAAAAGATTGGCAACAAAATTCATCATCATGGCACTAATGGCAGGATGATTGGGTGGGATGTCTGGAAATAATATCCTTGTAATAGGTGTCATCAGCCTAGCAAATCCATTGATGAGCCCTGACTCTTTGGCAATATTCATGAGCCCCAACCACACCACCATAATTCCTGTCAGACTAATGGCAAACATGACTGCTTCTTGGGAATCCGATAGAATTACTTCACTAATTATTTCTCCTCGACCTGTGAAAATCGCCACACCCATGGCGACCATAATCATAAAAAACCATATATGATTCATCAAAAAACCCCTTCATGAAAATTTTACATACTCAATCCATTATATGAAGGTAGTTCTTGTCCTTATGTACTCTGTACGTCTTCTCTTTTCTTTGTTTTTTATGCTAGGGTGCTTTTCCCAACTATTTATAGTTTATTTTCATGAATTTTGTTATAATGACAATAACGACTAAACGAGACTTAAATCAGATGAGTTTTTAATAGGCTCCTGAAGATGAAAACCTTTTTACTATAATAAAGACAAGGAAGGTATATTATGCGAAATCACACGCTGTTAACAGATTTGTATCAATTGACGATGATGAATGGATATTTTGAGAATAATAGCCATGAGGATACGGTTATATTTGATTTATTCTTCAGAAAAAATCCTTGTAATAATAGCTTTACAATTATTGCGGGAATTGAACAGGTCATCGATTACATTGAAAATCTTGGGTTTACAGAAGAGGATATTCAGTATCTAAGAAGTTTAAATTTATTTGGAGAGGCTTTTTTAGATATGCTGAAACAATTCACCTTTACCGGAACCATTTATGGTGTTCAAGAGGGCTCTATTATGTTTCCCCATGAACCTATTTTAAGGGTAAAGGCTTCAGTTCTACAAGCACAGCTTATCGAAACAGCCTTGTTAAATATGATTAATTTTCAATCCTTAATTGCCACTAAAGCGTCACGGATCGTGGAAGCTGCAAAGGGTGACCCTGTTTTTGAATTCGGACTACGAAGAGCCCAGGGTCCCGATGCTGGCATCTATGGTGCTCGGGCTGCGGTCATTGGTGGTTGTGTTGCTACTTCTAATATACTAGCAGGAAAACTGTTTGATCTTCCCGTAGTGGGAACCCATGCCCATAGCTGGATTCAAAAGTTTGATTCTGAGCTTGAGGCCTTCCGTGCCTATGCTAAGGCTTACCCAGACAAATGTCTTTTATTGGTGGATACCTATGATACATTGAAAAGCGGGATTCCAAATGCCTTAACTGTATTTAATGAATTACGGGAAAAAGGATATGAACCAAAGGGAATTCGAATTGACTCTGGGGATTTAGCTTACATTTCTAAGCAAGCCAGAAGGATGCTTGATGATGCAGGATATGAAAAGGTGGGCATCGTTGCTTCTAGTGATTTAGATGAGGATACCATTGATAGCTTAAAACTTCAGGGTGCATCCATTAATTCTTGGGGGGTTGGCACTAACCTGATTACATCAAAGGATTGTCCCGCTTTAGGTGGTGTGTACAAGCTCTCTGCTGTGGAAAAATCAGGGACACTTATTCCTAAAATGAAGCTTTCGGACAACCCTGGTAAAATCACGAATCCCGGCTATAAAAAGGTTATACGAATTTATGAGGCAGAAAATAATAGAGCCCAGGCCGACCTTATTTTATTGGAGGAGGAAGAAATAGATACAACAAAACCACTAACCATCTTCCATCCACTATACACTTGGAAAAAGAAAACATTTTCCAATTACAAGGTACGTGAAATGCTTATGCCAATCTATGAGGATGGCAAGCTGGTCTATCCTCGAAAAACCGTTAATGAAATTAGGGCTTATGTACGGCAGGAGTTGAGTACCCTCTGGCCAGAGTACAAACGATTAAACCGTCCACAACTTTACAAGGTAGACCTCTCTCAAAAACTGTGGAGCCTAAAGCATAATATGATTCAATCTTTAAAGAAGGATAAGAAAGATGACGAATAAGAGGATTGTTAATTCAGCGGGGACCTTTCCTCTTGGATAAAAAACGAAGTGACTGCCATAAAAGTTAGCGTTCAAACTTTTATGGCAGTCACTTCTGATTAAGTCTCTTTTTAGCTTCTAGTATATTTCTTTAATATATTTTAGCACTCTTTCCTTTTCAGGAGGAATTTTACCAAAGTAAATGGCCTTTTTCACTTCCTCTACTATCTCTCCTACTAAAATCCCTTCTGGAAGGTTCAATGTCTCCATAATTTCTTTTCCAGATATAATGTGGGAAATGTTTTCAATTGGTTTATAACGGGTTATATAATTGTTTGCAATGTATTCGATATGTATTTTGAACATGCCCATTTCTTCTTCGGGATCCAATAGCTTCCTTGTTGCTACAATATCAGCAAAGGCAATTAATAGAATATCTAGGGTTTCTTCACCCATCTCTTTAAAGAGCTTATAAAGTGCCTTTCCACTAACATCATTGCTTTTATATAGTACCAATGGTCCCATATGCAGCTCAATGTAGCGATAAAGCATTTGCTGTTCCTTCACGCTGAGCTTTAGCTTTTCTCCATAGACTTTGACAATCTCTGCTCCGGTAATCTCATGTCCCCTAAAACGGACTCTTCCTGTTTCATCTACCTTCTGTGCTGATGGCTTTCCGATGTCGTGGAATAGTGCTCCTAATTTAATGAGCTGTAGTCGTGTATGCTCTCCGGCAACCTTTTTGCTGGTATGGACTTCATAGGCTTCTCTTATATGGTTTTCAAAAAAACCTTGGTGATAGATTACCATCTCAGCAATCCTCATGGTATACAAAGAGTGGGTCCAACAATCTACCACGTGATATTTGCATTGCCCCACATCCTTCATATTGATAATTTCAGGAAAGATTTTATCCAATACATGAAGTTCTTTATCTAAGAATTCTAAATACTCATGTGTATTTTCTTCTCCTAGTAAAGTGAAAATTTCCGTAGCAATCCGTTCTCCTGGGGCTTCATTAATAAGCAGACAATTTCTTTGTATGCTTTTCTTAGTCTCATCGTCCATTTCAAAGTCCAGTTGCCCCATCAAACGCGGACCTCTGAGCATTCTAATGGGGTCCTGTTGAAAATTCTTCTCTGAAATTTGTCTTATGACCTTTTCTTTAATATCTTGTTGTCCACCATAAGGATCAATTAATTGACTTTCATCAATTGGCCACCCACTTTCAAGAGGATAGGCCATGGCATTAATTGTGTAATCCCTCTTTGCCAAATCTGCTAATATATCTTCACCTTGGAATTTAGCTAAATCGATGGTTATCCCATCCTTTACTTTTACCCGATGAATTCCACGGTCCTGATCTAGAACAAAATAACTCCCTTGTAGTTCCTTTGCTATCTTTTCAGCGAAGCGTCCTGGATCCTCTTTTATGATAAGGTCTAAATCTTTTATATTTCTATTGAGTAAAAAGTCTCTGATACTACCTCCTACTAAGTAAATATCTATATTGGAAACTTTACCTGTTTCAAGAATACAGGCAATGATTTTATTCATTTTATCAGCTCCTCATTGGTGATCTATGTTTGTATAAATATACCCTATATTTTATTCTTCCACCAGTTTTATCATGAAATGCACTACTCTTTTTAGTATAAGGTGAAAAACATGTCATTACAATTGGATTTGTCAATAAAAACGCGTTGACTTTTTATGGAATATCTGGTACTATCTATATTAAGCATGTCGAATCTTGTAATTTCATGGAATATTCAGTAGAAATCATTTCCTTTTGATACTAATATAATATGAAACTTTATTCACAGGAGATTTTACTTTTATTGAATTTTAGGAAAATCTATTTCGACAATTAAGATTGCCCACCCTAATACTCTGGAGGTAGTGGCGTTATCTAAAAACAAATTAAAAAAAGGAGGAAAACACTTGAAATCAACTGGTATTGTAAGAAAAGTAGATGAATTAGGTAGAATTGTTTTACCAATCGAGTTAAGACGTACACTCACTATTGCAGAGAAGGATTCTTTGGAAATTTATGTAGATGGTGAAAGCATTATTCTTAAGAAGTATGAGCCAGCATGTATTTTTTGCGGAAATGCAAAAGATGTTACTGTATATAAGACCAAAAATGTTTGTGAAGATTGTTTAGAAGAGTTCAGAAAGTAAATTTGCTTCATTTGTGATTTCACATGGACTTATTTCATGTGATGATCCTCTTTATACTTGAGACTCCCTAGTACTAGGGGGTCTCTTTTTTTCGTATTCATTGTCTGCTCTCTATGGAAGCTCAATTGATTCCTGGTATACGTCCCTTTTAGGAACTTTTCTAGCCTTTGCCACTTCTTTAATGGCTTGTTTTTTATCCATTCCTGCTTCTATTAATTGTATCAAGTGTTCTTGGATCGTCAGATCCTTAAAGGCTTCCTCTTGATGATCCGAGGGGACGCCTCCTTCACATAGCAGCACAATTTCTCCCCTTGGGGGATTTTCTTGAAAATGTGCTAATAATGTTTCAAAATCACCTCTTATGAATTCTTCAAACTTCTTTGTGAGCTCTCTTCCCACAACAGCTTGTCTATTTCCTAAAACTTCGCTTAAACTCTTTAATGTTTCCTTTAATCGATGGGGAGCTTCATAAAATATCAATGTCCGATCCTCATGTTTAATCTGTTCAAGTCGTTCCTTCTTTTTCTTTTTATCTCGGTCTAAAAATCCTTCAAAGCTAAATCGTCTGGCATCTAATCCCGATGCAACAAGAGCTAAAATCCCTGCGGTTGCCCCGGGTAGTACTTCTACTGGAATGTCTTCTTCAATACATAATTTAATGAGATCTTCTCCTGGATCTGAAATGCCAGGCATTCCTGCGTCTGAAACCAGTGCAATTTTCTCTCCTTGCAATAGCTTATTCACAAGCTGGGGTCCTTTACTCATTCGATTGTGTTCATGATAGCTGGTCAGGGGTTTTTGAATCTCAAAATGATTGAGAAGCCTTAGGGTATGTCGTGTATCCTCTGCCGCAATCACATCCACAGCTTTTAAGGTGTTTAATACCCTTAAAGTGATATCCTCTAGATTGCCAATGGGCGTAGGACAAATGTACAGTTTTCCTTTATCCATTTGTGTTTGCCCCTTTCTCTATATGATTTTTCCCATAGATTTCATGGATTTCCGATGTGTACTTTCCCTCTTGATCGTAAACGTAAAGAGGATCTAAAAATTTTAATTCCGGATTTGCATCCTTCTTCGCTTCTAATAACATGAGATTTGGTTTTTTATCGTATGTAGAATGGATCAGTCTCAGTTGTTTTGGCTCTAGTTTATACTGTCTACAAAACACAAGAATATCCACAATTCGTTGTGGTCTATGAATTAAAAATAATTTTCCATGCTGCTTTAAGAGCTTCGAGGCGGTTCTAATGACATCCTCTAGGTTACATTTGACTTCATGGCGAGAAATTGTTTTTTTATCCTCTTGATTCTTTAACCCTTGACCATGCATATAGGGCGGATTGGAGGTTACCACATCAAATGAGTTAACCGGTAATACCTGAGGGGCTTCCTTCAAATCCATTGGTAATATATCGATACGACATTCTAATCCGTTGAGTTTTACACTTCTTTGGGCCATCTCTGCTACCTCTTCTTGGATCTCAATGCCGGTCACATGGCTACTCTCACTTTTTCCTGCCAGTAAAATTGGAATAATGCCTGTCCCAGTCCCTAGATCTACTACTCTGGCATTCTTTTTCAGGGTAACAAAGTTAGCTAATAGTACCGCATCTATTCCAAAACAAAACCATTGGGGGTTTTGGATCAGTTTTAAATCATTAATTTGTAAGTCGTCTATTCTTTCGTTTTCTTTTAGTAATTCTTCCATTGTTTTTCTCCTTTATTATCTCTCATATTGATGTTATCTTGCATGATGATGTCTTCCTTATAGTATAGCATTATTTTGTGGGTTTCATTACGAAGAAAAGAAATACCCTTTAGTTTGTGAACTAAGGGGTATTTCTCCTTTTGGCTAAATTCTATTTTTCTGCCAGTCTATAGACTTCATTATTCTTTACTTGAATACGAATCGTCGCACCAAGGGAAATTTCTGATAAATCAATCCTCTTTTCTACGGTAAAGGTTCTATTTTCTTCACCAATCCTTAGAATAATTATGTTTTCTTCTTCTGTTATCTTTACACTCATTAACCTACCTTCATGGGTTTGAATATCCGAAAATCCATAGATTTCCACAACCTTATCCTCTTCAATTTTTAAGGTTACTTCCATCCCTTTTTCAAGTCTTGTTAATCGGCTGCTGGCATCATCAATCCAAATTTTAGCATTGCTGTCTATGTCATATAATCTTTTAGTATTATCGCTTATCACAGTTATTTCTCTTCTTGTACTATTGATGGCATCTATTTTTCCTTTTACTTCTTCATATTTTTCTGCTGGAATACGATCCTTTCCTTTACTTCCTATAATTTCAATAATAGTCAATTCATCATTAAGCTTTAGCTGTACTTCATCATTTTTGTATAGGTCTTTAAAGCTAACGATTTTTCCATCCAACTCAATTTTAGCATTATCAGCTACAAGCAGATGTAGTTGTGCTGTTCCTTCTTCAATTACAATTCTTCTATTATCAGCATCCATCTGTAGAATTGTTTTATTGTATTCATAGGCTAAACCCTTCTGTAGTTCTTCTATATCACCAAATCTCTTTTGAATCCCAGGAGGTAACTCTCCTGCTTTTTCTTCTAATCCCGGGGGCAATCCCTGTTTTTTAGCTAATCCTGGTGGTACAAAAGCACTGGCTGTAGCAGCAAAGGAAACAAACATCAATAGGGCAAATGCCCCTGCTAGAAATTTTTTCATTACATATAACCTCCTATTATTTTAAGTTACTATATATTACGGAGCTGAAGACATTTTAAGGGCCTCTTTTGGAGATAAATTTTTTTGATGCTTAATTGGGGCCTGTACCTTTACCCCTGGATTTATTCTGATTACCTGGGTGTTGTTCAAATACAGGGTGGTTCTTTTGCCCTTTCTGTACTTTTTCACCTTGCTCATTTTTCTCATCTTGCTTACCTTGTCTATCTTGGTTATCTTTTTTATCCAGCTGCTCTTGTTTATTATCCTTTTCCCTATTACCTGGGTGCTCATTGAAAACGGGGTGCTCCTTTAATTGATCCTGGTTTTTTTTCTGATTTCCTGGATGTTCATCAAAAACCGGGTGAGCCTTGTCAATTTGTTTCATCATTTCACCAATACTTTTTTCTTTTATCTCTTCCATGTCAATATCCTCAGGAGTAGTGGCCCTAACCTTCTCATACATTTCTAGCTTTCCAACAGAAATTTTGTCCTCTGTGGCCTTTTTTAGAGATTCTACCTCAGCCTCTATTGTGACTACGGAAATGCTTTCACCCTGTTCCACTGCTGTTTGTTCAATTCTTTCTTTCCCGATTTCAATCAATGCTTGCAGTCCTGTTAAATTTGCTTTACTTTCTTTTAATAAAATCCTGGCAACCAGAATATAGTTTTCATCTCCAAAAGGAATATACCCCTGCTCCTTGGACAGATTTACAAGCTCTTCTAGTGCCAGTTCAACGGACTGATTCTTTAATTCTTGTAGGGGCAAGGTCTTCGCATCTTCGTTTAATGGAGTCACCTTAATGACTTTATTATTTGCATTGACTTCCATTTGTATGCTGGGATTAATGTCAACTGTTAATAGTGCATGGACTTGATAATTCATCTGCCATAGATTGATTCCATAAAGAGATGTGATAAGGACTAGCAGAACTGAAGCTGCCATTAGCATCCATGGCTGGATTTTTCCCTTTTTAGGATTTACTATTTCTGTAGAATGAAACAGAATTTCTGTTCCAACCTCAGCTTGCCTTTTTTTCTTGATCTCTGTGAAAAGACAATCATCGGTCATAATCACCATGGTATTCTTTCTTATTTCCATCACGCAGCCCTTATTCATCAATGTAATCCCCCCCTTCAACTTGGGAAATATATTCTTTCATTGTATCTAAATTACTATCTAAAATGAGGATAACGGCTATAATAAACTTACGACTCCCCTGAACCACCTTTTTAGACACCATTAATTCCTTCATGAGCTCACTTGTAGGAAGCTTCTTGCGACGTAGTAACTTTTCTTTAAGTTGATGATTTTCATGTACATATCTCCCAATTTTAATGGCATTGAGTCGTGTATCCATATGTCTTGGTGCTTCATTGATTAAATCATCTAATGTTACTTGAAATTCTGCCATTCTCTTAATGAAAATTCCCATGTCCACCTTTGCTTCTACACGATTTTCAAAGCTCTCCACTGAAGCCATATGATCAGTGCTAGATGCCTCACCATCATCCCCTATCATTTGACTCACAATCACTTCATTTGAAGTCCTGGACTGTTTTCTTAGCTGGTCAATAGAGCGATTTTTGATGACAATGGCGGCAAAGGAGAGAAATTTACCTCTGCTGGTTTCGTATTTATCGATGGCTTCATTGAAGGCCATTAATCCAATACTGAACATATCGTCATTCTCTATTTCAATATACCTTCCTAGCTGCTGGCTCAGGATCTTTTTAATAAAGGGGATGTGCTCTTGAATGATGCTATTTTTTTCTTCCTCATTTCCTTCTTGAATGTCTCGGATTCGTTCCTCAATTGTCTTTCTCTTTTTCAAGATTTTGAAGAGTTTTGTCACTGATATACCCCCTCACTATTTTATTCGTGCACTTTGGTTTTTTAAGGTAGCCTCTATTTTGATCCTCTAAGAAATATTTAAAAAGATTTAAAAAGCTCTTACCTAAGGTAAGAGCTTTTCTAATACGGGCTCCAATGCCTCTATCATTTTGTCCTCTTTCATCAAGGTGGTGAAAAGCTGCACCACTTCACCTGACTCATCTAACAAAAATGTAGTGGGAAAACTCCCTACATAATAGGCATCTTGAACTTCGCCTTCATCATCAAATACAATATGGAATTCATATTCCTGTTCTTCTAAATACGCCAGTATATCCTTATGCTCTGCTGTTTCAAAGGTAGTTGCATTCACGCCTACAAAGCTAACATCTTCTTCTAAGAGTCTCTGTAGATTATGTAATACCTCTAGTTGTTCCTTCGAATCTTCATCCCATGAAACCCAAAAAGTTAAAAAAATGGGCTTTCCTTTTAGTTCAGATAACGTTACCTCTTCTTGCCGTTGGTTTTCTAGTGTAAATTGTAATGGACCCTCTTCTATTGGCGCTTCTTCTATATCCTGAGTTTCCTCTTCAGTCATCTCTTGCTCTGTAGGTGGCTGATTGTCTTCGACCTCTTCAGGCCCTATAGTCCTTCTGCATCCTGCTATGATCAACAATAATACCATTATTAAAATCATTATTTGAACCTTTTTATATCCTTTTTTCATTGGCATATCGCTCCATTTCTCATTTAGGCATGGGAAAGATAATAGACCATCATACTGACTAGTTCTCTTTTCAGATACCTTCTCTTCTCTTCTCTTCTTTTACTATTATTATAACAAATACCCAAAGAAAAACCTACCTTTACTGACAACTGCGTAAAGATAGGCATATTTTCTATTTTTGTTCTAGATTCTTTAGTTCGTCCTTCAACTCCTCAGGAATTTCTAGATCATCCTGCTGGGCTTTCTTTTGTACTACTTTTATTTTTGTCACATCATGTAGGAAGTAACTCTTTACTTCTTCTGCTCCATTATCACCATTCCGAACCTTTACCTTGACTAACTCTAGTAATACATTTGTATCTAGCACAATCCCTTCTCCGTCAGGGGTTAATACAATGGATCCTGTCCCAGGAAGCTTTGCTAGAATTTGCTGATACATATCATGTTCATATTTCAAGCAACAGAATAAACGTCCACAAATCCCTGAAATTTTTGCTGGATTTAGGGAAAGATTTTGCTCTTTGGCCATTTTTATAGAGACTGGCTCAAAGTCCCCTAGCCAGGTTGCACAACATAGTGATCGTCCACAGGGCCCTATTCCCCCAAGCATTTTTGCTTCATCCCTCACGCCAATTTGTCTCAGTTCAATCCGTGTTCGAAAAACAGAGGCTAGATCTTTGACTAGTTCCCTAAAATCAACCCTACCATCAGCTGTAAAGTAAAAAATAATTTTGTTATTATCAAAGGTGAATTCCACATCAACTAATTTCATTTCCAGTTGATGCTTTTCTACTTTTTCTATACAAATTTCAAAGGCTTCCTTTTCTTTTGCCTTATTTTCATCATGAATCTTTTCATCTTCTTCTGTGGCAATTCGAATCACCTTTTTTAATGGGGCGATGATATCTTCTTCTAATACTTCCTTAGGTCCTACGACAACCTCTCCAAACTCTACTCCTCGAACTGTTTCTACGATTACATTTTTATTTTTACTTACTTCAAACTCTGTTGGATCAAAGTAATAAATTTTCCCTGCTTTTTTGAACCGAATACCGACAACCGTTACCATGACGACAATACCTCCTGAATGTTTAACAGCATCACTTCTATATTTAATTGGAATTGAACATTCCGTCTGACATTTTCCTTTGTATTTTCTATTATAGAAATAATATTGCTTATTTTCTTTAAATCTATTCGGTTACTTTGAGATATAATTTCTTCTACCTGATCTATATTAAACATCAGTACCTTATTTTGTGTATCCCTATATACTAGTAAATCACGATACCAGACTAAATACAACTCTAAAATTTCTTCGATACTTTCTTTATGGTCTTCAAAGAATGAAAACTTTTGTAATGCTGCCACCTTATCCTTTTTAAAAAGATCCTTTGATATCTGAATTAATCCTTCCCGCTGGTTCTGAAAGGAGGGGTCTTCTAGGAGCTTTAATGCCTTTCCAACTACACCATTAGAAAGGGTGGCCATGAGCTTAGCCTTTTCTAAGTCTACATTTTTTTCAAGCATTAGAAAAGCTTGAATCACATCAAGTGGGACTGGCTGAAATTTGATTATTTGGCAGCGAGATGTGATGGTAGGAAGAAGGCTGTGACTATTAGCTGTCAGCAAAATCAATGTGACATAACTTGGTGGCTCCTCTAAGGTTTTTAACAGAGCATTTTGGGCCTGTACTGTCATTTTTTCTGCTTTTTCAATAATATATACTTTTTTTCTACTTTCATAGGGCTTTTGCTGTGTATCTTTTTGTAAATCTCGAATGGTATTTATTTTAATAGAGCCTTCCCCTGTAATCCAGATTACATCGGGGTGGTTTTGATGGCTTAGCTTTTTACAGCTATTACATTGATTGCAGGGCTGATCCCCTGTCCCTGTACAGCAAAGGGCTTTGGCCAACTCAAACGCCACTAAGTGCTTTCCTAACCCTTCTATCCCTTCAAAAATATAACCATGGCCTACTGTATTTTGCTTGATAGATTGTTTTAATAGCTTAATCACATGGGCTTGTCCTACAATATTTTCAAAAGCCATATAAGCTGGTCCTCACTTTCTATAGCTTTGCGTATTTTTCAACGTCAACAACGAACACTGTTGCGCCTCCCACCCT
Organism: Alkaliphilus metalliredigens QYMF; assembly: GCF_000016985.1. Lineage (NCBI taxonomy): Bacteria > Bacillati > Bacillota > Clostridia > Peptostreptococcales > Natronincolaceae > Alkaliphilus > Alkaliphilus metalliredigens. The sequence continues at coordinate 102,270 of NC_009633.1, read as the reverse complement.
CACTTCAATCGGATAGGGGATAAAGACTCCCGTGGCTCCTGAAACCGGTGCTGGTGATGTGGCAATTTGTTCTCTAGACTCACAATTGTCTTTGATACTACTGATGACCTCATCTACCTTATCATCGTCTACTCCTACTAAAATGGTTGTATTCCCTGATTTTAAAAATCCACCTGTTGTTGCCAGCTTGGTAACACGGAATTGATTGGCTGTTAAATCATCCAGTAGTGCATGGACATCATCATCATGAACAATGGCAATCACTAATTTCATGCTTCATCCCTCCTTAGTAAATTCGTCATAATCTTTTCTACTTCGCTTTTTATTTTTTCTACCTCTTGATTGGCTTCAATTACTTTGATACGGCTAGAATTCATTTGAGCTAGATCATGATAACTTTCATAGACAGTATAATGAAACGCCATCTTTTCTTGCTCTAATCTGTCTCCTTTTTCTTTCACGTTGATTCTCCCTAAGCTTACCTGGGGGTGAATATTGAAAAAAATTGTTAAATCCGGTTCCAATCCACCGGTTGCAAACTGGTTAATATTTCTGACAGCATCAAATCCTAATCCACGACCTCTTCCTTGATAGACCATGCTTGAATCTACAAATCGGTCGCAAAGTACAACCCTACCCTCTGCCAAGGCTGGTAAAATGAATTCTTCCACATGCTGTGCCCTAGAAGCCGCATATAATAATGCTTCCGTTCTATGTGTCATCTCCTGGTGTGTGCGATCTAAAATAGCCTCTCGGATTATCTCACTAATTCTGGTCCCACCGGGCTCCCTTGTCAGGGAAACCTTGTATCCTCTTTCTTCAAAAAAATCTTTTGCATAATGGATTTGTGTACTTTTGCCTGCTCCATCCACACCTTCAAATGAAATAAAAAGGCCATTTTTCATTGTATCACCTCGTTAAGGCATCTCCAAAAAAATATCTAGTCGGTATGACGGTTTATTTTTTTATGATGTCTAGATTCTGTCTCTCTACGCTATATTTCATCTGCCTTGATGATTTGAATTGTTTTGTAGCTGGCGTCTTTCATTCCAACTATTTCCATTCCCTCTTGTACCATGAGGTCAATATATTGTATCATCTCTTTATCAATTACTTCTCCAGGGATTACTATAGGAATTCCAGGAGGATATGGAATCACATACTCTCCACTAATTTGTCCCCTGGCTTCTAATAAAGGGATTGTTTCTTTTCTTTTGTGTAATGCTTCCCCAGGTCTCAATACTTGTTTTGGAATGCGATAGGTAAAGGGAGGCATCTCCTTGATCCTTTGGTTTCCTTTTTCCTGGGCGATGTTTTTCAATGCCTTTATCAATCGATCAAAGTCTCGTCTTTGATTGCCTATGGTGGCAACCCCAAGAACTCCGTAAATATTTGCTAGCTCCATTTGGATCTGGTATTGATCTCGAAGCCGCTTTTCTAATTGATACCCAGTCACTCCCAAATGTTTCAAACTAATCCAAAGGCGAGTGGCATCATGATTTTCGCCACCTAAGATCTCAATTCCTTCAATATCTGCTAATTCAGCTTTGAAATACGTAATATGCTGTAGCAACTGTTCCATTAAATACTTTCCTTGGGTATCATAGATCATGGTTGCTAAGTCTAGTGAAGCTAACAATAAATAGGATGGACTGCTACTTTGATGAATTCGTAGCATGGTCTTTAGCTTATTGCGATCAATACGATCTCCCTGTATATGTAACATGGAGCTTTGTGTAAAGGATGGTAGGGTTTTATGGGTACTTTGTACAACAGCGTCGGCACCGCATGCTAGTGCTGTGGCTGGTAGTTGTTGACTCAACCCAAAATGTGCTCCGTGAGCTTCATCTATTAATAGTATTTTATCATATTTATGAACAATCTCAGCGATTTTTTTTAGATCTGAAGTAATTCCATGATAGGTGGGATAAGTGATAATCATTGCCTTTGCATCCAGATGCTCTTGAATCATTTGTTCTACTGCTTGAGGTGATACCCCTAGACTAATTCCTTGCTCTATCTCTATCTCGGGGTAGAGGTACACAGGATTAAGATCTCCTAAAATGGTACTATTAATCACTGATTGATGGCAGTTCCGATCCACAATGATTTTATCTCCAGGCTCTGTACAGGCCATCACCATACTGTATATCCCTGATGTGCTTCCATTAACTAGAAAAAAAGTTTCTTTACTATGGAAAGCACGGCTTGCTCTTTCTTGTGCCTCTTTAATAATCTCCTTTGGATTGTGAAGGTTATCGGTTCCTGGTATCTCAGTTGTATCGATATGCATTAAAAAATCTGTAAAGTTTTTATAGGGGAACTGATGGTATATTTTCCCATTTTTATGCCCCGGTACGTGAAAGGATACGATATCCTGCTTTTGCAACTGTAGCAACCGATCTAAAATAGGCACTTCACTCATGAGCTTTTTCTCCCTTCAGATTTAATCTTTCTATTTTAATTCGAGAAACAATCGCTTATTCCTTTTTTATTTTATTTTATAAAAAGGTTTAAAACATCAATTTTGAGGCATAATTAAGGATAAGACAACATTTGTCTTAACTTCATATGAGGAAGGTGATTCTGTGAATGGTGATAGAATTACAAATTTAAAAGAGTTTGTAACCGCTTATGGTGGTCGAAAGTCTGATATTGAGATAGCTGAAATGCTGGAGGCTCCAATCGATCAAGTGAAGAGCGAAAGAAGAAAGCTTTCCTTTGATACCTTTAAAACCAAAATAAGCATCCATCACAAGAAATAGTAACTGATCCTCATAGCAAAAGCAAGATAATACGAACAAAAAAATAGGAGGGACTACGATACCTGTAGTCCCTTTTTCCATATTTCTTTTATTTTCTTTTTAAACAATTCATATTTTAATTGGTCTGTTTCTATGTAGAGCATCTCTTTTTCGCAGCTACCACATATGTATTCATTTAAGACAACAATTCCTGTATTGTTCTCACGATTACAGACATAACACTTTAACCCTTCACCCATTACGTCTCACCAGCCTTATTTAGGATTCTATCCAGATTATCGCCCTATATTTACCATATTATTCAGACTTCTCGTACATTGTTCCGTACAATTTCGCAATAAAAAAAGCGTCTATGACGCTTTCCCTAGAGCCTTTATTCACTACTGATTGGCAACTGTAATCTGTTTTTGTAATTCCTCAAGTAATCCTTCGCTGGGCTGAAAAATAAATCGATTGATTTTCCCATCGTTTTCATATTGTCCTACGTAAACACCTTTTCCTTTTAAGCGGCAGGCGATCCCATAGGTTTTGTTGCATTTTTCCTGTTTATCCAGTGCCTGGATGGGCTTAATCCATTGAATGTCATAAATCTTCACATCTAATACCTTTTTTTCCTTTGAACCAATTTCTTTGTAGAATATCAAGTCATCTTCAATGAGTATATATGTGTACTTGGCTAAATTTCTATTGATCAAATATGATGTAAGGCCTGTAGATATTAACAATATCATCACACTGGCTATACTGGCATAGTTTTTAGGCATAAAGTTTGTAAGCTCCACAAATAAATTAATGACTAATAAGGCTCCAATTATTTTTAACATGGTCTGCCAAAAAGGTTTTTTAGGTTCACTAGCTGTATGCCGAATCATTGCTGCCATTTTTAACACTCCTCTAAGGGTATTTCCTATCAATGGTTTCCCCTGATTAACATCTAAACTATCATACCACCTGAATATTAACTATTCAACCCCTATTATACACTTTGTCTGATGCTGCTACATCAACTCATGGCCCACTAAAAAAAAATAGCCTTTTTACTATTTTCTAGTAAAAAGGGCTATTTAACAATCCTAATGTTCTTGGAGGCATATTCTGATGCGATGTGATCATTTCTTTTGTAGAGATTATACACCGGTACAGGTTTGGGCTTTCTTGTTCTTGCAACTGGTCTGATATCTTCTAGTGTCTTATTTACAAAGGCGAATAAAATGATGCCGATAGGAATCAACAACAATGTTAAAAAGACGATTCCAATGATATGGTTGAACATAGACATCTTCCCCTTATAACTAGACATCGTCACCTGAATTTTGCTAAAGTTCTTGGTTATGGTGACACTGTTGTTATATTTCTACATTTCATTGTATATTCCTGCTAGTTTTTTTTGGGAAATATGGCCTATTTGTATAATTAAGTCGTTGCTTCTTCAAATTTCATCACCTTCTGCACTGCTTGGATTAGTTCTTTGGTGTTTTCATGGGTCTGTCCATAATTCATGATAGGTCTCTGAACCACAATGATTGGAATGTTTAGCTTCTGTGCAGCCCTGATCTTTTCTTGTGTTCCTCCAGCCATGCCACTGTCCTTGGTGATGATGACAGATGGACAATATTGTCGAAATAGTTCTTGGTTCATGGCTTCACTAAAGGGTCCCTTCATGGCAATCAGATTATCTGGAGTGAATCCATAGTCTTCACAGGCCTTGACCATTGAAGACAAAGGAAGAACCCTTGCAATTAATCTTTCTACATTGATTTCTTCTAAAAATGTTGGAATTTCCTTGCTTCCAATGGTTAAAAAAATGCTCCCTTGGTATTTCTTTGCCTCTTGGGCAGCTTCTTTAAAATCTTTAACCATTTTGAGCCCCTGATCCCCACAGGTCACCTGTCCCCGTTCATACCGCAGGTAAGGGATGTCTTTCTCAGCACAAACACCCATTGCCAGCTTAGAAATCTGCTGTGCATAGGGATGGGTGACATCCACCACTGCTTGAATGGGATGCCCCTTTAGTAATGCCTCCATACCCTCTTGATCCAATCGTTCCTCTAAAACTGTCACTTGCCCTTCCTGCTTTAGCAGATCCGCTCCATAGGATGTTGTCACTGTTGCCAGTACCTGTATTTTTCTCTTTAGCAATTCATGGAGTACTTGACGTCCCTCCACGGTCCCACAGAGAAGTAAAATCATATTCCATAACCCCTAGGAGTAATCATGACGTCATTCATCATGGTGGTATGACTATTTCCAATGATGACCACAGTTAGCATGTCAATGGGATGAAGAAGCATCTCACCTAGGGTTGTGACGATGACCACTTCCCCCTGTCTCGTCCCATTTTTTACAATTCCCACGGGCGTTTCCTTACTTCTATACTTCAATAGTATTTTTTGTGTTTCTTCAATCTGGATTGTTCGTCCTTTACTTTTGGGATTATATAGGGCAATGACAAAATCACCCTCTCCAGCCAAGGCAACCCTTTTTTGGATCAGCTCCCAATCGGTCAACAGGTCACTTAGACTAATGACAGCAAAATCATGCATCAGTGGCGCCCCTAATAGGGCTGCTGCTGCACTGACAGCTGTAATGCCAGGGATCACCTCCACCTCTATATCACTTTGTCTCTGTTGCTTCACCTGCAAAAGCGCTCCTGCCATCCCATAGATACCAGGATCGCCACTACTGACTAAGGACACTACCTTGCCTTCCTCTGCTAATGTCAGTGCAAGCTGGCATCTTTCCACTTCTTTACGCATGCCGCTGTCAATGACCTCTTTACCCTCAAGGGTTTCCTCGATCAGTTCAATATATGTTTTATACCCAATAATGGTATCGGACTTCATTAAAGCACGGGTGGCAGCAGGAGCTCGATAAGCCTCATCTCCTGGTCCTATTCCAATTACAAAAACTTTTCCATTCTTTTTCATTTCTCTACTTCACCCCTTATTGTCATTTTCTTATGTTAAGGAATCTCAAATTAGTGAGCCCCTATGGCGTGCTATTTTCTCTCCGATGCCTCAGATACTTTTACTTCTGCAATTGATAGTGTGATTCCGTCACCCTTTTCCTTCTCCATGAGCATGTGTCCACCCTGACTCCCTATGTATGCACAGGGTCCACTGACGGCCCCCACACCGATGGTTTTCTCCACAAAGGCAGAGGTTTCAAATTGATGTAAGCTGGTTTGACTTTTTTTGATTGTTTCAATATCAATGATCTCTAGGGGAACATTGAAATGTGCACTGGCTTCAATGATGGCCTTTTCTTCTTTTTTTACCTCTACGGTCACGAACTTTTCAATACTGTGGGTAGATTTATCGAGGTTTTTTAAGCTTGCTTTAATTTTTTCAATCATCAGCTGTGGGGAAACTTTTTTACGACAACCAATACCGATCACTAGATTTCGGGGATAAAGCTGTAAATCTCTTGCTCTTTTCCCTAGTCGGCTTTGATTACTGATTATAATGCCATAGTCATGATCCTCAAGATCCTTTTGCTTTGACACCCTCACATAGCCCTCTGGTAATACCAGCGCTCTATTATCTTCACAATAAAGGCCAATGATCCCGTCATTCACAATATGAGCTGTCAGGGTCTTTGTCAGCTGCCAGTCGGCTATTTCACAATTCAATTGCTGGGCTAGTAAATCCACTGCCACCCTTCCCTGAACGTCAGAGGCTGTGGTAATCACAGGATTGGCATTGATCATGGTGGCAACTCTTTGGGTCATCTCATTGGCCCGTCCCCAATGTCCCGACAAAAGACTAATGACATTTTGTCCCTTCTCATCCATAACTAGCACCCCTGGATCCTGACTCTTATGTTGAAGTAGGGGTGCAATGCTGCGGACCACAATCCCTGTGGCCATGATAAACACAAGGATATCATAGGCTGAAAATAGCTGAGCCACACAGCGCTTAAAATCTTCTCCTACAGCAAAGACATTTTTTTCTCCTAAGGGCAGCGGCCCCTTAAGATAAAGATGACTCTCCTCTAGAAATTCCTGTAACACCAATGCCAATGTCTTGCCCCCCTTGGTTAAGGCAATGATGGCGATTTTCATTTAGTAGCCTCTCGATATTCATGGGAAAATGTTGGATCATAAAGCTTAGATCGTTCATACTCTGTATTTAAAAATCGGCCCACAAGAATTTGGGCTGTTTTCGTAATATTGGCCTCCTGTACCTTTTTTGCAATGTCTTTTAATGTCCCGATTACCATTTTTTCATCTGGCCAAGAAGCCCGTTGAACCACAGCAATGGGTGTGTCCTCTGGATAGGACTCCAATAACTGTTCCACCACACCTTCCATCATATGAACAGATAGAAAAATTGCCATGGAGGCTTGGTGACTTGCTAACTCCTTGAGGGCTTCCTTCTCAGGTACTGGGGTTCGCCCTTCAAGTCTTGTTAAGATAACAGTTTGTGTTACATCCGGTAGGGTTAATTCTCGCTTGAGGGCAGCTGCAGCCGCCATAAAGGAGCTTACACCTGGAATTACCTCATAGGGTATTTTATAACCATCCAATAGGTCCATTTGTTCTTGTATGGCTCCATAAAGGCTAGGATCCCCTGTATGCACCCGTGCCACCTGCTTGCCTTCGTCTACTGCTTTCTTAATCAGTTGAATCACAGTCTCCAATGTGAGTTTTGCACTGTTATGTATCTCAGCACTTTCCTTTCGGTGATCCAATACCTTGGGATTCACCAGGGAGCCCGCATAAATAATCACATCGGCGGATCCAATGACACGATGGCCCTTCATGGTTAATAACTCTGGATCTCCTGGTCCTGCCCCAACAAAAAATACTTTTTCCACCTTACTCACCCCTATTCTTTTTGGTTTTTCTATTTTTTGTAATAATTGCTGTTGAAAGATATGGTATTTTTCCATCCAATATTGATGTATCCTCTGTTATGATTTCATTTTCATGGCCAAAGTTAGAAGCAACGATGAGACACGCTTCTAGATCCGCCTCTTGAATCATGTTTTTTAAGCCCTGGGGATCATGGGAGATCTTTAGTACCACAAGGTTATCTCCATATTCAAAGGCCTTTTTGATTTGCTCTGGCTCGGCATTGAGGGGCAGAATGGATAGCACTTCCTTTCCCTCCGCTAAGGGCCGATTCATTCTACTGGCGATGGCACTATAGGAAGGAATCCCTGGCACCGTCTCGACTTCATAGTTTTTATTCTGTAATTCTTTAACCATATAGTTGTATGTGCTATAAAGTAGGGCATCTCCTAGTGTTAAAAAAACTGCCTTTTTTCCCTGGTCTAATACCTTTTTTATGGCCTCTAGGTTCAGCTGCCAATTGGCCTCTAATGTCTTTGGACAAGGAGTCATGGGAAAACAAAGTCCTTGAATTATCGTTCCCTGGGGGATATACTCTTGAACAATTTCTAATGCAATGCTACTTTCCCCTACTTTGACCTGGGGACAAAAAATGATATCCGCCTCTTTGATTCGATCTAGAGCCCTTAATGTCAATAAATCTTTTTCTCCTGGTCCCACACCAATCCCTGTTAGTTTACCTTTCATGCTGTTCTCCCCTTTCTGCTGAGATGACAGTAATTGGATTTTCTGCCTCCATTAATGTGCGATTCCCCACTACCCTTCCCTTGGCAATACTTACACTAATGGTCTCAATTTCTGTAAATTCATTTTGCTTTAAAAACTGTAATCCCTCATAGGCTGTTTCTAGGGTCACGGCTGTCATCACAATCCTACCTTTACTGGGGAGATTCTCAGCTGCATATCGGATCATCCATTGCAGCTCTCCTTCACTACCCCCAATAAACATTCGATCGAATGTCTGGATCTCCATCAACTGCTCCTTTGCACGGCCGGTCATGATTTGGATATTCTCCAGTTGAAACTTTTCTATATTTTTCTTAATGAGTTCTACTGCCTCTTCCTTATATTCAATGGCATAAACACTACCTTGGCTCACATGCATTGCTGCTTCAATGGTGACAGATCCTGTTCCTGCCCCCACATCTACTAAAATGCTCTCTTCCCTCAGCCGTAGCTTCCTCATAATGATTCCCCGAATCTCTGCCTTGGTCATGGGCACTCTACCTCGTATAAAGGCTTCATCCGGTACCCCCCACATTGGAACCTGTCTTTGTCTACTCATTTTCAATCACCACCACAGACATTTGATAGGGCCCATGCTCTTTAATTTCAGCCGGTGTCCCTTGAATGATTCGCTCTTCACTGTAGGACAAATTCTCTCCTACTACCATTTTTACCTTAGAAAGTCCATATTCAATACATTGCTCAGCGATCCATTGGGGATTATGTTCAGGGTCCGTCAACAATGCAATGGATTTTTCCTTCTGTAAAATTCCCACCCAATCTGTTCCTCGTCCATGAAGACTCTTAAATGGCGTATTTTGCCAAGGCTTCTTTAAACGACTGAATAGATACTGGATGGATCCAATCCCAGGGATGACTTCCAGCTCTTCTAATTCGAAGTGCTTTGATAAATAGGTCAACATACTATAGAAGCCTGGATCTCCAGAAACAATAATGCCAACCTGTTGAGTTCTAGCTCTTTTTTTGATTTCTACCACAATTCCTTGTAGGTCTTGGTGGATAGGTATCATTTCTCCTTCAAAGTCTGAAAATATATTTAGATTTCGCTTTCCTCCCACCAATACATTGCATTCCTGTGCTCTTTTTTTAGCAATGGGAAGTACATAATCTTGGTGGCCGGGGCCTAAGCCTATGACATAAATTTTATTCATCTTTTACACCCTCCGACTTAAGGATTTCCAATAGTCTTCCTGCCTGGCTACAATGGGCCAATACTCCCTGTTCCATGGAAAATATGATGGTTCCAATTTCAATATTACCCTGGGTTCGTTCCACACATTTCTCGGTAATTTTATCTGCTAAATGTGAAAAAAGCCTATCAAAGCCTTTCTCTTGAATCAATCCCACGGCTTCCTCTGTTGTATTACTCTCTAAAACCCTTAAAACCAATTGCTGAGAGGCCCCCAATGCTGCCAGATGTGCGGCTAAAATCTCCCGTCGGCCATCGGCCACCTTGCTATGGGTATGAAAAATCCCCCCTGCCACCTTAACAAGCTTTCCGATATGTCCAATGATCAAAATTCGCTCTACATTCTGTATGACACTTTGGTCCATCATAAAACCAACAAAGTTGCTGATCTTGATCATGTTTTTATCATGGATTTTATATTTTTCCCTAGCCATGTCTCTCCCATAGTTTCCTGGGACAAAGACAAATGTTTTGATCTTTTCGGCCTTTGCCATGGGGAGCTCTAAGGCCAAGGAGTCCTTCATTGCCTCCTCAGACATGGGTTCCACAATTCCAGAGGTGCCTAATATAGAAATCCCCCCTTGGATTCCCAGCTTTGGATTAAATGTCTTCTTGGCTACCTCTTGGCCCTTAGGCACTGAAATCACAATGTCTACCCCTCTTCCAGGACCAATGACCTCCCGGACTTCTCTTTCGATCATTTGAAGGGGAATGGGATTAATAGCTGGTTTTCCCACGGGAATTTGCAGCCCTGGCCTGGTCACGGTCCCCACTCCTTCTCCACCATGAATTTCAATTTTTGTATCCTGACGCCATATTAGCTTACTATAAATAGCTAATTTATTCGTCACATCAGGATCATCTCCTGCATCCTTAATAATAGCACAGGAAACAGCTCCATGGCTTCGTTGGATATCTTCTACCTTTAATTTCAAGGACCAGCCCTTGGGGGTATCGATGTCCACCTCATGGACTTCTCCCGGCTGCAGGAGCATTTGTGCTGCTGCCTTGGATGCTGCAGTGGCACAGGATCCTGTGGTGTATCCATACCGAAGTTTTTTTCCATCTTTTATAATATACCTTTCCATTTATGATTCACTTCCTACTCTAGCATATATAAAAGGGCATTGACGATTGCCACAGCCACGGTGCTACCACCTTTACGTCCTTGAATTGTGATATGAGGGACTGTCTGTTCCATCAGTAGCTCCTTTGATTCCTGGGCTCCTACAAACCCCACGGGTACTCCAATAATGGCACTGGGTTTTGCTTTCCCCTCCTGAATCCCTTGACAAAGTATGAATAGAGCTGTGGGAGCGTTACCGATCACAAATAGCTTTGTTTCTGGATCTGCCATTGCTTTCTCCATTGCCACCATTGATCGGGTAACGCCCCTCTCCTTGGCTTCTCTTGCCACTTCAGGATCGCCTACCAGACAGTACACTTCTCCTCCATATTTCTTCAAAATTCTTTTATTGATACCAGATAAAACCATATTTGTATCGGTATAAATACGACAGCCTTCTTGCAATGCCTTTTGTGCTGCTTCCACAGCCTCCGGATGGATTTTGATGAGCTTTGCATATTCAAAGTCTGCAGTTGTGTGAATCACCCTTTTAATAATGGGTGCCGTTTGTGGATCTGGCAGTTCTACTTCTAGCTCCCTTGTGATAATTTCAAAGCTTTTTCTTTCGATTTCCCTTGGCGATTGAATATATTTCAATTGTCTTCCCCCTCTTTTACTTAGTGATTACCCTAGGCCCTCCTTGGATGATTTCATAGGTCTTGTTAGCAGGATAATATGGTCGAAACCGCTCTTGCTTTAATAGCACCTTCATTGCCTCTAGATCAAATTGGTTTTCCTCATATAATATTCCCATAACTGTTCCACTATGGGCTACATTAACACCGGCAGCGCCTAGCTTTTCACTGATTTTAAAAAGAGTCTCTAGCTCTTTTTTATATAGAATTTCCTGATTGGCAAAGGCACTCAGGGTGGCTGCCTTGCCCATCAATTTTAGGTCTCCACCCTTGATTCCTTTTTCAAAAAAGTGTAAGGCCTCTTTGAGCTCACTCTCTTTTTCCTTCAAGAGTCTATGATGATTACTTTTTCGAAAACCGATGGTATTAATGCTACCGACACCCTCTAACATCAGTACATTTGCCTTCATTGGTTCTTCATAGGATTTTTTATATTTACCCTCTAGATGATCAAAAAGGGTCAGTTGAGAAAAAACAGTGCTATCCGTGGGTTCAATTTCAACACACAGAATGGCAATTTCTTCCTGGGTGATGGTTTCATTTAAATAGGTTGCCATGGCTAATGCTGTGGCGGCTAAATCTGCAGTGCTACTGGCCATACCCTTTCCCATAGGAATTTGGCTATCCACTGTTATTCCAATTTCCTCCCCCTCTTTTGGGGAATATCCATAATAAAGCAGCACCTTTTCTATCATTTGTTGGGATTTGCTCCAGTTCTCTAAGAAGGGGCTTCTTCCTTCCGTCAAGGTGACCTTTGAATAACAATTTATGGCATATGAAATTAATTTTTCACTTCCTTGGATCATCCCTTGGATCAATTCTCCACAGGACCCAGGACAAATTACTTCAATCATATCGATTTACTCGCCACCTTAACTGATGCATATTTTTATTAATTCTCTAAAGATCCTATGACCTTAACTTGTTGTTGTAGTTGGGATTCAACTGTAGGGAGCTGCTCTTTTGAAACAGAAAATATCACCGCAGTGGCTGGCCCTGCTGACTTTTTCAAATCAACTCCTGTGGCTTCTCTACTTTTAAATTCACAATGATTTAGTGAAGCTAAGAGCTGTGCTTCATAATACATTCCCTTGGACCCAATTGGATGGATATCCTTAACGTTTTTCATTTTAACTAAAGCTTGAAAGTCTTTTATACTACAGATTTCATCGTCTATGGGAAGCTTGATTTCATTTCCAACCTTAGGTGTTCCTAAGGCCACAATTAGGTCTCCAGGCTTTGAACAACCAATCTTAATGCTCTCTCTTTCTACTTCACCGATCACAGTGATCCCCATGGCAGTTTGACATGTAACCACATTTTCCTCTGTGCTCCCATTTAATGCAGTGATAGGTAGTTTTACTTCCTCGATCATTTTTTGAATTCCTTTAATCATTTTTTCTCCCGTGGGTTCTCTTTCCACAGACAGGGTATTAATAACCGTCATGACCCTGGCCCCCACTGACATAACCTCCATGAGGGAAACCCTTGCGGTAAAGTATCCCACAACCTCTGCTGGCACCTTGATTTGATCTTGGGGTTTTTCGCCAATCCCCCCACAGGAATCACAGGCAATGACTAAATTCGGCTGTCCTGCCCTTTCAATTAATGTTAGATCCCGACACCTTTTAATTTCCATTTACAGACTTTCCCTTACCCATGATTTTATAGAGGCTTGCAGCAATGAGGATATTGACTGTGGATCCAATTAATAATGGCATCCAAATCACAGCAAATAGGGCCCAGCCATTTAAAGGCAGTCCAAGTAGAATCGACATGGGGACAACCAAAAGTCCCGCCCCAACACCGTTAAGTAAAATTCCCACAATAATTGCGACCCATGGATTAATTTTTTGCCATACCACTGAGAACAATGCCACAATGATAAACATTTCCACTGCCACCACGAGATGCATTGGCACAGTCATTGGAAAGCCTGCGGTCAATGCAGAAATCAAATGACCCGCAAAGGCGACAATCCCACCGGCCATAGGGCCTAAAAGAAGGGCTGCATAAAATCCTGGTACTGCATCTAAGGCGATACTTCCCTGTATTTTAATCATTGCACCAATCCCACTTAAGGCAATCAGCATGGCCATTTTTACGAGCATTTTTGTGTCCATTTGTTTTTTTCGATTACGTGATATCACGATAATCCACTCTCCCTGAATTAAATTTTATTTAAAGACTTCTCCTGATAAGCAAAATAAGTGACTCACACAAAATCATAGATTTTTGTTATGTACTTAATCCTATGAACTACATTTCTTTTTATAGCTCTTAGCCGCCTCAATCCATGCCTTGGGAAAATTCAAATTACTATAAAAGTGGATATGCCCATAGGCTCCCAGGGTATTGTTTTTTTCCAATCCACATTGCCACCGGTCAACCACCTTGTCATCCCGCTTTTTTTGTACGGTATAGCTGTAATTTTGTTCCTGTGATTCCAGCCTTGATCGATGAAATTCATGGGTTTTAACTTTTCCCACATCCTTTAGGATCCCACTTTCTTCACTGACTTGAATCTCAGCATAGCCAAATCGCTGCAGACGTTGGGTCATCTCACTATATACATCGAAAATCCCTACCATGGGATGAACCTTACCCTCTATTGTTTTAATTCCCTTAGTTAAATACATGAGGCCACCGCACTCACCATAAATCGGCAGGCCTTCTTCAGACTTTTTCTTAATTTCCCTTCTTAACGCTTCATTGGCTTCTAGCTCAGGAGCAAAGACCTCGGGAAACCCACCTCCTATGTATAGGGCATGTATGTCTTTGGGAAGGACCGTATCCTTTAGTGGACTAAAGGGGATCAATGTCACATTCATCTCTCTTAATAGGTCCAGGTTATCTTCATAGTAGAAGTGAAAGGCCTGGTCATAGGCGTAGGCGATATTAAGTCCCGTTCCCATGTCTTTGCACTCCCGAGAATATTCAGGGCTCTTAGGGCTACTAGGCTGCCATCTAAGGGCAATCTCTATTAATAGATCCACATCCACGGTTTCCTCTATCATCTCTACCATCTGAGCCACTTTTTCCTTTAATTCCGGTACCTCCATGGAGGGGATGAGTCCCAAATGTCGGCTGGCCAATTGAATCTGTTTTTGCTGCTTGAGATATCCAATACAAGGGATCCCTGTATCTCTTTCAATGGCTTGTCGTAGTAGGTCATAATGTTTGTCTCCAGATAAATTATTGATGATGACACCTTGAATGTCTACCTCTTTATCATAGGCTTGATATCCCAATACCATGGCGGCTGCACTGGCTGACATGCCTTTCCCATCAATGATTAAGATGACTGGTGCTTTGACTATTTTTGAAATATGGGCAGAGCTTCCTTGATCCCTGTGGGTCCCAAGTCCATCGTATAGTCCCATTACCCCTTCAATCACTGCAATTTCATCATCTCCTACATTTTTATGAAAGAGGGACTCCAATACCCTTGGGTCAATTAAATGACTATCAAGATTACGAGAGGGTATTCCAGTCACATATTGATGAAACTGGGGGTCAATATAGTCAGGTCCAACCTTAAAGGGTTTCACCTTTTCCCCCCGCTTCTTTAATGCACCCATAATCCCTAATGAGATCGTTGTTTTTCCTACCCCACTGTGGGTTCCGGCCAATAAAATGGCACCTTTCCTTTTCATCGCTTCACCCCCTGATCAGTTTGTGGCTCTACAACCGTGAACCCTTATTCCTTTGTGAAGGCGTCGATTGTTTCCTTTATTATCCTTTTACGAAAGAGCTTCTTTGGCTCTTTCCTGAATAATATCTGCGATTCGACGATCTGCACCAATTGGTCTTCCTAAGGTGAATTTTACCTTCTCATGCTTTTTCTGTAGTACCTCTAATTCTTCAGGAATATCATGTTTCACATGGTTTCCTTGGAATAAAAACATCGGTACAATTATAATTTCTTCTGCCCCTTGCTCAACCAGCTGATCAATGCCCTGCATAAAATCAGGCTGTGAAAATTGAAGAGAACCGAACCCTAGTAAATCAAAGGCTTCTGACTTATCCCCTTCAAGCATTGTCACGATTTCTTTTACTATCTCTCCTGCCTCTTGGGCCATACTTCCATGTGCTAATACAAATAAACCTCTTTTCATTTTTATTCCTCCCTAGTCTCATTTGGTATTTGCTATCAATAAACAATATTAAGTTGCTTGTCTATACATAAACATGAAAAAGCCATCCCTTCGGATGGCGTTGGCTACAAAATGGTTTTTTGAAATACATGGTCCCATTAATGGACTCAAAACCTGATTTGCTGTCAACATCCCTTCCCTCCGAAGGTAGTTACTGGTCTTTAGGCTGGTCTCCTGACTTATGCTTCCTTTTACTCTCGATTCCTTCCCAGAAAAATCCAGTGGACTTCATCGATTTCATCTGCATTTACAGTAGCGGGGGCTGTGATGGATTTTCACCATTTTCCCAATTAAGCTTCACGTGAAACACCTAAAATATATTCAGTTTTATTTCTTCTAAATCATGTAAGAAAATGATCCATTATATTGCCACAACCATTTTTTTAAATAGAAGGGTTGTTTCTAATCTCTTTTAGCCCTTCGTAAGCGGCCTCAATGGTTCGATTAATCTCTACATCTCCATGGGCATCGGAGATAAACATGGTTTCAAACTGCGTCGGTGCTAAGTACACACCCCTTGACAGCATAGCCCTAAAGTATTGGCTATAGATCTCTGTGTTTGAAGTACTGGCAGTTTCTAAGTCAGATACTTTTTCTTTAGTGAAGAACATACAGAGCATTGAGCCTACACGATTAAAGCTGGCATCAATTTGTAACTCCTTAACGATTTTTTTAAATCCTTTCTCTAGCTTCTGGGCTTTTTTCTCTAACTCCTCATAGATCCCAGAATTATTATGTAAAATACTTAGGGTGGTATAACCCGCCGTCATGGCCAATGGATTTCCCGATAAAGTACCCGCCTGATAAACCGGCCCCACTGGAGATAAATGTTCCATAATTTCACGTTTGCCTCCAAAGGCTCCTACAGGAAGTCCTCCTCCGATGATCTTTCCAAAGCATGTTAGATCTGGTTTAATTTGATAAAGACTTTGGGCACCTCCGAAAGAGACTCGAAAGCCTGTCATGACTTCATCAAAAATAAGCAGGGCCCCATAATCCTCTGTTATTTTTCTTAATGCATGGGCAAATTTATTTGTCATGGGGACAACGCCCATGTTTCCTGCTATAGGCTCAATGATCACAGCTGCAATCTCTTCTCCCTGCTGTTTAAAAATCTCCATAATGCCCTCTATGTCATTGTATTTTGCAGTAATGGTATTTTTAGCAACATCAGGTGTGACGCCAGGACTGTTGGGAACCCCATGGGTTAATGCCCCAGATCCCGCCTTAATTAACAGTCCATCAGAGTGTCCATGATAATTTCCATTAAACTTAACAATTTTATTTCTTCCGGTGTATCCCCTGGCTAATCTTAGGGCCGTCATAGTGGCTTCTGTCCCTGAGTTCACCATTCGGATCATTTCCACTGAAGGGATGGCTCCAGTGATCAATTCGGCTATTTTTAACTCAATCTCAGTGGGAGCTCCAAAGCTAGTTCCTGTCTCTAATACCGCCTTTAGGTTCTCCACTACCTCAGGATGACAATGTCCTAGGATCAATGGTCCCCAGGATCCAACATAATCAATGTACTTGTTCCCATCTTCATCATAAATATAGGCGCCCTTGCCTCGCTTGATAAAGGGTGGGTTCATCCCCACAGAAGAAAAAGCGCGAACAGGACTATTTACCCCTCCTGGAATGACTTCCTGTGAAGCTTCAAAAAGTTTTTGTGAGCGTTCATACTTCATTATTGATCTCTTATCCATTTGGCCATCTCCTTTGCAAAATAAGTTAAAATGATATCAGCTCCAGCTCGTTTGATGCTGGTGAGGGTTTCAACCATCATTTGGGTTTCGTCAGCTAGCCCCGCCTGTGCTGCTTGCTTGATCATGGCATATTCTCCGCTGACTTGATATGCTCCTAGGGGAACCTGAAATTTGTCCTTTACCTCACGAATAATATCCAAGTAGGCTAGTGCGGGTTTTACCATCACCATATCTGCTCCCTCTTCAATGTCTAGAGCTACTTCTCGAAGGGATTCACGTCGGTTTCCTGTGTCCATTTGATATGTTTTACGGTCACCAAATTGAGGGCTGGATCCAGCTGCACTTCTAAAGGGTCCATAGAAGGCCGAGGCGTATTTTACACTATAGCTTAGGATGGGAATATGCTCAAAATCGTTATGGTCCAATACTTCTCTAATCCTTTTCACCCTTCCATCCATCATATCTGATGGTGCCACAACATCAGCTCCTGCCTCTGCATGGGATAGTGCAATATTGGCTAAGACGTCCAATGTTCTATCATTTAGGATCCTTCCGTTTTGAATAATGCCACAATGTCCATGATCAGCATATTGGCAGAGGCAAACATCCGTCATCACCAACAGACTTGGTCTATGCTTTTTTACTTCTTTCACCGCCTGTTGTACAATCCCGTTGGTATGATAGGCCTCAGAACCTGCTTCATCCTTTGTCTTGGGTATCCCAAAAATCATGATTCCCTGTATACCCAATGCGCTTATTTCCTCTATTTCTTCAGCAAGCATGTCCACAGAAAGATGATATTGTCCCGGTAATGCTGAAATTTCTCTTTTAATCTTCTCTCCATGGACGACAAATATGGGATAAATTAAATCTGAAGTATTCACTGTTGTTTCTCTAACAATATTTCTGATGGCTTCAAAGCCTCTTAATCGTCTTGGTCGTTGAATTAAATCCATCTATTGTACCTCCATCATGGCTTGAACCAGTCCTGCTATGGTATATTCCTTGGCCTGTACATCCACTGGTAAGCCTAGTTTTTTTGCGGTCTTTCCCGTAATGGGTCCAATGGAAGCAATTTTAACACTCTCAAGTAAATGTCGGTCTTCTTTCCCCAGTAAATCCATAAAATTTTGGACAGTAGAAGAACTTGTAAATGTAATCCAATCAATCCCCTCTACTAATAGCTCCCTTAGGTGCTGCTCTCCTTGGACCGGTAGGACAGTTTCATAAATTTCGATTTCCTCCACCTGTGCTCCCAGTGCCTCTAGCCCCTCATTCAGTGCCTTTCGAGCAATGTTTGCCCGGGGTAAAAACACCTTATCTCCTTCTTTAATGCTTTCCTTAAGGCAATCAATAATTCCTTCCGCCACATAGGTTTCGGGAATCACTTCAACCAAAAGACCTTTTTCCTCCAAGGCCTTAGCCGTTGCAGGTCCAATGGCTACCAATTTTCCTGGACCCATTTCTCTTACGTCCATTTTCAGCGCCTTCAGTCTTTCAAAAAATGCCTTAACCCCATTGACGCTTGTAAAAATAATGTAATCCCCTTGGTGAATTCGTTTAAGCTTTGCATTGACCCCTTCAATATCCTGGGCTGGGCGAATTTCGATTGTGGGATATTCTACCACATCTCCTCCTAATGCCTTAAGCTTAGTGGAAAGTTGACTGGCTTGTTCTCGGGTTCGGGTCACCAATATTCTTTGACCGTGAAGTGGTAGGGACTCAAACCAATTGAGTTCATCCTGAAGTCTAACGACTTCCCCAATCACAATGACCGATGGCGAGGTGATTTTCTTTTCCTTGACCACTGTTACAATGCTTTCCAGGGTGCCTGTGACAGTCCTTTGTTTTGCTGTGGTGCCTTGATGAACCAGTGCAATGGGTGTCTCCTTTGGCTTTCCATATCTCCGTAATTGATTAACAATCTCCTCTAAATTACCTACCCCCATTAAAAATACCAAAGTCCCCTCTAGCTTTGCCAGGGCTTCATAATTGACACTGGATTTTTCCTTCAGGGGATCTTCATGGCCTGTAATGACATGAAAAGAAGTGCTGACATTTCTGTGGGTCACTGGAATCCCACCATAGTTTGGTACAGCAATGGCGGAAGTAATACCCGGCACCACTTCAAAGGGAATCCGTGCTTTTCTAAGGGCCAGGGCCTCTTCTCCACCCCTGCCAAAAACATAGGGATCTCCCCCCTTTAGTCGGGTCACCGTCTTGCCTTTATGAGCCTGAAGCACCAATAGTTCATTGATTTCCTCTTGGGTATAGGCATGGCGTTTTGGAGACTTCCCTACATCTATGCATTCTGCCTCGTCTCTTTTATTCTTTAAAAGGGCTGGATTGGCCAACCGATCATATAAAATGACATCAGCCTCTTGGATACAGCGCAATCCCTTTACTGTGATCAGTTCTTCATCTCCTGGACCTGCCCCTACTAAATAGACGTAACCCTTTGACATCTTAAACCCTCCCTTCAGTCGATGAGCTCTCTTGTGCATATTTCTAAGAACCCTCTGTATTGACTATCCTATTATCTGTATTCACGGTCTCCAGTATTTCCTTAGCGCCCTTTTCAATCAGGGTCTCACCTAATTGGATTCCTAAGGCTTGAAAATCTGCAATGTCTCCCATGACTTGCTCTTTAATGACTCTCCTGCCATCGGAAGAGGCTACCATACCCGTCATATGTAACTCCTGTCCCTGCTGCTGTCCATAGGCTCCGATGGGAACATGACATCCCCCTTCCAATAGCTTTAAGAATGCCCGCTCTGCCATGACACATCGATAGGTTTCTTCATGATTGATGGCTAAAAGCATCTCCAACATCTCTATATCCTTTCGTCTTGCTTCACAGCCCAAGGCCCCTTGGCCTACGGCAGGCGTGAAGTCCTCTATTTCTAAATAGCTAGAAATTTTCTCTTTCAGCCCCAGGCGGTTTAATCCCGCTGCAGCTAGAATCACACCATCCAATGATTCTGTCTCTATTTTCCCAAGTCTCGTTCCTACATTTCCACGAATGGGAACCACTTTGATGTCTCCCCTGAGTGCCATTACTTGTGCCTGTCTTCTTAGGCTACTGCTTCCAATCACTGCGCCCTTGGGCAATTCCTCTAGGGATTTATTTTCCCTTGTGATCAACACATCTCGGGGATCCTCCCTCTTTGTAATGGCTCCTAACACCAGCTCCTCTGGGGTCTCACCAGGCATGTCCTTCATACTGTGAATGGCTAAATCGATTTTTTCTTCAGCTAGTGCCTTTTGAATTTCCTTTACAAAAAGTCCCTTACCGCCAATTTTATCTAATGTTTTATCCAGTATGCGGTCTCCTAATGTTGTGATCTTAATGATTTCATAGGTGTATTGAGGGAATTTTTCCTTTAGCATATTAATAATGATTTCTGCTTGAACTAGGGCCAGCTGACTGGCTCTTGATCCGATTTTTATTGTTCTCATTTTTGTCACAACCCTTTAATTGTTTTTTGAACGCTTCATAAAACTGCCAGGCTTCCCGCCATAGGATCTCCTTGCCTTTTTTTCCTAAATTCTCTACATCATGTTCATATATCAACTGCTGAAATAGTTGTTTTCGATCCTCAATTTCATTAATTTCATTTAATGCCTGGACCCGCATCTCACCTAATAGCTCTAGGACATCCTCATAATGCTGCCCAAACCGTTTTTCTAGCTCTTCTCTGATTTTACGTGAGAGCATAGGGCTTTTTCCATCACTGGCAATAGCTACTGTCAATGGGCCCCGCCGGACAATAGCAGGCACAGTAAAATCACAAAGCCTTGGTACATCAACAACGTTCATCAGAATATTTTCCCTAGATGCCTCTTCATGACAGGCTTGACTTACCTGTAGATCGTCTGTGGCAACATAAACCAAATAGCTTCCCCTTAAATCCCCTGTCTCATAGTGCTTTTGATGATGAAGGAGTTGACCCTGTCGAACCATTTCCTGCAAGGCATCTGTCAAAGTAGGACTCATGACAGTCACCACTGCACCGTGCTCTAATAATGATTTGACCTTCCGCTCTGCCACTCTGCCTCCCCCAACTACTGTACATTTTTTTTCCTCAATATTTAACATAATCGGATAGTATTTTGTCATTGTTACATCCTCCTATTTACCACAGCCGGCATCTAACCCCAGGAACTCATCTACGAAGGCGGCAAATGCCTCTCCATTTCCCCTTATTCCTGCATCCTTAAGTTGTAGAATAGGGGTTTTCCACATCTTTTTGACCAAGCTCTTCACCACAACTTCAATGACTTGACGATCTTCTTCCGCCATATGATCTAACCTTTTAAAAAGCTTTTCTAGCTCTTGATCCGTTAGGGTCTCGCTATATGCTTTGATGGCCTGGATCCTAGGATAAATAGGTAGGCATTGATACCATCCTTCATACTTCTCAATGGCTTCATTAATTGACTGCTTGATTATTTCGATACAATCCATTCGATAAGCAAGGTTTTCATTGGCAATTTCCTTTAAATCATCAATATGAAAAAGCTCAATTCCTTCTATCTCTTTTACAGCGGGATCGATGTCTCTAGGCAATGCAATATCAATCATACACATGGGCCGATGCTTCTGATATATTTTTTCCATATCCTCCTTATAAAAGATGAAATGAGGTGCCCCTGTTGCACTGATGACAGCATCTACTCCATTAAGCATTTCATACTTTTGATCATAGGAAAGATAATGTATCTGGGGATGCTTTTCAATTAATTCCTGTACACTTTCCTTTGTTCGGTTACAAATGTATAGCCTCTTGATCCCCTTACAGAGTAGGTTTTCAATAGCGATTCTACTCATCTTTCCAAAACCAACCACCAACACAGTTTTACCAACTAAACCCTTGAGGTGATTCTCCATTTGCTTCACGGCAATGGAACTGATGGACAGGGCATTTTCTGAAATTGCGGTTTCAGTTTTTACTTCCTTTGCTGTGGTGACTGCTTCTAGAAAGAGCTTGTTTAAAATCTTCCCCGTTGCAGCAAAGTCCAATGCCTCAGCATGAGCTTCCTTCACCTGCCCTAAAATCTGATCCTCTCCTATGACAAGAGAATCTACACCAACACAGACATGATATAGGTATTGGACTGCCTCTCTCCCTTTTTCAAAGTGATTGCATCCTTCTAATGCGGTTTCCTTAAGCTGAAAAAAATCAGTATAAAAACGCTTAAACCAACGTCTTGCAATTGATGTATCTTGAACAACCGCAAAAACCTCACTGCGGTTACAGGTGGAGAGAATCACAGCCTCATGGATGAATGGACTCTCCTTCAATAATGAGTAGGCCTCCTGTTTCTTTGATTGGGAAAAGGCCACCTTTTCCCGAAGGTCAATTGTCGCTTTTTTATGTGTAATGCCAAATACAATAATTTTCATCGGATAACCATCCTTTTTCATTAATGCTATTTATTATTAATATCATGTTTTCCAGTATCGGTCTGTTTTCGTAGGTTCTTAACACTTTTATAGAAAATATCATCCTTTCGTCAGTATAATCATAGACCCCATGCTTTTATACGCCTTGAATAGGTTTCTGCAATTTAGAGCAGTAGAAAATAAACAAAAAACCCCAGTCAATGACGGGGGTTGGTTTGAAATTAAAGTTAAAATTGCTCACTTCAATATACCTTCCCTCCGAAGGCTGATTCTTACTTTAGGCTGGTCTCCTGACTTGTGCTTCACCTTACTATCGACGCCTTCCCAGATTGATCTAGTGGCTTTTGTCGAGTTCATCTGCACTTACAGTAGCGGGGGCTGCAGTGGGTTTTCACCACTTTCCCAATTAAGTTTCATATGAAACACCTAACGTATTCTATGTACTTTAAAACCATCTTATCAGAAGGGTTGTAATATTTCAATAAAATTTCTGTATCTTCTTTTTTTAATTTGAGCATCATATCAAACTACACTATCTGACTTTATAATTTCCATAATGATCTTCTTAGAGACCGCCTAAAGCATTTTCCAAATCTTCTATGATATCTTCCATATCTTCTAAGCCCACCGATACTCTTATTAGATCCTCATATACACCCATTTGTTCCTTTTCTTCCGGTGTGTTACCATTGCAGATCGTCGAGGCTGGATGTAGCGCTAAGGTTTTTGTATCACCAATGTTGGTTACATTGGAAATAAGCTTTAAGCTGTCAATTAATTGGAATGCCTTTTCTTTACTACCAACCCTAAGAGTCAATATCCCCCCAGCCTCTTTAGCATAGTATTTTTGTGTTAAGGGATAATATTCGGAGGTTTCTAAACCTGGATAATTCGTATGCAGTACCTTTGGGTTTTCTTGAAGATACTTTGCAAGCTGATAGGCATTATGGCAATGCCTCTTCATTCTAAGACTTAGTGTTTCAATCCCTGTAAGATTCAAAAAACTATTCATGGGAGACATAACGGCCCCTAAATCTTTCCCTAATTCATTTCTTAATTTTGCACTGAAGGCAAATTGTCTGTATCGCTTTGTGTAATGCTTGAAGTTTTCATACCTTTCACTATTAAATTTAGTACTTCCTCCATCAATAATCATACCACCTATTGAATTGGCACTGCCATTAACATATTTAGAAACAGAATGAATTACGACATCAGCGCCATATTCTAAAGGCCTGATTAAATAAGGAGTTGTCACAGTGGAGTCCACCATGAAAACCACTCCTTTTATTTTGCAAATAGTAGAAACTACTTCTATGTCTAAGACATCCAGCTTAGGATTTCCTATAGTTTCAGCAAATACAATCTTTGTCTTAGGTGTAATATGCTCCGTTAAACTCTCTTCATTTAGCTCATCAACAAACTTGACTTCTATATTTAACTGTTTTAAATTTTTAAAGAAATTATAGGTACCACCAAATACGCCTGAGGAAGCGATGATTTCATCTCCAGGAGTGAGTATATTCATCACTGCTAGGTATATAGCTGACATCCCAGAAGCAGTAGCTATGGCAGAAACCCCTCCTTCTACCGCTACCATTCTTTTTTCTAATGCTTCTATACTCGGGTTTGAAATTCTAGTGTAGACATGTCCAATATCTCTACCCGAGAAAATATTTTCTAAATCCTTTGCTTTATTATAGGCATACGCATTTGAAAAATAAATAGGCACATTCGTAGCTCCTACTTTCTTTTCTTTGCTTACTCCATTACCATGAATTAATTTTGTATTTAAACCCATTACATCCCCCCTAGTCTCTCCTTCAATACATTGGTAAAACTCTCACTATGTGGATAGATGCCCTAAGAACAGATGCCCCAAATCTTTGATTTGGGACTATCAGGTCTCATCTTATTCAAACAAAGCTGTTGAAATATATCTTTCACCAGTATCAGGTGCAATTGTTAATACTTTTTTTCCTTTACCTAGTTTTTGAGCAACTTTTATAGCTGCAAACACTGCCGCTCCAGAGGAAATACCAACCATTAATCCCTCTTGCTTAGCAAGTTGTCTAGCTGTCTCAAGGGCTTCTTCATTTTGAACTTTAATAACCTCATCAAATATTTTTACATTTAATACCTCTGGCACAAATCCAGCACCGATCCCTTGAATCATGTGGGGCCCTGGGTTTCCTCCTGACAACACCGGAGAGTCTTCAGGCTCTACAGCAACCACAGTTATTTTATCAATCTTTTTCTTCAGCACCTCTCCAACACCTGTGATGGTTCCACCAGTACCGATTCCAACAACAAAAGCATCGAGGTCATTGCCAAAATCATTTAGAATTTCTTTAGCTGTGGTATTTCTATGGATTTCCGGATTGGCAAGATTATTGAATTGCTGTAGCATCACATATCCATTTTCCTCAACAAGTTCATTTGCTTTGTCAATGGCTCCCTTCATTCCTAAATGAGCCTTTGTCAATTCTAACTCTGCACCGTATGCCTTCAATAACTTTCTTCTTTCTAGTGACATGGATTCAGGCATGGTTAAAACTAATTTATATCCCTTAGAAGCTGCAACTAATCCTAAACCAATACCTGTATTTCCGCTGGTGGGCTCTACAATCGTATCCCCCGGCTTAATCAAACCTTTTTTTTCTGCTTCCTCTATCATACTAATCGAAATTCTATCCTTCACAGATCCGCCTGGATTAAACATTTCTAGCTTTACATAGACATCTGCCATATTCTCATCTACTAAATTGTTAAGCTTTACAACAGGTGTATTGCCTATGGTTTGCGTAATATTTTTATAAATCATGATTGTAGTCCTCCTATTTTCTATTTTTTCTTTACTATCAAAAGGTTATAGCCTGTATATTCTCTATCAATGTTTACAATCTGATGTCCTTCTCCTTCTACACTCTTGGGTACATTATTGATGGGGGCATCATCATCTAGATAAAAACCTATTTCTTCTCCTGAAGCAATTTTCCCTAATGCTACCTTTGCCTTTACAAAGTTCATTGGGCACTTTACACCTTTTAAATCTACAATGTTTAATAAATCCTTCTCTTGATCTTTCACTTTACTTTCTTCTGGGGTTACTTTTATATTCGCTTCTTTTTCTAGTGTAATTTCTAATTGAGGGCTCAATGATTCATACATTGCAACTACTTTTGAAGCTAAATAAGCTACCTCACTATCATATGCTTCTAGGCTTTCTACATCTCCAAGTTTTATCACATCTAATACACCTGCACTACATTCTCCTGGACCTCTTTTACTTGACCATTGAGCATTATCTTCATTTCACATTTTCCCCTTTTAATTGATAGTACTTACACCTGAATTTAGTTGTATTTGTTGCTTTTTCTCAATCATATTTCTATAAGCTTGATCTATATCAGCAGTATCAGTCCACCAGATATCACCGGCACCGCTGGATTGATTTATTGAATCCCCTACATCTGTAAAAACAATATAGGTGGCTACAACTATAACTGTCATTAATAATAGTGTTCTAAAATACTTCATAACTAGCTTCCTTTCCAAAGCTTAATATAATATCATTAGCGTTAACTTGGGCATCTCCAAGAAAATAACCAGTCAGTATGATGAAGATCTTTTCTTTCCAATGCCTTTAGCCATAATTTGTTACCCTGAGTGGAGTGAAACGAAGTCGAAGGATCTATGACTATAATCTTAAAATGGTAATGTAAAAAATCTACCGCTAAAAAAGATATATGCTGCAATGAATGTAAGAATAATATTTAATGCTTGCCCTACCAAATAAAGCGTAAGGGGCTTACCACCTTTCACCATTTTAGCCATTTCCTTAAAATTGGACTCTAGACCTATGCTGATAAAAGCCAAAGTAAACAAGAATTCTCGAAATCCATTTATTGAAGGTAGACTAGCGTCTATGGCATTTTGCGGAAGAATGAAGGAAAATAATATTGAAGCTGCGATAAAACCAATGATAAATTTAGGCATTCTCACCCAAACTTCAGCAGGACCTATGGTAACTTCAGAAGCTGGCTTTTTCTCTACTACTGTGGAAAAGAAAATAGCGATGCCAAAGGCAATCAGACCAATTAAAATATTCTGAACCATTTTAATAACAGATGCAACTTCCAAGGCATTCTCTCCAAGCATTGCTCCAGCTGCAACAACGGCCCCCGTAGCATCAATGGTTCCTCCCAACCAAGCGCCTCCAACAATTGGATCTATTCCTAAAGCCCCAACCAATGCAGGCATTCCAATCATCATTACTACAGTAAAGATAAGGGTAATCGATATAGCAAGGCTGATTTCTTCTTTTTTTGCCTTGGCCGCTGTACCGGCAGCAATAGCAGCTGATACACCACAAACCGAGGTGGCAGAAGCGATCGTTATTGCTAAACCTTTACTATCATGCATTTTAAGAACCTTTTGAGAAAACCAATACATACTTATTAAAACAATAGGCGTAACAATCCAAGCAACTCCTAAGCCCATAGCGCCCAAAGCCAACATACGATTAAACAAAATAGAAGCACCCAAAAGTACTAGCCCAGTTTTTATGTATAGTTCTGTACGAACAGCACCCTTCATAAATCCAGGTGTTTTAATCGTATTACTAACCAATAAACCAATTCCTAAAGCCCAGATGACACTATTAAAGCCGTAATGCCTCCAAGGGGCATAATTGCCTCCTAACTCCGCCACAATAGCTAGCATAAAGACAAAGGGAAAAGCAACTATGAATTTTTTCAGTTCTTCTCTCTTAATAAATAAAATCCCAATAGAAAATAAAGCCAAATTTATTATTCCAGTAACAAGAATCCCGGATAAAATTTCAGCGGGTATCGACCCGATAATCGTCTCTGCCCCTTGTCTTCCAGGTCCCCATCTCAATGGCAATACTGGTACAGCTACAACTCCTGCAATAGAAGCTATAATCAGTAAAAACCCTAACCAAACTGTCCACCAATCTTCTTTTTTCCACAATGATGACCAATTAATGCCTTGTTTCATTGCCTCCGTCCACCAATTTTCCTTTTTAGATACTGTTATCAAGTCAACTTCCTTTTTCAATACATTCTCCCCCTTAACACCTTGAAAGTTAATCAAATTAATACCTTGTATTTCCCATCGGATTACTTGGTATTATTCTATGTAATTTTATTTATTCTGTCAATAGGTTTTTAAAGGATATTTTTTGTTTTATTTAATTTAAATTAATTGCAGGTTTATCTTTCATTTTTGCCGAACTATTTTTACAGGAGGGGATTGTGGTTTGTTATTTCCTAATGACAGAGCATAAAGCGTTGTTTTAAGGGATACAATTAAAAAGGATAATATGGTATTAAAATGCGATTCTGAGAGCTCTTTGGTTCCCAGTAAATCTTAAGCAAGTTTACTACAATTGAAGCGAGAGGAGAAATGAATCAATGATTAGTGTGACCAAGTTTTTATTAGGCACAAGCCACTTCGGTGATTCTTTGCGCTATCGTCATTGTACAGAAAAAAATCCCCACGGCACTTCTCCTGGTCATGGACCTGTTGTTGCCTGGAATATAACACAAACCTGTAATCTTAATTGCATTCATTGCTATATGAATTCAGCAAACAAAAAATATGAAGGAGAGTTAACCCATGAAGAGGCTCTTGGTTTCATAGATGACCTAGGTGGCTTCAAGGTGCCAGTACTACTCTTTTCTGGAGGAGAGCCCCTGATACGGGAGGATTTTTTTGCCCTGGCCCAGCATGCCAGTAAGCTGAACATTAGACCTACGGTTTCCACTAATGGTACGCTCATTTCTAGAAAGGTGGCTGAGACATTAAAGTCTATTGGCGTTGGGTACGTAGGCATTAGTTTAGACGGTTTAAAGGATGTCAATGACCGCTTTAGAGCCCAGGCCGGTGCCTTTGATGCTGCCCTTACAGGTATTGAAAACTGTGTGGCCGTGGGTCAAAAAGTGGGCCTGCGCTTTACAATCAATCGCCATAATGTCAAGCAACTCAATGACATATTTGATCTAGTGGAGAAGATGAATATCGATCGTATTTGTTTTTATCACCTTGTCTATACTGGTCGTGGATCCACAATGGTGGCGGAGGATATTTCCCATGAAGAATCTCGTCAGGCAATGGACCTGATTATTGAACGAACCTTGGACTTTCACCGTAGAGGACTCCATAAAGAAATCCTAACCGTAGATAATCATGCGGATGGTATTTATATTTATCAAAAACTAAAGGAAATGGATCCCTCACGGGCTGATGAAGTTTACCGTTTGATGAAAATAAATGGTGGCAATCGATCTGGTATTGCCTTTGCTAATGTTGACAGTACTGGAAATGTTCACCCCGATCAATTTACTCAAAATCATCTAATCGGTAACATTCGAGAACGCCCCTTCAGTGAGATTTGGACTGATGAGTCTCATCCTATATTGAGAGGTCTGAAAAATCGTAAGTCGTTGCTAAAGGGCCGCTGTGGTGAATGTCAATGGGTGGATCTTTGTAATGGTAACTTTAGGGCAAGGGCCGAAGCAGTAACTGGAGATTTTTGGGGCTCTGATCCAGCTTGCTATTTAACCGATGAAGAGATTGGTTTATCCAGTCATTGTCTAAATGGAGGGGGGGCTAAATTGTGATTATCTCTTGGAATACAACAAACCACTGTAATATGTATTGTGATCATTGTTATCGAGACTCCGGCGTGAAGGGTTCAAGTGAGCTAAATACAGAAGAAGGCAAGGCTTTGATAGATGAAATTGTTCTGGCTGGTTTTAAGATTATGATTTTCAGCGGCGGAGAACCTTTGATGAGAGAAGACCTCTTTGAATTAATAGCCTATGCAAAGGATCGTGGCCTGCGCCCTGTTTTGGGTACAAATGGCACTTTTATTACCCCTGCAGTGGCTGAAAAGCTGAAAAGAGTTGGAACCATGGGGGTTGGCATTAGTCTTGACAGCCTGGATTCACATAAACATGATGGCCTCCGTCATTATGACGGGGCTTGGGATGGGGCTATACAGGGAATGAGAAACTGTCAATCCGCAGGCCTACCCTTTCAGATTCATACTACGGTCATGGATTGGAATAACCCGGAGCTTGAGGCCATAACAGATTTGGCCGTTGAGCTGGGGGCTGTGGCCCATCATTTTTTCTTTTTAGTTCCCACAGGAAGGGCTCATAATATTGAAGAGGAATCTTTACGGGCAGAGCAATATGAAAGAACCTTAGAACGAATTATGAAAAAACAACAGCTGGTTCGGATTGAGTTGAAGCCTACCTGTGCCCCACAGTTCATGAGAATTGCAAAGCAAATGGGGATGAACCTGCGCTTTGGTCGGGGTTGCCTAGCCGGTACCTCCTATTGCATTATTAATCCTAATGGCAAGGTACAGCCCTGTGCTTATTTGGATATGGAAATTGGTAATGTACGAGAAACCCCCTTCAGTGAAATTTGGAAAAATAGTGAGGTCTTTAGTAACTTACGGACATTATCCTATGGTGGTGGCTGTGGTAGCTGTGAATATCACATTTCCTGTGGTGGCTGTCGGGCTCGAGCTGCCTATTATCATGAAGGCGATTATATGGCCGAGGAGCCTTGGTGTCTTCATCATGGACGAAAAGGGGGGGTGGCCCATGGATAAAATCGATGGACAATTACTGACCCTAATCCAAAGAGATTTTCCCGTCACTTCTCGTCCCTATGCTTTTTTAGGGGATCAGTTAGGTCTTTCAGAGGCAGATGTTATCACTCGCATTTCAAATTTAAAGAATCAGGGCTTTATTCGAAGGGTAGGTGGTGTGTTTGACTCTAGAAAGCTGGGTTATACCAGTACACTCTGTGCCCTAAAGGTGCCTGAAAACCGTATCCACCAGGTAAAACAAATCATTAACGAAATCCCTGGTGTTACCCACAATTATTTGCGTAACCATGAGTACAATATGTGGTTTACATTAATTGCTCCCTCAAATGAAGTGATTGTCGATACCTTAACTTCACTTAAGTTAAAAACCAACCTTGACCAATTGATGAATCTTCCTGCCACTCAATTTTTTAAGATTAATGTTCATTTTAAACTACAGGAGGGATCATGATGTCTATTAGTGAACTCGATAAGTGTATCATTAGAGCACTGCAGGAGGACCTTCCCCTTTCTCCAGAACCCTTTAAGAAACTGGCTGAGGATTTAGGCATTGAAGAAGAAATGTTACTAAAAAAGGTCCAATTCTTTCTGGACTCAGGTATGATGCGCAGGTTTGGAGCCACACTACGTCATCAAAAGGTAGGGTTTAAGGCCAACGCAATGGTGGTTTGGAAAATTCCCCCTAGCCGTTCGAAGGAAGTTGGACATCATATGGCTCAATTTGCTGAAGTCAGTCATTGCTATGAACGGCCCACTTATCCCGATTGGCCCTATAATCTCTTTACCATGATCCACGCTACCTCTAAGGAGGAATGTCATACCATCGCAAAAAAAATAGCCCTAACAGTAGGCTTTTTCGACTATGATCTTCTCTTTAGTAGTCATGAGCTTAAAAAGGTAAGCATGAGATACTTCTGTGAATAGCAGTATCTCATGACTTTTCATATAATCGGAACGCTTTATACTTTTTATACATCAACAAAATACGAAGTTGTGGCCAGTAAAACTAAAATACCCAAGGCCACCATGGTTTGTACTGAATACAAATTATCAATTTGGTCCCCCAAAAAAGTATAAATGATGGCTTTAGGTGCAATTCCTAAAAGTGTTCCCAGAAAAAATTTACGATAGTTCATATTTACTAGCCCTGCCCCAAAGCTAATGGGATCAATGGGGAATCCAGGTGTTACCCGCATAATAAACAGTGCCTTCACTGCCTTTCTTCCTTCAACTCCATATAGTTTGCTTACGTACTTTTCTCCTACAAGTTTTCTAAAGGGGCCTTCGAACTTACGGGCGACGAAATAGGCTAGGCTACATGCACAGATTAATCCAATTAAGTTATAAATACTACCCTGTACAGCTCCAAAAATAATACCTCCAGTAATAAAAAGAGCTGCTGTAGGGATAAATAAAAAGGGCCTAATTGTGTTAATTAAAATATAGACTAACACTCCCCAAACCCCTGCGTCCTGTACAAATTTTTGTATCCTATCCACATCAAGGGATACGCCAAATAAGCCTTGGTTATTCAATGTGTATACGATCCCTAGTATGATGACAATCGCTACTATTTTAATGAATGACTTTTTCTTATTCACTTCTCAGAATCCTTTCTTTACTCTATCCTCTAAATTCGTTTCTTCAATAATCAAAGAGAGTTAATCCCTCTCTTAATTAATTCTTATTCTATATAAATATACAGATTAACACAAGCCCATTATAGGTAGAATCCTTGACTTCCTATTCCATATTAATACCCTATATATTTAGCATAGATACTTTTAGCTTCATTCACATTACTCACCTGTTTGATGATGGCCCTCCCATCCGGAAAAACCGTTATTTCATGAGCATCGGTTTTTATATTTAATAGGAATGGCGTCCGTTTGACTTGAATATTTGCCTCCTGTAACCTTATGGCTAATTGGTCTAGGTTTACTTTTTTATTGGTAAAAGGCATGACTTGAACGCTGTTGTTTCCACAAATATGCACTGCTTCCGGGAACTTGTTTTCTAAAAATATAAAGGATCTTTTTTGGCAGCAGGGGCAGTCTATATTTGTTTGTATCTCTATTGATTCAACAGTATTATCCCACAAGTCAAGATATAGCATTTCCTTTTTCATTTTCTCTACTTGATTTGTGACATATTTGATTGCTTCATTGGCTTGTAATGATCCGATGATTCCAGTAATGGTGTTAATCACCCCTGCAGTATCGCAAGTGGGCAGAGATCCTGTAGGTGGTGGCTCTGCCATCATACATCTTAAACAAGCTGTTTCTCCGGGAATAAAGCTCTGTAATACCCCTGAACTTCCAATCACCCCACCATAAATCCAAGGAATGTTCTCTTTAAATGCCACATCATTAATTAAATATCTTGTTTTAAAATTATCTGTGCAATCTATGATTAGATCAACATTAGAAATCATTTGAGAAATGGTAATACTATTCACATCCGCTACCAGTGTTTCGATTCTAATGGTTGAATTCATTTTTCCAAGCTTTTTCTTAGCCGCTTCAGCTTTAGGCATGCCTTCTGCAGCATCCTCTTCATCAAATAAAATTTGTCTGTGTAGGTTGCCTGTTTCAACAAAATCCCGATCAACGATCTTCACATGCCCTACTCCGGTCCTGACTAGACTATTGGCAACAACGGTTCCTAATGCACCACATCCTATAATCAACACACTTGCCTTTTGTAGAAGCTGTTGTCCTTCTGATCCAATACCACTAAAGTTTATTTGTTTTTCATATCTTGTTTCCATATTTTCAACTCCCTTTCATGCTGGTTTTATGGCCAAAATGCCCTCTAGTCTCATTTATCTGGTTTCTATATTTATTTCAAAATTCCTCTTATTTTCTGGCTTGTTAAGGATAATAGCACTTTATTTCATAATGTATCCTCGTCAACAGTTTGCTTATCTCCGAAGGAAGGTAAACGCCCTCTCTGTATTCAGTGTTATTATATTTTAAACGCCACTATTATTATATTCCTAATAGAAAATTATAGTAATGCAAACATTGCAATAAAATGATACACTATTATATATATTGTAGAAAAATGTAGCTTGAATTATTGGGGGTTTTAAATTGAAAAAATGGATATGTACCTTATGTATCGTCCTTTTGCTAGGACTGGTCTCTTTGTTTTTCCTGCCGTCTTACTTATCTATGGCTGCTAATACACAGGATGTTGAAATCACAATTCCACAGGGAGCTTCCCTGTATCAGGTATCGGAACGCCTCTATGATGAGGGCGTGATTCGAAGTAGGCTTTGGTTTCGTTATCAAGGTAAAATATCTCAAGCAGATCGTAATATTAGACCTGGAGCCTATACATTCTCACCAGATACTGATCTAGAGGAGATCTTTACCCTATTACAAAAAGGGGTACCTGAACAACCTGTTATTATGACAATACCAGAAGGATTTACCCTATACGAGATTGCCCAGCGGGTTGAATCTCTTGGATTTGGTTTAGCTGAAGAATTTATCAAGGCTACACAGGATTACTTTAAATCCCGTGACTACTCTTTTGATACCAGTGAGCTCTACTTTGAAATGGAAGGATACCTCTATCCCGATACCTATCATCTTAAGAAAAACCAGGATATGAAGGCCATTGTTCACTCTCTCGTATCACCTATAGACGCGTTCTTTTCTGAGGAGTATATTAAACGGGCAGAGGAGCTGGGCCTGAGCCTTCATGAGGTGCTGACAATTGCGTCCATCATTGAACGTGAAGCTTATCATGATGAAGAGCGGGCCACGGTTAGTGGTGTGATTTTCAATCGCCTGGGGATCAGAATGTCCCTACAGATTGATGCCACTGTCATTTATGGCTTGGGGGAAGGCAAGGAACATCGAAATCGTGTTCTTTATGCTGACCTTGAGACCCCCAATCCATTTAACACCTATATGAATACAGGGATACCACCTGGTCCCATTGCTGCACCAAGCAAGGCCTCTATCCATGCCACCCTTTACCCCGAGGACCATTCTTATCTTTATTATGTTTTAGGTGAGGGCGGCCATGTGTTTAGTGAAACCTACCAAGAGCATCTTAAGCATGTAGATGCTTATCGTCGCAGAATTAACCAAAATTAAATTCTTTATTTATGAGGGAGTTAGTTATATTTCAGTAGCATTCTTACGGCAATACTTTAATGTTGAAGTAGAAAATACAAAAACAAGAGATGTGATTTAAGCATCCCTTGTTTTTTTGTCTTCATTATATACTTTCTATTTTAACGACTTTATACCCTGCTTCTTCAATAGCTGACTTCAAGCTCTCTTCTGTTACTATTTCTTGTAAGTCCACAACCGCATTCTTTTCTTCTAGGTCTACCTTTACTTCATTCACACCGGTCACTTCCTCTAATCCTCTTTTTACATGCCCTACACAATGACCACAGGTCATTCCTTCTATGAAAATCTTTTTCTGCATACTTTTTTCCTCCTTATATTGAATTGTGTTGATGTAAAATATAACCTTCCCTGCTTAGTGTTCGATAACTTTTATTTATGGGATACTTTGTTACTTAGTTAATTTTTTAATGGTTTTAAGTATTTCTTCTACGACGCCTTCATCTCCACTTTTTATTTGCTCCACTACACAGTGCTTAAAATGACTCTCTAATAATAAAATTTCAATTGAGCTTAGGGCTGAGCGAGATGCTTCTATTTGATTGATAACATCATCGCAGTAGGTTCCCTTTTCTATCATGCTCTTAATTCCTCTGATTTGTCCCTCTATTCGATTCAACCGACTAATGATGGATTTTTGAGTTGCCTGGGATTGTTTACTTGGTTTTTTGGGTTCTTGG
The DNA here is from genome assembly GCF_000016985.1 of Alkaliphilus metalliredigens QYMF. Classification (NCBI taxonomy): domain Bacteria; kingdom Bacillati; phylum Bacillota; class Clostridia; order Peptostreptococcales; family Natronincolaceae; genus Alkaliphilus; species Alkaliphilus metalliredigens. Next base: position 67,201 of record NC_009633.1, on the reverse strand, counting down.
TTATCAATACTTAGGTCTTCTAATATCTTATCACTATTTATATTCTCCACTATCTCACCCCTTCCTAGCTTCTACCTATAACATACCATACCCTCTAGGGGTATGTAAAGCCCCTAAATGAGGGACAGTTGATCTGTCCCTCTCATTTTATCCAATTGATACATCTCCCATTACAATCCCGACTATTTTTCCTTGTTCATCACGGAATGGTAAGGCTAATGTGACACAGTAGGTGTTAGAAAATAAGGAGATATAGGGTTCTGATATAAATGTTGACCCTTGTATGGCCTGCTGAAAATAAGGGCGATGGGAAGCATTTCCAGAAAGTTTTTCATTTGAACCTCTTAATACAACTGCTTTGCTCTCGCCGCTGTCATCGAGTATACTAAGTAATTCAAAATATACATTTTTATTAAGAACTTCACCAAATAACCCTCTTAGCTTTTCTTGACTTAGTTCCTCTAGGTCATTATTATTGGTTATTTCTTCTAAAATTTTAATTCCTCGATCAAGTAATTTCTTTATCTCTTCATCCATTGTAAACTTCTGTACAAATCCATCAACAATTTCATGTACTTCCTTTGCCATGACACCCAATTTTTTAATGGATTCAAAAATAACTTGAACTGAGGCTGTTTGCTCTTCTGTTGATGCAGCTGCCTCCTGGGAAAAAGCCGCAGCCTTTTCAGTAGCAAGGGCAATTTCTTCAATGGCTCTATTTAATTCGTGGACCAATTTTGATTCATCCTGGGCTAAAAAAACAATATTATCGATTCCTTGAGAGGTACTTTCAGTCACTTCTATAATACTGTGTAATTGTACCTTACTTTCATCGGCTATCCTGATATCATTTTTCACTTTAACTGTTTCTAGCTCAATCTCTTCAGTCATGTCCTTTATCTTTTTCACAATACTTGTGGTAATTCCCTCAATTTCTTTAGCTGAATTGGTGGATTGTTCAGCCAGGTTCCTCACCTCATTGGCCACAACAGCAAATCCCCTTCCTGAATCACCAGCCCTTGCTGCTTCAATAGATGCGTTTAATGCCAGTAGGTTTGTGTGATTACTGATATCGGTCACTACTGATGTGATGCTTTGCACCTTTTCCGCCTCTGTTTTTAATACTTGAATCTTTTGAGATAAATCAATACTCCAGTTGGCATTTCTATGTAGCATTTCCACAACCTTCTCAAAACCCCCTACGCCATTTTGAACCGTTTTAATCATTTCCTCTGATACATTTTGTGTTTTAGCAGCTTCGTCTAATATATTTAATATATCCTTTTCAATTCTATCTGTATAACCCTTGACATTGGCCACCGCTTCACTTTGTATGGAAGCCTCGGAAGCAATATCTGTAATGGCTGTAGCTACATCTTGGGAAGCATCGTAGATATACCTTGCATTCCCCTCTAAATCCTTAGCAAAGTTCAAGGTTTTTTCATTGGATGAAGATACTTTCCCCACTAAGTTTCTCACTCGAAATAAAACCTGATTAATCGATTCTCCTAACTCTCTAATCGTCCCCTGGGACTTGACATCTATTTTAGAGGTTAAATCTCCTTTAGAAATATCTACTAGCTTTGATGTTACCTTTTTGATCTCTTTATTTTTTCCCATTAACATCGCCCTTCATCCCCCGATTGTTTGATTAATAATTGAATTTTCTATGTTTTCCATATTTTCTACTATTCAACAAAAATGGCTATTTCCCTTTTTTATGACAAAAAAAATCACACTTCTCCCTTATTCTCATGTGCCCTACAGAAAAAAAGCATTCACTGCTGGTTTCAAAAAAAAAGTAATCCGCTACCAATGGGTAGATGATTACTTTTTATCTATTGTCCTTACTTCTCTGCCTTTTGAAATTCTTCTTTAATTTTTTTCAATAATTTTTCATCCTCTAACACATCTGTCGCTGTTAATGCAAGGGCATTTATTGTCTTCACCATGGATTCATAGGCAAAGGGTGTTTGGGTGGCTGCTGCAAACGCCTTGGTATGTGCTGGAATATTTTCTTCACATATTCGAAAATAAGGATGAATCGTAGGCCCTACATGGCTTATATTTCCTAAATCTAGCGAACCATAACCTTTTTTAGCTCCTTCTATTTTTTCTACCCCAACTTCCATTAACCGTCTGGAATAGGCCTCTGATAATGTTTCATTTGTCACTAAGTTATCATAGGATGCCTCGTAATTATAAAATTCTACCTTTGCGCCTGCTGCCATGGCCCCTGCTCTGGCACAATTTTTTACCTTCTCCACCAATTCCTGGAGATAGGTTTTTGTCGTCGCCCTAACATAAAATTGTGCAATGGCTAAGTCAGGAACAATGTTGGCTGCCTTGCCTCCCTCAGATATAATCCCATGAATCCTTGCACTGGGAAGAATATGCTGTCTTAGGGCATTAATACTCACAAAGGTATTGATGGCAGCATCTAAGGCATTAATCCCTTCTTCTGGAGAAGCTGCAGCATGGGCTGACTTGCCTGTAAAAGTAAACTGTATTGCCTCTAGGGCTAAGGACTTCCCGCTTTTCATGTGTTGACTAGCTGGGTGTGCCTGCATTGCAACGTCCACATCTTCAAAGGCACCTTCATTTGTCATCTGTACTTTAGCGCCACTTGTTTCCTCCGCAGGAGTTCCAAATACCATTACCTTTCCTCTTAATCCCATTTCCTTCATTAACTTACTCACTGTAATTCCAGCACCTGTGGTGGTGGCTCCTAATAAATTATGACCGCATCCATGACCCATTCCTGGTAAGGCATCATACTCCGATAAAAAAGCCACGACTGGTCCTGGTATCCCACTATCATATACAGCTTTAAATGCTGTTTTGATATCTAAAAAACCCTCTTCTACTACAAAACCATGCCTTTTTAACAGTTTCACGTGGGCTTCGCAGGCTTTAAATTCTTCATAGCCTAATTCAGGGTTGTTGAATATATATTCACTTAACTGTATCAACTCTTCCTTTATGCCATGGGTCAACTTTTCTGCTATCTGTCGCATCACTTCATCTCCCTTTTACTCTTTTTATGATTTTCTTTTCACTGTATCAGCCTCTATCTCTACTCCTTAGCATCGATGGGGCTTTTATCTTGACTGTTTCAGCTTACAAAAGCGAGTTCACTTGGACAGTCTTCTCTAGTGGATTAGATATATATTTACCTAGATCCCCCTTGATAATGATATTATTCTCTACTGCCACTTCTCCCTTTAGAATCACATAATCAATTCCTATGGGAAGGGCTTGGGGATCTTCAAATGTAGCACCGTCTAAAATCTCATTTTGGTCAAAGATCACAATATCAGCGTCCTTGCCTTCTTTTATTTCACCCTTACTCTCTAGGCCTAAACGTTTGGCCGGCATTAATGTCATTTTTTTCAATGCCTCCAAAAGAGAAAGTTCTTGTTTTTCTCTTACATACTTACCCAAAACCCTTGGGAAACTTCCTGCTCCCCGTGGATGTCCTTGCCCCTTTCGGTATAGACCATCACTTGCCACCATAACAAAGGGTGCTTTAATGGCTTGTATAACCTCCTCTTCATTCATCACAAAGGCCACTACCAGCATATCCGGATGTTCTTTTCTTGCTTTATGAAATAGCGCTTCATCACATCGCATTCCTTTATAGGGGGCCTCAGTTAAAAGAATCGCATCATAGGATTTATTCCACAGCCCAAAGCATCCCTCATCAAAGACAGCAGAGCCTATGTAAGTGCTGAAGGCATCATAGGGATAGCAATCTACTGTAATGTCTAAGCCTAGGTTGATCCCCTTCTGTATGGTATCTAACCCTTCGGTCATCATGCCATAGGCACAAGAGCTCCCTATATGGGAAATCTGCATAGGATGTCCTGTTTGCTTTGAAATCTCCATCATTTCTTTTATGGATGGAATACTATGCTTTGCGTCCTTTCTATAGTGAGCTGCAAGCAACATCTTTCTATCTTCAATCACGCTACAGAGGTCCAATACCTCCTCTAAATCTATGCCCGGTGCATATTCTAATCCAAAGGAGACTCCTAATGCCCCTTGATCAACAGCATTTATTAATAACTTCTGCATTTCTTCTACTTCATTCTTTGAAGCTTTTTGATAACGATCAGTGCTTCCCACCGCATTCCGTAGGAAGTTATGACCAATAAAGGAAAGATAGTTCACCGGCATCCCTTTGTGGTGAATAAAATGGATGAATTCTTCTAAGCTTTGTCTATTGTTCCCACAGTTTCCTGCCACACAAGTGGTTACACCCATTAACAACATTCTATTGGATATATCAATGGGGTTGGCTCCTCCCTCCTTTAGATTTTCTTCATGCATATGAATATCAATAAATCCAGGTGCGATTATTTTTCCACTTGCGTCTATTTCACGTTTGGCATCCTCTGGACAATTGCCTATGGCATCAATTTTGCCTTTTTTTATCCCTATATCACAAACCTTCTTCTGTCCCGTATCAAAGTCAATTATTATGCCATTTATAATTTTTAAATCATACATAGCAACACGCTCCTCATGAATTTATCTTTTACATATCATACCATTAAAGATCATTTATTTCAATTTATTACCTTTGGACAAAAATCGATGAACATCCTGCATCTTGCTGGTTCCACCTCAATCGCACTCTGTAAAATATCTTGTTAAGATTTATACCCCACTTATTCATTGAAAATTCAGAAAAAATATGCAGGAATTTTTTTGAATATGTGGAATATAGTTTTATACATGCCTTTACATTTTTAGCATTTATCCTACATAGTAGAAATATATTTTCAAGGAGGTGGATACATAGATAAATATTTTGTCTATATTTATGGCGATACAGTCTATTTTCATATTAAGAAGGAGGTTGTTTAATTGAGTAATGATACAAATCCAGTTAAAACGAAACGATTTAAGGTGCCTCATACCTACGTCATTATCTGCATGATTATTTTATTAGCTTTTATTGGAACTTATATCATGCCTGCAGGAGAATACCAAAGAGTGGAGGACCCCAACGGCAGAACTGTTGTTGATGCAGATTCCTTTACCAGTGTTCCACAGAATCCAGTAAAATTCTTTTCTTTTACAGAGGACCACTTGTTCAGCTCGGTTCATAGGGGCATGCAAGATGCATCTAATATTATTTTCTTTATTCTTATTGTAGGTGGCGCCTTTGCCATGATTCAGGGGACAGGAGCCATCAATGCCGGTATCGGTAAGCTGGCCTTAGGATTAAAGGATAAAGGATCTATGATTATACCTGTAATGCTGTTTATTTTTGGTGTTGGTGGTTCTACTATCGGAATGGCCGAGGAGACAATTGTATTTATTCCAATTGGCATCGCCCTGGCCAGGGCCCTTGGATATGATGCCATCGTTGGTGTGGCCATGATTACATTAGGGGCTTCCGCAGGGTTTTCAGGGGGTATCGCTAACCCCTTTACAGTTGGTGTGGCCCAAGGTATTGCAGAGTTACCTATTTACTCGGGAGCGATGTATCGAGTTGTCATCTTTGCTGTTTTCCAGATTGCTGCCTTTTTATATGTGATGAGATATGCTAAAAAGGTTAAAGCAGATCCACAGATCAGTGCAGTTCGTGAGTTAGAGATAGCTGAAAAGGATCAGATAATTGATCTATCTGAGCTTCCTAAATTTACAACTAAACATATCTATGTTTTTATCACAGTGATTATTGGTTTTGTAGCCATGATCTACGGTGTAATGGAGCATGATTGGTATATTCGTGAACTTTCCTCTCTTTTCTTAATGATGGGTATATTTGCTAGTTTAATTGGAGGATCAAGCCCAAGTAAAGCTTCTAGTGACTTTGTACTGGGTGCTAAGGATTTGATTTTTGGAGCTCTTGTTGTGGGTATTGCTAGAGCCATTTTAATGGTAATGTCAGATGGACAAATTATTGACTCTCTTGTTTATTCAATGGCCGCAGGAATCTCAACCTTTGGAACTACTATAGGTGCATTGTTTATGTATCTGGTACAGATCGTATTAAATCTATTTATCCCTTCTGGAAGTGGTCAGGCTGCAACAACCATGCCTATCATGGTTCCATTATCTGATTTAATAGGTGTCAGTAGACAAACTGCTGTTTTAGCCTATCAATTAGGTGATGGGATTACAAACTTAATTATACCTACCTCAGGAACAATCATGGGTGTTATTGCCATTTCTAAAATACCTTATGAAAAATGGGTGAAATGGGTAGCTCCTTATGTTGGTATCTTACTATTAATAGGTGCTGTATTTGTTGCTATGTCAAACATAATCGGACTCACCTAAGGAATAGTGAATCGAATATTTCTAATTTAAACTAAATCCTCAGTCATCTGGGGATTTAGTTTTATCTAAAAAAGTATAGGAGTGGATAATCTATGAAAAATTTAGTTGATTGGAAGGGGTTCATTCATCAATATTACGACGAAGAAGAACTCGTTAAGCTTACACAGGATTTAATCAAAATACCTAGTCATGTTAACTATCCTGGTCGAGAAAAGGAGGTTGGCATTTTTTTATCTGATTATTGTCAAAGGCAGGGCTTTGATGTAGAGGTAAAAACCATTGTAGATGAGCGGGTCAATGTCATTGTTACTTTAAAGGGAACTGGTGAAGGTAAGACATTACTGTTAAATGGTCATTTAGATACTGTACCTCCTGGAGAAATGGATTTTGATCCCTATGGTGCTGAAATTGTCGATGGGCATATCTTAGGTCGGGGTACAGTAGATATGAAGGGTCCTATTGCTTCTATGATTATCATGATGCTCGCTTTAAAACGTTCAGATCTTAAATTAACAGGTGACATTATATTCACTGGGGTGATTGGTGAAGAGGAGCAGAGTGAAGGGACAGAGGATCTTGTTAAAAATGGTATTAAGGCAGATGGTGCAATTGTAGGAGAGCCCTCTAGCTCTCAATACTCCGCTGGCCATCGTGGTCTAGAGTGGCTGGAAATTAAAATAAAAGGTAGGTCAGCCCATGGTGGTGTTCCCCATCTTGGTATCAATGCCATAGAAAAGGCTGGAAAACTAATTAGTGCTATCCAGGATACAATTTATCCTAAGCTAGAGAAAAGAAGCCATCCTTTGATGGGCCCCTCTGTTATGAATTTCGGTTATATTAAAGGTGGCATACAGCCTAGCACCGTAGCTGGTGATTGTATCATACAGATTGATAGACGTTATATTCCCGGAGAAACAGTTGCAACGGTTATTGCTGAATACCAAGAGGTTATTGATCATCTCAAGGCTCATGATTCAGATTTTGATGCTGAAATTATAAGAATGCCTAACAATATGCTCACCCTAGATCATCTACCTTTAGAAACAAGTTTAGATGACCCTATCACTGTGGCTCTAAAAAACGCTTTATCTGCTGTGCTAGAAAGAGAGCCTGTGCTATCGACAAAACGAGGCTGGACAGATGCTTCTTTGTTATATAATTTTGCTAATATCCCAACCATTGTTTATGGGCCAGGAGATATTAGCTATTCCCATACTAAAAATGAGCAGATTGCCATTAAAGAATTAATTGAGGCTGTGGAGGTCTATTTCTTAACCGCTTTACAGTTTTGTGGAAATTAAGTAGGCACAAAAAATAAATAATCCTCTACGTTTCCGTAGAGGATTTTCTGTATCGCGACGACCTACTCTCCCAGGCAGCTGCCCGCCAAGTACCATCAGCGCTGAAGGGCTTAACTTCTGTGTTCGGGATGGGAACAGGTGTGACCCCTTCGCTATAGTCACGATATAAGGTGATAACCAAAAGTATGGTTTTCACTTTTGTGTTAGCAGCTTAGTCAGAAATACGTTGATTGGCTTCCTCGGATTAACCCAAGGCAATCAATGGATTTATGACGTCTCATTGCTAACGCAATATTTAGAGAGATATAGTTCTCTCAAAACTACACAATGTTATGGTTATTTCTTTTGGTCAAGTCCTCGACCTATTAGTATTGGTCAGCTGAGTACATTACTGCACTTACACCTCCAACCTATCAACCAGGTAGTCTTCCTGGGGTCTTACTCTCTTTCGAGATGGGAAATCTTATCTTGAGGGGGGCTTCGTGCTTAGATGCCTTCAGCACTTATCCCTTCCATACGTAGCTACCCAGCGATGCTCTTGGCAGAACAACTGGTACACCAGAGGTATGTCCATCCCGGTCCTCTCGTACTAAGGACAGCTCCTCTCAAATTTCCTGCGCCCGCGACGGATAGGGACCGAACTGTCTCACGACGTTCTGAACCCAGCTCGCGTACCACTTTAATGGGCGAACAGCCCAACCCTTGGGACCTACTACAGCCCCAGGATGTGATGAGCCGACATCGAGGTGCCAAACCTCCCCGTCGATGTGGACTCTTGGGGGAGATAAGCCTGTTATCCCCGGGGTAGCTTTTATCCGTTGAGCGATGGCCCTTCCACTCGGAACCACCGGATCACTAAGCCCGACTTTCGTCCTTGCTCGACCTGTATGTCTCGCAATCAAGCTCCCTTTTGCCTTTGCACTCTACGCACGATTTCCGACCGTGCTGAGGGAACCTTTGGGCGCCTCCGTTACTTTTTGGGAGGCGACCGCCCCAGTCAAACTGCCCACCTGACAGTGTCCCAAGACCGGTTTCACGGTCTATGGTTAGAATTTCAGTACTACAAGAGTGGTATCCCAAGGTCGACTCCACCAAGACTGGCGTCCTAGTTTCAAAGTCTCCCACCTATCCTGTACATATAGTACCAAAATCCAATGTCAGGCTACAGTAAAGCTCCACGGGGTCTTTCCGTCCTGTCGCGGGTAACCAGCATCTTCACTGGTATTACAATTTCACCGGGTCTATTGTTGAGACAGTGCCCAAATCGTTACGCCTTTCGTGCGGGTCGGAACTTACCCGACAAGGAATTTCGCTACCTTAGGACCGTTATAGTTACGGCCGCCGTTTACTGGGGCTTAAGTTCAGTGCTTCGCTTGCGCTAACACGTCCCCTTAACCTTCCAGCACCGGGCAGGCGTCAGCCCCTATACTTCGTCTTTCGACTTAGCAGAGACCTATGTTTTTGGTAAACAGTCGCTTGGGCCTATTCTCTGCGGCCGGATAAGGCTTATGGAGTAAATCCTTCACCAAATCCGGCACCCCTTCTCCCGAAGTTACGGGGTCATTTTGCCGAGTTCCTTAACAATAGTTCTCCCGATCGTCTTAGGATTCTCTCCTCACCCACCTGTGTCGGTTTGCGGTACGGGCACTTTATAGTCTCGATAGAGGCTTTTCTCGACAGTGTGGAATCAACCAGTTCGCTACTTATATTTCGCTCCCCATCACATCTCAGAATATGTTAGAACGGATTTGCCTATCCTAACTCCCTACTTGCTTAGACGCACACAACCAACGGTGCGCATGGTTTATCCTACTGTGTCCCCCCATTTCTCAAACGACTAAAAGTGGTACAGGAATCTCAACCTGTTGTCCATCGCCTACGCCTTTCGGCCTCGGCTTAGGTCCCGACTAACCCTGAGCGGACGAACCTTCCTCAGGAAACCTTGGGTTTTCGACGGGCAAGATTCTCACTTGCCTCTCGTTACTCATGCCAACATTCTCTCTTCTGTAAAGTCCACTGCTCCTTACGGTACAGCTTCTACCCTTACAGAACGCTCGCCTACCATCCTTTCGGATCCATAGCTTCGGTGATACGTTTGAGCCCCGGACATTTTCGGCGCAGAATCACTCGACCAGTGAGCTATTACGCACTCTTTAAATGAGTGGCTGCTTCTAAGCCAACATCCTGGTTGTCTGTGCAACTCCACATCCTTTTCCACTTAACGTATACTTTGGGACCTTAGCTGATGGTCTGGGCTCTTTCCCTCTTGACTACGGATCTTATCACTCGCAGTCTGACTCCCAAGTATAAGACGACGGCATTCGGAGTTTGATAGGTTTCGGTAACCGGTGAAGGCCCCTTGACCATTCAGTGCTCTACCTCCGTGTCTCTAATCTTGAGGCTAGCCCTAAAGCTATTTCGGCGAGAACCAGCTATCTCCGAGCTCGATTGGAATTTCACCGCTACCCACAGATCATCCGGTGACTTTTCAACGTCAATCGGTTCGGACCTCCACGAAATTTTACTTCCGCTTCATCCTGTCCATGGGTAGGTCGCTCGGTTTCGGGTCTATGGCATGAAACTAAGTCGCCCGATTAAGACTCGGTTTCCCTACGGCTTCGCACCTTAAGTGCTTAACCTTGCTCCATACCATAACTCGTTGGCCCGTTCTACAAAAAGTACGCGGTCACACATATAAAGTGCTCCCACAGCTTGTAAGCAAAGGGTTTCAGGTTCTATTTCACTCCCCTTCCGGGGTTCTTTTCACCTTTCCCTCACGGTACTATGCGCTATCGGTCACTAGGTAGTATTTAGCCTTGGGGGGTGGTCCCCCCTGCTTCCCACAGGGTTTCACGTGTCCCGTGGTACTCTGGATCACAGTCAAAGATCTTCTTGTTTGATATACAGGACTATTACCTTCTCCGGTGGGGCTTTCCAACCCTCTTCTACTACAATACCTTCTTCTTAACGACCGTGTCCACAACCCCGATGAAGTAAACCCCATCGGTTTGGGCTCTTCCCCTTTCGCTCGCCGCTACTGAGGGAATCGAATTTTCTTTCTCTTCCTCGGGGTACTTAGATGTTTCAGTTCCCCCGGTCTGTCTTCTATTACCTATGAATTGAGTAATAGATACTTGGATATGAACCCAAGTGGGTTTCCCCATTCGGAAATCCCCGGATCAATGCCTGCTTGCGGCTTCCCGAGGCTTATCGCAGCTTACCACGTCCTTCATCGACTCCTAGTGCCAAGGCATCCGCCCTTTGCTCTTAATAACTTGACCTTTACGCTCATGACCCAAATCATAGATTTAGAGTCAATCGCTCAGCTAACAATCGCACCTTATATTTCCCTGAACAAATCAAAGAAAAGGTTTGATTGATAGTTTATTGATTTCGCATTTATTGCTTCATCATAACATTGTGTAGTTTTCAAAGAACTGGTGGGCTCAAGTGGACTCGAACCACCGACCTCACGCTTATCAGGCGTGCGCTCTAACCAGCTGAGCTATGAGCCCTTAAAAAAGACCTTTAAATTTATCTAAAGGTCTTTAAATTGTGAATTTCGCTTTCTGCTCACGCAGATGCTATTTCACCACATTTCAGCTCTCAAGCTAAATTATGGTATTTTAGAGAGAACAGGTCTCTCAAAACCAAACAGTATAGATGCGCCTTTGCTCCTTAGAAAGGAGGTGATCCAGCCGCACCTTCCGATACGGCTACCTTGTTACGACTTCACCCCAGTCATCGACTTCACCTTCGGCAGCTTCCTCCTTACGGTTAGATAGCTGACTTCGGGTGCTTCCGACTCCCGTGGTGTGACGGGCGGTGTGTACAAGACCCGGGAACGCATTCACCGCGACATTCTGATTCGCGATTACTAGCAACTCCAGCTTCATGTGGGCGAGTTTCAGCCCACAATCCGAACTGGGACCGACTTTATAGGATTTGCTCCGGATTACTCCTTCGCTGCCCGTTGTATCGGCCATTGTAGCACGTGTGTAGCCCTGAACATAAGGGGCATGATGATTTGACGTCATCCCCACCTTCCTCCGAGTTATCCCCGGCAGTCTCTCTAGAGTGCCCAGCCGAACTGCTGGCAACTAAAGACAAGGGTTGCGCTCGTTGCGGGACTTAACCCAACATCTCACGACACGAGCTGACGACAACCATGCACCACCTGTCACCTCAGTCCCCGAAGGGAAGACTCCGGTTAAGGAGTGGTCCGAGGGATGTCAAGTCCAGGTAAGGTTCTTCGCGTTGCTTCGAATTAAACCACATGCTCCGCTGCTTGTGCGGGTCCCCGTCAATTCCTTTGAGTTTCACTCTTGCGAGCGTACTCCCCAGGCGGAGTGCTTAATGCGTTAGCTGCGGCACTGAGGTTCGACCCCCAACACCTAGCACTCATCGTTTACGGCGTGGACTACCAGGGTATCTAATCCTGTTTGCTCCCCACGCTTTCGTGCCTCAGCGTCAGTAATGGTCCAGAAAGTCGCCTTCGCCACTGGTGTTCCTCCTAATATCTACGCATTTCACCGCTACACTAGGAATTCCACTTTCCTCTCCCATACTCAAGTCTTGCAGTTTCAAAGGCTTACTACGGTTGAGCCGTAGCCTTTCACCTCTGACTTGCAAGACCGCCTACGCACCCTTTACGCCCAGTGATTCCGGATAACGCTTGCCCCCTACGTATTACCGCGGCTGCTGGCACGTAGTTAGCCGGGGCTTCCTCCTAGGGTACCGTCAATATTCTTCCCCTAGGACAGAGCTTTACGACCCGAAGGCCTTCATCGCTCACGCGGCGTTGCTGCATCAGGCTTTCGCCCATTGTGCAATATTCCCCACTGCTGCCTCCCGTAGGAGTCTGGACCGTGTCTCAGTTCCAGTGTGGCCGATCACCCTCTCAGGTCGGCTACTGATCGTCGCCTTGGTGAGCCATTACCTCACCAACTAGCTAATCAGACGCGGGCCCATCTTGTACCGAAATTCTTTGACCCTTAAGGGATGCCCCTCTAGGGTTTTATGGGGTATTAGCAACGGTTTCCCGTTGTTGTCCCCCTGTACAAGGTAGGTTGCCCACGCGTTACTCACCCGTCCGCCGCTAGTTTCACTTTCTTCCACCCGAAGGCTTCCGTCAGATTAACCCGCTCGACTTGCATGTGTTAGGCACGCCGCCAGCGTTCATCCTGAGCCAGGATCAAACTCTTATATATAAATTTCTGGGTCCATCTTAGTAAAACTAAAATGGCTTCTCGACTTTGTCGAGTTTGTATCTTGCGCAAAATCTAAGACTTTGGCAATTTACTTGTAATATGCTGGCTTACATCTATACTGTTTAGTTTTCAAAGACCTGATTAATTCAGTTTGGTGTCGCGCATTAGCGACATGTACTACTATAACACACTCGTTCTCTTATGTCAACAGTTATATAAAGGTTTTTATTGACTCATTATATTAGCTTGATAAAAGAACTAAGCCGCAATGACCTACTCTCCCAGGCAGCTGCCCGCCAAGTACCATCAGCGCTGAAGAGCTTAACTTCTGTGTTCGGGATGGGAACAGGTGTGACCTCTTCGCTATAATTACGGCATAATGTGTTCCATATCGCGACGACCTACTCTCCCAGGCAGCTGCCCGCCAAGTACCATCAGCGCTGAAGGGCTTAACTTCTGTGTTCGGGATGGGAACAGGTGTGACCCCTTCGCTATAGTCACGATATAAGGTGATAACCAAAAGTATGGTTTTCACTTTTGTGTTAGCAGCTTAGTCAGAAATACGTTGATTGGCTTCCTCGGATTAACCCAAGGCAATCAATGGATTTATGACGTCTCATTGCTAACGCAATATTTAGAGAGATATAGTTCTCTCAAAACTACACAATGTTATGGATATTTCTTTTGGTCAAGTCCTCGACCTATTAGTATTGGTCAGCTGAGTACATTACTGCACTTACACCTCCAACCTATCAACCAGGTAGTCTTCCTGGGGTCTTACTCTCTTTCGAGATGGGAAATCTTATCTTGAGGGGGGCTTCGTGCTTAGATGCCTTCAGCACTTATCCCTTCCATACGTAGCTACCCAGCGATGCTCTTGGCAGAACAACTGGTACACCAGAGGTATGTCCATCCCGGTCCTCTCGTACTAAGGACAGCTCCTCTCAAATTTCCTGCGCCCGCGACGGATAGGGACCGAACTGTCTCACGACGTTCTGAACCCAGCTCGCGTACCACTTTAATGGGCGAACAGCCCAACCCTTGGGACCTACTACAGCCCCAGGATGTGATGAGCCGACATCGAGGTGCCAAACCTCCCCGTCGATGTGGACTCTTGGGGGAGATAAGCCTGTTATCCCCGGGGTAGCTTTTATCCGTTGAGCGATGGCCCTTCCACTCGGAACCACCGGATCACTAAGCCCGACTTTCGTCCTTGCTCGACCTGTATGTCTCGCAATCAAGCTCCCTTTTGCCTTTGCACTCTACGCACGATTTCCGACCGTGCTGAGGGAACCTTTGGGCGCCTCCGTTACTTTTTGGGAGGCGACCGCCCCAGTCAAACTGCCCACCTGACAGTGTCCCAAGACCGGTTTCACGGTCTATGGTTAGAATTTCAGTACTACAAGAGTGGTATCCCAAGGTCGACTCCACCAAGACTGGCGTCCTAGTTTCAAAGTCTCCCACCTATCCTGTACATATAGTACCAAAATCCAATGTCAGGCTACAGTAAAGCTCCACGGGGTCTTTCCGTCCTGTCGCGGGTAACCAGCATCTTCACTGGTATTACAATTTCACCGGGTCTATTGTTGAGACAGTGCCCAAATCGTTACGCCTTTCGTGCGGGTCGGAACTTACCCGACAAGGAATTTCGCTACCTTAGGACCGTTATAGTTACGGCCGCCGTTTACTGGGGCTTAAGTTCAGTGCTTCGCTTGCGCTAACACGTCCCCTTAACCTTCCAGCACCGGGCAGGCGTCAGCCCCTATACTTCGTCTTTCGACTTAGCAGAGACCTATGTTTTTGGTAAACAGTCGCTTGGGCCTATTCTCTGCGGCCGGATAAGGCTTATGGAGTAAATCCTTCACCAAATCCGGCACCCCTTCTCCCGAAGTTACGGGGTCATTTTGCCGAGTTCCTTAACAATAGTTCTCCCGATCGTCTTAGGATTCTCTCCTCACCCACCTGTGTCGGTTTGCGGTACGGGCACTTTATAGTCTCGATAGAGGCTTTTCTCGACAGTGTGGAATCAACCAGTTCGCTACTTATATTTCGCTCCCCATCACATCTCAGAATATGTTAGAACGGATTTGCCTATCCTAACTCCCTACTTGCTTAGACGCACACAACCAACGGTGCGCATGGTTTATCCTACTGTGTCCCCCCATTTCTCAAACGACTAAAAGTGGTACAGGAATCTCAACCTGTTGTCCATCGCCTACGCCTTTCGGCCTCGGCTTAGGTCCCGACTAACCCTGAGCGGACGAACCTTCCTCAGGAAACCTTGGGTTTTCGACGGGCAAGATTCTCACTTGCCTCTCGTTACTCATGCCAACATTCTCTCTTCTGTAAAGTCCACTGCTCCTTACGGTACAGCTTCTACCCTTACAGAACGCTCGCCTACCATCCTTTCGGATCCATAGCTTCGGTGATACGTTTGAGCCCCGGACATTTTCGGCGCAGAATCACTCGACCAGTGAGCTATTACGCACTCTTTAAATGAGTGGCTGCTTCTAAGCCAACATCCTGGTTGTCTGTGCAACTCCACATCCTTTTCCACTTAACGTATACTTTGGGACCTTAGCTGATGGTCTGGGCTCTTTCCCTCTTGACTACGGATCTTATCACTCGCAGTCTGACTCCCAAGTATAAGACGACGGCATTCGGAGTTTGATAGGTTTCGGTAACCGGTGAAGGCCCCTTGACCATTCAGTGCTCTACCTCCGTGTCTCTAATCTTGAGGCTAGCCCTAAAGCTATTTCGGCGAGAACCAGCTATCTCCGAGCTCGATTGGAATTTCACCGCTACCCACAGATCATCCGGTGACTTTTCAACGTCAATCGGTTCGGACCTCCACGAAATTTTACTTCCGCTTCATCCTGTCCATGGGTAGGTCGCTCGGTTTCGGGTCTATGGCATGAAACTAAGTCGCCCGATTAAGACTCGGTTTCCCTACGGCTTCGCACCTTAAGTGCTTAACCTTGCTCCATACCATAACTCGTTGGCCCGTTCTACAAAAAGTACGCGGTCACACATATAAAGTGCTCCCACAGCTTGTAAGCAAAGGGTTTCAGGTTCTATTTCACTCCCCTTCCGGGGTTCTTTTCACCTTTCCCTCACGGTACTATGCGCTATCGGTCACTAGGTAGTATTTAGCCTTGGGGGGTGGTCCCCCCTGCTTCCCACAGGGTTTCACGTGTCCCGTGGTACTCTGGATCACAGTCAAAGATCTTCTTGTTTGATATACAGGACTATTACCTTCTCCGGTGGGGCTTTCCAACCCTCTTCTACTACAATACCTTCTTCTTAACGACCGTGTCCACAACCCCGATGAAGTAAACCCCATCGGTTTGGGCTCTTCCCCTTTCGCTCGCCGCTACTGAGGGAATCGAATTTTCTTTCTCTTCCTCGGGGTACTTAGATGTTTCAGTTCCCCCGGTCTGTCTTCTATTACCTATGAATTGAGTAATAGATACTTGGATATGAACCCAAGTGGGTTTCCCCATTCGGAAATCCCCGGATCAATGCCTGCTTGCGGCTTCCCGAGGCTTATCGCAGCTTACCACGTCCTTCATCGACTCCTAGTGCCAAGGCATCCGCCCTTTGCTCTTAATAACTTGACCTTTACGCTCATGACCCAAATCATAGATTTAGAGTCAATCGCTCAGCTAACAATCGCACCTTATATTTCCCTGAACAAATCAAAGAAAAGGTTTGATTGATAGTTTATTGATTTCGCATTTAATGCTTCATCATAACATTGTGTAGTTTTCAAAGAACAATTAATTTTTCCGTCCTGCCGACGAAATGATGTTTTATAATAACAATTTCACCTTGTATTACCTTTGAAAAGTAATAACTGGTGGAGACGAGGAGAGTCGAACTCCTGACCCCCTGCTTGCAAGGCAGGTGCTCTCCCAACTGAGCTACGCCCCCTTGGTGCTTTTAGAGAGAAAAAAGTCTCTCAAAACTAGACAGTATAGATGCGCCTTTGCTCCTTAGAAAGGAGGTGATCCAGCCGCACCTTCCGATACGGCTACCTTGTTACGACTTCACCCCAGTCATCGACTTCACCTTCGGCAGCTTCCTCCTTACGGTTAGATAGCTGACTTCGGGTGCTTCCGACTCCCGTGGTGTGACGGGCGGTGTGTACAAGACCCGGGAACGCATTCACCGCGACATTCTGATTCGCGATTACTAGCAACTCCAGCTTCATGTGGGCGAGTTTCAGCCCACAATCCGAACTGGGACCGACTTTATAGGATTTGCTCCGGATTACTCCTTCGCTGCCCGTTGTATCGGCCATTGTAGCACGTGTGTAGCCCTGAACATAAGGGGCATGATGATTTGACGTCATCCCCACCTTCCTCCGAGTTATCCCCGGCAGTCTCTCTAGAGTGCCCAGCCGAACTGCTGGCAACTAAAGACAAGGGTTGCGCTCGTTGCGGGACTTAACCCAACATCTCACGACACGAGCTGACGACAACCATGCACCACCTGTCACCTCAGTCCCCGAAGGGAAGACTCCGGTTAAGGAGTGGTCCGAGGGATGTCAAGTCCAGGTAAGGTTCTTCGCGTTGCTTCGAATTAAACCACATGCTCCGCTGCTTGTGCGGGTCCCCGTCAATTCCTTTGAGTTTCACTCTTGCGAGCGTACTCCCCAGGCGGAGTGCTTAATGCGTTAGCTGCGGCACTGAGGTTCGACCCCCAACACCTAGCACTCATCGTTTACGGCGTGGACTACCAGGGTATCTAATCCTGTTTGCTCCCCACGCTTTCGTGCCTCAGCGTCAGTAATGGTCCAGAAAGTCGCCTTCGCCACTGGTGTTCCTCCTAATATCTACGCATTTCACCGCTACACTAGGAATTCCACTTTCCTCTCCCATACTCAAGTCTTGCAGTTTCAAAGGCTTACTACGGTTGAGCCGTAGCCTTTCACCTCTGACTTGCAAGACCGCCTACGCACCCTTTACGCCCAGTGATTCCGGATAACGCTTGCCCCCTACGTATTACCGCGGCTGCTGGCACGTAGTTAGCCGGGGCTTCCTCCTAGGGTACCGTCAATATTCTTCCCCTAGGACAGAGCTTTACGACCCGAAGGCCTTCATCGCTCACGCGGCGTTGCTGCATCAGGCTTTCGCCCATTGTGCAATATTCCCCACTGCTGCCTCCCGTAGGAGTCTGGACCGTGTCTCAGTTCCAGTGTGGCCGATCACCCTCTCAGGTCGGCTACTGATCGTCGCCTTGGTGAGCCATTACCTCACCAACTAGCTAATCAGACGCGGGCCCATCTTGTACCGAAATTCTTTGACCCTTAAGGGATGCCCCTCTAGGGTTTTATGGGGTATTAGCAACGGTTTCCCGTTGTTGTCCCCCTGTACAAGGTAGGTTGCCCACGCGTTACTCACCCGTCCGCCGCTAGTTTCACTTTCTTCCACCCGAAGGCTTCCGTCAGATTAACCCGCTCGACTTGCATGTGTTAGGCACGCCGCCAGCGTTCATCCTGAGCCAGGATCAAACTCTTATATATAAATTTCTGGGTATTTCTTGTTCCATTCTAGTTAACTAAAATGATATCTCGGCTTACGCCGAGTAAGTGACTTACACAAAATCTTAGATTTTGGTAATCTACTTATATGCTGGCTTACATCTATACTGTTTAGTTTTCAAAGACCTGGTTTCTAACTTGCTTGGTATAACCCGTCGCGTTTTGGCGACTTAATCAATATATCATTTTTGATGACATATGTCAACACTTTTTTTATTTTATCTAGTTTTGTTGAATTTTGTTTCTTTATGCTTATTTAAATTCTCTTCGCCTTGCGACGACTTGTACTACTATAACAGTTGTTGTGCCCAAAGTCAAATGAAATATAATGGAAGAAAATCAGATGGATATAATACTTAAAAGTAAGTTATCTTAATAGAAGTAACTTACTATCATCTGATTTCCTAGTTCTTTCTTTACTCTTCAATTTTTCTATCTTTACACTTCTATCATTTACTCCATGTCTGCAAGCTCTATCTTCTTTTCTAAAGGTACTTCCCCTTCATCATCAATTATTTTTGCTGGGGTAGCAATGGATGCGATAACAGACTCTAGATTATTAATGATGCTAACTTCCTCTCCAAATTCCACATCCGATACTTTTAATGTATCTCCAGGTCTGAAGTTTGAAATATCAAATTCAAATTTTTCAGGGATGCTTCCAGCGAAGCATTGAACTTCTAGTTCTCTTACCTGTTGTTGAACTGTCACCCCACCCTTTTCCACAAAACCTCTTCCCTTCAATATAATAGGAACCATTGTATGTATTTGTTCATCTTGATTAACCTGTTGAAAGTCCACATGCATAATCATTCCTGTCACAGGATCCCTTTGCATTTCTTTAACAAAGGTTGTATAAGGTTGCCCTCCTACATTTACTTGTACTAATCCTTTCCCCCCTTGGTTTCTGACGAATGCTTCTACTTCAGTTCTCTCTATTTCTACCGTCAGTGTGTTGATGCTTTTCCCGTAGATGACTGCTGGCACATTTCCTAAGTCCCTTGAACGGTGACTGGCATTAGACCCCGTTTCATTACGCAAGCTACTCACTAATGAATTCTTCATCATAAAACAACCCCTCCTTTTTCTTTATTGTTGGATTATTTCCAGAAGGAGGTTTTTTAATACAAAAAAGAATAAGGTAACCAAGCAATGACTCGGTACCTTATTCTTCTTATGATCCATTAATGTGAACTTGGTTTTAAACTAATGCTTCTTCTACAGACTCTTCTTCTGTTTCTACTGGTCTAGATGTATAGGCTAACGTAGCAACCACATTTTCTAGATCATCTAAAATTTCAATCGCTGTATTTCCTACAATATTAAGATCTTTCATGGTTAAGTTAGCTTGGTCCTTTAATAAACTAGCATCCACTTCAATTTTTTCTGGTAAATCCCTAGGATATGCCTGTATTTCCACTTCATCTTGTTGTATTTGAACGATTTCTGCTAGTGTTTCCACTGCCTCTTTATTTAATATATAGATAGGAATGGTCATTCTAATCTTTTGGTTTTCATCAAGCTTTTGTAGGTCTACGTGCAACAAACTGTTTTTCAACATATTCTTTTGTATTTCTTTTATAATTGCAAAACACTTTTTCCCCTCATGGTCTAGAGCGATTCGACTACTCCCCCCATAGATTGATAGTATCTTTTCTAGCTCCTTGGTATTTAGGTACACTGGTTGTGTCACTTCCCCTTTACTGTAGAGGACAGCTGGAACCTCTCCTGCTCTTCTTGCTTTTGATGCTCCTCCTGTACCTGCTTCTTCTCGAATCGTATACTTTAATATTGGTGTTCCCATTTTATTATCCCCTTTCGAATGTCTCTACTATTATATATACCCACTTACTATTAAATCAAAAATATTAGAATATTGCAAATTTTTGAGCTATTTTCAACATACAATAATCATCATATACACATTGCATCATCAAGTGTTGGAGCTATAAAAACTTTATGCTTTTTTAGACAACAAAAAAATGCTACTTTGACCAACAAAAGCGCCTTACTTCTCTTTAAGGAGCTATGCTGGCCAAATAGCATCTGCAATAGAAATTTGTTCACCTAATCTATGGATCTTAATACACGGTCTGCTATATCTCTTAATCTCAGTTCTCCAATAGATTCATCGGAGGCGATAAATATACTTTTAATCTCTTCAAGACCTTCATCATAATGATAAGAGTATCCATAAGCAATCAATCCCTCGGGAATCACTTCTTCAATGATCACAACTTTTTCATCGGCTACAGACATCAATTCTTCAATTAATTCCTCTTCTTCCGTTTGACCCATTTCACCTTCTGCCTCTATTTCTTTCTTTAATTGTTTCACATCATGGATAATTTGATAAATCAACGTATCATCACGTTTAGAACCACTTGTAATGTCTTTTATTTTTTTAAACGAGAACTCCTCTTCAATGGATTTCAAAATTTCTTCACTATCTATCATCTTCTCCTTAACTAGCACATAACTCATTTCTCCATCTCCCATCTTTAGTTGTATGATTTAACCCCAAAATTGGCCTGTCATTAATATATTCTTTCATTAGGTGTCTTTTTATGGCTCCATCATTATATTACTTTATTATAGTATTATTCTACCACGCTTTCTTCATTCCTTTACTATTCTTTTGCCCATTTAATATTAATTGCAGCAACTACCGATGTAATGGGAATGGTTAGGACCAGTCCAATGCTTCCACTAAGTGCCCTGACAACCTCAGAGGCAATATATTGGGAGTTGATGATATCCTCCAATGGCATTTCGCTAAAGATAAATAATAATAACAAGGGTAATGATGTACCGGCGTAGGCTAAGATTAATGTATTGGTCATGGTTGCCATAATATCTCTACCAACCGCTAGTCCCGATAGCACCAAGGATTTAATCCGCACTTGTCGATTGCCCCGCTTTATCTCATAGATAACAGAGGTGATGGTCATGCTGACATCCATCACCGCCCCTAATGCTCCTATGGTCATGCCACTATATAGGAGTCCTCTGTAATCCACATCCAAGGTGGAATGTCTAATAAGGGTTTCGATGGCGTCATCAGTGATACCCGTTAAGTACATCAGATTCCCAAAGTAGATTGCGATCACACCAGAAATAGTGGTGCCTCCTATGGTGCCTATTATGGCGGTTAGGCTTTTAGTCGTAAATCCGCTAATTAATATAAAGCTACTCACAATAATGATACCACTCACAACAACGGTTGCTAGGATAAAGCTGTAACCGTTAAAAACCATAGGGATAAATATATAGAGCATACAGAGCCCCGTGATTACAAGTGCGATAAAGGAGCGCAACCCTTTAAACCCTCCAAAAATCAATAATAAAGTAACAAATATAGCCAGCAATATTTTAAGATGATGTTCCTTTGTGACATCGATAAAGTTTGCTGATGTCACCCGATTTTCTTCTACCCTTAGTTCTAAAAAAATACGCATATTCTCTTCTAGCTCAATATGATACTTAGATCCTTTTATTAGAGGATGTTTAAGCTGAATAATGTGTCCCTTCAGCGGTCCATTCATTACCCTTGCTTTAGCCCATTGAACAACTAACTGTCCTTCCTGTTCTTCTTGAACCTCTAAAATGATTGCCCTTGCCTTTTTATATTGAATATGTTCATTACTTGTCTCTCCATGGGCCAGACTAGCTCCCAATATCCCTACTAATAAGGCAATCACTAGGATCATCTTCACTTGCTTTATATTGATCATTGGTCCTCACCACTCTCTCTAGCTAGTCATCTATACATGTATATTAAAGAAAGTGTGAACATATTAAAAAAATCCATGGGAAATCTCCCATAGATTTTTGTCTTCATATTTATACCTATCCTCAAAGCAAAAATCACCCAAGCAAATTATGCCTGGGTGATTGATTTAATTAGTCTATTGTGTAAGGTAGTAAAGCAATGTGTCTTGATCTCTTGATTGCTTGTGTAATATCTCTTTGGTGAATTGCACAGTTTCCTGAAATTCTTCTTGGTAAAATTTTACCTCTTTCAGTCACATATTTCTTTAATTTATGAACTTCTTTGTAATCAATTTTAGATGATTTATCGGCACAGAAAGTACATACTTTCTTTTTCATTTTTTTTCTTCTTCTATTAACCATTAGTTTCCCTCCTCTTCCCTAGAATGGAATGTCATCGTCTTCGTCGATGGCTTGGAAATCATTAATATCTATATCCGCTGAATTGAAATCATCTGATTTACCAAAATCTTGTTTAGGTTTTTGGCTCGTTTGATTCGGCTGAGAATTTTTATCTCCCCATTCCAAAAATTCAACTTGATCTGCTACAATTTCTGTAACGTATCGTTTATCTCCATTTTTAGTTTCATAGGATCGGCTTTGAAGCCTACCATCTAGTCCTACTAACCTTCCCTTTGCTAAATAATTAGCACAGTTTTCAGCAGTTTTATTCCATACAACAACATTGAAAAAATCTGCTTGCTTCTCCTTAGAAAAGGTTTTGTTCACTGCAATACTAAAGGTGGCTACCGCTTTTCCGCTTGCAGTAAAACGTAACTCTGGGTCTCTTGCAAGACGTCCAATCATTACTACTCTATTCATTATTACACCACCTTATAAAAGAATTATTCTTGTATTCTAATAATCATATGTCTAATTACTTGTTCAGCAATTTTAAGATTTCTGTCTAATTCCTTCGGTACATCAATACTAGATGCAAAGTTTACTAATACATAGTATCCTTCATTTCGCTTGTCGATTTCATAAGCTAACTTCCGGTTACCCCACTCATCAACATTTTCAACGGCTCCATCGGCTTCGATAATTCCTTTGAACTTCTCTGCTAGCTGATTTCTTTTCTCTTCATCTGTTTCTGACTTTAAGATGTAAGTCAATTCATACTTATTCATTCATTTCACCTCCCTTTGGACATAGGTCCTGTTTCAACAGGACAGAGAGAAAGCTTTTCTCACGTTTCAACATTATATCACTTTGCTTTATGGATTGCAATGTGGTTTTTATTATTATTTCACTTATTGTAGAAATAAGTTGCTTTTTATACTTTTTTTACTTCGTATTTTTATCTTCGCCTACAATTCACAGGGAGTCAAAATTTCCTCTGAGTCAAGTCTCTTTTCATCTAAAACATTTTATTTTTTATGTATATAAGGGTTTAAATTGGGCCATGCTATAATTAGATAGCCCCCACAATACAACATTTTATTCATCCCAATCTCCCCCTTACTAATGATTCGGAGAGTGGCAACTGCCACTCTCCGAATTCTTTTATATCTATATTGTTTTTCCTGCTGTCATTTCCTCTTGTAGTACTTTCCCTAACCGCTTAATACCTTCTTCAATTTTTTCTTCTGACATCATAGAATAATTTAATCTAAAGGTATTTTCTTTTCCTCCATTTGGAAAGAAAGAGCCTCCTGGTACAAAGGCGACATTCACCTTAATTGACTTCAAGAAAATTTCTCTTGCATTCATCTCTTGGGGAAGTTCACACCAAGTAAACAGCCCACCTTCAGGATATGTATATTTTACGTTCTTGGGAAAATACTTTTTAATAGAGTCCATCATCACATCTCGACGCTTACGATAAACATCTTTAATCTTTTCAATATGAGCATCAATGTCATACATCTCTAAAAATTTATTTAATTCTCTTTGTGTCAGCGTATTTGTATGTAAATCTGCACCTTGCTTGACAAAGATATATTTTTGTAGTAATTCTCCATCTCCTAAAGTCCAACCAAGTCTTAACCCAGGACAAAATGTTTTTGAAAAGGTTCCTAAATAAATAACCCGTCCTTCCGTATCAAAGGACTTAATTGCTGGTGGTCTTTCGCCTTCAAATCTGAGCTCTCCATAGGGATTGTCTTCAACCACCGGTAGATCATATTGATTTGCTAGGGCAATTAGCCTCTTGCGCCGTTCAATAGACCATGTTCTTCCTGAAGGATTTTGAAAGTCTGGAATTACATAGATCATTTTAATATTTTTTGTCTCTGCTAAAGCCTTTTCTAGATCCTCAATAATCATCCCATCTTCATCTGTCTCTATTTCCACAAATTTAGGGGAATAAGCCCTAAAAGCATTAATGGCACCAAGATAGCTTGGACTCTCACAGACCACAACATCATCTTCGTCTAAAAACACTTTTCCTGAAAAGTCTAATCCTTGCTGAGATCCACTTGTAATTAAAATATTATCGGCTGTTGTGCCAATACCAATAACTTCCATTCTTTTAGCAATCTTTTCTCGTAAAGGTCTATAGCCCTCTGTGGCACTATATTGAAGTGCCTGTTGTCCATCCTCCTCCAACACTGCCACTGATACCTTTTTCATTTCCTCTACCGGGAATAACTCTGGTGCTGGCAATCCCCCTGCAAATGAAATCACATCTGGATTTTCTATTAGTTTTAATATCTCTCTAATCTCTGAAGCCTTTAAGGCTTCCATACGTCTAGCAAACTTCATCTCAAAGCACCTCCATATTATTTTAATGTGGACAACATTTTCATTTAATTTTTATTATATCATATTTCAGTTTATAGCAATTATATTTGGAGCAAGCATTATTCATAAAAAGTATTAAAGGACCCTTATATTATCTATTATAGGGTCCCCTGTAAAAACGAGTTTACTCTTCATTTTTAGGTGTGATTTTACGGATTCTTCTTTCCAACTCTGATCTAACTAGCCATATTTGCTTTTCACACCCCAAACACTTTACTCTAAAATCAGCCCCAGTTCGCATAATTTCAAATGCTTTACTACCACAGGGATGTTGCTTTTTCAGCTCTACCCGATCTCCAACCTCTAGTTTTATTGGCATCTTTACCACCCTCACTTATCCCTTATTCCTCTTATTGAGTCTGTTTTTTTATAAAACATTTATTCTAAATTCAAACAACATCAAGGTGTCATATCATATCTTGGTTTCCTACATTTCACTTTTTTCATTTTGAGAAATGATCACTCTTCTTGGATAAGGAATCTCGATTCCAACTTCATCAAATGCCTGTTTAAAGGTTTTTCTCATCAGTCTTTCTATAGCCCATTGCTCCATAGGTACTGTCTTTGCCATAATAGAAATCACCACATCGGAGTTCCCTAATCCTGTTACACCTAGAACTGTTGGCCCTTCTACAATATTTGCATTTTCCATTCGTAGTTGCTCACTTTTTGTTGTTAAAACTTCAATGGCACGATCTATGTCTTCTTCATAGGCAATAGAGATATCCACCCATGCACGCATTTTCCCAGTACTTTTATTGGTTAGCTTTTGAATTTGTCCATTAGGTATAATATGCAAGTCTCCATTAAAATCTCTCACCTTTGTTATTCTCATGGCCATTTCTTCAACAATTCCACTAACTCCATTAACCTCTATATAATGGCCTATACTAAACTGATTTTCAAACAAGATGAAAAAACCAGTAATCACATCACGAACAAGGTTTTGTGCTCCAAATCCGATTGCTAAACCACCAATTCCTGCCGTTGCTATTAATCCTGTTACTTTTACTCCAAAGAAGCTAATAATCGTTGTAATTGCGATAAAGTAGATACCATATTTGATCAAACTCTTAATTAACCCATTTAATGTTTCCATTCTTGGAAGATCCGTATTAAGCTTTAAGGATTTCTGTTGTTGAAAAATTTGATTTGTTATGGAGTATAAAATACGAATACTTACTTTAGCAACAACTAAAATCACGACAATCTTTACACTATTTGCGATAATAGTGGAGAGCTGTTCAGGATTCGTGATAAACTCCCTCATATTGTCGAGGATTATTTCCAGGCTTGTCATCAATTCTTCCACGTTCTACCTCCCCCTAACTAACTTGGGTCACTCTTTTTCTATCATGAAGCTTTTCAATGATATAAACACCCTTTACAGCGATATTTTCTTGTTCAACCACCTTTTGTACAGTCCCTAATACTTCAGCATTAAATTTAATAGATAATCCGCAGCTGGCGGTGATTTCTCTAGGTGTTGGGATCACATTGAAGGCTATCTTTTCTTTTTTAAGCTGCTTTTCAGCTGAAATTGCATGATGTGTCGAATCAAATACCACGACGTAAAAACCTTGCTGACTCATTCTAGACCACTCCACTACAGTTTTATGGTATTATTTGCATTATTTAAGTGTTCCACGATCGTATACATATTGGTAAGTCCACCCACCACCAGCTTATCCTTAAGCTTAAAATAATCTAGACAGGTTCCACAGGATAAAATTTCAACGCCATTGGCTTCTAATATTCTTAAATGTCCTATGGTCTCAGGATCTTCAGTACTTAATCTAACGCCGCTGTTGACTAATATGATGGCCTTTGGATAGGGTGTTACTTCGGTTAATGTATATAAATATCCTTTCATTAAAACCTTCCCTAATTCTACCGAACCTTCTCCCATCTGATCTTGTCCAATCAAAATCACTAAATCTTTCTTAGGACTGTCATCGCATTGTATGTCCATTGCTTCCATTCCTTGTGTTTCATAATCTTTAAATATATCGATATAGTAGCTTCCCTGATTCTCTTGAATATCAATCTCACAATCTAGACTTTTGGCTAGCTTGCTTATATTTTCTCTCGCCGTTTCATTGTCAACAATCGTCGTGATCTTTCCTTGGTCAATTGACTCCAAAGCTTTTTTTGTATGGATAACAGGTAAGGGACAATTCATCCCCCTAGCATCAATTTCTTTATTCACTTTAAGTAGACCTCCTTTATTAAAATACCACATAGTTCTAGTATATCACTAAGTATATCAATACAAACAAAAATCTTCAATTAACTGTTCTTAATGAGTTGATTGTTTTTATCAATATACTTCTCTACTTCTATTTCAAATTTTAATTAATGATTGAAATTCTCTCTTTCTCCTAGACAAATACCCTGACGTTGAAGTCATAAAATATTACTCTTTCTTATACAACAAAAAAACATGAGTTTCCTCATGTTTTAGTTATTTTATTAAGCTGTGCACCTCAATTCGACATGTGCTCATAGGCGATACCCAAACAGTTAGCTCAAATCAGGTTACCCTACGGCACACGAAAGGGATCACTTACCGCTGCTTCCTTCCGGATCTGACGGAGTTCATGAGTTTTCATTGCGTAGGACCCAATTCTCATCACCACTTATCTAGGCCAGCCCTACAAGCAACAAGCCTCCATGAGGAATTCAACCCTGCTATAGCGGATTGCAGGTTACAGGGCACCGCTACCTCCCCGTCTAGCACAGCAAACTTATAAACTTTTTAATGGCGGAGAGAGCGGGACTCGAACCCGCGGGGCCTTTCAGCCTTACACGCTTTCCAGGCGTGCCCCTTAGCCACTCGGTCACCTCTCCGTGTTTGTTGTTACTCTTATTTTGATTTGGCGTTCTTGGTTCTTATTATATTTTATTGTGTGTTTATTGTTTTACCCACTACTTCTTTTTCTGTCTTAATGATTTAAAAAAATCCTTCATAATCTGGGAACACTCATCTTCTAATACACCTGTTACAATCTCTGTTTGGTGATTGAACTGGTTATTATTCAAAAGATTGATTATGGAACCGCAAGCCCCTGCCTTTGGATCCATTGCACCAATGACTACTCTATCAATTCGACTTTGTAGAATGGCTCCAGCGCACATTGGACAGGGTTCTATTGTAACAAATAGCGTGCTGTTTGTCAACCGCCATCCCCCTAGCCTTCGGCAAGCAGCTTGGATGGCTATGATTTCTGCATGGGCTGTGGCATCGTGGTGGCTCTCCCTTAAATTATGTGCTGCAGCAATCACCTTGTTTTCTCGTAGGATAATTGCTCCAATGGGAACTTCTCCTAGCTCATAGGCTTTTTTAGCCTCTTCCAGCGCTAAGGACATATAATATGCTTCCACTATGACAGCCTCCAATGATTTGGTGCACCTAGGAGGATTCGAACCTCCGGCACACGGTTTAGGAAACCGTTGCTCTATCCTACTGAGCTATAGGTGCAGTGTTCTTCTATTTAAGGTACAAAAGTTAGTTTAGCATATATTGAGTAAAAAATCAATTAGTAAATAAAGTATACAGTTCCTTGATTTACTACTTAAGTTAGAAAGTATAAATCCTTTCGTCACAAACCATGTGCTTAATTTTCTGGCCCTCCAAATAAAAGAGTATCGTCATCCCTCTTTTAGCATTGATTTGCATAGGCAATTCTAACTGATGGATATCATTTCCTACCATAAGCTTTAATTTTGTGTTATGTATATGATTTCTTCCTCCAAAGTCAGATAAGTTTGCACCTAATAAAAGACCTTCCCCTAACCCCATGACCCCCATTGATATCACAGGATAATCCACCACTTTAGTATAAAGAGGTTTCTTCCCTAATATTTCTTTTTCAGGCTGGATAAAATCTAACTCATTCTTAATTATAATCGTCTCTTTATTGTGGAAAATTACATTTTCTCTATTTAATAAAATATAACCTTGAACAGATTGTTCTTCTATTTCAATTAGATGACTAATTTCCCCTTGATGATTTGAAAGATGTATTTTTAATAAAAACACTTCATCATAAGCACCATATTCACTGTAATATTCTCTCCATTCTTCCTCTAATTTTTCTTGGAGCTTTTCTTCTTTGATTTTTCCAAATACAGTCTTAAGGTCATATCGCCTGGCTAGATAATCCTTAATTCCATGAAAATTAATATTAATTTTTTCAGTAGTTAGCTCAGTTAAGCAAACCAAAGAGAACTTTCTTCCTAATGAATACTCTGGGCATCTCTCATATAAAATACCGATATGTTTTCCATTTTGATCACAAACATTAAATGGCATATGCATGCTCCTTTTTTTAGCTTTCTTTTTACTTATACCATCATTTTATTTTTCTAACATCCTTTTGTCAATTAAGTATATTGAATATATTGGGAAAAAAAGAGAAGCTATTTTATGATCAGCTTCTCTTTCTTTAAATCTATTTCTTTTTATTTTACATTTATTCCTTACATACCTCTACATTAAGTCTCCTTTAACCTCTAACCCCATTTACTTAGCTGTAATTTTTTCAAAACCCTTCATATAAGACCTTATGGCTTCTGGGATCACAACACTGCCATCCTCTTGTTGGAAGTTTTCTAATATGGCTGCTACTGTTCTTCCTACTGCCAATCCACTTCCGTTTAATGTATGAACGAACTCCACCTTAGATTTTGTATCTGGTCGATAACGGATATTGGCTCTTCTTGCCTGAAAGTCTTCAAAGTTACTACAAGAAGAGATCTCTACATATCTGTTATAGCTTGGCATCCAAACTTCTATATCATATTTAAAGGCTGCTGTGAACCCTAGGTCTCCAGTACAAATCCTAACGATTCGATAGGGAAGTCCTAGAAGCTGTAGTACCTTTTCGGCATTATTTGTTAATTTCTCTAGTTCTTCATAAGAATCCTCTGGTCTCACAAATTTAACCAACTCAACCTTATTAAATTGATGCTGCCTAATCAGTCCTCTGGTATCTCTACCGGCTGAGCCGGCTTCTGATCTAAAGCAAGGTGTATAGGCTACATATTTTATGGGCAATTGATCTCCCTCTATAATATCATCTCGATAAATATTGGTTACTGGTACTTCCGCTGTTGGGACTAAGAAGTAGTCTTTTTGAGGAATTTTAAAGGCGTCCTCTTCAAATTTAGGCAGTTGCCCTGTTCCAATCATACTGGCTCGATTCACCATAAAGGGTGGTAATAACTCTGTATAGCCATGCTCATCTGTATGGAGGTCCAACATAAAGCTGATCAATGCTCTTTCTAACCGAGCTGCCATTCCTCTATAAAGTGTAAATCGAGACCCGGTTACCTTTGAAGCCGCTTCAAAATCTAGTATTCCTAAATTCACACCAACCTCCCAGTGGGGTTTTGGTTCAAAAGAAAACTGTGTTGGTTCTCCCCAGGTTCTCACTTCGATATTATCATCATCTGTGTCTCCTTGAGGTACGTCTGGATGGGGCACATTTGGAATTCTTAAGAGTATTTCTTCCATTTTTTCCTCAATTTCTTTTACCTTCACATCTAAATTCTTTATTTCTGCCGAGAGGGTTTTCATTTTTTCCATTACTTCAGAGACATCTTTGCCTTCTTTCTTTAATTTAGGTACTTCCTTTGAAACTGTTTTTTGTTCATTTTTCATTTGCTCTACTTCTTGTAAAATTGTTCTTCTGTCTTCATCTAATGCAACAACAGCATCTAAATCAAATCCTTTTTCCCCTCTTCTAGCCATGGCTGCCTTAATTTCATCTAGATTCATCCGAATTCTTTTAATATCTAACATTTTATTCCCTCCTTCAAATTATTTGAATTTCTATAAATACTTTTTTATACACAAAAAAAACCCTCATCCCATATAAGGGACGAAAGCTATCCTTCCGCGTTGCCACCCTAGTTATTAGCTAGCTAATTACTAATCATCTCCATACATGATAACGGATGCCTCCGAATTGACCTACTTTCATTCAGCCAATGGCTCTGAGATGGATTCAACTGGTCACTTCATCGGTTCACACCACCCACCGACTCTCTTAAGAAGTTCCTCAATTTACTATTTCTCTTCCTCGCCTTTAAATATCTTTAGTTGAAATGTATTGTACCATAATTTTCATTACATTACAATATTATTATTGCTTATTATAATTCATTTACTAAAAAATATGTATGTTGTTTTGATTGGTTTTGTGGATAAGTTTTTTCATTTCTATTTTTTATCCACAATTAGGCTTTCTTTATGCACTTTCTGTATATATCTCCACAAAAAGGCAATGATTTAATTAAGTGAGGAAATTGCTTATTTAAAGTTTGAGTTGTGTTGATGTAATTATTTATATATGAGGGGGAATCAATTATGAAACAGATAGACATTGTTAATCAGTTGAGTAATCTCAAAGAAGTAGATTATCGTAATACATTGGCCATTGCCACACTTATTGAGCTTCTCATTGAAAATGATATTATCACACGCAAAGCATTTGCAGAAAAATCTTATGAACTAGATAAAATGTCCTTGGATGAACTCAAGGAATTTAGAAATAGAAAAAAGACAACTTCTTAGGAAAACATCTTAAGAAGTTGTCTTTTTAGTATATGAAATCATCGTTCTTTATGGATTAAGCCTTTAGTTCTCCAAAACCTGTGTTGTTTCCTGAAGCTGTCTTAGCACCTGTTCTAACTCTTCTAATGCATCTCCATAGGCTGACCAGTTTCCTTGTCTTGAGGCTTCCTGTGCCCTATCAAAGACTTCTGAAGCCCTTCTAATAAGTTGACTGGCCTCACCAAGTCCTTCTGTTATTTCTTCTGTTATGGTTTCTCCATCAGTGTCCCCTTCAACTTCCTCTTGGATCTCTTCTCTTATTTCTTCTACTCTAGCTCCAAAGATTCGATTCAAGGCTTCCTCTAACGTTGGCTCCATCACTATTTGATCACCAAATGAGACAATGACCATTTTCACTTCTGGAAGACTGGTCCCACTTGTTGCCCGAATATAGAGGGGTTCTACATATAATAGTGAATTTTCAATGGGAACCACAAGTAGATTTCCTCTAATTACCGAGGATCCGCCCTCGCCCCATAGACTTAGGTTTTGGGAAATTGTTGTGTTTTGGTCAATTCGATCTTCAATTTGCTTAGGTCCATATACATTTTGATCCTTCGGCATACGATAGGCGATTAGCTCTCCGTATTGTTCCCCATCATTTCTTGCTACCAAAAGTGCCCGCATATTGTCTAAGCGTATTGGTGTGTACGGAACCGATATCACAAACTCTTCACTTTCCTCACCAGGAAGCTTCATCATCATATATTGTGACTCAATTGTTTGCTCGTTTTGATCATATTTTTCTCTTGCAATTCGCCATAGATCTTCCTTATTATAGAATACCCGAGGATTATTCATATGATAAGTAGCATAGACCTCTGACTGAATGTCAAATAACACTTGTGGATAACGTATATGTGCTTTTAATCCTTCTGGCATGTCATCTAAAGGTTTAAATAAATCTGGAAAAATGGCTTGATATGTTAATATAATTGGATCCTCTTCATCGGAGATATAATAATCCACTGTTCCATTATAGGCATCTATCACAACCTTAACAGAATTACGGATATAATTATTGTTTCCTGCCATATAGGGTTCTGCATAGGGAAAATTTCCTGAGATGGTATAGCCATCGATCATCCAATACAATTTCCCTTCATTAATAACTATGTATGGATCTTCATCGTAGGTAATGAATGGTGCAATTTTATTCATTCTGGTTACGATATTTCGATCAAATACAATACGACTTTCACTTGTAATGTTACCAGATAGAAGCATTTTCAGTGTCCCTTGCCTCCATGAATATAGCAGTCGATTGACTCCCTTCAATGGCACTCCTGCTGTTCCCTCATATAAGGTTTCTGCATTGTCATTGTCAAGGGGATAGTCAAACTCCTTCTCCTTTGTATTCACAATTATATATTGATCTGTTAGCTCTCCAAAGTAAATTTCAGGTCTTGTCACTTCAATGTCAACTGAACTTACTAGTGGAAAGTTTCGCATCCAAAGAACAGGCTGCCCACCACTGGTTACTTCATTAACAGGAGACAGGGCCACGCCATACCCGTGGGTATACTTTAATGTTTGATTGATCCACGTCTGTGCGTTGTCACTAAGCTCCCTCTGGTCTAATTCTCGAGGGGCTATAAATACCTGTCTATATTCTCCATTGACCCAATAGCGATCAATGTCTACATCTACAAACCGATAATAGGGTCGAAAGGCCTGTATCTGATTGTATACTTCTAGAGCGGGTCTATAGTCATTAATACGAATATTATCAATGATTTCTTGATTGTTTTCAATATCCTCCCGGGTTAATTCAGTATCATAGGGAAAGTCTGTTTCCTGGATTTCTCCGATCCCATAGGCCCTTCGGGTATAGCTCAGATTATGTTCAATATAAGGAAGTTCTCTGGCAATTTCATTGGGAGAAACAATAAAGTTTTGTACTCCTAAAGAAATCACATTTCCTAGGATTCCTACGGCGATAATACTGATTGGTGCGATTAATAAAAGCTTAGGGTTTCTTTTAACGTATGCATACACGACTCCTGTAGCTGATAAGAGGCTTGCTAAAATTTGAGCTCGATAAACCCATAAAGTGACATGGGTATCTGTATAGCTGGCTCCATAAACAACACCTCTAGTTGAATAGAGAAGGTCATATACCCCAAGGTAGTACCTGGCTGCTAATACTAAGAAAAAGATAACCCCTAAGGCTGCAAATTGTTTTAGTGCAATTTGTAATAAGCTTACAAAAAAATTACTGTTCCATTGCAGGTCTGCTTTGACCTCATATAGAGTAGGTCTTCTTATCAAGAACATGATAACATAAAAAATAACAGTAATGATCACCATTAGAAATAAAATGCTAGTCACTGTATTGAGTAATTGTTTTAAAAATGGAAGCTCTAGCAAATAGTACGTGATGTCATTATTAAAGAGTGGATCTGTAAGGTTAAAAGGCTTTGCATTAGCATAAAGTAGTATATCAAACCACAAGCTTCCCGCCACCGATGTACTGGTCATTAAACCAAAAACAAACGCTGGAAGAATTAAAATTTGATTAACTCTTTTTTCACTAATATCCATATGATAGGATTTGATTTGTTTATAATATTCCTTCTTTAGTCCTATTAAATATAAATAGTATAGGATTGTTCCAACGATAAACAATGGAATACCTATTTGTAACTGAGTCTTTAGTTTAGTCAAAAAGACACTTTCATATCCTAACTCTTGAAACCACTGATAATCAGTAATAAAACTTAGGATCTCTGAAAGAAATCCAAATAGAAATATAAATATAAATATTCCCAGTCCAATGATCACTTTTTTTCGGTTTTTCAATTCTTTTTCCTCCTCTGACATTGGACTTAAACATCTTCAATAAAATAACTGACCAGTATGATGCCTAAAAAATCCAGTAATGTGTTCGTTACTATTATACTACTGGATCACATTTTTTACAATTTATTGATTTAATTTCATATCCCCTGGTTTAATCCAACCTTTTTGTCTCATATATTTTGCAATTACCAAGGTTATAATAGCTGGTAAAATGAAATGTAATATGCCCATTTTTATTAAAACAGTGGAAGCAGGGTTCCCATTTTCCGTTACCATTTTAGCAAATGTTCCAAATTGTCCTACAAGCCCACTGGTTCCCATGCCAGCTCCAATACTATTGTTTTCCATCTGAAATAGCGTTGTTGCCAATGGACCTAATATCCCACTTGCAATTATTGGTGGAATCCAAATCAAGGGGTTTCTAATAATATTGGGTACTTGTAGCATACTGGTTCCTAGTCCTTGGGCAATTAAGCCTCCGAATCCATTTTCCTTATAGCTTGAGACTGCAAAACCAACCATTTGCGTAGCACATCCAACAACTGCAGCCCCTGCAGCCAAACCACTTAACCCTAATGAGATGGCTAGTGCGGCACTACTGATAGGCAAGGTTAAAATCATCCCCATTAAAATAGCCACGAAAATCCCCATTGGAATTGGATGTAGTTCTGTTGTATTGTTTATCAACTGCCCTAGCCCACTCATCATGGCAGAAACCCAGGGTCCAATAAAGTTTCCCGCAAGTCCTCCAACTATAATTGTGACTGCTGGTACCAGCACAATATCAACCTTTGTTTTTCCAGCAATTAGTTTTGCTATCTCAGCACCTATTAAGGCAGCCACAAAGGCTCCTACAGGTTCTCCTACTTTAATACCGTAGGCTCCTACTTCTGTTAAAAAGATGGTATTCGCTCCAATTGCCCCTGTAATTAGGGAAGCAAAAATACCAAGTGAGGGCGCTCCAATGGCGTAAGCCACCCCAGCTCCAATTGCTGGTCCCATTAGAAACTGGGCGATTTGCCCAAATTCCATTAACACAGTGATATTTAATATTTCTCCAATCTGCTTTAAAATAAGTCCGATAATTAAAGAAGAAAACAATCCTAAGGCCATGCCATTTAGTGCTTGGGTCAGATATTCTCTTAATGAAACACTCTTTTCTCTGATTTTCATCCTTTTTCCCCTTTTCTATTCATTAATTAAGTATCCTTTTTCCATTAGTGCTTGATTCATTTTGTTAAAACTTTCTTCACTGGGCACCTCTAGGGTATGAATGTGTATACCATAGGTTAGTGAGGATAAAGGCTCCGCTTTTTCTGTGCGAATTTTTTTCATGAACATTTTTAATTCTTGCCCATAACTGATGTCTAACATACCTCTAATCTCACCATATAAAGGGTGTTCTACGATGACATCCACAACTCTAGCCCCATGATCGATCATAATTTGTAATTCTTCTTCCATCTCCTCATAGTTTTCATGCTTTGAAACCACTGTTTTAGTTAATCCTTTTTTATCACTTTTAAGAATCACATATCCCTGGGGAGTGGCTATCACCGCAGTCCCTTCCGCTCTTAACAAAGCAATATCCTGTACGATGACTTGTCTAGAGACCTGTAGCCATTTAGCTAGCTCTGTTCCTTTGATGGGCCCTTTGCGTTCTTCCAGTCTTTTAGCAATTACTGCTCTTCTCTCCTGTGTATTCATTTAATCACCTCTATTTCATTTGAATGTTTAAGCTAATATCCATAGCCTTAACAGAGTGTGTTAAGAGTCCTACTGAAATGAAGTCAACACCTGTAGCTGCAACCTCTTTTATTTTTTCTTTTGTCATATTCCCCGAAGCTTCTAATAGTGCTCTTCCCTTAGTCCTTTGTACAGCTTCTTTCATCATTTCAACAGTCATATTATCTAACATAATAATGTCCGCTTTAACTTCAATGGCTTCTTCTAGTTGTTCTAAACTTTCAACTTCAACTTCAATCTTTGCAGTATGAGGGATTTGTACTCTACATCTTTTGACTGCCTCTGTAATACCTCCCACCGCCTTAATGTGATTATCTTTAATCAAAACAGCATCAGATAAATTGAAACGATGATTATAACAGCCTCCTACCTTCACAGCATACTTTTCTAAACTTCTTAACCCTGGGGTCGTTTTTCGTGTATCTACTATTTTCGTATTAAATCCCTCTACTCTATCTGCAAATTCCCTAGCAGTTGTTGCTATTCCTGACATTCTTTGCATAAAATTCAAAGCTATACGCTCTCCTTTTAAAATGCTCTTTATATTCCCATCAACTTCTATCATATTATCACCTGTATTTACCTTTTCTCCGTCTTGCTTTAAGTTGGTAACATATAACGTTTGATCAACTAACTTAAACACCATTTCCACTATTGAGGTTCCTGCAATCACACCTTCTTCTTTAGCTGTAATGATAGCTATCCCAGTTTTATCTCCATCTACTAACGCATCTGTCGTTATATCTCCATAGTTCATATCTTCAATAAGGGCATTTTTGATAATATCTTCTATTAATAAGTGATTATACATTGCACACTCTCCCTCCTATAAATCATGATTGATTATTTATCTCATTATCTAAACGATAATGTGCTCCAAGACTTTTTTTTCTTCTAAATGCACTTTCAATAATCAATTCACTTACAGTTAACTGATTGATTAATTCATAGTATTTAATATTATTATTACTTTCTTGCTGTAATTTTTCCTTAAGCTTATCGATGACATATCTTGCCTTTATTAATCCTTTTCCATCCCTTGAAATTGATACATACTGATTCATTGTTTGTTTAAGTCGTCCTTCTATTCTAGTTAACGCTCCTAATTCTAAATGCTGCTTATGATCATCACTCAAATTCGTGTGCTTTTTAATTAAAGGCCACTCATTATCTACTAACTCCTCATTAAAGATCAATTGTTTGAGTGCTTGATTAATATCATCAGCCACTTGTTTTCCAAATACAACTCCCTCTAATAACGAGTTACTTGCTAATCGATTTGCCCCATGAGCTCCCGTTCGCGCGCATTCACCACAGGCATATAAGTTTTTTACTGTTGTTCTTCCCTGAGAATCTGTTTCTATTCCCCCCATAATATAATGCGCTGCCGGTGCTACAGAAATCCAGTTCTTTGTTATATCAATTTGTTCTGATAGACACATTCTATAAATCATAGGAAATCGATTTTGAATGAATTCTTTAGACAAATGTGTTATGTCTAAATAAACAAAGGAGGTTTTTGTTCTCTGCATTTCATAAAAAATAGATCGGGCTACAATGTCCCTAGGGGCTAGGTCTTTCATTTTATGATATTTTCCCATAAAAGCTTCCCCATATTTATTCTTCAGCACTCCACCTTCTCCTCTAACTGCTTCTGATATCAGTAGCTTTTTACCTTTGGATTGATGATACAATGCTGTCGGATGAAATTGAATGAATTCCATATCTTTTATATTAGCTCCAGCCCTATAAGCTATTGCTATGCCGTCTCCCGTACTAGCCCTTTCATTAGTTGTACTCTCATATAAATCTCCAATTCCCCCTGTAGCTAAGACAGTTATTTTACTTTCATATACTTCCCTCTTACCAGATACAAGCACATCTACGCCATGAACAATTCCATCTTTTACAATTGTGTCCAAAGCAAAAACCTTTTCTCTTACTTTAATATTATTTTTTTTACTTACTGTATCAGATAAAGCCCTCATAATTTCTTTTCCAGTTTCATCTTTACAATGGGCCACTTGAAATTGTGTATGTCCACCTTCCCGAGTCATTTTTAGTCCACCACTGTTATTCCGATCAAACATCACTCCATATTCAATTAATTGTTGAATCATTTGGTATCCTTTACGTCCAAGTAAATTTACTGCTTCTTTATTGTTATAGTAGCATCCAGCCTTCATCGTATCTTCGTAATGTATTTTAGAATCAACACAAGAGACAATGCCGCCTTGTGCTAAAGTGCTATTGCTTTTACTTAATTGATTTTTTGTTATGACATGTACAGTATATGACGGGTCGATATTTAAAGCAGTGAACAAGCCTGCTACACCTGAACCAATAACGAGTACATCACACTTGTTTTTCATAATTGTATTGTTTATGACTTTCACATTAACGCCTTCCTTTATTTAATTTCAAGCATTTGATTTAATGTTTTTAAAGCTTTTTCCCTTACATACTCATCTACTATAATTTCATGCTGTTCATCTCTCAGTGCTTCATATACATTGACTAGTGTTGTTTTTTTCATATTAAAGCAAATGAGACCTGGAGATAGTAAATAAAACTTCTTAGTAGGGTTTTCTTTTTTTAGCTTGTGAAGTACCCCCATTTCTGTTCCAATGACAAACTTTTCTGCATTTGATTCCTTTGCATATTGAATAATTTGTGAAGTACTTCCTACAAAATCTGCCTTTTTTACTACATCTGGTGTACATTCTGGATGTACTAGAAATACAGCTTCAGGCATCTGTTTTCTGATTTTATCTACCTCTAGATCTTTTACACGATGATGTGTAATACAGAATCCCTGCCAAGGTATAATTTCTTTCTCAGGCACTTGTTCGGCAATATAGGCTGCTAAATTTTGATCTGGAACAAAAATAACTTTATCCGATTGTAAACTTCTCACTACTTTTATAGCATTAGAAGAAGTACAACAAATATCACTTTCTGCTTTAACCTCTGCTGAAGAATTGACATAGCATACAACTGGAACATTTGGATACTCTGCTTTAAATTCTTTTAGTTGATCTACATCAATCATATCTGCCATAGGACATCCTGCATCATGGGCTGGCAATAACACCTTTTTATTAGGTGAAAGTATTTTTACACTTTCTGCCATAAATTTCACTCCACTAAGCACAACAATATCTGCATCAGTTTTTGTTGCCTCTTGACTGAGTTTCAGTGAATCTCCTACAATATCTGCTATTTCTTGTATCTCTGGTATTTGATAGTTATGAGCTAGTATAACAGCATTTTTCTCTTTTTTTAACCGTTTGATTTCATCGATCATATTAGTTTCGTTCATGATGATAACACTTCCTTTGTTGTGTTTTTACAGGTGTCTTGTCACCTATTTGTAATGCAAATATATCATATCATTATCAAATAATCAAGTTTCGAATTGTATTTACCATTTTTTAATCTAATCACGTTTCACATGAAACGATCATTTCATTGTTTCACATCAAAAAAAGACCATCTTTATGATGATCTTTAAGTCCTTTTAAATTATATTTTTAAGTAGTGTTCAAAAAACTAAAAAAACTTCTACTATTAAAGTAGAAGTTTTCTGTATCGCGACGACCTACTCTCCCAGGCAGCTGCCCGCCAAGTACCATCAGCGCTGAAGGGCTTAACTTCTGTGTTCGGGATGGGAACAGGTGTGACCCCTTCGCTATAGTCACGATATTTCGCTACTGCTATCGCAGCGCTTCATGTCGCACTCAATTTTAAAGTATTCACTTTAAAATTTCAAGTGCTCAAATTTTTGAGATAAGTAGACAACCAAAAGTTAGCTTTTCACTTTTGTGTTGGTCACTTAGTTAGAAATCGATTGATTCCTTTCATTAGGAATAACCCTAAAGGAATCATGAGATTGCCTAACAACCTTATTAGGTTAAGAGAATCTTAATTCTCTCAAAACTACACAATGTTATGGATATTTCTTTTGGTCAAGTCCTCGACCTATTAGTATTGGTCAGCTGAGTACATTACTGCACTTACACCTCCAACCTATCAACCAGGTAGTCTTCCTGGGGTCTTACTCTCTTTCGAGATGGGAAATCTTATCTTGAGGGGGGCTTCGTGCTTAGATGCCTTCAGCACTTATCCCTTCCATACGTAGCTACCCAGCGATGCTCTTGGCAGAACAACTGGTACACCAGAGGTATGTCCATCCCGGTCCTCTCGTACTAAGGACAGCTCCTCTCAAATTTCCTGCGCCCGCGACGGATAGGGACCGAACTGTCTCACGACGTTCTGAACCCAGCTCGCGTACCACTTTAATGGGCGAACAGCCCAACCCTTGGGACCTACTACAGCCCCAGGATGTGATGAGCCGACATCGAGGTGCCAAACCTCCCCGTCGATGTGGACTCTTGGGGGAGATAAGCCTGTTATCCCCGGGGTAGCTTTTATCCGTTGAGCGATGGCCCTTCCACTCGGAACCACCGGATCACTAAGCCCGACTTTCGTCCTTGCTCGACCTGTATGTCTCGCAATCAAGCTCCCTTTTGCCTTTGCACTCTACGCACGATTTCCGACCGTGCTGAGGGAACCTTTGGGCGCCTCCGTTACTTTTTGGGAGGCGACCGCCCCAGTCAAACTGCCCACCTGACAGTGTCCCAAGACCGGTTTCACGGTCTATGGTTAGAATTTCAGTACTACAAGAGTGGTATCCCAAGGTCGACTCCACCAAGACTGGCGTCCTAGTTTCAAAGTCTCCCACCTATCCTGTACATATAGTACCAAAATCCAATGTCAGGCTACAGTAAAGCTCCACGGGGTCTTTCCGTCCTGTCGCGGGTAACCAGCATCTTCACTGGTATTACAATTTCACCGGGTCTATTGTTGAGACAGTGCCCAAATCGTTACGCCTTTCGTGCGGGTCGGAACTTACCCGACAAGGAATTTCGCTACCTTAGGACCGTTATAGTTACGGCCGCCGTTTACTGGGGCTTAAGTTCAGTGCTTCGCTTGCGCTAACACGTCCCCTTAACCTTCCAGCACCGGGCAGGCGTCAGCCCCTATACTTCGTCTTTCGACTTAGCAGAGACCTATGTTTTTGGTAAACAGTCGCTTGGGCCTATTCTCTGCGGCCGGATAAGGCTTATGGAGTAAATCCTTCACCAAATCCGGCACCCCTTCTCCCGAAGTTACGGGGTCATTTTGCCGAGTTCCTTAACAATAGTTCTCCCGATCGTCTTAGGATTCTCTCCTCACCCACCTGTGTCGGTTTGCGGTACGGGCACTTTATAGTCTCGATAGAGGCTTTTCTCGACAGTGTGGAATCAACCAGTTCGCTACTTATATTTCGCTCCCCATCACATCTCAGAATATGTTAGAACGGATTTGCCTATCCTAACTCCCTACTTGCTTAGACGCACACAACCAACGGTGCGCATGGTTTATCCTACTGTGTCCCCCCATTTCTCAAACGACTAAAAGTGGTACAGGAATCTCAACCTGTTGTCCATCGCCTACGCCTTTCGGCCTCGGCTTAGGTCCCGACTAACCCTGAGCGGACGAACCTTCCTCAGGAAACCTTGGGTTTTCGACGGGCAAGATTCTCACTTGCCTCTCGTTACTCATGCCAACATTCTCTCTTCTGTAAAGTCCACTGCTCCTTACGGTACAGCTTCTACCCTTACAGAACGCTCGCCTACCATCCTTTCGGATCCATAGCTTCGGTGATACGTTTGAGCCCCGGACATTTTCGGCGCAGAATCACTCGACCAGTGAGCTATTACGCACTCTTTAAATGAGTGGCTGCTTCTAAGCCAACATCCTGGTTGTCTGTGCAACTCCACATCCTTTTCCACTTAACGTATACTTTGGGACCTTAGCTGATGGTCTGGGCTCTTTCCCTCTTGACTACGGATCTTATCACTCGCAGTCTGACTCCCAAGTATAAGACGACGGCATTCGGAGTTTGATAGGTTTCGGTAACCGGTGAAGGCCCCTTGACCATTCAGTGCTCTACCTCCGTGTCTCTAATCTTGAGGCTAGCCCTAAAGCTATTTCGGCGAGAACCAGCTATCTCCGAGCTCGATTGGAATTTCACCGCTACCCACAGATCATCCGGTGACTTTTCAACGTCAATCGGTTCGGACCTCCACGAAATTTTACTTCCGCTTCATCCTGTCCATGGGTAGGTCGCTCGGTTTCGGGTCTATGGCATGAAACTAAGTCGCCCGATTAAGACTCGGTTTCCCTACGGCTTCGCACCTTAAGTGCTTAACCTTGCTCCATACCATAACTCGTTGGCCCGTTCTACAAAAAGTACGCGGTCACACATATAAAGTGCTCCCACAGCTTGTAAGCAAAGGGTTTCAGGTTCTATTTCACTCCCCTTCCGGGGTTCTTTTCACCTTTCCCTCACGGTACTATGCGCTATCGGTCACTAGGTAGTATTTAGCCTTGGGGGGTGGTCCCCCCTGCTTCCCACAGGGTTTCACGTGTCCCGTGGTACTCTGGATCACAGTCAAAGATCTTCTTGTTTGATATACAGGACTATTACCTTCTCCGGTGGGGCTTTCCAACCCTCTTCTACTACAATACCTTCTTCTTAACGACCGTGTCCACAACCCCGATGAAGTAAACCCCATCGGTTTGGGCTCTTCCCCTTTCGCTCGCCGCTACTGAGGGAATCGAATTTTCTTTCTCTTCCTCGGGGTACTTAGATGTTTCAGTTCCCCCGGTCTGTCTTCTATTACCTATGAATTGAGTAATAGATACTTGGATATGAACCCAAGTGGGTTTCCCCATTCGGAAATCCCCGGATCAATGCCTGCTTGCGGCTTCCCGAGGCTTATCGCAGCTTACCACGTCCTTCATCGACTCCTAGTGCCAAGGCATCCGCCCTTTGCTCTTAATAACTTGACCTTTACGCTCATGACCCAAATCATAGATTTAGAGTCAATCGCTCAGCTAACAATCGCACCTTATATTCCCCTGAACAAATCAAAGAAAAGGTTTAATTGATAGTTTATTGATTTCGCATTTATTTAAGCAGATGACCAAAATCTTCGATTTTGAGTCAGTCGCTTAGCTAGCGATTTGATGATTTGTTTCCCTCAACGAATCAAGGAAATCGTCAAATTGATAGCTTCATGTTTCTCATAACATTGTGTAGTTTTCAAAGAACATAAGCAGACAACCGAAATGTTGATTTCGTTTGTCTAACTTTATTAGAGAGATTAGGTCTCTCAAAACCAAACAGTATAGATGCGCCTTTGCTCCTTAGAAAGGAGGTGATCCAGCCGCACCTTCCGATACGGCTACCTTGTTACGACTTCACCCCAGTCATCGACTTCACCTTCGGCAGCTTCCTCCTTACGGTTAGATAGCTGACTTCGGGTGCTTCCGACTCCCGTGGTGTGACGGGCGGTGTGTACAAGACCCGGGAACGCATTCACCGCGACATTCTGATTCGCGATTACTAGCAACTCCAGCTTCATGTGGGCGAGTTTCAGCCCACAATCCGAACTGGGACCGACTTTATAGGATTTGCTCCGGATTACTCCTTCGCTGCCCGTTGTATCGGCCATTGTAGCACGTGTGTAGCCCTGAACATAAGGGGCATGATGATTTGACGTCATCCCCACCTTCCTCCGAGTTATCCCCGGCAGTCTCTCTAGAGTGCCCAGCCGAACTGCTGGCAACTAAAGACAAGGGTTGCGCTCGTTGCGGGACTTAACCCAACATCTCACGACACGAGCTGACGACAACCATGCACCACCTGTCACCTCAGTCCCCGAAGGGAAGACTCCGGTTAAGGAGTGGTCCGAGGGATGTCAAGTCCAGGTAAGGTTCTTCGCGTTGCTTCGAATTAAACCACATGCTCCGCTGCTTGTGCGGGTCCCCGTCAATTCCTTTGAGTTTCACTCTTGCGAGCGTACTCCCCAGGCGGAGTGCTTAATGCGTTAGCTGCGGCACTGAGGTTCGACCCCCAACACCTAGCACTCATCGTTTACGGCGTGGACTACCAGGGTATCTAATCCTGTTTGCTCCCCACGCTTTCGTGCCTCAGCGTCAGTAATGGTCCAGAAAGTCGCCTTCGCCACTGGTGTTCCTCCTA
The DNA here is from genome assembly GCF_000016985.1 of Alkaliphilus metalliredigens QYMF. Lineage (NCBI taxonomy): Bacteria > Bacillati > Bacillota > Clostridia > Peptostreptococcales > Natronincolaceae > Alkaliphilus > Alkaliphilus metalliredigens. The sequence goes on along the minus strand of NC_009633.1, from coordinate 23,070 downwards.
ATATCTACGCATTTCACCGCTACACTAGGAATTCCACTTTCCTCTCCCATACTCAAGTCTTGCAGTTTCAAAGGCTTACTACGGTTGAGCCGTAGCCTTTCACCTCTGACTTGCAAGACCGCCTACGCACCCTTTACGCCCAGTGATTCCGGATAACGCTTGCCCCCTACGTATTACCGCGGCTGCTGGCACGTAGTTAGCCGGGGCTTCCTCCTAGGGTACCGTCAATATTCTTCCCCTAGGACAGAGCTTTACGACCCGAAGGCCTTCATCGCTCACGCGGCGTTGCTGCATCAGGCTTTCGCCCATTGTGCAATATTCCCCACTGCTGCCTCCCGTAGGAGTCTGGACCGTGTCTCAGTTCCAGTGTGGCCGATCACCCTCTCAGGTCGGCTACTGATCGTCGCCTTGGTGAGCCATTACCTCACCAACTAGCTAATCAGACGCGGGCCCATCTTGTACCGAAATTCTTTGACCCTTAAGGGATGCCCCTCTAGGGTTTTATGGGGTATTAGCAACGGTTTCCCGTTGTTGTCCCCCTGTACAAGGTAGGTTGCCCACGCGTTACTCACCCGTCCGCCGCTAGTTTCACTTTCTTCCACCCGAAGGCTTCCGTCAGATTAACCCGCTCGACTTGCATGTGTTAGGCACGCCGCCAGCGTTCATCCTGAGCCAGGATCAAACTCTTATATATAAATTTCTGGGTATTTCTTGTTCCATTCTAGTTAACTAAAATGGTATCTCGGCTTACGCCGAGTAAGTGACTTACACAAAATCTTAGATTTTGGTAATCTACTTATATGCTGGCTTACATCTATACTGTTTAGTTTTCAAAGACCTGATTTCTAACTTGCTTGGTATAACCCGTCGCGTTTTGGCGACTTAATCAATATATCATTTTTGATGACATATGTCAATACTTTTTTTGTTTTATTTTGTTTTATTTTGTTTCTTTATGCTTATTTAGATTTCCTTCGCCTTGCGACGACTTGTACTACTATAACAGCTCTTTATTATAAAGTCAACCATTGAACATCATGAAATATATTCCATAAAAACTCCCCCTACTGTTTTTATAAAGTAAGGGGAGTCTCCTATTCTACTCTATATCCTGCCACTTTAAAATCGGATTTCTGGCTGCTCCCGAATCATCTAACCTTCTTACAGGTGAATGATGAGGTGCTTCATGAAGTAAATCTGGATTTTCAGCTGCTTCTTTTGCAATTGTAATCATTACTTTAATGAACTCATCTAATGTTTCTTTGCTTTCTGTTTCCGTTGGCTCAATCATAATTGCCTCCTCTACAATAAGAGGGAAATAGACTGAAGGTGGGTGATATCCATAATCAATCAGACGCTTTGCAATGTCCATAGTTGAAACGCCATATTTCTTTTTCATAGACTTGCCCGATAAAACAAACTCATGCTTACAAAGAATGTCATAGGGTAGTTGATAGTATTCTTTGAGATTTTCTTTTAAATAATTTGCATTGAGTACCGCCATCTCACTAACATGTTTTAGCCCATCGGATCCCATTGTTAAAATATAGGTATACGCTCTTATTAGCATACCAAAGTTACCATAAAAACTCTTGACCTTTCCAATGGAATTTTCCATGTCGTAGCGTAGTGTATATGTCTCATCTTTTTTATCAATCATAGGCACGGGTAGAAATTCTTTTAAGAATTCTTTTACGCCTACCGGTCCAGCCCCAGGTCCTCCACCACCATGAGGTGTTGTAAATGTTTTGTGAAGGTTTAAGTGTATGATATCAAATCCCATATCTCCTGGACGAGCATATCCCATAATTGCATTCATATTAGCACCATCATAGTAGAGAAGGCCTCCAGCCCCATGTATGATTCCTGCAATTTCGGTAATATTTTCTTCAAATAAGCCTAGTGTGCTTGGGTTAGTCAACATAAGCCCTGCTGTATCATCACCTACTACATTCTTCAGTGCTTCAATATCTACGCCACCTCGTTCATTAGAGGGGACTTCTATTATTTTAAATCCTGTCATTGCAGCACTAGCTGGATTGGTACCATGAGAGGAGTCTGGCACAATAATTTTATCTCTTTTTAAATCATTTCTACCTCTATGATACTGATGCATAAGCATTAGCCCGGTCTTTTCTCCATGGGCTCCTGCAGCTGGCTGTAAGGTAAAAGCATCCATTCCTGTAATCTCACCTAAAGATCCTTGCAACTCATACATTAGCCTAAGAGCACCTTGAACCATTTTTTCATCTTGGTAGGGATGTATATTTGCTAAGCCATCTAGCCTAGCCATAGCCTCATTAATTTTAGGATTGTATTTCATTGTACAAGAACCTAAAGGATAAAACCCCTTATCAATGTGATAATTCTTAGAAGATATATTTACAAAGTGACTCATTACTTCTCTTTCACTGACTTCTGGTAGATGATTATCTGTTTTTCTTAGATATTTTTCCGGGACTTCATATTGAGGAACATCTTGAGGTGGTAACATATACCCCTTCTTGCCTTTACTAGATATCTCATAGATCACCTTCTCGTACATTACTCCACCTCCTTAACAATTGTGCAAAGCTGGTCAACTTCTTCTTTACTGCGTTTTTCAGTAACTGCAATAATAAGATGATTTTCTAATGCCTGGTAATCTTCCTTTGGATGGAAGCCTCCAAGTATTTTATTTTCTTCTAATTTTTCTTTTAGTGCTTTTAGATTACCTTTATATTTAAGTGTGAATTCTTTAAAGAAAGGCTTTTCCCAAGAATCTTCAAACATTCCCGTACTGATAAGTTGTTCATGGGCATAATGTGCCTTATCATAGTTCTGTTTAGCAACTTCTTTCATTCCTTCTTTTCCCATTAATGATAAATAAACCGTTGCAGCTGTTGCATTTAACGCCTGATTTGTACAGATATTTGAAATGGATTTTTCTCGGCGAATATGTTGCTCTCTGGTTTGCAATGTGAGAACAAATCCTCTTTTCCCGTCTACATCTTTGGTCATTCCAACAAGTCTTCCTGGAACCTTTCTCAGAAGTGCCTTTGTTGTTGTTATAAATCCTAAATAAGGTCCACCAAAGGAAAGTGGAATTCCCAATGCTTGAGCCTCTCCAATTGCAATATCAACACCCATTTCCCCAGGGGTTTTTAAAAGACCTAAACTAATGGGATCCGTACTCATCACCACAAGTGATTTATTTTCGTGGGATTCTTTCACCACTTCTTCAACTTCTTCAATAAGTCCGAAAAAGTTAGGACTTTGTACAATGACAGCACTCACATCCTTGGTAAGCTTTTCTTTTAAATCGTCTAAATCAGTGGTTCCTTCTTTTATTTCTATTTCTATATATTTAATATTAGCTGCACCTAGTGATGCTTTTAATACTTTTCGATATTCAGGATGTACAGACTTAGAAATAAGCACTTCTTTTCTTCTGTTAGAAGCTACAGCAACATATGCAGCTTCATAAACAGCTGTAGAACCATCATAAACAGAAGCATTACAAACATCCATGCCCGTTAACCCTGCCATCATAGATTGAAATTCGAAAATCGTTTGCAATGTTCCTTGAGCAATTTCAGCTTGGTATGGTGTATATGCTGTGTAATATTCTGATCTTGAAATAACGGCATCAACCACTGATGGAATATAGTGGTCATAGGCACCACAACCTAAAAAACAAGTGTAATCTTCTGTTGTTTCATTCATTTTACCTAGTTTTTTAATATATGAAGAAACTTCAAGCTCTGATTTATGTTTAGGTATATTTAATTCGCCCTTTAAACGCACCTTATGGCTAATATCTTTAAATAAATCTTCTACTGAATTAAGCCCAACATCCTCTAACATCTTTTTCTTTGATTCCTCGGTAGCTGGAATGTATGGAAACATATTTATCCCTCCTTGGCTTTGTTTTTCAAAAATTCTCTATTTCTTTTTTACCCTTCCATACTATAGTTAAACCAGATCCCCTATGTCCTATACTATAAAAAAGAAGAATTCTAAAAATACTAGAATTCTTCTTTTCAATCTATTTTATTTGGAGGTAATTTGAAATATTGGCTTCTTTATTGATGATGGCTTTTATGATTGGTTTTTTGCTACTCATAATCACTGTAATCCCTGGTCCATGTCCCGATTTAATACAGTCGCTATGCACAACAATCCCAATCGAAACTGCACCCTTTAAATATTGTCTTCCATATGTATTATCACAATCTCTTAATAAAACTAAGTCTCCAAATTTGAGTTCATTAATACCAAATTCACGATTGGCATCCTTATCCCCTGTCATAATATCATAATCACCAGAATAGGCTGTTGCGCCTCCTATACCAGATCCCATCATATAAGCTGGCACCTCTGTTTTCACAGGAATTTCTAAATATCCCTCTGGGTTAATTTTTATATCAAGCTTCTCAAATAAACCAGGATCAATATTCATACACTTCACATCATCTAATCCTTCGATAGCTAGTCCTTGGCCAAAAGCTTTAATAAGTATTGTATCATTGATTGCCATCTTCTCCATATCTTCTTCTTTAAAATGAATTAACACATGATCAATGCCTCCATGCATCCCAGTAACATAGCCCTTAGCACCCTTAGCTTCCCCTGTTACAACCCTAGCTTCATTACCAATGCATGATAAAATCATTAGTGCATTGTTCTCCATTTTATCTTCGTTACGTATGCTCACTCCAGGCTCCACATGGTCACCAATCCATTCCATACATGAATCCCCTATTTTTACGTTATATGTAATGCCACCTGTAGCTGGTAAAATGTGTCCAACACCCTCTCTATCAATACGATATGGGTTAGCCCCCTGGGGACTATGAATTTTTCCCTGTACTGATTGCATTACTAATTTAGCCTTGTTAATTTGAATCATTGTTATCTCTCCTTTTTTTCGATGTATTGTTAATACTTCCTCTATTAATGTCATTTCTTTCGTATTACTAAGCTTCTATATGTTTCAACATCATTCCTGCTAACCTTGTTTTTGTTGTACAAAAAAAACATCCTATAATAATAGAATGTTTTTTTATGAACTTGTGACTATTTAAAAATATTGTCTTTATACTTGTCTAATACCAGCATAAAAGGATATCCTAATCCATAGCATGCAATAATCTGTCCGATAGCTACCCATCCCATTGTGGCTACATAGGGGAACCCTAATACATAGTTTAAAATAAAAGCCACTACAACTGCATTAATGACTACAGGTGGCAAAGGGACTAACCATCTCCTTGGCATCTTACGGGATAGATATGCTGCTGTTAAAGTGGCTAAGCTTCCTAGTACAATATCAATGATTCCTAGTCCCCCAAACATATTGGCTATGAGCACGCCTACAAATAATCCTGGAATAGCTGCTGGTGTAAATACTGGTAATATCGTTAGTACTTCGGAAATACGAACTTGAACTTGTAAAAAGCTGATTGGAGCAAAAGCAAGGGTTAACGCTACATAAAGCCCAGCAATAATGGCTCCTTGTACTAACATCTTTGTTTGTTTCATTTTTTTCCTCCTAGTTTTATTTTGAGTCAGGATGGTTACGAACTGACTTCTATGCTTCACTCCTTTTTCAGTTATACAAACTTTTAAGATAATAAAACATAAGATTAATAATATCACTTTTTATTGTTTTTAGTCAACATTTATCACCGTAACGTAACAAAAAAATCCCTCCACTACTTTTATCTTAACAGTGAAGGGTCTTTTTAGTTTAAATTATCAATATAGTTTTTTAAATTTGTCCCATCTTCTATACTACATTTAAGCTCTCTTATATCTTCATTTTCGAAATTTTTCAAATGTGCTATGAAAAATTGATCCTTTTCGTGTAATTCATAATAAATACATCTATATCCTTGTTCATATAACTGCTGGAAGTCTTCTGCAATTGGTGTGTCTGAATGATTATACATAATATCATACCCTTTCATCAATGATTAGATCGTTTTTTAGTATCCATTATTAATATATTCTCTACTATCTATATAGCGTAAACAAATTGTAATGCATTTATTCATTTCCTTAATAAATGGGTAGATACTAAATTAACAAAGTGCTATGCAGTTCTTAAATATCTAACATAAACCATTTAAAATAAACAAACCATTATCAAGTGGTTTGTTTTAGTTTATACTAAATAAAATTATTCTCTCATAGTGGATAATACCTTCATAAAGAGATTAAGTGTTTTTTCTCTTTCTTCAATTTCTTTTTCTATTTTTTTATTTTTCTTTTCTCTATATTCATTAATATCAATTATTTTATTATCTTGATTATCTTTATACAAAGTAATCACTTCCTTACATTTTAATTATTAACTCATACTATAGGATTTTTGTTATTTCAATAAGTTGAACGTCACCATTTAATAATTTCATTTTCTACTTACATTTTCTACTTTTTTTTAAGAATTCCTGCTTAATTATTGTGTTTTGTGAACATAAGTTTTCGACATAAGTAGGCAACCGAAAGTTAGAACTTTAACTTTCGTGTTGATCACTTAGCCATCAATCCATTGATTGCCTTCCTCCAATTTAAACCTAAAGCAATCAATAGATTGATGACATCCTTGTTTTTATGAATTGATGATATCCTATTCTTTTTAAGTAGTGCTTATTATTATCAAAAAACAAATAATCCTCTACGTTTCCGTAGAGGATTTTCTGTATCGCGACGACCTACTCTCCCAGGCAGCTGCCCGCCAAGTACCATCAGCGCTGAAGGGCTTAACTTCTGTGTTCGGGATGGGAACAGGTGTGACCCCTTCGCTATAGTCACGAAATTTCGCTACTGCTATCGCAGCGCTTCATGTCGCACTCAATTTTAAAGTATTTACTTTAAAATTTCAAGTGCTCAAGTTTTTTTGAGAGTATTCTCTCAAAACTACACAATGTTATGGATATTTCTTTTGGTCAAGTCCTCGACCTATTAGTATTGGTCAGCTGAGTACATTACTGCACTTACACCTCCAACCTATCAACCAGGTAGTCTTCCTGGGGTCTTACTCTCTTTCGAGATGGGAAATCTTATCTTGAGGGGGGCTTCGTGCTTAGATGCCTTCAGCACTTATCCCTTCCATACGTAGCTACCCAGCGATGCTCTTGGCAGAACAACTGGTACACCAGAGGTATGTCCATCCCGGTCCTCTCGTACTAAGGACAGCTCCTCTCAAATTTCCTGCGCCCGCGACGGATAGGGACCGAACTGTCTCACGACGTTCTGAACCCAGCTCGCGTACCACTTTAATGGGCGAACAGCCCAACCCTTGGGACCTACTACAGCCCCAGGATGTGATGAGCCGACATCGAGGTGCCAAACCTCCCCGTCGATGTGGACTCTTGGGGGAGATAAGCCTGTTATCCCCGGGGTAGCTTTTATCCGTTGAGCGATGGCCCTTCCACTCGGAACCACCGGATCACTAAGCCCGACTTTCGTCCTTGCTCGACCTGTATGTCTCGCAATCAAGCTCCCTTTTGCCTTTGCACTCTACGCACGATTTCCGACCGTGCTGAGGGAACCTTTGGGCGCCTCCGTTACTTTTTGGGAGGCGACCGCCCCAGTCAAACTGCCCACCTGACAGTGTCCCAAGACCGGTTTCACGGTCTATGGTTAGAATTTCAGTACTACAAGAGTGGTATCCCAAGGTCGACTCCACCAAGACTGGCGTCCTAGTTTCAAAGTCTCCCACCTATCCTGTACATATAGTACCAAAATCCAATGTCAGGCTACAGTAAAGCTCCACGGGGTCTTTCCGTCCTGTCGCGGGTAACCAGCATCTTCACTGGTATTACAATTTCACCGGGTCTATTGTTGAGACAGTGCCCAAATCGTTACGCCTTTCGTGCGGGTCGGAACTTACCCGACAAGGAATTTCGCTACCTTAGGACCGTTATAGTTACGGCCGCCGTTTACTGGGGCTTAAGTTCAGTGCTTCGCTTGCGCTAACACGTCCCCTTAACCTTCCAGCACCGGGCAGGCGTCAGCCCCTATACTTCGTCTTTCGACTTAGCAGAGACCTATGTTTTTGGTAAACAGTCGCTTGGGCCTATTCTCTGCGGCCGGATAAGGCTTATGGAGTAAATCCTTCACCAAATCCGGCACCCCTTCTCCCGAAGTTACGGGGTCATTTTGCCGAGTTCCTTAACAATAGTTCTCCCGATCGTCTTAGGATTCTCTCCTCACCCACCTGTGTCGGTTTGCGGTACGGGCACTTTATAGTCTCGATAGAGGCTTTTCTCGACAGTGTGGAATCAACCAGTTCGCTACTTATATTTCGCTCCCCATCACATCTCAGAATATGTTAGAACGGATTTGCCTATCCTAACTCCCTACTTGCTTAGACGCACACAACCAACGGTGCGCATGGTTTATCCTACTGTGTCCCCCCATTTCTCAAACGACTAAAAGTGGTACAGGAATCTCAACCTGTTGTCCATCGCCTACGCCTTTCGGCCTCGGCTTAGGTCCCGACTAACCCTGAGCGGACGAACCTTCCTCAGGAAACCTTGGGTTTTCGACGGGCAAGATTCTCACTTGCCTCTCGTTACTCATGCCAACATTCTCTCTTCTGTAAAGTCCACTGCTCCTTACGGTACAGCTTCTACCCTTACAGAACGCTCGCCTACCATCCTTTCGGATCCATAGCTTCGGTGATACGTTTGAGCCCCGGACATTTTCGGCGCAGAATCACTCGACCAGTGAGCTATTACGCACTCTTTAAATGAGTGGCTGCTTCTAAGCCAACATCCTGGTTGTCTGTGCAACTCCACATCCTTTTCCACTTAACGTATACTTTGGGACCTTAGCTGATGGTCTGGGCTCTTTCCCTCTTGACTACGGATCTTATCACTCGCAGTCTGACTCCCAAGTATAAGACGACGGCATTCGGAGTTTGATAGGTTTCGGTAACCGGTGAAGGCCCCTTGACCATTCAGTGCTCTACCTCCGTGTCTCTAATCTTGAGGCTAGCCCTAAAGCTATTTCGGCGAGAACCAGCTATCTCCGAGCTCGATTGGAATTTCACCGCTACCCACAGATCATCCGGTGACTTTTCAACGTCAATCGGTTCGGACCTCCACGAAATTTTACTTCCGCTTCATCCTGTCCATGGGTAGGTCGCTCGGTTTCGGGTCTATGGCATGAAACTAAGTCGCCCGATTAAGACTCGGTTTCCCTACGGCTTCGCACCTTAAGTGCTTAACCTTGCTCCATACCATAACTCGTTGGCCCGTTCTACAAAAAGTACGCGGTCACACATATAAAGTGCTCCCACAGCTTGTAAGCAAAGGGTTTCAGGTTCTATTTCACTCCCCTTCCGGGGTTCTTTTCACCTTTCCCTCACGGTACTATGCGCTATCGGTCACTAGGTAGTATTTAGCCTTGGGGGGTGGTCCCCCCTGCTTCCCACAGGGTTTCACGTGTCCCGTGGTACTCTGGATCACAGTCAAAGATCTTCTTGTTTGATATACAGGACTATTACCTTCTCCGGTGGGGCTTTCCAACCCTCTTCTACTACAATACCTTCTTCTTAACGACCGTGTCCACAACCCCGATGAAGTAAACCCCATCGGTTTGGGCTCTTCCCCTTTCGCTCGCCGCTACTGAGGGAATCGAATTTTCTTTCTCTTCCTCGGGGTACTTAGATGTTTCAGTTCCCCCGGTCTGTCTTCTATTACCTATGAATTGAGTAATAGATACTTGGATATGAACCCAAGTGGGTTTCCCCATTCGGAAATCCCCGGATCAATGCCTGCTTGCGGCTTCCCGAGGCTTATCGCAGCTTACCACGTCCTTCATCGACTCCTAGTGCCAAGGCATCCGCCCTTTGCTCTTAATAACTTGACCTTTACGCTCATGACCCCAATCATAGATTTAGAGTCAATCGCTCAGCTAACAACTTGTTGAGCTTTCTTGAATAATCAAGATAATCTTCAAATTGATAGTTTATTGATTTCGCATTTATTTAAGCAGATGACCAAAATCTTCGATTTTGAGTCAGTCGCTTAGCTAGCAATTTGATGATTTGTTTCCCTGAACAAATCAAGGAAATCGTCAAATTGATAGCTTCATGTTTCACATAACATTGTGTAGTTTTCAAAGAACATAAGCAGACAACCGAAATGTTGATTTCGTTTGTCTAACTTTATTAGAGAGATTAGGTCTCTCAAAACCAAACAGTATAGATGCGCCTTTGCTCCTTAGAAAGGAGGTGATCCAGCCGCACCTTCCGATACGGCTACCTTGTTACGACTTCACCCCAGTCATCGACTTCACCTTCGGCAGCTTCCTCCTTACGGTTAGATAGCTGACTTCGGGTGCTTCCGACTCCCGTGGTGTGACGGGCGGTGTGTACAAGACCCGGGAACGCATTCACCGCGACATTCTGATTCGCGATTACTAGCAACTCCAGCTTCATGTGGGCGAGTTTCAGCCCACAATCCGAACTGGGACCGACTTTATAGGATTTGCTCCGGATTACTCCTTCGCTGCCCGTTGTATCGGCCATTGTAGCACGTGTGTAGCCCTGAACATAAGGGGCATGATGATTTGACGTCATCCCCACCTTCCTCCGAGTTATCCCCGGCAGTCTCTCTAGAGTGCCCAGCCGAACTGCTGGCAACTAAAGACAAGGGTTGCGCTCGTTGCGGGACTTAACCCAACATCTCACGACACGAGCTGACGACAACCATGCACCACCTGTCACCTCAGTCCCCGAAGGGAAGACTCCGGTTAAGGAGTGGTCCGAGGGATGTCAAGTCCAGGTAAGGTTCTTCGCGTTGCTTCGAATTAAACCACATGCTCCGCTGCTTGTGCGGGTCCCCGTCAATTCCTTTGAGTTTCACTCTTGCGAGCGTACTCCCCAGGCGGAGTGCTTAATGCGTTAGCTGCGGCACTGAGGTTCGACCCCCAACACCTAGCACTCATCGTTTACGGCGTGGACTACCAGGGTATCTAATCCTGTTTGCTCCCCACGCTTTCGTGCCTCAGCGTCAGTAATGGTCCAGAAAGTCGCCTTCGCCACTGGTGTTCCTCCTAATATCTACGCATTTCACCGCTACACTAGGAATTCCACTTTCCTCTCCCATACTCAAGTCTTGCAGTTTCAAAGGCTTACTACGGTTGAGCCGTAGCCTTTCACCTCTGACTTGCAAGACCGCCTACGCACCCTTTACGCCCAGTGATTCCGGATAACGCTTGCCCCCTACGTATTACCGCGGCTGCTGGCACGTAGTTAGCCGGGGCTTCCTCCTAGGGTACCGTCAATATTCTTCCCCTAGGACAGAGCTTTACGACCCGAAGGCCTTCATCGCTCACGCGGCGTTGCTGCATCAGGCTTTCGCCCATTGTGCAATATTCCCCACTGCTGCCTCCCGTAGGAGTCTGGACCGTGTCTCAGTTCCAGTGTGGCCGATCACCCTCTCAGGTCGGCTACTGATCGTCGCCTTGGTGAGCCATTACCTCACCAACTAGCTAATCAGACGCGGGCCCATCTTGTACCGAAATTCTTTGACCCTTAAGGGATGCCCCTCTAGGGTTTTATGGGGTATTAGCAACGGTTTCCCGTTGTTGTCCCCCTGTACAAGGTAGGTTGCCCACGCGTTACTCACCCGTCCGCCGCTAGTTTCACTTTCTTCCACCCGAAGGCTTCCGTCAGATTAACCCGCTCGACTTGCATGTGTTAGGCACGCCGCCAGCGTTCATCCTGAGCCAGGATCAAACTCTTATATATAAATTTCTGGGTATTTCTTGTTCCATTCTAGTTAACTAAAATGGTATCTCGGCTTACGCCGAGTAAGTGACTTACACAAAATCTTAGATTTTGGTAATCTACTTATATGCTGGCTTACATCTATACTGTTTAGTTTTCAAAGACCTGATTTCTAACTTGCTTGGTATAACCCGTCGCGTTTTGGCGACTTAATCAATATATCATTTTTGATGCCGTCTGTCAATAGTTTTTAAAGAAGTTTTTCTTTTTCCTTTAAATTTCATTCGTCTTTCGGCAACTTGTACTACTATATCAGCTTTTTGACATAAAATCAATTTAAATGCTGTCTGTTCTATTTTTTACCCTTATTATCGCTATATAAACATTTTTTTAATAATACTGGGGGGATTAATCACTCCCCCCCTTTCATTCCATACTCTTGTTTAATTCTTTTCTAAATTTCTCTATAATTCTCTTTTCCATCCTAGAGACAGTCATCTGTGATACATTTAATTCTTCTGCAACATTCATTTGTGTCTTACTATTAAAGAACCTATCCTCTAACACCTTTTTTTCTACTTCATTTAAGTTTCTCATTGCTTTCTTCAAAAAATCTCGATTTTCAATTTCATCAAAATTCTTATCCTTTTCTCCTATTAAGTCAATTAATTGGATATCCTTATCTTCCCCATCATTATCATAAGTTAAGTCTAAGGACTTAGGCGTATAAACTTGACTTGCCTCCATTGCTTCCATCACTTCTTCTTGCGTACAATTCAAATATTCAGCAATATCTTTAATCATCGGGGTTCTTTGAAGATTTTGATGCAGTGTCATTTTTGCTGTATTTACTTTTTTAGAAAGCTCTTGTATTCTTCTCGGAACTCTAATAGACCAGCCTTTATCTCTAAAGTGCTTCTTTATCTCTCCAATAATCGTTGGTGTGGCAAAACTTGAAAACTCAAAACCTCGACTTAGATCAAATCTTTCAATTGCATAAATTAAACCTAAAGAAGCAACTTGATAAATATCTTCATAATCAATTCCTTTATTTAGAAACTTCTTTGATAGTATTTCCGCGATATATAGATAACGATTAACCAGTTCATTTCTCACTTCAACTTTTTTGTTTTCTTGATATTCAATAAAGAGTTCTTTTTCAGTAAGATGCATTAGGGAGTGATCTCTGTTAAGAGCCATTTTATTAGCCCTTGCTATGTTCTTCATTAAGTATCCTCTCCCACATACTTTGTCATTATGATTGTCGTCCCCTTATCAGCATCGGAAGTAATCTTCACATCATCCATCAGTGATTTAATGATAAAAATACCTAACCCTCCCTCTTTCGGATTAATTAAGTCAGGTTTTTTGATATTATTAATCATACATCCTTTTCCATTATCAAATACAGAAATCACTAGCTTGCCTTCATCAATTATAAATTTAATATCGAAGGACTCCTCTACATCACACTTTCCATGTGTTATGGCATTTGTACATGCTTCAGCTGTAGCAATTTTAATGTCTTCAATTTGTTCTACATCAAAACCCATCCTATTTGCTATAGAAGACACAGTTAATCGAACCACACTTACATATTCGGGTTTGTTTGGTATTGTTAATTTAATTTCATCGTTCTTTTTTTCATTCATACTCCTTTGCTCCTTTGCATTGTGCATAGTAAACAAAATCTCACCCCTCAATAATAAAAATCTTATCTAATCCCGTAATATTTAATAGTTTTTTAATGCTAGGCTTAATATTAAACAACATAATTTCTTTTTTTTCTTGTTTAAGTCTTTTAAGTGCACCAATTAAAACCCCTAATCCAGTGCTATCTATATAGACTAGTTCTTCACAATCAATTTTAATTGTCTCTTTTCTTTCTTCTATCATTTTAATAAAAGCTTCCTTCAATTGTCCTGCAGTATATATATCCACTTCACCGGCCAATTGTACTGTCCATAAGTTTTCTTCATCATTGAACTGTTTATTAACACTTAGTGACATACCATGTTCCCCCCTATTTCTCTAGAATAAATTTTACCCTATAATTTATTAATTAAACATTTTTTCGTTTCTCTAATTACATGAAATTCTTTAATACATTAATTATATCAAATTTTTCAACACTTTGTTAGTTATTTCAAAAAAGCAAAGGCATATCCTAAGATATGCCTTTGCTACATTGAATATGGGGGTTGCATCTGAAGTTGTGAGGCTTCATTATTATTATTTCCCCAAAATAATTAGATTAAACATAATTATTTAAAACTATTCTTCATCTTTTTCTTCATCTTTTTCTTCACTTATTTCTTCAATCATTTCTTGGATTATTACTTCTTCATGATAGGGTATTTGAGCTATTGATACAATACTTTTCTCTGTTCCTGTATTCATTAAAGTAACCCCTCTAGTTGCTCGACCCATTTTAGAGATTCCTTTTACATTAAGTCTAATGACAATACCCTCGTTGGTCATCAGTAGTATTTCGTCATGATCCTCTACAATTTTGGCACCAATTAAGTTGCCAGTTTTCTTAGACACTTTGTAAGTTTTAATTCCCTTACCACCTCGTGTCTGTAATCTATACTCACTTAAATCTGTTCTCTTTCCAAGTCCATTTTCACTGACTACCAATAAATCCTTATTATCTTCTAGTACCTCCATGGCGACTACATAATCCTTCTCAGCAAGGTTAATTCCTTTTACCCCCATAGCAGTCCTACCCATATCCCTTACATTGTCTTCTTTAAATCGAATGGACATCCCTTGGGAAGTGATCATAAAAATCTCTTGCTCTTTGTTGATTAACCTAACACTGATCAATTCATCATCTTCACGAATATTGATAGCCATTAATCCCGTTTTTCGAGTATTATCAAATTGACACAACTCTGTCTTTTTAATAATTCCTTTTTGTGTTGCCATCACTAGGTATTGTTCATTACAATCTCGGTCAACAGGAATGACAGCCGCAATTTTTTCATTTGCCGATAACTGCAACAAATTAACAATGGCTGTTCCCTTTGCTTGTCTTCTACCTTCTGGTATTTCATAAACATTGAGCTTATAAACCTTACCTAAATTGGTGAAGAAAAGAAGTGGGCTATGGGTAGAAGTAATCGTTAACTTCTCAACAAAGTCTTCATCTCGAGTTGTTACCCCTGAAATCCCTTTTCCACCTCTTTTTTGGCTTCTATAGGTATCGATTGGTAATCTTTTAATATAACCAAAGTGAGTAAGGGTAATTACAACATCCTCTTCATCAACTAAATCGATCATATTAATTGATCCTGGATCAATTGCTATTTCTGTTCTTCTTTTATCTGCATATTTTTCTCTTATTTCTAATAATTCCTCTTTAATAATATCAAGAAGTAATCTTTCATTTGCTAATATTTCTTTTAAATGGTTAATAATCTTTATTAATTCTTTATATTCTTCTTCAACTTTTTCTATTTCCAAACCTGTAAGCTTTTGCAATCTCATATCTAAAATCGCTTGTGCTTGCTTTTCTGATAGACTGAATTTTTCCATTAATCCAGCTTTAGCTATTTGAGTATTATCTGAACCTCTAATTAGCTTAATAACCTCATCTAAGTTATCTAAAGCTATCTTTAATCCCTCTAATATATGTGCTCTATCTTCAGCCTTATTTAAATCAAATTTTGTTCTTCTAACAATGATATCTTTTTGATGATTTAAATAATGAGTTAATACTTCCTTTAAATTCAATACTTTAGGTTGACCATCAACGATTGCAATCATAATCACACCAAAAGTATCTTCTAGTTGAGTATGTTTATATAATTTATTAAGTACAACATTTGCATTTGCATCTCTTTTAAGTTCTATTACGATACGCATTCCTTCTCTATCACTTTCATCTCTTAGATCAGAAATACCTTCTATTTTTTTGTCTCTTACCAATTCTGCTATTTTTTCAATTAGTCTCGCCTTATTTACTTGATATGGAATTTCATTCACAATAATGTGTTGTCTTCCCTTACTCATCTCTTCTATACTTGCTTTAGCTCTTACTTTAATCTTACCTCTACCTGTTGTATAAGCATCTTTAATTCCTTCTGTACCCAAAATAATACCACCAGTTGGAAAGTCTGGGCCTTTAATATGTTCCATAAAATCTTCTATTTCAGCCTCAGAATCATCAATTAAAGTAACAACACTATCTATTACCTCTCCTAAATTGTGAGGTGGAATATTAGTAGCCATTCCAACAGCAATACCGTTAGACCCATTAACAAGTAAATTTGGAAATCGACTTGGAAGTACAGCAGGTTCTTTTAATGTTTCGTCGAAGTTTGGTCTATAATCTACAGTTTCTTTGTTAATATCCCTAATCATCTCTACAGATATTTTAGATAGTCTCGCCTCTGTATAACGCATAGCAGCTGCGCCATCACCATCAACAGATCCGAAGTTACCATGACCATCTACTAATAAATATCTCATTGAAAAATCTTGAGCCAAACGAACCATTGCATCATATACAGCAGTATCACCATGGGGATGGTACTTACCTAAAACATCCCCGACGATACGTGCTGATTTTTTATGTGGTTTATCAGGAGTCACTCCTAGCTCAATCATAGAGTATAATATTCTTCTATGAACAGGTTTAAGTCCATCTCTTACATCTGGAAGGGCTCTTCCTACGATAACACTCATAGAATAATCTATATATGATTTTTTCATTTCACTTTCTATATTTATAGGGACTATATTATCTTTGTTATCTATCATCTTTCATCCCCCTTTATTATATATCTAGATTTGTAACATATTTTGAATTTTGCTCTATAAATTGTCTTCTTGGTTCTACTTTATCACCCATAAGCGTGTTGAAAATATCATCTGCACCAGCTGCATCCTCAATAGATACTTGTAAAAAGGTTCTGGTCTCAGGATTCATAGTCGTATCCCAAAGTTGTTCTGGATTCATTTCACCAAGTCCTTTATATCTTTGAATATCTGCACTTCCACCCATTTGGACTATTATTTTTTGCATTTCCTCATCTGAATAAGCATAATTTTCTACTTTACCTTTTTTTAACTTATATAATGGTGGTTGGGCAATATATACATATCCTAGTTCAATTAAAGGCTTCATATATCTAAAAAAGAAAGTTAATAATAATGTTCTAATATGGGCTCCATCTACATCAGCATCAGTCATAATCACTATTTTATGATATCTTACTTTTTCTATATCAAACTCAATGCCTATACCTGTACCAAATGCTGTAATCATATTTCTAATTTCTGCAGATCCTAGTATTCTATCTAATCTTGATTTTTCAACATTTAGTATTTTTCCCCTTAGTGGTAATATCGCTTGTGTAGCCCTATCTCTACCTTGCTTTGCACTACCTCCAGCAGAATTTCCCTCAACTATATAAATTTCACTCAGTGCAGGATCTTTTTCAGCACAATCCGCTAGCTTTCCAGGGAGCGCAGTGTTTTCCAGTGCACCTTTTCTTCTGGTTAATTCTCTGGCTTTTTTTGCTGCTTCACGGGCTCTTTGGGCTCTTAATGACTTTTCTATAATGATCTTTGCTTCATGAGGATTTTCCTCTAAGAAAGCTTCCAGATATTGTGATGTACTAGACTCAACAATTCCCTTCATTTCACTATTCCCTAGCTTTGTTTTTGTCTGACCTTCAAATTGAGGATCTGCCATTTTAACAGAAATAATGGCTGTTAACCCCTCACGGATATCCTCTCCTAAAAGATTGATCTCTTTTTCTTTCAATATGCCATTTTTACGTGCATATTCATTAATTACCCGTGTTAATCCAGCTTTAAATCCACTTAAATGTGTCCCACCTTCATGGGTATTAATGGTATTGGCATAGGAAAATATATTTTCCGTATAAGCACCTGTATATTGTAGGGCGACTTCAACAACACTTCCCTCTTTTTGTTTTTCAAAATAAATCACTTTATCAATTAAGGCTTCTCTATTTCTGTTGAGATGCATTACAAACTCTTGAATCCCACCATCATAGCGGAAAGAACTTTCCATGACTTCTTCTTCTCTTAAATCTCTCAAAGTAATTTTAATTCCCTTATTTAAAAAAGCCATTTCTCTTAATCTATTCTCTAGTGTTGTATATACGTAAAGAATCTCTTCAAAAATTTCAGAGTCTGCTTTAAAAGTGATAGTGGTTCCAGTCTCCGTAGTTTCACCAACTTCTTGTACATCAGTGATTGGTATTCCTCTTTCATATCTTTGTTTATAAAGCTTACCATCTTTCCTCACTTCAACTTCAACATATTCTGACAGTGCATTAACAACAGAAATACCCACTCCATGGAGTCCACCGGATACTTTGTATCCTCCTCCTCCAAATTTTCCACCGGCATGAAGCACAGTCATAACAGTCTCTAATGTGGATTTCCCTGTTTGAGGATGTGTCTCTATGGGAATTCCACGTCCATTATCAACAACCTTAATGGAATTATCTTGGTATATTGTCACGTCAATAACGTCACAATATCCTGCTAAAGCTTCATCTACACTGTTATCTACAACTTCATACACAAGATGATGTAATCCTCTTGGTCCCGTGCTACCAATATACATCCCTGGTCTTTTTCTAACTGCTTCCAAACCTTCTAGTACTTGTATCTGTTCAGCGCCATACTCTTGTATTTTGTTTTCCATATTTTCAACCTCCTACTCATTAGTCCCCGAAATTAATTCAATCTTGCTATATTCTTATTCCGGAATAAAAGCTGCACGTTTTTGTAATGTGGGTGCAGATATCGGAGAATAATAAATAACCAACTTTCGAATCCGATTACCAGATTTAGCTAGATGTTCTTGTTTTTCAGTAATTACAAAGGATCTAGGTTCTTCATTGGTAATTTTATGGATAAATCCTTTTTCTTTACATATTTTTAAAAAAGCTTTGCTATCTTTGGATTTTAATGTTGATTCTATATCAAGTATTGCAATAACTTCACTTGAATGTACTGCAATTTCTCCTCCTAGATGAAGAAACATCTACCTTCCTCCTCGCTTTTTGGTACATCTACTTATTATAACCTTTATCTAATAATAATAAAAGAAAATCTAAGTTGTTTTTGAAAAGTTACTCATATTTCCCTATTTCTCCCTTTATCACTCTAAAGAGGGCTTTATCTTGCACATTTTTAATATTTAATGGCTCTAGCATCGTTGTTGTAACTAATGTTTGTACATGCTTTAAATGATATATTAAATCATTTTGCCTTTTCATGTCTAATTCACTCATTACATCATCAAGTAATAAAACAGGATATTCTCCTACTTCACCTTTTATTAATTCTAACTCTGCCAATTTAAGAGATAACACTGCTGTTCGCTGTTGACCTTGAGACCCATAGGTTTTTACCTCTAATCCATTAATATTGAAGTTCAAGTCATCACGATGAGGACCTACCAATGTAACTCCTCTTCGCCTTTCTTCATCCGCGGATTGGTTTAACTCTTTTAAAAAACCAACTCTTATTTGATCAACTGTATCATGATCTTTAATCAAAACACTGCTTTTGTATTCAATTTCTAATGTCTCAATACCATCTGTTATTTTGCGATGCATTAACTTAGCCAATATGGCAATTCTTTTGATAAAGTTTCTCCGATAAATAATCAGTGAAGCGCCAATATTAGCTAATTGTTCATTCCATACCTCTAAGTCAAGTTTTTTTCCTTTATGGTACTTCAAGAGTTTGTTTCTCTGTTGAAGTATTTTATTATATTGATTCAAGTTATAGTAATATTTAGGGGCTATTTGTGAAATTTCCCCATCTATAAATTTTCTTCTCTCCCCTGGACCCTCTTTAATAATCTTTAGATCCTCAGGTGAAAACAAAACAATATTTAGATTTCCAAGAAGCTCGCCTAATTTCAGTAGAGGCACTTGATTCACTTTAATATTCTTCTTTTTATCTACATTAAGTCTTAGTTCAATATTATTTTCATAGACGACTCTCTTTACTTTAACTTGAACATAAGCCTGATGTTTATCCACAAAAATCATTTCTTGATCTTTACTGGTTCGAAAGGATTTTCCTATGGCACTTAAATAGACTGCTTCAAGAACATTAGTCTTACCTTGGGCATTCTCACCCACAAAAATATTTAACTTTGGATGAAGTTGAAGTTGAAGTTGCTCATAATTTCTAAAGTTAATAAGCTTCAATCCCTCAATGATCATATTATCCTCCCCCTAATTCGGAGATGTACTACTTTTTTTATTTAAGTGACTATTTTGCTAAGGTATTTGTTTTATTAAAGCTAATCTTAAATAACTTTAACTTTATCATCAAATAATTCAACAATATCTCCTGGTCGGATCTTTTTACCTCGTTGAATTACGATATTACCATTTACTTTAACTTCTCCGTTTAAAATAAGTAATTTCGCCTGTCCCCCACTTCCTACTAATTCACCTAACTTTAATATTTGATCTAACTTAATGTATTCCCCTTCAATTTTAACTTCTTTTAACATTAACTTTAACCCTCCTTTCGATTTTATCTTATTATTTTATCGCTTTATTCAAAATATAAACCCAGCAATTTGCTGGGTTAAAACTAGTTAGATGCTAACCGTACTGGAAGCACAAGATAGGTATAATTCTCATTTGCTAAGGGTTTTAAAATTCCTGGACTTAAGTTAGTCGTAAATTCTAAACAAACTTCTTCATCATCTATCACCTTTAATGCATCAATAAAGTATTTAGAGTTAAAAGCAATTTCTATATCTTCTCCTTCAAGAACAATGTTTATTTCCTCATGAACTTTTCCTAATTCAGAATTTGAAGTAATCACCATTTTCTCATCATTCACAACAAACCTGACTAAGTTATTCCTACCTTCCTTTGCTAATAAGGACGCTCTTTCTATACTATTTAATATTTCTTTTCCCTTTATTGTAACCTTTGAACGATGTTCTTTAGGTAAAATCTGCTTATAATTAATAAATTCTCCTTCTAACAATCTAGAAATTAATTTTGTTTTACCAGCAGTAAAAAGTGCATGATTATTTGTTAACGTAATGTGTAGAGGTTCTTCTTCATCTGGGTTCAGAATCCGATTCACCTCATTTAAGGTTTTAGCCGGAACAACAACCTTATGGTTACTATTGCCTGAAATTTTTCCTTTTCTCAATGCTAATCTATATCCATCTAGGGCTACCATATTTAATGTATTTTCCTCAATCTCCATTAACACACCTGTTAAAATTGGCCTTGATTCATCTTGGGATGTTGCAAATACAGTCTGACGAATCATCCCTTTAAATAATTCCTGTGCTATTTCATAAACCTGGTCCTCTTCTACTATGGGGAGCTCTGGAAATTCATCTGGAGAATAAACTAAAATATTAAATTCTGTACTTGCGCATTTAATCTCTAGTTGATTATTTTCTTTTAAGGTAATGTCTACTTCAGCATCAGGAAGCTTTCGAATGATCTCACTGAATAGTCTTGCATCAACAACAACAATTCCTTCCTGTAAAACATCTGCTTCCATTACGTGCTCGATACCAATCTCTAGATCTGTTCCAACTAACCTTAATCCTTCGTTATTTGTTTCAATGTAGATCCCTTTTAATATGGGTAACGTGGTTTTAGCAGATACCCCTTTTTGTACAATTGAGATACTGTGCATTAACGCTTTTTGGCTACAAGAAAAATGCATTTGTGGATAACCTCCCTCTCATTTATAGATAATATAAATAAACAAATTTAGTAGTATTAGTAGTAAGGCCTGTTAATTTGTGGATAAATAGGCGTACCGCTTAAAAACAAAACTATACACATGTGGAGGAAATGTTCAAAAGCTGGGACAAGTTATACACATATTAAGAAAAATCAAAGTAACTAAAAACTATTAACAGCCCATTCACAGAGACTGTTAATGAGTATGTGAATTAATCACTCTTCAATTCCTTTATGATTGCATCAAGTTTATTTTTCAGGTCTGAATCACTGTTAATCTCATTTACAATTTTACTATGAGCATGCATAACAGTTGTATGATCCCTGCCTCCAAACTCGTCGCCTATTTTAGGGAGAGAGAGATCTGTTAATTCCCTTGTAAGATACATAGCAACCTGTCTTGGATAAGAAATTGATCTTGTCCGTTTTTTAGAGTCAAAATCTTCAAGCTTGATACTGAAATGGTTTGAAACCACCTCTTTTATTAATGGAACATTAAGTAGCCGAGGTTTAGAAGTAAAAATTTCCTTTAATGCTTCACTGGCTAACTCTACTGTTACTTCACTATTTGTTAATGAAGAATAGGCAACAATTCGGATCAAAGCGCCTTCAAGTTCCCGAATATTGGATTGTATTTTTTTTGCAATATGAGCCGTCACTTCATCGGGAACATAAATATTCTCCATTTGGGCTTTTTTACGTAAGATGGCAATACGTGTTTCCAGGTCAGGAGGTTGAATATCAGTAATCAAACCCCATTCAAACCTTGATCTTAAGCGTTCTTCTAAAGTAGGAATTTCTTTTGGGGGTCTATCGCTAGAGATAATGATTTGTTTATTAGATTCATGAAGTGCATTAAATGTATGGAAAAATTCCTCCTGTGTTCTTTCTTTACCAGCGATGAATTGAATATCATCAACTAAGAGCACGTCAACATTACGATAGCGATTTCTAAACTCTACATTTCGATCATCACGAATGGAGTTAATTAATTCATTGGTAAAAGTTTCTGAGGATACATAAACGACCTTAGCTTTAGGATTGTTTGCTAAGATGTAGTGACCAATAGCATTCATTAAGTGAGTTTTGCCTAAACCAACTCCCCCATAAATAAACAATGGGTTATAGGCTTTTGCAGGTGACTCGGCCACAGCCACAGAAGCGGCATGGGCAAAACGATTACTATTACCAATGACAAAAGTATCAAAGGTATATTTAGGATTTAAGATCAGAGGACTATTACCCATAATTGGTGATTGGGCATTCGATCTTCTGGCGTTGATATTCTGCGTATCACCAACACGTTCCTCTGAGGGTACTACAATGTGGACTTCATAATTTTTAGAAGTAACTTGCTTCACCGCATTACTAATTAAAGTATTATAACGGGCATTTAATATCCCTTGTGTGAAGTCATTAGGTACTCCCAGTACAAGTGTTTCATTATCCAAAGAAATGGCTTGGATGGGTTTAACCCATGTATTAAAGCTAACCTCAGTAAGTTCTGTCTTGATTAAATTGATAGCCTTTTCCCATATCTGCGGTAGGTTATCGTGCATATAACAGCCCCCTAACTGCACTTTCAATTTTATTATTAATACTCCGTTT